>NZ_QMBP01000021.1 GCF_003289945.1 Mesorhizobium hawassense
TGCTTCGCGGGCGGTTCTGATACACATGAGTTCCTCTGGGGTCTTTGTATTTGTATAGACAAACACAGGTTCCAGCCTTTGAAAAGGCCCTATGACGTTGCACGCTGGTGTATATATTTTGGGATATCCCAAACTTCGAAAACTTAGATACTGTAGGTAGGCGATCGAAATCCACGGCATTGAATGCGAAAGCAAAATCAATGACTTGGGCCTATCGAGGTTTCTCTAAGAAACCGAGCGAATGCAGCGTTCGAGGTGGCAGGGAGGGGTCAAAATTGGACGCCGTTTCCCCGGCTTATGGGGCCAATTTTGCACACATCCAACGGCGCTATCAGACACGCAAATGGAGATCGTCAAGTCGCCGGCGTCGGTGGTAGGTTGAAATTGCAGTGCGTACCGGCGCTTGCTTAGTCTGGTCGTCCAGAGGCTGAACGTCGCTGCCGATGTTTCTCGCCGTATCCTAAGCCTTCAAGCACAGTCAGAACCGCACGAGCGATTAAGCGGCTGCTCTCGTTTTTTCGGCAAACAAGCCATAGCGGTAGATTGTGATTAGGATGGAGCGGGATTTGAGAAAGATCGTCGCGAATGCTGGTGACAGATTCCGACGGCAGGATGGATACCGCTCCATGACCCAATACGAGGTTTAGGATAACTGGCATCGAATCAACCTCTATAATTCTCAACTTTTCCAACTCAGCTTCAGTAAGTATCTCGGCTAGCAGTCGGTTGATAATTTGGCGCAGTCCACTCCTGGCACTTGGGATCGCAATAGGTGTCCTTTCCAATATCTTAGCGAGGCCATCTTTGCACTGCTGTGACCCGACAATGGTGGAGTGCCCCACCAATGATAGTGGAGACATGGCTATGAGGTAAGCATCAAAGTCTGTCGGGACCTTTACGGTGTTTAGAAGTACAGCATTGAAGGCCCCGCTCTTAAGGCCTGCAATTAACTCATCCGTCGTCGTACTAGCTACGAAAAGTGGCTCGCGGGGCCTATCGTCCGTCCATCTAGCGAGAAGCGAAGCGAGCAGTGTGGCAACGAAACTTTCATGACCTAAGGGAATGATTGAGCCGAGTCTGATGGTTGCAGCACTCCGGCGAAACCGTCCGGCCGCAGCATGGGAGAGGTCGTTCCAAACGGTTTCGATAGCGCCAGCTGACTTAGCGAATCGCTTTCCTGCTTCCGTTGTTCTTGAGCCGTCCACATTCCGATTGAGCAAACGGCAGCCGAGGGCAGATTCCATATGCGCAATCTGACGGGCGAGCTGAGGTTGTCCAAGCCCGAGATTCTGGGCCGCTCGGCGAATGCTGCCTGTTTCCGCAACACGCGCAAAGCGGGTAAGGGATTTTAAGCTTAGAGAGACGTCGAACGCACTGCGGTTACCAACCGAGATTGCATCTTGTATGTGATCAGCAAGCAGTTTGATCAAAGGAGATATTCTCTCCGCCTCAAGCGTTAGGACAACACTTGTCCCAACCTTTTGTATGAGTGAAACAGAGATCTCTGTTTCTAGTCGGTCGATGGCCGCAGCAATGCTCGACGCCGGCTTCCCCAGAATCCGCGCGGTGCCCCGAATGCTACGTTCGCTCATTACCTTGTACGCGATTATTAGGGTTGATGTGTCCATTTCCGAAAACCACTACTGCCAAAGACACCGAGAATGGCGACATATGATAGAGAGGGTATCGTGTGCATGCGGCTTTCCCAATGGCGCCGCTGCTTGCGGATCGGACCGCTCCACCAGCTTCATCCCGGCCGTTCCCGAAGCCTGGTCCGTCGCAACGATTGCTTTCATCTTCCACCTCTCGATTCGTGGGATGTCGTCATTTTTGGGGATTTCTTTACAGGTGAACGAAAATAGAACCGGCGAAAACCGATGATCCAATGGCCTTCGGCTATGGAATCGATGCCACCGACCCGACGCGCAAAAAATCATGAACTCAATGAGGTTTGATTTTAACTGGCAACACTCTCGCCGGCGCGCGGTGTTTGAGACTTGCCGATGAGGATGATATGGCCCCACGACGCGAAAACATGCACGACAACTGGGCTTACGTCCTGGGTTTTCAGAAATGCTTCGCCCTTTTGACGTTCGCGTCGCGCCGACAATAGTATGACCGGCCGACCGACGGTAGGGAACCAGCGAACGGCCAATGACACCAGGTGCCCCGGCCAGAAATATCCTCGCTGTCACACCATTGCCCTTGTTGTAAACGCAATGTGCGTAGTCTCGCCGGCGACTGGTTGCAAGATTTGCGATGCCGGCCGTCCGGCTCTCCAGCACTCTAGTGCCCGATCCCCTGCCGTCAGCAATCGGTCAGCAGCTTGGCGAACCAATGTGCGATTACGATAAGATACCACAGCGTTTCGAGGTCCCGTGTCTGAAGTCGACTGGCTAAGCCATCTCCTCCAAATCATCACCGTTACCGGTCAGCTCGAGGTCCGCTGCGCCTACGGTGCTCCGTGGCGCGTTGCCTGGAGCCAGGCTGCGGCGAACGAAATTCCCTACCACGTCATAGTCAAGGGACGAGCCATTCTCGAGGATCCAGAGACGAGAACAGCGCGAGAGCTGCTGAGCGGAGATATCGTTCTGCTGCCACACGGTGCAGCGCATGTGCTGCACGACGGTAGCCGGCAAACACCAATCCGTACCCACGAAAGCCGGGCCTCCGCCGGATGGATGTTTAGCCGGAACTCTGGCCAGGGCGAGCAACTCGATCTGTTATGTGGGAGATTTTTTATTGCCCCGCCTCATGATCGGCTGATCCGTAATTACATGCCGGCCAATCTCGTAGCGCGAGCTATGGACGGTCATGGAGAAGAGGGCGCCGGGTCCGCCGCCAACCAACTGGCCAGCCTGGTGGGGCTGATGCGAATGGAGTCCGCCCGCGACCGAGCGGGAGGACGCGCAATTCTCAACGCTCTTTCTTCGGCACTGTTCACGCTGGTACTGCGAGCGGCGAGCGAAGCCGAGGAAGCCCCCGAAGGCTTGTTGGCGCTGGCCGGCCATCCGCGGCTGGCTCCGGCAATCGCCGCAATGTTCGCCGATCCTGCGCAGTCTTGGAAACTGCCTGATCTGGCGGATTTGTGCGGCATGTCACGCGCGACGTTCATGCGGCACTGTCAAGACAGGCTAGGCTGCTCCGCCCTCGACCTGTTGACCGATCTCCGGATGAGTCTGGCTGCCAACGAATTGAAGAAGCCGGCGATCAGCACAGAGACCGTGGCCGAGACGGTCGGGTATCAATCGGTTTCCGCATTCCGGCGTGTGTTCGCTGAAAGGATGGGGATGACCCCGGGGGAATGGCGCCGACTGTCGCACAAGGGCGAGTATCTAGGCGCTTCCTAGTACCGATGTGCGCGCAGATTGATCCTTTCACGCATTATTTTGAGCAGATCCAGCCTCGAAATTTGCACTGTCGGCCGTAAATTGGGCTCCGTAATCACTTGATGAAGGAGCCAGCCAATGGACTACATCGCCACAGCCGCCGCCGGGGGTGCAACCGGCGCCATCGCGGAAATCCACGCACGGGTCGAAAAGAGCGGAAGCTCTATCGCGCCTCAACCTTCCCCTTCAACCGCGCGACCAACCCCGACGAACGCCGTCATCGAAACTATCCTGAGCCGTAGCGCCGCCAAGTACTACGACCCTACTGCCACCCTGAGCGACGACCAGATCCGCGACCTCGTGCGTATCGGCACGTCCGCGCCAACCTCCTTCCACCTGCAGAACTGGCGCTTCATCGCCGTACGCTCGCCTGAAGCCAAGGCCCGACTACGCCCGATCGCCTGGGACCAGCCTGCGATTTCCGACGCCGCCGTTACCTTCATCATCGTCGGCCAGTTGGCCGATGCCAGCACCGTCCCCGAGCGCCTGGCGTCGGTGGTCGAAGCCGGCATCATGCCGGCGCACCTGGTGCCGGAATGGGAAATCCCCGCTCGCGGACTGTATGACGATCAACCGCAGCGCCAGCGCGATGAGGCTGTGCGCTCCGCGACCTTTGGCACCGCGGCGATCATCTACGCGGCCCGCTCGCTTGGCCTGGGTTCCACGCCGATGATCGGTTTCGACGCAGAGGCCGTGCACAGCGAGTTCGGCCTGCGTGAAGACGAAGTCCCAGTCATGCTGCTGACCGTAGGGCCGGAGCGAGCTGGCAACTGGCCGCAGAAGCCGCGCATGCCGGTGGCCGACGTGCTGGACTTCGCATAATACTCAACTAAATCAATAACTTATGGAGACTACGATGCCAAGAACTACTGCTCTGAGACCAGAACACGTGCCGGCTGAATCGAAACCGACTCTCGATGCGTTCGCCAATAACATCGGGTTCACCCCCAACATGATGGCGGCCTTCGCGCAGAGCCCTATCGCGTTCAACTCGTGGGCCGCCCTGCTCGGCTCTCTGAGCAAAGCGCTCGACGTGAGGACACGCGACAGTATCGGCCTCGCCGTCTCCGAAGTGAACGGTTGCAACTATTGCCTGACGGTTCACAGCTTCACGGCCGAACACATGGCCAAGCTATCAGCTGATGACATCATTCTCGCCCGGAAGGGCCACGCCAGCGACCCGAAACGGGACGCCGCTGTCCAGTTTGCGCGTAAAGTCATCGAGACCCGGGGGCACGTCAGTGACGCCGATCTGAAAGCTGTCCGCGAGGTTGGCTACACCGATGCGAACATCATCGAGATCGTCGCATTGGTGGCCATGTACTCCCTGACGAATTTCTTCAATAACGTGTTCGATCACGACAAGGACTTCCCCGCCGTCGCGCCGGCCGGCTCAATCTGAGCTCTGTCCGTTCGCAACTTCTTGAAGCCATTCTCCATATTGACTGCAGTCCGCGTCAAGAATCGCATAGCCGCGAGCTTTCGGCGGCGATCGTCAAAATGCTTCTCGAGGTTGCGCCGGATGCGGGCATCAGCCGGCGTGATTTGGGCCCGAACCCTTGCCGCACACCGTGGCTGACTACGCAGCTGCCTTATTGACGCCGGCCACGTTAGCGGCTCCGCCGGAGGGCATCCTCGATCTTTCCGAAGCACTTATCCGGGAAATCGAGGCTGCCGGTGATTGTCATCGGAACGCCGATGTACAACTTCAGAATTTCCCTCGACTCTCAGGGCGTGAATCGATCAAATCCTGCCGGTTGGTCGCACGATGAAGTCGACGCCGGCCGCGAAGGTGGAATGCTGCGGGATCGTCCGGTATTCATCGGTGTCACTTCCGGTGGCGTCTTTACCGGTGACCGAGCCAACCCGCCCGATTTTCTAACGCCTTATCTGTCGTTGGCATTTAGCTCCATCGGCTGAAGACCCTGCAGTTCCTGTCCGTACAGGCCGCAGCGTTCCTCGACAGGGACCAGGCCGCATTAGCGAGACAGGGTCCTGGAGGAGATTGATCGGACGATCATATAGCAGAGCTTCGAGGCGTCTATGGCTACCCGGCAGTGCCCTCAAGCGCCGCGTGATGCACAAACAACAGCCGGGCGATTTCCTCGACGGGGGCTTTCTCTCCGGATCGATGAGACGACCGGCGTGCGCGAGCTGGTCGGCCAACAGCCTGCCGCGTCAAGCCTAGGGCGCTGCTAGCCAGATCCTCGCGGGGCGCCGAGACGCGAACATATCCGCTAACCTTTCACTCAAGCGACCAAGCCTGCCGGCCAGGTTTTTTCGAGGCGTAAGTCCGGCCTGGCCTTACTCACGCCGGTTCACGCTGCTCGGACACATCGGCGTGGGTAGTTCCCACGCCGCGAGAAGACTGGCGGTCACGGAGAGAAGACCTTCATCGCCCCTTATAACGCTCGGCTATCGACTCCATGGCCAAAGGTGATTTTTCTTTGCGCTGTCACAAATCCAAGCTTCGATCCGTCATCGCCCTCTTTCGTGCCCGACCCGCATCGTGCACCGTTGAACGATCTCCGGGTAAAAAGGTCGAACATGCAGATCAAAAGAGGCTCCCAATTTTCCCTCACCGGCTGGCGCGAGAGCCTTGTGCCGGAGGACGTCATTGTTAGTCGCAGACATCTCCGGCGTCGAAGTTGGAAACCGCGCGGATTCGGTCCGGGCGGTTCAGAATGGTCGGCGGTGTTGTCGCTGGCATCATCACGTGCAAGTGGACGAGAATCGCCGCGCCACCGTCTTCGGCCGCGAAGACAGCGCTGTTCTGGGAGCGCCGCGTCAGGAGCTTTCTGAGCCCAGCGCAAGTCGTTGGCTCATCCGCACCATAAACCTCCGGCCCCGCCGGACCATGAACACGAGGTCGTATGATGATTTTGCGTACAAGAGCAACAGCGGCTGATGGCGGGACGCTTCCGCGATCGGCGACAGGATCACCGACAAATCGACACCGCCTGATGACAGCGCCGTCCGCGACTGGAAGGCCGACGGTCCCCATGACCTCAGGTGAGATGGGGGCTACTCGATCAGCGAGGCAGTTGGCTGCCATCGTTGTTGTATTGCGAACTGGCTTCACCATATGATTGCCATGCAAAAAAATGAAATTTCCTATCGCGAGCATCGTGAGCTCGGCGAAGTCGCTTGGCTGCGCGATCACGATCGCGGCTTGGCGCTGGCTGGCGAACAGGGAAAACCTGTTCTGCTGTTGTTCCAGGAAGTGCCCGGGTGTTCGACTTGCGTACGCTTTGGGCAGGATGTCCTGACTCATCCGTTGATGGTGGAGCTGATCGCCGATCGGTTCGTACCGGTGGCGGTCTTTAACAACCATTCCGGTGTAGACGCCAAGGTCCTGCGCCGCTACGACGAGCCATCGTGGAACAACCCCGTGGTGCGGTTTCTCGGGCCTGATGGAGCCGAGCTCCTACCGAAGCTGGCCGATCGCTACGATGGGCTGGGATTGCACGAAAAGATCACTGCCGTTCTCGAAATGCTCGGCGATGATGTCCCTGGCTATTTCCGCTTGTTGGAGCGCGACCTGCTGATCGAATATGGCCTCAGCAAACGCGTCACTTACACAACTCCGTGCTTCTGGTCGGGCGAAACGAGCCTCGCCCAGCATCCAGCGGTAATCACGACCGACGCCGGTTGGGTCGATGGCGAGGAAGTGGTGCAGGTGCATGTCGATCCGCACGAGGTCTCGCGCCCTGATTTGGATGCTTATGCCCGTGCGGAAGGGTTCAATCCGACCGAAAGCGGCGGGTTCGAGTTGGACCGTGAGCCGCAGTTCTACCTGCGCAAGTCGCCGGCCCGTCATCTGCCTTTAACCCCCGCCCAGCGTACGCGGATCAACCTGGCCGTGCCCTATCGCGGTCGGCTCGCGGACCTGCTCAGCCCACAGCAATCCGCATGGCTTGTCGATCCGAAGTTGCAGCAGTCGAGCCGGGATGACACCTATCGCCACGACATTCGCCAGAGCTGGCCGGCACTGATGGCACAGCTTGGTCTTATCGGGAAGGAGAAGTGATCATGGATGTCGCCATCATCGGCCTCATCGAGGATGAGGATATCCTGCTCGACCTGGCATCGCTGGCGCTGAGCCATCTGGATCACGAGAGTACGGATATCGCGCCCTATCTCGAACGGCTGGAAGAGATCGAGGACCGGGTGTGGGATGAAGGGCGGACCGCGGTTCTTTCGAGAGAACGCGCCGCCGTGCTTTCGCGCGTGCTGCATGGGGAGTTCAGGTTTGTCGGCGATACCGAAACTTATGATGCGCCGGTCAACGGCGATTTTAGCTGTGTGCTCGACCGTAAGCGCGGCCTGCCGATTGCACTGTCAATCCTCTATGTCGCAATGGCCCGCCGGGCTGGATGGAGTGCCTATGTGCTCAATCTGCCGGGCCATGTGCTGGTCCAGATCGGCGAAAAGAGCCCGGTGGTGATCGATCCCTTCGAAGGCGGCGGCCTGGTGTCAGAAGGGAGGATAAGGGCAATCTGCCGGGCTTGCCTTGGCGAAGAAGGCGACGCTTCCTCACTCAACGTCGTGCGGATGAGCAATCGTGACGTGCTAGCACGTTTGTTGAACAACCAGGCTGTTCGCGCGGAGAATGACAACGACCCTCATCGAGCCCTTGCGGTGTATCAGCGGATAACCCAGATCGCGCCGGGAGTGCTTGACGCGTGGCAAAAGCTTGCGCGTCTGCAGTTGGGGTTCAACGATGTTGCGGGGGCCAGGGCAAGCCTGTTCGCCATGTCGGAAGTCTCGCCCGATAAGAAAACGCGCGATCGGATCCTGGATGCATTTGAAGCGCTTGGTTCAGCCAGACCGGTCTCACTATAGAGCTCATCGCCTTTTGGATCGCCTCCTCGTGGAAATGGCACCGGCCGGCGACATCGTAGGTACCGTCCCCCTGTGATCGGGATGGTGCATAAGACGAGGCGGATCGGTCCGGGGTCCGCGCGCGGCAGGAGATCCGCGATGCTTCATGTCACCGGATTTCACCGAGTGGCTGACCACGCAGGATAAGCGGCACATTCATAATCCCACCGAAGTCAACCAGAACGGCCCTGGCCAGCGGCTTTTTCGATGCGGGGCGTCGGGAGAATATGTCGTGGATTCAGTGATCAGTTTCGAGGATCGCCGCTTCTGATCAACGGACCCTCGCGCGGGTCGTGCTGGGCAAACAGGTGGTCGATCTGCGTCAGGCCTCGCCCAAGCACCTGATCGCACCGGGTAGTCCAGCCGGCGCCGGTGTCCAGGCCCTTCGCCACGTGGGTGCGGGGCGCGTATCGAGCGGCTCATGCGGGAGAACGGACTGCGCGCCCGGCCGCGGCGTCGTGGGCTGCCGAACGACATCGGCGAGCGAGCGGCAGTGTCCGACAACCGCCTCAACCGCGTCTTCGAGGCATCGGCGCCGAACCAGAAGTGGATCACCGACTTCACCTACGTCTGGACCGTGGAAGGTTGGCTCTGCGTTGCCGCCGCGGTCGACCGTGTTCTCACGGCGTGTTGTCGGCTGGGCGATGAAGGCCGAGATGACGGCGCAACTCGTCACCGACGCCCTCATCATGGCGATGTGGCGCCGAGGCAAACCGGACAGCCTGCTGCATCATTCCGACCAAGGATCGCAAGGCGGATTCAAGCGGTCGTCGCAACACTGATTGTGTTCACTCACGACAGCAACTCGTCAAGCGCTTCTGCCGGCGTTTTCCAACCCAGGGTCTTTCTCGGCCGGGCATTGAGGGCCGCTGCCACGGCGGCGATCTCGTCGGCGCTGTGAATGCTCAGGTCGGTGCCTTTCGGGAAGTACTGACGCAGCAGCCCATTGGTGTTCTCGTTGGTGCCGCGCTGCCATGGGCTTTGCGGATCGCAGAAGTAGACTTGGACACCCGCGTCGATCTTGAGACGATCGTGCTGAGCCATTTCGGCTCCCTGATCCCAGGTCAGCGAACGGCGCAGTTCTTCGGGCAAGGTGATGATGGTGCGCGTAATCGCGTCGCGCACGGCTTCGGCCCCGTGTCCCGCGAGAGCAGGGCCATTCTTCATGCGCGGAGCTTCGCCATGCCCCGCAAGCCGGGGAAGATGCAGCAACATCGTGAAGCGTGTCGTACGCTCGACCAGCGTGCCGATCGCCGAGCTGCCAAGACCAAGGATGAGGTCTCCTTCCCAGTGACCCGGCACCGCGCGATCGGCCGCTTCGGCGGGGCGTTGACTGATCATGATCTCCGGCAAGACAAAGCTCTTACCTCGACTGCGTACGCGGGCCCTGGGGACCCGCAGCACGCGCCCCGTTCGCAAGCAGGCCGACAGTTCGCGGCGTAGCGCTCCCCGACCCTGAACGAAGAGAGCTTGATAGATGGCTTCGTGGCTGATGCGCATCGTCTTGTCGTCCGGGAAGTCGATCGGCAAGCGTCGGGCGATCTGTTCCGGGCTCCAAGCCCTGGCCCATCGCCGATCCTTTCGCGGACCGTGCCGGCGGCCCTTCCACCGAACGGCCGGACCAGGAACGGCTGCGCCACTTGGGGTCATGACGACGCCGGCCAGTCGCTGCTCCACATAAGTGCGCAAGGTTGTGTTGAGCGCAAGCTTGGTCGGTTTGGGCCGACGGGCCGATCGGTCGGCGTGCCATTGGGCTGTCGATGCACGATATTCCAGCCCGCCGCTGCGCGTCGCGGCATTGCGTCGTAGCTCACGGGAGATAGTCGAGGCGGATCGGCCAAGTCGGCGTCCGATCTCGCGTCTCGAAAGGCCCTGAACGCGAAGAAGTGCGATCTCCTCACGTTCCGCAAACGCAAGGTATCGCTCTGACGGCGGCTTGGTGGGAGATCTGAACATCGCTGGTGCCATGCCGCCCGCCTGTCGGAACAATCTGGTTCCAACAGGCTGCGACATACCAGCCGCCAGCGCAGCATCTTCGCTGGTCAGCCCCTGCGCTATCCCCAACCAGAATCGCTGGAGTTCAGATCGCCCCGCCACTGGCGGACGTCCCGGTGACGGCAACGGGGCCCGTCCAGAACGGTGTGATCGTCGCTTTCCAATGCCCATCGCAACCTCCTTCGTTCAGGTGTTGCGACGACCGCTTGAATCCGCCCAATATGCGAGCGAGCAGTTCCAGCGACTGATGACCGATCACGGCATCACCTGCTCGATGAGCCGGTCGGGCAACGTATGGGACAATGCTGCGATGGAGAGCTTCTTCTCGTCGCTGAAAACAGAGCGGACAACCCGCAAGGTCTACAGGACGAGGGATGACGCAAGGGCCGACGTGTTCGATTACATCGAGCGCTTCTACAACCCTCGGCGACGGCACTCGACGTTGGGCTATATGAGCCCTGTCGAGTTCGAGGAGAAAGCTATGTTAGCTTAACCCGGTGTCCGAAAAACCGGCAGCAGGCCACGCCGCCCGGCGCGAAGGGCAGGTCGGACGAGGAGAGGGTCGCCTCCGCCGAGCCCGGAGATGAGACAATAAACCGGGATCGAGCTTGAGGAATATCACCCATACAAGGTTTGTGACGCTGCCGGTCATAAGTTTAGACTTTTCAAGTCGCACTAGCGCTCTCGAACATTGCACCCCCAAAAATTCCTTGAACGCTCCGTGCCGCACCGGCAAACAAAGCAGTGCAAAAGATCCTTCAGCTAAATTTACGGAACTTTTGCGAATGCAGATAGCTGACCGTGGTAGTTTCAGCGCACAGTCTGGTGTCAGGCACGAAAGAAAGCTGGATGCGATTTTAGGCTCGGACCACTGCACCGCACGCCAAGGAGGTTGCCGCCGATGGCAAGAAGAGCACTCATCCTGATTGAAGGCACGAGGAGCAATGGCCCGCTATACGTCAAAGCGGCCCACCGTCTTGGCCTTCATCCGATTACTCTGTCGGCTGATCCAGCTCGCTACGACTATCATGCCCCAGTAAGCGTTGAAGCGATCCGTGTCGACACAAACAAGCTTGATGCGCTGATCCACGAATGTTCGCTGCTGCATGCGACCTATGGGCTTGCCGGCATTACGAGCGCAGACGAGTTGGTCTATGCGACAGTTGGCAAGCTCTGCCGCCATCTCAACCTGCCGGGGCCGAATCCTGAATCTGTTGAGCGGTGTCGCGACAAATTCACTCAACGTCAACTCCTTGCGCAAGCCGGCATTCCAGTACCTACTTATCACTTGGCAGCAAATGCAAAGGAGGTAGAACGAGCTGGTGCGGAGATCGGTCTGCCGGTGATTCTTAAGCCAGCGGTAGGCCACGGCAGCATAGGGGTACGATTGTGCCGTGATTTCGGTGAGTTAGTCGAACACACGACCTATCTGTTGGGTGGGAAGATTATACCGCGATCTTCGCCTAGGATACTGGTGGAAGAATTCGCACAAGGCCCATATTATAGCGCTGACATAATGGGCAATGAAGTGATTGGAATTGCCGCTGGTGACTTCGGCCGCCTACCGCATTTCGTCTTTAGCGGGTACAGTCATCCGGCCCCGCTGAATGATGAGGACTATAGACGTATCGCAGACATTTCGCTGAGCTGTTTGCGAGCTCTCGACCTTGGCTGGGGGCCAACGAACATTGAATTCCGGTGGACGAAGCGTGGACCAGTCGTCATTGAAGTCAATCCGCGTCTTGCGGGTGGGCCCAATCCTCGGCTGGTTCAGCTGGCTTACGGTGTCGATCTGGTCACCGAGCATATCAAGCTTGCTATCGGCGAGGAATGGGATTTGAGCAGACGGCATTCGAAGGTTGCGGCCGCACGATTCCTGATCGCGGATAGAGATGGCATCCTGGATTGGATCGGTGGCGACGGTCACGCGGCTGCTGTACCCGGTGTCGCCGAGGTCGCAATGTATGTTAACCCCAAGACGCCGGTCGTCAGGAAAGGCGATTACCAAGACCGTCTCGGACATGTCATCGCCGCTTCACCAAGCCAAACTCAGACTGCGGGGATACTTGAACGGGCCGTCGACATCATTGATTGGTCGATTTCACCATTTCCGAGCCTTGGGGAACAAGAACAATCAGTGCCTCTCACGGATAGGCAGCGCAGGTTGCGCCACTAAAGGATGATCGTGGCCAAACATCAGTGCAATCGAGAACAGGAGAGGGACGGATTTTAGCATACCCTCAGCCTAGACCAGATCAAGTAACATGTCCGCGCGCGCGTTGCAGGCTGCGGCTGTTCAAATGCGTTGCGGATGACGGTCGGGACCGAAGCGATCCATTAGGCGGAATTGTCGCCGCAGGCACCAAATTCTTGAAAAGATGGCCATGTCGAAACGTTTGTTTGGAAAGATCGGCTTGGTCGGCATCGGCCCGATCGGCTCATCGTTGGCGCGGGTCATCTGCCGTGAGCGGTTGGCCGGCCATATCGCCATCGCAAGTGGTGGCATCGAGACCCTGAAACGCGCCGAGAAGCTGAAGCTCGGCGATACCTATACGACGGAGGCGAACGAAGCGGTACGCGGGGCCGACCTGGTTGTCGTCTCAGTGCCCGTCGGGGCCTCAGGCGCCGTGGCTGAGGAAATCGAGCCGGCGCTTAAGGAGGGCGCTATCCTAACCGAAGTCGGCTCCGCCAAAGTCTCCGCGATTGCTCAGATGCAGCCCGTCGTGCCGGAGGGCGTACACTTCATCCCCGGCCATCCGCTGACCGGCACGGAGAAGTCAGGTGATGCGGGTTTTGCCGATCTGTTCGAGAACCGCTGGTGCATCTTAACGCCGCTGGAAGGCACCGACCTCACTGCGCTGGAGAAGCTCTCCGAATTCTGGCGCCGCTGCGGCGCCAACATTGGCACGACGGACCCGCAGCACCACGACACGACCCTGGCCCTCGTCTCGCACCTGCCGCACATCATCGCCTACAACATCGTCGGCACGGCAGCCGACCTAGAAACGGTCACAAAAAGCAAGGTCATCAAATATTCCGCCTCCGGTTTCCGCGATCTTACTCGCCTCGCGGCTTCCGATCCCAGAACATGGCACGACATGTGCCTGCACAATCGCGACGCGATCCTCGAAATGATGGCTCGCTTCTTGGAGGATCTAGCCCACCTGCAGCGGGCGATCCGCTGGGGCGAAGGCGACAAGCTGTTCGATTTCTTCACCCGCGCGCGCGCCATCCGCTGCTCAATCATTGAGGAGGGGCAAAATATCGACGCGTCCGGTTATATTCCTTCGGCCAGGCAGTCGGGGATCCGCAGGTCGCTCGCACAACAAACAGCCCCTTCGCCACGACACCCGCAAGGTCGGTGCCAACTTGATCCGTCTCTCTAAATATTCGCCCGATCTGACCCCATCGAGCAGGTCTTCGCAGAACTCAGGGACCTTGCGGCCGCCCGCCTGCACGGTCGAAACTGTCCTCGTCGCGATCGTCCAGCTTCCCGAGATCTTCACTCCGCTGGAATGTGCCAACTATTTCGGGAATACCCTCCGGGCGTATGCCCAAGATCAGAAGGCTCTAGCGTCTTGAGCCACCGGTAACTTTAATGAGCCGGGACAATTCGCGTCGCGTTAGCCAAACAAGCCAATCATCCTCTTCGATGCCTCGGTCAGGTAGACTCAAAATGGCCCCGCTCGCCTCTCGGTGGAGATAGCCATACTGATCCGCAACTCCCTTCTCAACTGACCAAGTAGGGACAAGGGCATAAATGAAATCGGGTGTCCATTTCACCCACGCCAGCCCAAATGCAATACCCGCAAACGTTCTCGGTAACCCCTGCCCCCTAAAATCCTCTCGGAGCCATATATCGCCGTGATAAGCTACCAGTCGAGTTATTCTTTGAGCGGTGGGTGCCCGGCAAATGCATGAGGAGCCTGGGCCGGCGAGGCTCTTTGGATTCGTGTAGAAGGCTTTCAATGACTCTAGATGTCTAGCCAAGTTGGTGGCCGTCAAATCGTCCACCCGAAGTGCCTGAACATGCGCTACTTTGCCAGACCGGTCTTCTCCGACGATCCAAAACGCACGACCAGCATCAAGCTGCGAACAATCTGGCCGGAAGTTCGGATCTGTACGGGCCTTTCCGGCAATACCCGCGGTAATCTCGGCGTATTCTTCGAAATTCTCACCCATCCTGAATAGCAAGCCAGAATTGCGCGCTGCCTCATCAAGCAAAGAGATGTATTTTGATGCGACAAGAATTGTAACGTGATCGTTCATTTACCGGTTCCTCGCGTTGAGGCCCAATTCTCTGGAGCAGCCATAGACTCAACCTGTCTGCATCCGCCGTCTCCACGCAAATCACCGGAGCAAAGAATCGAAGGCCAGGTTTTCGAGGTTTCCATCCGATGCCAGCGACGGGACGCGTCAGAAGCCGGTACGTCAGCACGATAGGTCTTACGGACCTGAGAATCACCCACGCGTTTTGGTAGCTCTCACCAAGGGGAATACGGACTACATAGTGCCTTGGCTTTCTCCGGTAGAAGACGCGCACTGCCGCCCCAGCAATGTGTCGGGTGAGCGAGGAGCTGCCTCGTTGTGAGTTAGCCCGTATGGGAGGCATGGTGCCGATGGTGAAACCTGGATTTGCCGCGCCTGACGGATACAGCGATCCTCCTAGGCGAGTGCGAATGTCGACTTCTTTGAAGTCAGCATTATTGCTGAAGCGGGGCCGGAAGACTGAATTCACCCTAGTGAACAACGTTAGGAACGTTCCATCACCCAGGAGTAACCAGAGATGGTCGACAGGATCTTTGATCGTTGCAATGCAGTGTATGTTAAAAACGTTCCCCGCAAAGGTCGCGGCGTGTTTGCAAATATTCCGTTCAAGGCGGGAGACGTAATTGATCGCGCCCCAACATGGGGATTCGAAGGTGATGACGCAAACATGCTGAATCGTACAGGATTGCTCGAATATTACTTTGTGAGAGATGATCTGGATCTGCGAGAGGGACCTAATCGGGTGGTGGGTTACGTTGTCTTCGGTTTCATCTCCTTAGTGAATCATTCCGCGAACCCAAACGCAGAAACAATCTGGACCGATGGAGACGCCGGCGCGTGGGCGAGTATTGTTGCAATAAAAGACATAATCGTTGGCGAAGAAATTACTCATCGCTATAAGAATATCCCAGATTACCCTTCAACTGTCAAATTCATCGAATGAGCGCAAAGATGATGCGCGGCGATATAGAGCCTTCACCGCCCAGAGGTGCGGGTAAGCTTCAGGGCACTCGCTCCACATTTAGCGGCCACCCTTGTCGGTCGTGACCGGCGTCACGGTTAAGCTAAGGCCTTATCATACCATCGGGTGACAACCCAATCCGCCCCGAGGAGGTCACTACGTCAAGCAGCGGCACGCGCGGATGAGAAGTCGAAAGAGGACTAGAATGGCTAACGCCGAGGTGACCAAAAATTACATCGATGGCACGTGGCGGGATTCCTTGTCCGGTACACGGATCGAGGTCGATGACCCGTCGAATGCCGAGACGATTGCCGTCGTAGCAGAAGCAGGGCCCGAAGATGTCGAAATCGCCGTTGCTGCCGCTCATCGCGTCTTTCGCGACCGCGTCCTCATAGATATGCATCCCTATGATCGTGGACGAATGTTGTTTCGCGTAGCCGACGCACTCGAAGCCCGCAGCGACCAGATCGCGACAATTAACTGCGCCGAGACGGGGAAGGCACTGGATCTCGCCCACGACGAAGTTCGAACCGCCATTAGATACCTGAGGTACTATGGTGGCCTGGCCGACAAGCTCGAAGGTCGTTCGATCCCGCGCGGAGCCAATTTAGTCGACTACACCGTCAGAAGTCCTTTCGGCGTGTCCGCTCAGATCGTCCCGTGGAATGGTCCACTAGAGCTGACAGCTCGTTCGTTGGCGTGCGCTATCGCAACCGGCAACTCCGTGGTGGTGAAGTCACCAGAGCTGGCACCCTTGTCCGGAATTGAAGTCGCACGCGCCTGCGAGACCGCGGGGTTGCCTGCCGGAGCAGTCAATGTGCTCAGCGGCTACGGGAAAACGGCAGGCCAGGCGCTGATCAACCATTCCGATGTTCGCCACATCGTCTTCACAGGCTCGATGGCAACCGGGCGAATGGTCCTCAAGACCGCATCGGACCGTATAGTACCCTGTATCATGGAACTGGGCGGCAAGTCGGCTGCGGTTGTGTATCCCGACGCCGATCTTGACGGCGTTGTAGAAGCCGTGCGGATCGGGACCTTTCTAAATGCCGGCCAGAATTGCAATAACCTTACACGACTGCTCGTGGAACGCTCTGTTGCAGACGAACTAGTAGAGAGAGTGAAGGTCTGCGTCGAAGGACTGTCGGTTGGTCCAGGACGCGAGAACTTCGAAATCACCCCCTTGATCTCGCAAAAGCAGCGACAGGGAGTCGAGCGAGCTTGCCAGACTGCCCTCTCGCAAGGGGCACGGCTTGTGATCGGCGGAACTGCACTTTCCGAGCGGTGCGGCTATTTCATGGCGGCGACGATTTTTGCCGATGTTGGGCAAGAGAGTAGTCTCTTCCAGAGAGAAGTCTTCGGCCCTGTTCTTGCCGTCACTGCGTTCGATGATCCGGTAATGGCGGTCGATCTCGCGAACGGCACCGATCAGGGCTTGGCTGCGGGCGTGTTTACGCGGGATATTGACCGAGCCCTTTGGACCGCGGATCTGCTTTGGGCTGGCCAAGTGTACGTGAACGGATGGTACGTCGGCGGCGTCGAGACGCCGTTCGGTGGGGTAAAACAGTCCGGCTACGGCAGGGAGAAGGGGAGGGAAGCACTGGACGGCTACGTTCAGACGAGAAACGTCGGCATCCGGATCTCGCAACCGTCAAGTAGCAATAGGCAGAGGCGCGCAAAATGACATAGTTGATCGTCATTGCTCGCAATGTTATCCGCCAGTCGTAAAGTGTTGCGGCGGAGATGCGGTCCCTATCGAGCTGTTGAATTGTAGGTGCCGAGATCGAGAGCAATATAGGGGCGGCGTGCGCCCAGGGCAAGGAGCATGAGCCCTGGTCAGACACACTCTGAGGTACATCCGAGGGAGTTTTTGATGCAAGTAGTCAAAGGTCCGCAGGTATTCCCGCGCTCGGAATATCTGCGCAGGCTTAATGCGGTGAAAACGAGGATGGCTGAGCGTGACACCGCCGCGGTTGTCATCACAGACAACGCACATATAACTTACCTCACGGGGTCGGTTGCTCGCTCTTATGACACGCGCGGTCTTGTCATCTTGAGCTCACGGGAAGAACCGGTCTTCATCCTGCGTTGGATGGACGTTGCTGCGGCCGTCCAGGAAACCTTCATGGAACGTGGCAGCATCATAGGCTATACAGAAGATTTGGTGGGTGACCCGGACAAGGACGGTCACGATGCGGTAATTGACTTCCTGTTGGATCAGGGATTGGGGCAGTGCAGTATTGGGTTTGAGCTGTGCAACTTGACGCTCTACTCGGGTGAAAAGTTTAAGTGCCGTTTGCCGCAGGCCCGCATGGATGACTTTTCGACCGTGGTAACCCGAATTCGCACGCTCAAGTCGGATCTCGAGATTAGCGTCATGCGCGAAGCGGCTGCCATTTCGGACGCAGGTGTGCTTAGGGCCGCCGAAGTTATGCGCCCCGGCATCAGGGAGGCAGATGCCATCGCCGAAATTGTTCGGACGCTCGCCCGCGGAGCGAACGGCAAACCCGGAACTTGGATCGCAACGCCCTACCTCTGCGCCACGTCTCGAATTGGAAATCCGCATACCACTTGGAGCGAGGACATCCTCCGGGAAGGTTCACAGGTCAATCTCGAAATAGCTGGCGTCCGACATGACTACCACGCTCCAATCTGCCGGACCTATATCCTGGACAAACCGTCCGATCGCTTGCTGCGTATCCATGAAGCCCAACTCGCCGGCCTCGAGGCGGGGCTTAACGTAATACGCTCCGGCGCCGTCAGCGGAGAAGTGGCCAAAGTGATTCACAGCACGACCGAGAAGCACGGATTCAAGAAGCGGTCGCGCGCCGGATACTCCATCGGTATCAACTGGATGGAAAACACGACCAGCCTAAAGCTGGGCGATACCACGGTTCTCGAGCCAAACATGACCTTCCACTTGCATCTAGGTTCCTGGGTCGAGGAAGACTTCGGCTATGTGCTTAGCGAAAGCATTCGCGTCACCGAATCCGGCGTCGAGGTTCTTACAAAGGCGCCGCGTCAACTTTTCATATTGGACTGAGCGCGCGAACAGCTCTCAAACGCTCAAGATCCTGCCGCGCAGTCATGCCGGAGCGCCCGGACGACGCGGCACCCCACTGCCCGTGCAACATTAAAGAGAGGTTTCCAGAAGCCCCCGCGCTCACTCGCCGCTATACCAGGTCATCAGCCCGCGACCCGGTTTTAGCAAAAGCGTACTTCACGACCAGTGGGCTAAGCTTGGCGTTAGCCCGGCTCATGCTCGGCGGAGCTGGCGGACGTAGCCTGATGGACAAATCTGTCGAGCCACAAGGGCCAGACACGTGAGTTCACGGAGTGGCGGGCGCCACGCTGCCCGACTCTCCGCCAGTCCGCTTTGCCTTCGAGCTCATCGAGAGCGCACTCGCCAAGCTTAAGGCGCTGCGGAGAAAGGCGTCGCTTATGCATTCGTCATCAAACAAGGTGAGGACGGCACCCCCAGCAAACCAGAGTTGCCGCAAGCATCAGCCACGCGCATTCAATCGGGAAGACGACCTATAGGCGGTACGCCTCCGGCGAGGGCCGCCTTGCGCGAGCATGGCACGGTAGCGAGGCTGCGCTCCTAAGGTCGTCCTTATGAGCGTAGTTAGCAGCACATCATGAGCCATGTGACGTTATTGACCGGGCCTGAGCGTCGTCGTCGTTGGAGTGAAGAGGATCAGTGCCGGATACTGGCCGCGGCATTCGCGCCCGGGTCCACGGTTGCGGCGGTAGCGCGTCAGTACGCAATCGCCTCTCGGCGACGGGCCTGCAAAACGGCTTTGCCGAGGCCCGCAAGCTTTCTGGTCTCGATGGCGGCAAGCCATTTCTTCACCGGATGGGTACTATAGGCGGCCCCGCTCCGCAATTGCATCTTGGTGGACTGCGTGGTCCGCATCAATTATCCGCCTGTTTGTCCCTCGTGGGCGTCTTCACGCGCGCTGCGGGTTCTTTGCCGCGCATGCCTGCTGGGCTGCAAACATTCCAGCTCTGGCGCAGGATTGGCCCCTTCGCTCTCGCGTGTGCCCACCCAGTGATGTCGCGTACAGCGAGGGATCTCCCACTCCAGCAGCAGATATCGTCGTCCTGTACGCTAGACAGAGAAAACGCCGATTCACTGCGTGTGTTAACAATATTTCGCACAAAGCGGCCTCTTTGTGCTGCTATATTCACGAAGTGGGCCTGAGCGGCCCGGTATCAAGGATGGGCAAGTTGGAACCAACCAGGTTACCGAGGAGCAATGTTGAGCCCGCATAGCAAGGGAACCGCCGCATCATAATTTATGTCAACAGATGGATATGAAGTCGCCTCACGATGCGTGCTGGTGTGACCAGCGGCGAGAAAGAACGGAGGATTACTAATGAACAAGTGGCAATACCTTGAGCACAGGGGTGGTCTTTTCAGGCGTGCTGTTCTGAAGGGTATGGCTGCGCTGGGTGTGGCGGCGCTGGCAACCGCCTGGTTCGCCGGTTCCGCTTCGGCGCAGACGCTACTCGAGAAGATCAAGAGCGGAGGGACGATCCGGATCGGCTTCTCCAACACCCCTCCCTCTGCCTATCCGGGCAAAAACAACGAGCCGCTCGGCTTCTTCAACGCCGTCACCCTCGACATCCTCAAGAAGCTCGGCACGACCAAGGTCGAGCCGATTGTGGCGGAATGGGGCTCGCTGATTCCTGGCCTGCAGGCGGGCCGCTTCGACATCATCACCGGTGGCATGTACATCCTGCCCGAGCGCTGCCGTAATGTGCTGTTCTCCGAACCGATCGGAAAGTTTACTGAGGGCCTAATTGTGCCGAAGGGCAACCCTGAAGACCTGCACTCCTTCGGCGATATCCGTGACAAGGGCCTAACGTTGGTCACCGCCGCCGGTTACGAGACGGTTAAGACTGCCAAAGACGTCGGCATTCCGGAAAATCGTATCATGCAGGTCGCCGGCCCGGCCGAAATCCTGCAGGCGGTGAAAGCCGGCCGCGCCGCCGGGGGCTCGGCCTTCTACTTCACCGTTAAGGATCTCGCCGACAAGGACGCCAGCGTGGAACTGGCCAATCCGTACAGCCCGTCGGAAAAACCCGGCTACTCCGGTATCGCCTTCCTGCCCAACCAGCAGGCCGAGGTCGACGCCTTCAACAAGGTATTGAAGGACTATATCGGCTCAGACGAGATGATGAAGTCGGTCGGCAAGTACGGCTACACCAAAATCCACCTGCCGGACGGCACCACGACCGCCGAGCTCTGCAAGGAGTGATGCCCGGCGTCAGCCGTTTTCCACACCTGATGCGCCTCCCCGGTCATTGCCCGGGAGGCGCTCGGCGGGGAGCAGGGACATGAACGAATTCGCGCTTGGCTTCAGCGTGGCGGCGCTCGTCAAGGGCGCTCTGACCACGCTTGTCGTAACCTTCGGCGCATCTGTGGTATCGATCGTACTCGGGCTGATCGCTGGCCTGCTCCGGGTCTCTCCCCTTTGGCCGCTGCGCTGGTTTGCGGTTGGCTATATCGAATTCTTCCGCGGAACTTCGCTGCTGGTGCAGGTGTACTTGTTGTTCTTTGTGCTGCCGATCTTCGGCGTCGCCCTAGCGCCGTGGACCGTCGCAATTTTCGGCATCGGCATGAACGTCTCCGCGTACGGCGCCGAGCTGGTGCGCGCTGCTATCCAGGCCGTCGACCGTGGCCAGTATGAAGCGAGCATCGCGCTCAATTTCCGACGGCTCACCATGATGCGCCGCATCGTGTTACCGCAAGCGGTCCGGATCATGCTGCCGCCCTGGGGCAACCTACTGATCGAGCTGTTTAAGTCGACCTCGCTCATCTTCTTCATTACCATCACCGAGCTTACCGCCGCCTCCAAGCTGGCAGCCGACGCCACCGGCAACTACCTGCTGTTCTTCGCGGTGGCGCTGTTTGGCTACTACGTCATCGCGCGCGCCCTGATCACGCCTTTCGTGCGCTGGCTGGAGCGTCGTCTATCAAGTGGCTTTGTGCGGCAGGTGCTGTCATGAGCATATGGGACTGGTCCTACGTCTGGGAAGCGTTGCCGTACCTTTACCGCGGCGCGATAGTGACGGTTCAGGCTACACTGCTCGGCTTCGCGATCGCGCTGGTGCTGGGCTTAGTCTTCGCGCTGATCCGCCAGTCGCCGAACCGCTACGTGTCCATAGCCGTGACGGAGATCGTGGAGTTCATCCGCTCCACGCCGCTGCTGCTGCAGGTATTCTTCGTCTATTTCGTGGGACCGCAGTTCGGTATCGTCATCCCCGCCTGGACGGCTGGCATCGGCGTGCTCGGCATCCATTACGCCGCGTATTGCTCAGAGGTGTATCGTGCCGGCATCCTGGCGGTGGAAGAAGGCCAGTGGGAGGCCTGCACGGCGCTCAACCTGTCGCGGCAACGAACCTGGCGCGCCATCATCCTGCCGCAGGCGATCCCCCCCATCGTGCCCGGCCTGGGCAACTACTTTGTCGGCATGTTCAAGGAAACGCCCATCCTAGCGGCCATCGCGATCCTGGAGATGTTGCAACAGGCGAAGAATTTCGGGGCCGAGCACTACCGTTATACCGAGGCCATAATCATGGCCGGCTTCTTCTTTCTCGTGTTCAGCTTGGTCGCTTCCGCCATCGTGCAATCGGTTAGCCTGTGGCTCAACCGCCGCTATCATTTGCAGTAGGAGGTCCGTCGTGAACGAGCCAAGAATCCGCTTCGAGAACATCGCAAAACGTTATGGGGCGCTGACAGTGCTGGACAATCCCGACATCCCGTGCAACGGGAAGGTCATGAACGAACCCATCGTCCGCTTCGAGAACGTCACAAAACGTTACGGCGCGCTGACCGTGCTTAACGAACTCAATCTCAGCATCGCCCGCAACGAGAAAGTTTGCATCATCGGCCCTTCTGGGTCGGGCAAGACCACGGTTCTGCGCATGCTGATGACGCTGGAGCGCATCAACGGGGGGGTGATATGGGTCGACGGTGAGCCGCTGACGCACGTGCAGAAGAGGGGTCAGATGGTGCTGGCGAGTGATCGGCATCTCAGGCGCGTGCGCGGCAAGATCGGCATGGTCTTTCAGCACTTTAATCTTTTCCCGCACATGACCGCGCTGCAAAACTGCATGGAGGCGCCGGTTTCCGTGCTCGGGCTACCGAAAAAGGACGCCGAGGCGCGCGCAGCCGAACTGCTAGAGATGGTGGGGCTCAGCGGCAAGAAGAATCACTTCCCGATCCAGCTTTCCGGGGGACAGAAGCAGCGCGTGGCGATCGCTCGTGCGCTGGCCATGCGGCCCAAGGTAATGCTGTTCGACGAAGTGACCTCGGCGCTCGATCCGGAGCTGATCGGGGAGGTGCTCAGCGTCATCCGCAAGCTCGGCGCCGAGCATGACCTCACTATGCTGATGGTCACGCACCAGATGGGCTTCGCAAAGGAATTCTCCGACCGGGTCTGTTTCTTCTACGACGGCAAGATCATCGAGCAGGGCCCGCCCGACCAGCTCTTAGGCAATCCGCAGAACGAGCGGACGCGGCAGTTCCTCAGCGCCGTACTGGAGGCAAATAGCTAAATGGGGTAACGGGCCTCTGGCGCCGCGGCCAGACTTTCGGTCGAGGCGGTCGTCCCTCACAATGATGGTGTGAACGGCGTCATGGCCGAAGCCAGCGCCAAACATCAAGGAGGGACGACCGTGTAGTATTATGCCGGGATTGATGTGTCATTGGAATGCTCAAGTGTCTGTGTGGTTGATAGGCAGGGCAAGATCGTGTGGCGAGCGAGCCGGAGGCGCTGATCGCCTGGTTTGCGGCGCTCGAAGTACCGCTTGCGCGGATTGGCCTGGAGGCAGACCCGCTGTCGCAATGGCTATTTGCTGGGCTGCAGGCGTCCGGCCTGGCAGTGGAGCTTCTCGAGACGCGCCATGGGCGCGACGCCTTCAAGGCGATGCCGGTCAAGACGGATCGCAAGGATGCGCGCGGCATTGCTCAACTCAAGCGGCTTGGCTGGTTCCGGCCCGTGCACTGCAAGTCACTGCCGGCCCAGGAGGTTCGCGCCCTGCTGACGATGCGCAAGCTGCTGCAGTCGAAGCGGCACGATGTCGAGATGAGCATCCGCGGCGTCCTGCGCGGCTTTGGCCTGAAGGTTGGCCCGACGACGCCGAAGACGTTTGAGCGGCCGCTTCGCGAACTGGTCGCCCATCATGACACGCTGCAGCAGATTGCCGAGGCTCTTCTCAAGAGCGAGCGGTGCTGCTATGCGAGTTCAAGACGATCGAGAAGCGTCTTGTCGGGTTGGCAAGTCGCGATGGGCAGGTGCGCAACCTGATGAGCGTGCCGGGGGTCGGGGCTTTGGTAGCGCTGACATTTTCGGCGGCCATCGACGACCCGTCGCGGTTTCGCTCGTCCCGGATGGTGGGCGCCCATTTCGGCCTGACGCCGAGGAAGTACCAGCCTGGTGAGACCGACGTGGCGGGGCGCACCTCAAAGGTGGGCGACCATGAGGTTGCGTGTGGCGCTCTACGAGGCGGCCAACGTGATGCTGACGCGACCGGTCAAGGGCTCGGCCTTGAAGTCCTGGGCGCTTGCGGTGGCGAAGCGGGCCGGGATGCGAAAGTCCAAGGTTGCACTCGCGCGTAAGCTGGCAGTGGTTCTGCACCAGATGATGCGCAGCGCTGAGCGCTTTCTGCCGACAGGCCGTCCTGCGGCAGTCGTTTCGTGAAGCGTTCGATGAGAGGATAAGGATAAGGATAAGGATAAGGAGGAACACGGCGGGCGTCGACACCAGATCCTGCCGTTACGACGTCCGTTGCCGGACGCTGGACCCGGTTAGGCCGCTAAGACGGGAGAAGCTCGTTTGATGACTGCGCGTCCCTAGATTGGCCAGCCGATCCCGATCAGATCCCATCAGGCAGCGGCCAAAAGCGCCGACTGCGGACAGAAGCAAGACCCCAGCATCGGACGAAGTTACGAGGGAACAAGACGAGGCCCGTTACAGAAGAAGCGCCGTCTTAGGGGGAAGGTAGGAGCCCGAGCGCGTCACTCTCAACTGTTTTGCTGCTCATCAGTTCGCGCCTTCCGGTCGTCGAATCGCGATATCGTGCTGCTTTGTCTCGGCCTCCGACTTTAAATGCCCTTATGCTGCTCCGAGTTGATCCGGCGGCCGTATGCCGGCCGAGAGACGCCCTCATAGTTGCCGCCCGTCCGAGGCATGGTCCTTCGCCAAGCTACCAGGAACCCGGCGGCCTTCCCCAAGAAAGTCACGCAGCGGATTCTCCGAGGCTCTAATCGCAACTGCTACGAGGTCCGTGCAGGGAAGTGCGCTACCGTCGCCGCCGCTAGCTGATGTCCCACTCCAGAGACAGCAACGGCTTATCCGAAGGTCGTGGGCACGGACATATGTCCACAATTCGTAATGATCGAACGCGAATACCGGTAGTGAGGACTCTTCCAGCCCACCAACGAACGGTGGTTGTGTGCGCAATCAGCGATGTAGCATTGATTTCCTGCGCTGATAGAAGATGATTTGCGCAAGGGCGCCCCAGTGAGGCTGCTACACTCATGAGCAAGCGGTCCGCTCGATATCCAAGCCGAACCTGACACGACCAGTTTTGCCAGGAATCAAATGATTACTCAACATCGCATATGGGTTGGAGATATCGCGACCTCATATTGCGAGGCCGGAGCCGGTGAGCCGATTGTGTTTCTACACGGTGCCGGATTCGGCGCGGAGGGAAAGAGTTCCTTTGTTCGGCAGCTGAACGGCCTGTCCGACCAGTTTAGAGTAATCGCGATTGACCAGCTCCATTTCGGTGGGACGGATTATCCCGCTGATCACAAATACATCAACCGGCTGGGTCGTGTGGATCACGTGCTTGGCTTCATCGAAGCGCTCGGATTGAAGCAGATCACGTTGGTAGGTAATTCAGAAGGATCATTCGTCGCCGCGCGGGTCGCAATCGTGCGTCCCGATCTTGTTTCCAAGCTCGTACTGCTGACCGCCAACTCCGTATCACCAGCGTTTGGAGACGACCGTGACGATGCTTGGATGCAGGCCTGCCAGCAGGCTTACGACTATTCAGGACCGATGCCAAGCGAAGAGGAATACGTTAGTAGATGGTGGAAAGGCACCCGCGCCTGTGGGCAGGATGTGGAACACGCGAAGCGAGAGGCTTATCGGCGAGCTGCCGCACGCGGACAATGGGAGATATTCCAGAAACTGCCCGAAGAAGAAACCAATATGCGTCTTTATGTTGGGCTACAACAAAGATACATCTTCCCCTACCTTGATCGGCTTCAGTCAGAGACGTTGATTATCTGGTCGAAGGACGACCCAACCGTAACGCCGGAACAAGGGCTGAAGCTGGCAAAGCTGATCAGGAATTCGGATTTCCATCTGCTGCACAATGCAGGGCATGCCGTTCACATAGATCAGAGCGAAGCTGTCAACAGACTCATCCGTCAAAGGTATGTCTAAATCGGCAGCGAACAGAACTCCATTTTGCTCTACAGCCAACATTCCCGGACGTGCACATCTGCTCTCACGGGCTACGACGGCAACCGCTGCAGCCGGCCAGTTGCAGTCTGCATCCCGAAGAGACGATCACCGCAATGCGTGTGAATTGCGCGCACCAGTAAACAAGAATAATCATCCGGTTGAGCAGGCGATGGCGATGGCGTCGACGCCCCCGCGCCGACCGCAATCTTTCCGGTCACGGTAGAGGGATCGACATGGATGCCGATCGCCGCGTCGACATCGAGCAGCAGCCCTTCCTCGACGACCCGGCGGCCGCCGAGCGGTTCCGCATCTAAAGCGCGTCGCGTTTTGATGGATTCAGGATTGAACGAAGCCGCTAACGCGGCATTTGGCGGATCGGTTTGCGGGTGACGTTTCTGTTTTGAAGGATTGTGGCTGTTGAAGCGCAATCTCGAGAACAGGAGCAATGAGATGGTCGAGTTGAGCCCTCTTCGCCGGCGCATGATCGAGGACATGACGATCCGCAATTTGTCGCCGGCCACCCAGCGATCCTACGTGCATGCGGTGGCGAAGTTTTCGCGCTACTTTAGCCGCTCCCCTGACCGGCTTGGCCTTGAGGACGTGCGCGCCTTCCAGGTGCATCTGGTTTCAACGGGGATTTCGTGGCCGGCGCTGAACCAGACGGTGTGCGCACTGCGGTTCTTCTACGGCGTGACGTTGGGCCATGCCGAGATCCCGGAGCGCATTGTCTACGCCCGCTTACCACGCACGCTGCCAGTGGTGTTGAGCGCCGACGAGGTGGTCAGGTTCCTGGAAGCGGTCCCGAGCCTGAAGACGCGCACGGCCCTGACCACAGCCTACGCAGCTGGCCTTCGCGCCTCGGAGACCGTCGGGCTGAAGGTCGGCGACATCGACAGCGGGCGCGGCGTCATTCGGGTCGAGCACGGCAAGGGCGGCAAGGACCGCACCGTGATGTTGTCGGCGCAGCTTCTGCGCATCCTGCGGATTTACTGGCGGCTGGCGAAGCCGCAGGACTGGCTGTTTCCCGGGCGCGGCGCCGATCGCCCTATCGATGTACAGGTATTGTATTCGGCCTGTCGCTCGGCGCGTGCGGCCGCCGGCATCGACAAGCGGGTGACGGTCCACACGCTCAGGCACTCTTTCGCCACGCATCTTCTGGAGAACGGCACCGACATCCGTATCATCCAGGTTCTGCTCGGCCACAACAACCTGTCGAGCACGGCGCGCTACACCAGGGTCTCGAATGGCCTCATCCGGCGCACGACGAGCCCGCTCGACCGGCTGAACGTCGAGGTCGTGCCGCCGGGCTGATCCGGTCCCGCCCATGCCGGCGAGACTGGAGGTGGCGGATATCTTCCGCCGCTATGGCGAGGCGTATCGACAGGCCCATGACGGCCATCTCGGGCGCGTCGAGCGGCGTGTGATGAGCGCGATCGAGCTCTGCCGGACGGCCGAGCTCGGCGGCCATGTCGAGGGCTGCCGATCCTGCGGGGCGATCCGCGTGGCCTACAATTCCTGCCGCAACCGGCATTGCCCCAAGTGCCAGGGCCAAGCCTGCCGGGACTGGCTCGCCGCGCGGCAGGACGAGCTTCTGCCGGTGCCCTACTTCCACGTGGTGTTCACGCTGCCGGTCGAGGTCGCCGCGATCGCCTTTCACAACAAGACGGCGCTCTACACGATCCTGTTCAAGGCGGCGGCCGAGACGCTGCGCACGATCGCCGCCGATCCCAGACATCTGGGCGCTGAGATCGGCCTCATCGCGGTGCTGCACAGCTGGGGCCAGGCTCTCACCTACCATCCCCATCTGCATTGCATCGTGCCGGGCGGCGGCGTCTCGCCGGACTGCACACGCTGGATCTCGTGCAGGCCGGGATTCTTTTTACCCGTGCGCGTGCTGTCGCGCCTGTTTCGCCGCCGCTTCCTGGAGGAACTGCGAGTGGCCCATGATGCGGGCCGGCTGGGCTTCTTCGGCGATCTCGCCCACCTGGCAAAGCCCGACGCCTTCGCCCGCTTGCTCGATGAAGTCCGTCGCCTCGAATGGGTCGTCTACGCCAAGCCGCCCTTCGGCGGGCCGCAACAGGTGCTGGCCTATCTCGGCCGCTACACCCATCGTGTCGCCATCGCCAACTCCCGGCTGGTCAGCATGGCCGAAGATCGCGTCGCGTTCCGCTGGCGGGATTATCGTCATGGCGCCAGGACGAAGGTCATGGCGCTCGATGCCGATGAGTTCATCCGCCGCTTCCTCCTGCACACGCTGCCCGACGGCTTCCATCGCATCCGTCATTACGGCTTCCTCGCCAACGGTCATCGCGCCGCCAGGCTCGGCCTGTGCCACCGACTGCTGGCCAGCCAGCAGCAGAACAATCTCGAACCGAGTGCCGAAAGCGCCGCTGTCGCCGCCGAGCGCCTGGCATTGACGCATCGCTGCCCATGCTGCGGAGGGGCGATGGTCACGCTCGCCACCTGGCGATGCGGGCAGCCGCCGCCGACCCCCTTCTGGAATGACACCTCATGATCACGCCGAGTGCGTCCACATCGTCTGGTTCGGCACCCGTCGCCATGCGCGCCGGCACCCAGACCTTTGTCCCACCGCACAAAGCCGCAAGCAGCCAGACCAGCGGCACAGGCCACTGCTACCTGTCTGACGGTTCACGCCATCACGGTTTTGCCTTCCGCCATGCTGTCCATCGCTGTGGTCGAACCGCGAACGCCGTTCATCAGCCTGGCAAAGACAATCCCCACCGCTCCGCAGGGCTACAAATCCCATAACGCCAGTCCTGCCCGCGGCTCCGTTCAATCCGGCTTGCAATGAGGTCCGACGTCGTGCCGAGCGGCTCCGTCGTGCCCGCGGACCTCACAGAAGCCTCCAGATTCCCATTGGTTTGAGTTCATGATTCATTGCGGTTGAAAGGAAACCGCGATGGGCAAGCCGCTACCGCTTGAGTTGCGTCGGCGTGTTGTTGCGTATGTGGATGAGGGACATGGGCATCGCGAGGCTGCTCGCCATTTCCGCGTTTCGCCTCGCTTTGTGAACAATCTGATCAAACTGCGCGAGCAAACTGGATCCCTTGAAGCGCGCCGGCAGGGTCATGTGGGCGGCGGCAAGCTTGAGCCGCATGCGGAGTTTGTCCGCTCGCGGTTGGCCGAGACCGGCGAACTGACACTGGACGAGCTTTGCGTCGAACTGGAAGGGCGCGGGGTGAGCGTGCACCGCTCCAATGTCGGGCGGCTGCTCCATCGCCTGGGGCTCAGTCATAAAAAAAACTCTACAGGCCAGCGAACAGCGGCGGGCCGACGTACGCCAGGCGCGTGAGGTGTGGATGGGGCGGCGAAAGCGCTTCTTCAACAAGGCCTTGGCACGGCTGGTGTTCATCGATGAGACGTCGACCAATACCAAGCTGACCAAACGCACTGGCTGGGCGCCGAAGGGCGAGCGGTTCAGGACGCATGCACCCTTTGGCAAATGGCAGACACAGACCTTTATCGCCGGGCTGCGATGCCACGGTCTTGTCGCACCGTGGATCGTCAACGCGCCGATGAATGCCGCTATCTTCGAACACTATGTCGAAACCCAACTCGCTCCCCAGCTATCGCCTGGCGACGTCGTCGTTCTCGACAATGTCGGCTTCCACAAGGGCGAGCGTGCCGCTGAACTCGTCCGCCAAAGAGGCGCCTGGCTTCTGTTCTTGCCGCCATACTCGCCCGACCTCAACCCGATCGAGATGGCCTACTCAAAACTCAAGGCGCTGCTGCGAAAGAAGGCGGCCAGAACCTTCGACGCACTCTGCCAAGCCCTCGGCGACATCTGCCATCTGTTTGAGCCAACCGAATGCAGAAACTTCTTCAGGGCTGCCGGATATGAGGCCGATTAACCGCGACACGCTTTAGAGAAACGATGCGGCGCTCTCCTAGTGGCAGTTAGGCCTTCTTTCGTTACTTAGCCTCCGATCGATTTGCCGGGTTCTTTTTTCCGACCGGTCCGACCGCACTATCTCTCGTTGGTAAACTGGTAATCGTGATTGATGCGGCGCGCATCCGTAAGCGTTGCGATACGCTTTTGAGAAATGCGATGCAGAGACAAAGCCGCAAGCCATCGCGATTTCGACGACTGGCAGGCGCGAGCTGATGAGCAGCAGGTGCGCACGTTCCAGACGAAGATCCAAATAGTAGCGGCTCGGAGAACATCCCAATTCCCGCCTAAACAGCCGCTCGATTTGACGGCGGGAAAGGCCGGCTAGTCCCACAAGCTCGTCCAATAGCAGTGGCTCCGTGAGGTTTGCCTCCATCTTGTCGATTATCTTGATAACTGCTTGATGGTTTAGTCGCACTCGAGAATGGAGAGGCAAACGTTGGCGGTCACCCGCAGAACGGGTCCTATGCGCGATGGCCTTTTCGCAAATGCGATTGACGACTATCGTCCCATGGTCGTGGTCAATCAAATCTAGAAACATGTCAAAGGGAGCATCTCCCCCGGCGCAGGTATACAGGTCCCCATCCCGCTCGAAGGCGGTTTGAGTGGCACTTACGCCGAGAAAACGCTCCGAAAATATAGGAAATTGTTCCCAGTGAATCGCGCAACGCCGCCCTTCTGCAAGTCCGGCTCGAGCGAGCACAATCGTGCCGCTACTTATCCCTACAAGGCTGCTGCGGCGATTGCGACACTCTCGTAACCAGGCGTCAAGCTGTTTGTGTGGGCGAGGAGCATTCTGACCTCCGACGACAACGACGGCCGGGGCCGAGATTAATCGACGACTCTTTTCACGTTCGAAGGACAACGACGATCCGGTGCACGCCAACAACCCGCAACTTGAGGCCACGGGCTCCCCGTCGTCTGAAATGACCTGCCACCTATACACGTCCCGCCCCAACACTTCGTTGGCGAGTCTCAACGCTTCTACTGCCGACGAGAAGGCCTGGAGCGAAAAGTCCGGCAGGAGGTAAAAGCAAAAATTTCGGCATGTGGACTGTGAGTCTAGCATCCCCGGGTTCCCTTTCTCCTAGCCTGGTCTGTCGTGCTTCCCGCGGCATCATGCGAACTGCGCGACTACTCCTTCGTTGGGGACCAGGGCAGCATGCAAAATGGCTATCGAACCTGTTCGACAGCATTCTGGCGAAAAAGCCGTGCTAGCTGCGTCGAAAGCTCGATCGCGCCGGATTCCAGAGCGGGCTAAGCTCCGCTCTTGGGCGCTTTTTTCGGCGCCGGCCCACCGCGCCTCGCCACCGGGTGATCGCTCGATAGAGCGGTGTGTAATGACACCCTCAAGCCCGGCTGCCGTTCGCCTCAGATGTAAAGCCCATCTCGCGTGAGCTCATCCATAACGAGGCGCACTGCACTTTCTGCGATGCCAACGATTTCTTCGACCTCAGCCTTGGTTGTCACCAAGGGAGGAGCGAAGCCCAGAATGTCACCATGCGGCATGGCGCGAGCGATAAGCCCGCGTTCACGCGCTGCCTTGGAAATTCGTGCACCTACCTTGAGCGTGGGATCAAAACGCCTCTTTTTGTCGCGATCGGTCACGAACTCGATTGCGCCCATGAGGCCGACGCCGCGCACTTCGCCGACGATAGGCAACTGCGCGAATTTTTCCTTCAGCAGCGCTTGGAAAAATGCACCGACCTCGCGAGCGTTCCCCGGAAGGTCTTCTTTCTCGACGATGTCCAGTACCGCGTTGGCCGCGGCAGCCCCGATCGGATGACCTGAATAGGTGTAACCGTGCGAGAATGCGCCGACCCTGTCCGCCTCGTCCTCCAGGACCTTGTAGATCTTTTCACCGACGAGTGCCGCGGAAAGGGGGAAATAGGCCGACGTAAGACCCTTTGCGATCGTGACGAGGTCTGGTTCTATAGCGTAGCGATGCGAGCCGAACATGGAGCCAGTCCGACCAAAGCCGGTGATGACTTCATCTGCAATGAGCAGCACATCGTGTTTTTTGAGCACGGCTTGGACTGCTTCCCAATAGCCTTCCGGCGGAGGCGTGATGCCGCCAGTGCCGAGCACCGGCTCGCCGATGAAGGCGCCAACATTGTCCGGGCCTAGGCGTTCGATCAGCTGATCAAGTTCCTCGGCGCGCCGCGCTGAAAATTCGCGTTCGCACTCGCCAGGGTTGGCGCCCCAGTAGTGATGTGGAACACCGGTGTGAACGATCTGCGAGAGCGGCAGGTCCATATGGTCGTGATAGAAGCTCATGCCCGTCATTGAGCCGGACACGACGCTGCACCCGTGATAGCCGCGTTCACGCGAGATGATCTTTTTCTTGTTCGGCTTGCCCCGTAGATTGTTGTAGTACCAAACAAGCTTGGCCTGGGTCTCGTTCGCATCCGAGCCGGACATGCCATAGAAGACCTTGCTCATCTTGCCCGGCGCCATCTTTACGAGGCGATCGGAAAGGATTGCGAGCTCGTCCGTTGTGTGGGCAGCGTAGGAATGGTAGTAGGCCAGACGGAAAGCCTGGCGGGAAATCGCCTCAGCGACTTCGGTGCGGCCATACCCGACGTTGACGCAATAAAGGCCGGCGAATCCGTCGATTAGTCGGTTGCCATGCGCATCTTGGATGCGAATGCCTTCACCCGTCTCGATGATGGTCGGATCACCAAGCTTGCCGGTGGCAAAATCCTTCAGTTGCGTGAAAGGATGCAGGACAGCGTTTCTATCCTTCTGGCTGATATCCTTGATGTCGATAGTCATACGGCTTTCCTTTTAGTCTGCGATGTTACTGATGCACACGTATTTGGGTTCGAGATATTCGGTGAGACCATGTCTTGAGCCCTCGCGGCCGAGGCCAGATTGCTTCCACCCGCCGAACGGTATGGGAGCGCCGGTGAATTTCGGGGTGTTGACCGCGACCATGCCGTACTCCAACTGATCGGTCACCCGCATGGCGCGGTTCAGATCTCTTGTGTAAACGTAAGCCGCAAGGCCCATTTCCGAATTGTTGGCTCGCGCAACCACTTCCGCCTCTCTATCGAACGGAAGGATTGCAGCCACCGGCCCAAAGGTCTCTTCCTTGGCGATCAGCATGCCGTCCGTGACGTCGGCGAGAACAGTCGGGGTCACGAAATTTCCCCCGAGAGGACTGTCCTGTCCACCAACAACGATGCGGGCTCCGGCACAAAGAGCTTCAGAAATCTGTCGCCTGCACTTTTCGACGACGGATGGTTTAGTCATTGGGCCAATGTCGACCCCGGGTTCGAATCCGTTCCCGACTTTCAGTTTGCTGGTGGCCTTCGCGAATTCGTGCACAAAGCGCTGATAACTTCCCCCCTGGACATAGATCCTGTTGGCTGCCAGGCAGTCCTGACCGGACGTGGCGAATTTGGCTGCCATGCATCCAGCTACGGCAGTCTCCAACGGGGCGTCATCGAAAACGATAAAAGGAGCATTGCCGCCGAGCTCAAGTGAAGCCTTCCTCAGGGTTTTTGCCGACTGCTCGAGCAAGATCCGACCGATCTCGGTCGAGCCAGTGAAGGAGAATGCCCGCACATCGCTGTGATCCAATAGCCGTTTTGCGAGCGGGGCAGCCTCTCCCGTGATCACTTGAAACACACCGGCGGGAACTCCCGCGTCCTCGGCAAGACGAGCAAGCGCCAGAGCTGACAAGGGCGTTTCCGGGGCCGGCTTGACAATCATGGTGCAGCCGGCAGCCAGCGCGGCTCCTGCTTTTCTGGTGATCATCGCCGACGGAAAGTTCCAAGGGGTGATAGCGACCGTCACTCCGACCGGCTGCATCTGCACAGAGAGTCGGCTTCTCGCAAGATGGCTCGGGATGGTCTCACCATATGCCCGCTCACCCTCCGCTGCAAACCAGTCAAGAAAACTAGCGGCGTATGAAATCTCACTGCGCGCCTCGGTCAATGGCTTACCTTGCTCGGCAGTCATGATAGCGGCAAGGTCTTCCGCATTCTCGCGCATACCTGCGGCCCATTTCCGCAGGTGCGCGCCGCGTTCCGAAGGAAGAACATCGCGCCATCGTTGAAATGCGGTGATCGCGAAGCTGACTGCAGTATCTACATCGGATCTCTCACAGGCTGCCACCTGGGCCAGTTTCTCGCCAGTAGCCGGGTCCACGACCGAGATTGTTTCAACCTTTGATAGCCAAGCGCCATTCACGTAGGCGCATTTTTGCAGAAGGTCCTGCCGTTTGAGCCTCATTAATGCTGGGGTCGCGGAACCTTTCATGTGTAACTCCATATCGGCTGCTCGTCTTCATCAAACTAGCCCCACGACTGCGATGATTGGCAGCGCTGTGTAGCGCTGCCAGGACGTTCTCCTGCGAATAATGAGGTTCTGCTGAGTTTTTCGCCGTCTGCTCTCCCCGCTTGCTTTTATGGACCATCAAAGGAGGTGGCATTCGTACCAGTCTACGCATGGGCGACGACAGCGACGCGTCAAGTCTCGAGCGCGGCGTAGCTGGTAAGTCCGCTGTGGCCAGGTGTGCCGGACACGTATATTCCGCAGTATGCACGGCACAGTTGTCGTGGCGCTTCGATCATCCAAGAGTGCATCACTCAAAGAACGATCCGGGCGACCCGGTGAGTGAACTTCATGCGAGAGGTCGCTCTGAGCGATCGTCGCGATGGATCTGGAAATTTGAGGTGCCAAACCTACGCTCGCACCTCCTCCCTTGCCGTCGGCACAAGAAGAGCCGCGGTCGCGGCGCCAAAGTCTATCACAACGGGAAGCGAAACTGCGCGCAAAGCGCCAAAAACGCAGGTTTTCTGCGGCTGGCCCGCGGGGTCCGCGCCAAGTAGTCCTGGGATGCATGCTATGTTGTTTCGATTAGTACGAATGGCATTAGCAGAATGCTTGGCCGATCTAGGTGCAGAGGACGACTACGAAATGACGTATCAGAAACCCTTTCTGCCTGCGGAGTACCAACGCCGTGTTCATGACGTGAAGACACGGATGGAGCAAGCAGGACTGGACCTATTAATCTGCCAAGATCCCGCAAATATGTGCTGGCTGACCGGTTACGACGCCTGGTCCTTCTACACGCCCCAAGTTGTCCTACTGCACCTGCAATCAGAATCGCCGATGTGGATTGGACGGCTGGTTGACGTAAACGGTGCTCGTGCTACGACGGATCTGCCTGCTGAGAACATCATCAATTTTTCCGATGACCGACTCCATCATGTGGAACTGCATCCCTACGACGAAGTCAGCGAAATCATAAAATTACGTGGATGGGGATCCGATCGCATAGGGGTCGAACTCGATGCGCATTTCTACACTGCGCGAGCACACCAGCACCTTATTAAAGGGCTTCCAAATGCAAAGTTCTCCGACAGCCGCGGACTGGTTAATTGGGCGAGACTAGTTAAATCCGACGCTGAACTCGTTTATATGAGAGAAGCGGGCCTGATTGTCAGCCACACCATGCGAACGGCGATCGAAAATCTGAAGCCGGGAGTCCCGGAGTACGAAATCGTCGCTCAGATTTACGCCTCTCAAACAAGAGGTGTTGGCGGAAAATACGGCGATTATACTAGCCTTTGTCCGTTGATTCAGGTTGGCGAAAAGACGAACGCTCCGCACCTCACGTGGTCGGATGAACCATTGCCGTCATCGGGACTGATTCTCTTGGAAGTTGCGGCAGCGAGACGTCATTATCATGCGCCGCTAACGCGTACCATTTATATGGGAAAGCCACCCGCAGAGGTCAGGCATCTCGCCAATGCCATAGTGGAAGGTGGCGACGCTGTACTCGAAATGGCAAAGCCCGGTGTAGTCGTCGACGAGGTGAATGCCGTCTGGCATAGCGTTCTCAACCGCCGTGGCTACACCAAGAAAGGCCGTTCCGGGTACTCAATTGGCATGAATTTTCCGCCGGACTGGGGCGAACGTACCGTGAGCATTCGCGCCGGCGAAAAGACTGTGCTCCAGGCGGGCATGTGCTTCCATTTCCAATCTGGGGTCAGGCCGCCTGCGTTCGGAGCCGCAATATCGGAGTCGATTGTTGTTACCGAAAAGGGTGGCGAGCGCCTAGCTGATGTTGCCCGCGAGTTGATAGTCGTGAACTAGCTGACAGCTTAGGATAAGTCGTGAACTAGGCTTCGTGGACACAGGTTGACGTGACACTCGCTGATTGATTCAAGGCTTCTTTTTGGAGGAAGCCTTGGGCGAACGCATTGGTCTGATGGACGAGGAATGGACGCTGATTGGACCACTGTTGCCGCCTGAGCGCGGGCGCGGGTGTCGACCGGCACAAGACACCGGCTCTATTTCGTGGGCATGATGTGGATGGCGCGGACGGTGCGCAATGGCGGCAGTTGCCCGGCGAATACGGTAAGTGGAACAGTGTGTTCCGCCGATACCGACGATGGGTTGAAACGGGCGTGTTCGATGCCATGCTCGAAGCGCTGGCCGAGATGGTCGAGCGAGACGCCACCGCCGACATGATCGACTCAACCATTGTCAGGGCGCATCACTGCGCAGTCGGCATAAAAAGGGGACCCAGCAGACAGAGGCGCTTGGTCGCTCGCGCGGCGGCTTCACCACCAAGCTGCATGCCCGCTGCGACGCCAAAGGCCGCCCGCTCGTCTTCGTCCTGACGGGCGGAGAAGCACACGACATCAAGGGCTTCGCGCCACTGCTGCGGATGACCGCCGACAAGATCGAAGCGCTGCTGGCCGACAAGGGCTATGATGCCGACGCCATTCGGGAGGAGTTGGCAAAGGCCGAGATCGAGGCCGTCATCCCAGCCAAGCGCAACCGCAAGGACCCCGCGCCGCACATTGCCGAAATACAAGTGGTGCAACCCGATCGAGCGGCTGTTCAACAAGCTCAAGAATTGGCGGCGCGTCGCCACCAAACATGACAAGACAAGAGAGTCCTATCTCGGCTTCGTCGCCATAGCAGCAGTCAAGCTTTGGTTACCCTTTGTCCGCGAGGCCTAGCTGACAGCTTAGCATAATCGAATTGGGAGGTTGCACTGATGTGCTTTTGTGCTTTGCTTCCCAATCCTCGTCCCATCTCTCCCAGCGGTTTCAGGCGCTGAGTGTCCGCAGTAGGCGTGGCGCCGAGGAACCTGGGAGACGCGAGTCGCCCGCGCTGTTCGTCGCCGTCCACCTATCCAGCAAGCGCTACTGGCCGGCGAGTCGAAGACCGCATTGATTTGCCTCTACGCAGACCAAGGCCGATTAACGGACAGACGGGTATATTTGTCGCCGGGGACAGTCGTCGCGCTCGACCGGCGGGCCGTCGAGAATTTGTGCGCAAGGCGGCTCTTCCCGGCCTGTCGAAGCTTCCACTTGAAGACGAGCGCGTTGGGTGTGTTGGTGTTAAGCCACTCATGTGGCAGTCTGCTCGCCCCTTCATTCCTCAGTTGCTCCACCTCCTTTGGTGCCGCCGGTTAAGGTGCCCAGCTGGATTTGATGGTCCATTGGGGACGAGACCTTCATTTCTAATCTGTACCCAGATCGCGTCGACGCAGAGCAAGGGAAATTCAAATGCGGACCTAGTGCACCATCTTCAAAGACCGCGTCGCTACTACCCACAGTAGGTCCGCCGACTGGTCGGCTCCGTAGAGGCATTGAGTTCTAGAACTTACGGAGGCTCGGCCAAGCGGCGAGGGTGGTCCCCAGCCGTCTGCGTCGAGGACCGAGTCGGGAAGAAGGTGCAGGATACGATTGGACATGCCGTGCAACGCGTATACCGGGTTTGATTGTCGCCGCGCCGCCCGCAGGCGCAATAATTCAGCGCTGAACTTGAGTAATATGCAGAATGGCACCGTTTTTGCGTCCCATTAGCAGGCTCTCCGCGAGCTCCGCCCCTTAGTCTGTTGCAAAATAATCGATGGGCCGGAAATGCGCGGAAACGCTCCCATAGAAGCTCAATCTGGCTAAACAGGTCGACCCCTTGCCGCTTGCATCGAGTGAAACCGAACAAGGATACATATGATTACGAATCCGCCCCTCCGTCCTCGTGAGGTACCCACTCGCCACCACGAGATTCTCATAGTTGGTGGAGGCATTGCGGGAGCAAGTATTGCCTTTCACCTTGCAAAGAACGGTAAGAAGGACGTTGCGCTTCTGGAGCGCAACAGCCTTACGTCCGGAACAACTTGGCACGCTGCTGGTTTGATCATGCAGACGCGTGGCACCCACGCGCTAACGGAGATCGCAAAGTATAATGCAGAACTTTACTCCGCTCTGGAGGCCGAGACCGGGCAAGCTACCGGATTCAAACGAAATGGCACGCTCGGGGTCGCCAGAACCAAAGAGCGCCTATACGAAACCGCTCGCAACGCATCGATCGCCAAGAGTTTTGGCCTTGAGGCCAATATTATCTCGCCGAGCGAGGCGAAAAAGCTCTATCCGGCCCTCAACGCCTCGATCGTCGAAGGTGCGGTCTTCATCCCGGGCGACGGCCAAACCAATCCTGTTGACACGTGCATGGCGCTAGCACTTGGTGCCAAGAAAAACGGCGTAAAAATCGCCGAAAAAGCGGAAGTGACCGACCTCTGGCGTACAGCTGATGGGCACTACCAAGCCCGGACTAATGACGGAGTCGTTGAAGCTGAAATTCTCGTACTTGCGTGTGGGCTTTGGACCAGAGAACTTGCGTCGAAGTTAGGGGCACGAATTCCGATATACGCGGCAGAGCACTTTTATGTAGTGACCGAAGCCATGGATTTCGTGTCGCCCTCCTTGCCAGTGCTACGCGACACCGACGGGCATGTGTATCTTAAGGAAGATACAGGAAAGCTCTTGGTTGGTGCCTTCGAGCCTTGGGGAAAACCTTTGCCGATGGGCAAGCTTCCGAGGGACACGGCCTTCATCGAGCTTCCGGAAGACTGGGAGCACTTTGAACTGCCGATGACCAAGGCAATAGAAATTGTCCCTGATCTCGCGAACGCCGGCATTGCCAAATTTTTCAACGGTCCGGAAAGTTTCACCCCCGACCTTCTGTTCATGATCGGTGAAGTTCCTGGATTGAAAAACCTTTACGTTTCCACCGGTTATAACTCAGAGGGCATTGAATTCGGCGCAGGAGCCGGGCGAGCTCTGGCAGAGTGGATCATCGCGGGCGAGCCTCAAATGGACATCAGCTTCGTTGATGTCGCCCGATTTCATCCCTTCCAGGTCAACAAGCGATATTTGCACGATCGTACAGCCGAAGTGCTGGGCCTTCACTACAAGATGCACTGGCCAGCCTACCAGCCTGAGACATCCCGAGGGGTCCGCAAAAGCGCGCTTCACGACCGGTGGGCGAGGCTTGGAGCCAGCTTTGGTGAAGGAATGGGATGGGAGCGTCCCATGTGGTTCGCAGGCGAGGGGGAGTCGACCAAAAACATCTACTCCTACGACGAGCCGAACTGGTTCAAGTACGTCAGTCAGGAGTGCAAGGCTGCCCGCAACGATGCTATCTTGTTGGACCAAAGCTCTTTCGGCAAACATCTGGTTCAGGGTCGCGACGCCTGCCGCTTCCTCCAGTGGCTTTGCGCCGGCAATGTAGATGTTGCTGTGGGGAAGCTGGTGTACACCCACATGCTCAATGAAAGGGCCGGGATAGAAACGGATATCACCGTAAACCGCTTGTCGCAGACGGAGTTCCTAATTATCTCCTCAGCGACGGTCCATCCCAGGGATAAGGCATGGATTTCAAAGCATATTACCGATGAATGGAATGTCACGGTAACTGATGTGACATCCGGGTACGCGGTCCTTTCATTGCAAGGCCCGCGATCGCGCGAAATCCTATCCCGGGTAACGGACACAGATCTGGCAAACTCGGCCTTCCCATTCGCCACCAGTCAGGAAATTGATATCGGGTATGCTCGCATAATAGCCAATCGACTGACTTACGTCGGAGAGCTTGGTTGGGAGCTTCATATTCCAACCGAGATGGCACAGCACGTGTTTGACGTTGTTTGGGAGGCCGGCCGAGCGTATGGCCTCAAAGCCGCAGGATACCACGCGCTTGAACATCTGCGGTCTGAGCGCGCCTACCGAGAATATCAGCTTGACCTTACACCAGTTGACACGTTGCTTGAAGCTGGCCTTGGATTTACAGTTGACTGGAATAAACAAAGCGGATTTATCGGAAAAGAGGCGTTGACGTCTCAGAAAAACGCAGGGCCGCTGAAAAAACGACTGGTATCATTCAAGCTTCGCGATCCGAAGCCGGTTCTCTTCCATGAAGAGCTTATCCGCTGCGACGGCAAGATCGTCGGGTATATTTCGTCTGGCGTGAAGAGCTTTACAATCGGAACGTCAGTTGGAATGGGATATGTAAACCATCCTGCCGGTGTCACAAAGGAGTTACTCGAAAGCAGTCGGTGGGAAATCGAGATCGCCGGCGAACTCTACGAGTCCGACGCGTCGCTGCGGGCGTTCTTCGATCCAAATGGGGATCGGGCAAAGCAATAGTACGCGCCGACGAGGGCCGCCGTGCGCGAGCAAGGGCGCGGCGGAAGCGGCTTCTGGCCGACGCCATGCTCGACAATGGCGTCTTGTGGGAAAGAAATGGTGACGCCCGCGGCCAAGCGGAAAGCTGTCGCCCGCCTGTAGGAAGGCTTCGGGATGAGCGAACGGCGGGCGTGTAAAGCTTGGTTGCCACGAGACCAGCAGGCCGGACGACCGCGAGCATCGTGATCGCGCAGGAGCGTCGCCGCTTCGGCTATCGGCGTCTTCTCGTGATGCTGAGGCTGCGGGAGGGCCTCGTCGTGAACAAGAAGCTGTTTCCGGCTGTAGACGACCGCGCGATCGGCCGCTTCGGCGGGGCGTTGACTGATCAAATCTCCGGCAAACAAAGCTCTTACTCTCGACGGCGTACGCGGGCCTGGGGACCCGCAGCACGCGTCCCGTTCGCAAGCAGGCCGACAGTTCGCGGCGTAGCGCTCCCCGACCCTGAACGAAGAGGGCTTGATAGATGGCTTCGTGGCTGAAGCGCATCGTCTTGTCGTCCGGCAGTTGATCGGCAAGCGTCGGGCGATCTTGCTCCGGCCTCCAAGACGGCCGGACCAGGAACGGCGGCGCCACTTGGGGGCATCGAGGCTTTCTTCGCAAAGCTCAAGCAATGGCGGCGCATCGCTCCGCGCTATAACAAAATCGCCGCCAACTTCCTCGGCTTCGTCAAGCTCGCCGCAATCATGCTGTCACCACGGCCTAGTAACTAAGCATAATTTTTTGGTAGATTTCGACCGCCTTGCCGAGCTGATCGATCTCGACGAACTCATTGGCGGTATGGGCTTGATCGATACTCCCCGGGCCGAGAATAACGCAGGGAATGTTTGCCAACGACAGCTGGCTGGCATCCGTGCCGTAAGGAACCCCAAGGGGCTTGCCCGTTTCTGCGACTTCTGCACATGCCTTAGCGGCCACTGCGGCAATTTTCGTCGCCTCTGCGCTTGGTGGAGCTGGATCTTCCAAAGCGGGGAGCAACGAACGAACGTTAATCTTCTCCGGACCCTGCCGCAGCTCTTCCAATATGTTCTCAACCTCCTGAAGTGCATCCGCCGGTCGCTCTCCAGGCGTGAGCCGTCTGTCGATCCAGACGCGGCATGACGGCGGCACAGTTGCCAACTCTACCCCTCCTTCAATGAGAGTAACTGTGAGAGTCGAAGGGCCGACCAACGGATGCACCCGTTGCGACAAAGTCTCATTGATTTTGTCGAGCGCCAGAATGACCTTTGCCATTCCGGTAATCGCGTTCACTCCAAGATGAGGCTTGGAGCTATGAGCGGGCACCCCCTCCACTTCCACCTGCCAGCGGACCGATCCTTTATGTGCAACCACGAGCTCCAAGTCAGTGGGCTCACCGACCACTGCAGCGTCGTATAAAACTCCTGACTGGGCGATTGCTCGGGCTCCCTTCTTCCGGTACTCCTCATCAACACTCGCAGCCAGGACGATCGTGGCTGCGGGCTTGCGCTCTCCAAGGGTGGCTAGTGCCATTAACATCGCCGCCAAGGGGCCCTTATCGTCACAGCTTCCTCGCCCGTATATCCTGCCATCCTTTTCTTCTGGGAAAAAAGGATCTGCCTCCCAGTTATCAACCGGCACGGTGTCCATGTGAGAAATGAACAGGACACGCTTGGCAGGATCCTTACCTGTCACCCACGTAAAAAAGTTCGAACGGCCACCTGTCACTTCCTGATATTCAAAGGGTAGATTTCGCGCCCGGCAAAAGTCTTCGAGAAATTCAGCGACCTTTTGCTCCCCGCTCCCCTTTGCTGACGCTGATGGGTTGATGCTCTCAATCCGGACGAGCTGCTGGAGAAGCTCAACTGTCTGTGTGCCAATAGACGACATAAGGTACTCCTGTTTCCCAAGAAGCAAGGCGCGGCTATGCCAGCCAGTCCTTAGCCAAGCCGACAACTCGATCAGCGTCGTCTGCAGTGTTGTATAGATGAAGTGAGAAGCGCAGCATGCCGCGGCGTGATGAGACGATCACCTGGTTGTTCAACAAATACTCGTGCAGTGATTGAATGCGGCCGGCTTGAGGCGAAGCAGTAGGCGCTGACGGATCTCCAAGAGCCACAATGCTTCCGATGTGATGCCCGGGCGCTCCGCCGCAGACAGGTAAGCCAAGATCTAGAAGGCCCGACACGAGACGGTTTGCAACCGATGTAACGCTCTCCTCAATGGCCGGCGTGCCGATTTCCATCAACTGGCCCATTGATGCGTAGGCCGCTATGACGCCCGGAAAATTGTAATGCCCAATTTCGAAACGGGGCGCGCCGGCGCGCAACTTCACCGAATCGAATATAGGTGCGGACTCTGGTGCGTTCCCCAGATCGACACTGAAGCGGGCGAGGTAGGCAGGGCTTAGGCAATCGGCCCATTCTTGGCGGCAATACAAAAATCCCAACCCATAGAGGCCCATCAACCCCTTGTAAGATGATGCTACCAGACCGTCGACGCCGAGCCGATTTACATCAGTGTGGAGTATACCAACTGATTGGGATGCGTCGGCCAACAGAAAGGCGCCTACCCGCTTGCAAGCTTCGGCAATCGGCTCCATCTCTGTCTTGAAGCCTGGGACCATTGTGACCGTCGATAGTGTGACGATACGGGTGCGAGAGTTGATGGCTTTGGTAACAGCATCGCACGGAATTGCACCGTTATCAGCTTCTACCATCCGAAGTTCAATTCTGTGCTTGTCTCTGAGATGCAGCCATGGCAAGATATTGTTTGCATGCTCGACGTGCCGGCACAGGACAACATTGTCTCCGGGCATCCAAGCAACTGCGTTTCCAATTATATTAATGCCCTCCGATGCGTTCTTCGTGACAGCGATCTCATCTTTTTGGGCGCCAATGAATTGAGCGAATCTGGAACGTGTCATCTCGACAAGTTCCATCATTTTTTCTTCGTCATTGAGGCCATTCATTCTATTGTCCAGATGCTGATCCACAGACGCGCGGGTCGTTCGGGATATGAGCCCCTGATTTGCAACATCCATATAAATGGCGCTTTTAGTGGCCGGAAACTCCGTCCGGAGGACGTCCAAGGGAAGAAAATGGCTTGTCATGCTCGTCATCAGATCCGTGCTTGGTGGGCAGAGAGTGCAAAACCTATTCAGGAAGCCCAATTTCTACAGTTGCCTTTGATTGAGAAGCCGTCCTGCGGGCGACCGTACCATGCGGCCGAATTCATAGTGGTAAACCTCTGGTCCCCCGGGGCTAGCAAGGGACCGTCGCTTGTCACATCATTTTATGACTTGATCATTGTGGAAGTCAGGCTAATATTCACGGAGAGGAGCAGTTTTTCTGCGCAATGTACTCTTCTTTGCAGTGATCGTGAAATGGACCTGGATCGAGTTGATCGGAAGCTTCTCAACGCGGTGCAGCGCGACAATCGCCTAACGACAGCCGAGCTGGGCGAACTTGCGGGCCTTTCTGCGACTGCTTGTCAGCGGCGACTGAAGCGACTGCGGGATGATGGTGTGATTGAGGCTGACGTTGCCATAGTCTCGCCACACGCCGTGGGTCGGCCGATGCTCATGCTGGCGTCAATCAGTCTCGAGCGCGAGCGGGTAGATATCATTGATCGCTTCAAGCAAGCGGTTCGGCGCACGCCTGAGATTATGAGTGCGTATTATGTGACGGGTGAAGCTGATTTCGTTCTCCTGATATCAGTGCGAGATATGGCGGAGTATGAGGCATTTACGCGTCGATTTTTTCACGAGTCTGATATCAAAGCAGTCAAGACGATGGTGGTAATGGACCGAATCAAAGCATCGTTAGCTCTTCCTATTGAAGAGTGACAGCAGTATTCGATCTCGCAGCCAGAGTTCGGGGCTTTGTGTCAACCGCCAAAGGGCCTTATTGGACTTCGTCGGGTAGTAATATGATCTCCGGCGTTTGCGAAGTGCGCGGACATCATTCTGTATCTCGACGTGCTGCATCGTTCTTCGCGTAAGAGCTCGGCCGTCGGGCCTCATAGCAGGACGGCAAGGCGCGGTTAGTGGCTCATGATCATGGCGGATCGTGGAACGTGGCGCAGTACAACGTGGCGCTCGATATGGCCCATAGCCCGTGGTTCCTTCGAGAGACAATGCCGGCGGGGGTATGTCGGCGCCGCGACCCGGTTATCCTTAACCAGCCTCGCTGATATTGAGGATAAGGCGGTCGAGCGGCCCACAGTTGACAACATCAGGGGCGCGCAAGCTCGGGGTAAGGAACGCTTTCGCACCTTGCCATGTGGTCGGCAGCATCCTCGGATCATCGACTGGTTGGTCACCGAACCTGCAAGGCGTGTCCAAACTGCTTCGCGATGAGAAAACGCCGATTTCCTGCATCGAAAAAAGGTTGGTGCGGGCAAAAGCAATTCAACAGCGATGCTATACACCAGATAGGCCCATTGGCTGCGAGTCACCCAGAGGGAAGCCATTTCCATGTCGCACGAAGCCGACAATCTCAGCCGCCGCGTTGCGGGTAAGTCATCGCAGTCTGATCCCGAGTCATGGCAGCTTAATCCGACGCTAGGGGCGCCTATGATCCCGTCGGATGAGTGGTCCTTTGGCCTTACAGCACGTTTTCGCACGTAAGCGAATATACGCGAACCGCCAGGGTTTGGCGGGGGCCAGGACTGGTCCTGCCGCTTTCACAGCGGCTCAGGGATATCGGTGACATCGAATTTGACTCTAGCGACGGCCGCCGCGTTCACCGTCCAGGAATTTCTTGAGAATGACTATCTGACGGCTTTCTGGTTCTGCACCACGGCGAGATCGTGTTCGAAACACATGAATGGCATGGAACCGCATTTTAAGCACGTTGCCAGATCGGGTTCGAAGTCCATCACGAGTACGATGGTCGGAATCCTTGTCCACCGTGGAATTATCAATCCTGAAAGTCCGGTAACGCAGTATTTGCCGGAGGAACTGTCAGGAATTCTGTGCGCGAGGCCGGTTTCGTCACTGGCTGACGAACCTTTCGCCGAACACGACGGCGAATTGGGTTTTGGCCTCGAACCACTCGCGCGGCGGTCGTTTCCATTCCTCGGCCGCGTGGTCGAGCACCAGATATAGCAGTTTCATGGCCGCGTCGCCATTGGGGAAGTGGCCGCGCGTTCGAACGGCGCGGCGCAGCTTGGAGTTCAATGCCTCGATAGCATTGGTAGTATAGATGATGCGGCGCACGCTTTCGGGATAAGCGAAGAATGGCACGACGTGCTCCCAGCTGCGCCGCCAACTCTGTGTGATCGCCGGATACCGCTGCCCCCAGTCGCCGGCCTCGAAGTCCTCCAGGGCCTTCATGCCGGCTTCGGCATCCGCGACCCTGTAGATTGCCCTGAGCGCTGGCACAATGGCCTTGCGGTTACCAGGACGGCCCTGTGGCGGGGCCCGATGAGCAGATTAGATTCTGGCGGGCGATCGTGCCACCAGCGATGTTCAGATCCTCGGCGAAGCCAACTCTGGGCGGTACCTGTCATTGGTGGAGCGCGAAGAGATCGCACCTCTCAGGGTATAGGACCACCATGCAGGAGATTGGGCGCCGGCCGGCGCGGACGCGACGCTAGCCATACTGCTCGAACTCGTCGCAGATAGCTGCGATCGCTTCGATCGCGGTGTCGCCTGCCGCGCTGCGCGGCCGGTCAATAGAAGGTCGTGCGCGAGAGGCCCATCAGCCGGCATCCTTCGGCGACGGAGAGACCATGAGACAGATGGTCGCGGATGTAGGCCTGTTTCTCTGCCGCAGTACTGCAGAGCCCCTTTAGAAACTCCAGTTCCAGAAGACCGTTGCCGACTAGCCGTTCAAGCGCGGCAATGCGCCTCATCAGCCTGCAGAAGATCGGCCACTGCGGCGCTCGCCTGAAACTTCTCGACCCATGCCCGGACCAGATTGCGTGAAATGACGTGGCGCTTCGAGAGGGCATGCAGGGTCTCGCCACCGAAATATTCCTGCGAAACCTGCCGCTTGAACTCGACGCTGTGGGTTCGGTGCTTTGCCGTGGGCCTTCATCCTCTGAAAACCTGGCTGCCAGTCAATTACCGAAAACCATCCTGTCCGGCCCGAGGGGCCCACTCCATCAGAGGGTCAAAACTGCACGCCGAAATACACGCTCTTCCTTGCAAAGCCTCCAAACTGCGTAGGCAACGAGAAAAACGCCGATTTGATGCGCCGACAGCAGGGGCAGTGAGCGCGAAACAGTTCATCGACGATGCTATGTAGAGCCCTAGAGGGAGGAGCATTTCGATGTCTCAGGAATTCGACGATCTCAGCCGCCGTGTTGCAGGCAAATCATCGCCGTCCGGTCCCGAGTCATGGCAGCTCGACCCGGCGTCAGGGGCGCCTATGATCCCGCCGGATGAGTGGTCCTTTTGGCCCTACAGCCGTTGGACATTTTCGCACGTAAGCGAATATACGCGAACCGCTAGGGTTTGGCGGGGGGCAGGACCCGTCCTGCCACTTCCGCGCCGGCTCAAGGATATCGGCGACATCCAATTTTCGTCCAGAGAAGGCCGGCGCGCCACAATCCGCGACTATCTCGAGAGGGACTATACTGACGGCTTTCTGGTTCTGCATCGCGGCGAGATCGTGTTCGAAACATACATGAATGGCATGGAGCCGCATTTTAAGCACATTGCCAGATCAGGTTCGAAGTCCATCACGGGGACGATGGTCGGAATCCTTGTCCACCGGGGAATTATCGACCCTGAAAGTCCGGTAACGCAGTATTTGCCCGAGCTTCAAGTGACCGCCTTTCGCGGCGCAACTGTGCAGCACCTGTTAGACATGACGGCCGGCGCGACGATGAAGGGCCCATGGCATGAGCCACATACCGAATACTACAATTTCTGTGTTGCTGGCGGCTATTTCGGCCCCTCCGAGGCGCACCCTGATGCTCCAGGGGACGTGTGGCAAGCTATTCTGCGGATAACGGAAAAAGAGGCGCCACACGGCGCGCGCTTCGCGTATTTTGACCCCAACATCGACGTGCTGGGGCTCATCATGCAGCGCGTAACCGGCAAGTTTCTACCCGAGCTGTTGAGCAGTGAATTGTGGGGGCCGATGGGGGCGGAGGAAGACGCCTGCCAAATCGTGGACGCATCCCGTTTCGCCATGTCGTCCGGCGGGTTCCAGGCCACGCTGCGTGACTATGCACGCTTCGCGCTGCTGCATCTGCGCCGCGGCAGACTGAACGGAAGGCAGATCGTTCCATCTGAATGGATCGAGGCTACACGACGCCCTAATCCTCTCCTGTTCAAGTCGTTCGAAAATGACGCGAGCTCCTACGTAGATGCGAAGTCAGAGCTGCCAAACGGTACTTATCACAATACTTTCTGGATTGAGGACCAAGAGAGAGGCGCTTATATCGCGTGTGGGTATGGTGGCCAAGTGATCTATATTGATCCAGTCGCGGACTTCGCGGCGGTGAAACTCTCCCACCAGCCTGGGCAATTGCCGGTGAAGCGCGCTCAGTGGCCGGACCAAGTTTACCAGGCCCCCAAACCCCTTCCGTTTGATACATTGGCGGCGATCCGCGCCATCCGAGATGAATTGGAAAGCTAAGAAGTGGGGCCTGCGCTGCCCTCCGCGGCGACCGGGTAGTCGATCGTGGAACGCCGGGACGATCCTGTCGGCCCACCGTATAAGGCCGTCGCGGTAGGGCAATGGCCGATCATTACTGAGAGGAGCACTTAGCATCTTAAAAACCTGACCCGAAACTCGGGATTGGAATGGTTCAGCGCTATTGCTGTGCTCCGCGAGTCAATCGGCTGTGGAGGACAATAAATTTCTCCCTGGGTAGCAGCACGTGCCCCCTCGGTCGCCAGGCAAGCCTGAACGCCGGCAAGAAGGTCGAGCCCGCAAACGCCATATCAAAGGGTGCCTGGTCGATATGGCGGTGCATACGGCGGACGATCCAAGACAGGAATGCGGCAGTCGCGTCATCGCCCCCATTCGACAGCTTGCGCCGTCAGTTCGCCGGCGGCGCTGCCGCAGAAAAACTGACGCAGGCTCTGACCAATTTCGACACGTGGACCATCGAGATCCATCAAGCGCTCCGGCACGGCCAAAGGCTTTGAGAGGCTGTCGCGACGATGGGTCGTCGAGCGAACTATCGCTTTGCTGAGATGTTGTCGCTGGCTGGCCAACGACATCGAGATGACCATCGCCAAGCGCCGAGCCTGGATTGCGTCGGTTAGCCTTATCCTTCGCAGCATAGCAACTCCGCCTCATGCGTAACCGAGTTTTGAGTCAGCCTTTGCGGCAAGCGCCGAACCACGTGCCTGAAAAGATCAATGATATCTATGCAATCGCGCTTCAGGCTGATGGACGCTAACATCGGCATGCGTCGCCCGCCGCCTTGGGGACACTACGGCAACATCAGCCTCAATCACCAGCATCTCGCAGTCGCTTCAGTCGCAGCTGGTAGCAGAGAGGCCTCCAAGTTCGGCTAGCTCGGCCGTTGTAAACACAAATTCCTAATCCAGTCAGCGTCAATGAACCCGCTGTTTGCTTCCACTCTAGACTGCAGGAACAGCGGGTGGGCCACTAGCGAACCTTCCGATAAGAAATCGCTCCTATGCGTCACCGGGCCGAAAACGCCGGTTTCCTGCATTATTCGCGGGCATTCGCGGATAGCAACCTCATTCACATTGTTACTGTCACAAAAACAGAGGCTGCACGGAAGGCGCCCAGGGGAACACTTGGAGGGAGAGAGATCCAAATGTCACAGGAAGTCGACTATCTGAGCCGCTGCGTCGCTGCGGGCCGGCTGAGCCGGCGTGAATTTCTCGGCCGTGCGACGGCTCTTGGCGTCTCGGCCACGTTTGCGGATTCGTTCCTCGCTAGCGCGGCTCGGGCCCAGGGGCCGGTCCGCGGCGGAACTATCAAGGGTGGCCTCCATGGCGGTGAGGCGACCCAAAGCCTCGACCCGGCTGTTTTCATGACGTTGCCGTCCAACTTCGGCAAATGCTGGGGCGAGTATCTGGTTGCGGTGGTGCCCGGCGGCGGACTGGAGCATCGCCTCGCCGAGGAAGTCGGCTCGTCCAAGGACGCCAAGGTCTGGACCTTCAAAATTCGTCAAGACGTCGAATTCCACAACGGCAAAACAGTAACGGCGGAAGACGTTGTGGCTACGCTGGAACGCCATTCCAATAAGGAATCGAAATCCGGCGCGCTGGGTATCTTGGCCAACATTGAGAGCCTCAAGGCCGACGGCCGGAACGTCATCATCACCCTAAAGGAGCCGGACGCCGAACTGCCCTTTCTGATGACGGACTATCATCTCGTCATCCAGCCCAACGGTGGCAAGGACAATCCGACCGAAGGCATCAGCGCCGGTCCCTATAAGGTGACCGTCAACCAGCCCGGTGTCCGCTACGTCGGCGAGCGCTTCGCCAATTTCTGGCAGGTTGACAAGATGGGTTTCGCCGACCAGGTCGAGATCATCGCCATCAACGACGCCACGGCGCGCATCTCCGCCCTGCAGGGCGGCCAGGTTCACATGATAAACATGGTGGAGCCCAAGGTTGTCGATCTCGTCAAGCGCGTGCCCAGCCTGAAGGTCGAGGCCGTGTCAGGTCCCGGCTATGATGTTTTTAACATGTTTTGCGACACCGCACCCTTCGACAATAGCGATCTGAGGATGGCGCTTAAGCTGGCGATAGATCGGCAGGAGATGGTCGATAAGATCTTGCGCGGCTACGGGACCATCGGCAACGACTTCCCGATTAACGCCTCATATCCTCTCTTCCCCGAAGGCATCGAGCAGCGCACCTTCGATCCGGATAAGGCGAAGTTCCACTATAAAAAGTCGGACCACAGTGGTCCGGTCCTGCTCAGGACCTCCGAGGTTGCCTTTGCCGGTGCAGTCGACGCCGCGCAGCTTTTCCAGCAGAGCTGCGCCAAGGCCGGCATCGCCCTCGAGGTCAAGCGCGAGCCAAGCGACGGTTACTGGTCGGAAGTCTGGAACAAGCAGCCCTTCTGCGCAACCTACTGGAGCGGACGAGCGACGCAGAGCCAAATGTACTCGACCGTCTATTTGTCGACGGCTTCCTGGAACGACTCACACTTCTCCAAAGAAAGGTTCGACAAGCTTCTCATCGAGGCGCGCGGCGAACTCGATCAGGACAAGCGCAGGAACCTCTATCGCGAGATGGCCATCATCGTTCGCGATGAAGGCGGCACGATCGTGCCGATGTTCAACCAGTTTGTTGACGCCATTTCCGACAAGGTTGGCGGCTATGTCGGAGGGGTCGACTCACTGATGAACGGTTACGCGTTTGCGAAATGCTGGATCGAGCCTTGAATGAAGCCCGGGTTTTGACGGACGATCTCAGGCTTCCTATGTTGATTAAACGATGACTGGTGACAGCGCTCGTCATCAGCCACACGCTGAGGTGTGCGCTTAACATAGAACGTCGCTCGTGGGTCATGCACTCCGAGATCGTTGCTGCGGTCCTGACGAGGCGGCCGGGATCTGTTCCTCAGAAAAAAGAGAGATCTACTTGCCTGGAGGTTCGGCCATGGATGTTATGACGCAAATCATCAGTCACGTTCTCAATTCGAGTTTGGACACGATCCCTAGGGAAGCGATTGACCGTGCGAAGCTCTCGATCCTAGACACTATAGCGTGCGCTATCGGAGGATCGAATGATCCTATTGCGCACTTGGCCCGCCAACTGGGCGCTTTGTCTGGTGGCAAACCTGAATGCACAGTTTGGATTTCCGGAGAAAAGCTCCCATCCAGCTTGGCTGTCCTTGTCAATGCCACGACAGCTAGAGCCCTTGATTTTGATGACACCTACGAGATTGCTATTAATGGTTGCCACGCCAGCGCATACAATGTTCCGCCCGCGTTGGCCCTTGCCGAACGCGACGCTTCCATAAGGGGAGCCGAATTGCTGTCGGCTCTCGCGACGGCTATCGATCTGCACATCCGTCTATCACGAAGCGTCGCAACCAACGCTATAGATACAGGCCGCGACAATATGGTCGCTGTCTGGGGCGCCACGGCTGTGAGTGCGAAGTTGCTGCGGGTCGACGAAGAGAAGATGCGGAATGCATTCGGTATCGCTTACGCCCATGCCGCTGGCGAGTTCCAAATGTATGAGGAGAATGCACACACGGTCGCGCTGCAGCAGGGCTTGCGGGCTCGCTCGGGTGTTGAGTCAGCCCTATCAGCGATCGTGGGTTTCAACGGTCCGAGGGAGCCATTCTTTGGGAAGTATGGCTTCTATAAAGCCTTCGAACCGGACTATGGCCTGGATGCGATAGTGGACCAACTTGGTTCCGACTATGTGAACGCCTCTATTAGCTTTAAACCCTGGCCATCCTGCAGAGCTACGCATCACGGGATCGATGGTCTCCTTCAATTACGTGAGGAACACAATTTCACTGGCGAAGATATTCTTCTTATTGAGCTCGGTTTGAATGAGCGTGCTGCGAGTGTGGTCGTCGAGCCGCGCGATCAAAAATGGAATCCAGATGACCCGGTCGCGGCGCGTTTCAGCCTGCCTTACGCCGTAGCTGTGGCGGCGCAGCGCGGGCAAGTCGCAATTGGCGATTTCCGCGCCGAAGCCCTTCAGGATCCATCGGTCCGCCGCATCATGGCGGCCACGAAGGTCGAGATTGATCCAGAAATAAATCGCACTCACGGTCGGTACGGCAATTCGCCGACTACAGTAAAGGTGAAGCTAAAGTCTGGAAGGCAACATTTCATCCGCATCGACAAGCCGTTCGGCCATCCCGAAAACCCTGCTTCGCTCACCGATGGCATGCGAAAACTTAAAGCTTGTGCCGAAATGTCCATGTTGCCGTTCTCTGAGAAGCAGCTCGGGTTGATCGGGGAGTTCATAGACGACCTTGATAAGCGGCCTACGTTGGCACCGCTGTTCGATCTGCTGGTTGGCGGTAAATAGGCCAGTCCAGGAGCGTAGAGGCATCCCCCCTGTGTCCTGACCTTGGCACGACGCTGTTCGCGCCGCATAGTTCTGGAGGCGGGGCTGCGTGTCGCTATGTGGAACTTGCAACGGATGTGTACCGCCCCGTCGGATTGCCCCGGCAAGCTGTCCGCGATTTTGGACGAAGTACGGCAAAGTCTCTCCTGCCTAAACCCAGCAAACCCGTAGCCATAATGTTCGCGACGCAGGGCTATGCAGTGGTGGTGCAAGAGCTTCGCGGGCTCTTTGATTCTTTGATTACGGCTGCCACTTCGCGCTCCTCGAACACGATGCGAAGGATGGGTACGACCACACTGTCGTGGATAGCATCCCACCATGGTCGACGGGGCGGGTTGCCACCTAGGGCGTAGACTCATTACCGCGTAACCAGATGCGGATTGAGACGAGTTTGAGGGCGGCGAGATAGTTCTCGGCCAGCTTGTCGTAGCGGGTGGCAATACGGCGGAACTGCTTGGCCTTATTGAAGAAGCGCTCGATGAGGTTGCGCGCCTTGTAGAGGAAGGGGCTGAAGCATATCGGGTCCTTGCGGTTGACCTTGGGCGGGATGTTGGCCCATGCCTTTCGGTCGGTGACGACAGTCCGCAAGACGTTGGCATCATAGCCTTTGTCAGCGAGCAGCATGGCACCCTCGGGCAAGTCCGTGATCAAGTCCACTGCGGAGGCGATGTCACTCATCTGTCCTGCCGTGAGCATCAGCTTGATCGGCCTGCCTTTAGCGTCCACAAGAGCATGGATTTTGGTTGTCAGCCCGCCTCGGGATCGACCGAGACAATGATCTCGACCCCCCTTTTTGCCGTCGCGCCCTGCTGATGGACGCGAACAATCGAGGTGTCGATCATCTGCATCTTGCCGTCATGGGCTTTGGTAATGTTGGCCATGAGGCGGTCCCACACACCAGCTTTCCGCCATCGGACAAAACGATTGTAGCAGGTGGTGCGTGGGCCGTATCGCTCTGGCAGATCGCGCCATGGCGCACCGGATCGCAGCACCCAGAAGATGCCGTTCAGCACTCGCCTGTCATCCACGCGCGGCACCCCTCGCGGTTTGTTGGGCAACAAGGGCTCGATCACGCGCCATTCGAAATCGGTCAGGTCATATCGACTCATGCTGAGCGTGAATCAGATTTCGTCGCAAAATAAAAGTCTCGGTCAGAAGACGGCCCATTGTGGACCTACGTGCAAAAAGGATATGTTACGGCAGCGCGCGTAGGCATTCCGCTTCATCATCGCGCATGTTTCATGAAAACAAATGATAGGTTCTACTCGCTTATGCACGCGGTCTGTGCTGGTCATGGCTATTGCGGAGGAATGCACGGTGACAAGTTCATGGATGTCATCGATTTCATTCCTGAATCCGGTAATGTTACAGCGGATCAATTTGTGGAATGGGTATTTCTAGCTGAGTATGAGAATGAGAGTGAGCGAATGTCTCCCAGATGGGATCGACATCGCCAGAGGATACAAGACTATTTTGTTGAGCACATGGGCTCGGACGCTGTCGATGCCAGCCAACTAAAATGGGAAGTGGAGGGTTAAGCCAGCCCAATTCCGCTTCCCACACAGCTCGCTCATATCGCATTTATGAGTTCACGACCTAGGGTTCTCCGCACTCGGGATCGTCCAAGTGCTTCTCGCTCAGCTGTGCCATCCGGGGGCCTCGACTTGCGATCGTGGAAGGGGTCGGCGGTGCGATGTCGGGAGATAGCCACCGCCTTGGCGATATGCGCCTGTGCCTATCTATTGCGACCCAATCGAATTTCCGCCGAGGGCATGACCGGATTTGGCAGGCCTGCTTTGCCAAATTGGAGTTCCGTCATCTTATATACACAAGGCGTCAAAAATGCCGATTTCCTGCGCCAATCGGGGAAGAATTTGGGCAAGCCGGCCTTCCTAGCCGTCTAATATCACCAAAACAAAAGCAGCCTGAACGGCTTCGGGGACCAAACAAAGGGAGGAGCATCCTATGTCGCAGGAACTCGACTATCTTAGCTGCCGCGTCGTCGCGGGCCGGATGAGCCGACGTGAATTTCTTGGCCGTGCGACGGCACTCGGCATGAGCGCCGCCTTCGCCAACTCGCTTCTTGCCGGCGCCGCAGAGGCGCAGGCGCCGCGAAAGGGCGGCATTCTCAAGGCCGGTCTTCAGGGCGGTGGCGCCACCGACAGTCTCGACCCAGCGCTTCCGGCGGGGGCCCCTCCAATTGCTTTCGGCAGATGTTGGGGCGAGGTGCTGATAGAAGTAACCCCCGACAACCGGATCGAATACCGCATCGCCCAGGAAATTGGCTCCTCGAAGGATGCGAAGACCTGGACCCTGAAAATTCGGAAGGACATCCCGTTCCACAACGGCAAGGAAGTAACGCCACAAGACGTCGTGGCCACGTTAGAGCGTCATTCCAATAAAGAGTCCAAATCAGGCGCTCTGGGGGTCCTACGCGGTATCGAAACGATCAGGGTCGATGGCGGCGACGTCATCATCACGCTGAAGGAACCCAACGTTGAACTGCCTTATTTGATGACCGATTATCACCTGATCATCCAGCCTAATGGCGGCAAGGATGCTCCTGCCGCCGGGATAGGGGCCGGCCCTTACAAGGTGACCGTCAACGAGCCCGGCGTGCGGCACGGCGGGGAAAAGTTCAAGGATTACTGGCAGGGCGACAACCTCGGCCATGCCGACCAAATTGAAATCATAGTCATCAACGATGCCACGGCACGTATCTCTGCTCTGCAAGGCAAACAGGTCCACATGATCAACCGTGTCGAGCCGAAGGTCGTCGACTTGGTCAAGCGCGTCCCTGGCGTCACGATCCAGAATGTGACGGGGCGAGGTTGCTATCTTTTCAACATGTTCTGCGACACACCGCCGTTTAACAACGTCGATCTCCGAATAGCGTTGAAGCTTGCTTTGGACCGCGAGCAAATGTTGGACAAGATTCTGCGGGGGTATGGCTCGTTGGGTAACGACTTCCCAATCAACAATGCCTATCCGCTCTTTCCGGATGACGTGGAGCAGCGCACTTTCGATCCAGATAAAGCCAAATTCCACTATCAGAAGTCGGGCCATAGCGGGCCGATCCTGCTCAGGACCTCGGATTTGGCCTTTCCGGGTGCGGTTGATGCCGCCCAGCTCTATCAGCAGAGTTGCGCCAAGGCCGGCATCACCCTCGAGGTCAAGCGTGAGCCGGGGGACGGTTACTGGACGGAGGTGTGGCAAAAGCAGCCTTTCTATGCCTCCTATTGGACCGGCCGCTCAACGCAGGACCAGATGTATTCGAGTGCATATCTGTCTACGGCGGAGTGGAACGACACTCACTTCTTCAATGACAAATTCGACAAGCTTCTCAAAGAGGCGCGCGCCGAACTCGACCAGGAGAAGCGCAAGAACCTCTATCGCGAGATGGCCAACATCGTTCGGGACGAGGGTGGCGTGATCGTGCCGTTCTTCAACCAGTTCATCGACGCGACATGGTCCGGCGTGAAGGGCTTCGTGAAGCATCCTGCGCGGGATATGTGCAACGGCTACGCCTTGGCGCAATGCTGGATCGAAGCATGAAGGGCGCGTTTAGGGGCTCGCCCGTTCTAAAGCTGGTTGCCCAGCGCATTGCGCTGGGCATTTTCCTCCTTTTCGCCGTTTCCGTGCTGATCTTCGCGGGGACCCAGATTCTTCCAGGCGACGTGGCACAGTCCATCCTTGGTCAGTCGGCCACGCCCGAGGCAGTTGCCAATTTGCGTCAGGAGCTGGGCCTCAATGATCCTGCCTATATGCGTTACTTCCAGTGGGTTGGTGGGGTTTTGACTGGCGATCTCGGGAAGGCGCTCACCACGCGACAGGAGATCACTGTGACGCTGATGCCTCGGCTGTGGAACACGCTGTTCCTAGCCTTTTGGGCCGCCGCCGTGTCGATTCCCCTCTCAATTATCCTGGGGCTGATAGCTGTGCGTTTCCGCAACGGTCCTGTCGATAAGGCGATTTCGGGATTTGCCTTGGCGTCGACGTCACTACCTGAATTCTTCATCGGTTATCTGCTTATCTTATTCCTTGCCGTGAAGCTGCAGTGGTTCCCATCGATCTCGACTGTCTATGACGGAATGCCCTTTCTTGAAAAGCTGAAAGCGATTGTGCTGCCGGTAATCGCTTTGGTGATCGTCGTGCTGGCGCACATGATGCGCATGACGCGTGCAGCTATTCTGAACGTGATGCAGTCGGCCTACATCGAGACGGCCGAGCTCAAGGGGCTTTCAGCCTTGGATATTATCTGTAAGCATGCTTTCCCGAATGCCATCGCGCCCATCGTCAATGTCGTGATGCTTAACATGGCCTATCTGGTGGTCGGCGTTGTCGTGATCGAGGTGATCTTCGTCTATCCGGGGATGGGGCAGTATCTTGTCGATCATGTCGTCAAGCGCGACGTGCCGGTGGTCCAAGCCGTCGGTCTCATCTTTGCTGCCGTGTACATCGGGCTCAACATCGTGGCGGACGTCGCTGCGATCCTTGCCAACCCGCGCCTGAGGCATCCCAAGTAGGTAACAATGTTCAATATTAGACAAATCCCGCTCGCGGCGTGGATCGGCCTACTCCTGACCGGTCTGGCAGTTATCTGTGCGCTTTTTGCGCAATGGATCGCCCCACACGGCAATGGCGAGATCGTGGGCGACGTATGGGCGCCGATGTCGTCAGCGCATTGGCTGGGCACTGATAATCTCGGGCGAGACCTGCTCTCGCGCATGATTTACGGCGCCCGCATCACGATCTTTATTGCCGGTATGGCAACTGCTCTGTCCTTTTCTCTCGGCGCTATCCTCGGCTTTACGGCCGCCGTGGTCGGGGGGCTGGTCGACACACTTATGTCGGGCGTTGTCGATCTACTAATGGCCATACCGACATTGATCTTCGGTCTCGTAATCTTGGCAGTGCTGCCCGCGAACAATGTGACTCTCATTCTCGTGATGGGGATTTTAAGCTCCACGCGCGTCTATCGCCTCTCACGTGCCGTCGCTGCGGATATCAACGCAATGGACTTCGTAGAAGCAGCCAAGTTGCGGGGAGAGGGTCTCAGCTGGATCATTTTTCGCGAGATCCTGCCCAATGCAATGTCGCTCTTAGTGGCGGAACTGGGCCTGCGCTTCATCTTTTCGGTGCTGTTTCTGTCGGCGCTATCCTACCTGGGCCTTGGCGTGCAACCGCCGGACGCAGATTGGGGCGGCATGGTGATGGAAAACAAGGACGGCATCGTCTTCGGCATTCCTGCCGCACTGATCCCGGCCGCCGCGATCGCAGGATTGGGGATCTCCGTCAATCTGGTCGTCGACTGGGTGCTCACTCGCACCACCAGCTTCAAGGGAGGTCGCGACTAATGGCAAATGGCCACGCGAAACCGCGGCACGAAAGCGACGTTCTGCTCGAAATCCGCAACCTTAAGGTCGAGGCGACTGTCTACTCGCCGAACGAGAAGCCGCGCGACGTCACCATCGTCGACGGCGTGTCGCTGGCTTTGAAGCGAGGCAAGGTGCTGGGACTGATCGGCGAATCGGGCGCCGGCAAGTCGACCATCGGCCTGTCCGCAATGGGGTATGGACGCGGCGGTGTCCGCATCACAGGCGGCGAGGTCTTGCTCAACGGCCGCGACATTCTGCAAGGCGGCGTCAAGGGATTGCGAAAAGTTCGCGGCAGCGAGGTCTGCTATGTTGCGCAGTCGGCTGCCGCCGCTTTCAACCCGGCGCATCGGCTCATGGACCAGGTGGTGGAAGCAGCGCTTCTGCACGGTCTCGGGACCAGGGCCGAGGCGGAAAAGCGCGCTATAGCGTTGTTCAAGAAACTCCGCTTGCCCGATGCTCAAAAAATTGGATCCCGCTATCCACATCAGGTCTCTGGCGGCCAGTTGCAGCGCGTGATGACTGCAATGGCACTTTGCTCCGAACCCGACCTGATCGTATTCGACGAGCCGACCACGGCGCTCGACGTGACGACCCAAATCGACGTGCTGGCAGCCATCAAGGATGCTATCCGCGACACGAGCGTCGCGGCGCTCTACATCACTCATGATCTCGCGGTGGTGGCCCAGGTCTCGGACGAGATCATGGTGTTGCAAGATGGCAAAATGGTAGAGCACGGCGAAACACGACAAGTGATTGAGGCGCCGCGCATGGACTACACCAAGGCGCTCGTGTCGGTGCGCTCAATCGATCATGAGGAAAAGAATCCGGCGCAGGAGCCTCTGTTGTCGGTGAGGAACATCACTGCCGCTTATGGGGGCGATGCCGTGAAAGTTCTGCAGCACGTCTCGGTTGACATCCATCCGGGCCAAACGCTCGCTGTCGTGGGCGAGTCGGGCTCCGGAAAATCCACCCTAGCACGCGTCATCACGGGGCTGCTGCCCCCGATTGCCGGCAGCATCACCTTCGCCAACCGCATGCTCGCGCCCAGGCTCGCAGACCGATCCAGGGATGATCTTCGAGAACTGCAAATGATCTATCAGATGGCCGACGTGGCGATGAATCCGCGCCAGACGGTGGGCACTATCATTGGCCGGCCGCTTGAATTCTATTTTGGCATGCGAGGAAAGGAGCGCGATGCCCGCGTCGGCGAGTTACTAGATGAGATCGAGATGGGCAAGGGTTTCGTCCACCGGTATCCGGCTGAGCTTTCAGGAGGGCAAAAGCAGAGGGTCTGCATCGCCCGCGCGCTCGCCGCGAAGCCTAAGCTCATCATCTGCGACGAGGTGACCAGCGCGCTCGACCCGCTTGTCGCCGACGGCATCCTCAAGCTGTTGCTCCGCCTGCAGAAGTTCGAAGATGTGGCCTATCTGTTCATCACCCACGATCTTGCGACCGTTAAGGCGATCGCCGATTCCATCGCGGTGATGTATCGCGGCGAGGTCGTCCGCTACGGCTCAAAGACGCAAGTGCTCAGGCCTCCCTTCGATGCTTATACCGACCTGCTGCTCTCCTCGGTTCCCGAGATGGAGGTTGGCTGGTTGGAAAGCGCTATCAAGGGACGCCGCATGGAGAGTGCGGGGAACTGAGCTTCACCGGATTCGGGCATGATGATCCTGGTCGCCGGGTGTTCGATGTCACGGGACAACCTTCCGTGTCACTGCCCTTGGCGCACAGCTCTGACGGATTGCCAATTAGCATTCATCTCGTCGGCCGCTTTGGCGACGAGGGTACGCTGGTGCGTGTCGAACGCAATATAAAAGAAGCCCGACCCTGGAAACACCATCGGCCGGATCTGCAAGCGGGTAAGAGCGGACTGTCGGCAGGCAAGTATCAGATCGTCCACCTGCCAGTGGAGCGCTCGATATCGTGCCCCCGCAAACCTCAGAACCGAGCGGAACAAAAAGCAGGGTCCCAGTGTCGTACGCTGATCGATCAGTCTCATGATTGTGGCTATCCTGTGCAGCCCCAATCAGGCCGTCAGCCCGCATTTGGCGATCGCGTAGGAGATCATCAACTATCCGAGCCCCCACGCGGGGCTGCCTACTCCCATGCGCACGGCGTCGATATCAGCTACTCGTGCAAACTCTGCACGATTTGCAACAAGCAACCAGTGTTCCCGAGCCGTCCTCTTCCATCACTCCGGCCTGGAATCTTGCACTCTCACAACTAGACTAGCGTTGCGTGGATGCGTATCAACCAAAAAGACGCTGATTTACTGCGTGAATAAGCAGAATTTGGGCAAGTTGGCCAGTCCCGCTGACATACCATTCATTTCGAATAGGACGAGAAGCCGCATGCGTCGGCGCTTAGGGCAACACTTGAAAAGATGGAGGATCTCAATGTCGCAGGAACTCGACTATCTCACACGCGGCGTCGCTGCGGGCCGGCTTAGCCGACGTGAATTTCTCGGCCGTGCAGCGGCGCTCGGCGTCAGCGCCACTTTTGCCACCTCGCTTCTAGCCGGAGTCGCAAAGGCGCAGGCGCCGCAGAAGGGAGGCATCCTGAAGGCCGGCCTCCGGGGCGGTGCAGCAACAGATAGCCTCGACCCAGCGTCCTTCCTCGGTGGGGTTCCCATCGCCTTCGGCAAATGCTGGGGCGAGTTGCTGATGGAAATGACCCCCGAGGGCGGATTCGAATACCGCATCGCCGAGGAAATTGGTTCGTCAAAGGACGCTAAGACTTGGACGATTAAGGTCCGCAAAGGGATTCAGTTCCACAACGGCAAAGAAGTCACGTCCCCGGATGTCGTCGCCACGCTCGAACGGCACTCCGACAAGGAAGCAAAGTCTGGCGCGCTCGGCATCATGAAGGGTATCCAATCGATCAAGGCTGATGGCCGCGACGTCGTGATCACGCTCAGAGAGCCCAACGTTGATCTGCCCTATCTGATGACCGACTATCACTTGATCATCCAACCTAACGGCGGCAAGGATGATCCGGCCGCTGGCATCAGCGCAGGTCCCTACAAGGTCACGGTTAATCAGCCGGGCGTGCGACATGGGGCCGAAAAGTTCAAAGACTACTGGCAAGGCGACAAACTCGGCCATGCCGATCAGGTCGAAATCATCGTTATTAACGATGGTACGGCGCGCATTGCGGCTTTGCAAGGCAACCAAGTCCACATTATCAACTCCGTGGAGCCCAAGGTCGTTGACTTGCTCAAACGCAATCCCGGCGTAACGATTCAGAACGTGACCGGGCGAGGCTTCTATTGTTTTAACATGTTGTGCGACACCGCGCCGTTCGACAACAATCATCTTAGAATGGCGTTGAAGCTAGCCATGGATCGTGAGGAAATGCTGGACAAGATTTTGCGCGGCTACGGCTCAATAGGTAACGATTTTCCGATTAGTGCCTCCTATCAACTTTTCCCTGAGGGCATTGAGCAGCGCGCCTTTGATCCAGACAAGGCCAAATTTCACTATCAGAAGTCGGGCCACAGCGGACCGGTCCTGCTTCGGACTTCTGAGGAAGCCTTTCCCGGTGCTGTCGAGGCCGCCCAGCTCTTTCAGCAGAGTTGCGCCAAAGCCGGCATCGCAATTCAGGTGAAGCGCGAGCCGAGCGACGGCTATTGGTCGGATGTTTGGCTAAAGCAACCCTTCTCGACCTGCGCCTGGAACGGTCGCTCGACGCAAGACCAGATATACTCGACCACTTATCTGTCGACCGCGCAATGGAACGATACGCACTTCTTTAACGAGAAGTTCGACAAGCTTCTGACAGAGGCACGCGCTGAATTTGACCAGGACAAGCGCAAGAACCTTTATCGTGAGATGGCCATCATCGTCCGGGACGAGGGTGGCGCAATCACGCCGATATTTAACCAGTACATCGACGCCACAGGGCCGGGCGTGAAGGGCTTTGAGAAGTCTCCTATGAGAGACGTGAGTAACGCCTCGGCACTGGTCAAATGCTGGTTGGAAGCCTGAACCGAGTGCTTATGGGGCTCGCCCGTCTGAGGCTAGTTGCCCAGCCCATCGCGCTGGGCATTCACCTTCTCTCGCGGTCATCCGAACGCTAACTTCTGGACCAAGCGGGCACAAAATATGTGTGCGCATGAACGGCTGCAGATGCTGATCGCTAATGTGAAGGTGTCAAACAGTATCTTCACCCTGCGGATCAGGAGGGCGTCCATGCATGTTGTTGGGTCGATCCAAATTGCGACCAGACCATTAGACCATTGTTCGGAAACCGATCCTCTAGTCCATCGATGAAACCTGGGATGGTTCGAGAAGGAGGGGCGATCCGGGAACCCTTCAGCCGCTGGTGGCTTGTGATGGCCACCGACCTTTTCCTTAACGCGGCTGAGGTCGATCCGACCTCGCACCCAGATAGATCAGCCGGAATAATGAAAAATCTCTCCAACTCCTTAAATCCCAAAACGAAGCAATGAGAATGAAAATACGAGTGCAAACCCAGATGACACCTGATGCTCAAACTGAAGCCGACGTGGCGCACGCCATTGGCTACGTGACTATGCAGGATGGAATGCGCGTCGCGTACATTTCTTACCACCCCAAGTCAGGCCGCCACCCGACCGTTTTCCTGTATTCTCCGTATGACGCAAGTGCGACCCGTTTCGAAGTTGCGAAGCCGTTTCTAGATGCCGGCTACGCCTTCGTCGGTGCCAACTTCCCCGCGACTGGCTGTTCGGAAGGTGTCATCGAAACATGGTTCGACCGGAAAGAAGGAATCTATGGTGCGGAAGTTGTCGAATGGATTGCTAAACAGCCTTGGAGCAACGGCAATGTCGGGATGGTTGGCAATTCATCAGCGGCCACGGTTCAAATGTGGGTTGCGGCAGAACAGCCGCCTCATTTGAGGGCAATCATAGCGGCCGGCATGTTCGACGCCTATGAGTGGATCTACCAAGGCGGAATGCTGCAACTTTATAATCTAAAATGGGCTTTTACGAGTCAGTTTATCAGTCAGGCTAGCGGAGTGAGTGACCGGATAAAAGCGGGCGATATCGAGTGCTCTGCGATTCTTGGAAGCGACCGGCAGCAGGTCAAAAGTTTATTCTACAACGAAATTCGCAGTCATCCACTAAATGATGAATGGTGGGATTCAATCTGTTTGGCGTGCGAAGAGGTGGCTGGCAAGGTCCGAGTACCCACTATGCTTATTGCCGCTTGGCAGGACCGCCATGCCGCTAGGGAAAGCGCTCGAGTAATCACTCAATTTATGCCGAACGTACAGCATAAGAAGCTTGTCATGATCGACGGCGACCACGGAGGAACCGGAGCACTTGGGCCACAAGCTCCTCTGCTTGTCGACAATGAGCGCATGAAATTCCTCGAACGTTGGGTGAAGGGCGTAGAGAATGGACTTGAAAACGAACCTCCCGTGACTGTTTATTGGGAAGCCTGGGAGCCCGAAGGAGATCCAAAGAAGCAGGTTGCGGGTTGGGTTACACATCACAAGGCTTGGCCAGAACCAATGGTCGAGCGTCGCCCGTACTACCTCACGGCCGATGCCAGGATATCGCCTGACAAACCAGGTGCCACGCCGTCTGAGGGCTCTCGCGCGTACCTGTATCCGACGGGAGCAGAACTCTACGGCAATAATGAGCAATTCGCAGCTAAGCCATATCAGCAGGGCGTGTTGAATTACAGAACGGATGTGGCCGCTTCGGATACGACGCTGCTTGGAAGTCCGCAAGTTTTGCTCTACCTCAGCATTGATGATGGGGATGACACAGACATCGAACTAACATTGAAGGACGTCGGGCCTGATGGCGACGTACTCTTCCTGCAGTCAGGCCATCTGCGCGCGTCGCTGCGCGCTATCGATGAACAGCGGACAACTTCGGACGAAATTGTTCATCTATTCCGCGAATGCAAAAAACTTCAGCCCGGCACAATATACGAAATAAAAATGTCGGTCTGCCCGATCGGTCATGTCGTCCGAGAAGGGCACAGACTTGAGATAACTATTGGCGCTCCTAACCCTATCATCAAACAATCCATCGGTAGCCTTCCAATCGGTGCCGCATCTATTAATAGGGTCTATCACTCGGAGAAGTATCCCTCGAGCATCATCCTGCCCATTGTACCCGGGGCGAAGGCCCGCGCGTCTGCGCCAGAACGTGGCATACAGCGAGCGAAACCTTGCCGAAAAGAAGCTGAATTTGAGCCCGGCGGACTGCCGACCCGTTAAGCTTCAGCGCAGCGCTGCTGGCAACCACTAAAGCGCGTCGCGATTAATCATATCCTGTAGACGAACCGTTGTTGCCGGAGCGCGCGGCAGCAAAGTTTTTCCTGTATCGTTCGGCATGGGACTATCACGACAGGAAATAGTGGCTGCAATTATTGTGGCCGCCAGTGTTGATCGTTACGATTTCCGTATGCGATCACTTTTTGGGCAGCGCCACCTCCGTTCGTGCGGGAAGGCGAAGGGCTCCTGATTGTCCTTGTTCGCCACGGGTCGGAAATGGTGAGATCGACCAACTAATTAAGTCGACGGCTTGCTCAAGTATCGCCTCAGTCTGAGCAAGGGTCGGTGAAGCTGCAACAACATGCCCGATGCGGTCTCTGTAATCGCCTTTCCTCACGATCGGCGTCATTGGCTTAACATAGAATTTGACCTCGGCGACACCTGATACCGCAGCCGCCTGACCGCCTCCATCGATCCAATCGAGGTTGCCATCGCGATCAGGAAGGAGGTACCGCGCGGCAGCTGTATGCGAACGCCTTCTGTGCAAATTCGATGCGTCGCCCGTGACAAGCGTAATGTGCTCGGTGATGAGATCGACACCGTAAGCCAGCTGAGGCAGTTGAGATGCGGGCGCGCCCCCAAGCCGCGGATTGACTTCAATGACGACTGGGCCGCGCTCCGTCCAACGGAATTCAATGTTAGTCGGGCCCCAGCCCAGACCAAGAGCTTGCAAACAGCTCAACGAAATACCGCAGATACGCTTATAATCGTCGGCAGTTATCGGGGCCGGGTACGCAAACTCACGAAAGACGAAGTCGGGTGGGGGACCGAAGTCAGCGGCGGCGATCTCGAATACCTCATTTCCCATTATGTCAGCGTAATAAAACTTGCCTTTTGCGAATTCTTCTACAAGTATCCTCGGCGAAGACCGCCATATATGCGTCCCGTCCAATAGGTAGCTCGTATGTTTGGCTAACTCATCAACGCTGCGGCACAATCGGACACCTATACTGCCGCTGCCCGTGGCAGGTTTGAGAACAACCGGTAGGCCAATTTCCGCGGCAGCACTTTCTACGTGCTTCGCATTTGCCGCCACGCGATGGGCAGGCATTGGCACGCCGGCCTCCGCAAGGACCTGACGCTGGACGAATTTGTCACAGCATCGCTCAACCGATGCGGGGTCAGGGCCCGGTAGATCGAAATGCTGACAGAGCTTGCCAACCATAGCATAAGCCAACTCGTCGTCGCCCGAAAAGCCTGTAATGCCAGCAATCTGATAGGTTGCACCCAGGCGGGAACATTCGTGGATGAGCGCATCGAGATTATCTGTATCGACACGGATTACCTCAGCGCTTTCAGTTGCAAGATAGTCGTACCGAGCTGGATGAGCTGACAGGGTAATCGGATGAAGGCCAAGGCGCTGGGCTGCTTGAACATACAGCAGACCGTTACCACTATGGCCTTCAACCAGGATGAGCGCTCTTCTATGCATTGGCATCGATCTCCGTTGCGCGCTGTTCGAGCTATAAGCGTAAAAGGCATCTGTGCCTAACCCCAGCCTTGGCGAACGTACCATTGTCAGCGATTTGTGGTCGCAAAGATTCGGTAAAATCATTTAAGGTATTTGTTGCAACGCCTTAATGACCGGCCGTGTCGAGCGTATTTCAAGCGATCGTGAGCAAGGATTTCGCGGGATCATCAGCAACGATTTCAGAGGATCGTGAGCACCTTTTTCGGAGCTGAGGGACGCCAACACACTCGCAGCCGCCCATAGCATCTACAGCGCTATCCAGGGTGCGCGCGCGAGCGGTCTTACTAAATTAGCACCCACTACACCGCCTGGTGGCGCGAACGTTGTCGATCTAGCGTTTGATTCAATGGCAAAAATTCTCTTGGAAGAGATGGACGATGTGTCAACTACTAAATGCCGTAGTATTCACGCCTGCACGAAAACTCTAGAACCGAGTTCGTTCTAAGGCATTGATCGAGCGATATCGGCATGCAGACGTGATGGCGCTGGAGGTTTTGAAGGGCGTCTGTATAACTGAGGCTAGGGAATCTTAAAATGAACAACCACGTGTTTATAGCCCATGAGTCCGATCGCTATGGGCGGTCGTTTCCCACTGTGTTTACACGGGCAGTTGGGACGACCATTTGGGACGAGGCGGGTAGCTCATATATTGAATTCTTCGGGGATCGGCATAGCTGCAATCATTCCGAGCGACATGAACGCCGCATCCGAGGCACACACATCCATCTCAGCGCAAGCAAGCTGTCCAAGCGACTCTGACGTTTCGCCGAATACGTGGCTGACAAACATTAAGACTCGTGTACTTGGTCCGATCTGTCCACCGATTTTGCGAGCGATGGTTTCAAAGTATCGATCAAGGAATGTTCCAATGAGCGTGAGGCGGGCGACCTTCACCGACATCCCATTCATCATGCGCACGGAGCGGTTGGAGGGATACGAAGCGCTGGTCGGTCGCTGGGAGGAGGCCCGCCATATGGCGACTCTCGCGGATTCGCGTTATGCTTACTTTGTCGCCGAAGGCGACACAACGCCGCTTGGTTTCGCCATCCTGTGCGGCTGGGCTTCGCCCGAGCACTCCACACTTGTACAGCGCGTTGCTGTCGCGGAGCCGGGCAGAGGATTGGGCACGGCAATGATGCGTACCGTAGTAGATAGGGCGTTCACGGCGACCGCCGTCCATAGGCTTGGGATTAGCTGTTTCCCTGACAATATCAGGGCGCGGCGCACCTACGAGGCCGTCGGCTTTGTTGCCGAAGGGGTGGCGCGCAGCAGCACCTTCTTCCGCGGCCAGCATCGCGATATGCTGGTGCTGTCGCTACTAAGGCCGGAGTGGGATACGCAGGCTCGCGGGCGCTTGAAAGCGCCTAGTGTCAGCTAATTTGGAGCGCGCCGGGAATCGTGTGATGTGACGTTGAGGTGCGGCTGGGATTCAGACCTTTGGTGGAGATGATCATTGGCGAGATAGGCCTCCCGATTGATACCGCGCAGTTCGCATCCAGTGCTTGATCTTGGCGAAGGCCTGCTCGATCGGGTTGAGATCTGGCGAGTATGGCGGCAGGTACCAGAGCCTGGCGCCTGCGGCGCGGATCATCTGCCGGATGGCTGCCGACTTGTGGGAGCCGAGATTGATGGGTTGTCTAATCGCGGCTTGGGCGTCAAGCATCTATCGCGCTGATACGGCGCTGCCGGGTGCATGGTTGTCTTCGCGCGACATCGGCCGCCGCATGATGGAGCTTCGCGGGACGAGCCTTCAATGTGGACGACGCACTTTGCTGAGACAGCAGTGCAACCCCATCAACGGAATGGCTCGGCTCACGTCCCGGCAGGGACGCCTCAGGCGCTCAGATTCTGAACGCTATCTGGATTTACGCCGCGGCTCCTGCACTCGGATTGAAGAGCTCGCCAGTCTTGAGCATCGTGTGCATGATCGCCAATTTGCGCGCCACGGCCACGGCGGCTCGTTTGAAGCCGATCCTCTCCCGGAGCTTGAGGCCCCATGTACGCAGGCTGCTTTCGGTCGAACAGCGTGTCAGGATGACCGCCGCGGCTTCGTAGAGAAGCCCCCGCAGATGTCGATCCCCGCGCCGGGATATATGGCCGTCATAATCGATTTCTCCCGATTGGTATCGGCGGGTTGTCAGGTCGATCCAAGCGGCGACAGAGCGGGACTTCTTGAAGTTGTTTGGATCCTCAATGGCGCTGACGAAAGAGGTTGCGGTGATCACGCCGATGCCGGGGATCGACATGAGGGCGCGGCAGGCTTGGCTTTGACGAGCATCCGCAACCAGTTGTCGCCCGAGCTCGGCGGCGCGAATGCGAATGCCGCGCCAGGCCTCCAGCATCGGTAATACGATAGGAGCAAGTTCCTTGTGATCGACAAGAAGGCCCCGAACGTTCTTCTCAAACGTGGTTCCCTTACCCGCTGGGACGAGCAGGCCGAACGTTTTCATGATCCCGCGGATCTGGTTGGAAAGATCGACGGTGATCCGGTCCAGTCGGGTGCGTGCTGCCACGAGCGTGCGGGTCAACATACTGTCGAAGCCTTTCACGCGCACCTCGCGAAAGAACCCAGCTTCAGCAAGATGCGCCAAACCATCGGCGTCATTCGCATCCGTCTTGTTTGCCGCCATATCAAGCGCCGCTTTGGCATGGCGAGCATCGATGCAGACTGCTGGCAACCCCGCGCTGCGCAGAGAATGATAGAACCACACCGACAGAGGGCCGGTTTCGAATACAATGCGCTTTGCGCCAGGCGCCCGCTTGCGGACAAGCTCGGCAATGATGGTGGGATCAGATGCGCACTTTCCGCGCCAGATCCGTTCGCCTTCACGTCGGATCGACACTGCCGTCTCTTTCATCGACACGTCGAGACCGATATATTCTGTCATGGCTGTTCTCCGTTGATGCTGGGCCCGGCGTCCAGTCGTGAGCCCGTATTTCATCTTATCGGGGAACAGCCACCCTTCAGGAACATGATTTTGGCTCTCAGGGCGCCGCTCCGGCGATTACCCCATGTGGACGCCCCCTCACGGCATCGCTGTGCCAAAGTGGTGTCGTTGATCATCACTTGAACGGAGGCGTCCATGTTGGAAGTTAGCATAATCGGGTTGGATCTGGCGAAGAACGTGTTCCAGATGCACGGCGCGGATGGATCGGGAGCCGTGGCCTTCCGCAAGAAACTGCGTCGTGACCTGGTGCTCAAGTTTCTTGCCGCGCAGCCTGCTTGCACGGTGGCCATGGAGGCCTGCGCCGGCGGTCATTACTGGGCGCGGGAGATTGCGAAGCTTGGGCACGATGCCCGGCTAATCGCGCCGGGATATGTGAAGCCTTTCGTGAAGTTATGCTCACCTCGTCATAACTTGACTAATCACGAGGTCCTCATAATGCGGAGGAGCACGGTCTGATCGGCGGATTTTCGCCTTTTTTGTCGATGTTCCTCCGCATTATTTCAGAGCGTGTCGAGCCAAGCGAGCACGCTTGCATCGCGCTTCCAAGATGGCTGGCCGCCGGGTGTGGTTGGAGCGGTGACCTGCTCCAGGGCTTTCCGCTTCGTTTCCAGATTGGCCCTGGCATAGTGGTTGGTAGTGTCGAGGCTCACATGGCCGAGCCAGCTTCGGATGACCGTAACGTCGACGCCCGCCGAGATGAGGTGCACGGCGGTGGCGTGCCGGAATGCGTGTGGCGTTACATGCTTGGCTCGCAGCGTTGGCATGGTTTCGGCTGCCGCCTTCACGTAGGCGGCGAGCTTGAACCGGACCCCCGAGGCGCTGAGCGGCTCACCATAGCGGTTGACGAACAGCCGCTGGTCGGCCGCCCGTGGTTGCCGTTCAAGCAGTTTCTTCAGCAACATCACGGTTTCCGGCCAGAGCGGGCAGATACGTTCCTTCCGGCCCTTGCCGGTTAGGCGCACGCAGTTCGGGCTTTCGAACCGGATTGCTTCGGGGCACAGGTCGAGCGCTTCCTGTATTCGTGCGCCGCTGTTGTAGAGGAACGAGAGCAGCGCATGATCACGCATGCCCTCAACGGTCGAACGGTCTGGCTGACCGAGGATTGCCGTCACTTCCGCCGGATCCAGATAGCTCGGTTCCGACACCGGAGCGCGCTTGATCGGTATGTTGAGGATTTCGACACATTGCGCGATCGATCCGGGATCCTTGGTGGCCACGAAGTGGAAGAAGCTGCGGATCGCAGCAAGCCGGCAGTTACGCGTGCCGATCGTACCGCCACGTTCATGTTCGGCGTGGCGGAGGAACGCGGCGATTTCGCTGGCGGTCAGATCGGCCAGCATGATCATAGCCACTTTCTTCCCAGCACGCTGTGCAACGAAGCAAAGCAACAACCGCCAGGTGTCGCGGTATGATCGAACCGTATGGATGGACGCGTTGCGCTGCTCGACCAGCCATTCGTAGAAGAACGCGCGCATCAGGTCCGGGAACCGATCAACCTTGCTCATGGCCGCGCCTCCTGCCCCAGATTGAGGCATGGTGCGCCAACCGCCCGGAACCGCTCATTTGCGCAATGCAGCAGGTCCTGCGTGACGGTGATGTAGACCAGGGTAGAGTTGATATCCCTATGACCGAGATAGGTCGCGAGGAACGGCAGGCGATCCTGCGGGTTGATGCCCGTCCGGTACCATTCGAGGATCCTGTTCACGACCATCGAGTGGCGCAGGTCATGAACGCGAGGCCCTGTTTTTCCTCGCAATGGCTTCAACCCCGCTCGGCGTATGACGTCAGAGAGCAACCAGGTGATCATTTCCGGTGTGTAATGGCCATCACCTCGCTCGTGCCAGAACACGCCGGAGCGCGCGTCCTGTGATCCACCGGCACGCCGCCGCGCATCGATGTAGGCACAGAGCTCGGCTACAACGCTGTCGGGTAGCGGCAGGATCCGGGTCTTGAAGAACTTGGTCTGCCGGATGGTTATCGTGCTCCCCTGCAGGTCAAGGTCACCAAGATCGAGGCGGCTTTTCATGCTACGCAGATCAAGGGTCTCGACATGACGGCCAATGATTGCGCGGTTGGGATCGGGCCAGCGGGCGGTCACGCCAGCACCTCCATTCCCGGCACGTCAAGCGCGATGGCCCTGAGATCCTCGGTGGCGAGTTTGAGGTAGGGAGCCGTCGATCCTGTCGAACGGTGTCCCAGCACGTCGCCGATGACCTTTCGAGGCACCGCGACCCGCAGCATCTCAACCGCCCGCGCATGACGGAAGATATGGGGTCCACACTTGCCAGGCGGTTGGACGCCAGCGTCACGGAGCCGCCGGCGAACCACGCTGTAAAGCTTGTCGAGCTTGCGATATGGCGCGCGTGTGCGGAGGAAGATTTCCCTGGCGTCCGTCATGGGCCGCCCGGAACGCAGATAAGCAAGCACTGCTTCGCCGACCGGCTCCATAGGGGCAGCGATGTGCTGGCTCGCGTCTTGTGGTGGCGAATATGGATGGCTTCCATCCGCCAGTCGATGTCCTCAATCCGCAGTTTGCGGATTTCTCCAGACCGTAGCCCATATGTTGCAAGGAGTTGCAGGATCGCATGGTCCCGCAGCCCCGCCGATGTCCCGTCCTTCTTCGCGCTCTCCAGCACAGCGACTATCTGGCCGCGATCCAGGACTGACGGTACTCCTTCATATGCATAAAGCGTCGGAGCTATCACATGCCCTGACAGGTCCGTCGTGACGCGACCTGTGATGTGGAGATAACGCAGCAGCGAGCGAAGCCGCTGTGCGACAGACTTCAGCGAGCAGCGCGTCAGTTTCGGTGCGCGCAGATCCATATAACGGTCTACGTCAACGACGCTCAGCCCCACCAAGCCGCCGCTTCCGTGATCGATCTGCCAAGCAAGGAAGTTCCGGGCTTCCCACATTAACGCTGCGACGCTGGAGCGAGCCAACCCGCGTTCCTCACGCAGCCAGATTTCGTATTCGTCGCAAATTACAAATCGAGCCACATCGGCCGCGCAGGTCGGCTCGATGGCTGGTGGCCATTGACCGTGAGCAAGCCGCAACAGGGCATGAATTCCGGAGCGCGGAACCTCGTGCCAGCGTGCGCTGGGACGTCGACCACGCTGTTTTTGGAACATTGCGATCGCGTGCCGCAGGTATTGCTCTACATGCACGTCGATCACGTTCGCGGCCAAGATGCCCCGCTGTCCCAGATAATCGAGAAATCCAGATGCGTAGGTGCAGTAGTTCCTCACCACGACCGGGCTGTATCGCTGACTGATAAGGGAGGAATTGAGTGCGGCAATTAGTTCGTGACGAATATCGGGCATTGGCGGCTCCTCTGTTGGTCGATTGACCCCCAGAGGTTCGGCACCGAATAATGCAAAGCAAGCCGATCCGAAAACGGCGAGAATCCGCCGATCAGGCCGCGCTCCTCCGCATTATGAGGACCTCGTGATTAGTGAAGCGGCAGAAGAACGATGCCGCTGACGCTGAGGCGATCTGCGAAGCAGCCCAGAGGCCTACCATGCGGTTCGTAGCGGCAAAGAGCGAAGAGCAGCAGGCCGCGGCAATGGTGTTCCGCGTTCGCGATCTTATGGTTCGTCAGCGGACTCAGACCATCAATGCGATACGGGGCCATCTTGCCGAATTCGGTCTCGTGGCTGCACAGGGTCTCTTCCATGCCGCCAAGCTTGTCGCGGCGATTGAGGACAAAGGTACCGCCATCCCCGAAGCTGCCCGTCCGATCCTGTCTCTGCTCGTTGCACAGTTGCGGTCGCTGGATGAGAGAGTGGCCGTGCTCGACCGTGAGATCGCCCGGCGTGCCAAGGAGGATGCAGAAGCCAGGCGATTGATGACCATTCCCGGCATAGGGCCGATCGCCGCGACGGCACTTGCTGCTCTGGCTCCATCGGCGACAACCTTCAAGAGGGGGCGAGACTTTGCGGCGTGGCTCGGCCTCACGCCGCTGCAACGCTCCTCAGGCGGCAAGCAGAAGCTCGGCGAGACGTCCCGGATGGGTGAACGAACCCTGCGTCGGCTGCTGATCATCGGGGCGAGCGCCGCCGTGCGCTGGGCCATGCGGAAGGGATCGACGGGGGATCTTTGGCTCTCGCGGATGCTTGAGCGCAAGCCGCCCATGCTGGTGATCGTCGCCCAGGCCAACAAGACGGCGCGCATCGTGTGGGCATTGATGGCGAAAGGGGGAACTTATCGGGCCCCGGCGGTAGCGGGATAATATCGCTGCTGGGCTTGAAGGTGTGAGAAGGTCCAAAGGAGAGTATGGCGCCACGGTCAACGAGACGGGATCGGGAAAACCAGATCATGGATACGCGCCTTGAGCGCGCCAGATTGTTTTGGACCCGCTCCGCGAACTCCCATACAGGCCCGCGGCATATGACAGCCGCAACAGAGGCCGGACACATGTCAGCACCCGACCACGCTCCGTGCTCTTCGAAAGATTCTCTTGCACCAACGGGGGCGTCCACACATGTCCATGACGACGATGTCGCCCGGCTCAAGCACTGGCACGAGCTGCTGCTCGACATAGGCGCGGAAGCACTGGCCGTTGATCGGCCCGTCGAAGACGCAAGGTGCAGTCAGCCGGTCGCAGCGCAGCGCGCCGAGGAAGGTCAGCGTGCGCCAGTGGCCGTATGGAGCCAAGCCGCGCAGGCGTTTGCCCTTCGGCCCCCAACCGCGCAGCGGCGCCATGTTGGTCTTGATCCAGGTTTCGTTGATGAAGACCAACTGCCGTGGGTCGAGACCGGACTGCCAGGAACGCCAGCGTTGTCGCCGTCGCGCGATGTCAGCGCGGGCTTGCTCAAGGGCCAACAGAGTTTTTTTGAACCGCAAACCCTCGCGCCACAGGAACTGCCACACCGTATCGTGCGATACCTTCACACCGCGCGCCGCAAGTTCGTTCTTTATCCGATGCAGCGACAGATGCGGCGTCTGATTGATCCTCTCCACGATGAAGGCCCGGTGCGGCTCCAGAACCCGCTTGCGATGGCCGCCCATCTTGCCGGGCGCGACCGACCCACTCGCCCGATAGCGCTGCGACCACTTCACCGCCGACGACACCGCTATGCCAAAACGAGCCGCAACCGTGCGGCAGCTCTCACCAGCCGCGATCGCCACAACAACACGCTCACGTAGATCATTCGAAAGAGGTCGCGTCATCCGATGCTGGCCTCCGATCCAGCCAGCATCTTGAATCACAAAATCAGCCTCTCCGGAATCTAGAGGCTTCTGTGAGGTCCGTTGGCTCGACGGAGCCGCTTGGCACGCCGTCGGACCTCATTGCAAGCCGGATTGAACGGAGCCGCGGGTCGGTCTGGCGCTATGGGGATTGTAGTCCTGCGGAGCGGTGGGTATTGTCTTTGCCAGGCCGAGCCACTGTACCTGTCTGACGGTTCACGCCATCACGGTTTTGCCTTCCGCCATGCTGTCCATCGCTGTGGACCTCTACCGCTGGTCTGGCTGCTTGCGGCTTTGTGCGGTGGTACAAAGGTCTGGGTGCCGGCGCGCATGGCGACGGGTGCCGAACCAGACGATGTGGACGCACTCAGCGTGATCATGAGGTGTCATTCCAGAAGGGGGTCGGCGGCGCCTGCCCGCATCGCCAGGTGGCGAGCGTGACCATCGCCCCTCCGCAGCATGGGCAGCGATGCGTCAACGCCAGGCGCTCGGCGGCGACAGCGGCGCTTTTGGCACTCGGTTCGAGATTGTTCTGCTGCTGGCTGGCCAGCAGTCGGCGGCACAGGCCGAGCTTGGGGACGCGATGACCGTTGGCGAGGAAGCCGTAATGACGGATGCGATGGAAGCCGTCGGGCAGCGTGTGCAGGAGGAAGCGGCGGATGAACTCATCGGCATCGAGCGTCATGACCTTCGTCCTGGCGCCATGCCGATAATCCCGCCAGCGGAACGCGACGCGATCGTCGGCCATGCCGACCAGCCGGGAGTTGGCGATGGCGACGCGATGGGTGTAGCGGCCAAGATAGGCCAGCACCTGTTGCGGCCCGCCGAAGGGCGGCTTGGCGTAGACGACCCATTCGAGGCGACGGACTTCAGCGAGCAAGCGGGCGAAGGCGTCGGGCTTTGCCAGATGGGCGAGATCGCCGAAGAAGCCCAGCCGGCCCGCATCATGGGCCACTCGCAGTTCCTCCAGGAAGCGGCGGCGAAACAGGCGCGACAGCACGCGCACGGGTAAAAAGAATCCCGGCCTGCACGAGATCCAGCGTGTGCAGTCCGGCGAGACGCCACCGCCCGGCACGATGCAATGCAGGTGGGGATGGTAGGTGAGCGTCTGGCCCCAGCTGTGCAGCACTGCGATGAGGCCGATCTCAGCGCCCAGAGGTCTGGGATCGGCGGCGATCGTGCGCAGCGTCTCGGCCGCCGCCTTGAACAGGATCGTATAGAGCGCCGTCTTGTTGTGGAAGGCGATTGCGGCGACCTCGACCGGCAGCGTGAACACCACGTGGAAGTAGGGCACCGGCAGAAGCTCGTCCTGCCGCGCGGCGAGCCAGTCCCGGCAGGCCTGGCCCTGGCACTTGGGGCAATGCCGGTTGCGGCAGGAATTGTAGGCCACGCGAATCGACCCGCAGGAGCGGCAGCCCTCGACATGACCGCCCAGTTCGGCGGTCCGGCATAACTCGATCGCACTCATCGTGCGGCGCTCGACGCGCCCGAGATGGCCGTCATGGGCCTGTCGATACGGATGTATCCCCTTCGAACATGTGAAACGAAAAATGAACACAAACGTGTCAGAACATGGCAATGCTCTGACGGCGCGGTGATGGGGCGAATCGGACTCCACAACCGGCCGGCGAAATGTTCATATATCGTCTCTCGGCAATTGGGGGGAGACGAGCAATGCCAGAGGTTACCGAAGTGAGTAGGCACGAATTTTCCATTGCCTACGCAGGCGCGGAACGAAAAGACGACCACTCAATTAGCGTCGATGCGCTCGCACCGGCCCTGCTTGCTTTCGGCAAACTTATGCGAGAGGCGAACGGCGAGTTCAACGGCAAGAAGGCTAAGGCTAACGTATTTGTCGTCTCCGACTTCGAGCACAAATGCTTCAATATCAATTTTGAGCTGGTCATCGGGTTTTACGAACAGGTCAAAACCCTTCTGCACCTCGACAGTGTAAAGGATGCAAAGGACATCCTTGAATGGCTCGGCATCATAAGCGGTGCCGGGTCTGTCCCTGTTACTAGCTATCTGGCCTTCCTAAAGTGGAAGAAGGGCAGAAAAACCGCAGAGGTAACCGAGCTACGCGACGAAAGCGGCGAGGGTAATGTTGTCGTCCGCGTCGAGGGTGACCACAACACCGTCACCGTGAACAAGACGATCTATAACCTCTCCGTCAACCCAAAGGCCCTACGAGCCACGCGCGACGCCTTCTTGCCGATAGGGCAAGATGGATTTGACCACATGGAAGTCCGCGACAACGACAAGCTGGTCGTAACCATTGAGCCAAACGAAGTAGAAGACATCGTTGCGTCGTGCACGACTGGCATTGCCGAGACCAAGGAAACAGAGCCGGACGTCGACATCACCACAGCGTGGCTGAGTGTATATTCCCCGGTCTATGATGAGAAAGCCGAACTCTGGCGCTTCTGGCTCGGAACCGATGTCATCTATGCCGACATTTCTGAAACGACCATTGCCCACGACGCGCTTGAGCGCGGCGGCTCTCTGACCCATGATAGCTACCAGGTGAAACTTGAAATCACGGTAGATGTCGATGACAAGGGCGTTAGGGGCAAGCCGAGCTACAAGATTCTTGAGGTCATCAAGTTTGTTCCGGCCGAACCGCAACTGAGGCAATCCGAACTGCCTCTCAATCCGCCAACTCAAGGCCCCAATGATGAGCAGCCCAAATAGCCGCTTCAACCGCCTCCTGAAAGCGATGGCTACCAAGCCACCGCTCACGGTCCCGGGCGCGGGAACGATTGCAGCAAAAGGTCAAGCATCAAGTGCGGATGCTTCCGCAGGTTCTGTCGGAACTCGAACTCCCAAAGGTAGGTCTGCAACCACTTCTCCGAAACGGCCACGTAAGTCCCGCGCATAGAACGCTTAACGTGCGACCAGAAAGCTTCGATGTTGTTGGTGTGGACAGCGCCGTTCACGTACTCGCCGGAACGATGGTTCACGGTGCCATGCAGATAGCCAAGCTCTGACAGTTCGCGGAACGCGCCAGCCTCATCCGTCGCGATACGCGAGCCGGGGCTTTACCCAAGCGAAGATCGCCGGCATCACATGCTTACGGCCACCCGGCAGAACGCGGGTGATGACCTCGCCACCGCGTTCGATGGCGCCGAAAACGACCGTCTTGTCATCCTCGCCCATCTTGTCCTTGCCGCCGTAAAACATCTTGTCGGCTTCAACGATGCCGCCGTCCTTGCCGCCAAGCGGCGTGTCGCCGTCAACGTAGCCCATGTACTGGCGGATCAGGTTGCACATGCGCCAAGCGGTCTTGTAAGTCACGCCGATAGTGCGCTGGACTTCCTTGGCTGACACGCCGTTGCGGGACGTGCAGAACAGGAACATGACCGTGAACCAATCGCGCAAGGAAGTGCGCGTAGCTTCAAACGGCGTGCCAGCAGTCGGGTAGACCTGATAGCCGCAGAAATCGCACTCGTAGCAGCGGCGCGACTTCACGCGATGGAAGTTCGCTTCCTCGCCGCACTTGGCGCAAACGTGCCGCTTGCCGTACCGCGTCGCCATGAGGTGATCGAGGCACGAATCATCGGTCGGGAACCGTTCGAGGAACGATTTGAGGGTTTCGGGTTTAGGGGTCGTGCTCATGCGACAACATATAGCACTTCATGCTACATGTTTCAAGGGGATACATCCGGCTTAATCCGATCGAACCGCCGTGGTACGGACCCGTATGCCCGGTGGTGTGGGAGGGGCGGCGCCGTGAGGCGTCCCCCTATCCCGATCAATCCCTCTTCGATTCTGTCAAAAGCCGAACCGCTCTAGTGCATTCCAGGCGGCTTCAAGATCTTTCGCGAGCCCCGTGAAGTCTGGAACCGCATCGACCGATTCCACGCGCTGGACCTCGCTCGGGCGAACCTCGCAGCTCTCCACGCGCCGAGCGTCGCTTCCCAGCTCATCTCGAGCTGCGCCGCAATGAGGCGGTTCTCGGGGTCGCAGGCCGCATAACGGCGCTCGGCGAGCGATGCCTCGTAGTGCACCTGCTACCGATTCAGCTCCATCGTCTGCCGGCGCCTGGCCTCGCTCTCCAGCTGCATCTGTTCAGCTTCCAACGCCGTCTCCATCGCCATCGGCGCGACCGCCTCCAAGGCTTCGCGGATCACCGCGCATCGGTGCGAAAGCAGTTGAACGACATGCAAGGCGCCTTCGCCATCATCTGGTTGCCACGATCGCAGCGATAGACGGGATATCCTGCGGCGAGCAGCTGCTCGTTCCGTTCGTACTCGCTCCATCCGATATAGCGCTCGTGATGGTCCTTGAGCACCACCGCCCACTGGCTGGCCGGCTTACCATGACCATAGCTCTTGCGGACACGGCCATCGATGATCTCGGTGCGCTTCTCGCTCTTAGGCTCCGGCGGCCATCTTGAAGCGGCAGAGACCTTCCAGCGATTGAGGCTGTAGCGGATGGCCTTGGCGAGGTCCGCCTTGCGGCTGATCCTGCCCAGGCTGGCCTCCACGTAATTCTTGAGGTCGGCCAGCAGTGGCACACTTTGAGCCTGGCGCGCAGCCAGACGAACCGCAGCGCTGCGGCCGTTGATCTCGCGGTCGACGGCGAAGATCGTGCCGATCTTGTCCAGTGCCTGACGCGCGATCGGCGATGTCGTCTTTGCGTGCTCGTCGAATAGTTCGCGCCTGGCATGGGCCCAACACGCGACCGGCTCCAGGCGCGGACGACCGGTGATCCGATCCGGTTCGTAGAGCTTGTCCAAGCCGGCATAGGCGTCGGCGTGCAGGAAGCCGGATGCCGGCGCCAGCAGGGCTTGGGCGTGCTCGCCCTTGCGGTCAGGCAAGTAGCGATAGAAAGCCGCCGGCGGATTGGGCGAGCCCCAGGTGCCTTCGTCGCGCACAACGACCCATAGCCGGCCGCTCTTGGTGCGCCCGCGTCCGGGATCCTGAACCGGGATCGGTGTGTCGTCGGCATGGATGGCCGGGCCGGCGCGAGCGTAGTCGCCGATGCGTTCGGCCACCGGCGCCACCAGCCCCGGCGGCCCGTCCGACCCAGTCGGCCAGGGTCGATCGATCCCGGTCGACGCCCTCGCGGGCGTAGATGCTGGACTGTCGGTTCAAAGGCAGGTGGTCGCAATATTTGGAGGCCAGCACGTGGGCGATCAGCCCTGGCCGGGTCTGCCGCGCTCGATCGGCAGGCTGGGCATCGTCGGCTGGGTGATGGCCTCGCAGTCCCGGCAGCTCTTCTATGACCCTTTGCGAAGGCACTTAACGTCCGGCTATATCTGCCCTCCGTCTGGTTCGAGAACAAGCTTTGCTAGTGTAACCGCGTGTCCGAAAAACCGGGAGCAGGCCACCATATATATCCATCTGAATCCTGTATGGATACGGACAACATTTCATATTTGACCTGCTACCGCACGCGTGCCACGTTCAATGCTGAATCAAGGGGGTTATTCGTATGCCCGTTATCAATCGCGTAGCCGATTTGCACCCGGATATCATAGGTTGGCGGCGAGACCTGCATCAGCATCCCGAACTCCTTTATGATGTCCATCGAACATCTGCGTTCGTCGCTTCTCGCCTGCGTGAGTTTGGCTGCGATGAAGTTGTCGAAGGGATCGGGCGTACAGGCGTTGTGGGCGTCATCAAAGGGCGGATACAATCAGACTCAAGTCGAAGCATGTCGATTGGGTTGAGGGCGGATATGGATGCGCTGCCCATTCTAGAGGCGACCGGCCTACCCTACGCGTCACAGACTCCCGGTAAAATGCATGCGTGTGGCCATGACGGCCATACAGCTATGTTGCTGGGTGCTGCCTGCTACCTCGCAGAAACACGCAATTTCCGTGGCAGCGCCGTCTTGATTTTCCAGCCTGCTGAAGAAGAGGAAGCTGGCGCTGCTGCCATGATCAAGGACGGCTTGATGGAACGCTTCGATGTATCGGAAGTGTTCGGGATGCACAATTGGCCAGGCCTCGCGTTGGGATCATTTAGCATTCGGTCAGGACCCATGATGGCCGCCTACAATGTCGTAGAGATAAACATTGAGGGGCTAGGCGGTCACGCATCTGCACCGCACGACTGTATTGATGCGGTTCTAGTCGGCGCTCAGCTTATAACAGCTGTCCAGCAAATTGTGGCTCGAAACTTGGATCCCTTGGAAGCAGCGGGAGTTTCGATTTCCGAATTTCACGCCGGCTCAACACCGGGCGTGATTCCACAATCAGCTGTTCTACGCGGCACGATACGCTCCCTTTCAGTTGAAGTGCACGAAATAATCAAGGTTCGATTGAGCGAGATTGTTGCGGGTACGGCAAAGATGACCGGCGCACAAATCGGATTGTCATTTATTGGCGGTGCGCCGTTAACGTTTAACCATCCTGATCAGACCGAGACAGCACTAGCAGTCGCGAAGGACCTAGTCGGGGAAGCCAATGTCCATCTCAACCGACCGATCATGGCGGCTGAAGACTTCGGTTTCATGCTGGAAGCTCGTCCAGGAGCTTACATCCTTTGCGGAAATGGGGATAGCGCCGGTTTGCACCATCCGGCTTACGACTTTAATGACGAAGCCATCCCGTACGGGACTTCTTACTGGATCAAACTTGTCGAGACGAAGCTCGCGCCTTGAAGCGACCACACCACGCGCCGAAGCTTCGCGGCTCAAATTGGCAGCCTATCTCCAACCTCGATGCTAGATGGGCCTATATCAACACCGCATTTGACTGATCAAGCGGAGCCTTCTCATATTCGTTCAAGGCCAGCGCAAAGCCATGGGCCGTGATGGAAGTAGGCGCGAATATATGGTCCTTCAGCCGCCTAGGAGCGTGTTTGTGCGAACCAAGACCCGTTTCGCGCCCAACGAGAGCGACTCTATGAATAATTGCAGTCAAATCGGGGAATTCGTTATGAGTCATTACGCCAAGGAAGCAATTCTTGACCATGATGCGCAGGCTGAACGTGGTCAAGCAGGCTTGCGGGGACTGCAACATTGACGTGGCCGTATGAAAGTTATCCAACGGCGGTCATGGCAGGCTGCGATGCCCAATGACCTGAGACATCGGAAATCGTTAGCGCTCGCCCAGCTCCACTTGGTGGCGAGTTGGCCTCGGTGCGGGTCCCGAACTGACTGCTCCGCTGCGCGGTCGACATCTCGATCGCGGTACCGCGCCTGAGGGAGCATACGGATCTCGTTCAGAGCACATTCGGCAAAAAGGTCCATCACGCGGGCCGTCGGCGCTCAAACAGCGGTCAAGCCACCGATCCCTTTCGGACAGCCGCCGGCCATCTGAAAATGCGATGGCACCATCCGGGACATTATATTGGCGACCTCAATGCCATATTGCGCATACTGCTATCAGGATTTTGCCGCACCTTTCTTTAACGTAGTCAAGCAGAAATCGAGCGAAGCAAGTGCAGATCAAAGACGTCCTCCTCGCGCCGGGCAGCGGTGCATTTTTCTATGACGACCAGGCTGCTATCAGGGCCGGCGCCTCGCAGGATGGCTTCATCTATCTTGGCGAACCACTAACGTCCGGTTTTACCTCTATCCGCGTTCCGGCGTCTTCGCTGAGCATCGGGCTTGTCCTTGTCGACGACACGGTCGTTTGGGGCGACATGATGAGTGTTCAATATTCTGGAGCCGGTGGACGCGATCCCGTGTTCGACATCAAACAAATCTCGGATCTTACCGCGCGGGTCATGGTACCACGACTTATCGATGTCGACACGTCTCGCTACCTTGATGCCTGCACGAAGGTTTTCGAGCCATTCGAACGCGGGCGGCTGCCCCTCGCGCTTGAGTACGGGGTCAGCCAAGCATTGCTTCGAGCCGCGGCCTATCTCCAGCGTACCACCATGGCAGAGGTTATTTGCGCCGAATTTGACTTACCGCTGCCGACCCGCAGGGTTCCGATTTACTGCCAGAGCGGCGATGCTCGGGAAACCAATGTCGATAAGATGATTCTGAGGTCCGTGGATGTTCTTCCCCACGGTCTAGTCAACTCACGTCGGCAATTCGGCGTCAACGGCCAGACCTTCGTGGAGTTTGTGAAATCGGTTGCAGCGCGCACGCGCGTGATCGGCCGCCCGGGCTATCAGCCGGTGCTGCACTTCGATGTTTATGGCTGGATCGGCCAGGAATTCGGCTTGGGTCCGCAACGCATCGCCGACTTTATCTGCAAGGTTGCAGATGCCGTTCCGGGTTTCTTGCTCAATATCGAGTCTCCGGCGGATTTTGGTTCGACAAAGGCTCAAGTTGAGAATTACGCCGAGATCGTGTCGATTCTGGACAACCGGGGTTCGAGCGCACGCGTTGTCGTGGATGAGAGATGCAATACGCTTGAGGACATTCGGGTCTTTGCCGAAGCGAAGGGCGCGCATTTCGTACAAATCAAGACTCCAGATGTCGGCTCAATAGCCGACACGGCTCGTGCCGTCCTCATTTGCAAGGCCAACCAAATCGGAGCGTATGTCGGAGGAAGCTGTACAGAGACGGATCTCTCCGCCCAGGCTTCTGTCCACGTATCGGTGGCAACCCAGGCCGACATGATGCTTGCGAAGCCCGGAATGGGTGTCGACGAGGCATATTCCATCGTCGGGAACGAGCAGAACCGGTTACTGGCGATGCTGAACCGTCGTCGGAACAAAAATGAAAACGTTGGATGAAAACACGGTGTCGCATGCAGAACTCTCTTGAGGGGATCACTGTCGTAGCCGTGGAGCAGGCGGTGGCCGCGCCTTACGCGTCGTCTAGGCTCGCGGATGCCGGTGCCCGGGTGATCAAGATCGAACGACCCGAAGGGGACTTTGCCCGAAGCTACGACAAGTTGGTCCGAGGGCAGAGTGCTTATTTCGTCTGGCTTAATCGGGGTAAGGAATCGGTGTGTCTGGACCTGAGGTTGGAGGCGGACCGCGAGGTACTCGACACGCTCATTGCCGCTGCTGACGTCTTTATCCAGAATCTCAAGCCGGGCAGCATCGAAAAACTAGGTTTCGGGTCTGCTGACCTGCGTCGTCGATTTCCGCGCCTGATAACCTGTGACATCTCGGGTTTCGGTGACAAGGGGCCTTATTCACACTTGAAAGCCTATGATCTCATCGTCCAGGCCGAAACAGGTCTATGTGCGATCACCGGCAACCAACAAGGGCCCGCACGTGTAGGGGTCTCGGTCTGTGACATCTCAGCGGGCATGACAGCGCACAGCGCCATTCTTCAGGCGATGTATCACCGCGAGGTCACCGGTGAAGGGACCAGCATTCAGGTGTCGCTGTTCGATGCCGTCGCTGACTGGATGAATGTTCCGGTTTTGCAAAGCGACTACAGTGGCTACCACACGGTACGCGCCGGCGTGAAACACCCGTCTCTGGCGCCATATGGCGCCTATCGTTGTGCCGATGGTAAGGACGTCATCTTTTCGGTTCAGAATGACCGCGAATGGGTGAGTTTTTGCGAGAAGTTCCTCAAGCAGCCGGAACTTACACGCGCACTTGGTTTTGCCGATAATATGCAGCGGCTCAGTCACCGTGCGCAACTTGATAAGTTCATCGACCGGCGGTTCTCTGAACTATCCTGCCAGGAAGCAATGCAGGAGCTTGAGGCGGCCGGACTGGCATATGGTCGACTAAGCGAAGTGGCGGATGTTTCAAAGCATCCACATGTCCGCAGAGTCGAGATTGGCACGCCTGAAGGAAGCGTCGAGACGATCGCGCCGGCGGCAATTTTCAATTATGAGCAGCCCTCGCTACGCCCAGTTCCGGCTCTTGGCGCTCATACTGAGGCTGTCCGCGAGGAGGTTCTGGGGCTTCTGCGCGACAGAGCCGCGTCAGCTTGAGCGCGCGTCTGAGTATGGGGAGTGCTTTTGCGAAAACTGTGTACCTCGGGTCATCTCAGCGCGTCGGCTATCCAGCAAGCCCGCTACCGTCAGGCTCGCTAAGATTGATTGCAGAGGTCACTCCATGATCGCGGACACCCTTCCGTCAGTTGAAACCGCTGTACCACGTTGGAGATCCCTGCTCTTCGTACCCACTCACATACCGCGCTTTGTGGAGACGGCCCATGAGCGGGGTGCGGATGGCGTCATACTCGACCTCGAGGATTCCGTTCCCCAGGATCAGAAGGGAGAAGCACGGCGGCAGCTTCCTGAATGCGTGGCCAAGGTGGGCCGGAAAGGCGCATCTGTCTTGGTCCGCGTTAATCATGGTTTGCGCGCTTTAGCGGCCGACCTTGATGCAGCAGTGATAGCGGGTGTTGACGCGCTTGTTCTTCCGAAGACGGACTCGGCAGAGTGGGTACTAGAGATCGCCAATGCAGTTTCAGAACTTGAACGGGAAAGAAGTCTTCCGCGGGGACGCATCCGGTTCCTTGCCCAGATCGAGACCCCGGGCGCCTTGCAAAGGCTCGCGGCCATTGCGTTGGCGCATCCCAGGATGGTCGCAATGGCGCTCGGTCCCGAAGACTTCAGTGCCGCTGTCGGCGGCGCCCCTGAGTTCGACCTTCTGCTGGCGCCGAACCTTTCTGTTTTGTTTGCCGCCCGTGCGGCTGGCTTGCTGCCACTGGGCTTCGTAGGGAGCATCGGCGAGTTCTCCGATAGTGATAAACTTCGTGAAGCCGCGACGCGTGCGCGGCGGCTTGGCTTTGTCGGAGCCTTGGCGATCCATCCGACACAAGTGGCCATATTCAATGAGGCATTCTCGCCAAGCGCAGGAGAACTCGAGTGGGCCCGTCGCGTCGTCGCTGCGGAAAACGATGACGCCACGCATGGACGGGCTGCATTCTCGTTGGACGGCAAGATGATCGATCCGCCGGTGGTGCGGCGCGCCCATGAGATCCTGGCTCTCGCCAGCAATAACCGACCAACCAATCAGCGGCCGGACAGGCGCTAGTTTCACAGCAATACTATTACAGTTTTGTGAAATTATTACAGCTTTGTGACTTCCCTGCCATCTCATTTCGAGATAGATACGAAGGCGCTGGGGATCATGCCGCGGCTGGATTTCTTCATCGTGGACATCAGGCAGTTAAGATATTTCGTCGGCGTGGTTGAAGCAGGCAGTTTTACGAAGGCCGCCGGCTTCCTCAATGTCGCCCAGAGTGCGCTGAGCCTACATGTGCGCCAACTGGAGGAAGGTTTCGGCACCCAGTTGCTGATACGCGATAGGACCGGCGTGAGTGTCACGGCGTCGGGAGCCAAACTCCTGGAGCGGGCGCGGGCGATTCTCAGGGAAATTCGGCTGACCGAGGTGGAATTAACCAACACAGCTACTGCCCCGGCGGGGGAGGTGACTATTGGCATTCCGTCTGGAGCTGCTCGAGTCCTAAGCGGCCCGCTGCTTGAGTCGGTAAGAAACGAACTGCCCAAAGTGTCCCTCAAAATGGTCGAGGGTATGACTGGACCGCTAGAGGAGTGGATGGCTGCTGGACGCTTCAATCTGGCAGTTCTCTACCGCACGGCGGACAGTGTAGGGCGAATGACGGTGCTAGCGCGCGAAAACCTTTGTCTGGTGGTCCCATCCGGCGAGCCGCCTTTCGAAGATGCGATATGCCTGGCGGACCTGCATGCGTTCCCGTTGGCGGTTCCCATGCGCAATAACAACGTCAGGCGTTCTGTGGCTGACGTCGTGGCGCAACACGGTTGCGTGCTGGACGTCGAGTTTGAAGTGGACTCGCTCTCAACGATCATCAACATGGTTATAGAGGGAAAAGCCTATTCTATTCTGGCCCCGTCCGCGGTCCAGAAAGAAGCCTCTCAGGGGCTGGTGCGGACCGTCAAGATCGTCGATCCGGTGATTACCCGCTCCGTCGTGCTTGCTGTAAATCCGAAAGATGAGCGCTCCGCGGCCGTCTCCGCGGTCCGCAAGCTCATCCCCAAGGTCGCCAGAGAATTAATTGAGAGCCGGGGCTGGGCAGCCGCGGCTCCTGACGCGGCCTGACAGCCGTCGATCTATAAAACACGACCTTTTTTGCCATTGGATTAGATCGATCTGGATTCCAGATGGATTTCGGCACTAATCGATATTTGACCCGCCGCGACCGTCGCGATGAAACTGGCTCAAGCGTGTTGCCGGTTTCAACGTGGAACGGCACTCGCATGGCTGGAATTCCCACAAGTGGAGCACGCGATGTCCGACGTCAGGAGCCACGAGCTCTTCATCAACGGCAAATGGCGGGCCGGTGGTAGCAGAGCCACATTGCCGGTGATTAATCCGGCAACGGAGAAGGTATTTGCCTCGGTGGCCTCGGCGACGGTGTCGGATCTGGATGAGGCCCTGGCTTCGGCAGAACGCGCCCGCAAGGCTTGGTCTTCACGGCCTGCAAAAGAACGTGGCGAGATCCTGGTAGCAGCCGCAAGAATCTTGGCAACGAAGATTGAATCAGCAGCCAGGGACCTGACCGCCGAACAAGGAAAGACGATTGCCGAAGCGACAGGTGAGTACACGCGTGCCGTCGAAACGCTGGAATGGAACGGCAGGCATGCCGAAGAGCTGTCGGCCCCTATTCCGATGGGGTCGAACCGGATGATCGTCCCGGAGCCGCTCGGCGTCGTTGCTGCATTTACGCCCTGGAACTATCCGGCCGTTCTCATCGCCCGCAAGCTCGCTCCGGCGCTGGCTGCAGGCTGCCCGGTGATCCTCAAAGGGGCTGAAGAGACACCGAGCGTGGCTGTCCATATCGTTGAATCATTGCGCCAAGCAGGCATCCCCGACGGCGTGGTCAATCTTGCCTTCGGTGTTCCGGTGCACATATCGCGGCATCTGCTCGGTTCGCCAATCGTGAAGGTGTTGACTTTCACGGGCTCCTCGGCGGTTGGAAAACAGCTGGCCGCACTAGCGGCGAACAACTTGCAGCGTTGCATTCTTGAACTGGGTGGGCACTCTCCGGTTATAGTGTGCGAGGATGCGGACCTCGCAAAGGCCATACAGGCGATCTCGGAATACAAATTCGAGTGCGCTGGCCAGAGCTGCAATGCCCCCAGCAGAATCCTGGTCGCGCGGCCACTCTACGAGGAATTTTTGTCCCGGATGACGGAGGCGGTCCGCAAAATCAGAATCGGCCTACCAGACGACGCTGCAACGGACATGGGTCCGATGGCGAACGCGAGGCGAATCGAGGCCATGCAGCGCCTGACCAAGGATGCGCTCGATCGTGGCGCCCGCATCGAGACCGGTGGCGCCCGCCTCGACCGACCGGGCTTTTACTGGCCGCCAACCATCCTGACGGGCGTGCCAAAGGAAGCGAGAGTGCTTCATGAAGAGCCCTTCGGACCGATCCTCACAGTCGCGCCGTTCGACACGCTCGAAGAGGCCATCGAGGAAGCCAACGCCACCGATTATGGCCTGGCCGCGTATTTGTTCAGTGGCGCTGCCGACACGCAACAGATGATGATCAAGTGCCTTTCGGCAGGCGCTGTCAGTGTGAATTACCTGAAAGGGGTTTCCGCGGACGCGCCTTATGGAGGCGTCAAGCAAAGCGGCTATGGATACGAGGGCGGCGAGCAGGGGGTGCGAAGCTTTCAAATCCTCAAGATGGTAAATGGCCTCGGATCATTTGGATGAGTTTTCGTGGATAGAAGAACACGGACCATCGACGGCAAGGATATCACAAGGAGCGTTGCCGACGCTCTTCAGTACATCTCGTACTACCATCCTCCAGATTACATCCGGTCTCTTTCGCAGGCGTACGCGCGCGAACAGAGCCCTGCGGCGAAGAATGCCATCGGGCAGATTCTGGTGAACTCCCGCATGGCAGCCTTCGGGCGGCGGCCGATCTGCCAGGACACCGGCCTTGTGGTGGTCTTCGCGAAGGTCGGCATGGACGCCCGCATCAAATCCACGGTCAGTTTCGCAGACCTCGTGAATGAGGGCGTCCGTCAGGCCTATCTCGACCGTGACAATCCCCTTCGGGCATCGATCGTTGCTGATCCGCTCGCCGGACGGGTCAACACCCGTGACAACACTCCAGCGGTCATCCACGTCGACCTTGTGCAAGGGAACCAGATTGAGATCACCATCGCCGCAAAAGGCGGCGGATCGGAGAATAAGGCCCGCTTTACCACCTTGAACCCCAGCGGGTCTGTTGCCGATTGGGTAGTTGACACAGTTTCGACGCTTGGCAGTGGGTGGTGTCCGCCCGGCCTGATCTCCGTTGGCATCGGTGGTAGCGCTGAAAAGGCGATGCTGCTTGCCAAGGAAGCCATGAACGAGCCCGTCGATATAGCGGAACTGATCGCCAGGGGGGCGTCGAGCGCGGAGGAGGCACTGCGGATTGAACTTTATGAACGGATTAACGCGCTGGGCATCGGCGCTCAGGGCCTTGGTGGCCTGACGACAGTCGTCGATGTCAAGGTTGCGACCTATCCTACCCATGCGGCGTCCAAGCCGGTGGCGCTCATTCCGCAATGCGCCGCCAACCGGCACGTGAAGTTTACCTTGGATGGCTCTGGACCAGTCAGGCTGGAGCCGCCCGACTTGCGCGAATGGCCCGACATTGGAACCGACGAATTGAGTCCAGGCGGCGTTCGCCGTGTTGATCTCGATGCTCTGACGAAGAAAGAGACGGCATCGTGGCGCTGTGGTGAAGCGCTCCTTCTGTCCGGAAAGATGCTGACAGGCCGTGACGCCGCCCACAAGCGAATGGTCGAGTTGATCGACGCCGGCAAGCCGCTTCCGTTCGATCTGCAGGGACGCGTTATCTACTACGTTGGACCCGTTCGCGCGGTGAGAGATGAGGTCGTCGGACCGGCTGGCCCAACAACCTCCAGCCGTTTGGACGATTTTGCGGACAAGGTGCTCACGGAAACCGGGCTTTTCGCGATGGTGGGCAAAGCGGAAAGAGGACGGGCTGCCGTCGAGTCCATCGTAAGACACAAAACGCCGTATCTCATCGCGGTAGGGGGGGCTGCCTACCTGATCTCAAAATCAATCAAGTCAGCGCGGCTCGTTGCCTTTGAAGACCTGGGCATGGAAGCAGTCTATGAATTCGAGGTGCAGGATATGCCTGTCATCATGGCTGTCGATGTTGAGGGAAACTCCATTCACAATTCCGGGCCTCTTGAGTGGCGCAAGCGCATGGCGGCGGACAGCATCGCACGCAACATTGGCGTTTGAGCCTTCCGACCAAGCTCGGTTGTTTGGCGTCAATTCATTGTCGACAACGGCTAAGAGCAGAAGGTCATGAAGTCGAAACCCAATCCTGCGCGCCTAGACGCTTGGGACTTCCGCATTCTTTCAGAGATTCAGTCGGACGGCCGGATTTCAAAAAGCGAGCTTGCAAAACGCGTTCATCTGTCGGCGTCGGCCTGCTCGGAGCGGCTCCGTGCACTCGAGGTCGCAGGGATTATTGAGGGTTTTCACGCGCGACTGAGTCCGGCGCTCATCGGCGGCATGGTCTTTGTCATGGTGGAGGTCGTATTGGATCGTCATCGCCTCGAGGACCAAAGACACTTCGAGACTGCGATCCAAGAATATCCGGAAATCCTGGACTGCTGGGCTATCGGCGGGCGGGTCGATTATCTAATGCGCGTCGCATCTCTTTCCATGGCTGCGTATCAGGGTTTCATGGAGGGACTGCTGCAGGCAGGCTTGGGGATCGATCAATATTACAGTCTTGTCGTGACCAAACCGGTGAAATCCAATGCGCCGATCCCCTTGTCCGCACTATGGCAGCGGTGAACGCCGAAGCCTTGGTTCCACGGCGTTTTACCTCAATTCCGCGAAATCGTCGGCTAAAGACGTGCATTCCCGCGAAACCCAAGCGACGTTTGCGGTATGCTATTTCTAGAGAGGCGGCTGGCCGAGTGCCCCGCCAACTTTGGCGAGGAGAGGGACCATGCGCTTGAGCAATCTGGGAACCGAGCAACTCAGAGAGAAGGATCGAAGCTTCGTCTTTCATCCGTCTACCCATCTGGCCAAGCACAGCCGAGGCGAGACCCCAAATCGGATCATGGCCGGCGCGGAAGGCGTCTACATCTGGGATACCGAAGGCCGAAAGAGCCTTGACGGTTTCGGTGGGCTCTACTGCGTCAACATGGGATATGGCTGCACGGAAATTGCCGAGGCCATTGCCAGGCAGGCGCACGAATTGCCGTTCGCCCATGTCTATGCAAGTCAAGGAACAGAGCCAGTCGCCCTCTTGGCAGAGGCCGTCGTCGAATATTTTGGTCAGAACATGCAAAGGGTCTTTTTCGGCCTCTCGGGTTCCGACGCCAACGAAACCAACATCAAGCTGGTCTGGTACTACAACAACATTCTAGGCCGCCCTGAAAAGAAGAAGATCATTTCGCGCCATCGCGGTTATCACGGGTCTGGGCTGGTCACCGGGAGCCTGACGGGCCTTGCCTTCTTCCACAATTTCTTCGACCTGCCGTTGGATCTGGTGCGCCATACCACGACGCCGCACTATTATCGCCAGGCGCTTGACGGCGAAAGTGAGGAGGCGTTCTCGAAACGCTGCGCGGATGAACTTGAAGGCCTTATCCTCGCTGAAGGCCCGGAGACCGTTGCGGCTTTTATAGGAGAGCCGGTGCTTGGGACAGGCGGCATCGTTCCGCCCCCAACAGGATATTGGACAGCTATTCAAGAGGTGCTGGATAAGTACGATATCCTTCTGATCGCCGATGAAGTGGTTTGCGGCTTCGCGCGAACCGGTGAGAAATTCGGTTCTCACCTCTATGGCATGCGGCCGGACTTCGTGACTATCGCCAAAGGGTTGAGTTCGGCCTACCTGCCCATCTCCGGATCAATCATTGGCGGCCGCGTCTGGTCGGTCTTGGAACAAGGAACAGAAAAGCATGGCGCGCTGGGCCATGGCTGGACATATTCGGGTCACACGCTTTGCGCGGCGGCCGCGCTCGCCAATATTCGACTCCTAAAGGAAAGAAATATTCTGGAGCATGTTCGCGATGTCGGACCCTATTGGCATGCACGCATGAATGCCGAACTGGCGGGGCATCCTATCGTCGGTGAGGTTCGTGGTGTCGGTGTCCTCTCCGCCGTAGAGCTTATGCGAGATCCAAAGCACAGGATACCGTTTGAATCCAATCTTCAGGTAGGCGTTCGCGCCGCCGCTGCTCTGTTCGAGAACGGTGTCATTGGCCGCGCCATGCCGCATGGCGATATCCTCGGCTTTGCCCCGCCTTTGATCATAACCCGGAAGGAGATCGACTTAATCGTCGACGCAACCGCGAACTCGGTCGAGACGACCTATCGCGCGCTGAAGGCTGAGAATGCGATATGAAAAGAACGCCGACGAAGCGAGCCCCGGGTTCGACGCCGTCCCGGGTAACCAATTTGGTGGTCCCTGGATGAACTTTCCCACGGACCAGATATTTGACGTCAGCCTGACGTAGAACTGGTCGCCCACTGATGTCCCATCGGTGAAGACGGGTTGACTGCGCACTCACGCCGAGCCGACCGAAACTGCTAAACTTGAAGCCGTCAGACTTCGATCGCAAGCGGTAACCAAATCAATTCTGCCGCCGCTGTCCTGTTGCCCAACGACCGGGGCGTCTGTGCGGCGCGCCCTGCCGGTGTGTACCTCCCCGCCGGCAGGGCGCCTTTGTTTGACCCTATATCTGCTGATTGTCGCGCGTCCGCAATCGACAGTTCGAGAAGGAGGTCATCTCAATATCCGCATGGCATATCGAGCTTCCATATTTCCATTCACCATGGCAACAGCCCACAATCGCAGCTTCGGAACCGCAGCTTACGGCAGCCGGCGTCGAGGTCGCAGGCGCCTCCTTCATATGATCGAAGGTCCGGAGAGTAGTCAATTCGATGAATTTTCTTCAGCGCGAATCGCGGGGGAAAGTCTTATCGCCGTAGCTGCTAATGTAAGTTCACGGTTTAATTGAAACGACCGCAGGTGAAAATGCAGATCGTCTTCGAAACTCTGCTGGATCAGTTGTCTTTGAGTGTTGATGAAGTCGACTTCCATAACGCACTGGCCAGCGCCGCCGGCGCCTTCGACATTCCCGCATTCGCCTATCTGTCTCTGGTGTCTGATCGCGTCACAAAACCCAGGCTGATATCGAACTATCATTCCGGCTGGACGTCGCACTACTTGCGCCGCCAATATCAAAAAATTGACCCGGTCATAGAGTGGGCAAGATGCAGCGAATGTCCCTTTCAGTGGGGACCGAGATTCGGCCATGCCGGCATTTCAGCGCGACAGCAAAAGCTTTTCGATGAGGCTGCCGAATTCGGCATCTGCTGCGGACTGACGATTCCACTTATCGATCGTCGCGGCGGTGCCGCTGCAATGACCTTCGCGGCAGACAGGCTCGATTCGACCTTCCTGCGCACCGCCGAGAAATATGAACAGGCGCTCGAGATTATGGCGATGTGCTTTCACATCTCAGTTCGCCGCAAGCTGTCAGGTGGTCTGGCGGTGGATGGTGTTTCGCTGACGCCCCGTGAGTACGAATGCCTGCAATGGACGGCGAGGGGCAAGTCCGCCTGGGAGATCGGCTGCATCTTGGGGATCAAGGAGCGTACGGCCGCTTTCCATCTGGACAATGCCAAGAAGAAGCTCGGCGTGCGCACCAAAACTCAGGCGGTGACGCTCCTGGCCTCCTCACGATCATCAATCCTCTGAGGAACAGAATTCCTCTTTGTCTAGTGAGGGTTCGCCTCCAATGGCAGGATCATACCTGTGAGGAGACCATCACGATTGAGCGTGTTGCGCCCGGCTGGGGAAAAGGCATTATCGCCCGAAACGCCTTGTCTGATCTCGCTGCACGGGCGGCAAGCGTGATGATGGCCGACAGTCGCCAGCACGTAAAGCTGCGAAATGCTCACCGGGACCTCCAGCTTCTCGTGGAGGGCGCGGAGGTTTCCGGCGTCGAGAGGCGCCGGGATGGGGCGGATCGCCGGCGGCGGACATCGCCTGTGATCACTTCGATGCGTCGATACTCGTTGGATAAAAGCGTATTCTTTAAGCCCGCGCTTGAGCCTTTCTGCTTATGCCGATTGTCCGGTCGAATTGGGGGACAGTTCACAATCAGAGCTGAGCCTCTTGGCGCAGGCGAAGGTTGTTTTGACATGCCGTTGTGCATCTTTGGTCCATTTGTCGGCTGGATGATCACTATTCAAACACTCAATTTTACCGACCTACAAGACCCTATTAGAGGATCCTGAATTGCAGTGCGTTGGGTATCCGTCGTGGTGATTGGTGCGTCGACGGAGGCTGCGGGAAAGAAGTCGGAGACGGCATGTGCGGGATTGTTGGTATCGTTGGGCAACAGCCCGTGTCGGAGCGGTTGGTCGGCGCGTTGAAGCGTCTGGAATATCGAGGCTATGATTCCGCCGGCGTTGCGACGATCACCGGGGGCACGTTGCAGCGCAGGCGCGCCGAGGGCAAGCTCGTCAATCTCGAGACGAGACTGAAGGCAGAGCCGCTAAACGGCTCCATCGGCATCGGCCACACGCGCTGGGCAACCCACGGAGCGCCGACGGAAGGCAATGCGCATCCGCACTTTACCGACGGTGTGGCCGTCGTCCATAACGGCATCATCGAGAATTTTGCCGAGCTGAAGGAGGAATTGACGGCGGCGGGAGCCGAGTTCCAGACCGACACCGACACGGAGGTAGTCGCGCATCTCGTGGCAAGACACCGCCAGGAGGGCATGGGGCGGGGCGAAGCGATGCATGCCATGCTGAAACGCATCAAGGGCGCCTACGCGCTCGCCATCCTTTTTGAGGATGATCCGTCGAGCATCATCGCAGCGCGCAATGGACCACCGCTGGCAATCGGCCACGGCGACGGCGAGATGTTTCTGGCATCCGACGCGATCGCGCTTGCCCCCTTCACGAATGAAGTCACCTATCTCATCGACGGTGACTGGGCCGTAATCGGCAAGGGGCGTGCCGATATCTTCGATTTCGACGGCTACCCCGTAGAGCGTCCCCGTCAGACCTCCATGGCCGCGGCTTATCTGGCCAACAAGGGCAAACATCGCCACTTCATGGGGAAGGAAATCTACGAGCAGCCCGAGGCCATCGGCCGTGTGCTCGCCCATTATGTCAGCTTGATAGAGAATCGCGCCGATCCAGTTCCGACCTTCGATTTTGCCAGCATTCCGAGCCTGGCGATCTCTGCCTGCGGCACCGCCTACCTCGCCGGACTGATCGGAAAATACTGGTTCGAGCGCTATGCTCGCCTGCCAGTCGAAATCGACGTTGCGTCGGAATTTCGCTACCGCGAGATCCCATTGTCGCCCCAGTCTGCTGCTCTTTTCATTTCGCAATCTGGCGAAACGGCCGATACGCTGGCTTCGCTCAGATACTGCAAGAAGGTTGGACTGAAAACTGGCGCGATCGTCAATGCCGCCGAATCGAGTATCGCTCGGGAGGCCGACTCGGTCTTCCCCATCCTTGCCGGCCCGGAGATCGGCGTCGCCTCCACCAAGGCCTTCACCTGCCAGCTTGCCGTTCTTGCCGCACTTGCCATCAGCGCCGCCCGGACCCGCGGAACGGTGACCGAAAATGAGGTGCTGGCGCTGGTCCGAAGCCTTGCCGAAATGCCGCGCATTATGGGCCAGGTCCTGAACAGCATCCAACCTAAGATCGAGCTCCTGGCGCGCGATTTATCCAACTATCACGACGTCCTGTATCTCGGCCGTGGTACCAGTTTCCCGCTGGCGATGGAGGGTGCGCTGAAGCTCAAGGAGATTTCCTACATCCACGCCGAGGGCTATGCGGCGGGCGAATTGAAGCACGGTCCGATCGCATTGATAGACAAGAACATGCCGGTGATCGTCATCGCGCCATTTGATCGCTTTTTCAACAAGACCGTCTCCAATATGGAAGAAGTGGCCGCCCGTGGAGGGCGGATTATCCTCATCACCGATGAAAAAGGAGCAACCGGATCGAAGCTCGACACTATGCACACGATCGTGCTGCCAGCTGTCGACGAGATTATCGCGCCGATGATCTTCTCGCTGCCCCTACAGCTTCTTGCCTATCACACAGCGGTCTTCATGGGCACAGATGTCGACCAGCCGCGCAACCTCGCAAAATCAGTCACCGTCGAATGATTGTGACGCGCTCATAGCTCTGTCTTCAAGCGAGATGCAGATCAGGTCCAAAAGGCACATTTCAGGCTTCACGACGGGCGCCATTGAGCTCCGGTGCGAAATGAAAGAGCCCAGCGCAGGCCGGGTCGCCGGTCGACGCGTCTAGTCGAACCGAGCCTGCATGACCTGCTGACGTGTAGTGTGGAACGCCGGAGCCTGGCGCCCAAAACACGAACGATGGCGATAACCGCGAGGCAGGCATTGGCCCCGGTGACGGCAATGGCCAGCGCAGCGCCCAGCAGAGCCACGCTCCCCACGACAATGCCTTCTTCTACGGCCGCGCGGGTCGCGTTCAGGGCGTCGACACGATCCTTCTCTTCCTTGACCTAAGCCGGGCCAAATCGCGGTTCGGCCCGGCTGCGCAAGGACTATGAGTCGGGCCTTTGGTCGGACCAATTGGGGCGCAAGGGCCCGGTGGCGCGCCAGCAGAACTAGTCTCTTGCTGGAATACCCGAACGTGGGCGTCGCGCTTTCCTAAACAGCTTTCACTGGCAGGCTGTTGAAAAAGGCACTCGCCACCGGACCGCAGCGGTGATTCACTGGTTCCGAAGGGATTCGGAGGTGACGAGTGCGCGGCGGCGACGATCGAACTGGCGAACTGTTCAGCTATGTTGACCTTGAGGCGCGGTGCGGCGCAATCATCCGTTGCGGGCGGTCCGGTTGATCGTGAGCGAGGTGCTGTCGGCGCTGGAGCGGGACTTCGCGGCGCTGTATTCGCCGATCGGACGGCCGTCGATCCCGCCGGAGAAGCTGCTGCGGGCGATGCTGTTGCAGGCGTTCTATTCGATCCGCTCGGAGCGGCTGTTGATGGAGCGGCTGGAATACGACCTTCTGTTCCGCTGGTTCGTCGGGATTGGCGTTGACGATGCGGCCTGGGATCATTCGGTGTTCTCCAAGAACCGCGACCGGTTGCTGGAGGGCGACATCGCTGCAAAGTTCCTGGCGGCGGTGCTGGCGCAACCCAAGGTGAAGAAGCTTCTGTCGACGGATCACTTCTCGGTCGACGGCACGCTGATCGAGGCGTGGGCGTCGATGAAGAGCGTCAAATCGAAGGACGGCTCGGGCGAGCCGCCGGTTGAAGGGGGTGGGCGAAACGCCGAAGCGGACTTCCATGGCCACAAGCGCTCGAACGACACACATGCCTCGACCACCGATCCCGACGCCAAGCTCTACCGCAAGGGACAGGGCAAGGAGGCCAAGCTATGCTTTATGGGACATGCCTGATGGAGAACCGCCACGGCCTGCTGGTCGACGCCTGCCTGACACTGGCCGACGGACATGCTGAGCGGGTGGCCGCACTGCACATGATCGAACCTCGAGCGGAGTGGCCACAGGCGATCACGCTCGGCGCCGACAAGGCCTACGATGCGGAAGACTTCGTCAATGAGCTGCGCTCGATGGGGGTGACGCCGCATGTAGCGCAGAATACAAGCGGCCGTAGTTCGGCCATCGACGGGCGCACCACCCGGCATAGCGGCTATGCTGTCAGTCAGCGTATTCGCAAGCGCATTGAAGAGGCGTTCGGCTGGATCAAGACGGTCGCCGGTCAGCGCCAAACCAAGTTCCGCGGCCGGGACCGCGTCGGATGGGGCTTCTCCTTCGCTGCCGCCGCCTACAATCTGGTGCGGCTGCCGAAGCTCATCGCTGGGACCAACTGACATGGCAAAGGTTCCAGCCATCGCCAAGGCCTTTGCCGGTCGCTGGCGTATCGTCGAAATGGATGTCTGGGACAACGATTTCCTCGATCTCGTCGAGGAGGCGCATCTGACATTCAAAGGCGCGACGGACGGCGAGATCGGCTTCGGTGCCCTCAAAGGCTTCCTTGACGTCCGCTACGGCGCGCGAGACGGCTCGGCCTGCGCGGAATTCTCATGGGAGGGTCACGACGAAAGCGATCCCGCTTGTGGTCGCGGATGGGCGATGATCGGCACCGCGGGTCGCCTCGTCGGCCACTTCTACATCCACAATGCCGACGAGTCAGGCTTCGTCTGCGAGCGCGCCGACTTCTTCAACAGCCTGCCAGGCGGAAGGAAGCTAGTCCTTGGCGCGCCCCTACAGCAGTCCGGCTTGCTCCGCCTCGCGGCGCAGATTCTGGCGAGGGCGCGGGCCGATCTGCTGGATCACCAAGCCGGCCGCCAGCGAGCCGACGTCGCCGCAGTCCTTGAGGCTGCGTCCGGTCGTGTAGCCGTAAAGGAAGCCGGCGGCATAAAGATCCCCGGCGCCGGTCGTATCGACCAGCTCCTTGATCCTTGTCGCCTGGATGGTGACGGTCTCGTCGCCGCGCACGATGACCGAGCCTTTTTCAGAACGGGTGATAGCGGCTATTCTGCAATCCTTGCGGATAGCGGCGAGCGCCTCCTCGAAGGAAGCGGTCTGGTAAAGCGACTTTATCTCGTGGCTGTTGGCAAAGACGATGTCGACGGTGCCTGAGCGCATCAGCTCGAGGAACTCGTCGCGGTAGCGGTCGACGCAAAAGGAATCCGACAGTGTCATCGACACTTCGCGGCCCGCCGCATGGGCCAGCTTTGCAGTCTGGCGGATAGCCTCCTTGGCGCGCGGCGGATCCCAAAGATAGCCCTCGAAATAGGTCACCTTGGCGCCGGCCGCCTTGTCGGCCTCGACATCCTCCGGGCCAAGCTCGACGCAGGCGCCGAGATAGGTGTTCATCGAACGCTTGCTGTCTCGGATAGCGTGCAATCCCGCAAGAAGTCGTTCCTGAGCTGTGTCGCCGAAACCCAGGCGCTGCAAACGCTGGGTGAGCGGCGGATGAATGGCGGCAGTCTTGCTGACACCCTGGCGGCGCCACGAGATTGAAGAATTGTCGTGAGCTGAGGGGCGACCTGTTCGCAGGGCACGGCTCCTCCTTGCCGCGTTTGCGAAGGCAATATTTCGAGTGTTCAATGGAGTGACGCGCGCGAGCAATCACGCGTGCATCGTTACAGCGCTTCTCAGCTGGTATTTCTGGTGGTTGGTTGGCCGGCGGCAACCCAGTGTCTGTAGATGTCACATCCCGGCGCCAATTGCCTCAGGCCGCCAGCCAGCATGTGTCCTGCCTCGTCGAGCTCCTCCTGCGGCATCGTTTCCAGGCTTTCCAAAATGAACCACATCCGGCCGCCGACGCGGTCCAGCCGGGTGCGCGTGCCCTGTCGCCAGTTCCACCGGCGGCACGTCACGCCGAGGTCATCGCGCCAGATCACTTCTCCCTGGGCGGGATGTTCGACGATCGCCTCTCCGTTCATGACCGTGTCGAACGCTTCGGTCCCATCCGCGACCGACAATCTCGGCTTGCCAACATAGGCATCGAAGTTCTCGCCCCCGACCGGAATGGCAAAGCGTAGGCTCACGGCATTGTAAAGGTCGACGACTGGATTGATCGACGGGATACGGCCGTCTTTCTCGACCCGTTTCCTCAAGGCTTGAGCAGAACATGGCGTCCGGCTTGGTTTCGCACCGAACCTGCTGTAGGCCTCGGCCCAACTCGCCATATGCGCCTTTGCCCATTGGGGCCCACCGGAGACTACGAAGTCGCAGGCGCTCTGCAGGATCTCGGGGTCAAGCTTGCCTTTTGCTGCGCCGTTGGCATCGACCAGAATGCTGATTGCGCGGAATCCAGGGGCAATCGCCGCGACCGCTTTGTCAACCACCGGAAAATCGATCATGTCCCTCTGGCTCTCAGTGACCATTTTAGTCTACAATATCGACCATGGACCGTAAAGTCAATATATCGACCGAACCGGGCGCCGATGTTGAACGCGTCAGCGCAACGGTGTCTCAAAACCTCCGGAATTTCAGGCGGCAAAGTTCCCTGACGCTCGATGAGCTCTCACGCCGATCAGGCGTAAGCAAAGGCATGCTGGTTGAGATCGAGAAGGGAACCGCCAATCCGAGCATCGCCATTCTCTGCAAAACCGCGGCTGCCCTCGGAGTGTCCGTCGCTGACTTCGTGAATGTGGCGCCGAGCGTGCCGGCGCGGATCGTACAGGCGCATGATGCCTCCACCTTGTGGCGAGGTCCGAAGGGAGGAAGCGCCACTCTGCTTGTGGGAACGCACGGGCCTGACATGATCGAACTTTGGAGATGGACAATGTTTCCTGGCGAAATGTTTGAATCGTCTGGACACTCTCCCGGCACGCTGGAGCTCATTAACGTGGAAGCGGGGGAACTCACACTTAAGCTGGCGGACACGGATCTTGTCGTTCAACCGGGCTCCTCCGTGTTGGCGCGAACGGAGGACAGGCACGCCTATCTCAATTGCGGGGTCGAGGAGCTTCGCTTCATCATGGCGGTTGCGGAACTGCAGCGAACTCGAATGAGATTTGAACTCTAACGTCCGCTGAGATCGCCGGCGGCCCGTGGCTAATGATTTGCGGCCGAGGAGATCGCTTTACGAAGTCGTAAGACGATAGCTGCGGCCGTTGCATGCGCTTGCCCTAATCCCAGCTCTGAGAGTGGGTAGCCTAGCAACTAAGCAGCGAGGATTGGCTTGAGACGCGGCGCATTTCCGGTCGGAGCGGCTCCCTCTTCACCTGTTGGCTTCTAGCCTATCCGAAGGCAACAGGCTCGATCGATGAATTCGTCACGTCCACATTTGCCTGCACCCAAGGTGAAGCGGTTTAGCTCGGCGAAGAGCGGTCAGCCAGCCAAGCTTCCCGCCTTCAGCTGCTGCAATATTTCTGCGGGGCGAGACGACCGCGACGCCAACCCGCCCGCTTGCCCCGCACCGGATGGGCCGTAGCGGGGGCGCAGCATCGCCAGAGATGGGAAGCCATTCGCTTTGAAAAGGAAAGTTGAAGCCATAATGGTTTCGTGTTATGCAATTTTTATGCGTAAGGATTTTCCGAATTAGAATATGACGCGGAAACCCCTCGATCAAACTGAAAAGCTCATTATCCGACTTCTGCAGGACGACGGGCGGATGGCCACGGCTGAGATTGCGAGGCGGCTAAACTCCAGCGAGCCCACGATTCGTAAGAAGCTGAGCCAACTCGTGCAGGATGGGCGACTTCGTATTCGAGCCGCTGCCGATCCGGTGGAGCTTGGATACGAAGCGTCCGCCTTCATCGGAATTGATGTCGAACGCAATGCCATCATCAAGGTCGCGACCGTGCTGCGGCAGTACTCGTTCGTGGATAGCGTAGCCGTCACGACGGGGCCTTACGACCTCATCGTCAAAGCGTGCTTCAAGACCCTTCGTGATCTATACGACTTCATCCTGGTCGAACTCGCCGCGGTTGAGGGGATCAAGGACTCCAACTCTCTGATGATTCTGCAGAGCATCAAGAACGATGGTCTGATTGGAGTCGCCGGGCTCGAAGACGGGCGCGTCCACGAATCTCAAACCCAAGGGGAGTCTTGAAATGCCAGCTTTCTCGAAGCAGGAGATGAGCCGTCGTATCGACGCCTTCCGCCAAAAGCTCGCGGCGGAGCGCGTCGATGTGGCTTTTCTGCACACTGCCGACAATGTTTTTTACATGAGCGGCGTTCCGCTGCTGTCGGAATGGGGTCGGCCTATGTGGGCAATCCTCCCTTCATCGGGGGCAAGTGCAGTATGCGGTGCCGCTATCGAGAAGGAGAACATGGAGAAGCACAGCTCCTTCGATGAGATAATAGCCTATGGTGACGACGAAAATGTTGTAAGTGCGAGCCTCAAGCTTTGCGCTGACTTCATTGCGCGCCGCGGATCGGCCAAGATCAGGCTAGGCATCGAGGAAGCTCTCTTGCCCGTTGGTTTGTTCCGCGCTTTCCAAGCTCGCTTTCCTGACGCCGAACTAGTGGAAGTCGGCCCCTGGATTGCAGAACTGAGGCTGGTTAAGTCGAACGAAGAAATCCGGCTGCTCGAATTGGGGGCCGATCTCGCAAAAATCGGCGCTGATGCTTTTCTTGAAGCGATGCACGATAACGTCACTGAGCTCTCTGTGGCCGCGCACGCAGTCGCCGCCGTGAACAAGGCGCTAGGCGCGCTATCCGATAACGGCCTAACCAGCACCTACGCCTACGCCCAGTTTGGCGATCACACCATGGTGCCACACCTTCATCCGACAAGCCGTCGACTTAAGCGAGGAGACCTTGTCTCTCTAAACATCTTTCCCGTAATTTGGGGTTACTGTGCGGAACTTGAACGCACCTTTGTCTACGGCGAGCCGACTGCCGAGATCATACGGCCTCTAAACGCTGTAAATGAGGCATTCGACGCGGGGAAGGAGGCGTTAAAGCCGGGCTTAGCTATGTCCGAGATCGACGCGCTTACCCGTCGCATACTTGAGAAATATGACTTGGCAAAATTCATTCGCCACGGCACGGGCCACGCGCACGGCATTATGATCGGCGCGGCTAGTCGCGAAGAAAATGGAGAACTGCGCCTCTACAACAAGACACGGTTACTTCCCAATATGGCGAACTCGGTTGAACCCGGTGTCTACATTCCTGGGGTTGGCGGCTTTCGTCATTCCGACGTGCTGATCGTCACGGAGACGGGTTCGCGCTGCATCACTGATTTCCCTCGAGACATCGGCTTCTAAGAGCCGAGACTTGCGCTCGGCGGTGCTTTTTCCTCCGAAGCTTCACGGCGGTGCAGAGTTTGGAGAGCAGAAGGGATGGAACAGCAAAGCCTCACGCCGTTGCTAGTGCCAGCAGAGGATTTTGATGGGAACATCTGGAGTCGCCGCGATTGGTTTCGACAACTGGGGCCGCCTGCGCATACGCCAAGGCTTGCGAAGGCACGCCATTCGTTTCGTTCGTGGGCTTCAGCTTTGCTCACCCGTGAAGAATACCATGAAACGCCTTCGCGATCGCTCAATGTGATCGCGCATCGCTGCCTCGGCCCCCTTGGCATCTCTTCGCTTGATCGCCTTGATGATGCGAGCGTGCTCATTGTTCGCGTCCGTCGTGGCGCGCGAGTGAAAATACAAGCGGAACAAATGCACGTGAGTGTGAAGCCGCGCCAATGTGTCCTGGATTAGGTTGTTACCGCTGCCAACCGCAATCATGTCATGGAACGCACCGTCGCTCTGCGCGAAATGACTGTAGGCCGAGCGCGCGTCCTCAGGACGGCTTCGGCGCATGTCCTGATCGATGGTTTCGAGCGCGGCGATCGACTCATCGGTCATTTGCTCGGCAGCTCTCGCGGCACCGAACGGTTCGACGAGCATTCGCAGGTCGTAAAGCTGCTCCAAGCCGGAGCGATCCATTTGTGGGGCCGCGCTGTAGCCGATTAGGTGTGTCTTCACCACAAGTCCCTGCGCTTCCAGGCGGGAAAGCGCCTCGCGAATCGGCGTTTGCGATACACCCAGTTCGCGAACAAGATTTTCAACCGTGATGCGGCCTCCGGGAGGGATTTTGAGCGACATCAGTTGGGCATAAATTGCGCTGTACACCTCGTCGCCGAGACCTGCCGGACGCCGCAACAGGCCTGTTGGGCTTCCGTTTCGATCGCCTTTGTCGCGTACCATTTTTCCGAATCTCTTCCCTTGACGCCATACTCTTTATCAGCATAGTCTCTAATATGCAATCAGATATCCGATAGGATTTGATGTATGATGATGACTATCCCAGTGGGTGATGTTCGGAACGTGGCGACGCTGGCTCTCCAGAAGGCAAGTGTGCCTATGGAGCACGTGATCGAGCAGCTGGATCTTCTGATGGAGGCGGAGCTGCGTGGGGTCCCCTCGCACGGATTGCTGCGTCTAAGTCGCATAATCCGTCGAGTGCGCAATGGAGTCGCCGATGCAAAGACGAGCGGCTCGCACACCTGGCGGGCAGAAGCTTTCCTGGAAGTCGACGGTGAGCGCGGGCTGGGACCGGTTGTCGCGAACTCGGCACTTAAGGTGTTGATGGAGCGAGCCAAAAAGACGGGGATCGCGGTTGCCGGGATCCGGAACTCAAATCACCTTGGGATGCTAGGCTGGTACGCCGAGCGCGTCGCGACCAGCGGCTTCACGATCATTGCACTGTCGACAAGCGAGGCGCTTGTGCATCCGTGGGGTGCGCGCAAAGCGATGCTCGGCACAAACCCGATCGCCGTTGGAATCCCCACAGGTGGTCTGCCCTTTATGATGGACGCCGCCACAAGCGTTGTGTCTATGGGCGAGATACACGATCACGCAAATCGTAATGAACCCATACCGCCACACTGGGCCCTCGATGCCCAGGGCAACCCCACGACAGACGCGAAAGAGGCGAGGAAGGGATCCATAGCGCCGTTTGGCCAAGCCAAGGGTTATGCGCTCGGCATCGCTTTCGAGCTCCTGGTTAGTAGCCTGGCGGGTGCGGCGATCGGCCGTGAAGTCAGCGGCACACTCGACGACACGAGTGTTTGCAACAAAGGCGATGTGTTCATCGTCATTGATGGTCCTCACCGCGACCTGCAAGCTTATCTCCAGGAAATTCGCAGCATGGATCCCGCCGATGGCTTCTCCGAAGTGCTTATTCCCGGAGAGCGCGGCCGTGCCTGCCGCGAAAGGCGCATAGCGGAAGGTGTGCCCATGGCCGAAGAGCTGTGGACGGAGATGCAGATTCTGGCCGGCCTTAAAAACGCTGCTTGATCAAGGGGAGGGTGAGTTTTGACTTTGTTTGGAGCCCAGCGCGCGCCGCGCAATCTGATCTTCGGCGCAGGTCAGCGCAATACCGTTCCCGGGTACGCAGATCAGCTTGGCCGCCGGGCGCTCATAGTGACTGACGCTCGTTTAGGCGACGATGCCGATTTCCGCAAAGTCGTGGACGGCATCAATTCAGCTGGCGTCCACACTCGCGTATTTGACGGCACCGTCGCCGAGTTGCCATTGGAATGTATAGCGGAGGGCGTCGATGCAGGAAAAGCTTTCGGCGCGGACCTCGTCATTGGCATTGGCGGAGGTAGCTGCCTCGATGCTGCAAAAGTGTGCGCGCTGTTACTTGCTCATGACGGAAGAGCCTCCGATTATTACGGTGAGTTCAAAGTGCCTGGGCCTGTAACCCCCCTGATCCTAATGCCAACCACATCGGGAACGGGCTCCGAGGTCACACCGGTGGCGGTCATCACGGATCCTGATCGAGCGGTCAAGGTAGGCATTGCCAGCCCCCACCTCATTTGCCACACCGCAGTTTGCGATCCTGAGTTGACCTATTCCTGCCCGCCCGGACTGACTGCCGTATCGGGCGCGGATGCGCTCACGCATGCGATCGAGGCTTACACTACGATGCGCCGGGTCCCGACCACGAATATCGTTCACGAGCACGTGTTTGTTGGCAAAAATGCGATGAGTGACGCGTATGCCATAATGGCTATCTCTCACATCTCATCAAGTCTGAAGCGCGCCTATGACAACGGCAATGATCTTGAGGCGCGAGAACGCCTGATGCTGGGGGCCATGGCCGCCGGTCTCGCATTTGGAACAGCAGGCACTGCGGCAGCCCATGCGGTCCAGTATCCTGTGGGTGCAATTACGCACACGGCTCATGGGGCTGGCGTCGCAGTGATGATGCCATATGTGATGGAATTCAATCGAAAGTATTGCGAGCCGGAGCTTGCTGAGATTGGTCTCGCGATGGAACTGGACCTTGCTGGAAAGTCCGCCGCGGATGCGGCTATTGCCACGATTGACGCTGTCGCAAGTCTCTTTCGTTCGATCGGGATCCCAAGCACTATTGCCGACCTCGGTGTCGTCAAAGCGCAACTGCCCCAAATAGCCGAGCAGGCCATGGGCAGTGCACGACTGATCAAGAACAATCCACGTCCCCTCGACCTGGCGAGCATGGGTGTTCTTGTCGACGCCGCATTCGCGGGAGATCGTGGCCGGCTAAGAAGCGACGAAGATGCAAGAAAGGCAAATTCACCATGACGATAATGCAAGAAATCTTCTCGCACCTTGATTTTGATCTCCAATCTGTTCCGAGCGATCTCTTTATCGACGGCAAGTGGCGGCGTGCACGATCAAACAAGCGGATTGACGTTATAGACCCCTCCACTGGGGCGGCGATCGCAACCGTTGCCGATGCAGGGGTTGAGGATGCGTCAGACGCCGTCGCAGCTGCCTATGCAGCCGGCCCAACTTGGGCGGCGCTGGCGCCGCGTCGGCGGTCGGAAGTTCTACGACGCTGCTTCGAACTGATGATTGAGCGAAAAGACATGCTGGCTCAGCTCATCAGCTTGGAAAATGGCAAGTCGCTCAGCGATTCCCACGGCGAGGTGAACTACGCAGCGGAGTTCTTTAGGTGGTTTTCGGAGGAGGCTGTCCGACTCAACGGCGAAATGTCGACGGCACCGTCTGGTGCAAACAAGATCATCGTTCAGCATCAGCCAATCGGAGTTGCGGTACTTGTCACGCCATGGAACTTCCCCGCTGCCATGGCGACACGCAAGATCGCTCCAGCACTTGCTGCGGGGTGCACGTGCGTTCTGAAACCAGCAGCGGAAACGCCACTGACAGCGTATGCTCTCGCGGCCCTCTATGCTGAGGCCGGTGTGCCTGACGGGGTGGTTAATGTCATTACCACCGCGAGCTCGGGGTCCGTGGTCAGCAAGATGTTGCATGACCCTCGCGTGCGAAAATTGTCCTTCACAGGTTCAACGGAGGTCGGACGTAAACTACTGCATGAAGCCGCCGATACTGTGATCTCCTGCTCGATGGAACTCGGCGGCAATGCTCCGTTCATAGTATTCGAAGACGCCGATCTCGATGCAGCGATCGATGGAGCCATGATCGCAAAGATGCGCAATGGGGGCGAGGCGTGTACCGCCGCGAACCGTTTCTACGTGCATAAGGGAATTGTTGACGCCTTTTCGCAGCGCCTCGCGTCGAGAATGGCAGCTATGAATGTTGGCCCAGGATACGACCGGGCTACGGAATGCGGGCCGGTAATCAATAAAAAGGCTCTGGAGCGGATCGACAAATTGGTGACCGATGCGACCGACCGTGGCGCGGTGGTGCTGACCGGTGGCAAGGCGATTGACCGGGATGGCTTCTATTTCCCGCCGACGGTCCTGCGAGACGTGTCGCCAGACTCGACAATAGCCAAGGAGGAGATCTTCGGCCCGATTGCGGCTCTGACTACATTTGAGACCGAGGACGAAGTTTTGGCGGCATCCAACGACACCGAATACGGCTTGATCTCATATGTCTACACGCGTGATCTCGCGCGTGGTTTGCGGGTTTCAGAGAAGTTGGAATCTGGCATGGTCGGTCTGAACCGAGGGTTGGTCTCTGATCCCGCCGCACCATTTGGCGGCGTCAAACAAAGTGGCCTCGGTCGAGAGGGCTCACATCACGGCATCTTAGAGTTCTCGGAAGTAAAATACATTGCTGTGAATTGGTGAAGAATAGCATTTTTCGAAAGCTAGTCGCGACATCGAGAATTGCAAAAGAGCCTTCTTTTAAAAGAAGGTTATTTCTGGAGATACCGAAAAAATGTCCCTCTCAACTTCAATCCGTTCCTATATTGCTGACGAAGTCCAACGCACCCGAGGAGTTAATGCCGAAATTTCGCCCTTCAGCTCTCATTATCCCGACATTGATCTCGAAGACGCATATTGGGTTGTAGAGGAAATGCGTCGGCGACGTGAGGCAAATGGAGAGAGGGTTGTCGGTCGCAAAATCGGGTTCACGAACTCTGCGGCCTGGGCCGGCTACGGCATTACGGGGCCGATTTGGAACTACCTTTACGACACAACAACTTCTGATCTCAGCGAGAAAGCCAGCCTCGACGTAGCAAACTGGCCCAACGTAAGAATGGAGGCAGAAGTTGCTCTCGGTTTGTGCGCAGCTCCAGACTCCAGAATGGATGAACTCGAACTCCTTGGATGCGTGCAATGGGCAGCTCTGGATTTTGAGGTCTGCACGTCGATCTTCCCAGACTGGCGTTTTAAAGTTGCAGACGGAGCGGCCACGGGAGTTCATGTCGCGCTTCTTGTTGGCCCACGGCACGCCATTGAGGATGATCGCGAGCGGTGGGGCAGGCAGTTACAGAGCTTTTCAGCGACGTTAGCCAGCAATGATGGCGCTTCGGCCATCGGGGGTGGCTCGCAGGTCCTAGGTAGCCCGATCAAAGCCTTTGCCTACCTGGTACGGGAGCTGGAGCGGTTCGGAGGCGAACCGCTGAAGACGGGCGACATCGTTACTACTGGAACTCTGACCGTAGCTCTGCCTGCTCAGTCTGGCCAGCGCTGGCGTGCGTCGGCCTCAGGCATCCCATTCGAAGAAATAAGCCTCGACCTCGTCTAGCCCCTTAAGGCGGGTCGCTAATAATCTCATGCGAAAGGAGGAATGGAATGCCTGTTTTTTCAAATGCCGAAATGGCGCGTCGCATTGCTGGCCTTCGTGACAAACTCGTTACGGAGAAGATCGACTTTGCCTTTCTGCACACCGCTGACAGTGTCTTCTACTTGAGCGGTATACCGCTGCTCTCGGAGTGGGGGCGGCCGATGTGGGCCATTTTGCCCGCATCTGGTCAGAGCGCAGTTTGTGGTGCGGCCATCGAAAAGGAGAACATGGAGTTCCATAGCGCCTTTGATGAGGTGCTCGCTTACGGTGACGATGAAAATGTGGTCCAAGCCAGCCTCGAGCTGTGCGCTAATTTTATTGCGCGGCATAGCACAGGCAAGGTCAGACTGGGCATCGAGGAAGCATTGCTTCCGGTGGGCATCCACCGGGCGCTGCAAGGGCGATTCCCGAACGCCGATTTGATAGAGATTGGCCCCGCAATTGAAGAGTTGCGCCTCGTCAAATCAGACGAGGAGCTCCGCATCCTAGACCTTGGCGGACAATTGGCCAAGGTTGGAGCCAATGCATTCTTGGAGGCCCTGCACGAAAACGTCACGGAACTCGCCGTAGCTGCTCACGCCGTCGCGGAGGTCAACAGGGCCATGGGTGCCTTGTCTACAAACGGCCTGACTAGCACATACGCGTACGCCCAATTTGGCGACCATACGATGACGCCGCACTTGCATCCCACGAGCCGGCGCCTGAAGCGGGGTGACCTGGTCGCGCTCAATGTCTTCCCCGTAATGTGGGGCTATTGCACCGAGCTCGAGCGCACTTTCGTGTTTGGTGAACCGAGCGCAGCTCAAAGGAAACCCTTGGACGCGGTGAACGAAGCATTCGATGCCATCAAGCTCGCGCTCAAGCCCGGGCGCGCAATGTCCGATATGGCTCAAATGGAACGCGACATTTTCAGAAGGTGCGAACTGGACCAGTACGTCCGTCATGGAACCGGCCACGCGTTGGGGATCATGATTGGCGCAGGCGGACGCGAAGAAAAAGGCGAGCTTCGAATTTACAACCCCAGGAAGCTCGTTTCGAACATGGTCCACTCGGTGGAGCCTGCGGTTTACATTCCAGGGGTCGGTGGGTTTCGCCATTCCGATGTAATGGTCATCACGAATGACGGCGCAAGAAATACAACCGACTTTCCGCGCGATATATGAGCGTGAGGATGCTGTTTTTTCAGTAAAAGAGGTCTTTGCATTAGAAATGGAGTGATATCTAGAAAAACGTAGAACGTGTGTCTTTCTTCGATCTAACGAGAACTCAACAGAAGGGAACTAAAATGAAGAATGGTAAGCGTCCAACATCCGGAAAGGGATTCTCACGTCGCCTTGTCCTGGCAGCCTGTTTCAGCGCTGTTTCCGCCGCTGCTTTCCTGTCTCCGAGGGTGGCTGCAGCTGAGGATGGCGACATTGTCGTAGGAGCATTGATGCCCTTGTCCGGGGCGGGAGGCCCATTTGGCCAAGAAATGTTGGCCTCTGCCAAAGTTGCGCTCGAGGAGATTAACGCTGCCGGCGGTCCTCTGGGGCGCAAGATCAAGCTCGTCGAGGAGAACGATGAGACGAACCCGGAAGCTGCCGTGCGTGCTGCGCGTAAATTGGTCGACGTCGATAAGGTAAAAGCCATCTTCGGGACTTGGGCCAGCAGCGTCACCTTGGCAGTCGCGCCCATCGTACAAGAAAAGGGCTTAGTCCTATTCTCGAATTCAGGTGCCAGCCGCATCACGGAAATTCAGAAAAAAGGCCACGTCTACCGACTCGAGCCCGACGACCTGTTGTTCGGGAAGGCCTATGCTGAATATGCCGCACAGCAAGGTTGGAAGCGCGCCGCTGTCCTCGGGCTGAACGTTCCCTTCACCCAGACCACGGTGGACGCCTTTAAGCAACGTTTCAACGAGCGAGGTGGTGAGGTCACAAGCTTTGTGACCTACAACGAAGATCAGACTACTTTTTCGACCGAGGTGGCCCGCGTTTTATCCGACCAGCCTGACTTCGTCCACATTTCCGGGTACGAGCCGGATATAACAGCCATCCTCAAGGCGGCTTATCAGGCCGGCCTATCGACTCGCTTCTTTGTGCCTGGCTTTGCAGTGAGCGCAGATCTCATCAAAAATGCGGGACCGGCGGCTGATGGACTGCTTCTTCTGGAAGAAGGTGTTTCGGAGGAGTCGCCAGCCTATCAGCGCCTCGCAGGGCACTTAGGCAAGGACCACTATTATTCATTCGGCGCGCAAGCCTACGATGAGCTCGTGCTCCTCGCGCTAGCAATAGAGGCTGCGAAATCGACTGATGGCGATGCACTTGCCAAGGCAGTGAGGGAAGTTTCCGGGCCGGAAGGTACCAGAGTGACCTCCTTTGCAGATGGCGTTGCTGCGCTCCGTAGGGGGGAGCGCATCAACTATGATGGCGCTTCAGGCCCGCTCGATTTCGACGCGAACGGCAACATAGCCAAAGCGAACTTTCGCGTCTCACAGGTCAAGGACGGCAAGACAGCTCCTGTCGGCAAAATAAGTGAAGTGCAGTTCTGAACTGTATCGACCAGGGCGCCGCATGGTGCGGCGCCCTTAGCCGAAGGTATCGTTTCCTATGGAACTGAAAATCTATCTTGTCTCGGCCCTCGTCTCGGCTGCGATTTGGAGTCTGCCTGCAGCAGCGATTTCTCTGATTTACGGTGTGCTCCGCTATCCCAATTTTGCCATTCCGGAGCTAATGACGCTCGGTGCCTACCTCACTCTGCTCTTGTGCGGATTTGGCGTCCCCCTATGGGTAGCAGGCATTTTTTCTGCGCTCTTGACCGGCCTGGTCGCTCTCGCGTTGGATCAAACAGTGTTCCGGTTCGTGCGCAGAGCAGGCATGCTACCACCCGTTCTGCTGTCCCTTGGTGTCATGCTGGTGGTTCAGAATTTCGTCCGATTTGTCTGGGGCAACGGCAACCTGCAATTTCCAATCACTCCGATGCGCCCCGTAATTCTTGCTGGGTTCATCATCAGCCCCATTCAGCTCATTATCATCGCCACTGGGATCGCAATTCTGGGGGCGATATTCCTGAGCTTGCGGTTTACAGAATTTGGGCGTGCAATCAGGGCAACTTCAACCAATCCGGAACTGGCAGTTGTTACAGGCGTTCAGCCGGAGCGCGTGTATGCCGCTGTCCTGTTTGTAGCTGGTTTTCTTTCAGCTGTTGGTGGTACCGTGTTAGCGACAGAGACCTCGCTCAATCCACTTCTGGGCTGGCGAGTACTCATTCCACTTTTTGCGGTCGCAATCCTGGGAGGCCTCGGTAGTGTGGTTGGCGCGGCTCTGGCGGCGCTACTGGTGGGATTGGCTTCCGAGTTCAGTCTCCTGATCCTGCCCTCCAGCTACAAGACCGCGTTGGCCTTTCTCGTATTGACCCTGGTTCTGCTTGTGCGCCCAAGCGGACTGATCAAGTCCGGGAGCTAAGTCATGATTGATTATGCTGTTTCAATCTTAATATTCGCCTGTATATACGGTTTGGTTGCTCTTGGCTTGAACATCCAGTGGGGTCTCACCGGACTAATCAACCTTGGTCAAGTCGCTTTCTTTGCTGTTGGCGCCTATACTTTCGCGCTGCTTTCGAAAATCGGAATGCCGTTCCCCGTCGGGGTGCTGGTGGCCACACTGACTGGTGGTGGCTTTGGCGCGGCCGTTGCGATGTTCACGCCTCGACTCCGGGAGGACTATTTGGCGATTGTCACGCTGGGCTTTAGCGAGTTTGTGAGGCTGATCCTGCTCAACGAAAAGTGGCTCGCCGGTGGGCCAGATGGAATAGCCGGGATTCAACGGCCCATGACGATCGCCGGTTTCGGCTCGGAGGTGTCGTTCCTGATAATCGTCGTGGTGACGTTGGCGATCGCCTTCGCGTTCACGCGGCGTATCGAAGGGTTTCCGATCGGGCGTACACTGAGGGCGATCCGCGAAGACGAGACCGTTGTCAGCTCGGTCGGAAAGGTCACCCTGGCCTACAAAACCCGCGCCTTCATGCTCGGTGCCGCATTAGCTGGATTAGGGGGCGCCTTCTTTGCCAGTTACCTCAGCTACATCTCGCCCGACATGTTTGGCCCCAACGTAAGCATTTATGTCCTTGCGGCGGTGCTTATCGGCAGGCAAGGATCCAGCGTCGCTACTTTGGCCAGCACTGCGCTTGTGGCTCTGCTCCTCGAAGGCACGAGAATTCTGAAAGACTACGTCACCTTCGTGGACGGAGTCGAGCTTGCAGCCTTGCGCCTGATGCTTCTTGGTATCGCATTGATTGCCATCGTAGCCGTTCGGTATGGACCGCGGAGGGCCGTATGAAAGAGATTCTCGAAATCAAGTGCCTCAGTCGACGCTTTGGTGGGCTGCAAGCGGTAAACAAGTGCGAATTTTCCGTGCGTGCTCACAGCATCACTGGGTTGGTCGGGCCGAACGGAGCCGGGAAGTCCACGCTCTTCAATTTGGTCAGCGGATTTGTACGGCCAGACAGCGGCGAGATCAGGTTTGCGGGTGAACGCATCGACACCTTAAGTGCCCATAGCGTTGCGCGTCTTGGCCTTCGCCGGACGTTTCAGATCCCCCGTGAGCTGAAACAAATGACAGTACTGGAAAACCTATTGCTCGTACCTGAGAATCAGTTCGGGGATAGAATCGTCTCTGTACTATCGCAGGGGAAGAGGGTGCGTGAGGAGGAGGGCAAAAATCTGCAGATCGCTCGTGGCGTTCTAGAGATGGTCGGGCTCAGCGAAAAAGCAACTCATCAGGCTGCCCTTCTCTCTGGGGGGCAGAAGAAGCTCCTCGAGCTCGCGCGCTGCTTGATGGCAAAGCCCAAGTTGCTGTTGCTCGATGAACCAACAGCAGGGGTGAATCCGACCCTAATTCGACACCTCATGTCCGTTCTGCGGCGCGTCAACGAGTCCGGTGTAACGTTGCTGATCATTGAGCATAATATGACCGTGATCATGGAATTGTGTGAGCGTGTAATCGTCATGGACCGCGGCCAGGTGATTGCCGCGGGTTCGCCGTCCGCAATTCAGTCAAACAAACAGGTGCTGGAAGCCTACTTGGGAGGTGTGAGCGCATGAGCGGTACAGCGATCCTAACTGCAGACGCACTTGTGGCGGGATATGGCGAGATGCAAATCCTGCACGGAGTAAGCCTTGAGTTGGCCGCGGGTGAGATTGTTACCGTCATCGGTCCTAACGGGTGTGGCAAGTCTACTCTGCTGAAGACGCTTGCGGGCCTGCTCCGGCCGCAAGGTGGGAGAATCGAGCTCAATGGGCTCGATATTACGAACGCCACCACACGTGACCGGCTGCGTGCTGGTCTGGGCTACGTCCCGCAGGTCCGCAATGTGTTTGGCACGATGAGTGTAGAAGAAAACCTTCGGATGGGTTTATTCGCGGTGCCGGGTTCCATCAAAGACCGGCAAAATTCGGTGCGAGAGATTTTGCCTACTTTAGCCGAATATTGGACAGCAACCGCTGGAAAATTAAGTGGGGGGCAGCAGCAGGTTGTAGCACTCGGGCGAGCACTCATGGCCTCCCCGACCGTCTTGCTTTTGGACGAGCCAAGCGCCGGACTCTCTCCAAAGGCAACGAGCGAGGTCTTTCATCATATCCGGGAGATCAGTAATCGCCAGGGCGTTGCTGTCCTGTTGGTTGAACAGAATGCACATAAGGCGCTCGAAATTTCTGATCGCTGCTACATACTTGCCGAAGGGCGCAACCAAATAGACGGAACCGCTCGGAGCATTCTCAACAACCCTGTGGTCGGAAAGATCTATCTTGGGGCTTATGGAGAGGTTGAATAAGCACTAGAATATCTGGCTAGACAATGATGGGGCGGGCTCTGGAGCGGGCCTGGGATAGCCAGTGAACCGGCTTCGAGCCGCGCGAACTGGAACAACGGCTTTGGCACCGCTGTGCGGTGCCGCTTTGCGGCGAGCTTTAGACCCAGGGCGGTGGCCCCGACATCTGTGGATGCGGTACGCTATCCACATGGCCACAAGGTGCAACAGTGCAGAAGCAGACGACCCGGTCATAGGGGCCCACTGTGAAACGCTAGGCCAACTGGATTACTTTCTCTTGGTCGAGCTAGCGGCGGTCGAAGGTATCAAGGGTGCGAACTCTTTGGTGATCCTTCACACTGTCAAGAAGGGCGGTCTCGTGAGAGTCGCGGCTCTTGCTGAAGATTGAGCGAATGAGGCGACCAGCGAAGGCTTGAACACTTTGGAGGAGTAACATTGGAACCGTTGTGGATGCTGTATGCAGTAGATGAGGATACCGGTCGGCCAGCCAGAACATCACCTCTCGTTCCAGTACAGGGTATGATGACTCACATCGTCCGTTGGGCGGCTGCGAGGTCGACGCCACACCTAAAAAGGTTTTTTCGAGTTGCTCGCATGCGCCCGGAACCGTCTGCGGAAGGCTGATCCGCGCGGTTTCCGCCAAGGCGTGCCGCTCAGCCTGTCGACGCTCGCCGACCAGGTCGGCGCCGGCGCCGCGGCGCTGATGCCGCTGTTCAAGCGGCTCGAAGCCCATGTCTTGGCCGCTTCACGTCTGCATGGCGACGATACGACGGTGCCGGTCCTGGCCAAGGGCAAGACCGATATCGGCCGATTATGGACCTATGTGCGCGATGACCGACCGTTCGGCGGCACCGATCCGCCGGCGGCAGTGTTCTACTATTCCCGCGATCGCCGAGGAGAACATCCCGCGGCGCATCTCGCCGGCTGGAGTGGCATTCTGCAGGCCGATGCCTTTGGCGGTCATGGCGATCTCTATGCGACGGATCGTCAGCCGGCGCCTGTTCTGGAAGCCAGCTGCTGGGCCCACAGCCGGCGCAAAGTGTTCGAGCTGGCCGATATCGAAGCGGCGGCGCGCAAGAAGGCGCGCGGCGAGAAGCCCAACCTGGTCTATCCGCTCGCGGTTGAAGCCGTGAAGCGCATCGATGCCCT
>NZ_QMBP01000022.1 GCF_003289945.1 Mesorhizobium hawassense
CGCAGGCACCCGACGCGTCGAAAGCTTGCCCAAACGCCGGTCCCTTAAGCCATCCTCCCCAGCCTCTTCGTAGCGGTCGCGATAACGCCGAAATTGCCGTTCCGACATGCCCAGTAGCTCACCAGCCTCCAGCATCGAAAGATCGCCGCCATTCCAGCGGCTTAAAACGTCCCGAAACTTCTGCATTCTCCGGTCCTGTAGCCATGCTGTCCGTCCCATCCCCAGTCTCCATTCGCTGGCGATAAAACCGGACAACTCGTGTGCTACCTAACCCGGACAACTCATGTGCTTACGACACCAGAAGCCGCCTCCCCTTGGCAAGCCGCCAAGCGGCTTGTATAGAGCCCGCCACTCCAATCTCCATTTCCAAGAACAAGGACGACCCAATGGCGATCGAACGCACCTTCTCCATGATCAAGCCGGACGCGACCAGGCGCAACCTGACGGGCGCCATCACCAAGATGCTGGAAGACGCCGGCCTGCGCGTCATCGCATCGCGCCGTGTTTGGATGAGCCGCCGCGAGGCCGAAGGTTTCTACGCCGTCCACAAGGATCGCCCGTTCTTCGGCGAGCTGGTGGAATTCATGTCGTCGGCCCCGACCATCGTGCAGGTGCTGGAAGGCGAGAACGCCATCGCCAAGAACCGCGAAGTGATGGGCGCCACCAACCCGGCCAATGCCGCCGAGGGCACCATCCGCAAGGTGCACGCGCTGTCGATCGGCGAGAATTCGGTGCACGGCTCGGACGCGCCGGAAACCGCCGCGCAGGAGATCAAGTACTGGTTCTCCGATACCGAGATCGTCGGCTGAGCCGCGAACATCGCGCAAACGGCCCGCTCCAGCGGGCCGTTTTGCTTTTGAGACGGGTGGTCACACCCGCAGCGTGCCCTAGGTTCACCGGCATCGGCGACAGAAAAGCCCAGGGCGTCGCCGACTGTGAGCGACCACCACGCTTCCGCCCGAAACCCGGGAGGGAAGCATGATCAAGCCTCATGTTTCTAAAAGCGGTGCCGCGTATCCGGACGATCTCGTCCTGCTGAAGCGCATCTATGACAAGGTCTGCGCGGAGCGCGGCATCGTCTTGGGAAGTCCCGAGGCATCGGACCTGGCGATCGAGGCCATGAGACTGTTTTCCGCGGGCATCTTCGACGAAGGAACGATCGGCCGCCGCCTTCGCGGCGCCTGACAGACAGACTGGCGAGTTCAGTCGCCGTCGCCGTAGCGGATGACCTCGACCTTCTCCCTGGTGATCAGGCAGCTCTTCGTCCTGGTCAGCGCCTTGATTTCGGGGATTAGCGCATCGATCTTGTCCGGCGCGTCGACGATCTCGACGACGATGGGCAAATCCTGCGACAGGCGCAGGATCTTGGCGGTGTGCAGCACGCTGGAGCGGCCGAAGCCGAGCGGCCCCCTCAGCACCGTGGCGCCGGCCATGCCGGTCTCGCGCGCCTTGATGACGATCGCCTCATGCAGCGGCTGGCCGTCGGCCGCCCTGTCGTCCTCGCCGAAGAAGATCCTGAGCAGCGCGCATTGCGCGGGAAGTTCCATGTTTTCCTCCCTGGTTACCCGTTGGCCTGACTGCCTTTCGGCAAGCGGTTGAACCTGGATACCATGAGATAGCCCAGCCACGCCGCGGCGAGCGACAGCCCGACCACACTGATGAGATAGGTCGCGGCAAGCGGCAAGTCGCCCTCGAAGAGCAGGATGAAGGTGTCGAGGCTCATCGCCGAGAACGTGGTGAGCCCGCCGCAGAAGCCGGCCATGACGAAATTGCGGCTGGCCGGACCGACCATCAGGCGACCGTCCGGCCCGGTCAGCGTGGCGAAGGCCATGATGATCCACGAGCCGACGACGTTGACGAACGCGGTCGAATAAAGCGCGTTGAGGCCAAGTTGCGAGACGATGACGTAGCCCGACAGGAAGCGGGCCAGCGAGCCGATCGCCGCGCCGCAGCCGACCGCCAGATAAAGCCGCATCGCCATCCGTCTGTCCGTCATCGCTCAGCCCGCCATCCACAGGACTGCCCAGAAGCCGAGGGCGACAAACAAGACGCACAGCACCGACGACGCGACGATGTTGAAGGCGGCGAGCCGCCCCTCGCCGTCGAGCGCCAGGTTGAGCGTCTGCAGGCAGAAGGACGACACCGTGGTGTACCCGCCGAACAGGCCGACGACGATCAGGTCTCGAAACAGATCACTCGCGAAGATTCCGCCATGGATCCGCGCGGCGCCGGCGAAGGCGCCGATGGCAAGGGCGCCGGAGACGTTGACCAGCAGCGTGCCCCAGGGAAAGGTCTCGCCGATGCCGCGGCCGACCACGCCGGACAGGAAAAAGCGGGAAATACCACCGAGGAACCCGCCGATCAGAACCAGGGCGCAAGCCGCAAGGGTCATCGCTTCAATGCCTTTCCGATGCGATTCCCGCGCGGGAATCACTTCAACAAAGCAGGCATGATGCGAGCGGAAAAAACAAATCCTGCCGCGCGAAAGCACGCCTGGCAGGAGTCATCAGCCCATAAGGGCGGTTTCGGGGGAACCCCATCCCCATTTTCGGCGAACCTAGGCGGTTCCGAAATTCCGGTCAATCGGCTGGAGGCAATTGACGGCGGATCAAATCGCAATGCGGTGAATTCGCAAGCGGAAACAGCAAGGCCTGTGATTTTTCAAATCCACAAGCTCATGCTAATATGGACATGTGGTGGCCCATCCATTCCGAAGGTCAATTCGAATGGCTGCCAAGAGGGGTATCGCGTCGGCGATCGACGACTGCTACGACGCCGCCTTTGAATTCGGGCGGTGGCCGCAGGCTTTGCAAAATTTGGGCGATTGCCTGGGTGTTTCGAGCTGCGTCATCCGAATCCGCGACGATAGACATCCGTTCAGCAGCGATCAGCGCAAGCGGACCAGACTGACGCCGGACTCGCTCGGCCATGCCGAATTCGCGGAAATCTGGCTCAAGAATATCGAGGGCGCGCCCGATCCCCACCCGGAAAGGGCGGCACGGCTGCCGAGGCCGGCGACCTGCTTCACCGTGGAGGACGAAATCACCACGCCGGAAGAAAGGCTGCTTCTGCCCTACTATCAGGAGATAGCCCGTCCAGGGCATCGTGAGTGGTGGGGCACCGTTGCTTTCCCAGTCAAGGGACGCCAATGGGTACTGTCGATGTTCCGCGATGCGCGGAGCGGACCGTTCGACTTGTCCGAGGCCGAGCATTTCCTGCGCGTGGCGCCGGACCTGGCCCGCATCATCAGCCTTGCCGAGAAGATCTGGGAAGTCTCGCTCGACACGGCGCTGGCCGTGCTCGAGCAATTCGATTGCGCGGCCGCGCTGCTCGACAGCCGCGGCCGCCTGAGACGTTGCAACAGCCAAGCGGATGCCCTGTTCAGGTCGGGTCTTGCGGTCCGGCACGGCCACATCCACGCCGCCGACCGCGACAGCGATTCACGTTTTCAAAGGATGGTCCAGGCTGCCCTCACCGGCGCGCGGGACGCAACGCTTCTTGCGGAGCCGGAAGTTATCAACCGCGACGGATCGTTCTGGCTGTTGGCTGAAATCGTGCCGATGACGTCCTTCGTGCGTGACCTGTTCAACGGCGGCGACTTCCTGCTCTTCTTCACCGATCTCGTCGGCGAACGAGCACCGCCGGCGTCGTTGCTGCGCCATGCTTTCCAACTGCCGGCAGCCGAGGCGCGGCTGGCCTCCAGCCTCAGCGGCGGCGACGGCATCGACGCGGCGAGCGAACGGCTGGCGATCGGGCGCGAAACCGCGCGAACGCAGCTCAAGACGATCCTGGCCAAGACGGGCACACATCGCCAGGCCGAATTGACGGCGCTGCTGTCGCGCCTGCGAGTGTCCTTACGTCACTGAACTGCTTCGCAGTTTCCTGGAATTGTTCCCGCGCTTTCACCCGTTCGGGTGAAGCTCGCAGCCGTCTGCCCGCCCAAAATCACCCGGATTGACGAGATCGCGCCGAGCGCCGGGGCTGTGCAGAAATGTCAGGAAGGCTTGGTCGGAGAAATGCATCCGCCCCGCGCAAAAGAACGGGACCGGCAGGATCATGCCTGCTGGCGCTGGCGCTCCTTCTCGCCGGCAGCCCCCAGCCACCAGCAGCGGGCGGGCTCCGTATGCCCGCAGTGGACCTCGAACTGGTCCTCGCCGTCGACGTCTCGTCGTCGATGAGCCTCGCCGAGTTGCAGGTCCAGCGCGACGGCTATGTCAGCGCCTTCCGCCACCCCGACCTGATGCGCGCGATCGGATCAGGCGCGCGCGGCGCAATAGCGCTTTCCTACCTTGAGTGGGCAGGGCCGAGGCATCAGCGCGTGGTGCTGCCATGGACGATCATCGGCAGCGCCGAGGATGCGAGGCGTTTCGCCGACGCCCTTGCCGCGCAGCCGATCATGGCCGAGGCCGGCACCTCCATTTCCGGCGGGCTGCTGGCGGCGGCCGCCTTGTTGGCGAAAAGCCAGGCGGTTGGCGAACGCCGGGTGATCGACATATCGGGCGATGGCCCGAACAATGCCGGCCAGCCGGTCGGCCCGATACGCGCCATGCTGACGGGATCGGGTGTCACCATCAACGGCCTGCCGGTATCGTTGCCGCATGGCAGCTCGAACGGCTTTCAATCCTTTGCCCGGCAGTATCTCGCCCTCTACTACGAGCATTGCGTCATCGGCGGGCCAGGCGCCTTCGTGATCGGCATTGACGATCTGGGCATGTTCGAAGTGGCGATACGCCGAAAGCTGCTGCTGGAGATCGTCGGCCAGCCCGCACGAACCAGGCTCGCTTCCTTTGCAAGGCCAGCGACATTCGATTGCTCGATGCCCGGAACTGCTCCGCGCTAACTGGCTGATGGCGTAGCGAAATACCCGCCGCCCCCTCGCGGCGGGGGAACGTCACTTTGCCTGGCGCTCCTTCACATTGGCGTGGAGGTTCGCCGCCTCCGTGTCGGTGGACGGCGTCCTTGCTTCGGCTGCCCGGATTATTCCCGGAAAATCCCGGCGTCAGCTCGCCGCCAGTTTCACCGCGACGGTCTGCGGCTTGCCATCTAGCGGATCGATCAGGTGGCGGGCATCGGTGACGAACATCGACCGGCCGTCGACGGTGATGCTGGCCTGGAGCGCGTAGGTCCGGCCCTTCTCGATCGCCTTGGGGTCGAAGCCGATCTCGAACTTGATCGACACCTGGCCGGCGGGCGCTATCCTGCGCTTGGCGATGACGGTTGCCGGCGCATCAGCCAGCGAAACGTCGACGAGCTCGACCACCAGCATGGCGTCGGGCGGCAGGGCGATGCGTTCGCGGTAGGTCACCTCGCCCGCAAGCGTCTGTTCGCCGGCCTTGGTCATTTCCGGCACGGCAAACACGCCGACGACCAGCGGCACCAGCCCGAAGATGAAGAATTCCGCGATGCGGTCCAGCATGAGATTGCTCCGCCAGGCAAATCAAACCGAACTGGCAGGCTTGGCAAGGATTGCGGTCGTTCGATGGCCGGACGGGATTCTTATTGGCCCTGTTTCGTCCAACGGTCCGCCGCGTGATCGTCGGCTTCCTTGGCCTCGACCCAGCCGCCCTCGGAGCCGTCGGCGAGATGCTCCTTCTTCCAGAAGGGCGCGCGCGACTTCAGATAATCCATGAGGAAATTCGCCGCCTCGAAGGCGGCCTGGCGATGCGCCGAAGCCGCCACCACCAGCACGATGTTCTCGCCCGGCGCAATCTTTCCATGGCGGTGGATGACGGTTAGCCCCTGCAGCGGCCAGCGCTCGACCGCCTCGATGGCGATGCGGCCGATCTCGGCCTCCGCCATGCCGGGATAGTGCTCGAGCTCGAGCGCCGACAGCGCGCCCTGCTCGTCGCGGCAAAGGCCGGAAAAGGTTACCACGGCGCCGATGTCGGCACGGCCCCTGGTCAGGCCGGCGATCTCGGCGGCGACGTCGAAATCCTCGCGCTGGATGCGGATGGCGGGCACGACGGCGCCGGCCATCTCAGCCTCCGGTCATCGGCGGAAACAGCGCGATCTCGCGCGCGCCCGCTATCTTCTCGCGGTGGCCGACATGTTCCTGGTTGATGGCGACACGGATGACGTCCGGGTACTGCAGCGCGTTCTCGTATTCCTCGCCGCGCGACTTCAGCCAGCGCAGCAAGTCGGCGACCGTCTCGATGCCGGCCGGCAGTTCGACATCCTCTTCCGGCTTGCCGATCCGCTCGCGTACCCAGGCGAAATAGATGAGCTTGGTGGCCATCTCACTCATCCATGATGTGCTTGAGCCCGGCGCGGAAATAATCGTAGCCGGTATAGAGCGTGACGAGCGCGGCGACCCACAAGAGCACAAGGCCGATCTGGGTGGTCAGCGGGAAGATCTTGTCGCCGGCCGGGCCGACCAGCAGGAAAGCGATGGCGACCATCTGGATGGTGGTCTTCCATTTGGCGAGCTGGGTCACCGGCACCGAGACTTTCAGGGCGGCCAGATATTCACGCAGGCCGGAAACCAGGATCTCGCGGCACAAGATGATGATCGCCGCCCACAGCGACCAGCCGGCAATGCCGGCATGCCGGTCGGTGTCGGCGGCAAGCAGGAGCAGGCAGGTCGCGACCAGCAATTTGTCGGCGATCGGGTCCAGCATCTTGCCGATGTTGGAGGTCTGCTGCCAGGCGCGGGCAAAATAGCCGTCAAAGTAGTCGGTGATCGAGGCGAGTAGGAAGATGACCAGCGCCGACCAGCGGGCGAAGTCGGACGACTTCAGATGGCCTTCGAGAAAAAAGCACAGCACGACCAGCGGCACCGCGATGATGCGGGCGTAGGTCAGGATGTTCGGCAGGTTGAACGCGCGCTGTGCCATGTCGTCTCGGGAAATCTCCTCCGCCAGAGGTACTCAAATCAGAAGCCAATGTAGGGGGTCAACAGCCGAGATTCGATTGACCAGTCAAAAATAGCCTTTGTGTGGGCAACGAACTCTCCGCTCGCAGGCCGACCCGTCAAACTTCCGTGCCTGAAACGGCCTCTCAGCTCTCATGAAAATGATTGTAGACCAGCTTCGCGACATGTTCGGAAATGCCGTCGACCTTGACCAGGTCCTCAATCGCGGCGCGGCTGACCGCCTTGGCGGTGCCGAAGGCGAGCAGCAGCGCGCGCTTGCGGCCGGGGCCGATGCCGGCGATCTCGTCGAGCGGGCTTTTCACCATCTCCTTCTTGCGCCGCGCCCGGTGCGAGCCGATGGCGAAGCGGTGCACCTCGTCGCGCAGGCGCTGGACGAAATAGAGCACCGGATCGCGCACCGGCAGCATGAAGGAGTCCCTGCCCTTGACGAAGAAGCGCTCGCGCCCCGCGTCGCGGTCCGGGCCCTTGGCGATGCCTATTGCCATGACCCGGTCCTCGACGCCGAGATCGGCAAGGATCTGGCGCACCGCCGTCATCTGGCCCTGGCCGCCGTCGATCAGGATGACGTCGGGCCAGGCCGGGAAACCGCCATTGCCGGCGACCAGATCCTCATCGCCGGTTTCGTCAGGGGTTGCGCCGGGCTGTTCGTCGCCATGCTCCTTGAGCAGCCGCGAAAAGCGCCGCTGCATCACTTCGCGCATCATGCCGAAATCGTCGCCGGGCGTGATCTCGGTCGAGCGGATGTTGAACTTGCGGTACTGGTTCTTCACGAAACCTTCCGGCCCGGCGACGACCATGGCGCCGACCGCATTGGTGCCCATGATGTGCGAGTTGTCGTAGACCTCGATGCGCACCGGCGGCTTTTGCAGGCCGAAGGTTTCGGCAAAGCCGGCGAGTAGCCGCGCCTGGGTCGACGTCTCTGCCAGCCTGCGGCCGAGCGCCTCGCGCGCATTCTGCAGCGCGTGATCGGTCAGATCCTTCTTCTCGCCGCGCTGCGGCACCGAGATCGCAATCTTGCGGCCGGCATGGGTGGAGAGCGCCTCGGCGAGCAGTTCCTGCTCCTGCGCGGTCTGTGACAGAAGCAGCGTGCGCGCCGGCAGCTTGTCGTCATAGAATTGCGCCAGGAACGAGCCCAGCACCTCGGCCGGCTCCAGCGCCGGATCGGCCTTGGGGAAATAGGCGCGGTTGCCCCAGTTCTGGCCGGTGCGGAAGAAAAACACCTGGATGCAGGTCTGGCCGCCTTCCTGATGGATGGCGAAGACGTCGGCCTCTTCCACGGTCTGCGGGTTGATGCCCTGATGCGCCTGCACATGCGACAGCGCCGCGAGGCGATCGCGGTAGATGGCGGCGCGCTCGAAATCGAGCTCCTCGGAGGCCTGCTGCATCGCGGCCGAGATTTCGGTCTTCACCTTCTGGCTGCGGCCGGAGAGGAAATCCTTGGCTTCCGACACCAGATCGGCATAGCCCTCATGCGAAATCTCGCCGGTGCAGGGACCGGCGCAGCGCTTGATCTGGTAGAGCAGGCACGGCCGCGTGCGGTTCTCGTAGAAGGAGTTGGTGCAGCTTCTGAGCAGAAAGGCACGCTGCAGCGAATTGATGGTGCGGCCGACAGCGCCCGCCGAAGCGAAGGGTCCAAAATAGTCGCCCTTGCGCGAGCGCGCGCCGCGATGCTTGTAGATGCCGGGGGAGACATGATCGCCGGTGAGCAGAATGTAGGGAAACGACTTGTCGTCCCGCATCAGCACGTTGAAGCGGGGCCTGAGCCGCTTGATGAGGTTGGCCTCCAGCAGCAGTGCCTCGATCTCGGTGCGGGTGACGACGAACTCCATCGTCGCCGTCTCGCGCACCATGCGGCCGATGCGGGCGGTGTGGAAGCGCCCTTGCGCGTAATTGGTGACGCGCTTCTTCAAGCTGCGCGCCTTGCCGACATAGAGCACGTCGCCGGCGGCGTTCATCATGCGGTAGACGCCGGGCTGGTTGGGCAGCCGCTTGACGAAGGTCTGGATCACCTCGGCGCCGACCATGCCGTCGGCGTCGCCGGCATGCGGCGTCCAGTCGATGGCCGTGAAGGCGACCTCGGGGCCGGACGGCAGAGCCTCGGGTTCGACGATCTCCTCGGCGCCCTCGTCCTCGACGTCGATATCGACATCGGGCGGCAGATCGTCGGCGGCGCCGTTTCGTTTTTGGGCTGCGGGACTCATTCCACCATGCCTGTCACATCGGGCGTCTGCCACGCAAGATGCTGGCCGCCGTCGAGCGCGATCATCTGGCCGGTCACCGAGCGAGCCTGCCAGAGGTAGCGGATGGTGGCGCCGAATTCGGGCAATTGCGGGCCGCGCTTCAGGATCAGGCCCTCGACCTGGCTTTCGAAATCCTCGTCGTCCTGGCGCTTGTTCTTCAGTGTCGGGCCAGGGCCTATGGCGTTGACGCGGATACGCGGCCCGAGCGCCTGCGCCAGCATCTGCGTTTGCGTCCACAGCGCCGATTTCGACAGCGCGTAGGAGAAATAGCGCGGCGTCGGTCGCCAGACGCGCTGGTCGATGATGTTGACGATCAGCCCCTCCTCGCCTTGCGGCAGCGCGCGGGCAAAGTTCTGCGCCAGAAGCGCCGGCGTCTTCACATGGATGGCGAAATGGCGATCCCAGGCCTGCCAGTCGAAATCCTCGACGCGATCGTCGACGAACAAGGACGCATTGTTGACCAGCAGCGTAACAGGCCCGAGCGCCGCTTGCGCGCGACCGATGAGGCCGCCAACCGCGTCCATGTCGGTGAGATCGCCGGCGACCACGGCGGCGCGGCCACCCTCGCCCGTGATCTTGCCGGCCAGCGCCTCGGCCTCGTCGCCGGAACGGTTGGCGTGGATAGCGACGGCGAAGCCATTGGCGGCCAGATCCTCGACGATCGCCCTGCCGATCCGTCTTGCTCCACCCGTCACCAGCGCGACGGCCGTGGCTTGTCTCATCTTGTCAATCCTCAATCGGCTTCACGATTCCGGGAAGCCGGCACAATATGACGGACCAAGGTGTTAAACACCATTTCCACCTGGGGCAGGAATGTGGCGAAGCGGCCTGAACGCGCATTCGCCTGGCCCGGATTCGGGGCTTGTCATCGCCCAATATATGTCGCCGGACCCCTTGAACCAAGCGGTGTGCAGCGCAACATAATTAGCCTGCTGACATTTCGCTGTTGCGAAGATGCAACGTCAAGGTTCGGCCTCATTCGCGCCGGGTAATGACCCAAGTTCAGGTTCGCTTCAGCCGCATTTCAGCACGACATTTGGAACCGTTGAACGCCAGACCCGTTTATCCCCCCGGACGGGCCGGGGCGTTTCATGAACAAGCAAGCCTAAGTGTCTTGTGGCTTAAGGAGTTACAATAATGAAGACCAATCTCAAATTCGCGCCGCTCGCCGCTGCGCTCGGGCTGTTCGCCTTCGCCGGCACCGCGTTTGCCGCGGACGTCGTTTCCGAAGAGCCGCCGGCTCCCGCTCCGGTTGCCGAGCTTCCGGTTGCTTCCTGGGCCGGCCCCTATGCCGGTATCAATCTCGGCTACGGCTTCGGCGGTCATGTGAAGGCCCCGGGCGTCGACGCCAAGACCAAGGGCTTCATCGGCGGCGTTTTCGGCGGCTACAACTGGCAGCAGGAGAACTTCGTGTACGGTGCTGAAGCCGACCTCGGCTACAACGGCACCAAGGGCTCGGATAATGGCCTGTCCGCCAAGTCGGGCATTGAAGGCTCGCTGCGCGCTCGCCTCGGTTATGCCGTGACCCCGGAAATCCTGCTCTACGGCACTGGCGGTCTCGCTGCCAAGAACCAGAAGATCAACGACAGCGTCACCGGCGTGAACGACAGCAAGGCCATGCTCGGCTGGACGGCCGGCGCGGGCACCGACATCAAGATCACGGACAACGTGTTCGGCCGCGTCGAGTACCGCTACACCGACTTCGGCAGCAAGACCTTCGGCGACACTGGCAAGGTCAAGTCCTCGGACAACCGCGTCACCTTCGGCGTCGGTATGAAGTTCTAAGTCGTCCAAGCCACGACACAGAAAAGCCGGGCCTCGCGCCCGGCTTTTTTTGTGCCTGTGCTTCACCTTCTTCCCCTGTGGAAGGGTCCCCAAATTCCCCGTTGCGCCCTTTCATCGCTTGTGCCTATAGTTAGTACGTGTCTCGCACGAACAAACACTCCTAACTGTGGCGACCCGCTTTCGAGCCCCTGATCTACGGGCTCCGGCGTGGTCGGGAGGCGAGCCGGAACACTCGGTCAAACAGGGGATAAGGAACGTGAACCGCTTTCTCAAACTCTCAACCGCGGCGCTGGTCGCGGCGTCTTTCGCATCGGTTGCGCATGCCGATGAAAAGCTCAAGATCGGCATCGTCACCTTCTCGACCTCCGACGTCGATACCAACCAGATGGTCGACACCATGACCAAGGAGGCGCAGTCGAAGGGCTGGACGGTGGAGACGCTCAACGCCAATGGCGATCCCTCGCAGGCCATCACCGGCATCAAGCAACTGGCGACCAAGCAGGTGAACGCCATCATCGTCACGGTGTTCGATTCCACTGGCCTCGCCGCTGGGCTGCAGGCCGCGGCGGACGCGAAGATCCCGGTGCTTTCGGCCGGCGGCGGCATGGCCGACGGTATCGCGCTTTCCGCCAGCACCGGCGCCGCGCCGCCGCTCATCGACCTGATGCTGAAGGACATCGGCAATGCAGGCACCGTGCTCGACCTCACCTATCACCCCGGCATTCCCTGCCGCGAGCGGGCCGACGCCTTCGACGCGGCGGTGAAGGCCAATCCGGGGCTGCAGGCCACCTCGCACGAGATCACCATTCCGGGTGCGGCCGAATCCTCGCAGGCCGCGACCAGCGCCTGGCTCGCCGCCAATGCCAACGCCAAGGGACCGTTCGCCATCTTCAACTGCTATGACGACAACGCCATGGGCGCCATCGCGGCGCTGAAGCAGAACGGACGCAGCGACGTGAAGGTCTATTCCTTCAACGCCACCGCGCCCGCCGTGCAGGCGGTCAAGGACGGCACGATGACGGCGACGCTCGGCGTCGACCTGACCTCGGCCGGCAAGATGCTGGTCGACCAGATCCCCGACATCATCGCGGCCGGCGACAAGTGGCAGCCGAAATCCTTCGTGCCCGGCTACTCGCTGGTCACCAAGGACAATGTCGACCAGTTCATGAAGGACAATCCGCAGTAAGGTCTGCGGACCCTAGCATCCGGCCGAGCCCGTTCCGGCCGGATGGAGTTCCATCATGAACAGAGCCGTCATGTCCGCCGATCATCCCCTGCCCGAACCCTCCGCGCCGTCGGAGGGCGCCTTGCCGGTCGCGCAAGCCGGGCCACTCCCTCCCGGCATGCGCGACCGGCGGGCGCGGCTGATGCGCTTCATCGGCACCTATGGCACCATCATCGTGCTTGCCGCGATGCTGGTGATCTTCTCGATCCTGCAGCCGGGAACCTTCGCCACTGTCGGCAATTTCCGCAATATCATCAATGACATGGCGATCGGTACCATCGTCGCGTCCGGGCTCACCGTGCCGCTGGTGGCCGGCGATTTCGACTTGAGCATCGGCTATGTGGCGAGCTTCTGCGGCCTGCTGGTCGTCGGGCTTTTGAGCTTCAGCGGGCTGTCTATCCCGCTGGCCATCGTGCTGGTCGTCGGCCTCGGCACGCTGATCGGCGTCGTCAACGGCATCGTCGTCTCCAAGATCGGCGTCAATGCCTTCATCGCAACGCTCGGCACCGGAACCATCGTCGTCGGGCTGAACTACGCCTATTCCGGCGGCATTCCGCTGCAGCTCACGCAGGGCCGCGAATTCACCAAGATCGCCATCGGCCGCATCGCCGGCGTGCCGCATCTCGTCATCATCATGGCGGCGGTGCTCATCATCCTGTGGGTGATCCTCAACCGCACGGTGCAAGGCCAGCACATCAAGGCGATCGGGGTCAGCCCGGAATCGGCGCGGCGCGCCGGCGTGGCCGTCGACCGCAGCCGCATCGTCGCCTTCGCGATCGCCAGCACCTGCGCGGCAATCGGCGGCGTGCTGATGGCCTCCAATCTCGGCTCCGGTCAGGTGACGGCCGGCGACGGCTTCATGCTGACCTCCTTCTCCGCCGCCTTCCTCGGCTCGGCCGCGCTCAGGGAAGGCCAGTTCCACATCGTCGGCACGCTGATCGGCGTGCTCACCGTCGCGGTCGGCAACAACGGACTTGCCATGATCGGCGCGCCGATCTTCACCCAGTTCCTGTTCGCCGGCACGCTGCTGGTCATCGCCGTGGCGCTGGGCGGTATCGGCCGCCGCTTCGGGAGGGGATAGCGATGGCCCGCGAACCCCTGCTTTCGCTCCGCCGCATCTGTCGCAGCTTCGGCGGCATCCAGGCGCTCGACAATGTGTCGCTGGAGATCGGCAAGGGCGACGTGATCGGCCTTGTCGGCGACAACGGCGCCGGCAAGTCGACACTGATCAAGATCCTCGCCGGTGCGCATGATCCGACCTCCGGCGAGGTGATCCTCGAGGGCCAGCCGCACAAACTGTCACCGCCGGCCGAGGCGCAGCGTCTCGGCATCGAGACGGTCTACCAGGACCTGTCGCTGGTCGGCGCCTTCACCGCTGCGGAGAATTTCTTCCTCGGGCGCGAGATCGCGCTTGGACGCGGCCCGGCGCTATTGCGCTGGATGCGCCGCGGCGCGATGGGCGACACAGCGCTGCGCGGCCTGGAAACACTCAACATCGACATTCCCGGCATCCGCAACAAGCCGGTCGACCGCATGTCCGGCGGCCAGCGCCAGTTGGTGGCGATCGCGCGCGGCGCCTTCTGGGGCCACAAGCTCTTGCTGCTCGACGAGCCCACCGCCGCGCTCGGCGTGCGCGAGTCGCGCGAGGTGCTCGATCTCATTCGGCGGCTTGCCGCCAAGGGGCTGACCATCATCATGGTCACCCACAATCTCGACCACCTCTGGCAGGTCTGCAACCGCGTGGTGGTGATGCGCCGCGGCCGCAAGGTGGCGGACCTTTCGAGCGCGGACACCAATATGGAAGAGGTCGTCGCCTATATCACCGGCGCCCGCGCCATATCGGAGGCCGCGGCATGAGCGCGACTGACGCCATGACGCTGAAGAGGCTGCTGGCCGACGCGCCCAACCGCTGGGGCCACTGGGGCGCCGATGACGAGATCGGCGCGCTCAACTACCTTACGCCCGAACAGGTGATGTACGGCCTGGCGAGCGTGCGGCAGGGCCGTAGCTTCACGCTCGGCGTGCCGATCGCCACGCATGAGGGCGACGCGGTGTTTCCCGGACGCTGGCCGGCGAAGCATTTCATGGTCGCCGACAAGGCTGGCTTCGAGAACGGCCATTGGCATCCCCTGCCCGGCGGGCTGGAATTCGCCGACGATTACGTCACCGGCTTCGCCCAGGCCGGCACGCATTGCGACGCGCTGGGCCATATGTGGTTCGACGACACGCTGTGGAACGGCTTTGCGGCATCGAGCACCAATGGCGGCATGACCAAGGCCGGTATCATCCCGATCGCCGAGCGCGGCATCGCCGGGCGCGGCGTGCTGCTCGACATCGCGCGCTTCCGTGGCAAGCCGGTGCTGGACCGCGCCGAAACCTTCACCCATCTCGACCTGGTGGAATGCGCGCGGGCGCAGGGCGTCGAGATATTGCCGCGCAGCATCCTCCTGATCCGCACCGGCTGGGTCGGCGCCCTGGCCGCCGGCCTGCAGCGCGTCGGCGAGGATTACTGGGAGCCGGGGCTGACCTTCAGCCCCGATCTGGTGCGCTGGTTCGACGAGATGCAGATCCCCTCTCTCGTCACCGACACGCTGGCCAATGAGACGACCTACGAGCCCGGCACCGGCCTGATGCTGGTGCTGCACGCGGCGCTGATGCGCAATCTCGGCATCGTCTTCACCGAGATGGCGGCGCTCGATGCCTTGGCAGCCGATTGCGCCGCCGACCGCCGCTACGAGGGTTTCTACTGCACCGCGCCGATCAAGGTGAGCAAGGGCACGGGCGGTGCCGCAAATCCGCTTTTCATCAAATAGATAGGCATGACTTCAATGACCTCTGCGGACAACGAACTCTGTTTCCTGCCGGCCACCGAGCTCGCCGAGCGCATCCGGCGCCGCGACATCTCGCCGGTCGAGGTCACCGAAGCCTATCTGCGCCGCATCGAGGCGCGGAACCCTGTCGTCAACGCCTATACGCTGGTGCTCGGCGATGAGGCGATGGATGCCGCGCGCGTCGCCGAAAAGGAAGTGATGGCGGGCATTCCGCTCGGACCGCTGCACGGCGTGCCGGTCGGCATCAAGGACCTCGACGACGTCGCCGGCGTGCCGACCTCGATGGCCTCGCTGGCGGTGAAGAACCGCGTGCCGCGGACGAGCGCGGCCGCCGTCGAGCGGCTGCTGGATGCCGGCGCCATCGTGCTCGGCAAGACCAACACGCCGGAATTCGGCCACAAGGGCATCACCGACAATTTGCGCTTCGGGCCGACCTCGACGCCATTTGCCATCGGCTATAATTCCGGCGGCTCGTCGGGCGGAAGCGCGGCGGCCGTCGCCGACGGCATGGCGGCCTTGGCGCAAGGCACCGACGGCGGCGGCTCGGTGCGCATCCCGGCTTCGTTCAGCGGCTGCGTCGGCTTCAAGCCGTCCTTCGGCCGCATCCCTTCGGTGACGCGCCCGGACGGTTTCCTGTGGGCGCATCCGCTGGTTCATATCGGCCCGCTGGCGCGCACGGTGGCCGACGCCGCGCTGATGGCCAAGGTGATGGCCGGGCCGCACAGCCGTGATCCGCTCAGCCTGCCGGACGACGGCACCGACTATGTCGGCGCCGTGCAGGTGCCGGCGCGTCCGCTGCGCGTCGCCTACAGCCCGCGCCTCGGCAATTTCCCGGTCGATCCCCAGGTGGACGGCGTGGTCGCCGAGGCGGTCGAGCCCATGCGCAGGCACGGCGTCGAGGTCGATGAGATCGAGCTCGACTTCAAGGCCGACCACAAGGACCTTGCGGCGCTGTGGGTGCGCACCATCGCGATCCATTACGCGGCGATCGCCGTGCACTGGAAGAAGGACGGCATCGACCTGACGGGCGAGCATGCGAGCGTGCTGACACCGCAATTCCTCGCCATGTTGAAGGAAGCCTACAAGGTCTCGGCGGTCGACCACGCGCTCGACGATCTGCTGCGTACCGGCGTGCTCGACGGGCTCGAGGACGTACTCGCCACCCACGACCTGATCGTTGCGCCGACGCTCGCCATCCCGCCGGTGAAGAACGCGACCGATGGCAACACGATCGGCCCGACCTCGATCAATGGCGAGGCGGTCGATCCGCTGATCGGCTGGTGCATGACCTATCCGATCAACTACACCGGACATCCGGCGATCTCGGTGCCGGCGGGCTTCACGCCGCAGGGCCTGCCCGTCGGGCTGCAGTTCATCGGCCGGCGGCATGCGGACGAAAGCGTGCTTGCGATGGCCGCGCGGTTCGAGCGCATCCAGCCGTGGTTCGGAAGTTATCGGAGATTGATGGGGTAGGCGCGACTTCTCCTTCTCCCCTTGTGGGAGAAGGTGGCCGAGCGAAGCTCGGGCGGATGAGGGGTGTTGGACGGATCGCTATCTTACAGAGCTAAGCATCTGAAATCGCTCGATACTTCCACGCCTCATTCCTTCCAGCACCCCTCATCCGTCTCGGCGCTGCGCGCCGATCCACCTTCTCCCACAGGGGGAGAAGGCTGGAGCTAAATCGGCAGCTGCAGCAGCTCTGAGATCACCAGTCCCGCGGCGCCCAGCAGCGCGGCGCCGTCACCCGCATCGCCGGCGATGAATTCGATCGTGCTGCCCGGGCGCGGCGGCACCATGGCGCGGACGTGGCCTGCGATCGCGTCGAGAAGGCGCTCGCCGCCGAGCACGACGTCGCCATGCAGGATGAAGATGTTGGGGGCCACCGTCTGCTGCAGGTTGGCGATGCCGACGGCGACGTTGCGGGCATAGCGATCGAGCAATTTTTCGGCACCCGGCTCCTGCCCTGCCGCCATGTCGGCGAGGCGGCCGGAATCGATCAGTTCGGGCTCCGGCAGACCGGCGGCGGCAGCCTCGCGGCGCAGCCAGCTCAGTGTCGCGATGGTGTCCCAGCAGCCGCGACGGCCGCAGCGGCAGAGCTCGCCGTCGAGCTGCACGAAGGTGTGGCCGAGCTCGCCGCCGGCGCCGGCGGTGCCGCGATAGAGATGGCCGTCGAAATAGAAGGCGCCGCCCAGCACCTCGCCGGTGTAGACGACCGCGAATTGCTTGACGCCGCGCCCGGCACCGAACCAGCGGTCGCCGACGAGCAGCGCGCGCGGATGATGGTCGAGCTTCACAGGCAAGCCGAAGCGACGGCCGAGATCGTCTGCCAGCGGATAGCGGTCGAGCGACGGCGCGAGGTTGACGGTGACGATCGAACCGCGATCGGTGTCGACCATGCCGCCGACGCCGACGCCGATGCCGAAGGGCGTGCGCCGCGCTTTCGCCAGAGTGCTGCCGACGCATTCGGCAATGGTCTCGATGATCGGTTGCATCGGACCGTTGCCGTCGGGCAGCGGCATCTTGCGCTCGGCTTCGATCTTGCCGTCGAGCGTCGAGACGCAGGCGTGCACGGCATCCGGCATCAAGAGCACGCCGCAGATCGGCCGCGCCTTGGGCGAGAACCAGAGCGGGCGGGCCGGCTTGCCGCCGCCAGGATTGGCGGGGATGGGATCGCTCTCGACCAGCACCTGGTCGTCGATCAAGGGCTGGACGATGCCGGAAATGGTGGTGCGGTTGACGCCGGCAAGCCGCGCCAGCTCGGCGCGGCTGGTCGGGCCGAGATCGAACAGCGCCTGCAGCACGCGGCCGCGATTGGTCGAGCCGACCATCGAGGACGACAGCAGCGTCTGGCGCGGACGCCCGGCACGCTCCGCGGCGGCTCCGTCGCCCGGAGGCGTGAACGCATGGGCGCCATTCGGGCCGTCGTCATTGATGATGTTCATTGTCAGCTTGTCGCACCGCCATTCTCGAAAACCTTTCTAGCCCAGGAGCTTGGCGGATTCGAGAACTTTGTACGGGCAGGCAACAAACCCGCGCCAACTGGTTGGATCGGGTGTCTCATGCCTGCCGCCTCGCTACTGTCCGCAGCGTCCCGGCGGTCAAAGACTCTCGGCAGGAACGGCTGGCTTTTGCCGGAAACCGTCATGGGCGGGGAGCGATGACAACTGATCTAGCCATTGCATCCGCGAGGGGAGGAAGACCTGCGCGTCCGGCCGGTAGTCGTCCGGCACGGTCATGGTGGCGGCGTGAACGTGGATTTCGTGAGGCCATCTGTCGGAGCGGAAATAGAGCCTGGTGCCGCAGGACGGGCAGAAACCGCGAAACGTGTTCGGGCTGCTTTCATAGTGCCTGACGTCGCCGGTCCAGCTCAGTTGCTGCGGTCTCAGCCCCAGAAAGGCGGTGAGCGGGGAAGACGTGGCGCGCTGGCAATCGGCGCAGTGACAGACAAGGTTGCGCGTGACCTCCCCCGAATATGTCCAGGTGACCGCGCCGCACATGCAACGTCCCGCCAGTGATGCCAGCTTGTCCTCCACCGGCTGCTGCTCGCTCAGCCGCATGCGGTGCAGAATAGGCCGCGCGATCTGCTCAGGCTTGCCGCTTTGCGACCTTGGCCGGTTTGACTTTCGCCGGCAGCGTGCCGACGAAAGCCAGCGCGCGATCGAGCCAGCCGGCGAGATCGGCATCGGTGGCCGTGCCTTCCGGCGCGACGCGAACATAGCCTTCCATGGAGCGCCCGCCCATCTCCATCGGGCCCGCATGAGGAAGTGCCGCGGCCGCCGCATGCGCATCCTTGCCGACGCGAACTAGGAGCCCGCGCTTCGAGGTGCCGATCAGCATGTTGCCGTTGATCATGAAACAGGTGCCGCCGAACATCTTCTGCTCGGTGAAAACGCGCTTGCCGAGGGCGGCGCGCAGGCGCGCGACCATCGGGTCGGGCGCGAGGCTGGTTGAGGGCTTTGCCATGCTCACCACCTCCGCGATTTGGATGGGGTCAGGCAAGCATGGAAGGGAGGGAGGTTCAAGCCCGCCTCCACTTCTCCGCTTGCGGGAGAAGGGAGGCGCCTCACCCCGGCACGGCGCCCTTCAACTCCGGAAACTTCTCGTCGAACCGCGCGGCCCAGCGCACCAGCCGGCTGCGGCCCTTCTCCCACTGGCCGCCGAAGCGCAGCGCCAGATAGCCGAGGGTGGCGCGCAGCGCCAGCTGGCCGGCGGTGATCTTCTTCGGCAGTTTGGGAGGGTTGGCGTTGAGCAGGTCGAGCGCGGCGGTGATCTTCGCCCACTGGCGGTCGAGCCAGGGCTGGTAGACCATCTCCTCCGGCCGCGTGCGCCGCTCATAGACCATCGACAGCGCGCAGTCGCAGATGCCGTCGGCCAGCGCCTCGAGAACTTCCGCCTCGAGCCGCTTGTCGGGATTGCGCGGGAACAGCGCATTCTTCGACAAGCGGTTGAGATGCTGGGTGATGGCGCGGCTGTCGTGGATCGTGCGGCCGTCCTCCAGCACCAGCACCGGTATCTTGCCGAGCGGATTGGCCGCGATCAGTTCGGCGGGCTTGTCCTCCGTCTTGATCGCCACGAGGTCGATGGCGATGCCGGCATAGATGGCCGCCATGCGGACCTTCGAACTGTAGGGCGACGTGGACGCGTAAAGCAGTTTCGGCATGATCGGCTTTCCAGTTGTTTGCGGCACTGTTGACCGATCGCGATCCGAAGGGCAACGGCCAGTAGGCCAATCCAGATTGGCCAATGCAGTTTGCCGGCGCCGGCTGCCGCAACGAAAAAGCTCCCGGAAGTTTTGCCGGGCGGCAAAATTTCCGAGAGCTTTAGGAGGAGCGTCCGCTCCGGCTCCGCTCGCTCTGACACCGACTTGGCGAGAGGGGTGCCTGGGTGGCACCCGCCCTCACCTGTTGCGGTTCGCCAAGCGAAGCTACGCGATTACTTCTTGGCGGCCGGCTTCTTGGCCGGAGCTGCCTTCTTCACGGCTGCCGGGGCCTTGGCGGCGGCTGCCTTCATCGGAGCCTTGGCGGCGGGCTTGGCCGCTGCCTTCGCTGCCGGCTTCTTGGCGGCGGGCTTGGCCGCTGCCTTGGCCGCCGGCTTTGCCGCTGCCTTGGCGGCTGGCTTAGCCGCAGCCTTGGCGGCCGGTTTAGCCGCAGCCTTGGCCGCCGGCTTCGCCGCTGCCTTGGCCGGAGCCTTGGCGGCTGCCTTCGGTGCCGCTGCCTTCTTCACTGCTGCAGGTTTCGCGGCAGCCTTAGCTGCCGGCTTCTTTGCCGGCGCTTTCGCCGCCGGCGCCTTGGTTGTCGTCTTTGCCATGCGATGCCCCTTGCGTTTTGCCGATGGTCGTGAGTGACCCGGCGTGTCTATGCATATCTGACTCGCGACTGTCTAGCCAGCGAAGCAACACAATGATTTTCAGTTATTGAATTTTGGTTACGCAAAACGCCCGAAGATGCATCTCATTGAAAAATTGTGAGCGAATCTGTCACTTTCGAAGTGGCGGCGCGCCGCGCAGATCTTCGCCCGGCTTCTATCGCCCGATCATCCATCGACCCGCGGCATAACTTAATATCGGAATGTGAGCATAGCACTCACAATAGAGGAGATGCCGCCGAACACCGGCTTCATCTTGTCCAACACAAACATCTACAGATGAACCAACCGCACGCGGAAGCAAAAGCTTGCGCAATGGAAAGTGAGCTTTAAGCTCATATTCGAGCGGTGCCGTCAGGCCTCCGCTGGCTCGCGCTCGCCCTGCAGGCGACGCGCCGGCTCGGCCCGGTGCAGATGCACGGCGTAAGTGTCCCAGGGCGGCGAGACAGCGATCCGCACCAGCATGCGGCCAATCTCGCCGCGATGGTAGCCGCCATGCAGGACGACATGCGTCAGCATCTCTTGCCTCGTCATGCAGCCCTTGTCGCCGTCGGTGAAGGTGAAGGCGACCGGCTCGGCAAGCTCTTGCTCCGAAACGGTTTCGAGATAGTCGAGATACCAGCGGTCGGCCTCGGCCAAGGCAGCGCGCAGTTCGGCCGGCTCCGGCGTTTCCTCGGTGTTGTCGCTCGCATGGCCATGGGCAACGCCCTTCAGATGCGCGGCAAAGATCCGCGACACGACATGGACGTGGTTCATCAGCCGGATCGCGGCGTGGCGCTCCCCGGCGTCGCGGGCGGGATCGATGCCGGCAAGCTTTTCCGCGAACTCATCGTTGGCCCAGGCCTGATAGGCAAGCAGGCTCTTCAGCAGGGTCTTGGCGCTCATCGTCCGGCTCCATTTGCGTTGGTGAAATGAATGTGAGTATCCTGTTTATATTCTCGGGAGGCGGGCCAGGATGTCTACTCGCATTGCAAAGCCGGCCGCGCGCATGCGCAAGCAGCCGCGCCAGGCCCGTTCGATCGCCACCGTCGAAGCGATCATCGAGGCCGGTGCTCGCGTTCTGAGCGAGCTTGGCTGGGCCGGTTTTTCCACCAACAAGGTTGCCGAGGCGGCAGGGGTGAGCATCGGCTCGCTCTATCAATATTTCCCAGACAAGCTCGCTCTGGTCGAGGCGATCCGGCGCCGTCACTTCGATCATGTGCTGTCGGTGATCAGCGAAGCGGCGGCGGACGAGAAGCCGCTAAGGCAGTTCGCGCGCGAGTTGGTGCGCGGCATGATCGGCGCGCACTCGATCCATCCGACGCTGCACCAGGTGCTGCTCGACGAAGCACCGGGCGACCGCGGCTCGCGCGCCGCGCATGCCTCGTTCCAGACGCGCTATCTGGAACATTACACTGCGGCCGTCGCGCAATACCGCAAACGCCGCAAGGACACCGAGACGATGGCGCGCGTGCTCTCGTCGGCGATCGAAGGCGTGATCCACAACGCGGCGCGGCGCAATATGCTCGACACGCCGGAATTGCAGAAGCAGCTCATCGAGCTGATCTCGGCCTATCTGTCAGGTGGCCGGGCTACCTGACCTGTCGGGCGCCAAGACCGCCTGGGACTGCGCCAGCAGAGGAGGCCGGCGCCGGGCCCGCGTGCCGCCACGCCCGGTCGCCGGCATTGCAAAATAATTCGCATCGCCTGTCGATTCCGCCGATGCCCGTTCGTCGTATCATCGCAACCACCCAACGAAGGAACACAAGATGCGTTTCATGATGCTGATGATCCCCGGCGGCTACGCGACCGCGGCTCCCGACGCCAGGCCCGAGGCCGAGGCCGTGGCGACGATGATGAAGTACAATGCAGAACTGAAGCGGGCCGGCGTGCTGCTTGCGCTCGACGGGCTGCACCCGCCGTCATCGGGGGCGCGGGTCTCCTTCAGCGGCGGCAAGCCGACCGTCACCGACGGCCCCTTCGCCGAGGTCAAGGAGGTGCTCGGCGGCTACTGGATGATCGACGTGCGCTCACCCGAGGAAGCCGTCGAATGGGCGCGCCGCTGCCCCGCCGGGGAGAACGACGTCATCGAAGTCCGGCGCGTGCTGGAGATGAGCGATTTTCCCGAAGACGTCCAGAAGGCCGCCGAAGGGTTCGGCGAGTTGAAGGGTTGACCACGACTGCAACGGTCGAAGCGGTCTGGCGGATCGAGCAACCAAAGCTCGCCGCCAGGCTCACCCGTACCCTGCGCGATGTCGTGCTGGCCGAGGAGGTGGTGCAGGATGCCTTCATGCTGGCGCTGGAGCGCTGGCCCTGCGATGGCATTCCGCAGAACCCGGCCGCCTGGCTGACCAGGGTCGCCACCAACCGGGCGCTCGACCGGCTGCGCCGCACCGTGCTGATCGACGGCAAGCACCGCCAGCTTGCCGTCGATCTCGCCGGGCTGGAGCAAGCGATGCCCGACATCGAGGCGGCGCTCGACGAGGATATCGACGACGATCTGTTGCGGCTGATCTTCACCTCTTGCCATCCGGTGCTGCCGGCCGAGCAGCGCGCGGCGCTTGCGCTGCGCATGCTGGGTGGACTGTCGACGCCGGAGATCGCGCGCGCCTTCCTGGTGCCGGAGGCCACCGTTGCCCAGCGCATCGTGCGCGCCAAGCGGACGCTGCGCGATGCCGGCATCGCCTTCGAGACGCCGCGCGGGCAGGAGCGGCGCGAGCGCCTCGGCGCCGTGCTGGAAGTGATCTACCTGATCTTCAACGAAGGCTATGTCGCTTCCGCCGGACCGGACTGGCTGCGCGCGGATCTCAGCGACGAAGCGATGCGCCTCGGCCGTCTGCTGGCGGCGCTGGTGCCGCAGGAGCCCGAGGCGCTCAGCCTGGTGGCGCTTATGAACCTCGGCGCCTCGCGCTTTGGCGCTCGCATCGACGCAGCGGGCAATCCTGTCCTTTTGCTCGACCAGGACCGCAGCCGCTGGGACTGGTCGCTGATCCGGCGCGGCCTCGACGGGCTGAACCGCGCGATGGCGCTGACGCCGACACCTGGCCCCTACCAACTGCAGGCGATGATCGCCGCCTGCCATGCCCGCGCGCTAAGCGCCGCCGACACCGACTGGATCGCCATCGCCGCCTATTACCAGGCGCTCGCGCTGGCAGCCCCCTCGCCCATCGTCGAGGTCAACCGGGCGGTCGCGGCCGGCATGGCGTTCGGCCCTGCGCAAGGGCTGGCGATCGCCGACGCGCTGCGGGACGAACCGCGGCTCAATGATACGCATCTGTTGCCCACGGTGCGCGGCGACCTGTTGGCAAAGCTCGGACGGATGGAAGAAGCCGGCGCCGAATTCCGCCGCGCCGCCGAGCTGACGGGCAATGAGCGGGAACGCGCGTTGCTGCTGGCGCGGGCCGATGGTGGTGACGCTTAAGAGGAAGTCATTCAGGAGAGGCCGGCGGGACAGCGCCCCCCTCTGGCCTACCGGCCATCTCCCCCACGAGGGGGGAGATCAGATGGCGCGCCGGCTTTCGCCTATCTCAAACGCCTGAAGGAAGGTGGGACGCCGAAACTGCTAATCTCCCCCCTTGTGGGGGAGATGGCCGGCAGGCCAGAGGGGGGCGCCGTAGAGCGCCTACCTTACCGGTCTATCGACCGACGAAACTTTACCGCAGCACGCGGCAACGCCCGTTATAGACCATCCAGCGATCGAAGCCCGAGACGCAGAACTCGACATTGTCGCCGATCGAGGCAAAGCCCTGGCCTTCCTCGATCAGGTAGAAGATCGAGCGGTCGCGGCCGTCCGACAGGTTGACGGTGGCGCGGCAATAGTGGCGGCCGATCGGCCATTCGTCGTTGGCCGGCTCGTAGCGGTGCTGGCGGATGTTGCGGAAATCGGTAATCGCGACATCCGGCAGATGCGGCACGTGATGCACCTGATAGGAGAAGCGGTCGGTGATCCTGCTCAGCACCCAGCTTTCGCCGCAGACGCTGCCATCGTCGCCGCTGGAGACGGAAAGGTCGGCGGCATGCGCGGCCTGGCTGAAGCCCAGCGGAGCGGCAAAGGGAGTGGACAGCGCAACCAGCGCGGCAAGGGCGGAATGGGCGAAGCGAGTCATGACAGCCTCTCAAGGTCGGTTCCGCGCACTGTGCGGATTCGCTTGGCGGCGGTCAAGCGGTTGCGAAAACAATGGTTTCCGCAAAACTTCGTTCCGACATTGCCAGCTAATCAAGAGTGCCGGCAAGCAGCAGCCCGCCGATGACGGCGATGTTGATCAGGAAGGCATTGCGCAGCACCTGGCGTTCCGGCTCCTCGCTGGCCCAGAAACGCAGCAGCATGACGTTCGTCGCCAGCGTGAAGATGACCAGCGCGCCGGCGGCAAACGGCCGGGCTATGCCAACCGCAAGCATGAAACCCGCAGCGACCTCGACCGTCGAACCGGTTGCCAGCATGAAGGCCGGAGCCGGAAATTTCTGGGCGGCGAGATAATCGCGCATCGCCGCGAATTTTACGAAATGCTCGATGCCGGCGAAGGCGAACACGCCACCGATGAGGAGAGCGCCAAACGCTTCAATGGTTTGAACAGGTATCGCGGCCTCCTGTCTGGATGGCATACTTCGCTGCGTTCAGTCCTCGGGAACGAAGGCCGGGTTGTAGACGACCTCCCACAGATGATCGTCGGGATCCTGGAAGTAGCCGGCATAGCCGCCCCAGAAAGTTTTCTGCGCCGGCTTGACCATGCGCGCGCCGGCCTTGACGGCCTCGGCCATCACCGCGTCGACCTCGGCCTCGCTGCCGACATTGTGGCCGATGGTGAATTCGGTCGGGCTGCGGCCGCTCCGCGGCACCGTGGCATCCCAGGCGATGTTGGCGCGCTCGTAGATGGCGAATTTCAGGCCGCCGGCGAGATCGAAGAAAACAACCGCGCCATGCTCGAATTCGCGACCGATGATGCCTTCGGTCGGCAGGCCGAGGCCGTCGCGGTAGAATTTGAGCGACGCTTCCAGATCGTCGACGCCGAGCGTCAATACGGTGATGCGAGCTTTCATTTCTCTCACTCCTTTCTATATCGTGACCAACGTCCGAAATCGGATGTGGTTTGCAAAAGGCGCCGAGGGGCGCCAGCAGGCTGCGTCTGTTCTGCCACGGATGAGCTGGCCGGCCTTGAACATTTCGGCCAAAATGACCGTCGCACCGATCATATCGGAGAGGGCATGGAACCGGTCCTGGCGCAGACAACCGGCTTCTTTCGCGAGCGGCCCGTCCGCCGAGGGCTGACTGATGCCTTCTGTGCGGTCTGGGTCCATCGCATGGACGACCGCGCCTCGCCGCCCATCGTCATCACGCCGGACGCCACGATCGACCTGCAATGGATCGACGGCCGCTTCCGCGTCGCCGGGCCGGACAAGGAGCCGCAGATTGAGACACCTGCGGCCGGCGCGGTGATCATCGGCTTCCGCTTCCAGCCGGGCGCGGCCGCCGGCTGGCTCGGCGTGCCGGTAAGCGAAATCGTCGGCGGACGGCTCGGGCTCGACGAATTGTGGGGCACGCGCTGCCGCGAGCTTTCGGACCGTGTCGGACGGAGGTCCGGCCTGGCCAAGCTGGTGCTGCACCTGGAAGAGACGATCGGCGCGCATTCGGAAGGGCGCGATGGGGCCGACCCGCTGATGGGTCGGGCCTTCGACGTCATCGACGAGGGCCTGCCGCCGGAAACGCCGCTGGTTCCGTTCCTGCAGCGCCACCTGCATATGAGCGAGCGGACGCTGCGCCGGCGCTTCGATGACGCTTTCGGCTATGGCCCGAAGACACTCGACCGCATCCTGCGCTTCCATCGTTTCCGCCGCCTGCAACGACTGCAGGGCGAAGCCTCGACCGCGCTGCTGGCGATCGAGGCCGGCTATGCCGACCAGGCGCATCTGATCCGCGAAAGCCGGCGGCTGACCGGCGTGACGCCCTCGGCACTGGCATAGAGCGCTCTACTCGCCAGCCAGCCACTCGAGCGCCCAGCGCGAGGGTTGCCGGACGGCAAGCGCCTTGTGCAGCGCCGGCAACAGGACCTTCAGTTCGCCTTCCAGCGTGTAGGGCGGATTGACCACCACCAGCCCGCTGCCGTCGAGGCTTGGCTCGTCCGAGGCCGGCCGGATTTCGAAGGCGATGTCGAGCAGCTTCGGAATGCCGGTCTCCTTCAGCGCCGCGCGGAAAGCGGTCACCGCCTTGCGGTCCTTGATCGGATACCAGAGCGCATAGATGCCGCCCGGCCAGCGCCGGTGCGCCTTCCGCAGGCCTTCGACGAGGCGGGAGAACTCACCCTCCTCCTCGAAGGGCGGGTCGATGAGGACGAGGCCGCGCTTTTCCTTCGGCGGCAGTTGCGCGCCCGGCGCCAGCCAGCCGTCGAGTTCGATCACCCTCGTCTGGAAATCACCCGCGAACACCGATTTCAGCCGCACGGCATCCTCGGGGTGCAGCTCGATCGCCGTCAGCCGGTCCTGGTTGCGCAGCAGATGGCGAACGATCAGCGGCGAGCCGGGATAATGCTCGAGGCCGCCGTCGGGATTTTGCGCGCGCACCGCTTCGAGATAGGGCTGAAGCAGTGCCGCTGCCCGCGGCTCGAGCGTCGCCTCGGCCAGCCGGCCGATGCCGCCCTGCCACTCGCCGGTCTTGCCGGCCTCGACCGAGCCAAGATCGTAGCGGCCGATGCCGGCATGGGTATCGACGACGCGAAAGGCCTTGTCCTTCTGCTTGAGATATTCGACGAGGCGCGCGAGCACGGCATGCTTGACGACATCGGCGAAATTGCCGGCGTGATAGGCGTGGCGATAGTTCATATGGGGCTACCTCGGGGAACCGTTGCGGCCCCAGCGCGGCGGTGGCGGCTGCGAATTGGGATTCTGGGGAGGCCCGCCGCGGCGGCCGAAGACCAGCGACAGCGCCAGTCCGGCCACGCCGACGCCCATCAGCGTATAGCCGGCCGGCTGGGCGCGTTCGTCGATCGAGCCGGTGCCGGCGCGCAGGATGAGATCGACAGCGCGCATGTCGATGCCGTCGGCATCGCCCGGGCCGACGGTGAAGACGTAAGGACCGGGCGTGACCGCCTCGATGACGCCGGCCTCGTCGCGAAAGATCTTGTCGGGCAGTTGCGGGCTGACCTGGCGCGGATTGTCGGTGTGGTTGAAGGAAAGCGTCGACGCCAGCGCCGTGCGGCCGCCGCTCGCGGCGGTCAGCGTCAGCAGCGTGCGCTGCTGCCCGGCGAGGCGCTCGGCCCGCGCGGTCAAGTCGACCAGCACCCGCACCGGCGCATCGCTTGCGGCAAGCTGTACCGTGACCGGGCGGAAGCGACCGGCTTCATAGACGCGCCAGGTGCCGATGGCATGGCCGGAAAAATTGCTCATCGCCCAGGGATAGAAAATGCCGATGGCGGCACCGACGATGAGGAGAAGAAGGGAGAGGAAGCGCATTCAAAGGCCTTGGTTTTTCGGGATCGAGATCGCCATTATCTTTTGGCGGTTTCGTCTCGGGCAGCTTCGCGGACCCGCTCCATCTCGTCCAGAAACATTTCCAGGCCAAGCTCGAAAGTCTTGTCGAAGCCGCCGGCGCCGAAATAGGCGCCGGCCTTCACGACGCTCGGATAGTCGCGCGCCAGTTCCTCGCCGCTGACGGTGGTGACCGCCGAAGGCCCCTTGGCGTAGCCGGCCGTCTCGTCGAGGATCGCGCCCATCAGATAGTAGCCTGCCGCGCGGAACAGGCGAGCGCTGAGCTCGGGACCGAAGCCGCCATCCTCGAACAGGCCGATGATGGCGTTCAGCTTGGCGAGGCAGGGCGGCGAGTTCATGCGGTAGACGACGATGAACGGCGCGAAGGCCGGATGCTCGGTGGCGACGCGGCGGAATTCCTGCATGCCGATGCGCGTCCGCTCGCGCCAGGGCAGGCTGTCGTCGGGAATGACGAGCCCGCTCATCTGCCGGTCGACCAGCGCCTCATAGAGATGCGCCTGCGAGGGAAAGTGATGGTAGATGCTCATCGCCTCGCAGCCGAGCCTGGCGGCGAGCTTGCGCATCGAAAAGCCGGAGAGCCCTTCCCGCTCGATCACCTCGAAGGCGGCGTCCTCGATCATCTCGCGGGAGAGTTTTCCGCGAGGCCGCTTTTTTTTGCTCGTTGCATCCATGGTCGCGCTTTACAACTTACACTGTAAGGTTCACTTTCGAAGATACCTTACATCGTAAGGCTAACAAACACCAGAGGAGAAACTTCATGTCAGCCGTTCGCATCGTCTCAACCGCGCATTCCTGCCTTCGTTCCGCCTCGCTCATTGCCGCGGCGTCTATGTTTGCCGCCGTTCTGGCCTCCGCGCCTGCCCGGGCCGACGACTATGACGCGACCCTCAAGGACATCCAGTCGACGATGGGCGGCGTGCCGGGCTTCGTGAAACAGTTCCCGAAGGCCGGTCTGCCCGGCGCCTGGGCCGAGGTCAAGGCCATCGAGCTCAGCGACAAGACGGCGCTGCCGCCGAAGGTCAAGTCGCTGATCTCGCTGGCGGTCGCGGCGCAGATCCCGTGCAACTACTGCATCTGGTCCGACACCCAGGACGCCAAGCGTGCCGGCGCCACCGACGAGGAGATCCAGGAGGCCGTCGCCATGGCGGCGCTGACGCGCCACTGGAGCACCATCTTCAACGGCATGCAGGTCGATTTCGACCAATTCAAGAAAGAGATGGGCGGGCAGTAACGCCGAGCGGTGAAGATTGCCGCAATGATTTGGCCCGCCTTTTGCGGGCCGTTCTTTTTGTCCCCAACCCGAAACATCCGCCTGACAATCGGCGGATGCATGCGACCCCCAAAAAAGGGCTAAAAATCCATCCCACCGATCAATCGGCTATCGCTAAATTGATCTGCTTTGTCATAATGGCTTCGGGGGTGGGTTTGCTGAACAATGATTCGAACAAGGGGCGTTTTGCGCCCGAGGGGGATTGTTGATGCTCACGGCCGATGGCAACTCAAACCGGCATTCGCCCAAGAACAGCTTTCCCGCATCGATTAATCCATTCCTCAAGCCCTTTGTCCTTTCTGCCATTATGGCGGTGTCCGGCTGTCAATATTTCAATTTCGGCCAGCCGACTTCCTTCAGCGTCTCCCAAAGCAGCAATGCGGATCTGATCGGCTTGAAACCAAATCGCGTTCAACCAGGGATCGCGCCGCGTCCGATCACCCGTGTGAGCGCCAATCCCTATCTCGGAAACGCAGCGCATATCTGCAGCCCGAGCGGCTTCGGACAGCAATCGCATTGTTTTGCGCGGGCTACCGGACCGCTTTCGATACAGAACATCTGAGAGCGAGCCGCATATTGAAATATGCCGGGCACGTGCGCTTCACGCCGATGGGTCTGTGCGCTCGCATTGCATCAATCGATCGTGACAAACCGGCAAATTCCTGTGGAACCGGCGCCGGCAGATAATCCGTAAGAAATCCGGTTTCGATTTGTTTTGTTTGGGTTATTCGCCGCAATGATCGTTGAGGCGCGAGAGCCCTCCTCGACCCGCTTATCGTTAACCAATCGCAACGACGTTTGGTTAACAAAACGCTAATTTAGTTGACTACCTGGCCGACATGTATATCTTTGTATGCGTTGGGTGTGCAATTTGGGCGAGCAGTCCGCGATGGTGGCAACCGATTCGTGGATCGCGACTTAGGGGCAGAAGGGACGCGCAAGCGGCAGCATAGCCGTAAAGCGACGAGCCCCGCGAACTCATAAACTTCGACGCACATCAGTATGGGCGATTCCGCATATGCGGGGGAATCGCTGTTTGTGACCTGGTCGGGCGATGCCTCGACCCGGAACGAGGAACTGTGCGCGTACGAGGTCGTCATGAATAGGGTCATCAAGGTTCTGAAACCGGTCGGCTCGGGTCGAAAGGGCATCGATCGCGGTCGCGCCCTGGTTGCCGGCGGGGCGGGTTTCCTCGGCTCGCATTTGTGCGAGAGGCTGCTCGCCGACGGCTATGAAGTGATCGCGCTGGACAATTTCCACACCGGCAAAAGATACAATCTTGCCGGCATCGCGCGCGACGCCGCCTTCACCTGCGTCAAGCACGACGTCGTCGACACCTTGCCGATGGATCTGGCCGTCGACGAGATCTACAACCTTGCCTGCCCTGCCTCGCCGCCTCACTACCAGGCCGATCCCATCCATACATTCAAGACCAGCGTGCTGGGCTCGATCAATCTTCTGGAGCTCGCCCGGCGCCACAACGCCAAGATATTCCAGGCCTCCACCTCCGAGGTCTATGGCGATCCGCTGGTGCATCCGCAACCCGAGGGCTATTTCGGCAACGTCAACACGCATGGCCCGCGCGCCTGCTACGACGAGGGCAAGCGTTCGGCCGAAACGCTGTTTTTCGATTATTCGAGGACATACGGCATCGACGTGCGCGTCGCGCGCATCTTCAACACTTACGGACCGCGCATGCAGCCCGACGATGGTCGCGTGGTGTCGAACTTCATCGTCCAGGCGCTGCGCGGTGACGACATCACGGTCTATGGCAGCGGCACGCAGACACGCTCCTTCTGCTATGTCGACGACCTGATCGAGGGTTTCGTGCGGCTGATGCAGGCGCCGGCGGCGCCGAATCACCCGGTCAACCTCGGCAATCCGGGCGAGTTCACCATCATGGAATTGGCCGAGCTCGTTCTCGACTACACCAATTCCCGCTCGCGGATCGTGCATCGGCCGCTGCCGGTCGACGATCCCAGGCAGCGCAAGCCCGACATTTCCTTTGCCAGGCACCATCTCGGCTGGGAGCCGAGAATTGCGCTCAGCGAAGGGCTCGCCCACACCACGGCCTATTTCGAAGCCCTGCTGGGTGGTCGCCAGCCCATCGCGCCGCGGAGCGGCCGCCAAGCCGTCAGGGCGGCCGTGATGTCATGACACGCCGCCGCATCCTGGTGACGGGTGGCGCCGGCTTCATCGGTAGCCATACCTGCAAGCAGCTCTCGGCGGCAGGCTATCTGCCGGTGGTCTACGACAATCTGAGCCGCGGCAACGAGAAATCCGTCGCCTGGGGTCCGCTGGTCGTTGGCGACATTCGCGACCGACGCACATTGCAGCGGGCGATCGCCGCCCACCGGCCGCAGGCGATCATCCATTTCGCGGCACTTGCCTATGTCGGCGAGTCCGTCGCCGAACCGGCGGACTATTATTCGGTCAATGTCGGCGGCACGATCGCCGTGCTCGACGCTGCCCGGGCGAACGGCATCGACAACATCATCTTCTCCTCGAGCTGCGCGACCTATGGCATGCCCAGGGCGCTGCCGGTGCGCGAGACCTCGGCCCAGAAACCGGTCAGCCCCTATGGCCGCAGCAAGCTGATGGGCGAAGAGATCATCAAGGACTATGCCTCGGCCTACGGGATGAAATACGCGATCCTGCGCTACTTCAACGCCTGCGGCGCCGACCCCGAGGGCGAGCTCGGCGAATGGCACACGCCGGAAACCCATCTGATCCCCAGGGTGCTGATGGCCGCTTCGGGCATGATCGAGGCGATCGAAATCTTCGGCACCGACTATGAGACCGCCGACGGCACCTGCGTGCGCGACTATATCCACGTCAGCGACCTCGCCCGGGCGCATCTCAAGGCCCTGCTGCATCTGGATGCAGGGGGCGAAAGCCTGGCGGTCAATCTCGGCACCGGCCGCGGCATTTCGATCAAGGAGATATTGGGGGCAGTCGAGCGGATCACGTCGCGGGCGGTGCCGGTCGTCTACAAGGCCCGCCGCCCCGGCGATCCGGCCGGGCTTTTTGCCGACCCCGGGCTTGCCCGTAGGCGGTTGGGCTTTGTGGCCGAGCTTTCCGACATCGACACCATCGTCAGGACGGCGGCGCCCTTTTTTGGGCTCGCCCCGGTCTTGCGCGCTTCCGGCGCTCCAGCCGCCATGCCGCGCGCGAAGCGCGCATCGCGTGGCGCGAACGCCACCACGAAACGTCGGCCCGCAAGGCCGGCGGTCGGCCCTGTGAGTAATGTGTCGGGGCGTGGGCTCGCTGAGGTCGGTTAAGACCACCTCGGCGAGCCTCCAATTTTTGGGGCCAGCCGGCTAAACCTAGCCCTTACTGTCGACCAGCTTGCGCGTCTGGTCGAACTGCGCGCCCTTGGTGTTGCCCGCCTCGAACTTCTGATGCTCGTCGGCGGGATCGTCCCTGGCGTGCTTGAAATCATACCACGTGCCGTCAGGGTCCTTGCGCTGCTCGATATTGCCCTTCTCGACACGATGGCTGTAGCAGGTGCGCTGCGGCTTGGTGGAATAGGTCTTGGACCGCCAGGCAAGCTCCATGCACATCTTGCCGTTTTCCATCACCAGCCAGCGGCCCTCGCCGACGGCGGGCGAATTCCCACCTTGCGTCCAGGCATGCAGGCGCCTGTCCATGCCGAAATAGGCGGCGCCGTTCTTCCAGTTCCAGGTGCGGTCAGCGTAGAGAAGTTGCAGCTCGAAAGCCGTCGGAGCGGTATCCGGCTTGGCGGCAGCCTCGACCGGTGCACTGTTCTTGGCCGCCGCCGCGTCGGCGGCGCCGCTGAAAGCGAGCTGGCCGCAGGCGATCAGGAGCGGAACCAGCCAGCCTCGCCTGGCGAGCCGGTCGGCCCTGCCCAGCTCGAGGCGGCCTGGTTCACACGGCAATGCGGTCTTAGTTGTCGTCCCGACGAGCGTACGCATATCAATACCCCCTCTCGACCCAGATGCGGTCGGGTCGAGGATTAATGATCTGGAAGATGTTTTCTTCGGCTTTCCGCGAGCTGTCACGATACCCGGCCCAGTCGGCTCAACGGCTGCGCGATCAGCACCCTCAAATCCATTAACAGCCGCGCGCGGCGCGATGTCAACCAAACGAAGTGGAAGTGATTGCTGCAAGCCCTCAGTTAACCACGGATATTACAATGCTGTGATAGCTTGACACTGTTCGGCACTTGCAAGGCGCCAGAATAGCTTCGGTGGGAGGGGTGGCTCCACATGACAGACAGCGCGGAAACGAGCGGGTCCGACGGCGCGGCGTTTGCCGGCCCGCGCCGGCCTGCCGGCGCCGTCCGTATCCACTCGGTGATCCTGCTGGCGATTTTGCTGGTCGCCGCGATCGCGCGTTTTCACAACATAACCCAGCCGCTGGTCGACGCCTTCAGCTGGCGCGAGACGAGCACTGCGATGATGGCCGACAATTTCCAGCAGCGCAGCTGGAACATCTTCTTTCCCGAGGTCAGCTGGACCGGCCCGGGGCCCAGCTATCAGGGCCGGGAATTCCAGATCGTCAGCTATTCCACCGCGCTGCTCTACCAGCTCTTCGGCTGGCACGACTGGTTCGGCCGCATGGTCGCCGCCCTGTTCGGCATGGTGACGGTGTTTTCGCTGCACCGGCTGACCGCGCTCTGCTGGAACGAGGCGCATGCCCATGCGGCAGCGCTTGCCTATGCGCTGATGCCGGGACCGGTGATGATCGACAGTTCGTTCCTGCCCGACCCGTCGATGCTTGCCCTGGTGACAACAGGCGTGTGGCTGTTCGTCAAATACTGGGCCGGCGGCAAGCCGTGGCTGCTGCCGCTGGCAACGCTGAGCTTCACGCTCGGCGCGCTGGCCAAGCCGCCCGGGCTCGCCGCCGGCGCCGTCATCGTCTACCTGATGGCCTGCTGGATCGTGATGGGCAGACGCAAGCAGGCGGCCGGGGTGTTCGTGGCCGGGCTGCTGAGCTTCGCCGTGATCGCCGCCTATTTCAGCTGGGCCATCTATCTCGGCCGCAGCTACCCGCCCTACCACGTCGCCGGCAGCGGCTACATCTGGGATTCCGGCTTCTGGACGTTCTTCAAGAACAATTTTTATCTCAAGTCCGTCTGGAACACCTCGGTCTGGTGGTTCTACGGCTATCCGTTCATGGCGCTGATCGCCGTCGGTTTCTGGATGCCGCCGAAGCCGGGCGAGGAAACCGGCGAGCGAGCCCTTTCGGCCGTCCCCTATGTCTGGTTCGCGGCGGCGGCGATCGTCTATGTCGCGGCGGCGCGCGAGATCACCAGCAATCCATGGAACTATCACATCTTCAACGTGCCGCTGGCGATGTTCTGCGGCCGCGGCGCGCTGGTGCTGGCGACGCTCGGCGCCGGAGCGGCGCTCACCCCGGCCGTCATCCTGCGCTCGATCTTCATCGCGGCATTGGCCCTGACGCTTTCGACTTTTCCCCTGCTCAGAACGATGAAGGCGCCGATCGCCATGAACGGCAAGCGGCTCGGCGAGGAGCTGGCGCGCCTCGTCAAGCCCGGCGAACTTGTCGTCGCCATCGCGCCGGAAGCCGGCGACCCCGTCGCGATCTACTACAGCCGGGCGCGCGGCTGGGTGTTCCCGCCCGGCGGCGGCGATGTCGAATGGTCGAAATTCGTCGAGGACGACGCCACGGCGATCGCTCAGCTCGAGGACCTGCGGACCCAGGGCGCGGACTATTTCGGCACCGCCAAGGAGGCTGCCGACAAACAGGACCGGCGGTTCGTCGAACATCATGACGGGGTGATCGACCACCTCGACAGGACCGCCACCAAGCTTGTGGATTCGGATACGCTGCTGGTCTATAGGATCACCCGCCCCTGACGGAACGCCGGTTCGAGACGGCAAGCCAGGGCGGCGAAGCAATCCACGGGGAAGCCGCGGATTTCGAGCCACCGGTCAAGCCGCACCAATGCGGCGACGGTGGACATCATCGGAGACCTGGTTGAAGCGAGCGATATCGATAATCGTCACCCTGGCGCTGCTGGCATGGCTTGCCAGCGACTCGCGCTGGAAGATGGTGGGCGATGCCTTCGCCAGCATCACGCCCGGCGCCTTCGCGGCAGTGGCGGCGGCTCTGTTCGTGACCTATGTGCTCAGGGCGCTGCGCGTCTGCGACGAGTTCCGCGACGACATCAACGGCCGCTTCGGCGCGACGCTGCGCATCATCCTGATCCACAATGCCATGATCAACATCGTGCCGTTCCGCGGCGGCGAGACGGCGTTTCCGATCCTGTTGCGCCAGGTGTTCGGCGTATCGATCGTGCGCGCCAGCGCTTCGCTGCTGTGGTTCAGGCTGCAGGACGCCTTCGTCGTCGGCGTGCTGGCCTGCCTGGTCTGGCCGAGCCTGCATCCGGCGCTCAGGGCGGCCGGCATCGGTGCGCTGATCGCAGCCGCATGGTATCTGCCGCGCTGGGCACGCGCGCCGCATAACTGGACGGCCGGCGGCAGGATCGTCTCGAAATTCGGCAAATTGCGCGACATCTTCACCGAAGCGACGGGACGCTCGCGCTACGGCTGGTGGTGGACGATGGCCAACTGGGCGCTGAAGCTCGGCGTACAGGGCTGGCTGCTCGCCATGCTGCTCAACACCTCGTTCCAAACCGCCTTTCCAGGCGCCGTCGGCGCGGAGGCCGCCGCCATCCTGCCGGTGCAGGGCGTCGCCGGCTTCGGCACCTATGAGGCGGGCGCCGCCGCCGCGCTGCTCTATTCCGGCATCGCCATGAAGGACGGCCTGCAGGCGGCGCTGGCGCTGCATCTCTTCATCCTCTGCTCGGCGGTCGCAACCGGTGCGATCGCCTGGCTGTTTCCCTCGAAATCGACGCTGCCGGAAACCCCGGCGGCGGGACCGGCAAGGAAATGACCGCCATGAACGTGCTTCCCATTCCGGCTTTCGGATTGCCCGAGGGCGCCGTCATGCCCGAGCACAAGCTGTCCATCGTCATCCCGATGTACAACGAGGCCGACAATGTCGAGCCGCTGCTGGTCCGCATCCATCAGGCGATGGAAAACTACAGCCAGCCCTGGGAAGTGGTGCTGGTCGACGACGGCAGCACCGATGCCACGCCCGCCGAGATCCGCCGGCTGGCGGCTCAATACGGGCCGCATGTGCATGGCGTGGAGCTGGTGCGCAACTACAAGCAGACCGCCGCCATGCAGGCAGGCCTCGACGCCGCGCGCGGCGACGTCATCGCGACGCTCGACGGCGACCTGCAAAACGACCCGTTCGACATTCCGCGCATGGTCTATCGCCTGCTGACCGAGGATCTCGACCTCGTCGCCGGCTGGCGCAAGAACCGCAAGGAAGGGTTCTGGATGCGCCGCCTGCCGTCGCGCATCGCCAACAGGCTGATTGCGCGCGTCACCGGCGTGCAGCTCAAGGATTATGGCTGCAGCCTGAAGGTGTTCCGCGGCAGCGTCATCCGCAGCGTGCGGCTCTACGGCGAGATGCACCGCTTCATCCCGGCCTGGCTGGCGACGGTGACGACGCCGCGCCGCATCGCCGAGGAAGTGGTGACGCATCACGCCCGCATGCACGGCCAATCGAAATACGGCATCTCGCGCACCTTCCGCGTGGTGCTGGACCTCGTCTTCATGTTCTTCTTCCTGCGCTACCGCACGCGGCCCGGCCATTTCTTCGGCGGCATCGGCATCGTGCTCGGCGTGCTCGGCTCGCTGATCCTGGCCTATCTGTTCGCGATCAAGGTTTTCTGGGGGCAGGATATCGGCACCAGGCCGATGCTGATCACCGGCTTCTTCCTGGTGATCGCCGGGCTGCAGGCGGTGACGTCGGGCGTGCTGGCCGAGATGCTGTCGCGCGTCTATCTCGAGGCCAACGGCGCGCTCGCCTATGTGGCGCGGCCGCAGCCCACGCATGGCGAGGGCGACGGCTGGCACTGGCCGATCAAGCCGGCCGCCGTCGGGACGGCGCGCGGCAAGCAATCCCGGTCTCGTTCAAAGTAATTGCCGCGCAGCGCGCGGCGGCCGGAGGGCAAGGGGTAACGGGCCGGCAGCACGCCCGCCCCCTCGCCCCCGCGGCCGCGCCCCCGCGGAACCGCCTACGGTAATTAACGCGCCCGGCAGGCCGCGCGCTGGCCGAAGCCGCTCGGGCCGCAAATCCAGGGCGAATGGCCAAGCAGCGGGCCAACGCTGCCCAGCGTGTAGGAAACCTTGACCGGCGCCGGCGCGTGCGGCCGCTGCGGGCGCACGAAAGCCGCATAGGCTTCTTCCCTGACGCGCGTCACCCTGGTCATGCGCGTCAGCGGCTTGCGATTGACCATATTCAGCCGCTTGGTCTTGAGGTGCATCTTCTTGCCGAGTTGCTCGGTCATCGGCTTGACGCTGAGCGAGCCGGTTTTCATCGTATCCATGCTCTGGCAACCCGACACCATCGAGGCCAGTGCAACGGCGGCAAGAGCGACGGCATATCTTCCGCCGATCGCCACCGCGCCTTTTGCGAATTTCATCATTGCCGTCCCCTGCCACAGTATTTCTTGATGGAGTGCGAAGATATATTCTCCACGCTTCTCCCTCATGTTGCGCAAGCAGTCCACATCCGCCCGCATCGTGACTTAAATATTAGAGGAGACTTATTAAAATTCGTGCAAACGACATGATGAGTGCCGTCTTTCGACGCTTGTTAAAATTCGATCATTTCAGGACGACGGGCGCACGCCCGCGAGAGACGCGCCAGGGTGACGCATGCTCAGGCCTCAGCGCCGAACTTCCCAACCGGGGTCGAAGTAGAGCTTGCGCGAACCGATGTCGCCCATGCCGGCGCCTGAAATCACATAGGCGATCCTGACGATGCGAAAACCGCCGGCGCCCTGCTGCAGGCCGTAGATCCCCTCCAGGCCGCGATCATAGAAACCCGCGACCGGCACGGCGAGCGCGACCATCGCCAGAGAGGCATGCAGGGCGAATTTCGCCGCGTTGGCGCGCAGCGATATCCTGTTTTCGGCGATATGCCTGGCAATGATCACCACGACCAGCAGGCCATAGAGAAAGGCGTTGAAGGCGGCGAACCAGTAGAAGCCGGTGGCATCGAAGGGATGCCTGACGACGAGCACCGGCAGCGCCGCGCCGACGGCAAGCGCCACGTAGGGCATGAAAGCCCGCGCAGGCAAAAGCTGCTTCGGGCCGCTGCCCTTCGGCGTGACGCGGAAATCAACGAAGGATTTCGTCACATAGTCGCGGATCGCCGACAGCGTGCCCCACAGGACCCAGGGCCAGCGCGCGAAGAACAGGAACAGCGTGCCTTCCCAACTCAGCGTCTTTGCCGTCAGCGGCCGCGACAGGCCGAAGGCCTTGAGCATGATGACCAAGCCGACCAGCGCCACCGAGTTCGGCAGGTAGTAGAAGATGAAATCGGCATACATCACATTGGCGAAGTTGCGCCCGGTAAACAGCGCATAGATCGGCATCGCGTACATCATCAGCGCAAACAGCGCGAACAGCGGATACCAGAGCTGGCAGAACAGGAACTGGAATTTCAGCCGCGGCGGCAGCTTGTGGAAATATCGCGGCGTGTATTCGAGCAGGATGGTCATCAGGCTGCGCGACCACTGGAATTCCTGGGTGACGAGGTCGGCGAAGGTCTGCGGGCCGTCGCCATTGGCGATGGCGTCGATGGCGTGCACGCCACGCCAGCCGGCGGCATTGATCAACATCGAGGTGGAATGATCCTCGGCCAGTTCCGGTCCAAGGCCACCGGCCTGGCGCAGGGCCTTTGTCCTGACCGCATAGTGCGAGCCGATGCAAAGCGGCGCGCCGCCGCCGGTATGGCCGGATTGCAAGGGACCGTGGAACATGCCTTCCGGGAACAGTCGTCCCCGCGCGGCCCAGCTTTCGTCGGCATTGTTGTCGCAGATGCTGGGCGCCGAGACGTAGCCGACGGCGGGATCGGCGAAGGGATAGAGGATTTCCCTCAGATAGCTCGGCGTCGGCACGTGATCGGCGTCCAATTGGGCGACGAAGTCGTAGCGCTCGTAACCATAGTGATCATAGAAGAAAGCCAGGTTGCCTTCCTTGCAGCGGGTGCGGCGCGGCCAGGTCTTGCGGTGATAATCCTCGCGGCCGCGCCTGGTCGAAATCAGCACGCCATGCGCGTCGCACCAGCGAACCGTCGCCTCCGATGGATCCTCGTCGGCGAGCCAGGTGTCGTGCGGATAGTCCTGCGCCAGCATCGCCTCAAGCGTGCGCTGCACGACGGCGAACGGCTCGGACGGCGCCTTGGTGACCACCATGGCGACGCGGGAGCGCTTCGGGATGGCGTGCAGCTTCGACGACTTCCTGGAGGCATGGACGTTGAGCAGGAAATACATCGGCATCAGCGTCAGCCAGGCCAGCACCAGGGTGGCGAAGGCGTAGGGTCCAATAGTCCCGATATGCGCGGGCCGCAGCCACCAGGACCAGAAGAAGGCCAGTGTGACGAGCCAGAAAACGAGACCGAGCCGCAGGATGAGTTGCTGGCGCGGCGCGAGAACGGGCACAAGGTAAGGACCCTTGGGGCCGAAGCCGGGCGAATTCTCGCCGGCCTGGCCCAATGACCCGGTTTTGCCGCCGACAACGCCGGCACCCGCATATACGCCCATACTACCCGCCGCCCTGCTCGCCCGGCAAAGCCGGCCGAGCGCACTCACCCAACCATAGAATCAGCGGTCACCGACAGGGAGTCAACAGAATTAGGCTTTCGTTAACCAAGCATATTGGGAACTGGTTAACCCAACACTTGGCTCCCTCCATTTTTCTTCGAAATGCGGCCGCGACGGCCGACCGTTGGCCGGTTTTGAATTGCGACCATGCGCCGAGCGGCCGACATAACGTCTTCGATGTTAACCATGCCGGCCATAACAAGGTTAAGTAACGGTTAATTGCGCTTGACTCCTGCCGAGCATAGGGGCTTATATGAGGAAGGGTTAATATCGTAACGTTGACGCGAATTTGTGAGTATCGCGGCGACCTCGTCTCAAAGGCTATGTAAAAGGCCGGAAGAGACCACAATAGTGGACGGCATAGTGTGAAACGCGCCAGTCCCAGTCGCTCGGAAAACCCGCATTTCACGTCGGCAGACCGATATTTGGGTTTGCGTGCCGGCTTCGGTCGGCACGTTGTGGCAAGCCTCAAGGTCCGGCGGGACATTGAGGCCCATGGGAGGCGGGTATGAAACTCTCCACTGCAACCGCGCTTGTGTCGGCGCTCATTCTCGGCGTGGCCTTGCCGGCATCGGCCGGATCGTCGGCCGGGACGGATCCCATCAAAACGAGTTCGGCCGCGTCGGCATTCGGGTCATATGACCCATATGGCGACTTCAGCAACGACAAGACGGCCAGCATCGAGGAGCTGTTCCTGCCCTGGGAAGACGTCGACCTGTCGACGCTGCCGCTGGCCGACGCCTACGCCCTGCAACGCGGCCGCTCGCTGCTGATCACCATCGAGCCATGGACCTGGTCGAAGGACTGGCGCATCACGCCGCCCGAGCTGCGCGACGGCATTCTGAGCGGCAAATACGATGCCAACATGCAGGCGATCTGCAGCCTGGTCGGACAGATGAAGAGCCCGGTCACCATCCGCTGGGCACAGGAAATGGAAGACAAGAACGGCCGCTTCACCTGGGCCAACTGGGCGCCGAAGGACTGGATCGCCGCATACAAGCGCGAGGTCGACGTCTGCCGCAAGGTGGCGCCGGCCGCGAAATACATGTGGTCGCCCAAGGGTGTCGAAGGCCTGGAGAAGTATTATCCCGGCGACGACTATGTCGACGTGATCGGCCTGTCGGTGTTCGGCCTGCAGAAGAAGGACAACGACGAGGTCGGCCGCGACCGGACGTTCGAAGAGACGCTGAAGCCCGGTTACGACCGCGTGGCCGGCTTCAACAAGCCGGTCATCGTTGCCGAGCTCGGCTATGTCGGCAAGCAGGACTATGTTTCGAAATGGTCGGATGATTCCCGCAAGTCCTACGCGGCGTTCCCGGCCCTGACCTCGGTCGTCTACTTCAACCAGAAAGAAGTCTGGCCGTGGCTGGGTGGCTATGGGCTGCCCGATTGGCGTGTGACACAGCACGTCCTGCCATAAGAGGCATGACCATGCTCGTCCCGGTCGGACCGGGACGGGCTCCAGCCAAAGGTATCAAGGTGTGGTTGCCGCCGAGCTGGCTCGGCGGCGGGCGAATCGTATGCGTAGTCGGTCGGCGGAGTAAAATCGTGAAAAGTGCAGTGAGGAAGTTTGTCGGAGCGGCGCTCGCTTGCTGCGTTTTTGTCGTCGGCCTGCAAGGTGGCGCAATGGCCAAGGCCGCCAACAGCATCAGCGAGGCGGCGAAGGCCACCGCCGTTTCCGACGAAAGCCTCTATCAGCTCTACAAGAACCGCTCCTGGCGCTGGGGCAATCACGGCGCCGCGTATTTCGCCGTGCAGAAGCGACAGTTTACGGCCTGGTCTACCGAAGGTGGCAAGAGCTATGGCGAGGGCGTCTGGTTCATGCCCGGCAGCGGCAAACTGTGTTTCCGGGCAACCTGGCATGGCTCATGGGGTGCCAAGACGTCCTTGAGCTGCTTCGAGCATCGCCAGGCCGGCAAGGTGATCTACCAGCGCAAATCTCCGAGCGGAGACTGGTATGAGTTCAAGGACCGTCACGGCAAATCGAGCCTGCGCAATGGCGACCACGCCAGCAAGAAGGTGAAACGCTTCAAGGCGAAGCTGTAAATCGCGGATCATGCCGGCGTGAAATAGCGCAATTGCCAAGCACGGCGATTTCGCGCAACGGTCGTCGCGGCTGAAACGACCGCGTGACCGAATGCCGGGGGCTGACGGAACCATCCTGATAACCGGCGCCCGCGCGCCGGTGGCGCTGCATCTGGCGCGCCTTCTCCATGGCGCCGGGCACAGGGTGATCCTGGCCGACACGCCGGCGCGGCCGATCGCGGCGGCGAGCAAGGCCGTATCGCGTTACCACCGGCTGCCGCCGCCGCGCTTCGAACCGCAGGCCTATGCCGACGCAGTCGAGGCGCTGATACTGGCCGAGGCCATCGGCCTCGTCATCCCGACCTGCGAGGAGGTCTTCCACCTTGCGCTTGCCTGGCGCGACAGGGCCATGCCGGCAAAGCTGTTCGCGCCCGATATCGAATTGCTGGCCCAGGTTCACAACAAGCACGGCTTCATACGCCTCGCGGCACGGCTCGGGCTGACGGTGCCGGAAACGATGATGCTCAGCTCGCGCGACGATATCGAAGCAGTGCGCGAGCGCTCACGCACTCTCGTGTTCAAGCCGGTCTGGTCGCGCTTCGCCAGCCACGTGCTGCTGCGGCCGCCGCCGCAAGCGCTCGATACCATCGCGCCCTCGTCCGCCATGCCCTGGGTGGCGCAGCGTTTTGTCGATGGCGAGGAAATCAGCGCCTATGCGGTGGCGCGCGAGGGCAGGCTCAAGGCGCTGGCGCTCTACCGCTCGCTCTACCGCGCCGGCAAGGGCGCCGGCATCTTCTTCGAGCGCGTCGAGGACGATGCGGCGCGCGATCTGGTCGAGCGCATCGTCGCCGGCATCATGTGGACCGGGCAGATCTCCTTCGACCTGATGCGCGAGCCGAGCGGCCTCGTGCTGCCGCTTGAGTGCAACCCACGCGCCGTGAGCGGCCTGCATTTCTTCCGCGATCCGGCGCGCTTTGCGGATGCCGTGCTCGGCGACGCTCGGGAGGTCACGCCCGACGTCACCGTGCCGCAAACCGTGCGGCTGGCGATGTGGATTTACGGACTGCCGGCGGCGTTGCGCTCAGGCGGGTTCGGCCGCTTTCGCCAGGCAATGCAAGAGGGCCAGGAATTGCTCGATTGGTTCGGAGATTCAGCGCCGGTCAGAGCGCAATGGCCGGCACTGGCGGAGATCGCACGCGTGGCATTGCGCGAGCGTATCAGCCTGCAGGCGGCTTCGACGCGCGATATCGAGTGGAACGGGCCGGGCTGATATGCTTATGCCCTGGGCGAACCGGGACCGATGGGCTTCACGTCGAGCTGCAGACCAAGTGCCTTGGTGACACCCAGCAGTGTGCTGAGGCGCGGATCGCCCTTCTCGCTCAATGCCTTGTAGAGCGCCTCGCGCGTAACGCCCGCTTCTTTCGCCACAGCCGTCATGCCTATGGAGCGCGCTACATCACCGAGCGCATGCGTGATGAGCGCAGGATCACCATCCTCGAAGGCAGCCTCGATGTAGGCTAGGCGATCCTCCGGGGTTTTCAGGTGATCGAGGATGTCGAAGCGTGTGGTTTCGAGAGGCATCGTCATATCTCCTTTGCCATCTGTTTCGCTTTGGCGATGTCGCGCTTTTGGCTGGACTTGTCGCCGCCACAGAGCAGGATGATCACGGCGTTTCCGATCTTCACAAAGTAGAGCCGGTAGCCCGGGCCATGGTCGATCCGAAGTTCGCCGATACCATCGAAGTATTTGACATCACCGACGTTGCCGATCTCGACTCGGCGGATGCGGGCAACGATACGCAGGCGCGCCGCTGTGTCGCGAAGTCCAGCCAATCAGTTGGTAAATTCGTCGGTCTGCCGAACCTCGATCATGCGTGAACTATAATTTACAGAAGTAGTCTGATCAAGACCCGTGAACTATAATTCACAACTCGATCTGATGCACCCTCGGCTCACTCGCAGCCGCCGGCATCCTCCCCTCCATGATTGAGGCAATATCGCGGCGCAGGAAATCCAACGGCCCGATCACCGGCAAGGCTTGCGGCGGCAGCCGAGCGTTGTCGCTTGCCGACTTCAGCACCCGGCGGTCCTGATGCAGCGCGATGGTGAAGAGCGGCTTGAAGGCCAGCGCCTTCAGCTCACCGAGCAGGCCCTGGCGCCGGCCGATCAGCCAGCCGACGCCCTCGACGGTGCGCTCGTCGGCCTGGCGCAGGTGGAAGGTGGTGGCCAGAACCAGCCCCTCCTTGCCCCAATATTCCAGCTCGGCGATGCCGGGATGGCGGAAGCGACCGATGGTCCTTGCGCGCTCGCCTTCCAAGAGCCGGCTGATCAGGCCCTGCTGGTGGTCCTCACCGGTATAGCTCGCCTCGACCCAGCCCTCGCCGCCGGTCACCTCGACCCGCACCAGATGGCGTTTCGCGGTCAGGCCGCGCAGCAGGCCCTTATGGGTAAAATGGGTGTGGGTGGCATCGAGGATGTTTTCCGCCGCATCGATGACCGTCGACTGGGTCGATGAGCGCACCCGCCGCATGATGATGTCCTTGCCCTGCATGCAGTGCAGGTAAGGTTCGGCCCGCGGCGTGCCCGACGAGATGAAGACGACGCCGTCGCGCTCGAGCGCGGCGAAGCGGCGGACCCGGTAATGCGGCACGGCGCCGACATGGCCGGGGATCGCCGTGCAGCGACCATCACCGTCATAGCGCCAGCCGTGATAGGGGCATTCGATCTCGCCGCGGACGATCTTGCCGGTCGACAGCTCGACCAGCCGGTGCGGGCAGCGATCGAAAAGCGCGGCGATGCCTTGCGCCGAGCGGAACAGCACCACGGGCTCGCCGTCGAACAGGATGCGCTTCGGCCGCTTGCCGATATCGACGGACAGCGCCACTGCCTGCCAATAGGCTTCCGCGCGGCGCTCGCTCACAGTTCGAACCTCCTGAGCAGGGGAATGCCGATCAGTGCCAGCACGGTCTCCATGACGCGGATCGCCAGGCGTCGCCGAAACGCAAGATGCGCGGCATAGACGGCGTTGTATTCGATCGCGGGAAGCGCGCCGCGCCGGCGTTTGAAACCGGCGGCGCCAGCGCTCATGTTGAAGAGCAGGCCGCGCGCCGTGGCGTGGTCCTGCGCCATCGCCATCGCCATGCGATAGAGCCCCTCCCCGACCGGCAGGCCTGTGTCGTAGCCGACGATCGGCTGGGTCAGCGTGCCGCCGTTTTCGAACAGGCCAGTGACGGCGACCAGCTCGCCGCCCGGCCGGCGCAGTCCCGCCAGGCTGATGATGCCGCGCCGGTGCATTTCGGCGATGTAGCGGGCGGTGTAGTGCGGATTGAGCGGCGTGTATTTGTCGAGGTAGAGCATGTTGTAGAGCATCTCGGCGCGGGCATAATCGGCCTCGGTGAAATCGCCATCGCCGACCCGCTCGAAAGGCGTCGTGCGCAGGCGGGCCCGATCGCGCTTCATGTCACGTGTCATGGCGGGAGCGGCGCCGCGGTCGGCGAAGATGTAGATCTGGCGCGCCGCCAGCATGCGGAACCCCTCGGCCCTCAAGGCGGCAATGGTCGCCGGATCGGCGATATCGTTCAACGAGCGGATGACGATCGCGCGATCCGGGAAACGCGCTGACAGCGCCGCGCGCAGCGACGCGGCCGTCGGCCGGTCGAGCAGCGGCACCGGGTTGGTCGAATAGAGCCAGTTGTTGAGCTGCGCCTGACGGTCTAGGCCGCTCGCCCTGACCAGCGGCGCGCAGGCGCCGATCAGCGCGTTGAGCGCGCGCCGCAGCAGCGGGTGGGCGGCGAAATTGCGCGTCTCGTCGATCGCATAGTCGATATAGGCGCTGGTCGGGCAGCAGATATAACAGTTCGGCGCACCGTCGGCATCGTTCAGCGTCAGCGGAAAAGTGCGGCCGCCGACATCGAACATCTCGACTGTCGTTTTCAGGTTGGCGATGAGATCGCGCACCGATATCTCGTTGAAAAGGCTAACGAAAGCTTCGACCTTTGCCGGCTTGTTCTCGACCCGGTCGGCCTGCTTCGCAGGCCTTTTTGCCATCGCCGCCGCACCACTCATCGCGCCTGCTCCAGACGGCATTCGACGCGGCGCAGCTTGCGGCTCGTTTCCAGCGGCAGCGGCGCGCGGATGAGCGTGACGGTGGCCACCGCCTTTCGCATTTCCAGGAGCGCGCGGATGGACTGACGAGCGGCGGTCGCCGCGTCGTCCGCGAGCGTCGGCGAAAGTCTCAGCTCGACGCTGTCTGGCCCGGTCTGGACGAGTCGAAAATCGTCGATGCGGCGGTCGGCCTTGAGCACGGCGTTGCGCAGCACATCCGGCGTGACGAGGATCGGGCCGTTCGCCGAACTGAGCCGGAAGACATCGTCCATGCGGCCGACGATTTCGTCGACGCAGCGCAGCGGCGAACCGCATCGGCAAGGCTGCGCGGACAGGCGCAACAGGTCGTTCATCCGGTAACGCGCCATGATCTGCGTGCGGCGGCGAAAAGCCGTCACCAGCGGCGTCACCAGCCCCTCGCCCGCCGGCTCGAATTCGAAGAAGACGGAGTCTTCGGCAAGATGCAGTCCACCCTGTCGGCAGGTCACCGCGAACAGGCCTTCGGTCGCCATATAGATCTGATCGAGCGACAGCCGGAAGAAGTCCTCGATCACCGCCCGGTCGACTGGGTCGAGCGTCTCGGCAGCGGAGAAGACACGTTTCGGCCGCAGCCGAAAGTGTTCGGTCGACAAATGCCGGAGGATCTTCGGCGGCGCGATGATGACCGTCGGGTCGAAGGCTTCGAGCGCGCCACGCCAGCTTTCCGGTCCCAATGTCAGATCGAAGAAGGCGAGCTTGATCAGCCGCGATTTGCGGGCGCTGTCGTAAAGCCCGGTGTTCTGCGGCAGGATCACGGCGACGCGCATGCCGCGCCACAGAAGATCGGGCGTCGCCTTGTCGAGGATCGTGCCCAGCCAGCGGTATTTCTCGGCTTCGGAAATCACGAACAGTCCGCGATTGCCGGAGGTGCCGGTGCTGGCGCCGACGATGAGCGGTCCGGCGCGGCCGTCACGCGCCAGAGCTGCCCAGGCCTGCGTGGCGGTGAGGCCGTGGATGTTGAAATCCTCGAAGCGCCCCATCAGCAGCGCCTTGTCGGTCGCCGGCAGGTCGGCAAGCCGGGCTGGCGCGTGGCCATAGAAAGGCGCGCGCGGCAGGTCGCGATCGAGGAAGCGCCGTAGGGCCGCCGCTTGCCAGCGCTCGAAGCCGGGCCGGGTCTTGCGCGAGACCCAGCGCGTCAGGGAGAAGGAGCCTGCCGCTTCCGCCAGCCCGTTCATGCGGCCTCCGGCGCGAGATCGTAAGATGTCGGCGCGGGGTCATGGCAGAGCATCACCTCGCCGCCGGAGGCGAGGAAGCGGCGCAGCATGGCGCTGGTCGGCTCGATTGCCGCCGCATCCTCGGCGATCAAGGTGGCCGGGAAGCCGGGCGTGCGATTTTCGATCAAGGCGGTGAGCAGCCATTGCACGTCGACGGCGTAGAGCAGCGGCCGGCCGAGGCCATTGAACAGCAGGCCGAACTGGCCATCGGCATGCCCGGGAAGATCGACCGCAATGACGCTGCCGTCGCCGAAGAGATCGGCGCCGCCCGGGATGCCGCCCTGCGGCGCAACGCGAGGCTTCGCGGACACCCCCTTCAGCCGCGCCTCGAAATCCGGCGGGAAGAGTTCGGTGAAGACGCCGTGGCGCAGATTCTGCCTCGGGCCGCGCGCCATGACCCGCGCCCAGGCGGCATCGCTGGCGATGAAGCGCGCGTTGCGAAACAGAGACAGGCCCGAAATGTGGTCGGCGTGGAAATGGGTGACGACGACTGTGCGGATGTCATCAGGTGAGAGCCCGAAACGCCGCAGCACCGGCAGGACCTGCTCGTCGGCGTTGAGCCGAGGCTTCAGCAGCGCGCCATAGAGCCGCAGCATCCGGCCGCGCCTCTCCCCCACAAGAGCTTCCGGCGTGTAACCGGTGTCGACCAGCACCGGCCCGGCAATCGGGTGGAAGATCAGCCCATAGCGGACGCGCAGCTTGACGCTTTGCCAGCCGCCGCCGCGCAGGATCAGTCGCTCGGCGGCGCTCACCCAGGCGCTGTTGGCGAAGACGATCCTCATGGCCCTGCCCCGCCGGAAAAGGTGCGGTCGAGCCCCTGTTCGAACGAGACTTTCGGCGCCCAGCCGAGCATCCGCTTCGCTTTGGAAAGATCGAGGCTTTGCGCATAGGCAAAGAGGCCGAGCCCATAGCGCGTGACCGGCGGTTCCGGCCGGCCGGGCAGCCGCAGCGCCACTGTTTCCATCAGGCCCGCCGCCAGCATCGCCGGCACGAGCGGCATCGGCCGCCAGCGCGCCTTGAGACCGGCGCGGATGCAAGCCTCGTCGGCGATACGGCGGACCGGCAGCACCGCGCCGCCGGAAATGTTGAAGACCTGGCATTCGGCCTCCCTGGGTGCCGCAAGCGCCGCCATCACCGCGTCGACGACATCGTCGACATGAGTGAGGTCGATGGCCGCGCGGCCATCGCGAAACAGCGGCAGCGGCCGGGTTTTTGCCGCCTTGATGAGGCGCGGCAGGAGCGCGCGGTCGCCCTTGCCATAGATGCCGCGCGGCCGCAGCACCAGCGAATGGATGGCGGGCTGGCCAAGCACGATCGCCTCCGCCGCGCGCTTGGTGCGGGCATAGTGATTGACCGGTTCCGGCAAAGCCATGTCCTCGGTCAAGCCAAGCTGGTCGCGAAAGGCAAAGCAGACCGACGGGCTGGAGATGTGGACGAAGCGGCTGACGCCCTGCCGCCTGGCAAAATCGACGAGGTTGCGCGTCGCCGTCACATTCGCCGCCTCGAAATCCGCGAGGCGGCCGAAGGGCGAGGAGAGCGCCGCGCAATGGATGATCCGTTCGACCCTCCCCAGCCTGGGATCGAGCGTTGCGTCGAGCGGCTGCGCCAGATCATGGCGGATGATGCGATGGCCGGCTGCTTCGAGCGCGGCGCAGCGTTTCTCATCGCGGCCGAGGCCGAGCGCCAGCGTGCCGGATGCCGCCAGCCGCTCGAGCACATGGGCGCCGAGGAAGCCGCTAGCGCCGGTGACGAGGACGGCCATTGCTCAGACCTCCAGCGCCATGCCGCCGAAGGAAACGCCGGCCGAGGTGCCCAGGAAAAGCAGCTTCATGCCCGCTGTTACGCGGCCCTCGCGGCGCGCGACGTCGAGCGCGAAGGGAATGGAGGCCGCGATCTGATTGCCGAAGCGGGCGGAAATGTCGACCAGCTTTTGCGGCGAAAAGCCGGTCTGGCGCGCCATATGGGCAAGCGCGAAGGGGCTCGCCTGATGCGGCACGACGAGATCGACGTCGTCATGCCGCCAGCCGGCGCGGTCGAGCAGAGCAGCGACGAAGCCGTTGAAATGGCGCGAGGTCAGCCGGAACAATTCCTTGCCATCCATGTGGAACAGGCTGTGCGCCGCGAACGCTTCCTGCTGCATGCGGAAATCGAAGCGCGTGCCGCCCGAACCGATACCGCAGGCTTCCCAGCCGGAGGGATAGGTGCGCATCAGGCTGGCCACCACCTTGCCCTCGCCCGGCTTGGCTTTGCGCAGCACCGCCGCCGCGGCGCCGTCGCCAAAGAGTGCCGCGACCTCCGGCGCGTCCTGCCACGGAAGGGCGCGCGAGGCGACCTCGGACGAAAACACCAACGCCGTCTCGCATTGTCCCGCCTCGATCATGCGGCCGGCGGTCTCGAAGGCGGTGAGGAAGCCGAGACAGGTGCTGTTGACGTCGAAGGCGCCGGCCGAGCCGTCCGCCAACCCCAGGCGCTGCATGACCAGCGGCGCGGTCGCCGGCAGCGGCTGGTAGGGTACGCCGCAGCCGCCGACGATCAGGTCGACCGCGTCGGGCTCTACGCCGGCATCTGCAAGCGCAAGTGTGGCTGCGGCGCAGGCGAGATCGATCTGCGTCTCGGCGTTGCAGACATAGCGCTCGACGACGCCGGTGGCGGTTTCCAGCGCGCCCTCATGGAGGCTCAGCTCCTGTTCCAGCGCGCGCGTGGTGACCCGCTCAGCCGGTACCGCCCTACCGGTTCCGACGATCCTGACCCGCATTCTCCCCCCGCCGAGCGAATTGGTTTCTTCCAACTCATGGATCGATGCTAGCAGTTCATGGCGACATTCCGTCAACTATTGTTAGCGACGATGTTTCCGGGCGAGGTAACGAGGATCCGACACGTGCAGAACTCGATCAAACTTGCTTTGGTTTTGGTGCTTTGCGGATGCACATCCTGCTTCGCCGGTAGCGACCTTCTAAGAGTCTCGGTCGACTGCCCGAAACCACCAGCCAGTGGGAACCTCGTGACCGTCGATGAAAAGCCAAACGGCTACGAGTCGCGGATAACGACGTCCTATGTCAGAGGGCAAGTAGACAAGATCACGGTAGCCAATTCGGTGGATGGGTCGAACTTCAGAGACCAATTTATGCTCGGTCGCTCGACCAGCACGGGCACAAACGAGTTCCCGGCCTTCCGCGCTTTCGAAGACCGGGCCAACGAATTGCTCCGGTTCTTCTGCCTGGCCGAACCGGCAGCCAAGCAGCGGTATCTCGATCTGATGCAGGCAAACCGGGCGCTGCTTCGTCAATAGAAGGCTCCGTAAGAGCCGGTTCAAACTGCACGGCACTGATGTTCAAGCCTTGCGTTCCCATCGCCGATCAGGCGTCTGCTGCCAGTAGGTCACGGCGTGGCCGGCTTCCTTCATCGTCTTCCAATGGCCGCGGGCGGCTTCGAGCTGCGCGGCGTCATGGCCGTCGAACAGGAAGACGGCGCGCTCGTAGCCGGAGAGCTCTGGCGGGGTCGCGCCGTCGACCAGGAAGCGTATCTGCGCGGCGTTCTGGTTGCTCCCGGCCGTGGTGAGCAGGATCGGCTGCTCGGCCGGATAGGCCTCGCGGTCGGTGGCATGCGCCAGGAAGGAATCGTCGCGGAAAATCCACAGATGCTGGTCGAGCGCGTCGCGGCGCTCTTCCGTGCCTGTTTGCACCACGGCGCGCCAGCCGCGCTCGACGCTGCGCTCGAGCAGGCCGGGAAGCGCCTCCTCGAGCGTCGATTCCGTCAGGTGGTAGAACAGGATGTCGGCCATCCCCTACCCTTCGTAATGGTCGCGCACCAACCTGTCGAGCAAGCGCACGCCGAAGCCCGAGCCCCAGGACTGGTTGATCTCGCTAGACGGCGCACCCATCGCGGTACCGGCGATGTCGAGATGCGCCCAGGGCGTGTCCTTGACGAAGCGCTGCAGGAACTGCGCGGCGATGATGGCGCCGCCGTAGCGGCCGCCGATGTTCTTCATGTCGGCGTTCTTGGAATCGATCAGCTTGTCGTATTCAGCCCCGAGCGGCATGCGCCATAACCGTTCCTGCGACGACTGGCCGGCGCCGAACAGCCGGCCAGCGAGCTCGTCATTGTTGGAGAAGAGGCCGGCATAATGCTGGCCGAGCGCGACCATGATGGCGCCGGTCAAGGTCGCCAGATTGATCATGAATTTCGGCTTGAAACGGTCGTTGGTGTACCAGAGCGCGTCGGCGAGCACGAGGCGGCCTTCGGCATCGGTGTTGAGCACCTCGATCGTCTGGCCCGACATCGAGGTGACGATGTCGCCGGGGCGCTGGGCATGGCCGTCGACGGCATTCTCGACCAGGCCGATGACGCCGACCACATTGGCCTTCGCCTTGCGCGCTGCCAGCGCGTGCATCAGCCCGGTGACGGCGGCAGCACCTCCCATGTCGCCCTTCATGTCTTCCATGCCCGAGGCCGGCTTCATCGAATTGCCGCCGGTGTCGAAGGTGACGCCCTTGCCGATGAAGGCAAGCGGCGCGTCCTTGGCCTTGCCGCCGTTCCAGCGCATCACCGCAAGGCGGGCGCCGCGCGGCGAGCCTTGGGCGACGCCGAGCAGCGAACCCATGCCGAGCTTCCTCATTTCCTTTTCCGTCAGGATCTCGACCTCGACGCCGAGCTGCTCCAATACTTTGGCGCGCTCGGCGAATTCGATCGGCCCCAGGGCATTGGCCGGCTCGTTGACGAGGTCGCGCGCCAGCAGCACACCGTCGACCACCGCTTCCTCGCCGGCGAACGCCTTCTTCGCGGCCGCGGGGTCGGCGCAATGGATCGTGACCTTGGCGGGCTTCGCCGCCTTAGCGTCGGATTGGCCGTCTTCCTTGTCTTTCCTGGTCTTGTATTTGTCGAAGGCATAGCTGCGCAGGAGAATGCCGGCGGCAAGGCTCGCCGCCTGGCGGCCATCAGGCTGCAATTCGGGCAGATCGAGGATGACGGCCACTTCGGTCGCCTTGCGCAGCGAAGCGGCAACGGCGCCGCCGAGCTTCAGCCAGGCGTTGTCGTCGAGGGCCGAGACCTTGCCGGCGCCGACCGCCACCAGACGGTCGAGGGACGTTCCTTCCGGCGCCAGCACTTCGGCCGAACTTGCGAACTTGCCGGAGAAATCGGCGACCGGAAACGCGCGCGCCAACGCGCCGGCCGGATCACAGGCCTTCGCCGCTTCGCCGAGTCCGCCGCCGTCGGCCGCGAACACGAAGACGCTGCCCTTTTTCGGCGCGGCGAATTTGGCGAAAGAAATGGATGGTCTCGACGTCATCAGATCCTGCTTTCGGGGATGGCCGTAAGGTGCCGGCAAAGGTAATTTTCAGCGAGCAAGCGGTTTGGCAAGCGTGCGCGACATTTGGTCGTTTTCGGCCATTTGGCAAGACATTGGCCAAAATCGCGGTCTATATCGGCGCCAGGATAGACAATGGATTCGCCTCGGCACGACCTTAGCTTGCTGCCGCAACCTGCTGTTAACCATCGATGTTTTGCATTTCTTATCCATTGGCGCGGAGACTCCGCCGCGCCGGGGCAGTGGCGTGGGGCGACAAACCGGAGCGAGCCGCCTATGAGCCAGTTGTACGGGCGGCGCCGGATGACTACCTTGTCGGCGGGCATGATGCCGTTCGGCAAAATCGAGAAAAGCCTTCATGAAGGTCGTTGAACGCTACATCATGCGCCGGGCGCTGACGATGTTCCTCGCATCGCTGGTGTGGACGCTGGCGATCGTGTGGACGACGCAGGTTCTGGCCAAGATCGACCTCGTCACCGACAACGGCCAGTCGGCGCTGACCTTTTTCGAAGTGGCCGCGCTCATCATCCCTTCGATCATTCCGATCGTGGTGCCGTTCGCGCTGGTGGTGGCTGTGGCGCAGACGCTGAGCGCCATGAACACCGATTCGGAGCTCGCCGTGCTCAGCGCCGCCGGCGCCTCGCGCTGGACGATCGCGCGGCCGATCCTGCTGCTCGCAATCGCGGCCTGCGCCTTTTCCTTCATCGTCGACAACGCCATCGACCCTTATGCCAGGCAGAAAAACCGGCAGCTGGTGGCCGCTTCGCGCGCCGATCTCGTGTCGCTGATCATCCAGGAAGGTACGTTCCGCAAGATCGACGAGGGCCTGTATCTGCAGGTCGGCGAACGGCTTCCCGGCAACAGGCTCGGCGGCATCTTCGTCGCAGATTCGCGCGAGGAAGGCGCCAGCCTCACCTATTACGCCAAGAGCGGCAGCATCGTCGAAAAAGGCGACGAGAAGGTTCTGATGATGAATGACGGCGTCATCAACCGCAAATCGGTGACCGGCGACCTCTCCGTCATCCGCTTTACCTCTTATGCCTTCGACATGTCGGCCTTCATGTCGGCGGCAAACGACATCACGCTTTTGCCCAAGGACCGGACGACGGCGTACCTGCTCAACCCGGACCCCAACGACAAGATGTTCCAGCGCGAACCGGGCAGCTACCGGGCGGAGCTCAACCAGCGTTTCGCCGAATGGTCCTATTCGCTGGTGTTCGCGCTGATCGCGCTTGCGGTCGCGGGCGATGCGCGCTCGCACCGAGAGGCGCGCATCAATCCGCTGATCACGGCAATCGCCATCGCGCTGTTCGTGCGGTGGCTGGGCTTCTTCGCCGCCGGCAAGGCCGACAAGGTCGGATACTATGTCTATCTGCTCTACGGCATACCGATCGTCGCTTCCGCGGTTTCGGTCTGGTTCATCGTTTCCTCGCGCAGCATGGAATTGCCGGTCAGCTGGGCCGACTGGCTGACCAACCTTGCCAAGCGCGCCGGCGACAGTTGGACTGCTTTCAAGCTCTGGCTCGCCCGGCGCACTTCCGGCCAGGGAGCCTGACCATGGGCTGGACGCTGGGCCGCTATTTCTTCTTCCGCTACGTCACGATCACCTTCTGGTTCTTCCTGGGCCTGCTGGCGCTGGTGTTCCTGATCGATTTCACCGAGTTGTCCGGCCGCACGACCGGGTTGCCGGGTTTCACCTACGGCACGGCCTTCGCCATCTCGGCGCTCAGGATGCCGATGATCATGCTGCAGACGGTGCCATTCGTCGGGCTGTTCTCGGCGATGGCGACGCTGGTGTCGCTCAACCGCCGCTACGAGCTGGTGATCGCGCGTTCGGCTGGCGTTTCGGCCTGGCAGTTCCTGTTCCCGTGCTGCGTCGGCGCGCTGATGTTCGGCGCGCTGTCGGTCGGTGTGATCAATCCGATCGCCGCGCACGGCTTCTCCTGGTCCGAGCAGATGGAGAACGATCTCAGGGCCGGCAAGTCGAACGCCGTCACGACCAACGTCACGCCCTGGCTCAGGCAGAAAACCGAATCGGGCGACACCATCATCGGCGCCCGCGCCATCCTCAACCAGGGGCTGGAGATGGCGGACGCGGTGTTCTTCATCCTCGACCCGCAGGGCAACATCGCCGAGCGCAAGGATGCCGCCAAGGCCTTCCTGCGCGACGGCTACTGGGAATTGCAGGACGTCAAGGTCTTCAAGGGCGGTAATATCCAGGCGCTGGCGTCCGACAAGGTTCCGACGAATCTCAAGCCGGAATTCGTGCAGGAGCGGCTGGCGCGCCCGGAAACCATCCCCTTCTACGAGCTGCCGCGCAAGATCGAGGTTGCCCGCTCCTTCGGGCTCAAGGCAAATGCCTTCGCCATGCAGTTTGATTCGCTGGTGGCGATGCCGTTCCTTCTCGTCGCCATGACGCTGATTGCTGCAACGGTTTCAATGCGATTTGCGAGAATGGGACAGTCGGCAACGATGATTCTGGGTGGCGTCGTGGCCGGCTTTCTGCTTTATGTCGTTTCGGTACTGGTCAAGGCATTCGGGGTCGCCGGATTCGTGCCTACAGTGGTGGCTGCATGGGTTCCGGTTGTCGTGGCTATGTTCTTTGGGGTGACGTTTCTGCTATACAAGGAAGACGGCTAGTGAGGGAGGCTGGATTGCGCAGCCATAGGCAGGCCGGTTTGGCGCGCCTCTATGGGGCGACCGCCTTGGCATGCCTGTTCGCCTGCGCGGTGCCGACGGTACCCGCGCTGGCGCAGGAAATCACCGCCAAGCCCGTCCCTTCCGGCACGCAGATGCTGCTGGCCGCCGATACTCTCGTCTACGACAACGACAAGCACACGGTGACGGCCGTCGGCGGCGTGCAGATCGACTATGGCGGCAACAAGCTGGTCGCCCAGCGCGTGGTGTATAACCGCGATACCAAGCGCCTCGTCGCCAGCGGCGCCGTCGAGCTCATCAACAGCGACGGCACCAAGGTCAATTCCGACCATATCGACATCACCGACGATTTCGCCGACGGTTTCCTCAACGCGCTGCGCGTCGAGACGGTCGACAAGGCCTATTTCGCCGCCGAGAGCGCCGAGCGCATGGGCGGCGTGCTCACCACCTTCCACAACGGCGTCTACACCGCCTGCGAGCCTTGCGAGGACAAGCCGGACAAAGCGCCGACCTGGCGCATCAAGGCCAGGAAGATCATCTGGAACGGCGAGAAGAAGACGGTCCGCTTCGAAAACTCGAATTTCGAATTTTTCGGCTTCCCGCTTGCCTATCTGCCTGCCTTCGAGATCGCCGACCCGACGGTCAAGCGCAAGAGCGGCTTCCTGATCCCCGGCATCGCCTACAACACCCATCTCGGCGTCGGCGTCAAAGTCCCCTATTATTTCGCGCTGTCCCCGACCTATGACCTGACCGTCACCGGCACCGGCTACACCAAGCAGGGCTTCCTCGGCGAGGCCGAGTGGCGCCAGCGCTTCAACAACGGCCAGTACACGCTGAAGATCGCCGGCATCAATCAGCAGGATCCCGGCGCGTTTGTCGACCCCGGCTACACCGTGAATTCGGGACCGCAGAACGATCCGAACAAGTTCCGCGGCATGATGGGCACCAAAGGCCAATTCGCCATCAACGAGCGCTGGAATTTCGGCTGGGACATCCTGCTCCAGACCGACAAGGATTTCTCGCGCACCTACAACATCGAAGGCTACAGCGACCTCGTCCACCAATCGTCGATCTATCTGACGGGCCTGAGCGGCCGTAATTATTTCGACGTTCGCGCCATGCGCTTCGAGGTGCAGGAAGATACGCTCTCCAGCGATCCGACCGCACGCGCGTCCAAGCAGCCCTGGGTGCTGCCGTCTTTCGACTACGCCTATATCCCAGATATGTCGGTGGCCGGCGGCCAACTGTCGTTCAACGTCAACGCGCGCGTGATCAGCCGCAACCGGCTGGATGCGGTGCTTTCCGATACCAGCGATCCGACTTCGATCAACAATGTGCGCGGCATCGAGGGCGAATCGAGCCGGCTCAGCGCCGAAGCCGAATGGAAGCGCACCTTCACCACAGAGGACGGCCTGCAACTGACGCCATTGCTCGCCTTCCGCGGCGACGCCGGTTATGTCAACGCCAATTCGGCCTCGCTCGCCGCCGTCAACCAGATGGCGACGAATCTCGGCGAAGACGTCGACATGCGGTCCTCGCTCGCCCGCTACATGGCCACCCTCGGCCTCGAGGCGCGTTGGCCGCTTCTGTTCTCGATGCCGAACTCCAGCCATATCCTGGAGCCGACGGCACAGATTTTCGTGCGCCCGAACGAGCAGTATGTCGGCGGGCTGGCGATCCCGAACGAGGACGCGCAGAGCTTCGTCTTCGACGCCACCACGCTGTTCGAGCGCGACAAGTTCTCCGGCTACGACCGCATCGAAGGCGGCACGCGCGCCAATGTCGGCTTCCGCTATTCCGGCAGCTACGATGGCGGCTGGGGCACTAACGCTATCTTCGGCCAATCGTACCAGCTTGGCGGAGAGAACTCCTTCGACGCCCCCGATCTGGTCAATGTCGGCGCCTATTCGGGACTGCAGACGACCAAATCCGACTATGTCGGCTTGATCGGCTTCAACAGCCCGAGTGGGTTCTCCGGGTCGGTGAGCGGGCGTTTCGACGAGCAGACCTGGGAAGTGAGGCGCGCCGAAGTGAAGGCCGCCTATTCCGGTCTGCCGATATCGCTCAGCGCCAAATATGCCTTCATCGAGGCGCAGCCGCTCTACGGCTTTGCCACTGACCGTCACGAAGTCACGCTCGGCGCCTCGACGCATCTGGCGCAGAACTGGCGGCTGTTCGGCACCGGCACCTACGACATCGAGACGAATGTGCTGGTCAAGGACGGCCTCGGCTTCGCCTATAACGATTCCTGCTTCACCTACATCATGACCTATTCGCAGACGCGTGATACCGTCACCAAGGAATTGTCGCAGAACATCGGCTTCAATCTGTCGTTCCGCACGCTCGGCGATTTCGGCTCGTCAACAAGCGCGATCGATACCATCCAGTGAGATGGGCAAGCGCACGGCCCGCAAGCCGTGCGCCGTTCGGGCGCTGGCGGTGCCTTGGTCTTGATTTGAAGCGAGATCCCTCGAAAATGCACCGATTCTCGGGGGTATGCGCAGGCGACATCGTTTCGCCGCATAGGACGAGCATGGGGTCGGCTGCATCGCGCAGGCGTTCGGAGGACGCGGGCGCCGTCGTGATGGGGAAATTGGGAAGGTAAGATGAGGAAATACCTGTTTTCGGCAGGATTGGCGCTTCTGGTGGCGGCGACCTCGATCTCGGTCACGGCCGGCGTGCAGCCTGCTTTCGCGGCGGAGATCAAATATGTCGTCAACGGCATACCGATCACCACCGGCGACATCGCGCACCGCGCCGCCTTCTTCAAGCTGCAGCATAAGAAAGGCGATGCCAAGGAGGAGATGATCGACCAGACGCTGCGGCTGGCCGAGGCCAAGCGGCTCGGCATCCGCATCACCGATCAGCAGGTCGACGCCGCCTACCAGCACTTCGCCTCGGGCAACAAGATGCCGCTGGCGAAACTCGACGCAATCATGAACCAGTCGGGTGTCAGCAAGGAACACTTCAAGGAATTCATCCGTGCCCAGATGGCCTGGAACCAGGCGCTCAGCGCGCGCTACCGTTCCGGCGAAGGCGGTTCGGTGACCGAGCAGGATGCGGTCCGCCGCATGCTCGACAAGGGCGGATCCAAGCCGACCGCCATGGAATATATGCTGCAGCAGGTGATCTTCGTGGTGCCGGCTTCCGAGCGCGCCGCCACACTTGCCAAACGCAAGCGCGAAGCCGACGCCATGCGCGCCCGCTTCAACGGCTGCAACACCACGCGCGACTTCGCCAAGGGCCTGCTCGACGTCACGGTGCGCGATCTGGGCCGGGTGCTGGCGCCGCAATTGCCGTCCGACTGGGCCGAGCAGATCAAGGCGACCAAGGTTGGCGGCGCGACCCCGACGCGCGAGACCGAGCGCGGCATCGAGTTCATCGGCATCTGCTCCTCGCGCGAAGTTTCCGACGACAAGGCCGCGCAGATGGTGTTCCAGGCCGAGGGCAGCGGCGACAAGGACGCCGACGAACTCAGCAAGAAATATGTCGCCGAGCTGCGCCAGAAGGCCAAGATCGTCGAACGCTGAGGGCGAACGCGTGCCTCGATACCGCAGCATGTCCACCGCATGAGCACGCAGAAGACCGACACGCCGCTGGCGCTGAGTGTCGGCGATCCCTCGGGCATCGGGCCCGAGATCGCCATCGCTGCCTGGCAGGCGGGTGACAGCGCCGGCGTGCCGCCTTTCTACCTGCTCGCCGACCCTACCCTGATCGAGACCCGCGCCCGCCTTGTCGGCGCCAATGTGACGATTGCCGAGACGCTGCCGGGACAGGCAGCGCATCATTTCGCCCGCGCCCTGCCCGTCGTGGCGCTCCACGCGCGTCTTGTCGACCGCCCAGGAGAGCCGGACCCGGCCAATGCCGCCGGCACGATCGAAGCCATCGACAGCGCCGTCGCCGACTGCCTCGCCGGCCGCGCCGCCGCGGTGGTCACCTGCCCGATCGCGAAGAAGCCGCTCTACGATGCCGGATTCGGCTTTCCCGGCCACACCGAATATCTGGCGCATCTGGCCTCGCGCCATACCGGCAGGGATGTGACGCCGGTGATGCTGCTGGCCGGGCCCGATCTGCGCACCGTTCCGGTGACCATCCACATCCCTCTGGCCGAAGTGCCGAAGGTGCTGACGACGGAGCTGATCGTGGCCACCGCGCGCACCACCGCCGCCGATCTCAAGAGCCGCTTCGGCATCGCACGGCCGAGGCTGGCGATCGCCGGGCTCAACCCGCATGCCGGCGAAGGCGGCGCCATGGGCCTGGAGGATGCCGCAATCGTGGCTCCGGCCGTCGAGACGTTGAGGGCGCAGGGCATCGACGCGGTCGGGCCGCTGCCGGCCGACACGATGTTTCATCCACGTGCACGCGCCTCCTATGACGCGGCGATCTGCATGTATCACGACCAGGCCCTGATCCCGGCCAAGACGCTTGCCTTCGACGAGGCCGTCAACGTGACGCTGGGCCTGCCGTTCATCCGCACCTCGCCCGACCACGGCACCGCTTTCGACATCGCCGGAAGAGGCATCGCGCGCGCCGACAGCCTGATCGCCGCGCTGAGGCTGGCGCGCCGGCTGGCCGACAGCGGCCGGCAGGCAGCCGCCGCATGAGGCCCAATTGAGTGGGCGCACCACAATCGACGGATTGCCGCCGCTGCGCGAGGTGATCGAGCAGCACGGCCTGCAGGCCAAGAAAGCGCTCGGGCAGAATTTTCTGCTCGACCTCAACCTGACAAGCAAGATCGCCCGCGCCGCCGGCGATCTCGGCGAGGCGACGGTGATCGAGGTCGGTCCGGGCCCTGGCGGGCTGACGCGGGCGTTGCTCTTCAACGGCGCGCGGCGCGTGATCGCCATCGAGCGCGACGAGCGCTGCCTCGAAGCGCTGGCGGAGGTCTCCAGCCATTATCCCGGACGCCTCGAGGTCATTCCCGGCGATGCGCTGAAAACGGATTTTGCAACGCTCGCCGGCACGGGGAACGGCGGGCCGGTGAAGATCGTCGCCAACCTGCCCTACAATATCGGCACCGAGCTTCTGATCCGCTGGCTGACCGTGGCCGACTGGCCGCCCTTCTACCAGTCGATGACGCTGATGTTCCAGCGCGAGGTGGCGGAGCGCATCACCGCGGGTCCGGGCAGCGACGCCTATGGCCGGCTCGGGGTTCTGGCCGGCTGGCGCAGCGAGGCGAGGATCGCGTTCGACGTGCCGCCGCAGGCGTTCACGCCGCCGCCGAAGGTCACCTCCTCCGTGGTGCATCTGGTGCCGCGTCCGTCTCCCCTGCCCGTGGATGGCAGAAAGCTCGGCCGCGTCACCGAGGCCGCCTTCGGCCAGCGCCGCAAGATGCTCAGGCAAAGCGTGAAAAGCCTGGGCGGCGAAGCGCTCCTCATCCGCGCCGGCATCGATCCGACGCGGCGAGCCGAGACGCTGAGCGTGGAGGAGTTCGTCAGGCTGACGAACGCGGTGTAGCTCTCTTCGCCCCGTTTACGACATAGGCGCTAAGATAGCGTTGGCATGGACTGAAACTTTCGCTTTCGTGGTGGCTCACGCCAACGATGTCGCAAGGCATGGAGATTTTGGCGCAGGGCTGCCAGGGGCGGCTGAGTAAAGATCGCTGCGATCAGGGAGGCGACGATCTGACGGGTAGCGCGCCACAGTCGCTCAAGGGGGAGAGACACCAAACTCCTGCGAGAGGGGTTCGGTCATAAGCGCTATGAGGAAATGGGCAAGAATCCAAGGCTTTGCGATCCTTGGGTCTTTGGCGGGAGGCGCGCGCAGTCCGATCAGGCTCTTCAGACGCTTGAAGGCGAGCTCGATGCGCCAGCGCATGCGATAGAGCTTGAGAACCGTGTCGGGGGGAAACGCCTCCCGGTCGAGCGAGGTCACAAGGATGACGAAGCCGGCGGCAATCAGCGTCTGCGGTTGAACCTTGTTGCCCTTGGCCTTGGCTTCCTTGTTGATTTTGCGCCGCGCTTCTTGTGCCGCGGCCTCGGATTTGCGCAAGGCGATCAGGCGCATCTTCACAGGCTCGCCCTTCTTGAGGCCTAGCCGGACAGGCGTTTCGAAGACCTCGTCGCGGCAGCTCTCCAAGTGGCCGATGAGATCGAACGCCTCGCCCTTGGCGTCGAGCCATCGCGCATTCTTCCACGACGCGCGCACGACAACGTCGCCGCCTTGCGCCATGACCTTTGCGATCCGCTCGGCCTGCAGATAGACGCGGTCGCCGATCCGGATCTCGCCCGCCACCACCGGCACGCGGTCGATCAGCTCGGCCTCGCTCTGGTCGGTGATCTCGAGGAAATCGAACTGCTCGCGCTCGAGCTCGAAGGCGCAGTGCATGCGCCAAAGGCCATTGTTCTTCTTCTCATGCGCACCGGCCTTGGCAACCGCCGTCGCATCGAGGATGCGGATCAGCCGGCCTTTGGCCAAGCCTGCATCCTCGCGCTTCAAAAGATGCCCAATCAACTGTTGCAGCCAGGGGCCTGCATTGCGCAGCCGGCCGAGCAAGGCCACGTCCGAAATGTCGGCAATCCCGCTCGCCGCCGCCCAGGCCACGACGCCCCGCATGCCTACCTTGCCAAGGCAGTAAGCCAGGGTCAGGCGCAACAGGTCGCTCGCCGACCTGATGCCGCGCGGGCGCAGGAACGCCTTCGTCTCGCGCGCACTTCCTGCGATCAACTCTTCGCCGCCGAGAAGCTCAATCGTCTCGGCCCAGCCGTCATCAACAAGCGATTCGTGTGTCATCCCAGCGTAGAATCACAATCGATTCCGCGCCGCAATCCCTATCTTAGCGCCTATGCCGTTTACGGGGAGAAGATGCCGGCAGGCAGATGAGGGGCGGCGCCAACCTGCAGAAGGCTGGGTTTTACCCCTCATCCGGCCCTTCGGGCCACCTTCTCCCCGTAAACGGGGCGAAGGAAAGATCACCCCGTCTTCTCGTCCAGCAGGCCGGAAATGAAATCGAACAGGCCAGGCCGCCTGTCGCGCCGAAGCCGCTCCGCCGTGACGATGGCGCGGACCTCGGCGAAGGCGCGGTCGAGGTCGTCGTTGACGATGACGAAGTCGTATTCCTTCCAATGCTCGATCTCGAGGCGGGCGTTCTTCAGCCTGGTCTCGATGACGGACTCCTGGTCCTCGGCGCGGCGCTTCAGGCGCGCCTTCAATTCCTTCATCGACGGCGGCAGGATGAAGATCGAGACGATGTCCGCGCGCATCTTCTCCTTGAGCTGCTGGGCGCCCTGCCAGTCGATGTCGAACAGCATGTCGCGGCCTTCGGCCAGCGCGATTTCCGCTGGCTCACGCGGCGTTGCATAACAGTTGCCGTGCACTTCGGCCCATTCGAGCAGCGCATCGGAATCGCGCAGCCGCTCGAACTCGCGCATAGTGCGGAAATGATAGTGGACACCCTCGATTTCCGAGCCGCGGCGTGGCCTCGTGGTGACGGAGACCGAAAGCTCGAGGCTTCCGTCGCTTTCCAGAAGATTGCGCGCGATCGTCGACTTGCCGGCGCCCGATGGCGACGACAGCACCAGCATCAATCCGCGACGGCGGATGCGGGACCCCAGATCCCTGGCAGCCGTCGGCTCCTTGGCAACCATTCCCGTCACTCCAGATTCTGGACCTGTTCACGAAACTGGTCGACCACCGCCTTCAGCTCCAGCCCGATCGCGGTGACCGCGGCGGCGTTCGATTTGGAGCATAAGGTATTCGATTCGCGGTTAAATTCCTGCGCCAGAAAATCGAGCTTGCGGCCGACGGCGCCGCCGCTCTCGAGCAGCGCCCGCGCAGAAGCGACATGCGTCTTCAGCCGATCGATCTCCTCGCGGATGTCGGCCTTGGTGGCGAGGAAGGCGGCTTCCTGGTGCAGCCGCACAGCGTCGAGATTGGCGGAGGCATCCGTCAGGAGACGCACCTGCTCGGCGATGCGCTCGCGGATCGCCACGGGCTCGCGCGAGGGATCGGCCTCCGCCTTCAGCGTCAGCGCCTCGATGGTATCGATATGGCCGGAAAGCAGCGCGCCAAGTGCAGTGCCCTCGCCGCGGCGCGCCTGTTCCAGGCCGGTGAGCGCTGCCTCGAGCGCCGACAGGATCGCGACGTCAAGCGTCGCCCGCTCCTCCTCGGTCTCGACGGCTTCGGGAATGTCGAGCACGCCGCGCAGCGAGAGCAGCCCGTCGGCGGTGGCGGGCTCGGTGCCGAACTGCTCCTGCAAGCGCTTGGCGAGGCCCGCCAGGTCCTTCAGGAACGCCTCGTTGACCACTGGCTGGGCTTGCCTGGCGGCGGCGCGGCCGACGGTCAACATCGCCTGGAAATTGCCGCGCGCGAAGCGCTTCTGCACAGTTTGCCGGACGGCGGTCTCCAGCCGGTCGAAACCTTGCGGCAGTCGAAGCCTCACCTCGGCGCTCTTGCCGTTCACCGATTTCACCTCCCAGGCGATCGAGGTGCCTTCGCTTTCGGTGGCGGACCGCGCGAAACCGGTCATGCTCTGCAGGCTCATTGCCCTGTCGTCCCCTGTCGCGGCCCCGGCATGCAAAGCCCGGCGCCGCACGCCCCAAGATCGCCGGACGATCGGCCGGCGCCCCCTCAAAACATGAATATGGCCCCGCGTCAAAGGACGCGTGCGGCACACCTACTGCGCGGCGTCGCCACCGGCATCGCCATTCTCGCCGCCGTCATCGCCGGTGCCTGCGCCAGCATCGCCATTACCGGTATTGCCGTCGGGAGCGGCCGGCTCCGTCGTCTGGCCTGAGGCCTTGGCGGCGTCATCCGCCTGCTTCTTCTGCAGCGCCCGGTAGCGGGCGACGTTCTGGTTGTGCTCTTCCAGCGTCGCGGCAAAGACATGACCGCCACTGCCGTCGGCGACGAAATAGAGATCGTCGGTCTGCGACGGATTGGCGACGGCTTCGAGCGCCGCGCGGCCGGGATTGGCGATCGGCGTCGGCGGCAGACCCTTGATCAAATAGGTGTTGTAGGGCGTCTGCTTGTCGAGGTCCGACTGGTAGATCGGCCGGTCGGCGGGCTTTCCCTTGCCACCGAACAGACCATAGATGATGGTCGAGTCGGACTGCAGCCGCATGCCCTTGGCCAGGCGGTTGAGGAAGACGGCGGCGACCCGCGAACGCTCGTCGCTCCTGCCCGTTTCCTTCTCGACGATCGAGGCAAGCGTGACGAAGTCATCGATGTTGGCGATCGGCAGGTCGGGCGCGCGATGCGACCAGACGTCCTCGACCAGCTTCTTCTGGTCGGCGACAAGCTTGTCGACCATCTGCTGCCTGGTGGCGCCGCGGGTGAAGCGCAGCGTGTCGGTGGCAATGCTGCCCTCGGGCGGCAAGGCCGGGGGCATGTCTCCGGTGAGCGCCTCCTGATCGGCGACGCGCTGCAGCGCCTGCTCGACCGTCAACCCTTCAGGAATGGTCAGCGAGTACATCACCGACTTGCCGCTCTTGAAGAGTTCCATGATGTCGCGCATCGAGGCGCGCGGCTTGATGGCGTATTCGCCGGCCTTCAACGCCGATTCATTGCCGGTGGCGCGCACGCCGAGCCGGAAGACGCGGGCATCGCTGATCAGGCTGCGGCGTTCGAGCTGGTCGGCGATCTCCTGCACGCCGGTGTTCGGCTTGATCATGAAGGTGTCGCCATTGGCGGATGGGCCGGGCTCGACGAAAGCCTGCATGCCGAAATAGAGCGCGGCACCCGAGGCGAGCACGAGCAGGATCACCACGGAGAGGAAGAAATTCAGGAACACGACGACCTGGCTGCGCGAGGCGCGCGAGCGCTTCGACGGCGGCGGTGTGCCGGCTTCCGGCCGCAACGCCTCGGCCGCCGTCTTTGGCATGATCGGGGCCTTCGTGCCTTGCCGCCCGAAATCCCCGCCTTCGCCCGGATTGGTGTTCCCCGGATTTGTGCTCATGGGCGCGCCCTACCGTCTGATCTTGCAACGAATCCCCCGGCCATAGGCTAGGGGAGAATTTGGCAAAAATGACGGCAGGTGGCGGGACTGCCGACTGGTTGTCTGTCTCCGAGCAATCCCGGTCGGTAGCAGCTATGCGCGCTTCCGTGGGATCTTTCAGCCGTTGTAACGCTGGAACACGAGCGAAGCGTTGGTGCCGCCGAAGCCGAAGGAATTCGACAGCGCGACGTCGATCTGGCGCTGGCGTGGCTTGTTCGGCACGAGATCGATGGCCGTCTCGCGTTCCGGATTGTCGAGGTTGATCGTCGCCGGCGCGACGTTGTCGCGGATGGCGAGGATCGAGAAGATCGCTTCCGCGGCACCCGCCGCGCCCAGCAGATGACCGATCGACGACTTGGTCGACGACATCGAAATCTTCGAGGCGGCATTGCCGACCAGCCGCTCGACCGCGCCGAGTTCGATCGTGTCGGCCATGGTCGAGGTGCCGTGGGCGTTGATGTAGTCGATGTCGGCCGGCGAGAGTTTCGCCCGGTTGAGCGCAGCCGTCATGCAGCGGAAGGCGCCGTCGCCATCCTCGGCCGGCGCGGTGATGTGATGGGCGTCGCCCGTCAGGCCGTAGCCGGTGACCTCGGCATAGATCCTGGCGCCGCGCGCCTTGGCATGCTCGAGCTCTTCCAGGACGACGACGCCAGCGCCCTCGCCCATGACGAAACCGTCGCGGTCGCGGTCATAGGGTCGCGAAGCCGTCTCAGGCGAGTCGTTGCGCTCGGTGGACAAAGCCCGGCAGGCCGCGAAGCCCGCGATCGACAGCCTGGTGATCGGCGCCTCGGCGCCGCCCGCCACCATGACGTCGGCATCGCCCCACATGATCAGCCGGGCAGCGTCGCCAATGGCGTGCGCGCCGGTCGAGCATGCGGTGACCACCGCATGGTTCGGGCCTTTCAGGCCGTGGCGGATCGAAACCTGGCCCGAGACAAGGTTGATGATCTGGCCGGGAATGAAGAAGGGGCTGATGCGGCGCGGGCCGCGCTCCTTGAGGATCATCGCGTTCTCGGCGATGCCGTCGATGCCGCCGATGCCGGAGCCGATCAGCACGCCGGTGGCGCATTGATCCTGATGCGTCTCGGGCTTCCAGCCGGAATCGGCCAGCGCCTCGTCGGCGGCGGCAATGCCGTAAAGGATGAACTCGCCGATCTTGCGTAGTTCCTTCGGCTCGAGCACGGCCTCCGGATTGAAGGTGCCGTTCGAGCCGTCACCGCGCGGGATGACGTGGGCGATCTTGCAGGCAAGATCGTCCACCTCGAACCCGGTGACGCGCCGGCAGGCGCTGCGGCCGGAGAGGAGTTCCCGCCAGCTGTGCTCAACGCCCATGCCGAACGGCGAAAGCAGGCCAAGGCCCGTGACGACGACACGCCTCATCGCAGGTCCTCCTCGGTCATGCCTGCGAAAAAACTCAGGCCGAGGCCTTGTCGATATACTTCACGGCATCGCCGACCGTCAGGATGGTCTCGGCGGCATCGTCCGGGATCTCGACGCCGAACTCTTCTTCGAACGCCATGACGAGTTCGACCGTGTCGAGGCTGTCCGCGCCCAGGTCGTCGATGAAGCTCGCCTGCTCCGTCACCTTGTCGGCATCGACGCCGAGATGCTCGATGACGATCTTCTTGACGCGCTCTGCGGTGTCACTCATTTGGGGCAATCCTCGTCTTAAGTTGTCTGTCTTCGTTAGCGGGCGGAATGCCGCTAATCAAGCTGAAAGATGGTCTTGCGAGCAACGCAACGCCACAGGACCGGTTTTTGCCCGAACCGCCGGGTTGCGGGCCGCATTACACGAAAAATGACGGGCGTCCAAGCCGAAATGGCTGTTTTCACAGGCGCCCGGCTCCCCGGATCGCCCTTAGATCATCGCCATGCCGCCATTCACATGAATGGTCTGGCCGGTGACGTAAGCCGCCTCGTTGGAGGCGAGGTAGGCGACCGCGGACGCAACCTCGGCGCTGGTGCCCATGCGCCTCGTCGGGATCGCGGCCATGATCGTCTCTTTCTGCTTGTCGTTGAGCTTGTCGGTCATGGCCGATTCGATGAAGCCCGGGGCGACGCAATTGACGGTGATGTTGCGGGTGGCGATCTCCTGCGCCAGCGACTTGGAAAAGCCGATCATGCCGGCCTTGGAGGCGCAGTAATTGGTCTGGCCGGGATTGCCGGTGACACCGACCACCGAGGTGATGTTGATGATGCGGCCATGGCGGCGGCGCATCATCGGATGCGTGAGCTCGCGGGTGAGCCGGAACACGGCGGTGAGGTTCACCTCGATCACGGAGTCCCAATCGGCGTCCGACATGCGCACGAACAGGCCGTCCTTGGTGATGCCGGCATTGTTGACGAGGATGTCGACACCTTCCAGATCGGCTTCCGCCTTCTGTCCCAGCGCCTTGACCGCGTCGCGGTTCGTCAGATCCGCCGGGAAAAGCTTTACCCGATCGCCGAGTTCGCCTGCGAGCGCCTCGAGCTTCTCGACGCGGGTGCCGTGCAGGCCGACGATCGCGCCCTGGCTGTGCAGCACCCTGGCGATCGCCTCGCCGATGCCTCCCGATGCCCCGGTGACGAGCGCCTTGCGGCCGGTCAGTTCGAACATTTTTCCAACCTCATTTTCCAGACGGCTGCGAGCTGCCGCGTTCCGTATACGTCATATCGTCCAAGTCACGCCAGACAAGCGTCGGAGGTTAGCGATGGCCTCCTTCCCGCCGTCATCCACGGGCGGAGCGAGGCCTCATCCCAATGCCGCCAGCGCCGCCTCGACTTCCGTCGCCGTGCCGATGGAGCCCGTGGCGATGTCGCGATTGATGCGGCGCGCCAGGCCGGACAGCACCTTGCCGGCGCCGACTTCGTAGAGGCTCGCAACGCCATTGGCGCCGAACCATTCCACCGTCTCGCGCCAGCGCACGCGGCCGGTCACCTGTGCGACCAGGCGGCGGACGATCTCGTCAGGGTCGCTGGTCGGCGTGACGGTGACGTTGGAAACGACCGGAACCACCGGCGCCCGTTTCGCCACGCCCGCCAGGGCCTCGCGCATGATCTCGGCCGCCGGCGCCATCAGCGCCGAGTGGAAGGGGGCCGAGACCTGCAGCATCAGCGCCCGCTTGGCGCCCTTTTCGGTGCAGAGCTTCGCCGCCAGCTCGACCGCAGCCTTGGCGCCGGAAATCACCAGCTGGCCGCCGCCATTGTCGTTGGCGACCTGGCAGACGGAGCCTTTGGCAGCCTCGGCGCAGGCGGCTTCGACATCGGCCTGCTCCAGCCCGATGATCGCGGCCATGGCGCCCTCGCCGGGCGGCACCGCCGCCTGCATGGCGTTGCCGCGGGTGCGAAGCAATTTCGCCGCATCGCCAACCGACACGAAGCCGGCCGCGGCAAGCGCGGAATATTCGCCCAGCGAATGGCCGGCGACGTAAGCCACCTTGTCCTTCAGCGAGAAGCCGCGCGCCTCGAGCGCGCGCATCGCCGCCAGCGACACCGCCATCAGCGCCGGCTGGGCGTTGGCCGTCAGCGTCAGCGTCTCTTCCGGGCCTTCCCAGATCAGCTTCGACAGGCTTTCGCCGAGCGCGGCATCGACTTCCTCGAAGACGCGGCGCGCTTCGGCGAATTGATCGGCGAGGTCCTTGCCCATGCCGACGGCCTGGCTACCCTGGCCCGGAAAGGTGAATGCGACGGCCATTTGAGGTCTCTCCAAAGGCTGGTTTTCCCTGCCTCTGGCGCAAGGCGGACGGCCAAGTCAAGCCCGCGAACGCTCATTCGACCGGTATTTCGGCCCGGAAGACCGGCTGACTTACTGTTCCAAAAGGCTTTTTGACGATCACACCTGATGAAAACCGCTCACGTTTAGTTTGCTGGCTCTTCTTATTTCCGCGACAGGCGCTAGCTTTGCGTGACATTTCGATGACAGAAGCGTGACACGCGTGGAAGGCGAGTTGCGTGGGCCGGGGGAAGTAGAGTGGTAAGGATCAGGAAAGGCACGGCCAAGCCCGTGCCGCAATTTTTGGAAGACGATCCGTCCACCGGCTATCTGCCGGGACGAACTTGGCCGACTGTACGCTACGGCCTGGCGACGCTTCTTGCCGCGGCTCTGCTTGTATTCGCGGTCGAGTGGATCGTGCGCGGCGATTTCTTCGGCACGGTCGATTTCTTCCTGCAACCCTTCAAGCCGGGCTGGACCACAATCATCGTCTTCGCGCTGGTGCTGGTCGGGCTCGACGCCATACTCGGCCGCAGCCACCAGAGCCTGATGATCGTGGCGCCGCTGACGCTGGCGCTGGCCTTTGTCGGTCACCAGAAGTCGCACTATCTCGGCGACCCGCTCTATCCGACGGATTTCCTGTTCGCCCGCCAGATCATGGCGCTGATGCCGCTTCTGGTGCGCGAGCGCCCATGGACCGCCATCATGCTCGCCGTCGGCATCGTCGGCGGTCTGGCGCTGCTCGTCCATGGCTGGCGGAGCTGGCGCCGGCGGGTGCCGATCCTCAGCCGCAAGGGCCGCCTGGCGCGGCTGGCGCTCGCCGTCCCGCTGCTCGCCTTCTTCGTCTCGATCATGGACTACGCCACCTTCTCGTGGACGCGCGACCGGCTGCAGATCATCCCGATCATGTGGGACCAGAAGGAGAACTACGCCTCCAACGGCTTTGCGCTGGCCTTCGCGATGAACGTGCCGATGGCGCATGTTCCGGCACCGCCCGGCTACTCCGACAAGACGATGGCCGCGATCCGGCACCCCGACGTCGGCGCTTCGGTGCCGGACGAGAAGCCCGACATCATCGTGGTGATGAGCGAGTCCTTCTGGGACCCGACCAAGCTTCCCGGCGTCACCATCAAGCCGGACCCGATCCCGACGGTCAGGGCGCTGCGCTCGGGCTCGATGTTCTCGCCCGAGTTCGGCGGCATGACCGCCAATATCGAATTCGAGGCGCTGACCGGCTTTTCCAACGCCTTCCTGCCGGCCGGGTCGATCCCCTACCAGCAATATGTGCGCACACCGACGCCCTCGCTGGCGACCTTCCTGAAGAGCGAGGGCTACCGGGCGCGCGCCATTCATCCCGGCACCAACTGGTTCTGGAACCGCGGCGCCGTCTATGCCGATTTCGGCTTCAGCGACTTCCGCTCGGAGGAGACGCTGCCGCCGATGGAAAAGCGTGGGCCGCTCGCCTCGGACGCGGCGATGACCGACGAGATCATCCGCGAGGCCGACGCCGGCGACGATCCGGTGTTCCTGTTCGCCGTCAGCCTGCAGAACCACGGTCCTTACGAGCCCTATCGCTACTATGACCCGACGCATTCGGTCGAAGCGCCGATCAGCACCTGGGCGCGGGAATCACTGCTTTCCTATGCCGAGGGTTCGGCCGACGCCGACCGCGGCCTGCAGCGGCTGATTGACTGGGCGAAGAAGCGTGAGCGCCCGACCATCATCGCCTTCTTCGGCGACCATCTGCCGCCGCTGGGACCCGTCTATGTCGAGACAGGATTCCTCAAGGACAATGTCGCGCCGCGCAAGGAGCCGACGGCGGATGCCGCGCTCGAGCATCACGATACGCCGCTGGTCATCTGGTCGAACCGCTCCGGCCCGGTGGAAAATCTGGGCGCCGTCAGCCCGGCCTTCCTGCCCTACCATATCCTGACCACGGCCGGCATCACGCACCCTTATTACACCGGCTTCCTCGGCGCGCTGCGCGAACACTATCGCGTGGTCGACCGCAACCTGCTCCTGTCGCCCGCGGGCGAGGCGACGCCCGACTGGGCGAGGCAGAAGCAGATCGACCCGAAGATCAACGATTTCCGGCTGATCCAGTACGACATGATGTTCGGCAAGCGCACTTCGGCGCCGGATTTCTTCCCCGAGACGGTGGACAAGCTCGTGGCGCATACGAGTTGAGGTGACGGCCGTTCCAGCTCGCGGCTACTCGCGAGGGTTTGCGACGCGTGGGTCCGGTATGGGCACGGCGGCGATCAATTCGCGTGTGTATGTCTCGCGCGGCGAGGACAGCACCGAGCGGCGCGGGCCGGCCTCGACGATGCGGCCGGCGCGCATGACGGCGACGTCGTGGCTCATGCGCTCGACCACCGCCATGTCGTGCGAGATGAAGAGATAGGCGAGCCCGAGCGTCTCCTGCAGTTCCAGCATCAGGTCGAGCACGCGCGCCCTGACCGACACGTCGAGCGCGGCCACGCTTTCGTCGGCGACGATCAGCTTCGGTTCGAGCGCCAGGGCGCGGGCGATGCAGATGCGCTGGCGTTGGCCGCCGGAAAACTCGTGCGGATAGCGCAAGGCATGATCGGCCTCGAGCCCGACATGCGCCAGAAGCGAGGCCACGCGCTCGCGCCGGTCGCCCTTGCTGCCAATACCGTGGATGACGAGCGGTTCGGCGATCGCGGCACCGACCGTCATGCGCGGGTCGAGCGAGGCGTAAGGGTCCTGGAAGATCATCTGAGCGGCGCGGCGCACCGGCCGCATCGCGCTCGCCGAGAGGCCCTGGATGGAGGTGCCGCCGATGGTCACGGAGCCGGTAAAAGGGACAAGGCCGAGCACGGCCTTGCCGGCGGTGGACTTGCCGGAACCGCTTTCGCCGACGAGGCCGAGTGTGTGGCCCGGCATGATGTCGAAGGAGACGTCCTGCACCGCCGGCGCCTCCAAGGTGCGGCGGCGGAAAAGGTTGGAGGAGGCACCGTAGTCGACGATGAGGTTCTTCACCGAAAGCACCGGTGCCACGCCGTTTGGCAGCGGCGGGCGCGCGGTGGCTGTCACCCGAGTCGGCGCGTCGGTTCCCGCGAATGCGCCGAGGCGCGGCACGGCGGCAAGCAGTTCGCGCGTGTAGTCGGCTTGTGGCCGCTCGAAGATGTCGAGCACGGAGCCCGCCTCGACGATCCGCCCGTCGCGCATGACGGCCACCCGGTCGGCCATCTCGGCGACCACGCCCATGTCATGGGTGATGAGGATGATGGCGGTGCCGAATTCGCGCTTGAGCTCGCGCATCAGTTTCAGAATCTGCGCCTGCACGGTGACGTCGAGCGCCGTGGTCGGCTCGTCGGCCAGCAGCACTTTCGGCCGGCATGACAGGGCCATAGCGATCATGACGCGCTGGCGCATGCCGCCGGAGAGCTCGTGCGGATATTGCTTAATGCGCCGCGCCGGGTCGCCGATGTGGACGACGTCCAGCATGTCGCGGGCGCGTTTTTCGATGCTCGAGCCTTCCGCGCCCTGGTGGATACGGATCGCCTCGGTCAATTGCGCGCCGATCGAGTGGACCGGGTTGAGCGAGGTCATCGGCTCCTGGAAGATCATGGCGATCTCCCCGCCCCTCACGTCGCGCATGGCGCGTTCGGGCAGCCGCGGAAGGCTCTGGCGTTCGAGCCTGATGTCGCCGCCGGCGATGCGCAGCGAGGAACGCGGCAACAGGCGCATGATCGAAAGCGCCGTCACCGACTTGCCCGAACCGGACTCGCCGGCAAGGCAAAGCGTCTCGCCCGGCGCCAGCGCAAAGCTGATACCGTCGATGACGCGCCTTGCGCCCTGAGGCGTCAGCGCGTCTACCGACAGGTTCTCGACGGTCAGAACGGCATCTTGTCGTCGGGAATCGCCAGACCTCAAATCGTCCGACATCAGTTGAAGACGATTCTTGGGAAATAGAACGAGACGACCCAGTTCGGCATGTCGACGATCTCGCTGATGCGCAAGTCGCCGCAGACCGAGCACAGCATATAGGCGTCAACCGGTTTCAACCCATGATCGGCGGCAAGCAGGTCGACCATGCGCATGACACTCTCACGCGCCGCGATCATCAGGTCCGGCCCGACGCCCGTGGTGACTTCGTAGCCTTTCTCATCGAGATGGCGGGTCACCGGCCCTGGCGTGGTGAAGCGCGGGCTTTCCAGCCGCGCGTCCTTGACCAGCTCGATCGTCGCCTCGACGTCCATGCGGCTCTCTATGGCGGTACCGCAGACCTCGCCGTCGCCCTGGGCGGCGTGGGTGTCGCCGATCGAGAACAGCGCCCCCTCGACCACGACCGGGAGATAGAGCGTGGTGCCGGCGGCGAGGTCGCGAATATCGAGATTGCCGCCGACACGGCGCGGCGGCACCACCGAATGCAGGCCGGGTTCGGCAGGTGCTACGCCGATGGTGCCGGCGAAGGGTTTCAGCGGCACGCGCCCGCCGGGGCCGTAGAGCGCCGGTGCCATCGAGGCGGCATCATACTTCCAGATGTGCAGCGCCGGCTCCTGGAACTGGTCGGCGAGCAGGCCGAAGCCCGGGATGTTGGCGGTCCAGCCGAGACCCGACGGCTCGAAGTGGCGCAGCGTGACCTTCAGCGCATCGCCTGGCATCGCGCCCTCGACATAGACCGGCCCGGTCACCGGGTTGACCTTGTCGAAATCCAGGGCCGGGACATGCTCGACCGTGGAGCTCGCGTCGAACTGTCCGCCGCCGGAATCGAGACATTCGAAATGGATGGTCGAACCCGGCTTGACGGTCAGGATCGGTTCGAAATCGCGGTTCCAACCGAAATGGTGGCTGGCGCGATGAATGGTGTAGTCGCACTTCACGCACATGATTGCTTCTCGTTTGTCGCTAAGGACCTTGGCAAGCCGCCTCCCGTTGGCATTCGCTAGGCGCCGGCGGCATCATTCAGGGGTCCCGGCGGCGGGTCAAAGCGGCGCCGCCGGGAGATGAGGCCCGATCTATTTGTTCACGTAGATCGCCTCGTAATCGATGACGCGAGTGGGATCGATGTAGATCTCGTCCGGCCCACCCATGCGCTTGGACTTGGCCACCACGCGGCGTTCGTTGAACACCGGAATCCAGGGCGCGTCGTTGATCTGGATGTCGGTGAATATCTGCGCCCAGGCCTTGTTGCGCTCCTCGGCCTTGGCCGGCACCGGCATGGCGTCGGCGGTCTGGCCGCGGGCATCGATGTCCTTGTTGCAGTACCACGACCAGTTCCAGCCACCGGCAACGGCGCTGCCGCAGCCGAGGATCGGGCCATAGAAATCGGACGGGTCCGGGAAGTCGGCGATCCAGCCGAGCCCGCCGGACCAGACCATCGGCGCCTGCCCCTGCGTGCCGCCGGCGGCAATCACGTTCGGATTGGCCACCGCCTTGATCTCGGCCTTGACGCCGATCGCCGCCAGATCCTGCTGGATCGCCTGGGTGATGCGCGGCTGCGGGTCGGTGTTGGAGGTGTAGATCTGCGTCGCGAAGCCATCCTTCAGCCCGGCTTCGGTCAGCAGCGCCTTGGCCTTTTCGGGATCGTAGGCATAGCCCTTGTAGTTCTGGTCGTAGCCCGGCATCAGCGGCGGCAGCACCTGGCTGGCCGGCGTGGCGCGGCCATTGATGATGCGCACGATGCGGTCCTTGTTGATGGCCATGTTGACGGCCTGCCGCACTTTGGCATTGTCGAAAGGCTTCACCTGGGTGTTGAGGGTGACATAACTCGTCTCGAGCTGCTGGCGGTCGACGATCATGCCCTCGAACTCCGGCGACTTCTTCATCTCCAGATATTTCGCCGGCGGGATGCCGTCGCCGGCGATGTCGACCTCGCCCTTCTGCAGGCGCAGCAGCGCCACCAGTGGCTCCTGGCCGACCTCGACGGTGAAGCTGTCGACATGCGGACGCTCCTTGATGAAATAGTCGGGGTTCTTCAGGAAGACCAGGCGCTGACCGATCGTCCATTCCTTCAGCGTGAAGGCGCCGGAGCCGACCGGGTGCTTGCCGAAGTCGCCATTGGCGGCTTCCACGGCTTCCTTCGGCACGACGGAAGCGAAGTTGAGCGCCAGCACGTTGAGGAAGGTGGCGTCGGGCTGCGACAGCGTGAACTTCACTGTGTGGTCGTCGACCGCGGTTATGCCCTCCAACGTGTCGGCGGTGCCGGCCGTCATCTTGTCGGCACCGACGATCGAGTGGAAGAAGCCGGCGCCCGGGCCTTGCGTCTTCGGATTGACGGCGCGCTCGATGGACCATTTGACGTCCGCCGCGGTCACCGCGCGACCATTGGTGAACTTGACGCCGGGATGCATTTTGAACGTGTAGACCTTGCCGTCGTCGGACACGTCGTAGCTGTCGGCAAGTGAAGGCCCTAGTTCCGTCGTGCCCGGCTTGTAGTCGACCAGGCGCGAGAACAGGGCGTTGATCATCGACCAGTTCTGCCAGTCATAGCCGACGGCCGGGTCGAGCGTGGCGATGTCGTCCTTGTAGGTGACGATGATGTCGCCGCCATTGGTCGGCGTGTCGGCGAAGGCGAATTTGGCGGGTACCAGGGCCGAGGTGGCGAGCAAGGCCGCGAGGCCTATTCTTTTGACGAATCTATTCATTAAGTTCACTCCTCTGTTGGTCTTGTTGGTTATTGGCTGCGGATGCGGGGATCGACGAACGGGGCGACGAAATCGGCGAGCAAATTGCCGAGCACGATGGCCAGAGCCGAGACCAGGGTAACGCCCATGATGATGGGCACGTCGACCTGCTGGATGGCCTGCCAGGCAAGCTGGCCGATGCCGGGCCAGCCATAGACGGCCTCGACCACCACCACGCCGCTCATGAACTGGCCGATGTCGATGCCAACCATGGCGATGATCGGCAAAAGCGCGTTGGGCAGCGCGTGGCCCAGCACGACGCGGCGGCCTGTCAGACCCTTGGCGTGGGCCGTGCGCACATAGTCCTGACGCAGCACCTCGATCATGGCGGAACGCACCATGCGCGCGTACCAGCCGGCGCCGAGCACGCCGAGCGTCAGCGCCGGCAGCACGACATGCCTTGCCGTACCGAAGCCGGACATCGGAAACCAGCCGAGCGTGGCGGCAAAGACGTAGAGAAGCAGCAACGCCACGACGAATTGCGGTGACGAAACACCGACGAAGGAGAGCATCATGATGGCGCGGTCGACGAAGCCGCCGCGCCGTACCGCCGCGATGATGCCGAAGGTCAGGCCGAGCGCAACCTCGACGACGATGCCGGCGGCCATGAGAACCAGCGTCGCCGGCAGCCGCGCCAGGATCAGCGGCAGGACCTCAGTCTTCTGCGTGTAGGAACGGCCGAGATCGCCATGCAGCAGGTTGCCGACATAGTGCAGGAACTGCATGACCAGCGGCTGGTCGAGGCCAAGCTCATGCCGGATGGCGGCTACCATCTGCGGCGTCGCGGAGCGGCCGGCGATCAGGACGGCGGGGTCGGCCGGCAGGCAATAGAGCAGCAGGAAGGTGATGGCGGCGACGCCGAGCAGAATCAGGACGGCCTGGACGAGGCGGCGGGCGAGGAAGGCGGCCATGGTCACAGCCTCCCGCGCTGCGTCGGGTCGAGGATGTCGCGCAGCGCGTCGCCGATCAGGTTGAAGGACAGCGCCGTGGCGAGGATGATCGCGCCGGGGATGAACACCAGCCAGGGCGCATCCTCGAAGTAGCTCTGGCTTTCGAAGATGATGTTGCCCCAGGAGGGCTGCGGCGGCTGCACGCCGATGCCGAGGAAGGACAGGGTCGCCTCGAGCAGCACCGTGGTGGCGATGCCGAGCGTGCCCCAGACAATCGCCGTCGGCATCAGATGCGGCAGGATGTGGAAGACGATGATGCGGCTATTGCCGGCCCCCAGCGACCGCTCGGCCAGGATGAAGTCCCGCTCCACCAGGCCGCGCGTTTCGGTGTAGACGATGCGGGCGACCTGCACCCAGTTCACCAGGGCGATCACCATGGCGACGATCCACAGGCTGGGCTTCAGCAACGCCGCCAGCGCGATGGCGAGCAGCAGCGCCGGAAACGCCATCATCAGGTCGGTGAAGCGCATCAGCAGATTGCCGGCGGTGCCGCGCAGATAGCCGGCAAGCAGCCCGACCAGCAGCCCGATCGCGACGGCGACGCCATTGGCGACGAGGCCGATGATCAGCGAGGTGCGGGCGCCGAACAGCACGCGGGCGAAGAGGTCGCGTCCAAGCGTGTCGGTGCCGAACAGATGGCCGCCGCCGGGTGGCAGCGGCGCGCCTTCGAGCGACAGCCCATCGGCGAGCTGGTCGTCCGGCGAGAAATGCGCGATCCATGGCGCGAAGATCGCCGCCAGCAGAACGATCACGACCACGATCAGCCCGAAAAGGGCGGAAGGCCGTCTTACAAGTTCGCGCAAAACCCGCATGCGGCGCCTACATCGCCCGCGGCACGGGCTCATGCCCGGCGACGATTGCCACGGCGACATGCTCGACGGTGAGTCGGCGCTGCATGGCGAGGCGGCAGAGCGTGCGGTAGGCACCGGCCTCGTCGCTGCCCTGCGCGGCCATGATCGAGCGGATCGCGTCATAGACGATCGGCCTCAGCCGCAGGCGCTCCTCCAGGCCGGCCATGCGCGCCCTTATGGCCGTGCGTTCGCTGTGGGCGTGGGTGGCGAGCACCAGCGCGGGATACACCGAGGAAGCGACGACCGGCTTTGCGATAAGCGCGCCGGCGCCCTTTTCGAGCGCCCAGGCGATGCGGCCCGGCGCTTCGGAACCGAGCAGCGCGACCACCGGGATGGGCGCCTCGTCGCCGGCCCATGGCAAGAGATCGTCAAAACCCTGATCGGCATCGACCAGGACGATATCGGCCGGCGTTTCGGCGAGATCGAGCGGCTTCCACTGCAACAGGACTGTCACGCCCAGACGTTCGAGCTGCCGCTTGAGGCGGTCGATGTTGTCGTCGGCGCGATGCAGGATCGCGGCGCGCCAGGAAACGAAGTTCGGCGTCCGCGTCATTGCACGACCCTCAGATGCGGCGCGTGCTGGCTGGCCAGCGTGCCGACAAGATAGGGGTCCGCGACGATCGCGCCGCGCGAAGCGATGACATCGAAGCCGGACTGCGCATTGATGCGGCCAAGATGGAAAGGCAAGGCGGCATGGTTGGTGCGCGGGTCGATCGTCAGCGATCCGAGCACGGTCTGCCGCGGCCGGGCATGCAGGAAGCCGCGCACGCTGGCCGGATCGTCGCGATTCGCCTCCGTGACCGCCTCGGCGCAAAGCATCACGGCGGCGTAGGCGCCGGCGAAGAAGCTGGAGATGCGAAGCCCGGCGCCGAAGCGGGCGGCGACGCGCTGCTTGAAGGCCCGGTTCTCGGGCGACGCCAGGCTTTCGAAATATGAGGCCGTCGAGAGCTGTCCGACGCCAACGCCCGGCTCGATCTCGCCGAGCTCGCATTCCGTCAGGTCGCAGCTCAGCACCGGGCAGCGCTCGGGCGCGAAGGCGGGATCGCGCTCGGCCAACCGCTTCACCGCGGCGAGGAAGGCATAGCTGGAAGGCCCGATCATATTGTTCAAGATGAAGTCGGGCCAGTGGCGCTGCAGGTCGGCGATCAGCAGGCCGACATCGGTCTCCTCGATCGGCAGATAGCGCTCGCCCAGCACTTCGCCGCCGGCGCGCATGAGAAGCTCGCGCGCCAGCCGGTTCATCTCCCAGCCCCAGACATAGTTGGCGCCGGCGAGATAGACGCGCTTGCCGTGGCGCGGCAGCATATAGTCGAACAGCGGGATCAGATGCTGGTTGGGACAGGCGCCGGTATAGATGACGTTCTCGTTGGCCTCGAAACCTTCATAGGGGCAGATGTACCAGAGCAGCCCGTCATATTTCTCGACCAGCGGGATGACGTCCTTGCGCGACAGCGAGGTGATGGTGCCGATCACGTTGCGGCATTGGTCGTCTCGCAGCATGGTGCGGATCAGCTCGAGGTAGCGCTCCGGCTGTCCGGCTGGATCGCCGAAGACCGGCTCGATGCGCACCGGGCTGCCGGCCTTCGCCAGCTCCTCGATGGCGAACTCGGCGCCGGCGCGGCAGTCGCGGCCGATCGCCCCGTAGGGACCGGTGGTCGAATAGAGGATGCCGACCCTGAACGTCTTCACCCGGACCTCAAAAAATCAAAGGCCCCGCCCGCACCCCATGCTGCCATGAGACGCGGCGGGGCCATGCTGCCCTAGCCCGGCCTTGCCGGGCGCGATGTGTTACGCAGGAAAATGTGCGCTTGCGAAATAGAACACGAGCAGGCGCACGCTTGTCAACGGTCACGCGCCCGAATGGGCCGCAATGGCGCGTCGCGCGAACTTCGACATGGGAGGTGATGACGAACTCGATAGGCAGCGAGGCCCGCCGCCCCGGCCCCCTATTCCGGCCGATACAGCTCATCCATGCTGAGCGTCGCCAGCTCCGAGAACGGCGCCTGTTTCTTCACCCTGCCATGCTCCAGGATCACCAGGTCGTCGCAGAACGAGATCGTTGAGCGGTGGTGGCTGATGACGATCGTGGTGCGGCGGCCGGCGCGCGATTTGAGCGTCTCGACGATCGCGGCTTCCGAAAGCCCGTCCACCGCGTTGGTGGCTTCGTCGAGAATCAAGATGTCGGGGTCGCGCACCAGGGCACGGGCGAGCGCGATGCGCTGCCTTTGCCCGGCCGACAGGTTGACGCCGCGATAACCGACGACGGTCTGGTAGCCTTGCGGCAGCGTTTCGATGAAGCCATGCGCCTCGGCAAGCTCGGCCGCGCGTCGGGCCTCCTCCGGCGTGGCCGTGTCCTTGCCGTAGGTGATGTTGGCGAGGATGGTGCCGTCGACCAGCTCCAGCTCCTGGCTGGCGAGAGCGATGTTGCGGCGCCAGTCAGCCGGGTCGATCTCGCCGAGCGATGCGCCATCGACAAGGATCCTGCCCCCATCCGGCTCGACGAAGCGGCAGAGCAGATTGACGATCGTCGTCTTGCCGGCGCCGGAGCGGCCGATCAGCGCCGTCGAGCGCCCGCTGACAATGTCGAAGCTTGCCGCATGCAGCACCGCGGCGCGCTGCTCTTCATTGGCATAGCTGAAGCTGACGCGTTCGAAGGCAATTTTTTCGCTTAAAGCGGCGAATGGACGGCTGCCCTCGGGCGGCGCCGGCTTGCCGTCGGGATCGAGCAGCCAGGTCACCTCCTCCAGCGAGCCGGAAAGCCCCTGCAACTGGCTCCATGTCATCTGCAGCGCCCTGACATGCGGCTGCAGGCGGTAGAGAAGGATGAGGAAGGCGGCGACCAGCGGGAAGCTCAAGCCGGCAAACCAGGCGCCGATCACCACCGCCAGGAACAGCATGGCGTGCAGCACCTCGGTCAGCGGCCCCAGCGCGCCCTGGCGGTTGGAGAGCAGGAAAGCCGCCCGCCGCACCCCGTCCGATGCCCTTTCGAACGCCGCTTTCTCGCGCGCCTCCTGGCCGAAGATGCGGATCAGGCGGCCGGCATGCACCAGATGCAGCATCTGCGAGGCGAGCGCGCTGTTGCGCGCCGCGACACCGCGGCTCGGTGCCCTGAGATGCGCCGACAGCGCCATATGCGCGACTTGCATCAGCGCCAGCCCGAGCATCACCAAGAGCGTCATCTGCCAGGAGAGCAGGAGAAGGAAGGCGAGCAGGATGATGGCAGCGGAGGCGCTGACGATGGTGCCCAGGACCCCCTGGATGGCGTCGGAGGCGCGCCAGGATTCGTTGGAGATGATGTTGAGCAGCCGTCCGGGACTCTGTCTCAGGAAGAAAGGGTAGCCGACATTGAGAAGACGCTCGGCCAGCGCGCCGCGTATCGACTGGCTGGCCTTGCCGTAGATATGGGCGGTCAGCACCGAATTGGCGAAGGCGATCAGGTTCTTGAGCAGGATCGAGCCGAAGATCGCGGCCGCGATTGCGATCAGCCGCTCACGTTCGCCGAGGCCCGCGCCAACCTTCTGCAACAGCGCGGACAGACCGGCCATGCCGGTCGCCTCGCTATGCCCCATGATGACGCCGAGCAGCGGAATGATGAGCCCGATGCCCAACCCTTCGAGCGCGGCACTGGCAAGCCCGAGCGCGACGACGACGGGCACCAGGCCAAGCTGACGCCGTCCGAGCGCGCGCCGCACTATCGACCAGGCAGGAGCCTTGGGTCCGGTCATCGCGCATTGGCCTCCGCCCTGGCCTCAATGGTCTCCTCGACGCGTTGCGCGTGCCGATCCGGACGTCCGGCAAGCACGAGCAACGCAAACTTCGCCGCGCCAGCGAGGTTCATCAGCACGATCGGCCAATGCGACAGCCTGAGCTCCTGGTCGAAACGCGGCCCGCCGATGAGCTCGCGCGTGGCGGCCCGCGTCGCCCAGTAAAAGTGCCGGAGCAGCCAGGGCGCGCGGTGCATGTGCTTCAGGCAGAGCGCGCCGTTGCCGAAATGGTAGTCCCGGTGCAGCCGGTCGATCGCCTTGCGGTCGCGCCGGCCGTGATGGTGGAAGATGGTCATATCGGGCACATATTCGACCGGCATGCCTGCGAGCATCGCCCGCACCAGATAGTCGGTGTCCTCGGCCGAGCGCAGCGCCCCGCCGGCGCCGAAGCGTTCGTCGAAGGGGCCGACGCGGGCGGCGACGTCGCGGTGCATGGTCATGTTGCAGCCGAGCACGAAGCCGCCCGGATGGACGGTGGTCGTCAGGCGCTCGCGCTTGTCGCAACGCTTGATGGTGAAGGGGAGGTCCCTGGCGTCGCCGATCTCGACGCGGCCGCCTCGGATCAACCATTTCTCGCCGCTCGAAAAATGCCGTTCGAGATCGAAGAGATAGTCGCGGTCGAGCGTGCAGTCGTCGTCGACGAAGACCAGCACGCGCCCGCTCGTGTGCGCCAGCCCGGCATTGCGCGCCGCCGCCAGTCCGGGACGAGGCTCCGAGATCGCGGTCAGCGTGATGTCGGACGTCGTGGCGATCCGCGAAAGATACTTCGCCGTGCCGTCGCGCGAACCGTTGTCGACCACCACCAGTTCGGCGGTGAAGGCCGGATGCGCCCGGCAGGCGGCGTGGATCGATTCGATACAGGCTTTGAGCACCGACACGCGATCGCGCGTGCAGACGATGAAGGAAACCTGCGGCCGCTGCCGAACGGGCGATGGCGGAGCGAGGTGCCGCTGCGGCGGATGGCGCTCGGCCCTCATGCCGCCCCCATCCGATAAGGCCCGAGCACGGCCGCCGCGGGCGCGGATTTGAAGCGGTAGGCGACCCAGTCCGCGCGTTTGCCCGCCCACATCGAAGCCTGGCTCAGCCACGGGACCCAGGCGCCGGGGCTGAGCGCGTATTTCTCGCGCCGGCGGATCGCGTTCCATTTGCCCGTCAGCGTCAGCAATTCATGTGTCAGCGCCGGCCGCTCCTCGTCATTGACGAGTTGGTAGAGGAAATAGAACAGGTTCAACGCGCCGGCCGCGAAGCTCGGCTGCGACGCGGCGGGCAAGCCGGCGATCCGCTCCTCCAGGGCGCGGATGAAGGCGGCCGCGCGGCGCACGCTGTCGAGGGAAACATCATCGCCGATGGCTCGCAGGTCGGCGCTGCTCTCAGCCAGCCCCTCCCGCTCGAGATTTTCGCCGACGATCCGCAGATGCGTGCGCCGCATCTCGCTGCCGTGCAGGCTGGTCACGCTGCCGGGATGCAGCCGGTAGACGAGCAGGCTTTCCGGCATCACGGCCACCGGATAGCGGCCGGCGAGCCGCCGGAAGAGGTCGAAATCCTCGGCATGCCGATAGCCGCCGTCGTAATGGAGGTCCGCGTCGGCGATGACCCGGCGGTTATAGACCACCGTCGGATGCATGAGGAGGGTGAAGAATTTCGACAGCACCGGGAGGCTGAGCCGGAACACGGGGTCGAGCCTGCCCTTGGCGATGCGGCCGTGCAGCAGCGTGTCGACCAGCGAACCGCTGAAGCCGAGCTCGGGCCGCGCGGCAAACAGCGCCGCCTGCCGCGACAGGCGCCAGGGATAGGCGAAGTCGTCGGCATCCATGCGCGCGATCAGTTCGCCGCGGGCTACCGCAAGTCCCTCATTGAGGCTGGCGACGAGGCCGCGATTCTCGCGCGAAATAATCGACACGCGGCTGTCGTCCCGACGGGTGCGTTCGAGGATCTCCAGCGACCGGTCGGTCGAGCCGTCATCGATGGCGATGACTTCGAGCCGGTCGTAGTCCTGGCGCAGTATCGAGCCGATCGCGGCGGCGACGTAGGGCTCGGCATTGTAGACCGGCAGCAGGACGGAGATGAGCGGGCGCGTCATGGATAGCTCCGGTCCGTCGGCTGCAGATCGAGCGCCGCTTTTGCGCCAGGATATTTGGCGCCGAACCGCCGGACGTCACCCGGCGCGCGCGATCGCGCCACATAGGGGAAATAGCGCTTGAAGCCGTTGAGCGGCTTTTCGAAAAACACCCAGGAGAGCGAGGCGGCAACCACCGTAGCTGCGCTGGCGATGAGAAAGCGGCCAGGCCCCTCTTCCGAGACGTTGAGCGGAATCCATGGCTGCGCCTTGACCGCATAGGCCAGAAGGATCGGGTGGTAGAGGTAGACGCCGTAGCTGATGCGGCCGAGGAAAAGCAGCGGCGGCAGTTCGGCCAGCCTGCCGAGCTGGCCGCCGAGGCCGTCCGAGAAGGCGGCGACGATCGCCATCATCGGCACCAGCGGCAGCACCTGCACCAGCGCCCAGCGCGGCCACTCCCAGGCCGAATTCGCCGGCCCCGGATCGGACCAGACGACAAGCAGGAAAACCGCCGCCAGGGCCGGCCAGCCGAGCCGCATCCAGCGCGGCACGTCCGCGCCCCTGGCGCGGCGGACGGCAAGCAGCGCGCCGCAGCCGAGCGCGTCCATCGAAGCCGGCGGCAACAGGTCCCGGGCCAGCGCCGGGTTGGCGGCGATCGGCCAGTAGAAGCGGTAGGCGAGCGAGAAGGCGATGACGCCGATGGTGATCGCCTCGATGCGCCTGCGCGGCGCCAGAAGCACGATCAGCGGCCAGGCGACGTAGAACTGCTCCTCGATGCTGAGGCTCCAGAAATGGCAGAGCAGCCAGGGCGTCCAGTCGTTGCGATGCGCGTACCAGAAGTTGGAGAGGTAGAGCGCATGCCAGACGAGCGACGATCTGGCCTGTTCAAGATCGGTCAACCAGACGAAGGCCAGCACCGCGAAATAGGGCGGGAATATCCGGAGCGCGCGCCTGGCATAGAAGGAGCGCAGGGCCATTCCCGGAGTGAATTGGTCGGCGTCGCGCGCCTCCAACAAAAGCCTGGTGATCAGGAAGCCGGACAGCACGAAGAAAAGCCGCACGCCGAGATGGCCGAGGAAGGACGTGCCGTCGGGCGCAAAGAAATGCGAATAGAGCACGAGCGTGACGGCAAGCGCCCGCAGCGCGTCAAGCTGTAGGTCGCGACCACCGGCCATCATTCGCAGCCGCCGCCGCCGACGACGTTACCCAGGCCGCCTGCCGCAACATCCGTGCCGGTCAACGGAAACCGCAAGCCTGCCGACTCCTCCACCATATATTCGCGCAGGCTAAAGCACTGCAGCACAGAATGGTGCAGTGCAACACAGAATAGGTATCCGGTTGAATGGAAACGTGATGCACCGCCCCAGAAAATGCCACGCCTATGCCGCTATTCCGCCTTTTTTGAAGAAGCGGCATCTATCGATCAATGCGGATGCATTTAGCACTGCGAAATGCGGCCGGAGACGGGAAGCGTTCTGGCTCGAGGAGGACCGTCAAGGTCCTTTCGATGTTGCCACGCATTGTGAAGCGAGCAGATCTTCGAGAGGACCTCAGGGAGCTCCAATGTTCCTGCCGTCGGGGATCGCTGCCGGCGCGCCTTCGGGAATCGCCAAGCCTTCGTCAGTTGGTGAGTTGCAGCCTGGAGAACTTGTTGGCGATGGTCTTGAAGACGTTGGGCAGCTTGGCCGGATCCTCGACGGCGTAATAGTCGCTCGGGTCGGTGGCGCAGGCGCTGTAGAGCGCGCGGTTGGCCGGCGTGTCGGCCTGCAACACCATGGTGTAGAGTTCCACGCCCTCGTTCTTCAACTGCGTGCAGACGTCCTTGGTCCAGCCGTCGACCTTGCGCGCCGCCGCCGTCTGGTTATTGGAGCCGAAGCGGCCGCCGGCCAGATAGCCGTAGGACGTGTAGTCGGACTTGGTGTCCTGGCCGCTCGCGCCATAGACGACATTCTCGCCGTCGGTGAGCAGCATGACGACCTTCTTCACGCCTTGCGCCTTCCAGGGAGCGGCATCGGTGTAAGGCGGCTGCGGCGACAGCACCCGCTGCCCCCATGCCAGTCCCTCCGAGACGTTGGTGCCGGAGCCGTTCCATTCGGTCATCTGGGCGGCCGCCTGGCGCAGCTTGTCGAAATCGTCGGTCAGCGGCACGATCGGCGTCGGGCAGGCGCGGTTCGGGCCAATGGTGATCGCGCTGCCGGTCTCGGTGATCAGCTTGTTGGTCGAGGCCGGGTATTTGGCAACCTTCTCGGAGTTCTTGCCGACGAGCTTGGTCTTCGAGTTCGCCAGCTTCACGCTGTCGACGGTGTCGTCGAGATAGGAGTTGTTGTAGCCGGTCGCCGAATTGCCATAGGCGGCGGACGGCTTCTTGGCGACGTCGGGATCGTCGGGGGCGAAATAGGGCACGAACAGCGTGTCTGGCTTCGACGGGTCGGGCGGCGCATCGGCGATGTTCAGCGTGCCGGGCCTGGCCTCGACGCAGCCCTTCCAGCCGGTGCCGTTCCAGCCGGTGCGCTTCGACACCGGCACGTCTTCCTCCAGTTCCCTGAACAGCGTCATATGGTCGGGACGCTTGCCGTCGACCGGCTCGAAATTGACGCCGTTGGTCGACGACTGGCCGTCCATGTCGATCCAGGCCGGATCGAATCCGGGGCCGTTGACGTTGACGGCGGTGACGAAGGGCACCAGCGAGGCGTGCACGGGACGGGTCGGCGACTTGACCGCTTCGAGATAGTCGAGCACCGACGTCGTCGCCTGCCTGAGCGCGGTGATGCGCGCGCCCGCCATCGAGCCGGTGTTGTCCAGCACCAGCACCACTTCGAGCTGGTTGTTGGATTCGACCGCCCCGGCATCGACGCTGATGTGTTTCTCGTCGCCGAACAGGAAGGCGAAGTTCAGGTTCACGTCGGCGCTGGCGGAGGCCTTGGTCTTGACGTAGTTGACGCCCTTGTCGACGGTCAGCGTCGCCTGAGCATTCGACAATTCGCCGTGGTTCGATACATTGGCCTGGAAATAGCGGTTGAAGGCGTCGTTGCGAGTCACGTCCGCATCGCCGAGATGCGACGAGGCAAGGTTCGCGGCGTCGAGGGCGTTTTGAAGATTGCTCTTGGCCCGCATCAGCGTCGAGACATCGGTGGCGAATGCCACGGCCGTCAGGATCGCCGGCACGCCCAGCGCCAGCACCAACGCGAAATTGCCGCTCTTCGAGCGCCAGAAATCCCCAGACAACGCCAAAGCCGCCCCCCTCATTGGCCGCATTTCGCACTTTGAGTCAACCATATATGCGATTACTAATAAATATGGAGTTCACGAGCGCTGCCGGAGACAATCGGCACGTTTCCTGGTTAAGAAAGAGTTGCCTGGCCGGCGCGAACGAAAGAGTCCCGCCGCGGGCCTGCGGCATCGCTGACGTCGGCCGGGCCTGTCGGTAGCTAATCAAGTTGTCCGGTTTGGTAGCACGTCATTTGTCCGCTTCAGTTTTGCGTCGAAGCGGTTCACGCAGCTCTGCCGATTGAGCATCCGTCCAGGATTGGTGCGCCATCTGAGGTGTATGTGGCAATGCGGCGCGGTCCGTGGAAGATTGCGAGTGTTCCGTCAGTGTATTGCCTGACCTTGACGGTGGCTTTGACGAAGTGGTGTCGGATCGGGCTTTGCGGCAGTTGCAATCTGAGCCGCGCGAAGGCGACGGTATTGTCGCGGGCAACGACACGCTCTTCTT
>NZ_QMBP01000023.1 GCF_003289945.1 Mesorhizobium hawassense
GCTCTTGCTACAGATCGAAGGTCTTCGCCAAAGCCTGCCGCGATCTCGGTCTCAAGCACGTCAGGACAAGGCCCTATACCCCCAAGACCAATGGCAAGGCCGAGCGCTTCATCCAGACGGCGCTGCGCGAATGGGCCTATGCCATTGCCTACCAGACATCCGATCACCGCGCCGCCGAATTGCCTGGCTGGTTGCACAGATACAATTGGCATCGCCCCCACGGCAGCCTAAAGTCAAAACCACCTATCAGTCGCCTCGCCCTAACCCAGGACAACCTGTTGAGGCTCCACAACTAGGCGACGTTTCTCGGATTTAGACGCTTTGAACTGAAAGGGGCCGGTACGATGACCGGCCCCCAACTCCTCCAAAGGGTTACCTTAAGCCTGCGATCAGGTGGCCGCAGCGCAGGCGGTATGGCCGACAGCGCCGTGACCATTCAGCGAGGCGCAGAGGCCCGTGAACTGGCCGCCGACCCAAGCGCCGATGGCAATGATCACCAGGATCGATGCCGCAGCGATGATGCCGATCAGGATCGAATATTCGACCATGGCCGCGCCGTTTTCTTCAGCGCTGAACGCCTTGGCGAGATTGAAAAGCTTCTTCATGCACTTCCCCCTGTTTACCCAAATCCGGACAGAGGTGCTCCTAAAGACAGCTCATCCCCCGGTCCCGCATCAATCCTTCTCCTGCATGCTGTTGGAGTCAAAGGAATTTTAGCAATTCGTTAACCTCGATGGAACGAGCGAGAGATATTAGCTATGGCTTAAGTTGCTGAAAAGCATAGCGAATCTTGCGGGTTAACTATCCGCACAGTTGCATGGCGGCAGCCATGCCAACTTTGAAGGGCAAATATAACCCGCTATTCAGCAGGCCTGACGACGCTGCTGTGACGGCTCAGCGCCATAGCCAGGAAAACCGGATGGCCGGTGCGCACGGGGTTCCCGTTGAGGGTTGGATGCGGCACCGGCCCAATGCGGTGGTAGCTTTCCTCCCGCGCCGGCAATCTAGTGGCGTATCCGCGACCGTTCAATTTGGACCGAGTGCCTAAAGGCGGCTAGGCCCAAAGGCGCAGCGCAGCGGTCGGCGGGCCTTTCTAGTGGACCTGTCGCCTATCCAGTGTTCGCCAAAAAAGTGGAGGGCCTGCGCCGGATTTCGAAGGCCAGCGTCACCGCGATTGCGACCGTAGCCACCAGGGTGGCCCCGGCAGCAGGATGAAGACCGGTCCAAAACGAGACCAGTATGACCGGAAAGTGCGTGGCGTAGAGCGGGTAGGAGAGTGCGCCGGCCCAGGCAGCCCATTGCGTGCGCGGCAGGCCGAGAGATGCCCGAACGAGGAAGGGACAGGCGGCCAACGTCCCGATTTCGAATGCGGCATTGGCAGATGCGACGCAGAGCAGCATCGCGAAGACAATCACCGCAGAAACAGGATGGTGTCCGAGCGGCGCATCGCCATAGCGGCGGAACATCCAGATGCCGGCGAGGTAGCAGGCCAGCTCGCGGGGAACCAGCCACAGGATCGACACGATACTGGCCCCCCAATGCATATGGCCTGCAGCGCCGCCCGCGGCGAGAAGGCCGCATAGTCCAGCCAGCATGAGAAGCCGCGCATTGGACAATCTCGCAAAGATCGCGCCATGCAGCATGTTGGCGATGATCTCCACAAACAGCGACCACGCCGGGACGTTCAAGGCGAATGCATAGGGACCGCCTGACGGCAGAAACAACAGGATCAGCAGATAGGCCACTGTCATCGAGATTGACGGGCCACGGATGGCGGCCGTCAGAACCAGTCCGATCGTCGAACCAATGGCAAGCGGAAGGAACAGGCGGCGGTATCGCAGCCCGATGAAGCCAAGCGTCGTCAGCCCGTCTCGCAAACGCTGCTCGTAGGTCCTGGTCATGACGAACCCGGACAGGATGAAGAACAGGTCGACGGCCACCGAATAGCCGATGGGAACGGGCGGGAGGTCGTAGGTCTCTATCAAATGGAACGTAGCCACGGCTAAAGCCGCGACTCCGCGCAGAGCTTCCAATCCGTAAAGTCTTCCCCCACCCATGCACGCAAAGGTGTGCCGGGAATTCTCCGAAGTCAATTTCCGCCATTGCCGAAGATCAACCCATTCGCCCCAAATCCTCTCGCACGGCGGCTCAGATTTCACGCCGCCTACCCGGCAGTCCTCATGCTGCTGCTGGGTGCCATCTCAGGCGTTCGTCCTGGCTCCGCAGCCTGGGCGGCGCTGGTGTCGAACGGACGGCGCCTGGCTGGCACGGAACCAATTTCAGCGACAGCGATTCGGCACTCTACGGCCGAACTCGGCCAAGGCGCCGCACTGGGCAGCCTGCCTTTCTGACCGGTGGGACTGACCTCAACGCAGGGCGCTGGCCGCTTCATATTAGTAGCTACTAAATCCGTTATCGTCCGAACGAACGACGCGTGAAGGTGCGCCGAGGAGCACAAGCGCGCCAATTGCTCACCGGAAGAAGAAATCCGATGTGGAGCTTCTGGGGCTACGTCGACGACCGGACGGCGGAGCCAGATCGCTGGATCGCAGCCGAGCACGCGAACCTGAATTCGCGTGGCCCCCTTATCGAGTCAGTTCCGAACTGGCGGCGAGACGGCAAAACGGCGACGGTGGATGGTTCGCCGGGCCATGGGATAAGCGATCTTGAAAGAAATGCGGCACTCGACGGCTTGAGGGCGGTCGCGATTGGCCTGGTTGTGGCGTTCCATTGCAACCGCGCCGTAGCGCCGGGCGGCTTTGTCGGGGTCGATATCTTTTTTGCGCTCTCCGGCTTCCTGATCACATCGATGCTGTGGGCCGAGCGCGCCTCGACAGGAACCATCGCATTCGGCCGGTTCTATCTGCGGCGCGCAATCCGTCTATGGCCGGCGCTGGTGCTGTCGCTCGCGGCCTATCTCGCTGTAGCACCGATCGTTTTCCCTCACTCTGCGGCGGTCCGTAACGCATTCTTGGCCGGCCTCTATCTTTCGGATTACTCGCGGGCATTCTGGGGCGTGCCTAGGGTGGAACTCAACCACACGTGGTCGCTCTCGGTCGAAGCGCATTTCTACCTGCTTTGGCCGGCAGTGATACTGCTTCTGGCGCGCTTCGCGGGACGAAGAGCATTCTTCGTCCTAATCATGGCCTTCCTGGCCGCGACGCTCTGGCGGATCATCGATCTTGGGCTTGGGCTCGATTTCTGGCGAACCTACTACCGGTTCGACACCCGCATGAGCGGTTTGATCCTCGGCGGCGCCGTCGCTGTGCTGCCGTGGCGGCCGACGTCGGCTTGGGCCGAGAGTCTCGGCATCGCCGGTCTCTGTGCGATCGCGTTGTCGCTCGCGACGTTGCAGTGGCAGACCGCTACTCCACTCACCATCGGCGGGATCCTTGTCGATCTCGCATCTGCATGCATCGTGCTCGCGCTGGCTGGGCCGGCCAAAACGGTCGTTGCCTGGATGCTCTCGCTGAGGCCAGTCGTTTATATCGGTCGGATCTCGTATTCGATCTATCTTTGGCACTATCCCATCATCATTGCGCTTCGGGCTGGCCCTACGGCGTCGCTCTCGTGGTGGGCATCACTCATCGTAGTCGCGGCCTCGATTACCATCGCGGCGCTATCTTATAGGTTTATCGAGAAGCCCCTGATCTCGGTGGGGCGAAGTTTCTATATGAGAAGCAAAGAGGGCCGGAGCGATGAACGCCAGCCCTCCGAAGGATTCCAAGGCTCAACCTCTGACCTGATCAGGTGGCGGCCGCGCAAGCCGTATAGCCTACGGCGCCGTGCCCGTTGAGCGATGCGCAGAGACCGGTGAACTGGCCGCCGACCCAAGCGCCGATGGCAATGATCACGAGGATCGAGGCAGCTGCGATGATGCCAATCAGGATCGAATATTCGACCATGGCGGCGCCGTTTTCATCGGCGACGAATTGCTTGAAGAGACTCTTCATGTGAACTTCCCCTGTTACCCATACCCGGACAGAGGTGCTCCTGAAGCTCATCCCCCGGTCCCGCAATGAGTCTGTTACCGGTAGGCTATTGGAGTCAAAGGGACATTAGCTACTTGTTAACCTTGTTCGCTTTGGCTTGGGTGCGATTTTTCTAAGCTAAATTATTGATTTATATAAATTATTAGGTGAATTAACTATTCGAGGAACATTCGCAATGCTCTCGCGATCGTGATCGCCAGCCATAATTGGCAAGTCTGAACCTCGCGTGCACTGGAAGACGTCTCGTTTGAGCGATGCCGGACGATAGGCAAGCTCCTGGCACGGGTCCAACTTCAGAGACAGCGATCTGGCGCTCGTATCAGGATCCCTAAGGCAGCCATACGAACGTGTCCTTGACGCCGGTCGCTCTTGATATGAAGTTTCCACCCACGATCGTCCCCGAGGCATCATGTGCAGGGACATGGAAGTGGCTGCGCGGCAGATGTTTGATGGCAACGGTTGACCGATCGGGCTTCAGAAAGGAAGACGCATGATTGTCCGTTTCTGGCGAGCCGTCGCCGGCTCCGACGCGGTGGTGGACGCCTATGCGGATCATCTTCGGCGCACGACTTTCGTGGAGATGGCCGAGCTCCCCGGACATCTCGGCGCGACGTTGGCGCGCAAGGTGAGGGGAGCCGACAGCGAGCTCGTCGTCATGAGTTTCTGGGCGGACATGGAGTCAGCGGCGCATTTCATCAAAGGTGAATTCGATGACGCGGTCGTCAAGCCGAGCACCCAGAAGCTGCTCAAATCGTTCGACCTCAAGATCGAGTTTTTCGAGACGCAGGTCTCGACGGGGATCGTTGGCGGGCATGATGCCGCAGGGTAGCCGAACTTGGCTACAGCAGCAAGAAATCTTGCTTGGGCACAGTCCATTTACAGTGTGGATGCTACTGGCATGTACTGGATATTGACTAAGCTTTACATTCCATACACTGTCTGAAGGCGATCACGTCGAGAATATCCGAGTAGACGTCGACCCGGTGTCGGCGAGGGGGCGAAATTGGGTGCTTTTTCACGCTTTTCAAGAAAGCTCGTTCTCAGCTTGGCAGCCGTCTTTGGTCTGGCGCTAGTTTCTCAGGCCGCCTCTGCCAAAGATCCTGATTTTGATGAGAGCCATGGATTTCTTCGCGTAGTAATTAACGGCAAACACTATCGTCTCGACAGCTATTCCGTGAAGCCGGCGGGGGCGAAAGGACCGCTGCCACTTGCTCTGATCACAAATGGCACTGGTAGTACATCAGCGGAAATCGCCGGTGAAAATACGACGAAATTCGAGCCACGCGCGCGCGACCTAGCAACAAGAGGTTGGCTTGCGGTTGTGGTTATTCGGAGAGGCTATGGTCGATCCGATGGCTCCATGCCAAGGGATGACTGCAGGAAACCTCATATCAAGCTGGATCTTGATCTGGCTGCGGACGATCTGCAGGCAGCTATCGATGTCCTAAAGGACCGACCGGACGTAGATGCATCTCGCATCATTGTTGTCGGCGGTTCCACAGGAGGCGCGACAGCCGTAGCGCTGGGAGCGCGCAATCCGCCTGGCGTGGTCGGTGTCGTAAGCGTCTCCGGAGGTCTGCGGTTCAACTGCGGAGCATGGGAAGACGAACTTCTCAAGGCATATAGAGAATATGGTGCCACCAGTCGTGTGCCCAACCTATGGCTATATGCCCAAAATGATAGCTATTTTGGACCGGACTTGGCGGAACGTTTGCGTGTTGCGTTTGCCAGTGGTGGTTCGACCGTGACTTTTTCCGAACTCGAGCCATTTAACAACGAAGGTCACAAGCTTCTTATCGATGGTGGAATGCAGTGGCTCGGAAAGTTGGATGATTTTCTCCGCAAGCGCGGCCTGCCGACCTGGAATTACTCCAACGTTTCACAGTTGATGAACCGGCTTGGTTTAACGCGAGACGAGTCAGTCATCGCGGATTATTTCACCGCCCCTACACCCAAAGCATTTGCCTTCTCTCCAAGCACTCAAAATTTCTACTACCTATATGATGGCAAATACGGCCTTGCCGCCAACCGTGATGCGGCACTGGCAGGTTGCGCGAAGGCGGAGAGCACCGATTGCGGGATCGTGATGGAGAACAACCGCTGGGTCGGGGCCGGGACGCAATAGAGCGCCGTCAACTAACCGGTCCGGGACACTGTAGAAGAGGATCTGGTACGCCCAAGGGGAATCGAACCCCTGTTACCGCCGTGAAAGGGCGGTGTCCTAACCGCTAGACGATGGGCGCGCTCAGACGAAGCGGCTTATAATTGCGTTGTTGGCAACCGGCAACCCATCTGGCGCCACAAGCGACAACTTTTTTCACGGCGCCGTGAAACGCGCGGGTTTGGGCGAAAAAAGTGGCTCGTGAGTGCGAACGCGGCTGAAGGGCAGGCCGGCTCAGCCGTCCTCGCCACCGCCGCTGCGGCGACGGCAGCGCCAGTTCCAGTCGCGCTCGGGGCCGACGTCGACATGGACGGATTCGGTGTGGCAGTAGGTGCCGACGCCGCCGCGGCCGGGCATGGTGCGGACGTAGTTCGCCAGGTCCCACTTCGAGACGCCGGGCACCTGGATGTCGGCGGCGGCGCAGTACATGTGCAGCGAATTCTTGGCGCCGTTTGCGCGGCGGTTGCGCGAGGGATCGCGGTAGCCGGAGGTGACGATCATCTTGCGGCCGAAATGGCCCTCGATCGTCTTCAGCACCCGCACCAGCGACGGTTTCAGGCAGGCGACGTCGACGCTTTCGTTCTGTCTCAGAAGGCCGTTGGGCGCGAGCCTGGCCATGCCGGCGGCCGAGGCCACCTGGTAGGAACCGCCGCCGCCCTCGTCCTCGTTGAGATCGACGTCGCTTTCGTCGTCGATGCCGGACTTGCGCTTGATTTCGAACAGCGCGGTCTGGCGTACGCCGGGCAGGGCGTCGGCGCCGGTGATGTGATTGGCTGGGTCGTCGAGCGAGGCGAGCTGCACCGGCTTTGCGGCCGACGTCGCGGAGGCCAGCTCGACGATCGGCTTGGCCGGCGGGGGTGGCGTGGTCTTTGCCTGCGCGGCGGGCTGATCGCCGGAACGTGCGTTGTTGATCAGCGGCGCGGGCGCGGCCGAGGCCGGCGCGGTGCTGAACAGCGAGGCGAACAGGCCCTTCTTCGGCGCGGCGATCTGCGGCTGCGTCGGCTCACCCGCGGTGACATAGACGCCATTGCTCATGGCCTGCGTGGTCGCCTGCGCCTTCGAGGCAACGGCGGTGGCATCGCCGGCGGCGACCTGCTGGGCGACGGTCTGCGTCTGTCCGCCCGTCTGCGCCGGCTGAACCAGCGGTTGCGGCGTGTTGCCGGCGATCGTGGCGGCGCCCGCGGGCACGGCGACGGCGGGGAAGGCGGCCTGCGGTCGCGTCTCCGGCACGTAGGCCACCTTTTCGGGCAAAGGCGTGTCGCCTTCGCTCATCACGGTCGATGCCGCGTCGGGGGTCGCGGATGCTGCCTGAACTGTCGAATCGGCCGTGGTAGCGGTCTTGGCGCCGGACGTTGCGCTCATCTCGCTGGCGGTCGCATTATAGGCGGGCGAGACGACCGACATGGTCGGGTCGCCGGTGGATGTGCAGGAGGCCAGGAGCACGGAGAAGAGCGCCGCCGCAATGCTGCGGCTCTCCCTTCGCCCTGGACGCCAACCTACTGATTTCAAAACAAATTCCCCCTCGGTATCCGGTCGGTTCGTCACCGCCACGCCACTCTGGAACCGCGTCGCGATAACCCTCCTGTTCCCAACCGGAAACGGGACGTGTGTCCAATCTGCAAGCCTCGGAATTATTCTGCGTCGGAAGGTGATTTGAGGCCGCTAATGCGATTGACGCCACCATTTCGCCCTGTTTTAGCGGCCCGTCAACTCACCAGACATTACAATCCGTTACACACGCACCTTGACATAGGTGCCCGGCGCATCTCCCAAGATTTTCATACGCTTGCCGGGTTTGCGGGCGGGTACGCGGATGTCGTCTTGGTTCTCGATCCAGTGCTGCCAGTGCGTCCACCAGGAGCCCGGATGCTCGTGCGCCGTGGCAAGCCAGGCGTTGAAGTCGCCCACCGGTTTGCCGCCGGTCCAGTACTGATACTTCTTGGCGGCGGGCGGGTTGACGACGCCGGCGATGTGGCCGGAACCCGCCATCACATATTCGACGTCGGCGCCGAAGAACTGCGATCCCACGAACACCGAAAGCGCCGGCGCGATGTGGTCCTCTTTCGTGGCCAGGTTGTAGACGGGGATGGTGATGTCTGCCAGCGAGACGGTGCGCCCGGCAAGCTCCATCGTGCCGCGAGAGAGATTGTTCTCGAGATAACAGTTGCGCAGATAGAAGGAGTGGTTGGCCGCCGCCATGCGCGTGGAATCGGAATTCCAGTAGAGCAGGTCGAAGGGCAGGGGCTCCTTGCCGCGCATGTAGTTGTTGACGACATAGGGCCAGATCAGATCGCCCGAGCGCAGCATGTTGAAGGCGGTCGCCATCTTGGTGCCGTCGAGATAGCCCTTCTCGCTCATCGAGCGCTCGACGGCGGCGACCTGATCCTCGTCGACGAAGACTTTCAGATCGCCGGCATAGGTGAAGTCGACCTGCGTGGTGAAGAAGGTGGCCGATTTGATGCGATGGTCGCCCTCCTGCGCCAGAAGCGCGAGCGCGGCGCCGAGCAGCGTGCCGCCGACGCAGTAGCCGATGGCGTTGACACCGCTCTCGCCCGTCGCCTTTTCCACCATGTCGAGGCCGAATTGCAGGCCTTCGCGGATATAGGCCTCCCAGCCCTTGGCGCCGTGGCGCTCGTCCGGGTTGATCCAGGAGATGACGAAGACGCTGTGGCCCTGCTCGATCGCCCAGCGGATGAAGGATTTCTGCGGGTTGAGGTCGAGGATGTAGTATTTGTTGATCCAGGGCGGGCAGATCAGCAGCGGCCGTTTCAGCACAGTCTCCGTCACCGGATCGTACTGGATGATCTCGGCGACATCGCTGCGGCCGATGACCTTGCCCGGCGTCGTCGCGATATTCTTGCCGATCTCGAAGGGCGTATAGTCCGCCTGACGCAGCTTCAGGTCGCCCTTGCCGGCGGCGATGTCCTCGGCAAGCATCTTCATGCCGCGCACGAGGTTTTCGCCGTTCGAGGCGACCGTTTCGCGGAACAGTTCCGGATTGGTCAGGATGAAGTTCGACGGCGCGATCGCGTTGGACACCTGCTTGACGTAGAAGCTCGCCTTGTGGCGGGTGTGATCGTCCAGGCCCTCGGCATGCTCGACGAGCTCGTTCGCCCAGCGCGAGGTGACGAGATAGGCCTGCTTCAGGAAGTCGAAGAAGGCATTGCGGCCCCACTCGGGATCCTGGAAGCGCTTGTCGCCGCGCTCCGGCTTGACCGCATCGTCGGCGGCTTCGGCGTTGGGCGTGACCTTCTGGATGGCGTTCGCCCAGACGGTCATATAGCCGGCGAACAGCCGCGTCTGCGCTTCCAGCGCGCGTTGCGGGTCGCCCAACCAGTATTCCGAGAGCTTGGAGAAGGTCTTGACCATGTCGACGACGGGTTCGGCGACATGATCGCGCACCTCGCCCTTCTCGCGCGGCTCGGCCCAGGCGGAAGCCGCCTTGCCCGCCTGCTCGACCATGCGCGCCATGTTCAGGGCGAAGCGCTCGGGGTCCTTCACCAGATATTGCTCAATGGCCGAAGGTCCGCCATTTTCCACTTTGTCCGAATCGTCAGGTTTGGACATGGTTCGCGGGGTTCCTCCCGGAGCGTTTTCTTGACATATTACCATGGGACATCTGACCGGGTCCATTTCGCTGTAACCCGGCTGCCAGGAAAACAATATGACGATTAATGTTGGCGGGACTTTTTTTCTCGGCGCGGGCCCGATTTGCCGCATGGCGGTCGTGGCGGGGCTGCTCGGCGCGCTGCTGCTCGCCGGCGGCTGCACCAGCACCAGTGCGAACAATGCGGCGCCGACGGCCTTGACCGAAGGCCCGAAGGACACCGGCTCCTATCCGAACCTCAACATCCCGCCGCAGGTGGCCGCCAAGCAGCTCACCAAGGAAGAGACCGCCGCTAACCTCGCGCAGCTCAAGGCCGAGGAGCAGGCGCAGTTATCCAAGGGCAAAGGCGTCAAACCGCCGGCGAATTCGGCGGCGCTCAACACCCTGGCCAAGACGCATGGCGGCGACACGCTGAAGCAGATCGAGGGCAAATGCGACCCGACCCTCGACCCTAACTGCAATTAGGTTTATATCGCGCGCCGAAACTCTGATGGTCTGGAACTGAAATGGAAGAATTTCACAAGGTCCGCCGGCTTCCGCCTTACGTCTTCGAGCAGGTCAACCGGCTGAAGGCCAGCGCCCGTTCGCGCGGCGCCGACATCATCGACCTTGGCATGGGCAATCCGGACCTGCCGACACCGAAGGCGATCGTCGACAAATTGTGCGAAGTGGTGCGCGATCCGCGCACGCATCGCTATTCCTCCTCGCGCGGCATTCCTGGCCTGCGCCGCGCTCAGGCCAACTACTACCAGCGTCGCTTCGGCGTGAAGCTGAATCCCGACACGCAGGTGGTGGCCACGCTGGGCTCGAAGGAAGGCTTCGCCAATATGGCGCAGGCGATCACCGCGCCTGGCGACGTCATCCTTTGCCCCAACCCGACCTATCCGATCCATGCCTTCGGCTTCATCATGTCGGGCGGCGTCATCCGCTCGCTGCAGGTCGAGCCCGATGACGGCTTCATCCCGGCGGTCGAGCGCGGCATCCGCCACTCGATCCCGAAGCCGCTGGCGCTGATCCTCAACTATCCGTCGAACCCGACGGCGCTTGTCGCTTCGCTCGACTTCTACAAGGACGTGGTCGCCTTCGCGAAGAAGAACGACATCATCATCCTGTCGGATCTCGCCTATTCGGAAATCTATTTCGACGGCAATCCGCCGCCTTCGGTGCTGCAGGTGCCGGGCGCGATGGATGTCTGCGTCGAGTTCACCTCGATGTCGAAGACCTTCTCGATGCCCGGCTGGCGCATGGGCTTCGCGGTCGGCAACGAGCGGCTGATCGCGGCGCTGACGCGCGTGAAATCCTATCTCGACTACGGCGCGTTCACGCCGATCCAGGTGGCGGCCGCGCATGCGCTGAACGGCGACGGCGCCGACATCGCCGAGGTGCGCGAGGTCTACCACAAGCGCCGCGACGTGATGGTCGATTCCTTCAGCCGCGCCGGCTGGACCATTCCGGCACCCGCAGCCTCGATGTTCGCCTGGGCGCCGATCCCCGAACAGTTCCGGCATCTCGGCTCGCTCGAATTCTCCAAGCTGCTCATCGAGCACGCGGATGTCGCGGTGGCGCCGGGTGTCGGCTTCGGCGAGCATGGCGACGACTATGTGCGCGTGGCGCTGGTCGAGAACGAGCACCGGATCCGCCAGGCGGCGCGCAACATCAAGAAGTTCCTCGCGACCACCGCCAAGCAGCCCAACAATGTGGTGCCGCTCGCCGCGCGCCGCTGAATTTGCCTGACATTTATTGAATTTGAGGGGCGTCGCCGGACATGGCTGAAGCGTTGCGTGTTGGAATTGCCGGCCTTGGCACGGTTGGCGCCTCGGTGGCGCGCGTGCTGCGCGACAAGGCGGCCGAGCTCACCCGCCAGTGCGGCCGCGACATCGTCGTAACGGCCGTTTCGGCCCGCGATGCAAAGCGCGACCGGGGCATCGACCTGAGCGCCGCGAAATGGTTCGACGACCCGGTCAAGCTGGCCGAAAAGGCCGACATCGATGTCTTCGTCGAACTGATCGGCGGCGACGAGGGGCCGGCGCGGCAGTCGGTGAAGGCGGCGCTCGAGGCCGGGCGCCATGTCGTCACCGCCAACAAGGCACTGCTTGCCAAGCATGGCGTGGCGCTGGCCGAGATCGCCGAGAAGAAGGGCGTGCTGCTCAACTACGAGGCGGCGGTGGCCGGCGGCATCCCGGTCATCAAGACGATGCGCGAGGCGATGGCCGGCAACGCGGTGACGCGCGTCTTCGGCATCCTCAACGGCACTTGCAATTACATCCTGACCCGCATGGAGGCCGAAGGCATTTCCTTCGATGCCTGCCTCAAGGATGCGCAGCGGCTCGGCTACGCCGAGGCCGATCCGACCTTCGACATCGAGGGCCACGACACGGCGCACAAATTGTCGATCCTGACCAGCCTTGCCTTCGGCACCAGGATCGCAGCCAACGATATCTATATGGAAGGCATCTCCAACATCACCCAGGCCGACATCCGCGCGGCCGGCGATCTCGGATACCGCATCAAGCTGCTTGGCGTCGCGCAGCGCACCGATAGCGGCATCGAGCAGCGCGTGCATCCGACCATGGTGCCGACGGCTTCGGTCATCGCGCAGGTGCATGGCGTCATCAACGCGGTGGCGATCGAAACCGACATCCTGGGCGAACTCCTGCTTTCCGGCCCGGGCGCCGGCGGCAACGCCACCGCCTCGGCGGTAATCGGCGATATTGCCGATATCGCCAAGAGCCGGCCCGGCTTCCAGCATGCTCCGGTGTTCGGCTGGCCGGCGAAGGAACTGAAGCCATACAAGAAGGCGCGGATGCGCAGCCATGCCGGCGGCTACTTCATCCGGCTCACCGTGCATGACCGCACGGGTGTCTTCGCAGCCATCGCCAAGCGCATGGCCGACAACGACATCTCGCTGGAATCGATCGTGCAGCAGGCGGCCGGCCCGGAAACGCAGGCGCAGAAGACGGTGATCCTCGTTACCCACGAGACGACGGAAGCGGCGGTGCGCAAGGCCGTCGAAGGCATCACCAAGGACGGTCATCTGACCGACAAGCCGCAGGTGATCCGCATCGAACGGGCCGAATAGCTCCAATTTGATTTCACGCATGTCTTCGGCCCGAAACCGGTCTCCACTTTCGGGAGACATGCGCGGTCGCAATCCGCCTTTAATCGATTGATTTTGCTGCCCTTTCAAAAAGTGACGCAGCCAGTCTTGCCGTTGTCATGGAGCTTTGCCAGAAGAAGCCCGCCTCTGGCGGGAGGCGGGAGCAAGTCTGGGAAAGTCGCTCCGGAATTGCTCGAAGCGAACAGTCAAACGAGGAATGCGAAATCCATGAACATCGCCCAGAACATCGGTGCCGGTCTCGACCGGATCCTTACGATGGAAGTCGTGCGCGTCACCGAGCGGGCGGCCGTGGCGGCCGCCAGGCTGCGCGGGCGCGGCGATGAGAAAGCCGCCGACCAGGTGGCGGTCGACGCGATGCGCCAGGAACTCAACCGGCTGGCGATCAAGGGCACGGTGGTGATCGGCGAGGGCGAGCGCGACGAGGCGCCGATGCTCTATATCGGTGAGGAAGTCGGCAGCGGCAAAGGCCCGGCGGTCGACATCGCGCTCGATCCGCTGGAAGGCACGACGATCTGCGCCAAGAACCTGCCCAACGCGCTGGCCGTCATCGCCATTGCCGAGAAGGGCAGCCTGCTGTTCGCGCCGGACGTCTACATGGACAAGATCGCCATCGGCCCGGGCTATCCGGAAGGCCTGATCGACATCGATGCCTCGCCGGCGGAAAACCTCGCCAATCTGGCCAAGGCCAAAGGCGTGGCCGTCTCCGACATCACCGCCTGCATCCTCGACCGGCCGCGCCACGCCAAGCTGATCGACGCCGTGCGCGCCACGGGCGCCGCGATCCGGCTGATCGGCGACGGCGATGTCGCCGGCGTCATCCACACCACCGACCCTGACGAGACCGGCATCGACATCTATCTCGGCACCGGCGGCGCGCCGGAAGGCGTGCTGGCCGCGGCGGCGCTGCGCTGCACCGGCGGGCAGATGCTGGGCCGGCTGATCCTCGACACGCCCGAGAAGGTGGCGAGGGCGCAGAAGATGGGCATTTCCGATCCGAAGCGGATTTATCGCGCTTCAGACATGGCGCGCGGCGACGTGCTGTTCGCGGCGACCGGCGTCACCGACGGCAACCTGCTCGACGGGGTGAAGTTCGGTCGCACCTTCATCACCACCCACACCATCGTGCTGCGCTCGTCCTCGCGCACGGTGCGCGAGATCAAGGCGCGTCACCAGGATCTGGACAAGTTCTGATTTCTGCGGCTTGAACGCTTTTCGCGCCGTTCGGGGAAAACCGTTCCACACTTTTCCCCGGATTGCGCACGTTCCTGGAATTGCTCCGGCCGCCGTGTGTTGATATCTGCGCAGTCATGATGTGCAGACGGCGCGTCGCATGACGGGCGAGAAACGGTTCTTCCTCGATGTCAGGCAATCGGCGACCGGTGTTTCCTGGGAACACCGGCTGACCGAGCGGCAGGACATGGCCGCCTTGGCGATCGCGCAGGGTCATGGCGTGCCCGATGTCGTGGCGCGGGTGCTGGCCGGGCGCGGCGTGACCGCGGAGCAGACCGAGCGCTTCCTCGACCCGACCATACGCGAGCTTCTGCCAAACCCGGCATCGCTGACCGATATGGAGAAGGCGGCGGCGCGGCTGGCGGAGGCGATCGTCGCCGGCGAAAAAGTGGCGATCTTCGGCGATTACGACGTCGACGGCGCCGTCTCGTCGGCGCTCATCAAACGCTTTCTCACGCATTTTTCGGTATCGTCCGAGATCTACATCCCGGACCGTATCTTCGAGGGCTACGGGCCTAACCCGGAAGCGATGCGGGAGCTGATCGCGCGCGGCGCGAAGCTGATCGTCACCGTCGACTGCGGCACCAACAGTGCGACCTCGATCGAGGCGGCCAGAGAGGCCGGCGCCGATGTCGTGGTGCTCGATCATCACCAGGTCGGCGGGCCGCTGCCGGCTGCCGACGCGGTGGTCAATCCCAATCGCGAGGACGATCTGTCTGGGCAAGGGCATCTCTGCGCCGCCGGTGTCGTTTTCCTGTGCCTTGTGCAGACGGCGAAGGTGCTGCGCGAAAGGCTGCCCAACGCCGCGCCGCCCGATCTGCTTTCGCTGCTCGACCTCGTCGCGCTGGCAACCGTCTGCGACGTGGTGCCGCTCACCGGCGTCAACCGTGCCTTCGTGGTCAAGGGACTGCAGGTGGCGCGCCAGCAGAAGAATGAGGGGCTGGCGGCGTTGGCGCGGGTCTCGCGCATCGGCGAGCCGATCAACACCTTCCATCTCTCCTTCCTGATCGGGCCGCGCATCAATGCCGGCGGCCGCATTGGTGATGCGGCCCTCGGCAGCCGGCTTTTGGCCACCGATGATCCTGTCGAGGCGGCAAGCATCGCCGAGACGCTCGACCGGCTGAACCAGGAACGGCAGCAGATGGAGCAGGAGATGCTGGCGCAGGCGCGCGCCGAGGCCGACGCGGAACTTGCCGGCGGCAATGGTCCCGCAATCATCGTCACCGCCAGCAACAGCTGGCATCCGGGCATCGTCGGGTTGATCGCTTCGCGGCTCAAGGACTATGCGCGCCGGCCTGCCTTTGCCATCGCCTTCAATTCGACCGGCATCGGCACCGGCTCAGGGCGCTCGGTGACCGGCTTCGATCTTGGCCGGCTGGTGCGCGAGGCGGCCGAGGCCGGGCTGATCGTCAAGGGCGGCGGCCATGCGATGGCCGCCGGCATCACCGTCGAGCGCGCCAAGCTCGGCGACCTGCGCGCCTTCTTCGAAGCGCGGGCGGCGGCCGATGTGTTCCGACTGCAGAGCGAGGAAAGCCTGGCGATCGACGGCGCCTTGGCCGCCGAGGGCGCTACGATCACGCTGCTCGATGCGCTGGAGAAGGCCGGACCGTTCGGCGCCGGACACATCGCGCCGGTGTTCGTGCTGCCGCGCCACCGGCTGACCGACGCGCGTGCGATCGGCACCAATCACATTCGCGTCGACCTGCAGTCGCAAAGCGGCGGCAACATCCAGGCGATCGCGTTCCGCGCCGTCGACACGGCGCTTGGCGAGTTCCTGTTCAGGAATAGAGGCAGGACCGTGCACATCGCCGGTTCGCTGTCGGGCAATTACTGGAACGGCAACCGCACGGTGCAGTTTCGCATCAGCGACGCGGCCTTAGCATAACGAGGATACCCGGAAATTCACACGAGAACGGATTGCAGCCGGATCAACTCGCTGATCTGCGACTTCGTCGCCTGGTAGCCGAGGCTGATCGCCTCGTCGGCGCGGTGGAATTCGGTGAGGCCGATATGGCTGAGCTTCGGCTGCAGCGACATATCCGGCGGGTCGCCGGCGAGGCGCGCGCGCGAAATCCGGTCCTGGATGATGTTGAAGGCTTCGACCATGACGCCGGTGATGCCGAGGCGCGTTTGGTGTGATTGGTGATGGGGCTGGCCAGGGCGCGGCGCATCGTTCTCGACGACCAGCTCGCCGGCGCTATGCTTGATGACGGCGGCGCGTCCGAACAGGTCGTAGTGCAGGTTGACCGCCACGACCAGCGGCTGCTCATAGGCGCGGCAGACCGAGACCGGCACCGGATTGACCAGCGCACCGTCGACCAGCACGCGGCCGTTGCAGGCCACCGGCTCGAAGACGCCGGGCAGCGCATAGGAGGCGCGCATGGCGGTGACCAGCGAGCCGCTCGACAGCCAGATCTCGTGGCCGGTGCGAATTTCGGAAGCGACCGCGACGAAGGGTTTCGGCAAATCATCGAAGCGGGCGCCGTCGAGGTGCTCGCGCAGGCGCTGGTCGAGCTTCATGCCGCCGAACAGGCCACTGCCGCGCAGATTGAGGTCGAGCAGGCCGAAGATACGCCGCTTGGTCAGGCTCCTGGCGAATTCCTCCAGCTCGTCCAGCTTGCCGGCCAGATAGCAGCCGCCGACCAGGGCGCCGACCGAGGTGCCGGCGATCATCGACACTTCGATGCCGGCCTCGTCGAGCGCGCGCAGCACGCCGATGTGGGCCCAACCGCGCGCGCAGCCGCCGCCGAGCGCCAACGAGATGCCTGTCTTCATCGGTGGTTTCGGACCGGGCGCGCCGCCGGACGAGGAGGGGCCGTTGGCCTCCCGAACGTCAGCTTTGCTGCGCAATGACGCCCATTCGAGCATCACGATCTCCCTTGTCCCATATCCCTTCTACCAAAAGGATATTTGAGAATAGTGAATCTGAGTGGTTTGTGAATATTGAATGGTTCACACCGGCTTCAGATACGTCTTGTCCGTATCGAACAGCGGCTTGCTGCCGTCGTCGGCAAGCGTCGCCTTGCCGTCGTTCAGCCCCACCGTCCGATAGAAACAGGAACGCCGGCCGGTGTGACAGGTTGCGTCGTGGCCCAACACTTTAACGCGCAACCATATCGCGTCCTGGTCACAATCCGTGCGCATCTCGACGACGTGCTGGAAATTGCCCGACGTCTCGCCCTTCTTCCACAGCGCGCTGCGCGAGCGCGACCAGTAGTGGGCGATGCCGGTCTCGAGCGTGAGCGCCAGCGCCTCGGCGTTCATATGCGCGACCATCAAAAGCATGCCGTCCGCGGCGTCGGTCACGACGACGGTGACGAGGCCCGCGACGTCGAAGCGCGGAGAAAGGAGAGCGCCTTCCTCCAGCGCTTTCTTGTCTGACGGAGCTTTTGGAAATTCGACTGCCGACATCGCCGGTCCATCTTTCTGTTTGGCCATGATCTTATCCGAAAACCGGTCTCCACTTTTCGGGATCATGGCCTGATGGGCCGGCGACGGCCGGCGATCAGCCGCCGGCGCGCACCATGGTGACGAAGCGGACCTGCTCCTCGGGCGTGTCCTTGAAGACGCCGGTGAAGGTTGAGGTCAGCGTGGTCGAATCCTGCTTGCGGATGCCGCGCATGGCCATGCACATATGCTCGGCCTCGAGCATGACGGCGACGCCGCGCGGGTTGAGCACGTCCTGGATGACGCCGGCGATCTGCGCGGTCATCGCCTCCTGCGTCTGCAGGCGATGCGCGAAGATGTCGACGACGCGGGCGATCTTCGACAGGCCGACGACCTTGCCGTCCGGCAGATAGCCGACATGCGCCTTGCCGATGATCGGCACCATGTGATGCTCGCAATGCGAGTGGAACTTTATGTTCCTGACGATGACGAGGTCGTCATAGCCGGCGACCTCCTCGAAGGTGCGGCCAAGCTCGTCGGCCGGGCACATGTCATAGCCGTTGAACATCTCGCGGAAGGCTTTGGTGACGCGCTTCGGCGTATCGATCAGACCTTCGCGTTCGGGGTTGTCGCCGGTCCAGCGCAAGAGCGTGCGCACGGCGGCTTCGACCTCGGCCTCGGTCGGCCGGTCGGTGACCGGCTTTTCCATATATTCGGACGGGGGCATGATTTTCTTGATGACGGCATCCATAAAGGCGTCTCCCGTAGTCCCACTCAAAGGTGGAACGAGTTGAACGGACCACGACCTTTTGGGTGAAAATCGCCCATTTCCATCCCGCAAGCGGCGTGAACATTTGAGCAGGGACAATGGCTTGTCGTCGCCTTGTCGATGCCCGATTGCCACCATTATATATGGTTCAAGCAGCGCGAAAGGAAGACGCGAGAGCGGCAAAGCCTGTTCGCTGGGCGGCGACGGATTGGAAAAATATGATCGACGACGTCTACAATGCGAAAATTCTCGGCTTCGCCGGAAACATAGGGCGGATCGGCCGACTCGACGATGCCGACGCGACGGCCAAAGCGCATTCCAAATTGTGCGGCTCGACAGTCACCGTCGATCTCAAGATGGACGGCGATGTGGTCACCGATTTCGCACATGACGTGAAGGCCTGCGCGCTCGGCCAGGCCTCGTCCTCGATCATGGCTCAGCATGTGGTCGGCGCCAGCGCCGACGAATTGCGCGCCGTGCGCGAAACCATGCTGAAGATGCTCAAGGAGAACGGCGCGCCGCCGGAAGGCCGCTTCGCCGACCTCAAATATCTGGAGCCGGTGCGCGACTACAAGGCACGCCATGCCTCGACCATGCTGACCTTCGACGCGGTGGTCGACGCGATCGGCCAGATCGAGAAGAAGCGCGCCGGACAGGCGGCTTAAAGAACGCCGAACATGTGGCCTGACGGTTAGGCCGCACCTCTAGCCAGAGCGAATTCGCTTCGGATCCAGTCGGCGAACGCCCTGGCGGGCTCCGGCAAGTCCCGCAAGCGTCTGGCCACCAGCCAGTAGGCGCCGGAGGCGACGTCGATATCGAACGGCTTGATCAAAGTGCCCGACGCGAGCTCCTCACCGATCTGCAGGAGATCGCCGAGGGCCACGCCATGGCCGAGCAGCGCAGCCTGTTTCGAGAGCGAGACGTCGGCCAGCATCGGGCCACGCGCTGGTATAGCGTCGGCGGGCACGCCGGCCGCCTGGAACCAGCGCGCCCAGCCTTGGCGGTTTTCCTCGTGCAGCAGCGTGTAGTGGCGAAGGTCTATGGGCTTTTCCAGGGGAGGGCCCGATGCCAATAGCGCCGGTGACAGGACCGGTGAATCGACCGTCGAAGCCAAGCGGTCGGCCTCCGTGCGCGGCCATGACGTGGCGTGCGCACTGAAGCGCAAGGCGAGTTCGGGCTGATCGCTGCGGAACTCGATCGGCCGTACATCGACTTCGAGGGATACGTCGATGTCGGGCCGCAATTGGCGAAAGCGATTGAGCCGCGGCACCAGCCACACGGCGGCCAGCGATGGCTCGACGCTGACGCGGACCACCGATTGCGCCGGCGACGCCACCAGCTCCGACAGCAGCCGATCGATGTCGTCGAAGCTCCTGATCAGTTGGGCGAGCAGCCGATGCCCCGCATCGGTCAGTTCGACGCGGCGGTGAAGGCGCAGAAACAACGGCTGGCGCAGGAATGTCTCGAGCTCGCGGATCTGCCGGCTGATCGCTGCCTGCGAAACATAAAGCTCCTCTGCCGCCCGGCTGAAGCTCAAATGCCGCCCGGCTGTCTCGAAGCTCCTGAGCGCCGTCAGCGGCAACCGTCCTCGCTTCATGTCGCATAACCTCAGGTTATCCGACGTGGAAATTATACTCGTTTGAGAAGGAAGGCCAGCGGCGGTCTAATCGGTGCTCAGAGGAGCACTGCCATGAACCAGCTTCTAGATATTCTGAACGAGGTTATGCGAATCGCGACATTCCAGTGGCATGGGGCAGCCATGCGGAACCGCCACTACGACCGTCGCGATCTTCCTTCGCACCACGCCCAGTGGACCGACAGGCATCCTGTCCGTCGCTTCAGGAAGTGAGCGGCAAAGCATTGCGTTTCAGCGCCGAAGCCCACATCTATCGCGCAGTGAAACAGGCTGCGGAGAGATGGACGGCCATCACGGACATACGCATGGCGCCCGGCCGATCCAGCGCGGGCGCAACTGGCCGGGACCCTGGCGCAAGACGCCCGGGCGTATCCTGGGCACGTCGCTCGTGCGCCTCTATCAACTGACGCTTTCCGGCTTCGTCGGCAACAGCTGCCGGCATCTGCCGACCTGCTCCGAATATTCGCATGAGGCGATCGCCCGCCACGGGTTATGGGCTGGCGGCTGGATGGGACTGTTCCGGGTCCTACGCTGCGGGCCGTTCGGAACGCACGGCATCGACCGCGTGCCGGAGACGCTTGACGAGCGCTATGTCTGGTTCATGCCCTGGCGCTATTGGCGCATTGGAAAAAGGCACAGCCGACGCGAAATCTGATTGCTTCGCCATCAGGCGCGACTCAGGATTTAACGCTCCGGTAGGGTTAACGGCAGGCTGCACAAACACTGCGAATTTGAGACAAAATCGAGACAAGTCGCCTCGCTAAGCCGCTCCCGCAATCTCATACCGGAGTGACTTTCGCCATGCGCCAGATGGACCGCTATCCCTTCATTTTTGCCATCGTCCTTTTCCTTCTGGCCTGGATGCTGGGCTTGCCGGTGCGGGCGCAATCGGCGCCGCTCGACGACATCCACTGCACGCTGATCCAGGATGAGCAAAGCGGCGAAACGCTCTATCAGGACGGCGTCTGCGACCAGCGCGTCAGCCCGGCCTCGACGTTCAAGGTGCCCCTGGCGCTGATCGGTTACGATTCCGGAATCTTAAGCGACGAGCACACGCCGAGCTGGGACTACAAGCCGGAGTTCAAGGCGGCAAAGCGCGACCAGAAGACCGTCGACCCGACGATCTGGGAACGCGATTCCATCGTCTGGTACTCGCGCGAGATCACGCGGCAGCTCGGCGCCGAAAAGTTTGCCTTCTATGTGTCGAAACTCGGCTACGGCAACAAGGACGTCTCCGGCGATGCCGGCAAGGACAATGGGCTCACGCAGTCCTGGATCAATTCCTCGCTCGAAATATCGCCCGCCGAGCAGACGGCTTTCCTGCGCCAACTGCTGGCCGGCAAAATGCCGGTGTCCGCGAAAGCGCATGAGATGACCAAGGCGATCCTCCCGACCTTCACGACAGGGGACTGGGCTGTGCAAGGCAAGACCGGCAGCACCAGGCTCGGTCAGGACGGCAAGCGCTCGCTCGGCTGGTTCGTCGGCTGGGCCGAGAAGGACGGCCGGCGCATCGTCTTTGCCAAGCTGGTCGTGGATGCCAGGCGCACCGATACGCCGAAGGGCATCGCCACGCGCGCGGCCTTCCTGAAGGACCTGCCGCAACTGGTGAAGTAGTCTCTCTCAGACGCTGCGGCGGGCACGCAGGATGTGCCCGCCGGAATTGCTCTTGTTGCCCGGGGACCTCGTAAAACGGGCGGCGATATCGCCGCTGTCGAGGTCCTCGATGTCGTCGAAGCCGGCTTCGGCGAGCGACTTCGCCAGCTCATCGGGAACGAAGAAACTGATCCAGGGCTCGCCGATGGCCGCGACGCGCGCGGCATAAAAGGCAAGCGTCGCCCGACCCGCCGCATCGCGGTTCTCGGCCGGCTCGCTATAGTCGAAGACGACTTCTGACCCGGCGACGCTGGCAATATAGCCAAGCGTGGCAAAAATCGCTTCATGCGTCAGGTACGGCACAACCCCCAGCCAGATGAAGAAGCTTGGTTCATTCGGCTTCAAACCTGCCGCCGCCAATTCCCCGGGAAGGCTCTGGCGTTCGAAATTGACCGGCACGAAGGTGGCGTCGGTCGGCTCGGCAAGTCCGGCTTCGGCGATCCGTTGGCGCTTCCAGGCCTGCGTCGCGGGGTGGTCAACCTCGAACACCCTCACATCCGGATATGGATTGCGCAGCGAAAAAGTGTCGAGGCCGGCGCCGAGCACCACGATCTGGCGGACGCCACGCCGCACGGCCAACGACAGCCAGTCCTCGGCGAAGCGGGCGCGCGCCGCCACGAAAAGGCGCATGCGACGGCCATGTTCGTCTTCCTGCTCGAGTTCCGGCGCGCTAGGTGCTGCGTCGCCCAGAATTGCGCTCGCGTAAGGATCGCGAAACAGTGCGGCCTGCGGCGAGAACTGATGTAGTGCCCGCAAGCGCGCGACGCGCAGGGCGGTTCGGCTGGGGGATGCGTCTTCCATGCCGTTATACAAGCCGCGCCGCGCTCTGTTCACAAGCCTGCGCGAGCAGCCTGCGACATTGCTGGCGACATTTCCTGACGGCCGCTCTTTACCTGACGCGGCACTGCCTCTAAAACCGCGCCGCTGCCGGACGCCTCCGGCTAACCTCTGCATGCAGCAACGCATCCTGCGACATGCATTTCACCACCCGCGCTCGTTTGCGGGACTGGATAGGAGAATTTGATGCCGAATTCCGTTTCCCTGACGTTTCCCGATGGCTCGGTCCGCGACTACGACGCGGCGATGACTGGTGCTGCCCTCGCCGAATCGATCTCGAAGTCGCTGGCCAAGAAGGCCGTCGCCTACAGCCTCGACGGCACCCTTCGCGATCTTTCCGATCCGCTCGGCAAGTCGGGCAAGGTCGAGATCGTCACCCGCGAGGATCCGCGCGCGCTGGAACTCATCCGCCACGACACGGCGCATGTGCTTGCCGAGGCCGTGCAGGAGTTGTGGCCGGGAACGCAGGTGACCATCGGACCGGTGATCGAGAACGGGTTCTATTACGACTTCGCCAGGAACGAGCCGTTCACGCCGGACGATTTCTCGGTGATCGAGAAAAAGATGCGCGAGATCATCCAGCGCAACAAGCCGTTCACCAAGGAAGTCTGGTCGCGAGAGAGGGCGAAGAAGGTCTTCGCCGACAAGGGTGAGCGCTACAAGCTCGAGCTGATCGATGCCATTCCGGAAGACCAGGACCTCAAGATCTATGCGCAGGGCGACTGGTTCGATCTCTGCCGCGGTCCGCACATGGCCTCGACCGGGCAGATCGGCAATGCCTTCAAGCTGATGAAGGTGGCTGGCGCCTATTGGCGCGGCGACTCGAACAATCCGATGCTGACGCGCATCTATGGCACCGCCTTTGCCGACCAGGCGCAGCTCGACGCCTACCAGACGCTGCTGGAGGAGGCCGAGAAGCGCGACCACCGCAAGCTCGGCCGCGAGATGGACCTGTTCCATTTCCAGGAAGAGGGACCGGGCGTCGTCTTCTGGCACGCCAAGGGCTGGAAGATGGTGCAGAACCTGATCAACTACATGCGCCGCCGCCTCGACGAGCACGGCTATCAGGAAGTCAACGCGCCGCAGGTTCTGGACAAGAGCCTGTGGGAGACGTCGGGGCACTGGGGCTGGTATCGCGACGCGATGTTCAAGGTCACGGTCGCCGGTGACGATACCGACGACGACCGCGTCTTCGCGCTGAAGCCGATGAACTGTCCCGGTCACGTGCAGATCTTCAAGCATGGGTTGAAATCTTACCGCGAACTGCCCGTAAAGCTTGCGGAGTTCGGCAATGTGCATCGCTACGAGCCGTCCGGTGCGCTGCACGGGCTGATGCGGGTGCGCGGCTTCACGCAGGACGACGCGCATATCTTCTGCACCGAGGAGCAGCTAGCCGCGGAGTGCCTGCGCATCAACGACCTGATCCTGTCGACCTATGCCGATTTCGGCTTCGACGAGGTCAGCGTGAAGCTGTCGACGCGGCCGGACAAGCGCGTCGGCACCGACGAGGCCTGGGACCATGCCGAGGCGATTATGAGCAATGTGCTGGAGACGATCCGCGCGCGCTCCGGCAACCGCATCAAGACCTCGATCAATCCGGGCGAGGGCGCCTTCTACGGGCCGAAGTTCGAATATGTGCTGAAGGACGCCATCGGCCGCGAATGGCAGTGCGGCACCACGCAGGTCGACTTCAACCTGCCGGAACGTTTCGGCGCCTTCTATATCGGCTCGGATTCGGAGAAGAAGCAGCCGGTGATGGTGCATCGTGCCGTATGCGGTTCGATGGAGCGCTTCCTCGGCATCCTGATCGAGAACTATTCCGGCCATTTCCCGCTGTGGTTCGCGCCGCTCCAGGTGGTGGTGGCGACGATCACCTCCGATGCGGACGAGTACGCTCTAAAGGTGGTCGAGCGGCTGAAGGCCGCGGGGCTGCTCGCCGAAGCCGATCTGCGCAATGAAAAGATCAACTACAAGGTGCGCGAGCATTCCTTGGCCAAGGTGCCGGTCATCCTCGTCTGCGGCAAGCGCGAAGCCGAAGAGGAAACCGTCAATGTCCGCCGGCTGGGCTCCCGCGACCAGGAATCGCTGAAGCTCGAGGATGCGGTGAAGCAGCTTTCCGACGAGGCGGTCTCGCCAGATCGCAAGCGTCGCGCCGCCTGACCTTCCGATGGCTCATCCGATGGCGGTGGAGTGATCCACCGCCATTTTCATACGCCTGTCACGCCAAGCCTGTAACCAGCCGCCATGCTCAAGCTGAAACTGCGGGAAAGACGGTTTCCCGAGCTCTCCTACGCCAGCGCGCATCAGCCAGCGCTGACGCGCTGGTTCATCCATTCCGTCGAGGGCCTGTCGGGCCGCGACCGCTTTGCAGTGCTCTATGACTTCTGGCGCAGCCAGGTGGTGCCAACCCGAGATCGCGTGTTCACCCGCATGCTGGACCTGATCGACGTCAAGGTCCGCAATGCGGTCCAGTGGCCGCCGGCGGCCTTGCCGGACACCCCGCTGGTCATCGTCGCCAACCATCCCTTCGGCATCGGCGACGGCATTGCCGTGCTGTCGCTCGTCGAGCAACTGGGCCGCCCGTTCAGGGTGATGATCCATAAGGATCTGCTCAGGATCCGCGAGATGGAGCCTTATTCGCTGCCCGTCGATTTTTCCGAGACGAAGGAAGCGTTGAAGAACAACATGGCGGTGCGCCATGAGGCGGTGCGGCTGCTGAAGGAAGGCGTCACCATCGTGATCTTCCCCGCCGGTGGTGTCGCCACCGCGCCCAAGGTTTTCGGTCGTGCCATCGACCTGCCATGGAAGATGTTTCCGGCCAAGCTGGTGCAGGAGGCCAAGGCCTCTGTCATCCCAATGCACTTTTCCGGCCAGAACGGCCGGCTGTTTCACCTCGTCAGCGGCCCGATGAACATGGCCGAGCGCGATAACCGCGTGGCCAAATTCATCGGCAGGACGTCACTGACGCTGCGCCTTTCCTTGCTGATCCGCGAGTTCGCCCGCCTGTCTGGCAAGGCGATCGAGGTGCAGATCGGCGAAGTGCTGACATGGAGCGACCTAGAGCCGCTGCGCGACCGCAAGGCGCTGCTCGACCGCCTCTACCGTTCGGTGTTCGATTTGGCGACGCCAAGGGCGCAGCGTGGCCGCGTTCCATTCCTGCCGAAGCGGATGCGCAAGGCCGCCTGATACGCTGAAGCTTTCTAGTCCGCGCCTTCTTCAGGATCGATGGCCGACGTTTCATTGGCCACGACCTCGATTTCCTGGTTCTGGCCGGCGACGACCGTGAAATCCTTCTGGTAGATGCGGTCGCGGTTCTTGGCGATGATGGTGTACTGGCCTTCGGCCAGCACCATCGAGGCGAAAGCGCCGACCGCTTCCTTGATCGGATCGCCGCTCTCGTTGAGCAACGACCAGGAGGTGTCGGCGATGGCCTCGCCGCCGGGCTCGCGCACCAGTTTCATCGTCATCTCGGCGGCGCGGTGCTCGACGGTCGCCTCCGTCAGCTTGCCGGCCTCGACGCGGATGTCGGAGCGGATGACGGCGTTGACCGCGCCATAGGTCGAGACGACATGGTAGGTGCCGGCGTTCAGGCGCACCACGGTGTTCGGCGCGACGTCGGGGGCGATCAGCGCGCGGTCGCCATTGGCCGCGGCCTCGCCTTCATAGATGGAGAATCGCAGCTTCTTCGACTGGATCGGCGCACCGCCCGACGTCACCGCGTCGAGCTTCAAGCCGCCGGCATCGAGAACGAGGCTTTCGCGCTTGGCCTCCTTGCCGACGGTGATGCGCTTGGTGGCGCCGGCGCGTCCATAGGAGGCATGGACGAGATAGCTGCCGGGGTCGAGCTGGAAAACGGCGGTGCCGCCATGGGCGGATGCCACCATCGGCAGCTTGCCGTCGCTGGCCGGTTGCGGCTTGAAGACCCGCCAGACGATGCCGCGGGTGATGTCCGTGCCCTTGTCGGTCAGTTGCGCGGACAGGGTGACGGCGCCGCCATTGCCGAGCGCCAGCGGTGCTCCGGTCTTCGGCGTCGCGTAGCTCGAAATACCTGGAAGTTTGATGTCGCCGACATCGTTGGCATTCTGGGCCAGGGCGAAGGAAACCGGCACCGCGAACAACGCAGCGACGAGTGCGACAACGAAAAGGCGCAGGGTCCCCTCAAACATGCCTTGCGTTGAAGCCCAAGGCGGTGGCAATTTCAAGGCCTAGGAGCGCGTTGCTGCCCACAGCGGCTTCTTATCCGGCGCAAAACGCCACCGCCCGAGCCGCCCGACCTCCCGATGGCGTGCTTCAGCTCAAAATCGAATGCTTTCCAGGAGACTTGCGCCCATGGCGTCGCCGATCATCGACTTCCTGCTCACCCGTAATTCCGCGCCGATCCCCGACCTCAAGCAGCCGGCGCCGAGCGATGCCGAGATCGCGACCATGATCGCGGCGGCCTCGCGCGTTCCCGACCACGGCCGGCTCGAGCCCTGGCGTTTCATCCTCTATCGCGGCGAGGCCCGCGTCGAGATCGGCAAGAGGCTGGCGGCACTTGCCGAGCAGCGCGAGGGGCCGCTGCCGGAAGGCCGGCGCAACCAGGAACTGGCGCGCTTCTCGCGCGCGCCTCTGGTGGTCGGCGTCGTGTCGGTGCCGAAGGAGAACCCAAAAATCCCGCAATGGGAGATGTTCCTGTCGGGCGGCATGGCGGCCATGAACCTGATGATCGCGGCCAACGCGCTGGGCTATGGCACCAATATGATCAGCAACTGGTATTCGGATGTTGCGGAGGGCAGGGCGATCCTGGGGCTTTCGCCGCAGGAGCGCGTCATCGGCTTCGTCCATATCGGCTCGTATGAGGGGCCGGCGCCGGAACGGCCGCGGCCAGACCCGGCGAAGCTCTATGCCGATTACAACGGTCCCTGGGCCGGTTAGTCGCGTCCCGCGCGCTTGGGGGCCGCGGCGGTCTCGGCAGGATTATCGCGCCTCGCCGTCATGACGGCCCGCACGTAGCCTGGTTCGCCGATCCGGATGCTGCCGTCGGGAAGCCCCAGAATGCGGTCGAGCGCGATCTCGTAGAGCCTGACGCGTTTCTCCAGGGTTTCGATGGCGATCTCCATATCGGCATCGCTGCCGCCGGCGAATGCCTTGGCGATGATGTCGTAGGTGGCTGTCCCGAACTGCATGACGATGTCGGCGACGCCTTCGGGGTCGAACGTCCGGAAGGTGCCATCGTCGAGGCCTTGGCGGATGATCTGGACCAGCACCGGCGAGAAGGATTTGCTGGCAGCCAGGTTGATGCGATGGAAAAGCACCAGGTTTTCCGGGCGAAACAGCGTCTCGAACAGCGCCCACGCTTCCGGCGCGGTCTCGATCTTGGCCTGGCGCGACGTTGCCATCAGGGCGTTCAGGCGTCCGAGCGGATCGAGGTTCGGATCGTCGAGGATCTTCTGGACACCGGCCAGCGCCTGCCTGGCGAAACGCTCGGCCAATGCCTCCAGCAGGGCCTCCTTGGAGGCGAAGTAGTGATAGAAGGCTCCCTTTGAGACGCCGGCCGCCGCGATGACGTCGTTGAGGCTCGCCCTGTCGTAGCCATGCGTCAGGAACAGCGCCTGGGCGTGATCCAGCAGTTCTTCGCGCCTGAGTTCCGGATGCTTGATGATGCGGGGCATGGCGAAACCTTGTGCATATGGCGGCCGTTCTCGTCCAGAGCACATGGAGTGCCTTGATGAATAGACCGGCGGTCGGTATAATAGACCGATGGTCGGATTCGATCAAATCGCGGTGGGCGGTGCTCATGGAAGGTTGTCATGATCTCGAGATTGGTTGTCCAGACATTCGTGTGGTTCGGCGTCATGGGAGCGGTGCTGTTCCTATCGGCAGGCACGCTGCACTGGACCGGAGCCTGGGTGTACATCGTCGTGATGGTCGGGCTGAGCCTCACCATGGGCGTGGCGCTCGCCCGGCGCGATCCTGGCCTGATGAACGAGCGCCTGCGCCCGCCGATCCAGAAGACCCAGACCGCTGCCGACAAGATCCTGCTGAGCATATTGCTGCTCGGCATCTTCGGTTGGCTTGCCCTGATGGGGTTCGGTGTCCGTTTCGGCTGGCCGGCGGTTCCCGTCTGGGTGCAGGCGGTCGGCGCGCTCGTCCTGCTCGTCGGCATCTGGATCTGCTATCTGACGATGCTGGAGAACAGCTTTGCCGCGCCGGTCGTAAAGATTCAGAAGGAGCGAGATCAGCATGTGATCACCACCGGCCCTTACAGCTATGTCCGCCACCCGATGTATGCCGGCGCCATATTTTATTTCGCCGGCACGGCGCTGCTGCTCGGCTCATGGTGGGGGCTGGCGTCGGTGCTGTTTTTCATCGTGCTCCTGGCCATCCGCATTTCCATCGAGGAGAACACCCTGCGGACCGGGCTGCGCGGCTATGACGACTACGCAACCAATGTCCGCTACAGGCTGATCCCGCTGGTCTGGTAGCAGGTCAGGCGGAAACGCCCGCAGCCTTGGCGCGGGCGAGCAGCCGTTCGGCGAGCCGCAGATGCGGCCGGTCATACATCTTACCGTCGATACCGACCACGCCGGGATTTCCCGCTGCCGCGAAGGCATCGACGATCGCCTGCGATCGCGCGACGGCCTCGGCCGACGGCGTGAAGGCGGCGTTGATGACCGGCACCTGCGCCGGATGGATCGCCATCTTGCCGGTAAACCCGTCGCGCTCGGCCTCGCGGCATTCCTTCTCGAACGCTTCCATGTCACGAAAGTCCGGAAAGACGGTGTCGATCGCCGAGACCTCGGCTGCGCCGGCGGCCAGGATGGTCATGGTGCGGGCGAGGCGGAAGATGTCGATGTAGCGGCCGCTTTCGTCGCGCGCCGATCGCGCGCCGATCGCCGCCGACAGGTCCTCGGCGCCCCAGGTCAGGCCGGCAAGCCGCGCGCTCGCGCCGGCATAGCTCGCCGCCGCCAAGACGCCGGCCGCGGTTTCGGTGATGATCGGCAGGATTCTTATGGCGCCGTCCGGCAAGCCGTTCTCGGCTTCGCGGACGCGAAGCTTCGCCGCCAGTTGCTGGACATCCTGCCCGCCGTTCGACTTGGGCAGCATGATGCCGTCGGGCTTTACTGGAACAAGTGCGTCGAGATCGTCGTCGGTCAGTCCGGTCGACAGGTCGTTGACCCGCACATAAACGGCGGAGCTCGCCTGCCGCCTTTGAGCGGCGATGAAACGCGCAGCCACTGCGCGCGCCGCAACCTTGTTGGCGGCGGCAACGGAATCCTCGAGATCGACGATGACCGCGTCGGCGCCGGCCGCGAAGCCTTTTTCCAGCTTTCGCTCGGAATCGCCGGGAACGAAGAGCAGCGAGCGCATCAGGCCGCCTTTTTCAGCATCATCGCCTGCCTGGTGCATTTGGCGACGAGAACGTCATTTTGATTGTAGGCGCGATGCTCGAACTCGACGATGCCGCGGTCGGGCTTCGACTTGGACTCGCGCATGGAGACGACCGTCGTCTCGACCCGGATGGTGTCGCCGTGGAAGACGGGGTGCGGAAACACCGTTTCCTTCATGCCCAGATTGGCGACCGTGGTGCCGACGGTGATGTCGTTCACCGAAATGCCGATCATCAGGCCGAGCGTGAACAGCGAATTCACCAGCGGCTTGCCCCATTCGGTTTTCGCGGCGAAGTCGAAATCGATGTGCAACGGCTGCGGGTTCAGCGTCATCACCGAAAACAGCATGTTGTCGCTTTCGGTCACGGTCTTGCGCAGCGTGTGGCGGAAGACATGGCCGACGACAAACTCTTCCAGATAAAGCCCGGCCATGGTCGATCTCCTCCGATGTCCCTGCTTGATAGGCGTTGGTCGCGGCGCCATCAAGCCGGTTAAGAAACATGGTGAACCGTTCGTAAACCATTTCCGGCCTACCGTTCACAACGGGGCCGGGGACATTCCGGCGAGGGCGTAGCTGATCGGCATGGTTGTTTCGCACTTTCTAAAATGGATTGATACGGCAAGGGTTTCCGAGCGCGCCGCCGCCGCGAGCGCGCTGGCGCGTGCCTATATCAACTCCGATCTGCCGTTCGAGGATCGCTGCGCCGCCGAGGCGGCGCTGACGCTGCTTCTGGACGACGCTTCCTCCAAGGTGCGCCAGGCGCTCGCGGAAGCGCTGTCGATGAGCCATCACGCGCCACCTCAGGTGATCAGCGCCCTAGCCGCCGACCAGCCGGAAGTGGCGGCGCTGGTGCTGGCGCGTTCGCCGCTGCTTACCGATGCCGACTTGGTCGAGCGCGTCGCCTGCGGTCAGAAGGCGACGCAGGAGCTGATCGCCAACCGCCCGGTCGTCTCCATGTCGCTGGCTGCGGCAATCGCCGAGATCGGCGAGCCGGAAGCCTGTGCCGCGCTGGTCCGCAACAGCGGCGCCGAGATTGCCTCGCTGAGCTTCCGCCGCATGGCCGAACGACATGGCAACCTGCCGCTGGTGCGCGAGGCGCTGGTCGCCGACCGGCGCCTGCCGGCCGACTGCCGGCACATGCTGCTGGTCAAGCTCGGCGAGAGCCTGAAAGGTTCGCCACTGGTGCTGGCGATGATGGGCGCCGCGCGCGCCGACCGTGTGATGCGCGACGCCTGCGTGAAGGCCTCGGTGACGCTGATCGAGGGGACGCGCATGGAAGAGCATGCCGCGCTGATCGAGCATCTGAGGCTGCGCGGCGATCTCACGGCAAGCTTCATCATCCGCACCATCGCGCATGGCAAGGTCGATTTCTTCGGCTCGACGCTGGTCGCGCTCGCCGGGCAGTCCGAGCAGCGGGTGAAGGCACTTCTCGCCGGCGGGCATGATGTGGCGCTGCAGGCGCTGTTCCGCAGCGCCGGACTCGCGCCGGGCACGCATGCCATCATCCTGCGTGCGCTCAAGATCTGGCGCGAGGTCGCCAATGGCCGGCGTGTCGCCGGCGTGCAGGAAGTGAGCTGGCTGATGTTGAAGGAACTCGGTGGCCAGTCGGCCGTGGGCGACCTTGCCGGGCTGGTGAAGTCGATCCATCTCGATGCGCTGCGCGAAAACGCGCGCGGGCATGCGCTGGCCATCGCTGCGGCTTGAGGCATCAGCCTCGGCTTCTCGCAAAGAAATCCGGATAATCTTCCATCGCCGCGGCAATGATGCGCAGCGAGGCGGCGATCTGCAGCATTTCGAGCCGGTCGCTGCGCTCGGCGATGCTCGCCGCATATTGCCTGGCCACCGCGATGGTCGCGGTCTGCGGCTCGCCCGGTCGCCGGAACAGCAATTCGCGCGCCAGGCCGCGCAGGAAATTGCCGATCGACTCGACCGTTTCGTGCGGGATGGCGGAGTTCAGTTGGGCGTGGCGCAGCCGCAGCACCTCCAGCCCGACGGTGACGGCGGAGATGCTGCCGCCGAGGATGGGATCGCCCTTGCGGCCGGTCTGCTGCACCTGCGGCATCAACTGGTTGATGCGGTCATAGGCGAGGCTTTCGAAGGCCGAGCGCCGGGGAATGCGCTCATGCAGGCAAAGCCGCGCCAGGTCCTCGCGCATCGCCTGCGAGAGGCGCTCCACCGTGACCCACGGGTTGGCAGGCAGCACGACGATGAAGACGCCGATGGCAATCAGGATGCCGACCAGGATCGAGGCCGATCCGGCGAAGAACGGTCCGGGATCGTAGATCATCTGCTGGTGCGGGCTGAGGAAGGCGAGGAAGTTGATGGCGAAAGCGGTGGCGACGCCGACATGGCGCGGATTGGCCATGCCGAGCGCAGCCGGCATCAGTATCGGCACCACGAAGAGCGTGAACCAGCCGAAGCCGGGCAGCGCCGGCAGCGCGACCTGGCCGACGAGGAATGCAAAGGGCAGCGCGATCAGCGTGCCGGTGAAGAAGCCCCAGGCGGACTGCACGGGATCGGGGCGCGCCGCGAACAGGCTGGAGACGACGGCGACGAGGATGACGGTGCCGGCCGCCTCCGACCATTTGGTCGTCAGCCAGAAGATCGCCACCAGCAACGTTGCGAGCGCTGCGCGTACGGCATTGCGCCATGCGGCCTGGTAATCGCGGTGGACGACCAGCGCCGGCTGGCCCCGCTCGCGCGATTTGCGGGAAACGGGCGAGCAAAGCGCGTCCAGTCCGCGCATCACTTGCTTCAGCGCCTCGGCGAAATCGCCGGCAATGGTCAGGCGCGTGATGGTGCCGACCTTGTCTTCACCGGTAGCGTTGGGGCCGCCATCTTTGGGCAGGTCGGGTATTTCCTTGGCCTTGCCCGCGATCGCGTCGAGCCGGGCGACCCAAGGGCTGGTGTCATCGAGCGCGCCAGGTGTCGCCGCCAACTCGCCGACCAAATTTTTCAGGTCCCGGCGCATCGGGATCAGCGCCGCATTTTTCGGTGCGCGATGGCTGTGCAGCGCGCGCGCCGCCGAGAGCGCCCACAGAAGCTGGCCGATCGTGCGCCGCACCGGATGAGCGCGGGTGGCGAAGCTCGGCGCCTCCAGTCGCGCATAGGTGCGCATTTCGGCGAGCGTCTGGGCGTCGATGATCAGCTTGCGCTGAAGCGCGGCAAGGCTTGCCGGCTCGCCGCCGGAGAAAGCGCCTGACGCATATTCGGCGAGGTCGAGAATGCTGCGCTTCAGCCTCGAAATGATGGCGTCGGCCGCGAGCTTCGGCAGGATCAGCCGGCTGGTGACGCCGGCGCAGACGATGCCGAGCACGATCTCGGCGCAACGCGCGACCGCAAGGTCGACCACGACATTCGAGTGTCCGAGGGCCGGCAGGCTGATGATCATTGCAGTATAGCCGGCAAGAGCGGCGCCATAGGCTTCGGGGTTGCGCAGCAATGACGAGACCAGCGTGCAGACGCCAATCCACAGCGCCAGCACCGTGACCAGGAGCCAGGGATTGACGCCGAACAGGGATGTAATGCCGATCGCGGCCAGGCCGCCGGCCAGCGTGCCGAGCAACCGGTAGAAGCCTTTCGCCAGCACCATGCCGGCCACCGGCTGGGCGACGATGAACACCGTCATCATCGCCCATTGCGGACGGTCGAGTTTCAGCGCGTAGGCGGCAAGCAGCGCGATCAGTCCGGCCGAAACCGTGCGCAGAGCGAAGATCCAGTCCGACCGGGTCGGCTGCGTCAGCCCGCTGAGCGGCGTCTCGACAAGCTCTTTCAGACGCGTCCAGGTCACACTCGTCTCCGTGCAGGAGTCTTTATGGACCAGTCCGCGATCAGATATCCAGCACGTCCGTTTCGGCGAATTCGGCGCGTTCCTGGATGAAGCGGAAGCGCGCCTCGGGCTTGGTGCCCATCAGCTCATCGACCCTGTCCTTGGTCGCTGAATCGGCTTCGTTCACGTCGACCCTGAGAAGCGTGCGCTTCCTCGGATCCATCGTGGTTTCCTTGAGCTGCGAAGCCATCATCTCGCCCAGGCCCTTGAAGCGGCCGATCTCGACCTTGGCGCGTCCGGTGAACTCGGTGCGCAGCAGCTCGTCCTTATGCTCGTCGTCGCGGGCGTAGCCGACCTTGCCGCCCTGCCGGATCGAATAGAGCGGCGGCACGGCCATGTAGAGATGGCCGCCACGGATCAGGTTCGGCATCTCCTGGTAGAAGAAGGTGATCAAGAGCGAGGCAATATGCGCGCCGTCGACGTCGGCGTCGGTCATGATGATCACGCGGTCGTAGCGCAGGTCTTCGTCGCGGTATTTCGAGCGGGTGCCGCAGCCGAGCGCCTGGACGAGGTCGGAGATCTGCTGGTTGGCGGCAAGCTTGTCGTTGCCGGCGCTGGCGACGTTGAGGATCTTGCCGCGCAGCGGCAGCACCGCCTGGCTGGCGCGGTCGCGTGCCTGCTTGGCCGAGCCGCCGGCCGAGTCACCCTCCACGATGAAGATCTCGGCTCCAGCGGCGGCATTCTGCGTGCAGTCGGCGAGCTTGCCCGGAAGACGCAGCTTGCGCACCGCGCTCTTGCGCGAGACTTCCTTTTCCTGGCGGCGGCGCACGCGCTCGTCGGCGCGCGCGATGACCCATTCCAGAAGCTTCGAGGCCTCCTGCGGATTGTCGGCCAGCCAATGGTCGAACGGGTCGCGCAAAGCGTTTTCGACGATGCGCATCGCCTCGATGGTCGCCAGCCTGTCCTTGGTCTGGCCGACGAATTCCGGCTCGCGGATGAACACCGACAGCATGCCGGCGGCCGAGATCATCACGTCCTCGGTGGTGATGACCGAGGCGCGTTTGTTGCCGATCAGGTCGGCATAGCTGCGCAGGCCCCGCGTCAGCACGTTGCGGAAGCCGGCCTCATGGGTGCCACCTTCGGCCGTCGGGATGGTGTTGCAGTAGGAGTTGAGGAAACCGTCGCCGCCGAACCAGGTCACCGCCCATTCGAGCGAACCGTGGCCGCCCTGCTTGTCGCTCTTTCCGGCGAAGACCTCGCGCGTGACCTGGAACTCGTCGCCCAGCGTCGCCTTGAGATAGTCTTTCAGGCCGCCGGGAAAATGGAACTCCGCCTTGGCAGGCGTCTGGTCCTTCTCCTTGATCAGCGACGGATCGCAGGTCCAGCGGATCTGGACGCCGCCGAACAGATAGGCCTTCGAACGCGTCATGCGATAGAGCCGGGCCGGCTCGAAGGCGGCACCCTTGCCGAAGATCTGCTCATCGGGATGGAAGCGGGTCCTGGTGCCGCGGCGGTTGTGCACCTCGCCGAGATGCTCGAGGCCGCTGACCGGGATGCCGCGCGAAAAACGCTGGCGGTAGAGCTGGCGGCCGCGCGCGACTTCGACCTCGAGGTGGTCTGACAGCGCGTTGACGACGGAGACGCCGACGCCGTGCAGGCCGCCGGAGGTCTCGTAGACCTTGGAGTCGAACTTGCCGCCCGAATGCAGCGTCGTCATGATGACTTCGAGCGCAGGTTTCTTGAATTTCGGATGCGGATCGACCGGGATGCCACGGCCATTGTCGGTGACGGTCAGGAAGCCGTCGGCGGAGAGTTCGACATCGATGAAGGTGGCATGGCCGGCGACCGCCTCGTCCATCGAATTGTCGATGACCTCGGCGAACAGGTGATGCATCGCCTTGTCGTCTGTGCCGCCGATATACATGCCTGGCCGGCGGCGCACCGGCTCCAGCCCCTCCAGCACTTCGATATCCGCAGCACTGTAACCTTCGCTGCCATCGCGGACAGCGGTCGAACGCTTCGCAGCCTGCACGAGCGGATCGGCGGGACGCGACGGCGCGCGCACCGGCTGTGCCGGTTTTTCCATCTTGCCGAAGAGGTCGTTGCTGTCGTCCATGCTGGGCCTAGCGTCCGATAATGCGAATCAGTTCTCGATACTGCCACGCTTTTGGCGGGCGAACGAGTTCCTGTTCCGTTCAGGGATCAAACTGTCTCTTATTCCAAAACCATTCGATAACCAAGCCGGCCGAAATAGGGCGGCCGGCGCGGCCCGGTGTTCCTTATTCTTTAACATTAATGCCTAGCGTGAGGCCCAACTAACAAAAGACCACGGGCGTCAGGGGTTTCGTTGTGAGGGGCAGGGCCATAACCATGATCGGTATCGCAGCCGTTTTCGGCGCGATCTCGATCTTTGCGGCGGACTTCTGGGTCAAGAGCCAGGCAAAGGCCCAGCCCGAGGTCAAGGTCGTCACGGTCGAAGCTCCGCAGCAGCCCAAGGTCGAGTTCAAGACCATCGTGGTGGCTCAAGCGCCGCTGCGTTACGGCATGGAGCTCGGACGGCCGCAACTGGCCGAGATTCCGTGGCCGCAGGATTCTCTGCCGCAAGGCGCGTTTCCGACGATCGACAAGCTGCTTGCCGATGGCAGCCGGGTCGTGCTGTCGCCGATCGAGGTCAACGAGCCGGTGCTGCTGACCAAGCTGTCGGGGCCGAACGGTCGCGCCACCCTTTCCAACATGCTGTCGCCTGGAATGCGGGCCGTCACCATCCGCACCGACGAGATCGCCGGCGTCGGCGGCTTCATCACGCCGGGAGACCGGGTCGACGTCGTGCTGACGCGCGACGCGGGAGACATCCAGGAGGTGTCCAAGAATGCCCAGGGCGCGGCCGGCTCGACGGTCACGTCCGAGATCGTCGTATCGGACGCCAAGGTGCTTTCGGTCGGACAGGGCGCCGACGAGCGCAAGACAGAGCCGCAGGTCGCCAATTCCGTGACCCTCGAGGTGACCAACGAGGGGGCGCAGAAAGTGGCGCTTGCCCGCACCGTCGGCACCTTGTCGCTGTCCTTGCGCTCCGCAGCCGATGCCTCCGCGAGCAAAAGCGGGCTGACGACCATCTCATCCTTCGGCGGGTCAGTCGCCGCGAACGCGCAGGCCAGCGCCGCCTCGCTCGTCAACGCGGTGACGAAGGAGTCTGACGGACCGAAATTCAAGACGGTGATCGTGACGCGCGGCGAGAAGGTCGAGGAATACAAGGTTCCTTCACGGGAAACGCCGCAGGAACTGCAGCAATAGCCGGTGGGGACCGGCGGGGACAGGGCAAGATGTTTGGGTTTGATGCATTTCGGACGACCGGAGGGTGGCGCCTTCTCGGCGCGATCGCGCTGGCGGTGGCAATGCTCGGCGTCACCGCGCCGGCGAGGGCCGACAACGACGTCGTCTACGTCTCGGCGAACAAGAACGCCTCGATAAAGGTCGCCAAGGGCAAGCCGAAGACGATCATGACGAGCGCTCCCTTCTACCAGATCGTCATCGGCGATCCGGAGATCGCCAACGTCAATCCGCTGACCGACAAGTCCTTCTACGTGCTCGGCAACAATCTGGGCACCACCGGCATCGCCCTGTTCGACCAGAACAAGCAGCTCGTCGGCACCATCGACATCGAGGTGACGCTGGACACCGACCAGTTGGCAAGCACCATCCGCGCCAGCGTGCCCGACGCCAAGATCAAGGTCGGTTCGGCAAACGGCCGCGTCGTGCTGTCGGGCGAGGCCGACGACGCGGTTGCCGCCGACAAGGCCAGCAAGATCGCGTCGCGCTTTTCCGGCAACGAGGAAGTCATCAATTCGGTCAACATCTCGTCGTCGCAGCAGGTGCAGCTCAACGTCCGCTTCGTCGAGATCAACCGCCAGGCCGGCCAGGACCTCGGCGCCAAATACTCCGCCAATTTTGCCTATGGCATCGGCAACCGCAAAGTCGTGCTGAACCCGGACGGGGGGGACGTGACGGGGGCCGGAACCGGCGAGATCATCGGCAGCCTGCTGTCGAACGGTGTTTCAATCGACATCGCCATCAAGGCGCTGGAGGAACGCGGCCTGGCGCGGCGGCTGGCGGAGCCGAACCTGATTGCGCGCTCGGGCCAGACGGCGAGCTTCCTCGCCGGAGGCGAGTTCCCGATCCCGGTGTCCGAAGACAATGGCAAGATCAGCGTCACCTACAAGAAGTACGGCGTCGGCCTGGATTTCACGCCCACGGTGCTGAAGGACGGGCTGGTCAGCCTCGACATCGCGCCCGAAGTGTCCTCGATCGACCCGTCCGCGTCCATCCAGGTCAGCAGCGGCATTTCCATCCCGGCCTTCATTGTGCGCCGCGCCAGGACATCGATCGACCTCAAGAACGGCCAAAGCTTCATGATCGCTGGTCTTCTGCAGTCGCAGAACGACATCACGACGTCGCGGGTGCCGGGGATAGGCAAGCTGCCGGTGCTCGGCCCGCTGTTCTCCTCGAAATCCTATCAGCGGCGCGAGACCGATCTGGTGATCATCGTCACGCCCTACCTGGTCAAGCCGGTCGATCCGTCGAAGAGGATGGTGGAACCGACCGACGGCACACAGCCGCCGAGTCCGGCCGACTATTTCCTCAACAACACCGAGGAAGCGGACGCCTCGGCGCCGAAGCGTCCGGTGGCGCTGGCTGACGGCAGCGCCGCCCGCCCGGTGGCCGCCACCATATCCGGCCACTTCCTCGACCTGCCAAAGGACTAAGGCCATGCGTACCTCCCTTTGCATCGCTCTGCTCCTGGCCGGTTTCGTCAGCGGCTGCACCAGTGACGACTATGTACGCACCGAAGGCGTGACGCTGGCGGCCGGCAACGCGCAGGCGTCCAACACCGCCATGCAGATGGTCGACCCGTGGAAGTACGGCGTCCAGAACACCCGGCTGCTGGTGCCGGCCCAGCGCCCTGGTCCGGAGAGCGCCGCCGTCGGTGCGAAGGCCGGCTCCGGGTCGGCATCGACGACATCGTCGTCGACGACGACGAATTGATGGGCTGACGACGATGGCATCTGGCACCAAGACCAAGAAGATCCTGCTTGTTTCGACGGACAGGGCGTTCCTGCAGGACACGCGGACGGCTTTCGCCGCCTCCGAGATCATCGAGCTTCTGACGCTGGAAAAGAGTGTCAACGAGCTGCGCGGCGAGGTCCTCGAGGCGGATTTCGGCACCGTCATCGTCGACATGGATGCGGCGAAGCTCGAAGAGATCGAATCGCTGCAGCGCGTCATGCGACGGCTGGAAGGCAGCGTTCCGGTGGTCGTCGTCACCCAGGAATTCAACGCGGCGGCGGTGCGCATCCTGGTGCAGCTCAAGGTCGCCGATTTCCTGGTCAAGCCGATCACAACGGCCGACCTCGTGCGTTCCGTCATCCGCGCGCTGCAAGGGCCGGGGCGGGAAGAGAACACCGAATCCCACATCTATACGTTCATGCCGGCCGCCGGTGGCGTCGGCACCACGACTCTCGCCTTGCAGACGGCCTTCCAGCTGCATCACTCGGTGACGCGTGGCGCCTCGACCTGCGTGGTCGACCTCAATTTCCAGCAGGGCGCCTGCGCCGAATATCTCGACCTCGAACCGCGCTTCGACATCACGGAAATCGAGAACCAGCCCGAGCGCCTCGACCGGCAGCTGCTCGACGTGATGTTGTCCAAGCATGCGAGCGGGCTTTGCGTGCTTGCCGCGCCGACGCGCCCTTCGGACATGCGCTCGTTCAAGACCGATGTCGTTGTGCGTATGCTCGACCTCGTGGCGGCCTATTTCGACAATGTCGTCATCGACATGCCGCGTACCTGGTTCCCTTGGACCGAGACGGTGCTGCTCGGTTCCAACAAACTCTACATCGTCGCCGAGATGACGGTGCCCTGCCTGCGCCACACGCAGCGGCTCATCCAGGCCGTCTACGAGACCGCCGGCAAGGAAGTGAAGCCCAACGTCATCGTCAATCGCTTCGAGCAGAAGATGTTCGACAACGGCATCAAGCAGGCCGACGTCCAGGACATACTCGGCGAGCATTTCGTCGGCGGCATTTCCAACAACTACCGGCTGGTGCGCGAGGCCGTCGATCGCGGCGTGCCGCTGCACGCCATCGACCCCAACGCCAATGTCGTCAACGACCTGAAGAAGATCATCCTGCCGGAGGAGGCCGTCCAGACGACGGTCAAGTCGAAATCGCTGTTCGGCCTGGGTAGGGGCTTACTGAAGAGGAAGGCAGGATGAACAGCCGCTTTTCCAACCTGCAGAGCCGCGACGTTCGTCCGCAACGGGCGCCGGAGCCCCCGCCCGTCGTCCATAATGCGGTGGTTATCCCGACGACCCGCAAGCCGGCGCCGCCAAAGCCTGAGGCCCAGCCTGCAAAAAGCGCCAACAAGGTGCTCGATGCGCGTGTGCGTATCCATCGCATGCTGCTCGAAGAGATCAACCTCGTGGCGCTCGAGCGGTTGCCCCGGGACGAAATGCGCCGGCAAGTTTATGAATTCGTCTCGGAAAAGACGCGCGAGGAGCGGATGGCGATCAATATCGCCGAGCTCGACTCGCTGGTCGACGACATCGTCGACGAGATGGTAGGCCTCGGACCGCTGGAGCCGCTGCTCAAGGATCCCGAGATCAACGATATCCTGATCAATGGCCACCAGAACTGCTTCGTCGAAAAGCGCGGCAAGCTGCAGCAGGTTCACATCCCATTCAAGGATGAGGCGCATCTGCTTCGAATCATTAATAAAATCGTCGCGGCGGTCGGCCGGCGCGTCGATGAATCGCAGCCGATGGTCGACGCTCGCATGCTCGATGGCTCGCGCTTCAACGCGGCGATCCGTCCGGTCGGCGTCGACGGGCCGCTGGTCTCGATCCGCAAATTCTCCAAGAACAAGCTCGGCCTGCACAAGCTGGTCGAATTCGGCGCCATCACCCAGAACATGGCCGAGGTGCTGGCGGCGGCTGTGCATGCCCGCAAGACCACGATCATCTCGGGCGGTACCGGCACCGGCAAGACGACGATGCTCAACGCATTGTCGGCCTTCATCCCGGAAGACGAGCGCCTGATCACCATCGAGGATGCGGCCGAGCTGCAGTTGCAGCAGCCGCACGTCGCGCGCATGGAAACGCGTCCGGCCAATATCGAGGGCCACGGCGAACTGAAGCAGCGCGACCTGGTCAAGAACGCGCTGCGCATGCGTCCTGACCGCGTCATCCTCGGCGAGTGCCGCGGCGAGGAGGCTTTCGACATGCTGCAGGCGATGAACACCGGCCATGAAGGCTCGATGGCGACCATCCATGCCAACACGCCGCGCGACGCCATCTCGCGCCTGGAACAGATGCTCGGCATGACCGGCATGCCGATGACGGTGCAGTCGATCCGCAGCCAGATTTCCAGCGCCATCGACATCATCGTCCAGCTGACGCGCCTCTCCGACGGCAAGCGCAAGGTGACCAGCGTCGCCGAGGTGACCGGCATGGAAGGCGACGTGATCCAGATGCAGGAGATATTCCGCTTCGTGCGCACCGGCATGGAGGCGGACGGCAGGATCCTCGGCCACTTCGAGGCTACCGGCATCCGGCCGCGCTTTCTCGAGGATTTGCGCAATATGGGCATCGAATTCCCGGGCAAGTATTTCGAGCCCGGCCGGCCGCAGGACTAGGCCGGTGTTCGAGGGATTCAGCCCGGTCTATGTCGTCTACGCGGCGGCGGCGCTCACCGGCATCATGATCGCCGAGGGCTGCTACCTGCTCTATGCCGGGCGGAGCGACAAGCGCACCGCAATCAACCGCCGCATGAAGCTGGCGGAGAACAAGATCAGCCAGGAACAGGTGCTGATCCAACTGCGCAAGGAGCGCGGGATCGACGGCACCAGCTCGATCTTTTCGCTCGACCGCTTCCGCGCCCTGCGCACGCAGTCCGGTATGACCACGCCGCTGCCGAAATTCCTGACGATCACCTCGGGCGTGGCCATGGCATTGGCGCTCCTGGCGATCTGGAAGGGCTTGCCGCTGTTGTTCGGCCTTGGGCTGTTCGTCGTGTTGTTGCCGGTGCTGCCCGTGATGGTCATGCGCTTCTGGCGCAAGCGCCGGCACAAGCGGTTCGGGATGCAATTGCCCGAGGCGCTGGAACTGATCACGCGCGGCCTGAAGGCCGGCCATCCGGTGCCGGTGGCGATTGCCATGGTGTCGCGCGAAATGGCCGATCCGATCGGGACCGAGTTCGGCGTCGTCGCCGACGAGGTGACCTATGGCTCCGACCTGGTCTCGGCGCTGAACAATCTGTTCGACCGGGTGGGGCATGAGGACCTGCCGCTGTTCGTCACGGCGGTGTCGATCCAAAGCAGTTCGGGCGGCAATCTGCGCGAGATCCTCGACGGCCTGTCATCGACGATCCGCGATCGCGGCAAGCTGCGCCGCAAGGTGCGCGCCATCTCGACGGAAGGGCGCATGTCGGCCTACATCCTGACCGCGGTGCCGGTGCTTCTGTTCACCGCCATCATGGTGCTTATGCCGCAGTTCTACCAGGATGTCTGGGACGTGCCGAAGACCTGGTACATGCTGAGCGGCTCCATCATCTGGCTGCTGCTCGGCAACGCCATCATGTTCAAGATGTCGAACTTCAGGTTCTGAGATGGAAGACGTCATCCGCTTCCTCGCCTCGCTTGCCCCGACCTCACTGATGCCGGTTGCCGTGCTGCTGCTTGTGCTGGGCGGCGGCGCCGTCGCCTGGCCGCTGGTGCTCGCCAAGGGCGACCGCAGCGAGGTCAAGCGCCGGCTGAAGGTCGAGGTGATGCAGCCCGTCGAACAGGCCGAGGCCGCGCCCAAGAAAAACACCAATGCCGTGCGCGAGAAGGCGGTGAAACGGGCGCAGGAATTCTACGCCAAGAGCGACCCGGAAAATGTCGCGCGATTGCGCCTCAAGCTAATCCAGGCCGGCTACATGGAGCCGCGCGCGGTCGGCATGTTCTTCCTGATCCGTTTCGCCGCCCTGGTCGGCGCGGCGCTCGGCGCATTCCTGATCAACCATTGGGCGGCGAGTGCCGAGTCGACCATGACCAGCCGCTGGACCTTCATCATCTTGTCGGGCGCTGGCGGCTATTTCCTGCCGGGCCTGGTGCTGACGCAGAAGGTGCGGGAAAAGATGCGGGAATACCGCAACGGCTTTCCCGACTTCATGGACCTGATGATCGTCTGCTCCGATGCCGGCATGAGCATGGAGGCCGGCATCGAGCGCGTTTCCAAGGAGCTTTCCCGCACCTATCCCTCGCTCAGCCAGAACCTGATCCTGGTGTCGCTGGAGTTGCGGGCCGGCCGTAGCCTCGACGATGCGCTGAAAGCACTCGCCGACCGCCTCAGCCTCGATGAGGTGCGTTCCTTCGCGACGTTGCTGCAGCAGTCCAAGGAACTCGGCACCAGCTTGTCGGGCTCGCTGCGCGTCTTCTCCGACGAAATGCGGCACAAGCGCATGTCGCTGGCCGAGGAGAAAGCGCACGCCTTGCCGGCCAAAATGTCGGTTCCGGTGACGGTGTGCATCCTGCCAGTGGTGCTGATGATCGCCATTATCCCGATCATCGTGAAGCTGACCGCCCACCACTAATCCAAGCGTCAGCGCTGGTTAACGCATCCTTGGTGGGCAACCAAAATTTAGCTGCATTTCGGCACCGAAGCTTAATCGCTCTTCTGTATGGTCTTTCCCTGAAGAACGACCCGGCAAATCGGGCGATGGGGCAGGGGCATGCGTCAGAGACTTTCCAAGGCAGCGGCGGCATTCGCGGCCGTCTTGATGATTACCGGCTGCACGACGAACAACAACGTCGACACGACCAAGACCACGGCGATCCAGCCGGTGGCCAAGGATATCAGCGCCAACGATCTCGTCGAAGGCAAGGCGCAGTTTCGCGAAGCGAATTTCGGCCTCGCCGAACAGCATTTCCGCAAGGCGGTCGAGCTCAAATCCGACAATGCCGAAGCCTGGATGGGACTTGCCGCATCCTATGACGAACTCGGCCGTTTCGATTTCGCCGATCGCGCCTATGCGCAGCTGTTGAAAGTCGCCGGGCGCAAGCCGCAGATCGTCAACAATATGGGTTACTCGCAGCTTCTGCGCGGCAACAAGAAAAAGGCGCGCGCGCTGCTGCTCGAGGCCAGGGCCGGCATGGCCGACCCGACGGTGGTGAACGCCAATCTGGCGCTGCTCGACAAGGGCTGATCCTTCCGCAAGTTCGCGTATCCCGTGTGTCGTGATGGGATTTCGCCTCATATGTCGACGCTTTGTAAACCCTGTGATGACGTAGCGGTGGGACTTATCGGAAAACGGTTTGCGCTTGCCCGTGGCAACCTACAAGAGAGGCGACCAGACTCCTCCTAGAGGCAGTTCTTACGATGTTGGATTTCAGCTCGCTCCTGCTCGCGGCGGCGCTGTCGGGCACTTGCCTCAGCATCACCATGTTCGCCATCTGGCTCACCACGCCCAGGGCGCGCTTCGTCCTCACCGTTGCCTGCGGCATCCTCGTGCTGGTTGCCCATGTCGTCGCGTTCTGGCGCTACACCAAGGATGCCGATCCCTGGCTTTGCCAGGCCGTGCTGGCGCTGCTAACCCTGGGTTTCCTGGTGATCTGCCTGTCGGCCATGCAGTATCTCGGTTTTCGCCACTATCGCCGCGCCATCGTGCCGACGCTGGCCGCGATGGCCGCCTGCGCGATGGTCACTCATCTCGGTTTCGACGGCATCGGCTTCCAGATCACTTACGCTTCCGTGACGGTGCTGCTCGCGGCGATCGGAACGATGTTCTGGATGAAAGGCGATCACGATCGCCGCATCCTGCTGGTCGTTTCGTTCCTCAGCGGAGCCTGCGGCGTGTCCTTCGCGCTGTGCTGCCTTGTGCTGGTCGTCAAAGGGCAATGGGTGCTGGGCGCCGCGCCCGACAATTGGGCGGAGCGGCTGAACTCCGTCGTCGCGGTCGCCTGCATGACCGGCCTCGGCGCGCTGACGCTTTCGCTGCACCATCTGCAGGCGCAGATCGAGCTCAAGGCGGAGACGATGACCGATCCGCTGACCGGTCTGATGAACCGCAGGGCGCTCAACGAGCTCTACGGCGATCGCAGCTTCGGTCCGTTCACGGCGATCGTCATGTTCGATCTCGACCATTTCAAAACGACCAACGACGTCTTCGGCCATCCCGTCGGCGACCAAGTCCTTTGCCGCTTCGCGGCGGTGATCAAGAAATACGGCAAGGCAGGCGTCGACGCCTTCCGGCTCGGCGGCGAAGAATTCGCGCTCGTCATGACGCGCATCACGCCCGAGAAAGCGCATGACCTGGCAAGCCGGCTCGGCGTCGCTTTCGGCACGGAGATCGTGCCGACCCATCGCGGCCCGCTGCGCAGCAGCGTCAGCGGCGGCATGGGGTTCGGCTCGGCCGCGGGCCGCCCTTTGAGCGAGGTGCTGGCACAGGCCGACGCTGCGCTTTATGCGGCCAAGCGTGCGGGGCGCAACCGCGTCATCGCTGAGGCCGAAGCGGGCCAGCCCGATACCGGGCCGGTCCTGAAGACTGCCTGAAACGCCGGCGCGGCTATTCGGCGGCGCCGAGATATTCCGACAGCGGCGGGCACGAGCAGACCAGGTTGCGGTCGCCGGCGACATTGTCGATGCGCGACACCGGCGGCCAATATTTCGCCGCCAGATCGGCGTCGCCCGCCGGACAGGCCGCCTCCAGCCGCGAATAGGGATGGGTCCACGCGCCCGCCAGCGCTTCCGCCGCGGTGTGGGGGGCGTTGACCAGCGGGTTGTCGTCGGACGGCCATTCGCCCTTCGCCACTTTCGCCGCCTCGCCGGCGATGGCGATCATCGCCTCGCAGAAACGGTCGAGCTCGCGCTTGGGCTCGGACTCGGTCGGCTCGACCATCAGGGTGCCGGCGACCGGGAACGACATGGTCGGCGCGTGGAAGCCATAGTCGATCAGGCGTTTGGCGATGTCGTCGACGCTGATGCCGGCGCTCTCCTTGAGCACGCGGGTGTCGAGGATGCATTCATGCGCGATGCGGTCGCTGCGGCCCTTGTAGAGCAGCGGGAAATGCGGCGCGAGCCGCGTCGCCACATAATTGGCCGAGACGATCGCGGTCTCGGTCGCCTGCTTCAGGCCGGAGCCGCCCATCATGCGGATATACATCCACGTGATCGGCAGGATGGAGGCGCTGCCGAACGGTGCTGCCGCAACGGCATGCGCCGAGCCTTCGGTGACATGGCCCGGCAGATAGGGTTTCAGATGCGCCCGGACGCCGATCGGACCTACGCCCGGGCCGCCGCCGCCATGCGGGATGCAGAAGGTCTTGTGCAGGTTCATGTGGCAGACGTCGGCGCCGATATCGCCGGGGCGGGCGAGGCCGACCAGCGCGTTGAGGTTGGCGCCGTCGAAATAGACCTGGCCGCCGTGCTCGTGGATCAGCGCGCAGAGATGGCGCGCGCCTTCCTCATAGACGCCATGAGTCGAGGGATAGGTGAACATCAACGCCGCGAGGTTCTTGGAATGCTCGTTGGCCTTCGCGCGCAGATCGTCCATGTCGATGTTGCCGTCGTCCAGGCAGCGCACGACGACGACGCTCATGCCTGCCATCGCGGCACTCGCCGGATTGGTGCCGTGCGCCGAAGACGGGATCAGGCAGATCGTGCGGTGGCCCTGGCCGCGCGCGCGGTGATAGGCGCGGATGGCGAGCAGGCCGGCATATTCGCCCTGGCTGCCGGCATTGGGCTGGAGGCTGACGGCGTCGAAGCCGGTGATCTCCGACAGCCAGGTCTCCAGTTCAGCGGCCATCTTGCGATAGCCCTGCGAATGGCCGGCCGGCGCGAAGGGGTGCAGATTGGCGACGCTCGGCCAACTCACCGGCATCATCTCGGCGGCGGCATTGAGCTTCATGGTGCAGGAGCCAAGCGGGATCATGGTGCGGTCGAGCGCCAAGTCCTTGTCGGCCAGCCGGCGCAGGAAGCGCATCATCTCGGTCTCGGAGTGGTTCTCGTGGAAGACCGGCTGCGTCAGGAATTCCTTGCCGCGCGGCTTGCCGGGCAGGGAACTGGCTTGCGTCCCTGGCTTGGCGCCGAAGAGGCCGGCGATCGCCTCGAGATCGGCTTCCGTAGACGTCTCGTCGAAGGCAATGCTGACATGATCGGCGTCGATGACGCGCAGCAGCCGCCCGGTCTTTTCGGCGGCCTGTGCGATCGAGACGGCCTTGCCCTTCACTTCGGCCGTGACCGTATCGAATCGGTTCGCTCCGAGCACGGCAACGCCCGCGGCCTTGAGGCCGGAGGCGAGTCGGTCGGCCAGCCCATGGATCTGGCCGGCAATCGCCTGCAGGCCGGCAGGGCCGTGCCAGATCGCATAGGCCGTCGCCATATTGGCCAGCAGCGCCTGCGCCGTGCAGATGTTGGAAGTGGCCTTGTCGCGGCGGATATGCTGCTCGCGCGTCTGCAGCGCCAGCCGGTAGCCGGCGCGGCCCTTGGTGTCCGTGGACTGGCCGACGAGGCGGCCTGGCATCAGACGGGTCAGTTTGTCGGAAACGGCGCAATAGGCGGCGTGCGGGCCACCAAAACCCATCGGCACACCGAAGCGCTGCATCGGGCCGACGGCAATGTCGGCGCCAAGCGAGGCCGGCGCATCGGTCAAGGTGAGCGCCAGCGGATCGGCGATGAAGACGACCAGCGCGCCCACGGCGCGGGCTTTTTCGATCGCTGCCTTGTGATCGCCATAGACGCCGAAAGTGTCCGGCCAGGAGACGAGCAGGGCGGCCGTGTCGTCGTCGATCGTCTCGCCGTCGACCTCGATGCCGAGCGGTTCGGCGCGGGTGCGAACGACATCCAGCGACTGCGGGTGCGGCGTGCCGGCAAGCGCCACCTTGGTGCGCTTGTCGCGGTGGTGGCGCAGCGCAATGCCGACGGCTTCGGCGACGGCGGTCGCTTCGTCGAGCAGCGAGGCCGACGCCACCGGCAGGCCCGTGAGCTCGGCGACCAAAGTTTGGAAGTTGAACAGCATTTCCAGCCGGCCCTGGCTGATCTCGGCCTGGTAGGGCGTGTAGGCCGTGTACCAGGCCGGATTCTCGAACAGGTTGCGCTGGATGACCGGCGGCACGAAGACGCCATGATAGCCGGCGCCGATGAAGCTCTTCAGCACCGTGTTCTTCGCCATGATCGCCGACAGTTCGGCCAGCGCTTCCGCTTCGCTCGCCGGAGCGGGCAGGTCGAGTGGCTGGTCGAGGCGGATCGATCTAGGCACGGCCTGGCTGATCAGCGTTTCGACGGATGGCACGCCGATAGTTGCGAGCATTGCCCTGACGTCGCTGACGCCGGGACCGATATGGCGGGCCGAAAAGGGAGTGAGTGCTGCGGTCATTTCCAAAATCCTGATATCAGCCGATATGGGCTTTGTAGGCGGCCTCATCCATGAGGCTGTCGAGCTGGCTTTCGTTGGCGAGCTTCATCTTCCAGAGCCAGCCATCGCCGGTCGCCGCGGAATTGACCAGCGAGGGGTCGGCCGACAGCGAGCCGTTGGCTTCGGTGATCTCGCCGTCGACCGGCGCATAGACGTCCGATGCCGCCTTGACGGATTCGACGACGACGGCGGTATCGCCCTTGGCGAGCTTGCGGCCGATCTCGGGCAGCTCGACGAAAACGAGATCGCCGAGTTGTTCCTGCGCATAATCGGTGATGCCGACCGTGGCGACGCCGCCTTCGACGCGCAGCCATTCATGATCTTCGGTGAAATAGGTCTTTGCCATCTTGGAAATCATCCTTTGCGGTAGCGGTGTGGGGTGAAGGGCAGGGCGGCGATGTCGACCGGGATTTTCGTCCCGCGGACGTCGGCGAAAAGTTTCGTGCCGGGCTTGGCCAGGGCGGGGTCGACGTAACCCATGGCGACCGGGTGGCCGGTAGAAGGACCGAAGCCGCCGGAGGTGACGTGGCCGGCCGGGTTGCCGTCGGCATCGATGAGCGTTGCGCCAGCGCGGACCGGCTGGCGACCGTCGGGCTTCAGGCCGACACGCTTCTGCGGCGCCCCGCGCTCGATGATCGAACGCAGCGCGTCGGCGCCGATGAAATGGCCGGCGGCGCGAACCTCCTTCGGGATCGCCCACATCAGCCCGGCGCTTGCCGGGTCGATCTCCGTCGTCAGGTCCTGGCCGTGCAGGCAGAGCCCGGCTTCGAGGCGCAGGCTGTCGCGGGCGGCAAGGCCGATCCACTGCACGCGATCGTCTTCCAGCAGTTTGGCAACGAAGTCGCGGGCATCGGCCTCCGGCAGGCCGATCTCGAAACCGTCCTCACCGGTATAGCCGGAGCGGCTCATGAACCAGTCTTGCCGGGGCTCGACGCCGTGCATGAAGAGCAGCGAGCCGGTCTCGATGCCGGCACGTGCAAGAGCTGCCCACGCATCCGGACCCTGGATCGCCAGGAAAACCCTGTCGAGCGGTTCGACGCTCACGTTGAAATCCGCAGCCAGAGCGCGAAGATGCTTCTCGTCCTCGACGGCATTGCCGGCATTGGCCACGACCATGAAGCGGTCGTCGCCAAGGCGGGTGACGATCAGGTCGTCGATGATGCCCGCCGCCTCGTTGAGGAAGAAGGTGTATTTGGACTGCGAGGTTTCCAGCGCGCCGGCATCGAGCGGGCAGGCGCGGTTCAGCAGCGCCGCGGCACCCGGACCGCCGACCGCGAACAGCTTCATATGCGAGATATCGAACAGGCCGGCATGCTCGCGCGCGTGCAGATGCTCCTTCATCACCCCGGGCGGGTAGGTGAGCGGCATCGACCAGCCGGCGAAGGCGCCGAAACGCGCGCCCGCGGCCTGGTGCAAATCCTCGAGGGGTAGGTGTCTGGTGTCTTCGCCTGTCATGTCTTCTCCAGAGTCGCACGGCAATCGACCGCCACTGGCGGCCTAGTCGTGCCCCTCTGTCTGAAGCCTGAGAGACTCGCGCCCCGTAACCCTGTCGGCAGCGCTTACACCTTCGGCGCGGGAAGATTCCCGACTTTCCAGAGTTGTCTTTCCCGTCCACGGTTCTTTTGCCTGAGAGATTTCGGGCGATTTCCCCTTCGGCGACAGCTTGCGCTGTTCTCTCCCGCAAACAGGAAGGACTCAGTCGCCTGAGCCCTCGACGCGCCATCCATAGCCCGTCGGCGACACCTTGTCACCTCCCTGCGACATCGAAGATGCGTTGATATTCAGGTGAGGCCGGTCTGTAAATGCCGGCTTTCTGCACTTCCGGTGCTCACGTACTGCAAGTACGCTCCGCTCCGGTTCTCGGAAGCCACCCAGTTTGGTCGCTTCGCGCCCGTCTTCGACTCCGACTCGGCCTGACCTGAATCTCAACACATCTAAAGCGCAGCACCGGCAAGTCTTCGCTAACCACGCCATTTGCCGGTTTCTCAAGATACTTCTGATATACCCGCCGCCATGACGCACTAAGTTCGCCAGCAACAGGCGACGGGCAGGGACGGCAGATGGGCGAATTGATCATGAGCGCTCCGGTTGCGGGGCTGACCTCGAAAAACAAGATCACGGCCGAAGACGTGACGATGCTGCGGCGCGAGGTGTTCGCGGACGGCGTGGTCAGCCGCGGTGAGGCGGAGGCGCTGTTCGCGCTCGACCAGACGGCGCGCGACAAGTGCGGGGAATGGGCGCCGTTCTTCGTCGAGGCGGTGACCGACTACATCGTCCACCAGGAAAAGCCGGAAGGCTATATCTCGCAGGAGAACGCCGACTGGCTGGTCCGCACGATCTCTCGCGACGGCATGGTCGACAGCCGCACCGAGCTCGAGCTGCTGGTGCATGTGCTGGAAGAGGCGAAAACCTCGCCCGGGCAGCTTTCGGCCTATGCGCTGGAGCAGGTCGCGCATGCGGTGATCGACGGCAAAGGGCCGCTGATGCTCGGCGGCCAACTTATGCCGGGGCTGATCGCCCGGGCCGAGGTCGATCTCTTGCGCCGCATTCTCTACGCCTATGGCGGCGATGGCAACATCGCCATCAGCAAGGCCGAGGCGGAGGTCCTGTTCAGGATCAACAACCAGACCGCGGCCGCCCAGAACGATCCGTCGTGGAACGACCTCTTCGTCAAGGCGATCGCCAATTATGTCATGTGCTCGGCCGGCTACGAGCCGCCGACGCGCGAAGTGGCGCTGCGCCACGAAAATTTCCTCGACGAGGCGGCGCCGACGCTCGGCGGTTTCTTCAGCCGCATGGTCTCCGGCGGGTTTTCCGCAATCCTCGAAGCCTATCAATCGCCCGGCGACGTCGAGTCCGACTGGGAGGCCAGGAATCGGGCCGCGGAGGCGCTTGCCCGCCGCGCCGAGACCATCGACGCCGACGAAGCCGAATGGCTGGCCGCGCGCATCGGCGGCGGCCAGCGGCCGCTGCGCGACAACGAACGCGCGCTGCTGACGCTGATCAAGCAGGCTTCGCCTGAAATCCACCCGGCGCTGAAGCCGCTGCTGGACAAGGTCGCCTAACGGCGACCGTCCTGCACAGGATGATGTTGGAATGGCCTTCGGGCCATCCGGCGAATTCGCCCACACGTTCAAAGCCAGCCTTCTCGTAGAGACCCGGTGCCTGGAAGTCGTGCGTTGCGACCCAGATGCGTCGAGCGCTTCGCGCGGCAGCCTCGGCTACGAAGGCATCGAGCAGCCTCTTGCCATGGCCAAGGCCTCGACAGGCTTCGTCGACCCACATCAGCTTGAGTTCGGCGATCCCCGCCCAGGAATAACCCGCGGCGATGCCAATCGGGTGTCCGGCCGTGTCCCGCAGCAGAAAGACCAGGCCGCGATCATCGTCGCAGCCTGTCAGACGCCGGTTGTCGCCGTTGAGCCGTTCTTCAATGGCATTAGGCTCGGCCGGCGCAAGATCGTGCTCGGCCTGCAAGAGAGGGACTATCAAATCCCGCCATACCAGTCGTAGCCATTGTCTTCCCAATAGCCGCCGCGGCCGCCGCCGACACTGGCGAAACTGTCGACCAGCTCGATCTTGTAGAGGTATTTCGGCATCTTGTAGCCGAGCTGGCGCTCGACGCGGACGCGCAGCGGCGCGCCGTTCTCAACCGGCAGCGGCTTGCCGTTCAGGCCATAGGCCAGGATCGTCTGCGGATGGCGGGCGTCAATAAGATCGATCGTGCCGTAATATTTGATGTCGCCGGACAGGCTCTGCTCGATCGTGTCGAGGCAGTGGAACATCACGTAACGGGCCTGCGGCTTCACCACCGCCTGGTCGAGCACCAGCGACAGTGGCGTGCCGGTCCATTTGGCGATACAGCTCCAGCCTTCGACGCAGTCATGGCGGGTGATCTGGGTTCGGCTCGGCATATTCTGAAGCTGCTCGCGGGTCAGCGACAGCGGTTTTTCGACAAGCCCGGTGACCTCCAGCCGCCAGTCGGCGAAGTTGTTGGCGAGCAGACCTTTGTAGGTGTCGTCATCCGGCGCGGTGACGCCGTTCGGCCGCTGCGGCTGGCGGATATCGGCCTCGGTGAATTCGGGCGCCAGCGCGTTGCGGCCGGCAAGCAGGCGCTGCGCGCGGTAGGTCAGGCCGTTGGCGTTTTCGAGGAAGCTGCGCAGACCGCCACCGATGCCGAGGCCGCTGTCAAAGGCATCGCAACCCGAAAGCGCGATGCCGGACAGGCCGAGGCTGCTGGCGGTCAAAAACTTGCGGCGGCTGATCTGGAATTTTGCCATGTCAGACGCTCCTCTCGGTCGGTTGGTCGTGTTTTTCCGGCGGGTCGGTGCGGTACCAGCCAGTGATGATCGAGCGCAGCTCGTTGATCGGGCCAGCGGCGAGGATCATCACGATGTGGATGACGAAGAAGCCGACCAGAAGCAGCATGACGGTGAAGTGGATGGTGCGCGCGGTCTGCCGGCCGCCGAGGATTTCGTTCAGCCAGGGCAGCACCGAATTCATGCTCGGCGACATGGCGAGCCCGGTGATGATCATCAGCGGCAGAAGCACGAACAGCACGCCGCCATAGGCCATCTTCTGCAGCGTGTTGTATTCGCGCGTATGATGGAATTTTAGCTTGGCGTGGTCGACGATATCGCGTGGCAGCTTGCGCAGATCGGAGAGGCGCGGGGCGAGATCGCGGCGGATATGGCCGTTAATCAGCCCGGCGACCAGCCAGATCAGCAGCGTCGCGCTGAGCAGCCAGGCGAAGAAGAAATGCACGACGCGGGCGGTGCCGAGATCGTAGTAGGAGGGGATCGTCGCCCAGGAAGGGAAGGCGCGCTGCGTCTCCTGTCCCGGTGGGCCTGACCAGCCGAGCACGCCGGTGGTGTCGAAGCGATGGCCGAAGATTTGCGTGAAACCGCGCGGGCCGTTCGCGGTGTTCTCGGCGCCGATCTGCAGGATCGTGTTGTTGAACTCGAAGCCGGACTGCTTGCCGATATAGAGCTGCGGACGCGCGTTGAAGATCTGCAAGCCGGAAAGCAGCATGAAAAACAGCGAGAAAGCCCAGATCCAGTGGGTCAGCCGCGTCCAGCGCGATTGCCGATAGATGAGGGTCGTGTCCTTGCCGTCCGCCTTGGCGGCGGATTGGTTGTTGGCAACAGTGTCCATTCTGCCTCCGGCCGCCTCTTGGAAGCGGCTTCTCAGGTCATTGTCTCCCCCTCAATACGTCGCCGCACAAGGCAATGTTTCATGCGATCACGGATTTATTACGGGGTGCCCAGGCTGACCGCCAGATTGACCGCCGCGGCAACGATCACCGTGTTGAAGAAAAAGGTCAGGATCGAGTGGACGAGCACGACCATGCGCATGTGCGAAGTGGTGATGGCCGTGTCGGCGGTCTGCGCCGTCATGCCGATGACGGTCGCGAAATAGAGGAAATCCCAGCCTTCCGGACGTTTGTCGCCGGGAAAATCGAGCCCACCGACCGGCATCTTCTTCTGGGTCTTCTCGTCGATCTCGTCGCCGTCCTTCCAGTAGAGATGGGCATAGTGCAGTGACGCCATGGCGTGGATGGTGAACCAGCCGAGCGGGATCGACAGCATGGCGAAGCCAAGCTGCCAGGGGTGGGCTGCGTCCTTCTGGTTGATGAGCAGGAACAGCGAGACGATGGCCGCCACCACAACGAAGAGCGTGACGGCGAAGATCAGCAGCACCGGCATGTCGGTGGCGCGGGCGTTCTTGCTGAGGTAACGGCCGGTGAGCCTCGGCATCAAGGCGAGGACCAAGGCGATATAGGATGCAAAGAAGACGTTGGCGCCGATCGAATAGGGGAGCGGCGCGCGCAGCAGCAGGGCAAGCAGCAGTGCGACGATGCCGATGGCCGCGGCCAAGGCGAACTGCATGTGCCGACGCATCGGTTTTTTGAGGGTCGTGTCGTCACCCATGGCCCGGCCTCCTGAAAGGCGTGCGGATCAGTTCGGTGTGACGGATTTGAGCGCGCGCCGCAAGATGCGGTCGAGCTCACCGAGAAACTGCGACCGGTCCTTTGGCGTGAAGGAGGCGTTGAAGCCGCGACTTTCGCCGGTCTCGCGCAGATGCTGCTTCAAATCGCGCATCGCCACCGCCATGCCGATCGTCTCGGGCGTGAAAGGGCGGCCGGTGGGTCCCAGCACATGCGCGCCGAGCGCCACCGTGCGCGCGGCAAGCGGGATGTCGGCCGTCACCACGACGTCGTTGGCCCTGGCGTTCCCGGCGATCCAGTCGTCGGCGGCATCCGCGCCCTTGGAAACGACGACGTTGCGGATCATCGGATCGCGAGACGGCCGCAAGCCGCCATTGGAAACGTAGGTCACGACGACGCCATGGCGCTCCGCGACCTTCTCGACCTCGGCCTTGACCGGGCAGGCGTCCGCATCGACGTAGATGATGATATCCCGGGCGATCGGCTGCTCCTGGTGGTTATTTGTCTTGCGGCGCCAGTTCGACCAGCAACCGGGTGACGATCAGGTCGCGAAGCACGACGCCTTCGGGCACTCGCTCCGGGGTAACCGCCACCAAGCGGGCTGTATTCTCGCTTTGCATTTTCCGCAAGGCTTCGACATTGCTGGCCGTGTCGGCGATGGATTTGTCGGAGAAGCCGCTGATCTTCAGTATCGCCGCGGGTCTGATCCACGTAGCGCGCTCATCAACTGGTCGGCCTGGTCGGAGCTCTTGGGGTTGGTCAATTGCGCCAGAACGACGCTGCCCTTGGCCGAGGCGACATATTTGCCGGCTGGGTCGATCACCACGACCGACATATCGGGATCATGCTGCGACAGTACCCTGATGTACTCGGCGACGACCGGCGCTTGGTAGTAGTCGCCGCGGCCAAGTTGCAAGGTCATGCTCACCGGCTCTCCGGGCGCCAAATTGCGGTCGACGTTTTCAAGTTGGACAAAATCACCCTTGGCGACGAATTCACCTTCTACGATGGAAGAGCTGATCGGAACCGGGTCGATCGTCCTCTTGGCCTCTTCGCGGAATTTTGCGCCCCAGCCGCCGGGCGCGGTGAACTCACTGATGTCGCCCGAGACCACGCCATAGGCGAGCAGCGGAATGATCATCAGAGCGATCAGCGTCACGCTGTCGCCCAGTGAAAACCGCTTGATGCCATAAGCCAAGGCGAGCCCGGTGACGAGCACCGCTGCGGCGATCAAGAGCGCTTGCATGAACCCCTCCAGTTGCCGTCTCAAGACAGAACGGGCGATCATCCGATCGCCCGTCAGCCTGCTCCATGAGGTATTTCACGCAGGACGGTGCCGGCTGGCTCCAACGGCGTCAGGCCGGAAGCGCCCCGGACTTCTTCGCCGTCCAGGTGGCGATGTAGTCCATCAGGCCGGGGTTGAGGCAGTCATAGGGCTCCAGCCCGATCGACCTCAGCTGGGCGCGGATACTGTCCATTCGTTTCGGATCGACGCCGGACTCGATGATCGAGGAGACGAAAGCGGCAAAGCCGGGCGGCGACCAACCGTCCTCCTCGAAGCGCTCCGGGTGGATGAAGGACAGCCCCTTGAAGGGGTGGTCGCGCTCGACCGGGCCGTACATGTGGACGCCGCAGCCGGTGCAGGCATGGCGCTGGATGAGCGCGGCCGGGTCGACCACCTTCAGCTTGTCGCCGTTCTCGGTGACCGTGACGTCGCCAGTGCCGGCAACGGCCACCACCGAGAACACCGCGCCATCCGGCTTCCAGCATTTGGTGCAGCCGCAAGCGTGGTTGTGGGCGATCTGGCCCTTGACCTTCACCTTCACCGGCTTGCTGGTGCAGGCGCAGACCAGCGTGCCGCCGGAAAAAGAAGCGCTTTCCTTCGGCAGGCCATTGTCGATTTTCGGATGCAGTTTTTCCGCCATTCCATTCCTCCCATGTTGACCAAAGAGATCGCAGGCGTTCGGCCCGCGGCCCAGTGGGTTTCCTCAGTAAACCACGACACTCCGGATCGACTTGCCCTCATGCATGAGGTCGAAGCCCTTGTTGATGTCCTCGAGCTTCAGCGTATGGGTGATCATCGGATCGATCTGGATCTTGCCCTCCATGTACCAGTCGACGATCCTCGGCACGTCGGTGCGGCCGCGCGCGCCGCCGAAGGCGGTGCCCATCCAGGTGCGGCCGGTGACCAGCTGGAACGGCCTGGTCGAGATCTCCTGGCCGGCGCCGGCGACGCCGATGATGACCGACTTGCCCCAACCGCGATGCGAGGCCTCCAGCGCCTGGCGCATCACCTTGGTGTTGCCGGTGCAGTCGAAGGTGTAGTCGGCGCCGCCGATCTGGTCTGCGCCCCGCTTGGTCATGTTGACGAGGTAAGGCACGATGTCGCCGTCGATCTCCTTTGGATTGACGAAATGCGTCATGCCGAACTTCTCGCCCCAGGGCTTCTTGTCGTTGTTGACGTCGACGCCGATGATCATGTCGGCGCCGGCAAGGCGAAGGCCCTGGATGACGTTGAGACCGATGCCACCGAGGCCGAAGACGACGGCGGTGGCGCCCTGTTCGACCTTGGCGGTGTTGATGACGGCGCCGATGCCGGTGGTGACGCCGCAGCCGATGTAGCAGATCTTGTCGAAGGGGGCGTCGGGATTGACCTTGGCCAGCGCGATCTCGGGCAGCACGGTGAAATTGGAGAAGGTCGAGCAGCCCATATAGTGGAAGAGCTTGTCCTTGCCCATCGAGAAGCGCGAGGAGCCATCCGGCATCAGCCCTTGGCCTTGGGTGGCGCGGATGGCGGTGCACAGGTTCGTCTTCCTCGACAGGCATGACGGGCACTGCCGGCATTCCGGCGTATAGAGCGGGATGACATGGTCGCCCTTCTTGACCGAGGTGACGCCCTTGCCGACATCGACCACCACGCCGGCGCCCTCATGGCCGAGGATGGCCGGGAACAGGCCTTCCGGATCGGCGCCCGACAGCGTGAACTCGTCGGTGTGGCAGATGCCGGTCGCCTTGACCTCGACCAGAACCTCGCCTTCGCGCGGCCCTTCGAGGTCCACCTCCATGATCTCCAGCGGCTTTCCGGCGGCGACGGCAACGGCGGCACGCGTTTTCATGAGGCATTCCTCCCAAGCGATTTGCAAGTTTTAGCTAACGGCAAGCTGCCCGTGGCGAATGCCAGCCTGCCATCCCTTCGGCCTTAAAAATAACCTTAGCGAGTTCCGCGTTGGCGGCCAACGTCTCTTGCGACGTTTTTCGGCGCGGTTTCCGCAATCGGCGGCTGCCACAAGCCAATCCGCGGACACTTGAGGCGCGCCGGAATTATCCATAGAACTGGACCGCTTCGCCGGAGGAACGACATCCGAATGTTCAAGAAGATCCTGATCGCCAATCGCGGCGAGATCGCCTGCCGCGTGATCAAGACGGCGCGCAAGATGGGGATTGCCACCGTCGCGGTCTATTCGGATGCCGACCGCGATGCCGTGCATGTCGAAATGGCCGATGAAGCGGTGCATATCGGGCCGTCGCCCGCCGCGCAGAGCTACCTAGTAGCTGACAAGATCATCGCCGCCTGCAAGGAGACCGGCGCCCAAGCCGTGCATCCGGGCTACGGCTTCCTGTCCGAGCGCGCTTCCTTCTGCGAAGCGCTGGAGAAGCAAGGCATCGTCTTCATCGGGCCGAAGCCCCGGGCGATCAAGGCGATGGGCGACAAGATCGAATCGAAGAAGTTCGCCAGCGAGGCCAAGGTCTCGACCGTGCCGGGTTGGCTCGGCGTCATCGAAGACGCCGACCATGCCGAAAGAATCGCCGGCGAGATCGGCTATCCGGTCATGATCAAGGCCTCGGCCGGCGGCGGCGGCAAGGGCATGCGCATCGCCTGGAGCAAGGCGGAGGTGCGCGACGGCTTCGACCGGGCGCGCTCGGAAGCGAAAAGCTCCTTCGGCGACGACCGCGTCTTCATCGAGAAGTTCGTCGTCGATCCGCGTCATATCGAGATCCAGGTGCTGGCCGACGCGCATGGCACCGCGCTCTATCTCGGCGAGCGCGAATGCTCGATCCAGCGCCGCAACCAGAAGGTGGTCGAGGAGGCGCCGTCGCCGTTCCTCGACGCCAAAACCAGGAAGGCGATGGGCGAGCAGGCGGTGGCGCTGGCCAAGGCCGTCGACTACCAGAGCGCCGGCACGGTCGAGTTCATCGTCGACAAGGACAAGAACTTTTATTTCCTTGAAATGAATACGCGATTGCAGGTCGAGCATCCGGTGACCGAACTCGTCACCGGCATCGACCTGGTCGAGCAGATGATCCGCGTCGCCGCCGGCGAAAAGCTCGGCATCAAGCAAAGCGACGTGAAGCTGAACGGCTGGGCGGTGGAGAGCCGCCTTTATGCCGAAGACCCTTACCGCAATTTCCTGCCGTCGATCGGCCGGCTGACGCGTTACCGGCCGCCGGAAGAAGGCACGTTCGGCGATATCGTCGTGCGCAACGACACCGGCGTCACCGAAGGGGCCGAGATTTCGATGTTCTACGACCCGATGGTGGCGAAGCTCTGCACATGGGCGCCGACGAGACTCGCGGCGATCGACGCGATGTCGGAGGCGCTGGACAACTTCGTCGTCGACGGCATCGAGCACAACATCCCGTTCCTGGCGGCGCTGATGCAGCACCCGCGCTGGCGCGAGGGGCGGCTGTCGACCGGCTTTATCGCCGAGGAATATCCGGACGGCTTCGCGCCGGTCGAGCCCAGCGGCGAGGAGAGGGCGGTGTTTGCCGCTGTCGCAACGGCGATCGAACTGCTGCGTCGCGACCGGCTCGACCGCCTGAGCGGCCGGCTGGCGCCGCATTCCGGCCATCTCAAGCGCGACTGGGTGGTGAAGATCGGAGCGGAGTATCTTTCGGCCGAGATCGTCGACGGCATGATTTCTATACCGATGGAGGTCGATCTGTCGATCGACGGCGGCAAGCCGTTCACGGTTGCCTCCGACTGGCGGCCGGGCGACGCGATCTGGCAGGGCACGGTCGGTGGTAACAACATTGCAGCGCAGATCCGACCGATGCTGAACGGCTTGCGCATCGCCTGGAAAGGCATGTCGGTGACCGCGCGCGCCATGCTGCCGCGCAACGCCGAGCTCGAAAGGCTGATGCCGGAGAAGGTGGCGCCGGACACCTCGAAAATGTTGCTTTGCCCGATGCCCGGACTCGTCGTGTCGATCGCTGTCGCGGAGGGCCAAGAGGTCAAGGCCGGCGAGACATTGGCCGTGGTCGAGGCGATGAAGATGGAGAACGTGCTGCGCGCCGAGCGCGACCTCACGATAGCCAGGCTCAACGCAAAACCTGGCGACAGCCTGGCAGTCGATGCGGTGATCATGGAATTCGCCTGACCGGCTTGCTGTGTACAGGTGATCGCTGGACTCGCATCGCGGGCTCCCGGACAATACATCTGCACGGATATTGAGTCCTTTCGAGCGATACGAAGCCCATGGCGGATGAACGACTTCCTCGCGACCCGTTGCAGCGCGAAGCGGCGGTGAAGGCTGCGCGGCCCGAAACGCCGGCGCGCACGTTCATCCATTTGCGCGTGCATTCGGCCTATTCGCTGCTGGAAGGCGCGCTGCAACTCGGCGCGATCGTCGGCCACGCGGTCAAGGACGAGGCGCCGGCGATCGCGGTGACCGACACCAACAATCTGTTCGGCGCGCTGGAATTCGCCCAGAAGGCGGTCAAGGACGGCATCCAGCCGATCATCGGCTGCCAGATCGATCTCGCCTTTTCCGGCGAGGCGAGCGACGGCCAGCGCGACCGCCGTCGCCATGGGCCGGAGATATCGCCGATCGTGCTTATCGCCGCCAGCGAGGACGGCTACAGCAATCTTGTGCGGCTGATAAGCAAGGTCTATCTGGAGACGCCGCCCGGCGAGCCGGTGCATCTGACCAGCGTGGCGCTGGAAGGCAAAAGCAACGGGCTGATCTGCCTTACGGGTGGGCCGCGCGGTCCGATCGGCGCCGCTCTGAAGGCCGACCGGCGCGACCTCGCCGAACAGCGGCTGCTGTTCCTCAAGGGCCTGTTCGGCGACCGTCTCTATCTCGAATTGGAACGCGTCGCCGGTTATGACCGCATGGTCGAAAAATCGACCGTCGACTTGGCCTATACGCATGAATTGCCGCTGGTCGCGACCAACGAGTCGTTCTTTTCCAAGCGCGACGACTACGAGGCGCATGACGCGCTGATCGCCATCGCCGAAGGCTCGGTCGTTGCCGCCGACAACCGCCGGCGGCTCGCGGCTGACAATTTCCTGCGCAGCCAGGCCGATATGGCGCGGCTGTTCTCCGACCTGCCGGAAGCGATCGACAACACCGTCGAGATCGCGATGCGCTGTTCCTACTATCCGAAGAACCGCAGCCCGATCCTGCCGCGTTTCACCGGCGCCGACGCGGCGGACAAGGATGCAGCGGAGAAGGCGGAAGCCGCCGAGCTTGCCCGTCAGGCCCGCGAAGGCCTGGATGCCCGCCTTGCCGCGCACGGGCCGACGCCGGGTTACACGGTCGAGCAGTATCGCGAGCGGCTGGAATTCGAGCTCGGCATCATCGAGAAGATGAAGTTCCCGGGCTACTTCCTGATCGTCGCCGACTTCATCAAATGGGCGAAGGCGCAAGGCATTCCGGTCGGGCCGGGGCGCGGTTCGGGCGCCGGCTCGCTGGTCGCCTATTCGACCACCATCACCGACATCGACCCGCTGCGTTTCTCGCTGCTGTTTGAGCGCTTCCTCAATCCCGACCGTGTGTCGATGCCCGACTTCGACATCGACTTCTGCCAGGACCGGCGCGAAGAGGTCATCCGCTACGTCCAGCAGAAATACGGCCGCGACCAGGTCGGCCAGATCATCACCTTCGGTACGCTGCAGGCGCGCGCGGTGCTGCGCGACGTCGGCCGCGTGCTGCAGATGCCTTACGGCCAGGTCGACAAGCTCTCCAAGATGGTGCCGCAGAACCCGGCCAATCCGGTCAAACTTGCGGACGCCATCGCCAACGAGCCGCGTTTCGCCGAGGAGGCAGAGAAGGAACCGATCGTCCAGACGCTGCTCGATACGGCGCAAAAGCTCGAAGGCCTCTACCGCCATGCCTCGACCCACGCCGCCGGCATCGTCATCGGCGATAGACCTTTGTCCGAATTGGTACCGATGTATCGCGATCCGCGCTCGGACATACCGGTCACCCAGTTCAACATGAAGTATGTCGAGCAGGCGGGGCTGGTGAAGTTCGACTTCCTCGGGCTGAAGACGCTGACCGTGCTGGAAACGGCGGTGAAGCTGATCCGCCGGCGCGGCGTCGACATCGATCTCGCTACGATACCGCTCGACGACAAGGATACCTACGCCATGCTGTCGCGCGGCGAGGTGGTCGGCGTGTTCCAGGTTGAAAGTGCCGGCATGCGCAAGGCGCTGATCGGCATGCGGCCGGACTGTATCGAGGATATCATCGCACTGGTCGCGCTCTACCGTCCCGGCCCGATGGAGAACATCCCGACCTACAACGCCAGAAAGCATGGCGAGGAGGAGATGGCCTCGATCCATCCCAAGATCGACCATCTGGTGAAGGAAACCCAAGGCGTCATCGTCTATCAGGAACAGGTGATGCAGATCGCGCAGGAGCTGTCCGGCTATTCGCTCGGCGAAGCGGACCTTTTGCGCCGCGCCATGGGCAAGAAGATCCGCGCCGAGATGGACAAGCAGCGCGAGCGCTTCGTCACGGGCGCGGTCGAGCGCGGCGTCAGCAAGCCGCAGGCCGATTTCATCTTCGACCTTCTGGCCAAGTTCGCCGACTACGGCTTCAACAAGTCGCACGCGGCGGCCTATGCCGTGGTTTCCTACCAGACCGCCTATCTCAAGGCGCATTATCCGGTCGAGTTCCTGGCGGCGTCGATGACGCTCGACATGAGCAACACCGACAAGCTGGCCGACTTCCGCCAGGACGCGATGCGGCTCGGCATCGAGGTGGTGGCGCCGTCGGTGATGTCGAGTTTCCGTCCGTTCGAGGTCGGCGAAAACAAGATCTTCTATTCGCTGGCGGCGCTCAAGGGTGTCGGCGACGCGGCGGTCGAGCATATCGTCGCCATGCGTGGCGAAAAGCCGTTCAAGAACCTCGCCGATTTCTGCGAGCGGGTCGATCCCAAGATCGTCGGCAAGCGCGTCTTCGAAAGCCTGATCATGGCCGGCGCGCTCGATTGCTACGGGCACGATCGCGCCCAGATGATGGCCGGCGTCGAGCGGATGATGGGCCTGGCCTCGCTGGCGCAGCAGAACGCCATCTCCGGCCAGGCGGACATTTTCGGCGCTTCACTTGGGAGCCAATCGCAGGCGCTCAACCTGCCGGCAACCGATCCGTGGCTTGCCGCCGACCGGCTGCATCGCGAGTTCCAGGTGGTCGGCTTCTATCTCTCGGCACATCCGCTGGATGAGTACAAGGCGGCACTGCAGAAGATGCGGGTGCAGAACTGGGGTGAATTCTCGGCCGCGGTCAAACGCGGCGCTGCCGCCGGCCGGCTCGCCGGCACCGTCACCACCAAGCAGGAGCGCAAGACCCGCACCGGCAACAAGATGGGCGTGGTGCAGTTTTCCGACACGACGGGCCAATATGAGGCGGTCCTGTTCTCCGAAGGGCTGGCACAGTATCGCGACATGCTGGAGCCGGGCCGCTCGGTGGTGATCACGGTTTCAGCCGAGGACCGGCCTGAAGGTGTCAATCTGCGCATCCAGACCGTGCAGTCGCTGGAGGATGAGGCCAGCCGTATCCAGAAGGCGTTGCGGATTTTCGTGCGCGATTCAGCGCCCCTCGGCACGCTCGCCAACCAGCTTGCCGTGAAGGGCGAGGGGCAGGTAAGCTTCGTGCTGATCAAGGAAGCCGGACAGGGCGAGGTCGAGATCGAATTGCCCAACCGCTACCGCATCTCGCCGCAAGTCGCATCGGCCATGCGAGCCGTGCCCGGTGTGGTGGAAGTGGAGCTGGTCTAGCTCACGGCGTCGCCGCTTCCGCTTCCGCCACGCGCGGCGTCTTGCGCTGCAAATTGAGCAGGTTGCCGGCCAGGATCAGCGCCGCGCCGCCGGCGGTGAAGACGTCGATCTGTTCGTGATAGAGCAGCCAGCCGACCAGCGCCGACAATGGCACGCGCAGGAAATCCATCGGCGAGATGATCGTGGCGTCGGCGTGGGTGAGCGCGCGGGCCAGGCAGAAATGCGAGGACATGCCGGTGAAGGCGATCAGGAAGATCCACGGCCACAGCCCAAGTGAGGGGTTGTGCCAGTCATAGAGCGCCGGGATCAGGCCCACCGCCGACTGGATGATCAGCATCCAGAAGATGATGCGCACCACGCTTTCGGTCTTGGTCATCGACTTAACCAGCACCATCGAGATGCCGAAGCAGACCGCCGCGCCGAGCACGACGAGATGACCGGGATCCATCGAACCGGCGCTCGGGCGCACGATGACGACCACGCCGATCAGTCCGAGCACGATCGCCGCCAGCTTCGACCGCGACAGCCTTTCGCCGAGGAAGCTCACCGCCAGGATCGCCGTCCACATCGGCGTCGTGAACTCGATCGAGATCAGCACGGCGAGCGGGATGAGCGTCAGCGCGTAAAGCCAGGCCGCCTGACCGGTATAGTGGATGACGTTGCGGGCGAGATGGGCGAGCGGGCGCTCGGTGCGCATCGCTGCAAAGCCGCCACTCATCATCACCACCGGCAAAAGGATAAAGAAGCCGATCACCGAGCGCAGCTCGAGCACCTGGAAGACGTTGAGCTCGGCCGTGGTCTCGCGGCCGGCGACCGACATCGCCAGCATCGAGGCGATCGACAGCGCCATCCAGAGCGCGGCTTTTGGGATCGAGGGAGCAGGTGCCATTGGGGCTATCTCGCAAGCCGGGGCTCCTGCCGCAACTCATAGTGGCGGCATTCGACTGGGCCAGAGACAGCCGCCAGACCTTTTCGTTCCATGTCGTTTCCCCAAAACGCTGTGCGGTTTGGGCGGCGTGCGTCAGCCTCCGGTAAGCGACAATCCGCGGGCTCGTTCGCGCAAAAGGTCGAGCAACTGGTTGCGCCGGGGCTCGGGCGTGTCGATGGGCAGCACGAAGCAGAGCGTCCTGTTGATGGCGCCATGGCCGTCATGGATGGGGGCGGCCATGCACCAGGTGAAACGGTCGGCAAGCGCCGAGGTCTCGCTGAAACCCTGCGCCCGCGCCCGCTCGACATCGGCGAAGAACTCCTGCGGCGCGATGATGCGGCCGTCCGGCAGCTTGTAGTCGCCGGCCGGAATGAAGCGTTTGAGCTCGGCCTCGTTCATATGGCCGACGAGCAGCCGGCCCGATGCGGTCCACGGGATCGGCACCTCGACGCCGACATCGCTGGAGATGCGGAACGGGCCGGGAGAGTCGCGGCAGTCGAGCACGACATATTTGTTGCCGCGCAGCCCGCAGAGCTGGACGGTCTCGCCGGTTTCCGCGGCCATCTTGTCCAGGGTTTCGAGAATGCGGCGATAGTGGGCGTTGTGATGTGAGTAAGCCCAGCCGAAAAGGTGCATCGCACGACCGAAATAGACATAGCCTTCGGAGCCGACATTCTCGAGCATCTCGGCCTCGAGCAGGCTGTTGACGATCTCGTAGGTGGTCGAGCGCGGCGCGCCGATCATCTTGGCGAGGTCGCCGACGCGCACCGGCGCGCGATGCTTCAGCAGAGCCTCCAGCAGCATGATGACGCGGTCGATGCCGCGACGTCGCTCGCCGCCTTGCGGCTGCGCGCCCGCTTCGATCGGATCAGTCGCCCCGTCACTCATGCCCAGTCACTCATGCCAGCCGCCCAGGATCATTTTTCCGGTCCTCGTCTCCAGACGCTTGAAAGATGTCAAGGCTCAGACTAGCATCCATTTTGTCCGATATACAGACATCATGTCTGAAATACCGGACAAACTAACGAGCCGGACAGAGAAAGTCCAGACGGGAAAGCAGCGGTTTCCGCGATGTGGCGACCGAGGGCTTCTGTCGTCCCGGACTTCGCGCGTCCGGACATAGCCACCAAAGGGGAACCGTCATGAAGAAATCGTCGTTATTCGCATCCGCCAGCGCCCTTTGCCTCGGTCTCGTCCTGGCCGTGAGCACCGGCACCGCGGCCAATGCAGCCGCCAACTGCATCAAGGGCGACCGCAAGCCGCCCTACACGATCGGCTGGGCCGACATCTATTCCGTGCCGACCTGGATGAAGCAGACGCAGGGCACCATCGAAGCCGAGGTCGAGACGCTGAAGAAGCAGGGTCTTGTCGACAAGCTGGTCGTGACCGACGCCCAGGGCGACGCCAATGTGCAGATCCAGCAGATCCAGTCGATGATCGATTCCAATGTCGACGCCATCATCCTGATCGCCGGCTCCTCGACCGCGCCGGCGCGCGTGCTGGCCGACGCCTGCGCCAAGGGCATCGCCATCATCAACTTCGACAGTCTGGTCGACACCGACAAGGTGACCGCCAAGGTCAACACCGATTCCTCGCAATGGGGCGACCAGGCCGCCAAGTTCCTGATCAGCGCCATTGGCGGCAAGGGCAAGATCCTCATCCTGAACGGCCCGGCCGGCATTTCGGTCAGCGACGATCGCCGCAAGGGCGCCGATGCCGAGCTTAAGGCCCATCCCGACGTGAAGGTCCTGGCCGAGACCAACACGCCCTACAACGTCGCGCCCGCCCAGGAAGCCGTCACCAGCCTGCTGTTCGCCAATCCCGAGATCGACGGCATCCTGTCGCTCGGCGGCGCGCTGTCGGCCGGCGCGGTGCTGGCGCTCGACAAGCAGGGCCGCGACCAGGTGCCGATCACCGGCGAGAATGCGCGGCAGTTCCTCGAACTGTGGAAGGAAAAGGGCCTGAAGAGCTGGGCCACCATGCAGCCGAACTGGCTCGGCGCCTTCGCCGCCTACACCGCGGTGCAGGCGCTGCAAGGCAAGGATGTGCCGGCCTTCGTCAAGATCCCTCTGCCGGTCATCGACAATTCCAACATCGACGAATACCTCGCCCGCGCCAAGGATTTCCCGGCTGACGGCTATATCTATTCGCCCTACGATGAGGAGCTGTTCAAGAAGCTGCTGGCGCAGAAATAAGCCGGAAGGGTTGTAGCATTGACGACCGTGGCTCCGCTCCTGGCCGCGCGGGGTGCGTCGAAGGCATTCTTCGGCAACCCCGTCCTGCGCGGCGTTTCCATCGCTCTGCAGCCGGGCCGCGTGCATGCGCTGCTCGGCGAGAACGGCGCCGGAAAGTCGACCTTGATCAACCTCTTGTCCGGCGCGCTGCGGCCGGACGGCGGGGAGATCGAAGTCGACGGACGCGCCGTGCCGCGCATGACGCCGGCCCTGGCGCGCCAAGCCGGCATTGCCGTCGTGCAGCAGGAGCTCAGCCTGACCGCCAGTCTTTCGATCGCCGAAAACATCGGGCTGGGAGCCTATCCGAAACGGTTCGGCCTGATCGATTACAATGAGCTCGCCGCGCGGGCGAAAGCCGCCTGCGCGCTGGTCGGACTCAACGAACCACTGTCGACGCCCGTCGGGCAGCTTGCGCTCGGGCGCCGGCAGATGGTCGAGATCGCCAAGGCGCTCTATCGCATGCCGCGGGTGCTCATCCTGGACGAACCGACATCCTCGCTCTCCGCCACCGAAACGAAGATCCTGACGGACCTTTTGGAGCGGTTGCGTGGCGAAGGCATCGCCATTCTCTATATTTCGCACCGGCTGAACGAAGTGATGGCGCTCTGCCAGCATGTCACCGTGCTCAAGGACGGCACATGCACGGCCGACCGCTCGCTGCAGGGGACCGATGCAGCCGGATTGGTGCGGCTGATGGTCGGGCGCGACCCCGGCGATCTCTTTCCCCAATGGCAGCCATCCGCGTCGCCTGCCAGCGCGATATCGGTTCGTGGGTTCTCCGCCGGACTGATGCGCGATGTCGATCTCGACATCAGGGCCGGGGAAGTGCTGGGCGTCGGAGGCCTGGTCGGGCAAGGGCAGGAGGATCTGCTGCTCGGGCTCTACGGTGCCATTCCAGCCAAGGCGGCATCCGCAGTGGTCAATGGAGCATCGGGCCTGCCGGGCGGAGTGCCGAAGGCCAACGCGCTGGGGCTCGCCTATGTGCCGGCCGACCGAAAGCGGGAAGGTTTGCACCTGATCCATCCGATCCTCACCAACATGATGCTGCCTGCCTTCGCCAGGCTGCCGGCACTGAAGCTTCGCAGCCGCAAGACTGAACGCGAGACGGGAAAAAGCCTTGCCGCCCAGCTTGCCATCAAGGGCGATCTGCAAAGGCCGGCGCAGGCGCTGTCCGGCGGCAACCAGCAGAAGGTCGCGCTGGCCAAATGGATGCCGCATGATCCGCTGGTGCTTCTGCTCAACGACCCGACGCGCGGCGTCGACGTCGAGACCAAGCGCGAAATCTACCTGATGCTTCGCGGCTTCGCCGCTGCCGGCAAGGCCGTCGTGCTGCTCAGCTCCGACACGCCGGAGTTGGTGCATCTGTGCGACCGCGTTGCCGTGGTGCGGGAAGGCCGCATCACGGCGACGCTGGAACGGGCAGCGCTGAGCGAGGAGGCAATCGTGTCGGCGGCGATGGGCGCCGAGAAGCAGAAGGTCGCGGCATGAGCATGGTTCCTTCCGCGAAATCCGCCGGCGCACTCTACTGGCCGGTGCAGGCGCGCCGCAACATCGGCGTGCGCAGCCTGTTCCTGGTCGTGCTGGCGTTCCTCGTCGCCTATGGCGTGCTGTTTCCCGGCCTTTTCACGGCCTCGGGCTTCGCCAAATTCACGCAGAGCTGGTTCCCGCTCGCGCTGGTGGCGATGGCGCAGGCGATCCTCATGCTGACGGGCGGCATCAGCCTGGCGATCGGCGCCACCGTCAGCCTCGGCGCCGTCATCGCCGCGACCACCATGGCCGGTCCGCTCGGCGTCGCCGGCGGCGTGGCCATCGTGGTGCTGGCCGGGCTCGGCATTGGAGCCGCGACCGGCTTCATCGTCGTCAAGCTGCGCCTGCCGGCGATCGTGGTGACGCTTGCCGGCTCCTTCATCATTGGCGGCGCGGCACTGCTGATCCTGCCTCGGCCAGGCGGCGCCATTCCGGCATGGCTGTCGGACCTGCTGGCCGGCGACACGCCAGCGGCGTTCGTGCTGCTCGTGGTGATCGTGCTGCTGTGGAAGCTCTACCTCGCCACGCCGCTGGGCCTCAGCCTCTATGCCGCCGGCGAGAATCCGGTCGGCGCCTATCGCTCCGGCGTGCCTGTCGATGCGGCGCGCGTCGCTGCCTATGCGATCAGCGGCCTGCTGTCGACGGGCGCCGGCTTGTTCGTCGCCGCGCAGACGGGGTCGGGCGATCCGGTGATCGGCACGGCTTTCACGCTCAATTCGATCGCCGCGGCGGTGCTTGGCGGCATCGGTTTCCTCGGCGGGCAAGGGACGATGCGCGGTGCGCTCGCCGGCAGCCTGCTGCTCAGCCTGATGATCAGCGTCATGTTCTTCCTCGGCTTCACGCCGGTGGCGCAATATGTCGCGCAAGGCCTGATCATCATCGGTGCCGTCGCCATCCCGCAATTCCGCAAGGTGCAGCCATGACAGCCTGGAACGACAGCACAGGCGGCATACGCGCGAGCGCGATCCTGAAAAGCCGGCCGTTTCTCACGCTCGCCATCGTCGCGGCCGTCTGGATCGCGGCGAGCTTCGTCTCGCGCGGCTTCGGCGCCTATGGCCATCTGCGCTACCTGGTCGAACTCGGCGCCGTCATTGGCCTCGTCGCGGCGGGCCAGACCTTCGTCGTGATCGCCGGCGGCATCGACCTGTCGGTCGCGGCGATCGTCACCGTCAGCGCCATCAGCCTGCCGCTGCTGTCGTGGCAAGCCGATCCGACTGGGCTGGTGTCCATCCTGGCGGTGCTCGCGCTGACCACGATCATCGGCGTGGTCAACGGGTTGGGCGTGGCGCTGCTGCGCGTCCATCCGATGATCATGACGCTGGCCATGGCGACCTTCCTGCAGGGCCTGTTGATCATCATCGCCGGCGGCAGCGCCGTCACCGCCGAGAACCCGCTGGTCCACTGGCTCGGCAATGCGCGGCCGGCCGGCGTGCCGGCGGGTATCATCCTGTGGGTTGCCGTCTCGGCGATCGTGTTGACGGTCATGCACGCCACGCCTTTCGGCGCGCGCATCTTTGCCATGGGCGCCAACCCGCTGGCGGCTTCCTTGTCGGGCGTTCCGGTGACGTCGACGACACTCGCCGTCTACGGCATCAGCGGCTTCACGGCGGGGCTGGCGGGCGTGCTGGTGCTCGGCATGAACGGCCAGGGCTATGTCGGGATCGGCGATCCGTACCTGCTCGCCTCGATCGCCGCCGTGGTGCTCGGCGGCACCTCGATCCTGGGCGGGCTCGGCACCTATGCGGGCACCATTCCCGGGGCGGTCCTGCTGGTGACGATCACCGCGCTGATCACCGTGGTCAATGCCTCGCCCGGCTGGCGCAGCATCCTGTTCGGCTCGCTGATCCTCGGCCTTTTGCTTCTCTCAGGCAGGGAGCAGGCGCGTCGATGAGATGTCGTCCAGCCGATAGATGCGCCTTGCGTTGCCGAAGAACAGCGCCGCCTGCTCATCCGCGGAAAGGTCGGCCGAAATGGCCTTGAAGCTGTCATACACCTCGTCGAACGAGGCATGCATTCCGGCGACCGGGAAGTCGGAGCCGAACATCGCTCGCCCTGCGCCAAAACAGTCGATGCAGTGGAGCACCACCGGCCGCAGACTGTCGAGCGTCCAGTCATGATCATAGGCGACGAGGTCCGAGATCTTGATGGCGACGTTTTCGCGCCCGGCGAGGAGCCTGAGCCCATCGCGCCATCTGCGCATGCCCTCGGCGTCGCGGTCGATCGGGCTGCCGCAATGGTTGAGGACGAATTGCTGGTCCGGGAACGCCGCCGCCAAGCGAGTTGCGTCGGCGAGCTGGCGCGGGAACACCATCAGGTCGAAGGAGAGCCCGTGCCGGGCAAGCTGGCCAAGGCCGGCGCGCCAGGCGGGATCGTCCATGACGCCGTTGCTGGCGGCGAAGCGCCGGGCAGGATCCGGATCCCAGCTCAATATGTCGCGCACACCGGCGACGCGATCGAAGGCGGCATGCGCTTCGATGAGCGCTGCTGCCTGCGGACTGGCCAGCGGCACGTGCACGACATAGCGGCTGGCGACGCCTTGCGACTTGTCCAGCGTCTCCAGCCAGCGCGTCTCGCCGACGCTGTCTTCGGCGGTCCAGCCGGCTTCGACATGGACGGTGGCGACAATATCGTGCCTAGCGGCATCGCGGTGATAGTCCGCCGGAAGATAGTTGCGGCGCAGGGGGCCAAGCTCACCCAGGCCACCGCGCTCGCCCGCGGTTGCTGCGAGCCAGGGGTGCCGGCCCAGCGAGAGATCCCACAGGTGATGATGGGCGTCGACGATCGGTCCAGAGTAGGGAATTGGCACGCGGTTCTCTCAAGCCCAGGCCGGGGATCGGTTGGTCCGTTGTTCGGCGGCGAAAGGGTTAGCATCGGATGAGCGAGAACACACCCGGACTGCCGCTTGCCGTGCATGAATATTTCGTGCTCGACGACCGTATTCGCGGTGTGCCGCCGGGCACGTCCGGATTGGACAGCGGCCTCGTAGCTGCGCAGGGCTGGCATCCGGCCGACGGCCGCATGTCGTTGCCGCTGCTCACGCTCGACGAGGTGGGCTTCACTTCCAACCGCGATCTGTTTCTGCGCTATGCCCGCGAGCACGGCGCCAAGGTCGCGCCGCACGCCAAGACGCCGATGGCGCCGGACCTTGCCCGCTCGCTGGTCGAGGCGGGAGCGTGGGGCACGACGATCGCCGATATCAGGCAAGCTACTGTGATGCTGAAAGCCGGGCTGACGCGGCTGATCATCGCCAATGAGGTCGGCGGCGCCGGCGGTGCGAGCCGGCTGGCGAAACTGATTGGCGCGTGGCCGGATGCCGAGCTTTACGTCTTTGCCGATTCGGTCGCGATCGTGCGGGCTTTGGCCGACGCCTGGCGCGGCAATGCGGAGCTTGCGCCGTTGCGCGTCCTGGTCGAGCTCGGCGCGGCGAGGGCGGGCGCGCGCACAACGGCCGAGGCCGAGGCGATCGCCGATGCCATCGCCGCCAGCGGCGGCCGGCTGCGGATCGCCGGCATCGCCACCTATGAAGGCGCCGCCGCCCAACCCGATCCGGTGCGCACCGACGAAGCGGTTTCCGCGCTGCTGGCCAGTGTCGGCGACATGTTCCTCAGGCTGCGCGCCCGTGTCGGCGGCGATGCGCCGCTGATCGTGACGGCCGGCGGTTCGGTCTTCTTCGACAAGGTCGTCGCGTTGCTTTCTCCCCTTGTCGCCAGGGACCTCAACGCGACGCTGGTGCTGCGCAGCGGCGCTATCTTCTTCCACGATCACGGCGTTTATGACCGTTCGCTCGGCGCGGTCGATGCTCGTGACGGCTTTACGGTCGGCGGCGCCGCTGCTTCGGCGCGGCGTTCGTTCCGCCCGGCGCTGCGCGTCTGGGCCGAAGTGCTGTCGCGGCCGGAACCGGGTCTCGCCATCTGCGGCATGGGCATGCGCGACGTCTCGTTCGACCAGGGGTTCCCGAAGCCACTCACTGTTTATCGTTCGGGCGAGAAGCTGCCCGCCGTGCCGGTGAAACCACAGGTAATCAAGCTGAACGATCAGCATGCTTTCTTGTCGCTTCAGCCGGGCGACGACATAGCCGTCGGCGATGTCGTCGAATTCGGCATTTCGCATCCCTGCACCTGCCTCGACCGATACCGCGTCATCTTCGGCGTCGATGAAAGCGGGCGCGTGGCACATGCCTTTCCAACCTATTTCGGCTGATCAGCCAAAGAAGAGAACCGCGAAAGGATCCGCTATGATCAAGTACTTCCAGTCCGGCTCCCGGATGTCGCAGGCGGTGGTCTATGGCGGCATGGTGCATATAGCCGGCCAGGTCGCCAACGATCGCAAGGCCGGGATCGAGTCGCAGACGAGCGACGTGCTGGCCAAGGTCGAGGCGCTTCTCAACGAGGCCGGCAGCAGCAAATCGAAGCTGGTGGCGGTCAATATCTTCCTGCCGCAGATCGGCGACTTCGAAGCGATGAACAAGATCTACGACGCCTGGGTCGATCCAACACGGCTGCCGGCCCGGGCCTGCGTCGAGGCGCGCCTGGCCGATCCGGACCTGCGCATAGAAGTCACCGCGGTCGCGGCAGTCTGAAGGGGGGAGCCATGCATACCGGCCTCGTCCACACGCTCGACTTCGACCGTGACGGCAAGACGCTCGGTCACTTGAGCATCCCGTTCTCGGTCGACCGCTCGCCCTATTTCCAGGTCAAGGTGCCGGTCTGCACCATCCGCAACGGTGAAGGTCCGTCGCTGCTGCTAATGGCAGGCAACCATGGCGACGAATATGAAGGCGAGCTGTCGCTCGCCAAGCTGATCCGCGGGCTGGAGCCCGACCGGATCAAGGGCCGCGTCACCATCCTGCCGATGACGAACGCGCCGGCGGTGATGGTGGCAAAGCGCTGCTCGCCGCTCGACGGCGGCAATCTCAACCGGGCTTTTCCAGGCGACCCATCGGGCACGCCGACGAGCCGGCTTGCGCATTTCCTGGAGACGGAACTGTTTGCCCGTCACGACGTCGTCTTCGACATCCATTCCGGCGGCACCTCGATGGAGCATCTGCCGACGGCGCTCGTCGAGCGCAACGCCGATCCCGAGCGGCACCGACGCGGCGTCGAACTGATGCGCACGCTCGGCATGCCTTATGGCTTTATCGCCGACAACGGCCAGGCGTCGCCGACCTCGATGGGCGCGGCGCGCCGCGCCGGTGCCATCGGCGTCAGCGGCGAATTCGGCGGCGGCGGCACGGCGACGGTCGAATCGATGGCCCTGACCGCCCGCGCGCTCGACAGCCTCATGGTTACGCTGGGCGTGGTCGAGACGCCGGTGCTGGCGCCCGGGGCCGAGCCGGCGGCGCCGACGCGGCTGCTTTCGCTTTCGCGGCACAGCCAGGGTCTCTACGCAACGCGGCGGGGCTGGTTCGAGCCGGCGGTAAAGCTCGGCGACAGCGTCGGCGCCGGACAGGTGGCGGGCTGGTACCATGATCTCGAGCGGCTGGAAGCCGCCGAGGAAGCCTTGCGCTTTGCCGAAGCCGGCATCGTGCTGTCGCGACGGCTGCACACCATGTGCGAGGCCGGCGACTGCCTGATGCAGGTGGCCGAACCCGTCGAAGGCTGACGACCAACAGGCGCCAGGCGGCGCCAGCAAACCGAGGACCAGCATGCAGCTTTCGATGTGGACCTATCCCTGGGACATTCAGGATATCGGTCTGGAGACGGTCGAGCGCGATCTTAAGCAACGCGCCGGGCTGAACATGATCAGCCTCGCGACCTCCTATCATGCCGGGCGTTTCCTGCAGCCGCGCAGCCCGAAACGGAAAGCCTATTTCCCGGAGGATGGCACGATCTATTTCAAGCCGACGGCGGCGCGATGGGCCGACCTGGCGATCCAGCCAAAGGTCGCGGATGTGATCGGCGAGGGCGGCGACGTGCTTGGCCAGCTTGTCCGCCGCCGCGAGGCAGGCGGGCCAGGGGTCTCATGCTGGACCGTGTGCCTGCACAACACGCGCCTCGGCATGCTTTACCCACAAGCCGTTACCCGCAATGCTTTCGGCGATCCCAACTACTACAATCTCTGTCCATCGCACGTCGATGCCCGCGCCTATGTTCGCTCGCTGGTCGCGGATATCTCGCATGGCTACAGGCCTGACAGGATCGAGCTCGAAAGCCCTTGTTTCATGGGCTTTGCGCATGAATACCATCATGAAAAGGACGGCGTCGGTCTGACGCCGGAAGACGATTTTCTCCTCTCGCTGTGCTTCTGTCCGTCCTGTCTGGATCGCGCGGCCAAAGCCGGCGCCGACGGCGAGGCGGCGCGAAAGCTCGTCGCGCAATGGATCGTCGAGACCTGCGAGCGCGCGGTGCCGGCGCGGCGCTTTCCCGATTTTCCGGCAGGTGGGCTCGATGTCTTCCGGCCCTGGCCCGAACTCCACGCCTATCTCGTCTGGCGCTTCGAGCCCGTCACAAGCCTCGTCGCCGAACTGCGCGAGGTGGCGCATCCGGCGACGAAGGTGCTTGTCATCGACCTCAAGGACGGCTGGCTCGGCGGCTGCGATCTCGCGGCGCTCGGCAAGGTCTGCGACGGGGCAATCCTGTGCGCCTACGACATGCAGCCGGACGACGTCGGGGAACTGCTCAAGGCTGGGCGGAAGGCGCTTGGCGCGGAGAAATTCCTCGGCACCGGTTACCGGCTGTTTTATCCGGAGATGTCCGGCCCCGACGTGTTGGCGGCGAAGGTGAAGCCGGCGAGGAGGCCAGACATCGACGGCATCAATTTCTACAATTACGGCTTGGTGCCCGCAGCGCGACTCGATTGGGTCGGCTCTGCGCTTTCGCCCTGAGCGGAGCAGCGGCTGCCTGCAACCGGGCCATGTTGCAAAACGGTGATGTTGAAGGAGGAACCTGCCGCCGGCGCTGGCGTTTTGAGTCTTCTGTCGCCTATACAGCCGCAAGCCGCTTTCCAATCCGCCCCACCGGGAGACATGAATCGATGAGGTCAACCGTCTCGCTCGCCCTTGCCGCCTGCCTGCTCAGCGCGACGGGTGCGCATGCCGACGAGGCGGGCTTCCTGCGCTCGCTGCAGGGAAAGTTCGCCGGCAAGGGAACGGTGCGGATCAGGACGACCTCGCCGATCATGAACATCACCTGCTCCTTTACGTCGGATGCCACGGCGGACTCGCTGTCGCTCGATGGCACCTGCCGCGCCTTGCTGATCATGACGCGCGAGATCCGGGCCGATCTGAAAACCGACGGAAAGACGTATACCGGCACTTATGTCGGCTCACGCAGCGGACCGGCAGGGCTCAACGGTGCTCGGGAAGGGGACGCGATAAACCTCGACATCCACTGGGCGAAGATCATCAATGGCGACCGTGATGCTGAGCTGACCGTCGAGAAGGTCGATGGCGACGATATGCGCATGACGGTCACCGACATGGATCCGGCCACGGGCAAAATGGTCGTGACGAGCCAAATCGACCTCAAACGCGCCAAATAGCTCCCCGGATATCGAAATACCCCAGCGTTACTCCTCGAGCGGCTCGGGCGGATTGGCGGCTCGGCCCTTGCCGAATGTGTAGCCGGTCTCGACCGCTTTCCTGCCGAATTTATCGCGCAGCGTGTCCATGGCGCTTTCGGCCAGTGCGCGCTTGCGCGACTGGACATCGACCAGATCGGGTGGATCGGCCTTTTCGTCGTCGGACAAGTCGCTGACGCCGATGCCGAGCAAGCGGAATTTGGTGCCGTCGGCTTCACGGCGCAACAGGTCGAGGCCGGTCTGGAAGATGCGGTCGGCAAGGCGGGTCGGATCGCCAAGCTGACGGTTGCGGGTGCGGAGCTTGAAGTCCTGCGTCTTCAATTTCAGCACCACGGTGCGGCCGGCAATGCCGGATCTTTTCAGTCGAGCCGACACTTTTTCCGACAGCCCGCGCAGCACCGGCACCAGTTCCGCCAGGGCGGCGATGTCGGTGTCGAAGGTGGTCTCGGCCGAGACGCTCTTGGCGTCGCCGTCGGGATCGACCGGGCGGTCGTCCTCGCCGCGCGACAGCCGATAGAGCCGGTCGCCCATCACGCCGTAGCGGCGCATCAGGTCGCCGCGCTCCATGCGCTGCAGCTGGGCGATCATGCGGATGCCGTCGCGTTCCAGCGTCGCGGCCAGCGCCTTGCCGACACCCCAGATCATGGTCACCGGCTGCGCGGCGAGAAAGCTTGGCGCCTCGGCCTCGCCGATCACCGAAAAGCCGCGCGGCTTGCGGAAATCCGAGGCGATCTTGGCCAGGAACTTGCAGTAGGAGAGCCCGGCCGAAACGGTGATGCCGAGCTCCTTTTCCACCGTCTGCGCAAAGCGCGCCAGCACCAGCGCCGGCGGCATGCCGTGCAGCCGCTCAGTGCCGGCGAGGTCGAGAAAGGCCTCGTCGATCGACAGCGGCTCGACCTGCGGCGTCAAGGCCTGCATCAACGCGCGGACCTCGCGCCCAACGCCGACATATTTTTCCATGTTGGGCGGAACGACGACGGCTTCCGGGCAGAGCTCGAGCGCCTTGAACATCGGCATGGCCGAACGCACACCCTGAATGCGGGCGATGTAGCAGGCGGTGGAGACGACACCGCGCCGGCCGCCGCCGACGATGACCGGCCTGTCCTTCAGCGCCGGGTTGTCGCGCTTTTCGATCGCCGCGTAGAAGGCGTCGCAGTCGATATGAGCGATCCTGAGCCGGTAAAGCTCGGCGTGGCGGACAAGGCGCGGGCTGCCGCAGCGATCGCAGCGACGCGTCTGCGAGTGCTGGAGAGCCAGGCAGTCACGGCAAAAACCGTGTTCGGGATTGTTGACAGGAGCCGCCATCACTGCGAACATAAAGAGAACAAGCGCAATGGTACGACAGCGCAGGGCTGGCAACAAGCTTGGCCTGGGGATGAACGCATGAGCACGACCATAGCCCCGCTTACCCCGGATCGTTGGGTTGATTTCGAGGACCTCTTCGGCAGGCAGGGCGCCTGCTATGGCTGCTGGTGCACGCATTTCCGACTGGCGCCGGCGGAACGCCGCGCCAGCGACAAGGAACGCAACAAGGATCACATCAAGGCGCGAATCGAGGCGGGCCCGCCGCCGGGGCTCCTGGCGTTCGAGGACGGCAAGGCCGTCGGCTGGATGCAGGTCGGCCCGCGCGCCGACGTGCCCGAGTGGAACAATCAGGGCAGGGGCTCGGCACCGGTCGACCCGGCCGATGCCGGCGACCCGAAGGTCTGGGCAGTCTCCTGCTTCTTCATCCGCGTCAAGGCAAGGGGCCGCGGCGTCTCGCATCGGCTCCTCGAGGGCGGCATCGCCTTTGCGCGTGAGAACGGCGCGAGGCTGCTGGAAGCCTGCCCGATCGACCTGTCACGCGATTCGCGCTCGATCGGGCTTTTCGTCGGCTCGTCGCGGGTGTTCGAGAAGGCCGGCTTCGAGAGGCTGCTCGAACGCAAGCCTGGCCGGCCGCTGATGCGGCTGGTGCTTTAGCCGGATGCGCTTTTGGCCTACAGTCGGCGTCTTGCGGCTGTAACGCTTCTTGCCTACCAGAAGCGGATTGTTTCGTCTTCCGAGACCAACGGAGAACCGACGTGAAGCGTGTTTTGCCACTTGCCTTTGTTCTTGCGCTCAGCGCGCCCGCCTTTGCCCAGACTGTCGACAGCCAGGGCGCCAAACAGCTTTCAGACAATCTGGCGCGCTATTTCGGCAAACAGGCGTTCGACAAGGGCGTACTCAAGGTCTCGGTCGAGGGCGACGCCTACAAGATCGCGCTCGACGTCAAAGCGCTCGTCAATGCTGTGCCGGAACAAAAGCTCCTGAAATTCGACATGGCGCCATATGCCTTGATGGTGAAGCCGCGCAGCGACGGGTCATGGGACGTCTCGTCGAATTTCTCGCAAGGCGCGTCGTTCGAGTTCGATGGGCCGCAGGGCCGTCAGAGCATGGACTTCGAAATCAAGGACGGCAAGTTGACCAGCGTCTACGACCCGGCGCTTGCGGCCTTCACCAATGCAACCAGCTCATTGGCCGGGATGACCATGACGTCCCGCGAAGCCAAACAGCAGGCCGATGTCTCGACCGGCCCCGGCACCGCCACAATTACTTCGAGCAAGTCCGCCAATGGGGGCGTCGACTTCACGGCCACGCAAAAAATCTCGAACTTCGTCGAGATGATCAAGGTCGATGATCCCAACAACGGATTAAACTTCCCGCTCACCCTGAAAACGCCGGAACTGTCGGTTGACGCGAACGGCAAAGGGGTGCGGACGAAGCCGCTCCTCGACCTGCTTGCCTTTGCCGTGGCCAATGAGGACGAGGCCAAACTCAAGGCGAACCAGGGCGAGCTCAAATCGCTGATGCTGGCTGCGCTGCCCGTCTGGGAAAGGATCGACGGCAATTACGGCTTCAAGGACTTCGAGGTGGATAGCCCTGTCGGCAAATTCGGGGCCGCGCAATTCAGCACGGCATTCGGCATGGACGGTGTCTCCCAGAGCGGCAAGGTCGACTACACGATCAAGGCCAGCGGCCTGACAATCCCGCATCAGACCCTGCCCGAATGGACCGTGCCGTTGCTGCCGACCGACATCGACCTCAACTTCGGCGGCGCCAATATCGATCTCGATACGATGGCGAAGAAGGCTATCGAAGCCTTTGATCTCAATAAGAATCCGCCGCTGTCGGATGAGTTCGGCAAGGCTTTGGTCGCCGATTTCAAGGCCAAGAATCCGAAGGTCGTGATCGCCCACAGCACGGTGAAGAACGGCAATATCGAGGTGGCGCTGGAAGGCGAGATGACGTTTCCCGGCGAGAAACCCGATGCGACCGTGACCATCGACGTCTCCGGCTATGACAAGATCGTCGACGCGTTGAAGGAAGGGGCCAAGAGCGATGAGCAGATGGCGCAGGCCTTCCCGTTTGCCTTGGCGGTCAAAGGCTTTGGCAAGACGCTGCCGGACGGCCGGCTGGAGTGGATGATCAACACCAAGGCCGATGGGTCCGTCACGGTCAACGGCGCCATGCTGAAGGGGCCGGATGCCGCCCCGGACGACAGCGCCGGTCAGAACGACAATTCGAACGGCGACGACGGCGCGAACGGAACGGACAATTCGACCGGCGGCGACGATTCGGACGGCGGCGACAACAATGGCGGTGCTGGCGCGAAGCTGCAGCCCTGAGCGATTGGCCTAAACCCCGAGCGCGGTCGCGATCTTCGGGACCGCCTCCCGCCAGTTGTCGACGGAGATGATGTCCTCGGGCACCGGCGGCAGGAAGGCGCGGAGCGCGTTGTCGGCCATCAGATGGAAGAGGTGCGCGTCCGCAACCGAGCCGCGCGCCGAGACCAGGTTGGAGGGCTGGTCGTCGACGAAGGCGACCGGCCGCCCCTTGGCGCCGCGCAGTTTGGCAATGGCCGGACCCTTGGCCATCTCCGTCGTCAGCAGCGGGTAGTCGAGCCCCAGCGCATCGAGATGCGCGCGGCGCACGGCGCGATGCTTGTGCGGCATGGCAGTCAGCATGACGATCTCGGCGCCTCGGCTGAGCAATTCCAGCGCATCCGCCGCGCCTTCGGTGATGCTTTGCCAATCAGCCTGATCGTCGAAGAAGTCACCAAGAAGCGCCGTTACCTCAGGCTGCTCGATCAGCCGGCCGGTTGCAGTCTCGGCGATGTTGCCGGTGAGGCGGAAGGAAGCCAGCGTCAGGCCGAAACCGCGCGACTTCAGATAGTGCGGGAAGGGCCGGATGAATTCCAGCACGACGTCGTCGACATCGAGCACCAGCAACGGCCGGTCATCGGCGGCAAGTTCTTCGATCTGCCGCGCCGTCTCGGGATCGTCGCTCATGTCGAGCGCTCGTGATCGTCGTCGCCGAGCGGGAGCGCGCGCAATGCCCTGCCGACGGCGGCAGGCGGCGTGCCGCTCTCCTCGGCGAAGCGCAGGAGTGTCGGCTCGTGGGCGAGGATGAACTGCAGGACGCCGGCAAGGAAGCCCGGCTCCGCGGCGGCCTTGCGGATCGAGTTCGCCTCGATGCCGGTGATCGCCAGGAAGCGGGGCAGAAGTTCCGGATCGGCGGCGACGAAGCCCAGCGCCTTGACGGCAATGGTTTCCGCTTCCTCGCGCATTGACGCTGCGTTCGCCATCATTACCTTTGCAATGGTGGATTTTTGAGTCTCTCCGCAGTAACGGCAAGCGACGCTTGCGGCAAGCCTCCACTCTCTCCCGTACAACGTCCGAAGGCGGAATTGGTGCAGCTTTTCCAACCTCCGGTTTCCGTTTCGTCAATCAAATTGGGCTAGAGTGGGAAAGGGTTGGGTGCGGTCCGAAGGGACGCATTGCGATCGCCTTCGGCTTCGAGGGTGATCGGGACGGGAAATTGATGGCTAAGAAGGTCATGATCGTCGAGGACAATGAGCTCAACATGAAGCTCTTTCGTGACCTCATCGAAGCCAGTGGTTACGAGACGGTTCGCACCCGCAATGGGCTGGAGGCGCTGGATCTGGCGCGCCAGCACAGGCCGGACCTCATCCTGATGGACATCCAACTGCCCGAAGTGTCCGGCCTGGAAGTGACCAAATGGCTGAAGGAAGACGACGAACTGCATTCGATTCCCGTCATCGCCGTCACTGCTTTCGCCATGAAGGGCGATGAGGAGCGCATCCGCCAGGGCGGCTGCGAGGCCTATATTTCCAAGCCGATCTCGGTGCCGCGCTTCATCGAGACGATCAAATCCTATCTGGGCGATGCCTGATGCCGAACACCAGCGGAACCGGAGCCTTTTGAGATGACCGCGCGGATCCTCGTCGTCGACGATATCCCCGCCAATGTGCGGCTGCTGGAGGTTCGGCTGCTCGCCGAGTATTTCGAGGTGCTGACGGCCAACAACGGCCCTGACGCGATCGAGACCTGCGAGAACGGCAAGGTCGACGTCGTGCTCCTTGACGTGATGATGCCCGACATGGACGGGTTCGAGGTGTGCAGGCGCCTGAAGAGCGATCCGGCGACCTCGCATATCCCTGTCGTCATGATCACCGCGCTCGATCAGGTCTCGGACCGGGTGCGCGGCCTGGAGGCCGGCGCAGACGATTTCCTGACCAAGCCGGTCAACGACCTGCAACTGATGACGCGCGTGAAGAGCCTGGTCCGGCTGAAGTCGCTGACCGACGAGCTCCGGCTGCGCGCCTCGACGACGCGCAATATCGGCATCGAGGAACTCCTGAGCCGCGATTTCGCGACCGAAGACGTCAAGCCGAAAGTGCTGTTGATCGACGAGCGCCGGTCTTCGGTCGAGCGCGTCCAGAAGATGCTGCGCAACAGCGCCGAGCTCGATGTCGCCACTGATCCGAATGCGGGATTCTTCCAGGCCGCCGAGACGCCCTATGAATGCGTGCTGATCTCGACCGCTTTTGCCGACTTCGATGCGTTGAGGCTGTGCTCGCAGCTGCGCTCGCTCGACCGCACGCGCTTCCTGCCGATCATGCTGCTGGCCGACGAAGGCGAGGAGGGCCGCATCCTGCGCGGCCTGGAACTCGGCATCAACGACTACCTGATCCGGCCGATCGACCAGCACGAGCTGACGGCGCGCCTGCGCACACAGGTGCGGCGCAAGCGCTACAACGACCAATTGCGCGCCAGCGTCGCCCAGACGATCGAGATGGCGGTGATCGACGGGCTGACCGGGCTGCACAACCGGCGCTATCTCGACAGCCATCTGCAGACGCTGTTCGACCGCGCCGTGGCGCGGCGGCGGCCGCTGTCGGTGATGATCACCGATCTCGACCGCTTCAAGTCGATCAACGATACCCACGGCCATGACGGTGGCGACGACGTGCTGCGCGAGTTCGCCAGGCGGCTGCGCAAGAATGTGCGTGGCATCGATCTCGCCTGCCGCTTCGGCGGCGAGGAGTTCGTCGTGGTGATGCCGGACACCGACGGTGCCGTCGCCGAGAAAGTGGCCGAGCGCATCCGCGCCGAGATCGCGCAAGCGCCCTTTGCCATTGGCACCGACGGCAAGATGATCGAGGTCACGGTCAGCGTCGGCGTGTCCTCGCTGCTGAAAGGGGCCGACAGCGTGCAAGCGCTGATGAAGCGCGCCGACGTTGCGCTTTATGAGGCCAAAAGCGGCGGGCGCAACCGGGTGGTCGCCAAGGCCGCCTGAAGCACTTCACGATCTTCCAGATTCGCTGCTCGTGCTTTAGATCTAGATTTTGCGCATGTCCCCCGTTTTGGAGACATGTTTGGCAAAAGGCGTCGATTCGCGGCCATCCCGACAGGGTTACAAATTTACCTTAACCCAAGCGATTCGCGAGCGGTGGTTAAGAAATGGTTGATTTTTATGAGGTCTTGCGCAAATCTGCGGCGCATAGACAGAAGACGAGGCCGGCAACGAGGGTAGACTAGCCGGCCCGATCCGAAAGATACCCCATGATGCTCAGGTCCGCCGCATCTCCTGGGTCCGTGGGGTCGGCCGGCCGGCGCTGGCACATAGTGGCCTCCTCGTACCGCTGCCAAACGCCGACCGGCCCCCTTTTTCCAAAGGACTAGAACCGACGGGGGAGCCTGCGCTGAAAGCGGCGCGGTTCCTTTGTCGTCCGGTCGTTTCCAAAAACAAAAAAAAGCCGCCCGGAGGGCGGCTCTTTGATTTCTCGGGATAACCAGATTATTTGATCTTGGTTTCCTTGAACTCGACGTGCTTCTTGGCGACCGGATCGTACTTGCGGAACGAGAGCTTGTCCGTCTTGGTACGGCTGTTCTTGCTGGTCACGTAGAAGAACCCGGTGTCGGCGGTCGACAGAAGCTTGATCTTGATGTTTGCGGCTTTGGCCATGATTTTCGTCCGTTAATGTTCGTGGAGTTTTGGCCGCTGGAGCACGGGGAAACACCCGGACGCGGGAAACTTGGCGCGACACATAAAGAACGCGCCCGGAAAGTCAAGCCCGGGCGCCTTTCTGTCGTAAGCACATGAGTTGTCCGGGTTAGGTAGCACACGAGTTGTCCGGTTTTATCGCCAGCGAATGGAGACTGGGGATGGGACGGACAGCATGGCTACAGGACCGGAGAATGCAGAAGTTTCGGGACGTTTTAAGCCGCTGGAATGGCGGCGATCTTTCGATGCTGGAGGCTGGTGAGCTACTGGGCATGTCGGAACGGCAATTTCGGCGTTATCGCGACCGCTACGAAGAGGCTGGGGAGGATGGCTTAAGGGACCGGCGTTTGGGCAAGCTTTCGACGCGTCGGGTGCCTGCG
>NZ_QMBP01000024.1 GCF_003289945.1 Mesorhizobium hawassense
AGGGTGGGGTGGGCAGGACGCCGGCCACGGCAATTTCGCCGCATATTCAAGATAGCTAAAATACAGGCCGGCGACATGGCGCGATCACGTAGGCCGTCGGATCGGTCGTCGCCGTTGTGAATCCTCGTGATTGTTGCCGCCAAGCTACAGCGCTTCAGTCGAGATTATATTAGGAGTCTCTTGTGCGGGGTTCCTGGGTCGGGCGGACCATCTGGGAAAGGGGCGCACAGATCGGCCCGTCGGCTTCGGCCGGCGGGCTTTTTCATGGGCCGCCCAGCCCATGTGCCGCTCGGCGCCGGCTATATGTCGTAGCGGGGAACCAGCTTCGGCGACCGCAGTTCCTGGGCCATTTTCGCCGCCTGGAAGATGGTCATGAGAATGTAGGTCGTTTCGCCTTCGGTCGAGTTTATGGCCAGGACCACCCGGCCGATCTCGTCACTCATGGCGCAAGACCAGTCTTTGACCGCTATCGTCCGTTTGCCCGCCATGCGCCCCTGCCTTTCGCCTCGGTGCGAAGTTATTCGGCGTGATGAAGACCGGCAATTTGGACCGAATGCCCGATCGCAATAGGCCTAACGTCGCTGCCCCTGCCTCGCCAGCAAGCAGGTTGCGCGGTGAATTCCACCGAACGGCAAAGTCAAGAAAGGCGGCTTTCTTGGCGGCCCGGCCGGCAGCGGGGTAGGCCACAGGCCGGGCCTGACCGGCGGGGCACGACTAGATACTCACGGGCACCGGCTGACCAATTTATATGAGAGATTGCTAAAACGACCGCCATCCGAACGAATGACGCGGGGCTCCGACCCAATTTTCCGATAGCGATCACCCTCGAGGTTGGGGCCGAACCGGTTTGCTGGCAACAAAGATGAAGTGCTGGGCCATCCGGGAAGGAACGCCAAGCGCCTTGCAGCACCGTTCAGTGGGCTCGAGCAATGTCGCGCACAGGCTCGGTGCGAACCGGCCCGGTCTGGGCAGAAAGCCGTACGAGATGACTTTCTCGACGACGAACCCAGCCTCGGTAAGAAACTCGCGCATGCCGTCGATGCTCAATGTGTTATAGACCGTCCGTCCGAGGGCCCTGTTGAGCAACCTGGATGCCAATCCAGTCGGTGAACTTGCATTGACGTGAATGTTGCAAACCATGCGGCCGCCCTCGGCAAGATGGCCGCGTATGGCAGAGAGCGCATCCCGCCGTAGACTGTCTTCGGCGTTCAGAAAGAAGCGGAATGCCGTGACGACGTCAAAGGTGTCTCGCAAAGGCTTTTTGGTGATGTCTCTCAGCAAAAGGTTCGCGTTTCCAACCGGCACGGCCGAGGTGAGCATCGATTTGGATACATCGACGCCGACGACCTCGTCGAAAAATCCGGCAGCCACGTTAGTTATCCGACCGGTGCCGCAAGCAAAGTCGAGGCATTTGCGACCCTCGCCGCCGAGCGAAGCGAGGATATCTTCAACGATCGGCCTCTCGATCTTTTCCCAAAGAGCGGCATAGTAACCGGATTGATAGGTCTGGTTGTAGTTTGCACCGTAGCCCCGCTTGGCGTGGCTCAACCGGTAGTCGGATGGCACCTCGCGTGGTTGCGAGGCGGATAGTTCCGAGATCATGCCCGAGGCGGCGGCGTGCTTCCGCATATCAGTGTCTGCCCGCGATTTGCCCCGGAATCCATGTCTGATTAGCGTGGCTCCCGGAAGTCCACATCCCCCGAATGCAGGATAAGACGGCGCGGAGCCCGGGCTGGACACCTTGTTCCCGAGCCTTGGAACATTAGAGCCCGTCAAGTGTTTCTTGCCGCAAGGTGGAGGATCGCCCCCATGGCAAGCACTCAGACTGACGTTGCCGAGACCGCGCCCAAGCAGGACAGCTTCGACGAGACTGTGTTGCGCAATCTCACCGACGAGCAGCTTTATGAAATGGCCAACGATCTCCTGGCCGCACAGGCCGTCATGCGCGATGTCGAGGCGGAATGGTATGGCCGTCGGCGACCTCGTCCTCAGTGACCGGGCGACAGGACGGGCTGCACCAACAGCAGTCATAACAGGCAGCGTGCAAGCCAATGCAACGTCACGCGCCGCTCAGACCGGGCGGCCGCGACGCGACCCATGGCGGTGCTGGAGTGTTGCTGGTGCGCTACAGCCTATCGCCCGCGGCAGCTGTAAGGTTCCACATGCGGACCTTGGAACCTTGAAAGGGGGCACTTTTGAAGAAGATCTATGAGAAGCCTGTTCTGGCCAGGCGCGAAAAGCTGAGCGACATCACCGCCAGGCCACCATCTTCCGTTCTAACCTGAGCTAGCCGGAAAACTGAAGGCCCGCCATCCGGCGGGCTTTTTGATTCCAAGGCGGCGGATGTGAAGCCCGCAGGATCTTTAGCCGCCCGGCAAAGCCGAAGGCATGCGTCGCCGCATCACCTCCCGTTGTCGCATCGCCGCGTGCAACGCATGCCGTCATCGGCTATGCCGTCGCCAGCCAATACCGGCAAACCCAGGAGCCCTCCATGACCAGACCCACCATCCTCAAATTCGGCGCCGTCGAGCATGCCGATGGCGGCGACCTGCCGGGCTGGGTCGCCGTCGAGGGCCACCCGACCATGCAGACCGCCGTGCAGCACACCACCGAGGACGGCAAGGTGATGTCCGGCACCTGGCGCGCCTCGCCCGGCACCTACCACGCCACCTACACCGACTATGAATTCGTCCACATGATCGCCGGCCGCATCGTCATCACGCCCGACGGCGGCGAGCCGGTCGAGGTCGGCCCCGGCGACGCCTTCGTGGTCGAGGCGGACTTCAAGGGCACCTGGAAGATCCTTGAGCCGGTGACCAAGCATTTTGTGGTTGCGGTGGGGTGAGGGTCGGATGATCTTCCCTCTCGAGGGGGAAATGTCGCCGAAAAGGCGACAGAGGGGGTCGCCGCGCGTGAAGCGCCGACGCCCCTCCGGTCGTCATACTCGGGCTTGACCCGAGTATCCATGCCGTGACTCTTGCCGTAGGGTGCAGCGGTGCCGAATTCTGCAACCGCCGCAACGCCTTAGCGTAACGGCATGGATTCTAGGGTCTGCGCGCGTCGCTGCGCTCCTTGCTCCGCCCTAGAATGACGAAGGAGTGGGCGTCGCCCCTACTGCCCCACCTTCGAAATCACCCTTTTCTCCACCTCCGGCTCCAGCGATTGCGCGAACGGCGTCGCCATATGGTGCTGGTCGCGGAAGGCGAGCTTGCCGTCGATGAAGACGTGGCAAATGGTGGCGCTGCAGAAGCGGTCGGTGAGGTCGACATAGGCGGCGTTGGGGATGCTGTCGACGATGTCGCGTTCCACCGCCGCCATGGCGTCGTTGGCGGCATAGGCGCGCGTCTGGTCGCAGCGCGAGGGCGTTTCGTCCCGCCACAGCGCCCGCGCCACGCAGGTGTCGACATTGGCGTTGTTGAACGGCACGTCACGGATGAAGGCCACTTTGAGGCCGGCCTTGCTGAGGCTGGTGAGGGTGGAGCGCAGGCCGGCCCGCCAGTCGGCGTCCTGGCTTTGCGTATCGCCGCCGCGGCCCGCCATCTTTCGCCCGCTGGTCAGCGCCAGCTCCGAGATGACCACCAGCGCCGGCTTCGCCTGAATGATCTCGTTGATCGCCTGCTCGCGCCAGCGATCGCATTCGGCGTAGGGGCGCTTGAGATCGGACGACCAGACGCTGATGCGCGAGGCGCGGCAGGAGTTCTTCAGCCAGGTCACCACCCGGTAGCCGTTCTTGCGGCCGGCCTCGATCAGCGGCGTCGACCAATGGTCGGCGTGGGAGTCACCGAAGAGAGCGATGACGCGCCGGCCATCGCCGAACGCGCAAGGCTTCGGCGTCACCGTCTCGTAGTCCTGCACGCAGCCCGGCTTGGCGCGCGCCGTGGACGGTTCGGCGGCGCTGGCGGCGATGATACGCTGTTCCGGATCGAGATCGTGCACGGCGAGCCTGGCATTGCCATAGGCGGCTGCGACGCCGGTGCCGGTCAGGAGGAGGGCCGGCACCAGCGCCCGCGCCGCATTGGCCATCAGCCAGCCGTTGCGGCGGATCGGGTTCTCGATGACATGGTAGCTGAAGGTGGAAAGCACCAGCGTCAGTGCCAGGCAGTAGAGCCGCTCGGCAGCCGTCAACTCCGGCGCCAGCATGCCGGCATAGACGATTCCGGCCAGTGCCAGAGATAGATCGAATAGGAGAGCTTGCCGATCCATTGCAAAGGCGACAGCGCCAGGGCGGCGTTCACCCAATTCCGTTCGGAATTGGGTGAACGAGGAGTGCCGACCCTGGCGCCGGCCGCTCCCGCCTTGAGCAGAAGGACCGTGCCGGCGACAGGCAGAAGCGCCAGAAAGCCGGGGAAGGGAGCGTCCTCGCTGAAGGTGAGATAAGCGACCCCGATCATCGTCAAGCCGGTCAGGCTCAACGCCCGCCCCAGCAGCGGACGCTCCTGCAACAGCCGCGCCGGCATCATCGATGCGAGGCCGCCGGCGGCAAATTCCCATGCGCGCAGCGGCGAAAAATAGAAGGCCCAGGGCTGCGATACGCTCGTCAGCCAGGCGCAGAGGATGAAGGAAACGAGGCCGACGGCGCCGATCGCGACGATGATGGCGCGCTTGCCGGGTTGCAGAGCAATTCCAGGAAAAGTGCGCAGCGGTTTTCCGTCCGGAATTGCGTCAAAATGAAAAGCTGGAGCGGTTCGCCGTTTCCGTGAAACGGTGAAACGCTCTAGCCACGCAGCCAGCATCAGGAGCGCCGGCCAGGCGAGATAGAACTGCTCCTCGACCGACAGCGACCAGTAGTGGATGAACGGGTTCGATGTGGCGTCATTGGCGAAATAGTCGAACGACCAGCGGATCAGCCACAGGTTGATCATATAGGCCGGGGCGAACATCGCGCCCTTGGAATAGAGCGCCTGCTCCTCCGGCGACAGGATGACCGCGCCGGCGGCAAGCGTCGCGGCGATGACGAACAGCGCCACCGGCAACAGCCTGCGCGCGCGCCGGGCGTAGAAGCGCAACAGGTCGAGCCGGCCGGTGTCGGAAATCTCGGCGACGAGGTGGCGGGTGATCAGATAGCCCGAGATCACGAAGAAGACGTCGACCCCGGCAAAGCCGCCGGGCAGCGCCGTCAGGCCGAAATGGTAGGCGACGACGCCCGCCACGGCCAGCGCCCGCAATCCTTCGATATCGGGCCGGAAATCCTGCGCTGATGCTGACACGAATACGAACCTCTTGACTGTTCGTTCGTATCCCGCCTGCGGCAAAGCCTCGGCCCTGGGCGTCGATATCGCAATGCAACAAATCTAACGCAGCGCAACATAAGGGGAGGTGGCGAGGGCGCACGGCAGCGCCGGAACTGCCGATCTCCCCCCTTGTGGGGGAGATGCCCGGCAGGGCAGAGGGGGGCGCTGTCCCGCCAGCCTGTCAGTTCTTGGGTTCCTCGCCCCTGCCAGAGGCTGGGGAGAGGTGGCCGCGAAGCGGACGGAGAGGGGGTTTCGTAAGGCATTCCCCTCTCCGTCTCGGCTTTGCCGAGCCACCTCTCCCCACTTCGTGCCCACTATGTGGGGCGAGGAACACCGTTATCACGCCTTCTTCAGGAACTCCGTCTTCAGCACCAGGCCCTTCACCTGCTTGGTGCTGCATTCGATCTCGCCGGGATTGCCGTTGAGGCGGATGTTCTTCACCAGCGTGCCGCGCTTGATCGTCTCGGACGTGCCCTTGACCTTGAGGTCCTTGATCAGGGTCACGGAGTCGCCATCCTTCAGCGGCGTGCCGTTGCTGTCTCTTACGTCTGTCATGGTGGATCTTTCATCGGTTGGATGGCTGTGCGCCCGCCTATCGCGCCGCCGATAAGCTGGTCAAGCCAATCACCTCTCGATCGTCACTTCCGCCTCGATCTCGACCGGGAAATTCAAGGGCAGGGCGGCGACGCCGATGGCCGTGCGCGCATGGCGCCCGATCTCCGACCCGAAGACCTCGAGGATGAGTTCCGAAAAGCCATTCATCACCGCCGGCGTCTCGGTGAAGCGCATTGCCGAATTGACCATGCCGTGCACGCGGCACCAGCCGGTGATGCGGTCGAGGCTGCCGAGTTCGCGTTTCAGGCTGCCGAGCATCGACAGCCCGACCTTGCGGGCCGAGGCTCGCGCCTGGTCGAGCGACACGCTCTCGCCCACGGCGCCGAACGGACCGGCGAGCGAGCCGTCCGGCTCCTGCGGCCCGTGGCCGGAGATGTAGGCGCGGTCGCCGCGCACATTGACCCAGGGAAAGGGCAGAACCATGCCCGGCGCAAGTTTCAAGGGCGGCGGCAGCACGATGCCGAGCGCGGCAAGCTTTTCGTCGGCACCCGGCATGGCGCGGTTTCCCCTCGACGCCATTTCAGCGCCGTGTCCGAGCTTTCCGGTTCGCCGTCCATTCGTCAAGGATGACGTGGGCCTAAGTTCGCTGGGCCCAAAAAGCCTGAACCCGCGCGGGCCGCAGCTTTGCGATCCGCGCGGGCGGGTGCCAGCTGCCGCCGGCACGCCAAGCCCCCGACCCTCAGGCTGGCCGGATGGCTCTGGTCCGGCCTCTGCGGGCCGTTTCCGTTTCCTCGCCGACCCGATGCGCCACCGGGGAACGCGGTCTCCCGCGCTAGAAATGGATCCACAGCGCCGGCGGATAGGCCTGGCCCGGTTCGCCTTGCGGCGTCGTCTTGACGCCGGCGGGCGCAATGCCGCCGGTGCTCGTCTGGTCGAGCGGTGGCCGGCATTTCTCGGCGCTGGTTCTTGTCTCGGTCGCCAGGTTTTTGGTCTTGGCTTCGGCGGCTTGCGACAGCGCAAGCGCTACGAGAAGCACGGATAGAACGACTTTCATGACACTCCCCTGCACCCACCCCGAGGCGAGCCTAGCGCTGGTCGCCCGGTCGCAAAGACGACGCGCGTGGAATATTCTGGAAATCTTTGGAATTCCTGTAATATTAGGAAGTGGAAATCAGCGAGGCCGAACGGCTGGGTCAATCTTCAGGGCATCTCGGCGAATCCCGCCGATCGCCGTGACGCCCTGGCGGCGAAAGGCAGTGAGGTGCTCGCGGCATGGCGCAGCATATCGCGCAGAAACTGAGGCTGACGTCGGCCGTGCTCGGAACGGTGACCCGCAAGGAGCTCGCGGCGGCGTTCCGCGCCATCAACCCGAAGACGACGTTCGATCTCGGCCGCGCCGACAAATGGCTGCAGGGCCGCGCGCAGCCGCGCCAGGTCAGCGTCTATGACGACTGGGCGAGGCTGCTCGGGCTGGAACAGCCCGGTGCCTGGGTCGCCGAGAGCGAGCTGCCGGCCTTTACCGCCACGATCGCTGCCCGGCACGGCATCGACAGCGCCGAACTGGAGCGTCGCGCCGGCATGCAGTTCGACGCTTCCGCGCATGACGAGCGCGGTGTCGGCTCCGGGCTAGTCGGGTCCTACGCCTGTTATTCGCGCGCCTGGTCGCCCTATTATCGCGGCCAGATGATCAAGGGCCGCCTGTCGATCGAGGCGGGGCCGGGCGCGCATGGGCTGACGGCAACCTACAACGAGATTTTACCGACGGGCCACCTGCAGCTCGTCGGCCCGGTGATGCCGGCAAAGCGCGGCCTCTACCTGCATCTCAAGGATGTCGGCGGCGACACGCAGTTCTTCCTTTGCCTGTTTCCGCAGACGCAGCCGGTCAGCGCGCTCGGCGGCTATATGTGCGGCTCCGCCGTCATCGGCCCCGAAGCCCAGCCCTCGTTGACCAGGATTCTGCTGGTGCGGCTGCGCGATGCGTCACCCGGCACCGGAACATGGGGCGGATACATGCCGGCCGGCGGCTCGATCGCCGCCGACCTGGCGAGCCTCGGCGTAGCCCTGGAGCATCCGGAAGCGGTCGACCGGCAACTCGACGGGTTCCTCGACGCCGACAGCGGCGACAGCGCCATCCAGATCCCGCCTGCCGACTTCCGCGCCATCCTCGACGTGTTCGACCGCCACTGGCTGCGGCACGCCGGCTAAGCCGGGGCCAAGACGGTGACGCCGGATGTTGCCGGCGCGCCACAACCCGCATGCGTTCGGTTGTGGTCGGTCCTCATTGCACGTCGATCACGCAAATGTTCTTTGACGGCAACCTCTTCGCGCTGCGTGTTGCGGGCGCGAAACTGGGCAAAGGGGTTACCTATGAAGAAGACTTACGAGAAGCCGGTGCTGTCGAAGCGCCAGAAGCTATCGAGCGTCGTCGCGAGCGCCTCGATCCTCAAGCCGTGACATCGGCGCGCGGGTAAAATTGGCTGGCGCGCCTATCGGCTCGCCGGCCAATTCTTTCGGCCGTGTCTTCGCCGAGTTCATGTCGCCAGATTTCGGCAGCGGGTCAGCTTGAAACAATCGAACGCGCAACTTCGGCAGCTCGGTCCAATAGGATTCTGTCCCGGCCCTGTCCTATCTCGCGTCGATACTCTGCGAGGAACCAGATCTTTACGTCCTCCGGAGAAGCTCCGGCGGCGCGCTGCATTTCAAATTGGACCACGATTTTTGCATCGATAAGCACGACGTATTCGTCATCATATTGGTCCGGTATGTCTCTCATCAGATGGAAGACAGTGCCGCTCAATCCGAGTGAGGATACGGCCTCAATCAGGGTTAAGTCGCGGGCGGATTCGTCAGGCTTCAGCCTCAGGGGTTCAACATCGTAACGATCTCTGAGGTATTTGGCCGACATCGGTTAGCCCTGTCTTTTTTGGCGCCGCGCTTGTCCGGCTCCGGCGCGCAACGGGGTCCATCTTCTCGCAACGATCTTGCGTCGACCATAGAGGTTGCAACAAGCAAGGAAGTTTTCTTGACGCGGCGGACGCCGGGCATATCTTACTGTCCCATCTTTCGTCGTCGACCGGGTCGAGACAGCCGATGAAGAAGTCGTACTGCAAACCGACGCTTGCCAGGCGTGACAGGCTTTCCGCGGTGACGGCCGCCGTGCCGTCTTCCGGCTTTTCTTTCTGATATTCCGGGAAAGCTGAGATCGAAGAACGCCTCGGCGCCTTCGGGCGGTTTCAAGCAGGCGATCTTAGAGATGGAAGCCGGCCCGGCCAGGAGCGGGCGGTACACACGCAGGTGCCCGCCCGTCCGGCGCCGCCGCCAAGCTGCTGAAACCCCGTCCGTCCCCAACAGCAACGGTCATGGCGTGACCAGTGATTGCGCAGTGCCATTGGCGCCGTGTCCTGTCAACGCCGCCGGCCGGCGGCCGGCAAGCGCTTTTTGGCCGTCTTTTCGGGCCGAAAGCGACCTTTTTCGTCACGCCCAAGCCGCGGCGCAAGACCGCGAAATGGCGGATTTCCGGGCTTTTCAGGCAGCCTGCGGGCTTCGCCGGGGATATATGCTTATCCGCTTGAATAGGCTGATTTTTCGCCGGTCGAGGCCTTGCCACAACCCCGACTTTTTTTGGGGGTAATTCGGCAGTGCAGCATTGGTGCCCGGCTGCGGTCTTCGAGGGCATCCGATAACCTTTGTAAGACGTTTCATGATGTGCTCGGGAAAGACGTGGTACAATGCCGTGCATCCAACGGGGGAAGTTGCGATGGCCAATCGGTTGTTCGAGGTTCTCGCCAGACGGCGGTCATGGCTGGATCGGGTCGCATTGGGCCTGCTTGTCTTCCTGGCGACACTGGTCGCCGCGCTGATGGGCGGCGCCAGCACTTAGGCTGTTCCGGGGAAGGCGCTGAACCAGGAAGCGGGCAGGGCTAATCCTGCAGCACCGAGGGCGCGCCGTAGCCGCGCAGGCCGGTTCCGTTGCAGGCCTGGCAGGGAACCCGTTGTCCAGGGCAATTGTCGTGCAGCGTGCCCGGCGGACAGCATGTGCCGTTGGAGAGAGTCCATTTCTCGCAGACGAACACCTTGCCCGCGCCCTGGCACAAAGGGCAGGCAAATCTCCTGAAATCGCTCAATCCGCCTCCCGCCTCCTTCCCAAGCGCCCAGCAACGTCCAAGGCCGGCTTCGGGTTCCGCGCGAGGAACGTTGGCTCAATCGGTATAATTAGCCGTATCTAATGTTCCGGCAATATGACTTTCGTCATGGCCTCGGCGGCGAGGGCGGAGGTTGGCGAGATGGTCAGCGGTTCCTCTCGCGGCATCCTTGCCCACCGGAAAGGTCAGGCGCTGCGCCCGCCACACACGTCCCGCACCAGCCCGCGCAGCCAGCGATGCGCCGGGTCGGCGTCGAGCCTCGGATGCCACAGAAGCGAGATCGTCAGCGCGGCGAGCTTCACCGGCGGCGCGAAGCTGAACAGGCCGTCGCGTAGCGTGCCGGTATAGCGCTCCGGCACGGTGGCGATGAGGTCCGATCCGCGCGCCAGCGCCAGCGCCTCGGCGAAGCCGCCGACCACGGTGGCGATCGTCCGCGTCAGTCCGGCGAGTTCCAGCGCGTCATCCACCGGGCCGCGATCGAGGCCACGTCGCGAGATCAGTATATGGCGGCCGGCAGCGAAGCGTGCGGCGCTGATCTTGCCTTCGCTCAAGGGATGGCCGGCGCGCACGACGCCGACGAAGCGGTCGCGGAACAGCGCCTGCGCGCGGACCTCCGGCCCGGTCGAGCCGCCGACAACGCCGGTCTCCAGATCGACCGCGCCCTCGCGCATCGGGCCGCTGTCCTTGTCGGGCTTGGGCACGAAGCGCAACTGCACGCCCGGCGCTTCCTTAGCCACGCGGGCCAGCAGCGCCGGGCCGAAATTCTCGACGAAGCCGTCGCTATTGCGCAAGGTGAAGCTGCGGGTGAGCCGAGCCAGATCGAGCCGCTCGGCGGGCCGCAGCACCGCTTCAGCTTCCTTCACCAGCCGGCCGACCTCGGCGCCGAGCTCGATGGCGCGCGGTGTCGGCATCAGGCCGCGCCCGGCGCGCACCAGCAGCGGATCGCCGGTCGCCTCGCGCAGCCGCGCCAGCGCCCGGCTCATCGCCGAGGGGCTGAGCTTCAGGCGCCGCGCCGCTTTGGCGACGCTGCCTTCGGCAAGCAGCACGTCCAGCGTGACGAGCAGGTTGAGATCGGGTCGCGACATAAGCGCAACCATAGCATGGCTGTCGCTCGATGACATGGCGTTTGATGCACTGATGAAGTGCAAATGCTGCGCATTCCGCCATATCAGCCGCGCGCCTATCTTCCCCGCGAAATTCAAATCGATGGAGAAGACATCATGGCCGACATTGCCGAAACCCGCGCCGCGCCCGTGCGCCATTCGACGGCGGGCGCGCTGGCCAGCCTCTCGCTCGCCATGCTGATTTCCTCGCTCGGCACCAGCATCGCCAATGTCGCGCTGCCGACGCTGAGCCTGGCCTTCGCCGCCTCCTTCCCGGCGGTGCAATGGGTAGTGCTCGCCTATCTGCTCGCCATCACCGCGCTGATCGTCAGCGTCGGGCGCCTCGGCGATCTCGTCGGCCGCCGGCTGCTGCTGATCGCCGGCCTCGCGCTGTTCAGCGCCGCGTCGTTTGCCGCGGCACTGGCGCCGTCGCTGGCGCTGCTGATCGCCGCGCGCGCCGTACAAGGCCTGGGCGCGGCGGTGATGATGGCGCTGACGATCGCCTTCGTCGGCGAGACGGTGCCGAAGGAGCGCACCGGCAGCGCCATGGGCCTGCTCGGCACCATGTCGGCAATCGGCACCGCGCTCGGGCCTTCGCTCGGCGGCGTGCTGATCGCCGCTGTCGGCTGGCGCTCGATCTTCCTCGTCAACGCCGCGCTCGGCGTCGTCGCGGTGGCCGCCGCCTGGCGTTTTCTGCCGGCGGGCGACGCTACGGGTGCCGCACGCAAGCCGGGCGCCGCCGGTGGAGAGGCGAGAGGAGGCTTCGACATGCTGGGCACGCTGCTGCTCGCCGCCACGCTTGCCGCCTATGCGCTGGCCATGACCATCGGGCGCGGCCATTTCGGTGGCTTGAACCTGGCGCTGCTCGCCGTCGCAGTGGCCGGCGCGGCGCTGTTCGTCGTCGCCGAGGCCAGGGTGGCGTCGCCGCTGGTCAAGGTCACGCTGTTGCGCGACGCGGTGCTGGCGCCGAGCCTTGCCATGAACGCGCTGGTCTCGACGGTGATGATGGCGACGCTGGTGGTCGGCCCGTTCTTCCTGTCGCGCGCGCTGGGCTTGAGCGAAGCTGAGACCGGCGCCGTGCTGTCGATCGGCCCCGTGGTCTCAGCCTTCTGCGGCGTCCTTGCCGGGCGCGTCGTCGACCGCCTCGGCGCCGCCGCGATGGTCATCGCCGGCCTGGTGCTGATGGCCGCCGGATGCGCCGCGCTGGCCTGGCTGCCGGGCGTCTTCGGCGTCGCCGGCTACGCGGCGGCGATCGTCCTGCTCACGCCCGGCTACCAGCTCTTCCAGGCCGCCAACAACACCGCCGTCATGGCCGATGTCGACAGCAGCGAACGCGGCGTGGTGTCGGGCATGCTTAGCCTCTCGCGCAATCTCGGCCTCGTCACCGGCACGGCGGTGATGGGCGCGGTGTTCGCCTTCGCGGTGGGCACCAAGGATATCGCGGCGGCGGCACCGGCATCTGTCGCGCACGGAATGGGATTGACCTTTGCGGTGGCGGCGGGGCTGGTCGTGGCTGCGATGGTGATTGCGTTGTTGGCGATTGGAGGAAGCGTCATCACTAACAAATGCAAGTGCCAGGGCTGAGAAGTGTGGGCATTGTCACTCAGGCCAATGCACGGCTGGTCTATAACGTCTCCACCGGCAGGGCGCTTGGCGCGCTAGCGGGTCTGCCGAACGGTTAAGACGGCGTGGCGGGGAGGTCGAAGCGATGCATGAAACCTGGTGGCGGCGGCGGGAAGACCAGCCTCTGATTCCGGAACGTGAACTTCGCTTTATGATGAAGCTCGGGCGTCTGCAACGCGACGAGGCGATGAGATTGCTCGGGCGGTATCGTGGAGACCGCGAGGCGGTATATGCCGAATTGAGGACGCGCGATCTGGTCAGGGAACGCAGCAGGCGTCCCCACTGATCCTTTCCTGCTGCCCCTCGGGAGCTCACAGCCCGAGTGTCCAGCCGACCGTCGTTTGAAGTTTCCTGCCTGGCCTGAATGGTGCGGCGATGATGGTCGGCCGATGGGTAGCCTCGACGAAAGCGGCCGCGGCCATCTCGACGGCATCGGCGGAATGGTCGACCTTGTCGAAGCGCCTCACCACCCGGTCATGAAGCATAGACAGCTTTGCGGCCCGGTGGAGATCGGCGCGCTTCTCGCCGTGCATATCGAGTGGTGCGAACATAACCATCCCCGCAAACGGCGATGCCCGGGCGTTTGTTCCGATCGGCCCGCCTGATAACGATGCGTTGGGATGGTTTCGGGGCTTCCGCGATCGCGTAATTTCGCCGCCGCCCGCGAAGCCTATCTTTGTCAGGCGGCGGTGCCCATTCCGCCCTTCGGCCGGTGCCTCAGCTACCCCAACGAACCCCCGCCCACTGCGGCACCGGCCTCATCCCTTGCGTCGTTCAACGTTGCCGCGGCCGCGAGGCGCTCGGCCTCCATCTCAAGTTCCGTCAGCTTCGACTTGATCTCATGCGGTTCCGCATGTTCGAGCCCGACCACGTCGTTGCGCGTTTGCTTGAGCGCGATGACGATCTCGTCGAGCTTGGCGTGGATGGCCGCCGTGTCGCGGTAACCCTGGATGAGCACCACCCCGGTGATGATGATGGCCGCCACCGACAGTGCGTAGGTCACAGCGTTGGTGAGGCCGAACGGCACCAGCAGCGTGCAGGCGGCCATGGCGGCAAGCAGCGCGTAGAAGCCGGGCGGCCGCGACAGGAAATCGGCCGCCAGAAACAGCAGACGGTTCATCGGCGATTACCCAAGCAGCAGGCCGGCTATCAAGACGGTGAGCAGCATCGAGGCCGGCACGGCGAGAAGCCAGCGCGCCTCCAGAACACTGTTGCGGTCGTCGTTCATGTCCGTTGCTCCAGTTGGCAGCCCAATGCTGCGAAATCCGATGCCGGCAAACGAGGGCGGAAGGCCTTCGTTCCGCCGATCGGGCGACGGTCCGAGGCCCGCATCGGACTGAAGTCGGACAGACCTGCAAAGATGGCTGAGCGCCGCAACCAAAGCCCCGCCTTCGCATTGGCAAGCGCGCCGATTTTCGCGCGCGCCCAAAGGGAGCAGACATGAGCCTCGATAGACCGATAGACGATCCGGAAGACCAGCCATACGAGCCGGCGTTCTTCGCCAGCAAATACGGCCTGCCGCCGCGGCTGGCCAAGACGATGATCGAGGCCAATGGCGGCGGGCGACGCGCCTGCGATGCCGCCGCCGCGACCTATCTGCGCTATGTCGCGCTCCGGCGCCAGCATGGAGGCTGAGCCTCGCCGCCGACGCGGGTTCGCGCGTCCGCCGCGAGCCCGCATCCCGACGCAACCGGGCCGGAACCAAAGCGGCGAACAGCGGTTTACACGGCGAAGGGATGATTCAGGAATTAGGAATAGAGCAATGAAAACAGTGCTTCTTGCTGCCCTGGCGCTCTGTGTCGCCGCGCCTGCCGTGGCTTCCGCGGCCGAGGCCGATATCATGATCAGGACGCATCACAGGCATTATTATCACCACCGCCCGGCGGTCGTCATCAATGAGGAAGGCCACCGTCTTCACCATCGCCATCACGGCACGGTCGCCTTCTATGACAATGGCGAGCGCGGCTGGCGTCACCGCCACCACCGCCGCGACGATACCGTCGTCGTCACCGGTTCGATCGGCCACCGGCACCATCACCGTCCGGTCGTCGTCGAGGGCGGCTCCGACTACTGAGATCCCGTCGATCGTTGAAAACAATCCGGTCCGGCTGATGCGCGGTGACGCGCGAGCCGGGCCGGATTTTTCATGCAGCGCCGGTAGAACGCAATCTCCCTAAGCCGCGCTTTTCGGCACGCCGGCCTGAACCAGCGCCGCCGCCGGGTTGCGCCCCATTGGACTTCGCCGCGACACAACCCATATTTGAACCATGGAGCTTTGAGCGTGAGCATCGCGCGGGTGGCCCTTTTTGCCGCTGCTCTCATGGCCGCGGCCGTCGTTTCTCCCTTCGCCTCCGCCGGGAGCGGGAGGGTCGCGTTGAGCGTCGCCATCGACGGCGCCATCGGGCCGGCGAGCACCAGGCAGCTCGAGGAAGCGCTCGACACCGCCGCCAAGCGCGATGCCGCGGTCCTCATCCTTCAGCTCGACACACCTGGCGGGCTTGTCACCTCGATGCGCGAGATGATCGCCGACATTCTGGCCTCGCCGGTGCCCGTCATCGGCTATGTCGCACCAGCCGGCGGCCATGCGGCCAGCGCCGGCACCTACATCCTCTACGCCACCCATGTCGCGGCAATGGCGCCCGGCACCAATCTCGGTGCGGCGACGCCGGTCGAACTCGGCGGCTTGCCGTCACTTCCGGGCCCCGAGAAGGACAAGGACCAGAAGGACGCCACCGGGCAGCCGGCGGGCGACGCGATGATGGCCAAGGTGACCAACGACGCGGTGGTGCTCATCCGTTCGCTCGCCGAGATGCGCGGGCGCAACGGCGACTGGGGCGAGAAGGCGGTGCGCGAGGCGGCGAGCCTGTCGGCCAATGCCGCCCTGCAGGAACATGTCGTCGACTTCGTCGCCCGCGACACGACCGAGCTCTTGCAGCTTGCCGACGGGCGCACCGTCGAGGTCGCCGGCAGGAAAGTGGTTCTGGCGACCAAAGGGCTGCCGGTCGAGACGCTGGAGCCCGGCTGGTTCATCCGGCTGCTGGCCGTCATCACCGACCCGAACACGGCAATCATCCTGATGCTGGTCGGCGTCTACGGCCTCGTCTTCGAGTTCACCAGCCCGGGCGCCGTGGCGCCGGGCGTCATCGGCACCATCTGCCTGGTGCTCGGGCTCTATGCGCTGAACCTCTTGCCGATCAACTATACCGGTCTCGCGCTGATGCTGCTCGGCGTCGCCTTCCTGATCGTCGAGGCCTTCAACCCCACCGTGGTGCTGGGACTGGGCGGCGTCGCCGCCTTCCTGCTCGGCTCGGCCATGCTGCTCAGGGTCGAGGGTCCGGGCTTTGCCATGTCGTGGGCCGTCATCGGCTCCGCTGCCGCGCTGACTTTGGGGCTGGCGCTGCTCACCGGCACCTATGTCTGGGCGGCGCGCAGGAACCCGCCGCGCGTCGGCGGCGAGGCCATGCGCGGCCTTCCCGTCGAGATCCTCGACTGGCAGGGCGGCGAGGGCCATGTGCTGGCCTTGGGCGAACGCTGGCGGGCGAGGGCAGGCGAGCCGATGCAGCCCGGCGACCACGTCGAGGTGACCGATGTCAGCGACCTCGTGCTGACGGTGCGGCGTCGCGATGCGAGCAACAATGGAGCAGTAAAATGATGGTCGGTTACGTGGCCTATCTCATCGTCGCGGTGGCCGTGCTCATCTTCCTGGCGGCGGCCGTCCGCATCCTCAGGGAATATGAGCGCGGCGTGGTCTTCACGCTCGGTCGTTTCACAGGGGTCAAGGGACCCGGCCTCATCATCCTGGTGCCCTTCGTCCAGCAGATGGTGCGGGTCGATCTGCGCGTGGTGGTGCAGGACGTGCCGCCGCAGGATGTCATTTCGCGCGACAATGTCTCGGTCAAGGTCAACGCCGTGCTCTATTTCCGCATCGTCGATGCCGAGCGGGCGATTATCCAGGTCGAGGATTTCATGGCCGCCACCAACCAGCTGGCGCAGACCACGTTGCGCTCGGTGCTCGGCAAGCACGAGCTCGACGAGATGCTGGCCGAACGCGACAAGCTCAACAGCGACATCCAGGAGATACTCGACCAGCGCACCGATGCCTGGGGCATCAAGGTCTCCAATGTCGAGATCAAGCATGTCGACCTCAACGAGAGCATGGTCCGCGCCATTGCCAAGCAGGCAGAGGCCGAGCGGCTGCGTCGCGCCAAGGTGATCAACGCCGATGGCGAGCAGCAGGCAGCGGCAAAGCTGGTCGAGGCGGGCAAGATGCTCGCGGCAGAGCCGCAGGCCATGCAGTTGCGCTATTTCGAAGCCCTGCACGACATCGCCGGCGAGCGCTCCTCCACGGTGGTCTTCCCACTGCCGGTGGACCTGCTCAGCCAGTTCCTGAAGGGGCAGGAGAAGTGAGGGGGGCGAAGCTGCCAATCTCCCCACCTGGGGAGATTGGATGTCGCCTCGGCGTTCGCCGATCACTACTTGGCTTTATCAAAACCTGGCATCGAGGGTGGCCTTGGCGCCGTTGTCGGCGGAATCCGCACCGAATTGGCCCGCATAGGACAGGCCGAGCGTGGCATTGGCCGACAGCGGCAGGTCGAATCCGGCCTCGATCACCACGCTGTCCCTGGCGATGGGCACGCCGGCGATGGTGAAGGCATCGCCGCCGGCGAAAGCGAAGCTCGAGGTCGGCGTGACCGCACCGAAGGCATGGCGCCAGCCGAGCGTGCCGCGCGCGGTGGCGTTGATGCCGCCAAGCGCGACGTCGGTCGAGCCGCGCAGCCCGAGCGTGGTGAAGGTCGCATCGGTGGTCGAACTTGCGCTGGTCAGCGCCGCGGCACCGCCCTGTTCAATGAAGCCGTCGGTATGCACGCTGACATAGGCGAGATTGGCGAAGGGCTCGAACTTGAAGCGCCCGGCATCGGCAGGCTTGTAAGCAAGTTCGCCAAAGACTTGCGCGGTACCGGCGTCATAGTCGGCCGACAACTGGTTGGCAAAGCCGTTGAAGACAATCGAGCGTTTCGTCGAAATGCTGCTCCAGCTGTAGGCGGCGCCGGTGCGGAAAGCGATGGCGCCCCAGTTGGTGCCGCCATAGAGGCCGAGATGGTAGTCGTCGCTGTTCCCGGTGGAATTGCGGGCGTCGGCGTCGAAGGGCGAATGGCTGTAGCCGCCGAGGAGACCGACACGCCAGTCGCCGACCAGGCTATCGGCGCCGATCAGGAGGCCGCCGCTCGAGCGGTCGAAGGCGGCGGCATTGCCGTCGCTGCCGGTGTTGCCCCACGAACCAAAGGCCTGGCCCCAGACCGCGAAACGATCGGTGTCGGCAGCGACGATCTCCGGTCCGCCCTCGCCATAGGCCATGACGGGCAGTGGCGCGGCGCTGCCGTCGCCGAAAGCGGCGCTGACGCGGCTGGTGGCCGCGTCGCGCAGGAGACCGCTGTCCTCGATCAGCATACCCTTGGCCGATGCATGGACCTCGCCCGAGAGCTGGTCGAACGCAGCGCGCGCCTCAAACTCGTTTCGGATATAGGCACGCCCCTTGCGCCTCATTGACGCGGCGGGGATTGATATGGTGCGGGGAGTAGGGGTTCGCCAAGGGGGTATTTTTCCCGCCCCATTCGCAGGCCCGCGGCTTCGCTTCGCCCGCCACCCGCCAAGACGCAACCGTGCAACCACCTTGGGTGGCGGCTTTAACCCGGAAACAACCTTTCAGGTGCTTTTAATGGCCCGATTGAGATCGGGTATCGGAGCCATGTGGCAGCATCTTACTGCAAATCTCGTTGCGGTGGCGCTGTTCGTCTCCGGCTGGAACTACGTGCAGCCCTGGCTCGAGGGCCGTTCGCAGAAGTTCAGGCTGCTCGCTTTCGGCTGCATCATGGGCTGGGGCGCGCTGGCCTCCATGCTGCTGGCAGTCGAGGTCAAGCCGGGGGTCCTCCTGGATCTCAGGACGTCCCTGGTCGCGACGGCCGGCCTGTTCGCCGGTGCGCCGGGGGCATTGGTGGCCGCCGCCTTTCCGTTGGGATACCGCATCGCGATCGGCGGTCACGGCCTGACTGCCGGCCTGATCGGCATTGCCGTTGCGTTCGCCGCCGGCGTTCTTGCCAACCGCCTCATCGGGCGCCGCCAAACGCGCGCCTGGCAAGTGCTCGTGTTTGCGGTTTGTGTAGGCCTGTCCGGGCTTGTGCCGATGTCGGTCCTGCCGCAAACGGCGGCGCCCGATATCGATGTCCACCTCGTGCTGCCGCTCATCGCGCTCAATATCGCGGCGACCGCCGTGGCCGGCCTCGTCGTGCTGCACACGCAGCTCGTCGCCAAGGAGCGCGACCTGCTGCGCGCCGCGGTCGCCCAGGCGCCGGATTTCTATTACGTCAAGAACGCGCGCGGCCAGTTCGTCGCCGTGAACCAGACCGTCGCCGCCCACAATGGCTACGCCCACCCCATGCAGATGACGGGCAAGACCGATTTCGACGTAGCCGACGCCGCTCGCGCCCGCATCCTTTCCGGGTTGGAACAGAGGATGCTGAAATCAGGCGAGGGGATCGCCGACTTCGAGGAACAGGTCCCCGACCTGAAGGGCAATCTTCGCTGGTTCTCGACCTCCAAGACACCCTTGCGCGACGCCGATGGCAACGTCATCGGCCTTGTCGGCGTCACGCGCGACATCACGGCCCAGAAGCAGCTCGAACAGACGCTGCTCGAGGCCAAGAACCAGCTCTCCTATGCGCTCTCGGAGATGTCGGACGGCCTTGCCATGTTCGATGCGGAGGGGGTTCTGGTTTTCTGCAACCAGCAATACCGCGAGCTGTTTCCGCTGACCGGCGACCTGCGCGTTCCCGGCACGAGGCTGCGCGACATCCTGGAAGCCGTGACCGTGACCGGCGAGCAGGTGGGCATCCCCAAGGGCCACGAGCGGGAATGGATAGACAATGTGGTCGGCGCGCTTCATGTGCCCGGCGAGCAGCAGATCAAGCTGTTCGACGGCCATTGGCTGATGCTGCGCACGCGGCCCACGCAGGCCGGCCTGGCGCTGGTGGTCGTCTCCGACATCACCGAGATCAAGAGCACCGAGGGGGAGCTCACCACGCTCAGCAACCAGCTGGCGCAGCTCGCCAACACCGATCCGCTGCTGGGCCTCGGCAATCGCCGCGCGTTCGACCAGGCGCTGGCCGGCGTGGTTACGGATGCAAGCCAGTCCGACCGGGAAATCGCGCTGCTTTTGATCGATGTCGATTTCTTCAAGGCCTATAACGACCATTACGGGCACCTTGCCGGAGACGAGTGCCTGCGCCAGATCGCCGACTGCCTGCGACAGCGCACACGCGCCGGCGATTTCGTGGCGCGCTATGGCGGCGAGGAATTCGCCGTCATCCTGCCCGAGGCCTCGGCTGCCGGCGCCATGCGCGTGGCCGACAATCTGAGAGCCGCGGTGCGCGAGCGGGCGCTCGAGCATGCCCGCAGCGAGCGCAAGGTCGTCACCATCAGCGTCGGCGTCGCCGTAAGCAGCCCTACCGCCCGCCACAACCCGACCAGCCTGATCCTGCAGGCCGACAAGGCTCTCTACGCCGCCAAGGCAGCCGGACGCGACGCCACGCGACTGGCCGAGCCGGACGTTGGTTTCCAACCGATTCCGCTTCCGCGCAAGGCGTGAAGCGGTAAGGCGCGGTGTGCAATGGCAGCGGAAGCCCAGGCGTCCGCGACCAGGGATCAATCCGCTTCACCACCCTGACCCTTGCCGCACTCGGCCAGCACCTTGCCGATCGCGGCGCCTGAGCCCTTCAGCGGAAAGCTCGCCTGGCCATATTTGTCGGCCGAGACCGTCACGTCGCCCTTGCCGCGCAAAAGCGAAAGCAACGGATCGGTGGGGCCGGAGAGCTCGGCGGTGAAGTAATTATACATCGCCTCGAGCTCGAGCTTTTGGGTAACGCTCTTGTCGCCCGCCTTGAAGGTGAAGGAGCCGCTGATGCCGGGCTCCAACTGCCCGCCCGCGGCGCCGAGGTCGTAGCTCAGCATCGGCTTCTCGAAACAGGTCAGCATCAGATGCGCATCGCCCTTCGGCCCGCCGCACACCGAAGCCGTCATCACGCTGCCGCCCTCGTCCTCCTCCATCTTGGCCGACCAGGAGCAGGAGGCGGCATGGGCGGGGAGGGCGGTGAGCAGTGCCAGGATGAGTGTTGTCAGCGTAGATTTCATGATCTCTCCCCCTCGTGATGCGGTGAAGCATACAGGGCAAATGAAGCTCTGACAGTACTTGATGGGTTGGAGATTGGCGAAAGCCGATGTGACGGCTGATCTCCCCCCTTGCGGGGGAGATCAGCAGCTTCTGCCTCAGATCAACTTTTCAAGTGTGATCGCAGATCCCGCACCCGCTTCCCGGTCGCGTGGAACATGGCATTGGCAATCGCCGGCGCGATGCCGACGATCGCCAGTTCGCCCACGCAGTTACCCGCCACTGCGTGGGACTGCGGTCACCGGGCCTGGGCCGGCTGGAACAGTTCCACCAGATTGCCGGAAGGATCGACCAGCAGGATTTGCGAGCCGCCTGGACCCGTCACGATTTCATTGCGGAAGCTGAGGCCCGCCGCCTTGAGCCGCGCGACCTCCGCCGCGAGATCCTCGACGATCAGGTGGATGCGGTTCCAGCCTCCCGGGCCTGGCCGCTCGCCGTCGGGCATCGGCCTGCCCGCCGAACTGGTCGGACCGCTCAGCAGCAGCCGAAGTGCTCCCCGCGTGACGTCCGCGAAGGCTGGTGCACGGTTCGAAAGCTGCTTGAAGCCGAGGTGTTTCGTGTACCAGGCCACGGCATCATCGACGTCGTTGACCATGTATCGAACATTTACAATTGCCGACATCGTCTCGCCCTCTAACGGTGAAGCACTCTAGCAGGATTACCGCCAGGCTGCCTCGTTCTTCCGCTCATAATCCCGGAATGCCTTGATCAAGCCGCCCAGAACCTCCGCCGACGTTTCGAACATCGCCTTCAGCTGGGGCTCGTCGACCTTTGTAATGTCTTCCCGCAGGTGGTCTTGAATCTGCTGGAAGGCTTTCTGCATTTTCTGGGTATGATGCCGCGGATCGCGGTCGGCATCGCTTGCCATTTTCCATCTCCATGTCGTGGAGTGCTCCGTGGCAACGCGGGCGACGCAGGTCGGGTTCCGTCGCCGGGCACTCGCGGCTGGCAAGCGGTACGAAACGGTGGGGTAGGGCATTTTGCAGGGGTGGGACGGACTGAGACGCTGGCGCGAGGCGCCCCCCCTCTGGCCTGCCGGCCATCTCCCCCACGAGGGGGGAGATCAGCAGCTTCTGCCTCAAATCAACTTCTCCAGCGTGATCGGCAGATCCCTTACCCGCTTCCCGGTCGCGTGGAACACCGCGTTCGCGATCGCCGGAGCGATGCCGACGATCGCCAGTTCCCCCACGCCCTTGCCGCCGAGCGCCGAGGAGTGCGGGTCGGGGATGCCGACCGAGATCGTCTGGATGTCGGGAATGTCGGCATTGGTCGGCAGCATATAGTCGGCGAAATTGCCGTTGACGATGCGGCCGTGGCGGCGGTCGACGATGCCTTCCTCGAGCAGCGCCTGGCCGATGCCCATGATGATGCCGCCCTTCCACTGGCTTTCGGCAAGCTTGGGGTTATAGAGCCGGCCGGAATCCAGCGCCGAGACCACGCGCGATACGCGCACCGTGCCGAAATCCTCGTCGACCTTGACCTCGACGAAATGCGCGCACCAGGAATAGCGCGACCAGTCGCCCTCGGTATGCGGCAGCGCCATGGCGATGGTGGTGTAGTTCTTGTAGCGCTGCTCCGGCGTCGAGTTCGCCGGCATGGTGTCGCCCTTGGCCTCGATTTGGTCGCGGCCGACAGCGGCCATGAACTCGGCGATCGACAGCTCCGGACCTTCGCCGCGCGGCGAGGCGATGCGGCCGTCCTTTACCGACAGCGTGTTCGCCTGCAGCGCCTGGAAGGGCGAGCGCGGGTCGGAGAGCGCCAGTCCGATCAGCTCGTCCAGCGCCTGGCCGGCCGCCTTGTAGACGGCGCCGGTCATGACGCCGGCAAGCCGCGAGCCGCCGGTGACGCCGGCGCGGGCAAAGTGCGAGTCGCCGAGCTTTACCGAAACCTGCTCCACCGGCACGCCGAGCGTCTCGGCGGCGGTCTGCGCCAGGATCGTGTAGGTGCCCTGGCCCATGTCGATAGAGGAGCTTTCGACCACGACCGAGCCGTCGGCCATGATCTTCACCACCGCCTCGCCATGCGCGCGCCGCACCGGATAGGTGCCGGCCGCAACGCCCCAGCCGATGAGTTGGCGGCCGTCACGCATCGAGCGTGGCTGGGGTGAGCGCTTGGCCCAGCCGAAGGCTTCCGCCCCTGCGGCAAAGGCTTCGCGCAGCTGGCGCGTCGACCACGCTTTCTTCGCATGCGGGTCCTGTTCGGCATAGTTGATCAGCCGCATCTCAAGCGGATCGATGCCGAGCTCATGCGCCAGCTCGTCGATGGCGCATTCGATGCCGAAGGCGCTCGGGTTCTCGCCCGGCGCGCGCTTGGCGCCCGGCACCACGGTGTTCACCCGCACCACATTCTGCTTCGAGGAGAAGTTCGGCGTCGCGTACATGATCGAGGTGACCGAACCGAGCGGCTCGACCCACATGCCGTCGACCGCCGTCTCGTTGACGCCGCGATGGACGATCGACTGGATGCGGCCCGTTTTGTCGGCGCCGATCGCCACCGTCTGCCGCGTCGCGGCGCGGCCGCCGTAAGACGTGAAATTCTGCGGCCGGTTGAGCACCAGCTTCACCGGACGTCCGAGCATTTTCGCTGCTGCCGCGGCCACCGCGCTGTGCGCGAGCGCCAGCGCCTTCGACCCGAAACCGCCGCCGATATAGGGCGACACCAGCCGCACATTCTCGAACGGCACGCCGAACCACTCGGCGTAGGTGCGCGCCATGCCGTCGAGCCATTGGCTCGGCTCCCAGATGGTCAGCTCGTCGCCCTCCCAGCGCGCGATCAGCCCATGCGGCTCCATCGCCGCCTGGAATTCGCGCGGCGTGTTGTAGGCCGCGCAGATGCGCACCGGCGCTTCGGCGAAAGCAGCTTGCGCGTCGCCCCATTCCTTGGTCATGGCGTCGATCGCGATGCCGTCGCCGGCCTTGCCGTCGCTGAGGTCGACGATGGCCGGCGTCTCGTCATACCAGACCTTGACGAGCGCGGTCGCCGCCACCGCCTGCTCGAAGGTTTCGGCCACCACGGCCGCGACATGCTGGCCGGAAAAGGTGACCTCGCGGGCGAGGGGACAGTAGGTCGACAGCGCCGGCGGGTTGCCGAACCAGTCCGACGCGCCCCTCAGCTCCATGATGGTGTCGGGCGTCAGCACGGCAAGCACGCCGGGCGCGGTTTCGGCGGCGCGGGTGTCGATGGCGGTGACCTTGCCGGCGGCGATCGTCGCGCCGACCAGCACCGCATGCGTCAGCCCATCGAGCTGCTGCTCGAACGCATACTTCGCCGCACCCGTGATCTTAGCCGGGCCGTCGACGCGCGACAGCCGGCCGCCGACCGCTTCGAGCCGCGCGCTGTCGGACGCGGCGTGTTTCAAGTCATGAACGGTCATGCCGTCTCTCCCAATTTGAGGATGGCGCGCGCGATAACGCGCGGCGCCAGCGAAATCTTGTAGTGGTTGGCGCCATGGTCGACGGCGCCCGCCATGGCGAGCTCGCTCGCCTTGCGGACCGTGTCTTCGGAAAGCGGCTTGCCCTTCAGCGCGTCCTCGACGGCGCGCGCCCGCCACGGCTTGGTCGCGACGCCGCCAAGTGCCACCCGGATGTCGCGCACGGTGCGGCCGTCGCCTTCGAGCTCCAGTCCGACGGCGGCGCTGGCCGCCGCGAATTCATAGGATTGGCGGTCGCGCACCTTGATGTAGGTCGAGCGCCGCGCGGCCGCCGAGCCGGGGATCTCGATCGCCCTGATCACCTCGCCGGGGCGGATGTCGTGCTCCCGCTCGGCGGTCGCGCCGGGCGAGAGGAAGAAGTCCTCGACCTTGAGCTTGCGCTCGCCGAGATCGACCTCGGCGTCGAAGGCGACGAGCGCCACCGCCAGGTCGCCCGGATAGGTGGCGATGCAGGCTTCGCTCGTGCCGAGAACGGCATGGCCGCGCGTCACGCCGCCGATCGCCGAGCAGCCGCTGCCCGGCGCGCGCTTGTTGCAGGCCGGGAAGTTGGTGGGGTCGCGGAAGTAAGGACAGCGCGTGCGCTGCATCAGGTTGCCGCCGATGGTCGCCATGTTGCGCAACTGCGCCGAGGCCGCCTGCCAGAGCGCCTCCGACACTGCCGGGAAGAGGCTCTTCACTTGGCGGTCGTCGGCGACATGGCTCATCTTCGCCAGCGCGCCGATCAAGGCGTAGTCGGCGGTCACGTCGATGGCGCTGAGCCCTTCGATATGGCTGATGTCGATGACGGTCGACGGTTCGGCGACGCCGCATTTGGCGAGGTCGACCAATGTCGTACCGCCGGCGAGCAGCATGGCGCCGGGAAGGGCGGCGGCATTGTGCGCGGCTTCCACGCTATCGGCGCGGACGTAAGCGAAATCTCTCATGAGCGCAGCTCCTGTGCGGCCTGGCGGACGGCGGCGACGATGTTGGGATAGGCGCCGCAGCGGCAGAGATTGCCGGCCATGTATTCGCGGATTTCGTCGTCGGAACCGGCATGCCCTTCGCGGATGCAGGCCACCGCCGACATGATCTGCCCCGGTGTGCAATAGCCGCACTGGAAGGCGTCCTGCTCGAGGAAGGCGGCCTGCACGGCGTTGAGCGTGCCGTCCTCGCCGGCCAACCCCTCGATCGTGGTGATCGAGCGGCCTTCGACCTGGGCGGCTAAAGTCAGGCAGGCGAGCACGCGCTCGCCGTCGACATGCACGGTGCAGGCGCCGCACTGGCCCTGGTCGCAGCCTTTCTTGGTGCCGGTGAGGTGGACCCGCTCGCGCAATGCGTCGAGCAGGGTGACGCGCGGCTCGACGTCGAGCGCATGGTCGCGGCCGTTGATGCTGAGAAGGATGGAAAGCGTGGTGGGACTGATGGTGACTTGGTCATTCATGGGGCGTCGGGCTCCGATTGCTGGACGCGGGCAAGGCGTGGAAGCTGCTAATCTCCCCCCTTGTGGGGGAGATGCCCGGCAGGGCAGAGGGGGGCGCGAAGGAATGAGGCGTTTGAACGACCAGGTTCCTCGCCCCCATGAAATGGGGGAGAGGTGGCTCGGCGAAGCCGAGACGGAGAGGGCTGCGCCCCTACGAAGTCCCCCTTTCCGTCCGCTTCGCGGCCACTCCCCGCCTTCAGCGGGGGCGAGGAACCCAAGCTTTGATACGCTGGCGGGACAGCGCCCCCCTCTGGCCTGCCGGCCATCTCCCCCACGAGGGGGGAGATCAGCAGTTCCGGCGCCCCACTCCAGCGGCCAGGGTGCGTTTCCAGTCCTTCTCTGCGTGACATACCGCTTCCCCTGGTTATATGATAAAAGCACTCCACTAAAGCGGAGGTGCCTCCGTTTATTTAACTGGGGTCTGGCCAGTCATGGTTCAACCCCCCATATTGCCTTGGTGGAGAAAAAAGTGCCCGACCAGGAAATGACCGCTGAAGCGACGCGCGACGCGCCGGCGCCAAAGGCATTGCGCGCCGACGCGCAGCGCAACCGCGAAAAACTGGTCGAGGTGGCGGCGCAGGCTTTCGCGGCCGACGGCGTCGACGCCTCGCTGGAGGACATCGCCAAGCGGGCAGGGGTCGGCATCGGCACGCTCTATCGCCACTTTCCGACGCGCGAGCACCTGGTCGAGGTGGTCTACCGGCGCGAGGTCGAAGGCCTCTGCCACGCCGCCGAGGAACTGGCGCGCGAACACCCGGCCGATGTCGCACTGGAACTCTGGATGCAGCGCTTCGTCGACTACATCGCCACCAAGCGCGGCCTCGCCACCAGCCTGCGCCTGCTGCTGACCACCAATTCGACGCTGTTCTCCGACACCTCCGGCCGCGTCTCTGGCGCCATGCGGGGCCTGATCGATGCGGCCTCCGCTTCCGGCAAAATCCGCGCCGATATCGACGCCTCCGACGTCATGCACGCGCTCGGCGGGATCTACTCTGCGCCGAACACGCCGGATTGGCGTGAGCGGTCGGGAAGGTTGGTGAAGCTCTTGATGGATGGGTTGCGGTTCGGGGCGAGGGGGTAGCTCGGTACATGGATGACCTTGCCTTCGCGCTGACCAGATTCTTGAGCGGAGAAGGTACCAGCCTGGCAACCGCCAACAGTCTGGAAGTGCTTCTGGATGCGGCCTATCCAGAGGATGAAACTGTCCAGGATGTCGTTGTGGATCTGGCCTCATATAGGCCGGGCGGTGGCGAATTCCTGTTCGACACACCCGAGATGCAGCGCCGGCTGTCCCGCCTTCAGACTTATCTCAAGACCAAGAGCTGAGGTCTCGAGGCTGCCAATCTCCTCCGTGTTGAAGAGGTGTCCGGCAGGGCAGAGGGGCGCTGTCCCGCCAGCCTGTCCTTCGCCATTCTAGGGCGGAGCAAGGAGCGAAGCGGCGCGCGCAGACCCTAGAATGGCGAAGGATAGGCTGGCATTCCTTCACGCCCCCCTCAGGCCTGCCGGCCATCTCCCCCACGAGGGGGGAGATCAGCAGCTTCGGCGCCGCTCCATCTTCTCCACTGGCATTTCCACTGGCATTCCACAACCCACGGCCTACATAGACCGCACCATCCTCCCTCCCAAAAGGAACCGCCCATGCCCGAACAGCTCAAACTCAACGACGGCTCGACCATCCCGCAGATCGGGCTCGGCGTGTGGCAGGTCGATCCGGATATCACCGCCAAGGTGGTGCGCTGGGGCATCGGGGCCGGCTATCGCCTCATCGACACCGCCGAAGGCTACCGCAATGAGGAAGGCGTCGGCGAGGCGATCCGCGCCGCCGGCGTGCCGCGCAGCGAGCTGTTCATCACCTCCAAGCTGCGCAACGGCGCGCATCAGCGCGACGCGGCGCTGCGCGCCTTCGACGACACGATGCAAAAGCTCGGCGTCGACCAGATCGACCTCTTCCTCATCCACTGGCCGGTGCCTTCCCAAGACAAATATGTCGAAGCCTGGAAGACGCTGGTCGAGCTGCAGAAGGCCGGCCGGATAAAATCGGTCGGCGTCTCGAACTTCAACCAGGACCATCTGGAACGCATCATCGGCGAGACCGGCGTGACGCCCGTCGTCAATCAGATCGAACTCCACCCGCGCTTCCAGCAGCGTGACAAGCGCGAGTTCCATGCCAAGCATGACATCCATATCGAGAGCTGGAGCCCACTGGGCAGCGGCCGGCTGCTGGCCGATCCGACGCTGGAGAAGCTGGCGAAGAAGCACGGCAGGTCGGTGGCGCAGGTGATCATCCGCTGGCATTTGCAGGAGGGGCTGGTCGTCATCCCAAAATCGGTCAACCAGGACCGCATCGCCGGCAATTTCGACGTGTTCGGTTTCGAGCTGGATGCGGGCGACATGCAGACCATCCGTGGGATGGATGTGCGCGACGGCCGCACCGGGCCGGATCCGGCGACGGCGGCGTTCCTGTTCTAACGAAGGTCAGCGCCCAGCGGAGCTCCGGTGACGGCGAAGTACGGGAGCGCGCCAGGCAGGCCGCTGGCTTTCATCTCGCCCTGTTCCTCGAAGGTCAGGCCGGAGCCGACGACCAGGTCGCGCGTCGTTCGCGATGCGATGATCTGGCCCGGCCGGGCATGGTCCAACAGCCGCGACGTGACTTCGATGGCAATGCCGGAAAAGTCATCGCCGCGCGCCTCGCACTCGCCGATGTGAATTGCCGCGCGAACCTCGGCGCCGCATGGCTTCAGGCGGTCGGCGATCGCCATCGCGCATTCGATCGAGCGCGTCGGCCGCTGGAACGCTGCAAGCAGCCTGCCGCGCGACCGCCTGATCTCGGTGCCGCCGCCGAGCAGCAATTCGTCGCGAACGATAGCCGACTGCTCGGAGGCTTTCGCGCCCTCGGCCGCGCCGTCGATGGCGAGCGCCAGCACCCATACGAGCACCCGCTCGCCGGGCGCCGCCGGTAGCGCGCCGGTCACGAAATCCCTGATCTCGTCGACCAGGCCGTCGCAGTCCTCGCCCCAGATCACGTGGTCCCTGCCGGCAAGCTCGACATATCTGGCGCCTTCGATATGCGTCGCCAGATAACGTCCTTCCTCCGGCTTCACCCAGCGGTCGCCGGTCCTCTGCAGCACCAGCGTCGGGACATGGATCGCCGGCAGTATGTCGCGCACGTCGATCTCGGTGCCCCAGCGCCAGAGCGCGATCGCATCCGCCGGCGAGGCCGAGTTCCTGAGATAGGCGGCGAACCACTCGCGTTCGGCCATGTTTTCGATCAGGCTGGGGGCGGCTCTGCTCATGTCGGCCGGCTTGCCCCACTCCCGCTCGACGGTGTCGATATCCTGCTGCACCTCATCGACCGTTCGCGCCCAGGGATAGTCCTTCGACCATGTGCCCCTGGCATAGGCGCCGGTGAGCACCAGCGCTGACGTGCGTTCGGGATAGGTAGCGGCAAACAGCATGCACATCGGTCCACCCTCCGAGCTGCCGAACAGCACGGTGCGTTTGGATCCGACCGCGTCCAGCACGGCGCGCACGTCTTCCATACGCGCTTCCAGCGTCGGCAGGCCGACATCCCGATCTGAGAGACCGGTGCCGCGCTTGTCGATGCGGATCAGCCGCGAGAAGGAGCCGAGCCGCTTCAGCACATGCGAAAAGCGCGGCGATGCCCAGGCAAGGTCGAGATTGGAGACCCAGCCCGGCACATAGACGAGATCGACCGGCCCATCGCCTGTCACCTGGTAGGCGATGTTGACGCCCGACGATTTGACATAGTGGGTCGGCGGTCGCGCGGATTCGGGTTCGGCGCTCGAAGCCGCGGGCCGGGCAGGCGAAGAAGCGCGGCGGGCGCGGAGCTCTTCGTGCAGGTTCCGGGTTTCGGCTTCCGGCATCAGCCGCAGCTCGCGCTGCAGCGCGTCGCGGCAGAGCTCATATTGCTTCAGCGCCAGGTTGATGCGCCCTTGCGCCGCGTAGCCACGCATCAGGGCACGATGTGCATCCTCGCGCAGCGGCTCCATCGCCAGCAGGCGCATGGCGGCCCGTATGCAGGCGGCGGGATCACCGGCAGCCGTGTAGTGGCTGATCAGCCTGTCCAGCGCCGCGACGGCGATCACCCGCAGGCGTTCGCGCTCGACCCGCAGCCATTCCTCGAACGGCTCTTCCCGCAGGCCGAGCCCGTCGAGCAGGTCGCCGCGATAGACGGCAACGGCCTGTTCGAGATCTTCTGGCGTGGGGCTCGCCGCCAGCGCCTCGAAGCGCGCCACGTCGAAATCGAAATCGTCAAGATGCAGCGCAATGTTCGCGCCCTCGGTGAGGAAGCGGCCGCCGCCAGAGACGCTCATGGCCTTTCGGACCGACGACACAGCCTGCCTCAGGCTCATCCGCGCCTGGGCCTCGCCATTGAGGCTCCAGAGCAGCGCCGCCAGCTTCTCGCGCGACTGCGCCTGGCCGGCCTGTAGCGCAAGATAAGCCACCATCCCACGCGCCTTGCGGCTGAAGGCGGGAGCCGTTGCTCCGATACCGGTAAAGTCGAAACCACCCAGCAGGTGAAGATGCGGCGCCGTCATCGGAAGACACCCCGATAATGTTCGAGACAATTCTTTCGCTTGGCTGTCACTAATTCAACCGCGATCTCCTGCGGTCTGCGTTTTTCACGATTTGATCACGCCTGTACCTGCGCCTCTCTCACGGGCCTCCAGCAGATTGTCCGCACTGGACACCGATCTCAGGAGGATGCCGTGCAACGCCCAAGCGAATGGCCACTCTGGCATGGCGACGATCGACCCAGCGGGCAGGACATCGGCGCGCCGTTGCGGCATGAGATAGCACTGGCGCGGTACCTCGACCGGCAGCGCGAGCACCGGCAGGTGGGTATGCCCATCGTCGATCTTGAAGGGTTCGCGCGTCAGCTTCTTGCAACGGCGGCGCGGGTTGGACGGCACTGTCTCGGCGCGTGCCGAAAAAAGGCTCTGCTTCCGCCGCCAACCGATCGCTTCGACATTCTAGGGCGGAGCAAGGTGCCAAGCGACGCCCGCAGACCCTAAAATGACGAAGCGATAGCTCAGCTTCCTGTACGCACCTCTGTCCTGACGAGGGAGAAGGCGCTCGCCTACCCCTTCGATTCCACCACGATCACCAGCGACTCCGGTACCACGCCGTCATGGGCCATGGCGTCGGCGGCCGCCTGGCTCTGCATCACCGCCTGGAGTTTGTCCATGTCCGGAACGTCCATCATCACCGCCACGCGTTTTGGGTTCTGCGGGTCGACGAAGGTGCGGATATTGGTGATCCCGAGCGGGCCGAACAGTTCCTTGCGCTTGGGCGATGTGAGCCAGTGGTTCACATCTTTGCTGATATCGTGATAGCCGATGATCGTTGGCATTTGAGACCCTCCCGAGGTGACGTCGGCGGGTCGAAATCGCCCGCCTTGGCTGCGATCCGTACGCCTCGAATGAGCGCTGCTTTTTTCGGGCTGTCAATTAGTATTTTCTAATATGTTGATGGCGAGGGCGGAACGGCTGTTCTCCCCGCGGTTCGGGGATTGGCGGCTTTGGCGAGACGGTCCACCTTCTCCGACAAGGGGAGAAGGGCTAGGCTCGCGCCGACACCCCCGGGAGCCCAGCCCATTCCAAAGCCCACCTTCTTCGAAATCGCTCGCCGCGCCGGCGTCGGCACGGCGACGGTCGAGCGCGTGCTGAACGGCAGGGGCGGGGTGCGCCCCGAGACCGTCGAGAAGGTCGTGGCGGCGGCGCGTTCGCTCGATTATCCGCGCCGGCTGCCCGAGGCGCATCGCGGCGTCATCCGTATCGAGGTGATCCTGGTCAGGCCCGACGCGACCTTCTTCGCCAGGCTGTCGCGCGCCTTCGAACGCATCGCCGCGACGCTCGATCGCACGATCGCCGTCCACCGCACCTTTCTCGACGAGGCGAACCCGGCGGCGATCGCAAAACGCATCCTCGAACCGGAGATGCGCCGCGCGGCGCTCATCCTCGCCGTGCCCGATCATCCGCTGGTGAGCGCGGCCTTGCGGAAGCTCGAAGCGGAAGACATCCCGACGGTGCAGATCGTGACGCAGATCTCGCGCACCAGGAGCACCTATGTCGGCATCGACAATTACGCCGCCGGCCGCATGGCGGGGCTTTTGATGGCGAAGATGCAGCGGCGGCCGGGCAAGGTGGTCGCCATCTGCCACAGCCAGATTTATCGCGTCCACCGCGACCGCGTGCGTGGCTTTTTCGATTACCTGATCGAGCAAGGGCACGACTTCGAGCCGATCGCTGCCCTGTTCGGTTTCGACGACGGCGACCGCAATGCCGAACAGCTGCACGAGGCGCTCAAGCGCTGGCCCGATCTTGCCGGCCTCTACAATGCCGGCGGCGCCAACACGGCGCTGAACGAGGTGCTGCGCAAGCACGGCAGAGGTCGTGAGATCTTCTTCGTCGGCCATGAACTGACCGAGCGCAGCACGCGCGGTCTGCGTGAGGGCACTATGGATGTCGTGCTCGACCAGGCGCCCGAAGCGCAAGCGCGCCGCGCGATCGACCTGGTGCTGGCGGTGCTCAATTTGCACGACCTGCCGGTCGAAAACCCGCCGATCCGCTTCATCACCTTCACCGCCGAGAACCTTTGATCTGATTTGATCAAGGTAGCGCGCGCCTTCGCTGGCGTCGCGGTGCTAACTCGACCGCGAACGGGAGGATGAAGACGTGCGAAGTCTCCCCCTCATCCGGCCGCTGCGTAGCCTCCTTCTCCCTCAGGGGAGAAGAGGCTGGCGCCGGCGCTGACGAGCTCCTCTCCTCCACGGGAAGAGCGCCGGCGCCGATCGGCTCCTCTCTCCTCGGGGAGAGGTCGGTTTGTCCCGAATTGCGCTTGGCAATTCGGCTGGCAATCCGGGTGAGGGGGACTTTTCCGCCATCGCTGCCCGCGAAACGGGAGGATCATCGGTGGCGAGACGGCTGACGGCCTACGACCTGCAAAGCGCCAAGGGCAGCAAGAAATGGCTGCAGCTGCATGTCGACACGCCGGCCGAGGCCGCAGCCGCGGTCGCCTGCGATATCGTCATCCTGTCCTGCGAGCCCGATCACAATCTGGAATTGATCCGCCAGGCGGCACCCCACGCGTTCCTCTCCGTCGGAATGCCGCATGGCGCGGTCGCTTCGCCCGACGAGGCGGTGCGGCTTGGCTTCGCCATGATGAAGCGCGGCGCCGATGCGGTCTATTCATCGCACTCGCCGCGCTTTATCGAGGCCATGGCGGCCGAGGGCATTCCCGTCACCGGCCATGTCGGCCTGGTGCCCAACCGCGCCACCTGGACGAACTTCCGCGCCATCGGCCGCACCGCCGAGGAAGCCTTCAAGGTGTTGCGCGCGGCGAAGGACCTGGAAAACGCCGGCGCCGCTTGCATCGAGGTCGAGGTCGTGCCGGTGCGCCTCGCCCACCACATCACCCGCTCGACCCCGCTGATCACCATGGGCATGGGCTGCGGCACGGCCTGCGACACCCAGTATCTGTTCTCCTGCGATGTGCTGGGCACCCATGCCGGCCACTATCCGCGTCACGCCAAGCGCTATGCCGACTTCCTCACGCTGGAGGCCGAGCTGCAGGAAAAGCGCATCGCCGCTTTCCGCGCGTTCGGCCGCGACGTCGCCGGCGCAACCTATCCGGAAGCGAAACACCAGGTGGACATGGACGATGCCGCCTATGACCGCTTCCTCAGCCTTGCTCAGTCTTTGTGAGAATAGCCATGGACGATTTGCAATTCGGCACGCGCAACAAAAGGGGCGACTGGGCTCCGAACGAACCGGCGGGCACCGCGCCGCTCTTTTCCTTTCCGCCGCGCCCGCTGGCGGTGCTGAAATGGCTGCCGAGCTATTTCCTGCCCTACAACCTGCTCTTCGCGCTCACGGCCGTCGTCTGGTGGCGCTACGTGCTGCCCGACGTGGAGACGATGAAGACGCTTTCCGTCGGCTGGATACTTCGCCTGTTCCTCGTCAACTGCGCGGCGCTGCTGGTCTTCTTCGGCGCCTTCGAGCTTCGACTCTACATTTTGAAAGCCCAGGGCAACCGCTTCAAATACAATGGCAAATGGCCGTCGGAGCAGAAGAACAAGGCGTTCTTCTTCGAGAACCAGAACATCGACAACATGCTGCGCACCTTCGGCACCGGCATGCCGATCTGGACGGCGATCGAGGTGGCGATCCTCTACGCCTACGCCAATGGCTACGTGCCGTGGCTGACCGTCACCGAGCACCCGGTCTATCTCTTCCTGCTGGCGCTGGTGGTGCCGATCATCCACGAGACGCATTTCTTCCTGCTGCACCGCGCCATCCATTGGGGGCCGCTCTACAAATGGGTGCATTCGGTGCACCACAATTCGGTCAACCCGTCGCCATGGTCGTCGCTGTCGATGCACCCGGTGGAGCAGCTCGGCTATCTCGGCGTCGCCGTCTGGCACCTGATCATCCCCTCGAACCCGCTGCTGGCGCTCTACCAGCTGCATTATGCCGGCTTCGGCGCCATTCCCGGCCATGTCGGCTTCGACAAGGTCGAGCTGACCGAAGACAAGTCGGTCGATAGCCACGCCTATATCCACTACCTCCACCACAAGCATTTCGAGGTGAATTACGGCGACGGCCTCATCCCGTTCGACCTCTGGTTCGGCACCTTCCATGACGGCAGCAAGGAAGCCGCCGCGCGCATGGATGCCCGCTACGAAAAGAAGAAGGCGCGCGCCAACGCCGCCGCCGCGAAGTGACGGTGAGATGCCTGTGGGATGGCCCTTGGCCATCCACCTGCGAGATGGCCTTCGGCCATCCGCATGAATCCCGAAAGGGCCGGAGACAAAGCGGGGTGAACCGGCACCCATCCGCAAAGGGAGGAACCTCGTGAAGAAACTTCTCATCTCGACGGCTTTGGCCGCGCTCATGACAACCGCGTTCGCCACTGTCTCGACCAGCGCCTTCGCCGCCAAGCTCGGCGTCTCGATCGTCGATTTCGACAACAATTTCCAAACGCTGCTGATGCATGGCATGCAGGACCGCGCCAAGGAGAAGGGCGCCGACATCCAGGTCGAGGACGCGCATAACGACGTCGCCAAGCAGCTCGACCAGGTCAAGAACTTCATCGCCTCCGGCGTCGACGCCATCATCGTCACGCTGGTCGACACCAACGCCTCGAAGACGCTGAGCGAGGAGGCCGCCAAGGCCGGCATCCCGCTGGTCTTCGTCAACCTCGAGCCGTCGGACATGAAGAGCCTGCCGGACAAGCAGGTCTATGTCGGCTCCAACGAAACCGAGTCCGGCACGCTGGAAGCCTTCGAGGTCTGCAAGATGCTGCGCGCCAAGGGCAAGTCGGCCGGCGCCAGCGCCTACATCGTCATGGGCAGCCTGGTGCACCAGGCGGCGCTTCAGCGCACCAAGGATGTCGAGCAGATCTTTTCGACCGACATGTGCAACTTCATCAAGATCACGGACAAGCAGTCGTCGGAATGGTCGCGCGACAACGCGCAGAACCTGATGACCAACTGGCTGACCGCAGGCCCGGCGCCGGACGCCGTCATCGCCAACAACGACGAATCCGCCATCGGCGCCATCCTGGCGCTCAAGGCCAACGGCGTCGACATGAAGAACGTCGTGGTCGGCGGCATCGACGCCACGCAGGACGGCCTGCAGGCCATGAAGGCCGGCGAGCTTTCGGTGACGGTGTTCCAGAACGCCAAGGGTCAGGGTGGCGGCGGTGTGGATGCGGCGCTGGCGCTCGCCAAGGGCGAGAAAGTCGACCGTGTGGTCTACGTGCCGTTCGAGCTGGTGACGCCGGCCAACGCGGCGGAGTATTTGCATAAGAATTGAAGGCGGCGTCGGCGTTCTTCCCTTCTCCCCTTGTGGGCGCCGGCGCCGAAGCTGCCAATCTCCCCCACTAGTGGGGGAGATGTCCGGCAGGACAGAGGGGGGCGCTGTCCCGCCAGCCTCTCAGGCCGGATCAGCCAATCCAGCGACGATGACAATGTGCTGGCAGACATTGTCGATGTCGCGGATCACATCGTCGTTCCAGAACCGCAAGACGGTCCAGCCATCCTTTTTCAGACGTCTCGTCCGCAGCGCGCCTCAGCCTCGGCAACACTGCCATCGCCATGCTGGGAACCGTCGACCTCGACAAGAAGCCTTTTCTCCGGGCAAGCGAAGTCGACGATATCGCCCGCTATCGGAAACTGCCTACGGAAACCAAGTCCCATCAACCGGTGTGCACGAAGCTCGTTCCAGAGCTTCAGTTCGGCATCAGTCATGACGCGACGCATCGATTTCGCATTGGCGCGCTGTCGCGGCGGTAGAGGCGTATGGGTCATCGCTGGAGCCGTTGGAGCCTGAGGGGCCTTCGCCGAGGTTTTCTGCTCTACGGCGCCCCCCTCTGTCCTGCCGGACATCTCCCCCACTAGGGGGGAGATCGGCCATCGCGGCCGCTTTCGCCAATCGCCAAGGGGAGAAGGGGGTGCCTGCCTAAATCCCCTCGCCATCCACCAGCGGCACGTCCTCGCCTTCCCAAGGGCTGGGCATGGAGCCGCGTCCCGCGGTCGGCAACGGCATCCAGCACCTGAGCTCCGGCTCGGCGTATTCGACCACGCGCCCAGGCGAGGAGTCCGAGGCCCGCCAGCCTTCCTCGCCGAACTGGTCGGCGCGCGACCAGTAGGCCATGTCGACCTCGGCCGGTCCCTGCTCGGAAGAGCGCACCGTCACCAGGATGCGGCTGCCGTCCCGTGGCGCGCTCGCCATGTTGCGCCACTGTTCGGTCTCGTCCATGCGAATTCCTCCTGCTGAACCAATTCCAGAAAAACCGGCCATCGCAATAGTCGCCGCGCGCCGGGGAGGGGTCAACCCGAACTTGGGGCGCGACAGTCATTTCATTCACAGCTAATATGCTTCTCGACCGCAATCGGACAGACGACGATGGACGAAGGATTGCTGTCTCCCGTTACGCGTCTCGGCCCGGTCCATCTCAGGGTGACCGACGTGCCGGCGGCCTTGAATGTCTGGCGCGACACGTTAGGGCTTCAAGTGCTCGACGAGAACGCCGCCCTGGCGGAACTTGGCGCCGGCGGCCGGATGCTGATCGTGCTCCATGCCGGCGCCGAGGTGCCGCTGTCGCAAAAATCGCGCGATCTCTTTCATGTCGCCATCCACGCAACCAGCCGCCGCGATCTCGCGCATGCGGCGGCCCGCCTCAAGGCATCGGGCTTGCGCTACAGCGCGCAGGACCATCTGGTTTCAGAATCGCTCTATGTCTCCGATCCGTCCGGCAACGGCATCGAGATCTGCTTCGACACGCCGCAGCGCTTGCTGCGCCGCGACGTGTCGCCCGGCGGCCGCGTGGCGCTGATCGCCACCGACGGCAGCGCGCATTCGGGGATCGAGCCGCTGGACGTCCCGGGGCTGCTGCGCGACCTCGGCAATTCCGGCCATGTCGAGCCGAAGCTGGCGCCGGACGCCTTCATCGGCCACATCCATCTGCGCGCCCGGGCGCCCGAGATGCTGATGAAATTCTATCTGGGCGTGCTCGGTTTCCGGCCGCATATCCAGTCCCGGACCTTCGGCATGTTCGACTGCGGCACCGAACGCCGCGCCCATATGGTGGCCTTCAACATCTGGGCGCGCGACGAGCTGCGCGAGCCGCCGCCGGGTGCGGCGGGCCTCGACCATTTCACCATCGAGCTCGCTTCGGAGGGGGAGCTTGCCGCCGTGGGGCGCAGGCTCGAAGCGGCCGACATACGAGCAAAGAGGGACGGCGGCGTGATTTCGACCGCCGATCCGGAAGGCAATCGCATGCGGCTCGTGGTCCAGGGAGATTGACCGGGCACGCTTGAAGACGGGCAGACATGGAGGAGGGGAAATGTCGCTGATGGTGATTGGAACCGGCTTCGGCCGGACCGGCACGGATTCGATGCGCGAGGCGCTGACCATGCTCGGCTTCGGCCCTTGCCATCACATGTCCGAGGTGATGGCGCACGCCAAGCAGAAGCGGCTCTGGCGGGCGCTGGCCAAGGGCGAGGCGCCCGGCTGGGACCGGCTCTTCGCGGGGTACAAATCCTGCGTCGACTGGCCCTCGGCGCACTATTGGCGCGAGCTGATCGAAGTCTATCCGCAGGCCCGCGTCATCCTCACCTGGCGCTCGCCCGAAAGCTGGTGGGAGAGTTTCGAAAAAACCATACTGCCTGCCATCGCCGGCAGCACGGATCAGGAGTCGCTCGGCATTTCGCTCGTCTCGAATCAGGTCTTCGGCGGCCGCCCGCAGGATCGCGCCCATGCGATCGCCGTCTATCGGGACAATGTCGAGGCGGTGCTGAACACGGTGCCGGCGGAGCGCCTGCTGGTCCACAAGCTCGGCGACGGTTGGGCACCGCTCTGCGCCCATCTCGGCGTTCCGGCGCCGGACGAGCCCTATCCAAGCCGCAACTCGACGCGGGAGTTCCGGACGGCGCTGTCGCTGCAGTGAAGGCAGCAGTAGGCAGTAGGCAGTAGGCAGTAGGCAGTAGGCAGTAGGCAGTAGGCAGTAGGCAGTAGGCAGTAGGGGGCGTCCGCGCGGTCCGATTTTCCTACTGCCTAATCCCTACTGCCTATTTCCTTCCGTCACACATGCACGTTGCCGACCGACAGCTCGCCATCATCGGCGCGGATGAGGAAGGCGGCGGCAAGCATCGCGAGGTAGCAGGCCACGACCCCGCACACCACGACGACGCCGGGGATAGGCCCCAGTGTCGCCACCCGGAACGTGTCGATGAGCGAGGCGCCGAAGCCGATGGGCGAGCCTTCGCGCTGCAGGCTCGGCGTGGTGATCTTCAGGATCCAGGCAAGCAGCAGGATCGTGTACATGAAGATGTAGTTGCGGCGCAGCCGGCGGATCAGCGCCGCGCGCTGAGAGATCAGGAAACGCGGCGAGCGCAGGCCCTCGCCGAGGATGGCGAGCCAGTTTGAAGCGTAGTCCGGCTGCGGCGAAAAGATCTGCGCGAAATAATAGCGCTCGAACTGGCGCACGCGGGCGCGGTAGACGTCGAAGAAGCGGTAGCGCCGAGCCTCGATCCACAACAGGAGCGTAATCAAAAGCATGGCGAAGAGCAGCACGCCGTGATGCGCGGAGGGCGTCGACAGCGACACCGACAGCATCGCCGCCACCACGGTGATCGCCCAGTTGCTGGTCCGGTCGAGCCGGTCGCGCCAGCCGGCCATGCGCGCGATCTCGGCGCGGTGGAAATGCGACAGCGTGGTGGTGAATTCGGAGGAGGTGAGCTTCAGCGCGAACGCGTCGGAAGCTCGCGGCGGCGCCGCCTTCTCGTTTGATGTTGCCGGCGCGGTCGCCTCGATGAATTTCGGGGCACTGGCCGCGTCGGTGGATTTTGCGGCCTTCGTCTGGGACATGTGCCATGCGCCTCCCGCCGCCATGGCCGGCCGCGTCCCGATCTCGAGAACAGGCCGGCCACACCCCATATAGCACAACGTGCGGCCGACCCAAAATGTTCCCGCCTTTTCAGGCGGATAAGTCAGGATGCAAGGGGCGGCCGGCCACCGTTCACGGGCCGCGGAAACGGCAGCACGTCGGCGATCGGCCGGGCATGCTGGGCTGCCGCCACCGCCTCGATCACGAGGTCGAGCGCCGCCAGTGCCGCGCGGCTCGTCTCATCGTCGCCACGCAGGTAATGGCACGCCCGGTCGAGGTGGAGGTGGGCGGCGGCATAGTCGCTTTTCATTAGCTTCTCCTTATTGCCCCGCCTCGCGGCCAACATCGTCGAGTCGCTTTACCGGGGAGAAAAGATCGGCGGTTGCATTTGATTAGAATTGTAGGGAGGTGCCAGTTCCACCAGCCGTGCAACCGATCCTCTCGCCAAACCGTTGTGGCGGTGCGAGGATTGAGGGGTGCAGACATTGTCCAACATGCTCGAGCGGCGACGGTCGCTGTCGATCCGGGTCGCGCTTGCCGCTGTCTCACTTCTGCTCATGCCCGCCGTCGCCTTCGCCGCCGAGAAGGCCGGCATGTCCTCGGAGGGCATCTTCCTTGCCGAACTGATCCTGCTCCTGGTCGTTGGCCGCGGCATCGGCGAGTTGTTGGAAATCCTCGGACAGCCGGCGGTGATGGGTCAGCTGATCGGCGGCATCCTGCTCGGGCCGTCGCTGCTCGGCTGGGTCTGGCCGGCCGCCGAGCGGCTGGTTTTCGCGGGCGACGCCACGCAGAAATCGATGATCAACGCCATCGCGCAGCTCGGCGTGCTGATGCTGCTTCTGCTCACCGGCATGGAGACGGATCTGCGGCTCGTGCGCCGCGTCGGCAGCGCCTGTTTTTCGATCTCGGCCGCCGGCGTGGCGGTGCCCTTCGTACTTGGCTTCACCGCCGCGCAGTTCATGCCCGATACGCTGCTTGCCGCCGGCAGCGAGCGCATCGTCGCCGGGCTGTTCCTCGGCACCGCGCTCTCCATCTCCTCGGTCAAGATCGTCGCCATGGTGGTGCGCGACATGAACTTCATGCGCCGCGACCTCGGCCAGGTCATCGTCTCCTCGGCCATCATCGAGGACACGATCGGCTGGGTCATCATCGCCATCACCATCGGCATCGCCACCAAGGGCCGCATCGAGATCGGCAGCCTCGCCTTCACCGTCCTCGGCGTCGCCGCCTTCATGGCGTTTTCCTTCACGCTCGGACGCCGCGTCGTCTTCGACGCCATCCGCTGGACCAACGACACCTTCCGCTCCGAATATGCGGTGGTGACCGTCATTCTCGCCATCATGGGCGTGATGGCCTTGATCACCGACCTGATCGGCGTCCACACCGTGCTCGGCGCCTTCGTCGCCGGCATATTGGTGGGTGAATCGCCGATCCTGTCGCGCCATATCGAGGGGCAGTTGCGCGGCATCATCACCGCGTTGTTCATGCCGGTGTTCTTTGGCGTCGCCGGCCTGTCCGCCGATCTCACCGTGCTTCTCGACCCGCAGCTTGCGCTGCTCACCGTGGCGCTGGTGGTGATTGCCTCGATCGGCAAGTTCGGCGGCGCCTTCATCGGCGCCGAGGTCGCAGGCATGAGCCGCGCCGAAGGCATCGCGGTCGGCTGCGGCATGAACGCGCGCGGCTCGACCGAAGTGATCGTCGCCTCGATCGGCCTGTCGATGGGCGTGCTGTCACACAATCTTTTCACCATGATCCTCACCATGGCCGTCATCACCACGCTTGTCATGCCGCCGACATTGCGCTGGGCGCTGCGCCGCCTGCCGATCGGCGACAACGAGAAGAAGCGCCTGGAGCGCGAGGAGATCGACCAGCGCGGCTTCGTCGCCAATCTGGAGCGGCTTCTGGTCGTCGTCGACGAGGGCGTCGTCGGCCGCCTGGCCGCCTATCTCGCCGGCGTCATCGGCGCCGGCAAGCCGACGACGGTGCTGCATTCCAGCGGCGAGATCGATGCCGAACCGACCGAGGGGCTGCATCTGGACGAGATCGAGAAGGGTGCGGAGGAAAGCCGCGAGGCGGCCAAGAAATCCGATGAGACGCCAGTGCGCGAAACGCCCGTCACCCGCCGCCAGCATGAGCGGCTCTCGGCCGAGGCGGTCGCGAAGGAAGCGCGCAAGGGCTACGGCATGCTGCTCGTCGGCCTCGGCCGCGCGGTCACCTCCAAGGGCGCCTTCTCGCATCGGCTGAACGAGGTCACCAGCGCCTTCGACGGGCCACTCTGTCTTGTGCTGAAGCCGGCGACAGCCGGTCGCCAGCTTCCGCAGCTCGGTCCGGATACAGGCAAGATCCTGGTGCCCGTCAACGGCACCGCGGTTGCCCGCCGCGGCGCCGAGTTGGCCCTGGCCATCGCGTCCGTCACAGGCGCACCGGTGAAGATGCTCTATGTCGCGCGCGCCGGCCGCGAGGAGCCGCGCGACACCGTTTCGCATCGCCGCCGGGAGGCCGTGCTGAAGGACATCGTGGCGCTTGCCGACCGCTACGGCGTCGAGATCGAGACCGCCATCCGCTCGCGGGCCGCCGCCGCCGATGCCATTGCCCGCCAGGCCGGGCGGAACGCTGCTCTGATCGTCATGGGCGTGGCCCGGCGCCAGGGCGAGGAACTGATCTTCGGCGAGACGACGACGGCCGTCCTGCGGCGCAGCCCATGCCCGGTGGTGCTGATCTCCGACGAGCGGGTAAGGCGGGGCGAAAGCGACCGCGAAGCGGTGCGTACGGGGTGAGGGGAGGCGCAGGGTTTCAGCCGCAACCGCCAGATCGGCAAGCATCGCTGGGTGGTGGATCGGGTGATCGCGTCGAGCGACTAGCGACTGCGGGGGCCGAGGTCGGCCGCTACTTGCCTTCAAAGAAGCTGTGGATCGCCAGGTCCAGCTTCTCGATGAGTTCGGCGTTGCCGGCGCTGCCGGCCCAGATCAGCGCATTGAGCCGCATGTCCTTGTTGAGGAAATTCACCTTGCGGGACGCCAGGAGATAATCCGCGACCTCGTGGTGCCGTCCCTTGATCGCCTCGATCAGCGCGCTGTTGCGTCCTGTCTTGTCGGCCAGGTTGACGTCCGCGCCATTGTCGACGAGCAGCTTGACGATATCCAGATGCCCGTTCCTCGCCGCCTCGATCAGGGCCGTCCTGCCATAATAATCGGCGCGGGCATCGATATCGATCTCGGGGTGTCTCGCCAATGCCTGGATGCATTCGTAGTGACCCTTGGCCGCGGCCAGGCTCAAGGGCGTGCTCTTCCATTTGTTCCTGGAATTGACGTCGATCGCCGGCTGCGCGATCAAGGCTTCCAACACCGCCATGCGGGCATTGTGGGCGGCCAGATGCAGCGCCGACCAGCCGCCTTCGTCGGTCTGGTTGATGTCCGCCCCCGCCGCGAGTTCGGCGCGCACCGCCTTCGCGTCGCCTTTCTCCGCCGCAACCAGCAGGTCGGACCAGCCTTTGGCGTCGTCGGCTTCCAGGCCTGCGGCCACTGCGATGCCCTCCGGACCAAGGATCGCGCCGGCATGGAGCCGGCAATTCAGATGCAGCGTCTCGGCTCAGAGTTTCACACTCGCCACCGTCCCGCAAATGGATTTCGCGCGACGGGCCGGCGGTCCCGCAGGCCTGGGACCGCCGGAATGTCGTCAGCGCCTACGCCATCTGCAGCTTCTGCCGGCTGGGCTGCGGCGGGAAGGCGATGGCGATGCCGGCGGCGCCGAGACCAATCAGCGCCGAGCCGATGAACAGCCAGTGATAGCTGGCGGTGGCGTCATAGATCATGCCGCCGGCGAGCGGTCCGAGCGACATGCCGAGGCTTGAAAGCATCGTGGCGGCGCCGAGAATGGTGCCGATGATGCGCAGGCCGAAATATTCGCGCGCCAGCACCGCATAAAGCGGCATCACGCCGCCATAGGTGGCGCCGAAGATGACGGCCAGGAGGTAGAACTGCTCGAGCTGGCCGACGGTGAGGTAAGCAGCGATCACCAGCCCCTGGATGGCGAGCCCGGTGATCAGCACCGGCTTCACGCCCAGCCGGTCGCCGAGCACGCCATAGAGCACGCGCCCGCCAAGACCGGCCAGCCCCTCGACGCTGTAGATCGACACCGCCGCCATCGGCGCCACGCCGCAGGACATGGCATAGCTCACCATGTGGAAGATCGGGCCCGAGTGCGCCGCGCAGCAGGCGAAGAAGGTGAGGCCCAGCACGATGAATTGCGGCGAGCGCAGCGCCTGGCCGACGCTCATGCCGGGATCGTCTGTGACGGGCGCCGGCGTGCCGTTGCTTGCCGCGGTCGCCGCCGGCGGCTGGCGCACCAGGAACACGGCGGGGATGAGCAGCACCCAGGCCATGACGCCGATATCGAACATGGCGGTGCGCCAGTCATAGGCCGTGATCAGCCAGCGCGCGAAGGGCGAGATGGTCATCGGTGCCACGCCCATCCCGGCCGACACCAGCGACACGGCGAGGCTGCGGTTGGTGTCGAACCAGGCGGTGGTGAGCGCGATCATCGGCGCGAAGAAGGCGCTGGCCGCCAGCCCGACGATGATGCCGTAGCTGAGCTGGAAGACCAGCAGCGAGTTGGCGCGGCTCGCCACCACCAGCGACAGGCCGAGCAGCACCGCGCCGGCAAGCACGACTGGTCGCGCGCCGACCCGGTCATAGATCGCGCCCCAGGCGAAGCCGCCGAGCCCCATGACGAGGAAGTTCAAGGTCATGGCGCTGGAAATGCCGGTGCGCGACCAGTTGGTGTCGAGCGACATCGGCTCCAGAAAGATCGCCAGCGAAAACATGGCGCCGAGCGCCACGCAGGTCATCAGCGCGCCGGCCGCGACGATGACCCAACGATAGGAATGGTTCATGGTTCTTCTCCCATGCCGTAAGGCATCCTGTTTGATGCGGCGCGGTTTTTCCAGTTCCGCCGCGCCACTTGCGTCCGGAGGACGCCGGGCCGGGAGCCGATCCTACAAATCCGGTTGCATTTTTTATCTGGTTTTTCGCCGATTGCCTGAGGAGGCAGCACTCTACGGCGCCCCCCTCTGTCCTGCCGGACATCTCCCCCACGAGGGGGGAGATTGGCGGTTCCCGTGCCGGCCTTTCTCCTGCTGCGTTGGTAATTGGCGAAGGCGGACGCGACATCTGATCTCCCCCCAAGTGGCGGAGATGTCCGGCAGGACAGAGAGGGGCGCTGTCCCGCCGACCCTCCAACTGTCAGCAGCCTTCCGCACCCGCATTGACCGCACACCGCTCCCATCTACATTGAAACGCTCAACCAGGAGCACCCCATGGAACTCTATCGCGGCCGGCTCATCGACCACATCCAGCTCGTGGTGCGCGACCTTGCGGCCAGCCCGCGTTTCTACGGCGCTCTTTTCGAGGTGCTGGGCATTCCGATCGGCGGCGAGGCGCGGGATTATTTCTGGGCCGACGAATTGTTCGTCTCCAGCGCCGACAGCCGCGCCGCGCTCGGCGTGCTCACCGGCCGCCACCATCTCGCCTTCCAGGCCAAGGACCGCGCCATGGTCGATGCCTTCTACCAGGCGGGCCTCGCCACTGGCGGCAAGGACAATGGCGCGCCGGGCGAGCGCCGCTATCACCCCGGCTACTATGCCTGCTTCCTGCTCGACCCCGACGGCAACAATATCGAGGCCGTGTTCCACGGCGAGGCGAAGCGGAGCGCGGCGGCGGTGGAGATCAGTTTCTGAGGGAAGCCACCGCAGCAACTATTTCCCCGGGGAGATAACGCACCACCTCGCTACTTGCTCGCCACTTCGTCGGGGCATCGCGGCCGAGCACTGACAGGCACCACCTCGAAACCGGCAGCGATCAGCTGCAGCTTCATCTCCTCGAAATGCCGCTTCGAGCCGCTGTCGATCGCCGCCGGCGCGTAGGTCCAGCCGTTTCGGGCGGCGCTGGTGAGGATGTCGGCATATTGGCGCATGCTTGCGATCTTCACATTCGACTCCGAAAGCTGCCGGCATTCGTCCGCGAATGCGGCTCGTCCGGCAGCGGGCAAGCTCAGAATTGCAAAGGCCATCGCTATCGAGACACGGCGCATGGAAACCTCCCTTCGGCTGATCGAGATATCGATGAAGCGAAGCTTGCGCCGGCACGGCGTGCGCCGATATCGGCCGCATGCAGTGTTTTGGGTCCTGCATTTGTAGTATTTTGATGGTTCTACGGTTGAACGCATCTATGTCCGCTGGCAGGACGGGGCATGAACCGGATCGTGACGACCTCGGAGGCGTTGTCGGACCGCGAGCGCGCGGTGGCGGAGAGGTTCGCCGCCGGCATGACCTATCGCGAGATCGGCCAGGTCCTTTTCATAGCGCCGTCCACGGTGCGCACGCATCTGGCGGCGATCTATGAGAAGCTTGGCGTACGCAACAAGGTCGCGCTTGCGCGGCGTATCAGCACCGTCGCTGGCGCGGCGCCCGCGACAGCCTTGCCCGACGCCTCGCCCGTGCTCGCCGTGTTTCCCATCGAATGCCTGAGCGGCGACGACCGTTGGCGCCGGTTCGCCGACGGCCTGTCCTCGGACGTCACCCATGACCTTGCGCGCTACGCCGACATGCCGGTCGTGGCCTTCCACACCATGAAGAAACTGGGCAGCAAGGCCGCCGACTTCATCGCCGACGGCAAGGCGTTGGGCGTCACCTATATCGTGTCGGGCCGGCTGAGCGCCGACGATGCTCGCATCCGGCTTACCGTCGAACTGGTCGACGCGACCTGCGGCGTCAATCTGTGGAGCGAGCGTTTCGACCGTTCGGTCGAGGACGTCTTTGCCTTGCAGGACAGCCTGACCGAAAGCGTCATCAACGTGCTGGCGGGTTGCTTCGGCGTGATCGCCACCGCGGGGCGCAAAGCCATCCGCCGCAAGGCGCCCGCCAATCTGCGCGCGCATGACTATTACCTGATGGGCGTCGAGCATCACAACACATTCGGCCGCGCCGACAATGCCGAGGCAATCAGGCTGTTTTCGCGCGCGATCGAGCTCGACGGCAGTCTGGTCAAGGCCTGGGTCGAGCTCGCCTGGGCCTACGCGATCCAATGCTGCAATGGTTTCAGCAGCGATCCTGCCGCATCGATCGAGAAGTGGCGCCAGGCGGTCGAAGAGGCCCTGCGGCTCGATCCCACCCATGGCGGCGCCTGGCTTTGCCTCGGCGATCTCATGGGTTGCTACGGAGACCTCGAGGCGGCCGAGCGTGCCCACCGGCGCGCCTTCGAATATGGCGCCAACCATGCCGACAATCTGGCGCTGCTTGCCGGGAGCAAGGCGTTGGTTGTCGGCGACCCGAACGAGGCGCTCCCGCTCATCGAGCGTGCCATGCGCCTCAATCCGCTCGCGCCGCCCTGGTATTTCGGCATGCAAGGCCGCGTCCTGTTCACCGTCGGCCGTCACAAGGAGGCGATCATCGCGCTGCGCCGAAGCACGCCGGATTCTCCAAATGTGCTGATGTTCCTGGCGCTTGCCCACGCAGCCGCGGGCGAGGACGCGGAGGCAGCCGCAATCGCAGCTCGGCTCAATTCCGAGTTTCCTGACTTTTCGGTCGAGGGCTTTATCGTGGGCTACCCGGTCAGCAACCCGAAAGCCGTCCGCGCCCTTCGCGACGCGGCGAAGCTGGTGGCGATCCGTTAACCCCCGCCCAGAAACGCCGCGATCAGCTTCAGCATATTTCCTTCCGGCCCGAACTCGACCTTGTCGAAGTCGCGGCTGCCCTGGCGCTGCGCCTTGGAAAGCTGGTCGAGATACGTCGTCAACTTCGCCCTGACCTTCTTGCAGCCGGGATCGTCCTCAGCGGTGAGGCCGGTGCTGAAGGCGACGATCTTGTCGACCATGTCGACGATGCCGGCGCCATGCACCTTCTCATGCGCGATCAGCCCGGCGGAAAAAGTGTCCCAGCGCGCCTGCAGGGCGGGCGGAAGTTTTCCGACCGGCTTCGGCAGCGTGTAGGTGATGATCAGCTTCGGCCGCGCCGACTTCAGCACGCAGGCGCCGCCTTGCGGCTGGTAGTCGCGCTGCCAGGTCAGCTTGAAGAAAGTATGCGCGATGACGCGCCGCGCGTTGCCGTCCGCGCCGACCGCCGGTCCCTTCTCGCCGATCGAGAGATAGAGCTGCTCAGCGCTCTCACCCGACACGGCATAGGTGTCGATTTTCTCGATGGGTTTCCAGTCTGCCCGCGCAGGGGAGGCAAGAAGCAGGGCGCAAAGCAGGATAGGGGCAGGCTTCAAGCGGTCACCGAAAGTTGGATGGTGCGCGAAAAGATCGGTCCGTAGGATGGATCGTCGACCTCGTCGAAGCCATGCGTGCGCAGGAGGCGCTGCAGCCTCGGATTGGGCCTGGCGCATGTCAGCGCATGCACGTTCCATCGGATCGAGCGATAGCCGCGCTCGGTCGCATAGCCGCGCACGGCCTTCCAGAGGATCAGGAGCACGCCTTCGCCGCCGCCGTCGATATGGGCGAGATTGACGATCAGCTCCGAACCATCCTTGTTGAACTCGGCGAGGACGGTGGCGCTTCCCATGGTGAAGGAAACCGGTCGCGCGAAGCTCAGCAGCGCGTCCTGATCCGGATGCGACAGCATTCTCAACGCTTCAAGCGAAACCCCTTCGATTTCGATCTGCATGGCCCGGTCTTCCTTTGCAGCGACCCATAGCATTGGGCGCCGGCCGGAAGAAGCCGGCCAGCGGTTTCCGGAACCCGTTCCACCGCTCAGCCGTTTCCTTGCGCAATCATCCCGATCCATGGGGAGGACAAGATGACCCGCAGCGACATCATTTCCGTGCTTGGACCGGTCGACGAGGCCGTCATCGCCGACATCGCGCTCACCGGCGCCAGCGTCGAGGAATTGCGCGAGGCCTTCGCCTGGATCGGCGCCGACGAGGCGCTGGTCAATGAAGGCCACGCCATGCCCGGCGCCCGCGTGGCGAAACTGATCGAGATCCTCGAACCGCCCGAGGACGAGCCCGAAGCGCCGGGCGCGATGGAGCAGGGCGGCGGCGAGTAGGTGTTTCCACCTACTTGCCCCTCGAACCCCTCCCGTCATAGCTTTTGTCGCCTTGGCGGGAGGGAAAACGGTTGGACACCAATGTCGTCATTGTCGGCGCCGGTCCGGCGGGGCTTGCGGTCGCGGCCTGCCTGAAACAGGCGGGGCAGGATTTCGTCATCCTGGAAAAGGCCAATGAGGTTGCGCCGGCCTGGCGGCGGCATTATCGGCGGCTGCATCTGCACACGGTGAAATCCTTCTCCTCGCTGCCCTTCGTGCCGTTCCCGAAGACCCATCCTCGTTATGTGCCGCGTGAAAAAGTCGTTGATTATCTCGATGCCTATGCCGGGCGTTTCGGGCTGAAGCCGCGCTTCGGCGTCACCGTGAAATCCATCCGCCGCGAGAGCGGGAACCTCGTGGTCGAGACCGATGCCGGCCCGTTCAACGCCGGCAGGGTGGTCGTCGCCACCGGCAACAATGCCGAGCCGATCACGCCGCGCTTTCCGGGCATTGAGGCCTTCGAGGGCAAGGTGCTGCATAGCGCCGGATATACCGAGGCCGCGCCCTATGTCGGCAGGCACGTGCTGGTCGTCGGCATGGGCAATACGGGCGCGGAGATCGCGCTCGATCTTGCCGAGAGCGGCGCTCACCCCACCATCTCGGTGCGCAAGGGCGTTCACATCGTGCCGCGCCAGCTCTTCGGCGTGCCGATCCAGATGGTGGGCATCGCCAGCCGGCCGATGCCGCGGGCGTTGAACGACTGGATGTTCCCAAAGATTCTCGACCTGGCGCTCGGCCGGCTGGAGCGGTACGGCATCGTGCGGCCCAAACAGGGCATCCTGCAAGGGATCGAGGCCGGGCGCATCCCGGTGATCGATGTCGGCACGGTGGCGGCGATCAAGGCCGGCCGCATCGGCATCGCGCCCGATATCGCGAGCTTCAGCGCGGATGGCGTGAAATTCGTCGACGGCGTGGAGAAGAAATTCGACGCGGTGATCTTCGCCACCGGCTATCGGCCGGGCTATGACGGCTTCCTGCCGGCGGAACTGCGGCCGGCAAAGAGCGGCGTGAATGCGCGGGCGAGCGAGCTCGGCGTCTATCTCGTCGGCTTCTACAACCCGGTCACCGGGCTGCTGCGCGAGATCGGCATCGAGGCGCAGGCGGTGGCGAGGGATATTGCGGGGCGGTAATTATTGGCCCGACTGAGGATTTGTTCATGCGGACTAGAGGAGGGGCTATGTTGGGACATATGCGCCAACTGTTGGAGTTCTTCCGTCCGCATCTCAACGATACGGAAACTCTCGACCGGCTGCGCAATATGATCGACGACCGTGGGGCGTGGCCGAGAGCGCATCACCTTTTCGATCACATCCGCCACAAGACGCTGCGCGCGGAGAGGGCGAAGGACGCTGCCGCCGAGACGCAATACCTGTTCGAGGAGGCCTGCGCGAAGACGCTCTTCAATCTGACGCATACCAACGCGCCTTTCGACGCTGACTCGCCGTACTGGATTGTACCAAATGCATTGATGCTCGCTCGAACTTTGGGACTCGATCCAATGACTGTCCAAGAGATCGTGACAGGTAGCGAGTGACGAAGGTGTCTGTCGCCATTGCCCCTCTTAAATCGGGTGGCTACCGCCACACCCGTATGCGAAGCCATCCTAGCCAAATGAGGGACCGGCCATGCTCACGCTCTACGATTATCTCCCGTCGCAAAACGCCTGGAAAATTCGCGTCCTGCTGGGCCTGCTCGGCATCGCCTACGAAACCCGCATGGTGTCGATCTTCGAGGGCGAGAGCCGCACCGAGGCTTTCCTGAAGCTCAACCCGGCGGGTGCCGTTCCGGTGCTTGCCGTGGAGAATGGCCAGGCGATCGCCGAGTCCAACGCGATCCTCTCCCTCGTCGCGGAGGGCACGCCCTATCTGCCGGCGGACCGGCTTGCCCGCGCCAAGGTGATGCAATGGCTGTTCTTCGAGCAGTATTATGTCGAGCCGGTCATCGGCTCGCTGCGCTTCTGGACGCTGACCGGGCGACTGGAGCGGAACCAGGGGTTGGTTGCCGGCAAGCGTGAAGCGGGCGTGCGTGCGCTCGGCGCGCTGGAGCGCAGCCTGGCTGACACGCCGTTCCTGGTCGGCGATACGCTCACCATCGCCGACATCGCCGTTTATGCCTACGCCCATCGGGCGGAGGATTGCGGTTTTGAGCTTGCCGATTATCCAGCGGTCGAAGCCTGGGTGGAGCGGGTCAGCGCGGTGATCGGGCCGGACTATCCGGTGCATCCCTACAGCGTCGATCCGCATTCGGGCGGCTGAGCCCCCGGAACAGAGCTGCAGGCAGGGCGTTTTCCAAGGGCAGCGTGCCGGGCGTCACCTCAACCGGTGACCGCCGGTTTTGTGCTGCGTTCCAGCCATAGCAATGGAGATCCGCAATGGTTCGCACCATCGCCATCGCAATCCTCGCCGCCTTCATAATCAGCCCGCCCGTCCTGGCGGCCGAGCAATATTGGGTTGCCAGGGATGCCGTCTCGAAACAGTGCGAGATCGTCCCGAAGAAGCCCGACGGCACGCTTGTCGTCGATCTCGGCAAGAAGAAATACGCCAGCGAGGGGGAGGCGAGGAAAGCGATGGAGGCGAGGGCGGACTGCAAGAAGAAGTAGGCGCTCGAACGCCTACCGGTCCACCAGCGACATCGTCCGCTCATTATACCTCGGCCCCGACACCTTGTCGGGTGTCAGCGCCATGTCGAGCCCGAGCATCTCGGTGGCGTCGAGCGCGATGCCCGCCGCCGCGACGTTTTCTTCCAGATAGCTCCGCCGCTTGGTGCCGGGGATCGGCACGATGTCGATGCCGAAATCCGGACCCTTGGCGAGCAGCCAGGCGATTGCGATCTGTCCGGGTTTTGCGCCTTTGGCGTCGGCAATGTCGCGCACCGTGCTTGCCGCCGCGACATTCAAGTCGAAATTCTCGCCCTGGTAGCGCGGGTCGCCGCGGCGGAAATCGCCCTCGGGATAATCTTCGGCGCGCCTGACGTCGCCGGCGAGGAAGCCGCGACCGAGCGGCGCGAACGGCACCAGGCCGATGCCGAGCTCCTTCAACGCCGGGATGATCTGCGGCTCGAGGTTGCGCTCCCACAGCGAATATTCGCTCTGCAGCGCCGAGACAGGGTGCACGGCATGGGCGCGGCGGATATTGGCGATGCCGGCCTCAGACAGGCCGAAGAAGCGCACCTTGCCCTCCGCCACCAATTCGCCGACCGTGCCCGCGACATCCTCCATCGGCACGGCGGGATCGACGCGGTGCTGGTAGAGAAGGTCGATATGGTCGGTGGCGAGCCGCTGGAGCGAAGCCTCGACCACTTCACGAATATGTTCGGGCCGGCTGTCGGTGCCGGCCTGCTTGCCGTCAACGATGCGAAAGCCGAACTTCGTCGCGATCGTCACCTGGTCGCGCCGGCCTTTCAGCGCGCGTCCAAGCAGTTCCTCGTTGACGAAGGGCCCGTAGACCTCGGCCGTGTCGAGGAAGGTGCAGCCGAGCTCGATCGCCCGGTGCAGCGTCGCGATCGATTCCGCCTCGTCGGCCGGGCCGTAGGACTGGCTCATTCCCATGCAGCCGAGGCCGATGGCCGAGACTTCGAGGCCCTGGCTACCAAGTTTCTGTTTGCCGAGGCTCATCAATTCTCTCCAGCCGAATTTGCAATCCGGCTAAATTATAGGGTCGCGAGAGAAAGCGTCCAGCGTCAGGCGCAGGCCGCGTTATAGTCGGCAAGCACCTGGTCGACGGCCGCAAGCAGGATCGTCTCGGGGTTGCCGCCCGCTCCAAGTTCTGTCGGCAGCGTCGGCAGGAACTGCCGCATCAACGTCTCGGGGATGGCGATGCCGCTCAGCGCTTCCCTGAGCCGCGCCACCGCGACGCTTGCCGCGGGATTGGTCCAGTAATAGCGGATGCGGTCGCTATAGCTGTAATGCCGCTGCAGGTAGAGGCGCTTTTCGTTGCCATGGTAGTGGCTACGCCAGTGGCCGGGCGCCGACAGCATCAGCGTTTCCATCGCCCTGGCGAGCGAGCGCTCGCCATAGCCTGCGACCATCTCCGATGCGATGAGGTCGAGCCCGTAGAGCGCCTCGCGCAGCGCGAAGGTCAGGCCGGGCCCGACTTTGAGGATCGGAAAGCCGTTGGCGACCAGCGCCGTCAGCGCCGCGCGGCTCTGATAGTCGGTCGAATGCGCCTCGTAGACGAAAGCGGTTTCCTGGTCGAGCAGCGCGGTCAGCGGCTTCGACGCCTCCGGCCGGTAGGCCACGACGTTCTCGCTGCCGAACTCGACGCCGGGCTGCACGACCACGGCGATGACGCGGCCGAACGCTTCCTCCAGCCCTTCGCGGGCAAAGATCTCGCGATGGATATCGATGGTGCGACGCGCCGCCCCGGCCTCCGTCGGCTTCAGGTCGCTGATGACATGGTCGGCGCCGCCAGGCACCGGCACCTCGGTGCCGATGATGTAGACGGGCAGGGCGCCGCCGCGCGAGCGCGCCGCTTTCTCAGCCGCCTTGGCCAGCCTCGCGGCGCGTGTCGCGATGGTCTCGTCGTCGAGCGCCGCCGGTTCGCCGGCGCAACCCATCGAGGCGTCGAGATGGATCTTGCTGAAGCCGGCCCAGACATAGGCCGTGACCATCGCCTCGGCCTTGCTCATCGCCTGCGCGGCAGGCTCGTTCTTCCACGGGTTCGGCCCCAGATGGTCGCCGCCGAAGATGATGCGCGAGGCACCGAGCCCCTGGCGGCCGGCGATCTCCTTGACGAAGGCGACGAACAGGTCCGGAGTCATGCCGGTATAGCCGCCGAACTGGTTGACCTGGTTGCAGGTCGCCTCGATCAGCAGCACCGCATCCTTGTCGGCGACGGCGCGCCGGATCGCGGTCTGGATGACCAGCGGATGAGCCGAGCAAACTGAAGTGATGCCGTAGGGCTTGCCGTTGCGGCGGGCAGTGGCGAGGCCTTGAAGCGGATTGGTCGTCATCGTCATTTCGCCCGATCGGTTCCCGCGATGAAGCGGTCGAGTGCGTCGAAGCCGGCGAGCCCCTCCATCGGCCCGAGCCGCGTCACGTTGAGCGCGCCGGCGGCATTGGCATAGAGCAGCGCCTTGCCGGGCTCGATGCCCTGGCGCCGGCAGGTCAGATACGTCGCGCCGAAACAGTCGCCGGCGCCGGTCGGGTCGATTTCCTCGACCACGAAGCCTGGACAGTCGGTGCGGCTGCCGTCGGCGCCGAAGCGGGTGGAGCCGTCGGCGCCGCGCTTCAGCACGATCTCGCCGACGCCGCGCGCAATGAGCGCCGCCACCGCCTGGCGCTCGTCCTCGAGGCCGGCCGCCGCGAGCAGCTCGTCGCCGGAGGGCAACAGGAGGTCGGCGTCGTCGACCAGCGCGGCGAAATGCGCGCCGTCGGCGCCCTCGATCAACTCCTTGCGCACGTTGGGGTCGAAGGAGGTCGAGCCGCCGCGCGCGCGCACCGCCTTTACGGCATAGGCGACGATCTCCTTCAGCCCGGCGATCGACAGTGCCGAACCCATCACATGCAGATGGCCGGCGCCGTCGGCCAGCCGCCGCGCTTCATCGGTCAGGCTGATGCGGCCGGCGGCGGATTCGGCGATGTTGTAGACGAAGTCGCGGCCGCCATCGGGCCGATAGCGCACGAAGGCGCTGCCCGTCGGATAGCGATCGCTGACCGACACGGCCGAGACGTCGACGCCGTCGCGCCGCAGCCGTTCGAGATTGACGGTGCCGAAATCGTCGCGGCCGACGCAGGCGATGATGCCGGCGCCGCCGCCGAGCTTGGCCACCTGATCGATGAAGATGGCGGGCGCGCCGCTGGGGTAGGGGCCGGTCAGCGCCAGCGGCTCGAGGAAGCCGAAGCCGCGCTCGCTCGCCATGATCTCGACCAGGATCTCGCCGGCGACGATCGTCGGTCCTGTCGTTTCGGCGGCGATCTCGCCTCGGCTCATCCCAAATCCCCTTCTCCCCTGGCGGACCGTTGCCGGTGCGCGGCAGTCCACGATAGCGCCGGACTTCGTTCGAGGTAAATCGCGGCGGCGCCGATGTCAACACAAACTACACGTATGTTCACTTTTTGAGGTGCGCGCGACGGCTTTTATCCTGAGCAAAAGGGGAGGAGCTTCGGAGCGTGGCCGCAAAACCAGGCATAACGGGGCTTGACTGCGGGGTCAGTTAGCGCAATAGAATATGCACGCATGTTCAGTTTTGCATGCGCATTCGTAAAGGAGGAGACGGAATGCCAATGCGTAGGTCTATGGGAATTCTCGCCGCGGCCACTGCCGCCTCGGCGCTCATGGCGGGCTCGGCGCTCGCCGAGGAAATCACGGTCGCCACCGTCAACAATGGCGACATGATCATCATGCAGAAGCTGGCGCCCGAGTGGGAAAAGGCGACCGGCAACAAGGTCAACTGGGTGGTGCTGGAAGAGAACGTGCTGCGCGAGCGCGTCACCACCGACATCGCCACCAAGGGCGGCCAGTTCGACGTGATGACCATCGGCGGCTATGAGACGCCGATCTGGGGCAAGGCCGGCTGGCTGACGCCGCTGAACGACCTCGGCGCCGACTACGACTATGACGATCTGATCGCGCCGGTGCGCGCGGGCCTCACCGTCGACGGCAAGCTCTATGCCGTGCCGTTCTATGCCGAAAGCTCGTTCACGCTCTACCGCAAGGACCTGTTCGACGCCGCCGGCCTGAAGATGCCGGAGCAGCCGACCTATGACCAGATCACCGAATTCGCCGGCAAGCTCACCGACAAGTCGAAGGAGCAGTACGGGCTCTGCCTGCGCGGCAAGCCGGGCTGGGGCGAGAACATGGCCTTTGTCGGCACGCTGATAAACACCTTCGGCGGACGCTGGTTCGACATGGACTGGAAGCCGCAGTTGAACTCCGACGCGTGGAAGAAGGCGATCGGCTGGTATGTCGACACCATGAAGAAGGACGGTCCTCCCGGCATCAGCTCCAACGGCTTCAACGAGAACCAGACGCTGTTTGCGTCGGGGCATTGCGCCATGTGGATCGATGCCACCTCGGCCGCCGGCCGCGTCTATGACCCGAAGCAGAGCAAGGTCGCCGACAAGGTCGCCTTCGCCAAGGCGCCGGTCGCGGTCACGCCCAATGGGTCGGCCTGGGGCTGGGCCTGGAGCCTCGCCATTCCGACCTCGACCAAGAAGGCGGACACGGCGAAGTCCTTCGTCAAATGGGCAACGTCCAAGGGCTATGTCCAGCGCGTCGGCGAGACCGAAGGCTGGGTCGCCGCACCGCCCGGAACGCGCAAGTCGACCTATGCCAGCGCCGACTATCAGAAGGCGGCGCCCTTCGCCGCGACGGTGCTCGCCGCGATCGAATCCGCCGACCCGACCAAGCAGACCAAGGACCCGGTGCCCTATACCGGCATCCAGTTCGTCGCCATCCCCGAATTTCAGGGCATCGGCACGCAGGTCGGCCAGGCGATCGCCGCGGCGGTCACCGGCGAGCAGTCGGTGGACGACGCGCTGAACACCGCGCAGGCTTCCACCGAGAAGACGATGGAAGAGGCGGGCTACATCAAATAGCCGGCCCGGACAGGCAAGCCGGGACGCGGAACGTGCGCCGCCTCCCGGCCATCCGGCCCGCCGCAGAACTCCCTTGCGGCCGGCCGGAGGATGCGCGGATCCGCCTGGCGACCGACGAAAGGCGCGTAGCGACTTTCCGTCTGGAGTTGCCTGAGCAAAGGTGGGTCCGTGCGTTCCTCGTGAGCACCTGCTCCCGACCGATATTTTCGAAACGCGGAAGAACTGGAACTTGCAATGAAGCTGAAGGACAAGACTGCCCTGATCACCGGCGGCGCGCGTGGCATCGGCCTCGGCTTCGCGCAGGCCTTTGCGCGTGAAGGCGCGCGCGTGGTGATCGCCGATATCGACATCGAGCGCGCGACGCGGGCGGCCAAGGAAATTGGTCCGGCGGCAAGCGCCAAAAAACTCGACGTCACCGATCTCGCCGCCATCGAAAGCGTCGCCGCCGAGGTCGACCGCGAATTCGGCGGCATCGACATCCTGGTCAACAACGCGGCGATCTTCGACATGGCTCCGGTCACCGACATCACCGAGGCGAGCTATGAGCGCGTTTTCGGCATCAACCTCAAGGGTCCGCTGTTCGTGATGAAGGCGGTGTCCAATCTGATGATCGCGCGCGGCCGTGGCGGCAAGATCATCAACATGGCGAGCCAGGCCGGCCGCCGCGGCGAGGCGCTGGTAACGCTCTACTGCGCCTCCAAGGCGGCGATCATCTCGGCCACGCAGTCGGCGGCGCTCGCTCTGGTCAAGCACGGCATCAACGTCAACGCCATCGCGCCGGGCGTCGTCGACGGCGAGCACTGGGATGTGGTCGACGCTCATTTCGCCAAATGGCAAGGTTTGAAGCCCGGCGAGAAGAAGGCCGCGGTGGCGAAGTCGGTGCCGATCGGCCGCTTCGCTCAGCCCGAGGACATTGCCGGCCTCGCCGTCTTCCTCGCCTCGTCCGACAGCGATTACATCCTCGCCCAGACCTACAATGTCGATGGCGGCAACTGGATGAGCTGAGGCAGCGGAGCAATTCCAGGAAAAGTGTGAAGCGGCTTTCCGTCCGGAATTGCGTCGAAACAGGAGATGACGATGAAGGCCATCCGATTTGCCGCGGCCGGTATTGCCGGCATGGCAGAGCTCGACATGCCCGCGATCCGGCCCGGCCACGCTTTGCTGCGGGTGCGCGCGGCGGGGCTCTGCCACACCGACATCGACGTGCTGCACGGCCGCTACGGTTCGGGCGCGTTCCCGCTGGTGCCAGGCCATGAATATGCCGGCACGATCGAGGCGGTCGCCGAGGATGTAACGTCGGTGAAGCCGGGCGACCGCGTCGCCGTCGATCCCAACATCCCGTGCGGGCATTGCCCGGCCTGCGCCAGGGGCCTGACCAATCTTTGCGCCACGCTGAAAGCCTATGGCGTGACCGAGAATGGCGGCTTCGCCGAATACAGCCTCGTCGCCGTCGATCATCTCCATGGCATCGGCGATCTCGCCTTCGAGACGGCGGCGCTCGCCGAGCCGCTCGCCTGCGTGCTGAACGGCCTCGGCGCGGCCGGGGTAGGGGTGAACGGACACGTGCCCGGCAATGCGCTCGTCTTCGGCGCCGGACCGATAGGCCTTCTGATGGCCCTGTCGCTCAAGGCCAGCGGCGTGGCGAAAGTGGCGGTGGCCGACATCAGCGAGCCGCGTCTGGCCTTCGCCGCATCGCTCGGGCTGGAGCCGCTGGTGTCGGGATCGCAGGACGTCGCGGCGCGGGCGCGGGGCTTCGACTTCGTCGCCGACGCCACCGGCATCGCCAAGGTGGTCGAAGGCATGATCGGCCTCACCGCCGATGGCGGCACGGCGCTGGTCTTCGGCGTCTGCGCGCCCGACGCCCGGATCGCGGTCGCCCCGTTCGAGATATTCCGCCGCCAGATCAGGCTGGCCGGCTCGCATTCGCTGAACCGCAACATCCCGCAGGCGCTGGAGATCCTGGGCCGTGACGACGGCACCATGGCCAAGTTGGTCAGTCACCGGCTGCCGCTCGGCGAGGTGCTGCCGTTCTTCGCCAAGGGCGGCAATCCGGCGACGATGAAAGTCCAGTTCGCGGCCGAGGCTTGAGCGGAAGAGCGCGATTGCCTGCCTTTGCGTCGAGCGGTGACTCAAGTAGACAGTCGTGAGCGCGGTACCGACAGGGGCGGAAGGATGGCAAAGACGATCAGGACGATGGAGGATTTTTCCGCCTTTGTCGGCCTGTCCCGCACCACGGTGTCGAAATACTTCAACGATCCCGGCTCGGTGCGGCAGAATACGCGCAGCGTCATCGAGGCGGCGCTGAAGAAATCCGACTTCCGCCCCAGCATGTTCGCGGTCAATCTGAACCGCCGCCGCTCCAACATCCTCGGCGTCATCATCCCCAATTCGATCGACCCGTTCTACATGGCGCTGACGCGCCGCATCGAGATGATCGCCAACGAGGCCGGCTTCCTCGCCTTCGTTTTGTCCTCCGACGGCCGCGCCGAGATGGAGGACCAGGCGATCCAGACCTTCCGCTCGATGAACATCGCCGGCGCCATCATCGCGCCGCTCGGCGTGCACTCGCACCACCGCGTGCTTGCCGAACTCGGCGCCTCGATCCCGCTGATCTATGTCGACTCGCCGCTCGACGAGACCTCGTCCTTCGTCGGCACCGACAACCGGCAGAGCTTTCGCCTCATCGTCGACTATCTCTGCCGCTCCGGCGAGCCGCCCTGCTACTTCGCCATGCCGCTGGTCAACAACAACGCCTCGGCGCGGCAGGCGGCCTATGTCGAGGCCATGCGCGAGTTCAAGATGACGCCGTCGATCGTGGCTGTCGAGCAAGCCGACTCCTGGGATTTCGAAAAGTTCGGCCACGACGAGGCGCTGCGTATCCTGAAAGGGCCGGGCTTCCCGACCGGAACGGTGCTGTGCGCCAACGACCGCATCGCCTTCGGCGTCATCAGCGCCGCCTACGCGCTTGGCCTCAAGGTCGGCCACGGCGCCGATTGCGACCTGCGCGTCGCCGGCCATGACGACCATCCTTTGTCGCGCTATGCCTGCCCGCCGATCACCACGGTGGCGCAGAACTACAACGAGATCGGCCGCCTGGCGATCGAGCTCCTGCTGCAGCGCCTCGACGAAAACGCCCCGGCCGCCAAGCGCGACAACGCCCGCGTCCTGCTCAACGCCGAATTGATGCTGCGCCGCTCGGCGTGACCGCCCTCAAGCCCTTGGCAGCATGTGGCGCATGATCAATGACGCGTGCCCGCCGACGCCATGCGCGGCGTCGCGGCGTTCGACCACCTCGAAGCCGTGCTTGCGGTAGAAGGCGATCGCCCGGTCGTTGCCCTCGATCACCTCCAGCGCGATGCTGGGGATGCCGGCATGCGCGGCAAGCACCGCGTGCAAAAGGTCGACCGCCAGCCCGCTGCCGAAGGCCCGCGGCTCGATGTGGAGCCTGTCCAGCAGGACGTCGCCTTTCGCGTCCATCGCCGCCATGGCGTAGCCGGCGATCGAGCCGTCGGCGCGTTCGGCGACGAAGGACATCTTGTCCTCGTCGTCGAGCTCGGCCGCGAGCTTGTCCGGCGCATGCTTCTCGTCGGAAAGCCGGGCCACGGTCTCGTCGCCCATGATCGGCGCATAGGTCCGCCGCCAGGATTGGCCGAGCAGCCGCGACACATCGGCCAGGTCGTTGCGCGTCATCGCTCGGATATGGGTCATGGTCGTCATCCTTGTTGAGTCTCAAAGATAGGGCGAACCGACCGACACAGCCAATCGCCGCCTGCGAAGGCTTGGGTTCCTCGCCCCCGCGGGAGGCGGGGGAGAGGTGTCCGCGAAGCGGACGGGAGAGGGGGCCTTCGTAACGCGCTCCCGCCCTCCGTCTCGGCTTCGCCGAGCCAACTCTCCCCCACTATTCGAGGGGGCCAGGAAAGCTTGGCATTTCCCCTTACGCCGCGCTCGGTGCCGGCAACGCGTCGCGACGGCTGATCTTGCGGCCGAGGATCATCAGCTGGCGCGCGGCGTTGTTGCGCAGTCGGCGCAGCCGCCATTCCATACCAGTTTCGATGGTGATCCGCTTGGCGTAGACGCTGGAGCGCATCGCCGATCCGTCGGTGGCGATCTTGGTCGGGTCGTCATAGAAGGCGCAGATCTTGTCGGCGGCCATTCCGGGTGTTTCGAGCCAGTCGGGAATGAAGGTCGAAACAAGCCGGTCGACGTCGGTCATCACCCGGTTGATGCCGACGCCAGGCGTCGGGCAGGTCGTCCAGAAAGCGTCGCCGACCACGACCACGCCGTCGCGGCGATGGCCCGTGGTGGTCGTCAGGCTGACCTGCCGCACCTCGACCGGGCTGGCGACTTCGAAATTGCCGCATTGCGCGGCGATCTCCGGCATCATCTCGAGCAGCATCTTTTGCGGGTTCGCGCGGAAATCCCGCGTCCACGCATCGGCCACCGTGTGGTAGCCGAACATATTGGCGCGCATGCGGTTGCCGATCGGGAAGACGCTGAGATAGGCGGTGAGGTCGGCTGGGTTCCTGGCATAGCAGGTGACGGCCGGGTAGGGACATTGCTGCGGCGTGACCGCAAGGTCGAAGCCCAGCGACAGCGAATGTGCCTTGGATTCCTCGATCCGCTCCATGCCGATGGCGCGCCGTATCGCCTCGCCGTGGCCGGTGGCGACCACGAGCAGGCGGGCCTCGATGATCGAACCGTCGGTGAGCACCAGGCGCTGCCGGTCCGGTCCGGTCGAGACCTCCGCGACCTTGCCTACCGTCAGCGGCGCTTCCGGCGGCAAAGCCGCGCGCAGGCCGTTGACCAGCGGGCCGTAGGAAAAGCCGAACTCCCATTTCCGCTCGCGCCGGAAGAGCTGGCCGAGGCGGAAGACATGGATGTCGGTCATCGGCGTCACGAGAGGCTCGATGGCCGGCCCGAGGCCGAGCTTCTCGAACAGCCGCATCTGCGCCATGCCGATCTTCTCGGCGCGGAACTCGTCGTGATGGGTGCGGTGCGGATCGACCAGCGCCACCTTGCGGCCGGTCTTGGCCAGGGCGAGCGTGAGCGCGGTTCCCGCGAGACCCGCGCCAACGATCGCCACATCGACTTCGGCCACGCCCGCCTGGACGGCAGGCGTTTCTCGGCCCTGCGCGGTGCTCATTCTTCTGCTCCAAGCCTCGCGGCGAATATCACGAGTAGCTGAAACAATCTCAAGCAACCCAGGCGCGAGCCGAGTAGCAATGAAAAATTAGGTTAATCGAGGCGCTTTAATGTTTCGTGCACGGGCAGCCGAGGCGTCGGCCGCCGGCTCAAGCCACGCGCGGCTTGGACGGTTTGCCGGCCTCGCGGAACCGCCGGCCGAAAACCATCAAGTGCCGCGCGGTGCTGTTGCGCAGGCGCCGCAGCCGCCATTCGAGCCCGGTTTCGGTGTTGATCCGCCTGGCATAGATGCTGGCGCGCATGGCTCTATCGTCGGCGGCGATCTTGATCGGATCGTCGTAGAAGGCGCTGATCTTGTCGGCCGCCATGCCGGGCGTCGCGAACCAGGCGGGGATATGCGTCGAGGTCAGGCAATCGACATCGGTCAGCACCCGATGGATGCCGTCGCCTTGCGCCGGGCAGGTCGTGGCGAACGCGTCGCCGATGAAGACGACGCCGTCGCGGCGATGGCCCCGCGTCGTCGTCAGGCTGACCTGCCTCACGTCGATTTCGCTGGCGATGGCGAAGTCGCCGCATCGCCGCGCGATTTCCGGCATCAGCTCACACAGCATCTTTTGCGGGTTTTCACGGCACGTCCGCACCCACGGATCGGCGACGGTCCGGTAGACGAACATATTCGCCCGCATCCGCTCGCCGATCCGGAAGATGGTAATAAAGGCAATGCGATCGGCGATCCGCCTGCCGTAGAAGGTGAGGGACTGGAGGCCGAAGTCCCGCGGCGTGATCGCGAGGTCGAAGCCGAGCGTCAGCGAATGCGCTTTCGATTCCTCGATGCGTTCGACACCGATGGCGCGCCGCACCGCCTCGCTGTAGCCGGTGGCCACAACCAGCAGGCGGGCATCGATCACCGCGCCATCGGTGAGCACCAGGCGCTGCCGGTCCGGTCCGGTCGACACCTCGGCGACCTTGCCGACCGTCAGCGGGACTTCGGCAGGCAGCGCCGCGCGCAGGCCGTTGACCAGCGGCGTGTAGGAAAAGGCGAACTCCGGACCCGGCTTGCGCTCGAAAAACTGGCCGAAGCGGTAAACATCGATGTCGGTCATCGGCGTGACCAGAGACAGGAAAGCCGGGCCAAGGCCGAGCTTCTCGAACAGCCCCATCTGCTCCGCGCGGGTCTTCTCTGCCCGGAATTCCTCATGGTGGATACGATGCGGATCGATCAGCGCTGTTCGGCGACCGGCCTTGGCGAGGGTCAGCGCCAGCACCGTGCCGGCGAGCCCGGCGCCGACGATCGCCACGTCGACTTCCGATGGGCCAGGCGGCACGGCCGGCGTTTCGCGGTGCTCTGCGATGCTCATTTTCCGTCTCCAGGTCCCGTAGGCATGGCATCGCGCCGCGGGGTCTTCCAGCGCGGCGCCATGGCCGAACCATCGATGAATTCCAGTCCGCCCGCTTCGTTGAGCGTATGCAGCTTGCGGCCGGCCCAGCCGGCGCCGGGGTTGAGGATCGTCTCGACGACCTGTTCGAAGCCGGCCTCGTCAAGCTGCGTGACGCGCGCGATGCCCAGCGCCGCGCCATAGCTGCGGCGGCAGTCCTGCACCGGGCGCAGCAACTGGTCGCCGCTGCTCACCATGCGGCCCGCCGGCCGCGCCGAGGCGATGTCGATAAGCACAGGGTTCTTCGGGTGGGCTGTCCACGGCCCGCGGAAATCCGGCGCCGACCACAGATGCAATTGGTCCGAGAAGGCGCCGCCGCCGTCGCGCACGGTGGCGAACATCCACCAGCGCCCGCCATGCTCGACCAGCGTGGCGTCGCTGGCGACGATGTCGGACAGAAGCGTCGCTTCCCTGACCCAGCCGCCCGGGAAAGCGGTGGCGCGGTAGAGGTCGACCGTGCGGTTGGCCGAGCTTTCCGGCACCATCCACATCTCGCCGTCACGCTCGAACACGAAGGGGTAGGACAGGTGATAGGGCAGTTCCAGCACCGGCTTCGGAGTGCCTGCCGGTCCGTTCGGCCCGAACGCCACCGCCGAAAGGATCGCCTTGCCGGTGCGGTGGATATAGTCCTCGACGAACAGCGTCACCTGGCCGCGATAAAGCACTGGGAACGGATCGGCATAGAAGCGGCTGCCGTCGTCCGGCAGATCGCGCCAGCCCGATTTCGGATGGGCACGCTGCGCGTAGAGGTCGTGTCCCCCCGTTTCGCGCCAGCCGACCCGCCAGTGCGGGGCGTTGTAGCAGAGGTGGTAGATCTGCTGCACGACGCGGCGCGCCGTGGCCTTGGCCGCCCGTACGCCGAGTTTCGCGGCCGACGGCATGGCCGGCGCCGCCGCTTCGGATGACGGTTCGGGCAGCGTCGGCAGCGACGAGCGCGCGGCGCCGTTGACCGCCGCGACAGTCAAGCCGGCGCTGCGCGCCAGCATGTCCTGGAAGGAAGCCAGCGCTATGCCGTGATATTCGGTGCCGAGCCGTCCCTCGGCGACAACCGCACCATTCTGTTCGAGGCGGGCGAGCGGCGTGCGGCCGGCAAGGATCAGCGCCAGCAGGGCCTCCTCGCCGCAGACGCCGTCATAGGTTAGCCGCCAGACGCGTCGGCCTTGCGGTTCGACATCGCCGACGAGATCGATGGTCAGATCGGCCGGCGTGGACGCTCTCGCATGGCCGGCCAGCGTCGAAAGTGGCACACGCTTGGCCGTCCCATTGGTGGGCAGGCGATGGATCAGCGTCTCAAGTTGGAACAGCGCCTCGGCGCCGCGCGGCACGCCGCCCGCCGCCGGACGGGCGTCGATCGCAAGCTCCATGCCGGGCAACTGCGACAGCCGCTCGGCAAGCGCCACATGGAAAGTACGCACGCAATCGCCGTTGAGGCGCAGGGTCAGGCGCATCGCCGGCCCCTGGGGCGACTCACGTTCGGTACCGGCGGCCCGGCTGGCCAGGTCGAACTTCCGCCGCATGCGCACGATGTCTCCAATTTCAGGCTGCACTTAAATTCTACTGTGTCGGTGCAAACTTCGTGCCAGTACGGCATCAATTTATGAACATAATTAACAGTGTTTTAATCGTTGCCGGGAATAGCTAGGCCAACGCCGCATTTCTCGTCTTGCCGGCCGATGGAGCGTTGTCGGAGCGACCTTTGCAACCACCCCTGCTCATGGTGCCTCAGCAGAACGCTCCGGAGGCTGTCGCGCCGGCCCCGGCCTATTACGCGCACGCGCCCGCGTCCGCCACGGTCGAGCTTGGCGATCTCGGCCGCATCCTGCTGCGGCGCCGCTTCCTGATCTTCGTCGTCACCGCGCTGCTCACCGCCGTGACGCTCGTCTATGCCATGCTGACGCCGGCGCTCTACTCCTCGACGGCCCAGATCATCATCGACCCGCAGGACCTCCAGGTCGTCACCAACGACGTCAATCCGAGCCGCATTTCGCCCGACGGCGGCATCACCCAGGTCGAAAGTCAGGTGAGCGTGGCGCAATCGAACAGCGTCCTGCTGCGCGCCATCGCGGCGACCGACCTGACCCACAACCCCGAGTTCAACGGCTCGGGCGTGCTCGACCGATGGCTGGGCCTGCTGTTCGGCTCCGACGACGGCGACAGGACGGCCGAGACGCTCGACGCGCTGCGCCGCCGCCTGGCGGTGAAGCGCGACGACAAGGTGCTGGTCCTCAACATCATCGTCACCGCCAAGAGCGCCGACCTGGCGGCGAAGCTCGCCAACGCCATCGCGCAGGCTTATCTCGACGACCAGGCGGCCGCGCGTTCGACGGCCGCCGCCCAGGCTTCCGACGCCATCAGCGCCCGGCTGGAAGACCAGCGCAAGCGCGTCGAGCAGGCCGCCAATGCGGTCGAGACCTACAAGGCCGAGCACAACATGGTGATGGCCGCCGGTAACCTGGTCAGCGACCAGGAGCTCACCGACCTCAACACGCAGCTGACCGCTGCCCAGACCCGCACCGCCCAGCTCAAGGCGCAGGTCGACCAGCTGCGCCGGCAGGGCGGCGCGCCGGACGCGACGTCGGAGGCGATGCGCTCGCCGGTGATCGCCAGTCTCAGGGCCCAGGAAGCGACGCTGGTCGACCAGATCGCGCAGTTCGGCACCGAGCTCGGTCCGCGCCATCCCTCGATGATCTCGGCGCAGCAGCAACTGAGCGACCTGCGCAAGCTGATTTCCCGCGAGCTTGGCCGTCTTGTCACCGCCGCCGAGACGGATTACGAGCGCGCTCTGGCCAACCAGAAGGCGCTGGAGGCCAAGGTGGCGTCGCTGAAGGGCAAGTCGCTCGACACCGACCAGGCGTCGGTCAGGCTGCGCGAGCTGCAGCGCGATCTCGATGCCGTGCGCACCGTCTATGCCAACTACCTGCAGCGCGCCCAGGAAACCCGTGAGCAGACCAACGTCAACAGCACCAACGCCCGCATCATCTCCGAAGCCATGCCGGCGCTGAAGAAGAGCTGGCCACCAAAGGGGCTGCTGCTGTTCGGCGCCATCTTCGGCGGGCTGGCGCTGGGCATCGGCCTGGCGCTGATCGCCGAATATCTCTCGCCGACCGTGCTGTCCGCCAACCAGATGCAGTCGGCCATCGACGCGCCGGTTCTGGGCGTGCTGCCGGGCAGGGGACGCCGCCGCTCCGGCGCCGTCGCCCAGAAGACCGACGCCGTGGCCGGGCTGGCGCTGCAGCGCATCGCCGCCGCCACCAGGCGCCCGGCCGACTGGCCGCTGGTGCCTTCGATCCTGGTGGCGTCGCCGCCCGAGGATAAGGCGCAGCGCTCTAGGGTGGCATGGCAGCTCGCCAATGCGGCGGCGGCCAGGGGCCGTCGCGTGCTGTTCATCGATATCAATGCCGGCAAGGGCCAGAAGGACCCGCAGCCCGGCGTGCTCGACGTGCTGCGCGGCGAATATCCGCTCGACGCGGTCAGCCGCTATGCGCCGGGCAGCTCCGTCGCGCTCGTCGGCCGCGGCCGGCCGACGGCGGTGTTCCAGGAAGCGCAGGCGCTCTATTTCGCCCATCGCATGCTGGCCGAGGCCAACCATGGTTTCGAGCTCGTCGTCATCGACGGCGGCGCGCTGGCCGACGACCTCAACGTGCTGCCGCTGGTCGCCATGGCCGACGAGATCCTGCTCGTCGCCCGGCTGAACACGACGTCGATGCGCGACGTCGCCTCGACCTCGGAAGCGGTCTCCGTCATGGGGCGGTTGCCGACCGGCGCCATGCTGGTCGACGAGGCGGCCTGACATGGCCTCGATCCTGGTTGGTCCCGCCCGGCCTGCCCCGGCGCCCGGCTATGGCATGGCCGGCCCGCGCACCGTTCCTGTCGACACGCTGACCCGGCTCGGCCTGACCGTCGCGGTGCTGTTTCTGTTTTCCCTCTCCGGCGGCATGCTGTGGCTGGTCGGCTATAATTACGACGGCCTGCAAGGCAGCGCGCTGAGCAAGATCCACCCGTCCACCTACCTCTTCGTCCTCGTCTTCGTCTGGCGCTCCTGCACCTTCGGCAATCCGGTCGGCTACGCGGTCTACGTCACCAACAAGCGGCCGGCCACGATGCTGATGGCGGTGATCTCGACGGTGCTTCTGTTCGTCGTCATCCTCAGGCAGCGCCCCGGCATGGCCGGCATGATCGACACCTTCGTCGCACCTGCGCTGCTCGTGCTTTTGCTCAGCGAGGATGACGAGAAGACTTTTGCCCGGCTGCAACTCGTCATCCACGTCGTCATGACGGTGAACGCGCTGCTGGCGCTGTTCGAGCTCGGCACCAAGCACCTGGTGTTCCCCTACAGGTTCGACGGCGCGGTGTTCGTCAACGACCTGCGCTCGACGGCGCTGCAGGGCCACCCGCTCTCCAACGCCACGGTCACTTCGATCTACGTGCTGGCGCTGCTTTCGGGCGCGCGTTCCTTGTCGACATCCGTCAGGCTGGCGCTCGTCGGCCTGCAGTTCTGCGCCCTGGTCGCCTTCGGCGGCCGCTCCGGCATGGTGCTGACGGTGGTGCTCGGCGGCGCCTATATGCTGCTCAGCGGCCTGGCGCAGCTCCGGACCGGGCGCGTCAACCTTCTCGGCGCTGCGCTGGTGATCATGCTTGCCGCGCTGCTGCCGCTGGCAATCGCGCTTGCCGGCTATTACGGCTTCTTCGACGCGCTGCTCGAACGTTTCGTCTCCGACAGCGGCAGCGCCAATGCGCGTGTCGAGATGTTCGATCTCTTCAGGCATCTGGAGTTGCGCGACCTGATCGTCGGGCCCGATGTCGACCTGCTCGACAGCATGCGCCGCATCAGCGGCCTGGAGCAGGGCATCGAGAACCCGGTCCTGCGCATGACGCTCTACCAGGGCGCCTTCTTCACGCTTTTGATCTTCTTCGGGTTCGCGCTGTTCATGCACGAGGTCGCGCGCCGCTGCCACACCGGGATCTGGCTGCCGATGCTGGGCTGGCTCCTCCTGCTCAACACCTCAGAAAGCATCGCCTCCAAGACGACGCTGATGACCAAATTCGTCGTCATCGCGCTGGCGCTGTATCGGCCGGTGAAGGGACGATCAGACAGTTTCCTTGAGCCTCTCCCTGGCCGCCGCGGCTAGAAACGCGGACCTGGTGACGCCCAGTCGATGAGCTGCTTCGTCGATGTCGGCCAGCAGGCCTGCATCCAATGAGATATTGGCCCGGGCCGGCCGGCCATAGTCCCGAATGAGAGGGACCGAGATCAAAACGGCACCATCGGCCAAGGCCGCTCGTACCTCCCCGTCGGCCAAGAGCTCATCCATGCTTCGAGGGCGGGGGGCGTCACGACCCTCCGCCAGTTCTTCAGCTACCCATTCGGCGAGAGCCGCGGTTGCATCCTTGAATGCCTCATCCCGGTTTTCCGATTGGGCCACGCAGCCCGGCGCATCGGGGAACGACACACCGACGACGCCGTCCGCGGCATCCACGAGTGCGATATAGCGAGACATGTCCTGGTCCTGTGTTCTTCGTTGCTTTGCTGTTGATGGGGCGCGATTAGGGGTCGGCATCATTCCCAGCCTGCCGCTTTTGCGATTGACCGGGCTACCAAGGGCGTCACTGTCTTATGCCGGGGAACCATGATCGTCGGCATCCCGGCCTTCTTGTATTTGTCGTGTTTCGAACCGCCGACAAGTTGCCAGCCTTCCCGTTCCAGTCGAGCCTTGATCTTGGTGGTGTTGGTCTCGGGCACAAGAATCCCTTAGGAAGCCAATGCGCAATTATTTGCACAATATATGTGATCTATCAACGGAAATGAGCAAATAAATGCGCAATCTTGCTGCCGGCGGCGGGCGCGGTGCCTCATCCCGGAGCAAAGCAGGATCGCCGGCGCAGCGTCTCACGCACCCGCCGCCATCCCGCTCGCCTCGCGCCTCCGCATCCCAACCAGCACCAGCGGCACCGCGATCAGGTTGATCGCGGTCACCGACAGCCAGATGGCGCCGGGCCATTGCCGTTGCGTGGCGAAGTAGAAGGTCGAGAAGGCGAGCGGGGCGACGATGGAGGCGAGGCTGACGGCCGAGGCCAGCACGCCTTGCAACTGGCCCTGGCGCTCCGCGTCGACCTGCCTTGTCGCCAGCGCCTGGAAAGCCGGCGTACCAATGCCGGAGAGCGCGAAGACCGGCATGATGGCGAACACCATCCAGCCCTGTTTCGCGAAGGCCATGGCGAGAAGCGCGATGCAGGCAAAGCCGATGCCGATGACGAAGGCCTTGCGCTCGCCGAGCAGCCGGGTGGCCGGACCGGGCAGGAAGGCCTGCACCAGCGTCTGGCACAGGCCGAACATGCCGAGCGAAAGCCCGATCCAGAGGCCGTTCCAGCCGAACGTGTCGAAGCCCCAGAGCGCCCAGCAGGTGCCGTAGGCCTCGCCGGCGCCGGAGAGGATGAAATAGACCAGAACGATGGGCAAAAGCCCCTTCATCGAAAAGACCCAGCGCAGCGGCTTCAACGGATTGAGCGCGGCGAGGTCGATCCGCTGGCGGGCCGGTGGGCGCGACTCCGGCAGGACGAAGACGGCCAAGAGCAGGTTTGCGGCGTTGAGCACGGCGGCGGCGATGAAGGGCAGCCGGATCCAATGGTCGCCGAGCACGCCGCCCAGCACCGGCCCGATGATGAAGCCGATGCCGAACATGGCGCTGAACAGGCCGAAGCGGCCGGCGCGCTTCGCCTGCGGCGTGATGTCGGTTATGTAGGCCGTCGCCACGGAGATGTTGGCGCTGGTGAGCCCCGCGATGGCGCGGCCGAAGAACAGCATCCAGAGCCACGGCGCGAAGGCCATGATCAGGTAGTTGATCGCCGCGCCCGCCAGCGAAATCAGCAGCACCGGACGACGACCGAGATTGTCGCTCAAGGCGCCGAGCACCGGCGCGAAGAGGAACTGCATGGCCGCGTAGAGCGCGGTCATGACGCCGATATAGGCGACGATGTCGGGGCTGTGCGTCACCTCCTGGAGGAGGCGCGGCAGGATGGGGAAGACGAGGCCCATGCCGATGGCGTCGAGGCAGATGGCGGCAAAGATGACGATGAGGGGTTTCTTCATGGGGATGAGCTCCGGGAGCAAGGGCTTGTTCGCCGGGCGGCAGGGCGCGCGCCTCGTCACGGCCACAAGCGATCTGTGTACTGAGTTTTAATATGTACTGAGTACATATATCGGCATTTAACCGCCCGGAGTCAATACGAATATGTACTGAGTACAGAAATCGTGCTACGAGTAGCCATGTCCGAACCATCCGACCGCCGCTCCCGAAAACGTCTCGCCACGAGCAAGGCGATCTCCGACGCCGCCACGCGCCTGTTCATGGAGCGTGGCTTCGACCATGTGACGGTGGACGAGATCGCCGAGGCCGCCGATGTCGGCCGCATGACGGTGTTCAACCACTTCCCGCGCAAGGAGGACATGTTTTTCGACCGCGACGAGGAGGGGCGCGAGATGCTGCGCGCGGCGGTCGGACAGCGCGATCCCAACGTCGCCCCGCTGCAGGCGCTATGCCTGCTCGCGCATCGACTTGTGGCCGAGCGCAGCCCCGTCGTCGAGTTTTCCGCCAGAAGCGAGCGCCTGGTCCCGACGGTCGCCGGCAGCGAAACCCTGAAGGCGCGGGCGCGGGCGATCCGCGACGAACTGGCCGATCTGGTGGCGGCGGCGCTAGCCGAGGCCGTCGGACGCGATTCCGCCGATCCCGATGCGCGTCTCGCGGCAAGCCTGCTGCTCGCGACCTGGACGGTCGCCTTCCTCGAAGCGCACCGGACTTTCCGGGAGACCCGCAGCCGGGAGAAAGCGAACGATGCTTTCCTGGCGCTGGTCGACAAGGGCACCGCGGGCCTGAAAGCCGCCATGGCCGGCACGCCTTATGTGTGAGGGACGGGCCGACTGCCACATGAAACCAAACCCTTAGCGCGGTTTGGTGATTCAACGGGTCAAGTTTCTAATCAACCCGGCATCCTAAGCCCGAGCGCCTCGACCATCGCCGGGTCGAGAGCGCGCGTCGTGTCGTCCATAATGCCCATGCCGTCGAACAGGTCCCAGAAAGCCCAGGGAAAGCCGGCCGCTTCGGCGCTCTGCCGCACATCGGCGATGTAGCGGGCACGGTCCGGATTGGGCGCGGCGGTGTAGCGGGCATCGGTGCGCAGCGCGCCGAACTCGCCCATGATGATGCGCTCGCGCGCAATGCCATGTTTGTCCGCCCAGTCGCTCACCTGCTTGAGATAGCCGTCGATGAAGCGGCGGTCGGGCTGGGCGTCGAAATAGACTTTCAGCACACGCTCGGTCTCGGCATAGGCGGCCCTCTTGGCCTCGTCGGACCTTTCCGTGTCACTGGCCATCCGTGCCCTCACCGAAGCCAGCGTCTTTTCCAGCGAGCCGGCCGAGGCCGGCCACGGCACATTGTTCAGCGCCCTGTAGATAGGCTCGCGCATCCATGGCGCGCCCTGATGGCTGAACAGATATGGCTCGTAGAAGTGGAAGGTGAACAGGATCGGCTCGAAATCCGCCAGCGGTGCGGGATCGAGCGCGGTCAAACCGCCCACCATCGAGCCGCAGCCGCCGGTGACGAGCAGCGGCACGCTCGGCGCCAAAACCCTGGCGGCCGTGAGCAGCGATGCCTGCACGGCCGGCCATGCCTGCGAGGAACAGTCCTGCGGCGGCTCGTTGACAGGCTCCAACGCCACCATGCCGGACGTCTTGCCCTGCAGCCTCTCGGCGATTTCGCCGACCAGTGCCCGGTAGGATTCGAATTCCGGCGCCGCGGTGCTGGAATACATCCGGTCGGGATTCCAGTAATGCGTGGCGCCATTGGCCTGAACATTGACGATGACGCCGAGATCGGCGGCTCGCGCCGCATCGACCGCCGCGTCGAGCATTTCCATCAGCTCGGCGCGCTGGTCCCCCTCGGCGGCCAGGAACGGGCCCGGATCGACCGGCAGGCGGATGAAATCGAGCCCGCTGGCGCGCAGCCGGGCGAGGTCGGCAGGCGTCGGCACCGGTCGCTGCGACTGGAAGGGCGGCCAGTCGTAGTCGGTGCGGGGTGCCGGGAATTCGCGCGTCAGCGCAAACCATGGCCAGGTGTTGACGCCGCGCCGGAAAGGCCATTGGCCGGTGGCGGCACGTGCCGGGGATGCGAGCGGCGGAACGGCTGCGGCCAGTGGCGCCGTCGCCGCGACCAGAGCGGCGCCGAGGATCCGGCGGCGCGACCAGCCGGTCATGCGTGCCGGGCGCGGTCGGCCTTTGCCGGCGCTGCAGCGGTGACGCCGAGCTGCCGCAGCGCTTCCTTCTCATAGGCGAGCAGGATGTCGTCCCAGCGGAAGGCTTCGCGCGCCCGTTCCCGCGCCGCCTTGCCGCAGCGCGCCACCAGCGCATCGTCGGCCAGCGCCTCGTCGATCCGCTGGCTCAGGCTGTCGACATCGCCGAAATAGATCGCCGCCTCGCCGGCGACCCAGCGGTTGTAGCGGTTGTCATGCGCGATCACCATGTTGCCGGCGGCCAGCGCCTCGACCAGCGAGGGGTTGGTGCCGCCCACCGTATGTCCGTGCATATAGGCGCGCGCATGGTAGCGCAGCGCTTTCACCACCGCCTGGTCGTAGATCGCGCCCGGCATGATCACCGTGTCGCCCGCCGCCTCGCGCACCGCGCGATGGTAAGGGATGTCGTCGTTGAGCGTGCCCAGCACCACCAGCTTCATGTCGCCGCGCTCGCGGCGGCGGAAGGCTTCGATGATCGACAGGATGTTGTTGTCGGGCTCGATGCGCGCGATCGAGACCAGATATTTGCCGGGTTCCAGCCCCAGAGCGCGGATGGGCTCCTCCGGCGCCGAGGTCACCGGGTCGGCTCCATAGGCGATCGTGGCGATGGCGCTGCGCGGCCGCCTGGTCGCCAGATGGTCGGCGATCGCCGGATGGTCGGCGACGAGCCGGTGCGAGAACCAGGCGCCGATCCATTCGTTGAGCCAGAACCAGCTGCGCGCCGCCGGCCCCCATTTCGGCCGCCGCCACTCTATGCCGTCCATATTGGTGATGATCCGGCGCCGCATCAGCCTGAGCCAGGTCAGGAACACCGCGCCATTATAGCCCAGCACCAGGCAGACGCCCGGCCGTCTTGCGGCATCGAGCACGCATTGCCAGTCGAATTCCAGCGTCGCGCGCGGGCCTTTGGAGGCGACCTCGATGGTGATCAGCTCGATGCCGCGCCAGGTTCCGGTCGTCACCCTCTGGCCGACGCGCTCGACTTCCTTCTGGCAGTAGACACCGACCTTCCAGCCGCGTCCGGCCAGGAACTGCGCCAGGCGCTCGGCGAAGGTCTCGAAACCGCCATGGGAGGCGGGAATGCCGCGCGTTCCCAGGATCAGGATCGAAGGCTGTTCGATCTGGATGGAAGGTCGTTCCGGTCTCAAGGCAAAGGATTCCCCGGGGTTTCGGTCACGCTTGTTGTTATGTCAATGACACTCCCAGCAACTTCCGTGCCAGGGTACCCCCAGCGCAAACAATCCCATGAAGGTGTAAAATTTCTCTTCAGAACACATGCTTTGCTTCATTATCGGTCAACTTTCGAGACGTATCTGTACCGATACGGGGCACGGCCGGGTTTCATGGGTCACGGCCGGGCAAATCAGACCCGGCACGATCCTTGCTCCCGGGCTTGCAGTGGCCACCGCTGGGTAGAGCGGCGTGCGGATTTGGCATGAAGTTTCTTCCGCGCTTGAGGGTCCGGTGCACTGAGCGGACTCGGGGTGCAAGGTGGAAAGATAGCAATGCGCATTGCCTGCGTTCATCAGGGCTACGAGCTCTATGGCTCTGACCGCAGCTTCGCGGAGAGCGTGGCTGCGCTGCGCGCCGCGTTTCCGGCCGCCGAGATCGAGGTCGTGCTGCCGCGCGACGGGCCGATCGTCGACATCCTGAGGCCGCATGCCAGCCGCATCGTCTTCGAACCGCTCTGGGTGCTCAGGCGCCAGGCGATGCTCAAGCTCGCCACCGTCGAGATGGCGCGGCTGCCGGCAGCACTCTGGCGCGCCTGGCGGCGCATGCGCGACAACGACCTGACCTACATCAACACCTCGATCATCGCCGATTATGCGCTGGCCGCGCGGCTTTTGCCGCGCAAGGCGCTGCTGCACATCCACGAGATCCCCGAGGGCTTCCTGCGCAAGGTGCTCGTCGCCCTGATGCGCTGGAGCCGCGCCGATTTGATTTTCAACTCGCGCGCCACGCGCGCCACCTTCGGCGACCCGCCGGCCGTCGACGCCAGGGGCCGGCGCACGCATGTCGTCTATAACGGCGTTGCCGGGCCGGTGGCCGCCCTGCCGGTGACCTATGACGGCAGCCGGCCGCTCAAGGTCCTGCTGCTTGGCCGCGTCAACCGCATCAAGGGACAGGAGGTTCTGCTCGAGGCGGTCGCCGCACTGCCCCCCGAATTGCGCGAGCGCGTCGAGGTCCGCCTCGTCGGCGGCGCCTTCGAAAGCGTCGAGCGCGAGCAGGCCTTGGCCGAGTTGGTCGCCCGCATGGGTCTGACCGGGCATGTCCAGGTCCTGCCTTTCGTCTCCGACCCGACCGACCATTACCGCTGGGCCGACATCGTGGCGGTGCCGTCGCGGCGTCCGGAATCGCTCGGCCGCGTCGCCATCGAGGCGATGGGCTGGGGCCGTCCGCCTTTGGTGTCGTCGATCGGCGGACTGGTGGAAGTGGTGGCCGACGGCGAGACCGGCTGGCATGTGCCGCCGGCCAACGCCGCCGCCCTTGCCGGGAAGCTCGGCGAGATCATCACGCGCCCTGAACTCTGGCGCGGCTTCGCCGCCGCCGGCCGGGCGCGCTACGAGGCTGTCTTCAGCGAACATATCGCCGCCGCGGCGATCGTCGCGGTCGCGGCCGACAAGCTGAAAGCGGCAAAGGCTCGGCAGGCGCGGGCGCGTGTCGCCCGCGAGGCGGAGACGAGCCCGTGAATTTCGCGTTCCCGGCCCATCTGGTGCGGCGCCTCATGCTGATGATCGGCGGCGAGGCGATGCAGAGCGGCTTTCATTTCGCTCTCAACATCGCGCTGCTGCATCTTCTGTCGGCCGAAGGCTACGGCCTCTTCGCACTGGCCATGGTGATGGGCGGCGTCGGCCTGTCCTACATCCGCTCGCTCACCGCCGTTCCCGCCACCATCTGGATGAACAAGAGCACCAACCGGACCGGCGTCGACGCCTACGACGTGACCTTCGGATCGGCAGCACTTGTGGTGGCGCTGGTGATGGGGCTTGGCACCGGGCTGCTGATGCGTCTGCTGGGCGACCCGAGCGGCATCGGCGCCGCCTGCTTCGTCTGCGCCTGGTCGCTGCGCAGCCATATGCGCTCGGCCTTCTTTGCGCGCCGCATGCAGCTTGTCGTCTCCATCAGCGACGCCGTGTTCACCATCGCCGGCATAGCGCTCGCGGGGGCGGCGATCTGGTTCTTCGCCGACGCGCTGCAGGCCACTTTCTATGCGCTTGCCGCGGCCAATGTGGTCGGCATCGCCGTGCTGGTGAAGCTGGCGCGCCGCAGGCTGCGCATCTCCTTCCGCGCGTCGACCTGGCGGCGCTACGCGAAGCTCTGGCCGCAGCTTTCCTGGTCGGGGTTCAGCGCCACCACCACAAACATCCAGGGACAAAGCCTGGCGCTGCTGGTCGCCGGCATCGCCGGTCCGGCCGCCTACGCGCCGCTGGCAGCGGTGCTGGTGCTGTTTGCGCCGCTGCGCATCTCCAGCCTCGCCTTCTCCAACATGACACAGCCGGAACTCGCAAGGCTGGTGCGCAACAACGAATTCGACCGCGTGTGGACGCAGGCCAAGGTCTGGGCGATCGTCATGGGGGTTGGCAGCCTGGCCTATGGCTGCGGCGTCCTGTTCATCCTGCCGATGATCAAATCCCAGGCCCTGCAGCATGCCTCGGTCGGGCTGATCGGAGTTTTCGCCATCGCCAATTTCGTGCCGATCATGGCCTATGTCATGCCGCGCGTGGTCCTCGAGATCGTCGGCGATTTCCGCATCGTCGCCTTCATCACCCTGGCCGGCGCGGTCGTCGGGCTGGCGACGATCGGACTCCTGCTGGCCATCGCGCCATCGACATGGTCGCTGGCGGGCGCGGCGGTTTCCGAGACCTTCGTGATGGTGGCCTCATGGTACTTCGCGGCCAATCGCATGTGGAACCTCAAGCATCCGAACGAACAGCGCCCCACGGTGATCGGTGCCTGGCGCCGCGCGGCCACGCTGTCCGCGCAGAGACGATAGGAGAATGATGTGGCAAGCCAGGCAATGCCGATGGCAGCGATGACGACCGGCCTGGCCGAGGATGAGGCGGCACCGCACGCCGCCGGCGCCGTCAGTGGTGCTTACGTGGCGCGGCTGCACACCAGCCTCGAAGCTGTCAGGCCGCTCTGGCTGCGTCTCGAGACGAGGGGCGTGTGCACCGGCCACCAGCATTTCGCCTGGGCCGAAGGCATCGTCGAACGGCTTTTGCCGCGGAAGGCCGAGCTTGCCATCGTCGAGTTGCGCGACGCCGCGACGGGCGAACCGGTGATGCTGGTGCCGCTGATGCGGCGCCGCGCGTTCCACCACTGGGTGATCGAGTGGCTGAGCTGCGGGGTGTGCGACTATGCAGCCCCCTTGCTCGCCGACGCGACCCCCTGGACAAGGCAATCCGCCGAGGCCGCCTGGGCCGCGGTGCTTTCCGTGCTGCCGCCGGCCGACCGCATCCACATCGCCGGCATCCCGAAAGAGGTCGGCGGCGTCGCCAATCCGCTGGCGCTGCTTTCGCCGGCGCGCGACTCCATCCACTCCCATTACGGCATCGCCATGGACGGCGACGCCGAGACCGTCGTCAAGCGCATCTGCCGTCCGTCCTTCGTCAAGGCGCTCAACAAGGACCTGCGCCGACTCGACCGCAATGGCGGCTTGGCATTGGTGGAAGCCGACACGCCGGCCCTCGTCGATTCCATCTTCGGCAAGCTGGTCGAACTGCGGCTCAGCCGGTTTCGCGAGCTCGGCCGGTTCGATCTGATGGCGCAGCCGGCGGTCGTCGATTTCTACCGCGAGGCCGCGCATCGCGGCCTGACCGACGGCTCGGTGCGGATCTTCGGTCTGCGTGCCGGCGACGTCACGGTCGCGGTCCAGTATCTGGCCGCCCATCTTGGCACTTTGCACGCGCTGCTGATCGCGATCGACCAGGGAGCGGTGCCCAACGTTTCGCCCGGACTGTGCATCATGGGCGAACTGATCCGGTGGGGCCGCGGCGCCGGCTTCGACTATTTCGACCTGTCGGTCGGCAACCAGAGCTACAAGGAACATATGGGCGCGGTGAAGGCGGTTCTCTCGGAGCTCTGCTACGGCATCACGCTGAAGGGCATGGCCGCGAGCGAGGCCATCAAATACCGCGGCCGGGGCGTCGCCTTCGTGCGCGACAACCCGCGCCTGTTCAAGCTCGCACAGGAATTCATGCAGCGCTGGCGGCGGCTGCGGTCGGGGCGGTGAATGGGCGAGCTGCGGAGGACCGGGCGCCTTGAAGTATGAATGGGCGAACAATCCTCATCTGCTTGTCCGATAACATTCTGCGTTGTGGTCGCGTTCCTGAGCGCAGCGGCCATCATCATTGCAATGCTGAGCATCTTTATGCGAAGCGATCTTTATGGATCGATGGAGGTGCAGAATCTTCCATGGAGCGAACGATGGGGAAAACGGGATGCACGGCGGTATGCTGACTACTGGTCGCCCCCGCTTCTTGATCGCGCGCCGAGTGATTGCGTTCGGCGCTTTTACCTTGGTCGGCAGTTTCGGTGCGCTCGCGCTTATCACCGTCGTCTTCGGCCGTCCGTCTTGAGCGGAACTTTTAACTGGCGGGACAGCAACAAAATCGGCCAAATTGACTCACATTGCGCTCTCCGCCATGCTGATGGCCAGCCGCATCTCCAGTGGCAGCGTGTTCGAGTGAGGCCATGGCCAGTCCCGTCGCCAGAGAAAATTCCCGCCGCGCCGCGGTGAAGACGGCGCTCGAGCGCCACAAGGTCTACGTCACCGCGCAGCGCTTTTCCGGCGGCACCTACAGCGCCCGCGTGCTGGTCGACGGCGAGGCTTACTGGGTCGACGAGTTTCGGCTGAGCCAGCTGCGGCAAGGGCTGACGCCGGCCGAGCTGGAACTGACGCCGGCGATTGACGATTGAGATATCACGGATGACTACGGCAAGGCAGGC
>NZ_QMBP01000025.1 GCF_003289945.1 Mesorhizobium hawassense
GGCAGGACAGAGGGGGGCGTGACGGAACTCGGCGCTGCTCCAGCTTAGCTTCCCTAAGCGTTCAAGCCGCCAGCTGCACGTCCCGCGCCGCCGCGATCATCACACTTGCCAGCAGCCCGTACGCCGCTGCCCAGGCTTCGCGCACCTCTTGCGTGAAAGCCTCACCGAGGCCGGCGGCGAGCGTCTCGATCAGCGCCTGGCCGACGGTGGCGTAGTGATGCTCCTCGACGCCGTAGCCGACATGGCGCCGGGCGAGGTCCTGGACCGTGGGCAGGATGGTTTCGGCGCGCGACAGGCCGTGGACGACGAAGCCCAGCGCCGCCATCAGCTTGGCGCCCTGCTTCTTGATGTCGGTTTCGACGAACAGCGCCCTGAGGCTGCCGTCGATCGAAAACAGCTTCTCGTAGAACAAGGCCGCCGCCGCGTCCTTGATCGGGACGACCTCGCGAAAACTATCCTGCACGAGCTTGATCTGGTCGGATGTCATGGGTGCGCTCCTGGATTTCAGTCCGCGCGACCATCGGGCTTCAGCGTTTCGCCGGCATGCCGGTTGTAAGGAGGGTATGTTTCAGGATGGTCTCCGGAAGGTATCGGGCTGCTTCAGCCTGGTTCCTCGCCCCCACGATGTGGGGGAGAGGTGGCTCGGCGAAGCCGAGACGGAGCGGGGGAATGGCGCAAACCTCGATTGGGAAAGGTAACGCTTTACGAAGCCCCCTCTCCGTCCGCTTCGCGGCCACCTCTCCCCCGCCGCTGGCGGGGGCGAGGAAAAGCGTCGGCGCCCTACTCGCACTGACGGCGCGGGCCGCCGTCGAGGGGCTGGTAGCTGTTGTCGCGCGGATCGTAGGAGCGGTAGCGGTTGAAGCAGTAGTCGGCGTGATCGGCGGAGACCGGCCCGCCCCGTGCCTGGGCCTCGGCCTCGGGCGAAATCTCTTCCGGCGGGCCGCCATAGGTGGTGGCGTAGCCGCCGCGCGAGGTGGCGTAGCCTTGCATCTCGGCCTGGTCGTCGATCATCCGGTCTTCGGTCGTGGCATCCTGCTGGCCGTTCGCCCCCGGCTCGCCGTTCGCCTGGTCGTTCTGGCCCTGCGGATCGTTTTGGCCGGTCGAGGCGGTGCGATCGCCGCCGGGGTCGTAATAGGGCGAGATGCAGGGTCGCAGCTCGCCGCTGTAGGAGCGGTAGCTGTTTTCCTGCGGGCGGTAGCTGCGATAGCGGGTGGCGCACCATTGCAGATGCGCGACGGGCAGTTGCTGCTCAGCCTGCTCATCGGCTGGCGCCGGCTGCTGGGCCGCGTTGGCGTCCGACGCGGGCTGGCCCGGCCCGGAGACGTCCGGCAATGGCTGCAGCCGCGGCGGCGCGGACGGCGCCGGTTTCGCCAGCGCGGTGGCCTGCGCCGCGCCGTCCGGCTTGGCCGGCTCACCCGGCTTGGCAGGCACGGCCGCCGCCTGCTGGGCGGGAATGCGTTCGAGGCTCTGCTTTTGCGGATCGACCGGCTGGGCGTCCTTCGTCCAGAGCTCGGAAACGCCGATCGTGGGCGTGGCCTGACGCACCGGCTTGGCGGCCAGCATCCAGGTGGCGAAGGCGAGCCCGCTGGCGAACACGGCCAGGGTCAGCACGAAGCCGCCGACAATTCCCAACAAAGCCTTCACGCAACGCTCCTTCAGGTCCCGCTGATAGAATGCGGGGCGAAGGCTCCAGTTCCCACGAGAAGAGGGCGATGTTGAGACCCTGGCAGAAGCGGGGAGCCTCGCCTGCTCCGGGGAGAAGCAGGCGAGGCTCAAGGATAGCTAGGAGGGATCCTAGCATGGGGACTCTTGCAGTTGCAGTCTTTGATGATCCAGGAGGATCACCGATGATCCGGAAGGATCACCGTCAATGTCCGCCTTTTTCCGGGCGGCTGCATCCTCCAAACGAAGGAATAGGCAAGCGATCCTTCGTTCACATGGTGCGGTTCCGGCGGGTCGGACCCATGCTTGTCTCAGCCGGCGGCCTCCAACGCCCGCCGGTCAGGCCCGGCAGCCCGGCATCCTTTGCCCCCAACAGGGCTGTCGGGCCGCTTTCGACCGGCGCCCGGCCTCATCAGCCGGCCACCACCTCGCGATATTCCCGCAGCTTCCCGTCCTGGCCGCGAATGCGCCAGATCTCCCCTTCCCGCCCTTCGATATGGCTCGCCGCCAGCGGCACCTTGCCGCCGCCATCGGGCAGGTCGATGACATAGGTCGGGTTGCAGAGGCCGGAGAGGCGCCGGCGCAGCTCGGCGACGAGCGCCTGGCCCTCGGCAACCGTGGTGCGGCGGTGCGCCATGCCGCGCGCGAGGTCGCCATGGTGCAGGTAATAGGGTTTCACGCCGAGGCGATAGATCAGCTCGCGGCAGAGCTCCTCCAGCACCTCGACATCGTCGTTGACGCCCTTGAGCAAAACGCTCTGGTTGAGCAGCACAAAGCCTGCCAGCCGCATCGTGCGGCAGGCAGCTTCAGCCGCTTGCGTGAGCTCGCGCGGGTGATTGAAGTGGGTCACCACGCTCACCATCAGCCTGCCCTGCAGCGCCGCGACCATGCCGGCGGTGACACGCGACGGGAGCGCCACCGGCACGCGCGTGTGGATGCGCAAGAGCCTCAGATGCGGGATCGCCTCCAGCCGAGCGCGGATTTCGGCGAGCGCCTTGTCGGGCAGCGACAGCGGATCGCCGCCGGTCAGGATAACCTCGCGGATCTCCGGGTGGTCCGCGATATAGGCCAGCGCCGGCTCCAGCGCTTCGCGCGTGTAGCCGCGGCCAATCGAGGTCAGCGACTCCTTCCTGAAGCAGAAGCGGCAATAGACGGCGCATTGATAGGTCGGGAACAGAAGCACGCGGTCGGCATGGCGGTGCGTCAGCCGCGGCGCCGGGCTGAAGGCATGGTCACCGATCGGATCGTCGAGCTCGCCTTCAGCCGAGACGAGTTCATCGGGCCACGGAATCACCTGGGCGCGGATCGGGTCGTGGGGGTCGTTCCAGTCGATCAGGTCGAGATAGGATTTTGGCACGCGCACCTTGTGCGCGGCGGCCGCCTCCTGGGCAGCGGCGCGTTCGGCCGGCGACAGCGGCAGGGGCGCGAGGTCGCGGACATGGCGCACGCCTTCGCGGACATCGGCTTGCCAGGTGGCGTCGGGGGCGGCAGCTTCCTTAAGATTGGCGTCTGAGGTCATCAGGGTCTCGGGGCGGTTTCGCGGGGATATCGGCCCAATGGACGGCGGGGTCAATGGCAAGCGACGTCGCGGCGCCCGGCCTGCACCATAGGTATTTGAGCGAAATGCCAGTAGTCTGTCCTCTCCGGGGCTTCGGGACGACGCGAATGAATTTCAGCGCAGGCCATGGCTACCTTCTCATCGGCGGCCTCATCCTGGTCGGCGCGGGACTGCTGATCCTGTCGCTGATCGTCAACCTGCGCGTGGCCCGCAGCGTGCGCGACGACGTGCGACACCGCGAAAAGCTGCTGGAATACTACCGCAACATCTTCTCGCAGCTCGGGGTGATCCTGATCGGCATCGGGGTCTCGCTGTTCATCTTCTTCTTCCAGCAAAACTACCAGGACCAGCGCAAACGCGAGACCGAGCTGCAGCAGGTTCTGGCCAAGCTCGCCGCCCGCATCGCCCGCGGCGCGCCGGTCATGCAGTCGCTCGATGAATTCGACGAGCTGCTGGATGAGGGAGGCCCCTATCTCAGCCCCGATCTCGGCGGCAAGAACACCGCCGTCAGCCTGCAGGGGACAGAGCTCGGCAAGCAGGCGGCCAAGATCCTCCTGGTCGAGCACGACGTCGATATCGGGGAGTTCGAGGCGCTGAACCTTTCGCGCGATTTCGAAGCCTCCTTCGTCGTCAACGAGCTCGATCCCAGGCTGTGGTTCGACATCGTGCGCGACGAGAGCGAGATCAAATACGCCACCACCCAGCTTGCGCTCGACTACAAGGATCTGCAGCAGACGATCGGCGGCGAGCCGGTGGGGACGGTGGTCGCCGACCCTGAAAAGGAGCGCCGGATCAAGCAGGAAGTGCTCGACATCTTCTACGATGCCGACCTCTTACGCCAGCGCGCCAGAAGGCATCTGGCCCGGGCCTGCTGGCTGTTCGGCCAGGGGCGCGGCTTCGTCAAAGCTGCTCCGGTCGATGCGATCGAGGCCGACGCCAGATCGCACCAGGAATGGCTCGACCGGTCTAAGCCGGTGCTGACGCAGTCGAGCTCAGGCAGCGGCGACTGCTTCAAACTGCTCCAGTATGGGCGGGCTTCCTGACCGCTCAGTCGCCTTAATCGGGGGCACGCCGCAGCGTGCCCATATGATTGTCGTCGAGAAAATCGATGGTGATCGCCGACGCTTTGCCGTCGGGGCCGACGGCAAAGCTGACGCCGGCGGGCCTGTCCGGCGTCTCGGCGTCGGGGAACGTGACGAAACGGTCGCCGTCGAAATGCGCCAGCGAATAGGTTCGCGCCCCCGACGGCCCGAGCTTGAGCACGAGGCCGTCGCCGGCGCCCGACACCACGGCATCGCCGATGAAGTCGCTGGCGTAGCGGCCAACATAGGCGCCGGCCGGCCGGGACGGCGTCGGCGGAGACGGCGGGCGGGCATAGGCGGCCTTGGCCGTCTCGACCATCGGGCCGAACAAGCCGACATAGATGCCGTTCCACGCCTCGATCCAATCCTTCTCGACCGACCCCTCGAAGACGAGATCGGCGAAGCTGTCGGACAGCCCCTCCGGCACACCGGTCGGAAAGGCGTTGGCGAGGATGACGATACCGAGTTTCTCCCTCGGAAAGATCGTCACCAGGGTGCGGGCGCCGACGCTGAAGGCGCCGGCATGGCCCCAGCTCAGGCCGTGCCGGCCGAATTCGATGTTCCAGCCAAGGCCATAAAAGGATTCGCCGCCGGAGACCGGGTTCTTGCCGCGCGTCATCAGCGGAACGTGGGTCTGCTCCAGCGCGTCGGCGGCAATCAGCGTCTTGCCGGCGTAGACGCCGTCGCCGAGCAGCAGGCGAACCCATTGCGCAAGATCGCGCGCGGTGGAGCTGACGCCGCCGGCGGGCGACTGGGCGTCCGGATCGCGCTTGATCCTGGCGGCCCAGGCGCCGTCGACCCTGACGTGGAGCGCTGCGCGATCGGCGTGCTGGACAAAATCCGCGTGACGGGAACTGGTCGAGGCCATGCCGAGCGGCCGGTAGAGCTTCTCCTCGGCGATGTCTTCCCAGGGCTTGCCTGTCGGCCTGGCGGCGGCGACGGCGCCCTCGGTCAGGCCGAAATTGGAGTAGGAGTAGCCGGCGCGAAAGCTCGACGATGGCGGCACGAAGCGCAGGCGGTGAAGGATCGTGGCGCGATCGTAGCCTATGTCCTCGAGATCGTCGCCGGCGGTGCCTGGAAGTCCGCTGCGATGCGAAAACAGGTCGCGGATGGTGAGCTCGCTCGCCGGATACGGATCGGCGAGGCGGAAGGCCGGATCGAGGTCGGCGATCTTCGAATCCCAGGATACGACCCCGTCGCTGACCAGCGCCGCCACGACCGTGGCCGAGACCGGCTTGGACAGAGAAGCGATCTGAAACACGGTGTCGGCGTCGACGGCCTCCGGCTTGCCGGCCTCGCGATGACCGAACCCCTTGAGGAACACCACCTCGTCGTCATGCACGACGGCAATGGCAAGGCCGGGAACGCCGCCATCGTCGACGGCGCCTTGCGCCAGCGCTTCGAGCTTCGTTAGCGCCGCAGCGACGCGCTCAGCCGAGATTGGCTCGGCCGATGCCGCATGCGGCCAAAGCGCGACGGCCGCGGCGACGGCCCAAATCAAATGAAAGAGATTGCGATCAAGCCGCATGCTGGCGCCTCCCCTCTCCGCACTCACATGATCATAGTATAGTCAGGCGCGCGCGGGGCCAACTCGCCCGTCGAGCTTCGCCGCAATCGACCCGCGCTGCGTTTTAAGGCAATCTCCGACCCGGCGCCGCCCCGCGAGGAGGCGAGGCGCTCACCCAGGGAGGATGGCCATGACCGATACGTCAGCGCTGCCGCGCTATGAGGATGCCGTCGCGCAATTCCGCATCGAGGACGAGATCGCACGCCTGCACGGCGATCCCGCCACCGGCATCAACGCCTATGTCGAATGCTGCGGCCGCCATACCGGCGAGAACCGGCTGGCGCTGCGCGCGATCTCGGCCGGCGGGGAGCTGCGCGAATACTCTTTCGACGACCTTGCCGACATGTCCGGCCGCGTCGGCACCCTGCTCAAGGAGCTTGGCGTTCGCCCCGGCGATGTCGTGGCCGGCATGCTGCCGCGCACTCCTGAATTGGTGACGCTGATCCTCGGCACGTGGCGCGTCGGCGCGGTCTACCAGCCTTTGTTCACCGCCTTCGGGCCGAAGGCGGTCGAGCACCGCCTGAGCTACAGCAAGGCCAGGCTGGTGGTGACCAACCCGGCCAATCGCGGCAAGCTCGACGAGGTGGAAAACCGCCCGCGCATCGCCACCATCCTTGGCTCCGGCGATGTGCTGCCCGCCGGCGACATCGACTTCCGCGCCGCGCTTGCGGCCGCCTCGCCCGACTGCGCGCCGGTGATGCGCAAGGGGTCGGACCTGTTCATGATGATGTCGACCTCCGGCACGACGGGACATCCGAAAGGCGTGCCGGTGCCGCTCAGCGCGCTGCTGGCCTTCGGCGCCTATATGCGCGACGCGATCGGGCTCACGTCCGACGACATCTTCTGGAACATCGCCGATCCCGGCTGGGCCTACGGGCTCTATTACGCTATCACCGGGCCGCTGCAGCTCGGCATCGCCACCACCTTCTACGAAGGCGCCTTCAACGCCAGATCGACCTACGAGATCATCGACCGCCTGGGCGTCACCAGCCTTGCCGGCTCGCCCACCGCCTATCGCCTTCTGATGGCCGAAGGACCCGAGGCCGCGGCCCGCGTCAAAGGAAAACTGCGCGTGGTGAGCAGCGCCGGCGAACCGCTCAACCCGGAAGTGATCCGCTGGTTCGACGCCCATCTTGCCGCGCCGATCCACGACCATTACGGCCAGACCGAGAACGGGATGATGGTCAACAACCATCACGGCTTATCGCACACCGTCCGCGCGGGCTCGGCCGGCTTTGCCATGCCGGGATATCGCATGGTGGTGCTGGACGAGGCAGGCAACGAGCTCGGCCCGAACCAGCCCGGGGTTCTCGCCGTCGATCTCAAGAACTCGCCGCTGCGCTGGTTCGACGGCTACTTTCAGGCGCAAACGCCGGCGATCGCCGGCGGCTATTACCGCACCGGCGACACGGTGGAATATGAGCCGGACGGCTCGGTCTCCTTCATCGGCCGGGCCGACGACGTCATCACCTCGGCCGGCTACCGCATCGGGCCGTTCGACGTCGAAAGCGCGCTGATCGAGCATCCGGCGGTCAACGAGGCGGCGGTGGTCGGCGTGCCCGATCCGCAGCGCACCGAGATCGTCAAGGCCTTCGTGGTGCTTGCGCCTGCCTTCAAGGGTAGCGAGGCGCTGGCCGAGGAACTCGCCCAGCATGTGAAGAAGCGGCTCTCGGCGCATTCCTATCCGCGCGAGGTCGAGTTCGTCAGCGAGCTGCCGAAGACGCCGAGCGGGAAAATCCAGCGGTTTTTGCTGAGGAAAGCGGAAGTGGAGAAGCGGAAGGGGTGAGGCGCAAAGGCGGGAACAGCTGATCTCCCCCCTAGTGGGGGAGATGTCCGGCAGGACAGAGGGGGGCGCTGTCCCGCCGACGTATCTGTACTTGGATCGGCCTGTCCCAGCGCTTCGTCATCCTCGGGCTTGACCCGAGGATCCATGCCGTGACCTTGACCGAAGGGTGCAACGGAGCAGAATTCTCAACCGTTGCAACGCTTTAGCGTCACGGCATGGATCCTGGGGTCTGCGCTGCGTCGCTTCGCTCCTTGCTTCGCCCTAGGATGACGACCTCAATGGTTTACGTTCCTTCGCGCCCCCCTCTGCCCTGCCGGGCATCTCCCCCACTAGGGGGGAGATCAGCAGTTGCGGCGCCGCACTCGGCCTTCTTTTAGCCTGATCTTGTCAGCAAACATGCATACGGTTTGGGCGAAACGGGGCACATCATGCGGCTGGTCTTGACACTTCTTCTCACACTCTCGGCCAGCGCGGCCTTCGCCTCGCCGGAGGACGATTATATCGCGGCGCGCGACAAGGCGATTGCCGACATCACCGCGCAGGAAAGCGCCAACACGGCCATCGAAACCATCGATGCCCAGAACGAGAAGGCGCTGGCCGACCTGCAGCAGCGGCTCGCCACCATTCTCGGCCCGCTTTCGGTCAAGGATTTTCCGGCGACCGGCACCATGAACATCGAAAGCCTCAACGCTTCCGATATCGGCTACGGCATGCTCGACGGGTTGCGCTATGCCCAGAGCGACGACAGTCCGAGCATCGTGGCCTCGACGCGCGGGCTGACCGAGCGCTGGCTCAAGTCCAAATCGGCCGAGACCGAAGCGGATTTCAAGCTGCCCACGGACATCGGCGCGGCGCTGAAGCTCGACAATTTTTACACGCAAGCCATCGGCAGCGACGCGGCGTTCTCCGGCACGCTCGACTTTTCGCTGAAGAAGCCCGACGGCGCCGACATGGTCGTCGCCCGGCTCGGCGGCTGGACGCAGGATGTCGGGCCGATCTACGACCAGCGCGTCGTCGTGGCGGTCGTCAAAGGCGACCGCGTGCTGATTGCCGAGGCCTCCGCCTCGCCCGCCGTGCCGAAGATCGCGGCCTGCGACTCGATCTGGGCAGCCGCCGACGCCGCCGCGCAGAAGACGCAGCAGGAAAATCAAGGATCTGACCAGGAGGATTCGTCGGCTTCCGATCCCGCCAACGCCGCCTGGGAAAAGGGCGATGCCGATTACCGCGCCTGCATGGCCCAGCGACTGCCCGGCGATCCATCCTTCCCGGCGCTGCTGAAGCAGGCGCAGGGCCTCGCCGACAGCATGGCGGGCAAATAGCCGGCCAGAAGCAATTTCGGGAAAGTAACCGGCAGTTTCTCAGCCTGCGGTGCGCAGATTTCGCCGCGGAACACGCCGCGGAGCGGGACGCGCCGCTTCCGCGATGATGCCGTTGACCGGAGGCGCGGCATCCTTGCGCGATCTGGCGTCGGTCACCCTGTGCAGCCGCTCGTAAGGCAGCAACTCCTTGATGCGGGCATTGAGCGTTTCGATCTCGGCGCGCAGATCCTCGCATTCCTGCTTCTGGATATCGAGCTGGATCTGCTCGGATGCCTGCTGCAGGGAAAGCTGCGACAGGTTGGTGGTGACGGCTGACAGGTTCTTCTTGTCGATTTCGCTCTCTTCCTTGAGGACGGCGAGCCTTTCCTCCGCGATCTGGCGTTCGGTCACGGTGTCGTTCAACTGCGCCTTGAGGCTGACGATCTCGGCCGCGGCTTCGCCATTGTCGGTCGTGACCTTGTCCAGGCGCGACTGCAATTCCTGGATCTCGGCACGCAAACCACGCATCTCGGCCTGGCCGCGCGCCAATTCGGCCGCGCCGTCGCTTTCGGCGATACGCGCCGCTTCGGCTGTTTCGGCAAGCCTGGCCTGGGTCGCCTCCAACGTCTTCTGCAGCCGGCCCTCTTCTCTTTCGTGATTGCCGATCTGCGCCATCAGCTCCGCAATATGGGCGGTTTCACTGGTGTGGGTTGCCGCGAACTCGTCGAATTTGTGCCTCGCCTCCGCCTCGCGCTTCTGCGCCTGCTCCAGATCGACCGACAGGCCGACCTGCTTTTCGCGCAGCAGCTTGTTTTCGGCGCCGCGCCTGTCGACCTCGACGGTCTTGGCGGTCAGAGCCTTGACGATCTCGCCGAACTCCGTTTCGCGCCTCGAGCCCTCATTGCCCATCTCCACGAGTTCCAGGCGCACGGCCGCAAGTGCGGAGCGCAGCTGCTCCCGGTCCTGGACGAGGCTCGCCTCGCGCTGTTGCCAGGCCTCGGCCGCGCCGTCGCGCTCGCGCTGCTTGCGGGCGGCGTCGAGCAATTGTTCCGAGAGCGCCTTGTGTTCGTTGGTGAGGGCGAGGTTTGCCAGTTCCAGCTCGTTGGAGCGCAACACGTCGCGATGGAAGACGTTGAGGACCTCGCGCGTCATATGATGCGCGGTGGCGATCTCCGAGAGCTTCGCCTCGATCTCCTGCAGATGGCCCTGCCCGTCGCGGAAAAGCCCGGCGACGGCCTCCAGGGCGGCAAGCCGCGTCTGGGTATGCGGCGTCAGCCGCGATGGGGCTGGCTCAGGCTGCTCTTCGGGCGGCGGAGTCTCGTCGCTTGCCACAAGGTCCTGGCCGGCAACGGCACCGTCCTCCGACGGCGGCTGTTCATCATCTTTAAGAACGTCCTCGAATGCTTCCGCCAGATCCGATTGAAGTTCCTGAAATTCCTTATCGACGTCCTCGGCCCGCTTGATCAGAGACTTGAAATTCATCACAACACATCCCTTACGCTCGACGACACAACCTTACGCTCGCCCCCGGGCGTACTTAACGAATTGCTAATCTATCCCTTTACCTTCCGTTCGGGAAGCCTATGCAAAGGAAACCAAAATTAAGGTTATCGCCGGCGCCAATCGTGTGCGATCCGCTGCCAGGTGATCCCTCTTCCGCTCCTAACATATGTTAATTTTCTCTCCGGGTAGCCGCTGGAAGCCAGCGCCGCAAAAGGGAAAGACAGAGAGCTGCTTGTCATCATTCACATGACCGATGCGAGGACTTTCGAGGCCTCAAACGAGCACTAAAAGTGAAACCTCCCGCCCCCCGCCGACGCCTCTCGATCGAAAGGCGCTCGATGGGGGCGTTCTTCCCCTTGCTTCTCCCGCACCTCTTGTTGCCTTCGCCGGCCATCCCGATATTGTCCCTGCCGAAGCCGGTCCTATCCGGACCGCGGACACAATTGAAACAACCGCAGGATGAAGCCCTGAACGCGCTTGGCGCGACAGGCAGAACGGAGATTTGGGAAAGTCGAGATGACGGAACAGAAGACTGAAACCAGGACATTCGAGGCGGACGTCTCGCGGCTGCTGCACATGATGGTGCATTCGGTCTATTCGGACCGCGACGTCTTCCTGCGCGAGCTGATCTCCAACGCGGCGGACGCCTGCGAGAAGCTGCGCTTCGAGGCGGTCAGCCGGCCCGAGCTGCTGGGCGACGACGCAAAACCGCGCATCACCATCGCCGCCGATGCGGACAACAAAGAGCTCGTCGTCGAGGACAACGGTATCGGCATGAGCCGCGACGAGATGGCCGAGGCGCTGGGCACCATCGCGCGCTCCGGCACGCGCGCGTTCCTGGAACGCGTCGAGGCCGGCAAGGCGACGGAGGACACGCAGCTCATCGGCCAGTTCGGCGTCGGCTTCTACTCGGTTTTCATGGTCGCCGACCGGGTCGACGTCATCAGCCGCCAGGCCGGCAGCGACGAGGCCTTCCGCTGGTCGTCCGACGGCAAGGGCACTTACGAGATCGCGCCGGCGCCGCTCGAGACGGCGCCCGGGCGCGGCACGCGCGTCGTGCTGCATCTGATGGAGGACGCCTCTTCCTACGCCACGCCGTACCGGCTCGAAGGGCTGGCAAAGTCGCAGTCGGGCCATGTGCCGGTGCCGATCGCGCTCGTCGAAAAGCCCGGCGCCGAGCCGCGCGACATCGCCGATGGCACGGCACTGTGGGTGCGGCAGAAGAGCGAGATCAAGCCGGAGGAATACACCGACTTCTACCGCAGCATTGCCGGCCAGTATGACGAGCCCGCCTCGACCATCCATTTCCGCGCCGAGGGCCGGCAGGAATACAGCGTGCTGGCCTTCGTGCCGGGATCGCGGCCGTTCGACCTGTTCGACCAGGACCGCAAGGGCCGCATGAAGCTCTATGTGCGGCGCGTCTTCATCACCGACGATGCCGACGTGCTGCCGCGCTACCTGCGCTTCGTGCGCGGCCTGGTCGATTCCGCCGACCTGCCGCTCAACGTCTCGCGCGAGATGATCCAGGAAAGCCCGCTGCTGGCATCGATCCGCAAGGGCGTGACCAACCGCGTGCTTGGCGACCTCGCCAAGACGGCCGAAAACGACGCGGAAGCCTATGCGAAGATCTGGGAGAATTTCGGCGTCGTCCTCAAGGAAGGCCTCTATGAGGATTATGAGCGGCGAGAGCAGTTGCTGAAGCTTGCCCGCTTCCACTCGACCGCTTCGGGCGAAGGCTGGCGCGGCCTTGCCGACTATGTCGGAGCGATGAAGGAAGGCCAGAAGGCGATCTTCTTCATGGCCGGCGACGACCGCGCGCGGCTCGAGGCCTCGCCGCAGCTCGAAGGGTTTCGCGCGCGCGGCATCGAGGTGCTGTTGCTCACCGACCCGGTCGACAGTTTCTGGGTGACCATGGCGCCGGAATTCGACGGCAAGCCGTTCAAATCGGTGACGCAGGGCGCCGCCGAGCTTGCCGATGTCGCGCTGCCCGAGAACGCGGCGAAGCCGGATGCCGAAACGCCGTCGGACATCGCGACGTTTCTGGCATTCGTGAAGACGACGCTCGGCGACGAGGTGTCGGACGTGAAAGCCTCCGACCGGCTGACCGAAAGCGCCGTCTGCCTCGTCGCGCCCGAGCATGGCCCCGACCGCCAGTTCGAGCGGCTGCTCAACGCCGCCGGCCGGCTCGACAAGGCCGCCAAGCCGATCCTCGAGATCAACCCGCGGCATGGGCGCGTCGCGGCGCTGGCCAAACTCGGCGACGACGAACAGGCGTTCAAGGAAGACGCCGCACACCTGCTCTACGACGAAGCGCGCGTGCTCGACGGCGACAAGCCGGCGGACGCGAAAGCCTTCTCGGCGCGCCTGGCGCGGCTGATCGATCGCGGGTTGGCGAAGGGGTGATGCCCCGGCGCTGCGTTTGCGCCACCCACCAGCGTCCAGCCGAAACTGGACGCTGGCACATTTCCGGCGGCCCGCCAAGCTCTATCGTCGTCTCGCTGGAATGAGCGGCAGGAGCTCCGATGAAGCGCATTGTTCTGGTCAGGCACTCGGAAGAGCCGGGCGACGATCATGTCCAGACGACCCTGGAAGTGAACGGCCATGCGGTCACCACCGCGATGCCGTTCAAGGGTGAGGCGATCGATCTCGAAAATGTCGACGGCGCCGTGATCTATGGCGGTCCGTTCAACGTCTACGACACCGACAAGCATCCGTTCCTCGATCACGAAGCCGCGCTGATCGAGCATTGCCTGGACAACGACCTACCGCTGCTCGGCATCTGCCAGGGCGCGCAGCAGATCGCCTGGCATCTCGGCGCCGATGTCGGGCCGGTGGAAAGCGGCATCAGGGAGTTCGGCTATTTCGAGATCACGCCGACGGTCGAGGCCGGCGACTTCCTCGACCGGCCGCTTTTCCTGCCGCAGAACCATTTCCACACCTTCGCCCTGCCGGCCGGCGCGGTGCATCTGGCCTCGAGCGAGACGTTTCCCAACCAGGCGTTTCGGATCGGCAAGACAACTTACGGGCTGCAGTTCCATGCCGAGCAGGGTCCGGCCGGTTTCCGGCGCTGGCAGGAGCGGCGAGGCGCGCCCTACGGAACCCTCGGCGCGCAGGACCGCCCCCTTCAGGACAGGTTGATGGAAGCCCACCACGAGGCGCAGCTTGGCTGGTTCGGCGGCTTCGTGACCAGGCTGTTTGGCTGAGGCGCTGTTGGCTGGAATTCGCGCATGAACATAGACGGTCTCTGCGATCCGCGTTTTGCCGGGGTGCGCGATGCGTTCGCCTGGTGTTTTGCTGAAGGCCTCGAGCATGGCGGCGGCGTCTCGGTCGTGCTTCAAGGCAGGACCGTCGTCGATCTTTGGGGCGGCCACGCGGATGCCGCGCGCACGCGGCCGTGGCGGCGCGACACGCTGATCAATGTCTGGTCTTCCACCAAGGGCGTCGTGGCGCTGGCGATCGCGATGCTGGTGGAGCGCGGCAAGCTGGACTACGCGGCGCCGGTCGCGCGCTACTGGCCGGAATTCGCGGAAGGCGGCAAGGAGCGCATCACGCTCGACCAGGTGATGTCGCACCAGTCGGGGCTCAGCGGCCTCGCCGTGCCGATGGACGAGGCGGGCCTGCTCGCCTGGACGCCCTATGTCGATGCGCTTGCCGCCATGCCGCCGCTCTGGGAGCCGGGCAGCCGCTGCGTCTACCACGCGCTCACCTACGGCCATCTTGCCGGCGAAGCGGTGCGGCGCGTCGACGGGCGCAGCGTCGGACGTTTCATCGCCGAAGAGATCGCGGGCCCCCTCGGAGCCGACTTCCATGTCGGCCTGCCGCAGGCCGAGGATTTGCGGGCCGCCGAGATGATCGAGGGTCCGAAGACGTCGGACTGGGTCGAGTTCGTGCGCGCCTCGTCCTTCCCCCACGCGTGCGACAACCCGGCGCCGCGCGCCCTGGCGCCGAACGACCGCGCCTGGCGCGCCGCCGAGGTACCGGGCGGCAACGGCCAATCCACGGCGCACGCGCTGGCGCGTATCTACGGCATGATGGCGGCGGGCGGCACTTTGGGCGGCAAGACTTTGATCAGCCGCGCGGCGGTCGAGGAGGCTGCAAGGCCGCGCTTTCGCGGCATGGACGACAGCTTCGCGCTGCCGGCCGCCTTCGCCGCCGGCTATCAGATCGAGGATCCTGTCTATGGCGGCCGCGCCTCGCCGCAAACTTTCGGCCATACCGGCTGGGGCGGCGCCGTCGGTTTTGCCGATCCCGACGCCGGCGTCGGGTTCGGCTATGTCACCAACCGCATGCTGGGGTTCGACGATGTCGACCCGCGCCGCAGGGCCCTGATCGACGCCGTCTACGACGCGCTCTGACGGCTCACGCGTCGCCGCGGTTCCGCAAAGCACTCTGGCTGCCACGCGCATCGTGTCGCCAGGATGGATTTGGCTGATCCCGATGCCGTTGAACTGTGACGCAGTTCACGTGCCGGGCGCGCAGAATTCGATTACAACATTGCGCAACCAGACAGGTGGGAGGGGAATGCCATGCGGATGCGCCGGATGATTTTCGCTGCGGTGTTCAGTCTGTTGACGGCGAAGGCGGCATTTGCCGGGCAGCCGACCGAATGCGACCGTTTGGCTGGCTCGCCCACCGACCCCAACAGGCTCGGCGAGGGCATCGGCCTGTACGGGATCGAACCGGTTGAAGCCATCGCAGCCTGCGAGACGGCGCTGGCCGCCGATGCCGACAATCCGCGCCTCCTTTTCAATCTCAGCCGGGCGCACCTGGCCCGTTGGCTCATCGATCAACAATCGGACGAGGAACAGGCGCTGGCGGGCCGGAACCTCGAGGCTGCCGCGGACCGGAACTACCCCGCAGCCATGGTCGTGGAGGCGAAACGCTATTGGTTGGGAAACGCCGGCTTCCCGCAGGACGTCGGCGAGGCCATGCGCCTGCTCGACAAGGCCGCCCTGTCGGATGCCGCGGAAGTGAAGCAGGTGCGCAGGCTGCTTTTCCTGCAGCCTTCCGTCAGCGAAAAGCGCAGCGAGGCGCAAATCAGGTTCGTCAAGCAGGCTGCCGACACGAACGATCCCGACGCTCTGTTTGCGCTGGGCATGCAGGAGGATGACGACCGCCAGCAAGCGGAGGCCGTGCGCCTGTGGCAGCGGGCCGCGGCGCTCGGCAGCGCCGAGGCGGCGATGCTCCTGGCTACAGATTATCTGGCCGGCGACGGCGGCTTGCCGCAAGACCAGGTGGAAGCCCAACGCCTCATGCACCAGGCCGCGGTCGGCGACAATCCGGGCACGCGGACAATTCTGGCCGGCGTCTACGAACAAGGTCTCCAGGTGCCGAAAGACGAGAACCTAGCCGCCCGCCTTTACAGGCAGGCGAGCGACGAGGGCAATGATGACGCACAGTACCACCTCGGCAGGTTCTACGAAGCGGGCAGAGGCGGACTGCCTCAGGACGCGCATGAGGCGGCGCGCCTGTACAAGCTCGCAGCCGAGCAAGGCAACGAAGACGCGACCCTGGCGCTCGCCCGCTACATGGCGGAAGGCCAGGGAGGCTATGAAGCGGACAAGACCAAGGCTTTGGAATTCCTCAAGCGCGCCGCGCACTGGAGCACGAAAGCCAAGGAAGAACTAACGAAGATCGGCGGATAAGCGACCGCGCCCTTCCCTATCCTCGCAGTCCCGGAGCCTCCTGGCCGGTGCGCGCGACATATTCGGTGTAGCCGCCGCCATAAGTGTGGACGCCGTCGGGCGTCAGCTCCAGAACACGGTTCGACAGCGCCGCCAGGAAATGGCGATCGTGCGAGACGAATAGCATAGTGCCTTCATATTGCGATAGCGCCTCGATCAGCATCTGTTTGGTGGTGATGTCGAGGTGGTTGGTAGGCTCGTCGAGCACCAGCAGGTTGGGCGGATCGAACAGCATCAGCGCCATCACCAGCCGCGCCTTCTCGCCGCCCGACAGCACGCGGCACTTCTTCTCGATCTCGTCGCCGGAGAAGCCGAAGCAGCCGGCCAAGGCGCGCAGCGGCGCCTGGCCGGCCTGCGGGAAATTGTCCTCCAGCGTCTGGAACACGGTGCGCTCGCCGTCGAGCAGCTCCATGGCGTGCTGGGCGAAATAGCCCATCTTGACGCTGGGACCGCGCGCGACGGAGCCCTCGTCCGGCTTCGAGGCGCCTGCGACCAGCTTCAAAAGCGTCGACTTGCCGGCGCCGTTGACGCCCATGACGCACCAGCGCTCGCGGCGGCGGATCTGGAAGTCGAGGCCGGAATAGATATTGCGGCTGCCATAGGCCTTGTGAATGCCCTTCAGCGTCGCCACGTCCTCGCCGCAGCGCGGCGCCGGCTGGAACTCGAAGGCCACCGTCTGGCGGCGCTTCGGCGGCTCGACGCGGTCGATCTTGTCGAGCTTCTTCACCCGGCTCTGCACCTGCGCGGCGTGCGAGGCACGTGCCTTGAAGCGCTCGATGAAGGCGATCTCCTTGGCCAGCATCGCCTGCTGGCGCTCGAACTGCGCCTGCAACTGCTTGTCGGCCAGCGCGCGCTGCTCCTGGTAGAATTCGTAATTGCCGGAATAGGAAGTGAGCTGGCCGGCATCGATCTCGATGATCTTGGTGACGATGCGGTTCATGAACTCGCGGTCGTGCGAAGTCATCAGCAGCGCGCCGTCATAGTCCTTGAGGAATTTCTCCAGCCAGATCAGGCTTTCGAGGTCGAGATGGTTCGACGGCTCGTCGAGCAGCATGACGTCGGGGCGCATCAAAAGGATGCGGGCGAGCGCCACGCGCATCTTCCAGCCGCCGGAGAGCTTTGAAACGTCGCCGTCCATCATCTCCTGGCTGAAACCGAGACCGTCGAGCACCTCACGGGCGCGGCCGTCCAGCGCATAGCCGTCGAGCTCCTCGAAGCGGTGCTGCAACTCGCCGTAGCGCTCGATGATCTGATCCATCTCGTCGGCGCGCTCAAGATCGCCCATGGCGTGCTCGAGCTCGCGCATCTCGGCGGCAACCGCGCTGACCGGCCCGGCGCCTTCCATGACTTCGGCGACGGCGCTCATGCCTTCCATGTCGCCGACATCCTGGCTGAAATAGCCGATGGTGACGCCGCGATCGACCGAGACCTGGCCCTCGTCGGGCTGCTCCTGGCCAATGATCATGCGGAACAAAGTCGTCTTGCCGGCGCCGTTCGGGCCGACCAGCCCGACCTTCTCACCCTTCTGCAAGGCGGCCGAGGCTTCGATGAAGACGATCTGTCGGCCGTTCTGCTTGCCGATATTTTCAAGACGGATCATGGGTTCGTAGGGGAGTAGGAAGTAGGGAGTAGGGAGTAGGGAGTAGGGAGTAGGGAGTAGGGAGTAGGGCCAATAAGCGAACGCGCGGGATAAGGGAACCCCTTATGCATCGCCCCTTGCCCAAATCCTGCCAAGTCGACCGTGTCGAGGGCAGCGGCTGGCGCCTCCCCGCACTGTACATTAGTACTAGTTACATTAGTAATTCTTAATTAACCATGCGCAGGCATATCTTTTACCAAACGAACGCCGGCCTGCTCATCAACCGCCTTCAACCCTAGGTCAAGGACTCTCGCCCATGTGGAGGAAAACATCAGCATGCCTGGCTCTGCTGGCGCTCTTCTGCGGCGAAGCGCGCGCGACGACCACGACCAGCTCGATGTCCGTCCAGATGACCATTACGGCATCCTGCACCATCACCAGCGCGGCGACGCTCAACTTCGGATCGTCGGGTGTCATCGCGGCCAATGTCGACCAGACATCGACGCTGCAGGTCCAGTGCACCAACACGACGCCTTACAATATCGGCCTGAACGCAGGCACCGGCTCTGGCGCGACCGTTGCCACGCGCAAAATGACCAACGGTGCTTCCACCATCAATTATACGCTCTACAGCGACAGTGGCAGGACGACCGTCTGGGGCAACACCGTCGGCACAGACACGGTCTCGGCGACCGGCAATGGCTCGGCTCAAAGCTTCACCGTCTATGGTCGCGTGCCGTCGCAGACGACACCCGCTCCGGCGGTCTATACCGACACGGTGACGGTGACGGTCACCTACTAGGCGCAAGCCAGCGTAGCCCGGCAACAGGGCCTTGCGTTCGGGTATCGCGTGTAAATCAACAATCTCTTGAGCAGACCAGCAATCCCGATCGACTGCTGAGCCGCTCCAGCAACCGAGGCCGCCCCAAGGCCTGCGGAGGAGAAATTGACTGTGGTGAAGTTGACTTCGGCGCTGGCGCTGGCGGCGGCGCTGCTCTTGGGATCATTGCCGGCGCGCGCGGACTCCCTTCAGGTGCAACCTGCCCTGGTCGACGTCGTTGCCCCCCAGGCTGCCTCGACGATCACGCTGCATAATGCGGGATCTACCCCAAGCACCGTTCAGATCCGCGTCTTCCGCTGGTCGCAGTCGAACGGCGAGGAATCCCTCACCCCCACCGAGGATGTCGTCGCCTCGCCGCCCGCGATCACGCTCGCCCCGGGTGCCGACTACGTCGCGCGAATCGTGCGCGTGACGAAACGGCCGGTGCCGGCCGAAGAGTCCTATCGTCTGCTCATCGACGAGTTGCCTGACGCGAGCCGCGCGCGCGGCGGTGTAGTGCGGTTGCTCGTGCGCTACTCCATACCGGTCTTCTTCGGCTCGCCTCAGCGAACGCAGCCGGCCGTCAGCTGGACGGTGTCGAAGCGGGACGGACGACTGATCGTTTCCGCCCACAACAGCGGCAGCACGCGCCTGCGCATCTCCGCGCTCTCGTTGCGGGATGCCGGCGGGCACAAGATTTCCTTCGGAAATGGCTTGGTCGGATATGCTCTCGGTAAGTCCACCATGCAGTGGACCGTGCCGGTCAAGGGGCGAAAATTCGCTACAAATGGATCGATCTCGGTTTCCGCGGAAGGCAACGAAGGTGCAATCAACGCGGTTGCCGCGGTTGATGGCGGGCCGTGAGGGCGGCACGCCTCCTGGTATTTTCGATACTGGTCTGCACACTGGCACGGTTCGATCCCGCTGCCGCAGAAATGCAGCATTTTCAGCTTGAGGTCTTTGTCAACGGCGCCTCGACCAACCAGATCGCGGCGTTCACATCCACCGATGGACTGCATTTTGGAACCAGCCCGGATGAACTGCGCGCCCTGGGATTGGCCGTCGGCCAGGACAGGCCTGGCGATGCCATCGTCATGCTCGACACCGTTCAGGGCCTGGCCTATCGCTACGAGGAACGCGAGCAACGCATCTATCTGAGCATCAATGAAGGCCTGCGCGGGACGATCAACTACGACGCGCGGCCCGATGGCGAGGCTCCGCCTCACGTGGAGACAGGCACGGGCGGCGTCCTCAACTACAATCTCTTCGCTGCGTCTCGACAGGATGCGGACAAGACCGACTTCAGCTTCAGCGGCGTCTCCGCGACCCTCGACGCGCGGGCCTTCTCGCCGATCGGCACGCTCGGCCAGTCGGCGATCCTGCGGCTGGACCAGGACGGCCAAGCCGATGCGCTCAGGCTCGATACCACGTTCAGCTATTCGGACCCCGAAAGACTGCTCACCTATCAGGCCGGCGACGCCATCACAGGCGGCTTCGCCTGGACGAGGCCGATCCGCATCGGCGGGCTTCAGTTGCGCCGCAATTTCGGGCTTCGCACCGACCTGATCACCCAGCCGCTTGCCTCCGTCGGCGGCAGCGCGGCGGTTCCATCCACGGTGGACGTCTACGTCAACGATGCGAAAACCTATTCGCGCGAGGTCGGCCCCGGGCCATTTCAGATCACCGACATTCCGGTCACGACCGGCGGTGGAGAAGCGCGCGTCGTGCTGCGCGACGCGGCGGGTCACGAGACGCGCACGACCGTGCCCTTCTATGCTTCACCCAACCTGCTGAGGCCGGGACTATCGGACTTTTCGCTGGAGGGCGGTCTCCCGCGCTTCGGCTACGGATCGACTTCGGACGCCTATGCGCTCAACCAGCCGGTCGTGTCGGCAAGCCTGCGTAAGGGCATCTACGACTGGTTGACGCTGGAAGGCCATGCTGAGGCCTCCGGCCAAATGGTGAATGGCGGCGCCGGCCTGGTGACACGCACCGGCTCGCTTGGCGTCGCTTCGTTCGCCCTGTCCGGCAGCCATGGCGATACCGGCAACGGCGCACAGGCCTATGCTTCCTACGAAATGAGGCTAGGCGACATCAGCATCAATGCAAGCGCGCAGATGACGTTCGGGCACTATGACGATCTCGCTTCGGCGAGCAGCCGACTTCGGGAGAAGGCGGGGGCCGATCACGCATTCTTCAGCCTTCTGGATTTCGACCCCGACGGATCCGTTGGGGATGGCCGACCGCAGAAGACGCTCAACAGCATCTCGTTCGGCGTGCCTCTGCCGTCCGGCAACGGCAGCATAGGGGCAAGCTATATCGACCTGACACCCGCGACCGGCAACAGATCGCGGATCATAACCGCCTCCTATTCACGGACGCTGCCCTTCGGCTATTTCAACGCCACCGCTTTCGCCGAGCTTTGCGGGGACCGGCATGTCGGCCTGTTCGGCGCATTGTCCGTCCCGATCGGCGGCGACGTGATGGCATCATCGGGGGTTTCCGCGGGCCGCGACGGCGTCGAGGCGCTCGCCGAAGTGAGCAAGCCGCTGGCTCAGGAACCCGGCAGCATCGGCTGGCGGGCCAGCTTCAGCCAGAAATCCACCGAAGGCGCGGCAGCGGCATCCTACCGCTCATCCTACGGGCAGGCCGATGCCGCTGTCCTTCATTCCAGTTCCGGCACCACGGCGACCGCGCAGGTCGATGGCGCGATCGCGACGATGGGCTCAGGGGTGTTCCTGACCGATCGGATCGACGACAGCTTCGCCATCGTCGACACAGGCGTGCCCAATGTCGGCGTCTTATATGAAAATCGCCCCGTGGGGGTTACGGACGCGCATGGCCGGCTGCTGCTGCCGGGCCTGCGCTCCTATCAAAGGAACAAGATCGCCATCGGCACCGCCAACCTGCCAGTCGACGCCGAGGTCGCCACGACGCAGGACGTCGTGGCGCCGGCCGACCGCTCGGGGGTGCGCGTGGACTTCCGGGTCCGCACCAACATCAACGCCGCGGTGCTGGTCTTGTCGGGCTCGGACGGACAGCCGCTCGCGGTGGGATCGCAGATCAAGGTCAACGGCAATCGGGATTTCCTCGTCGGCTACGACGGACGTGCCTACGTGACAGGCCTTGCAGGCAGAAATACCCTCACGGCGGAGACTGCCCAAGGTTCATGCCAAGCGTCCTTCGCCTACCGATCAAGGACCAACGAACAGGTCGTCATTCCGGTCGTCTGCCGCTGAGGCGAGAAGCCGTCAGTAGGTGACCGTCACGACGACGGTGTCGCTGTAGGCGCCGGGCGCGGGCGTCGTTTGCGCGGGGGCGCGCGCGTAAACGCTGTATACCTGGTCCAGACCCGAGCCGGTGCCGGCACTGGTGTCGGTCCCTATCGTATTGCCCCAGACGGTGGTGCGGGCGCTGTCGCTGTACAACGAATAGGTCACGGTCCTGGCGCCGCTCGTCATCTTCCGGTTGGCCACCGTGGCGCCGGAACCCGAGCCAGCACCCAAGCCGATGGTATAGGGCGTCGAGTTGGTGCAGCGCACCGTGATCGAACCGGTCGTGTCGGCATTCGAGGCCAGGACGCCGACCGAACCGAAGTTGACACTGGAGGCGGAGACGGTGCAGTTGGCGTTGATCGTCGCGGTCCAGGCGGAGCCGGTTGACGTGGTTTGCCGTGTGCCCGTCGGACAAGCGGGAGTGGATCCGGTCTTATAGTCATAGCCGGCAGCCGGCGCGGTGGTCATGGTCCAGGAATACGATCCGGGTCCCGAGGTGGTCTGGTTGGCGAACACCCTGCCGTATACCGTCATGGTGACGCCGGCGCTTCCCGAGGAACCCAGGTTGAGATCGTAGGTAGTACCGGCGGGAAAGAGACTATAGGCCGTTGTCGCCAGGCCCCAGGATCCCCATACCGTCGTCCGCGACGAGTCGCTGTAGAGTTCGTGCACCAGTCGATCGGAACCGGACGCCAACCTTCGATTGCCAGCCGTGTTCGTCTGGCCGGGCGAGAGCTCGACGCATAGTCGCACGGTCTTGTTGTTCGTCCCGGTGCAGTTGACGGAGAAGGTCGCCGTCGTGTCGACCGAGCTGCCGCTCAGAATGTCGACCGTGCCGTACGATCCGCTGGCCGCCGAAATCGAACAGCTCTGGGAGCGGGCGTCTTGCATGCCGAAGGCGAACAGCAACACGAGCATGAGCGCCACCCGCTCGACCCCGCGTGCAAGCGGAACGGTCCAATCAAGCCGGCGGCTTTTCGACCTGCGCGTCTCGAATGTTTGCTCCCTGCCCATCGAGCTTGCCTATCACAGCATCCCGCAGGGCAGAATGGGATATCGCGCCAATTCAGGAGGAAGTTCGATTGGCCCGGATATCGCGAGAAGAGTTGGCCACTTTGGACAGGGGCGGCGCCGCGCCTTACTTCGCGTCGTGGAAGATGATGCCCACCGTATGCCGCTGTCCGGAGCGCAGCCGGCTGACGCCGTGCCGAAGGTTCACCCGGTAGTACCCCTTGGTGCCCTGCACCGGCCGGTTGTGCACGGCGAAGACCACCGCGTCGCCGCGTTTCAGCGGCACCACTTCCGCCCGGCTTTGCATGCGCGGGCGCTGTTCGGTGAGCACGAATTCGCCGCCGGTGAAATCCTCGCCGGGCTCGGACAACAGGATCGCCACCTGCAGCGGAAAGGCGAGCGCGCCGTATAGGTCCTGGTGCAGGCAGTTGAAGTCGCCGGGAGCGTATTGCAACAGAAGCGGCGTCGGCCTGGTCTGGCCCTCATCGTGGCAGCGCTTCAGGAAGGCGGCGTGGTCGGCCGGATAGCGAAGCGCCACGCCCATCTTCTCGTTCCAGTCGTTGGCGACCGTGGCGAGACGCGGATAGAGGGCTGAGCGCAGCCCCTCGATGAGGTCCGGCAGCGGGTACTTGAAATAGCGATATTCGCCTTTGCCGAAGCCGTGGCGGGCCATGATCACATGGCTGCGGAAATGTTCTTCGTTCGGATAGAGGCCGGCGATCTCGGCGCATTCTTCCGCCGACAACAGGCCGGGCATGACGGCGCAGCCGTGGGCATTTAGCTCGGAGACGATGCCGCGCCAATCCTGCGCCGCGACGCGGGATTCGGCCGAGCGGCCGGCGCGTTTGGTGTTCAGGGAATGGATGGTCATGGGTTCGCTCCTTGCTCGCCACCAAGGTGGGGCGGAAGCGATGCGGGAGCCACCCGATTTACGACAAGATGGCGAGGCGCCTCACCGCCTCCTATACCCCTCCAGCTCCGGATCGAGATCCACCTTCACCGCGTTGGCGAACACGCATGTCGCCACCATGATGCCGGCGAAGGCGGTGAGGTTGACCAGCAGCGTCTCGTCGTAGCGCGCCTTGAGCGCGGCCCAGATTTCGTCTGGAACGGCATTGGCATCGGCCGTGACCGCCTTGCCGAACTTCATCAGCAGCGCTTCGTCGGTCGTCGGCGCGATCGCTTCGGGATCGAGGCCGTTGTCGATCAGCGCGCGGCGGAAGAAGGTCACCGGGATCTCGGCGCGCATCGTCTCGGCGATCGCCTTCGAGAACAGCCAGATGGCGCGGTCGTCGAGCGCGGGCCTGAGCAGGTCGCGTAGCGTGAACCATTCGGCATAGATGCGGTGAGCGGCCGGCGAATGCAGCAGGATGCGCTTCATGTTGGTCATGCGGCCGCGCAGCTTAAGCTCGCGGTCGTGCTCGGCGCGGATGTCTTCGGAGGCGGTCGCGTAGTCGATCGCGGAGAGATGCGCCATCGCGATCACCCCAGCGTTGCGTGCAGCGCCGGCGCGCCGCGCAGCGTGTTGGAAACGGTGCAGATGTCCTCGGCGTTGGCGAGGATTTGCTGCTTCGTCGCGGCGTCGAGATCGCCGGTGATTTCCAGTTTGATGTTGAATGCCTCGACGCGCGAGGGCTCGTCCTTCGCCTTCTCGCCGCCGACATCCGCCCTCACCTCGCCCAGCCGGTCGGCGACGCCGAGGCGGTTGGCGGCGATGCGGGCGCTGAGCACCATGCAGGCGGCGAGCGACGCATAGAGCAGATCGAGTGGATTGAAGCCGGGCGCGCTGACCTGCGTGACCACATTGACGGTGCCGCCGGTTGGGGTGGTGATCACGGGCAGGCCGCCCGGCGGCAAGACGGCGAGCGCGCCTGTGGCCCGGGTCCTCACCTTAAGCTCGCTCATCAAATGTCCTTTCGGCCACACTGCAAGAATCGAGGTTGCGGGCACCGATGGGTGTCCTGTCGGCACGCTATCGATCTCTCCGCGCAAGATCGACCAGTTTCGTTTTCTGGCCCAGCAAGTCCCAGCCCGCGAGACGGCATCGATCCTCGTCACCTCGCGACGGAAGGCGAGGTCAAACATTTAGAAATTCCTAAACCTGGAAATGCTATGCGTTCCAGGTTCATATTGGGGCCTCGGATGAACGCGCTCAGGCGAGCCATCGGATTTGCGCTGATCCTGCTGACCGGAACGGCAACGTTTGCCGCGTTGCATATCGATGCCCAACGCAACTACGCGTTGGCCAGGCAGCGCTATCTCGAGAACTCCCAGGCCACTGCCCGCGCCGCGGCCAAGACCGTCGAAGACTCGCTGGGAGCGATTTACGAAAACGTCCGCACGCTGACCTACCTGCCGAGCGTTCGAAATCTCGACCGGCACGGCACCAATCTCGGCGAGGAAGGGCGCGCGACGATCCAGCAGATCTACAACAACCTCGCCAACAGCGTTTCCATCTCGGAGGTCTACTTCCTGCCCCTGGACTTCGACCCGGATCGCTTCGATCCGGTGACGGGCAAGCTCGAGGAGCCGATCCTTCAGTTCGACCAGTTGATCGTCAACGCCAGGGCAAGGGTCGACGCGGCCGATCAACAAAAGCCCGGCAAGCTGGACGATCAATCCCTCGTTCGGCCACCTGAAGAGATCGAGACATATGAATATCACGCGCTTGCCAAGCAACTTGCCTGGCTGAAGGTCAACTACCCGAATTCGAGCAGCATCGACGGGCTCAACGTCCCGGTCATCGGCACCAAGGAGCTGATCACCTGCGACAACACGGACTTCATCCACAGCGGCAACGACGCCGACCGATCCGGTTTCATCCTTTCGGTTCCCGTCTTCGCGGCCGACGGCAGCCTGCGCGGTTCCGTCTCGGCCATCATGCTCACCTCGGCGCTGCGCAAGCTGCTGCCCGGCAGCGAGTACGTCATCGTCAATTCAGGCTATGGGTTCGAATCCGACCAGCACAAGTTGCCGACGTCGCTCGCGGCCGATACCCACTCGTTCACGGCGCCCGACCCGAACCTGATCTACTCGCAGGTCATCCCGCTTTCCCTCAACGACCCGAGAAGCTCGTGGCACCTCTGGGTCGGGTTTCCCAACAGCAGGTTCGAATCCAATGTGGACGCAAGATCGGTGCGCCAGTTCGAGCTCTCGGGATACGCAGCGATCGTGGTCGTGACGCTGCTGGCCATGGCTTGCTGGCATGCGATCGCCCGCAGCATGTCGCTTCAGGCGAACGCGGCCGAGACGCTCGAGCGGCGGGTGGACGAGCGCACCGCCGAGATCCAGCACCTGGCCACCCATGACATCCTGACCGGGCTACCGAACCGCGGACTGCTGGCCGACACGATGGACGAGGCATTGAGGAGCCTGCGGGGCAGCGAGAAGCTGGCCGTGCATTGCATCGATCTAGACCGCTTCAAGCCGGTCAACGACACGCTTGGCCATCCGGTCGGTGACGAGCTTCTGCGCGCCGTGGCGGGCCGGCTGAGGCAACAGGCGGGAGAAACCGCCATGGTGGCCAGGGTGGGCGGCGACGAATTCATCGTCCTCCAGCTTCTGCTCGACGGCGACGACCAGGCCGGCGCGCTGGCAAGCCGCGTCATCCATGAGCTGTCCAGCGAATTCTCGATCCAGGGCCACACCATCAACATCGGCGGCAGCATCGGCATCGCGGTATTTCCCGACGACGGACAGAGTTCGGAAATCCTGATCAGGAACGCCGACCTCGCCTTGTACAAGGCCAAGATGGAAGGGCGCGGCACCTGCCGTTCGTTCGAGCCGGGGATGGACGCGCGGCTACAGGAGCGTCGGCAACTCGAGGCCGAGCTGGCAGAGGCCGTGGCCAACAATCAGTTCGTGCTGCACTACCAGCCGCTGCACGACGCAGCGACCTCCGAGCTGACCGGCTTCGAGGCGCTGGTGCGATGGAACCATCCGCGGCTTGGCCTGCTGGCGCCATCGGAGTTCATCCACCTTTCGGAAGAGACCGGGGTCATCGACGGGCTTGGCGAATGGATCATGCGGCAGGCCTGCGCCGATGCCGCCCAATGGCCCCTGCCCGTCAAGGTCGCCGTCAACCTTTCGCCGGCCCAGTTCAAGCAGCAGGGGTTGGCGCTCCAGGTCGCCGCGGCGCTCGCCGCCTCCAATCTCCTGCCGTCACGGCTCGAGCTCGAGATCACGGAATCGGTGCTGCTTGCGCACAACGAACACACGATCCGGACACTCTACAACCTGCGCGATCTCGGCGTCGGTATCGCCATGGACGATTTCGGAACCGGATACTCGTCGTTGAGCTATCTGCGGTCCTTCCCATTCAACCGCATCAAGATCGACCGCAGCTTCGTCAGCCTGATGTGCGAGAGCAGCGAGAGCCGGGCAATCGTCAAGGCCGTGGCCGATCTCGGCAGCACGCTCGGCATGACGACGACCGCCGAAGGCGTCGAGACCGAGGACCAGTACCGCCTGGTCAAGGAGAATGGCTGCACGGATGTCCAGGGCTGGTTGTTCGGCCGGCCGATGCCAGCATCCGACCTCCCTGCCTTTTTCGAGGCGCCGCGCGCCCTGACGGTCTGAACAATGCGATATCGTCGGATCACGTGCGGCGGGATCCCTCTTCCTTGAACAGCTTGGGTGTTCAAAGCAAGGTGTTCGACCGAATTCCAGCCAACCTATTTCAGCCCCCGCAGCACATGTTTCTGGATCTTGCCCGATGCCGTGCGCGGCAAGGTCTCCACGGCAAGGAATTCCTTGGGCACCTTGTAGCGGGCGATGCGCGCGGCGCAGTGCCCGGCAAGGGCTGCCGGGTCGAGCGCGCGGCCGGGATGCAGCACGACAAAGGCGCGGCCGACCTCGCCCCAGCGCTCGTCGGCGATGCCGATCACCGCCGCCTCGGCAATGTCGGGATGGGCGAGCAGCGCCATCTCGACCTCGGCCGGGAAGACGTTCTCGCCGCCCGAGATGAACATGTCCTTGCGGCGGTCGACCAAAGTGACGAAGCCGTCTTCGTCACGCCTCGCGACGTCTCCGGTGCGGAACCAGCCGTCGTCGCTGAAGGCGCGGGCCGTCTCTTCAGGCCGGTTCCAGTAGCCCGGCGTGATGTTGGGCCCCGCGAGCCAGATCTCGCCCGCCTCACCCGGCGCGACATCGTTGCCGCCGTCATCGACCACACGCAGGGAAACGGTCGGCGCCGGCAGGCCAGCCGAACCCGCCCTGCGGGCGATGCGCTCGCTTTCCAGCGGCATGCCGAGCACGGTGCCGGCCTCCGTCATGCCGAAACCGTCGACCATCGGCACGCCCTGGTCCAGCCACCACAGCACGTCGGCGGCAGGGTTGGGCGCGCCGCCGGTGAAGAGAGCCACAAGCGATGTCCAGCGGCGAGGTGCGAACTCGGCATGATCGCGCAGCATCCTCGCCATCTGCGGCACGCAGAAATAGTGGGTGATGCCGAGCGCCTGGTCGGCGAGCCGCCGGTTGGTGAGGCCTGGGTCGAACCCCGCCGAGATCAGCACCGTGCCGCCCTTGAGCAGCACCGGGCGCAAATTGGTGATCAGGCCGATGACATGGAACATCGGCGCATCGCAGAGGAAGATGCTGTCATGGCCGACGCGGCCGATGACGCCGAAGTTGATCGCGGTGGCGAAGGCATTGGCCTCGGTGACGATGACGCCTTTCGGCCGGCCCGACGTGCCGGAGGTGTAGAGGATGATCGACGGCCGGTCGGCTTCCGGCAAGGCCCGGCGCGGCGCCGGCGCCTGCTGTTCCACCATCGCCGCGAAGCTGGCGACCGCGAGCTGCGCGCAGCCGGCAGGCGGCGCCGTGTCGAATTCGGTGTCGCGAACCAGGAGCACGGGATCGCAGTCGCCGAGGATCGCCTGCCGCTCGGCCGCCGCGAGCCGCCAGTTGACCGGCACGAAGATGGCGCCGCGGCGCATCGCGGCCTGCTGCAGGATAACTACGTCGGCGCTGTTGCGGGCCAGCATGGCGATCCGCTGGCCCTGCCCTATGCCATGCTTTTCAAGCACCGCGACCGCGCGCTGGATGGCGTCGTCGAACGCCGAGTAGGTCCAGCGCCGTCCGGATGCAAGGTCGACGCAAGCGAGGCGGTCCGGCCCTGCCCGGGCATGCAAGGCAATCGGATCCGGTGTCGTCCAGGCCGGCATTGCGATCTCCTCCCGTGTCACGCGCCCTATCGGGTGCTGGGCGGCTTGGATCGCCGGCCCTGCGTCGGATCATTTCGGTGCGATCATCTCGCCTTTTCGTAGGCGCCGAGGCCGGGCTTGTAGCTCTTTTCATCGATGAACTGGCGGATGCCTTCCTTGCGGCCCTCATTGTCGAAGGAATTGGCGGCCTCTTGCGCGCGCACCAGATAGTCCTCGGCATTGTCGTAGGTCATCTCCGCTACGCGGCGGATGGCGTCCTTGGTGGCCTTTAGCGCGACCGGGTTCTTCTTCAGCAGGACCGCCGCCACCTCGGCGACACGCGCCTTCAAGCCGGCGAGCGGCACGCTTTCATTGACCAGCTTCCAGGCCGCCGCCTTCCTGCCGTCGATCAGCTCGCCGGTCAGCGCGTGGTACATGGCGTCGCGCATCGACAAGAGATCGACCACCACCTTGGTGGCGCCGCCGCCGGGCAGGATCCCCCAGTTGATCTCGGAGAGCGCGAACTGCGCCTCGTCGGCGGCGAAGGCGAGATCGCAGGCAAACAGCGGCCCATAGCCGCCGCCAAAACACCAGCCATTGACCATGGCGATGGTGGGCACCCGATACCAGCGCAGCCGCCGCCACCAGCCATAAGCCTCGGATTGGGCCTTGCGCACGGCGCCCAGCCCTTTCGCCTCGGTCTCGCGGAAATATTCCTTGAGGTCCATGCCGGCCGACCAGGCGGCGCCCTCGCCCGAGAGAACGAGAACGCCGACATCGTCGCGGAATTCGAGCTCGTCGAGCACCTGCATCATGCGCCGGTTGAGCGTCGGGCTCATCGAATTGCGCTTGGCCGGCCGGTTGAACCGCACCCAGGCGATGCCGTCCTCGACATCGAAGGCGACGGTGTCTTCGGTTTCTTCTCCCATGAACTCCTCCTATATCGCTATGTCGCATAGCAACCATATTCGCTATGTCGCATAGTATTTTTACCTTGACAAGAGGATAGATCGCGGCGATCCATCCGACATGGACGAACCAACGACCGACCTCGGCGAAGATGCGCTCGACGCGCAGATCGGCTACAACCTCAGGCGCGCCTCGGCGCTGGCGCTCAACGATTTCGCGGTCGAGATGACGGAGGCGTCGCTGCGCCCAGTCACCTACGCCATGCTGGCGGTGATCGACGAGCGGCCGGGCATCCGCGCCGCCGAGCTCTGCCGGCTGCTCGGCATGAAGAGCGCCAACATGGCGCCGCTGCTCGCCGAACTGGAAGAGCGAGGCCTGATCGAACGCGACGACCATGCCGAGGACAGGCGCGTGCAGGAGCTCAGCCTGACCGAGGTCGCCAGGGCGGCCATGCCCGCCTGGCGACGGCAGGTGCGCAGGCACGAGGACCGTTTCCTGCAACGGCTGACGAGCAAGGAGCGGGCAACGCTGCTGCGGCTGTTGAGGCTGATCTGGGTGGATGAGGCCGAGTGAGGGCTGGCGCCCTTCGCACCCCAGGCAAAACAATTCGATAGCGGCGCGTCCTGCGGGACTGACTCAGGTTGTTCCGCATAAGGAACATTGCACGGCAGGCGGGACGGCACCCCCTCTGCCCTGCCCGTCCTCCGCAGCAGCTGCGCTGCAGCTGCGGAGGGTGGACCGGACAGAGGGGGTGTGAAGGATCGCGGCGCAACGGGCTTCGTTCACGCCCTCAGCGCGTCAGGTCGAGCGCCGACGTCAAATCTCCCATCGGCGGCTGGTCGTGGTTGCGCAGCGCCTTGTCGCGGGCGACGATGCCCTGCAGTACCGGCAGGTCGTAGCGGTTGGTGATGAAGCGCAGGATCGAGGTGGTGTCGTACTGCGTGTGGTCGACCATGCCCATCCTGGCATAGGGCGAGATGATGAAGGCCGGGACGCGATTGCCCGGGCCCCAGCGGTCGGCCTTGGGCGGCGCGACGTGGTCCCAGATGCCGCCATTCTCGTCATAGGTGACGACGACCAGCATATGAGCCCATTGCGGGCTCTTCTCCAGATGCGAAACGATGTCGGCCAGATGCTGGTCGCCCGAGGTCACGTCGGCATAGCCGCTGTGCTCGTTGAGGTTGCCCTGCGGCTTGTAGAAGGAAACCTGCGGCAGCTTGCCGTCGTCGATCGCCTTGATGAATTCGCTGCCGTCGAGGCCGCCATCCTTGATGTGTTCGGTCCGCGCGGCCGTGCCCGGCGCATAGGCCGCGAAATAGTTGAAGGGCTGGTGGTGGAACTGGAAATTCGGCACGGGCGTGGCGTTCTTGCCGTCGAGCGCCGCCTGCCAGGCGCCCGAGTACCAGGCCCAGGAAATGCCCTTCAGCGACAAGAGGTCACCGATGGTGATCTCGTGCTGCGGCGGCAGCGTGGTCGGCTGCGTCGGGTCGGCCAGCGCCTTGTCGCCACCCTCGACCGGCTTGTTGGCGCTCGGCTGGTAAGGCGGCTGCATGGTGTTGACGGCGTAGAAGTCCGGCGTGATGGCGCCGTCGTTGACGAATTTCGGCACGCCGCCCAGCGCCGAGGCCGGCGAATTGTCGGCCGACTTCAGCGTCACGCCATCCGGCTCGACGACGGCGATCTGGCCCTTCACCGGGCTGGTGTCGGCATTCGGATAGTATGGCACGCAGGCGCAGGCCAGCATGAAGTGGTTGAGGAAGGAGCCGCCAAAAGCGCCCTGGAAGAAATTGTCGGCAAGCACGTATTTCTGGCCGATCGCCCACATCGGCAGCTTCGAGCCGTCATAGTGGCCCATCACCAGAGAACCCGAATCGGCCCAAGCGACGAACTTGTCGTTCCGGCCGCCGTCGATCTGCATCTGCTCCTGGTAGAAGCGGTGCCAGAGATCGTGCGTGACGACGTTGGTACCCTCGTTGAAACCCTTGGGGTCGTCGATGGCGAATGTGGCGTTGGCGAGATGCGCGGTCTGCTCTTCCGTCACTGCCGGGGTCACGCCCTTGCCCGTCAAGCCGCCCCACACCGGCGGCAGTTCGGAAAGCGGCTTGCCGTCGCGATCGAGCTGGCGCGCCTGGTCGGGCGACACATTGGCCAGGCCATTGGCGCCCGGGAAGCCGCCATAGAGGTTATCGAAGCTGCGGTTCTCGGCATAGATGACGACGACGGTGTCGATCTTGTCGTAGCCGGGAGGAGCGGCGTGAGCGGCAGCGGTGAGCGATGCCAGCGCCGTGGAGGCAAGGCAAAGGGAAAGAAAGGGCCGGATCATTTGGAAATGCCTCGTGGCTAGGAATGGCTGGAGGACGGCAATGCAGGCATGCGACTGCATCGATGCCCAGCTACTTCGGCGCCTTGTCACCTTTGTGACAGTTCCGCTGCGTTCGAACACGGTTTCGTGAGCGAGACGGCCGGTCATCAATCCGTTGCACTGCCTCCCTACTTCCCCGCTGAATTCAGGATGGCACCGATGACGATGGGAAGATGGAAAAGCCGGGCGATCGTCGCTGCAGCGGCCTCGTTGGTCGGCATCGCCGCGCCTGCCAACACGTCCGGCGTCCATCCCGGCCCGATGACGCGTGAGCAAGCCTATGCGCGCGCCGACGCGCTGACCGCGCTGGGGCGACAGATGTTCTTCGATCCTGCCCTCTCGGCCTCCGGCAAGCAGGCCTGCTCGTCCTGCCACGATCCCAACCACGCCTTCGGCCCGGCCTCGGCCTCGCCGGTCGAGATGGGCGGGGCGAAGCTCGACCAGCCCGGCGTTCGAGCGGCGCCGTCGCTGCGCTACCTGCAGGCGGCGCCGGCCTTCACCGAGCTTTTTTACGATTCCGAGGACGAAGGCGACGAGAGCGTCGACAACGGCCCGACCGGGGGGCTCACCTGGGACGGTCGCGCCGACCACGGCAAAGACCAGGCGAGGATCCCGCTGCTGTCGTCCTTGGAGATGGGCAACAAGGACGAGGCCGAGGTGGTCGCCAGCCTGCGCAAGGCGCCCTATGCCGATGCCTTCAAGGCCACCTTCGGCGCCGATGTCTTCGACCATCCGCAAGACGCTTTCGACGCCGCGGTGGAGGCGCTCGGCACCTTCGAGCAGAGCAGCGCCGACTTCTATCCCTATTCCAGCCGCTACGACGCCTTCCTCGCCGGCAAGGCGCAGCTCTCCGCGCGGGAATTGCACGGACGCGCGCTGTTCGAGGACGAGAGCAAGGGCAATTGCGCGAGCTGCCATCTCAGCGAACCGGCCAATGACGGCGAGCCGCCGCAATTCACCGACTACGGCCTGATCGCGATCGCCGTGCCGCGCAACCCGGCGATCCCCGCCAACGCCGATCCCAGTTATTTCGATCTCGGCCTGTGCGGCCCGCTGCGCACCGACTTCAACGGCCACAACGAATATTGCGGCCTGTTCAAGACGCCAACGCTGCGCAACGTGGCCCTGCGAAAAAGCTTCTTCCACAATGGCTATTTCCACACGCTGCGCGAGGCGGTGGCCTTCTATGCCAGCCGCGACACGGATCCTGGCCACTGGTATCCGAAGAAGGTCGACGGCACGGTCGACAAATTCGACGACCTGCCAAAGGTTTATTGGGCAAACCTCAACACTGACCCTCCCTTCAACGGCAGGAAACCCGGCGACAAGCCGGCGCTGACCGACGCCGAGATCGACGACATCGTCGCCTTCCTCGGCACGCTGACCGACGCCGATCAGGCGGGGCAGTGAGAGCGGCTGCGCCAGCGCCGCAAGATAATCGATCCAAGGACGCAACCAGCGATTGCTCGCAGGAACCACTTGGCTAGAATGCGCCCACGCCGCTTACAGTGGCGCCGCGGGGTTCGATCGGCTGGGTGGGGTTGGAATTGGTTCGAGCATGGCTGAAGCCGTCCTGGTGGGCGCCCGCCTGCTTCCTGCTGCCGCTCCTCCTTGCCGTGCCGGCGGCGGCCGCCATTCAGGAATATGACGACCACCCGGCCTGTGACGGAAAAACGATCGACCAGGCCCGGCGCATCGTCGCCTGCACGCAGATCATCGAGGACAGGTCGGAGACCAAGCACAACCGCTCCATCGCCTATATCATTCGCGGCAATGCCTTCAATGATCGGGAGAACTATTTCCTTGCCATCGACGATTACGGTCGGGCGATCGAACTCGACCCGACAAACGCGGATGCCTACTACGACCGGGGTATTGTCCGGGCAAAGGCAGGCCAGATCGATCTTGCGATCGCCGACTACGGCGAGGCGATCAAACGCGAGCCGAAGCGACCTGACGCCTATTACAACCGCGGCCTCAGATGGATGGACAAGGGCGACAACGACCGCGCCATCTCCGATTTCGACGTCGTGCTCGGCCTCGAACCAGCCGATGCCGGTGCATATTACAGCAGGGGCAATGCCTGGCTGGACAAGAAGGAATTCGATCGCGCTATCGCCGATTTCGACCAGGTGCTGAAGCTCGCTCCCGGTGATGCCAACTCATATTATTTTCGCGGCCTCGCCCGACTGAACAAAGGCGAGAACGACCAGGCCATCGCCGACTTCGACAAGGTGGCCGCCCTCGCGCCGGACTATGCGCCGGCCTACTCCAATCGGGGCCAAGCCTGGCTGGGCAAGGGTGAATTCCAGCGGGCGGTCGACGACTGCGACCATGCGATCAAGCTCGACCCGAAGGATGCCGACGCATATTATTTTCGCGGCCTCGCCTTCGCCGGCAAAGGCGACAATGACCGCGCCATCGCTGATTTCGACGAAGTGGCCGCCCTGGCGCCGAAGTTTGCCGGCACCTACTACCATCGCGGCCGAGCCCGGGCCGGCAAGGGCGATGCCGACCGGGCGATCGCGGATTACGACAAGGCGATCAGCCTCGATCCGAAGGATCCCGACGGATATTACTATCGCGGTCTGGCCTTCGCCAAAAAGGATGACGACGACCGTGCCATCGCGGATTTCGACAAGGCAGTCGAGGCTGGTTTCAAGGAGGCGGTGATCTACGTCGACAGAGGTTCGGCCTGGAGACGGAAAGGACAGTACGAGCGCTCCGCGGCCGATTACGATCGCGCTGCCGCCATCAGTCCGAACAATCCGCTCATTTACGTTCTGCGCGCCATAACCTGGGTACAGGCAGGCAACTATGAGCGCGCCGCGGCCGATTGCGATCAAGCGATCAGCATCGATCCAAAAAGTTCGGATGCCTATGGCGTCCGCGCCTCGATCTGGTCGCGAAAGAAGGACTATGAGCGCGCGATTGCCGATTACAACCAGGCGGTCAGTCTCGACCCCGCGAATGCGAGCAACTACTACGACAGGGGCCTGGCCTGGAAAAAGAAGGGCGATTACGACCGGGCGATCGCCGACTACGACAAGGCGATCAGCCTCAATCCGAAAGATGCCAAATATTACGACGACCGCGGTCTGGCCTGGCGGCACAAGGGCGATCTCGACCGCGCGATGGCCGATGCCAATATGGCGATCGAGCTCGACCCGAAGGATGGCGGCGCCTACAACGATCGCGGCCTGGTCTGGGCCGCAAAGGGCGACGACGATAGCGCGATGGCCGATTACGGCAAAGCCATTGCACTCGATCCGAAGCAAGCCAGCGCATTCTACAACCGAGGCAATGCTTGGGTGCGCAGGGAAAATTACGATCAGGCCATTACCGACTACAGCCGGACGATTTCCATCGACCGCAAAGACACCAGCGCTCTGGTCAATCGCGGCGACTCCTGGTCGCACAAGGGCGAAAACGAGCGCGCGCTGGCCGACTTCGATCAGGCTCTCGGGCTCGATCCGACCAATCCCAGATACTACCATGGCCGCGGCAATGTCTGGCTCGCGATGGGCGAATACGACCGCGCGATCGCGGACTACGCTCGCGCGTTCGAACTCGATCCTCGAAACGCCCGAAGCTATGACGGCCGCGGCTTCGTCTGGTTGACCAAGGGCGACTATGCCCGCGCCGTCGCCGATTACGACAAGGCAATCACACTGGACCCGAAGATTGCCTACGCCTATCTCGGCCGCGGCATCGTCAGCTTCCATTCCGGCGCGGCGGGCAAGGCTGCCGCCGATTTCCGGCGGGCCGCCGCGCTCAAGCCCAACGACGCCTATCTTGCGATCTGGCTCTATCTTGCCGAGCGGCTGGGCGACGGCGCCGGTCACCTGCGCGAGGCGACGGCCAAGCTCGACATGAAGAAGTGGCCGGCACCGGCGGTGCGCATGCTGCTCGGCGAAACAAGCCTGGCGGAGGCGCTCGCGGCAGCCGAAGATTCGAATCCGTTCAAGCAAAGCGGCAATCGCTGCGAGGCGACCCTCTTCGCAGCCGAGCTCGCGCATGTTGAAGGACAAGGCGACGAAGCGCTGCGGCTTTATCGCGGCGCAGCCAGGGACTGCCCCAATGCCTATTACGAGAGCGCCGCGGCCAAAGCCGCGTTGCACGAGTTGGCGCCATGAACGCGAAGATGAACACGCCCTCCCCGCTGCGGCTGGGCTTGGGATCGAGCGGGCTCCCCTTCGGCCGGCGCTTTCTGGCCGCCTGCGCTTTCCTGCTCGCCTCCATGCTCCCCGCCCTCGCCGCCAGCAGCGACTGCGTCGGCGACGACGAGGTCGATCAGACGGTGCGCATCCAGGCCTGCACGCGCATGATCGACGACGCGACGGAGCCGCGCCGAAACAAGATCGTCGCCTATTTCAAGCGCGGCAATGTGTGGGCGGCACGGCAGGACTACGACCGCGCCATCGCCGACTTCAGCGCCATGATCGGCCTCGATCCGACCGAGGCCAACGGCTACTACAACCGTGGAATCAGCTGGATCTTCAAGGGCGATCAGGACGGAGCAATCGCCGATCTCAGCCAGGCGATCAGCCTCGATCCCAAGAATGGCGAATATTACTACAATCGCGGTGTTGCATATTCCTACAAGGGCGAGGATGAGCCTGCGAGAGCGGACTACGACAAGGCGATCGGGCTTGATCCTGGAAACGCGAGAGCCTTTCACAATCGCGGCGTGATCTGGACGCATCGAGGCGACAACTACCGCGCCATTGCCGACTTCGACGAGGCCGTCAGGCTCAACCCAAGCGACGTCGCTTCCCTGAGCAGCCGGGCGGACGCCTGGGCCGGCCTTGGCGACGAGGCACGGGCGCTGGCCGACTACGAGAAGGTGATCAACCTCGATCCGGCCAATGCCCATGCACATTACCGGCGCGGCAACGCCCGATCGAAAAAAGGGAATTATGACGGTGCCATAGCAGACTACACCGTGGTCGCCACGGTCGATCCGAAAGATTCCACTGTCTACTATAACCGCGGTCTCGCCTGGTCGGGAAAGCGCGATCTTGACCGGGCTCTTGCTGATTTCGACACCGAGATCAGCCTCGATCCAAAAAACGCCCAAGCCTATCTGATGCGAGGCGCACTTTTCACAGATAAGGGCGACAGCGACCGAGCTATCGCCGACTATGACGAAGCGATCGTCCTCGATCCGAAACTTACGGATGCCTATCTTAGTCGGGCATTTGCCTGGTCGCGAAAGGGCGACGACGATCACGCGATCGCCGATTTTACCAAGGCAATTGGCGGCTCTGAAGCAATGGCCCTCCGCGTCGGCGCGCGCGGCTCTGCCCTCATCTTCGGCGCCAGAGGCTCCGCTTGGGCGAGAAAGGGCGATTACGACAGCGCCATCGCCGATTACAGTCGTGCCATCGAACTCGATGGCAAGAACGCGGCCTTTTACAGCAATCGTGCCGGAAACCTGGCTGCAAAGGGCGACTACGCCAGAGGCATCGCCGACTACGATCAGGCGATCGGCCTCGATCCGAAACTTGCCAGCGCCTATAGAGGTCGAGGCATCGTTCATTTCTACGCCGGCAGTCTGACCGAAGCGCTGCGCGATTTTCGACAACTGGCCGCTGTAAGCCCCGATTCCTATTCGGCCATCTGGAGCGAACTGGCGGAACGGCGCAGCGGCGGAACAGGCCATCTAAGGCAAGCGATGGGCAGCATCGACATGACGAAATGGCCGGCGCCGGTGGTGCGCATGCTGCTCGGCGACGAGACACCGGCCGAAACGCTGGCGGCGGCCGAGGACCCGAACCCGCAGACCAGGCGGGGGCAGGTCTGCGAGGCCAACCTGTACGCCGCCGAGCTTGACCGGTTGCAGGGGCATGATGACGAAGCCTTGCGGCTCTACCGGCAGGCGGCGAGCGATTGCCCCAAGACTTTCCTGGAATCCCGCGCCGCTATCATGGCTTTGCACGCACTCGGCGCTTCGCCGTGACGATCGGAACTCTATAGCCTGAACGTCGATGGCGAGCGTCTTATGTGAGCCAGGTCATAGGAACGCCGAACAGCGTCTGCTATATTAGCGGCTCTTCACGGGACGGGGGTCTCGCATGAGGTTCATCGCGGTGCAGGAGCCGCCCGGCAGCAGCTGGGCGGTGTTCGATGCGGGCAATGGCGTGCCGGCCGAATATGCCGGCCGGATGCTGATCGGCTTGACGTGGCGCGAAGCCCGCTGGTTCGTCGCGATGGGCAACGACCAGTCCGGCTGGCCGCAATACAGCAGGCCGGCCACGCAGTTGCGGCTGGTTGAAGGCTGGCGGGTCTATTCCGATCCGGGAAAGGCACGGCCAAACAAGCGGTTAAGGAGTCGCGCTGCCGGATTGATTCAGGCTGTGCGGCCGCGGCCCCTCACGGCGCCGGCGCGTAGCGGCTCACCACCATGCCGCTGGCATAGGCCTTGGAGCCGAGGAGTTTCAGCCTCGCAAATCCGCCCTGGTCGAAGATGCGGCGGCCTGCGCCCAGCACCGCCGGATTGACGAAGAGCTGGAACTCGTCGACCAGGCCGGCGGCGACCAGCGCCGAGGCAAAGCCGGCGCCGCCGAAGACGGCGATGTCGCCGCCCTCGCCTTGCTTCAGCGCGTCGACTTCACGCGGCAGGTCGCCGCTGACGACCCGCGTGCGTTCCCAGCGCGATGTTTCGAGCCTGCCGCTCGCCACCACCTTCTGCGCATCGACGATGCGCTGGGCGAAGGCATGGAAACGATCCTTCGGATATTTCCTCGCCGCGTTGCTCCAATGGGTCAGATATCCCTCCTCAGCCATCTTGCGGCTCAACAGGATGGTGTCGATGGTTTCAAAGACGGCGTTGAAGTCCTGCTTGAGCTCATCGTCCCAGGCGCTGTCATCGCCCCACTCCCAGAGCTGCCAGCTGTGGTCGCCATCGGCACCGACAAAGCCGTCGACCGACACCTGCATCTGTAGGATGAGCTTTTTCATCTCCGGTCTCCTCGCAATCGATTTATTTTTGGAACTGTTTGACGCACGGCAAGAATGATGTCAATAGTAAAGTGATTTAAAAATGGAAGCGTACCGATGTCGATCAAGGGACGGTCCGGCTGCCCGATCAGCCTCTCGCTCGAACTCCTGGGCGACCGCTGGACGCTGCTCATCATGCGCGACCTAGTCTTCGCGGGGAAAAGGCATTTTCGCGAGTTCCTGCAATCCGACGAAGGCATCTCGTCGCGCACGCTGGCCGAGCGGCTGCAGACGCTGCAGGACGAAGGCATCCTTACCCGCAGCGGTGACCCTACCCACGGGCTGAAGGCGATCTACCGGCTGACCGAAGCCGGTATCGACCTGTTGCCAGTGCTGGCGACGCTAGGCGCCTGGGGCAGCAAACACCGCAAGGCCGACGACACGCTCGCCCGGATCGCCGACGATCTGGCGGCAGGCGGCGCGCCGGCGCTCATGCGGATGCAAGAGAAGCTCAGGGCCGAGCATCTGGGGTAGCCGACGCGCAGACCTCCCCGCCCCACGATAGTCAGGCACGCGGCTCGTCAGCGCGCCGCTTTGCGTGGTACGCTGAGTGTATCGAGACGTTCCTGCAGATGGCCGTTCAGCACGATCATCTCCTTCAGCGCCTTCACCGGGTCGCCCTTATGCTGGGCGATGAAGCTCTCGGCGACCGCCTGAAGCGCGGTTTCCTGGCGACCGTCCAACCTCACGATGTGATCCATAGTGCCTGCTCCTGTCGCTTACATTAGTAAGTGAACAAAAAGGGAACAAAAATGTCAAGAACGAATTGACTTGCCGAGGAATGCGTTCTTATTTTGTCAGGAGATGGGGCGGTTGCTCGGTATCAGGGAGAGCCGCGTTGGGCAGACGGAAAAGCCGCTATGACAGATTGTTCCCTTCGGACGCGGAGGCGATCATTCGCGACGCGCTGAAGCTGCGCGAGACGGTGCTGGCGGCGCAGCGCAACCTCAAGGCCAATGGCGAGATGTACTGGCGGCTCAATGGCCTGGTCGAGCGGCTGCACGAGGTGATGGGCGCGGTGGCGGGTCGGGAACCGGATTTCCGGACTGCCCAGCTCGGCCTGTTGCCGTTGCCCGAGGACTATTGCGACCGGACATGACGGATGGCTGGATCCATGGACAGCGTCGGCCGCGCCGCCAAGGCCAACATGCTGCTCGTCGTGGAATGCCGCCACTGCTACCACGCCGGTCGCTTCAGGGCGAACGACGTGGCCAAGGTGGTGGGCTGGAACAAGCCGCTCGAAGCCATCCGCTTCCGCTGCAAACGCTGCGGCCGCAAGGACACGGAGGTCAAGACCCAGTTCATCGACCAGGACCATCCGCCCAAGGGCTATATCTGGGTGCTGCAAAAGGCGCGGGGGTGAGGGTTGCCCAAGCCAATACCCTCCCCTTTCGTCCCCTTTCGTGGAAGCTAAAACAATGATCCCTGCGCCGGTGGTTCGGCCGGGAACTTGATCTGCGTCGCCGGCTTTTCCACGATCACCAGTGCATCGTCCGGCGCCGGCTGCTGCAGCTTCTTCGCCTCCGGCCACGGCGCGGTCAGCCACAACTCGGTCTGTTCCTGCGTCGTCAGGATCACCGGCATTGCCTTCTCGTGGATCGGCGCGATGAGCGCGTTGGGCCTCGTGGTCAGGAAGCCGTAGAGCTCGTGATCGCCCGGACCTTCCTTCACCTTGCGCACGCCATGCCAGGGGGTCCACAGGCCGGCGAAGAAGAACAGCGGCCGCTCCTCGCTAAGCGCGAACCAGAAGTTCTTCTGGACGCCGGTTTCCGGATCCTTGTCGCCCGGCCTCGGCGATGGCTCTGCGAAGCTCGTCACCGGCACCACGCAGCGGTTCTCGACGCCGAGATAGGGCAGCCAATGGGCATATTGCGGATTGCGGATGTTGGTTGTGCCGGAATCGGCGTTGCCGCGCACCCGCTCGGCCGGCGTCGGCATGCCCCAGCGCAGCCTGGCGAGTTCGCGGCTGCCGTCGGCGGCGTTGCGCACGACAGGCGCGGGCTGGTTGGGATAGATGTCTACCGACGGCTCCAGGTTGCCGGTGATGTCACGCAGCGCGCGCGTCCACTGGCGGATCGCCTCCTGGCTGGTGGTGATGTTGTAAAGATTGCACATCGGCAGCGTTCCCCGTCCGCCGATCTGTTTCCCGCATTTTCACACGAAGCGCAAACCGCAGCGCTTTCTGACCGCGATAAGCGTCGATCATCTCAGCGCGTCCGCCTGCCGCGCCGCGTCGGCCCGGCCGGCCCCTCGGCCGGCGGCTCCCCCGGCAGTCCCAATCGCAGCCGCTCCTCCTCGGCGAAGGTCTCGGCCTGCGCGTTAATGTCGAACACCTGTTGCGTCAGCCTGCCGCCGTCGACGATGCGCACGATCCATTGGCCATTGATGGCCTTTACGCGGACACTGTCTGGTTCTCCCGTTACCATGTACAGCTCCTGCTCGTTAGAGCGTTTCACCGTTCTACGGAAACGGCGAACCGCTCTATCTTTTGTTTCGACGTAATTCCGAACGGAAAACCGCTCACACTTTTCCTGGAATTGCTCTAGCCGAAGAACTGCTGCCTCCCACCCCCTATGATCTAGCGCGTTCGAGGCCGCCGAAAGAGCCGTATTTATTGGCCTTTAGTGCAAAGCAGCTCGCCGATATTCAATATATTTCCGAGGTATATTAAATAAAAACGATTTGAGGCAGTGCGGTCCCTACGTCCCGCCGGCTCAGCAGAATTCGACTTCGAGGTGGCGTTCGGCCTGGGCGACGATGCGGCAGCGGGTTTCGAAGGCGTCCGAGCGGATCTGCAGGCTGAAGGTCTCCGGCACGCCGACCGCGCTGGTGACGTCGAGGCCGGCGCCGTCCTCGCCCAGCGTGCGCACCGTGCAGTCGATCGACGACATGCGGTTGTTGAAAAGGATGCGCCCCGCTTTCAACACGCGGCGGCGCGGTCCGGCCGGAGCGTCGTTCGGCGGGCGCCAGGCGACGCAGCGGTTGCGGCCGCCGGCCTTGGCTTCGTAAAGCGCCGCATCGGCATTGGCGAGCAGCGCGTCGATGTCGCCCGTGCGGGCATCGAGCGCCGCCATGCCGAAGCTCGAGGTGACGGGAACCGCCGTGCCGCCGTTCCTGATCGCAATCCGCTCGATCGCCTCGCGGACCTTTTCGGCGACGCCGCCCATATGCGCGCGATCGGTATGCGGCAGGATCAGCGCGAACTCCTCGCCGCCCAGGCGGCCGAAGATGTCGGTGCCGCGCAGCAGGCCGCGGCAGGCCGCGGCAACGGCGGCCAGCACCTTGTCGCCGGTGGCGTGGCCGTGATTGTCGTTGATCGACTTGAAATGATCGAGGTCGAAGGCGATGCAGGCGAGGCCATGCTTGTGACGCTGGGCGAGCGCCAAGGCGCTGGCGGCCCGCTCCTTGAAGGCGCGCCGCGACAGCGCGCCGGTCAAGGCATCGACGGAAGCCAGCTGCCGCAGTTCCAACTCGTCCATGGCGAGCGCGGCGAGATCCGACAGGATGGCGCTCTCGCGCTGGCTGAAGGCGCGCGGCTCGAAGCCGATGGCGCAGATGGTGCCAATATTGTGGCCGTCAGTGGTGCGCAGCGGCACGCCGGCATAGAAGCGGACCTGAGGGGCCGCCGTCACCATGGGGTTCCGCGCGAAGCGCGCATCGTCTCGCGCGTCGGGCACCACCAGCGGCATCAGGTCCTGCATGGTGTATTTGCAGAAGGTCTGGTCGCGGCTGACCTCGCGATTCTCCAGCCCTTCATAGGCCTTGTACCATTGCCTGTGGCCGTCGATCATCGAGACGATGGCGACCGGCAGGTCGAAGATGTTCCTGATGAGCCTGGTGATGCGGTCGAAGGCCTCTTCGCGCGGCGTATCGATCACATCGAAGCGGTTGAGCGCATCAAGGCGTTCGGCCTCGGCGAGGTCTTCCGTCGCCAGCGGCGGCGTTTCCATGAGCACCCGATGCATCGCGTCAGCCTCAATCCTACCCGCCCGGCGGCGGAGGATGCGTGGCAGGACTGAACAATCGGTAAAGGCGTGGCCGTATGCCGATAGCGTGGAGTGCCGAGAAATTTGCGGGGCGGCAGCGGCCCGGCAGCCTTGGGGGGGTGATACTGGGTTCGGCGGCCGGGCCTGACCGGAGTTTGCGAGGCCGCCGGCTATCAAAAGGATGCGCTTGCGCCCAAGCAAGGGCAAGAACGACCTAGGCCCTAGGACCAAAGCAGCAAAGGCTGCAGGGCCGAGAGGGACCAATTGTCATGGGCCAATGGCGATCGGATCGCCCGGAAATAACATGCAGCAACAGCCGCCCGCGTCAAAAGCCGAGGAAATGCCTGCCCACGAGATAGCCAACTGCGGCGACGACCAGCGGGAACAGCGCCGGCGCGGCCCTGCTGAACAGCGAGGGGTTTATCTCCTTGGCGGGAGCGCTGGGTTTGGCATTGCCGAGGTTTTTGGTCATGAAGCTCATTACCGGTTGGGGCTGGCTGCCGGCTGAGTCAATAAATTAGAAACCGCTCATTAAATTTCCGGCAAGGCCAACGCTACAATTCGCGGCAATTTATCCCGATCGCTGGGTGCGCTCGGCAAGCGCGAACGCCTGAAGGTTGCGCGACTTGCCGGGATCCTCGTCGGCATTGGCGATGATGGCGTGGAAGGCCGCGCGGGCGATGTCCTTCTTCCTGGCATCGGGGTGCTGCTTGCGCACCGCCTTGACCAGCTCTTTCGGCGTCATGTCGGGGGTGACGAGGCGCATCAGCGTATCGCCTATGGCCTGCAATTGGCTGGCATCCATAACGATGAACCCTGTTCTGGCGGCGTCAGCCTAGCATATAGCCGGGCGAGCGCGTCACTTTTGTGATGCGCCGATCACTCGCCAGCAGCCGGCGCACTGACGGGCGCTCAGAGTATCCTTGTGGCGAAGGCGTCGAGCCGTGAATTTTCGCGATAGGCCAATCGCACCGCCAGCGCACCAATAGTTGCGGTAACGGCGCCGCCGATCACATCGCTCACGTAATGCGTTCCGATGAAGACCCTGGACCAGCAGATGATGAACGCCGCCACGAACAGCGCCAGCGCGCGGCGCGGCAGCGTCTGCATGGCGAAGGCGGCGACGATCGCCATGCTGGCGGTCGCGTGATCGGAGGGGAACGACCAGTCGGCGCTGGGCGCGATCAAGAGATGCGTGACGCCGGCGTCGTAAGGCCTGATACGGTGGACGAAGAGCAGGATCGCCTGGTTGATCGCCAGCCCGAGCAGAAAGGAAAGGCCGGCGGACAGGCAGGCATGGCGCACATGGACGCGATCGTTCCTGGACCACCATTGCAGGGCAACGGAAATCACCATCAGCGGCACGCCGAATTGTGAGATGGCGATCATTGTCCTATCAAGGAGCGGGCTGATGCCGGCGGCTGCGTTGATCCAGTGCGTGAGAGAAACGTCCATTCTTATCTGATTTCCCTGGCCAATAGTGAGGTCGATCGTTGAAGCCCGCCGGCGAGCACCGCATTCACCAGCTCTTTGAGGTCAGTGTATGGCTAAAAGGTGCCCATGCCTTGATCGAGTGTGTCGGCGGCATCCTGCTTTACCTCGTCACCACCGAAACCATCGCTTCCTGGGTCAACATGTTCACCCAGGAAGAACTGATCGAGGATCCCAACGACTTCATCGCCGGCCATTTGTCGCGGATGGCCGCGGGGTTCTCCGTCGCCAGCAAGGAATTCTATGCCTTCTACCTGCTCAGCCACGGCCTCATTAAGCTCCTGCTGGTCATCGGGCTGCTGCGCGGCAAGCTGTGGTCCTACCCTGCCTCGCTGATGGCGCTCGGCGCCTTCATGGCCTACCAGCTCTATCGCTATTCCTACACGCATTCGCCCGGCCTGCTCGTGCTGACCGTCTTCGACGCGATCGTCATGTGGCTGATCTGGCAGGAGTGGAAGACGGTGCGCCGCCATATCGCGCCCTAGACCGTGAAGGCGTTTGAATCGCCATCACGGCCTAACTCTTTTGCTGGAGCATGATCTTTCTCCGAAAACCGGTTCCCACTTTTCGGGACCATGCTAGCCGCGCCCGGCCTCATTCGGTTTTGCGTCGGAACTTCGAATGGCAGCTGGTGCAATCCTGCAGGATAAGGTGCAGCAGGTGCTCCGCCGGCATTTTGGCCGGATCGGCCTCGGCGGCGCCAGGGCGCTTGCCGAGAAGGCTGCCGCCGTCCATGGGCGGGCCGGTCATCCGCATGTCGGCGGTGATGGCGGCCGGCGCGTTCCCGGCCTTGGCCGCGAGCGCGTCGGCGAGCCGGCCGATATGGCGCGCGAGCGCCTCGAATTCCGGCCGGGCGTCGTCGATTTCAGGCATGGCGGCGGACGGCGCCCCAAGCGTGCCATGCGGGAATTCGCCAATCAGGGCGCCGGCGCGGGCGTTCAGCGTGTCCGCCGCCTGCTTGAAGGCCGCCGGCTCATAGGCGCGCTTGCGGTCGAACATTTCGGCGATCGCCCTGGCGGCGGCGGCCATCTCTTTCATCGAGGCCTGGCGCGCCGCCACGACGGGATCGCCCGGACCCGCCGCCGACGACGGAGCAAGGATCAACGGGCCGGCCAGCGCAAGCATCGCCGCCGCGACAACGACGCGGACCCTCATGCCTGGACGTCGAGGATGCCCATCATGCCGAGCTGCTCATGCTCGAGGATGTGGCAGTGATACATGCGCGCGCCCGGCCGCTCCTGACGCGTGAGGAGCCGCACCGTCTCGCCACGCGCCACGTTGACCGTGTCCTTCCACGCCAGATAAGGCGGCTTGGCGAGCTTGCCGTCGCGCTCCCGCTCGACGACCTGGAACTGCGTGCCGTGGAGATGGAACGGATGGTCCATGTCGGCCTGGTTGACGATTTCCCAAAGCTCGGTGTCACCTGCCCTGGCGACGATGTCGACGCGCGCCATGTCGAACGCCTTGCCGTTGATCAGGAAACCCATCTCCATGCCGGCGGGATTCATCGCCATCGTCTCGGTGAAGACGAGACGGCGGCTGACAGTAGGGGTCCCAAGCGGCGCGATCGGCCGCAGCCGCTCGGGCAGCGGCGGCATCGCCTCGGCCGGTGCGTCGGAGACATCGACCGTCAGCAGTGTCAGCCCGGCATCCGCCGGCCGGCCCGGCCCCATCCAGCCGCGGTCGTAGGCGAGCGTGGTGAGGCTGGCGGCGCCCGGCCGGTCGAAGGCGACGACCAGCTCGACGCGCTCGGCCGGGCTGAGCAGGATCTCGTCGGCCGCCACCGGTGCCTCCAGGAGACCGCCGTCGCTGCCGATCACCGTCATCGCGGCGTTGGCGAAGGCGAGCCTGAGGAAGCGCGCATTGGTGGCGTTGTAGAGCCGCAAGCGCTGCTTCGCGCCCATCGCCACCGCCAGCTTCGGGTTCTTCTGGCCGTTGACCAGCACATGGTCGCCGACGCGGCCGTTCATTGTGTCAATCATGGTGTTTTCAGGCATCGAGCCGTCGGCGGAGAGGCGAAGGTCGGTGAAGACGAGCGCGGTGTCGCCATAGGCGGCCGGGACCGGATCGGCTTTTGCCTTGACGATGAAGGCGCCGGCAAGGCCGCGATAGACCTGCTCGGCCGTCCGGCCATGCGGATGCGGGTGATACCAGTAGGAGCCGGCCGAGCCTTCGGGCAGATCGAAGGCGTAGACGCGGTCGGCGCCCGCCGCCACCGGATCCATCGGGTTGCCGTCCTGGCCGGCGGGCACCGGCATGCCGTGCCAGTGGATGGTGCTCTGCTCGCCCGCGATCCGGTTGGCGAAGGTGATCTCGACGCGTTCGCCTTCATGGGCCTCGATCAGCGGCCCCGGGCTCGTGCCGTTGTAAGCGAGGATCGGGGTGTCCTTGCCCTCGACGAAGCGCGCCGTGGCGGGCCCGGCCGTCAACCTCGCCCTGAACAGGCCGGGCCGACCGGCCTCGTTGGCAAGCAGCGGCAATTCACGCAGCGCCTCGCCCTCGGGCAGCGCCGCTGGCGCATGCGCCATGGCGCCCATGTCATGGCCGGCATGACCGCTCATATCCATGCCGGGCATGGAGTCCATGTTCGACATGCCGTCCATCTTCATCTGCGCGAGTGCGCGAGAACCCGACAGAACCGTCGCCAGGCCTGCCGTCAGAAAACCGCGTCGGTGCATCTTTTTCTCCTCGAGCGTGATTGGGAAGGACGCCGCCGGGACGATCCTTTCAACACGCTACGGGTTCCAGCAACTGGAAGGTCAAGCGGAAATCGAGAGGCCGGCGCGCGGCCATGCCGGGTTTCGCCTGGCCCAAAAAGAAATGCCAGGACAGCCGCGCGACCTTCATTCATTGCCGTTTTTTAACCTCAATCGGCCTCTAGCCGGCTGACGACGCTGCGGTTCCGGTCTTCACGGTTTCTTGACACAGGCTGGAAAAACGGGCAGCAAAGCGGGTGAGGAAGAGCATTTCTACCGTGGCGCAGACCATGGAGAGCTCTTTTTTCGTATGGACCATCGCCAAAATGGCGATTGGTGGAGGGATTGGTTAACCAACTTTGTCCATCTTTTGAATCAATCGGCAACAGACGCGTGAAGGTGCAGGGGGCACCAGCGAACTGTGATCGTGACGGGTGCCAGGTCCGCAAACCGGCATGCCGATTGAGAGTGGTCGTATGGCGTTTTTGCGTTTGAAAAACCGGGGTGACGCTCCTCATGGGGGGGTAACTTCGAAAAAGTCTGGTCATCGTTGGGTCCTGGTGCCTGCTGTCGGCGCCGCCCTCGCCCTATGGTCCGCCGCCACTTTGGCGGGGCTCTATTCGGTGAGCACCTCGCTGACCGCCGCTTCCAACGGATTGCCGCAAGGCCTGCTTTCGCCGCGCACCATCGCGCTTGGCGACCAGCGCCGGCAGATCGCCAATGCCTGGGCGCCGCGCCTTGCCGCCAATGGCGGCTATAAGGCAGGCTCGCTCACCGGCGGCTGCGACACAGGTTGCTTCAGCCTCGCGACAAGCTTTAGCCATGGCGACCAAGCCCCTGAAAAACTGAAGAATAATGGCCATGACGGCAAGATGGCGCGCCTCAAACTGCCGGCGCCGGACAGCGTCGCGCAGGAAAAGGTCGTCTTGGTGGCTTCGGCCGCCGGGGCCGCCGATCGTTTCGACGGCGTGGTGAAGAAAGCCGCGCTGTCGCCGCAGAAGCTTGCCGATGCCTTTGCCCGCGCCGAGAAGGCGCCGTTCCTGCTTGCCAGCCTGCCATCGGCCAGCCGCTTCGGCGGCGCAGAGCCGGACGCCCCGGCGGAAGCCCGCTTCGGTTCGCAGCCGGCCGAGACCGCCGGCGCTTCCGACCTGGCGCTGGCGCTTGCCAACATCGCGCCGGAAGATACGGCGGATGTTGCGACCGCCGTCGCGCTGCAAAACAGCGACGCGCCCGATGTCGCCGACAATGCGGAAAAGAGCCAGGACGGCGAGTATCAGGTCGCCTCGCTGCCGCCGCAGGACGATTTGCCCGACAGCATTGCCGTGCCCGGCCTTCGGCCGCGCACCACCCTTCAGCGCGCCACCGAGGCGCCCGAACAGAACGCGACCAAGCCGCAGAAGCCCGAGACCGCGAAGCCGCAGGCCGCCAAGGCCAAGCCGCAGCCGGCCCCAACCGACACCGCGCAAAGCGCGTCGACGGCCGTCTCGCCGAGGAGCGGCGACCAGGCCCTGCCGGGCGTAGCGAATTCGAAGCCGATGGTGGCCGACTCCAAGCCCGCCAAGCGCAAGGCGCAGGCATCAGAGATGCTCGCCTATGCCAAGCCGGACACCCCGGAGCGCGGTGGGATGGGCAACGCCTTCCGCAACCTGTTCAACGGACCTTCGACGGGCAATGGCGTGGCCGTGTACGATATCTCGGCCAAGACGGTTTACATGCCGGACGGCTCCAGGCTCGAGGCGCATTCGGGACTGGGTTCGATGGTCGACCAGCCGCGCTTCGTCAACCGCAAGAATGTCGGCCCGACGCCGCCGGACACCTACAATCTGTCGATGCGTGAATCGCGCTTTCACGGCGTCGAGGCAATCCGGCTGACGCCGGCCAGCGGCGGCAACAAATATGGCCGCAACGGCCTGCTCGCGCACACCTATATGCTGCGCGGCGGGCGCGCCGAGTCGAATGGCTGCGTCGTCTTCAAAGACTATCACCGCTTCCTTGCCGCCTACAAAAGCGGCAAGATCAAGCGCCTTGTCGTCGTCCCGCGCCTGACACGGTCCCCCACCCAGGTCGCCCAGGAAGGCCGCCAGGGCTAAACGCCACCGGAGCCGGCGCGCTGGTCGCCGGCACATGTTGATTCCCACTTGCTGATCCGAAGGGCCTGGCGCCAAACGCGCCGGGCTGTTGCCGTCGCAACTGATCGCGACAGTCGCTACCTCAACCGTGGCAGCGATAACGACCCTTCCCAGGATATAGATATGGCGCGGCCCGGGCTTGCGGCAAGACCCCGCCCATGGCGTATCAACGCTGCTCCGAAAAAAGACAACGGAGCATGGAATGCGGATTTTGTTATCGACTTACGGCTCGCGCGGCGACGTCGAGCCGCTGGCGGCGCTGGGCGCGGCATTGCGGGCGCATGGCGCCGAAGCCAGGGTGAGCGCGCCGGGCGACGATGAGTTTGCCGCCCTCGCCGCCCGTGCCGGCGTGGCTTTCGTGCCAGCCTTCGCGCCGGTGCGCGAATGGGCGAAGGAAATGATCCATCGGTCGCGATCGGCCTCGCCCGAGGACCGGGCCAGGCTCATTTCCGGCCAGGCGGCCGAGATCGTTGCAAGGCAATATGCGGCGCTGAGCGCGGCCGCCGAAGGCTGCGACGCCGTGGTGGCGTTCGGCCTGTTTCCGTCCTGCGCCGCCGCGCGGATGGTCGCGGAGCGACGCGGCATGCGCTACATGCTCGGCACGTTTTGCCCCATCTGGCTGCCGTCGCCGCACAACCGACCGCATGAGTATCCAAGCCATCCGCTGCCGATCGGGGTGACCGACAACCGGCTGTTGTGGGAAACAGATATCCGGACCAAGAACGCGCTGTTCGGCGAGGCGATCAACGGCCACCGTGCCTCGCTCGGACAGCCGCCGGTGCAAAATATCCGGGACTATGTCTATGGCGATACCGTCCTGCTCGCCTGCGACCCGGTGCTCGGGCCATGGCTGCCGTCGGACCTGATCGACGCGGTGCAGACCGGCGCCTTCATCCTGCCGGACGAACGCCCCCTCCCCGACGGGCTCGAAGCTTTCCTCGATGCCGGCTCGCCGCCCGTCTATGTCGGCTTCGGCTCGATATCGGTCGCGAGCGAAGCCGGCCGCGCCGCCATCGAGGCGATACGCGCCAAGGGCCTTCGCATTGTGATCGCGCAGGGCTGGGCTGGGCTCGGCCGCATCGACGATGGCGACGACTGTTTCGTGACCGGCGAGGTCAACCAGCAGGCGCTGTTCGGCCGCGTCGCCACCGTCATTCATCACGGCGGCGCAGGCACCACGGTCGCCGCCGCGCGGGCGGGAGCGCCGCAGGTGATCGTGCCGCAGATCGGCGACCAGCCTTACTGGGCAAAGCGCGCCGCCGAGCTCGGCATCGGCGCCGCGCATGACGGCCCGGTGCCGACGAGGGCATCGTTGTCGGCGGCGCTGGACAAGGCGCTCGCGCCCGAAACCCGCGCTCGGGCGAATGCGGTCGCTCGCCTGATCCGCGCCGACGGCGCCGAGATGGCCGCAAAGCTGTTGTTGGAGACGATGGATCGGCGTGGACGTTTGAGACGATCGGCTGGTGACTGACTATTGCGTGAGTTCCGCCAGCGCCCTTTGCAGGGGCGCCGGCGAGACCTGGATCGGGCCGGAGAAGGGGCTGTCCATGTCGACGATCAAGTAGATCGCCGCGGCCGCCAGCGCCCCGGAAACGAGGCACGTGAAGACGATCGTTCCATTGCGCGGTGCCCGGAAGCCGAAGCTGGCGAAGATCAGCGTCAGCCAGGCGACGAGCAGGACGATCAGCGGCGCGGGGATGGCGCCTTCGGACTGCTCGGCAAGTATCCAGCGTTGCTCGATCACTTTCTGCAGCTGCTGTGTTGCGGCCTGCTGCGCAGCGATCTGCTTGGCATCGGTAGGCGTCAATCCAGCGACGATGTCGCCAACCTGATTGAGCAGCAGTTCCGACAGCCTGCTCGGGACCACTGTCGTGTCGCTGTTCGCGGTCGAGGTGTCTACGACGCGCTGCACGTAGGCGGTGAGCGACTGCCGGGCGCTGTCCGTCTCCGGTCCGTAATGTCGGAGCGTTCGGTCGAGCAGGATAAGATCGGTGGCGAAGGTGTGGACGTTGCCGTTGATGGACTCGAACGTGTTCTTGGCCGAGTTGATCATGAGGCCGAGCATCAATGAGGACATCACCACGAAAAGGTTCGCGGCAAGCCGCACCACCGCGCTGGTGTCGTCCCCAAGGTGGTGAGCGGGGAAGCGCTCATGCACCATCAGGCCGACCAACGAGGCCCCGGCCAGACAAGCAAAGATCGCTGCTCCTACAAGCACTTCGCCCATGAGTGACATTTTAGCCAAGGCGCGGCCCTTGCCAATTGCCCGTGGAGCGGTTGAATCGACATCATAGCATAACGGCGTATGTTGTTGGCCGGCAGGGAGCATTTGCGCCGGGCTCCGCGCGCCGTGGAACGAAGGTCGAAAACCGCTTCCAATACTGGTGCAAGACGCTATCTATGACGCCGGGGCGGCTCCCAATCATTCACGAGGCTATCCATGACAATTCGCGCTGTCGTCTGGGGCGAGAACATCCATGAGCGGACCAATGAGGTGGTCGCCGGCATCTATCCGGAAGGCATGCACGCGACGATCGCCAAGGCGCTCTCCGCCGACAAGGCGATCTCCGCCTCGACCGCGACGCTGGAGCAGCCGGAGCACGGCCTGCCGGAAGCCCGCCTCGCCGAGACCGACGTGCTGGTCTGGTGGGGCCACAAGGACCATGGCGCGGTCGCCGACGAGGTGGTCGAGCGGGTCGCGAAGCGCGTCTGGGAAGGCATGGGGCTGATCGTCCTCCATTCCGGCCATTTCTCGAAGATCTTCAAGCGGCTGATGGGCACCTCCTGCACGCTGAAATGGCGCGAGGCCGGCGAGCGCGAGCGGCTTTGGGTGACGAGCCCGAACCATCCGATCGCCGAAGGCGTCGGCGAGTTCTTCGAGCTCGAGAACGAGGAGATGTATGGCGAGCAGTTCGCCGTGCCCGAGCCGCTGGAAACCGTGTTCATTTCCTGGTTCCAGGGCGGCGAGGTTTTCCGCTCCGGCCTGACTTACCGGCGCGGCGCCGGCAATGTCTTCTACTTCCGCCCCGGACACGAAACCTATCCGACCTATCATGATGCGATGGTCCAGAAGGTGCTGCGCAACGCGGTGAAATGGGCGCACAACCCGCAAGGGTCGAACCCCGCGATCCTCAAGGCGCCGAACGTGCCGGTCGAGAAGGCGCTGGAGCCGATCGAGGAGCGCGGCGGCAAGCTGCATGCGCATGGCGAGGCCGGCTTCCGCTAAAAAGGAGCAACCGTTCTTCGTCCGGGATTGCGTAGAAATCCCGCCTGGCTCACATTCCCTCAAATCTTTGAATCGAACCAAATCGCTCGGAGGAGCAAAAGATGCGGCTTTTGATACTGGGGACCGGCTGGATGGCGCAGGAACATGCCCGTCGCTTCGGCGCCATCGAGGGTGTCGAGCTGGCGGCGGCCGTCGACGTCGATGAAAAGCGCGTCGGCGAGTTCGCGGACGGCTTCAAGATCCCGAAGCGTTTCACCTCGCTGGAGGCTGCGCTCGACTGGGGCGATTTCGACGCAGTCGCCAATGTCACGCCAGACCGCATCCACCACCCGACCACCATGGCGCTGGTCGCCGCCGGCAGGCCGGTGCTGTGCGAGAAGCCGCTGGCGGAGAATTTCGGCAAGGCCAGCGAGATGGCCGATGCCGCGGAAGCCGCCGGCATCGTCAATATGGTCAACCTCACCTATCGCAACGTCGCCGCGCTGCAGAAGGCGCGCCAGATGGTGCAGGCCGGCGAGGTCGGCACGGTGCGGCATGTCGAGGCGTCCTATCTGCAGAGCTGGCTGGTGTCGAAATTCTGGGGCGACTGGCGCACCGATCCGAAATGGCTGTGGCGGCTGTCGCGCGGCCACGGCTCCAACGGCGTGCTCGGCGATGTCGGCATCCACATCCTCGACTTCGCCAGCTATGGCGCGGCGCTCGACATCGACCATGTGTTCTGCCGGCTGCGCGCCTTCGACAAGGCGCCGGGCAACCGCATCGGCGAGTACCAGCTCGACGCCAATGACAGTTTCGCCATGACGCTCGACTTCGCCAACGGCGCCTTCGGCGTGGTGCATGCCAGCCGCTGGGCCACCGGTCACATGAACGAATTGCGCCTGCGCATCTATGGCGACAAGGGCGGCGTCGAGGTGGTGCACAATCTCGAAGGCTCGGCTCTGAAGGCCTGTATCGGCAACAACATCGAGAGCGCCAAATGGGAGGAGCTCGACGCCGGCACCGTGCCGACCAACTACCAGCGCTTCGTCGAGGCTGTGAGGAGCGGCGTGCAGGCCGAACCGACCTTCCGCCACGCGGCGGGCCTGCAGAAGGTGCTGGACCTCGCCGTGGTGTCGGATGAGAAACGCGCGGAGTTGAGGGCCAAGGCGGATACGCAGTAATGTCCCTGCAGGGAGGAGCCTCTATGGTCACGCGTCGCGCCGAATGTTCCTGCGGTCAGTTGTCAGCCACGTGCTCGGGCGAGCCGGTCCGCATCTCGGTGTGCCATTGCCTGGATTGCAAGCGGCGCACCGGCAGCGCCTTCAGCTACAACGTCCGGTTTGCCGAGGCTGACGTGTCGATAGAGGGGCGCGCCCTCGAGTTCACGCGCGTCGGCGAGCTGGGCGGCCGCGTCATCTACAGCTTCTGCCCGGACTGCGGCACCACCGTCCACTATCGCATCGACACGCAGCCCGGCCTTACCGCCATTCCGGTCGGCGCGTTCGCGGACCCGTCGTTTCCGCCGCCCTTCCAGTCCTTCTACCACGACAGCCGCCGGTGCGAATGGGTCGAGATCAAGGCCGAACCGCTGGCGACGTTCGGTTGAAGACGCCGGGTAGAAGTAGTGGCAAACGCGGATACGCGGCGGGGCCGAAACTGCTGATCTCCCCCCTCGCGGGGGAGATTGGCTGTCATCACGCCCCGCGATAAATCCCGACCGCTGCGGCGACCAGCGCGGCGTTGCCGTCCGCCACTGCGCCGTCCGGCAACTCCTTGCCGTCCTCCAGCCCGACCCGCGTCGAAAACTTCCGCGCCGCCGCCCTTTCCACGAAAGGCCACACGGTCGCGTTCTCGCCATGCAGCAGGATGGAGCGGCGGATGCTGGCGCGCTCCAGCACCGTCTCGATGCCGTCGGCGACGGCGAAGGCCTCGTCCAGCGCCTGCTCGGAAATCTCGATCAGCACGCGCAGCACCCGGCCGCCATGGTCGAGGCCGACCAGCCGCTCGGCGTCGGCGATGGACGCCAATCCAGCCTCGATGCCGATGCCGCGTTGGCGCAGGCTTTCCATGACGACGGGCGCCGCCGTCTCGCTGAGATTGACCGAGGCATAATCGGGCAGCTCGCGCCAGCCGGAGATGGCAACCAGCGTGCGCAGATCATCCTTCTCGATCCAGGCGCCGGTGGAGACGCCGATCAGCGTTCCAGGACAGGCACGGCGGAGCACCGCGACCGTTCCGTCCATCGCCTCGGGCGCCAGGCTCTCCCGGCCATCGGCGCCGCGCGCATGCACATGCAGCTCGGCCGCGCCCGCCGCCATCGAGGCCGCGGCGTCGCGCGCCATCGCCCCGGGGTCGAGCGGCAAAGCGGGATGAAAGTCGGCGGGTCGGGCGCCGTTGATGCAGGCCTGGACGATCATCTATGCGGCAATCCTGTTTCGGGCGGCGAGAGCCTAGCGCAGGATCGGATTGGCCGGAACCGGAGCGATCAAATCTCCTGACAGGCCGCACAGCAATGTCCCTCTGGTCGGTGGGCCAGAGGGTAAGCTTTCATGGGCGATGGCGAACTTCGAAATCCGTTACGCCGGCACGCGCTTCAGCGCCTGCGCCATGCAGTGGATGCCGCCGCCGGTCTTGGAGATCTCGCTCATGTCGACGGCCGCGACCTCGAAGCCGCGCGCCTTCAGCTTTTCGATCAGCGTCTTGCTGGAGGTCGGCGCGATCACCCTGTCCTTGCCGAGAGACATGAAGTTGCAGCCGAGCGCCATCGTGTCCTGAAAGGGCACGTCGATGATCTCGTGGCCCTTGCCTTTCAGCCAGTCGACGATGCCGGGCTCGGTGCAGGCAAGGCAGACGGCGGTGAGCTTCTCGGCGATCGGCACCACCATCAGATCGATATGGACGTAATATTCGTCGATGAAGGCAAGGCGCGTCTCCCAACCCTCCTTGTCGAACCAGGCCTGCACTTGGCGCGCGCCCTCTTCCTGCGTGCGGGCGCCGCCGCAGCCGATCAGCACCACGCCGTCCTCGATGACGTTGAAGTCGCCACCCTCGAAGGTGCCTGCCGTCACCATGTCGTAGATCGGGATGCCGAGCTTTTCATAGGTGCGGATGGCGGCATAGTTCTCGCCGCGCCGCCACCAGTTGGCCATGGCGGTGATGAATGCGCCGTATGGCGTCATGACGCTGGAGTCGCGCGAATAGACCTGCATCGGCAGTTCGGGCGTCGGCTCGTGCCAGTGGATGTTGACGCCGAAATGCTCGTAGGCGGCAACGAGGTCCTTGTGCTGCGCCTGCGCGATCTGGACGTTGCAGGGCGCCTCGCGCAGGTGCTTCCGCGACAGCGAGCTGGTCGACAAATGGCGCAGGAAGTTCGGCGAGCCGAGCAGCACGTCGGTCAGCACATCGGTCTCGTTAGCGAAGCCCCAGGCGGTCAACGGCTTGGTGCCGCCATTGGGGTTGCGGCGCTGCAGCGAGAACGGCTCGGCGACGATGCGGTCATGGACGGTCATGGGGTTCTCCTCGAGCTAAGTTGTTGGTCAGTCATGCGGTGGAAGCAGCCGGAATCCACCAGTCGCGCCCGCGCGGCGTAGTGACATATTCCGGCCAGCGAAAATTGATCGGCGCTTCGTAGTCGCAAAGCGGCGCGATCCAGTTCGAGCCGCCGACGCCGCCGCCGGTTCGCTCGACGAACTCGCCCATCGCGGCGTCGCGCGCGGCCTTGTCCTCGAGCAGGCGCAGCGCCGTCAGCGCGACGGTCTTGGCGGCGCAGGTGACCATCGGGTCGATGGTGGCCGGGATGCCGCCCAGCGCGTTCATCACCCATGCCGGATAGGTATGGCCCTTGGGCGCGCGCAGCGCCGGACGGGCGACGTAGAAGCGCGATGTCGGCGCGTGCCAGCTCATGTCGGTGTAGTCGTCAGAGGTCGAGTTCACCTGCGACGGCGGCAGGTCGCGGCGCAGGATCGCTTCCGCCTCGCGCGGCGTGATCAGCCGCTCCAGCTCATCGATGAACGGGTTCTCCGTCGCCTCGCCGCCGGCATTGACCTGGACCTCGCGGGCGATGGCCCTTGCCTCTTCATTCCACTGCGGCGCGCCGACAGTGGAGAGGGCCGCGTAGGTGATGTCGGCCATGGCGTGGTTGGCCAGGCCCGGCCGCGACTTCGACACCCAGTGGCGCTCGTAGCGGCAGCCGCTCATCCTAGCCGCCGCTTCCGCGTTGCGGTCGAGCACGGCTGTCACCTGCTCGGCCATACGAATAGTCGGCACGCGGATCATGTACTGGATTTCGGCAAGGCCGGCCGGCAGGTTGTCGGCGGTCGCCTGCCCTGCCGTCAGGATCGCTTCGCTGATCGACCAGCCGCCCTGATGGGTCAGCATGGAATCGCGCAGCGCCTTGGAGGCCATATACATCATCATCAGCGCGTCATTGGCGCCGGGCGCCCTGACCGCGGAGTGCGCCTGCGGGATCGGCGCACCGTCGCTTGCCGCGCGGCCCCAATTTTCGGGTTCGTCGCAGACGAAGCGATAGATCATCGCATAGGCCGCGCCGCAATGCGTGTCCCAGCGTGCGGTGTTGCAGAGCGGCAGCATGTAGAAGGGATGGAAGGAGATCATGCCGGCGAGGCCGTCATAATAGCCTTTTGCCGCATGGATCGGCTTCGAACCCCTCACCTTCTCGGCCGGCTCGCCGGTGAAGCGCAGCGTGCCCTTGATGCCGTGCTCCAGCATCGCGGCCTTGGCGGCGAGAAGCCCGCCGAGGCTGCCGATGCCGAGGCCCGAATGCGGATCGGTGTGGCCACCCGCTTCGACACCAAGGCCCGGCCGCGCGCGCTTCACCGTCGCGGCATCCTGGCAATTGCCGGGCACGGCGTCGTACTCGCCATACATGCCGATCACCGGGCCGTCGCCATTGGTCCAATGGGCGCAGAAGGCCGTCGGCATGCCGCCGGAGCCTTCCTCGACCGAGAAGCCCTCGCGCTTCAGCCGGTCGACATACCAGGCCGCCGACTGGTATTCGCGCCAGGCGGTTTCGCCGAAATCGAAGATGGTGCGCGTCCAGGCCGACAGCAGCGGCTGGATACCGTCGATGCAGGCAAGCGCGGTTTCCTGCGCGGAACTCGTCACCGGTTTGTCCATGGTACAAAGAAAGCAGTGAAGCGGCTCGTCAAAAAGTGATATGTTTTCCCGGCTCGTGCAAATTCGGTTCACCTGAGGCCCCTTGCGCATACCATCCACGCAGGCGCTGCGCGCCCTCGACAGCTTCGCCCGTCACGGCAGCGTGTGGCGCGCCGCCGACGAGCTCCACCTCACCCGCAGCGCCGTTTCGCACCAGCTTCGGCTGCTCGAGCGCGATCTTGGCTTCGATCTCTTGCAGCGCATCGGCAAGGGCGTGGCACTGACGCCGCGCGGCCAGCGCTATGCCTCGGACGTTCGCAAGGCGCTCACCGTGCTCGGCGACGCCGGGACGCAGACCAATGGCGCCGGCGTCGGCGGCTCCTTCGCCATCTCCTGCCCACCAGGCTTCGCCTCGATGTTCCTGTGCATCCATATCGGCGAGTTCCAGCAAGTGTATCCGGATGTGGCGCTGTCCGTGCTGACGCCGCGCCGCCTCGACGACGTCTCAAATCCGGACGCCGACGCCTTCATCGCCTTCGGCGTCGGCAACTGGCCGAACCGGGCGGTGGAGTTGCTTTGCGAAGTTTCCTTCATGCCGCTCTGCAGCCCGACGCTGCTCAACAAGGTCGGCGGCTTTGCCAAGCCCGCCGACGTGCTGCGCGCCAACCTGCTGCATCTCAGCGACACCGAGGACTGGGCGCGCTGGCTGGCGCTGTCCAAGGTGGAGAACCCCGATACCGAGGGCGGCATCTTCTTTTCCGACATGAACCTCGTCTTCTCAGCGGCGATCGCCGGCCAGGGCATTGCCCTTGGTGACGAGTTGCTCGGCCGTCGCGCGCTGAGCGAGGGCCGTCTGGTCAAGCCGTTCGAGGCGTCGGTGCCCTCGCCGCGCGCCTATTTCCTGGTGTTCGAGCATGCCAAGGCGAGACACCCGGTGCTCAACGCCTTCAGCGACTGGCTGCGGGCTAAGCTGTCGGAGAGCAGCCAGACGAAGTATTGAGAATGGCGCTCCAACGTCCACCGCCCGTCGCCCACCCGTGAATCAAATTTGCCGATCAGGCGAAAACTATTCGGTTGCGGTGAACGCGCGCCGTGCCTACGATTTCACCGGGAACTGAGGAAAGAGCCAGGATGCAGCAACCCGGCCGGGCCGCAGAGATCAAGGCGAACGGGATCGGTAAGAGCTTCGGCTCCTTCCGGGCGCTGGATAATCTCACGCTCGATATCGGCCGCGGCGAGTTCCTGACGCTGCTTGGCCCCTCCGGCTCAGGCAAGACCACTTTCCTGATGATCCTCGCCGGCTTCGTGCAGCCGAGCGAAGGCAAGCTTTTCAGCGACGGCGTCGACATCACCCACCGGCCGGCCGAGCAGCGCGCCGCCGGCATGGTGTTCCAAGGCTATGCTTTGTTCCCCCATATGAGCGTGGAGCAGAACATCGCCTTCCCGCTCAAGGTGCGCAAGAAATCCGCGTCCGAGATCAAAAGCCGTGTCGGCGAGATGGTCGAGCGCGTCGGTCTCAGGGGCCATGAGAAGAAACTGCCGTCGCAGCTTTCCGGCGGCCAGCAGCAGCGCGTGGCGCTGGCGCGGGCACTGGTGTTCGAGCCGGGCGTGCTGTTGCTCGACGAGCCTTTCTCGGCGCTGGACAAGAGCCTGCGCGGCCAGATGCAGGCCGAGATGAAGCGGCTGCACCAGGAGACCGGCACCACCTTCGTCTTCGTCACCCACGACCAGAGCGAGGCGCTGGCGCTGTCGTCGCGCGTCGCCATCTTCAACCACGGCAAGCTGTTGCAGGTCGGCAGGCCGGACGAGGTCTACGACCGGCCAGCCAACCGCTTCGTCGCCGAGTTCCTGGGCGAGATCAACATGCTGCCGGTGAAGGGCGTACGCCCCGCCGACAATGGCGCCACCGGGCTCTGCGAGGACCGCGCGGTCAACATGCGCTGCAAGGCCGAGGCGATCAAAGGCGACGCGATCCTGGCCATCCGCCCCGAGGACATGTCGATCGCGCCGGAAGCGTCAGTCAACCAGAACGGCATTGCCGCGACCGCCATCGCCTCGACCTATCTGGGTGCTGCGACCAAGCTCGACCTCACCACGCGCCAGGGCGCCAAGGTCACCGTCTCGGTGCCGAACGAGGTCGCGGCCGCGGCCTTGAGCAATGGCAATTCCGTCTGGCTGACCTGGCCGGCGGAAAAGGGTTTCCTCCTTCCGGACGGAGGACAGTAGAGAGCGCCGCCGCGGCCTGAGATCGCCGCGCCGGTTTCCGGTTCAAATCAACGACAACAAGGGGAACTGACATGAACGACACCAAGAAACAGACGATCGAATCGCTCGCCGAGCGGACCAAGCGCGGCGAGATTTCGCGCCGCCAATTCGCGCAGCTCGCTGGCCTCGTGCTCGCCGGCACGCCGATGCTCTTGCGCTCGACCGGCGCTTTCGCCGAGACCAAAGGGCTGGTGCTGGTGAACTGGGGCGGCGACGCCATCACAGCCTACGACGCCGCCTATGGCCAGGCCTTCACCAAGGACACCGGCATCCCGGTGAAGATGGACGGCTCGGGCCCGACCGAAGGCGCCATCGCGGCGCAATTCAAGAGCGGCGCGCCGACCTGGGATCTCGTCGACGTCGATCCGTTCTCGGCCATCACGCTGGGCGGCCAGGGCATGCTCGAGCCGATCGACTACAAGGTCGTCGACAAGAGCAAGATGCGGCCGGGCTTCGGCTGGGAATATGCCGCCTCGACCTACTTCTTCTCCTATGTGATCGCCTACGACTCGCAGAAATTCGGCTCCAACGCGCCGACCGGCATGGCCGATTTCTTCGACGTCAAGAAATTCCCCGGGAAGCGATCGCTCTACAAATGGGGCGTGTCGAGCTGGGAAGCCGCCCTTCTCGCCGACGGCGTCGCACCCGCATCGCTCTATCCGCTCGACCTCAAGCGCGCGCATGACAAGATCGCCGCCTTCAAGGAAAACGTCGTCTCCTATTGGGGCGGCGGCGCCGAGAGCCAGAGCGTGCTGCTCAATGGCGAAGCCTCGATGGCGATCGTGTGGTCGACCCGCGCCTCGCTGATCGAGCAGGACTCCGGCGGCCAGATCAAGTTCATCTGGGACCAGGGCCTGATTTCGCCCGGCGCGCTCGCGGTGCTGAAGAACAATCCCGGCGGCAAGGACGCAGCGATGAAGTTCATCGCCAGCACGCAGGATCCGCAGAAAGAGCTGGTCATGTTCGACAAGCTCGGACAGGGCCCGGCCAATCCTGCGGCCGATGCGCTGATCCCGGCCGACAAGAAGCGCATCAACCCGGTCGATCCGGAAAACATGAAGAAGCAGATCGCGCTCGACATGGATTGGTACGCCAAGAACTACGGCGCGGCGCTCGACGAATACACCAAGATCATCTCGGCCTGATCGGGCCGAGAGCTTCTTGACGACGATGAGAGGCACCCTCTCCGACAGGATGGGCGCGGCGCTGTTGATGGCGCCGCTGCTCCTGTTCCTGATCCTTGCCTATGCCTGGCCGTTTCTCGGCGTGGTGAAGTGGAGTTTTACCCTCCCCACCCCCGGTCTCGGCCAGTATCACGCCCTGCTTACCGACGAGCTGGTGCAGTCGGTGTTCATCCGCACGCTGCGCATCGCGGCGATCGTCACCGTCGTTTCGGTCACCGCCGCCTATGCCATCACCGTGGTGTGGGTGCGCGGCAGCCCGGTGCAGCGCGTGCTTGCCGAATTCTGCATCCTGGTGCCGTTCTGGATCTCGGTGCTGACACGCGCCTTCGGCTGGGTGGCGCTGCTCTCCAATCGCGGCCTGATCAACACCTGGCTGCAATCGATCGGCTTCATCTCCGAGCCGCTGACCCTGGTGCGCAACGAGTTCGGCGTCATCGTCGGCATGTCTCATTTCTTGATCCCCTTCGCGGTGTTCCCGCTGGCGTCCGCCATGCGCAGCCTGGACGAGCGCGTGCTGCTCGCGGCGCGCGGCCTAGGCTCCAGCCGCATGCGCACCTTCTGGACGGTGTTCGTGCCGATGACGCGCTCCGGCATCATCGGTTCGGCGCTGATCACCTTCGTGTTCTCGCTGGGGTTCTTCGTCACGCCGGCAATCCTCGGCGGCGGCCGCTCAGTGATGATCGCGGAGTTGATCTATCTGCGCATCTTCCAGAGCCCGGACTGGGGGCTTGGTGCTGCCATCAGCGTCGTGCTGGTGGTGTTCGTCGGCGCGCTGATGGCGCTGCTCTTCCGCTACGTCAAACCGAAGCAATTGGTGTAGCGCCATGCCCACCTACCGTCCCGGTCCCGTCTCGCTTGCCCTCGCCGTGCTGGTGGCGCTGTTCCTGCTGATGCCGCTGCTTGCGGTCATCCCGGTGTCGCTGACACCGAGCCGCATGCTGACCATGCCGACGGGTGAATTGTCGCTGCGCCATTACCGCTCGCTGATCGAGGACCCCCGCTGGCTGGACTCCATCCTGCTCTCGCTCAGGATCGGCATCGTCAGCAGCATCCTCTCCACGGCGTTGGCGCTCACCTTCAGCCTGGGCGTGTGGATGTTCCAGCCGCGCTTTACGGCTGCCCTCGTCGGCTTCGTGCTGCTGCCGATGGTGGTGCCGCCGGTGGTCTCGGCGGTGACGCTCTATTTCCTGCTCACCTCGGTCTCCGGCCTGACCTCGTACTTCGGCTACGACACCTGGCTGGGTGTGGCCATGGCGCATTCGGTGATGACGGTGCCGTTCGCCACGGTGCTGCTTCTCGTTTCGCTCAGCCAACTCGACCGCCGCATCGACCTCGCCGCGCGCGGCCTGGGCGCCAGCGTGTGGGAGCGCGCGACGCGCGTCATCATGCCCAACATCAAGTTCGGCATCGTCACAGCCGCGCTTCTGTCCTTCGTGCTCTCCTGGGAAGAGATCGGCGTGACCTTGTTCATCACGTCGGTCAACGCGATCACCCTGCCCCGCCTGATGTGGATGGGCCTGCGTGACAACATCGATCCGGCGATCGCGGCACTTTCGGTGATCCTGATCATCATCACCGTGCTGGTGCTCATCGCGCGCAGCCTGATCACGCGGCGCAACGCCTCGGCTTAGAGCAATTCCAGGAAAAGTGTGAGCGGTTAGGCTCGGCGACTTCGTCGTAGCTTTCCCGTTCGGAATTGCGTCAAGACAAAGAGATAGGGCCGTTCGCCGTTTCCGTGAAACGGTGAAACGCTCTAGGGTGTGGTTTGAATTAAAGAGGCCCGCCGGGAGCGGCGGGCCTCTTACGGAGCCGGAGTGGAAGTCCAGCGCCGTCATGATCCGGGGGTGTGGATCGCCTCGAAATTTAGCCAACGAGGCTCAGCCGGGCGACTTACAAATCCGTAATCTTCAGGTCGGCAAGAGCGAATGCCGCCGGCGAAAAATGGCGTATTATCATTGCCTTGCGAGCACTCACGACCGCGCCGGTGCAACGTGCTTCAATCAAAAGTGATGGATGCCGGCGAGGCGTGGAGCCGGATCGGCCCGCCGGTCCGCCGCGATTGGATGCTGGCTACCGGTCTCCCGGCAGCATTCTGGTCAGGATCGCGTCCCGGCGAACGAAGTGATGATAGAGCGCAGCCGCGGCGTGTATGCCGGCCATAATCAATACGCCGTTGGCGCAGAGTGAATGCAGCTCGCGAATGGTGCGCGCGGTGGCCCGGTCCGGAGCAAAGGGCGCGGGTATTGTGAACAGGCCGAAAAAGCTCAGCGCGTCGCCCCGAAACCAGGTCAGCAGGATACCGAGGACGGGAATGGCGATCAGCAGGGCATAGAGAATGAAATGCCCGATCTTCGCCGCTGCCTGCTCGGGGGCGGACATTTCCGAGGGAAGTCCGGGCGCGCCCCGAAGGCCGCGCAACACCACTCGCCAGAATACGAGCGCGGCCAAGAGAAGGCCAAACGAAATGTGCAAACGCCAGAAGAATGCTACCGCCGGGTCCCCGCGCGAATAAAACGCGTCGCCATAGGTCAGCGCATAGAGCAGGACGACGAGGACGAATAGTGTCCAGTGAAGGAACTTCTGGGCGGACGTGTAGGTCGTGGCGACGGCCATGCTGCGCGGCTCCGTTAGCAGGGCTCCCCGTTTCGAACGCGTTCCCGGCAGACTTGTGGCCGCAAAATTAAGAATTCGTAAGGCTTCGACGAAGGGACGAGACGCCCGCGATAGCGCCCCGGATTGCGGTCTCTTTGCATCCACGCCGTCCAGGCGCCGCGCAGACGAAGGCCCCCCGGCCTCGTCCGTGCGTTGCAGGCAATTCAGGCAGCCTGCGGCCGCCGCATCCTCTCGACAAAAGCCTGCCTTGCCGGTCCGGCAAGCGGCTTGTCCATGGCCAGCAGGCCGTCGAGCAACGCCAGAAGTTCGCGCGCTGCCGAAGACTTGCAGGAATAATAGACCATCTGACGATCGCGGCGGGTTTCGACCAGGCCAAACCTGCGCAGTTTGGCCAAGTGTTGCGACAGCGCCGACTGGCTGAGTTCGACCTTGTCGGCGAGCACGCCGACAGAAAGTTCGCCCTCGGCGAGGTAGTTCATGATGAGCAGACGCTTCTCGTTGCCCATCACCGCAAGAAAGGCTGCCGCGCTTTCTGCGTTAGCGGTAAGTTTCTTGGTTACCATCGATTTCCCCATGGTTCATGCTCTTCCGAAGGCCATGGGGGCAATGGCTTCAGAGTTCCAGAGCGTTGATCGGCCTGCCCCGATTTGGACACGGGACCTGCCCTGCTTCTTTTCGACCAGAACCCCTTCGTAACCCGGTTGCCACCACGTCGGAGTTGCTGGTCAGGGACAAAATGCGCGGCGCTTTCCCTAGCCAAGTCAATGCAGACTCGGAAAAATTCCACGCTGCTAATGCGTATCAGCGCTGCGCTCTTTCGGCAAGAATATAACGAGGCCCGCAAAAAACAACGGCCAGGCGAGGAAGCACGCCAGCCGCCGTGCCCGGCTGACGAGACCCCGCCGCCATGTTGCCGCGACTCACCCCCAACCTCGAGCCGTGCTAATATTAGCCGGGAAAAAGAGGGGCCGGGCGAGAGGAGGAAGCAATGTCGGCTGTGCGCAACACATTCACCCCCGATGAGACGGCCATGCTTGGCCGTGTCTACGAGAACGGCAATATCGAGGGCGAGACCGCCGAGCAGAAGGAAGCGCGTTCCTCGCGCATCATCGCCAATTACATGGCGGGCATTACCGACGAGGCGGAGTTGATCGAGCTGTCGCGGAGGCCGCTTGGACGATGATCGGCGCCTTGAGGCCGCCGGGGAGCGGATTCACGTCAAGTTGACGTGATGGCATGGAACCCCCTGAAGAGCATCGCGTTGCGACGCTTTCGACAGACAGGGATTTTTACAATGATCCAAGGATGGTTTTCCAAGCCGGTGGAAGTAGCCGTCGGCGTAGCGGGCTCTATCCGGCATATCTCCAACGCCGAGCAGGCTGTCGAGTTGCTGACCGGCCAATGGCGCGATGCCGGCAGCGCCCTGCATGGCGCGGCGTTGCGTGCCTGCCGCCGGGCAATCAGCGGCGACGTCGCGGCGGACAATGCCAGGGAGGCTTTCATCAGCGCGGCGCGCGAGGCGCATGTGCTGGTGGAATAAGCGGGGCTTTTGGTTCCGCAGGCATGCCTAGCGACAGAAAAGCCATGGAAGCACCGTCACGGCGAAGGCTGCCTAAGACAGCAGGATTGCGGCCCGAAAAATGCACATGGCCAGGGAAAGCGGCGTGAGCATGCCTGGCGGTGCCGGACCTCATGGATGGCGCAGATTGACGGGAGGCCGGCGTAACGGGCGAAACCGAGCCTTGTCCGCTTGTGCCTGAAAGCGGCTACGCTCGGTCTCCTTGTAGAGCCCGAAAGCGGTCGCCATCAGCGTGGCGACGGTCATGGTGGATGCAAGCACGACGATAAGCATGAGAGGTCTTCCCGCGTTTCATTAGCCTGCACCTGCAATAGCGCCCTACGCGAGGGCGCGTCAGTGACTTTGGTCACATGAGGCTCGCGTATCCCCGGGTGCCCGTGGGCCAGTCCGAACGCAGTGGGCCGTTACCTAAAATTCTTCGGAACCTAATGCGCGGTGGTTGGTTAACGCGCGGGTCGGCAATCGCCCTCGGCCTGCATCGGCGCCGTCCGGCGCCGCTCGCTTGCCCAAAGAACAATCATAAGAACGGAGAAAGTGATGAACGATGTCTGGTTTTCCGAACCGGTCGTGATCGATTTCCAGCCAAACGGCCAGCGCAAGGTGTCGAGCTGCTTCGAGGCGATGGAGTGCCTCGACCAGCGTTGGCCGGGCCAGGCGCGCGACGGCACCTGGCGCTCGGCCAGCCGCGTCTGCCGCGACGCGCTCGACGGTCTGCGCAGCCCGGTGGAAGCCCGCAAGACCTTGCGCAAGGCGGCCAAGGTCGCGGGCCTGCTCGGCTAGTTCGTTTTTCAGCCATGTGAACGGCCCGTTTCTGACGAAGAAGCGGGCCGCGACGCTGGCTCTGATGGCCTTGTCAAACGACCGCTATCGCGTCGACCTCTATGAGGTAGCCCGGGGACATTATCGCCACCCCGACCACCACATTCGCTGGCTTGTGGTCTCCAAACAGCGCAATCTGCGCTTCCTCGATGATCGGAACGTGTTCATCGCGTTTATAATCGACAATGTAGATCGTGATCTTGCAAACCTGTTCAGGGCGTGCGCCCGCAGCACGGAGCGCCCGGCCGAGATTGCCGAATGCCAGGCGCGCTTGCGCCGCAAAATCACCATGCCCAACGAGCTCGCCGTGTATGTCTTCGGGCTGCTGACCCGAGACGAACACCAGCCTCGACCCCGTCGCCACGACGACCTGTGTGTACATCTCCGGGGTTGGCAGATCGTCCGGGTTAATGAGTTCGAGCGACATCAAATAATCCTCCTGTTTCGTTCGACCAATCGACATTGGCGATCACCGCGCCGTCGGCACGCGGGACGATGGCAAAGCGTCGGCGCTGATGCGCGTGGCGGTCAGCGGCATGGTGAGGCCGTTTCGTTCGAGTGTGTGACGATAGAGTCGACGGGCCGCCGCGCGGCGCCTAACTTTTGACTCATCCGTCTATTCGTCGCGGGCCTCAGCGAGGAGGCGACGATGAGAATACGTTACGGGACGGAGTTGAGACAAGCCGAGCGCGACGAACAGGCATGCGGCGTGCGCTCAAACGAGCCCAAATCCTGCTGGCCAAAGCGTAACCGCGCCCGCTGGGTGGCAGCCGAAGCGACGACCGGCGCATACTCTCGGGGCGGCAACAACGCTCCCGGTTGGGGAACTTGAAAACGCCGGTCGCTGGGCTTCGGGGCGCCTGTTTGTTCAGGCCTTTTCATTTGGGCGAGTCGGCCGCCGGACCGCAACGCGAGCGACGGAGCGTGGTAAACGGGAGGTTACTATCCACAGGCCGCCCGTTGGAACAGGTCAGCCGAAACCGCCAAGCACTTCCGGAAACTGCACCGCCATCGCGCCTTCATCCGCTTGCCTGGCGTAGATCCCGTGCATCTTCGTGCCGTCATATCTGGCCCGGCGGCGCTGCACGTCCTTGCCGAAAAGACCGGCAACGGCGTCGAACCGCCGCAAGAAGCGCTTCGTCATGCCGCGTTCGAAAGGTATGCGCTGCTCGAAGGGCTTGCCCCAGGGCGTGTCCCTGGCCAGATCGCGCCAGATCCTCAGCGCTTCGAGTTCGACCCCGACTTGATTGCCCCACGGCTTGCCGCCGGCGAAATGCCTGGCCCAGGCCTGGGAGAAACGAAACTCCCTCGTTCCAAGCGATTGCAGGTTCCAGTTCGGGTGCATCGTCTGCCATTTGCCCTCGAAGACGATGTTGAGGGCATTCTGGTCGTTCATCTTGCCATCAATGGCGGTGTTGCGCGTGCGCTCCAACAACCCATCCGCCCGGACGGCGTTCATGTCGAAGACGACGACGCCGGAATTGAAATAGGGCGCGCCCGGCTTCAGCCCGAGCTTTTGCCGGTAGGACGGCCGCAAATACATGTAGTCATCATGCGCCGCGAGCATGGGAGCGCGCAGCTGCTGCCCAGCCAGGTCGTTGATATCCCTGTTGAAGAGAACATCGCAGTCTGTGTAGGCGATGCGATCATATTGCGCGAAAACGGGAAGCTGATCGGCGAAAAGACGAATGTAGGCGGCGACGCTGTAGGTTCCGAAGCGGAAGCCGTAGCTGGTCATGAAATCCGCGACGTCGACAAGCTCGACCTTGTCTTTCAACAGATGGCGGCCGGCTTCGAGATCCGGTGCGCTAGCGCCGGTGTAGAGCAGACAGCCGTCGATCGGCGCGGAGACGTCGACGATCCGGCGCGCTGCCAGGCAGGCATACGGAAAATACTCGGCATCTGCCGCCAGGAAGAAACACCTCGTCATTCGCACCGCAACCCTTATTTTGACGCGGTGCGTGCCACAAAATGCGCCTCGACGAAAGCCTCGATCGGACCGGTGAGCGAGGCGGCCTCGCGCTTGACCTTGTCATCGTCCCAGCGCCACCACTGGATCGCCAGCAGCTTCGCTATGATCTCCTCGGGGAATCGATATCTGATCAGCCGGGCCGGAGTCCCGCCGACGATCGCGTAGGGCGGCACGTTTTTGGTGACGACGGCGCCGGCGCCGACGACCGCGCCATCGCCGATCTCCACGCCCGGCAGGATCATCGCGCCATTGCCGATCCAGACGTCATTGCCGACGCTGATGCCAGCCGCCTTGCCGCCTTTTGCGATCGGCTCCGGCTGATTCAGCAACCGGCTGTAGATTGGAAACGAGGTTGCGCTCTCGGTCGGATGCTGGCCGGAGCAGATGAAAACCACCCGACCGGCAACCGAGCAGAAGGCCCCGACTTGCAGCGGAGCATCCTTCAAGGGGGCCAGGACCTTTCGCCACGTCACGCCATAGGTGTGACGGCCAACGGTCACATGCTCCGGCAATCCGGAGCGCATGTCCCGCAGCCATTTGGAAAGCACCGACATCCAGATCTCTCCCCAACACTTCTGCGACATAGCCTCGGACCGCCCGAACCATCAACCGGGAACTTTGGCCGGCGCAAGGGAGCGATCCGCCGAGATCCTGTTATCCGCGCACCTGCATCGGGGAAATTTCGAGTGGATTGCGGTTGCCTGTGTTGGTAGTGGGAGCGTGTCAGACACATCTCCCATAGAGCGAATGAACGACGTTTTTGGCTATATCGCCTATGGCGACAACGAGGTTTATCACTTTGGCGCGCTGCTCAGCGCGCTTAAGCTTTTGCACAATTGCCCGGGCGCCAAAATAATCGTCGCAACCGACAGGCCCGAAATTTTTCGCCCATACCCCATCGAGACGATCACAATAACCGCTGACCAGAAAGAGTTGATGTCTTTCGGCTGGCGCTATCATTTCGGCATCAAGGCGGCATCCCTGATCGAGATCCTGAAGCGTGCGGACCGCCTCATCTTCATGGACTCGGACCACTATCCCTATATCGATCCATCCAGAGGGTTCCGACAGATTTCGCCGACCCGTTCCTTCATGCGCAAGTGCGAGGGCGAGCATCGGCTCTACCCGGTTCTCGCAGGCGAAGGCGTCAAAATCGGAGACTATACACTGACCGGCCACGAACCGATGTGGCAGAGCGGAATCCTTGGCATTCATCGAGCCAATGCCGGTGCATTGACCGAGGCCTATTCCGCGATGCTGGCCGTACGCGAATTGACCAACACAGACGCGCCGGAGCAGTTTTGCATCGGTGTCGCGCTCTCTCGAAATGGCCTGGCTCTGAGCCGGCACCACCTTCCGGTCAGCGACTACAATACGCGTGGCAAGAAGGCTTTCGCCAGCCCGCGCGTGCTGCAGTTCTTCGAGATCCACGGTGACGTTCCAATTGCCAAGCAGATAAGGAAAGCCGGCTGGTACCGTCTATGGCGATCTCCCACGGACCTATGGCGGCAACGGGACAGGTGGTCGCTGTAAGCTGGCGGTGAGAACTCACGGCAGAAGAAGAATGTCTCGCTGATCGAGCACGTCGCGAATATCCATTTCCGTTTCGGACTTGCCGCTGAAGACGATGCATCGTCTGTAGTGACTGGAGAGATATTCGGCCATTTCCGCAGTTTTCACCGGTCCATACCGCCAAGGACCATACTCCATGAGAATCGGCACTCGAAGCCGCACCAGTTCGGCCATGGACTTCAGCGCTTCAGGCTCGGCGCCTTCGATATCCATCCATACCAAACCGACATCCTCAGCGCTGACCTTGGCCTCGGCGAGGATGCCGTCAACACGACGAAGCGGTACCCGAACCGATCGTGAGCTGCCATTTGGCTTGATCACACTGCTCGCGCCAAAATTTTTATCGCCGAAATAGAGGTCGATAGAACCTTCATCGTCACCGGCCGCGCATTCAAAGACAGTCACAGCGCTGGAAAGCTCGTTGAGCGACAAATTATGCTTCAGTAGCTTGAGATTGCGCGGATCCGGCTCGACCGAGACGGCTTGATCGAATTTGCCGCTGCGCATCAGATAGACCGTGTGGGTGCCTATGTTCGCGCCGAGTTCCAGCAACACCTTCCCCTTCGGAACTCCGACTAGGTCAAGAACCCGATTGGCCAAATCGCGCTGGTAGTGCCCCTTCCGGAACAGGTCCTTGCCGATGGTTTCCCGCGGAGAGAATGTGAGAATGTGATCGTCAAACTGTTTCGTGACGAGAATGACGTCGTCCTGCAGAGCCAGTAGGCTGACAGTCTGAAACCAGTCGAAAGACCTGAGTTTCGCGAACAACCCGTCGCGCAAATGACGGATCGCTTCTTCTACTGGCACGAAAATCTTCATGCGGCCGCTTATTGGCTGCAATTTCCCTGTTTGCAAGCGTTCAGCCGAAACGGCTCTGCTCAAGCCGTTGCACAAACCCCGGCATCCAAGAATTGAAGGGCGGACTTCCCTTTCTCCCGACGTCAAGTTATGCAGGCCAAATGGGTCTGAAGATTGTCGATATCATAACCAGAGCGCCGGCAGTCATCGCGGCGAAGGAAGTCAGAAATGGCCTAGTATACAAGGCTTTCGAGTATCGGAGCCGAGCTGCCGGACGCGCTTTTGCAGATGGTCTCAAGGCCATCGATACATCGCGTATCTGCATTACGGTGGCGTTCAACACGCCCTGGGTCATAGATGCACTGGCCAAGGCCTGGAAAATGCACCCGCCCGGAATGACCCTGGCAGTCGTCGACAATTCGACCGATCAGGCATCGAGAGAAGCAATAAAAAGCATCTGCAAGGTGAGAGGCGTGCCTTATCTGGCGCTTCCGACGCGGGTGGAAAAACATCTGTCGAGATCGCACGGGACCGCGATAAGCTGGGCCTATCATAACATCATACGGCACCTGGAGCCCGAGTTATTCGGCTTCATCGATCATGACTGTTTCCCGGTGGTGCCATTTGACATCCCGGCCAGGATGGAAGGCAAGGCTGTCTACGGCAAGCTGTTCCTTCCAGGTCGAAATCATATCCACGAGCCGAAACCGACCGATCGACACTGGAATTTATGGGCGGGCTTCTGTTTCTATCGCTTCTCCGCCACGGTGGGGCGAAAGCTGAACTTCGAGCCCCGCTTGAACATGGGGCTCGATACTGGCGGCGCAAACTGGAACGTCCTTTACTCGCATTTGGACAGGGCAAGCGACGTTGCCACAGCCACCGCTCGGGAAACCCCGATGACGATGGCGGGGGCGGTCGGGCACCATGAGATCATCGAGGAGGCATTCTTCCATGTTGCCGGCGTATCCGACCCTGACCGTCCCAGTTATCACCGCAGAACAACCGACCATCGAAAATTGATCCGCGACTATGTCTGGAATACATATCTTGGCGGCACGAGCGGCAGTGTAGCCCAGGACTTCTGAGCGCTGCGCGTCAAACGTCCGCGTCGAAGGCGGTTCCGCGGAGCCGCCTGTTTCTATGGTCTATCTGGCGGAGGAACCCTGCGAAGTGGGGGCGCCCCCGGCAGGATTCGAACCTGCGACCATCGGCTTAGAACGCCGGTGCTCCATACAGCTGAGCTACTAACCCGCCAGACAAACGTTAAGCCGCGTGCAAAGTCGGTATAGCGCTTACGTCCACTTCCCGTTCGGCGTGCCAGGCATCATGGGCCGCCTGCATGCGAAGCCAGATTGCAGCGCCGTCGCCGAACATTTTTCCGAGCCGAGCCGCAACGGCCGGCGAAACCGGCTTCCGTTCACTGGTGATATCGTAGAGCTGCTGCCGAGAGATTCCGAGCAGCCTGGCAATTTCCACCTTGGTCTTTCCAGTTGCCGGGATGATGTCCTCAAGCAGCGCTCCCGGGTGGGATGGGCAACGCTCGATCGGATGCTTCGGCTTGTGCTCGCTCATAAACCTAACTTCCCCAGTCTGTCCGCCTCAATGATACTGCTCGAAATCGACGCGGGCGGCGTCTTCGCCGTCGAATTCAAATGTGATGCACCATGGACCGTTCACGTGAACCGTATAGCGGGTCGGCTCGAAGCCGGTCGAGCCTAGCGCGATGAGCGCTGCGTTGCCATTTGCCTTGGCGAAATCCAATTCGCCATCGGCAAATTTCAGCAGTCGCCGTCGCGTGTCCGCATTTTCGGCATCTTGACTCGCAGCAAAATGTGGCGTGATTTTATTCAAATGGATCCGTCGCGGTGGGGTGCGGTGATGTCCACCTTTGTGAGATCGGTGCTGCTATCTTTCCTCGTGGCTACGTGCGCTGAACGAGCCGAGGCCGCCATCAAAATCTGCAATCAGTTCTCTCAGACTGTTTATTTTGCGATGGCCTACGCCCAACCCGGCTTTGACAACTCCTACATTTCCCGAGGGTGGCTCGTGTTGTCTCCAAATGGAGGCTGCGATCAATTCGATAGCGCTCTCCATTTGTCTGTCTTTTGGTACTACGCAGAAACCAATCAGTATACAGTGCGCAAGCATGTCAAGAACATTAATATGTGGGGGAATGTCAGACCGGATAAACAGTTTTGGATTGCGACAAACTCCTTTAATTTTATCAATAATCTAAATGAGAGACAGTCGTCGCCAGGCGACCCCGGGGCACGTCTGGTTGGATTTACACGTTCCGTTGAATCCAAGGATTCGGAGTTGGACGAAACTCTGACCATTGAGGCCGACGGAATTAACGTCTCTCAGAGTTTCAGCAGCGGCCAGTGACGCTGAATGTTATAGGCGAGCGCTATTGTCGTTGAGGCCAGCCGCAAGCTGCTTTCCGGGCAAGCGATGGCGATACTTGGTGGATGCCAATTGCTCACCCAACCTGACAAGGTAGGCAGCCAAAACGACAACATATTGAAATTGTTGACCAAAAAAGGAGATTGGCGATCCCGGCAGGATTAACCGAAGCTAGCTGAATCAACGGCTTATGCCTCCTAACCTAACGCTTTTGCCCCATTGAATCTCATAGCGCTTTTCCCGCATCGCCTAACCATCAGACGCGCGAACCAACGGGCGCTAACCAATTCCGCCAACCGGAACCACCCACTTTGAAAATTCTAAATATTCGACCGGAGCCGCCCGGCTGCGGCAACGTCATCGCGCGCGTCGATGTGGAAATTGACGAGCACATTCGGCTGTTCAATTTGAAAGTATCGCGGCGACCCGAAGGCGGCTTTGCCGTGTTCGCACCGAACGCCAACGGCGCTCGAGCCGCGACTTTCTCACGTTACCTTGTCGACAAAATTGCCACCGCGGCTGTCGCCGTGCTGAAGGAGCCGATGCCGCATGGTCGCCATCACACCATATAAGTGGAAGGATCCAGCCTCGCTTCCGCTCCGTGGAGAGGACTGGCGCGACAAGCCAGCCCTTGAGGACGTCGACCCGAAGATCATGGAATGGATGCGGCAAGCGGCAGGCGCGCATGGGATTCTCACTGAAGCCGCAGACGCGGCGGCTCAGGCCACTCCAAAAGCCGCGAACGACAACAAGCCGCTGCCTTTCCTCAACCCAGCCGATTGGCATGGGCAGCCGGTTCCAACCCGCCAATGGTTTTTGGAGGGCCTGATCCCCGCTCGGCACGTGACAATCCTGGCCGGTGACGGTGGCGTAGGTAAGTCGCTGCTGGCGTTACAGATCGCCGCGGCAAGCGCCATGAGTTGCGAAACTCTTGGTACGCGCCCTGCCGCCGGCCGCGCGCTGTATCTGGGCGCCGAGGATGAGGCCGACGAATTCCACCGCCGCCTGGCAGAGATTGCCGATGGACACGAGCGAAGCTTGGCCGACCTATCCGACTTGCGCCTGATACCTCTCGCCGATCGTGACGCGCTGCTGGCCGTTCCGGACAGGAGTGGCAACATGACGAAGACGGCGGTATTAGGTTCACTAATCGAACTCGTGACCGACTTCCGGCCTGGCCTCCTTGTGCTCGACACCTCGGCCGACCTGTTCGGAGGGGATGAAATTAAGCGAGTTCAGGTTCGGCAGTTCGTAGCGATGCTTCGAACCATCGCAATCGACTGCGACGTCGCCGTGCTGCTGCTTTCGCACCCATCCTTGCAGGGCATGCAATCGGGATCCGGTTCTTCCGGTAGTACGGCCTGGAGCAATTCGGTGCGGTCACGCCTGTACCTGACGCACGCCAAAGAAGACGAGGACGGCAGGCTTCTTACGACCAAAAAGGCCAATTATGGCAAGCTCGGCAACGAGCTGAAAATCCGTTGGCGCGACGGCATGTTTGTTCCAGACGATGGCAAACCATCGCCTGCGGCTGGCCTGTTAAAGCAGCGGGCCGTTGAGACCTTCCGCACCCTCCTCTCGACCATCAACCGAGCAGGTATCCGGGTGGCACCAACCAAGGGCGTGAACTACGCGCCGAGGGTGCTGGCGGAACGCAAGGATGCCGGCGGCATCAAGGCGAAGCAGTTCGAAGAGGCGATGCAGCAGCTGCTGGATGACGGACTGATTAAGGTCGTACTCGAGGGACCACCGAGCCGACCGCGGCAGCGGCTGATACTATCATCGGAAGACTACGGTCCGCAGGATGCGGAAAGCTAACCTTCCAGCAAAGCCTTCCACCCCACTTCCACCCTGTTCCACCCCCTTTCCCTTCCACCCCCTATACCCCCCGCTGAGGTGGAACACCCTGCCAC
>NZ_QMBP01000026.1 GCF_003289945.1 Mesorhizobium hawassense
GCCGGCATGTCCGTCTTGAACGAAGACAACATTTCAATTCCCCTCGAACACCGGCTTTTCCTTGGCCACGAACGCCTTGTAGGCGCGCTCGAAATCGCCGGTCTGCATGCAGATCGCCTGTGCCTGCGCCTCCGCTTCGATCGCCTGGTCGAGGCCCATCGACCATTCCTGGTTGAGCTGCGTCTTGGTGATGCCATGCGCGAAGGTCGGGCCGGAGACGATGCGCGCCGCCATGTCGAGCGCATCGGCTTCGAGCGCCGCCGCATCGACCAGCCGGTTGTAGAACCCCCAGCGCTCGCCTTCCGCCGCGCTCATGGTCCGCCCGGTGTAGAGCAGTTCCGCTGCCCGGCCCTGGCCGATGATGCGCGGCAGGATCGCGCAGGCGCCCATATCGCTGCCGGCCAGCCCAACGCGGGTGAACAGGAAGGCGGTCTTGGCTTCCGGCGTGGCGATCCGGATATCGGAGCTCATTGCGATGATCGCGCCGGCGCCGACCGCCACGCCATCGACGGCGGAAATGATCGGCTTGCCGCAGTTGAGCATCGCCTTGACGAAGTCGCCGGTCATGCGCGTGAAGGCGAGCAACTGCTTCATGTCCATCTTGACCAGCGGCCCGATGATCTCGTGGACATCGCCGCCCGAGCAGAAATTGCCGCCATTGGGCAGGAACACCACGGCGTCGACATCGTCGGCATAGACGAGGTCGCGGAAGGTGTCGCGCAACTCCGCATAGCTGTCGAAGGTCAGCGGGTTCTTGCGCTCCGGCCGGTCGAGTCGGACTTTCGCGATCCGGCCTTCGACCTCCCAGAGAAAATGCTTCGGCTTGAGCTTGGCGATAGTGCTCATTCGCGTCCCTCCCAATTGCTGCGGAACGATTTCAGCATGCCGGTCAGCCGCCTTGCTTCTTCCTCGCTGACATTGCCGAGCAATTCGCCGACCCAGCCCTCATGCGCCGCGGCGATGGCCGCGAACGACTTCGAGCCTTCCTCGGTCAGCCGCACCATCGAGGTGCGGCGGTCGCCATTGCGGCGCGCCCGCGTCACCAGCCCTTCGGAAACCAGCCGGTCGACGATGCCGGTGACATTGCCGTTCGACACCAGCAGGAATCGCGACAGGTCGCTCATCAGCATGCCTTCCGGCGAGCGGTAGAGCGCGGCCATCACGTCGAAACGCGGCAGCGTGGTGTCGAACTCCTTCTTCAGCCGCTCGCGCAGCTCCGCCTCGATGGTGCGAGAGGCGCGCAGCAGCCTGATCCAAAGCCGCAGCCGGTCCTTGCCCGGCCCGACGGACGTCGGTCCCGCTACCATGTCTCGCCTCCGGAGATGGAGATTGCCTGTCCGGTGATCGAACGCGCGGCATCGCTGCACAGCCACTGCACGGCCGCGGCGACTTCGTCCGGCTGGATGAACCGCCCCTGCGGGTTCACGGCCGACAGGTTCTGCCTTGCTTCCTCTATTGAACGTCCAGTCTTCTCGACGATGCGTTGGACGGACTCCTCCAGCATGTCGGTTTCGACGAAGCCGGGGCAGACGGCGTTGACCGTGACGCCTGACTTGGCGGTCTCGGCGGCCAGCGCGCGCATCAGTCCGACGACGCCATGCTTGGCGGCGACATAGGGCGCGACATAGGCGTAGCCCTTGAGGCCGGCGGTCGAGGCGACGAAGATGATGCGGCCCGTCTTCCGCGTCAGCATGCCCGCCAGCACCGGCTTCACCGTCAGGAAGGCGCCGGTGAGGTTGACGTCGAGCGTGCGCTGCCAGTCGGCCAGCGCGGTCTTGTGCGCCGGCGCGCTGCCCGCCATGCCGGCATTGGCGACGACGATGTCGAACGGTCCGCGCGCCGCCTCCGCCTTCCGGTAGACGTCCGCCATTTCGGCCTCGTTCGTGACGTCGGCGGCGAGACCAAAGATGCGGTCACTCTCCTTCGCGACCTCGGCAAGCGCCGCCTCGCGCCGACCGCAGATGGTGACGGCAACGCCGGCTTTCGCCAGCGCCAGCGCGATGGCTCTGCCGACGCCGGAGCCGCCGCCGGTGACCAGCGCGTGCTTGCCGTCGATTGCCCGCGCGGCGCTCATACTTTGAGCCCCGCTGCAGCCTCGCGCTCGGCCAGCCGGTAGATCTGGTCGCGTCCGGGCAGATAGGGATCAGGCCATTTGACGCCGCGGTCGCCGAGCGTGACCGCCGCATGCAGCGTCCAGTAGGGGTCGGCAAGATGCGGCCTGGCCAGCGCCACCAGGTCGGCGCGCCCGGCCATCAGGATCGAGTTGGCGTGGTCGGGTTCATAGATGTTGCCGACCGCCATCGTCGCCATCCCGACCTCGTTGCGGATGCGGTCCGAAAACGGCGTCTGGAACATGCGGCCATAGACCGGCTTGGCGGCGATCGACGTCTGCCCGGCCGAAACGTCGCAAAGGTCGACGCCGGCCTCGCGCAGCAGTTTCGCGATCTCGACCGCGTCGGCAGGCGTCACGCCTTCGATGCCCACCCAGTCATTGGCCGAAATGCGCATCGAGATCGGCTTCTCGGACGGCCACACGGCGCGCACCGCGTGGAAGATTTCCAGCGGATAGCGCATGCGGTTTTCCAGGGAGCCGCCATAGTCGTCGGTGCGGCGGTTGGTCAGCGGCGTGATGAAGGCGGACAGCAGATAGCCATGCGCGGCATGGATCTCCAGCATGTCGAAGCCGCAGCGCCCGGCCATCTCCGCCGAGGCGACGAACTGGTCGCGGACCAGATCCATGTCGAAGCGATCCATCGCCCTCGGCACCTGGTTCTTCGGCGACCAGGATACGGCCGAGGGCGCCATCACCGGCCAGTTGCCGGAGGTGAGCGGCACGTCGGTTCCCTCCCAGCCGACGCGGGTCGAGCCCTTGGCGCCGGAGTGGCCGATCTGGGCGCAGATCTTGGCTTCGGTCTCCGCATGCACGAAATCGACCAGCCGCTTCCACGCGACCTCGTGCTCGGGCTTGTAGAAGCCGGGGCATCCAGGCGTGATGCGTCCCTCCGGGCTGACGCAGGTCATCTCGATATAGAGCAGCCCCGCGCCGCCCTTGGCGCGCTCGGCATAGTGCGCAAAATGCCAGTCGGTCGGGCAACCGTCGACCGCCTTGTACTGCGCCATCGGTGAAACGACGATGCGGTTGGCTAAAGCCATATCGCGCAGCTTGAACGGCGCGAACATCGGCGCGCGGCGCAAGCTGTTGCCGCCGGCGCCCGCCTGGCGCTGGAACCACTCTTCCGCACCACCCAGCCATTCGGCATCGCGCAGCCGCAGATTCTCATGGCTGATGCGCTGCGAGCGGGTCAGCAGCGAATAGTTGAACTGCACCGGATCGAGCCCGAGATAACGCTCGACCTCCTCGAACCATTCCAGCGAATTGCGCGCCGCCGATTGCAGCTTCAGCACCTCGGTGCGGCGGGCGTCTTCATATTTGTGGAAGGCCGCTTCGAGGTCCGGTTCGGACTCGACATAGTCGGCCAAAGCCACCGCGCTCTCCAGCGCCAGCTTGGTGCCGGAGCCGATCGAGAAATGCGCCGACGCCGCCGCATCGCCCATCAGCGCCAGGTTCTTGTACGACCAGCGCTCGCACAGCACGCGCGGGAAATTGATCCAGGCCGAACCTCTTATGTGGTTGGCGTTGGTCATCAGCGCGTGGCCGCCGAGATGTTTTTGGAAGATGCGCTCGCAGACCGCGATGGATTCCTGCTGCGTCATCTGGCCGAAACCGAAAGCGTTCCAGGTCTGCTCGCTGCATTCGACGATGAAGGTCGCGGTCTCGCTGTCGAACTGGTAGGCATGCGCCCAAACCCAGCCATGCTCCGTCTTCTCGAAGATGAAGGTGAAGGCATCGTCGAATTTCTGCGTCGTGCCCAGCCACACGAACTTGCACTTTCGCGTGTCGATGTCGGGCTTGAAGACGTCCGCGAAAGTGGCGCGCGATTTCGAATTCAGCCCATCCGCCGCGACCACCAGGTCATGCGTTTCCATGAACGGCCTTGGGTCGGAGATATCAGTCTCGAACATCAGCTTGATGCCGAGCTCGCGCGCCCTGCGCTGCAGCAGGATCAAAAGCCGCTTGCGGCCGATGCCGCAGAAGCCGTGGCCGGAAGACACCGTGCGTACGCCGTCATGGATGACGGCGATATCGTCCCAATAGGCGAAATGCTTCCTGATCCAGACCGCGCTGACCGGGTCGTTCCTGGTCAGGTTCTCCAGCGTCTCCGCCGACAGAACCACGCCCCAGCCGAACGTGTCGTCGGGACGGTTGCGCTCATAGACCGTCACCTCATGCGCGGCGTCGCGCAGCTTCAGCGAGATGGCAAAATAGAGGCCGGCTGGTCCGCCGCCGAGAACCGCAACCTTCATGTCTTGCGATCTCCTCTAGAGCAATCCCGGGAAAAATGCGTCGCGGTTTTCCGTCCGGAATTGCGTGAAACGCTCTAAGGGTATCCGGAGCCGCCGGATGGACCGGCGGGCTCCAACTGTCAGTATTGCGCTCGCGCGAAATTATTTCAAGCTTAAAGTTTTATAATTGAACGATGACCGGGAGCTTGACGGACGAGGTCATTTGGTCGGGTCCTTAGGGCTCCACAGTACCGTCTCTGCTCCCTTCTCGTAAGCCATGCCATCCGGGTAGCTGATCGCTTCCAGTTGCAACCCCCATGGCGCCTGGAAATAGAGGATGGTTTGGCCCGCCGCCGGCCCTTCCTTGACTGGCAGCGGCCCCATCCTCGTCTTCACGCCCTTGCCGTCGAGATAGGCCTTCGCGGCGGCGACGTCGTCGACATAAAAGGCGATGTGGAAGCCGCCGATGTCGCTATTCTTCGGCGTCAGATCCTTCTGGTCGGGCGCTGTGTATTTGAACAGCTCGATATTCGATCCGTAGCCGCAGCGGATCATGGTGATCTGCTCGATCACCGCTTTCGGGTCGACGCCGAGCAGGTCCTGCATGAAGGTGCCCTTGTCGTCGGCGAACGGGCCGAAGGCCATCGCCTTCTTGCAGCCGACGATAGTGGTGAAGAAGTCGACGGCCTGCTTCATGTCGGGCACGGTGATGCCGGTATGGTCATGCCCGCGCATGCCGGGGATCGAATCCGCCGAGGCCGCTCCCATCGCGCCGAACAAAGAAGCCGCGAAGACCGCCGCCTGGATCGCGTATTTCATGTCACCCTCCATTGGCGGGCTGACCTGTCATCGCGCATGTCCGAGGCCCGCTGGTCGGCATGCGGATATCGAAGCTCACTTCATGCCGGCGCTTTCGGCTGCAGCCAGTCCGCGTCGATCTCGGGCAGCGGAATGGCGGCGAGCAGATCGCGCGTGTAGGCTTGCTTCGGATGGTCGAACAGCGCGTCGGTGGCGCTGGCCTCGACGATCCTGCCTTCGCGCATGACGATCACCTGCTGGCAGAGCCGCCGGATCACCGAAAGGTCGTGGCTGATGAAGGCGACCGTCAACCCCATCTCGGCCGCCAGCTTTTCCAGCAGCGTCAGGATCTGCGCCTGCGTCGAGACGTCGAGGCCGGAGACGATCTCGTCGGCCAGCACGAATTTCGGCGACAGCGCCAAGGCCCGCGCGATGCCGACGCGCTGGCGCTGGCCGCCCGACAATTCGTGACGGTAGCGGCCGGCGAAGCTCTGCGGCAGGCCGACGCGCTGCAAGGCTTCCGCCACGCGCTCCTTCAGCCTGTCGCCAAGTCCGTTCTGCCTCAAGGGGGCGGCGATGATGTTGAAGATCGTATGCCGCGGGTTGAGCGACGACATCGGGTCCTGGAAGATCATCTGCAGGTCGCGGCGCAGCGGCCTGAGCTCTGCTTCCGTGAGATGGCTGATGTCGCGCCCTTCGAAGTGGATCGAGCCGGCGGTCGGTTCGAGCAATCTCACCAGCGCGCGGCCGAGTGTCGACTTGCCGGAGCCGGATTCGCCCACGATGCCGGTGACGGATCCCCTCGGCAGGTCGAAATCGAGCCCTTTCAGGATTTCGGCCAGCGGCGCGCGGCCGATCAGCGGCTTGCGCGTCATGTCGGGCAGCGCCACCTTCAGCCCGCGCACGGAAAACAGCGGCTCAGCCATGGCCGGGCCTCCAGGACTGGTCGGCGGCGGCGATCTCGGCCGCCAGCCCGGCAAGCACGCTTTCGTCCACAGGCTTCAGCGAGGCATAGGGATCGGTGTAGCGCGGCGTCGCCGCGATCAGCGCTCGCGTGTAGGCGTGCTGCGGGGCCGCGAAGAGCTGGGCGGTCTCGGCTTCCTCCACCACCTTGCCGGCATAGAGCACCGACACTTTCTGGCTGATCTTGGCGACGACGCCGAGATCGTGGGTGACGAACAGGATCGCCGTGCCGTGGTCGCGCTGCAGCTGCGCGATCAGCCGCAGGATCTGCTTCTGCACGGTGACGTCGAGCGCCGTCGTCGGCTCATCCGCAACGATCAGCCTCGGCTCCGCGGCGAAGGCCGCCGCGATCAGCACGCGCTGGCGCATGCCGCCGGAGAGCTCGTGCGGATAGCTCTTCAGCACGCGCTCGGGATCGCGGATCTGCACCTCGTCGAGCAATTGCCGAATGCGCTTGTCGGCTCTCTCGCCGCTCCATCCGAGGATGCGCACCAGCCGGTCGGTCATCTGCGGGCCGATGCGGCGCGACGGGTTGAGCGCGGTCAGCGGATCCTGCGGGATCAGCGCCGTGCGCGCGCCGATCAGGGTCCGCCGCGCCTTGGCATCGAGCTGGCCGAGGTCCTCGCCTTCGATCAGCATATCGCCTTCGACGACGCGCACGCTTTTCGGCAGCACGCCGAGCACCGCCTTGCCGATCATCGTCTTGCCGGCGCCGCTCTCGCCGACCAGCGCCCGCACTTCGCCCGGCTGCACGGTGAGCGACACCGAGCGCAGCACGCGCTGGCCGTTGGGCAGCACGGCGCTCAAGCCGCGGATGTCGAGACAGGCGCTCATCGCAGCACCGGATCGAAGCGCGCCTTCAGCGCTTCGCCGAACTGGCTGAAGGACAGCACGGTCAGGATCAGCGTGATCAGCGGAAACACCAGCACCCACCAGGCCTGATGGATCGACAGCCGGCCCTCGGCGATGATGCTGCCCCAGGTCGGATCGTCGGTCGAGATCGACAGATTGACGAAGGACAGGATCGCCTCGACGATCACGGCGATGCCCATTTCGAGCGACAGCAGCGCCACCACCGAAGGCAGCACATTGGGCAGCACCTCGCGCAGCATGATGCCGGTGCGGCCATAGCCGGCGATGCGCGCGCTCTCGACATAGTCCATGCGCGCCTGGCTCATCGCTTCGGCGCGGATCACCCGGCAGAAGCGCGTCCAGTCGATGATCGCAATCGCAAGGATGACGGAGCTCAGGCTGGTGCCGAGCACCGCAACCAACAGAATGGCGAACAGCACCGGCGGGAAGGCCATCCAGACATCGACGACGCGCGAAATGATGCGGTCGGCCCAGCCGCCGAAGTAGCCGGCGATCAGCCCGAGCGCCGAGCCGATGAGGCAGGCGGACGTTGCCGCCGCGAAGGCAACGATGAAGGCGATTCGTCCGCCGAAGATCAGCCGCGACAGCAGATCGCGTCCCAGGCTGTCGGTGCCCAGCCAATAGCCGGGCTCGGCGCCATCGAGCCAGAAGGGCGGCAGCCGCTCCAGCATCAGGTCTTGCGCCAGCGGATCCTGCGGCGCGATCAGCGGCGCGAAGATGGCCGCCAGCAGCGCCAGGAGCAGCCAGCCGCCGGCCAGCCACAGCCGCGGGCTCAGGCCACGTCGGGCGATGCGCGCCTCATCCATGGCGCAGCCTCGGATTGAGCAGCGCATACATCATGTCGACGGCAAGGTTGATCAGCACGAAAAGCAGCGCGAACACCAGCACGATGCCTTGGATCAGCGGCAGGTCGCGGTTGATGACGGCATCGATCGCCATGTTGCCGAGGCCTTCATAGGAAAACAGCCGCTCGACGATGACGGTGCCGCCGATGAGGAAGGTGAACTGCACGCCGACCAGCGTCAGCGTCGGCAGCGCCGCGTTCTTCAGCGCCTCGCGCAGGATCACCTGCGTCTCCGAGAAACCTTTGACCCGCGCCAGCACCACATAGTCGAGGTCGAGCACTTCCTTCAGCGACTGTTTGAGCAATTGGGCGATGATCGCCGCCAGCGGCAGCGCCAGCGCCACGGCGGGCATCAGCATATGCTTGAGCAGGTCCCAGGTGAGGTCGAAGCGCAGCCTGAGCAAGCTCTCGACGAGATAGAACTGGGTGACGAAAGGCAGGTCGAGCTCCGGCGACACGCGGCCGGAAATGTCGAAGACGGGCACCAGAACGCCGAACAGAAGGATCAGCACCAGGCCCCACAGGAAATCGGGGATGGAAAGCGTGGCGCCGCTGGCGATGTCGATGCTGGCCTCGACCGCCGTGCCGCGCGAGCGGGCGCCGAGGATCGCGGCGGTAGCGCCGAGCGCGATCGCCATCAGCAGCGCCACGGTCGCCAGCTCCAGCGTCGCCGGCAGCCGGTCGAAGACCAGGCCGAGCACGTCCTGGCGCAGCGAGATTGAGGTGCCGAAATCGCCATGCAGCACGCCGCCAAGCCAGATGAAGAATTGCTGCACGATGCTTTTGTCGAGCCCATAGAGCGCGCGCAGCCGGGCGATGTCGTCATCGCTGGCGCCGGGCGGCAGCATCATGGCGATCGGGTCGCCGGGCGCGACGCGGATGACGACGAAGACGACGATGGCGACGCCGAAAAGCGTCACCAGCATCGTCAAGAGACGAACGAGGAATCTCTGCAGCAGCATGCGCCCATATGCCCGGATGAAAATGCGCGCCGTCTTGCGGACGGCGCGCGCGGCAATCCAAGGCCGATGATCAGGCCGGGGTCATCAGCGCCGGCAGCAGCGCACCGGACACATGCTGCACGACATTGACCTTCTTCGAATGCACGATCGGCTGCGCATACTGCATCAGCGGCAGCACATAGGCCTGCTCGGCGATGTATTTGTCGACGGCCTTCCAGCCGGCGATGCGCTTGGCCTCGTCCTTCTCGCCCCAGAGCGGGTTGATCATGTCGACAAGGTCCTTGCTGTCCCACACCGAATGCGGGCTCGGGCCGTACATGGCGAAACCGGTCGAGGTGGTCGGGTCGCCGATGGAGTTGCCCCAATTGTAGAAGGCGGCCGGCGCCAGCTTGTCGGCGGCGCGCAGCTCGTAATGCTTGGCGATCTCGTAGACCTCGATATTGGCCTCGATGCCGACCTTGCGCCACATGCCGACGATCGCCTGGATCATCTCGTAGTCCTTGGGCTTGAAGCCCTTGGTCGTCTGTATGGTGAACTTCACCGGCTTCTTGGTCGAATAGCCGGAAGCGGCAAGCAATTCCTTGGCTTTCTCCGGATTGTGCTCGACCTTGATCGAGGGATCGAAGGCCGTGTATTCCGGCGTCTCCAGCGTCGCGATCGGCTGGCCGTAGCCGCGCAGCAGGCGCTTGACCAAGAGCTCCTTGTCGACCGCCATCACGGCCGCCTGGCGGACGTTCTTGTCCAGCATCGCCTCGATGTCGTTGAAGAAGATCATGCCGATGTCGGAGACGTTCTTGATCGAGCCGGCGAGCCCGCTCTTCTTGATGAGGCGGTCATATTCCTCATAGGGGACTTCGAGCGTCACCTGCGAGGAGCCGGATTCGATCTCGGCGACGCGGCTGGCCGCATCGGTGACGAACTTGATCGTCACGTTCTGAAAGGCCGGCTTGGCGCCCCAGTAATTCGGATTGGCCTTGAGCCGCAGGAAGGCGTTGCGCTCGAACTTGTCGACCATATAAGGCCCGGTGCCGATCGGCGCCTTCTCGAAACCTTCGGCGCCGACCTTCTCGTAATAGGCCTTCGGCATGATGTAGCCGGTCAGGAACGACATCCACTTGAAATAGACCGGGTCGAACTGCACGACGTCGCCGGTGATCTTGTTGCCGTCGATCTTGAAGTTGTTGACGTTCTTCCACACGAACTGGATCGGGTTGCCGGTCTTCTCGTCGCCGGCCCGGGTCAGCGACCAGACCACGTCCTCAGGTGTGAAGGGCGAGCCGTCATGCCATTTGACGCCTTCGCGCACCGTCATCGTCACCTTGGTGCGGTCGTCGTTCCAGCCCCATTCGGTGAGCAGGCCCGGGGTAAAGGAGAGGTCCGGCTTCTGGCCGATGATCTGGTCGAACACCGACTGGTAGAGGCCCTGGATGGTCGGGTTCACCGCCGAGGGGCCGGTCGTCGGATCCCAGGAGGGCAGGTTGACATTGTAGGCGATGGTGAGCTCGTCCGCCGCCTTTGCCGCTCTCGGCAGGCCGAGCGTCGCCGCGCCGATCGCCGCCGCGCCATATCCAAGCAAGTCGCGTCTGTTGATGGTCATGGTCGTTCCCCTTGTTGGTTGTCATTGTACGCGCGGCGTTTTCATTCGGTGGTGGGCAACCGCGCCTTGTCCATCCCGGAATTCTAGTTCCCTCCCAGCTGTTGGGCGAGCATGAAGCCGGAGCCCGCGCCCGTGCCGGCCCCAGGCCATGTCGCGGCTCCGGTCAGGTATAGGTTGGCGACCGGCGTGTTCCAGCGCGCGAAGCCGCGCGCCGGGCGGAACAGAAAATTCTGCGCCAGGTGGTGGCTGCCGCAAATCTGATCGCCGCCGACGAGGTTCGGGTTTTCGCGTTCGAGATCGAGCGGCGAGAAGATCGCGCTGCCAAGGATTTTTTGGCGTAGGCCCGGCGCGTAGCTCTCGATGATGTCCAGCACGCGCTCAGCATAGGCGTCCTTCACGGCATCCCAGTGCGCCGGCGCGATCTTGCCCGCGGCATCGCCGAGGATTTCCGCCGGCAGCATGCGCACCTGCACCCACAGCACATGCTTGCCCTGTGGCGCGCGCGACGGATCGACGGCGGTCGGCTGGCCGACGACCAGCACGGGCTGATCGGGCAGCAGGCCGGCGGTCGCCTGCTGGTAGGTGCGCGACATGGCGTCGAGCGACGGCGCCAGATGCACATAGGCGAACTGGCGAAGTTCGGCGCCGGCGCTCCAGTCCGGCAGATCGTCCATCGCCAGATGGATCATCATCGTGCCCGGCGCGTGACGGAATTTCTGCATCGCCGCATCGAAGCCGGCGTCGCCCGAGCCCTTGGGCAGCAGCTTGCCCGGCAGCGCTTTCGGCGCGACGCCGGCAATGACGGCCTTGCTGGCGACATGGAAATCACCCGAAGTCAGCCGCACGCCCGTCGCCCGGCCGCCGGCAACCGTGATCTCGGCCACGTCCGCGCCGGTCGTGATCTGGCCGCCGGCCGCCGTCACCATGCCGGCCAACGCGCGGATGATGGTGTCGGCGCCGCCCTTGCCCAGCACCATGCCAAAGCTCTGATTGGCCATCGATTCCAGGTAGGGGAAGACGGCGCCGCCGGCGATGTCGGGCGCGAAGTCGAGATGCATGCCCCAGGCGGCTAAAGTCGTGCGCACATGCGGCGTCTCGAAGTTTTCTTCGAGCCAGGCGCGGGGCGAGGAGAGCAAAAGCCGCCCCGTATCCAGCGCGCCGGAAAAACCCTTCTTGCGCCACAGGTTCCAACCGGTGCCCGCCAGCGCCCTTGCGCCCATTGGTGATCCCAGCAGGCGGAACAGGTGTTCGGCCTCACCCGGAAAGGCGCCCACCAGCCGGCGCCATGTTGTGGCGTCGGCGGCCGAGAAGGCCGCCAGCCGCGATGCGGTCTTTTCCAGGTCGTTGCTGACGCCGAACCATCTCCCGTCCGGGAAGGCGCTGGCAAAACAATCGGCCACCGGCGCGAATTCCAGCCCGTGGCCTTTCAATTCATTTGCATATTTCCGGTGGAAGGCGGAGCCGGCGAACAGGCTCAGGTTCATCGCGCCGAAATCGTGACGGAAGCCTGGCAGGGTGTACTCTGCTGTCCGCACTGCACCGCCAATTGCTGCACTGCGTTCGAAAACCGCTATTTTCCAGCCTTTGAGCGCCAGATGCGCGGCGCATGCCAGACTGTTGTGGCCCGCCCCGACAAAGATGGCGTCGAACTCGCTCACGCCCCGCCCCGAAAATGCTTTATGCTTAAAGATAATTGCAGATGCATATGTTTTCGTCTAGTAGGTATATTAAGGGCCGCAACGAGCCTTGATGATCACCGACAAGAGGGAACGAAAGACCATGGACACGCAGAAACTCCTCGGCGAGGTCGCCGGCCAACTGCTCTCGGGCGCCATCAGGGTGGTCGACCTGTCGGCGCCGCTCGGGCCCGACACGCCGCTGATCAAGCTACCGCCGGAACTCGCCGTCGACACGCCGAAGGTCGAGATCCACGCCATCTCCAAATATGACAAGAACGGTCCGTGGTGGGCGTGGAACTGGCTGAAGCTCGGCGAGCATTCCGGCACGCATTTCGACGCGCCGCAGCACTGGATCACCGGCAAGGACTATCCGGACGGCGCCACCGACACCATTCCGGCGCAGAATTTCGTCGGCCCGGTCAACGTTATCGACTGCTCGAAAGAGTCCGCCGCCGATCACGACTTCTTGCTCACCGTCGACCACATCAAGGCGTGGGAGGCCAAGCACGGCGCCATCAACCCTGGCGAATGGGTGGTGATGCGCACCGACTGGTACAAGCGCAACGGCTCCGAAGCCGAGTTCCTCAACGCCAATGAGACCGGCCCGCACACGCCCGGCCCTACGGCCGAAGCCATCCAGTTCCTGATCAGCAAGGACATCAAGGGCTGGGGCTCGGAAACGATCGGCACCGATGCCGGCAAGGCCGGCGGCATGGAGCCGCCGTTCCCAGCGCACACGCTGATGCACAAGGCCAACCGCTACGGTCTCGCCAGCCTGTGCAATCTCGACCAGCTGCCGCCGAAAGGCGCGATCCTGATCGCGGCGCCGCTGAAGATCGAGCACGGCACCGGCAGCCCGATTCGCGCGCTGGCGCTGGTGCCGGGCAAATAGGCGAGGTGGCGGTCTTCGGGAGAAGATCATGCTGGCGGGCAAAGGAGTGATGACGAGGTTGAGACGGCCGTCTTGGAGCGTCAGCGCACCACGGCGCCCCCCTCTGTCCTGCCGGACATCTCCCCCACTTGGGGGGAGATTGGCAGTTTCGGCGCCCCGCTCAACCCTGCACCGTGGACAATTGGCGAAAGCCGTGATGGCGGCTGATCTCCCCCCAAGTGGGGGAGATGTCTGGCAGGACAGAGGGGGGCGCGAAGGAACGTTGGCAAAGGGCAACTATCAATGACCGCCCCCGATCACATCATCGTCGGCAGCGGCATCAACGCCCTGGTCTGCGCGGCGATGCTTGGCGCCAAGGGCGCCAAGGTGCTCGTGCTCGAGCGCAACGACCGCATCGGTGGCTGCATGCGAACCGAGGAGGCGACAGTGCCCGGCTTCGTCCATGACGTGATGGCGACGACCTTCGTGCTGTTCATCACCTCGCCGGCCTTTGCAGCACTCGGCAAGGATCTCACGCGGCACGGCCTGGAGTTCTGCCACACGACGACGCCCACCGGCGTGCTCAGGCCCGACGGCAGCCATGCCGTGCTCACCACCAACCGTGCCGCCAACATCGCGGCGCTCAACGCAATTGCATCCGGCGACGGCGACCGCCATGGCGGCGATGTCGGCTGCATCGAGCGCAATGCCGGGCTGCTGTTCGGCCTACTCGGCGGCGCGCTCTGGTCCTATCCGACGACGAAGCTCATCGCCGGCGAAGCCTGGCGGCGCGGCCCGCGCAACCTCGCCGCCTTCCTCGGCGAGGCGCTGGCGCCCGCGCGCGGCTGGCTGGAAACCGCCTACACCTCCGATACCGTGCGCGCGCTCTGGGCGCCTTGGGTACTGCATGCCGGGCTCGGTCCGGAGGACGCATTTTCGGGCCAGATCGCCAAGGTCATCGCCTTCGCGCTGGAGGCCGCCGGCGCGCCGATCGTCAAGGGCGGCGCCAGGAACCTGCTCGCCGCCTTCGAGGCGCTGATCAAGGAGCGCGGCGGCGAAATCCGCGTCAATGCCGACGTCGCTACGATCGTGCAGACCGGCGGCCGCGCCTCTGGCGTGCGGCTCGTCTCCGGCGAAACGGTGAACGCCAGCAAGAGCGTCGTCTGTTCGGTCACGCCGACGCAGCTCTATGGCCGCCTGCTCGGCGACGCGGCGCCAAAGCGCGACGTCGATGCGACGCGCGTTTATCGCTACGGCAAGGGCAACTTCCAGATCCACTATGCCCTGAACAGGCCGCCGGCCTGGCGCGGCGAGGGCCTCGACAAGGTGGCGCTGCTGCATCTGACGCCGGGGCTCGACGGCGTCTCGAAGGCCTGCAACGAGGCGGTGCGCGGCCTGCTGCCGGAAGTGCCGACGATCTGCGTCGGCCAGCCGCATGCGCTCGACCCGTCGCGCTGCCCTGAGGGCAAGGCGATCCTATGGCTGCAACTGCCCGAGGCGCCGCGCCACATCAAAAGCGATGCCGCAGGCAAGTTCGAGGCTCCTGCCGACGGCCGTTGGAGCGAGGCGTTGCGCGAGGCCTATGCCGACCGCGCCGAGGCGATCCTCGCCAATCATATCGAGGGTTTTCGTGAGACCATCATCGCGCGCCGCGCCTACTCGCCGGCCGATCTCGAAGCGATGAACATCAACCTTGTCGACGGCGATCCCTATGGCGGCTCGTCGACCATCGACCAGTCCTTCCTGTGGCGGCCCTTCAAGGCCAGCCGCAACCATGAGACCGGGATCAAGGGCCTCTATCACATCGGCGCCTCGACCCATCCGGGCGCCGGCCTTGGCGGCGGCTCCGGCTTCCTTTTGGCGGGGAAGCTCTGATGGAACAGAAGCTCGCCGAAAAGCGCCAGCGCATCTCGACCCTCGGCCAGATCGGCCTGCAGCAATTCGCGCCCTATCTGATGAACCGCATCATGGGACGCTACAACGCCACTTTGCGCGAGGATTTCCGCAAGCAGGGCCTGACCATTCCGCAAGTGCGCACGCTGGCCGTGCTTTCCGTCACCGACGGCGTCACCGTCAACGACCTCTCGGTCTACACGGTGATCGAGCAATCGACGCTCAGCCGCACTCTCGACACGCTGGAGGGCCAGGGCCTGGTGCGGCGCGAGCAGGGCGTGACCGACAGCCGCTTCCGCCATGTGTTCCTGACCGACGACGGGCGCGCGCTGTTCACCCGCGCCTGGCCGGCCATGCACGACGCCTTCGAGGCGATGTTCGACGATGTCGACGACGCCGAATACGCGGCGCTGATCGCGACGCTGCAGAAAATGCTGAAGAACATCCGCAAGCACGAAATCTGATGCATGTCGCCCAAAAGTGGATCCCGGTTTTGGGGGAACGACATGCATAAACAAGAACTCTAGATGTACGCGCCGCCGCTTCCTGGCGATGGGGAGGGCGGCAACGGGAGGAGGCAGGGATGGCCGAACGGTCTTTTGCCAAGGAAGTCGAAAAACTGAGGCTGGGCGCCGGCGAGGAGTTCGCCGGCGAGGGCATCCTCGCCATCACCAAGGCGCTGCTGCAATGCGGCGTCGGCTATGTCGGCGGCTATCAGGGCGCGCCGATCAGCCATCTGATGGATGTGCTGGCCGACGCGCAGGATATCCTTGGCGAGCTCGGCGTGCATTTCGAGGCGAGCGCCTCCGAAGCGACCGCCACCGCCATGCTTGCCGCGTCCGTGCATTATCCGATCCGCGGTGCCGCCACCTTCAAATCGACCGTCGGCACCAATGTCGCTTCCGACGCGCTCGCCAATCTCGCGTCGGGCGGTGTCACCGGCGGCGCGCTGATCATCGTCGGCGAGGATTATGGCGAGGGCTCCTCGATCATGCAGGAGCGCAGCCATGCCTTCGCCATGAAGAGCCAGGTCTGGCTGCTCGATCCCCGCCCGAACCTGCCCTCGATCGTCAAGGCGGTCGAGGATGGCTTCGAACTGTCGGAGGTCTCCAACACGCCGGTGATGCTGCAGGTGCGCATTCGCTGCTGCCATGTCCACGGCCACTTCATCGCCAAGGACAACAAGCGCCCGCCGATGTCGGTCGCCGACGCGCTGTCGGCGCCGCGCCGCGACACCGGCCGCATCGTTTTGCCGCCCGCCTCCTTCCTGCATGAGAAGGAAAAGGTCGCCAAGCGCTGGCCGGCGGCGGTGGATTTCATCAGGAGCCGCAAGATCAACGAGATGTTCGGGCCGGATCACGGTTCGGTCGGAATCGTCATGCAGGGCGGCATGTACAACTCCGTCATCCGGGCGCTGCAGCGGCTCGGCATCGCCGACACCTATGGCGACACCGCCGTGCCGCTTTACGTGCTGAACGCCGTCTATCCGCTGGTCGACGACGAGTTCCTTTCGTTCTGCGAGGGCAAGCAGGCGGTGCTCGTCGTCGAGGAAGGCCAGCCCAATTATATCGAGCAGGCCTTTGCCGCGATGCTGCACAAGGCCGGCCGCGGCACCAAGCTGGTCGGCAAAGAGCATCTGCCGATGGCCGGCGAATATACCGGCCAGGTCATGCTCGACGGCATCGGCTCCTTCCTGCGCGCCAACGCCCCGCATCTGCTGCCGGGCGAGGTTCGCGCGCCGAACAAGCTGGGCGAGGGCGTCGACACCGCCGACCTCATCAATGTCGTTCCCGGCCGCCCGCCGGGCTTCTGCATCGGCTGCCCCGAGCGCCCGATCTTCGCCGCGACCAAGCTGGTCGAGCAGGAACTCGGCAAGCACCACATCGCCTCCGACATCGGCTGCCACCTGTTCTCGATCATGCCGCCCTTCGAGCTTGGCGCCACCACCATGGGCTACGGGCTGGGGCCGGCCTCGGCTTCAGCGTTCAATTCGCCCGAAGCAAAACGCCGCTCGATCGCCTTCGTCGGCGACGGCGGCTTCTGGCACAACGGCCTCACCTCCTCGATCGGCAATGCCGTCTTCAACAAAAACGACGGGGTCATCGTCATCGTCGACAATTTCTACTCGGCCGCCACAGGCGGTCAGGACATCCTGTCGTCGCGCGCCTCGAATCGGACGAAGTCGACGAAACATCCGATCACCGAGGCGGTGAAGGGGATGGGCGTCAAATGGCTGCGTCACATCGACCGCACCTACGACGTCGGCAAGATGCAGGCCACGTTGCGCGAGGCGCTGACCACCGGGGAGAAGGGCCCGAAGGTCATCGTCGCTTCGTCGGAATGCATGCTCAACCGCCAGCGCCGCGAAAAGCCGCTGATCGACAAGGCGATCAAGGGCGGCGAGCGCGTCGTGAAGCCGAAATTCGGCGTCGACGAAGATATCTGCACCGGCGACCACGCCTGCATGCGCCTCTCCGGCTGTCCGTCACTGTCGGTGAAGTCGCTCGACGATCCGCTGCGCGACGATCCTGTCGCTTCGATCGACCAGAACTGCGTCGGCTGCGGCAATTGCGGCGAGGTGGCGGATGCCGCCGTGCTTTGCCCGTCCTTCTACCGCGCAGATGTCGTGCACAATCCCAGTAGCTGGGACCGTTTCCTCGAAAGCGCGCGCCGCGCCGTGATCGGCCTTTTGCAGCGGCGCCGCGAGAGCCGCCGTTTGATGTTTGCCGATGCTTGACCAGGCTTCGCCCCTTCGCCCGAAATCGGGCGCCCACGATGACGAGCGCGTGCTAAAAATCGCCGTGCTTGCCGTCGGCGGCCAAGGCGGCGGCGTGCTCGCCGACTGGATCACCGACGTCGCCGAGCGCAGCGGCTACATCGCCCAGTCGACGTCGGTCGCTGGCGTCGCCCAGCGCACGGGTGCCACGATCTATTACATCGAGATGGCCCGCGACACCGGCCGGCTGCCGGTCTTCGCGCTGTCGCCCTCGCAGGGCGACGTCGACATATTGATCGCAGCGGAGCTGATGGAGGCCGGCCGCGCCATCATCCGCGGCTTCGTCACGCCCGAGCGCACGACACTGATCACCTCCTCGCACCGCATCGCCGCCGTCTCGGAAAAGATCGAGCCGGGCGATGGCCGCGCCTCGTCGGAAAAGGTGCACGCGACGGCGCAGGCGGCGGCGAAGCGCTTCATCGCCTTCGACATGGAAAAGATCGCCGCCGACAACGGCACCATGATCTCGGCCAGCCTGCTCGGCGCGCTGGCGGGCTCGGATGCGCTGCCGTTCCCGCGCGAAAACTACGAGCAGGCGATCGGCGCCGGTGGTCGTGGTGTGAAAGCCAGCCTCGCCGCCTTCGGCGCCGCCTGTGATCGCGCGCGCGGCATTTCGGCCGCACCGTCGAGCGAGAAGGCATCGGCGCTTGCCACTTCCGAAATCCAGCCGACGCCAACAGTCCGTGGCCCGGAAACGCAGCTGAAAGGCTGGCGGGAACTTGCCGCCCGTGTCGCGGCGCTGCCGGAGCCGGTGCGTGACATGGCCGAGCGTGGTCTGAAGAAAGTCGTCGACTATCAGGATATCGCCTATGGCGGCGAGTATCTCGACCGGCTGGACAAGGCGATCGCGCTCGACAATGCGGAGCGCGGCTACGCGCTGTCGATTGCCGCGGCAAAGCACCTCGCCAACGCCATGTGCTACGACGACATGATCCGCGTTGCTGATCTGAAGACGCGTTCGACCCGCGACAAACGCGTGCGCAAGGAAGTCGGTGTCAAGCAAGGCTCGGTCCTGCAGGTCACCGAATATTTCCATCCGCGCATCGAGGAATTCTGCGGCACGCTGCCGGCGGGGCTCGGCGGCTACATCGAAAGCCGGCCGAAGCTCGCCGCCTTCCTCGACCGCCGCATCAATCGCGGCCGCCACATCCGCACCGACAGTTTCAGCGGCTTTGCCATGCTCTGGTTCATCGGCGGCCTGCGCCGCTGGCGCCGCCGCCTGCTGCGCCACAGGATCGAGGTCGAGCATCTGGAGCGCTGGTATAGCCTGGCGCTTAGCCACGCTCGCCAAGACTACGCGCTCGCCACGGAAATCCTGAACTGCCGCCGCCTGATCAAGGGCTACAGCGACACCCATGCCCGCGCCCAGTCGAAGTTCGACCGCGTGCTCTCGGCGCTGCCCATGCTCGAGGGCCGCGACGACGCCGCCGACTGGATCCGCCGCCTGCGCGAGGCGGCGCTGAAGGACGAAAAGGGCGACATGCTGGACGGCGCGCTGAAGACCGTGGCGACGCTCGGAGACAGCCCGGCCTCATAACGGCTTGCTGCCACGGACGCTGGCTATTCAGTGGCTTCGCGTCCCGAGACCTGTTCGACGAGGATCCGGAAAAAGACATGCGGCAGGTTGTCTGACAGGGGCGGCGTGGCAGGCTTGAGCGCGCCGGGCTCCCACCAGTCCGTGTGCTTGCTCAACACCGCCCAAGCATGGTCGAGCTGAACCTTGTGGCCAACCCGATCCGGCAGTTCCTCATAGCGGCCCTCGACGATCACGCTTCGCCAGCCGCGCCCCTGGGTGTGTTGTTCCACCTGAGCGCACACCAGGGGGTTCTCCCGCATCCAGTCGATCTTCTTGCCGAGCAGGGAAAAGGCGTAGAGATGGCTATCGGCATAGGCGTAGTTGAAGCACACGACATAGGGTTGTCCGTCCTTCACGCATGCCAGGTGGCCAGTGCGGTTGGCCGCCAGCATTTTCGTGCATTCCAGCGCAGAAAGCGTGCGGATCATCATCGGTATGATCTCCTGTTTCGGCGGGCCTTCGGCCTTAACGCCATCGCCGTCGATCGGTTTTCATCAATCTTAGTGTGGGACTGATCCAAGCTCATTGATATGGATCAATTCGACATTGCGCCGAAGGCCTGCCGGACCGACCCGCCGCGGATCGAAACAGTCGGCCGGCGCTGCCTCGAACCGATCTAACGAACATGTGATCCATTCCGCTCCGACGGATTTCGCCCGATCCTCCGTTTCACGGAGGTAGGGACGAATTACGGAGAGAGAAATGTTCGCAAAATACTTACTGCCCATCGCCTTGGCCGCCGGCACTTTGATTCTGTCCGCCGCCGGTTCCGAGGCCATGCCGCTCGTCAAGCCAGGCGCCGCGCCGTTGCCGATCGAAACCGTCGGCTGGCGCTGCGGTCCCGGCTGGCACATGAACCACTGGGGCAGATGCGTGCCGAATGGCCGGGTGGTCATCCGCCCGATGCATGTGCGCCACTGGCACCCCGGCTTCTGGTATCATGGCCGTTGGCACCCCGGCTTCTGGAGCTGATGATCGCGCGCCCGCGCTGGCAACGGTCCGGGCTTTTTTTGTTGGGGTCATGTAGGGGCTTGGCCGCGGCCTCCCAAATTCGTCATCCACGGGCGTAGCGAAGCGAAGACCCGAGGATCCATGCCGGGACCTCGGTCAAGGGACGCAGCGGCCCAGAATTTTGGACCGTAGCGGCGCTCCTGAGTCCCGGCATGGATTCTAGGGTCTGCGCGCGTCGCTTCGCTCCTTGCTCCGCCCTAGAATGACGAACTACAGCCGACGCCGCACCCGTCACCGATCAACGAAGTCGCAAGTCACACCACCAAATCCCGCATCGGCTTCACCGTCGCCGACTCCGGAAACACCTTGTCGCCCAGTACCGCCGCCGAGAGCCCGAACTGATCCGCCAGCAGGCCCTTCAGCACCGCGCGCACATCGCTGGTCGGCGCCAGGTCGCGCTGCTCGTAGAGCTGCGCCGGCTTCAGTCCCGGCCAGTCGGCTATGACGCGACCGCCCTTGATCGCGCCGCCGGCGAGCAGCACCACGGTGCCGGTGCCGTGGTCGGTGCCGACCGTGCCGTTGATGCGCGCCGTGCGGCCGAACTCGGTGATGGCGACGACAGCGGTATCCTTCCAGCGCGCGCCGAGCCCTTGCTCGAACTCCTCGAAGGCGCCGTCGAGGCCGCCGAGCAGGTTGGCGAGCCGGCCGGTTGCGCCGCCTTCGTTGACATGCGTGTCCCAGCCGTCGAAAGCGAGCGCGGCGATGCGCGGTCCGTCATCGGCCGCCATCAGCCTCGCCGCGCCCTGCGCCGACTGCCGCATGCCGGCGGCGTTGTCGAGGCCGCCTTTGGGCTTCATCGCCTTGCCGTCGAGTTGGTCGCCCATCGCCATCCGGTCGGCATCGAGACCTTTCTGCAGCGCTGCCGCCAGCACCGGATCGCGATGGTTGTAGAGGTCGAGCACGCGTTCGGCCAAGGCGTCGCCGGGCGTCGGCAGCGCCTGCGGCGCCCAGCCGAGCACGGGCGCGGCGCCGCGGATCACCAGCGGCGTCGAAGGCCCGACGGCGAGCCCGCCGGCCTTCGTGATCCGGTCGCCCGCCGGCAGGTTGGCCAGTGCACGGTTGAGCCAGCCGGTTGCCGCGTTGCCGGGGCCGGGCAGGCCGCTTTCCAGCACGTCCTGGCCGTCGAAATGCGAGCGGTCGCGATAGCCGGTCGCGGCGGCATGCACCACTGCCGCCTGGCCCGATTTGAACAGGCGTGCAAACACCGGCATTGCCGGGTTGACGGCGAAGAAGCCGTCGAGCGGCAATGCCGGGTTGGCGCCTGAGAGCGAAAGCGCGATGTCGCCATGCAGGCCGGCATAGTCGGGGTCGCCGACCGGACCGACCGTCGACAGCCCGTCCAGCGCGCCGCGCAGCACGATGACGATCAGCCGCGGGTCGCGATTGTCCGCGCGGGCAAAGCGCGGCAGGAATGCCCAGGCAAACAATGCCCCGCCGGTCATCAGCATCGCGCGGCGGGACAGGCTGGGGGTTTCGCACAAAAGGCTCATGAGGATATCTCCGTTGCTGTCACCGGCGCTGGAACTCCGGCGCCATCAACAGCAGCGCCAGGCCCTGCTGTTTGGACTCGGCACGCGAAATCGCTTGGCTCGTCTCGGCCGAGACGGACGTGCCGATCAAGGAAGCCAGCATGTCGTTGGGATTGCCGATATCGTCGGCCTGCCTCGCCGCCTGCCAGGCGATGTCGAGGCGCGTCTTCATGCCCTCGGCCGATGCCCAGGCATCGGCGCGGTCGGGAAAGCCGTTCGGTCCCGGCGGTTGCCACAGCGGCTCGCCCGACACCGCCAGCCAGCGCAGCGACCGCTGCGGCTCGTTGCCGGCGGATGGACCGATCGCGCGCCGCAAAGCGACGACATAGTCGAAGGGCGAGCGCAGCTTGGCCAAAGGCGTCGACCAGGCTTCGGGCATGTCGATCAGCGCCAGCGCCATTGCGCGCAGGTCGCCATCCGACTTGGTGAAGACTGAGGCGAGGCGCGCGACCGACTGCGGCGGCGGGTCGTCGGCGATGAAATGGCGGGCAAGCTTGGTGGCGATGTGCTGCGCGGTGGCCGGATGGCGGGCTATGTCGTTGAGCGCGGCTTCCGCCTGGCCCATGCCAGCGCCCGGATAGGCCTTACCGAGCAGCATCGCCCCGCCCGGCTGATGCGTGTTGGCGTTGAAGACGAAGGTTCCCGGTTCTCCCAGCCGCCCCTCGCGTCCCGCCATCGTCCAGCCGGTCAGCATGCCGGCGAAACTGGTGACGTCGGCTTGGACATAACCGCTGCCGACGCCCAGCGTGTGCAATTCCAGGATCTCGCGGGCGAGGTTCTCGTTGAGGCCGCGGCCGCGTCTTTTGCCGGCGCGCGAGTCCGGCCCGATCGACTGCTGGTTGTCGAGGTAGAACAGCATCGTCGGATGATGCTCGACCGCCAAGAGCATGTCGGCGAAGCGGCCGAGCACGAAGGGGCGGATCGCCTCGCGCTCGAAGGCGCCGGCGCTGGCCCGCACCACCGGCGCCTTGGCGGCGGAGACGCAGAAATGGTTCGACCAGAAGCCGACCAGGCGCTCGACGAAACCAGGCGTCGCGGCGAGCGCCTTGTCGAAGCGGGCCTGCGCTTCGTCGCGATAGATATCGGCCTCGACGCGCGGCACCGAAGGCTTTGGTTTTGTCTCGGCCGGGCCGGCCGGATCAGCCGCCGCCGTCGGCTGCATGGCGGCCGCCGCCTTCTCGTCCCGCGCCGTCTTGCGCTCCATGGCTGCCGCCATGCTGGCCTGGATCGCCGCGGTGCTGTCCAGCAACCCGGCATTCCGCGGATCGTCGGGCGGAATGAGCGCGATGTCCTGCTGCTTGAGCTCGGCCTTGAGGTAGCCGCGCGGATCGGCGGCGACCTTGCCGAGCTCGTCGCCCGGTCTTGCGCCGAGGCCGAAGCGATTGAGCGCGACCAGGGCTTTGTCAGGCGGTACGGGATTTGAAACCGGTGCGGCCAACGTAGCCTCCGTCCGAAGCCGACGCTGATCGCAGCAGCCGGTATGTTCCATGGATCGCAAGGGCGTCATGACGCCGGCCGCAGCACCGGCGTCATGAGGCGGCTCTTACCAACGGCGCCAGTGGTGCCACCGGTGATACGGGTGCCAGACCGGGCCGATATAGACGCGCGGTCCGTAATAATAGCCGGGATAGATCACGCGGCGATTGGGAACGCAGCGGCCCCAGTAGTTGGGATGCCAGCCCGGACCGCAGCCCCAGGCAACATGCTCTATCATTGCCGGCGCCGGCGCGACCGGTGCAAGCGGCATCGCCGAGGCGGCGCTGGCCGCGGCGGCTCCGCCGATGGCGAGCGCTGCCGCGAGCGAATATTTCGTCAGACCATTCATGGGATACTCCCGAGAGTTTCGAGGTTGAAGAGAACCTGCCGACATCGTTGGCGGGCCTGTCCCTCTTTCCCTTGAACGGGGCGTCTCCGCCCTTTCCGTCGCTGCTAGGGCGATTTTTTTACGGGCCTGCCAGCGCGCCGCAGCAGGGCATCCGCCAGCAACTGGCGATCCTCGGGCGAGCTCGACGCCGCGAATTCGACGATGCGCTGTTCCAGCCGCATGCGGATGGTGACGTCGGCGTTGCGCGCCCGCTCCAGCGCGGCGGCAAGCGCGGCGCTGTCGAGAGTCGGCTGCTGCAGGAGGTTGGCCGCGTCGCGTCGCGCCGCCTGGCCGTCGAGGATGACATCCCGCGATTCCCGGCGCACCTCGCGCAGCGCCTGGCGGAAGGCCTTGCGGTCGGCGGAGGGCAGCCGGCCGCCCGCCGATTCCAGCGAATAGCCCGGGTTGGATTTGCCGATCAGCCAGCCGGCGCCGCCGGCGAGCGCGCCGATCAGAAAGACGTTGAGCACCAGGGATGCTGCGACGAGACGGGGGTTCATAGGTCCTCCTCGATCTGGTCGGCGTCGGGACCGGCATCGCCGAACGACGTCGCATTGGCGTCCATGACATAATGGTTGGACGGGATGTCCGGATTGACCACGGTCACCAGCGCCAGCCCGGCCACGGCGCCGGCAAGCCCGACGCCGGCGAGCCCGAAGCCCAGCCACCAGAACCGGCGGCGGCGCACCTGCCGGACCTCGGTCGCGGCCTTGGCGACAATCATGCCATGAAGCGCTGGGCTGGGCTGCTCGACGCGATGCCGGTCGAGCAGCGCATCCAACTTGCCGGCGCGCCGCAGGATGGCCCGGCCTTCCTCGGTCTCGGCGAACCGCACCGCCGCGGCCTGCTCGGCCTGCGGCCAGCGGTGCAACGCGCTGCCATAGCCGTCCGCCAGCGCGGCGAAGCGCCCGGCATCCATCGGCCCTTGCGTCGTCTTCTCAGCCATTTCGTTCCCCCTTCCACCGTTTTGACGTGGCCCCCCACGTCCTCATCCGCGAAGCCGCCGATCTCCCTGTTGTCTCAGTCATCGCCATCGTCTCCGATGAGCATCGCCTGCAAGGCGCGGCGGCCCCGCGCGAGCAGGCTTTCCAGCGCATCGACGCTGACCTGCATGGCGCTGGCCGCCTCGATGTTGGACAGGTCCTGATAATACACCAGCACGATCGCCTCGCGCTGGCGCGGCGCGATGCGCAGCAAGGCCTGGCCGACCCGCCGCTCTTCGTCGCCCGGCAAGGCGTCGGGAAGCGGCGTCTCATCGGCTACCTCCGGCAACTCGTCCGTCGTCCATTCGCGCCGGCGCCGCAGCCGGTCGTAGCAAAGGTTGAGCGCAACGCGGTGGACCCAGGTGTCGAACCGCGCGCCTTTCTGGCGCCAGCCCGAAGCGTGGCGCCAGATGCGTACAAAAGTCTCCTGGGCGACGTCTTCCGCCTCCGCCGCGTCGCCGAGCATGCGTCTCGCCAATGCCAGGATGCGCGGCAGCTTGCGCGCCACCATCGCCTGCACGGCGGCGGGGTCGCCGGCGCCGATGCGCCGTACCAGTTCCTCGTCCGGATCGGCGCCCATCAATCAAGGCGCTCGCGATTGTCATTATGCGGCATAGCCTCTTGGTCATTGCTCCTCATTGGGAGCGGATTTGTGGCCCGGCCTCTCGTCGTCGCTGAGCACGCCGTCGCCATTCTTGTCGAGCTTGACGAAGCGTTTGGCGAGGAAAGCGTCGAGCTCCGCCTTGTCGACGACGCCGTCCTTGTTGGTGTCCATGCGCGCGAAGGATTTGGCCGGATCGCCCTTGGCCTTGCGCGCGGTCTGGGACGCGGTCCATTCGGCGAGGCTGACCTTGCCGTCATTGTCGGTGTCGGCCCGCATGAAGGCCTTTTCCCGTCGCTTCTCGAACTTCTCCAGCGTCAGGCCGGACTTGGCGGGAGCGGGAGCCGAGGTGGCCGGGGCCGGCACGGGGGCAGGGGTCGGCGTCGTCTGGGCGACCGCGGCCGCGGTCTGCACACCAAGGGCAACGACGAATATCGTGGGGCGGATCATGCTCTCGTCTCCGGTTGGGCGCGGCCATTGGCGGCCACGCTTCAGCCGTTAAACGCGACGCGGAGCAAAATCCGTCGGTCGTTCACCGACACAATCGAAAGCCATCTCCGGCGAGGCCGGACGGTGCCGCTTTCGGCAGGCGCAAAACCTATTTCGGTTGATCGATCACCACCAGCTGATCCGGCTTGAAGCCGGCATGCTGGGGGATCCAGACGTCGCCGTCGCGGTTGAACCAGTGGCACAGATACATGCCCGAGGCCGCGCCGTCGCTGACGGTCATTTGCGGGCCTCCGGATTTCAGCCTGACGACGTCTCCGGTCTTGAAACTATTGGGCATTTCGACCTCCCATGCTGAGAAAGGGAGTGTCCCACCAACGGCGATTCCCGACAATAGCCGAGATGCGCCGACGCGTTGTGCAAGGGTGGGAATGCAAGGAAAACTGGTGCCGCTTGCGTGACTCGAACACGCGACCCCATCATTACGAATGATGTGCTCTACCAACTGAGCTAAAGCGGCCCGGGAAGCTTCGCGCCTCCAGAATGGGCTGGGTGATAGACTCAACCGCTCGCTAATTCAAGATGGGCAGCGGCGAATTCCGGCCCCGAGCCTGGCAATTCCCCTATACGGTTACCGCGCAACGGGCGCGGCTAACGGCTATGGCGGGGTGCAAGCCGGCTTGTGGATGGCGGCTTCACGGATGGATTGCCGCGGGGCGTGCGAGGAAAAATGTTGATTCTTCAACAAAAAATGCCGAAATGGCGTTGAAAGCGGCAAGGCTGCCGCTTGCCCGTTGATTGATCGGTCGCCTGCGGCTAACGATCAATGGGCCGGGAGCGGACGCGCAGAGGGAGCTCGCTTGGACGCCATCGAGAAAGCGATCCGCAATGCCTTCGAGAAAGGCAATGCCGAGGACCGGGCGTTCCGCGAGAAGGTCTATCGATCGGCCTTTGCCGCGCTCGACCGCGTCTTGCAGGCCAATCCGAACGTCACCGTCGAGGCAGCCATCAGCCGCCGCAAGGCGGTGCAGGCCAAGATCACCGAGATCGAATCCGAATTCCTGCCGGCCGTTCCCGATGTAACCCTGCCGCCGGAAAACGTCGTGCCGGCCGGCAATGCCGCGGCGGCGCCCGGCGTCGATGCACCGGTCGCGTCGGCCGCGCCCTCGATCGACGCGCCGTTGCCGCCGTCGCAAACCGCGTCCTCGCCGTCGATAACCTTTGACGGCCCGGTGCAGCCCGATGCTTCGGACCAGCCGCGCTCGCGCGTGCTGCCGCGCGTGCCCGACATCATGCCGGACGAGACGGCGCTTCCCGACGCGCCATCGCTTGATGATTCGCCCAGCGCTCCGGTTGGCAACGGCGCTCAGGTCACGCCGGACCGCGACGAGCGGCGGATCAGGGGCAGGCGCCTGCCGCTGACCGCGATCTTCGTCGTCGCGACGCTGCTCGCGGCCGCCGGCATCGGCCTCTATTTCGCCAAGCAGACCGGGGTCTTCAAGACGGCGGCCGAGCTCAACACCGGCCCGCCCGAGCCGACACCGACGCTGGACGACGAGGATTCCTCGCAACCCGCCGAGCCCGGCTCGCCGCAGAAGCCCGGCCAGGCGGACCAGTCGAAGAACTGGATCAACGTCTTTTCGCCCGCCGATCCGACCCATGTCAGCACGCCTTCCGACGCCAATGCCGAGGTGATGAAGGACGACACCGGCCAGTTCCTGCGCATCCGCTCCGGCGCGTCGGGCTCGGCCATCGCCTTCGACGTCGGCCAGGGCGTTCTGGAGAAGCTCTCCGGCAAGCACGCCATGTTCGACATCGTTGCCCGCTCGGAAGAGGGCGAGGAGACGCAGATCTCGATCGACTGCAATTTCGGCGATCTCGGCGATTGCGGCCGCAAGCGCTACGCGGTCGGCCACGAGCGCAACGAATATCTGTTCGACGTGCAATTCCCCAACAAGCACCCGGGCGCCGCCGGCACCATCGCCGTCAACTCAGACTTCGACCAGAAGGGCAAGTCGGTCGACATCTACGAGATCCGCGTTTCGATCGCGGAGTGATCGCGTACCTGTCGACGCCGGCGCGGCACCCCACCCGGCGCTTCGCGCCGACCTCCCCATCGAGGGGAGGTAGGGAGTTGGCGCTACGCTTTACCTCCCCTTGATAGGGAGGTCGCGCCGCAGGTACGGGTGGGGTGAAGGCGCCGGCGTTGGCCGTTATCGATCCAGCAGCGCCTGCAGCGTCTCGATACGATCGGCCTCGGCGGCGGGCTTGTCCCAGCGCAGTCGCGAGATGCGCGGAAAGCGCATCGCGACCCCTGATTTGTGGCGCGTCGAGCGGTTAAGGCCTTCGAAGGCCACCTCCAGCACAAGGCCGTTCCGGCGGTCGGCGCGCACCGAACGCACCGGCCCGAAACGCTCGATCGTGTTGTCGCGCACATATTTGTCGATCTCTCTCAGCTCCTCGTCGGTGAAGCCGAAATAGGCCTTGCCGACCGGCACCAGTTCTTCCGCGCCCTCCGGTCCCGCCCAGACGCCGAACGTGTAGTCGGAGTAGAAGCTCGAGCGCTTCCCGTGGCCGCGCTGCGCATACATCAGCACCGTGTCGACCGTGTGCGGATCGCGCTTCCACTTGAACCATGGCCCCTTCGGCCGCCCTGCGAGATAGGGTGAATCCCAGCGCTTCAGCATCACCCCTTCGATGATCGGATGTGGCGGCGCCTGACGCAGCCGCTCCAGCGTCTGCCAATCGGCGAACGCGACCAGCGGCGAGAGATCGAAGCGGCTGGGGTCCAGTGTCTCGACGAAGGCTTCGAGATGCTTGCGGCGTTCGGCGAAGGGCAGCGGGCGCAAATCCTCGCCATCGATCTGCAGCGCGTCGTAGCAGCGCATGAAGGCCGGATATTGCTGCTGGATTTTTGGCGAGACGCTCTTGCGGTTCAGCCGCTGCTGCAGGTCGGAGAAGGTTCCGGTCGCCTCGCGCGGATCGCCGATTAGCAGCTCGCCGTCGAGCGCCGCTTCGAAATTCATCGCCGCGGCAAGGTCCGGGAAGGCGCCGGACACGTCGTCGCCGGTGCGCGAATAGAGCCGGCGGACGCCGCCTTCGCACGCCGCCTGCACGCGGATGCCGTCCCATTTCCATTCCGCCGCATAGTCGGCCGGTTCGAGTTTTTCGAGGTCGCCGCCGTCGACGGCGTTGGAGAGCATCACCGGCCGGAACAGCGCGAGCGCTGCGCTCCTCGGCTTTTCCGCCCGGCCTTCCAGCCAGGCGAACAGCTCGGTGTAGGGCGGCGCCAGCCCGTGCCAGAGCTCCTCGATCTCGGCGACGTCCACCTTGCCGAGATCGGCCAGCGCCTGCTTGGCGAGCCGCGCCGACACGCCGATGCGCAAGCCGCCGGTCACCAGCTTGATGATGGCGAAGCGCGCCGAAATGCTGGCGTCGTCGAGCAGCCGCGCCAGCACCTTCGGCCCGTCGGAGCGGCTCGCGGCCTGCAATTTGCCGACCACCTCGGCCAGCGTCGGCACATGGTTTGGGATGTGTCCCTGTGGCTGCGGCCAGACCAGCGACACGGTTTCGGCGAGGTCACCGACATAGTCGTAGGAATAGCCGAACAGCACCGGGTCCATGCGCTCGACCACCAGCGCGCGCAGCATCGCCGGCTTCACCGCCGCGATCATCAGGTCCCCGGTGATCGCCGCCAGCGCCAGCCCGCGATCGGGGTCCTCGACGCTGTGGAAATAGTCGGTCAGCAAGGTGAGCTTGCCGTTGCGCGACGGCGTGAGCACGAGGCGGTCGAGGAGCTCGGCGAAGCGGTTCATGGCGTGGGCCAAGCCAGCGATGAACGGTTGCATTCCGTCGCGCCCCCCTCTGTCCTGCCGGACATCTCCCCCACGAGGGGGGAGATTGGCAGTTTCGGCGCCGGCTCATCTCCTGCTAGGTCGGAGATTGGCGAAAGTCGGCGTGACGTCTGATCTCCCCCCAAGTGGGGGAGATGGCCGGCAGGCCAGAGGGGGGCGTCGTGGAGCGCGGCGTTAGTAATTGTCGAAGCCACCTCCGTCATCAATCGCCCTCGTCCTCGTACCCCACCAGATGCAGCGGCCGTGCTGCGATGCCCTCCAGCTCGCACCAGCGGACCAGCGCTTCCTCGCGGCCATGCGTGACCCAGATTTCCGCAGCACCCGTCTCCTTGATCGTGACGATCAGCTCGTCCCAGTCGGCATGGTCCGAAATGATCAGCGGCAGCTCGACGCCGCCCTGCTTGGCGCGCTGGCGGATGCGCATCCAGCCCGACGCGAAGCAGGAGATCGGATCGGGAAAGCGCCGCGCCCAGCGATCGGCGAAGGCCGAGGGCGGTCCGACCACGATCGCGCCGGCGAAATCGGCCTTGGCTCCGCTCTCCACCGTCCCCGGCTCGAGCCTGCCGAGCTCGATGCCTTGGCTCTGATAGTATTCGCTGAGCTTCGCCAGCGCGCCGTGGATATAGATCGGCCTGTCATAGCCGGCATCGCGCAGCAGCCGCATCACGCGCTGCGCCTTGCCGAGCGCATAGGCGCCGATCAGATGTGAGCGTTCGGGAAACTGCGCCGCCGATTTCAGCACCCGCGCGATCTCTTCATGGTCCGGCGGATGCCGGAACACCGGCAGGCCGAAGGTCGCTTCGGTGATGAACACATCGCAGCGGATGGGCTCGAACGGCAGGCAGGTGGCGTCCTTCTGGCGCTTGTAATCGCCGGAGGCGACGATGCGCATGCCTTTGTGTTCGACGCAGATCTGCGCCGAGCCCAGCACATGCCCGGCCGGATGGAAGGTGACGGCGACACCATTGATGTCGACCGTTTCTCCAAGCGTCGCGGCCTGCGTCGTCCCGGCGAAATCCTCGCCATAGCGCAGCCCCATGATGTCGAGCGTCTCTTGCGTCGCCAGCACCGAGCTATGGCCGGAACGCGCATGGTCGGAATGGCCGTGCGTGATCAGCGCCCGCTCCACCGGCCGCACCGGATCGATGAAGAAATCGCCGGGTGGGCAATAAAGGCCTTCCGGCCGGGATTTGAGCAGGTCGCTGGCGCGCATTCCCCGAAGATAGTGGTTAAATTCAGCGCGGGAAGCCCGTTGCAAGAGACTGCTGACTCATCTTAAAGCCGGCCGCCGACTCCGTTTTGCCGGCAGGATCCTTCACGCATGAAACCGCTCCAGGCCTCGTCGGGCGATTTGAATGCCGACCGTCGCGCCGATTTCGCCGAGATGCTGCTTGCCTCGGGCGAGCCCGCGCAGGCGGCGGAGCTTCTGCTCGGCGCGCTGGAGCTGGCGCCGCAATGGGCCGCCGGCTGGTTTCGCCTAGGCGAGATGCAGGAAACAGCCGGCCTGCTGGACCAGGCCGCACGAGCCTGGGCCATGGCGCTGGAGCTGGAGCCCGCGGACCGCCTCGGCGCCGTGCTGAAGCTTCAGCTCATCGGCCGCGCTCCGGCCGCCGCTGCGCCGCCCAGCGCCTTCGTCGAGACCTTGTTCGACCACTATGCCGACAGTTTCGAGGAATCGCTGGTCGAAAAGCTCGGCTACGGCCTGCCGGATTTCCTCAAGCACGCCATTCGCAAGGCAAGGCCCGGCCGGTTCCGGCTAGCCCTCGACCTCGGTTGCGGCACCGGTCTGATGGGCGAGAAGCTGCGTCCCTTCGTCGATCGGCTGGAGGGCTACGACATTTCGGCCGCCATGCTGAGGAAGGCGAAAGCCAAAGGCATCTACGACTTGCTGGCCAAGGCCGACCTTCAGCATTTCCCCCACATCGGCGACCGGGCCGACCTGGTGGTCGCGGCAGACGTGTTCATCTATGTCGGGGCGCTCGAGCGGATCGTCGGCGCGGTGGCGGGCATGCTCGCCGGGTACGGCCTGTTCGCGTTCTCGGTCGAGACGCTTGCCGGCGGTGGTGATTTCGCCCTGCGGCCGTCGCGGCGCTACGCTCATTCCGAGGCCTATGCGCGGCGCGTGCTTGCCGCCAACGGGCTCGCGGTCCTGTCGCTGGAAAGCACGATTATCCGGCACGACCGGCGCGATCCCGTCGAGGGCCTTGCCATCGTGGCTGGCTTCCCGGCTGCAGCTGCCTGGGAGAAGAATTCGGCAACTGCATGAGCCCGTGCTTGCTGCGAAAAAGCCTGAATGGCATGGTCGGGTTGGCGCGGGCGGACATCGTGTCCTTGTTTTGCGCAATTCCGGACGGAAAACCGCTATGCACTTTTTCTGGAATTGCCCCAAGGAGAAATCCATGCGCTGGACCATGGTTGCGTTGGCGTCCTGCCTGTCGGTCGCCGGATGTGTCGGCGGCACGTCGATGGCCGAGCGTCAGGACGAGGATGTCCAATCCTCACTGCAATATGACGATCTGCCTTGCGATCAATTGCTGGCGCAGCGCAATCAGCTGGCGCAGCAGAACAATCTGCCCGTCACGGCCAAGCCTGGCTTCTCCAATCCGGCGATGGGCTTCGGCCCGTTCATGCCCGACACGCGCTCCAAGGCACAGCGCGCCAACAACAAGGCGAGCGGCGAGATCGACGCCATGAACCGCTCGATCGAGCGCCGCGATTGCGGCAAGCCGAAGAAGAAGGAGAGTTTCGGGCTGCCTGCTTCGAAACCGGCTTCGCCGCCTCAATAGCCCGCTTCGCGGTCGACCAGGTTTTCGAGCTTTTCGCCGCGCTCGAAGGCGGCCATCTGGCGCAGCATGATCGGTACCAGATGGGCCGGGTCCGACGTCGCCGCGGCATGCGGCGTGACGAACACTTTCGGATGGCCCCACAGAGGGCTGGTCTTCGGCAGCGGCTCGACCTCGAACACGTCGAGGCTCGCTTCCTTCAGCGTGCCGTCTTCCAGCGCGCGCAATATGTCGGCGTCCTTCTGCAGGCGTCCGCGGCCGGCATTGATCAGCACCGAACCGCCGAGGCCGTTGCGCCGGCGCAGCTCTTTGAGCAGGCCGTAATTGACGATGCCCTGGGTTTGCGGCGTCAGCGGCAAAAGCACGACCAGGATGTCGGTGGCGTTGAGGAACGGGATCAGCCCTGCCTCGCCGGAATAGGTCGAAACGCCCTTCATCGGCCGCTCGCTGCGTGACCAGCCATTGACGGCAAAGCCGAGCGACAACAGCGCCGAGGCCGCGGCGCGGCCAAGACTGCCAAGCCCCATGATGCCGACGGAGATGTCGCCGGCCACCCGTTGCGGCGGCTCGTGCCATATCTTTTTTTGCTGCTGACCCCGGTAGAGCATGGCCTGGCGATGGTGGTCGAGCACCCGCCAGACGACATATTCGACCATGTGCTGGGTGAGATTGTCGGCGACGATCTTGACGATCGGCACGTCGGGCAGGCCGGGATCGGCAAAGACGTGATCGACGCCGGCGCCGATCGAAAAGATGACACGCAGATTGGGCAGCGACTTGAGAAGATTGGGCTTCTGCTTCCACACCACCGCATAGGTGATCGATGGATCGCTCGCACCATTCGGCTCCAGCACGACCTCGCGCTCGGCCGAGAGCAGGTCATGCCAGCGCTGTGGGTGGATGCCGGTGAGGGCAAGCAGGATTTTGCCTTTTTCCATTCGCGGATTCTTCTTCCTTGTCTTGTCGGTGTCGAAGCAATTCCGGAAAGTGTAGCGGTTTCCCGTCGGGAATTGCGCGAAATAGATAACTATTCGCTGACCACGCCGGTCGGCGCCGTCTCGATCTTGAAAGCTGCCGCCATCAGCGCCCGCGTATAGTCGGTTTGCGGGCTGCTGAAAATCTGTTCGGACGGTCCGGCTTCCATGATCTGGCCGTTGCGCATGACGATGACGTCATTGGCAAGGGCGCGGACGACTTTCAAGTCATGGCTGATAAAGAGATAGGCGAGATTGTGCTTGGCCTGCAGGTTGCGCAAGAGGTCGACCACCTGCGCCTGCACGCTCATGTCGAGAGCCGAGGTCGGCTCGTCGAGCATGACGAAGCGCGGGTTGAGCACCATGGCGCGCGCGATGGCGACGCGCTGGCGCTGGCCGCCGGAAAACTCGTGCGGATAGCGGTGGCGCGTCTCGGGATCGAGGCCCACCTCCCTGAGCGCCTCGACCACCTTGTCGTCGCGTTCGTCGGGCGAGAGTTTCGGCGCGTGGACCTTCAGCCCTTCCTCGATGATCTCGGAGACCGACAGGCGCGGGCTGAGCGACCCGAACGGATCCTGGAAGACGATCTGCAATTCGCGCCGCAGCGGCCGCATGGCACTGAAGGAGAGCAGGTTGATGTCGCGGCCGTTGAAATTGATCGTCCCGGTCGAGGAGATCATCCGGGCAAGCGCCAGCCCCAGCGTCGTCTTGCCTGAGCCGGATTCGCCGACGACGCCGAGCGTCTGGCCGGCGCGCACGGTGACGTCGATGCCGTCCACCGCCTTCACATGGTCGACTGTCTTGCGGAAGAAACCCTTCTTGATCGGGAACCAGACCTTGATGTCCTTGCCCGTCATGACCGCCTTGGCGCCGGGGTCGGCTGCAGGCGGCTTGCCCTTCGGCTCGGCCGCAAGCAGATGCTTCGTGTAGGCATGCTGCGGATTGGCGAAGATTTCCCTGGTCGGGCCGCTCTCGACGATCTTGCCCTTCGTCATGACGCAGACGCGGTCGGCGATCTTCCTGACGATGCCGAGGTCGTGGGTGATGAACAGCATCGACATGCCCTTGCGGCTCTTCAACCCCGCGAGCAGTTGGAGGATCTGCGCCTGAACGGTGACGTCGAGCGCCGTCGTCGGCTCGTCGGCGATCAAAAGCTCCGGCTCGTTGGCTAAAGCCATGGCGATCATGACGCGCTGGCGCTGTCCGCCGGAGAGCTGATGCGGGTAGGCGTCGAGGCGTTTTTCCGGCTCGCGGATGCCGACCTCGTCGAGCAGTTCCAGCGTGCGCGCGCGGGCCGGTGCGTCGCGCAGGCCCCGATGCAGTTGCAGCACCTCGACGATCTGCTGCTCGATCGTGTGCAGCGGGTTGAGCGAGGTCATCGGCTCCTGGAAGATCATGGTGATCTTGTTGCCGCGCACGCCGCGCAACGCCTTCTCGTCCATGGCGAGCAGGTCTGCGCCGCTGAAGAGAATCTTGCCAGACGGATGGCTGGCGGCGGGATAGGGCAGAAGCTTCAGCACCGACAAGGCAGACACCGATTTGCCCGAACCGGATTCGCCAACCAACGCCAGCGTCTCGCCTTTGGCGATGTCGAAGGAGACGTGGTCGACGGCAATCGACTGCTTGCCGCCTTGCGCGAAGGCGACGCTCAAATCGCGGACGGACAGCAGCGGCTCGCTCATTTGAACGTCTTGCGCGGATCGAAGGCGTCGCGCGTCGCCTCGCCGATGAAGACCAGCAGCGACAGCATCAGCGAAATCACGATGAAACCGGAAATGCCGAGCCACGGCGCATTGAGGTTGCGTTGCGCCTGTTTCAGCAATTCGCCGAGCGAAGCCGAGCCCGGAGGCAGCCCGAAGCCGAGATAATCGAGCGACGTCAGCGTCGAGATCGAGCCCGACAGCAGGAAGGGCAGGAAGGTCAGCGTCGCCACCATGGCGTTCGGCAACAGGTGACGGAACATGATGGTCAGGTTGGGCACGCCGAGAGCGCGGGCCGCGTTGACATATTCGAAATTGCGGGCGCGCAGGAATTCGGCCCGCACCACGCCGACCAATGCCACCCATGAAAACAACAACATCAAGCCGAGCAGGATGAAGAAACCCGGTGGGAGGATCGCGGCGACGATGAGCAGCAGATAGAGCACCGGAATCGCCGACCAGATCTCGATGAAACGCTGGAAGAGGAGGTCGGTCCAACCGCCGAAATAGCCTTGCACCGCGCCGGCCGCGACGCCGATCAGCGATGAACCAAGCGTCAGGATCAGGCCGAACAGGACCGAGATACGGAAGCCGTAGATCACGCGCGCCAGGACATCGCGGGCCTGGTCGTCTGTGCCCAGCCAGTTCCAGTTGCCGACGATGCAACCGGCGTCTGCCTCGCCTTGCGGATATTGGTTGCAGCGCGTCTTCCTGTCGTAAAGCCAGGACGGTTTTGCCGGCGCCGGTTCCGGGATAGCGTTGTTGACGGTCTGATAGGAGTATCGAACCGGCGGCCAGATCATCCACCCATTGGAGACGATCTCGTCCTGGATCACCGGATCACGATAATCGGTGACGGCATAGAAGCCGCCGAATTTCTCTTCCGGATAGGCGACCAGAACCGGAAACAGGATCTCGCCCTTGTATGACGCGATGATCGGCTTGTCGTTGGCGATCAGCTCGGAAAACAGCGACAGCACGAACAGGAGCAGAAAGATCCAGAGCGACCAGTTGCCGCGCCGGTTGGCCTTGAAATTCTGCAGCCGTCTCTGATTGAGCGGCGACAGCCATGGCTTGCGGGGGCGCGCCGGCACGCTTTCGATCGCGGCATCGGCCATCAGATGTCTCTTCGCTCGAAGTCGATGCGCGGATCGACCCAGGTGTAGATCAGGTCGGACAGCAGGCCGACGAACAGCCCGAGCAGCGAGAAGATGTAGAGGGTGGCGAACACCACCGGATAGTCGCGGTCGATCACCGATTTGAAGCCGAGCAGGCCGAGGCCGTCGAGCGAGAAGATGTTCTCGATCAGCAGCGAGCCGGTGAAGAAGGCCGAGATGAAGGCGCCGGGAAAGCCGGCAATGACGATCAACATCGCGTTGCGGAAGACGTGGCCGTAGAGCACCTTGTGTTCCGACAGGCCCTTGGCGCGCGCCGTCACCACATATTGCTTGCGGATCTCTTCGAGGAAGGAGTTCTTGGTGAGCAAGGTGGTCGTCGCGAAAGCGGACAAGACAAGTGCCGTCAGCGGCAGCGTCATGTGCCAGAAATAGTCGGCGATCTTGCCCGGCCACGCCAACTGATCCCAATTGTCCGAAACAATGCCGCGCAGCGGAAACCAGTCCCAGAACGAACCGCCGGCGAAGAGCACCATAAGCATGATGCCGAACAGGAAGCCGGGAATGGCATAGCCGACGATGACCACGCCACTGGTCCACACATCGAAGGTCGAGCCATCCTTCACCGCCTTGCGGATGCCGAGCGGGATAGAGATCAGGTAGGATAAAAGCGTGATCCACAGGCCGATGGAGATGGAGACGGGCATCTTCTCCAGGATCAGGTTCAGCACCGAGATGTCGCGGAAATAGCTGTCGCCGAAATCGAAACGGCTGTAGTTCCACAGCATCATGCCGAAGCGCTCGAGCGGCGGCTTGTCGAAGCCGAACTGCTTTTCCAGCTTCTTGATGAATTCGGGATCGAGCCCTTGCGCGCCGCGATATTTCGAGCCGACGTCGCCGGCGGCATCGAAATTGCCACCCTGGACATCCCCGCCGCCGCCGCCGAGCCGGTCATTGCCGCCCTGATTGGTCAGCCGGGCGATCACCTGCTCGACCGGGCCGCCCGGCGCGAACTGAATGACCGCGAAGGAAATCGCCATGATGCCGAACAGCGTCGGGATCATCAGAAGGATACGTCGCAGAATATAGGCGCCCATCAGGCAGCCAGTCCCGCGCGAACATTCATGTCAGGCTTTGCCAATCTTTGCCGCCTTGCCCTTGTCGAACCACCAGGCCGTTTCGACCGGAAAGCCGAAATCGGGTTTCTGCTCCGGAAAACCGAACATATCCCAATACGCGACACGGTGATTCGCGAGATACCAACTTGGAATCCAGTCTAGCCGCGCGCGCAAGACCCGATCGAGCGCTCTGAGCGCCGTAACGAGTTCGGCCCGACTTTTGGCTTTGCCGGCCGCGACGATCAGCGCGTCGATCGCGGGGCTTTCCGTGCCAGGATAGTTACGCTGCCCAGGGACCTTTGCCATGCGGGAATCGTAGAGTATTTCCAGGCCGTCGGCAGTGGGTGTCGCCCCGATCGACCAATGGAGCATGTTGAGATCGAAATCGAAATTGCTCTGCCGCTGTTCGTATTGTGTCGAATCGACCTGCCGGATCGAGGCGTCGATTCCGATGGCCTTCATATTCTCGGCCCATGGCGTGAAAATGCGGATGATGCTGTCATCCTCGGCCAGCATCTCCACCTGCAGCCGCTCGCCCTTTTCGTTGACGACGAAGTTGCCCACTCGCTTCCAGCCGGCTTCGGCCAGCAGTTTCGACGCCGCGCCCAGCATCTTGCGGTCGTGGCCCGAACCGTCGGAGGCGGGCTGCATGACGGGCTCGCCGAAAGTCTCCGGCGGCAATTCTTCCCGAAAGGGCTCGAGCAAGGCCAGTTCCTGGGGTGATGGCAGTCCTTCAGCCTTGTAATCCGACCGTTCGAAGTTCGATTGCGAGCGTTCGTAGGAGCCGAAGAACAAGGCGCGTCTGATCCATTCGAAATCGAAGCAGTTGGCGATCGCTCGCCTCACGCGCGCGTCGCGGAATTGCGGGCGACGCTGGTTGAGCGCGAAGGCCTGCATGTCCGGCGACTTCTCGCCGGAAAACTCCCGTTTGACGACCTTGCCGTCCTTCAACGCTGGGAAATCATAACCGGTCGCCCAAACCCGCGAGGTGAATTCCTCGCGGAAATGCGTGTCGCCTTTCTTGAACGCTTCGAACGCCGCCTGGCGGTCGAGATAGAAGTCGATCCGAATGCGGTCGAAATTGTTGAGGCCGCGGTTTACTGCAAGATCGCGGCCCCAATAATCTGCGACGCGTTCGTACTCGACGGTCTGTCCGGCCACGACGCGTCCTACCTTGTATGCTCCAGAGCCGAGAGGCGGCGTCATTGTCGAGGCGTCGAAGGCATTGGCCGTATAGTAGGCCTTGGATACGATCGGCATCGCCACGACCGAAAGAATGTTCTGCGCGGATTGTTCGCCGTTGAAGGCGAGTTTGAGCGTGACGGCATCGATAGCGACCGCCTCCGTCATATAGCGCAATGGGTTGGACAGGTTTGGGTGGCCCTGCTCTTTGTACAGCTTCAATGCGAAGGCGACGTCGTCGGCGGTCACAGGCGTGCCGTCGTGAAAGCGCGCCTGCGGCCGCAAGGTGAAGCGGAAGCCGTTACGGTCCGGCGACAAGGTAACGGACTCGGCAAGCAAGCCATAGACTGCGTCTGGCTCATCCAGTGCGCTCGTCATCAGCGAATCGAAACAGAGTTCAGTACGCGGCGGCGATTCGCCTTTCAACACCAGGGAATTCAGCGTGTTGAAAGTCAGGAAGCTCTGGTTCAACGTCGCGTTCGGCGGCGCGAAATTCATCTGGCCGCCCTTGGGCGCGTCGACGTTGACATAGTCGAAATGGGTGAAGTCGGCCTTGTATTTCAGGTCGCCGAAGGCCGACAGGCCATGCAGTTTGACGCCGGTCGGGGTGCCGGCAAAGGCCCGGCCCGGCAGCAATGCGGCGGCAGTGGCTGCGGCGCCGAGCGCCAGGAAATTGCGGCGATGAAGCAAAGCCTGCCGCCGCATCAATTGAGACCCTTATACTTGGCTGCGAGCGCCTTTTCCTTCGCCGTGTCGATCCACCAGGAATCGATATCGGCGCCGCGGTAGGCGGGCTGCTTTTCCGGCACGCCGAACTTGTTCCAATAAGCGAGCCACACCACCGCACGGTAGTATTGCGGAACGACGTAGTAACTCCACAGAAGCACCCGATCGAGCGCATGGGTGGCCGCGACCAGATCGTCGCGATCGGTGGCGAAAATGATGCGGTCGACCAATGCGTCGACAACGGGATCCTTGATGCCGGAATAGTTGCGCGACCCGGGCGCGTCGGCTGCCTTCGAGCTCCAGAAATCACGCTGTTCGTTGCCCGGCGATTCCGACTGCTGCAGCAGGTTGGTGATGACGTCGTAGTCGAAATTGTTGACGCGGTTGACGTATTGGCTGGGGTCGATGATGCGCAGCGTCGCATCGACGCCGATCTTGCGCAGATTGGCGATGTAGTTGCCGGAGAGGATCTGATCCGTGTCGGAGGTGCCGAGGATCTCGAATTTGAACGGCGCGCCGGTCTTGGCGTTCACCATCTTGCCGCCCTTGATCACCCAGCCGGCTTGGGCGAATAGGTCCACCGCCTGTTTCAGATACTTGCGTTCCGCCTGCGGCGAGTCATAGACCGGCAGCTTGAATTCCTGGGTGAACAATTCAGGCGGCAGCTTGTCGCGGTACTTCTCCAGGATTTCGAGTTCCTTGCCTTGCGGCAGGCCGCTCGACGCCAGTTCGGTTCCTTGGAAATAGCTGTGGGTGCGGGTGTTGAAGCCGAAGAACAACGTGCGGTTCATCGTCTCGAAATCATAAGGGTAGGTCAGCGCCTCACGCACCCGGCGATCCTGGAACAGCGGCCGGCGCTGGTTGAGCATGAAAGCCTGCATCGGCTCTGGCGAGGTGGTCTTGAATTCCTTTTTGATCACGTCGCCGGCGCTGATGGCCGGAAAGTTGTAAGCTGTCGCCCAGCGCCTCGAACTGTTCTCCGGCTTGATGTCGTCGAGCCCGCCCTTGGTGAAGGCCTGCCAGGCGGCGTTGTCGTCAAGGATGTAGGTAAAGCGCTGGGTGTCGAAATTCTCACGGCCGATCTTCACCGGCAGCTTGGCGCCCCAATAGTCGGGCACGCGCTGCCAGACGATCTCCGAGCCGGGCTTGAAGCTGGCGATCTTGTAGGCGGCGGAGCCCAGCGGCGGCTCCAGCGTCGGCCTGGTGATGTCGCGCTTCTTGCCGCTGGCATCGGTGCCTTCCCACCAGTGCTTCGGCAAAACGACGAGATCGCCGAGGATCTTGGGCAGCTCACGGTTGCCCTTCTGGTTGAAATGGAACTCGACTTCGCGATCGGAGATGGCGACAGCCTCGGTGACGTTCTCGAAATAGCGGCTGTATTGCGGGCTGTTGGCCTTGAGGACCTGGAAGGACCAGATCACGTCCTCGGCGGTGATCGGCTGGCCGTCATGCCATTTTGCCCGCGGATCGAGCCGGTAGGTCGCCGAGGAATAGTCGGACGGATATTTGTAGGCATCGGCGACCAGCGGGTGGCTGACGCTGCCCTCATCGGTCGCCTGATCCATCAGCGTGTCGTAGAGCAGCCCGCCGCCGAACCCGGCCAGCCCCGCGGCCGGCGATCCCGCCACGATATAGGGGTTGAAGCTGTCGAAAGTGCCGACAACGACGGAGTTGTACGTCCCACCCTTCGGCGCGTCCGGATTGACGTAGTCATAGCGCTGGAAATTCTCGCCGTATTTTGAAGGCCCGACCAGCGAAGACGTCGTGTGCCACTCATCGGCGAAGCTGGCCTGCAGGCTGGCGGCGAAGGCGAACGCCAGCGCCGATGCGAAAAGCGTGCGGAAGCGGCCAACCCTCATGCGTTCTCCTCGTGGCGAACTTTACTCACCGCCAATCTAGATCATTTGACGCCGGTGAAAACCGCAAGGGCCGCCTTTGTCGCGGTCCATGCAGCTTTCCTAACAGAAAAGCCGGGACGAACCCGGCTTTTCCAAGGAAGTCTTTATGACAAATTGTTTATTGAGCGGGGGCAGCCGGCTTGGCCGGTGCGGCACCTGCGGCCGGCTTGGTGGCGCCTTCGGCCGGCTTGGCGGCTTCGGCAGGCTTCGCCGAGGCATCGGCGGCGGCACCTGGCGTCGGCAGCGGCTTCGGATTATCCGACAGCGTGCGCAGATAGGCGATCACGTTGGCGCGGTCTTCTTCCTTCGGCAGGCCGGCAAAGCCCATCGCCGTGCCCTTCACGTCCTTCTTCGGCGACGTGATGAAGTGGTTGATGTTCTCATAGGTCCACTTCTCGGTGCCGCCCTTGGAATATTCCTTCATGCCGGCCGAATAGGCGAAGCCCTCATGCGAGGCGACGGGGCGGTCGACGATGTCCCAGAGATCCGGGCCGACCTTGTTAGGACCACCCTTTTCACCGGAATGGCAGGCCTGGCACTTCTTGAAGATGGCCGCGCCGGCATCGGCGCTGGCGGTGGCGAGCAGGTCGGCGATCGGCTTTTCCGCCGCGGCAGGCGCGGCGCCGCCGCCTTCGGCCGGCTCCTGGGCTTCGATGGCGAAGCCGGGCTTTTCGGGGGCGGGCGAGGCAAACAGCGCGTCCGACACGAGGCCTATCGAAAACACGATGAAGCAGGTTCCCAGAAATCCGCCGAGCAGCTTGTTGACTTCGTTGGAATCCATACGCCCCTTGCTCCCTTTTCCGGCGGACCGTCCCGTCCACTCCGTCCGTCGGTATCGCGAACTGCCTCGAAAGGCCAGTCAAATCGGGCGGAAACTAGGTCTTTTGCTCCGGCGTTGCAACACCTATAAGGGCGCTTCCAGTGAGACCTTTTGCCACTTTCCACCCGCGTTTTTCGACTGCTCCAGAATCCGATGTCAACCTTGATCCTGATCCCCGCCCGCATGGCCTCGACGCGCCTGCCGGGCAAGCCGCTGGCCGATATCGCGGGCGCGCCGATGATCGTCCATGTCGCCCGCCGCGCCGCCGAGGCCGGGCTTGGCCGTGTCGTGGTGGCGACCGACACGCAAGCGGTCGCGGAAGCAGTGCGGGCGCATGGCTTCGAAGCGGTCATGACCCGCACGGACCATGAATCCGGCTCCGACCGCATCTTCGAGGCTCTGACCGCCCTCGATCCTGGAAAGCAGGTGGAAACGATCGTCAATGTCCAGGGTGACCTGCCGACCATCGATCCCGAGATCATCGGCGCGTCGCTGCGGCCTTTCGCGGACAGCTCCGTCGATATTGCCACGCTCGGCGTCGAGATCGTGCGCGACGAGGAGAGGACCAATCCCAACGTCGTCAAGATCGTCGGTTCGCCGCTGTCGGCGACACGGCTGAAAGCGCTCTATTTCACCCGCGCAACCGCGCCATGGGGTGAGGGGCCGCTCTATCATCACGTCGGCCTCTACGCCTATCGGCGCGCCGCGCTCGAACGCTTCGTCGCGCTGAAGCCGTCGCCGCTGGAGCGCCGCGAGCGCCTGGAGCAATTGCGCGCGCTCGAAGCCGGCATGCGCATCGACGCCGAGGTCGTGCAATCGCTGCCGCTCGGCGTCGACACGCCCGGCGATCTGGAGCGGGCAAGAAAAATCCTGTCAAACTGAGACGTCCTCATGACCGCGAAGACCAACCGAATCTCCTTCCAGGGCGAGCCTGGCGCCAACTCCGACACCGCCTGCCGCAACATGTTCCCCTCGATGGAACCGTTGCCGTGCCCGACCTTCGAGGACGCCTTCAACGCGGTCGAGACCGGCAAGGCCGAGCTTGCCATGATCCCGATCGAGAACACGATCGCCGGGCGCGTTGCCGACATCCATCACCTGTTGCCGGAATCGAAGCTGCACATCGTCGGCGAATATTTTCTGCCGATCCACTTCCAGCTGATGGTGCTGCCGGGGGTGAAACGCGACGAGATCAAGACCGTGCACAGCCACATCCATGCGCTGGGGCAGTGCCGCAAATACATCCGCAAGAACGGCTGGAAGCCGGTGATCGCCGGCGACACGGCGGGTTCGGCCAAGATGGTGTCGGAGGTCAGGGACCGGACCATGGCTTCGCTGGCGCCGGCACTTGCCGCCGAGCTCTATGGGCTCGACATCATCGAGAAGAATGTCGAGGACACCGACTCCAACGTCACCCGCTTCGTCGTACTGACCAAGAATAAGCAATGGGTGGAGCGTCCCGCGCCGGACGCCAAGATGATGACCACTTTCATGTTCCGCGTCCGCAACGTCCCGGCCGCGCTCTACAAGGCCATGGGCGGTTTCGCCACCAACGGCATCAACATGACCAAGCTCGAGAGCTATCAGCTCGGCGCCTTCACCGCGACGCTGTTCTATGCCGACATCGAAGGCCATCCGGATGATCCGTTGGTCAAGCTGGCGCTCGACGAGCTGCGCTTCTTCTCGCGCGAAATGCGCATCCTCGGCGTCTACCCGGCAAGCGCGTCGCGCGAGCAGTGGAAGGTGGCGGATTAAGGCTGGTTGCGCCTGCTAGGTTAGCCGAAACGCTTGTGCTTCGTCATCCACGGGCGGAGCAAGGAGCGAAGCGACGCGCGCAGACCCGAGGATCCATGCCGCGACGTCGACGCGTTGCGACGGTTCAGAATTCTGCTCCGCTGCGCCCTTCGCGAACGTCACGGCATGGATTCCAGGGTCTCCGCTTCGCTCCGCCCTGGAATGACGACCTCATGGAGGTGCGCCCTAATCTCGGACGTCGGCACCGATTTTCAGCCGAAGCCGAGTGGCACGTAGTCGATCTCCAAGAACTTCTCCACCTCCGGAATCCAGCGGTCGCGCACGAAGGCGACATGGTCGGGATGCTCGTTGTAGCGCGTGTAGGCCGCCTGGTCGGCGAACTCCATCGAGAAGCCGAACTGGTAGTCGTTCTTCGGGCTCACCTGCCGCAGTTGCTCGAAATGCGTGACGCCCTTGATCCCGGTGAGGATCTTCTTGGCATCGTGGAGAAACCGCTTTGTCTCCAGCGACTGCAGCGGATGCTTCAGCGTGAACACGACGGTGTGACGGATCATTTCTCGGCTCCTATTCGCTGTCGACCCAGGCGCGGATGAGATGATGGGCGATCGCCCCTTTCGGCGGCGTGATCAGGCCGCCATCATGCGTCCTGTCCAGCATCCTGCGCACCTCGTCGCGCAAAAACCAGCGGCAGTCTTCCAGCTCGTTGAGATCGGCCTGGATGTCCTCGTTGAGCGGCTCGCCGAAGCAGCCGATCATCAGCGAATAAGGAAACGGCCAAGGTTGGCTGGCGTGGTAGACGACACGGCCGAGCCGGATGCCGGCTTCCTCCAGCGTCTCGCGGCGCACGGCCGCCTCGATCGTCTCACCCGGCTCGATGAAGCCGGCAAGCGCCGAATACATGCCCGGCGCGAAATGCCTGCCGCGTCCGAGCAGGCATTTGTCGCGCGTCGCCGTCAGCATGATCGCCACCGGGTCGGTGCGCGGGAAATGATCGGTGCCGCAGGCCGGACAGTGCCGCCTGTAGCCGCCGGCGCGCATTTCCGAACGGTTGCCGCATTTCGAGCAGAAGCCGTGGCTGGCGTGCCAGGCAAGCAGCGCCGCCCCTTGCGCCAGCGCGCCGGCCGCCGCCTCGTCGATCAGCCCTTGCATGTAGACGGACCGGTAATCGATCGCCTTGATCGTCTCCGGCAGCTTTTCCGGCTCGACGCCGGCCGGAACCGCGAGCACCGGCCCGCCATCGGCAAAGCCGAGCAGCACGCCCTGATCGAGCGACACCTCGAAGGGTTCACTTTCGGCCGCAGTGAACCAGGGGTCGAACTTTCCGCCGTCGAGCTTCAGGTAGAGCCGCCCGGCGTGCATCAGCATCAGCCGCGCCGCCGGGTCCGCAAGCGCCTTCTCCACCGCATCGTCGGCGCGGTTTTCCGATTGCCGGTCGATCCGGTTGCCGGCGAAACCGACGAACTGGCTCGGCTCGCGCAAGGGCGCGTCAAACAGGCGAAAGCTCATGGGGACTCTGAAATGTGCAGGTGGATACTGGTCAGTTTATAGCGCCGCCTTGATCGTTTCGGCAAACCGCCTGATATCGGAGCTCTGGTAGGGTTCGGGGATGCCGTGCCCCCAGACGGGTCCCGGCCAGCCGGGATCGCCCTCGGAGCGGGCGACGACGTGGACATGCAACTGGCGCACGATGTTGCCGAGCGCGCCGGTGTTGATCTTGGTGCAGCCGGTCACCCGCTTCAGCGCCTGCGCCACCATATTGGTCTCGAAGGTCAGCATTGCCTGGTCGAGCGGCGTCATTTCGTGGATTTCCTCAACGCCCGGCCGCTGCGGCACCAGCACCAGCCATGGCCAGCGGCGGTCGTTCATCAGCCGGAGTTCGCACAGGCCAAGCCACATGAGCTGCTCGCTGTCCGCCTCCAGCCGGGCGTCCAGCGTGAAACCGGCCTTGAGGCCAGGCAGCATGGGCGTTTCCTTTACGCTTGTAAGCATTTTCCAAACCCGGAACGCTAGAGCGGCGGCAAGGTGGCTGCAAGCGATTCATTGACCGCTGTCATCGATTTGAAGGACTTTCCGGTCTCGATGTGGCGGCTGGTCCCGGCTCGGCCCTTGCATTTCGCCGCCGAATTGCCGATATGGAACGCGGGAGGTTGGTGGTGGACGATCCACTCGCCAACCGGGTCAGGTCCGGAAGGAAGCAGCCCTAACGAGCCCGGAACGGGTCATTGTTCCAGCCTCCCACCTCTTCGCCTTTCTCCCGCGACATTGACGGCTCCAAGCCGTGCGGGCGAGACCATGCGCAGGAATCGGCCGCCTTCCGTCGCGGTCCTGGGAGCTTTGACGGCGAATGAGCGAAGCCGGAAATTTGGGGCCGGAAAGCCTGCAAACAGGGAAGGCCGGCGCCTACCGGGTGCTGGCGCGCAAATATCGCCCTTCGAATTTTTCCGAGCTGATCGGCCAGGAGCCGATGGTCCGCACGCTGACCAATGCGTTCGCCACCGGGCGCATCGCCCAGGCCTGGATGCTGACCGGCGTGCGAGGAGTGGGCAAGACGACGACCGCGCGCATCCTCGCGCGTGCCCTCAATTACAAGACCGCGACCGTCGACCAGCCTTCCGTCGACCTTTCGATCCCCGGCGAGCATTGCCAGGCGATCATGGAAGGCCGCCATGTCGACGTCATCGAGATGGACGCCGCCTCGCATACCGGTATCGACGACATCAGGGATATCATCGACCGCGTGCGCTATGCGCCGGTCTCGGCCCGCTACAAGGTCTACATCATCGACGAAGTGCACATGCTCTCCACCCAGGCCTTCAATGGCCTATTGAAGACGCTGGAAGAGCCGCCGCCGCACGTCAAATTCATCTTCGCCACCACCGAGATCCGCAAGGTGCCGATCACGGTCCTGTCGCGCTGCCAGCGCTTCGATCTGAGGCGCATCGATGCCGGCGCGCTGGTCGCGCATCTCTCCTCGATCGCCGCCAAGGAAGGCATATCGGTTGACGATGATGCGCTGGCGATGATCGCGCGCGCCGCCGAAGGCTCGGCGCGCGATTCGCTTTCCATCCTCGACCAGGCGATCGCCCATGGCAGCGGCACCGTCAGCGCCGAGGCCGTGCGCGCCATGCTCGGCCTGGCCGACCGCGCCCGCATCATCGACCTGTTCGAGCACGTCATGAAGGGCGACGTGGCCGCGGCCCTTGCCGAGTTCCGCGCGCAATACGACACCGGCGCCGATCCGGCCGCCGTGCTCACCGATCTTGCCGAGTTCAACCATCTCGTCACCCGCCTGCGTTTCGTGCCGGCCGCCGCCGCCGATGCCTCGCTCTCGGAGGACGAGCGCCGGCGCGGTGCCGAATTCGCCAATATGCTGTCGGTCAGGGTGCTGTCGCGGACCTGGCAGATGCTCTTGAAGGGCATTCCCGAGGTGCAGTCCTCCAACCGTCCGGTCAGCGCCGGCGAAATGGTGCTGATACGCCTGGCGCATGCCGCCGACCTGCCGACGCTGGACGAGGCGTTGAAATCGCTGGAAGGGGCAGGCCCTGTATCGAATGGCGCGCCGCGCGCCAATGGCGCTCCGGCCGGCAATGGCGGCGGCGCAAGCGCTGTCGCACAGACGCGGATGCCGTCCTCCGGTGGCGGTGCGCAGACTATGCGTCTGGTCGAGGCGCAGCCGGTGCCGGCGGCCTTCGTTCCGGCGCCGGAGCCGGTCGCCGAAACGCCAGTCGTTCCGGTCAAATCGCTGGCCGACATCGTTGCGCTGGCTGACGCCAATCGCGACATGGCCTTCAAGGTGCTCTTGAAACGCTGCGTGCGGCCGGTGCGCATCGAGCCCGGCCGTCTCGACGTCACCTTGACCGACGACGCGCCGAAGATGCTGCTCAACGATCTGACCGCCAAGCTGCGCGCCTGGACCGGTCGCAACTGGCTGGTGTCGCTGTCGAAGGAAGCGGGCGGTCAGACATTGGCCGAGATGGAGACGACGAAGCGCGAGAACGCCTTCTCCGATGCCAAGAGCGACCCGACCGTCGCCGCCATTCTGGCTCGCTTCCCCGGCGCCAAGATCATCGACGTGCGCATCCCGGACGTGCCGGACGTGGAGGAGGCCGAGGCCGAAGTGCCGGTCGAGCCTGCTGCCGACGACGACGAAATCTGAAAACAATCTTAGAGGACCAGTGATGAAAGATCTTCTCGGCCTGATGGGCAAGGCAAAGGAAATGCAGGCCAAGTTCCAGGCCATGCAGGATGAGATCGCCACGCTCGAAGCCACCGGCCAGGCCGGCGGCGGCCTGGTCAGCATCACACTCACCGGCAAGTTCGAGATGAAGGCGCTGAAGATCGATCCGTCGCTGATCAAGGCGGAGGAGGCCGAGATACTCGAGGACCTCATTCTGGCCGCCCACAATGACGCCAAAAATAAGGTCGAGCAGGTCATGCAGGAGAAGACCAAGGCGTTGACGGCGGGTCTGCCGATTCCTCCTGGAATGAAATTGCCGTTCTAAGCCGGCGTCCGCCAGTTAATTGATTATGAACGGAAATTGAGCGCAGGCGGCGTTATTAACCATTTCCCGGTGATGCTCACGCGCTCATTTCGCGGCTTTCATAAAGTTTTACCCAAGTCCAGATTTTGCTAACCCTCTAGCCATCTTTTTGCCCGAAAGAGTCTCATTCTTGCCACATCTCGGGGCGGGCTGGCATCTGGACATGAGGCTTTTTTGGTGATCGCGACGCGATGGAAGACGCCGCTGCTGCTTATCGGCATCGTCACTTCCCCCTTGTTCCTGGCCGGCTGCAGCCAGACGACTTCCTCCCATGGCATGTCGGTGGCGAGTCTGACCGACGCCATCACGCCGAGCTTCCTGAGCACGCGCTCCTACAAATATTCGATGAAGGACAAGGAATGCCTGCAACGGGCGATGTTCTTCGAGTCCAACCGGTCTAGCCGCGACGGCATGATCGCCGTCGGCACGGTCGTCATGAACCGACTGCGCTCCGGCCAGCATGGTAACACGATCTGCGAGGTCGTCGGCGAGACTGGCCAGTTCGCTCCGGGCGTGCTGACGCGGCCGATGAATTCGAGAGCGCTGCCCGATGTCGAGGCGGCAGCCGACGCGGTGCTCAAGGGCGAGCGCAAGGGCAAGCTCAAGAACACGATGTATTTCCACACCGCCGGCCTGCACTTCCCCTACAAGAACATGCATTACACCATGGTGGCCGGCGGAAACGCGTTCTATGAGAAGCGCGGCCGCAACTGGCAGCCGCTGCCGGACGAGCCGATGGTGGCCATGACCTCCGACAAACAGCAGAAGGTCGATCCTACCGCTCCCGTGCTGGTGGCGTCCGCCGAGCCGGTGGTCAAGACGATCGTACGGCAGGATCCGTCCAAGCAGGTCGCGACGGATGCGGCCGAACCGACGCTTCCGGCCAAGGCGATCGTTCCGGCCGAGCAGACCTATGTGACGGCTGCCGCGGCGCCTTCCCAGAAATCCGGCCGCCTCGCGCAGAAGCAGATTGTGGTGGCGATGCAAGAGCCGATGGCCGAACCGGACGCTTCGCGTTTCGGCGGCACGATCAAGGGCCGCTACATCACCTCGGTGCCCAATGCGCCGCAGGAAGCGGCGATGGGCTTCCAGTCGACGCCTGAGAACACCGACGCCATCGGCGCGATGATCGTCAGCCAGGACCGGCCGCTCGAAACCAACTGAACCCGATTGCATCCGACACACGGCCCGCCATGGCAGCATGGCGGGCCGTGTGTCGTTGGGGCTGTTCCAAACCGCGCTGAAAAATCCTAGATCAAGGCGATGTCGAAGAGAATCGCCGGACCGGAAATCGAACGCCTGATCCAGCTCCTGGCCAAGGTGCCGGGGCTTGGGCCGCGTTCGGCACGGCGCGCGGCACTCCATCTCATCAAGAAGAAGGAACAGCTGCTGGAGCCTTTGGCCGCTGCCATGGCCGAGGCGGTCGACAAGGTGCGCATCTGCTCGACCTGCGGCAATGTCGATACGTCCGACCCTTGCATGATCTGCACCGATCCGCGCCGCGACGCCGGCACGCTGATCGTCGTCGAGGACGTCTCCGACCTCTGGGCGCTGGAGCGGGCGGCGGCCATGAACACGCGCTACCACGTGCTCGGCGGCACGCTGTCGCCGCTCGACGGCATCGGTCCGGACCAGCTCAACATCCGCTCCTTGGTCGATCGCGTCGCCGGCGGCGAGGTGAAGGAGGTGATCCTTGCCGTCAATGCCACCGTCGAGGGGCAGACGACCGCGCATTACCTGACCGATCAGTTGTCGGGCTTCGAGGTGAAAGTGACGCGGCTGGCGCATGGCGTGCCTGTCGGTGGCGAGCTCGACTATCTCGACGAGGGCACGCTGGCCGCGGCGCTGCGCTCGCGGACGGCGTTTTGAGAGATGGGGGGTAGTGTGGAGACGACAGAACGCGGCTTTTCCAAATACGGCTTCGTATTTCTTCTGATCGCGGTAATCAGTTGCATTCTCACCACCCCCACCCGCGCCGCTCCCATCGACGACCAGTTCCAGGCCTGGCTGCAAACCGACCTGTGGCCCGAGGCCAAGTCCAAGGGCATCTCGAAAAAAACCTTCGACGCCGCCTTCACCGGCGTGAAGCCGAACTTGAAATTGCCGGACCTCGTGATGCCCGGCGAGACGCCGACGACGCCTGAGAAGCAGCACCAGGCCGAATTCGGTCCGCCGGCCAACTATTTCGCCGAGAAGATCATACGCGCCGTCACCACAGGCGGCCGTACGCGTGAGAGCGCCAATGCAAGGGTGCTCGGGCTGATCGAGAAGCGCTATGGAGTGCCGGGCGATATCGTCCTGGCGATCTGGGGGCGCGAGACCGGTTTCGGCGCCGCAAAGATGCCCTACGACGCCTTCGAGGTGCTGGGCACCAAGGCCTTCATGTCGACGAAGAAGGACTTCTTCCGCACCGAGGTGCTGGCGGCGCTCGAAATCGTCGAGCGCGGGCTGGCGCCGGTCAACGCCATGAAGTCGTCCTGGGCCGGCGCGCTCGGCCAGCCGCAATTCATGCCGACATCGTTCCTCAAGCATGCCGTCGATTTCGACGGCGACGGCCGGCCCGACATCTGGAATTCGACGCCCGACGTGCTCGCCTCGATCGCCAATTATCTCGTCCATTATGGCTGGGTGAGGGGGCGCGGCTGGGGGACCGAAGTGACGGTGCCGACCAACGTCTCCTGCTCGCTCGAAGGACCCGACCAGGGCAAAACGATTTCCGACTGGGTGGCGATGGGGATCAGGCGCGTCGACAACAGGGCCTTCCAGGCAAGCGAACTGAAAGCCGAGGGCTTCCTGCTGATGCCGGCCGGGCGCAGCGGTCCGGCCTTCATCGTCACGCCCAACTTCTATGTGATCAAGCAATACAACAACAGCGATCTCTACGGCCTGTTCATCGGTCATGCCGCCGACCGCATCGCCAAGGGCGACGCAACCTTTGTCGATAGCTGGGGCGCGGTCGGCGACCTGCACCGGTCGGACATCGCCGCCCTGCAGCGCGCGCTGGAGGCCAAGGGCTACGATGTCGGCAGCGCCGACGGCCTGCCCGGCTTCAAGACCCGTCGCTCGATCGGCGTGTGGCAGTCGAAGAACGGCAAGCCCGCGACCTGCTTTCCCGATGCCGCTCTGGTCTCGCAGCTGAAATAGCAGCCGCTTCTTCTTGCGCGTACTTTGGCAAATTTTTGCTGATCCGCGCTCTCAATTAGCCGGCGCATGGTCGACACATCGCGGCCCGTTTGGTCCGATACGTCGTCGCGCATGTTGCCGGGCGGGCACTGTCGAATAGGGAGTTGACCAACTGGACAAAAACCACGACGGTACGTGGTCCAAGCCGCCGTCGGCTCCGCAAAGAATAATGAAGCCCTGAGCCGGGAACTCAGGTCAACAAAACAGGGAACAATCACCATGATGCTGGAAAAGTTTGCCGTCCGTAGCTTGCTTGCGGGTGTGGCGATGACTGCGCTCCTCGCAACGCCTGCCTTCGCGGTTACCCCCGCCGATACGCTGGTCGAGGGCTTTGCCATCGACGACATCATCTCGATGGATCCGGGCGAGGCCTTCGAGCTGTCGACGGCCGAAGTCACCGGCAACACCTATGATCTGCTGGTCCGCCTCGATCCCAGCGACACCTCCAAGGTCAAGGGCGATCTTGCCGAGAGCTGGACCGTTTCCGATGACGGCCTGACCTACACCTTCAAGCTCAAGCCTGGCATGAAGTTCGCCTCCGGCAATCCGATCACCGCTGCCGACGTCGCCTATTCCTTCGAGCGCGCCGTCAAGCTGGACAAGAGCCCGGCCTTCATCATCGGCCAGTTCGGCATCAGCGGCGACAACGTCACGGAAAAGGCCAAGGCCGTCGACGACACCACGTTCCAGTTCGTCGTCGACAAGGCCTACGCGCCGAGCTTCGTGCTCAACTGCCTGTCTGCCACCGTCGCCTCGGTCGTCGACGCCAAGCTGGTCAAGGAACATGTCGCCGCCGTCACGCCGAGCGCCGACTACAAATGGGACAACGACTTCGGCAACGCCTGGCTGAAGACCGGTTATGCCGGCTCGGGCCAGTTCAAGCTGCGCGAATGGCGCGCCAATGAAGCCGTCGTCATGGAGCGCAACGACAATTACAACGGCGAGAAGGCCAAGCTCGCCCGCGTCATCTATCGCAACATGAAGGAAAGCTCGGCGCAGCGTCTGGCGCTCGAAGCCGGCGACATCGACGTTGCCCGCAACCTCGAGCCGAACGATCTCGATGCCATCGCCAAGAACGGCGACCTCACCACCACCAGCGCGCCGAAAGGCACGGTCTACTACATCAGCCTCAACCAGAAGAACCCGAACCTCGCCAAGCCCGAGGTGCGTCAGGCGTTCAAATATCTGGTCGACTATGATGCGCTGAGCACAACCATCCTCAAGGGCATCGGCGAGATCCACCAGTCCTTCCTGCCCAAGGGCGACCTCGGCGCCGTCGACGACAATCCCTTCAAGCTCGATGTCGCCAAGGCCAAGGAACTGCTCGCCAAGGCCGGCCTGCCGGACGGCTTCAAGGTGACCATGGACGTGCGCACCGGACAGCCGACCACCGGCATGGCGGAATCGATCCAGCAGACGCTCGGCCAGGCCGGCATCAAGCTGGAGATCATTCCGGGCGATGGTAAGCAGACGCTTACCAAATATCGCGCCCGCAATCACGACATCTATATCGGCAACTGGGGTCAGGACTATTTCGATCCGAACTCCAATGCCCAGACCTTCGCCTCGAATCCCGACAATTCGGATGCGGGCAAGTCGCACACACTCGCCTGGCGCAATTCCTGGGACATTCCGGATCTGACCAAGGAAACAGAGGCGGCCCTGCTTGAGAAGGATGCCGCCAAGCGCGCCGACATGTACAAGGATCTGCAGCAGAAGATCCTCGATACCAGCCCCTTCGTCATTATCCACCAGCAGCTCGAAGTGGCCGGCTTGCGCAAGAACCTCAAGGGCTTCGCGCTCGGCCCAAGCTTCGACACCAACTTCGTCGGAGCGGTTTCGAAGGAATAGCGCCGGCGGACGCGCTCGCATGAGCGTAGCTGAAAACCAGGCGGCGGCAGGGGGCGGCAGCGCTCGTGCCGTCGCCATTCTATCTGCGCTTGGCCGCTTCCTGGTGATCGCCGTGACGACCTATCTTGGTCTGCTCGCGGTCACCTTCTTCATCGGTCGCGTCATCCCGATCGATCCGGTACTGGCCGTTCTCGGCGACCGGGCGCCCGTTGCCGTCGTCGAGCGCACGCGCCGCGAGATGGGCCTCGACCTGCCGCTGATCGAGCAGTTCTACATCTATGTCAAAAGCGCGCTGAACGGCGATTTCGGCACGTCGGTGCTGACCACCAATCCGGTGATGTCCGATATCCGCCGCGTCTTCCCGGCGACCATCGAGCTGGCGACGCTCGGCACCATCATCGGCGCCGTCATCGGCGTGCCGCTCGGCGTTTTGGCCGCGGTTAAACGCGGCAGCCTCATCGACCAGATCGTGCGCATCATCGGCCTGATCGGCTATTCCGTGCCGATCTTCTGGCTGGGACTGCTCGGGCTCGTCCTGTTCTATGCCAAGCTGCAGTGGGTCGCGTTTCCGGCGCGGCTCGACGTCGTCTACGAATACACGTTCACGCCGATCACCGGATTCTATCTACTGGACGCCGCGATGCAGGGGCAATGGGATGTCTTCTACGACGCCTTCCGCCACATCATCCTGCCTGCCGCGCTGCTCGGCTATTTCGCGCTTGCCTATATCAGCCGCATGACGCGCTCCTTCATGCTGAACGAGCTGGCGCAGGAATACATCGTCGCTGCCCGCGCCAAGGGCCTTTCGGAGACGCGCATCATCTGGGGCCATGCGCTGCGCAACGCCGCCGTGCCGATGGTGACGGTGATCGCGCTCTCCTATGCCAGCCTGCTCGAAGGCTCGGTGCTGACCGAGACCGTCTTCTCCTGGCCGGGCATCGGCCTCTACATCACCAACTCGCTGCAGAATGCCGACATGAATGCCGTGCTTGGCGGCACGATCATCATCGGCTCGGTGTTCATAGGCATCAACCTCCTGTCCGACCTGCTCTACCGGGTGCTCGATCCAAGGACCAAGGCCGGATGAGCGCCGAAATCATCCAATCCAGACGCGAATGGTTGCTCAGCGACCGGCCGGCCTCGCGCCTGCAGGCGAGGCTCGGCCGCGCCTATGTCACCTGGCGGCGCTTCTCGGCCAACCGGCTCGCCTTGATCGGCCTGCTGATCATCATCGCGCTGCTGGTCGTCGCGGCCCTTGCCGATGTGCTGGCGCCCTATTCGCCGACCATCGGCGACCTAAAGAACGCTCGCCTGCTGCCGCCCGGCGCCGCGCACTGGTTCGGCACCGACGATCTCGGCCGCGACATCTATTCGCGCATCGTCTACGGCTCGCGCTGGACGCTCTATGTAGTGATCCTCGTCGCCGTGATCGCCGCGCCGATCGGCCTGCTGGTCGGCACCGTGGCTGGCTATGCCGGCGGCTGGACGGACGCGATCCTGATGCGCATCACCGACATCTTCCTCGCCTTTCCCAAGCTGGTGTTGGCGCTGGCCTTCGTGGCGGCGCTCGGCCCGGGCATCGAGAACGCCGTGCTGGCGATCGCCATCACCTCCTGGCCGCCTTACGCGCGCATCGCGCGTGCCGAAACGCTGACCGTGCGCAACTCCGACTACATCAAGGCGGTGCAATTGATGGGCGCCTCGCCCTTCCGCATCGTGCTGCGCCACATCATGCCGCTCTGCGTCTCCTCGCTGATCGTCCGGGTGACGCTCGACATGGCGGGCATCATCCTCACCGCCGCCGGCCTCGGTTTCCTCGGTCTCGGCGCGCAGCCGCCGCTGCCCGAATGGGGCGCGATGATCGCGTCGGGCCGCCGCTTCATTCTCGACCAGTGGTGGGTGGCCGCAGCCCCTGGCGCTGCAATCCTCATCGTCAGCCTCGGCTTCAACCTGCTTGGCGACGGCCTGCGCGACGCGCTCGACCCCCGGAGTGGCGACCAATGAGCGGCGACACGCTCCTCGAAGTCGACGATCTGCGCGTCACCTTCCCGACCCGCACGGGCCTTGTGCAGGCGGTGCGCGGCGTCTCCTTCTCGCTTGGCCGCGAGCGTCTCGGCATCGTCGGCGAGAGCGGTTCGGGCAAGTCGCAGACCGGCCGCGCCATCATGGGGCTGACCCCGCCGCAGGCGCAGGTTTCGGCCAGGAAACTCGCCTTCGACGACATCGACCTGCTCTCGATCTCGCCCCGCCAGCGCCGGTCGCTGCGGGGAAACCGCATCGCCATGATCCTGCAAGATCCCAAATATTCGCTCGATCCGGTGATGACCATCGGCCGTCAGATCGTCGAAACGCTGCGCACGCACGAAAAAGTCTCCAAGGCCGAGGCGCGCGAACGAGCGCTGGCCATGCTGCAGGCGGTGCAGATCCGCGACCCGGCCCGCGTGTTCGACCTTTATCCGCATGAGGTTTCGGGCGGCATGGGGCAGCGCGCCATGATCGCCATGATGCTGATCACCGGACCCGAGCTGATGATCGCCGACGAGCCGACCTCGGCGCTCGACGTCACGGTGCAGCTCGACGTGCTCAAGATCCTAGACAAGCTCGTCGCCGAGCGCGGCATGGGGTTGATCTTCATCTCGCACGACCTGCGCCTGGTGTCGTCCTTCTGCGACCGCGTCGTCGTCATGTATGCCGGCAAGGTGGTCGAGCAGATCAAGGCCTCTGAGCTGCGCGACGCCCAGCATCCCTACACGCGCGGCCTGCTCAACTGCATGCCGCGGATCGGTTTCGAGCGCCATCCGCTGCCGGTGCTCGACCGCAAGCCGGAGTGGGCGGCATGACGGCCGCGATCGCCATCCAGGGGCTGGAAGTGGTCTTCGACCGTTTCCGCGCGTTGAAGGGCGTCAGCCTCGAAGTCGGCGAAGGCCAATCCTACGGCCTGGTGGGCGAGAGCGGTTCCGGTAAATCGACATTGCTCAAGGCAATCACCGGGCTGGCGCCCGTCGCTTCCGGCACCGTCACCGTGAACGGCAAGACGCTCGGCAAGACCCGTGACAAGGCCTTCTATCGCGACGTGCAGATGGTCTTCCAGGACCCGTACGGCTCGCTGCATCCGCGCCAGACGGTCGACCGCCTGCTGCAGGAGCCCCTCGCGATCCATGGCATCGCCGACGGCGAGAAGCGCATCGAGCGTGCGCTGGACGAGGTCGGCCTCGGCAAGGGCTTTCGCTTCCGCTATGCGCATCAGCTCTCGGGCGGCCAGCGCCAGCGCGTGGCGATCGCCCGCGCGCTCATCCTCGAACCCTCGATCCTCTTGCTCGACGAGCCGACCTCCGCGCTCGACGCCTCGGTGCAGGCCGAGGTGCTGAACCTGCTCGAAGAGGTGCGGCGGCGGCGCAAGCTGACCTTCCTGATGGTCAGCCACGACCTCGCCATCATCACCCATATGTGCGAGCGGCTGATGGTGATGCAGAACGGCGAGGCGGTTGAGACACTGACCGCGAGCCAGCTGATCGGGCACCGGGTCAGCGAGGACTATACGCGCAATTTGCTCAGGGCGAGCGAGGGGTTTGTGAGGGTGTAAGCTCTCAATTGTCGAGCCCGAGTTCCTTCGCGCCCCCCTCTGGCCTGCCGGCCATCTCCCCCACAGGTGGGGAGATGGGCTGTCATCGCGGCTTTCGCCAATCACCTGCGTTGCAGAATGGGCGCGGCGCCAGAACCGCTAATCTCCCCCCTCGTGGGAGAGATGTCCGGCAGGACAGAGGGGGGGCGCGAAGGAACTCGGGCTCGCTGCCTTAAGTTCCCCCGAACGCGGCTGTTGCTTCCTGCTTCGGCTCCTTGATCCTGAACCACGTCACATAAAGCGCCGGCAGGAACAGCAGCGTGATCGCCGTGCCGGCGATGATGCCGCCCATCATGGCGTAGGCCATCGGCCCCCAGAACACCTCGCGCGCGATCGGGATCAGCGCGAGACTAGCGGCCGCAGCGGTCAGCGCGATCGGCCGCATGCGGTGCTCGGTTGCCTCGATCACCGCCGCCCAGCGGTCCTTGCCTTCTTTGACGAGGTCCTCGATCTGCACGATCAGGATGACCGAGTTGCGGATCAGGATGCCGATCAGCGCCAGCACGCCGAGAATGGCGACGAAGCCGAGCGGCGCGCCGCTGGGCACCAGTGCGGCCACCACGCCGATCAGGCCGAGCGGCGCCACCGCCACAACCAGGAACAGGCGCTGGAAGCTCTGCAACTGCACCATCAGGATGGTCGCCATGACGAACAGCATCAGCGGCACCACGGCCGCGATCGGTCCCTGGCTCTTGGCGCTTTCCTCGACCGAGCCCGCAGTCTCGACCGAATAGCCGGGCGGCAGCTTGGCGATGAAAGCGTCGACCGACGGTTTCAGTTCGTTGACCACCGTTGCCGGCAGCACGTCGCCGACCAGGCCGGCGCGCACGGTGATCGTCGGTATCCGGTCGCGCCGCCAGACCGTCGGCTGCTCGAGGTCGTAGCGGAAGTTGGCGATGGCCGCCAACGGGATCGACTCGCCGGTGCCGGTCGGCAATTGCAGGTTCTGCAGCGTCGAGATCGAGCTGCGGTCCGCCTCGCGCGAGCGCGCCACGACATTGATCAGATAGGTGGCGTCGCGCACTTGCGTGATCGTCGCGCCGCCGACCGTGCTGTTCAGGGCGCTGGCGATGTCGGAGGAGGTGATGCCGAGTTGGCGCGCCTTGTCCTGCAGCACGTCGACCCTCAGCACCCGCTGCGGCTCGTTCCAGTCGAAGGTCGGCGCCGCCAGCTTCGGATTGGCCGAGATCAGGCCGGCGAATTGCTGCGCCAGCTCGCGCACCGTCTGGATATCGGGGCCGCCGACGCGATATTGCACCGGACGGCCGACCGGTGGCCCAAGCTCCAGCGGCTTGACGAAGGCGTCGGTGCCGACGAACTCCGCGCGCAGCAGCTTTTCCAGCGCCGGCTTGACCCGGTTGCGCGCCTCGATGCTCTTGGTGACGATCACCGTCTGGCCGAAATAGGGATTGGCCGGCTGCACGTCATAGGCAAGCACGAAGCGCACCGCGCCCTGACCGATATAGGAGGAGAAGTGGTCGATGTCGGGATTGCCGACCAGCGCCCGCTGTTCGAAGCGCTCCATCTGGTCGCGCGTCTCGGTGATCGAGGAGTTCTGCGGCAGGTTCCAGTCGACGATCAGCTCCGGCCGGTCGGATGGCGGGAAGAACTGCTGCTGCACGAGCCCGAAGCCGACGATCGAGGCGGCGAACAGAAGCACCGTCACGATAATGGTCAGCCAGTGCCGGCGCACTGACAAGACAAGCACGCGCCGGAAAAGTGAGGTGAAGCGTCCAGGCTGGTCATGATGCTTCTCCTTCATCGTCGCCGGCAGGATTGTTACGCCCAGCAGCGGTGCGAATAGCACCGCCACGATCCATGACACCAGCAGCGACACCGCGATGACGACGAACAGCGTGAAGGTGTATTCGCCCGCCGCGCTCGAATTGAGGCCGATCGGGATGAAGCCGGCGACCGTCACCAGCGTGCCGGTCAGCATCGGGAAGGCGGTCGAGGTGTAGACATAGGTCGCCGCCTTGCGCAGATTGTCGCCGACCTCCAGCCGCGCCACCATCATCTCGACCGCGATCATCGCGTCGTCGACCAATAGCCCGAGCGCGATGATCAGCGCGCCGAGCGAAATACGCTGCAGCGAGATCCCGAGATAGGCCATGACCGTGAAGGTGATGGCCAGCACAAGCGGGATCGACAGCGCCACGACGAAGCCGGCGCGCATGCCGAGGCTGATGAAGGAGACGGCGAGCACGATCGCCACGGCTTCGAACAGCGCCCGCGTGAAGCCCGACACCGCCTCTTCGACGATGACCGGCTGGTCGGCCACCAGATGCACGCCGACACCGACCGGCAGGTCGGCCAGCACCTTCTGCATCTCCTCATGCAGCGCCTCGCCGAATTTGAGCAGGTTGGCATTGGGCTTCATACCGATGGCAAGCCCGATGGCATCCTGGCCGTTGAAGCGGAACAGGGTCGACGGCGGATCGACATAGCCACGCCGGATCGTCGCCACATCGCTCAGCCGGAAGAAGCGGTCGTTGACGCGCAGATTGATGGCCTGCAGGCTCTCCTCGGAGGTGAACTGGCCGCCGACGCGCACGCTGATGCGCTCCGGCCCGGACTGGATGACGCCGGAGGGCGTGATCGCGTTCTGCGCCTGCAGGCTGGCGACGATCGCCTGCTGGTTGAGGCCGAGCGCCGCGATCTGCCGGCTCGAGAACTCGAGATAGATCGCCTCGTCCTGGGCGCCGACCAGATCGACCTTGCCGGCATTCGGCACGGTCAGGATCTTGGTGCGGACATCCTCGACATAGTCGCGCAATTGGCGCGGCGTCAGCCCGTCGGCGGTGAAGGCGTAGATGTTGCCGTAGACGTCGCCGAAGCGGTCGTTGAAGAACGGACCCTGCACGCCTTGCGGAAACTGCGCCTTGATGTCGTTGACCATGTTGCGCACCTGAAGCCAGTTCGGCACGACGTCGCGCGCCTTGGTGGTGTCCTTCAGGTTGACGAAGATGACTGTCTGGCCGGCGGTGGTGACGGATTTGGTGTAGTCGAGGCTGTCGAGCTCCTCGAGCTTCTTCTCGATGCGGTCGGTCACCTGCTGCACCGTCTCCTTGACCGAGGCGCCGGGCCAGTTGGCCTGGATGATCATGGTCTTGATGGTGAAGGCGGGGTCTTCCTCGCGGCCGAGATTGAGATAGGAAAAAATGCCGGCCACCACGAAGACCAGCATGAAATACCAGACCATGGAGCGGTGGCTGAGCGCCCAGTCGGAGAGGTTGAAGCCCTTCATCAGGCGCCGCCCTCCGGCACTTTCACCTTCTGGCCTTCGCTCAGGCTGTGGACGCCGGCGGTGACGACGCGCATGCCGGCCTGAAGGCCTTCCGCCACCGTGAAAGAGCCGCCGTTCTTCGCGGCGACCTTGATTTCGCGCGTGCTCACGCTGGAGGATTGCGGATCGACGATCCAGACCTTTTCCGAACCGTTCTTTTCGAGCAGCGCCGATATCGGCAGTTCGATCGTCGGCGTGACCTTGGTCATGCGCGTTGCGGTGATCGTCGAGCCCAGGCGGAACGCCGGCGGCGGATTGACCAGCGTCAACCGCACGCGGCGGCTGCGCGTCGAGCCCTCCGATTGCGGCGCGATCTCGCGCAGCTTGGCGTCGGTTTTGATGGTCGGCAGCGATTGCAGGATGATCTCGAACGGCGTGCCGACGGTGAGGTCGCCGATCAACTGGTCGGGAATATCGACCACGGCCTCGCGCGGGTCGGTGCGCGCCACGGTGACGACGGTCTGTCCGGCCGACACGGTCTGGCCGACCTCGGCGCCGGTAGCGGTGACGACGCCGTCGAAATCGGAGAACAGCCGGGCATAGCCGAGCTGTTCCTGCGACTTGGCCAAAGCGGCATTGGCGCGCTCGACACCGGCTTCCGCGGCCTGCCGCGCTTGTTTGGCGGCATCGAATGTAGCCTGCGAGGTGTTGGCCGAGGCAAGCAATTGCCGCTGACGATCCTCGCTGGCGGCAGCGTTGGCGAACTGCGCCTGCGCGTTCGACAGGTCGGCTTTCGAGGCCTGAACGGCAAGCTCCAGCGCCGTCGGGTCGAGCGCCGAGATCGTCGTGCCCTTGGTGACGAGGTCGCCGACCTTGACGTCGCGCGAGACGACGCGGCCGAGCAGGCGGAAGGCGAGGTCGGCGCTGTATTGCGGCTCGACCGAACCTGCGAAGCCGAAGGTCTCGACGGTCTTCGGTTCGACGACCATCGACAGAACCGGCCGGATGACCTCCGGCGGCTTCTCTTCCGAACGCGAGCAGGCGGCAAGCGCGGTAAGGATCAGCAGGGGAGCGATGTGTCGCAACCGGTTCATTGGCTCGCCCCCGCCACCTCGATCGTCTGTCCGGGACTGAGCAACTGCCCGCCGGCGGTGACCACGCTCTGGCCTTCCCGCAAACCCTTGTCGACGACGACCACGCCGGAATCGAAGGCGAGCACCTCGACCGGCGCGGTGCTGACAGCTTTGCTCGAAGGGTCGACGATCCAGACGGCGGGCTTGCCGGCGGTCGAGGTCAGCGCCTGCCAAGGCAACAGGATGGCCTTGACCGATCTGGCGCTGACCGTGCCGATCACGGCCGCGCCCAGCGGCATGCCGGCAGGCGTGTCGGGTATGCCGATCTTGACCCGGATCGACCCCGACGCGGTATCGACCGCTGGCGAGATCTCACGCACCTTGCCGACTGCCCTGACTTGCGGGTCGCCAAGCAAGGTGATCGTCACCGCCGGCGAAGGCGGCGTTTGAGCCACCAGCGTCTCTTGCACGTTGAAGACCGCGTCGCGGTCCCCATCCTCGGCGATGGTGAACACCGTCTGCGCAGCCTGCACCACCTGCCCGGCCTCGACCTGCCGCGCCGTGATGACGCCGGCGGCGCCCGCCTTCAGTTCGGTGTAGGAAAGGTTCTCGTTGGCGTTGGAGAGTGCGCTTTGCGCCGCATCGACGCTGCCTTGCGCCACTTTCAGCGTCTGATTGGCGGTGTCGAAATCCCGTCTCGTCGTAAAGCCTTGCGAAAGCAGCGTCTTTTGCCGTTGATACGTGGCTGCCGCCTGGGTGAGCTGCGCTTGTGCGGCATCAAGGTCGGCCTGCGCCGAACGCAGATCCGATTGCTGTTCCTGCGGATCGATGCGTGCCAGCACCGTGCCCTGGTCGACATGCTGGCCGACATCGACCATGCGTTCGGCGACGCGGCCGCCGACGCGGAACGACAGATTGTTGAGTGTGCGGGCCGCGATCACTCCGGTCAGCGAGGTCCGCGGCGCGTAGTCGGCGAGCGCGACCGTTTGCGTGGTCACCAAAACCGGCAGTTTCGTTTCCGCCGCCCGCTGTTTCTGGCAGCCGGATGTCGAAAGCGCCGCGCCGGCGCAAGCCAGCAGCAACACGGTTTTTGAACGACGAGGAAGGCGGGGCGGCGAAGACGGCAAGGCGGACGATGTCGCGTTCCTGCTCATGGTTCCCCTCAACCGGTGGGAGCCGCTCCTGACGGCGGCACGTCGCGGATGAGGCGAGATTAATCGATCGGCGGGAAAAGGAAACCATTTCCGAGACACGCATCGCCGGGCTGGTTAAGATCGTTTCTATCTTTCTGCCTGACGCAATTCCGCATGGAAGACCGCGTCACACTCTGCCTGAAATTGCCTTTAGGCAGGCCCAATTGACTGGACCATGGTGCCGACTTGAGCAAAACGTGAAATAAGGCCAGAAGGGATTTCAACGGCATCAAACGAGAACGGGCCCAATCTCGACGAGGGATGGCCCGATGAGGGACGAGATGAAGAATTCAGCCATTTCCGAACGCAAGAACCAGTCGATTTCGCGCGGCGTCGGCATGACGACGCAGATCTACGCCGATCGCGCCGAGAATTCGGAAATCTGGGATGTCGAGGGCCGCCGCTATATCGACTTCTCTTCCGGCATCGCCGTGGTCAACACCGGTCATCGCCATCCGAAGGTGATCGAGGCGGTCAAGGCGCAGCTCGACCGCTTCACCCACACCTGCCACCAGGTCGTGCCTTACGAGAGCTATGTACGGCTGGCCGAGCGCCTGAACGGCATGCTGCCCGGCAAGTTCGACAAGAAGACCGTCTTCGTCACCACCGGCGCCGAGGCGGTGGAAAACGCCATCAAGATCGCCCGCAATGCCACCGGCCGCCAAGCCGTCATCGCCTTTTCCGGCGGCTTCCACGGTCGCACCTTCATGGGCATGGCGCTGACCGGCAAGGTCGTTCCCTACAAAGTCGGCTTCGGCGCCATGCCCGCCGATGTCTTCCATGCGCCGTTCCCGGTCGCGCTGCACGGCGTTTCGGTCGCTGATTCGCTCGCCGCGCTGGACAGGCTGTTCAAGGCCGATGTCGATCCGGGCCGCGTTGCCGCCATCATCGTCGAGCCGGTGCAGGGCGAGGGCGGCTTCTACGAAGCGCCGCGCGACTTCATGGCCGCATTGCGCAAGATCTGCGACCAGCACGGCATCCTGCTCGTCGCCGACGAGGTGCAGACCGGCTTTGCCCGCACCGGCAAGATGTTCGCCATGGACCATCATGACGTGGCGCCCGACCTCACCACCATGGCCAAGAGCCTTGCCGGCGGCTTCCCGCTGTCGGCCGTCACCGGTCGCGCCGAGATCATGGATGCGCCCGGCCCCGGCGGCCTCGGCGGCACCTATGGCGGCAGCCCGATCGGCGTCGCCGCCGCGCACGCCGTGCTCGACGTCATCGACGAGGAAAAGCTCTGCGACCGTGCCAACGCGCTGGGCAGCCGACTGAAGCAGCGGCTGGAATCGATCCGCGACGACGTGCCGGAGATCGTCGACATCCGCGGCCCTGGCTTCATGAATGCGGTCGAGTTCAACGACGTGAAGAAGGGCCTGCCGTCGGCCGAATTCGCCAATGCGGTCAGGCTGAAGGCGCTCGACAAGGGCCTCATCCTGCTCACCTGCGGCGTCTACGGCAACGTAATCCGCTTCCTGTCGCCGATCACCATCCAGGACGGCGTCATGACCGAGGCGCTGGATATTCTGGAGACCTCGATCCGAGAGGCGCGGGCCGCTTAGACTCTTTCACGTTTTGACGGAAGCGTATCCCGCGTTTGCGAAGTAGTTGCTGCATTCGGCTGTCTCGATTGTTTCGACGAGGTGGCCGATGTGGCGCCAAGTGTCCTCGACGGTGCGTTTCTGCGCTTGGCGCATCCAGTGTTTGATCTTGGCGAAGGCCTGCTCGATGGGATTGAGGTCCGGGGAGTAGGGCGGCAGGTACCAGAGCCTAGCGCCGGCGGCCCTGATCATTTGCCTGCCGCTGACTTGTGGCTTCCAAGATTGTCCATGATGACGATATCGCCCGGCTTTAGCACAGTGACGAGCTGCTGCTCGACATAAGCGCGGAAGCATTGGCCGTTGATTGGCCCGTCGAAGACGCAAGGTGCCGCGAGCCGATCCCAGCGCAGCGCGCCAAGGAAGGTCAGCGTGCGCCAGTGGCCGTGCGGAGCCAGGCCGCGCAGCCGCTTGCCTTTCGGCCCCCAGCCGCGCAGCGGAGCCATGTTGGTCTTGATCCAGGTCTCGTCGATGAAGACCAGGCACTGCGGATCGAGGCCTGTCTGCCAGGATCGCCATCGCTGGCGCCGACGGGCAATATCGGCACGTGCCTGTTCAAGGGCGAACAGCGTTTTTTTTGAAGCTCAGCCCCTCGCGGCGCAGGAATTGCCATACCGCATTGTGCGAGACCTTGACCCCGCGATCGGCCAACTCATCCTTCAGACCGTGCAGCGTCAGATGCGGCGTC
>NZ_QMBP01000027.1 GCF_003289945.1 Mesorhizobium hawassense
GAAGAGCGTGTCGTTGCCCGCGACAATACCGTCGCCTTCGCGCGGCTCAGATTGCAACTGCCGCAAAGCCCGATCCGACACCACTTCGTCAAAGCCACCGTCAAGGTCAGGCAATACACTGACGGAACACTCGCAATCTTCCACGGACCGCGCCGCATTGCCACATACACCTCAGATGGCGCACCAATCCTGGACGGATGCTCAATCGGCAGAGCTGCGTGAACCGCTTCGACGCAAAACTGAAGCGGACAAATGACGTGCTACCAAACCGGACAACTTGATTAGCTACCGACAGGGGAGGCGGCTTCTGGTCAAGGCGGCCTGTTTGCGGGATAATTAGACGGCTGCATGCGCCTCGGGCGCCTGGTTCCCGGAGCGCCGCGGCGGCGGAGCCCGAGGCGATGAACTGGCCTTATCTCAGACGCGGCGACATTGCGGGCATCGTCCTCATGGCGCTGATGTGCGCCGTGATCGCCTTCTTGCTGCTGGCCCTGCCGCCGCGCGATCACAATTTCGGCTTCGGCCCCGAATGGCAATGCGCGCGCATGGACGACGGCGACCCGATCTGCGTCAGGCTGGTCGACAAGGACGCGGCGAAGTGACTTCGTGATGTCTCGGCCAGTTCGACGGGACGTGCTCCCCCAAATGCTGTATGAAACGGCAATGACTGATCCAAGGATACTGGTTCTTGGTGCTGGCGGCATCGGCGGCTATTTCGGCGGCCGCCTCGCCGAAGCGGGAGCCGATGTCACCTTTCTCGTGCGAGAGGGACGTCGGAGGGTCCTTGATGAGCGCGGCCTGCGGATCGAAAGCCAATTTGGAAATGCCGATCTGGACGCCAGGACCATCCTGGCTTCGGATGTCGAGAACGGCTACGACGCCATCATTCTGACCTGCAAGGCCTATGATCTCGACGATGCCATCAGGACGATCGCGCCGGCGCTCGCATCATCCGGCTTCGTTTTGCCGCTGCTCAATGGCGTGGCGCATATCGATATCCTGAACGAGGCTTTCGGCCGGAACCGCGTACTCGGCGGATCGGCCAGGATACAGGTCGCCCTGACGGACGAGGGTGTCGTCCGGCAACTCAATGACTGGCGCTCGATCACATTCGGCGAGCAATCGGGAGAGATGTCCGATCGCGTTGGGGTCTTGAAAGCCCTGTTCGACAAGACGCGCGGCGTCGAGGTTCATGCCGTCGCCGATATCATGCAGCGGATGTGGGAAAAGCTGGTCCACCTTGCGACCGCCGCCGCCATGACCTGCCTGATGCGGGCCAATGTCGGCGAGATCGTGCGGACCCCTGACGGCGAGAAGATATTTCTCGGCCTGCTGGACACCATGGGCCATATCGCCGCCGCCCAGGGTTTTCGCCCGAGCAAAGAGTTCATCGAAACGTATCGCAAGACGTTCGCACAGCGCGACTCCCTCTATACGACGTCCATGCTGCGCGATGTCGAGCGGCGCGGTCGAACCGAGGCGGACCACATCATCGGCTTCATGCTGCAGAAGGCACGGGGCGCTGGTGTGGATGCGCAAACGCTCTTGCTCGCATACACGCACCTCAAAGCCTACGAGCAGAGGCTGGCAGCCGGCCGCTTTGCATAGCTTCACAGTCGGCGCGGTCTGTGCATTGAGGCCTTGGCGCGCGTCGGGAAATTCCCGCCGTTACCGAAACCGCGCGACCGCCTCGATCAGCCCCCTGGTATCGACGGGCTTCGACAGTCTCGGCGTATCCTGAAACTGATCGGGAAAGACCGTTGCGCTGTCATAGCCGGTGAGGAAAACAAAAGGGACGTCGCGGGCGGCCAGATGCTCGGCCAGCGGAAAGCTCCGCTCGCCATTCAGATTGACGTCCAGCACCGCCCCGTCCAGGTCGACGCCGTCGATCTCCTCCAAGGCCTGTCCGACGGAGGATGCAGGCCCGACGACATCGCACCCTGCCTCGGTCAGTTCGTCGGATAGATCGAGCGCAACGAGAAAAGTATCCTCGACGACGAGGACGCGAAGGCCGGACAATGGGGTGCTCTTGTTCATTCTTTGCCTGGCAGCAGGCCGAAGGCTTCCGTTCGCGGCAAGGGGATATCAAGCGTGCATTCCAAGCCGGAGGGTCTGAAGTCCAAAACGACAGTTCCGCCCAACTCGTACTCTAAACTCTGCTGGATGAAAGTCGTTCCAAAACTTCTGCGCGATGGCTCCTTCACGGCTGGACCGCCGGTCTCCTTCCAGACGATCGACAATATGCCCGGTTTCACGACATCCCAGGAGACTTCGACGCGGCCGTTTTCCACGGAAAGCGCTCCATATTTGACGGCGTTGCTGGCAAGCTCGAAGAGCACCATGCCAAGCGTTGCCGCCGTGGCTGCCTCGAGTTGGAACGGCCGGCCGTGGACAACAACGGCCTGGCGTTCCGCGCTGCTGTAGGAAGAAAACGTCGCCAGCAGCAGCTGCTCGAGGTCGGCATCGCCCCAGTTGTAGGACGACAGCACCTCGTGCGTCCGCGCCATCGCGTGCAATCGCTCCTGGAACGAGGTCGAGAATTCGCCGATCGAACCTGACGAGCGGATCATGCGCGAGGCCAGCGCGGTGATCGTGGCGAGGATGTTCTTCACGCGGTGCTGCAACTCGTGCAGCAGCCTTTCCTTGCTGCGCTCGGCTTCCTTGTGGCTCGATATGTCGACCAGGGTCGCGATAGCGCCACGAACCTTGCCGGATTCATCGAACAGCGGATTTGCCGATATCGCAACGTCGACGCTGCTGCCGTCCGCCCGCGCGATTCTCGCCTCATAGGCGCGGATCGGCTTGCCCGTTCGCATCGCTTGCTGCAGGGGTTGGTCCTCGGTTTGCACCGCGGCGCCGTTCGACATCAGCGATAGGGCGGCCGACGCCAGCTTGCCATCCGTGGCGTCCCCGCCGGCGAGTTCCACGGCGCGGCGGTTGGCGCGGATGGTACCATTGGCTTGTTCGGCGATGATGATGCCCACCGGCACCAGGTCGAGCAGTGTCTCCAGGCTCTCGACGCGGTTGCGCAGATCGTGCGAAAGCGTGCCGATCCTTTCTTCCGCCTGCGCGATCTTGGTGACGTCGACAAAGGTGACGACCACGCCGGCAATGACATTTTCCACCGTCCGATAGGGCAGCACTCGCATAATGTAGCGCATGCCGTTGTCGACGCCCCCGATCTGCCGCTCGATCGTGCCGAGCCTGTGCAGCACCTGCTCCATATCGGTCTGCAGACCGTCGGCGGGAAAGCGCGGGCGCACATGCGCGAGCGGCCGGCCGACATCGCTTTCGACCAGTCTGAACAGGTCGCGCGCCGTTGGCGTGAAGCTCTTGATGCAGAGGTCCCGATCGAGGAAGACGGTCGCGATTTGCGTGCTTTCGAGCAGGTTCGCCATGTCGTTGTTGGCGCGGCTGAGCTCATCGACGCGGATGTTGAGCTCGGCATTGACGGTCTGCAGTTCCTCATTGATCGACTGCAGTTCCTCCTTCGAGGTTTCCAGCTCCTCGTTGGAGGATTGCAGCTCCTCGTTGATCGAGGACAATTCTTCGTTCGAGGACTTCAGCTCTTCATTGGAGGATTCGAGCTCCTCCGTCGTGATCTGCAGCCGCTCCCTGGTTTCCCTCAGCTCCTTTTCGAGCTGGCTGACATTGGCGCTTTCGACGTCGTCCGTGGTGTGGACCGGCTCATCCTCGGCCTCCGGCTTTATGCCGCCGACATCGCGGAAGACCAGCATGTAGAGCGGGTCGGAAGTGCCGTCGGCCGGCAGCGGCTGAACGGCCAGGCTGATCGTCTGACGCCCGCCATTGGTGCCGATGCTGATCTTGTTCTGGACTGCCACCTGTCCGGTGCTGACCGCCTTGTGGAGCGCTGCCCTCAGGTCCATGCGCAGCCCGCGCCTCGCCATGGAAAAGACGTTGTGGTCGGGAGCGCCGGCGGCGAGCTCGAGATATTTTCCCGTGCCCCCCGAGCTGTGCATCACTTCGCCGTCGGCGTTGATGACCACGTAGGCGGGCGCGTAGCGCTCGACGAGGACCCGCTCGGCAACTTCCCGCAGGGTCGCCGCCGGCGCTCCCCGGCGCGCAAGCGCGGGCGCCTGCCTGGCCGTGGCCGCCAGCGGGAATTCCGGCAGCCGCTGCATGGCGGCTCCGCTGCGCTTCTGGAAGATGCGGCTTGCCTTGTCGATGGTCGAGAACAGGCGCATGTGGCGCGTGACATTCTCGGAGGAACCGAGGAACAGGAAGCCGTTGTTGCGCAGCGCATAGTGGAATATCGGGACGATCTTTTCCTGAAGCTCCGGCCCCATATAGATCAAAAGGTTGCGGCAGGCGATCAGGTCGAGCTTGGAGAACGGTGGATCGCGCAACAGATTATGCGTCGAAAACAGGCAGGTTTCCCGCAGATCGGAGGCGACGCGATAGGTGCCGTCCTCGCGCGAGAAGAACTCCTTCAGCCGCTTCGGCGTCACGTCGGTCGCGATCGTCGACGGGTAGCGGCCGGCGCGGGCCACTTCCAGCGCGCGCTCGTCTATGTCGGTGGCAAAGATCTGCAGGTTGGGCGAGGCAGCACCCCGCGGCGCACGCTCCTTGAGCAGCATGGCGATCGAATAGGCTTCCTCGCCGGTGGCGCAGCCCGGCACCCATACCCTGATCGTCTCATCCGGCTTGCGGCTCTCGAAAAGCTTGGGGATGACGAAGCGCTCGAGTCCTTCGAAGGCATGCTGGTCGCGGAAGAAGCTGGTGACGCCGATCAGCAGGTCCTGGAACAGAAGATCCACCTGCTGCGGCTCGTCGCGCAACCGCTCGTAGAAGACGGTCGGGTCGTCGATCTGCAGCACCTGCATGCGGCGCTGGATGCGCCGTAGGATGGTGTTGTCCTTATAGCCGCTGAAATCATGGCCGGTGCGAACGCGAAGCAGTGCCGCGATCCGCGACAACTGCTCGGCCACATCGCGCTTGCGACGGTCGCGCTCGCCTTCAGTGTGGCTGAAGTGGCGGAAGTAACCGACCAGCTTGGCGGCCATTTCCTCCGCCGGAAGCACCATGTCGATCATGCCGCTCTGGACGGCGCTGCGCATCATGCCGTCATACTCGGCGCTTTCTTGCGCAAGCGTCAGGCCGCCGCGCTCCTTGATCGCGCGCAGTCCGATGGTACCGTCGCTGCCCGTTCCGGAAAGGATGATGCCAGCGGCATTCTCGGCTCGCCCCTGCGCCAGCGAGGTGAAGAAATCGTCGATCGGCGTCCGTTTGGCGCGCGTCGTGGCCATCTTGGCGACGCGAAAGCGCCCGTCCTCGATCGTCACGGAGACTCCCGGAGGGGTGACATAGATATTGTTCGGCTCGATTTCCTGGCCTTCCGCGGCGTTTTGCGTGTCGATTGCGGTGCAGCGTTGGATAATGTCCGCGAGCACGCTTTCGTGCTCGGCGTCGAGATGCTGGATCACCACATAGGCAAAGCCGCTGTCAGCCGGAACTTCCGGAAAAAATGTCTGCAGCGCCCCGATGCCGCCGGCCGATGCGCCGATGCCGATGATCGGGAAGGGCAGGGGCTCCTTGGCCGCGGTGCCTCCCTCAGTTCGCGCTTTCCTGACCCTTGCCTTCCGCGCTGACTGAGCCATCGTCTGTTGCCTGTGCCCGCCTGGTCTCGAGAATACGCTCTATGAGAGCCGCATCCGATTCATAGTCCTTGGCTCGCCTGCCTAACTCCGCGGCGAGTTTGGAGCGATCTTTCATCCGCTCCCGCTCCGCCATTCGTCTGGCAAAGGCCGCCCGCTGCTGATGTGAGCGCAGCAGGCTCCATAAGATTTCGTCCTGTTCGATCGCCTGCGCTTCCATCACCGTGTCGCCGGTGAAGGCGTGCCCGGTATGGCACCGATAGCGCAGCATGTCACCGTCTTCGATCTCCCACAGCGGTCCGTGGCATTCCGGACATGTAAACACCGACAGTTCGCCAAGTCGATCTTCATCTTGCATGGTCGAATGCTCCTGCGCGGCGACCGCCGCTTCCAATCTGAGGGTTGGCGGTGCGGCGAAGGTTTCGCCGGCTGGCTCGGCCGCGAGCCTGGCCAGCAAAGGGCCTATCTCCGCCGCGGGCAGACAGTGGTCGACATCGACATAATGCAGCGCGCTTTCCACCATCGCGGGCACCAGCGTATCCCTCGGGTGTTGTACGACCGCCAGTCCGCCGACGGCCTTGACGGCTCTCATGCCGGCCGTGCCGTCGGCAAGTGAACCCGACAGCAGCACGCCGATGACGCAGGCGCCGTAACTCAGTGCTGCCGAGCGGAACAGGGGATCGATGGCGGGCCGGGCAAGGTTTTCACGCGGACCGCGTCGCAACAGCATATGGCCGTCATGAAGGAGAAGGTGGAGGCCGGGCGGCGCCACATAAATGCAACCCGTCCCGAACTCCGCACCGTTCCGGGCAACTCTGGCGTCGAGCCTACCCGCGCGGTCGAGAATCTCAGGCAGATAGCTGACCTGGCCGATATGGACCACGACGAACACGGCCGCCGGCAGATCGGCTGGCAGATCGCTGACGATCTGCTTCAGCGGCTCGATGCCGCCCGCCGACGCGCCGATGACGACGATGTTGTGCTTGTTGGAATGCTTTGATCGACCTGTGGAAGTATCCATTCTGCGAACGAACCTCCAACGGAAGCGATTTCCTTGGCATCGAGCGCTCTGGTGCCAGCGACCCGGCCGGTCAGTTAACCGTGCAAAGCTCGCAATGTTCCACTGCCGCTAGCGGATGCCGACGCTGTCCTTCGCCGCGAGGAAGGCATCGGCACCTCACGCGCGGCACCCCTGTCGCTTCTGGCGACCTCTGTTTCAAGCGGGAAGATTGGCCGCTTACGCCGCCGCAGCGACCTGCCGGCCGATCCCGCCATGCAGGTCGAGGCAGCGCTCGAACCAGCGGGCGATGCCGTCGCTGTCGTCGAGCAATTGGAAAGGCGATGCGATGCGGCCCCATTGCAGCGCGCCGAACACGATGTAATCGGCAAACAGCGGCGTCTCGCCGCCGATGAAGGGCTGGTAGGTCAGCGTCGAGCGCAGCGGCTCCATCGCGGCGCGGAAGGCCGAGAGCCCGGCATCGCGGTTGGCCACCACATCTTCCAGCCGCTTGCCGTATCGCTGCTCGCGGCTTTCGCGGAAATAGGCGGCGTTCGGCTCGTCCTGCATGGCATGCAGACCGGTCAGCGCCACCGTCGCGATATAGGGATGGATGGTGAACTGCGACCAGCGCTCGATGAAGCGCGCCGTCGCCTTGCCGCCTTCGCCGCCAAACAGCGTCGGCCGATCCGGATAGGCTTCGTCGAGATAGAGCGCGATGGCGAAGGAATCGACCACGACGCGGTTCCCGTCGCGGATCACCGGCACCGTCTTCGACGCGCCGCCCTCGACTTCGGGCACCTCCAGGAAGCGCGTCGGCACCTTGGTGGCGGCGAGGCCCTTGTGCGCCAAGGCCATCTTGGCCTTCCAGCAATGCGGGCTGAATGGGCGTGCGGCGTCGTGGCCGACGAGGTCGTAGAGCAGAATGGTCATTGGCGGGTCCGTTGCTGCGGGTTACGAAGGGCCCGGATTCGGGTTTAGCCGGGTGGGAAGAATGAAGCAGCATTTCATGATGTTTGCGGCCTACAATCAATGGGCCAACGGCCGTCTCTACGATGCCGCCGCCGATCTGAGCGATGAGGAATTCGGTCGCGACGTCGGCGCCGTCTTCGGCTCGATGCTCGGTACCCTCAACCATCTGCTTGCCGTCGACCGCGTCTGGATGAAGCGCTTCACCGGCGAGGGCGACGCGCCTTCCAACACCGCCGCTATCCTCCACCGCGCTTTGTCCGTCCTGCGGCAGGCACGCGAGGCGGAGGACAGGAGGATTGCCGATTGGGTCGGCGGCATGAGCGACAAGGCGCTCGCCGGCCGCTTCTCCTACATGACGCTGACCGATATGCGCACCGTCTCGCAGCGGGTGGCGCCGGCGCTCAGCCACTTCTTCAACCACCAGACCCATCATCGCGGCCAGGCGCATATGTGCCTCACCGTGCTCGGCCGGCCCTCGGTGCCGCTCGACCTGGTGCTGTTCCAGCGCTCGGAGGAAGGCCGCGCCTACGCCTGAGGGGTCGCTCCGGGGACCCTCGCATTTCTGGCGCGGGTTCATGCGACTGGCGCTCGTTGCGAGAAGTGTTTCCTGGTTGCTCTGCTTATTTAAATATCGACGAAAAGTCGAAAATCTATTTAACAATTCGGTATATCAATAGAAACTAAAAAATATTCTTGCAAATTCATGTTTGAAACTGAGGAATGGCTTTCAGCGTAGATATGTATGCGCATAGCGTTAACAAGAGAACGCAATGCTCGTGTGATGCAGTGCAGCATATACTATCTAAGGAGGAAAGTATCATGCCAAGTATCATTCGAAAGTTGCATAGAGTCCTTACTTGCGGAGCGATTGTCGCTATTTTGGCGGTTCCAGGAAATGCTGCCAGTCTTGGGCTGGGTGGTCTCGGCGGCGTATCGGTCGGCGGTAATGGAGCCAGCGCCAACGCTGGCGGCGCGAGCGGCGCCGATGCGGACGCCTCGTTTGGCGGAAGCAGCACCAGCGCGACGGCTTCCATCGGCGGAACCAGCGGTGCCAACGGTGCCGTTTCGCTTGGTGGCGACCAGGCAGCGGATACGGCGGTGTCCCTGGGCGGGACCGACACCGGAGCCACGGCCTCTATCGGCACCAGCGGCGCCAATGTCGGTATTGGGACGCTTGGTGCTTCCGCCGGTGTTGGTGCCGGCATACCAAGCACTTCGGGAGTTCCGGTTACCCCCGGCACTTCGGTCACTACCGGGCCCAAGCCTTCGGCCGCTCTTGCCCAGATGACGGGCAACAAGCTGATGCGCATGAAGAAACGCTGCGTCGATGTGCTTTCCAGCGAAGGAACCTATGATGCCGATCTGAGAGCGCTCTGCCTGATGATTTCGCGTCGCTGATGCATGGCCGCAAGGCAACGTCTCGGCGGACGGACCAACTGTGGGGTTCCGCGGCATTCTCCTACGTGTCGCCGGCCGGGCCGGCGGCACGCTGACGAGAGCCTCCGGCCGGTCGGAAAGCCCGCCACATCCGTGGTGGGCTTTCCGGTTGTCTGCCACGTAGGCGGGCACTGAAGGAGAATTAACCAAGTTTACCGAACTGGCGCGTATATTAGCAGTTCGTTTGCCTTCCTCGCGGCAAGATGGCCTGACGCAACGGGAGCAAAGGCATGCGCATCGATTTGTCCCCGACGAGTTGGGGCAGGGTGGTGGTGGTTACCGCCGCCGGCACCGCCTTTTTCATCGCCGCTGCCTTCTTCGTCGATTCCTTCAATTTCCCCTCACTGACGCCGCAGGCGCTGCTTTGGGCGCAACTGACGGATCTTTTCCTGCCGCTTATCCTTGGCGGCTCTTTCCTGTTCTTCCTGATGTGGAAGATGCGCCAACTGGCGATCGCCCAGAAGGAGCTCAGCGTCATTGCCGCGACCGACAGCCTGACGGCGGTCTTCAACCGTGGCGCCTTCTCGATGCTGGTCGAGGCCTATCTCGACCAGGCGCGCGGTCAGGCCGTGGCCGATGCCGGCGCGCTGCTGATCGTCGACGCCGACCACTTCAAGTCGATCAATGATCGCCTCGGCCATGCTTGCGGCGACCAGGCGCTCCGGTTGATCGCAGCGACGATCAAGGGGCAGCTGCACGGCGCCGACATAGTCGGGCGCATCGGCGGCGAGGAGTTCGCTGTCTTCTTGCCTGGCGCCGACGCCGCGCGCTCCTTCCTGGTCGCCGAATCCATCCGGCGTCGCATCCGCGAGGCCGAATTTGCGCCCGGCGGTCGGCCTTGCCCGCTTTCGGTGAGCATCGGCGGCATCGCCTTCAGCGGGCCGACCACCTACCAGGACATGTTCCAGGTCGCCGACCGCCATCTTTACAAGGCCAAGTCCAATGGCCGCGATCAGGTGAGCCTCGAGAACCCGCGTGCCGTCTTTGCCGGTGACGCCGCTGGCACCGTGCACTAAGCGGTCGAAAAAGTCTCACCGGATTTTCGTGGCATGCGGGTGCAGCGCATGCCCAGGCCATCAACGGTCCGTTCATCCTTTGGCGGCTAGTGTCGGCGGCTGACCTCAGCCGATCCGCGAGCGACCGTGTTCGATCTTATCGACTTCAAGGCGGTGCTGGTCATCGCCCTCATCTTCATTCCGCTGGAGCAGCTCCTGCCGCTGCATGCCGAGCAGTCGGCGACGCGCCGGCATTGGCTGAACGACGTTTTCTATCTGCTGTTCAACGGCATCGTCATCAAGCTCGGCATGTTGCTGGTGGTCGGCGCGGCAATGTTCGTGGTGCAGCGTTTCGTTCCCGAAGCGCTCACCGCCGCTGTTCAGTCGCAACCTTTGTGGCTGCAGGCGGTCGAGGCGCTGCTCGTCGCCGACATCGGCTTTTACCTTGCCCATCGCGCTTTCCACGCGGTGCCGTTCCTGTGGCGCTTTCACGCCATCCACCACTCGATCGAGGAGATGGACTGGCTGGCCGCCCACCGCGTCCATCCGGTCGACCAGATCCTGACCAAGTCGGCATCGTTCCTGCCGCTGTTCGCGCTGGGTTTTTCCGGCGAGGCGGTGCTCATCTACGTGCTGGTCTATCACTGGCAGTCGGTGTTCATCCACTCCAACACCCGCATCAAGTTCGGGCCGCTGAGATGGCTGATCGCCTCGCCGCAGTTCCATCACTGGCACCACGCCAACGAACGCCAGGCCTTCGACAAGAACTTCGCCGCGCAACTGCCTATTCTCGACCTGATCGCCGGCACCTTGTTCATGCCGCGGCGCATGCCGGAAAAATACGGTGTCGACGAGCCGGTGCCGCAGCTCTACCACCAGCAGCTCGTCTATCCCTTCGTTGCGGCGGCCGAGCCATCCGCGCCGATCGCCGAAGCCGCGCCGGCAGCCGCCAAGCCGGAGTGACGGCACGAAAAAGCCCGCCTTCGAAGGCGGGCTTTCCCGGGAGGATGATCTGTTGCCGTAAGATCAGGCGGGAAAGCCGCCATACCCGCGCGCCACGGGCTTGACCGAGATGACCGGCTGGTCCGAAGGCCACAGCACGCCGGCCGTCGCCGCGAAGGTGATCAGCGCATCGCGCGCCGCCTCGGCCGGGATGTCTCCGCTCCGCGCGGCCTCGCAGGCCTTCACCGCAGCGCCACAACTGAGGCGCCGGCGCGACGGCGGGAACTCGGTCAGGAAGTCATGCATCTCGAACAGCGAGGCGATCATGCGCTTGTGGCCGGCGCCGACGCTGAGGGCGACCGGGGTGAAGAACATCCTGTCGTGCATTAGGGCCTCTTGGGTTGGGCGGGGGCTTTGCGGATGGTGGGACGCCCAATAACGCGGTTTGCCGCCGCGGGTTCCACAAGCGTGGGTTTGAAAAGGCAATGTTGTGTGTCTAGTCGGTCCCTGCGTCGACGCGCTGCACGAGGTAGTCTGTCGAAATCGCGCCGGAGCCGTTTCCCCTGGTGACGCGCACCATGGCGACCCGATTGCCCGGAGCGACGCCCGTCACAGGCTGGCATTTGCCGATCATTCCCGTGCCTTCGAGGCGAACGGGGAGGGCGGCGATGCACTGGTCCATGCCGGCATAGATGGCTGGCCGCGTGTCCACCATATGGCAGCCCTGCATCTGCGCGCCGCAGGAAAGCAGGATCATAGCCACAGTTGCCGGTTCCATCGTCGCGACCCGTTTCAAGCAATCTCAGCAAAAAGATCTCAAGCAGACCTTGGAGACCTACCGCTTTCGAACAACGCCGATCCTGACCTTTGGTTGCCGCTGAGCCTATTTCCACATGCCGCGCATGCGGGCGCCGAGGTCGACCTTGACGCCAGGCCGCTGGCGCGGGTCGTCCTTGAGCGCCGCGCTCGCCCAGGACGATTGCTCGAAGGCGGCAAGCATCGAAGCCGGGATGAAGCGGGTGCGCGAGGCATAGACGTGGCGGTCGCCGCGCGCCGGCTGGTTGTGCGGATAAAAGCGCTGCGGCACGATGAGATGCAGGCTGTCCTTGGCCCTGGTCATCGCCACATAGAGCAGCCGGCGCTCCTCCTCGATGTCCTCCTTGGTGCCGACGCCGAGATCGGCGGGGATGCAGCCGTCGACGGTGTTGAGCACGAAAACGTTCTTCCACTCCTGGCCCTTGGCCGAATGGATGGTCGACAGGATGAGATAGTCCTCGTCGCGATGCGGCGGCCCGGCCTGGTCGCTGGTGGCGTCGGGCGGGTCGAGCGTCAGCTCGGTCAGGAACCGCTCGCGCGACGGATAGGTCGAGGCGATCTGTTCGAGCTGGATGAGATCGGCCCGGCGTGTGATCGCATCCTCGTGGATGCGTTCCAGATGCGGCTCGTACCAGAGCCTTATCCGTTCGAGATCGGCCGGCCATTTGGGGCCGGCGCGTAAGCCGCTATAGATGTCGAGGAACACCGGCCAGTCCTGCGCGGCGCGCTGCGGCGGCCGGAAGCGAGCCAGCCCCAGTGTCTCGTCCAGCGACGTCGCCATGGCGTCGACGATCTGCGAGGCGGCGGACGGTCCGATGCCGGGCATCAGCTGCAGCACGCGAAAACCGGCGACGCGGTCGCGCGGATTCTCGGCGAAGCGCAGCATCGCCAGCATGTCCTTGACATGCGCGGCATCGAGGAATTTCAGGCCGCCGAATTTGACGAAGGGGATGTTGCGGCGCGTCAGCTCCACCTCCAGCGGTCCGCTGTGGCTCGAGGTGCGGAACAGCACCGCCTGCGCCTTCAGCGCCGTGCCGGCCTCGCGTTCGGCCAGGATCGCCTGGCAGACGTAATTGGCCTGCTCGGCCTCGTCGCGCACGCTGACCAGTTGCGGCTTGTGCGAGGACCGGCGCTCGGTCCAAAGATTCTTGGTGAAGCGCTCGCTGGCCTCGCCGATCACCTTGTTGGCGGCAGCCAGGATCGTCTCGGTCGAGCGGTAGTTGCGCTCCAGCATGACGACCTCGGCGCCCAGCGCGAACTGCTTCGGGAAATCGAGGATGTTGCGCACTTCCGCGGCGCGGAAGGAATAGATCGACTGCGCGTCGTCGCCCACCACGGTCAAGCCCGCGCCATCCGGCTTCAGCGCCAGCAGGATCGAGGCCTGCAGCCGGTTGGTGTCCTGGTATTCGTCGACCAGCACATGGTCGAAGCGGCTGCCGAGATGCGCCGCGATCTCCGGCTCGGCCGCCATCTGCGCCCAGTAGAGCAAAAGGTCGTCGTAATCGAGCACGTTCTGCGCCTGCTTGGCTTCCACGTAAGCCGCGAACAGCTCCTTGAGCTGGTCCGCCCAGGCCGCGCACCAGGGGAAGGCGGAGCCCAGCACTTCGCCCAGCGGCGCCTGCGCGTTCACCGCCCGCGAGTAGATCTGCAGGCAGGTGCCTTTGGTCGGAAAGCGGCTCTCGGTCTTGGAAAATCCCAGCTCGTGGCGGGCGAGGTTCATCAGGTCGGCCGAATCCTCGCGGTCATGGATGGTGAAGGCGGCGTCGAGGCCGATCTGCTCGGCATAGTCGCGCAGGAGCCTCGCGCCGATGCCGTGAAACGTGCCGGCCCAGGCGAGCGCGTCGGCAATGATGGCCGCGTCGCGCCCGAGCACCTCGCCGGCAATGCGCTCGACGCGCCTGGCCATCTCGCCCGCCGCGCGGCGCGAGAACGTCATCAGCAGAATGCGGCGCGGATCGGCGCCCTTGACGATGAGATGCGCGACGCGATGCGCCAGCGTGTTGGTCTTGCCGGAACCTGCGCCGGCGATCACCAGCAGCGGTGCCGCCGCCTTGCCGTCGCCATGCACCACGGCCAGCCGCTGCTCGTCATTCAGCCGGGCAAGATAGGCGGGCGCCTCGAAGGACGAATCACGAGCGGCGATGTTCATCGCCCATCAAGCATCGTTTCCGCTTTGTTCGCAATAATTTCCTCGCCCCGCGAGAGCGGGGAGAGGTGGCCGCGAAGCGGCCGGAGAGGGGACTGCGCCGGCGTACCAAATACCTTTGTCCTGCAATGCGGTCGGTGGCTTGCCTAAGTCGCCTCAGTTTCGGGTCGGCCGCGCCGGCGGACTAATGCCGGCATTGGCAAGGCGGCGCGCAAGTCTGTCTATCCATTCGCCCTGTTGAAACTGCAATGCTTCCCAATGCGGCCAACCTGGCGCGGCTTCGATCAGGTGCAAAATGGTCCAGTTCAGGCCATATGCAGTATCGCCGTCCGCCGGCAGCAATGACACAAGCTCCCGCACGTCGTCCTCCGATAGCGGCAACACCAGAGCAGACAGGAGCTTCTCGATCGCTTCGAACTGCTGCTGATCGAGGTTTTCCACCAAGCTCGGCGTAATGGCGCGTATCGCCCTGATTGCGTCTTGCGTCATAACCGCAATTAGGCACGAGGCGGGGGACCCGAGCAACTACCGCCTCGGCTCCACCCCCATCGCCGCCGATTGCCGCCGCAGCGCGCGTCTCTCGTCGCCGGGCATGTCCAGCGGCGCGACGTCTCCCGGCACCTCGTCGATGATCCTCACGGCGACGCGATAAGCGGTGTAAGCGAACAGACCTGTAAGCAGCAGGCGTATCATGATCGTTTCCTCGTTCGGTTCGGTGGTTTCAACCGAACGCCGGCCGGTTGGTTCCCCGCGCCGCGCAACCAAATTGCCCGCGCCCCGTTGCCTTTCACGAGGAAGGGGCGAACGAGCGGAGGTCGTCCATGATGAAGCTTCCTGTGCTGCTGGCTGTTGCGGCAGGGCTCTCGCTCGCCGCCTGCGACAACAGCGTGCAGCCCACCAAGGCGCCGGGCAACGAAGTCAACCAGAGCCCGCAGGTCGACAAGAACCCGGTGCCGCAATCGAGCACCGGCGGCGATCAGCAAGGAACGCCCCCGAAGCAATAGGGGCAAGGTGAGCTCGGTCAGCGGGAGCGTTGGGCTTAACGAAGAAGGCCGGCGCTGCTTGGGAGGAAGCTCGATAGCGCCGGCCAAGCGGGAAAATCAGGCCCGCCGCAAGAAGAACCATAGCTGAGTCTGGTCGTTGGGTCAGCGGGATAGCTCGTGAAGTCTCTGGATTTCTGCCAAACGCCGCCCAGAATGGAGGCTATTGTGTGAAATCTACAACAATGATCCTGGGCGATACCCAGCCTCGTCACAGCCGCCCACTTGTTAGTGACCGTCCGTGACCCTGTTTTATCAAGCCAGCGCCGAGCGCCTCACCGGCACGTCGGCGATCTCCATGTCCAGCTGGCGCTGCGTCAGCGCCGCTTCGGCCATGATCCACTGTTTGAACAGCTCCACCTTGCGGGCGCCGAGCGCTTTGAGCGGGCCGACGAAATACCAGCCGGCCGTGTTGGGGTGGTGGACCGCGAAGGGGGCCACCAGCCGTTCGGCGCGGATGTCGCTGGCCATATAGGCGCGGTTGGCGACGGCGAAGCCCATGCCGGCATTGGCCGCTTCGTAGGACATCATGCAGGAATCGAAATAGACGCTCCTGGTCTCGCCCAGCACGAAGCTCGCGCCGGCAAAGCCAAGCCACGACTGCCAGTTCTGGGTGCAGGTGTCGGAGTGCAGTAGCGTGAAATAGCGCAGGTCGTCCGGCGTCACCTTCGACAGCGGCTTGTCGCCTAGCACGTCGTGGAACAGCTTGCGGCTGCACACCGGCGTCAGGTCTTCCTTGAACAGCAATTCCGAGGTGAGACCGGGGAAATTGCCGTCGCCATAGCGTATCTCGAGGTCATATTCCGAGGTCGCGAATTCATGCGTGGCGTAGGAGGTCGACACCCGCATCTCGATGTCGGGATATTGCCGCTGGAAGGACGACATTCGCGGAAACAGCCAGCGCGCCGCGAAGGTCGGCAAAACGCAGATCCGCAGCACATGCGCCTGCGACTGGCCTGTTGCCTCCATGCTGGCCGCCACGATCCGCTCCAATGCCTCGCGCACGCGCGCCACGTAGGTCTCGCCCTCCGGCGTCAGCGACACCGCATTGCCGCCGCGCTCGAAGATCTTGAAGCGCAGCTGATCCTCCAGGCTCTTCACCCGCTGGCTGACGGCGGAAGCGGTGATAAACTGCTCTTCGCCGGCGCGCGTGAAATTCCTGTGCCTCGCGGCGCTCTCCACGATTTTCAGCGAGTTGAGGTTGACCTGACTGAGCAGACGCACCGGGTTTCGACCTTAAGCTGGGCTTACGCTACCACCAGCATTCCTAAATTTACAGGGGGAGGCGTTTAAATGACTGTTAACCAAGTGTTGCCCCCACCTTGGAGAAGATAGAATGAACGCCAACACAATTCCCGAACTGCGTTGCGCAATGAGTCGCGAGGCCATCATTGGTCATGAGACCGCCTGGAAAGTCTCGACGTTCGGCGTCGCCCAGTATCGTCACGGTTATGACCCGGCTCTGCTTGCCGCCATCGAGGAAGCTGCTCTGAAACTGAAGGCCAGCCATGCCGTGCACAAGCATCTCGACCTCACTTTCATCACCGGCGCCGACCGCTATATTCCGGAGATCAGGGAGCTTTTGCACGACAAGCTGCGTCTGGAACGGCTGTCGGACATGATGGGAACCAAGCTCGAGCCCTATCCGCTGTCGATCGTCGGCTCGACCGTCACCTTCATGAATCCCAGGGACGGCGCGGTCGAATGGCATTGCGATGGCGTTCCGGTGACCGAGCTCATCCCGCTGTCGATCAGCGACCCGCTCATCGGCGGCCATCTGGAAATCTATTGCGACGATTCCGAGACCGGCCGCTCGATCCTCGAATCCGGCCGCGACCTGCCGCGCAACAAGATCATGCGCATCGATCACAAGATGAACTACGCAACGCTCGGCCAGTTCCTCGGCGTGCTTCACCGCACCGCGCCGATCCAGCTCGGCGAGCGAGTCACGTTGGTGCTCAACCAGCGCTCGGCGACCAAGCCCTATGTCGACGACAACCGCATGTTCTACCTCGCCGCCGACAACGACCAGGACCGCGCCTGGGTGAACGAGCTGGCCGAGGATGTGTGGACCAACCAACTGCCCGCCTATCGCCGCCATGCCGAGGAGCATCCGGTGCCGCAGCCGGCGGCGGAGGCGGTTTCCGGCGGGGCAAGGGAGTCGTGGTAATGAGCCATGATCGGGCCGAGCGCCAGCCACCTCCAGTGCCGCTGAGCCTCGTGCCGGAAAGCAAAAGCCGCTCCAGTGCCGCCCCCGGGGCGGCGCTGGCCTTCGCCCTCGGCGCCGTGGCGCTGTGGGCGACCAACGCCCTGGTCGGCAAGACGCTGCTGGCCAGCTATCCGGTGTCGCAAGTGCAGTTCCTGCAATTCTGCGGCGCGGCCCTCGTGTTTGCGCTGATCCGGTTCTTCCCTTCTCCCCTTGTGGGGTCCGAAGGACGGGGCGAGACCCGTGGCTCGCCCCCGGGCGGTGGCCGAGCGAAGCTCGGTCGGATGAGGGGTGCTGGACGGATCGCCGACGCTGGAGTTTCTTCCAACACCCCTCATCCGTCTCGGCGCTTCGCGCCGATCCACCTTCTCCCACAAGGGGAGAAGGGGAATGCCGCGCTCGCCTACGCCGTCGGCTTCCTCGGCCTGGTCGGCACCATGGTGCTGCAATATATCGGGTTCGCGTCGATGCCGGTCATCGAGGCAAACCTCGTCGCCTATACTTGGCCGCTGATGATCGCCGCGGCGGTCATCCTGCTTGGCCGGCCGCGGCGCCCGCTGCTGCTCGGGCTGGCCGCGGCTGTCGGCTTCGTCGGCGTGGCGCTGGTCATTTCCGGCGGCCGCGCGCAGTCCTGGTTCGAAGGCGGCAGCCTCGTAGGCTACCTCGCCGCTTTCGGCTCGGCGCTCTGTATGGCCTTCTACTCGCTCGCCGTCGGCCGTCTTGCCGTGTCGCCGGAGCGCCTGCTCTTGCCCTCGGCGCTGATCGGCGTGGCGCTCACCTTCGCCTGGTGCCTGCATGACGGCGTCGTGCACCCGACCGGCGCGCACCTTCTGCTTGGCCTCTATCTCGGCGCCGGACCGATGGGGTTCGGCTACTATTTCTGGTCACGCGCCGCGAAGCTCGATGACGGCGGCCGGATAGCGGTCGTCGCCTATCTGACGCCGATCGCGTCCACGTTTCTGCTGACGCTCTCGGGCGAAAGCCTGTCGATGATGGCGGTTGCCGGCGCCGTCCTCGTCATCGGCAGCTGCCTCGCGGTCGGCATCGAAGGTACGGAGATCATGGACGATGTACAAAATGGCCGTTGACGAGGACGAACGCCGCGCCAGACAGGAGGCGCACTGGCTGGTCAGGGAGTTTGGCGCGGAGGCGCCGCTCTATGCGGCCATGAAGGCGGAAAGGGCCATCGAGCAGAAGGATTTCGGCCGCTGCGCGCGCTGGAAACGCGTGCTGGAAATCCTGGCCGACAGGCCTGCGGCGGATATCAGGAGCGGCGCCGCCGCCGAATGAGCGATTTGCCATGGCGTCGCCGAATCACGCATGGTCGATTATCCGGTCGCGGATTATCGTCTCGATGCCGGAACTTGGCCTGAACTTCGATTTTTCAGCAACTTCCGCGATAAATCGAAGTGCTATAGCGCTTTTTACGCGTCCAGGCGAGCTGCCTGTTCTATAAAGCGTTTGTTATTGCTATTAGAATTCCTAACTTGCGCGTTCGCGGTCCGCATAGAAACATCGCCCTGTATTGAGTCTGGTAGCTTTACTGACTATGGACGGTCCGTTGGGGGACAGGTCCAATTCGATACACCGACGAAAATCTTAAAAAGAGCTGGCGATTTGACGACCAGCAGAAGGTGAAAAAAATTGTCCAACATCGACGACAAGACTGCAATCGAGCTGACCGCCGACATTGTCTCGGCCTATGTCGGCAACAATCCGCTCCCGGCCTCCGGCCTGCCTGATCTGATCGCCAGCGTTAGCGCATCGGTGCGCAAGCTCGCCGGCGGCAGCGTGGTCAAGGAGGCGGTGGCGCTGACGCCCGCCGTCAATCCGAAGCGCTCTGTCTTCCCCGATCACATCGTCTGCCTGGAGGACGGAAAGAAGTTCAAGTCGTTGAAGCGCCACCTCTCGACCGACCATGGCCTGACGCCGGACGAATACCGCTCCAAATGGGGCCTGCCTGCCGACTATCCGATGGTGGCGCCGAGCTATTCGGCCACTCGCTCGGCGCTGGCCAAATCGTCCGGCCTCGGTCGCAAGCCGGCCGCCGGCGATGCGGGCAAAGGCAAGCGCAAGGCCAAGACCTGAGGCATGCTGCCAGCAGCGGATGATGTCGCGCCAACACCATGGCGCGACCATCTGGCTGCCCTCGGCGCGCTGCGCCGGGGAGTACGCCCAGTCCTCGGTGGACGCGGCTGGCGGCGTCAAGGCGCGGCGTATTCTGTTTTCGAGGGGCAGGCCGTCCGGCGACCTGCTTGCCGCGCTCGACCGGTTCGAGCGCGCCATCGTCGAATGTGACGCTCCGCCAGCCATCGAGACACACAGGCTGAACTGCCTCGCCGTTCCGCACCGCCTTACGGCAGGCGGTCAGCCGCGGGCCTGAGGCGGCTTCGCCTGCCGGGCGCGCTTGGGATCCTGTTCGTCCGCCAGGCTCTCCGCCTCGACAGCCGTCATTTCAAGAAGATAGGCGAGCATCTGGTAGCGCGTGCGCGAGAGCATTTTCGCCAGCTTGCGCGTGATCTCCGCGACATATCTCAGCGTGCGTTGATCGTTGACCGCCGCGCCCATCGTGAGCTCCTGACATGTCGAGGGCCAAGTTGCTTGGTCCCAAGTTATCGTTGGCGCCCACTCACGACTCACGGCGCCTCTGCAAGCTCGCAGGTTTATGAGAAAAACTGAAATCAATTTTTGATAAGCATCACGCTCTGCCCGATAGACATGATGCCCTTTTTCGGTGGCATCGTCACTTGCTGCATCAATATTGACCACAAGGCGAACTTGCGGTTGTCTTGCCGTGCCGGGTTCGTATTTCGCGTGGGAATGTTGATCGCCGAAGGTGGTAGGCTGGTGGCGAGCGCCGCTTAGTCCTGGCTGGAACAACAAGGTCGGCGAATTTCGCGCGTAGCCTTCACGCGGGGCGGGCGTGCTTCCGCGCCAGCCTTCTCAGTCGGTCACAGAAGACGCTCGAGATATTTTTCCGGAATCTATTTGGATCAACAAGTGCTCAGGCGCCAGCCTGCCCGCACCAAATGGAGTGAGCGGCTGCGCCTGCGTGTCACTTAGGGACAGTGCGGCGGGAGCAACCGCGGCCGTTCCGTCCTCGAACAGCACCACCTGCGTCGCCAGCGCTGCTGTCGTGGCGACCTGGAAGAAGATGAAGGCGAGGGCGAAATGCCGGATCACGGGTCGCACAACGCTCCGGCAGGCAACTGGTTCCAGCCCATCGGACTTTTTTTGCCGATGATGTGAGCGCGCGCGCCGCGCCTCATCCAGGCCCTGGCTCTTGCGGAGCGCCGACGTCCCGTGCAAAAGCCCGCTCATGCTTATCATCAACGACCTTTCGCTGCGCATGGCGGGGCGGCTGCTCCTCGATCATGCCTCGCTGACCTTGCCGGCCGGCACGAAAGCCGGTCTCGTCGGCCGCAACGGCACCGGCAAGACGACCCTGTTCAAGGCGATCACCGGAGATTTCCCTTCGGAGACCGGCTCGATCAGCCTGCCTAAAAACACCCGCATCGGCCAGGTGGCGCAGGAAGCGCCCGGCACCGAGGAGCCGCTGATCGAGATCGTGCTCAAGGCCGATGTCGAGCGCGCAGCGCTGCTCGAGGAGGAAAAGACCGCCACCGACGCGCATCGCATCGCCGAGATCCACACAAGGCTGGCCGATATCGACGCGCATTCCGCCGAGTCCCGCGCCGCCACCATCCTCGCCGGCCTCGGCTTCGACGATGCCGCGCAGCGGCGGCCGGCCTCGTCCTTCTCCGGCGGCTGGCGCATGCGCGTGGCCTTGGCCGCCGTGCTGTTCTCCGAGCCGGACCTTTTGCTGCTCGACGAGCCGACCAACTATCTCGACCTCGAAGGCACGCTGTGGCTGGAGAACTATGTCTCCAAATATCCGCATACGGTTCTGCTGATCTCGCACGACCGCGACCTGCTCAACCGCGCCGTCAACTCGATCGTTCATCTCGACCAGAAGAAGCTGACCTTCTGGCGCGGCGGCTACGACCAGTTCGAGCGGCAGCTCACCGAGCAGCGCGAGCTGCAGGAAAAGAGCCGCGTCAAGCAGGAAGCGCAGCGCAAGCATATGGCGTCGTTCGTAGAGCGCTTCCGCGCCAAGGCTTCCAAGGCCAGGCAGGCGCAGTCGCGCCTGAAGGCGCTGGAGAAGCTGAAGCCGATTGCCGCCGTGGTCAACGACACGGTTCGGCCTTTCTCTTTCCCCGAGCCGGTGAAGACGGTGGCCTCGCCGATCGTGGCGCTGAACGGCGTCAATGTCGGCTACACCGAGGGCAGCCCGATCCTGAAGAAGATGACGCTGCGCATCGATGCCGACGACCGCATCGCGCTGCTCGGCGCCAACGGCAACGGCAAGTCGACCTTCGCCAAATTGCTCGCCGGCCGGCTGAAGGCCGAGACCGGCTCGATGACCATCGCGCCGGGGCTGAAGGTGGCGATCTTCGCCCAGCACCAGCTCGACGACCTTCGCCCCGAGGAAAGCGCTTACGAGCATGTGCGCCGGCTGATGCCGGACGCGCCGGAAGCCAAGGTGCGCGCCCGCGTCGCCCAGTTCGGCCTGTCGACCGAGAAGATGAACACCGCGGCGAAGGACCTGTCTGGTGGCGAGAAGGCGCGGCTGCTGATGGGCCTGTCCGCCTTCGAGGGACCGAACCTCTTCATCCTCGACGAGCCGACCAACCACCTCGACATCGACAGCCGTGAATCGCTGATCCATGCGCTCAACGATTTTCCCGGCGCGGTCATCCTGATCTCGCACGACCGGCATCTGCTCGAAGCGACCGCCGACCGGCTGTGGCTGGTCAAGGACGGCGCGGTCAATCCCTATGACGGCGACCTCGAGGACTATAAAACCCTGGTCACCGGCGTCTCCTCCAACCGGCGCGAGCAGAAGGAAGCCGACAAGGCCTCCAAGGCCGACCGCCGCCGCGAGGCCGCGCAGCGCCGCGCCGCGCTGGAGCCGCTGGCCAAGGAAATCCGCGCCACCGAGGCGCTGATGGACCGCATGCGCAAGCGCATCGACCTCATCGAGGACGAGCTCGCCAACCCGGCGATCTACGAAAAGGACCCTTCGACCGCGACACGACTGGCCAAGGAGCGTTCGCAGCTTGCGCACACGCTGGCGCAAAACGAGGACAAGTGGCTGACGATGTCGGCGGAGTATGAGGAAGGGATCGCAGACTGATGGGCTGATCTCCCCACAAGGGGAGATCGGCTAATTTTCTCTGGCCCTACACGCTGCCCTCGCATCCGGCTAGTCTCATCCCTCAGCAACAGGGTGGCCTATGTCAGCGATCGATGACTTCATGGACGAGTTTGCGCGCGAGGACGGCTTTTTCCTCGGTCTTCACCAACGCCAATTCGATCCAGTCGCAGCCGAACGCGCTCTGCAAATTTTGAGACGTATCGAGATTGGTTCCGACCACGGGGCGAACTACCTGCTGGCAGACGGCGTGTTCCAGGCTGACTTCGAGCTTAGTGCCCAAGAGCCATTCAATCGCGATGACGAGCGGTTCATTTATTACCATCGGCTGTTCTTTGACGAGATCGCAAAAAGGTTCTCAGCATTGGGAACCAGAGGCTCTCAGTTGCGCGGGAAATAAGATCATCAATGTCCAGAGAGTTGTGGATCAAGGCAGGCAGCCTTCTGGCCGTTGACCCGGAGGCAATCGTCAAATGCCCAGAATGTGGCGAAGCGGACCTTGAAGTCTTCGACACCAAAGCAGGCGAAGATCATATCGAGCGGCACATGCGTTGCCCGAAATGCGGCGCCTATAATGCGCTTTATAAAAATAAAAACATCGCCGAGTAGCGGCCGGATGAGAGGTGACCCAGCCTGACATCCCCGGCGATCCGTCACGAACCCCTCATCCGTCTCGGCGCTGCGCGCCGATCCCCCTTCTCCCTTTGTAAGGGGAGAAGGGGGAGATCCATCTGGCCCTACACCTCTCCCGCAAAACCCGCTACACACCCCCGCATGAACCAGCACGCCAAGCTTCGGATCGGCCATTCGGCCTGTCCGCACGACTGTCCTTCCACTTGCGCGCTCGAAGTTGAGCTGCTCGACGAAAACCGCATCGGCCGCGTGCATGGCGCCAAGGCGAACAGCTATACGGCGGGTGTCGTCTGCGCCAAGGTCGCGCGCTATGCCGACCGCGTGCACCATCCAGACCGGCTGCTGAAGCCGCTGGTGCGTGCTGGCGCCAAGGGCGAGGGCGCCTGGAAGGAAGCGAGCTGGGAAGCGGCGCTCGACCTCGTCGCGGAAAAGTTCATCGCGGCCGAAGACAAATACGGCTCGGAGACGGTCTGGCCGTACTTCTATGCCGGCACGATGGGGCTGGTGCAGCGCGACGGCATCGAGCGGCTGCGGCACGCGAAAAAATATTCGGGCTTCTTCGGCTCGATCTGCACCAATCTCGCCTGGACCGGCTGGATGATGGGAGCGGGCGCTTTGCGCGGGCCCGATCCGCGCGAGATGGCGAAGGCCGATTGCGTGGTGATCTGGGGCACCAATGCCGTGGTCACGCAGGTCAATGTCATGACCCATGCGATGAAGGCGCGCAAGGAACGCGGTGCCAGGATCGTCGTCGTCGACATCTACGACAATGCCACGATGAAGCAGGCCGATCTCGGCCTCGTCTTGCGGCCCGGCACCGACGGCGCGCTCGCCTGCGCCGTCATGCATGTGCTGTTCCGAGACGGCATGGCCGATCGCGCCTATCTCGAAAAATACACCGACGACCCGCGCGGACTGGAAGAGCATTTGCGCACCCGCACGCCTGAATGGGCGGCTGCCATCACCGGCTTGAGCATCGCCGAGATCGAAGCTTTCGCGCAGCTCGTCGGCACCACGAAGAAGACCTATTTCCGCCTCGGCTACGGCTTCGCGCGCCAGCGCAACGGCTCGATCAACATGCATGCCGCGTCCTGCATCGCCGCCGTTACCGGCGCCTGGCAATATGAGGGCGGCGGCGCCTTCCATTCCAATTCAGGCATCTTCAAGCTGAACCAGGATGTGCTCGAAGGCACCGCGATGCGCGATCCGAAGGTGCGCTATCTCGACCATTCGCGCATCGGCCCGGTGCTGACAGGTGCTGAGGACGCGCTCTATGGCGGTCCGCCGGTGACGGCGATGCTGATCCAGAACACCAATCCGGCCAATGTCGCGCCGGAGCAGCGGCTGGTGAAACAGGGTTTCCTGCGCGAGGACCTGTTCACCTGCGTCCACGAACAGTTCATGACCGATACGGCCAGGCTTGCCGATGTCGTGCTGCCCGCGACGATGTTCCTGGAGCACGACGACGTCTACAAGGGCGGCGGCAACCAGCACGTCACGCTCGGCCCCAAGCTGATCGAGCCGCCGGAAGGGCCGCGCACCAACCATTACGTCAACGAGGAACTCGGCAAGCGGCTGGGCGTCGGCGACCGTCCGGGCTTCGGCCTGACCGAGCGCGAGCATATCGACATCATTCTCGGCAAGCGCGGAATCGGCAGCTTCGATAGTTTGAGGGCTGAGAAGTGGGTCGACCTGCAGCCCGACTTCGCCGACGCGCATTTCATCAACGGCTTCGGTCATGCCGACAAGAAGTTCCACTTCCGGCCCAACTGGACAGGGCAGTCGGCGCCCAACCGGCCGCCGAAAAGCATGGGTCTGTTCGGCCCGGTCGAGCGGCTGCCCGAATTCCCCGACCATGTCGAGCTGATCGAGGTCGCGGACGAGGAGCACCCGTTCCGGCTCGCGACCTCGCCGGCGCGCAACTTCCTCAATTCGAGCTTTGCCGAGACGCCGGTGTCGAAGGCCAAGGAGGGCAGGCCGGAGCTGCTCATCCACCGCGAAGATGCAGCAGTGCTCGGCATCGAGGATGGGGGCCGCGTCGAGGTCGGCAACCGGCGCGGCGACGTGGTGTTGCATGCCAGGTTCTTCGACGGCGTCAAGCGCGGCGTGGTGATCGCCGAAGGCATCTGGCCGAACAGCGCGCATGAACGCGGCGAGGGCATCAACGTGCTGACCGGCGCCGACGCGCCGGCGCCCTATGGCGGCGCCGCCGTCCACGACAACAAGGTCTGGCTCAGGGCGCTCTGATTACTTCGCGGCCTGCGCATCCAGCGTCTTGATCTCGTCGGCGGCCGCCTTGCGCGCCGCGGCGTCGACGCCGGAAGCGCCCTTGTCCTTGGCGAAGGCGATCAGCGCCGTGCGGGTGTCTTCGTCGCATCCATCTTCCCCCACGCCGTCGATGCTGGCTTTCTTGGCCGCGGCGAGCACGGAATCGCAGGCGTCCGGCGCGAAGGCGAACTGGCCCATGATGGCGCCGAGCGTCAGCGGGTCCTGCAGGCGCGGATCGTCTCGGATCGCCTGCAAGGTGGCGCTGCCCACGGCTTTGGATTTCCGGTCCTGCGCGATCTGCGTCAGGTCGAAGATGAACTCGAACTCCGGCTTGTCGACGCCGGCTGGCTTCGACACCAGGATGTCGAGCGCATAGCGCGTGACCTCCTCCGGAGTGACGACCGTGCGCACGACCTTTGCCTGATGGTAGTTGCTCATCACCGCCCAGCGCGACGGGAGGTCGCCGTAGCGTGCGAGCATGTCGTACTGTTTGACGACGGCAAGCCTCTGTTTATCGGTCTTGGCGGCCTGCGCCTGGGTGGAGACCCTTTTGCGGACCCGGTCGAGCGTTTCGCTCGTCAGCAGCCCGGCGGCCGGTGCGGCCTGCTGCGTCGCCGCGGTTTGGGCGGGAACATCGGCGAGCGGGCCCTTTGCATCGACCCACGCGGCCAGTGCCTTACGCACGTCCGGACCGAAATAACCTTTCGGCTCGCCGGCGTAAAAACCTTCGCGCTTCAGCGTCGTCTCGATCGCGGCGCGGATTTCGTCGGGCAGCGCCTTGCCGATCCCGACCAGGTTCTGGTCGTCGAGCCCTGCCGGCGCCTCGCGGAAAGCGTCCATCACCGCGGCCGCGACCGCCGCGTTTCCGGCGCTGGAGGCAGGTCCGGAAAAGAGGCCGCTCAGTTCCATGTTGGCGCCGGCGTCGCCGAACACGCCGAGACCCATTCTGCCGATGCCGTCATTGTAAAGCGCGATGCGGTCGGTGATGCCTTCGCGCAGCGTCATCAGATGGTCGAAACTGTCGAAGGTGAAGGCGTTCGCAAGCTTGTCCTTGGCCTTGAGCGAACCGAGCCGCGCGGCCTCGCGCCAGGCATGCAGGCGCTCGCGCGGGTTCTTGTCGATGCCGAGACCGTCGGCATAGGCGTCGCCGAGCAGAACCATGGCCTCGACGCTGCCGAGATTGGCGGCGTTGATCAGCATCGCGGTCGCCTTCTGGTCGTCCTGCTCGTAGACCACGCCTTTGCGCAAGAGCTTCGCCTGCAGCAGATAGGCTTGCGCTTCCTTCTTGGCTTCTCCGTCGACGATCAGGGCTTTCAACTGATCGTCGCTCAGCCCCTCGTCGCGGCGCGACGGGCGGTAGCTGGTCGAATCGAGATTGGCATATTGCGTCGAGGCGTAGAGCCAGAGCGCCTCGCGGTCGCCGGCGTCCGCCAGCGGCTTCAGCATGGCGCGCGCCAAATCCTCGTTCTTGAACTGCTGATCGTCCGACAGCTGCAGCCGCGCCAGCGCCAGCGCCGCGCCGGACTCGCCGGCCTGGGCGGCGTCGTTCAGGCGCTCGATCAGCTGGTCCGGATTGTCGATCTGAAAGCCGTCATAGTCGGGAAGCAGCTTCGCCAGCTTGATGCTGGCGTCGAGGTCCCAGGGGGCGTTGAGCAACCGGATCGCCTCGCGCGGCTGACGGCCGACGAACTTGCCGTCCAAAAGCAGGCCGGCGAGCATCGGCCCGGCGCCGGCGACATCCTTGGTGGTAGCGCGCAATATGGCGATCGCGCGCTTGCCGCCCGCCGCGCCGCCTTCGCCCTTGGCCAGCATATCCGCCAGCATCGGCACGGCATACTGATCGTTGGCGACGCGCGCCTCCAGCAATTGCCTGGCCTTCGCCGCGTCCTGCTGCGTGCCGCGGCCGAGCCGCAGCGCCTTGATATAGGCGAGCACCGACGGTTCGGGCCCGATGGTGCCCGCCTTGGAATCCGCTTCCACGACTTGAAAGGCCTTTTGCTGTTCCTCGCCGGTGAAACCGTCATTCTCCAGCACCGTCCGCGCGATCAGCAGCGGCATGGCGTTGCGGAGCTGGCTGTCCCATTCGCCGGGCGAGGGACCCTGGACCGGCGCGTCGATGATGTGCTGCGCGGTCTCGACCAGCTTGTGCGCGTCGCGGCGCAGCAGCGGTCCGTCGCTATACTGATGCAGCAGCGTCACCAGGGCCGTGAGATGGCCGGCGGCACCTGCCTTCTGCAAGGCATCGAGCGCCACGTCGCGCGTGACTGGCGGCGGACCGGCATCCGCGCTGTCGTGCCGATGCACCGAATAGACTTCGTAGAGCAGGTAGTTCGCCTCGGGACTGCCGCCGTCGGCGATGAGCTTGATCTGTGGGAGGAGAAAGGCCAGCCCCGCTTGGTTGAGCGCGACCTGAACCCGCAGCCATTCGAGCGTCAGCCGCTTTTCCTGCGGCGCGCCGAGCATCGCCGCCTGGCATTTGTCGGCCAGGGTCTTGAGCTTGCTGAGGTCGAAATCCTGAGGGAAGAGCTCGCTATACTGGACCGACGGCGCTTTTGCTTCGGGATCGAGCGGCACCGAGGCGCCGTGATCGCAGACGCTGATCGCCTCGGCGAGTGCCGCCTTCTTCGCCGCGTCGAGCGCTTCCTTCTTGGCGGCATCGTCCTTCTTGGCCGCATCGTCGGGTTTGTCGGAAGATGCCTGGGCCGCGAAGGCCCCGCCGGCAAACGGCGTTGGAGAGATGCTACAAAGGACGGCGAGGCAGGAAAGAACCAGGACGTGCACTGGCCGCAGCATGGGCGTCCCCCCTCGGACACGGGTCCGGTGCAGCCGGACGCTCAAGCTAAATTAGCACATCGCACGGGTGGCGATCAGTGCGGCGTTTCACATTCGCGTGCGGCGCGCCTGCGCCCGCGGCGCGCTTTTCCGTCTGGCCCAAGCGCCTCTCGTCGCGCCTGCCAGCTCCCGTCGTTATAGAGGCGTTCTGTCTCAACGACGCGCGGGAGGATGTCATGGCCAAGGTCTCGCTTCTGGGCATTCCGCATGACGCGAACTCGTCTTACCTCCAGGGCCCGGCCGAGGCGCCGGCGCTGATCCGGCGCGAGCTTCACAGCGACGCGTACAGCTCCTGGTCGGAAACCGGCTTCGACATGGCCGACCGCCTCGTCGATCACGGGGACATCGATTTCCCGCAAGGTGGCGATCCGTGGCAGCGCATCGAGAACGAGGTCGGCCGCGCGCTCGATGCCGGCCATCCGCTGATCTCGCTCGGCGGCGACCACGCCATCGCCTGGCCGGTGCTGCGCGCGGTACGCCGCCGCCATCCAAACCTGACGATCGTCCAGATCGACGCGCATCCGGACATGTATGACGCCTATCAGGACAATCCGCGCTCGCACACCTCGTCCTTCGCGCGCATCATGGAGGAGCGGCTCGCCGACCGCCTGATCCAGATCGGCCTGCGCACCCTCAACGACGAGCTTCGCGGCCAGTTCGAGCGCTTCGGCGTCGAGGTGGTGGAGATGCGGCATTTCAGGGAAGGGCTGTCGCTCGACCTCGAGACGCCCGTCTATCTGTCGGTCGATCTCGACGGGCTCGATCCGGCCTTCGCGCCCGGCGTCTCGCATCGCGAGCCGGGCGGCTTCAGCACCCGCCAGGTCATCGGCCTGATCCAGGCGATAGACCAGCCTATCGTCGCCGCCGACGTCGTCGAATACAATCCGCGCCAGGACCTCTCCAACGTCACGGCGCTGGTCGCCGCGAAGCTGGTCAAGGAGATCGCCGGCATGATGCTGAAGACGAATGGTGTGTCCGCCGGCTGAATCAATTTACCAAGGTGGCGTGCTAGACGATTGTTCCGACTCGCTTTCGACAGGGATCACCATGCCGCAGCCGCTCAAGATCGCCATCGCCGGCGCGCTCGGCCGCATGGGCCGGCAGATGGCGCAAACCGTCGCGGCCGATCCGCGGCTGGAGCCCGTCGCGCGCTTCCATCGGCCGGGCAGCATGGGCGAGGGGCTGGTCGAGCGCGACGAGGCGTTGGCGCTTGTCGATGTCGTCATCGATTTCACCACGCCCGCGGCTTCGGTCGAGCTGGCAAAAGCCTGCGCCGCGCGCGGCGGTCCGGCGCTGGTGATCGGCTCGACCGGCTTCAGCGCGTCGGAGTTGGCCGCGATCGCCGAGGCGGCGAAGACGATCGCCATCGTGCGCTCCGGCAGCTATTCGCTGGGGCTCAACATGCTGACCGGCCTGGTCGAGCAGGCGGCGAGGGCGCTCGGGTCCGAAGACTGCGACATCGAGATCCTCGAAGCGCATCATCGCTTCAAGGTCGACGCGCCGTCGGGCACGGCGCTGATGCTCGGCGAGGCGGTCGCGCGCGGATGTGGCGTCGACCTGGGCGACGTGGCGAGGCGCGCCCGCGATGGCCTGATTGGTCCGCGCCCCGCCGGCGAGATCGGCTTTGCCGTGCTGCGCGGCGGCAGCATCGTCGGCGAGCACAGCGTCGGCTTCCTTGCCGAGGGCGAGACGCTCACGCTGTCGCATGCCGCTGGCGACCGCTCGATGTTCGCGCGCGGCGCCATCGCGGCCGCACTGTGGGTCGCTGGCCGGCCGCCCGGTGAATACGACATGCGCGACGTGCTGGGCTTCACTGCCTCGTGACCTGGAACCAGGCCGGATTTCCATTTCCACCGCCGCTAAAATGGCTGAAAGCCAGCTGAAAGCTTGGCCATGCCATGACAGTTTTGTGGCGTTCGCCACATGACCGGCCTGGGAGGGCCGGCAAGGAGGAGATGCGGCGTAGCTCGGATGGCGCGCCGCCCAGGTGGAGGAAGTTACGTGACCGCTTTTATCTCTAAACACGCTCTTCGTTCGGCGACGCTGACGCTTGCCATGCTTGCGGCGGGCGCGACGGCAGCGTCGGCCGCCGACAAGATCTCGATCATGGTGGGCGGCTACGAAAAGCAGATCTACCTGCCCGCCAAACTCGCCGAGGCGCTCGGCTATTTCAAGGATGAGGGCCTCGACGTCGAGTTGCTCAACGAGCCGGCCGGCGTCGACGCCGAGAACGAGATGCTGGCGGGCGCGGTACAGGGCGTGGTCGGCTTCTATGACCATTGCATCGATCTCCAGGCCAAGGGCAAGTTCGTCGAATCCGTCGTTCAGTTCAGCCAGGCGCCGGGCGAGGTCGAGCTGGTCTCTTCCAAGCATCCCGAGATCAAGTCGCCGGCCGACTTCAAGGGCATGAGCCTGGGCGTCACGGGTCTCGGCTCCTCGACCAACTTCCTGACCGAGTACCTCGCGGTCAAGAACGGGCTGAAGCTTGGCGAGTTCACCTCGGTGCCGGTCGGCGCCGGCAATACTTTCATCGCCGCCATGCAGCAGGACAAGATCCAGGCCGGCATGACGACCGAGCCGACGATCACCCGGCTGCTCAAGACCGGCGAGGCCAAGGTCTTGATCGACATGCGCACGATCGAAGGGACCAAGGCGGCCCTCGGCGGCACGTATCCGGCGGCATCGCTCTATATGCAGACCGAATGGGTCGAGGCGCATAAGGATACTGCGCAGAAGCTCGCCAATGCCTTCGTCAAGACGTTGCAGTTCATCAACACGCATAGCGGCGCCGAGATCGCCGAGAAGATGCCGAAGGATTACTATGTCGGCGACAAGGAAGGCTATGTGAAGGCCCTCGACGCCGGCAAGGCTATGTTCACCGCCGATGGCGTGATGCCTCAGGGCGGCCCCGAAACGGTGCTCACCGTACTGTCGGCCTTCAAGAAGGAACTGCAGGGCAAGCAGATCGACCTTTCGAAGACCTACACCACCGAATTCGTCAAGAACGCGAAGTAGCGGACAAGGCCGGCGCCGGATTTCCCGCGCCGGCGTCCCACCTGTCCCTTTGCGCCAGGCGATCCCCGCGCGGCGGTCGCCTGCTATTGGAGTTTGCTCTGCCATGGCCATCGAAAAGACCGCTCCGGCGATCGAGCTGATCAATGTCAGCCGCCGCTTCCTGTCCCCCACCGGCAAATCGCTGACGGCGATCCGCGATTTCACCATGACCGTCGAGCGGGGCGAGTTCGTCGCCGTCGTCGGCCCGACCGGCTGCGGCAAGTCGACGACGCTCAACCTCGTCACCGGGCTCGCCAGCCCGAGTGCCGGCGAGGTCCGCGTCATGGGCGCTCCCGTCAAGGGCATCGACCCGCGCATCGGCTTCGTGTTCCAGACCGACGCGCTGTTTCCCTGGCGCACGGTGATCGAGAACGTCATGGCCGGACCGCTGTTTCGCGGCAAGCCGAAGGCGCAGGCACAGGCGTCCGCGCGCGACTGGCTGGCGCGCGTCGGCCTGGCGCGTTTCGAGCAGCACTATCCGCACCAGCTTTCGGGCGGCATGCGCAAGCGCGTGGCGCTCGCCCAGACTTTCATCAATGGCCCCGAGATCCTGTTGATGGACGAGCCGTTCTCCGCGCTCGACGTGCAGACGCGCGTGCTCATGCATGAGGAGTTGCTGCGGTTGTGGTCCGAGGCGAAGGCCTCCGTGGTGTTCGTCACGCACGACCTCGAGGAGGCGATCGCGCTGGCCGACAAGGTCTATGTGCTGACCGCTGGGCCGGCGACGGTGAAATCCGTCTACACGATCGACCTACCGCGGCCGCGTGTCGTCGCCGACATCCGCTACGAGCAGAGCTTCATCGATTATTCGCGCACCATCTGGGCCGATCTCAAGGAAGAGGTCGAGACCAGCTATGCCCGCGCGGCGGCATGAGGAGGCTGAAATGACCGACGCCACCATCAACATTTCCAGCGCAAATTTCAGGCCGGGCACGTCGGATGCGGAAATCGAGGCCGCCGCCGCCAAGGCCGCAGCGCATCGCCGCCACACCGTGACGTTCTGGCGGCTCGCCATCCTCTTCGTCTTCCTGGGCGCCTGGGAGATCGCGGGCCGCATGGCCTGGATCGATCCCTTCTTCTACGCCATGCCGAGCACGATCGCCGGGCGGCTTTATGAGTGGATTACCGAAGGCACCTCGGAAGGACCGCTCTGGTACCACCTCTATGTGACCATGGAAGAGTCGGTGCTGGGCTTCGTCACCGGTTCGGTCGCCGGCATCATCATCGGCGTCGCGCTCGGCCGCAACCGCATGGCCGCCGACATCTTCTCCATCTACATCAAGCTGATCAACTCGATCCCGCGCGTCGTGCTGGCGCCGATCTTCATCATGATCCTGGGGCTCGGCCTTGCCTCCAAGGTGGCGCTGGCCTTCGTCATGGTGTTCTTCGTCGTCTTCCACAACGCCTTCCAGGGCGTGCGCGAGGCCGATCGGGCGATGATCGCCAATGCCCGCATCCTCGGCGCCTCCGACTGGCAACTGACGCGCTCGGTGATCGTGCCGTCGGCGATGAGCTGGATCTTCGCCAGCCTGCATGTCAGCTTCGGCTTCGCCATCATCGGCGCCATCGTCGGCGAGTTCGTCGGTTCGCGCTTCGGCATCGGCCTCTTGATCAACATCGCCAAAGGCTCGTTCGACGCGGCCGGCATGTATGCGGCGATCGTCATCGTGATGGTGGTGGCGCTGGGCGCCGAATACCTGATGACGCTGGTCGAGAACCGGCTGGCGAAATGGCGGCCCCAGCCGTTGCACGAGACGCAGTAGGCACCATTGCGGTTCGCCGGCGGGCGCCCTCAGGGGCGAGCCAGCGGCAGCCGAACATCGACCTTGAGCCCGCCGGCGGCGGCGTCGCCCAGCGTGACGCTGCCGCCGGCATTCTCGACCACCTCGTGGACGATGGCGAGCCCGAGCCCGCTGCCTTCCTCGGCCGAGCCGGCTATGCGGTAGAAGCGCTCGAAGACGTGCTCCCTCTCTTCCAAAGCAATGCCGGGTCCACCGTCGATGACCGTGAGCGCGGCCTCGTCGCCAATGGCGGTGAGCTTGACGGTGACGCTGCCGCCGGCCGGTGTGTAGCGCAGCGCGTTGTCGACAAGATTGACGATCATCTCGCGCAGCATGGTGCCGTCGCCGATGACCGGCACGGGGCCGGTCTCCTCGAGACCGAGGTCGATGTTGCGTTCGACCGCCTTCGGCGCATGCGCTTCCAGCACCTGCCGGGCTGCCTCAGTGAGGTCGATGCGGTCGGCGCGCGGCCGCCGGCTGCCGGGCTCCGCACGCGACAGCGTGAGCAGTTGTTCGGCCAGTCGCGCCAGTTTGCCTGAACTTGCCTGCAACGCCATAAGCGCTTCCCGCCGTCGATCCGCGGCGCTTTCGCGCAACGCATAGCTCGCCTGTGTCGACAAAAGCGCCAGCGGGGTGCGCAACTGGTGCGCGGCATTGGCGATGAAGCGGCGCTGCGCCGCCATCTGGGCTCGTACGCGCTCCATGTAAGCATTGAGCGCCTCGATCAGCGGCCTGATCTCGCTCTGCGCGCCAGGCACTTCGACCGGGTCGAGGTCGCTGCGGCCCGGCGAGCGAACCGCATCGCGCAGGCGGATCAAAGGCGCCAGCCCGCGGCGCAGGCCAAGCAGCACGAACACGCCGGCGATGGCCACCAGCGCCAACTGCTGGCCAAAGGCGCTCAACCACAGACGCCTCACCATCGCGTCATGCCCGGCAAGCGTCACGCCGACGGTGACCGTGATCGGCGAATCCGCACCGGCGCCGATCACCGCGTGGCTGAGTGTCGCCAGCCGCAGACGATGATCGCGAAAACCGGTCTCGATGCTGCCGCGCAGTGTGGCCTTGGGCAGGTCCGGATAGCCCGTGAGCAGGCGTCCACCCGCGGTCTCGACATGGTAATAGACACTGTCGCGGTCGCCGGTATCGAACATTTCTATCGCCGCCGGCGGAATGCTGGCGTCGAGCACGCCGTCCTTCACCGCGACCTGCTCGGCGATGGCGCGCGCCGACGCCATCAGCATCCGGTCCGTGACCAGATCGGCAGTCGCGCGTGCATTTCCATGGCTGGTCCACAGGTTTATGGCGGCGAGCCCGGCCAGCGGCAGCACCACCCAGGCCAGCAATTGCAGGCGAAGGCTGCCGATCCGAAGGCTGCCGATCCTCATGGCGCCGGATCGTCGTGGCGCAAGAGATAGCCGAGGCCGCGCAAGGTGGCGATCTGGACGCGTGAACCCTCAAGCTTCTTGCGCAGGCGGTGCACATAGATCTCGATGGCGCTGGGGTCGGCGTCGGTCTCGAAGTCGTATATCGCGGCCGAGAGCGCTGCCTTGCTCACCGTGCGCCCGGCCTTGACGACGAGCTGTTCCAGCACCGCGTGCTCGCGCGGCGTCAGCGACAGCGTCGCGCCGCTGAGCGAGAACAGCCGGGTGTTGGTGTCGAAGACGAGATCGCCGCAGGCAATGACCGGCGCGGTGCGGTCATTGGCGCGGCGAAGTTGCACGCGGATGCGCGCTTCCAGCTCTTCGATCTGGAAGGGTTTGGCCAGATAGTCGTCGGCGCCTTCGTTGAGGCCCTTGACCCGGCCGTCGAGGCTGGCATTGGCGGTGAGCACGATCACCGGCACCGGGTTGCCGCGCGCCCGCAACCTTTTCAGCACCTCCATGCCACCCATGCGGGGCAGGGCGAGGTCGAGGATGATCAGGGCATGATCGCCGGCGGCCAAGGCGTGCTCGACATCCTCGCCGTCATGCACGACGTCGACGACATAGCTCGCCTGGCGCAGCGTCTTGCTCAGCCAATCGGCCAGTTCGCGATTGTCCTCGACAAGCAGCAGCCGCATCGTTCGTCGCTGTTTCCTCCCAACGGCGCCGGCCTTCGCCAAAGGCGGCGTCCGAATTGGTCCCTCGAGCCCAACCGATAGTATCGATCCGCCCTCAAGGCAAACGTGGTTTGCCGGCGGTCGCCACCACAGCCATTGCGCCTGTCGGGTCGCCTCGTCGCTCGGACAAGTCATAAAACCGAACCGTTCGGTTCAATTTATGTTGACGGTTCGTGTAGTCACGGTGAACGCTGGCACGACGGACTTGGGTGCCAACTCGCCAGGCGATCTTCGTAACTCATTGATATAAAACAATTAGAATATGACCGCCGCGCCGATCACATAGTTTCAATGTCGAACCGAACGGTTCGGTTCGCAAATTTTCGTGATTGGAACTGGCAGCAGGGCAGACCCATTTCGGGATGGTCCGAGCGACGCGAGTTTCCATCAAGGCACGCCACTAGACGGACAGGACTTTGAATCCGGAGTACTTTAAATGACCAAGATTGCTCTTACCGCCGCCGCCCTCCTCGTCGCCACGAGCGGCGCCTTCGCCAGCAGCGATCATTATGGTTCCGACAACGTCAACCAGCCGGCCGTGACCGCTCCCGCGGGCAACGTCGACAACAGCATCACCGGCTCGATCCGCACGTTCGAGCAGCGCGATCTCCACATCACGCCTGACCAGAACCAGCCGCAGTCGGGCCAGGGCATCTGGGGCAACCACTAAGCCATTCCCGGCCCTGACCAGATCCAATCCATCAGCTTCAAATCTGGAGTAACTCAAATGACCAAGATCGCTCTTACCGCCGCCGCCCTTCTCGTTGCCACCGGCGCCGCTTTCGCCGGCTCGGACAATTACGGCTCGGCCAATGCCAACCAGCCGGCCGCTTCGGTCGACACCTCGTTCACCGCTTCGATCAAGAAATCGGACGCGGATGCGCAGAAGCCGGTCGTCCAGGGCGCCAATCACGACCTGTTCGGCAACCGCTAATCGGTTCTATCCGCGACAGACATCAAAGCGGCGGGCTGGTCCCGCCGCTTCGCTTTTATGCGGCCGGCTATGTACGAAACCTGAATCTGACGCCGAGCTGTCCCGCGTATCCCATTGTTCAGGATCGCTTTTTTCATCAGCGTCGCGGCTCGCGCTTTTGAGCGCTCGGCGAAAAACGATCCTTGCTCGGGAATAATTCCAGGCCGTCACCGGTCTTGTCGGCAGCGGGCCATCCTCCCAAGGCGCCGCCGATGAAACGACAGGACAAGGAACATTGAGATGACCAGGATCGCATTCGTTGCGGCCGCCATGCTCGTCGCTGCCATGGGCAGCGCCTCTGCCGGCAGCGACCACTATGGCGCCGACACCGCCAACCAGCCGACCGCCGGCGCCGACCACATGATGACCAGTTCGATCCGCGTGCGGGACATGGCGCAGCAGCAAACCCCGGTGGCCACCGCGACCAGCCAGACCGCCGCCGACATCATCGCCCGGCACAACGACGACGGTCTCTGGGGGCGCTGACGCCTCGACCATCCTCGAAACCTCCACCATTCAACGACAGGAACTTCTGAAATGACCAGGATCGCTCTCACCACTGCCGCAATGCTTCTCGCCATGGGCTCCGCCTTCGCCGGCAGCGACCATTACGGCGACACCAATGCCAACCAGTCGACAGTCGGCGTCGACCGCGGCCTCACCGCCTCGGTCCGCAAGCATGACGTCGCCAAGTCGGCCAATGTCGATACCTCGATGACCACCGGCTCGGCTATGCCCGACAGCTTTCCGCCGGAATCCGGCCAGGGCATCTGGGGCAACTGATTTCTTCGCGCCTCACAATGCCAAAGGCGGCGGGCTTGCTCCGCCGCCTATCTGTTTGGCGCTCGCGGCCTCTTCCCGAGGGGGGAATTACGCAGCCAGGTCCTTCGGTTTGAGGCAATGCGTCAGCTGGGCGTCGCCAAAGGCCAGGTCCGACCAGTCGTCCTCGAGCGTGAAACGGGCGAGCGCCCCGGTCGGGAATTTCTCCCTGATCTTGTCAAACACACGCGCATCCGACCCGGCCCCGGCCAGCCGCAGCGCGAAGTCCTGCAGGCCGGGATTGTGGCCGATCACCAGCAGGCTCGTCGCCTTCGCCTGCCGCACGCGCGTCAGGATGGCGGCAGGGGCGGCTTCATAGAGCTCGTCGGCAAATTGCGCCGGCACATGTCTGGGCAGCTCGGCCGCGATCAGCCGCCAGGTCTCGCGGGTGCGCAGTGCCGGCGAGACCAGCGCCAGATCCGGCAGCCAGCCGCGCCGGGCAAGCTCCCGGCCCATCAGCGGCGCGGTCTTTTGCCCGCGCGGCCCGAGCGGCCGGTCGAAGTCGGCGAGGGAGGAATCGTCCCAGCTCGACTTGGCGTGGCGCAGGATGAGCAACTGTTTCACAGGCATCGATCAGGACCAGGGAATCTCGGCGTTGAAATCCTCGCCATGCCTACCACCGCATCTTGCGCCCGTCTCGGCATCGAAAGCGGCCGTAAGCACGCCGAAGACGAAGAGGCCCACGCGCTGCTCGTCCTTGTCCCATTTCACCGCGATGTCGGCCTCGGTGATCGACCAGGCTCCGGATCGAACGTGGATCGCGCCGACAATTGAGCCATCGGGTTCGTACAATAGGCTGTGGCGCTTTGCGGTCCGTCCTCTTCTTCATACTCGAAGACGCCGGCCAGATCGCCTTTGGTGCGGACCGCGCTGTCGAAGATCTCCAAAGGCTCCAGATCCTGACAGGTTCAAACTACGGCGTGATCCGCGCCAGCTGTTCGAGGTCGGTTTCCTCGCGCAGCGGGTCCGGCGCCATCACCACCGAGGTGGCGTTGTCGGCATCGTCGGCGAAATGCGCGAGGACGGTGTGGCCCTTTTCCATGCGCGCCTTGCCTTCGGCGACCAGACCCAGCGCCAGCGGATAGAGCCGGTGTTCGACCTTCAGCACCCGCGCGGCCAGCGTGTCCTCATTGTCGCCGACCATGACCGGCACGGCGGCCTGCGCGATGATCGGGCCGTCATCCATCTCGGACGTGACGAAATGCACCGAGCAGCCATGGATGCGCACGCCCGCGCGGATGGCGCGGGCATGCGTGTCCAGCCCCTTGAAGGCCGGCAGCAGGGCAGGGTGGATGTTGACCATCCGCCCCTGCCATTTCTCGACGAGGCCGCGTCCGAGGATGCGCATATAGCCGGCCAGGGCCACGATGTCGGCGCCGAAGCCGGTGAGCGCGGCATCGATCGCGGCGTCATAGGCATCCTTGTTCGGATGGTCGGCGCGCTGGATGACCTTGGTGGCGATGCCGCGCGACTGGGCGATGCCGAGACCGGCGGCGTTGGCGCGGTCGGAGATGACGCCGACGATCTCGGCCGGATAGGTCGGGTCGCTGGCCGCCGCGATCAGCGCCGTCATGTTGGAGCCGCGCCCCGAAATCAGGACGACCGTGCGTTTCCTGCTCATAGGCCGATCGAGCCCCGATAGATGACGCCGGCGTCGCGGCGCGGCACGATGCGGCCGATCGGCGTCACCGTCTCGCCGGCTTCCTGCAGCACTGCCGCGACCTGTGCCGCCTGGCCGGAGGCGACGGCGAGGACCATGCCTATGCCGCAGTTGAAGGTGCGCATCATTTCTTCCGGCGCGACGCCGCCGGCCTTTGCCAGCCACGAGAACACCGGCGGCACGTCGATCGCCTCGAGGTCGAGCTCGGCCGAAAAATCCTTGGGCAGCACGCGCGGAATGTTCTCCGGAAAACCGCCGCCGGTGATGTGGGCGAGCGCCTTGATGCCATGCGTGTTGCGGATCGCCTTGAGGATCGACTTCACATAGATGCGCGTCGGCTCGAGCAGCGCCTCGGCAAGGCTGAGCTCGTCGTTGAACGGCGCCGGATCGCTCCAGCCAAGCCCGCTCGCCGCAACGATACGGCGCACCAGCGAAAAGCCGTTGGAGTGCAGGCCGGAGGAGGAGAGGCCAAGCAGTACGTCGCCCTCGACGATATCGTCGGTCGGCAGCAACTGGCCGCGCTCGGCCGCGCCCACGGCGAAGCCGGCAAGGTCGTAATCCTTGTGGTGATACATGCCGGGCATTTCCGCGGTCTCGCCGCCGATCAGCGCGCAGCCGGCCTGCCGGCAGCCCTGCGCGATGCCGCCGACGATCGAAGCGCCCTGGTCGGGGTCGAGCTTGCCGGTGGCGAAATAGTCGAGGAAGAACAGGGGCTCGGCGCCCTGCACGACGATGTCGTTGACGCACATGGCGACGAGGTCGATGCCGATCGTGTCGTGCTTGCCCGCATCGATGGCGATCTTGAGCTTGGTGCCGACGCCGTCATTGGCGGCGACCAGCACCGGATCGGTGAAGCCGGCGGCCTTCAGGTCGAACAGTCCGCCGAAGCCGCCGATCTCGCCGTCGGCGCCAGGCCGGCGGGTGGCGCGCACCAGCGGCTTGATCTTCTCGACCATCAAATTGCCGGCATCGATGTCGACGCCCGCCTCGGCATAGGTGAGCCCGTTCTTGCGCTTGGCCTGATCGCCCTTGCTCATCGTCGGCTCGTCCCTGTTTCCATTGCGGGCTCTTCGCATGAATGGTTTCGGGGAGCAAGGATGACGGTCGTCGAGGCGGACAAAACCGTGGAAAGCGGACGAGGCGCGGAAACTGCCAATCTCCCTCCTCGTGGGGGAGATGTCCGGCAGGACAGAGGGGGGGCGCTGTCCCGCCGGCTTCGCGAGTATGACAGTCAAATCTCTTCTAGAAAGGATGCCACCGCTTCATCCACCCACATACGCCCGTTAGGAACAGCAAGCACTTTTCCCACGGTTCGTTGTTGCGACGCCAAGCCCTGTTGTTGTTGGTAATACGCGTATTGGGCACGGGTCGGATACTCACGGCTGCCAGCCGGATGCCCTTCCTGAACGTCCCGCCAGATCGAACCCCAGGCTGGTTCCCAGATTTCGACGAATCTGTGGAATAGGGCGAGCAAGGTTCCAGCCTCCAGTGGCTGGGCATCGGCCATACAGGTGAGTTCCAGGCTAGCGATGTTCTGGCTGTCTTCTGACAGATATTCGGAATACGCCCCGCAATGGACGGATGTCGCTGCCTCGATGCCTCCGCGGCGCTGGTTCCAAAGTGAAACGCGGTAACCTAATTCCGGTATCGGCTGGCGCGGCGGCATGTCGGTCTTGTTTTGACCTTTTTGCAGCAGCCGGAATAGTTCCACGGATGCCGAGGTGTCTATCGGTTCGGATGCCATCGCCTTTTTTAAGGATCTTGCCAGCGGACCCCAGCCTGCGAGCCTTTTGTCCGCTGCAGCCAGTGTTCGGAAATGCGCTTGAAGTTGCGGGATCAAATCCTCGGCAGTGCGTTTCCTTGGTCCCCAATATACGTAAATCTTGACCGACATGCTGCGCGCCTCCCTATGGCATGTAGCCTATCAGCTTCTTCCACAGGTCTCTTGGCCCAAAAGCCGGCGTTCCTTCGCGCCCCCCTCTGGCCTGCCGGCCATCTCCCCCACGAGGGGGGAGATCAGCAGTTCGTCCCTTGCGCCAATCCCCCATCTCCCTCATCTTTTTCCCAACAAAAACACGACGGGACCTCACGTGACCCTTCCCAACATGATCACGATCATGCGCCTGCTTTTGGTGCCCGCCGTGGTGCTGGCCATGCTGCAGTCGCTTTGGGGCTGGGCCTTCGCCGGCTTCCTCGTCGCCGGCATTTCCGATGGCGTCGACGGCTTCATAGCGCGCCGCTGGAACCAGTCGTCCCGCCTCGGCGCCTATCTCGATCCGGTCGCCGACAAGCTTTTGCTGGTCTCGGTCTTCGTGGTCATGGGTTTTGCCGGCGAACTGCCGCTGTGGCTGGTGGTGACCATGGTCTCGCGCGACGGGTTGATCGTCTGCGCCGTGCTGTTGTCGAGCGTCATGAGCCATCCGGTCGAGGTGAAGCCGCTCTTCGTGTCGAAGGCCAATACCGCCGCGCAGATCGTGCTGGCGGCGGTGGTGCTGGGCGAACTCGCCTTCTCTGTGCATCTGGGTCCGCTGCGGACCGCGCTCATATTGCTGACCGGGGTCTTGACCGTGGCTTCGGCCGCGGCCTATCTCGTGGCTTGGCTAAGGCATATGAGCGGCTATGGCGAAGGCTCCCAGACGAGCAACTCCCGTACAGGCGACACCAAGTCGGGCATCGGCAAGTCGGGAGGCTCCAGCACCGGCCCCTGACAACGATGCCGCCGTGATCGCGGCTGACGACGGCTCGGGCGGGCTTCGCCGCCAGGTTTTCTTCTGGCTGGCGACGGCCGTTCTGCTGGCGCTGTTCCTCTACATCTTCTCCGGCATCCTCTTGCCCTTCGTCGCCGGCATGGTGCTCGCCTATTTTCTCGATCCGGTCGCCGACTGGCTGCAGCGGCTCGGCCTCTCGCGCCTGATGGCGACGGTGGTGATCTTGATCGCCTTCATCGTTGTCGTGGTTCTTGCCTTCGTCATCCTGGTGCCGGTGCTGGCCACGCAGATGGCCGATTTCGGCCGCAAGCTGCCGGAATATTTGACGCGGCTGCAGTCGCTGATCACCAGCTTCGATCCGAAATGGCTGGAGCAGCGTTTCGGCGTCAATGCCGGCAGCCTGCGTGACGGGCTGAACTCGCTCTTGACCTCCGGCTTCAGCCTTTTGACCACCGTCTTCACCTCGATCTGGAGTTCGGGCGTGGCGCTGGTCTCGGTGGTCAGCCTGTTCGTCGTCACCCCTGTCGTCGCCTTCTACATGCTGCTCGACTGGGACCGGATGGTGGCCGAAGTCGATGGCTGGGTGCCGCGCGACTATGTCGAGACGGTGCGCGCGCTTGCCCGCGACATCAACACCGCCACCGCCGGCTTCGTGCGCGGGCAGGGCACGCTCTGCCTAGTGCTCGGCGCCATGTACGCCACCGGCCTGACCTTCACCGGATTGAATTTCGCCATCCTGATCGGCCTCTTTGCCGGCCTGATCTCCTTTATCCCCTATGTCGGCTCGCTGACCGGTCTGGTGCTCGCAGTCGGCGTCGCCTTCGTCCAGTTCTGGCCGGACTGGACGATGATCGTGGCGGTGGCCTGCGTGTTCTTCGTCGGCCAGTTCATCGAGGGCAACATCCTGCAGCCCCGGCTGGTCGGAAAGAGCGTCGGCCTGCATCCGGTCTGGCTGATGTTTGCGCTGTTTGCCTTCGGCGCGCTGTTCGGCTTCGTCGGCCTGTTGATTGCCGTGCCGGCGTCGGCGGCGATTGCCGTTCTGGTGCGCTTCGCCATCGCCCGCTATCTCGAATCGCCGCTTTACAAGGGCCACGCAGGCGGGCCGGTGGCGCCATTGCCGGCTGATCGCGGCGGCGGCCATCGCTCGACGCGGGGCTGAAATGGCTGCTCAACAAGCAGATACGCCGCGCCAGCTGCCGCTCGATCTCGGCCACGGCACCGGCTATTCGCGCGACGAGCTCGTCGTCTCGGGCACCAATGCGCAGGCGGCATCGCTGATCGACCGCTGGCCGGACTGGCCGTCGCCGGTCGTGGTGCTGGCCGGGCCGCCGGGCTCCGGCAAGACGCATCTTGCCCAGATCTGGCGGGATCGGGCGCATGCCGTCGCCGTCGATCCCGGCCGGATCGGTGAGCATATTGCCGGGCTCGGCGTCAGGCCGGCGCTCATCGACGACGTCGACAAGGCGGCAATCGACGAGCAGGGCCTGTTCCACCTGATCAACGCCGTGCGCGGCGCCGGCTCGACGCTGCTTTTGACGGCGCGGCGTTTTCCCTCGGCCTGGCGCGTCGCGCTGCCCGACCTCGTCTCGCGGCTGAAGGCGGCGGCGACGGTGGAAATCCACGAGCCGGACGATCTCCTGCTCGCCGGCGTCATCACCAAACTCTTCGCTGACCGCCAGATCGAGGTCGAGCCGCATGTCGTGCAATATCTGGTGCGCCGCATCGAGCGCTCGCTCGGCACCGCCATGCGCGTCGTCGAGCGCCTCGACCGCGCGGCCCTCGAACGCAAGACGCCGATCACCCGCGCCTTGGCCGCCGAGACCGTCAGCGCCATGGACGAAGGGCAAGGCGAGTTCGATATCTAATTCCAGGAAAAGTGAGGCACGGTTTTCCGTCAGGAATTGCGTCGAAACAAAGCGATGGAGAGGCGGTTCCGCTGTTACGCCCACAGTCCGGCCAGATGCCGGGCCAGCAGATAAGTTCCCGTATGTGCCGCAACGTAACAGGCGGCAACGAGGACGAAGAGCATCACGCCGGTGGACCGCGAACGGGCGGCGCCATTCTGCCTCTTGCTCGGCCGGTTGTTCCAGACCCACAGCGCGGCGCACAGAATGGCCCAGACGACCATCACCGGAACCGCAAAACCGTAATAGGCCAAATAGGCCGGGCCGATCAGCGACAGCAGCGCTTCGAGAACAGGCATCGAAAATCCCCCTTTCTGCGAAGTCTAGACCGGCGACAAAGCTGGAAGCGAGGGAATATTCGAGCCGCGCCGGGCGTTTACGTGATCAATCGCGGAGCATCCGGCCGGAGCTGTCCCATTCCGGAACAGACTTTCCGGCATCGCTCTTGCAACGCGGACAATGCCGGTTGATCCCGGTCCCGGTCGCGTTCCAGATCGGGTTGTAGGCTCGCCGGGCTCGAGGTGTTGGGGTTCTCGCCCGGCGGGTTTACCGTTTCCGCGGCCGAATGGGCTAGGCCCGCGTACGTTTGAGCTTTTCCCGCAACCTACGGATTTGCCGACGCCACCATGGCTTCGGCTTGCGCGGGACCAGGACCATCTTGCCGTCGAGGACGGCGTCATCCACCCAGTCATGCACTTGCATGCGCCAACCGGCCGTGACGCGAGCAAGCATCGGCAACGGGTCCTCCCCGGCGATCCGCGCCAGCGCCGGATCCTTCAGCACCGAGCGGAAATCGAAACCCTGGGCGATGAGCGCGCGCAGGAACACGATCTGGCGCCGCATGCGGTGGAAGTCGGTTCCGTGGCCGTCGACCATGGTGCGGGCGCCGATCCACTGGTGCAGCCGTTCACCCGACAGCGTTTCGCCCGGCGGCCGGAACGATACCAGTTTGCGGCCGTCCTCGATGCGGCTCGTGGGGAGGAGCGGATACCAGAAATCGAGCGGTTCGCCGACCGGCACCCGGACACTGGCGCCGGCAAGTGCTGCCTCGGTCGCGCCGCGCCTGAGGCAGATGGCGCTCTGTGCAGAAAATCCCAGCTCCGCGAGCGCGTCGAGCAGCAAGCCGCCGCCACCCATGGCGAAGGCCGCGTTGACGCGGTCACTGATGAGGGGAGACCAGAGGTCGCGCGGCACCCATGTCAGCCGGCGCCTGGAAACATCCACGAAGACGGTGATGTCGGTGTTGGCGTCCCAATTGTCCCTGTCCAGGATCGCTACAACCACGGCTGCCAAGATTGGAGCCCTTCTGGCTAAAGCAATTCCAGGAAAAGTGCGTAGCGGTTTTCCGTCCGAAATTGCGCAAAACAAGTCCTTGAAGCGGTTCGGCGATTCTGTGAAACGCTGAACCCGCTTCAGGGTGCGACGCCCTGCGAGACCGGGCCTGGTTCGGTCAAGAAAGGAAGCGATGGTCGGAGTGGCGTGATTCGAACACGCGACCCCCTGATCCCAAATCAGGTGCGCTACCAGGCTGCGCTACACTCCGACGTCCCGCGGCGTATAGGGGGCGCACGCCCGGAAGGCAACACAAAAACGGAAGCGCCCCGGTCGAGCCCATGCCGCAGTGTTGAACAGCGCCTGACCTCGGTTTCATTGACAAGCAGTTGGACCTGCTGTTGACTTTCCCTTGGGTCAATTGGGGGTTTGGACATGGCACGCTTCGCACGCGTCATAGCTTTCGCATTTCCATTGGTTCTGGCCGGTCTCCCCGCGTTTGCGGAAGACACGAGCAAGGCTAGCGACAAGCCTGAAGTTCTCACAAAAGTCACGCTGGAAGACATTAGGGACGCGCTGCAGAACGCCGGCTATCGCGGCCAGATAGGGTCGGACAACGGCGGCGACTTTGTCTCGAGCGCCTCGAGCGGGAGAAACTTCTTCGTCAGCCTCGGGGGCTGCGACGACCAGAAGCTCTGCAAATATATCCTGATGGAAACCGGGAGTTGGACACCCAAGACCGCGCTGACCGTCGATGCGATCAACCAGTTCCAAGGCGACAACGCAGGCTGGGTAACCCTTCTGATGTCCAAGGACGGAAAATGTTACGGCGACTATCGGGCCGTTCTGACGGGAGGCGTGACGAAGGCCTGGCTGCGGTCGACGCTGGAAGCGTTCGCAACCTCGACGGAGAACATCGCCAACTTCCTGGAGAAATGACCAGCAGACTGCCGGCCGAGTCCTGGCCGATCAGCGCTTCTGACTCGTGATCCTGTTGGCGATCGCCGCGCCCTGGATTCTGGCGTTGGCGAAGCAGCCGCGAATGCTCGGCCGCATGCCGGTGAACCAGAGCCCGGGCAGCTTCGGATCGTTCGCGGCGCCGTTGAACAGCGGCACGCCCTTGGCGTCGAGCACGCCGAGCTTGCCCAGCATCTTCTCCAGTCCGGTGCGGTAGCCGGTGGCGGCAATGACGATGTCGGGCGCAATGCGCTGGCCATTGTCGAGCACGACGTCGTCACGCCTGAATTCGCGCAACTGCGGCACGACGATGACGCGCCCGGCCTTGATGGCGTCGACCGCGCCGTCGTCGGCGGCGATCGCCGTATAGTCGGAGCCGAGCCGGCTGGCGCCGCCCGATGGGGCAGGGGGCAGGCCGTATTTCGTCAGATCCCCGAACACCAGGCGCTGCGTCGCCGCCATGACTGCATCCGCGAGCCATGTGGGCAGGCTGGCCATGAGCGGCGATATGCGATGCACCGCGATCTTACCGATGCGCTTGGGCAACAGCGAAGGTCCGTTGCGCGCCGAAAGCCACATCTGGCCCGTCTCGGCGCCGGAAAGATGGTTGAGCGCGTCGAAGCCGGAATTACCGGCGCCGACCACCAGCACCTTCTTGCCGGTATAGTCGCTCGCCTTGCCGAAATCGGCCGAATGGATGATCCTGCCCGAAAACTGCTCCATGCCCTTCCAGGCTGGGATGAAGGGTTGCCGGTCGCGCCCGGTGGCGATCACCACATGTCGCGCCGCCTTCAGGCCCTCGCTTATGCGCAGCAGCCAATGGTCGCCGCGAAATTCGATCTCCTCGACCTCGACACCGAAGGCGATCGGCAGCCGATGCGTCTCGGCGAAGTCGTTGAGATGGCGGATGACGGTGCTGCGGTGCGGAAAGGCCGGCGTTCCTGCCGGATAGGACACGCCCGGCAAGGAAGAGAGGTCGCGATGGGTGTTGAGGTGCAGATTGTCGTGGCGGCGATGCCAGGGCTCGGCCAGCCGTTGCTCGCGTTCAAGTATCTGCGTCGGCACGCCGGCCTTGGCCAGCGCATGCGCGACGACGAGCCCCGCGGCGCCCGCGCCGATGACGATCGCGCCGTCCGGTATCGCTGGCTCGCCGACCCCCGACGGCAAGACTTTCGCTTCCGCGCCCATTCGTGTCTTCATCGTCGCCATCATGCCTTCAAGTGGCATGACCATGTATCTGACATATGCCGCTCACCGGCCAAAAGGAATAGGCGGCGTTGCAAAAGCCTCCGGCATTGTGTCGCGGATTTCAAAGAGGCCTCTAGAGCAATTCCAGGAAAAGTGTGAGCGGTTTTCCGTCCGGAATTGCGTCAAAACAAAGAGATAGAGTGGTTCGCCGTTTCCGTGAAACGGTGAAACGCTCTAATGAGCCGGGTCGGCATGGCGGTGCACCAGCTTGAACGCGCCGTCCTCCAGCCGGAACACCTCGGTCACCCGCAGGGTCATCTCGGTCGCTTCGCCGTTCTTGCCCATGCGCGCCCTGGCATGCTGCAGCCCGGTCCAGAAGGCCAGGTCGCCGCTTGCCGACGCCTGCAGCACCTCGAGGTCGGTGCTGCCGCCTTTGTGGAAGCTCGCCGCGTCGCGTTCGTAGCGGCCGGCAACCGCCTCGGCGCCTTCCAGATGGTCGCCGCGCGGCGAAAAGAACGTCGCCGGCCCGGCATGCGTGACGATCGCCTTCAGCGAGGCGGCGTCGCCATTGACATAGTCCCCGGCGATCTTCTCGCGCTGCTTCATGAAGGCATCGAAGGATGAGCCGCCCGGATGCACCGTCCTGATCCACGTCTCGAGGCTGGCCATGAATTTTTCGAGGAAGGCGGCGGTGTCGCCGCTGGTCACGGCGCCTTTGTCATCCAGCAAGTCGGTGACATTGCCGATATAGGCCTCCGGCTGCTGCATCACCGGCATGTCGAGGAAGGCGAAGGTTTGTCTCAGCGCATGGTTGGCGCCGAAAGCGCCAAGCTGATACGGCGTGACGCTGACCACCCCGGCGGGCAGCCCCTTGAACACGCTCTTGCCCGACGGCCGCGAGCCGACATCCAGCGCATTCTTGAGGCAGCCAGGGATCGAGCGGTTGTATTCCGGGGTGACGAACAGCACCGCGTCGGATTCGCGTATCGCCGCGCGAAAGGCCGACCACGCCGCCGGCGGGCGGTCGCCGTCCAAATCCTCGTTGTAGAGCGGCAACTCGCCGATCCCGATGAAGCGGCAGCGCAGCGAATCCGGCGCGCGGGCCGCAAGCGCCTTGGCGATCTTGCGGCTGAAGGATTGGGCGCGCAGGCTGCCGACGAGCACGGCAAGCTGCAGGACGGCATGGTCGGTTGCATTGGTCATGGCAAAACGTCCGTTTCGATGATGGCTTGCGGGAAGGCCGGCCGCGGCCGACATTTCGATAATGTCGCCGGCGCGGCGAGGTTCCCTGCGCGATGGCGGGCAGGGCGCCGCCTGTGGCCTTGCCGCCGCGGCCATTGCACAGTAATGACGGATTGGCGCGAGATTTAAGGCTCCCTGGGAAGCCTCGAAGATTGCGCCGCAAAGGAGTGCCCGGATCTTCGGGCGGCAAAGAGGTGGTCATGTCCGCGCGCATTTTCAGTCCAGCCAAAACCGCGATGCAGTCCGGCAAGGCCAAGACCGGACATTGGGTGCTGGAATTCGATCCCGCCCAGCGCAAGAAGATCGACCCGCTGATGGGTTACACCACCTCGGGCGACATGCTGAGCCAGGTGAAGCTCACCTTCGACACGAAGGAAGAGGCGGTGGCTTATGCCGAAAAGGAAAAGATCGCCTATCGCGTCGAAGAGCCGAAGGAAGCCAAGCGCCGGCAGATTTCCTATTCGGACAATTTCCGCTATGACCGCAGGACGCCCTGGACGCACTGACTTTCTGGTCTTGCGTCACGCGGCATGACAGACCAGCCGGCTTGGCCGGCCGACGGTCCCGTAGCTCAGCTGGATAGAGCACCGGCCTTCTAAGCCGATGGTCGCAGGTTCGAATCCTGCCGGGATCGCCAATCTCCTTTTTTGGTCAACAATTTCAATATGTTGTCGTCGGAATTGCCTAACTCGTCCGACTGGTTAGGCAAACCGGGAAGCTTGATGACATCAAAACTGCCTTCAAGCTTAGCCATGGCTTGCGCGGAAAGCAGCTTGCGGCTGGCTTCCCGGCAATAGCGTTCGACCTCCCGAATGTCGGTGTGACCGGTAATGGACATGATCTCGGGCGCGGTGCAGCCCGCTTCCGCGAGTCGACGGCAGGCAGCCTTCCTCAGGCCATGCGGGGAGGAACGCGATGGCAAGCCTGCGTTGGCTGCAGCCTCGGATATGTAGGCTGAAAACGCCTTCTCGGATCTCGCTGCGTCGCCAGATTTGACGATAAACGTTTTGTTGTCGGCCGGGCAGCTTTTCAGGAACCGCGCAAGCTCTGCAGTAATGGGGATGTGCAGTTCCGCTCCGGTCTTTTGCGCCGTGATCACGAAAGCGCCGCTGGCTGCATGGCGCCAGCCGAGCCGCACAGCATCGGACCGACGCAATCCAGTATGGAGCAGGACTTCCATGGCCAGGCGCTCGGGCGTGCCGACCTTCCAGTGTTCGCGGTAGGCGGCAATGTCCTCTTCGGTCCACGTGCGGTGGCCGTCCGACTCATAGCGAACGCGTTTTGCGTCCGCGACTGGGTTGTCAGCGCGCATACCGGCCGAGACCGCGTAGTCCATCACGGCGGAAAGGCGTTTGCGAAAATTCGACGCTGCAGCTGGTGTCGACGCCATCTCGTCAATAATGGCGTTAACATGCTTGCCCTGCATCCCGGCAATCGGACCGGCACCGTATTTGCTCGCGACAAAGCGGTCGAGCACGCCGCGGTAAACAGCCTGCGTCGTGGCCGCCAGAGACTTGAATTCGATGCTGCCATAGTACCCGTGCACAGCGGCAGCGATCGAACCGGGCTTCAGACGGTTCGCCTTGACGGGCTCGTTTGCCATGGCGGCATGATACGCTGTCCAGAATTCTTGCGAGTATAGCGGCGTCGGCAACGCCAATTGGGGGTGGCCGGGGCGCCTAAGGTAGATCCGCGCTCGCCCGTGGCGGTCGACGTACTCGTTTATGTATGTCGGTTTTCTGTGGCGCATTCGCGGTCCCACCAGTCGGCATCATTGTCGTTGGCTGCAGCCGCCGCCGGCTTGCCGTCAAAAAGAGCGTCTAGGTCGTGTCGATCATACAAGGTCACCCCAAACAGCAGCTTGGGTGCCGGCACGTTGCCCGCAGCGAGCTCCTTGTCAAAGTGTGATGGCGAGATGCCGAGGTAAGCCGCCGCAGCTGCCCGCCGTAGCCCTCTGGGTTGAACAACCTGCATCATCGTTTCCTTCTAGGCATATGCAATTGGCAATGAGCCTGTCGACCCAAGCAAGGAACATCATCTACCGGTCTCAAAAAAGCGAAACGCCCGCCGAAGGAAACGGCGAGCGCAGGACGTTATTGGGACCGCTTTACCAAAATAAAAGTCAAGTCCGCCCTGCTGTTCATTGGCAAGGCCGCAGATATACATTTCGTCTGCGTCGAGTTCGGCCGGCTTCAGATCCCCTTCGGCCACTATCGCGAATGGGCCATCGTCGTCATAGACATTCTCGACCTGCCAAAACCCTTCAAAGTGCGCTGGCGCCAAGACGAATGCCTTCGCTCCTTGGCCGTACTGCACGACCTGGCCGGGGTGAACTGCATTAAACATGTCGGCGACTCCTCGTTGCTAGTTGATGTTAGCAATGGTAAAACAATGCAAGCGCACCGTCAACTAGCATCTGCTAACAATTGCAAACAGGAGTCATGCATGGCCCGTACCGCACCCCTCGGTTTGAGAATCGAACCAGCCGTGAAGGCAGCGCTCGAGAAGGCCGCTAAGGCGGATCGCCGTACTGTCGCGGCGTATGTCGAAATCCTCATCATCGCAGACTTGGAAGCCAAGGGGTTTTTAGTCCAAGGAGCCGCAGAGTAGGGCGCGCCGCGTTTTATCAAGCCACGGCACGCCCAGATTTCGAGGCGTCGAAATCGGTTCGCCGAAACCAGCCGGCCCGTTCCTGACTAGCCCAACAGCAGGGTAGTTCGCCGCGGCCTCAATGGCAAGCGAGACCGGCTTACCAAATTACCAATTTAGTGAGCAATTACAGTGCCTTGACTCCGCCGAGGTGCGCGTGCAATCCATGCCGCGCATGGATGAGGTCTTCACACTGGACGAGGTGGCTGCTGCACTGCGGATGACGCGGCGCGGCGTCCTGAAAATAGCCAAGCGCCATGGCCTCTGTATGGTGCACGGGCGTGAGGTGACCTTCACGGAGAGCGACGTCGAAGGCATTAAGCAGGCAATGCGGCCAGCAGCGAAACAGCCGCTACCGGCCGTCGCGGTGCGCAGCCAAGTTGAAGGGCGTGTTGGCAAGGTCAAATCCGCCTCGCCAAAGCTGCGCAATCTGTTCCTGCAGCGCTCGACTAAGCCTTGGGCGAAAAAGCTTCTGAAGGAGGAGTTCGGCGAATGACCGAAGCCGAAATGCTCCAACGCATCGAGGATCTCGAGGCCAAATCCGGCCAGGCCTACCAAGTCATCGGCAACCTGCTTTCGCAGTGCGGCCTGCACGAGACCAAAGAGGGCACACGAGCCTTGGACTACTTTTCGCAGGATGGCTACGACGACGATTTCTTGCCGTGGCCGAAGGGTGGCGAATTCAATTGATGCCGCCAGTGCGCAAACTTGTCTGGGCTGCGATCGACGCCGCCGAACAAATTGCGCTCGGTCTTCTTCTCGTCGGCTTGATGGCCTTTATTTGGCTGGAACGGCGATGCAAGCCTACCCGCCGCTCATCGGCGCCTGATGCGGCTTCTCATAATCCGCCGGCCGACCGTTTAGCAGATTCAGAGCACGCTTGATGTCACGCTGAAGATCCGAGCACGCGTCGTAGTGCGGCACGAACGGCGTCAGCGACAGCTGCGCTGCGGACAGTTCCTTGCCCAGCAGCCAGGCCGCCCTGTCAATCTGCTGGAGGTGGTATTCAGATATGGCTGGGAAGCGACGTCGGCGAGGCATCCGGTGTTCCTACACGATAGGAAAATAAGCCTATCAAGCTGCACCTAAAGTGACAAGAACTAAAAGAGAACAAAAAGCTTGTGGGAAACTCCTGCCTTTGCGGGCGGAGTGAGTCGGTTTTCAGTACATTGGGAGGAGTTGGATGGGGTCTGCGGTGTCACCTGGAAAATGACTTAAGCCGCAAACCCCGCGTTCCAGCTTGGAGCGTACCCGCGGGCGAGGGGGCAGTTAGCGCTGCCTCCTCGTTCCCGTTTCAGGGTGTAACCATTTTGGTTCCACGGTGCGATTTTCGCAACACCTGAAAATCGCTTTATACAAGTTTCTCGTGTTTCAGTGCGCCGGTTGGCCGTCAGTTTGCCCGGTGGATTAGCCAATTCGTGCCGTCGCTAATAAGATCGGCCCACTTGCCGGCTGTCGCTGCCAGGATCGCCGTGCCCGCCGCCCCGCCCGCGAGGGGCAAGACATTGGATGAAGCCGACACAGTCGTGAACGCGACCGTCGTTCTGATTGTGATACGCCTGCCGGGGAATGTCGCCGCAGACGGCAAAGTGATCGTGCAGGTCGACCCCTTCGTGACAATGATGTCGGTGACGCTTGACGCGACTGTCAGGTCGACGTTTGTCGTTGTTGGCGCCACGCGGTCTAGGCCGCCAATGTCAGGCGCGTTGCCGCCGACTTGCTTCGTAGAGCCGGTACCGCCATCTGAGACGCCGCCGGATATGTTGGCGCGCAGGCGACATCCCATGACGATATAGTTGTTGCTTGCGCCGGCCGCGATCTCGATGCCGTACTTGTGGCTGGCGCCAAAGCCAACGCCGGCACCAGACTGCACGCCGATAATGCTGAAGTCCGATATGCCAGCAGCTACAAGGATGCCGCTGTAGGTGCCCGACGACGCGCCGCTGTTACCAGCAACCATGCCGCCATTGATGTTCAGGAAGGCGCCGCCAGTGACGTTGATGCCAACCTGCTGGTTGTTGAAGACCCGCGGGTTGTTAATGTCCGTGCCGTCGATGTTGCCGAGCGATCCAACGATGATGCCGTTGTTGGTGCAGGTGGAGGCCCATGGCCCATCAATGAATGTGCCCTTGATTGACCCGCCAGCTGCCGGCGCAATGCAAAAGCCATACGTGCTTGTGTCGCACGTATCGCCGATCGAAAACGTCCAGGTGACCGTTTGGGTATTCTGCGGGTCGATGAGGTAGGCGCTTCCGCACCACAGAATCGAATTGCCTGAGGTGTAGGTGCCGCCAGACTGACGGATGTCGATGCCCGCGTAACCCTGCGTGCCGCTGGCGGCACCACGGATGAAGTTGTCGCGGATAAAGAAGTCGTTGCCGACAGCACCTGCGCCGCCGCCGATCTGGATGCCGAACGAGGTGGCATTGGCCGACTTGTAGATGCTGTTGTCGCGGATCCAGATCAGCGAGCAAGGGCCGGTCGTCTGGATGCCGATGTAGTGGCCGTTGAAAAGGTTCTCGTAGACGAGCACTTGGCCGACGCTGTCGATACCGATGGCTCGCCCACCAGTGCGCGTGACCGTGGTTGCAAACGTCACGCCACGCACAACGCAATTGCCGCCGAGGATAAGCATGTCTGCGGTGGCAGAGGTGGTCTTGATTATTGACGCATAGTGGTCGCCAAGCACCGATACCGCATTGCCCAGCGTGACGGCCGCACTCAGCCGATAGATGCCGCCACGGCGCAGCCTGATGACGCCACCGCCATTCGCGACCAAATAGGTGTTGGCATATTGGAAGGCGGTCAAATTGTCGGTGCTGTCGTCGCCCTTGCCGCCGAAATCCTCAAGCTCAACCACACGGTCAAGCTTGGCGGATACAAGACGAGCTACTGCGTTTGCGCCAAGATTTAGGAAGAACAGCTTGGCAGCCGAAATGCCATTTGCCGCGTTGCCAGCAGGATCGAAGACATCCGCGTTTGCGATCAGGCCGGCCGCCAACAGGGTAGCCCTGACCTGCGCCGCAGTCTGCGTGACGTATGCCGAATTGCCGGCATTGCGCTGTAGGAACGTGCTAGCGGCTGGGCTGGGCAGGTTGATGCTGCCAGCAGATGCCGCCGCTGCAGCAGCGCTTGCCGCCGCGTTGGTAGCTGCAGTTTCAGCCGCGGCACGGTCGGCCGCCGATGCCACATCGGAAAGCAGGCGGAAAGTACCGACCGACACGTAGCCGGCCACGATAGCGCCAGCCACCAAGTAGTTGGCCTGAACGTCGCTGCCGCTGTTGGTCTTGATCGGCAGCGCCGTAGCGCCGTTGAACGCCACTGTCGCGGCGCCAGTGTTGTTGGTGGTGATGTTGAGCGCGATTAGCGTGGCGCCGTCGTTCGCCGGCAGCGGAATGGCGGTGGTGGCAACGATAGCGTTGGCCGAGCCGGTGCCCGCGTTCGATGCCTTTATAAAACTATACGGCAGGTCAGCAACGCGAGACCAAGAGCCGGCACCGCTTGCGCCAAGCTTCTGGTAGACGCCATTGTTGGCAACCGTTGCGTCACCAACAACCCATGCCGAAGAATTGGCGCCATGGGCGAGGTCTGCATTCATCGCGGCAAGGCTGGTGTAGATGAGGCCGCCGTTCGACGTAAACGCCGTAATGATGCCCTCGAGCCAGGTGCCCCATTGGCGGATTTTTGATTTATAGGGCGTCCAGTTGCCGCTGGAGGGGACGCCGTCTGTGGTAAAATCGCGCCAAACCGACGCTGCTAAGTCAACCATTGTGATTCCATATGAAGAGGCCCGCGCAGTGGCGGGCCGTAAGAAGTGCTTAGGGTTTATGGGCGCGGGCTACTATTCGTAACCGCTGCCATCATCGAAGGTGCTACCGTCGTCATGGGGCGTGCCGACGTCCTGGTCTGGAGTCGGGGCGAGCGGGAGGGTTTCCGCCCCTTCAGCGGGTTTCGGGTCGTTCATAGTTTTTCCTTGCTGTTGCCGTGGCTGTTGATTTCTGATTTGCTTCACGATGTTCCTATGAAGAGGGGTTAAATGGATTTCTCGCAGGCAATTCCAATCGCAATTAGTGTTACCTCTTTGGGATTGTCCACCGTTTCCCTAGTTGTGACATACAGGCAAAAGAACAAGCAGGACAAGTTGGCCACCAGGAAGGCATTGACGGACACAGTCGCTGCTATCGTTTCTGCAAATATCGAAATGTCGAAACTGATTTATGCTGAAGGTGATAAACGCAAGGAATTGGTTCCATTAAGACGACATGTGAACACGCAGCGTCGTTACCTCGCCAATCATGGCGATCTCTTAGTAAGCGAGATTCCGGATTTGGCCACTGAAGTTGACTACAGCGTGCTCGCTGGCGCCTTCGAATCCTCATTCAACTGGGATCGCGCCGAGACGCTTTGGCATGAATCCGTCAGAGCATCCGATCACCCAGGCTCGCGAGCGATGAATCGACGGGGGCTTGCGGCCTTCTATTACCGCCTCGGCCGCTTTCAAGACGGGAGAAACGAGTTCGAGGCGTCACTCGGAGAGTTAATTGGCGACATCGACAGCGCCAGGAGGTTGCGGGCCGAAACCTACGCAATGTGGTCCCAATGGGAGGCCGATGCTGGATTTATTGAAGAAGGCAGGCGGCGTTACGAACAAGCCTTGGCGGAAGCTCACAGAATGGCAGGAACAGTCGATCGGCAAGACCTGCTCCATCAAATCCAAAGCGGGTCAGGAGGTTCCCAAATAAAATTAGCTCGACCGCGTTCAGACGGCGCTCAACTTTCCATTCGGAAGAGTTCCAAAGCCAGAAAGCCAACAAGTCGACCTAATGAGCCTAAGTAGGTGGCGGTGCGTTAGAACAGTCCCTTCTGGTAAGCGTCCTCTGTATCTTGTAGGCCGATAATCTTCTCAATTATGTTTTTAGTCCAGCTATCGATTTTCTCACGTTTAAGAAGCTGATTTGTATTTAATATCGCTCCGGTCCCAGTAACGCCCTTTTTCTCATAGCGAACCATTTCTTCGCCATCGACTGTCACACGGGTATTCTGTAAGTCTCTCTCGATTACGAAAACCACCGCAAGATGGTTTTCAGATTTGGTCCCGTCTCTAACCCAGATGCAATAGGGATTGTCATCGGATGGATCGACGTCGATGCCAATCTCCTCTTTGACTTCTCGGTAAAGGCACTGCTTCAGCACCTCAAGATTGTTTTGATCGACAAGAAAATTTGAATCCTCTTCGCGCACGTGTCCACCAAAGTACCCGAGTAACTTTTTCCGCTCTGGTGACTTCACAGACACGGCCTTCTCAGCTTTGCGCCCCACAAGAATACGCGGCTCGCCCCTTTGTTTAATGACCGCTATGGGAAGCAACTGCACCAGGCTAGAGTCATGTTCGACGGCGTCGCGTTCAGCATATGCCATCGAACCTTCGACCGCATCGCGAATTTCGTCAAAGCGGAATACAGAACTAAGGCCAGAGTTAATCTTCGACCTCGGAATATGCCCGATCTTTTCATCGGCTATACCACGCAGTTTTTCGAGCGTCAGTTTTGTAATGTCGTAACTCACCTTGTCCTGTGTTTTCTGGTCAGTGTTGGACATGGTGACCTGTCGAAACATATGCTTGTACTTTTCCAGAGACTTGCTCACTATCTCTCGATAGGACGCCAAGACTTCTCTGCGCATAACGCTTCCCTCCTTCCTCGTCAGCAGGTTTCGGTACTCGCGCTCGATGGACGTGTCAGGTGATGCATCAAAGGCCAAAACCAAGTCGATTACCATCCGAAAGCGAGGCGCTAAAAAGAAATTGATGAAGCGGTCGTAATCGTCTTGCCGGAGCAAGCCGTTCGTCCGCTGCCATTCAAACCAACACAGGGCGTCAAAAAAGCCTCTGTCCATAATTATAACGTCAACACGAAGCGCGTTGTTGGCGATCGTATCCATGAGTTGATTGAGAGCAGCGCACCCGGTCCAAACATTGAACACAGGGTCGAACTTGTTTGGGATAGGGCACACGCTGGCCCTCTCTGTGAGGACGCGGGTCCGAAATCCGTTCCTTCGCAGGAAAATGTCAAGAGAGTTTAGGGCAGAGGTCTTTCCTGACTTGGGCGATCCGGAAAACTCGATCACTATGGGGCGGCGGGGGCGAACGCGCCGCTTAAGGGCCAATATCTTGGCCGCCAACCTTTCCAGCTCTTGAATTTGTTTCGCGGTTTCAGCGTTTACCATTGATTTCGCCCGGACGAGTTGCGAACCGCAGTCCCTCGCTTTCGAAGTACGTGATTATTCGACCCGAGGAGAAACCCGCGAAGAATCCCATGACGAGGAATAGATATCTCGAGGACGCCTTTCCCGCGCTGAAATCGTTCTGTATCGCAAGGTCTATGCTTATCCGCCAAATTCCATACAGGACGAGAGAGATAGCAACAGCAGTGGGGATGCGCAGTATGAAAAATGCGATCGTGGAAAGTCGATTGACGGTCAAACCCTCAGGGGAGAAGTCGTAACTGCCATTGATGCCGGCCTTATATAGCTTCCTGGCATAGAAGATTGCCGAACCGGCAAGCGCGGAAAAGCCTAGAATTTCGATGATAATTAGCTCAGGCAAGACCTCCTGCCCGAGGCCCACCAAAAGTGGAATTAGCCTGTATCCAGCCCACAGTAGGCTAACCAAATAGAGTAGGAAAAGGAACAGCGCGTCAAATCGTCCAAGCGCCATGAGAGACAAATCTCTCGGTGCGCCAGCACTAGGCTCTTCGTCAGACAAGATACCCCCCAAGGAAACAACCCCGAGTCAGGTGTCTACCATAAAGCTAGCAGGCGTTGAAATTTAGTAGTTGTCGACGAATACGTATCCACCGAATTCGTGCCGGGTAATCCGCCGCACTGCCGCCAGCCGCGAAGAGCGCCGCACGCAGGCTCAGTTCGCCAAGCTTGCTTGTTTCGGCGCAGCTCCATGCGGCTGGGATCCGGCCGTGGCAGGTTGTGTGGTCATGGGAGATTCCTTGGAGCGGAGGCCGGTGCCGACGTGGCGAGCCTGTTTCGCAGTGCGACAAAATAAGCCAGCAATGCTGACATATTGTGCGTTGACATCCTGTCAACGGCGTGTATTTTCGGTTTCGCCGCGACGCTGGTATTTATTTACATTTTAGTAATGTTCTGCCAAACAAAAAGGCAGACGGCAGTTGATTCGCCGTCTGCCTCTGTCTGTTGCGTACCGCGGTCGTGTGGCGCCGAGTGGACGAACAAAGACCGCGAGTCCGCTCCCTAGCAGGTCGGCAACTAGCGTCCTGAGGCCCCTTTGGCAAGCCACAGGAGTAACGACAGATGGCGAAGAATCCTCCCCTTCGGCCTGGTCAACATGCTCCACGCTCTGGTCAGTATGAAATTATTGGCCCGCGTGGCGGCAGAGGACCGGAACGGACAGTGACTCGTAACGAGCCGCTTCCGCCGACCCCGAAGCCTGGATCCACTTACAAGCTGGTCGATCCGACCAGGCACGGCAAATGAAACTGGCGGCGGGCTTCGGCCCGCCGTTTTTCGTTCAATCACAACCAAAGAGACACATAAATGACCGAGAAGTCTTCAGGCCAATCCACGGTTACGACCGTAAAAATTGACGTGGCGCAGAAATCCGCCACGACCGCGCATTACCAGGGTAAACTCACGGGGTCATCCTCAGCAGGCGGAAGCACCGCCTCAACGGGAAACGGCTCCTCTGCGAGTGGCGGCAACTCTTCAACTGCAACGGGTGGCAAAAAGCAGTGAGCATCTTCGATGCGGCTGTGATCAGCTACGCTGCAAACGTAGTGACCATAGTCGGCTTTCCGGTTGCTATTGCGGGTCTGGTGATAGTTTTCTTCCAAATAAGGAGGGACAAACTAGCCGGATCCGCGTCGGCTGTCGTCGGCATCCACGAGAGCGTTCGATCTCGCGTGGATCATATTTCCTCAGTGCCATCTGTCGACGACAGCAGCCGTGAAGCTGCATTTTATGATCTATTCAACGATCTCGAGTTGGCTTGCGCTATTGTTTTGGACAGCCCTGTCGTTGGCAGAACCGGTGAATACGTTCATCAGCTAATCCGAGATGTTCTGCGTATCATTCAGGACGATGCGGTACTTAGTGAGCGGCTTCAAAGCGCCATCCACGACCCCAACACGTTCAAGAACATCCGCGACTACTTGAAGAAGCGTTAGGCCGCATCGAGGCTATGCGCCACCATGCGGTCCTTGCGGGTGTACTCGATGGCCAGCCAAAAGGTCACCGGGTCACCGTCGCGAAAAGAACCACACTCGCCCGCCACCGGCACCCGCTGACCATCAGCGAGCGCCACCCTCGGATGATCTGCCGCGTCGATGAACGTACCTGTCTCGCGCGGCCTCATACGGCAATGCCCCTAAGCCTCATAGCTGCTGCGGCGCGGCGGCGGCTGGCGACAACGACGTCGCCAACCGGATCTGGTGCCGAACGCGTGACCAGCACAGCACTTGTCTCCGGGTAGGCTGGAAGTGGTGTCAATGTGACCTCGTACAGCCGAGCCTCCTCTACAATGCGCAGCGGCAACTCGCTATCGGTGCCCTCAACCCATGTCTCTCTCGTTGCGGTAAACGAGAATGAGCAGCCCTTTACGTCCTGACGGCGCACCGTGCCGATTGCCGTGAGGCCGTCTGGCGTCGTCTCGTCCGGCGTAAGCGAGAAGTACAATCCCGCCCGATCGCTGCGAAGTTGCAAGGTGCCCGCCGACGTCCTGCCCAGCGGCCTGTCCCAGTCATGATTCCAGAGGGCCAGCACATCGGGATTTTCACGAAGGCTGCGGTCGAAAGCACCAGCCAGGAACTTTTCGCGAAAGAGACCGCCAATCACGGTCTCTGTTCCGAAGACAGCAGCATAGCCGCCAATGAAGTCAGCCATTCCGTCTCACTCGCCGCTCCATTTTCGCCAGCTGGATGCGGCGAGCGATTGTCTCTGCAGCCTCATCGTTATCCGCGTGCTGTGCGGCGCCGGGCAGTTTCACTGCGCGTCGGATCGGGCGTCTTTTGGCACCCTCCGTCGCGCGCTCGACGCGGAGTTCGTTCTGGCGTTCAACTGACATAGCCGGCCCTCTGAGCGTCGAGGATGTATCGGCCAAGGCTTTCGGTGAAAGCGCTTAGCGGACGCATTGATGGCAGGTAGGTGATGCCAACGTCTTCCCGCTCGAGGGAATCAAGCACCTTTTCGGCCTCAGCGTTTGCAGTCACGAACGCCTCAAGAGCTGCGCAGGCCTTGGCGACGCGCCGGCCGTATTCTTCGCGCACCATGGCGCATGCGGCAAGCGATGCGGCAGAGCGGCGATCTTTGAGGCGGTCGCGCATGATCTTGGTGGCGGCCTCTAGATCCGCAACGCGTTGACGCAGGTCTTTCAACTTCGCCGGTCGTTGGTGGAGAGTGGTGTCAACCACATCGCCCAATAGTTCAGCAACGCCGCTGCGGATGCGTGGCGCCGGCCTAGCACGCATGTCGTCCTCGAGCGCAGCGACTTCGTGGTGGGCCAGCGCGTGCTGCTCAACCAGTTCGGCGAGCCGCGACTCGATAGCGGCGTATTCAGTGTCGGCTTCGGCCAGGCTGGGCACGTGGAATTCAGATGATTTAGCCATTGCGATTTCTCCTTAAACCAGTTCGATGACGTCGCCGGCGGAAAGGGTGACTGAGAGCGCATCGCCGCCGTTCAGCGGCCGACTCTTGGTGGCGGTGAAGATTGCGCGAACAGTGACGGCGTTGTTGTCGATCGGCCGGATGTTCACGACGCCATCGGATGAGGCAGCGAAGCGCGCCCCCTTGCCGTAAAGCAGCTGCGTCTCAGTGCTCGTTTTGACTTCAAGAATGGGTGTCGTCATTCGCTGTCTCCGAAGAGTTCGCGCAGGCAGTCGACAAGCGCTGCGCCATTAAGGGTTGTTGATTTGCGGTGGCCTGCGGCCTGCCAATGGCCAGCATCGGCACCCGCAGGCACAAAGCGCGCTGCGGCGCCGGTCAGGCCGTTGGCGATGACAATCTCAGGCCAGGAGGAAACCACCTCGATCAGGTCGCGACGAAGCAGGTCTGGGTGCTCGCCGTGAACCGCGGCATCGGCAAAGATATCGAGCGCTCGACCGGCCGTATCGATCCTGTCCGGAGCGCCTGTGAGATCGGCACCGCCAGGCGTCATGTCGCGCCATGCGCGGACGGCACCGGCCGCCCTGTGCAGCGGCCCGTCGACAGCCAAAGCAATGATCAGCGAGACTACGTCATCGATGTCGAGTTCAGGGGCAGCGCCAGGGCCGCCCAACGGCCACAGGTCGCCTTCCTGCAGGCTGCGGGCCGTCGTTCGGCTTCTGGTTTCTGGAAAGCCAAGATGGCGCTCAATGGCCACGAAGGCTTGATTAGGTGCGGCCATGCATCTGGCCTCCTTTCACGCTTAATCGTTCAAAGTGGATTCGGTTTAAAAAAAGCCCGCGCCTGGAGCGCGAGCTGTCGCCTGCGGTACTGCCGCAATGACGAATTTCTGAAGGGGAACTAGGCCTTCATCATACTCTCTGCGAGTATGGTGAAATGTCTCCCTTTCGCGTGAAGGGTCGAGCGTTTGGCTCGGGGCCGAATTCACACCCCCTCATATTACTCTCCGCGAAAACGCGAAAAGTGGCCGTTGCTAGGAAGAAAAATGCTGAAATCGCCCGCAGGTGAGTGACTTGGGGGAGGTGTGTTGCATTTTGGAGACGATTTGGGCGATTGCCCGGTCAGGAACCGCAAACTATCCCCTTCATATACATACGCTACAACTGGCCACGATTTTGCCAGTCAGCGCGAAGAAATCGCACATTGGCAAGCAAGTGCCCAGAGCCTGTTGCATTTCGGAGACAACCTACGGCAACAGCCCGGCAATATAGCTAGATTTTGACCAACTCGGCGATCTTTGCCGCGACTTCCGCCATCGACTCTTCGGCGGTATTCAGCCCTGCTCGTGAGGCTAGCAGCATGCTAACCTTCTCAAGTTCGTCATAGGTCGTTCCATGAACAACCGGCACGAGCCGCTCTCGCCTGAGCAGCGCCGAAAGCTCTTTGTCTGCGACGCCTTCTGCCGGGAGGCGTCGCAACATAGCCGGGGTCACCAAAACTATGCCGACGCGCGAATTCACCAGGCCCTTGTCGATAGCCCGCATCATCGGCACGCCGAGGCCAAGATCCTTCTCGCTGAACCAAACGCGCACGCCGCGCGCTTCGAGCAGATCATGCAGTTCCTTCGCGGACCCCTGCCTGTCGTCCCACGCGTGACAGAGAAACACGTCGCGAAGGTCAGGCTGCGCCGCCGCCAAGTTCTCGACGTTCGCGCGAACGGGTGTGAGCGCCTGCACCTGTTCAGGTGTGTAGAACACGCCCGAACCGGCTCGCGACCACCGCGGCTTTGAGGTGCGGCTGGAACCACCGCCGCGGCTCCCACCGCCGCTGCTTCCTGGCGAAGAGTAGGACGGCGGCGATGAGTACGAGGGGTAGCTGCTATACCCGCTGCTATAACCACTGTAGCGGCGGCCATATCGGCCGCCGCGGCATGCAGGGCAGTTCGCAGCGGCGCTCGCTGAGCGATGGCCCTCTACTGGTGCTGTACATCTAGCCATGTGGTAGTCCCCCTCTCACCCGGCCCTTTCCGAGTTGGCTAGAAATGGTTGTCTCCATTTACTGCTACAAGAGGGAACCTACAGTTTTTTTAGGGGAAACTGTTGCACGCAAGTCATTCATTTTTCCGGCGATGTGTGCTATATTTCACATTGGCGCGACTCTCGGGTGGTCCGAGACAATCGTAGGCCAAGTCACCGAAACCCATGGTGAGCTAATGAAGCAACCTCAGAATGAAAGGATCAACAACAGTGGAGTTACACGACGGACTTGAACTAATCCGCACGGCGAGCAACCTGTTTTTAATTGCTCTTCAAGGATGGACGCTTTTAAAAGGGAAAGGAGATACCAAGAAAAAGCGACGTAAGCATTAAGAAATTTATGAGGAGGGGGCAGGAATGCTCCCCTCCTTTAATTTGACCTATTGCGCCACCCGCTGCCGGCGCGTTTTATCACCTCGAAAATGTAGGGCTCTCGCCGATCGGATGGATGGTCGTAAAACGGCGATCGCGGATTGCTCCACTCCGCTTCAAGCTCATCGCGGTAGTCTTCCCATAGGGGCATCAGCACGTCGTCGGGGATGATGTCTCGCGTTGGCTCGAAACCGTAATCAGCGAGATCCTCGAAATAGTCGCGACCGCCGCGCATCCACAAGTCGACCGTCCACAGAGGGATTTCACGCAGCTTAGCGCGCCGTTTCCTCAGCCTGCGAACCATCAGCGATAGTCCCTAGTGCGTGGAGGTCTGCTGCTGGCTGGGTCATCGACGTCGAACGCAAGTTCGCGGATCAACCTGGCGAATGCGATACGGGCGTTTTGGAGTATCCCGCATTCCGGCCGCTCCTTTGGCTGGCCGAAACGGTCGAGGAAAGTCTGGCCGTCTTTGTCCAAAACCTCGCGTGCGGTCTGCGCCTGATCCCAAGCCTCGGCAGCGAGCGTCAGCAGGCGGACATGGTGCCCCTCCAGCGCGTGGCCATAGTCTTCGACAACTGTTTTGAACCACTTTTTGGTTGCTGGCCGCAGATGTGGCGGCACTTTTGGCGCGTTTACGCCTTCTTTCATTGGGTTATTCCTGTGTTTTCAGGGCTCAGTGCCTTGGTTTGCAAGGCCGCCGAATTTTGTTTCAACCGGTCCCTTGCCAGCGCGTATGTTGGTGCGCACGCCGGTCCGGGGTTTCGACCGGGCTAAGGCCTCGGACACCCCCTAGGGGGTGCCGTTCGCGGCCTGCAGGCGCGTTGTCGTTGGCGGGCCGTAGGTCGGGGCGCAATTCGTAGAACTCGCTCCAGCGCATGCGCCTGCCGCGGTACGGCCTATCGTTGTCGCTCAGGGCTGTCATGTATCACCAGGTCCAGTGCTTCGTCTTGCCGAATGGATCCTTGCCCGGCATCACAGCGCTGACCGTTTCCACCACCTTGCGCCCGGCACGGTCGGTGAAGGCGACCAGCCACTTTACGTGCTCTGGGTCGTCGTCGTTTACCGCTAGCACTCGGCAGCTGGCTCCGTGGATGGGATGGGCTGCATCAAAGGCTTCCTCGCCAAGCGCGGCGGTGCCGCGCGTCTCGTAAGTCATGATGGTCTCCAGATTGCTGTGGGTGTGAACACGCCACCGGGCTTCCAGCCGGTGGCAGGGTGTTCCACCCCAGCGGGGGTTATAGGGGGTGGAAGGGACAGGGGGTGGAACAGGGT
>NZ_QMBP01000028.1 GCF_003289945.1 Mesorhizobium hawassense
AGGCTGCGGTGCGCAGCGTCCGGCAAAATGGCGAGATCAAGTGGAACGGCGGCTTCATCTACGTGTCGAAGACGCTGGCCGGCGAAGCGGTTGCCGCGACCGAGACCGAGACAGGGCAATGGGCGCTCCACTTCTATGCCCACCCGCTCGGCTTCATCGACGGCCGGCACAAGAAACTGGTCCGCCGCAGCCCCATCCAACCCCGACCAGATGGCGCTGCGGCGGACAGCAACTCAGGGAGAAAACTGTAACCCATGTATCCGGTTCAAAGTGTTACCCATCTATCGGCTGGACAGGCCGCCTTTTTTTGCCGCCGCCAAGGCCGGCGCGACGTCTTGCCTCAATTCGGCACGTAAAGGTTAACGGCCCGGGTCACGCCCTGTGCGCAACCGGCTTCACAAGCTGTGAATTATCGGTGGGCAAGCTGTGGATAACACCATATCTAGGGGTGAACAAACCGGGAAACTTCCGGCATCTCTGATTCGTCGCCTATTCGTTCTGGCTTTGACCGAAAAGTTAACGGCGGACGGCTCGAATGTTTCTCAATTTGTTAAAACCGATTAAGAAAAATCAACAATTTCATAACCTTGAGGCCGACCCTTGGAAAGGCCTCGATCGTTCCCCGGCAAAGGTTAACGCCGACTCGGGTCCATCGGAGGCTAGGCATGAATCGGGCCAATTCCCAGATTCAGCATGTGGTGAGACTCGGCGTCAAAAAATCCACATATAGCCGTGAACAAAACCTGAATCAGAAAGAGTCAGCGATTCGTCGCCGATTCGTTCCAGACTCGTTCCAGCCGTTAACGACAGTCGATTTCGCACGACCCTGGCAGGGCCCGTTTGTCCCTGGAGGAACATTCCACTTTCGCTTCACGCCCGAAGCCCCTATGTGTCGCCTGTCACACGCGGCGGCACCGCCATGCTTCAGACTATAGCGGCAGAAACCTTATTTCCGAGCCGATGAACATCCAGCCGAAACATTCCCAGCCGCTGATCCTTTCGGGCCGCGACGTGACGGCCGTGCTAGGTCCCACCAACACCGGCAAGACCCATCTCGCCATCGAGCGCATGGTCGCGCATGAGACCGGCATCATCGGCCTGCCGCTCAGGCTGCTTGCCCGCGAGGTCTATGCTCGCGTCTGCGAGAAGGTCGGCGCCCACAAGGTGGCGCTGATCACCGGCGAGGAGAAGATCGTCCCGGCCGGCGCGAAATATTCGGTGTGCACCGTGGAGGCGATGCCGCGCGAGACCGACGCCGCCTTCGTCGCCATCGACGAGGTGCAGCTCGCTGGCGACCTCGAGCGCGGCCATATCTTCACAGATCGCATCCTGCATCTGCGCGGCCGTCAGGAGACGCTGCTTCTGGGCGCCGCCACCATGCACGGCATCCTGCAGAAGCTCTTGAAGGGCGTGTCGGTGGTGACGCGGCCGCGGCTGTCGCATCTTGCCTATGCCGGCTCGAAGAAGCTCACCCGGCTGCCCCGGCGCACGGCGATCGTCGCCTTCTCCGCTGACGAGGTCTATGCCATCGCCGAGCTGATCCGCCGCCAGCAGGGCGGTGCTGCCGTCGTGCTCGGCGCGCTCTCGCCGCGCACCCGCAACGCCCAGGTGGCGCTCTTTCAGGCCGGCGACGTCGACTATCTCATCGCCACCGATGCCATCGGCATGGGGCTGAACCTCGACCTCGACCACGTCGCCTTCGCCCAGAACCGAAAGTTCGACGGCTATCAATACCGCAACCTGACCGCGGCCGAGCTCGGCCAGATCGCCGGGCGCGCCGGCCGCCACCTGCGCGACGGCACGTTCGGCGTCACCGGCCAGGTCGATCCGCTCGACGAGGATCTGGTCAACAAGATCGAGGGACACGATTTCGATCCGGTGAAGGTGCTGCAATGGCGCACCGCCGATTTCGACTTTTCCAGTCTCGATCAATTGAAGCGCTCGATCGAGACCAACGCACCGGTCGAGGGGTTGACGCGCGCGCTGCCGGCCGTGGATGCGCAGGCGCTGGAGCATCTGTCTCGCGACGGCGACATCCGCGCTTTGGCCTCCGGCAAGGAGCGCGTCGCGCTGCTCTGGGAGGCCTGCGCGCTCCCCGACTACCGCAAGATCGCGCCGGCCCAGCACGCTGACCTCATCGCCTCTATCTACATGGACCTTGCGCGCCATGGCCACGTCGATGAGAATTACATGGCCGAGCAGGTGCGGCGCGCCGACACCACCGAAGGCGACATCGACACGCTGTCGCACCGCATTGCCCAGATCCGCACCTGGACTTTCGTCTCCAACCGGCCTGGCTGGCTGGCCGATCAGCTACACTGGCAGGAAAAGACGCGCGAAATCGAAGACAGATTGTCCGATGCGCTGCATGAGCGGTTGACGAAACGCTTCGTAGACCGCAGGACTTCCGTCCTCATGCGGCGCCTTAGAGAAAATACCATGCCTGAAGCCGAAATCAGCCCAACCGGAACCGTCCTCGTCGAAGGCCATCATGTCGGCGAGTTGCAGGGGTTCCGCTTCACCGCCGACCAGAGCGCCGGCGGCGAGGACGCCAAGGCGGTGCGCACCGCGGCCCAGAAGGCGCTTGCGGCCGAGTTCGACGCGCGCGCCGAGCGTTTTGCCGCCTGCGCCAATGGCGATCTGGCTTTGGGCTCCGACGGCGTGTTGCGCTGGATCGGCGCGCCGATCGGCACGCTGGTCGCCGGCGACGAGGCGCTGAAACCGCGCCTGGTCCTGCTCGCCGACGAGCAGCTGACCGGCCCGGCCCGCGACAAGGTCGCGGCACGCGCCGAGCGTTTCGTCAATTTCCAGATCGAATCGCTGTTGAAGCCGCTGGTCGATCTGAAGAATGCCGACCAGCTCACCGGCATCGCGCGTGGCATCGCCTTCCAGCTGGTCGAGCATTTCGGCCTGATCAATCGCCGCGACATCGCCGAGGAGATGAAGTCGCTCGACCAGGAAGGCCGCGCGGCGCTGCGCCGCCTCGGCGTGCGTTTCGGCGCCTATCACGTCTTCGTGCCGGCGCTGATCAAGCCGGCCCCGGCCGGTCTGGTGACCCTTCTCTGGGCGCTGAAGAACGACGGCAAGGACAAGCCCGGCTTCGGCGACGTGGTGCATGCGCTTGCCTCCGGCCGCACCTCGGTGGTCATCGACCCGGCCTTCGACAAATCCTTCTATAAGCTCGCCGGCTACCGCAATCTCGGCCGCCGCGCCGTGCGCATCGATATCCTCGAGCGGCTTGCCGACCTGATCCGCCCGGCGACCAACTGGAAGCCCGGCCTCGGCCAGCGTCCGGACGGCGCCTATGACGGCCATGCCTTCATGGTGACGCCACCGATGATGTCGATCCTCGGCGCCACCGCCGACGACATGGAAGAGATCCTCAAGGGTCTCGGCTATCGCGCCGAGCCGAAGCCCGCCGCTGAAGTGAAGGCTAAGCTTGAAGCCCAGGACAATGCCGCCCGCGAAGCGGCCGCGGCGAAGCTCGCCGCCGAAGAAGCAGCCCGCGCCGCAAAGGTAGCGGCTGACGTTGCGACGACGAACACGGTAGCCGAGACATCGGCCGAAGGTTTGGAACCGGTCGCCGTCGAAGCGCCGGCTGAAGCCGTCGCGGAAGTGGTCGCGCAACCCGTCGCGGGAGAGCCGGCGGAAGTTCCGGCCGAGGTCACGCAAGAGGCTCTCCCTGTGGAGGACACCGCAGCGGTGGACACTACGGCAGCGCCCGAGTCGGCCGAAAGGGCCGACGCCCTTGCCTCCCCCTCGATGGGGGAGGTCGCGTCGCAAAGCGACGCGGATGAGGGTGACGGCGCCGACACTGGTACCGCCGGCGCTCCCCCCGCTCTGGCGCTGCGCGCCGACCCCCCGCACGAGGGGGAGGGTGAAAGTAGCGAGGCCGCCGCCGGTGAAGCCACGGTGGGAGCAGAAGAGCCGAAGCCTGTCCTCCTGTGGCGCCAGGCGCGTTTCGATCATCAGCGTCCGCGCCACCGCCAGGACAACCGCCGCGACAATCGCCCGCGCGGTGGCCAGCCCGCGCGCGACGGCCAGGCGGGCGCCGCGAGCGGCCAGCCCGGCGATCGCCCGGCCCATGAAGGCCGCCGCGAGCAGCGCGACGGTGCCGGCATGCCGCGCTTCGACCGCTCGAAATACAAGCCGAGGCCGGAGACGGGCGACCGTCGCGAAGGCGGTGAACGGCGCGAAGGGCGGCCGCAAGGCGATCGCCCAGATCGCCACGAGGGGGGCCGCCGCGAGGGCAGGCCCGACTGGAAGGGCAACAGGCAGGACGGCAAGGGCAACGCTCCTGGCGGCAAGCCGGCCTTCCAGGGCAAGCCGCGCGAGGAGCGCCCGCAGCGCTTCGACCCGGATTCGCCCTTTGCCAAGCTCGCCGCCTTGCGCGACCAGCTGAAGAAATAGGTTGGAGCATGATCCCGAAAAGTGGGAACCGGTTTTCGGGCGAGATCATGCTCCAACAAAGAGACAGCATGATCCCGAACCGAAGGACCGCGTCAGCGAAAAGTGGGAACCGGTTCTCGGACAAGATCTTGCTTCAACTAAGCTAGCCCCGATGGTTGGAGAAGGCCGCCAGCGCATCGACAAATGGCTGTTCTTCTCGCGCGCCGTTAAGTCGCGGTCCCTGGCGGCGAAGATCGTCGTCGCCGGGCGCGTCCGCATCAATCGCGACAAAGCAGCGCAGGCCTCGGATCTGGTGAAGCCAGGCGACGTTCTGACCATCACGCTCGAAGGCCGCATTCTCGTCTGGAAGGTGATGAACTGCGGCACGCGACGCGGCCCGGCCGAGGAGGCGCGGCTGCTTTACGAGGACATGTCGCCCGTGCCGACACCCAAAGGCGAGGCCGTTCCAGATGCCATTCCGGCCCTGCGCGAGGCCGGCAGCGGCCGCCCGACCAAACGCGAGCGGCGGCAGACCGACCGGCTGCTCGGCGACGATTGAGATTGCAAGCGGACCCTCGGCGCAACGAACCGCGACAATTCCTTTCCGCAATGGCGGGCCGGCCAGCAAGCCCTGCCCTTGCAAGCGGCGGGCAAAGGCGTTACCTCAGCCAAAAAGCCCAGCAAAATGGGACGTTCCGGAGCCTGCAATGACCTATGTCGTGACCGACAATTGCATCAAATGCAAATACATGGACTGCATCGAGGTCTGTCCGGTCGACTGTTTCTACGAAGGCGAGAACATGCTCGTCATCCACCCCGACGAGTGCATCGACTGCGGCGTCTGCGAGCCCGAATGTCCGGCCGACGCGATCAAGCCGGATACCGAGGGCGGCCTCGACAAATGGTTGCAGGTCAATTCCGAATACGCCGAGAAATGGCCCAATATCACCGCCAAGAAAGAGCCGCCGGCGGATGCCAAGACTTTCGACGGAGAGACCGGAAAGTTCGAGAAATATTTCTCGGCGGAACCCGGCGAAGGCGATTGATATAAGCGCCGATAGCGCGGACGTGACGCGGCATAGCGTGACCTAAACAACTACTGTCTTGACAGGCAGGGGTGTCGCTTGGCGTTAGCGAACGCAGCAAAACCTTGATTCTTCCGACTTTTTGTGTTACTTGAGCGAAACATGCCGGTGACACAACGTCGATTTATGGCGCTAACGCCCCAAATCACTGAAAGGTGAGCTTCTCAAACCCGAACCAGAGCAATCTGGGACAGGCGGCCACATTCGTGCGCTTTGCTGGTCTCGGCTTTTTCCGGTGGGTTCACCTGTTGTGCGGCTAACGATCGGCCATCGCCGGTCACACGAGTTCAGCCGGCGCCGCCATGCCGGTGCTACAACCAAGGAGTTCAGGGCGTAATGGCAACGATCACCCCGCAGAAGAAGTCCAGCGCAGCACGTCACGGTTTCAAGACCGGCGAGTTCATCGTCTACCCGGCGCATGGCGTCGGCCAGATCGTGGCGATCGACGAGCAGGAAGTTGCAGGTCATAAGCTGGAACTGTTCGTCATCGACTTCCAGAAGGACAAGATGCGGCTGAAGGTTCCGGTCGCCAAGGCGACCTCGATCGGCATGCGCAAGCTGTCGGAAGAGGACTATGTCGACCGCGCGCTGAAGGTCGTGCAGGGCCGCGCCCGCGTCAAGCGCACCATGTGGTCGCGCCGCGCCCAGGAATATGACGCCAAGATCAATTCCGGCGACCTGATCTCGATCTCGGAAGTGGTGCGCGACCTCTACCGCGCCGACAACCAGCCGGAGCAGTCCTATTCCGAGCGTCAGCTGTATGAAGCCGCGCTCGACCGCATGGCCCGCGAGATCGCCGCGGTAAACCGCATGTCGGAAACCGAAGCGGTGCGCCTCATCGAGGTCAACCTCAACAAGGGCCCGAAGCGCGGCGCCAAGGCCGACAACGAAGAATCCGAGCAGGAAGAAGCCGCCTGAGCTTTTCCGCTTTTCAGCACGAAGAACCCGGCCTCGCGCCGGGTTTTTCGTTTCTGGCTTGCTGCGAAGCGGCGGCACCGCCCCCCCAACCCCAGCCCCTCGGTCCGCCCTTCGCACAAAGGGGAGGTAGGGAGATCAGCCGCCAGACTCCTTCTGCGCTTCCTCCTGCCGCAGCGAGGCGATGAAGCGCTTGGTGCGCTCGCGCTCCGGATTGTCGAACACCACCGATGCTGGGCCTTTCTCGACGATCGAGCCGGCATCGAGGAAGACGACCTCCTGCGCGATCTTGGAGGCGAGCCTGAGATCATGCGTGGCCATCACCATGGTCGTGCCCTCGCGCGCCAGTTGCCCGAGCACGTCCACCACTTCCTGCGCCAGTTCCGGGTCGAGCGCCGAGGTCGGCTCGTCGCAGAGCAGCACACGCGGCGACGGCGCCAGCGCCCGGGCGATCGCCACGCGCTGCTGCTGGCCGCCGGACAGCGTCGCCGGCCAGGCGTCGGCCTTGTGCGCCATGCCGACCTTTTCGAGCAGCGCCAGCGCTCGTTCGCGCGCCCTCGGCTCGGGCCATTTCAGCACCGTGACCAGCCCTTCCATGACATTCTCGATCGCCGTGCGATGCGGGAAGAGCTGGAAATTCTGGAACACCATGCCGGTCTGCAGCCGGATGCGCTGGATATCCTTGGCCGGCACCTTGCCGCCCGGATGGAAGTCGAGCGTCTCCTCGCCGATGCGCAAGCTGCCTGAGGTCGGGATCTCCAGGAGGTTGATGCAGCGCAGCAGCGTGCTCTTGCCGCCGCCGGAAGGGCCGACCAGCGCCGTCACGCTGCCCTCGTCGAGGCTGACCGTCACGCCTTTCAGCACCAGATTGTCGCCGAAGCGCTTTTCGATGTTGGTGAGGCCGATCATGCGTTGGCCTCCAGGAACCCGCCATAGCGGTTGAGCCGCACCTCCAGCCGCGCCTGCAGCGCCGACAGCACCGAGCTCAGCGCCAGATAAAGCGCCGCCGCCTCGACGTAGAGGATCAGCGGCTCATAGGTCGTGGCGACGATGCGCTGCGCGGCCTGGAACATCTCCGGCACCGTGATCGCGGCCGCCAGCGATGTGTCCTTGACCAGCGAGATGAAGGTGTTGGAGAGCGGCGGCACCGCGACGCGCCCTGCCTGCGGCAGGATCGTGCGCCGCATCGCCTGGCTCCAGGTCATGCCGATCGAATAGGACGCCTCCCATTGGCCCTTCGGCACCGAACCGATGACGGCGCGGATGATCTCCGACGTGTAGGCGCCGATGTTGAGCGTGAAGCCGATCAGCGCCGCGGGAAATGCATCGAGCAGGATGCCGACCGACGGCAGGCCGTAGAAGATCAGGAACAACTGCACGAGCAGGGGCGTGCCGCGGAAAATCCAGACATAGAAGCGCACCAGAAGGACCAGCGGCTTCGGTCCGAACAGCCGGATCAGCGCCGTCACCAGTCCGGCAATCAGGCCAAGCGCGAAGGACAGCAGCGTCAACGGCACGGTGAAAATCAGCGCCGCCCACAAAAGCGTCGGCAAAGACTCCAGCATCAATTGCAGCCAGTGCGGCACGGGGCGCTTCTCCTTTTCAGGTACGGCGGCACCTTCCCCCGTACGGAATGACTATCATGCAAGAACCGGCGAGCCGTCAAAGACGGCCCCATGAGCAATCATGCAAAAAATGGCGGGCCGTCAAAGACGGCCCGCCGGCTTCGAACAAACGACAATGGCTTACTTCGAAACGTCCTGGCCGAAGTACTTGTCCGCGATCTTCTGATAGGTGCCGTCGGCCTTGATGTCGGCCAGCGCCTTGTTGATGGCGGCGACGAGCTCGGGATCGCCCTTGCGCACGATGACGCCGGAATAGTCGGCATTCTCTTCCTGCGCGGCGATCTTCACATTGGCGTCCGGCTTGTGCTTCTTGAAGTCGAGGAAGGACAGGCTGTCGTTGATCGTGGCGTCGGCGCGGCCGGTGAGCAGCAGCTGGATCGACTGGTCGAAGCCGTCGGTGCCTACGAGCTCGGCACCGTTCTTCTCGGCGAGCTTGCCGAAATTCGAGGTCAGCGACTGTGCCGACTTCTTGCCCTTGAGGTCGGCGAAGGTCTTGATGTCGGTGTTGTCGCCGCGCACGATCAGCACCGCCTTGGAGGCGATATAGGGATCGGAGAAATCATACTTGGCCTTGCGGGCATCGGTGATGCCGACCTCGTTGATGACGGCGTCGTAACGGTTGGCGTCGAGGCCGGCGATCAGGCCGTCCCACTTGCCTTCGAGGAACTCGACCTTGACGCCGAGCTTGCCGCCGATGGCCTTGGCGATCTCGACATCGAAGCCGACCAGCGCGTTGGATTCGTCATGATAGGTGAAGGGCGCGTAGGTGCCTTCGGTGCCGACCTTGAGCACGCCGGCCTGCTTGATCTGGTCGAGATTGGCGCCGGCATGGCCGGCGGTGATCGCCAGAACCTGCAGCGTTCCGGCGATGAGGAGCGATTTGAGCCATTTCATTTTTCTGTGATCCCGTTTTGACCGGTGCCCCGGCGCGACTGTGAGGGCCGGAAACTGACAGATAGAAGGCTGCCAAATAAGGAACCAGATTTCAAATATCGGCTCAGCCAGAAATCTGGTTCTCAAAACCACCCGATAAACTGCCAAGCGGCATTTCCGGGTCGATAACAAAATGTTCCCGCTGGCAACATTTGCCCCCTCGGGCGGCGGAACCATCCATGCGCCTGACACGTTGCATGGCTGTTGTAGGGCGCGGCGGCGTCTTTTCAACCGCCACCATGCAATCACCGCCAAAAGGAGCCGGCATGATCGAGGACGCGGCAGGACGGACACTGGTCCGGGCGGCAATGAGGGCTCCCTACCTCGAGCGCGACGAGGAACATGTCCTTGCGCTCCGCTGGAAGGAAGAGAACGACCAGCACGCGCTGCACAGGATCACCGTCGCCCATATGCGCCTAGTCATCTCCATGGCCTCGAAATTCCGCCATTACGGCCTGCCGCTCGGCGATCTGATCCAGGAGGGTCATGTCGGCCTGCTCGAGGCGGCGGCCCGTTTCGAACCCGCGCGGGAGGTACGCTTCTCGACCTACGCCACCTGGTGGATCCGCGCCTCGATGCAGGACTACATTCTGCGCAACTGGTCGATCGTCCGTGGCGGCACCAGTTCGGCGCAGAAGGCGCTGTTCTTCAATCTGCGGCGTTTGCGCGCCCGCCTCGCCAACGGCGCCGAGCCGATCTCCAACGCCTCGCTCTACCATGAGGTCTCGGTGGCGCTCGGCGTGCCGGAGGCAGACGTCGCGATGATGGACTCGCGGCTTTCCGCTCCCGACAGCTCGCTCAACGCACCTCTGGCCGACGAGAACGGCGCCGCCGAGCGGATGGATTTCCTGGTATCGGAGGATCCGCTGCCCGACGAGATCGTCGGCGACAGGATCGACATCCAACGCCGCGCCGTCTGGTTGAAAAGCGCGCTCGGCGCGCTCAACGCCCGCGAGCTCCGCATCATCGAGGAGCGCCGGCTGAGCGATGACGGCGCGACGCTGGAATCACTCGGCGAGCAGCTCGGCATCTCCAAGGAGCGCGTCCGGCAGATCGAGGCGCGCGCCATGGAAAAGCTGAAGCTGGCCTTAGTCAAACAGAACCCGGAATTCCTGGCGGAAGCAGCCTGATACGGCGAACAGTTCGACCATAAGAAATTTAGTAAATAAGAAAATATCGCCATCGCGGCAGTTTTCCGTCATCCATACTTACGGATTGTGAGGTCTTTAACAGACCATTGCATCGCAATTGGCCTTCTTGAAGCCTCCGGATCATGGGGGATTGCCATGCTGCGATGCTGTGTGTTTCTTGCGGCCCTTGTCCTCGCGGCCTTTACGACGATGGACGCCCGGGCGGATCGAAGGGTTGCCTTTGTCATGGGCAATTCCGAATACCGCGAGATCCCCGCCCTCAAGAATCCTGACAAGGACGCCGAGGATGTGTCGAAGACATTCCGGCTGGCCGGCTTCGAGGTATTCACCGCGAAGGATCTGACCAGGCTCCAGTTCGAGGAACAGTTCCGCAACTATCTGGCGGCAGCGGACGGCGCCGATCTGGCGGTCGTCTACTATTCCGGCCACGGCTTCCAGATCGGCGGCGAGAATTTCCTGATTCCGGTCGACGCATCGCTGAAGGATCCGGCAGACATGGAAGTTCAGGCCATCAAGGTCGATGACGTGCTGCAGCAACTGCGATCGAGATCGAAGATTCAGGTGATCATCCTCGATGCCTGCCGCAACAATCCTTTCCCGCGCAAGGATTATTGGCTGCGCGACCAGCTGATCGTTGCCGGCGGCACCGGCCTTGCGCAGCTGGCGGGCTCGCAGAACACGCTGATTGCATTCGCCACCGAGCCCGGTGCCGTCGCCTATGACGGGTCCGGCGACCTCAGCCCGTTCTCGTCCGCCTTCTCGCGTCGCGCGCTGGCGCCGAACCAGGAGATACGCTCGGTCATGTCGGCCGTTCGCCGCGACGTGGTCAAGGCGACGAACGGCAAGCAGGTTCCGTGGGAGAATTCGTCGTTGCTCGACGACGTGGTGCTGATGCGCGGAGAGGAGCAGCCGGCGCCGCCGCCCGACGCCCAGCAAAACCAGCAAACGGCGGAGCGCGGGATCCAGGTCGCCGCTGCCGCCGAAGCGATCGGAAATCGCGACATCAACGTTCCGGTCGGCGTTGGTCCGGTTCCGTTGGAACTGGATCTCCCGACCAAGGATGTCCCGGTCAGCCTCAAGCTCGCCAGCTATCCGGCGACCGGAACGCTGTCCTTGCCGGATCGCGTTCTGCCGCCGCAATCGAGCCTGATGGCCACCGAAGTCGATCAATTGCGTTACGAGCCGCAAATCGGCCAGGCCGCTCCCGTCGAGGTCGGCTTCCAGATCGGCGCCGGCAAAGCGTTGAAACAGGCGACGATGAAGCTGTCGCCGAGCGTCGACCCTTGCGACCAGGCCGCCGGCGAGCCGCTCGACCTGCAAGGCGTCGGCCCCGGCCGTTTGGCGAACGAGATAGGCAGCGGAGCGGTCGAGGCCTGCGAGGCGGCGGTGCAAGCCCATCCCGATGTCGCCCGCTTCCGCTACGAACTCGGTCGGGCGCTGCTCGCCGCAGGCAGGAATGACGATGCGAGGAAAGCGATCCAGGAAGCCGCCGACAAGGGCCATATCCGCGCCGTTTTCGAGCTCGGCCACATCGCCGCGGCCGGAATAGGAGCGGCTCCGGATCCGGCGAAAGCCAACGGCTTCTATGCGCAGGCGTCGGACAAGGGAGATCCCTACGCCATGACCGCCTTGGGGCGCGCCTTGTTCGATGGTGTCGGCGTCCAACGCGATACCGGCAAGGGGCTGGACCTCCTGCTTAAGGCAGCGGCGATGGGGCATACCAATGCCATGAACGATCTGGCGCTGATCTTCAAACAAGGCCGCAACGGCGTGCCCGCCGACCCAGCACGCGCTCTGGCTTTCCTCAGAGCCGGCTTCGATCGGCAAGAGGCCTATTCGATGGCCATTCTCGGACTTTCGCCGAAGCTGGACACCCCGGTGGTCGCGGTGTGCACGCCCAAGGTGGTGACGAAAGTGATCACCAAGGTAAAGGTGATCCGCACTCCCGCGCCAATGGCGCCGCCGCCGAAGATCACCACGCCAAAAGCTCCGGTTGTGCCGCCCTGGCGCGGCGGCAATGCCGGCGATCACGATCGGTCGCAGTCCGGTGGCGGCGATGGCTGATGGCAGCGGCGATGCCCAGGAGCCGGCGGGTATGCTACCTGAAAGCAAAAGCTGCCAATAACAGTGCCGGCAGGCCTTACTTGTCCGTGACGATCTTGACCTTGTCGCCGGCCGATACGCTCGCGCCCGGCGACATGGCGTTGAGCACCCGGAACAGATCGAGCTTGCGGTCGACGCCGACCATCTGGGCCGCGAGCGATCCCATGGTCTGGCCGGCCTGGACGGTGACGACGCGGATGTGCAGCGGCTTGAGCGCCGCCTTCTCGGCCGGGGTGAGCACGCGGAAGGATGCGCTGACCGAGCGCGCCACCGGGTCCAGCGAGGTGCTGGCCGAAGGTGCGGCCGTCAGCAGCCGGTAGACCTGCCCGCCGGCGCGGATCACCGCGATATCGAACTGCCAGCCTTGCGCGGTGGCATGCGCCATCGCCGCATCGTTGCCGTTGATCGTGTCCTGGCGCACGCTCGCGTCTTCCAGTCCCGCCACCCAGCCGCTGCGGATGTAGTCGGTGAGCGAGACGGACTTGTCGATCGCCACGCCGTCGAAGCGGATGGCGATGTCGCCCGGTCCGGTCGCGGTGACGGCGGCAGCCGTGTTGTCGATGACGAAACCATCCGGCACCGTGAACGAGACGCCGAGATTGGGGTGCATGAAGGTCTGGCCGCGCACATAGCCTTCTTCCGGCGTGTCGCCGTAAAGCAGGCCGTCGATGCCGGCGAGGAACGCGTCGCGGTCGCGCGTGCCGACGCCGGGCGGGCCGAAATTGCGCGCAAGCCGCTGCGCCAATTCGATGCGCTGCGGCGTATTGGGGTGCGTCGCCAGGAAGTCGAGGCTGGCGTCGGTGGCGCCGCTCACCGAGCGGAAATCGGTATAGGCCGACATCGACTGCAGGAAGCGGCCGGCGGCATAGGGATCGTAGCCCGCCTCGCCGATCGACTTGATGCCGATGGCGTCGGCTTGCAGTTCCTGGTTGCGCGAGAATTGCGCCAGTCTCAGCTTGCCACGGATCAGCGCCGCCTTGGCGGTCGGGCTGTCGCCGAGCACGTCGGAAACCACCTTGGTCGCCAGGCCTTCCTCGGCCTCGAGCTGCTGCCGCTGCAGCCCATGATTGGCGGTGACGTGGCCCATCTCATGCGCGATGACGGCGGCAAGCTCGGAGGAATCGTTGGCCAGCGCCAGCAGGCCGCGCGTCACATAGAGATAGCCGCCCGGCAGCGCGAAGGCGTTGACATTGGGCGAGTTGAGAATGGTGATGCGATAGGTCTGGGTCGGGTTGGCCGACACCACCGTCAGATTGCCGACGACCTTTGCCACCATGCGTTCGAGCTTGGGGTCGGAATACTCACCGCCATAGGTGGCCAGGATGCGCGGGTGCTGCGCCTTCGCCATTTCGGCGAGCTTGGCGTTGGCGACGACGTTGTCGACGGTGATCGGCTTGTCGGACGGCTGGAAGCCGCTCTCCTGCACGTCCGGCGGCGTGAACATCTGGCAACTGGCCAGCACGGCAACGCTTGCCAGCGCGAAGAATCGTGCAAGCGGCCTCATCCACACTTTCTCAGCGCCGGTCGACAGATCGGCTTCCTTTCGAAATCTTTCGGCAAATCACGGCCCGCCGGACCGCATGGCTGGACCTAGCCACACTCCCCCGGACAAGGCAAGCAAACGCCGGATCACCCGTTACCGGTTTGGCCGCAAATTATGTCCGCTTCCGGGCAATGTGTTGTGATCCGGCAACGGTGCCGCCTCGATCGCCGATATAGCGCCTGAACGCATCCGGTCCAGTTCGGTCGAAGAAATCGTCGGCCGGGCCGGTTGCCGCGATCGCGCCTTCGTCGAGGAACGCGACGTCCTGGCCGATCCGGCGCGCGTCTTCCGGCTGATGCGTGACGAAGAGCACCGTCATTTTGCGCTCGGCATGGATGCCGGCGACAAGGTCGAGCATGTCGTCGCGCAGCGCCGGGCCGAGCGACGCGAAAGGTTCGTCGAGCAGCAATACGGGCCGGTCGCGCAACAGCACTCTGGCCAGCGCCACGCGCTGCCTCTCGCCGCCGGAAAGCTCGCGCGGCAGCCGTTTTTCCTTGCCCGCCAGGCCAACCCGCGCCAGCGCCTCCACGATGGCCGCCCGTTCGGCGTCGCCGAGCTTCAGCGACGGCGAGCGGCCGAGCCCGACATTGGCCTCGACCGGAAGATGCGCAAACAGGTTGTTTTCCTGGAAGACCATCGACACCGGGCGCGCCGAAGGCGGCGCATTGCCGGCATCGATGCCGCCGATCAGCACCTTGCCGGTCTCGGGCGATTCGAAGCCGGCTATCAGATTGAGCAGCGTCGACTTGCCGGAGCCGCTCGGCCCCATGATCGCGGTGATCCTGCCGGCGGCGAATTCGGCGTCGAAGCGGAATGATGCCTCGCCATAGCTGAACGAAACGTCGTCCAGCCGTACTGCCAAGCCGTTTTCGGTTGCGGTGCCATTGATGGTCGTCGTCATGACCTTCCTTCCCGCCCCAGCCAGTCGGCGGCAACCACCAGCATCAGGCAGACGAGGCCGAGCAGCAAGGCAAGCCCGGCAGCGTCGGCGGTGCGGTAGCTGCCCATGCGCGCGAGCAGAAGATAGGGCAAGGTCTGCACCGAATCGCTGCCGAACAGCGCGATCACGCCGAGGTCGCCGAGCGACAGCGCCATGGCGAAGGCGAAACCCGTCGCCAAAGGCCGCCTGAGCGACGGCCAGTCGACCAGGCGCAACCGGTTCCAGCCGGATATGCCGAGCGCAAGGCAAAGCCGCTCATTGCGCTCGCTCGCCGCGTCATAGGCCGGGCGGATAGCGCGGATGGCAAAGGGCATCGCCATCACCGCGTTGACGGCGACGACCATGACCGGGGCGATGGCGAAGACATCGGTGATGTTGCGCAACGCCAGGAACCAGCCGGCGCCAAGCACGATCGGCGGCACGACGAGCACGAAGCCGGCGCCGGTGTCGGTTGCATGTTCGAGCGGGCTCATGGCGCTGCCTGCCCGGCGTCGCAGCGCCAGCGCGCGCCGCGCCGCAATCAGCGCCAGCGACAAGGCCACGCTGAGCAGCGCCGCGAGGAGGGCGAGGCCCGCGCTGGTGAGGGTAGCGCGGCGCACCGCCTCTTCACCCGCCAACCGCCCGAGATCGGCCTTGAGGCCTGAAAACACCGTCGCCAGCATCGGTACGGCCACGAACAGCAGGGCAAGCGCGATCAGGCCGGCGTTCAGAACGCTCTCCATCCGGCCTACCGAAAGATAGCGGCGCGGCGCCACCGGCAGATTGGCATCGCCGACCGTGTTGGCGCCGAGCCGCGTCAGCACGACGACCACGACGTAGGTGAGCGCAATCTGCAGCAGCGTCAGCACCACCGCGCGGGCCGGGTCGAAATCGAATCGCAGCGCCTGATAGATGGCGACCTCCAGCGTCGTCGCCGCCGGACCGCCGCCCAGCGTCAGCACGATGGTGAAGGACGTGATGCAGAGCATGAAGACCAGCCCGGCGATCCCCGGCAGAGCCGCCCGCAGCACCGGCCATTCGATCAGCCGGAAGGCCGGCCGCACGCCCATGCCAAGCTGGCTTGCCAGCCGCCACTGGTCGGCCGGAATGGTGCCCAGCGCCTCGAGGAACAGGCGCGCGGCCAAGGGCAGGTTGAAGAAGACATGGGCGACAAGGATGCCGGAGAGGCCGTAGATGCCGGGCCATTCCCCGCCGCCAAGCCCGGCGAAGACGCCGGCAAAATACCCAGCCCGGCCATAGAGCGCCAAGATGCCGAGCGCCGCGACGATCGCCGGCAATGCCAGCGGCACGGTGAACAGCTGCAGGATCAGGCGGCGGCCGGGAAAAGCCGGATGCCGCGACAAGGCGCGCGCCACCAGCAAGGCCGGGGCGACGGACAAGAGCGTCGACAGCAGCGCCTGCCAGAGCGTGAAGCGGGCGACGCGGAAGAGGTAACTGTCGAAGGCAGCAGCAGCGCCGGAGAGGTCGTGCACGCCTTCAAGGACGAGACCCGCGAAGGCGCCACCGATGAGGATGGCGATGGCCGCCAGCGCGATAACACCGGCGGTGATGCGGGAGTCAGGGCGCGCGGCGAGTTGCACGCTGCACCACGTCGGCTTGAATTAGCAGGCGCCGCGTTCCTTCGCGCCCCTCTCTGGCCTGCCGGCCATCTCCCCCACAAGGGGGGAGATTGGAAGCTCGGGCGCCCTGCTCAATCCTGCACCGCCAGAGATTGGCGAAAGCCGGCATGACGGCCAATCTCCCCCCTTGTGGGGGAGATGTCCGGCAGGACAGAGGGGGGCGCCGTAGAGCGATCATCTTCGATGAATAGCCAAGCCAACCCTACTTGCTCATCACCGCCAGCCACTCGTCCACCCAGGCCTTGCGGTTGGCCGCGACCTGTTCAGGACTGAACAGCAAGGTCTTGGTCGGCTTCACCAGCTTGTCGAAGGCAGGGTTGAGCGGCTTGTCGGTCTTGCCGGCCGGGAACATCCAGTTGGTCTCCGGAATGACGTCCTGGAATTTCGGCCCGGTCATGAAGGCGATGAATTTTTGCGCCAGCGGGTTCTTGGCACCGGTCGTGGTGATGCCGGCGACCTCGATCTGCAAGTACTCGCCCTCCTCGAAGGACGCCGCCTGGTAACGTTCGGTGTTCTCGGCCACCATGTGGTAGGCCGGCGAGGTGGTGTAGGAGAGCACCATCGGCGCCTCACCCTTGGTGAACAGCCCATAGGCCTCGCTCCAGCCCGGCGTCACGGTCAGCACCTTGGGCTTGAGCTTCGCCCAGGCCTCCGGCGCTTTTTCGCCATAGACCGACTTCACCCACAAAAGCAGGCCGAGGCCGGGCGTCGACGTGCGCGGGTCCTGGATGACGATCTTGTCGGTGCCGGCGCCCTCGACCAGGTCCTTCAGGCTCTTCGGCGGCGTCTTAAGTTTCTGCGTGTCGTAGACGACGGCGAAATAGCCATAGTCGAAGGGTACGAAAGTGTCGTCGCTCCAGCCGCCGGGCACGTTGATGCCGGAGACTTTGCCATGCGGCGCGAAAAGGCCGCTCGCCTTGGCGTCGGCGGTGAGGTTGGTGTCGAGGCCGAGCACGATATCGGCCTTGGTGCCGGCGCCCTCCAGCTTGACGCGGTTGAGCAGGGCGACGCCGTCGGCGACCGAGACGAATTCGAGATCGCAGCCGCATTCGGCCTCGAATTCCTTTTTCACCGCGGGTCCAGGCCCCCAGTCGGCGGTGAAGCTTTCATAGGTATAGACGGTCAACTTGTCTTTCGCCGCCGCCGGCGCGATGCCCGCCAGAAGCGATATAAGACCTGTTGCCAGGACTAGACGTGACAATATCGTGCGCATCGGCGCCTCCTTCGTTCGCGTTAAAGGAATTGAGGCGCCGGATGGTCCGAAACGTCTAATCCCTCCGCCGGTACAAACCGGATCAGGTTCAGCGGGTTGGCTTTTCGCCTCTCAGCCGGATCATGTCCGGCACCCCGTTAGAGCGTTTCGACAGATAGGCCCGGCAGAAGCGCCGCGCAAGCGGGAAGTTTGCCGGACAGCTAATGTTCGGTATGACCCTGGACGCGACGTGCTGGCGCTCCCGGCTTCCGTTTCGCCTGGAGGGCTGGTAAGGGCGACGGCCATGGGCACATTCACCATCCTGCTTGGCGGCGAACTCGTCCCCACGCCACGGCTCGAACGTCAGATCGAAGGCTCGCGGGTCATCGCCGCCGATGCCGGTATCGGCCATGCCCGCTTGCTCGGCCTGATCCCGGAGCTCTGGGTCGGCGATTTCGACTCGGTCCCGGCGAACCTGCCGAAAGATCTGGCCGATGTGCCGCGCAAGGTCTTTCCGGCCGAAAAGGACATGACCGATGGCGAGCTCGCGATCGCGGAAGCGCTTCAGCGCGGCGCCACCAGCCTGGTGCTGGCCGGCGCTTTCGGCGGCAAGCGCGCCGACCATGCCTTCCTGCATCTGGCGCTGGCCGCGCGGCTGGCCGCGGCCGGCACGCGCGTGCTGCTGACCAGCGGCGCGCAAGAGGGCGTTCCCATACTGCCGGGCAGTGCCCGATACGACTATGATGACGGCACGCTGTTTTCAGTGCTCGGCTTCTCTGAGCTTTCCGGCCTGACGGTTACCGGCGCCAAATGGCCGCTCGACCGCGTCGAGGTGGCGTTCGGCTCCTCGCTCACCATATCAAACGAGGTCAAAGGGCGGCTCGGCATCGCGCTGGAGCGCGGCCGGGCGCTGCTTCTGGCCCACCCCTATCCTCTTCCAGAAAGTTGACATTTCCAGACATGGCGCCGCCACTTCTCAATCTCGACGGCATTAAGCTGACCTTCGGCGGCACACCGCTGCTCGACGGGGCGGCACTCAGTGCCTCTGCCGGCGAGAAGATCGCACTGGTCGGCCGCAACGGCTCAGGCAAGTCGACTCTGCTAAAGATCGCCGCCGGGATGATCGAGCCGCAGGACGGCGAGGTGTTCCGACAGCCGTCGGCCACGGTCCGCTATCTGCCGCAGATGCCGGACATGGATGGTTTCGCCGACGTCCGTGCCTATGTCGAGGCCGGCCTCGGCCCGGCCGACGATCCGCATCGCGCCACCTATCTGATGGAGCATCTCGGTCTTACCGGCGAGGAGCGGCCGAACGACCTTTCCGGCGGTGAGGCGCGGCGCGCCGCCCTTGCCCGGGTCATGGCGCCAGAGCCTGACATCCTGTTGCTCGACGAGCCGACCAACCACCTCGACCTGTCGGTCATCGAATGGCTGGAAGAAGAGCTCGCCCGCACTTCGTCGGCGGTGATCCTGATCTCGCACGACCGCCGCTTTCTCGAGCGCGTCACGCGCGCCACCGTCTGGCTCGATCGGGGCCAGACGCGGCGGCTCGACAAGGGCTTTGCTCATTTCGAGGAATGGCGCGACGTGGTGCTGGAGGAAGAAGAGCGCGAGCAACACAAGCTCGGCCGCCAGATCGTGCGCGAGGAGCATTGGCTGCGTTACGGCGTGACCGCCAGGCGCAAGCGCAACATGCGCCGCCTCGGCGAATTGCAGACGATGCGCCAGCGTTTCCGCAGCCATCGCGGCGCCGAAGGCAGCGCCACCATGGTGGCGAGCGATGCCGCCGAATCCGGCAAGCTGGTCATTGAGGCGAAGGGCATCGACAAGAGCTTTGGCGACCTCACCGTGGTCAAGGGATTCTCGACCCGCATCCAGCGAGGCGACCGCGTCGGCCTGGTCGGCCCGAACGGCGCCGGCAAGACGACATTGTTGAAGATGCTGACCGGCGAGCTCTCGCCGGATGCCGGCACCGTGCGGCTCGGCGTCAATCTGGAGATCGCAACGCTCGACCAGAAGCGCGAGGCCGTCGACCCGCAGGAGACGCTGGCGCATTACCTGACCGACGGCCGCGGCGAGAACCTTCTGGTCAATGGCGAGCAGCGCCATGTCGTCTCCTACATGAAGGATTTCCTGTTCAAGCCGGAGCAGGCGCGCACGCCAGTACGCGAGCTTTCCGGCGGCGAGCGCGCGCGGTTGCTGCTGGCCCGCGTGCTGGCAAGACCGGCGAACCTTCTGGTGCTCGACGAACCGACCAACGATCTCGACATGGAGACGCTGGAGCTGCTGCAGGAACTGGTCGCCGGCTTTGCCGGAACGGTGATCCTGGTCAGCCACGACCGCGATTTCCTCGACCGCACCGTCACCAGCGTGATCGCGCCGGACGGCGGCGGCCGCTGGATCGAATATGCCGGCGGCTATTCCGACATGCTGGCGCAGCGCGGCGGCTCGAAGCTGGAAGACCGCAAGGCAAGATCGAAAGCCGAGACCGTCGAGACTTCGCCGAAAGCCGAACAAGCCGCGCCGAAAGGCTCAGGGAAGAAACTCTCCTTCAAGCAGAAATTCGCATTGGACTCGCTGCCCAAGAAGATCGAAGCGGTGACGGCCTCGATCGCCAGGTTGGAGAACAACATCGCCGACCCCGCCTTCTACGAGCGCGATCCCGTCTCGTTCCAGAAGACCATCGCCGCGCTCGACAAGGAGCGCACCACGCTCGCCGCGCTCGAGGAAGAGTGGCTGGAGTTGGAGATGCTGCGCGAGGAGATGGAAGGCTAATACCACTTCGTTGCAAAGACGACAGCCTGCGCATAAGATATGCGCATAATGGAGAGGCTGTCATGCGCAAGATAGCGACGAACGCGGTCCGTCAACCGGCCAATCTGTCGATCGATTCCCAACTCATGGCGGAAGCCAAGGGGCTGAACGTCAATGTATCGCGCGCGGCCGAGGCCGGCATAGCGGAAGCGGTCGCTGCAGAGAAAACGCGGCTATGGAAGCTTGAGAACCGTGCGACGATGGATGCTTGGAACGACTACGTCGACAAGCATGGCATCCCGCTCGCCGAGCATCGGCAATTCTGATGGCGCGCTATGACGTCTTCGCCAGCGGCATCGAAGGCGGCTATCTGCTCGACGTTCAATCCGACCTGCTCGACCACTTCAAGACTCGCGTGGTCGTTCCGCTTCTGCCATTGGCCTCAGCACCTTCGCCAATGCGCAAGCTGCATCCGGTCTTTGAGATCAACGGCCGGAAGGTGGTGATGGCCACCCACCTCATCGCGACGCTGGCTGCGACCGAACTCGGTGAAAATCGAACCAATCTCATGAGCCACCACGACGATATCGTCGCCGCGCTCGATATGCTCTTTCAAGGCTTTTAAGGCGCGCCTTCTTTTGTTTTTACGCAATTCCGGACGGAAAACCGCTCTCACTTTTCCTGGAATTGCTCAACCTCACCCCGACGTCTTCGCCGCCCAGGCCTTCAGCGCCTCGTCGAACACCTTCTCGCCGGGAATGCCCTTTTCCATGGTGAGCAACGCGCGGCGTCCGGTCTTGTAGACCACCGGCACGTCGATCCACGCCTGCCCTCTGAGCAGCGTCAGATTGGCGTCTTCGTCGGCCTTGGTGTCATTGAGCGCGACCAGGAAGAAGCCGTCGGCGATCTTGGCCGGGATGCCGATCAGCGGGCTGCCCGCATCCTGCTCGGAACTCTTCATGGCGATGCGCAGGATGTTGTCGACGCCGCCGCCGTCAAATCCTTCCGGCGTCAGGAAGATCATCTCGATGATGTGGCTGGCCGGCAACGTCTGGTCGGTGTTGCGCCGGATCGTCATGCGCAGCTGGATGTTCTTGCCGGGGATCGTCGCTTCCGCGCGGATCGCCGGCTCCGGCGGGAGATCGCCGCCGGGCGATTCCTGCACCAGCGACCAGACGATGCTGCCGGGCTCGGCCGTGCCCTGCTGCGTGCTGGTGCGCTCCTCATAGAAGATTGCCTTCTGACCGACCGGCACGGTCGCCTCGGCCGTCGCCGGCGCTGGCGCAGTGCCTGCGGTTGGTGGCGTTGCTCCCGCCGCGGGTGGCGTGACGCCAGCCGCCGGTGGCGTGGCGCCAGCGGCGGGCGGCGTGGCGCCAGCGGCGGGCGGCGTTGCCGCGTCGGCTGCTGGCGGTGTGGTCACGGCCGCCGGCGGTGTCGGATTGGCGGCATCGGTCGCGGGCGCCGCGGGCGTTGCTCCCGCGGCGGGCACCGCAGGCGTAGGCGTAGCCGGAGCGGGCGGAGTGCTTGTCGCTACGGGCGCGGTTGCCGGTGCAGCCGGCGGCCGCGAGGTCAGCGCCGCAACGGATTCGCCTTCGCCGATCGTCGCCTGTCCGCCGGCCGGACCGGGATCGGTCTCCTTGCCCTCGGGTGTCAGGCGCTGCGTGAACTTGGTCGCATCGGCCGGCTCGCTGGGAGGCGCCGGGGCCGGCGCTGCCGCCGTCTCTGTCGCCGGCTTAACCGGGGCCGGCTTGACCAGCGGCTCGGTCGAGACCGTCTTATTAGCGCTTCCGCCGAGGCCGAAGAGCGAGCCGAACGCGTTCTTGTTCAGCCATATGCCGTAGCCGCCTCCGGCCAGCACCAGCAGCGCGATGACCGCGGCGATCAGCCCGCCATAGCTGCGCTTGCGCCGCTGAGGCCGCAGCCGCTGGAACGTATCGGCGGCCGGCTGCTCGTCATTGGCAAAGACATCGCTGCCATCATCGGAATCGGCGGCGTCCATGCCCACGAAGTCGACATCGTCTTCGCGCGGCGACGGCATCGGCGGTGGCGGAGCCTTCTGCCAGGTGGACTCCTGCTTTGGTCCAGCCTGCCAGCTTGGCTCCGTCCTTGCCGTGCTCTGCCAGGCCGGCTCGGCCTTGGCAGGGCTTTGCGGTGTGGGCTCGGCCTTCGGCGTGCTTTGCCAGCTCGGTTCCGTCCTGGCGGGCGCCGGCTTGAACGGTTCGGATTTGAACGGATCCGGCTTGACAGGCTCCGGCGCAGCCGGCTGGCGGGCATGGCTCGGCTGGTTCTTGTTGCGGTCGATGGAGGAGAAAATATGCTCCAGTTCCGCCAGCGGATCCTCGGCCGGAGGGCGTTTGACGTAGTCGCGCTCGACGCTGGAAATGGCATCTTCCAGCGAGCGCTTCTGCTTGCTCACGACATCGGGTGCAAGCGGCGGGGAATACTCGGCGAGCTTCTTCGCCAGCACCGCGCGGGCACCGTCGTATATCTGCTTGCGCACCTCGAACGAAGGATCAGCCTTCTTGTCGAGCTGCTTTTTCAGAACACTAACGAAATCTGCCATGCGTCAGGTGACCTGCATTCTTTTCCCGCCCGGTTGCAAATCAGCCATAGCGCCGGGAAGGGCTGTGAAACTAGTCTTGAAACGGATCGGTCACAAGTATTGTGTCGTCCCGCTCCGGGCTCGTGGAGAGCAGCGCCACCGGGGCGCCGATCAACTCCTCGATGTAGCGGACATATTTGACCGCCTGCGCCGGCAGATCGTTCCAGCTTCTGGCGCCGGCCGTTGTCCCCTTCCAGCCTTCGAGCGTCTCGTAGACCGGCTCGACCCGCGCTTGCGCACCCTGGCTGGCCGGCAGGTAATCGATCGTCTCGCCGTCGAGGCGATAGCCGGTGCAGACCTTGATCTCGTCCAAGCCGTCGAGCACGTCGAGCTTGGTCAGCGCGATGCCCTTGATGCCGTTGACGGCGACGGCCTGGCGCACCAGCACGGCGTCGAACCAGCCGCAGCGGCGCTTGCGTCCGGTGACGACGCCGAACTCATGGCCGCGCGTGCCGAGGAATTCGCCGATCTCGTTCTTCTGTTCGGTCGGGAACGGCCCCTCGCCGACCCGCGTCGTGTAGGCCTTGGTGATGCCCAGCACATAGCCGATAGCGTTCGGGCCGGTGCCCGATCCCGCCGCCGCCTGCCCGGCCACCGTGTTTGACGAGGTGACGAACGGATAGGTGCCGTGGTCGATGTCGAGCAGCGTGCCTTGCGCGCCTTCGAACAGGATGCGCTCGCCGGCGCGGCGCTTGTCGTCGAGCACTTTCCAGACCCGGTCCATGTAAGGCAGGATCTCGCCGGCCACCGAGGTCAATTCCTGCATGATCGCTTCATGCGTCGCTTCGGCATGGCCGAGGCCGCGGCGCAGCGCATTGTGGTGCGTGAGCAGCCTGTCGACCTTCAAGGGGAGCGTTTCCAAGTCCGCCAAATCCATCACCCGAACCGCGCGCCGGCCGACCTTGTCCTCATAAGCCGGGCCGATGCCGCGCCGGGTCGTGCCAATCTTGGTGCCGGAATTCGAGGCGGCGTCTTCGCGGAATCCGTCCAGCTCCCGGTGCAGCGACAGGATAAGCGCGGTGTTTTCGGCTATTTTCAGGCGCTCCGGCGTGACCTCCACGCCCTGTTCCTTGAGCTTCTTGACCTCGGCGACGAAGGCATGCGGATCGAACACCACGCCGTTGCCGATGATCGAAAGCTTGCCTTCGCGCACCACGCCTGAAGGCAGCAGCGACAACTTGTAGACCTTGCCGTCGACGACCAGCGTGTGGCCGGCATTGTGGCCGCCCTGGAAGCGCACGACCACATCGGCCCGTTCCGACAGCCAGTCGACGATCTTGCCCTTGCCTTCGTCGCCCCATTGCGAGCCGACGACCACCACATTGGCCATGTTCTTTTCCCTTGAAATGCCGCGTTAGCGGCCTGAAACGACAGGCCTCTATAGCGTCAAGCGCCGCCCGGCGCGACCCTTTCTTTGCTACCGAAACCCCGGAGGATGATCCGAACCGGAGGACCGCGTAAACGAGAGGCGGGAGCCGGTTCTCGCATGAAGATCATGCCCTGCCGAAAGAGCTGGATCGGGATGACCATCCAACGAACGCCATCCTGATCCAGGTACAACAAGTTCCGGCTTTCGCATCATTTACTTGCCGCCGCTGCCGCACTACCCCGGACACCCATCCTTGATCGCCCTCCCCGCGCCGGATCTCCGATGCATCGAGCCGCCTATCTGTTTCTTACGTCGACCATGCTCTTATGGGGCGGCAATTCGGTGGCGGGCAAGCTCGCCGTCGGCCATGTCTCGCCGATGACGCTGGTGTTCCTGCGCTGGGTGATGGCGGTGCTGATCCTGCTGCCCGTCGGCTGGCGAGCGTTGCGCGAGGATTGGCCTGAAGTGCGCGGGCACTGGCGGTTGATCGCCGGCCTCGGCGCCTGCGGCTTCACCATCTTCAACGTCATCTTCTACACGGCGCTCAACTACACGACCGCCATCAACGTCTCGATCGAACAGGCCGCCATGCCGATCGTCATCATCCTTGCCAATTTTTTGCTGTTCAGGCTGCGCGTGCAGCCTCTGCAGATCGTCGGCGTCGTGCTCACCATCGTCGGTGTCGCGCTGACCGCGAGCCATGGCGAGCTTGGCCAGTTGCTGAAGCTCAACCTCAACTTCGGCGACGCCATCATGCTCGTCGCGGTGCTTTGCTACAGTCTCTATTCGGTTGGGCTGCGCCTCAAGCCGGCGATCCGCTGGCAAAGCCTGATGCTGGCGCTGTCGATCGCCGCGCTGCTGATCTCCGTGCCCTTCTTCCTCTGGGAAGCCGCATCCGGCCGCGTCATCGTGCCGGACGCGCGCGGATGGGCGCTCACGCTCTACACGGCGCTTGGCGCCTCTGTCGTCTCGCAGGTTCTCTACATCAAGGGCAACGAGCTGATCGGCGCCAACCGTGCCGGCCTGTTCATCAACCTCGTGCCGATCTTCGGCACGCTGCTTTCGGTGCTGATCGTCGGCGAACAGTTTCAGCCCTATCAGGCCCTCGCGCTCGCGCTGGTGCTCGGCGGCATCGCGCTCGCCGAATACAGCGGCAGCAAAGCAGCGCTGCAGATGCAGTGATGGCCCCGCGCTGCCCGTGTATTCTTGAGTTGAACGAATTCGCTCCGCCTGCGGGTGCAGGCGGAGCGTATTTTTGTGTCGGGCTATTCACTCGGCGCCGACGTCGAAATGCAGCGGCTTGGCCGAGTCGATCGATTGGTGCGCCCGCAGCTGATCCAGCACCTTTTCCGGGAACGGCGCGTCGAGATAGAGCAGCGCGATCGCGTCGCCGCCCGGCCGGTTGCGGCCGAGCTGGAAGTTGGCGATGTTGACGCCATTCTCGCCGCACACCGTGCCGAGCAGGCCGATGATGCCGGGCGCGTCGGCATTGGTCGTGTAGAGCATGTGCTGGCCGACCTCGGCATCGAGATTGATGCCCTTGATCTGGATGAAGCGCGGCTTGCCGTCGGAGAAGCAGGTGCCGGCTATCGAGCGCGTCATGTGCTCGGTCTTCACGGTGAGCTTGATATAGCCGTCGAACACGCCGGACTTGTCCCGCTTGACCTCGGCCACGATGATGCCGCGCTCCTTCACCATGATCGGCGCCGACACCATGTTGACGTCCGAGACCTGCGGCCGGATCAGGCCGGCAAGGGTGGCGCTGATCAGCGCGCGGGTGTTCATCGTCGCGGTCGAGCCGTCGAACAGGATCTCCACCTCCTTGATCGGATCCTCGGTCACCTGGCCGACGAAGGCGCCGAGCACTTCCGCGAGCTTGACGAAGGGCTTCAGCCGCGGCGCCTCCTCGGCGGTGATCGAGGGCATGTTGATGGCATTGGAGACGGCGCCCTTGATCAGGTAGTCCGACATCTGCTCGGCCACCTGTAGCGCGACATTCTCCTGCGCCTCGGTGGTAGAGGCACCGAGATGCGGCGTGGCCACGACATTCTCCATGCCGAACAGCTGGTTCTGCTCGGCCGGTTCGACCTCGAACACGTCGACGCCGGCGCCCCCTACCTTGCCGCTCTTCAGCGCCGCGACGAGATCGGCCTCGACGACCAGGCCGCCGCGCGCGCAATTGATGATGCGCACACCGTCCTTCATCTTGGCGATCGCGGCCGCGTCGATGATGTTGCGCGTCTTGTCGGTCAACGGCGTGTGCAACGTGATGAAGTCGGCACGGGCGAAGAGTTCGTCGAGGTCGACCTTCTGGACGCCGAGCTCCTCGGCGCGGCTGTCCGAGAGGAACGGGTCGAAGGCGATCACATGCATCTTCAGGCCGACGCCGCGCGTGGCGACGATCGAGCCGATATTGCCGCAGCCGATAACGCCCAGCGTCTTGCTGGTAATCTCGACACCCATGAAGCGGTTCTTTTCCCACTTGCCTGCATGGGTCGAGGCATTGGCTTCCGGTATCTGCCGCGCCAGCGCGAAGATCATCGCCACCGCATGCTCGGCCGTGGTGATCGAATTGCCGAAGGGCGTGTTCATCACGATGATACCCCTGCGGCTGGCGGCCGGGATATCGACGTTGTCGACGCCGATACCGGCGCGGCCGACGACCTTGAGCTTGCCGGCGGCGTTGATCAGCTTCTCGGTGACCTTGGTCGCCGAGCGGATGGCGAGGCCATCATACTGGCCGATCACCTCGAGCAGCTTTTCCTTGTCCTTGCCGAGATCGGGCAAGTAGTCGACGTCGATGCCGCGATCCTTGAATATCTGCACGGCCGTGGTGGAAAGTTTATCCGAAACGAGAACGCGGGGCGCCATGGCGGCCTCCTTGAGGGGATTGGATTTGTCGGGAAATGGTGGCGGCCAGAGGCCGCCACGGATTTCAGGCCGCTGCCTTGAGCGACGCCTTCTGCGCGGCGAAGGCCCAGTCGAGCCAGGGCAGCAACGCTTCGAGATCGGCGGTCTCGACGGTGGCGCCGCACCAGATGCGCAGGCCGGGCGGCGCATCGCGATAGGAGCCGATGTCATAGGCGACACCTTCCTTGTCGAGCGCCGACACCATCCCCTTGGCGAAAGCCGCCTGCCCGTCGGCATCGAGCGCCGCAACGTCCGGATCGGTGAAGGAGAGACAGACCGAGGTGTTCGAGCGGGTCGCCGGATCGACGGCGAGGTGGCCGAGCCACGCCGACTTGTCGGCGAACCGGTCGAGCACCGCGGCATTGGCGTCCGCGCGAGCAATGAGCGTCTCGAGCCCACCGATCGACTTCGCCCAGAGCAGCGCATCGATATAATCCTCGACGCACAGCATCGACGGCGTGTTGATGGTCTCGCCCTTGAAGATGCCCTCGATCAGCTTGCCGCCCGAAGTCAGGCGGAAGATTTTCGGCAACGGCCAGGCTGGCTTGTAGGTTTCCAGCCGCTCGACGGCGCGCGGGCTGAGGATCAACATGCCGTGCGCACCCTCGCCGCCCAGCGCCTTCTGCCAGGAGAAGGTGACGACATCGAGTTTTTCGAAATCGAGCCGCTGCGCGAAAGCCGCCGAGGTGGCGTCGCAGATGGTGAGGCCCTTGCGGTTCGTAGGAATGAACTCGCCATTGGCGACGCGCACGCCCGAGGTCGTGCCGTTCCAGGTGAAGACGACGTCGCGGTCGAAATCGATCTTGGCGAGGTCCGGCAACTCGCCGTAGCCGGCCTCGAACTTGCGCACATCGGCGAGCTTGAGCTGCTTGACGACGTCGGTCACCCAACCGGCGCCGAAGCTTTCCCAGGCCACAATGTCGACGCCGCGCTCGCCAAGCAGCGACCATAGCGCCATCTCGACCGCGCCGGTGTCGGAAGCCGGCACGATGCCGATGCGGTAATCCGCCGGCACGTTGAGGACCTCGCGCGTCAGCGCGATCGCCTGCTCGAGCTTGGTCTTGCCGATTTTGGCCCGATGGGAGCGTCCGAGCGCGGCGGCTTTCAGCGCCTCGACCGACCAGCCGGGGCGTTTCGCGCAGGGACCTGAGGAGAAATTGGGGTTTGCCGGACGGAGTCCGGGCTTGGTAGCTGTCGTCATCGTGGTCTATCCTTCCAGATAGTGGCCCCTCGTTGGGGAGGGGTGGCCCACGGACGGCGATATGCGCTTAGGCCTTCGGCGTCAAGAGCAAAGTTTTTGTCGCTGTCAGGATATTCCCTTGCTCAGCGGCTCGATCCGAAGTGAAACGGCGGACCCATTGGATCCGCCGCTGACATTTCCCGGTCTGCTTCGCTTACCAGAGGTCGTAGCGCAAGCCGAGCTTGACCTGGTGGTTGCTGATGCCTTTGTGGACAGGAAACGAGTTCAGGCTCGCGGCGGTGATGTATTCCGCGTCGGGCGCGGAAAAATACTGATAGCCGAGGTCGATCAGCACGTTCTTCGAGACCTGATAGGCAAGACCGGCATTCAACGTGTAGGCGAGGGAATATTTCGTCTTGGAGTTATGCTCTTCGAAGTCGTCGGAAGGGTCCCCGTTGTTGGTGAAATAGCTCGCCGAAAGATCGTATTTGCTGCGCACGATGCCGACGCCCGCGCCGATATAGGGCGTGACGCCCACATAGGTGCCGAGATCGACATAGCCATTGAGTATGGCCGAGATCGCATTGTTCTTGAGGTTGCCGGATGCCACGGTCTCCGTCGCCGGCGGTATGACCAAGCCAGTATCGTCGTAACTGAAGCTCTCCTTGTTGCCCGGCAGATAGCCTAGGTTGAGATCGGCGCGCAGGTAATCATTGAAGTGATAGCCGAAGCCGATGCTGGCAAAGTATGGATCTTCGCTCTCGCTGTGGCTCGCGGGCGTGAAGCTGAAATCCTGGTCCTTGAAGGTCTTTTGCGCCAGGTAGGAAACATCGCCGCGCAGATACCAGCCCGAGCCGATTTCGACCGGCTGGTAGTCCGGTGCCTGGTCGACATAGATCGGCGGATCGTAGTCGGCCGCGAGCGCCGGCGTCATCGGCAATAGGATGGCTGCGGCAAGCGCTGACGCGATACGCGATCTGGATATCATGGTCCCCGGCTCCCGAGATTGGCGCCAGCCGCGAATGCGAGCGCCGTTTCAAGGTGCCATTGTTAACCATAGTGGTTAAGTGCGGGTTAAGGATAATGCTCCGTTACCGAATTGATTTTGATCGTATTTTACGGATGGCGCAGAAAGCGAAAGCCGCCCGGCTGATGCCGGGCGGCTGACGAATTCAAGGATATACTGGAAGCGATTACTTGGTGTAGATCGGTTCCGGTTCCGGCACGTAGGGCTCCGGTGGCGGAGCGCAGTCGGACTGGCCGCCGAACTGGTAGCGGAGACCGCCGCGCACTTCATGCACGTTGATGCCACGATCGTAGCCGGGGCCGACGTTGCTGTCCGAAGCGTATTCGAACATCTTGCCGCCATTGATATGGCTGTAGCGGTAGCCGACATCCAGCTTGACGCGGTCAGTCAGGCAGTAGGACGCGCCGGCCATGAGCGCATAGGCGAAGCGCCAGCCCTTGCCGCCCTGATGGAAGAAGTCGCCGTCGGCGTCGCTGTTGTGAAGCGTGTCCCACTTGACCCAGGCGCCGCCGATACCGGCGCCGACATAGGGCGTGATGCCATGCCAGGTGCCGATGTCGACATAGGCGTTGGCCAGCAGCAGCAGCGCGGAGTAGGACGAGGTGTCACTCGATACGCAAGGCGTGTTGGGAGCGGGCGTGTTGCAGAAGCCGCTGGTCGAGCCGTGGAAGTTCGAGCTGAACAGATAGTCGCCCGTCAAATCCGTGCGGAAGTGGTCGTCGATCTGGTAACCGATACCGGCACCGGCGGAGAAGGCGCCCTTCAGGCTGCCGGTGGCGAAGCTGCCCTGGATCTGCGGCGGTGTTGCGCTATAGGTCGTATAGTCGCCGCCGCCGAAGCGCGACCAATGATAGTCGATATCGCCGCGGATGTACCAGCCGCCGACGTTGACGGGCTGCGCTTCGACGATTGGCGGCGGTGCCTGCTCGACGGGCTGCGGTTCCGCGAGGTCGGCGGCGAGAGCCGGTCCGGCTACCCCCGCGAACAGCGCGGCAAACATTGCCATTCTTGCTGCCTTGAACATTCTGTCACCCCTGAGAAGCCTCGGGACGACATCGCCCGAAGTTGATTGACCTCGGGTTTGGATAATGAATTGCAAAGGTTAAAAGCCGTTTAACCGTACCGATTAACCACGAATCTATACAATTTTAGATGGAATCCCGTTGTCCGCAGGACGCGACCGTCAACGAAAAAGCCCGCCTGGCGGCGGGCTCGTCAATTTTGGGGGGCCACCGCGGCTGGCTCAGGCCGCGCTGCGGGTTTCCTGGAGGATGCCGACGATGTCGTTGACGACCGCCTCGACCAGCTGCGGATCGTCGCCCTCGGCCATGACGCGGATCAGCGGCTCGGTGCCGGAGGGCCGGATGACGAGGCGGCCGGACTTGCCGAGCCGGTTGCGTCCTTCCTCGATCGCCGCCTTGACCGGTGCTTCGTCCAGCGGCTTGCCGCCGGAGATGCGGACATTCTTCAGGAGTTGCGGCACCGGCTCGAACTTCTTCGACAGCTCGCTGACCGGGCGGTTCTGCCGCTTGATGCAGGCCAGCACCTGCAGCGCCGAGACCAGGCCGTCGCCGGTGGTGGAGAAATCGGAAAGCACGATATGGCCGGACTGCTCGCCGCCGACATTCAAGCCATGCGCGCGCATGTGCTCCACGACATAGCGGTCGCCGACCTTGGTGCGGTGCAACTGCAGCTGCATGTCGCCGAGAAACCGCTCCAGGCCGAGATTGGACATCACGGTGGAGACGACGCCTCCCCCGGCCAGCCGTCCGCTCTGGTGCCAAGATTCGGCGATCAGCGCCATGATCTGGTCGCCATCGACGATCGCGCCGTTCTCGTCGACGATGACGACGCGATCGGCGTCGCCGTCGAGTGCGATGCCGATGTCGGCGCGCACCTCGTGCACCTTCTTCTGCAGGCCGGCCGGGTGCGTCGAGCCGCATTCCTTGTTGATGTTGAAGCCGTTCGGCTCGACGTTGATGGCAATGACCTCGGCGCCCAGTTCCCAAAGGGCCGCGGGCGCCACCTTGTAAGCGGCGCCATTGGCGCAATCGACGACGATCCTGAGACCCGACAGCGACATCGAGCGCGGCAGCGTGCGCTTGGCGAATTCGATATAGCGGTCATGCACGCCGTCGACGCGCTTGGCGCGGCCGAGCCCGTCGGAATCGGCAAGCGCCAGCTCGATGTCCTTTTCGAGCATGCCCTCGATGCGCTCCTCGATCTCGTCGGAAAGCTTGTAGCCGTCGGGCCCGAACAGCTTGATACCATTGTCGTAATAAGGATTGTGCGAGGCCGAGATCATGACGCCGATGTCGGCACGCAGCGAGCGCACCAGCATGGCGACGGCCGGCGTCGGAATCGGGCCGAGCAGGAAGACGTCCATTCCGGCGGCGCACAGGCCCGCCACCATGGCGTTCTCGATCATATAGCCGGAAAGCCGCGTATCCTTGCCGAGCACGACGCGGTGACGATGGTTGCCGCGCTGAAAGGAGAGCCCGGCGGCCATGCCGACGCGCATCGCGACCTCGGCCGTCATCGGAAATTTGTTGGCGCGTCCGCGGATGCCGTCCGTGCCGAAATACTGACCTGCCATGTCCTTACAGTCCCCGTCGGTTTTCAGCCGCCCCTAGTGCCACGATTGGGCCGCATCCGATCATCAAATTTCGTGATTATATATTACCATTCCTTAGAAAAACATTGTCGCGGGCGGTGCAAGTGATTCGACAGCCTATCACCACCTTCGACCTGGCGGCGCTAAACCTGCCTGCGCCAGGCTTTTCGGCGCCTTATCCACCGGCAAAGCTTGGCTGCCAGCAAACCGCCAAGCAATTCATCACCTTATCGGGAGCAACACACTTTGTGAGGACATCCGCGCTGGAAGCATCTGGCGCAGCCGGAGATTGAGCGTTATTGATTTGGCATAGGGACACTTAATGGCGGCAGCAAGGGAGAAAACGCCATGCTTATTCATAGACTTGCAACATTGACGGGCCTCGCCGTCGCAGCCTTTTTCGTGGCGGCGCCCGCCAACGCGCTGACCATGGCCGAGTGCAGCACCAAGTATAACGCGGCCAAGGATGCGGGAACGCTCGCCGGCCAGACCTGGAACCAGTTCCGCAAGGCGCAGTGCGGCACCGATGCTTCCGCCGCGACCGACGCCAAGGCCGCAACCGATACGAAGGCGGCGACCGATACGAAGGCCGCTGACACCAAGCCCGCCAAGAAGACGAAGGCCGCCGCCGCTGCCGACGACACAGCCAAGGGCCTGAGCTCCAAGGAATGCAGCGCCAAGTACCAGGCTGCAAAGTCCGCCGGCACGCTGAACGGCATGAAGTGGAACGACTTCCGCAAGGCCGAGTGCGGCCCCGGCGCAACGGCCGCGGCTGCCGCCGCGCCCGCCACCGACACCAAGCCCGCCAAGACGACCAAGACGGCGACCGCGGCTGCCGACGGCGGCAAGGGCCTGACCATGGCCGAATGCAGCACCAAGTATCAGGCCGCGAAGACCGCCAACAAGCTGAACGGCATGAAGTGGAACGACTTCCGCAAGGCCGAATGCGGCGCCAATGCGGCCGACGACGACACCGTGCCGGCTCCGACGGAAGCCACCTACACCAGCGAACCGGCGAAGCCGTCCGTCGCCGCGCCGAAGGGTGTGAGCTTCCCGAAGGCGATCTCGCCGAAATTCGCCACCGAGACCCCTGCCAAGGGCCGCATGCACACCTGCCTCGAGCAGTACTATGCCAACAAGGATGCCAACACGCTGAACGGCCTGAAGTGGATCCAGAAGGGCGGCGGCTTCTACAGCCTCTGCAACGCCAAGCTGAAGAGCTGATCGCCTTAATTATTCGAAGAGGAAAGGCCCGCGCATCGCAATATGCGCGGGCCTTTTTGTTGCGCGCGAAAACGCCTGCGGCCTTGCTCGCATCTGCATAACGCGGGGCTGTCGGCATCATCGATTCGTTCACGCTGCCCACCGCCAGGCCTATGGTAGTCGCAAAGATTCCAGTTGAACATACCAGGAACAAACAGTATACAAAAAGACATCGAACTTACTATCAATCAGGAGGGTCTTATGTTCAGTTTGAAGTTGGCGGCGTTGACTGTGACGGCATTGGTCGCTTGGAACACCGCACCTGCAAGCGCACTGACGATGAAGGAATGCGGCGAGACCTATCGGGCAGCCAAGGAAGGCGGCACTCTGAACGGCATGGACTGGGCCGCTTTCCGCAAGGAGAAATGCGCGACGTCCGCCGCGGAGGGGGTCAGCGCGGATACGGTCAAAACCGCGGAGCAGCCGAAAAAGGAAACCAGCGCGGCGGTCGCCCCAACTGTAGCGCCGGCGGGCGTGACATTCCCGACCAATCTCGCCGCCGAGTTCAAGACCGAAAAGCCCGCGAAGGCCCGGATGAAGACCTGCCTGCAGGGTTACCACGACAACAAGGAGGCGGGTACGTTGAACGGCCTTCGCTGGATCCAGAAGGGCGGCGGTTACTACAGCCTCTGCAATGCGCGGCTGAAAGCTGAATCATAAAAATCGAATACGGCGGATAAAGCGGTTCACCGTTTTTCCCGCAGACGTTGAGCCATCATCCTCGGGCGTGTCCGAGGATCTGCTGTCGGGCGATGTCTGGGCGCCAGGACGAGGGAAACCTTGCCTTGTCTCCGATTCCCAAACAAAAACGCCGCGGACCAAGCCGCGGCGTTTCTCGATCAGTCTTTCGCGCACCAAGCTCAGCTTGACGGTTGCGGCTCCATGCCGCCTTCGGGCTCGGGGCCCTTCTTGCGGCGGCCACCGGTGCCGGCCTTCGGCACGGCCGAGCCACGGCTGGGCGGGGTATCGTCGCCGAGGTCGCGGGCAGGCTTCTGTCCGGCGATCAACTGCTTGATCTCGTCGCCGGACAGCGTCTCGTATTCGAGCAGTCCCTCGGCCAGCGCGATCCATTCCTTCTTCTTTTTGGTCAGGATGGCCTTGGCGGTCGAATATGCGTCGTCGATCAGCCGCCGCACTTCGGCGTCGATGATCTGCGCCGTCTCTTCCGAGATATTTTGCGTGCGCGCCACCGAATGTCCGAGGAAGACCTCTTCCTGGTTGTCGCCATAGGCGACATGGCCCAGCTTGTCGGAGAAGCCCCAGCGCGTGACCATGGCGCGCGCCAGCTTGGTCGCCTGCTCGATGTCGGAGGAGGCGCCGGAGGTGATGTTCTCCTTGCCGAACTTGAACTCCTCGGCGACGCGGCCACCCATCATGATCGCAAGCCGCGAGATCATGTATTTGTAGCTCATCGAATAGCGGTCGCCCTCCGGCAGTTGCATGACCATGCCGAGCGCACGGCCCCGCGGGATGATGGTCGCCTTGTGCAGCGGATCGGCCGACGGCACGTTGAGCGCCAGGATGGCGTGGCCGGCCTCGTGATAGGCGGTGAGTTCCTTCTCGGCCTGGGTCATCGCCGACGAACGGCGCTCGGCGCCCATCATGATCTTGTCCTTGGCGTCCTCGAACTCGGCCATGGTGACGAGCCGCTTGTTGCGTCGCGCCGCCATCAGCGCGGATTCGTTGACCAGGTTCATCAGGTCCGCGCCGGAGAAGCCCGGCGTGCCGCGAGCGACCACCTTGAGGTCGACATTGGGGGCCAGCGGCACGTTGCGCACATGCACCTTGAGGATCTTCTCGCGGCCGACGATGTCGGGGTTCGGAACCACGACCTGACGGTCGAAACGGCCGGGCCTCAGCAGCGCCGGGTCGAGCACATCGGGGCGGTTGGTGGCGGCGATCAGGATGATGCTCTCGTTGGACTCGAAACCGTCCATCTCGACCAGCAACTGGTTCAGCGTCTGCTCGCGCTCGTCATTGCCGCCGCCGAGACCGGCGCCACGATGGCGGCCGACGGCGTCGATTTCGTCGATGAAGATGATGCAGGGCGCGTTCTTCTTGGCCTGGTCGAACATGTCGCGCACGCGGCTTGCGCCTACGCCGACGAACATTTCGACGAAGTCCGAACCGGAAATGGTGAAGAACGGCACGTTGGCCTCGCCGGCGACCGAGCGCGCCAGCAGCGTCTTGCCGGTGCCGGGCGGGCCGACCAGCAGTACGCCGCGCGGGATCTTGCCGCCGAGGCGCTGGAACTTCTGCGGATCGCGCAGGAATTCGACGATCTCCTCGAGGTCTTCCTTTGCCTCGTCGACGCCGGCGACATCCTGGAAGGTGACGCGGCCATGCGCCTCCGTCAGAAGCTTGGCCTTCGACTTGCCGAATCCCATGGCGCGGCCGGAGCCGGATTGCATCTGGCGCATGAAGAATATCCACACGCCGAGGATCAGGATCATCGGCAGCCACGAGATCAGATAGCCGAACAGCGAATTGGAACCGTCGGTCTCAGGCTTGGCGGTGATGGTGACGTTCTTGTCCTGCAGCCTGGACACCAGCGACGGGTCGCCCGGCGAATAGGTCTGGAAGCCGTTGGCGTTGTCCGTGTAGTTGCCGAAGATGCGGGCACCTGCGATCGTCACGCTCTTGACCCGGCCGGACGCGACATCCTGCAGGAACTGCGAATAGGCGATATCGGTCGTGGCGCCGCGCGTCTGCGGCGTCTGGAACAGGTTGAACAGGGCTATGAGCAGGACCGCTATGATCGCCCAAAGCGCAAGGTTGCGATAATTCGGATTCATCTATTGTCCCGTTGGCGTCCGCGCGCGGACCCGCGATGATGGATTAGCTTGGGCCTAACATAGGGAGAGCGCCTCCCCTTGCCAAGCAGAACAGCACGTATCGGTTAAGCTTTCGCCCACCCTCGGCCACCATCATGGCCGAGGAATGGCGGCGCCACGGGCGGCGGCGCGCCGACAAGCACCCCGACGGCGGTGGCGGGCTCGAGGTCGAAGCACGGCAGGAAGCGCGCGAAAGGGGTCACGACCGGAGCAATGGAGACCGGTTGCGGGTCGGCTTTGCCGCCAGCAAAATCAAGGCGTTCGACGCCGGACTCCAGCGAAGGCTCCGCGGCAAGCGCCGCGCGTGAAAGGCTTGCTGGAACAGCATCGCTCAACGGCGCTTGCCTGGCGGCGGCGGGCCCCAGCGGCGCGATCACCAAGCCGCCCAGCCTGTCGTTCAAAGTGATGCGTCTCCGATTGTCCCAAAACTCGTTGGTTGCCGGAGGGGCGGGAGCGGGCAGGTTGCGGTTCTCGCGGTGAAGGAAAATGCCGGTTCGGCGCGCGTCGACCGCCGTCCGCGACAATGTGGCGCGAAGCGAAGCCGACCGCAGACGGGAAAGCAGCGCGGCGCAGCGCGCCTCGTCAGGGAGAAACGACACGCCGCCGACGGTCGCCAGCAGGATGCGCAGCGCGTAGATGGCCGCTTTCCCATCGTCATGCGCAGCAAAATCGCGATCGAGGCGGATGAGGCCCGGAACCGACCTGCTGGCAAAGGCTTCGATCAGCACGGCGGCTCGATGGCCGAGGTCCTCGCGTTCGAGCGCTGCTTGCCCAGCCCTTGCCAGCGCTTCCGCGATGCGCTGCTCGCCATCGGGCAGCGCCAACGTCGCGCGCAGGCGCGGCCGCTCGAAGCGCGTATCGACATTGGTCGGATCCTCGATCCAGCCGATGTCGCGGCCGCGCAGCATTTCGCGCAATGCGGCGCGCCGGGCGCCGAGCAGCGGCCTGACGATCCATGTCCGCCAGTCGTAAAGCGTGGCTGGCGCCATGCCGGCGAGACCGCGACCGTCATCGTCGCGCGCCAGCCGCATCAGCACCGTCTCCGCCTGGTCGTCGGCGGTGTGACCGGTCAGGATCAGCTTGATGCTTTCCGCTTCCGCCGCAGCGGCAAGCAGGTTGTAGCGCGCCGCGCGCGCCGCGGCCGCCAGCCCGGTCAGAGGTTTGTCGCCGCTCCAGGTGAGAATGCGATGCTCAATGCCGCGCTCGGCGCAGAAATTGGCGACCAGCCGCGCCTCGGCGGCAGAGCCCGGCCGCAAGCCATGATCGACCGTCACCGCGAGCAGTCTGGCGGCCGATGCAGTCCGGTCGAGATGATCTTTGAGAAGGAGGAGAAGGGCGGTCGAGTCGCTGCCGCCGGACACGGCCGCAACAGCGCCGGTCGAAAAGTCTAGGTCACGGAAAAGGCAGTCTGGAAGGTCGGATTTGGTATCGGGCGTCAGCACGCCGCCAGCGCCTTTTCCTGTTTGATGCGCTCCTTGAGCGTGCTGGAGACATCGGGATAGCGCTTGCCGATTTCGTTGAAGGTGGCGCAGGCGACGTCGTTCTGCTTCAGGCCGACCAGCGAAACGCCGAGCTTGAGCAGCATGTCGGGGGCCTTCTTGGCCTTCGGATAATCCTTGCTGGCGGCAAGGAAGACCTCGGCTGCGTCGCGGTATTTCTGCTGCCCGAGCAGCGACTCGCCGAGCCAGTAATGCGCGTCCGACGCCTTGGCGTCCTTGGGGAAGCGGGAGATATGGTCGCGAAAACCTTGTTCGGCGGTCGGATAATCGCCCGACAGGATGAACTGGTAGGAGTTGCGGTAGAGCTCGTCGGGATTATTGGTCGACGGCAGCGCCGCTACTTCGGTGCCGCCGGCCTTGTTCCTCTTGGCCGGTGTCTCGGCGGAAGGAGCGCTTGCCATGGGGGCTTGCGCCGGCGCGCTGGCCTGCGGACCGGTCTCGGCATTCACGACATTGCCGTTCTTGTCGACGGTGATGGTGCCGAAATCCTTCGGCGGCGCGCCGGTGATCAGCTTGCCGGGATCGCCGGTCTGCGATTCCACGATGACGTCGCCGACGCTCTTGCCGGCGCCGTCCTGAGTGCCGGCGTCGGCCGGCACCTGCGTCGCCGGGGCCCGGGCGACGCTGTTGTCGGTTCCGGCGTCGCCGGTACCGGATTGACCGGTGCCGGCATCGCCGAGATTCGTGTTGCCGTCATTGGCATTCCCGCCTTGGGGGGCGGCTTCGGATTTCTTCTGCCCGGCAGGCTTGGCGCCGCCCTGCGAGCCGCCCTCGAGCTGCTGGAAACGGAATTCGTTGTCTTCCTGCTGCTTGCGGATCTGTTCCTGCATCTGCAGGATCTGGAAATTCATCTCCTCGATCTTGCCGTTCAGCTGGCGAAGCTGGTCTTCCAGACCGGTCACGCCGCCGCTGCTGTCCTGCTGCGCGACCTGCGCTTGTTCAGGCTTCTTCTTGTCGCCGAAGATGCCGAGCGTCGGCAGATGGAAGGTGAAGCCGCCGCCGGAAGCCTGCCCGGCGCTGTCGGCCGGCGCGGCTAGGCTTGGGAGGCTTGATACGAGCAGCAGCGCAAGCGTGCCGCTCAGGACCGTTCTAAAATGCATTCTGTCTCTCGCGGTGGGTGTTGGCCTGATGCGCCTTTCCAAATCGGAACAGGGGGAGGAAGCGCCCTCGCGCTCATAGCAGGGCGCGAGACTTCGGCCAAATTTTGTTTCGGGGTGTTGCAAATGAAAAAGGCGGCCCTGAGGCCGCCTTTCATTTCGGGGATGTTGTATTTTTGTCGCCCGCGGTTCGCCGGACCGACGTCGCGGCGATGAGGACTTAGGAACCGGCGCCCGACAGCGTGGTGACGGCGCGGCGGTTCTGCGACCAGCACGAGATGTCGTCGCAGACGGCGACCGGACGTTCCTTGCCGTACGAGATCGTCTTCAGGCGATTGGCGGCAACGCCCTTGGACACCAGGAAGTCGCGGGTGGCGGCGGCGCGGCGGGCGCCCAGCGCCAGATTGTACTCGCGCGTGCCGCGCTCGTCGGCGTGGCCTTCGATGACGATCGCATACTGGCGGTACTGGTTCAGCCACTGCGCCTGGCGTCCCAGCGTGGTCTGCGCATCGGCGCGGATCGACGAGGAATCGGTATCGAAGAAGATGCGGTCGCCGATGTTGACGGTGAAGTCCTGCGCGGAACCCGGGGTAGCGGCGCCGGCACCGTTGAGGCCGAGATCGGCCGCGTTGTTCGGAGTCTTCTTCGAGGCGCAGCCGGTGATGGCAAGCGCTGCCACCAGGGCGATCATGGCCGGGTTTCGGGTAAGTGCTGCGATACGGCCCATGCCGCCTCTCCTTCGCATTCGAGTGATTTCGTTGATCACCCAGTAACCACGTTTGGGTTAACCGGCATTCAAGAAACACGGTTAATTTTTGGTTTCGAGCCGCCGTCCTCGGCCGTTTTTGCCGGGCTCACATTGCGCGCGGACCGTAGGCGGAAATGCGGCCAAAACGCGACCGGGTTGTGAAAAGAGGCCGAAAAGGCCTCGTTTTCTGCGGGTTCCAGACAAATGCGACACTATTCCAACAGGGGCGACCAGGCCGGGTCCGAGGCGTAGTTCGCGGTCGGGATCGGTTGCTCGTTGCGGCCGGTGAGGTCGACCGAGACCAGCTTCGGTCCGCCGCCGGAATCGCGGAAGAACATCAGCACGCGGCCGTTCGGCGCCCAGGTCGGGCCTTCCTGCTGGAAGCCGGAGGACAGGATGCGCTCGCCCGAACCGTCAGTCTTCATGACGCCGATCTGGAACTCGCCGCCGCTCTGCTTGGTGAAGGCGATCAGATCGCCGCGCGGCGACCATACCGGCGTCGAATAGACACCGTCGCCGAAGGAGATGCGGTGCGGGTTCGAGCCGTCGCCGCCCATGACGTAGATCTGCGAGCGGCCGCTGCCGCCGCCACGGTCGGAGGTGAAGACGACCTGCGAGCCGTCGGGCGAATAGGAAGGCGAGGTGTCGATCGCGGTCGAATCGGTGAGCCGCGTGGTCGAGCGGCTTCTCAGGTCCATGGCGAAGATGTTGGAGTTTCCATCATCGCGCAGCAGGCTCATGATCACCTTCTGGCCATCGGGCGAAAAGCGCGGCGCGAACGTCATGCCGGGGAAATTGCCGACCAGCTCACGCTGTCCGGTTTCGATCTGGAGCAGATATACCTTCGGCTGTCCGCTCTCATAGGACATATAAGTGATTTCCTGCCGGTTCGGCGAAAAACGCGGCGTCAGAACGATGGCGCGGCCGTCGGACAGGTAGCGCACATTGGCGCCGTCCTGGTCCATGATGGCGAGCCGCTTCTTGCGCGCGTTCTTGGCGCCGGATTCGTCGACGAAGACGACGCGCGTGTCGAAATAACCCTTCTCGCCGGTGATCTTCTCATAGATCGCATCGGCGATGATGTGCGCGACACGGCGTTGATTGGCGTCGTTGGCGAAAAACTGCTCGCCGGCCAGTTGCTGGTTGCCGAAGATATCCCACAGCCGGTACTGCGCACGGATGCGGCCATCCGCCTCCTTGCCCACGCTGCCGGTCACCAGCGCCTGCGCGTTGATGACTTTCCAGTCTTCGTATCGGGGCGCGGCATCCGGATTTGTGATCTTTTCGACAAAGGCGGCCTTATCGATCGGCGCAAACAGTCCCGAGCGCTTCAGATCGGCTGTGACGATCTCGGATATCTGCGCTCCGAGCTCTCCCTGGAAGTCCGGGATGGCGATCGGCATCGGCTCGACATTGCCTTTGTTGACGTTGAGCTCGAGGGTTGCCCAAGCAGGCAAGCTGACCGCAGCATTCATGCCCATCGCCATTGCGGCGACCATCAGGAGCGGCTTGAGGATGAATTTCATGTCTTCTCGCTTCTCTTGCTGATTTCTTGGACGCTCGGGTTACAGACCAAGCATCGCTCTCGGGTCGAAGTTGACGCGAACGTCGGACCATATGTCCTGTTTTCCGGCGGGAACCTGCAGCCCGGCGACATCGCATTTCTGCACGGCGCGAACCGCGCTGGCGTCGAACTGGGGATTGCCGCTGGACTTCTCGACGGTCGGCCGGCCTTCCAGCTTGCCGGAGGCGTTGAGGTTGAAACGGATGACCACTGTGAAATCCTCGGAACCTTCGAGGCCGACCGGAAGGGTCCAGCAACCACCGAGTTGATCCTCCAACGCCCCCTGTTCCGACTTGGAGAGCTTCTGGCCTTGATCCTTTTCGCCGCCGAGCGATGACTGCTGGGTCGAGCGCTTGGCGCCGCCGCCGGACGGCTTCTGCTTATCGAGCAGGGCCGTTATCTCGTCGGCGTTGAACTGCTTCTCATCCGACTTCGGCTTGGAGGAAGCCTCCTTCACCGGCTTTTCGGCGTCCTTGCGATCCGGCGCCTTGGCGCTCTCCGCCTGAGCCGGCTGCGGCTTCGGCCGGGCTTCCGGCGCCGGTGCGGAGTCCGGCAGCTTGGCTTCCTCGGTCGGCTGCTGCTGATCGATCGCCTCGGCGACGGCGTCCGGCTTCACCTCTTCCTTCGGGATAGCGGCGGTCGTGTCCTTCGGCGGTGTCGGCGCCGGTTGCTTGGCCGGCGTCGGCTTGGGCTCCGTTTGCTTGACCGGCTCGGGCTTGACCTCTTCCTTCGGCGTCGGCGTCGGCGCGACTTCCGTCGCAGGCGTCGGCTTCGGCTTTTCCTGCGGCTTCGGCACGTCCTCGACCGCCGGCTTCTCCGTCGGCGTCGGCGCCGGTGGCGGCGCCGCGGTCTTCTCGACCGGCTTCGGCTTCGCCTCGTCCGTCACCGGCTTGTCTGTATCGGTGGTGTTTTCGCCGACTTTCTGGGCATTGGGAACGACATCCGGACGCTTTGTCGGAACAGGCGCCGGCTTGTCATGCATGACCGCTTTCTTCTCGCCTTGCAGTGTTTGCGCGACGGCTTCCATCGGCACGATATCGACGGCCACCGATTCCACGTCGCTGGCCGGCATGGTCGGCGGCGACGACAGTGTGAAAAGCCCGAAGGCCAGCGCCACCGTATGCAAGATCACCGATGAGGTGAGACCCGTGCGCATGTGGCGTCTATTGATCCTGTTCCTGCAGCGAGACCAGGCCGATATTCTTGTAGCCGGCCGCTGAAATGCGGGCCATGACCTTCATCGCCGTGCCGTAGTCGGTCGACTTGTCGCCGCGGATGAAGATGCGCTCGTCGTAACCGGTCTTCGAGATCGCCTGCAGCTTGGCGACCAGCTCCTCGATCGGAATCTCGGTCTCCTGCAGGAAAATCTTGCCCGTGGCGTCGATCGAAACGGTGATCGGCTGGGTGTCGACATTCATCGCCTTGGCCTGCGTATCCGGCAGGTCGATCGGCACGCCGACGGTCAGCAGCGGCGCCGCGACCATGAAGATGATCAAAAGCACCAGCATCACGTCGACCATCGGCGTAACGTTGATTTCCGACATCAGGGCATGGTGCCGGCCGCGACGCCTGTGGCCGCGTCCGCCTCGTCCCGATCCACTTGCCCCTGCGGCAGACATCCCCATGGTCGTTCCTCAGGCCTTCTGCGCTACTTTTTCATCGATTTGGCGCGAGAGTATGGCGGAGAACTCATCCGCGAACCCTTCCATGCGCATGCCGATCTTGTTCGCATCCGATGACAGCTTGTTGTAGGCGATGACGGCGGGGATGGCCGCGAGCAGGCCGATGGCGGTGGCCAGCAGCGCCTCGGCGATGCCCGGCGCGACAACCGACAGGCTGGTGTTCTTGGAAGCCGCGATGGCCTGGAACGACGTCATGATGCCGATGACGGTGCCGAACAGGCCGATGAAGGGCGCGGCCGAGCCGGTGGTGGCGAGGAAGCCGAGGCGTCCCTCCAGCTTCTCCATCTCGCGGGTCAGCGCCAGGTCCATCGCCTTGTCGATGCGGGTCTGCAGCGCCAGCGCCGATTTCGCGCCCTTTTCAAAGCTCTTCTTCCACTCGCGCATGGCGGCGACGAAGATCGCGCCCATGCCGGTGGTCTTGCGGTCGGCCAGCGTGCGGTAGAGATCCTCCAGCGACTGCCCCGACCAGAACACCTGCTCGAAGCGGTTGAGCGCCATCCGCATGCGGCCATAGGCGACGAGCTTGTCGATGATGATCGCCCAGGTCCAGATCGAGGCGCAGAGCAGGCCGATCATCACCAGCTTGACCACCCAGCCGGCCTGCATGAACAGGGCCCATATCGACAAGTGCGCTGCCGGATCGGCGAGTGCGACGTTTTCCATGACTTAAGTCCTTAAGATTTTCCGGGCATCGCTGGCGGCTGACCCATGGGGCATTCCTTTGGTCCGATCGCGCGAAGCTAGAAGCTTGCGGGACAAGCCCCGAATGCACCGTTCCGCGGCCTTTTCGAGGCAAATATTGGTGAAAGGAAGGCGCACGAATTGCGCCAATCTTCGCCAATTCCTTCATGAACCGTTATGGTTAAGGATGGGTTAGGACGGAAGGCGCGGCGCATTGCCGCGCTTGGCTGGCCAATCGATGGCCGGAGCCGTCTGGTCAATGGCTCCGAGTTTGTGCCGGCTCAGGCCTTGGCCTTCGGCATGAAAGCGGCGACCCACTCTTTCGGGAAGCGCTTTGGACGTCCGGTTTCGCCGATGATCGCCGCCTCGACCTTGGCCTCGACCAGCACGTCGCCGCCGCGTTTCAATTGCTGCCCCATGAAGATGCGGGCGCCGGAAATGTCATCGGTGCGCGTCTCGATGATCAGGATATCGTCCATGCGCGCCGGCGAACGGAAGTCGATCTCCATGCGCCGCACCACCCAGACGATGCGCTCACCATGCTTGCCGTCCAGAAGCTCGGTGTGATGGACGCCGGTCAGCCGCAGGTAGTCGGAGCGACCGCGCTCCAGGAACTCGAGATAGCGCGCATGGTAGACGACGCCGGAAAAATCGGTGTCGGCATAGTAGACCCTGGCCATCAGCCGGTGGCCGAAATCCGTCAGCGCTCCGGAAAGCCCGGCGCTGAGCGCCGCCGATTCACCATGATCGTCCATCGCGCTTTCCTTTTCTGGCCCGAGCAGGCAGGTGTTCTGGCGCGGGAACGGGATGGCACTGTTGGGCACGATGATCAAGACCTTGCTGGCGGCGCTGCTGGCGCTCGGCGCGCTGGCATTGCCGGCCGGGGCGGCGACGTTCTCGATGAAACGCGGCCTCAATCTCGACCAGTGGGTCACCTGGCCGACCGAGGACAAATGGGGCGAGCGCCAGGCGATCCTGCCCTATCCGGAATGGCGCAAATTCCTCAAGGAGGACGATCTCGAGGCGCTCAAGGATGCGGGCCTCGATTTCCTGCGCATGCCGGTCGATCCCGCGCCCTTTCTTTCGGACCGGACCGCGGCTCTTCGCGACGACCTCTATGCCAGCGTGCTGGACTCGGCGCGCATGATCAACCGCGCCGGCCTGAAGGTGGTCGTCGACCTGCATCTGATCCCCGCTGGCGGCAACCGCAAGATCGGCATGAGCGAGGTGGTGCACGACCCCGCCATCTTCGATGCCTATACCGAGCTGGTACGCAAGATGGCGCGGACGCTGGCCAAGGAAGACCCCGGCCAAGTTGCACTCGAATTGATGAACGAGCCGCTGGTCGATTGCGACGCCAATGGCACCAATCTTTGGCCCGATCGCCAGAAGCAATTGTTCGCGGCTGCGCGCGCCTCCGCCACCAGGCTTACGCTGGTGCTCACCGGCGGCTGCTATTCGAACGCGGAGTCGCTTGCCAAGATCGACCCCAAGGCGATCGCCGACGACAATGTCATCTGGACCTTCCACTCCTACGATCCATTCCTTCTGACGCATCAGGGCGCAAGCTGGGCCGGCGACTTCATCCCCTATGTCACCGGCCTGCCCTACCCGCTGACGGCCGTTCCGAAGGCGCAACTGGAGATGACGCTGGACACGATCCGCGACCGGATCAGGGCCGAGGCGCCCTGGGCGCGGCAGAGCGGTCTGCTCACCTATCTCGACGAGCTGGTGGCGACGATGGACAGTCCCGAAAAGCTGCTTGGCGTGATGGATCAACCGTTCAGGACGGTCGACGCCTGGGCGAAGGCCAATGGCGTCAGGCCGCAGGACATCACGCTTGGCGAATTCGGCATGATCCGCAAGGAATATGGCAACGGCTTCGTCATGCCGGCCGCATACCGCGCGGCCTATGTCCGCGACATGATCGCCCGCGCCGAGGCGCATGGCTTTTCCTGGTCGGTATGGAGCTATGGCGGCGCCTTCGGCATCGTCGATGCGTTCGACGGCGAGAAGGCGGAACCCGACGTGATGGATGCAATCCGCCATCTTCCGCGTTAAAGCATGTCTCCCGAAAGTGGGACCGGTTTCGGACAAAGACATGCTTGAAATCAAAACTTAAAGCAGGTCGCGTGAATCTTCTTCCACGCGACCTGCTTTAGTCACCAGCGATGCTATCAATTCCGCGCTGGCATCGGGGATGAGGCTATGCGCTCGCTGCTTTACACAACCGGATCACCCTTCGCGCGCGGCGTTCGCGTCGTGCTCGACGAAATCGGCCTCGACTATGAACGCCGGGAGGAAACGACGACGCCATCCGCCGCGTCTCGCGCCGAATGGACGCCGGCGCTTCAAGTTCCGACGCTGCGTGATGGCGACCTGACGCTGTGGGAAAGCGGGGTGATCGCCGAGTATCTGCTTACCACCTATCCGCAGCGCGCAGGGGATGATTCGGCGCTGGCGCCATCGATGTGGCGGGCGGGATCGGAATGGCAGGACCGGCTGCTCTTTGCCTCGATCCAGACGCTCGGCACCGCCGCGACGACGGTCAGCCAGATGCAATGGTCCGGGATCAGGCATCATGGCAATTCGCATCTGACACGCTGCGCCGAGCGCATCGCCCACCTGATGGCGTGGCTGGAAGGACGGATCGGCCGCGACGGCGAAGGATTTTTCGGCAGGGTCGTGTCGGTTCAGGACATTATTCTGACCTGCCACCTTCGCTTCATCGCCAACCGACCCCTGGACCTCGACATCCGGCTCGACGCGCACCCGAAGACTCGTGCGCTTGTCAACAAGATGGAAGAGCGCGCCAGCTTCCGAAACAATCCGGTGCTGTGGTGGGAGCCCGGCATCACCGGCTACGAAGCCGACGGCACTCCCATCCGCGCCAGTTGATGAGAGGTTCAGCCGAGATCGATCTGCAGGATCTCCGGCCGCACTCCGAAACGCACCGGAATGATGCTGAAGCCGAGCCCGCCTGATACGATCAGGTTGCGGTCGTTTTCCACGACATGCCCATAGGCGAAGCGGTTGCCGTAGTCCGAAGGCACCACCGGCGAATAGCCAAACAGCCGCACCTGTCCGCCATGCGTGTGCCCGGACAGCGTCAGCGAGACCCGCCAGGGCACCTTCGTGAAAATGTCTGGTTCATGCGCTAGTAGGATGATCGGCTCGCTGCCTGACACCTTGGCCAAGGTGCCGTCGAGGTCGTCGAAACCCTGGAAGCTGTCGCGTCCCTTGGCCTTGTTCGGCAGCAGCGCCAGCTGATCGGCAAGCCCGGCGATCCAGAAACCGTGCCCTTCCTTTTCCAGTCGCACGACGTCGTTTTCCAGCACCGGGATACCGACATGCTCGAGCGCCTTGCGCGACTGGGTCGGGCCGGCTTCGGCGCGCTGCGCAAAGAAATCGGTCCACCAGTCGTGATTGCCGAGGATCGAGAGCACGCCGAGCGGCGCCTTCAGCCCAGACAGCGCTTCGGCCCACTCAGCCACCTCCACCCGGCCCGTCACCAGCTTTGTCCCGGCGGTATAGTCGCCGAGCAGCACGACCAGGTCCGGCTGCAGCGCATTGGCCTCTTCGGCCAGCGAGGCGATGCGCTCCGGCGTCATCCAGGGACGGCAGGCATGGATGTCGGCCAGCGCCACGACGCGCAGCTTGAGCCCGGCCGGCCAGTGCGGCGGCGTCAGCGTATAGCGCTTCACATGGGTGAGCAGCATCGGTTCGATGCCGACGGCGTAGGCGCCGAGCGATACCATGGCGAAGGCTGAGCCGCCGACAAGGCGCAGGAAACCGCGTCTGGTGATCATAAGTCAGCCCAAGCCCTTGGCATTCCGTCCTACAAGTCTGCCTTAAAAGCCGCAATTGCGCCCTCAGCTAGGCCGAAGCACGCAGATTCCGCACAGACGGCCATCGCGCGCCAAAACTGCGAACAAATCTGCGTTACTCTTCCTGGAACAGGCTGATCTGCTGCTGCGCGATGTCCTTTGGCGGGTCGAGCCCGAGATGCCGCCAAGCGTTCGCGGTCAGCACGCGGCCGCGCGGCGTGCGCTGGATGAAGCCCTGCTGGATGAGATAGGGCTCGATGATGTCCTCGATCGCGTCGCGTGGTTCGGAGAGCCCGGCCGCGATCGTCTCGATGCCCACCGGTCCGCCGCCGAAATTGCGCGCGATCATCGAAAGATAGCGGCGGTCGAGCGCGTCGAGGCCGAGCGCGTCGACCTCCAGCCGTGTCAGCGCCTCGTCGGCGATCTTCCTGTTCACATGCTCGGCGCCGGCGACGCTGGCGAAGTCGCGCACCCGGCGCAACAGCCGGCCGGCGATGCGCGGCGTGCCGCGCGCGCGGCGCGCGATCTCCACCGCGCCATCGTCGCCGAGCGGCATAGACAGGATACGGGCGCCGCGCCGCACGATCAGCTCCAGCTCCTCGACCGTGTAGAAATTGAGCCGGACCGGAATGCCGAAACGATCGCGTAGCGGATTGGTCAAAAGCCCAAGCCTTGTCGTCGCCGCTACCAGCGTGAAGCGGGCAAGGTCGATCTTGACCGAGCGCGCCGCCGGCCCCTCGCCAATGATGAGATCGAGCTGGAAATCCTCCATCGCCGGATAGAGGATTTCCTCGACCGCCGGATTGAGGCGATGGATCTCGTCGATGAACAGGACGTCTCGCTCCTCGAGATTGGTGAGCAGCGCGGCCAGATCGCCGGCCTTGGCGATGACCGGACCGGAGGTCGAGCGGAAATTGACGCCGAGCTCGCGCGCCATGATCTGCGCCAGCGTTGTCTTGCCGAGCCCGGGCGGGCCGACGAACAGCACATGATCGAGCGCCTCGCCACGGCCCTTGGCGGCATCGACGAAGACCTTGAGATTGGCGCGCACCGCCGCCTGGCCGACGAACTCGTCGAGCGACTGCGGCCGCAGCGTCTGATCGGCATCCTCGCCGCGCTTGTCGGGGGCAATGAGGCGGGGCGAAAGGTTCATGCCGCCTTCCTTGCATAGGACCGAAGGCGGAACAAGCGCCGCCTCACCGCGCCAGTTCCTTCAGGCCGAAACGGATCAACTTCGAGGCGTCCGCTCCCTCGCCGGCCGATTTCAGCGCCGCCGCAACCGCGTTCGCCGCTATGTCGCGCGAATAGCCGAGATTGACGAGCGCCGAGACGGCATCCGTGATCGGTGCGGCCGCGACCCCTTCGCCGAGCTCCTGCTTGAGACCGATCGTGCCGGTGGCAGCACCCGCATAGGCCGGTGCCTTGGTGCGCAATTCGGTGACGATGCGCTCGGCCACTTTCTTGCCGACGCCGGGCGCGCGGGAAACCATGGCGATGTCGCGCAGCGCGATCGCATTGGCGAGATCGGCCGGCGCCAGCGTCGACAGCACCGCCAGCGCCACCTTGGCGCCGACGCCCTGCACATTGTTCATCAGAAGACGAAACCACTCGCGTTCCAGCCCGGTCTGGAAGCCGTAAAGCCGGATCATATCCTCGCGCACATAGGTCTCAATGAACAGCACCACCGCCTCGCCGGGCGACGGCAGCGATGCCAGCGTGCGCGCCGAGCAGTGGGCGACATAGCCGACTCCGTGCACGTCGATGAGGCAGGTATCCTCGTCGATCTCGTCCAGCGTGCCTTTCAGCTTGCCGATCATGCTATGGCCTTCATGGATGCGTTTCCGGCGAAATGATTTCGAGCTCGGGGAAGTAGCTGCGATAGCGAGGCGCGTCGCGCGTCAGGAGACGGTGCCCGGCAACGGCCGCATGCGCGCCGATGAAGAAATCGGGAAGTGTCCGCTCCCGCAGGCCTCCGGCGCGGCGATAGCGTGAGTGCGTGACACCGGCCAGGAATGCCGCCGCCCAGGGCAACGGCTCCCGGGCGATCTCCAGCATGTCGGTCGCTCGTTTGAGCTGCGCTTCCGTCGCGATCAGCGGAGCCAGCTCGGCCCAGACGATCTGGTTGACGACCAACGCACCCTCACTACGACAGGAAGCGATGGCGTCGGCCGACCATTCCGTCGAAGCGCCGCCCGGCCCCCAGACATCGATCAGCACATTCGTGTCAATCAAGGTCGAGATGCTCACGCGGCCCCCTCAACCATTCGACATATTCCTCGGCGCCCATGCCCTCTAGGTCCAGGGTCCCCGCCATGCCAGCTAGAGTTTTCCTGAACCGGCGGGTCGCTTCCTCCTTGGAGAGGTTTTCGTTGATGGCAACAAGCCGCGCCCCCTCGTCGGTCGCCACGAACTCCACCTCGGAGCCCGGACCGATACCCAGGTGATCCCTTATCTGCTTGGGGATCGTGACTTGCCCCTTTGTGGTCACGCGCATGGTAATACCTCAGAGGTATTACTTATTGCATGACCTGGAACAAGTCAAGAACATCCCCCCGCGACCGCCATCCGATAGGCGACGCTCGGGCGGTGATGCGCATGGCAGATGGCGATGGCAAGAGCGTCGGCGGCGTCGTCCGTGTCGAAGATCGCCCTCGGCATCAGCACCTTGACCATCATGTGGATCTGCTTCTTCTCGCCATGGCCGACGCCGATCACCGCTTTCTTGACCGCGTTGGGGGCGTATTCGGCGACCACCAGTCCAGCGCGCGCCGGCACCAGCATGGCAATGCCGCGCGCCTGGCCGAGCTTCAGCGTCGCGGTCGCATCCTTGTTGACGAAAGTCTGCTCGACCGCCGCTTCATGCGGCATGGTCCGGTGAAGCACCTCGACCAGCCCGTCATGCAGTTGGCAAAGCCTTGTCGCCAAGGGCGCCTTGTCGTCCGAACGCACGGTACCGGACGCAACGAAGCGCAGCGAGTTGCCCACGCTTTCGACAATGCCCCAGCCGGTGCGCCTCAGACCCGGATCGATGCCGATGATGCGAATCGCTTCCCCCATGCGCCAAGTCTAGCGGTGGCGGCAAGCGATGCCAGCAAAATGTGAACAAACCGGAAACAATTGCGATGTTGAGATCGTCGCGAGACGGATCAGTTCGTCATGCGGCGGACGGTTTTCGACAGCCGCGTAAGAAATTCCGGCCTGGACGACGCGACCAGCTTCCATGCCAGGACGGCATTTCCCATGCGCCGCGGCAGGATTCCGATGCAAAGGAACCAGACCGCCAGGGCAGCCCGTCGCCGCCAGGATGCATTCATTTCCAGGCTGGCGGCGGCGCCCGCTTTTGCCAGTCCCAGCCGGGAGTCGGTCGTAACCGGATGCCGGGGTTCGTCGACACAGAGCGAAGCCAGTCGCTCTTCCAGATGAACCGGATCGCGAAGGCCGGCATCCTGCGGCACCGTCAGGCCCATTTCGGCCGCCCGGTCGGACAGAGCTTCAAGGCGCCGGAAATCATGCTGTACACGCCAGCGCGCCCGCTCGGCCAGCTTTTCGGCAAAGACCGAGTGGTTGGCGCCGTGGATGCGATAGGCGCCAAGGCAGGTGTCGATGGATTTCACCTCTCCTTCAAGCGGCGCGAGCGTCGCCAGATAGCCATCGGCGCCCTGCCGGAAATCGCGCTCCGGCACGGGCATTATCGCTTCCAGCGTCTCACGGCCGAACGCCAACCCGCTCGTCACCGTCGTATGATAGCGCCCCTTGCGCAACAATTCCGGGACGACGTCGCCGGAGTCGAACGGTTGTTCCGGCGGTGGAAAGACATCCTTGATGCGCTGGTCCTCGTCGACGAGATGCAGTCTGAACTGCGCCTGAGCGACAGCCGCGTCCCATTCGCCGAGCACCTCGGAAATGGCGTTCGGATAGAGATAGTCGTCGGCGTCGAGGAAAAGAACGATCTCCCCGGTGCTCGCCTCGAACCCGGTGTTGAATGCAGCGGCGTGGCCGCCATTCCTGCGCCTCAGGCACGGGCGGATTTTGTCGCCGTAGGATTCGATGACGGCCACCGACGCATCGGTCGATGCGTCGTCGACGACCACGACCTCGACATTCCGGTGGTCCTGTTCCAAGGCGCTGTCGATGGCGCGTCCTAGAAACTGTTCGTAGTTGTAATTGGGGATGATGATCGATACCGGGGTGCGGTCCAATGGCGAATGCACGGATCAGGCCTCGCAATCTGCTTTGGTCACAATGACGGTGATTTGGTGCAAAACCGGTCGGGTCGACCCGGCTGCGGCGAACGGCCCCAACTAGGGGCCTATCGCCTCAAGGCAAGGGTGTTTCTTCCCGCAAAGGCCGGCATGGCCTTCAACGCGACAGGGGCTGCCGCAATATCGAAGTACGGTCGGGGCCACAGGCGCTCGACTTGCGTCCGATCACGGCTCGCCAATTGCGGCTCGATCGAGAAGCCTCGCTCCCGCGAGGCGCTATCGCAGCGTTGGTTGCAAACGCGGTTTCAGCCGCGGGCGAACGCCGTGTTCAAGAGGCTGATCTGGTCGGAAACCGGGTTGGCCCGGCGGCTGGGGGCGTGGATGTCGCTGATGACGCCGCCATAGATTTCTTCATCCATGCGCCGCACCAGCGCCTGCAGGCGCAGCGAGCGCGTCACCAGTTCGAGAAATTCCTTCGGCAGCTCGCTCCAGCCGAGCGCCTCGTCATGCGCCGAGGCGGTGTCGAGCCGCACCTTGGATTTCTCCGAAGCCACCTGGTCACGCGTCATCTCGCCGGAATTCGCCGCCCGCTGCAGCAAGAGCCAGGACGCGACCTGCATCAGCCTAGTGGTCAGCCGCATCGATTCGGCCGCGTAGAGCGTCGCCGCCGTGCGCGACAATTTCTTGGCCTCGAGCCTGCCCTTGCCATCGAGATATTCGGCGGCCTGTTCGACCAGCCCCATGCCTTCCTGGTAGAGCGGCTTGAAGGATTGGGAGAAAACCCGGCGCTCCGCCAGCTTGACGGTTTTCGCGCTGCCCTTCGAAGGCTCGTTCATCGATACGCCCCTGCACTGCCGCCAGCCGATTCGACTATCCTTGCCGACGTGGCCAGCACCCATAAATGACTGAGGCTTGAAAATGCGCTTCGATGCCCATGAAGGCAAGCGCATGTTTAACAAACGGTTAACGCCGGTTACGTTCGAGCCCGCCGCCCGCCGACAAAAAAAAGAGCCGCGGATAAGGCGGCTCTCAGGAGTTTAACAGGGAGGCGTCAAACAAAGTGGCTCCAACCACTCGGTAAGAATCCAGCAAAACTGGATGTGGATAGTAAACGCCTGTAAAGCTTAATGAAGCCTTAACGCCGCGGCGATTTTTTGACCGAACGCGCTTTCATGTGCCGGAACAGGACAGCCGGCCTTCCTCCCCAGATCATCCGAAAGCCTGATTTTCCGACCGCCTCTCGCGGCGCCGAAACATGCCGGCTGCTGCCGCGGCATCGTTCCGAAACACGAGCCACGCAAAAGGCCGCTCCTTCCCAGGCGCTGCGCAAACCCGCGCCGCTGCAAGTCAACAAAGACATCCAGGAGCAAACCATGGATTGGTATTCGATCGTCAAATTCCTGCACGTTGTTTCGGCCATTTTATGGGTCGGTGGCGGCTTCGTGCTGTTCCTGCTCGGCGTGCTGGCCGAGCGCGCCGGCAACATCGAGGACAAGCTGCAGGCGATGCGCGCCAGCGGCCAGCTCGGCGGCAAGTTCTTCGCGCCGATGTCGATGCTGACGCTGGTCCTCGGCCTCATCATGTGCGGCTTCTGGGTCGGCTTTAGCGAGCTTTGGGTCGTCATCGGCCTCGTCGGCTATGCCACGACCTTCTCGATCGGCATGCTGGTCTTCAAGCCGACCGGCGAGCGCATAGGCGCCATGATCGCCAAGGATGGCGTGACGCCGGCGGTTCTCGCCATCGGCCAGCGCATGATGAGCTGGGCGCGCCTCGACTATGCGGTGATGCTGGTGATCATCGCCGACATGGTGCTGAAGCCGACTTTGCACGACATCGGCATTCTTGCCGGCATGGCGATGGTGGTTGGGCTCGGCGCCGCGCTCGCCTTCGGCGGCAGCCGCCAGATGGTGCCGAGCACCGCCTGAGCGTCGTAATTGTTTGGTGCGGGGCGGCTGGAGGGCCGCTTCGTTTCTACATCAGGCCGGCAATGCCGTCCCACAGCAGCTTGACGGCAACCACAGCGACGGTGGCGTAGGTGAACGGATAGAAGATTTCCGGCCGCATGCGGCGCACCAGCCAGGCGCCGGCGATCGTCGAAAGCGGCGCCAACGGCATCAGCACCGCCGAGGCGGTGAGGTTGGTGGTGTCGAACTGACCGAGCGCGAAATAGGGGACGAGCTTCAGCGCATTGGTGGCGGCAAAGAAGATCGCCGCCGTGCCCGACAGCACCTTCGGGTCGAGCCGGATCGGCAGCGCATAGACCTGGAATGGCGGGCCGCCGACATGGGCGACGAAGCTGGTAAAACCGGCGACCGTGCCCCAGAAGGCGGCGGCGATGCGGTTCGGCTCCGCCGCATGGTCGGCGCCGTGGCGGAACTGCAGATAGAGCCAGCGCAACACGAAGACCAGCGCGACGGCGCCGACGATCAGCCGCACCATCTCCTCTGTCACCAAAGCCGCGGTCAGCCAGCCGAGTCCGATGCCGATGACGGCGCCGGGCATCATGTCGACCAGCATCTTGCGGTCATGGACGCCCCACCATGTCCACACCGAAACGACGTCCATCAGGCACAGGATCGGCAGCAGGATGGCGGCCGCCTGAACCGGCGGGATGGTCAGCGCCATCAGCGGCACGCCGACGAAACCGACGGCGCCGCCGAAGCCGCCTTTCGACAGGCCGACAAGGATCACCGCCGGAATGGCGGCGGCATAGAACCACGGATCGCTGAGCAGGCCTGACATCGGCAAAGGGAGGTTGAGGAAGGCGGGAATTCAGCCATAGCGCAGAATGCCGTCTGCGGGATAGTCGATAATGCCGACATCGGCTATGCAGCTCGACATCGATGATCGGCTGCGCCGTAAAGGGATCTCGGTCGGCCGGCTCGCTGCCTTCGAGGTGTGAAATGAGCGCCATCAGCATTCGCCGGGCATGCGAAACGGACGTTGCGGCGATCGTCGCGATGCTTGCCGACGATCCGCTTGGCCAGGCCCGTGAGGACACAAGCCTGCCGCTGTCGCAAGCCTATCTGGACGCCTTCGCGGCGATAGACGGCGATCCGAACCAGTTCCTCGCCGTGATGGCCGACGGCGACCAGCTTATCGGCACGCTGCAGATCACCTTTGTCGCCGGACTGTCGCTGCGCGGCGCCCGGCGCGGCCAGATCGAGGCCGTGCGCGTCGCCGCGCACCGCCGCGGCGAGGGGCTGGGACAGCGCCTGTTCGAATGGGCGATCGAGAAATGCCGCGAGCGCGGCTGCCGGGTCGTTCAGCTGACGACCAACAAGAGCCGGACAGACGCGCATCGTTTCTATGACCGCCTCGGCTTCAAGGCCAGCCACGTCGGCTACAAGCTGGAGCTCTAATGCATGTCGCCCAGAAGTGTGCAGCGGTTCCGGGATAACGACATGCATCAAAACAAAGACTTAAAGCGTGCCGCCTGACTCCGTTTCGGCGCGAAGCGCTTTAACGCTTGGTGTCGTTGGCCGTCGGCAATCGCGGCCGCAACCCTACATCTTGTCCGGTCCCGGGTCGCCACCGGCGGCGGTGATTGCCAGCCGGCTGAGATAGTGCGTCCAGCCCTTCTCATGGCTGTCGCAAATCTCTCGGTCGGCAAGGCCGCTATGGGTGAGCTTGACCCGCGTTCCGCCGGACTCTTCGACCAGATCGATTTCAACAAGGCTCGAACCGGGCGGTGTCTTGTCGTTGCCCTCCCACCCGAAGCTGTAGGCAAGGCGGTGGACGGGTACAACCTCGGTGAATTGGCCGCGTGCCGTGGCTCTTCCCGCCAAATTCAGCAAGTAGAGACCGCCGGGCTTGGGCTCCGCCGTCGCCTCCGTTCCCATCCAGCGCACGATTTTGTCGGGATCCGTCAGGAAGGCGAAGATCGTCGCCGGCGGCGCCGCGATCTGCACCTCACGATGAACGATCAAGGGTTCAGCCATCGAAATCTCCCAAGTATGCGCTCGGCAACACGGTTCGCCTGGCAGGCGGCGCCGGACCAGCACTTTCGATTCGAAGCCAAATCGCCCTTCCGATCAACAAAAATCTCCTTGGGTTAATTCGCGCTGGTGACAGCGACGAAAGGCCGAAGCATGATCGTGTCGATGCGGCTTTCATCAACTCTCGCCTGGCTGGTCGACAGCGCCGGCGGCGCCGTCCAACCGGATGATTTTCTGGCTACGCTCGGCGCGCGGCTGGTTGACGACGGGCTGCCGCTCGCCGGTGGAGCCCTCACGCTCGCCGCGCCGCATCCGATCATAACGCGCCGCGCCTGGCTGTGGCGAGCCGAGACAGGCGTCGTCATGGAGGCGCTGGGTTTTGGCGGCGGCACGATGCCTGGAGCCGGGGACGGCGATCTCGGACGCGATTGGCTGGCGGGATTGGGAACCGGTGTCGTGCACGATTATACGGTTGGGCCTGAGCGCGAGGATGCACAATCCGAGCATCCAAAACTGAATTGGGCCGCGGCCCGTCCTCTCGCGGAGCACGAATCGAACACATTGGACCAGGTGGCGCGCTTTGCCGCCGCGCCACTTGCCGCTCTCGCCGCCAGGTCGGCGCTCTCGGCCCTGCTCGAGGCCTATCTCGGGCAGCGGAGCGCGGCGCAGGTGTTGGCCGGCCGTTCTCGGCGCGAGGTTGGTGAGACGATCCGCGCCGTCCTGTTCTACAGCGATTTGCGCGACTTTACCGCCCTGTCGCAGGAGACGGACGCCGAACAGGTCGTTGCGGCGCTCAACGCCAGCTTCGACCGCATCGCCGGCGCCGTTCACGCTTTTGGCGGCGAGGTGCTGAAATTCATCGGCGACGGCGTGCTGGCGATCTTTCCTGTCGGCGAGCGCTCGGTTTCAGAGGCTTGCGAGGCTGCGCTGCGCGCGATCGGAGCGGCGCGGGCGGGAATGGGCCAGCTCAATCAGGCCCGTACCAGACAGGGCATGCCCGAGCTGCAGTTCGGCATGGCGCTGCATCTGGGCGACATGGTGTGGGGCAATGTCGGCACGGCCGACCGGCTGGATTTCACCGCGATCGGCCCGGCCGTAAATCTCGTCAGCAGGCTCGAAGGTCTGTGCCGGCCGCTTGGACGGAGTGTGCTGATCTCGGGGGCTGTCGCCGCGGAAGTATCAACGCCTTTGGTCCCGCTCGGCGAACATCAATTGCGCGGAATCGCAAGATCGTGCGCCATCTTCGGCCTGCCGGTCGGGTGACCCCTGACGCGGTTCGGCGTTTCGTGAAACGGTGAACCGTACCCAGATCGAGGGCGCCGCCCGCGGCGGCCCGTGCCCAACGATCCTGCTTCGCCCGCCTGTTCAAACCGGGCGCTTTGCTCTATGCCGCAATGCAACCATCTTCGCCCGGCATAGGCGAAACCGGGATCGAAGGCCAATGAACGATTTAACCCCGCCCAACCGCTGCCGCATCGTGTTGATCGCGCCGCCTTTTGTACCGGCCGAGCATATCTGCGCGGCCTTCGAGGGCGGCGACGTCGCTTCGCTGATCCTGCCCGACAACGGCATGGACGATGCTTCCTTCCAGGTCTTCGCCGAACGGATCGTGCCGATCGCCCAAAGTGCCGGCGTCGCCGTGATCATCGCTGGCGACAACCGCATCGCCGGGCGCGTCCGGGCCGACGGCATCCATGTCGACGTGAAGCCCCGGGAGCTCGCCGAAACGATCGAGCGCCTGGCAGGCAAGATGATGGTCGGCGTCGGCGGCGTCAAGACCCGCGACGAGGCGCTGGAGCTCGGCGAGGAGCGGCCCGACTACATGTTCTTCGGTCGCTTCGGCTATGACAACAAGCCCGAGCCGCATCACCGCAACCTCGCCCTCGGCGAATGGTGGGCGGAGATGATTTCGATCCCTTGCATCGTCATGGCCGGTTGCGAGCTTGCGTCGGTGGAGGCGGTGGCCGCGACCGGCGCCGAGTTCGTGGCGCTTTCCAGCGCGGTCTTTGCCGACGGCCGCGACCCGCGGGCGGCGATCGCCGCCGCCAACGCGCTGCTCGATGAAACCGCGCCGCGTTTCGAGGACTGACGTGCGCCTGCGTGCCCTTTCCCTGGCTGTCCTGGCCGGCTTGATCGCCCCGGCTTGCTTGCTGAGCAATGCGGCGAGCGCGGCCGAAACCGTCCCGCTGCCGCAACCTCGGCCGGACACGAGCGTGCCAGACATGAGCGCCCCCGTCACAGGCAATTCGGATGCGGGAAAGGCCGACAGTGGCAATCCGGATGCCGGCAAACAAGATGCTGGCAAGCCGGGTGCGGGCAACAACCCCGCCGCCGACGCGCATGTTGACAAGCCGATCCAGAACACCTTGCCGCAGCCGGCCACCATGACGCCGCCATCGGCCGACGCCGTCAATCCAGATCGCTTCGGCGCCAAGCAGCCGGACGCCGCCTACGGCGCCTTCCAGCGCGGGCTTTACAAGACCGCCTACAACCTTGCCATGGAGCGCGCCAAGAACGGCGATCCGGCGGCCGAGACGCTGGTGGCCGAAATCCTGTCGCGCGGGCTGGGTGTGCCGGTCAATCCCGCGGAGGCCGGCAAATGGTACGCGCTGGCCGCCGAACAGGGCGTGCCGGAGGCGCAGTTCCAATATGCGCTGATGCAGCTCGATGGCCGTTACGTGAAGAAGGACGAAAAGGCCGCGTTCGCCCTTATGCAGGCCGCGGCCGAGGCCGGCAACCGGCTGGCGCAGTTCAACTTCGCGCAATTGCTCGTCCAGCGGGATCCGGGCGATGACGGCCTTGCGAAGGCCGCCGCCTATTACGAGCGCGCGGCCGCCACCGGCCTTGCCGATGCGCAATATGCGATGGCGCAGCTCTATGCCAACGGCGTCGGCGGCAAGCCGCATGACGACGCGCAGGCGCGCATCCTGCTGGCGCGGGCCGCGAGACAGAACTACGACACCGCGCAGATCGATCTCGCCGCCTGGATGATCGAGGGCCGTGGCGGCGAACGCGATCTGAAATCGGGCTTTGCCTGGATGCGGCGGGCTGCCGAAGGCGGCAATGTCGCCGCCCAGAACCGCCTCGCCAAGCTCTATATGGGCGGCATCGGCACCGACCCGGATCTGATCCTCGCCGGCGCCTGGTACATCGTCGCGCGCCGCGCCGGACTGATCGACCCGCAGATGGACGATTTCCTGCAGGGCCTCGACGACGACCAGACCAAGCAGGCGCTGCAAAAGGCAAATCGCCTGCCGTAACACGCGGCATCATGGTGGCGCCGTCCCCCGCCCCCCTTGCCCCCTCC
>NZ_QMBP01000029.1 GCF_003289945.1 Mesorhizobium hawassense
CTGCGCAGGATCTTTGCCTCGAGCGCCGCGGCGACGAAGGCCCGTCGAGCGGCAGGCGGATGCGTCTCACCGCGCAACACCTGCAGGCAAGCATCCATGGCCTGTCTGCGTTTTTCGGTTTGACTCTGGAGGTCTCGGACCAGGATCATCGCCGCATCGTTGACATCGAAGACACTCCGCTCGGGACTGTGATGGCCAATCCGAACGACCACTGGCCTCTCAAATCTGGTCAAGCCGGCCATCATTCCCTCCCCTAAGGCGACGACAAGCAGCAAGGATTGCGTTTGCGCTTCTGCTCAAGCGGGCAACTCAGCTAAGTGGCAGAGTCGAAGAGCGCTGGCCAGCCCCGATACCTGTGCCTGGGTCAGGCTCCGTGCGAACGGACCAACCTTTGCACCTTTCCACGGCAGGGAGGTTTGCAAGTCGATAAGCCGCTGCGGAGCGCACTTGAGGGGTTCAAGCCGTCCCACGCGTCCCGGCACGCGCGATGGGCGGTCTGATAGATCATGTCCCTGCCATCTCCTGGCCACGCCCCGGCGAAATCGATAGTATCCGCAAGCTTCGCGATCTCTTGCAAGAGGTAGGTAGAGCGCGCCTAACGAATTTGGGACTGCTGACAATCTCAGCGTCATACGTGCTTCTTGGCCGAACGGATTATCCTGAAGACGCTGCCAGATCCGCAGCTTTGCGACGTGGCCGAATGTCTTGTCAGGAAGGTGACGGTTCAAGACGAGATAAGTGCGGCGCCGATCTTGAAGCACACCTAACACCCGACCCCGGCACGACGATGCAAGTGTTGCATTGGTTTAGCCACCGGCTCGATCGGGAATTCGGGCCTTGCGAGCTTCGCCGCTCTCATGGCCGAGGGCCTTGTTGACCGCGGGGATGATCTTGTCGCCCCAGAGCTCGATTTGGCGCAGCATCGTCTTCTCGTCGAAATCCCCCAGCTGGGTCTGAATTGCGATCTGGTCCGGTTTCAGGATCTCGATCTCTTCCAGCAGCCGATCGACGACGCGGTTGATGCCGCCGACTGGTAGGTTTTCGCGCATGGTTTCGAAGGACAGGTCCTGCTGGGTCGGCATTTCCCGCAGCAGATAGCCATCGTCGCTTTGCTGGCGCCGCCGATGCAATGCTTCCGATAAGCGACGCTGGAATCGGGCATTGTCGAGATAGCAGTTGATTTCCGTCTCATCCTCGCTGGCAAAGCAGCAGCGCAGCAGCGATATCTTGGCCGCCGCGGGGTTCTTACTCTCGCAAGCAGCGGCTTTCTCGATCTCCTCGCGCAGCATGGTCATGATCTCCAAGCCGTTGTGAAGTGCCGTGACGAGAAGATTGTGGCCGTCACGATAAGCTCGGCGCATGCTGTGCGCGGAGCCTGTGGCGATCCAAATCGGGGGCTGCGGCTTCTGGAAGCTGCGCATCGAGATCGCCGTCGGCGGCACCTTCAAATATCTCCCCTCATGTTCGAAGATCTTGCGATGGAGGCCTTTTAGAAGGATGTCCAGGTATTCCGAAAAGACGGCTGGGGCCTCATTTATATCGACGCCGAAGCGCTCGAACTCGAACTGCTGGTAGCCCGAGCCGACGCCGAGTTCCAGGCGGCCGTTTGAAACGATATCGGCGAATCCGATCTCGGACAGCAGTCGCTGCGGCTGATAGAGCGGCAGCACGCACACGGCGGTGCCCAGGCGAATGGTGCGCGTAACCCCGGCGCAGTGCGCCACCATCATCAAGGGCGAAGGAATGAGGCTATAATTATTGAAGTGGTGCTCGGCAAACCACGCAGTGGTAAAGCCGGCCTGCTCCGATACGATCGCCTGTTTAACGGAGTTGCGGATGACACTGTCGCACGACTGATGGTAGCCGCGCTGGCCAGCGAGGATAAAAGTGGCGAATTCCAATACTGCCTCCTTTGCAGAAAATTTTGCACACCACGCATGACTTTCCGGCCTGCCCGGGATTGCATTTGAGGCTGCGTCGCCTTCGCCTTGGAGCAACACTGTCGAGCAACTTGGCGCGAGAGTGGCTACTATCCGACCGACTTGCCAGGCCTGAGGCGTTGAGGCGATCTTGGCCCGGCAGTGGATACTTGCGTCATCGAAAACGGAAGCCCGCAGGGCAGGATGCTCATGGTCTGGTCCGCCAGCACCGAATGGCTCCGAGCGCGCGATCGGCACCCTCGCAGATGATAGACGCGAACTTGACGCCGCCGGATTGCAGGCCGCGCCAGAAGGCCAGCTTCCCGCGCGACTTTGGCAACCCCTGACCCGTCCTGGCAAAGCGGTACTTTACCCCCAGGAGTCCAGCCCTGGTCCGCGCAAAGTGGCTTTCGCCTTGTTCCGGTCCAAAGCAGCTATCGAAGTCGTTGCAGTCGCGACAATTTGGTGCAGCGCACATCGAATACCCTTCTGCACCACAGACCTTCCGATAGAGATACTTCTTCCATCGCATGTTTTGGGAATTCCCAGCCGCCAGTGTCGGGAAATGGCTGGCAAGGAGACGGCTGAGCTCGGCACGATCAAGAAGTCCAAGGTCCTGCCACAGATGGGCAGGGCGCATCGCACGGCGTGCAATGATTTTGGCGAAGGAGATGCTCATTGGGTCGCCTGGCCGTGCATGTGCCAGCAGCAAGCCGAGCAGCAGTTGTTCCTCCATGCAGGGATCCGGATCGGTGGCTTTCATCAACGCAAATGCAGCGATGTCAACCGCAGGGAAACTGCGAGCGAGGATCTCTGCCAGCTCGGATACCGAAAGCCCCGTTGCGTCGGTTGCCGTGATCTCGCCGGTGTCGATTTCGTCGAGTGCTCGCGACAGGACACAAGAAAGCACATGCTGGTCGAAGCTGGTCGCCCGCCTGGCCCGCTTGATCCCGAAATTTCGGACGGGGAAAAACGGCACTGGGGCCGTGCTGGCCATGCCCTTACGCGGCAGAACGCCGGTCTGGGACTGACCAGAGCTTTCGCTTCCCTTGGCTCGTGTCATACTGTCGCCTTCAGTGCCGTTGCGAGCGGACAGAACCTGTCCGCGCGGGCCACCCTCTCGCATGAAAGCAACAAGAACCGTGCCATTCCAAGCCAAGGGTGCCGTTCCCGAAGTTTCTCCTGTCCAGCTCGACTGGCCGATGTCGTCTAAGGCCCGGTTTGTCGGCAACCCGACAAAATTCGACAGCAGAAATGTCGGATGGCCAGCCGGCCACGAGCGATCGACAGCATTTGATCGGAGCGATCTTCGAGCTGCTGCTGCGCCCAAGCCCGCGGCGGCGCGAAGGACGACACTCGCCTCAACAATCCCGCCGATCTCCCCAGAGCTGTTCGACGCAGAACGGCCCTGCCTGCCCTCGTTGATCAAGACATTGATCTGGACACGGCGGAGATTTTTTTCGGGGGCTTCCGCGCGAGGGGGCATATCTTGCCGACCGCCCCTGCTTTGCCGGTTCGGGTCGACGCAACATGGATTCCCGGATCGAGTTCCAAGAGTCGCCTTGCCGGAGATTTTGAGGGGAACTGACAACCAGCTTGCCGGAACGCCTCATAGGCTGCGGGAGCCCGACCTGGAGGACATTTATGCCGGGCGATGAAGGTGGTTACGTCGCTGCGGGAAGACTGCTGGACGGGATTTCGTCGCGGTGGTGAATGAGATCACGCTCCGTTTTGCTTGATGGTCGGGGCAATCAAGCCCGACGGGCACCAAACCCGTGCTCAGACGATTCTTCCTTTCGACATCGACCCGCACAAGAATGTCTTAATGAAGGACCCAATGGACATGCTGCCAAGCCTACCCCCGGACCATCGACCCTGTCTTGGCAAGAGGGCGGGTCAATCCTTGTTGACAGCTGAGCCAAACAGCGTGCCGGGGCCGCCGATCAATTTGGGAAATGAAGGCCACATGCGAGCAAGACTTTGCCCGACTGAGGTGTGAGGACGACCGGCATGGGCTTACGGACGCTTGAACAAGAAGCCCGGCCCTCGTCAACCGATTATGCGGATGGTTTGGACCTCCGGGCATTTCTTGCCGGGTCTGCATTCGATGAGCACCCTTTGTCCCTCAAACAGTCCGCTTAGCTCTGAGCGCGCTAGCGTGGAGGCATGAACAAAGACATCTCTCCCGCCCCTTGCAGGAGTAATGAAGCCATAGCCCTTCCTGGGGTTATACCATTTCACCGTTCCTGTGCTTTCCCGAGCGTTTGTCGATGTGCTCGAAGTTGACTCCACAATCTCCAGCACTCGAGCCACCTGACGGCCCTTTTGCGTCTCTTCCAAGGTGACCGTGAGACGCGTTCCGTCGGAAACACCGTTGCTTGCAATCTCCTCCAGTACCCGCATATGCAAAAAGGCGTCCGTTCCGTCTGGAATTTTGACGAAGCCGTATCCCTTTCTCTCGTTGAACCACTTTACCTCGACGTCGACAGGCTTTGCGATGGCAGATGATGGCTGCTGGAAGGAGCTTGGCACGAAAGGCTCGTCAGGAGAACCTGACGCGTCGTCGTCTCGATTCCGACCCGGTTTGCGGTGCTTATTGTATCTGCTCATATCGTCTCAGCTGCATTGGAAGGCCGGTATTTCGACGAAAAAAAGGAATAAGGCGGCGGCGCATTGCTTATCAACATCAGCATCACAATGGACTCTGCGTCACCGAGGAACGTTCCTGCGTAGCCCGAAAGCTGGATGTAACCGCGTCCCGCTGCACGCTGGACAAGCCCGAACCCGTTCCTGCAGCCAAGGAAGCCTGCACCGGCGGCAGGTATGCAAGTCTCCAATCGCAAGTGTCCAAGTCGATGACTTCCTTGTCTAATAAGGAGGCTGACAACGGTTCATCGGCCAGCCTGCGGTCAATTCTAGGCTGCGCAGCGGCCCGTTATCTGTTGCGCATTTCGCCAATGATCTTTGGATATCGGTGCTTCCGATGGCGTGAACACGATCGTTCGCGAAATCACAGCCAGCGGTAGTCACCCGTCGACTGCTGCCTAAGGATCGACGAGATCGGCGGTGTTCGACAAAGCCCCGCTCGCAGTATCGATGTTTATTCGCACCCGGTCCGATGCTGGCCGGCCAGGGTCCATGCGACCTCGCCGGGGTTCGTAGCCCAAAGTCACAACATCGGCCAAGCCGGTTTGCCGCAATGGCCGTCTGCTCGTCGCCATCAGTCGCCATACCTACTGCAGTACGAGTTACGCCACCGCTTGCCTTGTTGGATCGCGTAATCACTCGGCCGGTCTCGGTGTCGCGGTAACGCTTGGGGGCAAATTTGGATATGTGATCTGCGGCTGGTCTCCAGTGAGGGCTTGCAGGAAGGCAGTGATTTTTGCGACCGACTCGTCAGGGAGTTGAATGCCGAGTTGCGCCCTTCCCATCACCGCCACCGCTTGCTCCAGGTCCCACACGCGGCCGCTGTGAAAATAGGGAGCCGTGAGTGCGATGTTCCTCAAGGTGGGAACTTTGAAGACATATTCGTCGTTCGGATTCTTGGTAACCTTGGCCCGGCCCTTATCCGCTGGCGGCAGCAATTGCTGACCGGGACTCTCAGCCAAACCAAACCGAGCATACATGCCACCGCCGACGTTTCTGCCGTTGTGGCAGGACGAGCATCCCTCGTCGATGAAAAGCGCTAGGCCCTCCTTCTGTTGTGCGGTGAGCGCGTTTTCGTCACCTTCCAGATAACGATCGAACGGTGCGTTGGGCGTGGTTAGCGTCGCCTCGAAGGCAGCAAGCGCTCGCTTGATGTTGTCGTAGGTGACGGCATCGTTATCCATCGGGAAGGCTTTGCCAAACGCATCGACATAGCCTGGGATGCCTTTTAGCTGGGCCACTGCTTGATCGGCAGTGCTGCCCATCTCCACCGGGCCAGCGATGGGACCGCCGGCTTGTTCCTCCAAGTCAGCTGCACGTCCATCCCAGAACTGAGCGGCATTGAATGCCGAGTTGAGCACTGTTGGTGCGTTCCGACCGCCGTGCTGCCAATCGTGGCCAAGCGAGGTGGAGCGGCCATCGGCACCGCCGCGTCCGATCTGATGGCAGGTGTTGCAGCTGATATTGTGTGCCTTGGAAAGCCGGGTCTCGAAAAAGAGCATCTTGCCCAGTTCGAGCTTTTCTGGGGTAGCCGGATTGTGCTCCAGGTCTGTGGGATCCTTTGGTACGATATCGAATTGCGATTTCGCCTCGTCGAGGAGATCGGCCTGACCCATGGTCGTGGACAGGAGCAGACAGCATCCTACTGCGACATACGGAAAGATTCGTGTCATCATGGCGACGAGATCCGGTCTGACGGAACGCATAAACATAGGCTGCTCCCCTCTCCGCCGATCAAACCTCTGCATCGTGCGCGTGCGAGGTTTGCCCCAGTCGCCATGGCCACACGGTCTGCAGACTGCCGGTTGCCCGAAGACGGTTTTTCGACGTTTGGAATTGAGACGAATCGCGAGGCCGGTCTTGCGCTTGCGAAAACGGACGGTTTGCGAGGATCCGGTGGAGAACGGCACATAAGAACAGGCTCGGGCACATCGATCTGTGGGCGCAACGGTAAGCTCATCGGTTCGGTCTTCATCTAATTTGCGGCAGCGCAGGCCGGCCCCGCGTAGGATCGGAAGTCCAGCTGAAACGAACTTCAGCAAGGAACGTGAACGAACTTCAGCAAGGAACGTGCCAAGCGGTCAGAACCCTCAGTTGATTTGGGATTCTCAGGCGAAGGGACATGTTGCTCGACCAGCTTCAGGATCGGTTTGTATGTTTTTGTAAGAAAACAGCCATTGGTGACATACAGCTATCGCGGCGAAGTCATATGCCGACCGGCGGCACCGAAAACTCCTCTGATACCCACCAAAGGATGGCCAGATAGCGCTATTCGAACAGCTTGCCGTCGTGGCACCTGCCTTTGCGTCTAACGTGATCAGCCTGTAAGTAGTCAGCGAGAGGCCTGCTCGATCAGCAGCGCAACCGCCCCCCGCTCGGAACGGCAAAATCTAGTCGGCGGACAGTTCAGTCTTCCTGCTCCTCGGGCGCTTAACCAGCTGAGCGTACGGTTCGGATGAAGCAATGGGGCGCCAGAGCCTTCCTGAGCCGACTGATGTGAAAATCGACGGTCGGCGAACCGATATGGATGTTGTTGGGTCAAGCCGCCTGAACCAATTCGTCGCGACAACAGACTTTCCCAAGAATTTCGATCAGGTGGCACAACAGGTTGTACTCGATCGGGCTCAATGGAGCTGCTCGCCGTTGTAGCTGACGCGGTGGCTGGCAAGCCGGATCTCGACCGGGCCGTCAAGTCAGCGACTCCCGACCATTCCAGTCATTGAGAGCGGGACGCGCAAATCGCCAGTTCCCTGCGCAGATAGGCAAGCAGCTTGGCGGGCACCAAGTGGCGCACGAAAATCTCGTCGATGCCTGTCTTGATCAGTTCCACATGCTGGAGCTCGGCGCCCGGCGCGATCAGAGCCACGATAGGAACTGCACTCACCTGCACCTCGCTCTTCAGCCGCGCACAAATCGTCGGGCCGATGGGCGCCAGCCGGCTGGCAGTCCAGGACGACTGCTGCGGTTCCCGCTCCACGGTCTGCGGAACCGCGTGTGCGACATCGATAAGCTATGCCGAGAAGCCGTGGAACATGAGAAGGTGGCTGAGGAACAGGCACAACTCGATGTCCTGTGAGCAGATCAGGACCAATGGCTTCATCTGTAGCCCTACCTCGCTTGGCGATATCGGCGCAGCTTGTGCAGCAGGTATTACAAGGCCCACAGGTTGCGTCTGGGAACCTCCAATCGCCGAGGCCGTCGGTCTCACCAGAGTGCCAGCGCCTCGGTCGACTTGAGCGCGCGACCAAGCGCTGCCGAAACCGAGTTGGAACGGAATGGGTCACGGATTCAGGCTGCCCGCGCCAGGGGGCGAAGCCGAATGGCCGAGACCGCCTGAGCGACGCGAAGACAGGCGGGCTCGGTTCACGAGCACCCGATGCGCGCCTTCAGGCGCGCAGCTGCCCAGCAATTTGCCAGCACAGACCGATTATTTGTCGGGACGAATCAAATCCATGTGGCTGACGCCAAGCGCCAATGCCAGTTCATAGATGGTGACGATCGTCGGATTGCGGCGGCCCTTCTCCAGACCGCTGATATACTGCTGGCTGAAGCCGGAAACTTCGGCGAGTTGTTCCTGAGTCAGACCTTTCTTCAGCCTGATGCTTATCACATTCCGACCAACCAACTGACGCATGTCCATGCGTGAGAAGTCAGCGGATCAGGCTGCTTGAGTTTATCAACTATAATATGTATTCCACACCAAGCGTCTCAATCCACCCGCGGACGGGTCTTGCGCGACCGCTCTTGGAGATAAAATCAGCGATGTTGCAGCCTGAATCGACTGTACCGGTAGCGGATGAAGCGCCATGGTCGGATAGCCTCACGGCTTACGACAAGGAGCACTTCACCATCTATATGCGCTTGCTGGATGCCGCCGCCGATGACGCCAGCTACGAGGAGATGGCGGATCTGATCCTCGGCATCGATCCGGAGCGCGAACCAGAACGCGCCCGCAATGCGGCCCGCAGCCATCTCGACCGGGCGAACTGGATGGTAACGACGGGCTACAGGGAGCTGTTCACCAGCTGACGCATTCAGGCGCGAGACACGTCAGGCAAGAAAGTCGAGATAGCCGCCATTCATGAGCACGCGAGCCCGTGCCACGGCACGACGGATGCGATCACGCAGATGGTCGCGAGGATCCGTCCAGTCGGCCCGGACACGCGTCTGACCAATCAGCGCTTCGGCGATGTCTCGGTACGAGGCGCCCGCAACTGAGCCGTCAAGAGCCCGCAGAACAAAGCACAGGCGACGACCGCGCGCTTCCGGCGGAAACAGCCTTTTCGGCAACCGTCCCCGTGCAACGAGACTATTGAGGCATTTGAGCGCCCAGAGGCGTTGCCGCCACTCACCGGCTGGCCAGACCGCATCGGTGCGCAGCCGAACGGAGCCAACGATACTCGGCCCCGAAACGGCGAGCTGAAGCTGCCGGCCGGCGCTGTGCAGCAGGAGATGCTGAGTACTGTCAACCAGCCTGAGCACACTCGCACGGCAGGGCACACTGGCCGGTTCGAACGCCGGCATCGCCGGCGAGGAGGACACCCGTTCGGCGACGACCGGCAATACCTGAGCGCATCGGCTCGGACACCAGAACGTGGCTGCGTCACGGTGGATCGAGGACGCGAAACAAAAGCCCCCAGCGCGACAGGTCGACGGAGGAGGCAATGACGTCGAGCGATGGCCGCTGATCGACAGACCTGGCCCGTTCCAATGCGTGGGACAGATCATGCCGGAAGACCGGATTGCGCCGCAGGAATTCCCAGGCCCAGCCGCGCCGCGTCAGCTCAAGGGTGTAGTCATAGGACCGCTCATCGCGCCAGTCCGGCCGGTAGGTTTCAGGTTCTGGCAGGCTCATAAGGTATCTCTGCGCGAAGCACGAAGTGAAGCCATCATGCGGCCTCGTGGATTGACGGGCGCCCACAGCGCCGGACCGGCCAGACCGCCATTGCGGCGAACGGCATTGAGGCGCTCGCTTGAGACCTCGAGGTAACCGGCCAGGGCTCGGGTGGGGCCGATCTCGCGCGGCTCGCCGAGCCGCTCGAGCGGCCAATCGGCCCGACGCAGGATGCGCTCCATGCGCAGGTCGGTGACGGTGACAATGCGGCTTAGACCTCGCCACAGGCCGAACTCGATCATGCCTGCGAAGAGCGCGTAGGTGCCGGCAGCGATGCCCCCTGCCCCCTTGGCGGCCGACGGCGGCAGGTCGAGCGCGAAACGACTGCTTTCCCAGATTCTTGGATCCTGCGGCGCCGGCTGTCCGTCCAGTAGGGCCGGAAAGATATCGCCAAGCATGGTCGGGCCGGTCGAGGCAAGCAGGCGGACGCAGCCGTCGACGCTGCCAATTGGGCCGCGCAGCAGCAGATAGTGGGGTTTCAGCGCGTCGAAGCGATCGATCTCGCAGCCGCCGCTGGTGTCGACGTCCCAGTCCAGCCGCTCCTTGAAGACACGGTGGCGCAGATGGTGCATTTCGTGGAGCTCGTCGGCGAAGTCGCCGTACCATTCGGGAGCAATGAGTTGCAGCATGATTATCGGCCTCCTGGCAGGATTGACCCTGCCATTGGAGAGCAGGCGTCAGGCCGAAGCAGCCTGTACAGCGGTACAGGTGCCTGATCAGCCGAGACCCGTTCTGGCGGCTGAGAATTGCGCCACGGCCTGCATGCGGGTGCGCAGCCCAAGCTTCTTTCTGGCGTTCTCCAGGTGAAAGGCGGCGGTGCGGCGCCTGATGCCAACAATCGAGGCGATGTCGGGTGCGGATTTGCCCTGCGCCGCCCATTCCAGGCATTCATCTTCGCGCGGCGTCAGCTGCACGCCGTTGACCACCCGATCGGCCGGCAGCTTGCGGCGCACGCAGATATGAAAGCAGGCCGTCATGAAGCGAAATGCCTCTTGGTAGCGCTCGGTCACCCGCAGGAGGGCCGGATTGAGCCCGTCGGCGGCAAAGCTCATGGCGGCGACGTTGCCCTGCTTGTCGAGGATCGGGACGGTCAAACCGCAGCGGATGCCGAATGCGGCCGCCTCGTCGAAGAGCTTCTGCTCGAAATGCGACAGCCCGGTTCGGCTGTGGTGCGGCCCCCATAGAAACGGGCATTGGCCGCCCTGCGCCCGCGCGATCACCGGATCGATGGCGTGATAATGGTTGCTCAGGTAATGAGCGGTCCAGCGTGGCGGATAGTTCGAAATCAGCCTTGGCTTTCCCAGCGCCCGTGGCGGCAGGCACAGATAGGCGAATTTGACGAGATCGAATGCCGCGGCAGCACGCGCCATCGCGTCGCGGAAATCCGTCTCATCGACGCTTTCCGAAAGCTGCTCCAGGAAGGTCTCGAAGACAAATTGCATGCCTAGTCGCACCCAGACCCTTCCGCCGCGCGGCATTCGCAGTCGCGGAAGCCGGCGAGCAGCTTGCCAAGGTGACATGGCCAAGTTCGCCGGCGCGGAGCGTTACGCGATCGCCAGTCCGACACCTTCCGGTTGGCATTCCAACGATGGGAGAATAGGGATTCGAGTCTCTTCAGCATCCGATTCGAACCGACAGGCGATAACACCGGATCTGCGGCACGCGCCATTCACCGTGCAGCCGCGACAGATTTTCAGCCGTTTCGCCAACCATCTGATTGCGCTTGCGCCACGCGACAGGCTTGCCTGGCCGCTGATCAAGCCGAGGCTTCGCCAAGCACTTGAGTATTGCCAGCCGGACCTTGACGAGCTTGCGCACCGGCACGTGATAATTTTGAGGAGCAGCGTCCACAACAAACACCAAGGAAGCTTTCGTTACATCATTGTTTGAAGATTGCGGGACTTGGGAGCAACTATTAAACAATCGGCCACAGACATGCTTGGCTGTCGGACACTTTCAACGATATTGGCTCTTTCGCTGTCACGCCGGAAAACGGCTGATGTGGCCACCCGGCCGACCGCATCGCCGAGCAGGCTCGAATTCCCGTGCGTCCGGTGAGCGCCGTCTGCGCGCAGGCGCCGCTGACTTCAAGGGGTGAACGCCGCCATCTAACCAGTCATGCCAACGGGGAATATGGATTGCTTGATCACCGGGGCGGCTTGATCAATTCGCAAGGATCGACATTCAGAGCTTTTGCGAGCCGACCCAGGACACTTACGCTCGCGGAGACGCGGCCACGCTCGATTGAGCCCACATAGCGCATGCTGAGCTGCGCGCGAGCCGCCAATTCCTCCTGCGTCAGGTCCTGATGATGGCGCACGCGACGCATGTTGATCGCCATCACCTCTTTGAGGTCCATGGCGATATACGGACCAGAACCGGAACTATCGTTCTAGGAACGATCGTTCCTATTCGTTATAGTGTGCCGCTCAAAACACATCTGGGATCGTGGAAGACGCACCCGGAAGCCGAACTCGCACAAAGCCACTTGGACACCGAAATGCAAGACGAAGTTCCCTGGTCGGATAGCCTCACGGCCTACGACAAAGAGCATTTTATGACCTATATGCGGTTCCTGGACGCCGCCGCCGACAGTGCCAGTTATGAGGAAATGGCGCAGATGATCCTCGGCATCGATCCCGAACGCGAACCGGAACGGGCCCGCAATGCGGCCCGCAGCCATCTTGATCGGGCGAACTGGATGGTCACGACGGGGTACAGGGAATTGTTCGCCGGCTGACCGGCGTTCCGTCAAAAATGAAGACGGCAGTCCGACACCGGCGGCGGTGCCAGTGGCGAGATATGGACCGGGGCGCTTCGCCTCATCCAGCGGACGGGGCGCTTGGGCCAGCATACGGTGATGCGGGCTGAGGCAAGATCCGACGGAGGCTCCGTTTCCTCAGCCAACACGCCCCTGCGGCCGACGAAAATGTCACTCAGGAACTTGGGGACGAAGGACCTCCAGCAGGAAATCCCTGCCCAATTGCGCGCCATGGGACAGCAACTTGCTTGCGGGAACTTCACAGCGCACCTGGCAATCCATCCGCCGCAACAGCCCACAATCCATTGGCAGCCTTTTCATCGCCCAAGCATGTTCGCAATGCCGTGCCGGACGAATGGGAGATATCCACCCAAGCGAAGCCCCACATGTCTTGCAAATCGGGCCGCCCGATGCTCGTTTGAGTAGATCCCGACCAGTATATTGGTAGCGTGATACAGAGGTGCCGCCCTCAAGCGCAGGTGGCTCTCGTATCTGCGCAACATGTCGGGGTCGGCAATGTCGTGACCATTGCGAATAGCCGTCAGTATTCCGTGGGCGAGTCGCTTTTGGCCGCCGAGGCCGATGTTGAAGCCATGGGCGGTCACGGGGTGCATGCCGACAGCAGCGTCACCGACGAGTGCGGCGCTCGGAGCCCAGAAGCTATGCGCCCAGGTCGTGACCAACGGATAGATATGGCGTTTGCTTGCAAGGGTCATTTTTCCGAGGCGCCCTCGACACCGGTCCGTCAATTCGATCAGGAATAAATCGTCGTCTAAAGCAAGAAGTCTATTGGCCTCGTTTGCGCGCAATGTGAGAAGCAATGACGACTCGCCTTCCATCAGCGGCAAGATCGCTATGGTCTGATGGTGATCGAACCATTCGATTGCGAGCTGATGGTGGGCGCGCTCGTGCCTGACCCGGCAAATGACCATCGAGCTGCCAAGCCGATTGATGTCGGCGGCGATGCCGAGCAGGTCGCGCGCTCGCGACAGACGCGAATCTGCTGCAACGAAAAGCCGAGCGGCCAACCGCGTGCCGTCGGAAAGCTTTACGACCGCCCCTTTGCGGCTGTTGGAGACACCAACGACCGAGCGGCCGCATAGGAGCTGGACTCGGTGTTGCGAGCGAATGATCTTGAACAGGGCATCGCGGATTCGACAATTTGGGACCAGAAATCCGAGTGGTTCTGCAGATCCTCTTGGAGAATCGAAACACAGAGCGAAAGGGCTCGATCCGTTGAGCACGCGCGCGCCTTGGACCGGGGACTTGTGACCAGCGGAGATGGCGTCCCAGGCGCCGAGCTCGCGAAGGATGCTGATCGAGGCGAAGGTCAGCGCGATCTCGCGACCATCGAAAGGCGGCTTCGCCAGGCTTTCGAGGGCCTGCTGCTCAACCACCGCCACTTTGAGATCGCTCTTTGCTAGCGATGCGGCGAAGGAAAGTCCGACCGGCCCGGCTCCGGCGACGATGATGTCGAAACTGTCGTCGCAGCTGGCCATCAGAGCGCTGCCATCGCGTCGGCTATCTGGGTGAGGTGCTGGTTGCGTTGAGCCGCAATCCGTGGACCAGTTGCCCTGGCTGCCAGCGTGCGCCGCATTGGCTCAAGCCGCTGGACACAAGAATGCGCATAAATCCGCAACGAAGGATGCAGCCAGTAACGCAGCCGATAGGACCGCGGGCCGAGCCAGGCCGATTGCCAGCCAGCAAGGAGGATTCTCACCTCGGCGGTTCGCTGAAGATAACGACCATACTGTCCGCTAGACATGCATTCTCCCTTGAAGGATTGGTCGACGTAACCACGCCGGTCAAAAGATAACCTTGATCTGGATCAGTCAGCCGCGGCAAAGCCGACAGCGGCGTCTGGATCGGCGGCCTGGCCATCTCCTGGGGCGTGTCCTATCGATATAGTTCTCAACGCTAAGATCGCCCTTGAACTGGCGATGCCTTCGCCGCCAATCCCTTATTGCCATGGCCGCATGTTGGCGAACGCTGACACAAGAGTCGATCATTATGATCTGGCCGTCGAAAGCCTTGGAAAATGCCGCGAGCACCCTCCAATGAAATAATAATTAGCGTAGGCTAATATCATTAAGGCGTTGGCCGAAATCACCTCGCGTCGAATCACATTTCAAATGAAACCGTTCTATGCTTGTCATCGCCTGCCTGGCCGCGATATCGCCGACCTGTGGCTCAGTTCGCTCCGTCCCACCTCGGGCAACACCCTCCTGTCCTGAGCGAATTGAGCCACACCCAGTTAGGCAAGCGGATGAAACCGAACAATCTAGGAGGCCACCCGGTCTGGAAAGCCTCAAGGCCGATGTCGTGGCATCCGTGATCGCTTACGACTTGGCCAAGCACCTCAAGGCACGAGATCGAAACACCTATCAGGTGCTCTGCGACGCATGGCTTAAGGACCCGTCTATCTTCAAGATCAACCGGAACCACCCAATTGCGGGACCGCGCCCGTCTATGCCGCCCGGTGCGCTATCTGCGACCGGTTGCCTAAAGATCGCTGTGAGGATCGTGACGCCGCTCTTTGCCCCGCCCCGCTTATGAGCGGACCGGGGTGTCAGCGAACTGTCGCGGCAAGATTTGTTAACCCGAGTCGAGATAGCGCCGAGGCAATGCTCCAGGGCCTGCCGATCGGCGACGAGAGTGTCAAGGCGCAGCGGCTGGGTCCCGGGGCCGTTCGCCTCTGCCACGCGTGCGGCCAGCGCCCGGGTGGCATCGAGCTCGAAGACGCCGCAATCATAGTGGTTGTCCTGCAGGGCCATGCGCACAGGCTGCAGGCGCGAGCGCGGCCGTGCGTTCTTGCGCCCTGCTGGACACTGCCATCCGAAGCGACAACCAACGCGAGCGGTCGCTGGCCCATGGAACGATCGTTTCCCTGTTTGACAGACGAAAGGAGCCCTGAGCCATAGACTTGGCGCCAGGCGCCGATCTGGAGGCAGTAATGCCATGGACCGCAGTTTCCAGCTCAGGCGACGGACAGGTGCAGGGGTAGGCTCATTCGGCGGTCCGCCCAACGGTGTGTCTCGGCGACTGTTGCAATGGTTAAATCTCGACGACGAATAGCCGAAGGTCGGTGGCCGACCAGATGCGAATGCCCCGGTCGGTTATCCGTATCTTCTGCAATTGGAAAACCCTCGCTCGGCGACCTCTGCGACGCTGCAGGTCTGAGACAGCCAAAACCGCTCTTCCCGCCGGCCTCAGGCTCCGCTGATTGGTATGCGCGCGTCTCGACGAATGACAGACGACGCAAGCGCAGGAGATCGCACTCCGCTCGACCAGCTGCGACGTTCATCGTTCAAGAAAACAGCTCCGGTGCGTCGCGCACGCCCTGCCCCTACTTGGACATCAGGGCCGGCGATACACTCGTGGTGGCGCAGCTCGATCGCTGGCAAGCGTTTGGCCCTGGCAATTCGGCAAGTGGCGACAATTCCTCCCCAATCGGACCTCTAAAACTTTCGGCATGAGGCGGGTCGGCGCGATCTACGTCTTTACAACTCTGCTCGAGATCGAGACCCCAATCGGCCTCACCTCGCCCATGGTTGGGAGGGGTGCTTAACCGACATTGGAATTGCTGCCGATCGGCTACGAGGTTGTCGAGACGCAGTGGCGCGTTGCCCGCCCGGTTACCAACAACTTTGCAACAAAATCACCAAAAACTCTGCAACAAATCCGCCAAATTGTCGTTCGGAGGTTCGGCAAGTTGACGATGCGCTGCGGTCAGACAACACGCCAAATCAGAAATTCTTGAGTTGGTACGGGGCTTGCTTGGTCATAGCAGCTTCCGATCGCTTGTGAGAGCGAGATGGAGAGTTTGCCCACATTAAGCAAAAGGCGAATAGCTATGCCGCGAACTGAAGTAGAGCGATTCATCAATGATCTTGGAGCAAAAGGCAGTCCGCTCGCAAACCTCAAGCCACGCGCTGGAGGGCTTGCATCGATTGTAGCAATTGGAAAGAGCCTCGACTACGACATCACGCTTGCCGATATCAAAAGGCACATACGTGCCCACAGCCAAGGAAGGTTAAGTAAGAAGCTTCGCGCGATTGCAGCCCGCAAGCGTGGTTCGAGTGTTTCGACCAGCCTTGTACACACGGTCGCGTTGGCTGATTCCGGTTCACATTTACCCATGAGTCCTCTGCAAGTCGGGGAAAAGGCTGCAATCGTCGCGGTGGTCATCGTTATTGTAGTTGTTGTTGCGGTCGCCAGTTGATGAAATCTGGCTCTGACCGATTTGGCTCGGACGAGCCTGAAGAGAACATGAAAGCAAACCTCGTCGAGCATGAGATCATGCCATCAATCCGGCAAGGGGCCGCTTCAGCGGCTCGCCTGCACCCTCGCAGCGAAGTCTGGCGGCAAGTTTTTGACCGGCGCACGCCCGAGGAACGGCGCACGTTGCCTCACATCAAGCGCTTCATGGAGCGGCTGTCCGGCGATAGGAAGTTCCGTACGGCGCTTTCGGAGAACGTCGACAACCCTCGAATAGTGAGCGCGTGCTACGGCATCGAAGTTGACCCAATGCAGATACTGCCGCTCTGGTGCGGTGACTACGTGAAGTACCGCTTCAAGTCGGAGTCGGCCCCGTGGCCGCTGGCTGTGATGTGGGATGAGTATGTGCGCGAGATGTTGCGCCATCGAGACCTCGTGCGCCGCCAAGGCGAAATGTCGACGATCAACCCTCGCTTTCATGGCTGGCGCGAGCGCCAAATCCGGCGCTGTAATGACGAATTGGGCGAATTGGGGACATCGATCGCGCACCACACCATCGCATTCGAGCTGAGCGAAGGCTGCACCGTCGGTTGCTGGTTCTGCGGCCTCTCGGCGGATCGCTTCAAAGGTTACTATGAATATAGTGAGGAGCATGCTGAGTTTTGGCGCGGCGTGGTCGGTGCCGCAAGCGATATGTTTGGTCCGGCGGTCCGCACTGGCTTCTGCTACTGGGCTACAGATCCAAGCGACAACCCGGACTACGACCGTTTTCTGTTCGATTTCTATCAAATCACGGGCGAATTGCCACAAACGACGACGGCCGCCCCTCTAAAGGATCAAGCACTCACTAGGCGCGTGCTCGAACTGTTCGAACGCTACGGTCGCGTGCCGAATCGTTTCTCCGTACTAAGCACGAAACATCTCGATCAGATTCACGCGGCGTTTTCGCCCGAGGATTTGATGGGGGTCGAACTCATTTTGCAGGGCAAGCATGGGCGGACCGCAAAGGCTGTTGCCGGGCGCGTGCGCGAGCGAAAGGAGAAGCTCAGGGCAACCAACAAAGATGAAGCAACCCTCTTGCCGGAGGGCTATCCCACGACGATCGCCTGTGTTTCAGGCTTCCTCGTAAATATGCGGCAGGGGCGTTTGCAACTGGTGGCGCCGGTACCGAGTAGCGACCGCTGGCCTCTCGGGTACCGAATCGTGGCTCAACGTTTCTTCAGGTCACCCGACGAGTTCCGGGAAGGGCTTGAGAGCATCGTCGACGAGCATATGTTCGAAAGCCCACCTCCGGACCTGCCGATCCGCTTCCGCGAAGACCTGCAATACGAGGCAGGGAATGGTCACTTCCATCTGCGCTCACGCAATACTGAACATTGGGTGCTCGACGGGCTCGTTCCGATTTCCATTGGCCAACAAATCGCGTGCGGCGCCTATACCGCCTCGGAGCTGATTATGCAGGTCGCGACGGACGGAGCGAGCGCCCTTGCAGTCGCCGACCTGCTCGATCAGCTTTACGCGGCCGGGGTGATCGAGGAGGATCTCGACGATTTTTCCCTCGGCAGAATGGGATGACGCGCTGCAACCCGTTGGCCTCGGCATCCACGCGACAGCGGCATAGGCAGGACGACAATCATGAGGCGCGGCTAGCATCCACCAAGCGAAATTCGGTGGCCGGTTCGGCTGGAGAACCAAATGAGCTCTAAAAGGCTCTCTGATTGGGGTCGTTGAGGTTAAGCTCCTGCTGATGATTTTCCGGACCATGTCGCCCCGAGGGTCACGGTCGATGTTAGGCCGTCGCATGCTGGGTCAGCAGAGCGAGGCATATCAATCTGTCGAACGCTTAGGAGAGTTCGTCCCGGGATCGTGCCTGCTAACGAGATCGCCTTGCCCATCGTTCTATCAACGAAGCCGCCTGTGGCACCGTTTGTACTTGTCGCCTGATCCGCACGGGCATCGTTCGTGGCGCCCAATCTTCTGAATCGTTGCAGGGGCTCATTCCAACAGGGGGCGCCCGTTCTGCTTCAGTGCTGCAATCGGCTGGAGCAAACTTGGCGCAAGGACCCATTTGGGTGGCGGCCGGACCGCAAGAAGCTGCCGGATCAAAACGCCCGGTCGAGTAAGACGGTGATGTTGTGCGGCGGCATCAAGCGCACTCAGGACGCCGACATCTACCGGGCCTGTGGCTATTGGCGCCGCTGGCAGAGCCGTACCGATTGAAGGAGTGATGACAACGAAAGACCGTAGCCAGATGCAATGGCCGATCTGTTTCGAGACGATCCGGCGACGGCAGCCGCCACGCTTGATGCGATCCTGGCCGACGGCGATCAGGGTGAATTACTGGCGACGCTCCGACAGATGACCAAGGCGTTCGGCGGCGTCCCTGCCGTCGCCAATTCGGCCGAGCTTAACCTCACGCAACTCTACCCTACCCTTTCGGAGAAGGGAAACCAGAGCTACCCAGCCTGAGTGCGGTGCTTCGCACGATGGGCCGACGCCTGGCGGTGCAGCCACTTGGCCAGTCCGTGCCGCACGTCTGACCCTGATCTTGTGCGCGGCGAGCACCGGTTCGGCGGGCTTACGGCCGCCTGCCGGAGCCCGAAATATCCGGGCTGCCTCAACGTTCGGGGCCGGTTGGTCGGCTGCGTCAATTGCTCCAGGCCGGAATCCAGTACTTGATGATCAGTCACCATCCCCCTCCCGACTTCGACACGATCACCGCCGGAAAAAGAAGCTTCCCGACTCCTCCCGCCTACGAGCCGCCCCGGTCGGCCGCTCGATCGCAAGCCTGGTGCGGGGCGGAAGCTCTCCGACATGCAATTCGAGAAGGCGATGATCCACCTCCTTGTCCGCCCCGGTCAGGCGATGGTTGAGGCGAAGGTAGTCCATCCAAGTGGGCGTGCGGAATGTCTCTGTCCAATGCAACGGCTCCTGCAGATCGCGCTGAAGGTTCCAATGCCGAGCGCCGACTCGGCTTTGCACCCGGCGTCGTTCCCGCATCAGGTCCAGGAAAGCTTCGACATTGGCCTCCGGTATCGAGTACTCGATCTTGATGACGATCGGACCGCTTCTTGACTTTAAGTCGAGGGCGAGTGCTGGGGTTTCGAAGCCAAGAGAATCCTGGTCGGACTCTTTCCACTGGCGGATTGGGAGCAGCAATCCGGTGGCGGCAACCAACAGCAAAGCGGCAGCGGAGCTTTGAAGGGCCAATGTGAGAGAATAGGCATCGGCCACCACGCCCCAAAGCCAGCTGCCGGCCGCGATACCGCCCGACGCGAGGGCGGAGTAGATGGAAAGCGTGCGACCCACGACCCACCGCGGGCTCGACAATTGCACGCTCACGTCAAGTCCCGTCCAGGTGACGACCCAGCCTGCGCCGCCGAGTGTCAAGGCAATCGTCGCCACCACCAGCGAAGGCGTAAAGGCAAGAGCCAGGCAGCTGGCGGCGCAGGAGATGCATGCCAGTGTCGTCAGGCGCTCCTGCGACAGTGAGCGTCTCAGCGCATTGTTGGAAATGCCCGCGCACAAAGCGCCGGCGCCAAATCCAGCCATCAGGACACCATAGGCGATCGGCCCTCCCCCGAGCTGGTCCCGGGCAACCATTGGCAGCAGTGCCAGTATCGAGATGCTCGTCAGACCGAAAAGGAATCCCCGCGCGATTGCCGCCTTGATCTCTCCGGATAGCGCCGTGAAGCGGGCCCCGTCACGAATGGCCGTGGTCAACGGCTCACGGGGAAGAGGCGAAGCGCTACCGTTCCATTTGTAGAGTCCTATGGACCACAGCATCGCCAGATAGGTCAGCGTCGCCGCGGCGAAAGCCGTCAGCGGCCCGAACGAGGCGACAACGACGCCGCCGAGCGCCGGACCGATGCTTCGCATGGCATTGTAGCCGACCGAGATCAGCGTGACCGCGGCCGGAACTTCGCGCTTTCGCAGGATGTCGCCAACCGAGGCATGCCATGCCGGATCAGTGAACGCAGCGCCGCATCCGGCCAGGCAGCTGAAGGCGAGGATCAGCCACGGATTGTAATACCCCAGCCCGACAAGCGCGGTCAGCATGATCGACGACAAGGCGATCACGCACCAGCCTAGCGCCATGACAGTGCGGCGGCTAAAATTGTCGGCAATGGCCCCAGCGAAGATCGACAGAATGAATACGGGCAGCGTGGTGGAAGTCTGCACCAGGGCGACCATCACGTCCGAGGTCGTGATGGTCGCCATCAGCCAGCTGACCGCAACCGTCTGAAATAGCCAGCCTAGACCGGAAACCTGTGCGGCAAGCCAGATCGCCCGAAAGGTTGGGTTCTCCAGCGGCGCGAACGTCGCCGACGAAACGGAAGCCGCGTCTGCGCGCGCCACCCTACTCATTGAGCGAGGCCTTCTCTGTTCGCGAACACGTTTAGTTGGAGATTTCTCTCTTTGGCGCCCTTGCCCATGAAGAGTGGCAGGATCAGGGCGTTAACGGTGCCGAACCGAAGTAATTTTCGAAGGCTGCTTCAAAGCCAAAACGAAACCGTTCTGCTGGAAATACCTATCCATCACCAATGCGCCTGAGCGCCCCAGTCGATCACTCTACTGGAAACCTGAGCCGTGGCGATGTGTCTATTCACGCGCGTATGCGCGTGCCCGCTCTGAGAAGACCGTATTGAGGGGATAGAACGCAACTTTCATTGCGTTCGGTGACTGCCTTCATTAATCAAGCTAATTCTTGCAGAAGCCATCAAAATCAGGAGCATTCCGTGACAGAAGAAATCGAGAACAATAGTGATGCCCTCATCGAGCTTACCGCCGACGTCGTATCGGCTTACGTCTCGAACAATCCGGTCCCCGTAGGCGATCTTCCGGGTCTGATCGACCAGGTGCATGCCGCCTTAAAAGGCACGATCGGCGGCCCGGTCGTGAAGCCTGAGGAGCTTAAGCCTGCCGTTCCCATCAAGAAATCGGTCACGCCCGACTACATCATCAGCCTGGAGGACGGAAAAAAGTTCAAGTCGCTGAAGCGGCATCTTTCAACCCACTATGGTCTGACGCCTGAAGAATACCGCGCCAAGTGGGGCCTGCCGGCAGATTACCCGATGGTTGCCCCGAATTATGCTGCAGCTCGCTCTGCTTTAGCCAAGACCCTGGGCCTGGGTCGAAAGCCTGATCAGGCCGAACAGGCCGCACTGGCAAAGAGGGCCCGCAAAAACGGCGCCCCCTGAGCGTTGTTCGGGCGCGCTGACTCGAAAGACGGGGAGTTTTGCACTACGTTCCCCGGCCTGCAACAATTTGCGCGAGGCTCCCATCGACTTCATGCACGCACGATTTCATTGCGGTGGTCGGTAGAGGCTCGCCGTCGGGCGGCTGTTGCGCCATGCGCAACAAGCCGTCAGCTCACTTTACTTTGCTGAGATTGCCGGCTGAGGATTTCCCGGTTCGGCGGTCCTGCTCGATCTCGTAATTGACCTTTTGGCCGTCAGCGAGAGTCGACAGACCCGATCGCTCCACAGCGGAAATGTGGACAAAAACGTCCGGGCCGCCCGCATCGGGTTGGATGAAGCCGAAGCCCTTCGTGCTGTTGAACCACTTCACCGTGCCAGTTGCCATCCATTTTTCCTTTGTATCGGTTGCAGCGTTGGTTTGCCCAAGCCAGTTAACATTCTAACTCGGGGATAGGGGCAGCAAAAGCGAGAAATCGCAGGCCCCCTGGATTGCCAGGAGGAAAATCAACTGCCCGATACCGGCTGTGAACGCTGAACTACTGCTTTGTCCCTTGGCTGCAACGGCTCGCCATGACCGGACTGTTAGTCCAAAAGCGTCGCGCCAGCCAGGATGGCGAAACTTCGCTATGACGCGCATATCGAGAATGCCGACCATGCGCGTTGCACCTTGGCTAGACCGCCTCAACGTGTTCATTGCGCTCGCCGTCTCTTCACGGTCGGCAAAAAGATCTGGCCTTCCCTTGCGTTACCTGCCGCTAGTGTCGCGTTTGGACCAGTTTTGTGCAAATGCCAGCACCAAAAGACTGCACGCCGTTGACGCGCGGCCCGGCATGGTACACGTTGATTAAATCGGTTTAGCCGCGTCGCCTCACAGAGGACGGCAACGTTCTGCAACATGCACGACCAAGCAACACCAAAAAAAAATAGCAACGCTCGGGGAGGCCGCGACATCAACCTGGACTTGATCGCGGTTGTCGCTGCCGTGACCGACCGCGAACCTTGTGTTCTCACCATCGGGCAACAGGACGCCCTGCCCTCCGGTCCGTTCGCGCTCAGTCACCGATCGTTGCAATCCGGCCTAAGGGACTGGGTCGAACAACAGACAGGCCATCCGCTGGGCTATATCGAGCAGCTCTATACGTTCGCCGACGGTGACCGCATCGAGGCTGGGCGCAAACAGCGCAACATCTCGATCAGCTATCTCGCGCTGACCCGGCAGGAAGCTGTGGCGGTGTCACGCAAATCCCACTGGAAAAGCTGGTATGAGTATTTTCCCTGGGAAGACCATCGAGCCGGCACGCCGGAGGCGCTGAATGTCTTGCGGCCGCGCCTGATGGCCTGGGCGAAGGGCGCCAGCAGCGCTGCGACGCGACGCGAACGCCGGCAGCGTGTCGCGATTGCCTTCGCCTTCGACGATCGCCCTTGGAACGAGGATCTTACGCTCCAGCGCTACGAGCTGCTCTATGAAGCTGCGTTGGTCAAAGAGTCCGGGGTGAAACCAGAGCCCACTCTATCGGTAGCCGTGTCAGGCAAGGCGATGGTCTGCGATCATCGCCGGATCCTTGCGACTGGCATCGCTCGGCTGCGTTCCAAGATCAAATACCGTCCGGTCGTCTTTGAGCTAATGCGAGCGAGCTTCACCCTGCTCCATCTGCAGCAAACCGTGGAAGCGCTGGCTGGCCGACTCATCAACAAGCCGAACTTCCGCAGGCTCGTCGAGCAGCAGGAACTGGTCGAAGAAACAGGCGAAACTGCCCTCGACACGGGCGGGCGGCCGGCGAAGCTCTTTCGCTTCCGTCGCAATGTCCTCGATGACCGGGCAGTCGCCGGAACAAAATTGCCGCTCTCGCGGGGCTTGACACCTTTATAGTCGACCTAGATATATGCCGCTTATTGTCAGCCGGAACATAAGCGGAGGCGCGGATGATCGGCGCGTTACCTACGGCCGCGTCGCTCTACGAGCGCGTCCGACGAGTGATCCCGCCAATCGAATGGCAGGCCTTTGCCGACGACATCGAGGCCATTCTGGCGCTGAAGCGTGAGCGCAGCGCCGTCATCCTGGCGCATAATTATCAGACGCCAGAGATCTTCCACTGTGTTGCCGACATCGTCGGCGATAGTCTGGCGCTGGCGCGCAAGGCAATGACGGTCGATGCGGACGTGATCGTGGTCGCCGGCGTGCATTTCATGGCCGAGACCGCCAAGCTTCTCAACCCGGACAAAACCGTGCTTATTCCGGATCTCGGTGCCGGCTGTTCGTTGGCCGACTCGATCACGCCCGAGGACGTGCGACTGATGCGGCAGCGCTATCCTTCCGCTCCAGTCGTCACCTACATCAACACCTCTGCCGCCGTGAAGGCCGAGTCCGACATCTGCTGCACATCCGGAAACGCGCTTGCGGTGGTGAAGTCGCTCAACGCGCCACGCGTCATCATGCTGCCCGACGAATATCTGGCAAAAAACATCGCGGCGCAGACCAAGGTTGAGATCATCGCCTGGAAGGGACGCTGCGAGGTACATGAGCGCTTCAGTGCCACCGACATACGTGAGCTAAGGGATGCGCATCCGGGCGTGACGGTGCTCGCTCATCCCGAGTGTCCGCCAGAAGTGGTCGCCGAGGCCGACTTCGCCGGCTCGACGGCGGCGATGTCCGACTATGTCGGACGGTATAAGCCGGCGCGCGTCGTGCTGATGACGGAGTGCTCGATGAGCGACAATGTCGCTGTCGACCATCCCGAAGTCGACTTCGTGCGCCCATGCAATCTCTGCCCTCACATGAAGCGCATCACGCTTCGTAACATACGCGCAGCGCTCGAGCAGAACGGCCACATCGTCACGATCGATCCGGGTGTCGCCGAGCGCGCCCGCTGGGCCGTCGAGCGCATGCTCTTCGTATGACCACCTACGTCCATGACATTGGCGGGGCGCCGGTCATCATCGGCGCTGGCCTCGCCGGACTGATGACGGCATTGCATCTGGCGCCACAACCAGTCGTCCTCCTCTCCAGGACGCCACTTGGGACGAATGCCTCGAGCACACTCGCGCAGGGCGGGCTCGCGGCAAGTCTGGGCGAGGACGACAGCCCTGATCTTCACCTCGCCGATACCCTTGCCGCGGGTGATGGGCTTTGCGACGAAGAAATGGCAAGGCGCGTGGTCGAGGCCGCGCCTCAAGCTGTCAAGAACCTCATTCGTCTTGGTGCTCCCTTCGATCGCGCTTTGGACGGACAACTGCGGCTCGGCCTGGAGGCAGCCCATTCAAGGCGACGGATCGTCCACGCCGCGGACGCCACAGGTCATGAGTTGTTCCATGCACTGCTCGCCGTGGCGCGGCGAACCCATTCGATCACAATCATGGAAGGCGCGACAGCCCTTCGCCTGGTCGTTGCGGAAGGCCGCATTGTGGGCTTGTTGGCCGTCCTGGACAGTGGCGTGTTCGCATTGCCCACCCGTCGTGTAGTGCTGGCGACCGGCGGCATCGGCGGCCTCTTCTGCGACACCACCAATCCGCTTGCCTCATTCGGTCACGGCCTTGCGCTCGCTGCCTGCGCCGGCGCGGAACTCTCTGATCTGGAATTTGTGCAGTTCCACCCGACCGCGCTCGATAGTCCGCGCCGGCCGATGCCACTCATGAGCGAAGCGGTGCGCGGCGAAGGGGCTGTGCTGGTCGACGAACATGGCGATCGCTTCCTGACCGACACGCCCGGCGCCGAGCTCGCGTCGCGCGACGTGGTCGCACGTGCGATCGCCGATCAGCTCGCCAGCGGGCATCGTGTCTATCTCGACGCCAGGCAATGTCTCGGGCAGAAATTCGCAAAGCGCTTTCCAACAATCGACGCTGCTTGCAAGCAGGCCGGCATTGATCCCGCCGTCAAGCCTATTCCCGTTCGTCCGGCGGCGCACTACCACATGGGCGGCGTTGCAGTGGACGCCGAAGGGCGCAGTTCCGTCCCGGGGCTGTGGGCGTGCGGCGAAGTGGCTCGTACGGGACTGCACGGGGCAAACCGCCTGGCCAGCAACTCCTTGGCCGAACTGGTTGCGACCGCCGCCTGGGTGGCAGGGTGTGTCGCGGGCACTTCCGCAGGCTGGCAGTGGCCCAGGATGCCCGCGATGGTAGCCGTGCGACCCGACCCGTCATCCATACGACAGGTGGTCTCCAATGCGCTCGGTATTGTCCGCAAGGGCAAGGCATTGCGCGAGGCGGTCGCGGACCTGCTGCCGATCGCCGTCGGGCACACGGAGGCTGCGGACCCGGCGCTTGTTGCGCTGCTGATCGCGACCGCAGCCCTTCGGCGCGAGGAAAGCCGCGGTTCGCACTACCGGTCGGATTTTCCGAGCCGCAATCCGCAAGCCCTGCCCTCGCGGCTGACGCTTTGCACTGCCTTTGAGAGCGCCGTCTCGCTCAACTGGCTGAGATCCGAACGGAGATGCTGACATGAGTTCCCTTGCACCACTTCCCCAGATCATCATGGAGCCGATCGTGCGCGGTGCCCTGCTCGAAGATCTGGGCAGAGCTGGCGACATCACCAGCGATGCCATCATCCCCGCCGATTGCAAGGCAACGCTGGCGTTGAATGCCCGCCAGGCCGGCGTGGTCGCCGGGCTTGATCTGGTGATGTTCGCCTTTCTGCTGGTCGATCCTGGGATCAACATGCAGTTGCGCTGCCCGGAGGGCGGCAAGGTTTCGGCGGGAGAAACCATTGCAATTGTAACCGGGCCGGCGCGCAGTCTGCTTACGGCCGAGCGGACGGCACTCAATTTCCTGTGCAAGTTGAGCGGCATCGCAACGGCGACAGCCGCGCTCGTCAATGCGGTGCGTGGACATAACGCAAAGATTGTGTGCACGCGAAAAACGACACCGGGCCTGCGTGTCCTGGAAAAGTATGCCGTGCGCGCCGGCGGCGGCGCAAACCACCGCTTCGCGCTCGATGACGCCGTGCTCATCAAGGACAATCATATTGCGATTGCCGGCGACATCCGCACCGCAATCGAGCGGGCGCGTAGCGCCATCGGCCACATGGTCAAGATCGAAGTCGAGGTCGACACGCTGGGCCAGCTTGAGATGGCGCTCGCGGCGGGGGTCGACGCCGTGCTCCTCGACAATATGTCGGTCGAGGATCTAACGCAGGCCGTGGCCATGGTCGGCGGCCGCGCGATCACTGAGGCCTCGGGCCGGATCACGCGGGCCAGCGCCGCGGCAATTGCGGCGACCGGGGTCGACCTTATCTCCGTCGGCTGGCTCACCCACAGCGCTCCGATCCTCGATATCGGTCTGGACGTGCGGGTCGATGGCAATTGCAGTCGGCGCTTGAACTGAGGGTAGGACCCGTGGAGCGAATTTTGCGGCGGCGGCCAAGTCGCGAATTGGCCACCCGCGACTTAGGTCGCTCCTCAAACCATGGCGCAACTGCGTTGCCATGCGATGACTTTGAACTGGCAAGGGGAAGTTATGACGGACAATGACCAAACAACAAGGCGCGGCGAAGCACTCGGCGTCATCGTCTGCCGGCTCGATGAGCTGCGCCAGCTGGCCGCCGCGCAGGGGCTGGAGTTTCTCGGCTACCTTCTGGACGTCGCTTTCAATGAGTCATGCGACGCTATCAGAAGGGAGCGTTCAGCCGCTCACGGCCCAGAAAAGACGGGCTAGCGTTACATTGCCGTTGATCCAGGGCCCATAGGCAGGATCGAAGTCGTTTGGGAGGAAGGGATGCGCAAGATCGTTGCCGGCAAGCTGCACGGCATCCATGTCACCGAGGCCAATCTCGACTATCACGGCTCGATCACGCTCGATCCCGACCATTGCGAGGAGGCAGGCATCCTGCCGATGGAATTCGTCGAGATCTGGAACAAGAATTCGGGCGCGCGCATCTCGACCTACGTGATCCTCGGTGAGCGCGGATCGCGCTGCTGCATCCTCAACGGCGCCGCGGCCCGCACCTGCCAACCTGGTGACCAGGTCATCATCTGCAATTCCGTCTATGCGCACGAGCGGGAACTGACCACGCTCAAGCCGCGCGTGCTCACCTTCGACAAGGAGAACCGCGTCGTTGACCGTGTGACATATTCGGTCGAGCGCGATGCAGGCGGAGGTTACAGCTTTTCCATACTCAATGAAGCCAACAAGGTCCTGCCCGTGCCGGCGCTGGTAGCCAGATCCTGACAGGCATTCTCGCCTGTTTCTCTTTGCGACAAAGGGCCGGAACTTTCTAGAATTGGAGACGGCATGAACCTCGAACCGCAATGGAATGACGACCCGGTTGCGACCAGTCGGTCCTCCACCCGATGGAGCCGTGAAACAGCACAGGTCGTCTACGACCTGCCCTTCAACGATCTGCTTTTTCGGGCCCAGACGATCCATCGTGAAAATTTCGATCCCAACCGGGTGCAGCTGTCGCGCCTGCTTTCGATCAAGACCGGCGGCTGCCCCGAGGACTGCGGCTATTGCAGCCAGTCTTCGCATCACCAGTCCGGCCTCAAGGCTTCGAAGCTGATGGAGGCCGAGCGCGTCATCGCGGAAGCGACGAAGGCACGCGACGCGGGCGCGACGCGCTATTGCATGGGGGCGGCCTGGCGCAGCCCCAAGGAGCGCGACATGGACGCCGTGGTCGCCATGGTCGAGGGCGTGAGGGCTCTCGGCATGGAGACCTGCATGACGCTCGGCATGCTCGACCTCGATCAAGCGCAAAGGCTCAAGCGAGCCGGGCTCGACTACTACAACCACAACATCGACACCTCCGAGCGCTACTATAGCGAGGTCATCTCGACACGGACCTTTGCCGACCGGCTGGATACACTTGCCAATGTCCGCGACGCGGGCATCAAGGTCTGCTGCGGCGGCATCGTCGGCATGGGCGAGGAGAAGGCTGACCGCATCGATATGCTGGTAACTTTAGCCAACCTGCCGGAGCCGCCCGACAGCGTGCCGATCAACATGCTGATCCCGATCGAGGGCACGCCGCTCGGCGAGGCAGAACCGATCGAGCCGATCGAATTCGTGCGCACCATTGCGCTAGCCCGCATCATGATGCCGAAGTCGCATGTGCGGCTTTCGGCCGGCCGCACGGCGATGAGCGACGAGATGCAGGCGCTGTGCTTCTTCGCCGGCGCCAACTCCATCTTCGTCGGCGACACCTTGCTGACCGCCGACAACCCCGGTGAAGACAAGGATAGCGCGCTGTTTCGCCGCCTGGGCATCAAGCCGATGGAACGTCAGAGGCGGTGAGCGGGCGCGCTATGCTCGAGCGCTACGAGGCGACCTTGAGCGGTCTTGCCCGCAGAAGCCGGCTGCGTTCGCTGAGCAGCCGGTCAGGTCTGGACTTCGCCTCCAACGACTATCTCGGCCTCGCACGCTCGAAGCGCATGGCCGACGCGGTCGCGGCCGCACTCGCCGCCGGCACGCCCGTCGGGGCGACCGGCTCGCGGCTGCTGCGCGGCAATGACCCCGAACACGAGGCGCTCGAAGCCAAAGCCGCCGACTTCTTCGGTGCCGAGCGCGCGCTGTTTTTCGGCGGCGGCTATGTCGCCAATTTCGCGTCGCTCACGACCTTGCCCCAGAAGGGCGATCTGATCGTGCTGGACGAGCTCATCCATGCCAGCGCGCACGAGGGCGCGCGAGCCGGCCGCGCCGAAGTCGTGGAGACCGCACACAATGATGCGGGCGCGGTGGATGACGCCATTGTCGCTTGGCGCCTCATGGGCGGAACTGGCCGGCCGTGGATCGTGGTCGAGAGCCTGTACAGCATGGACGGCGATCTCGCTCCGCTCGGAGAGCTCACTGAGATCGCGGACCGCCACGACGCATTCCTGTTCGTCGACGAAGCGCATGCCACCGGCGTCTATGGCGCGGATGGGCGCGGTCTCGCGCACGATCTCGAAGGCCGCGACAATGTCGTGGTGCTGCACACCTGCGGCAAGGCGCTGGGCGCATCCGGCGCGCTGGTTACCGCGCCTGCGGTACTTTGTGACTATCTCGTCAACCGCTGCCGGCCCTTCATCTATGCCACGGCGCCCTCACCGCTGATGGCGGTAGCGACGGCTACGGCCCTCGACATCGTCGCTCACGAGCCGGATCGCCGCCAGCGGTTGGCGCGGCTGGTCGCGCTTGCAGGCAGGAAGGCCGAGGCACTGGGCTTGCCTGCGAGCGGCTCGCAGATCCTGCCGATCATCGTCGGCGACAATGCCCGCGCCATGGCGCTGGCAGCGGCCCTGCAGTCGCGCGGTTTCGACGTGCGCGGCATCCGCCCGCCGACCGTGCCCGAGGGCACGGCAAGGCTCAGGATCTCCCTGACGCTGAATGTCGGTGAGGCCGACGTTTCGGCACTGTTCGATGCTCTTGCCGCAGAATGGAAGCGCCCGCCATGACGGTACAGATTGTCATCACCGGAACCGACACCGGGATCGGCAAGACAGTGTTCGCGGCTGGCCTTACCGCGCTGCTCGACGGCATCTACTGGAAGCCGGTGCAGTCAGGCACCGCCTCAGAGACAGACAGCGAAATCGTCTCCCTCCTCGCAGGGCTGTCTGCCGATCGGGTGTTGCCGGAAGCCTGGCGCCTTACCGAGCCGCTGTCACCGCACCGGGCGGCCGAATTGGACGGCGTGGAAATCGACGCGCTTGCACTTGCTCTGCCGCCGACCGAGCGCCCACTTATTGTGGAAGGTGCCGGCGGGTTGATGGTGCCGCTCAACAGACACACACTTTACATCGACGTCTTCGCGCGGTGGAATGCGCCGGTGATACTCTGCGCCCGCACCGCGCTCGGCACCATCAATCACACGCTGCTTTCCATTGAAGCTCTTCGCGCCCGCTCGATACCGCTGCTTGGCGTGGTGTTCATCGGCGACCTCGTGGTCGATACGCAAAAAACGATCGTCCAGATGGGCAAGGTGCGCGTGCTGGGTCGCCTCCCATTCCTGCGGTCGCTGACGCCGGGAACACTGTCCGCTAGCATGCAGGAACTATTCAGGGCCGCCGACTTCATCGGAGCTAGTCGATGAGCAACTCCGCCGTCTGGCATCCCTTCACCCAACATGCCACCGAACCGGTGCCGCCGACGATCGCGCGCACCGAGGGTGCCTATGTCGAGACGCGCGACGGCAAGCGCATCCTCGATGCGATCTCGTCGTGGTGGGTCATCACCCATGGCCATCGGCATCCGAAGATCGTGGAGGCGATCCGCCGCGCGACTGAGACGCTCGACCAGGTGATCTTCGCCGGCCTCAGCCACGAGCCGGCCGAACGCTTGGCCTCGGCGCTGGTCGAGATGGCGCCGGCGGGCCTCGACTGGGTGTTCTATTCCGACAGCGGCTCGACCAGTGTCGAGGTGGCGTTGAAAATGGCGCTAGGGTTTCATCGCAACTCCCGCGCGCCGCGCTCGCGCATCGTCGTCATGGAACACAGTTATCACGGCGACACCATCGGCACGATGAGCGTCGGTGCGCGCGGCGTCTTCAACGCCGCCTACGAGCCGCTGCTATTCGAAGTCGACACCATTCCCTTCCCCGCCGCAGGCCGGGAGCAGGAAACGCTCGACGCCTTCGAACGACTGGCGCGTGACCGCAAAGTTGCCGCGCTGATCGTCGAGCCGCTGGTGCTCGGCGCCGGCGGCATGCTGATGTACCCGGCTTCAATCCTCGCCGAGCTCAAGCGCATTGCCGAGCGCTCCGAAACACTTTTCATCGCCGATGAGGTCATGACCGGCTGGGGCCGCACCGGCACCATGTTCGCCTCCGAACAGGCGGCGATCGCGCCCGACATATTGTGTACCTCCAAGGGGCTGACGGGCGGCTCGCTGCCGCTTGCGGCGACGCTTGCCACCGATGCGATCTTCCGCGCGCATTACTCCAGCGATCGGGCCAGGACCTTCTTCCATTCGAGTTCCTACACTGCAAACCCGATCGCCTGCGCGGCAGCGCTGGCCAATGTCGGCATCTGGAACGACGAACCAGTAGCCGAGCGCGTGACCGCGCTGTCGCGGATGCAGGCGGAAAAGGTTGCGCGGTTCAACGGGGATCCGCGTTTCGAGAATGTGCGCACGGCCGGCACCATCGCCGCGCTCGACCTCAGCGTCGGCAGTGCTGGCTATCTGGCCGAGGTCGGGCCGAAGCTGCGCGCCTTCTTCCTCGATCGCGGATTGCTGGTGCGACCGCTCGGCAACGTCATCTACGTGCTGCCGCCCTATTGCGTGACATCGGGCGAACTCGACCGCCTCTACGCGGCAATAGACGAGGCGGGCGGGCTGGCGGGCACTAGCCGATGAACCGCACGGCGCGCATCATCGGCCTTGGCCATCACGTGCCGGCCCGAAAAGTCGGCAACGCCGAGATCGAGGCAAGCCTCGGGCTGGAGGCAGGCTGGATCGAGGGGCGCACCGGCATCCGCACGCGTTTCTGGGCGGAGCCCGACGACACGCTTTCCGGACTGGCGGCCAAGGCAGGCGAGATGGCGGTGCAGGCAGCCGGCATCGATCGCAAGGAGATCGGCCTGCTTTTGCTCGCAACGTCGACGCCTGATCATCTCTTGCCCCCGAGCGCGCCGCTGGTGGCGCACAGGCTCGGCCTCCAAAAGGCCGGCGGGGTCGACCTGGCGGGCGCCTGCGCGGGGTTCATCTACGCCATGACCTTCGCCGATGGCTTCGTGCGCCTGCACAACAAGCCAGCCATCGTGATTGCCGCCAACATTTTGAGCCGTCGGATCAATCCGGCCGAGCGTGCGAGCGCCGTGCTGTTCGCCGATGGCGCAGGTGCGGTGGTGCTTGCCCCCTCCAGCGATCCCGGCCACGGCATTCTCGGCTCGTCTTTTGCCTCGGATGGATCCGCCTACGGCCTGATCAACATCCCGGCGGGCGGCAGCAACCGTCCGTTCGCGCAAGAAATCGACATTGCCGAAACCCGCATGACCATCGCGAACGGCCGCGACGTCTTCGCCAAGGCGGTGGAGATGATGAGCCGCTGCTCCGTCGAGGCGCTGGAAGCGGCCGGCCTTTCAGCGCCGGAGATCGCCCGTTTCGTGCCGCACCAGGCGAATGCCCGCATCTTCAACGCGGTCGGCAAGTCGCTTGGCATCGACGATGAGCGCATCATCAAGACCATTGTCGACCATGGCAACTCGTCGGCGGCGACGATCCCTCTGTCGCTGTCGGTCGCCCACAATGCCAATCCCTTTCGACCAGGCGAGAAGCTGCTGCTGGCAGCCGCCGGCGCAGGCCTTACCGGCGGGGCGCTGGTGGTTGGCTTTTAGGCCGGCAGATCCCCCGCCGCACCCGGTGCAACGCAGCGCCAACAAGTTGCAACTCAATCTTCGAGGGCTTGACTGCGCGCCACGCGCCATAAGAATCGCCAAGGCAACGTGTGAAGTGCCAAGTATGTCGACACTACGATGCTCGAGCGTCCAAAACCGTCCCCACGATTCGGGCAGCGGCTTGATGGAACACTTCAAGACCGCGACAAAGCCAGCTCGATTTGTCGATGAGCCGCGTTTGTCCAAGCCACGCAGCGACCAGCAGCCGCGCGGGTGATCTGTGAGTATAGGGGCGAGGTCTAATCGCGCGCAGCTCAAGATACTCGACCTTCGAGAAGCCGGCGGCGAGGATTGCCTCTCGGCCGTCCCTGAGAGCACACTGTACAGACTCTCCTGAATTCAGCTGTCCGGCTGCTTGGACCAGGATTTCAGCCAGTCGAGGCGCCCTTTGGCGCTCGGCCAAAGACAGCCGCATGTGCGCCACGATTTTGCCAATCACCATCGGCTTCGCGGAACGTAGGGCCAGCGATAATCATGCTCCCCAGCAACGCCGTCAGTTCCATCCGCTCTGATGTCGCTGTCGGGGCAGATCTGCTTCAGCGGCGCAAAGGCAACGACCATGCCCGGGTAACAATCTCGGCACATCATCCAGCGAGGATTGCGCACCTCCACGGTGCCGAAGACGGTCCGGATCCGGCCGCGTCGTGTAGTCCTTGACCGGCCGAAACCTGTGGCAATCCGGGCAGACCCGACGAAAGAGGGAATACGTCTCCGCCTCGTGGTTCACAGCCGCGCTCTGCAGGGCCGGCTTGATCGTCTTCGACAGGCCAAGGTCGCCGTCAGACAGTCGGTGCCAGCTCTTGTCGATGCGAACCGCCTTCCGGCAAACGTCACGGAACTCGCTCCTGCCCTCGATCGTGATCGGCCATTCCACCGGTCATCGCCTTCTCTTCGAACAAAGCGACGCTGATGGACTACGCAGGCCTAACAACCCGTATTCGACCCCAGAGAAACTACCAGTCTGCCGTACTGCCCCGATGGCCAAAGGGATATTCGCCCCCCGCGACAATGTCGTCATTCGACGTGAATTCGCGGATTGTAACCGATGCTAGGATGACATCTTTGCGCGGGCAAATCGTCGGGCGACTTGCAAGCCAGGTGTACGCCTGGCTATACGAGGGGTCTCGCGCAACTTGACGGAGAGATGGCAGCTCAAAAAGCGGGAACATACTGTCGTCGGCAGTTTGGATTCGAATATAACGCGTGGGTACGCATCAAGCCTGCACAGCGGTTTTCTCACCGCGGCTCGATCGCACTGAAACCGGGGCGGACTCCATGAGGTGTTTAAGTTGGAAAACCGGAGAGAGAAATTTGACAACCGGTAGCAAAATCCCGGTCCGGATCGAGTTGGAGGCCATTAGCTCACACGCGGTCGAGCGCTTCGAAAATTCTATTCGAAAGCATCCCGAAATCGAAGAATGCTATGCGGTGAGCGGCAAGACCGATTACCTTCTATACGTCTCCGTAAAGGACATCCGTGGCTACGAAGAGATCCACCGGCAGGTCCTTTCCAGGCTACCTGGGGTAAGAAAAATTAGGGCGGATATTCCTCTACGTCGTGTCGTTCCATTTTGATGGATGGCGTGACCCGAGCGCATCCACGAAATCTTCATTTAGGTGGAGGTAAGGCCAAGGCGCTTCTAAATTGCCTAGAGGCTGGCTGACGTTGCTGGCGATTGATACGAGAGGAAGATACGTGCTGAGGATGACGCGGGCCGAGCTTTACGATCTCGTCTGGTCGAAACCGATGACCGAAATCGCAAGGCAGTATGGCATCAGAGACCAGCATGTGGCGCAGACATGCGATGCGTATGAGATCGCTCGGCCGCGTGCCGGCCATTGGCAAAGAGTAGAGCACGGCAAGTCGGTGGAAACCGCTGCGCTCGATAACAAGAACCATTCTCCAGAGACAATCATCGTCATCGAACCGGCGCTAAGGAAACCCGGCGGGCTCCAGCGGGGCGACCACGATGACGCAGCTAAGAAATGCGCAGCATGATCCAGGCTGGTGAGGGGATTGCCGCTCGAAAATGGCGTCTTGGCTGAGGACACCGCGAACATTCGTGGATTTAGGGGCTTCGGGTACCGTCCTCGCCGTTTGTTACGGCAGAGCCGATCTCGCGGGCTCTACTAGAACAGCGCGCACCTCGAGGGTCAATGTCTCGCCACGAGCTGGCCGAAACGTTCCTGGCGATCGGTCATGGCGGTCCGATAGATGCTACGCGACTGCCTCGGAAGGTTGCGGCGACGCATCGCGCTCGAACGCCAATGTGCGCTGCCCAGGCCGGGGTGGGCGAGGTAGGAGCGCCACTGAGGTCTCGTTCAAGGGCTGTTTCGCCTCGGCCGCCCACCGCAACGTTGTTCCAGCCGGCTCATGTTGTCTACCGTGACACGGCGGTTGTTCTCGATCCGGATCACGCCTTCCCTTGTCAGTCTGGTCAGCTGACGGTTCACCGTCTCATTTGTAGTTCCTAGGAAATCAGAGAGGTCGGTGCGCGTCAGCGGCAAATCGAAACACGCCGATCTGGTCGCCCGCCCCACACTGGAATCGATGTTGCGGGCGATCATGAGAAGAAAGCTCGCAACCTTCTCAGGCGCGGTCTTGCAGCCCAGAGTCACTATCCATTCGCGTGCTTCGTCGAGTTCGTTCAGCGTCTGCTTGAGCAGGCGATGCTCGAGTTCCGGTGATTGCTCGATCATCTTTTCAATTGCCCCTTTCGGAAACGAGCATATCGAGACAGTCGTTGCCGCTTCGGCACGGATCGCGCTTTTCGCCTCGAAGGGCTGTCCCAGAAAATCCGGCGCGAATTGCAGACCGACGATTTGCTGGCGGCCGTCCGCAAGGCTCTTCGTCAGCTTCACCACGCCTGAAAGCAGGTTCGAATAGCTGTTGAGGGCATCGGCATCGCCAATCAGTTCGACGCCCGGTTCGACCCTGTGCCGCGACGAAGTCCTGGCGAGCTTGGCCAAGCGATCTGGATCGAGCGCGCTGCAGAGGCCGCGGCGCCGTGCCTGGCAAGACAGGCAATGGACGGGGATGCCGGAACTGATAGCGTCGTGCCGTACTGTCATTGATCGCTCTCCCGATCAGATTGCTCTCCCGGCCCAAGCGCCGGCACGTGTCACCAGATGCTGCGGCTTCAGCACGGTCGGCGAACCGCCACCACGGAGGGCGTCAGGCTCTCGCCGAGCCCGGGAATTGAATGGCCGGGTGCGGTGCCGAGGGCTATGGCGGCAAGTCTTTGGGCGCAAAGCTTGGCATAGAAGGGTTTGCGGAGTTCGGGAACCGAACCCCGGACTAGTGGAGCTGACATTGTTCTTTCCCTGACTGGATCGAGAGGTGGGTTCCGACCTTCGCGGGCTTCTCCCCATCGCGGCGCCTCAGTCGACGCGACAACGGTCGCAGCAAGCGCCGTGCCAAAACTGCGGCAGCGTGAAAAACGCGCAGGATCCTTCATGCCGTGCTTAGGCGGATTTATGCACTGACCGCTGGTGCGTGCCTACCGACAGAAGGGCCACCCGTCAGGGTGGAATGTCGCTCTGGGCGCTACATGCTGCCTGGCAGCGACAGGAAGGCCGTCGACGCAAGCTCTTAACGAGACTGCGATCGGCATCTTGATTGTCGATTTCTAGCTATGGGATGCCGAAGGCTGTCGCCCGCCGGCTAGACGCCTCGTTTGTTACCCCAGAGCATAACGTGCAGCTGTGGTAACACGCGGGCTTCGAACCACCTGTCACGGGTTACGCTATCAACCAGCCACTCCATGCGTTTCATTATTCCATCAACGTCGACAGGCGCGTGTTCATTTCCGGGGTGTGGCGGCGTGTGATTGCCGGGTTGCAGATAGACTGGAAGTCGCGGAAATCTCGCGGCGGCCTCTTTCGCAAAGGAATAGTCTGTTTCGTCGAAAATAACGAGCTTCAGTACGATTTGCGGCTTGTCCTGCGCCGCCTGGAAGCATGCCTCGATAGTGGCCCAATCGGTCCTCATTTCGCTTGACGGCGGCTTTGGGCTGACGACCAGCACGTCAAGTTCGGCGAACCATTCCCTTACCACGGAACCTTGGGTTTCCAGCGCAAATCGGTAGCCCTGATCATGGCCTCGCTTGATGAGAGCACCCAAAGGCTGGATCGCCGGATTGCCGCCTGACAGCGAAACCATCAACGGGCGGCCGCCGGAAAGCGCGACCACGTTTTGCCACACCGCATCGGATGACATCATCTCCCATTCATGCCGGAATTGCCTGTCCACCGCATGCAGACTGTCGCACCAGGAACAGCGATAATCACATCCACCGGTTCTGACGAAGACCGTCGGCAGACCGATGAGCACGCCCTCGCCCTGGATCGTCGGCCCGAAAATCTCACTCACGCGGATTGCGGGATGCGTATCGGTCATGGTCGGCATTCGGCCCATGTTTTCGGCGTTTCGCTAACCCGCACGGCCGTGGTTTCGGGCAAGCGTGCCTTGCACCATTCATAAAAGTGTCTGGCTAGACATTCCGCGGTGACCTTTTCATGTCCCAGCACGTCATTGAGATGTCGGTGGTCGAATTTATCGTCGATATAACGTTTGAGCGGTGCCAAATCGTGATAGTCGCGGACAAAGCCGTGCTCGTTCAGTTCCTTGCCCGATAGCTCCACTTCGACGATGTAGTTATGCCCGTGCAGGCGCGCGCACTGGTGGTCAGGCGGCAAGGACGTGAGTTGATGAGAGGCCGAAAAGTGGAATTCCTTGGTGATGCGGAACATTACACGTTCCTCCTGCGCAACGCGTCGAGCCAGAAGTCGGCGTCCTCGTAGTCGGTGGGATCTGGATGCCCACAGAGATGAAACGCCTCGCGCCGCTCGACGCAGGTCCCGCACCGTCCACAGTGACGCCTGCCGCCCTTGTAGCAGGACCAGGTCTCAGCAAATGGCGTGCCGTGTCGGGCTCCATCCTCAACTATGTCCGCCTTCGTGAGATTCACATAAGGCGTATAGAGGCGAATATTCGCGTAGCCGTCGAGCGCGCGGTCTTGCATCATCTGGAAGGCGTCGATGAAGGCTGGCCGGCAGTCCGGATAGATGAAGTGATCGCCACCATGCACGGCCATCGCCACCGCTTCGGACTTGCGCGCGGCAGCGAAGCCGAAGGCGATGGCCAACAAGATGGCGTTCCGGTTGGGCACCACCGTGACCTTCATCATGTCTTCGGCGTAGTGCCCATCGGGTACCTCCATATTGTCGGTCAGCGCGGAGCCGAAAAGGCCGCGGCCGATTTCGCGGATGTCGATGATGCGGTGCGGGACGTTCAGACGCTCCGCGCAAAGGCCGGCGAAGTCCAATTCCTTGCTGTGCCTTTGGCCGTAATCGAAGGATAGGAGGCCGTCGAGTTCCTGCTCCGCTGCCACCTTGTGCGCAAGGGAGATGGAGTCCAATCCGCCGGAGCAGACGACGAGAGTTTTCATCGTTGGGGTTTCCTGTTTTGACCGGGTAGGCTGCGACCGGAGATTTCTCTGCTCTCCCAGTACCCCAGGGAGCCTCGTTTGTGAACTGAGGACGAGTTTGATGCGCTGACGTGCCGCTGTGCTGAAGCGGGCTGAGCCTGCAAGAAACACGAACCTGACAGACGGCCCACTTCACTGCATGTTCAAGATCCAGCATAACAAATAAAATAGACTCTGAACGAGGCCCGGACCTTCAGAAGCAAGGTCTCGACGCCTCGATCAAGCGCCCAGTGGCTGAGCTTCGAGGACTAAAGGAACCGAGTTTGTTAATGGGCCTCGAGCGGAAGCCACCTCATTAAAGCGTGTTGCGGCGTTTGTGGATGAGGGCAACAGCAACCTTGAGGCGTCGCGTCCTTTCAGGGTTTCGCCGAAGTTCGTGAACGACCTGATGAAGCTGCGCGCCGAGAGAGGTACACTTGAGCCCGCGCCGGCAAGGCCACGGCCCTGGCGGAGGCAAGCTGACTGCTCATGCCGACTTCGTGCGCCAGCGGATGGCCGAGAATGGCGATCTGGCGCTCGACGGACTGTGCGTGGAACTGTACGGGCGCGGCATCACGGTGCACCGGTCGAAAGTGGCCCGTCTTTTTCACCGGCTGGGCCTCAGCCACAAAAAAAGACACTCCGGGCGGGCGAGCACCAGGGTCCCGACATCCGGCAGGCGCGCGAGCATTGGATCGGGGGGCGCAAACCGTTCTTCGACAGGGCCTTCACGCGCCTCGTCTTCATTGGTGAGACCTCGACCAACACACGGTTGACCAAGCGAACCGGCTGGGCACCCAAGAGCCAACGTTACCGAACATCCGCACCATTCGGGGCTGGAAAACGAAGACCTTCATCGCCGGCTTGAGATGCCACGCCATGATCGCGCCTTGGATCGTCGATGCGCCGATGAACAAGGCGCGTTTCGAGCTCTATGTCGAGACCCAGCTTGCACCCGAACTCAAACCGGGCGACGTCGTCATCCTCGACAATGTCGCCTTCCACAAGAGCGAGCAGGCGGCCGAGCTGGTGCGCCAGCGCGGTGGCCGGTGCTGCCGCTGCCGGCCTATTCGCCAGAACGGCGACCCGCGGCACCAGTTTGAATCGATCTTGGGCGGCCTGCTCGAGCTGCCGGTTGCGACGCTGGTCTATCCGGCGCACGACCACAAGGGCGATACCGTCTCGACTATAGGCGAAGAGAAGGCCTTCAACCCGCAGGTGGCTCGCCAATCCGAAAATGATGGATGTCGCCGTGCCGCCAATATCAAGGTCGGGCTGCACCAGGACAAGATCGCGCGGCGCGGCTGGCGGCCAATGCGAACGAAGCGTCGGCGCTGGCCGGCAAGCCGGATGTCGCGCTGGTCGACCTGCGCGAACGCCATGACATTATCCCGGGGTGCTGCATGTGCTTACCCGAGGCTGCAAGAAAACATCACTTCCGGCGGCGTGTTGCACGAGCTCGTCCGTTCGACCGGCAAGCGGCTTGTGCTTTGCTGCGCCTTCGGCGAGCGTTCGGCCCTGGCGGTGCAGGCCGCCGCCCAGGATGAGGGCCTCACATCAGCCTGCCACATCGAGGGCGGAATCGACGCCGGGAAGAGGGCGAATGGACCATTGGTAATGGTACCTCCGGCCCTCTCCCACGACAAAAAAACAAAGTGGGCCTCGTCAGAAATCCATGCCGCCGCCCGGCATCGCCGGGGCGGGAAATTCCTTCTTCGGCTTCTCGGCCACCATCGCCTCGGTGGTGACGAGCAGGCCGGCTACGGAAGCGGCGTCCTGCAGCGCCGTGCGCACGACCTTGGCGGGGTCAATCACGCCCTGACCGAAGAGATCGCCAAATTCGTTGGTCTGGGCGTTCCAGCCATAGCCGAACTCAGACTTCTCGCGAACCCTGCCCACGATAATGGAGCCTTCCGCCCCGCTGTTTTCGGCGATCTGGCGAGCGGGAGCCTCGATGGCGCGCCGCACGATCTCGACACCCGTCCTCTGGTCGGGGTTGTCGAGAACGACATTGTCGAGCGCCGTTGCTGCCCTGAGTAGTGCAACGCCGCCGCCCGGCAAGACACCTTCCTCGACCGCCGCGCGAGTGGCGTGCAGCGCGTCGTCGACGCGGTCCTTACGCTCCTTGACCTCAACTTCGGTCGAGCCTCCGACGCGGATCACCGCGACTCCGCCGGCGAGTTTGGCCAGGCGCTCCTGCAATTTCTCGCGGTCATAGTCGGAAGTGGTTTCCTCGATCTGGGCCCTAATTTGAGCAACCCGGCCGTTGATTTCGTCCTTCTTGCCGGCACCGTCGACCACGGTGGTGTTTTCCTTCTCGACCACCACCTTCTTGGCGCGGTCGAGCATCTCCAGCGTGACGTTCTCAAGCTTGATGCCGAGATCCTCGCTGATGGCAGTGCCTCCGGTGAGGATGGCGATATCCTCCAGCATGGCCTTGCGGCGGTCGCCGAAGCCCGGAGCCTTGACAGCCGCAACCTTCAGGCCCCCGCGCAGCTTATTGACCACCAACGTCGCGAGCGCCTCACCCTCGACATCCTCTGCGATGATGAGCAGGGGCTTCGCCGACTGAACCACCGCCTCCAGAACCGGCAGCAGCGCCTGCAGGTTGGAAAGCTTCTTCTCGTGGATCAGCAAGTAGGGCTCTTCGAGCTCGACGCGCATCTTGTCCTGGTTGGTGACGAAGTAAGGTGAGAGATAGCCGCGGTCGAACTGCATGCCTTCGACGACTTCCAGCTCGGTCTCGGCGGTTTTGGCCTCCTCGACGGTGATAACGCCTTCGTTGCCGACCCTTTGCATGGCTTCAGCGAGGAAGCGGCCGATCTCGGCATCGCCATTGGCCGAGATGGTGCCGACCTGGGCGATCTCGTCGTTCTTCGTCACCTTGCGGGCTTTGGCCTTCAAATCGGCGACGATCGTTTCCACCGCCTTGTCAATGCCGCGCTTCAAATCCATGGGGTTCATGCCGGCCGCGACTGCCTTGGTGCCCTCGGTCACGATTGACTGCGCCAGCACCGTGGCGGTGGTGGTGCCGTCGCCTGCGATGTCGCTGGTCTTGGATGCGACCTCGCGCACCATCTGCGCGCCCATGTTCTCGAATTTGTCCTCAAGCTCTATCTCCTTGGCGACGGTGACGCCGTCCTTGGTGATACGCGGGGCGCCGAACGACTTGTCGATAACCACGTTGCGGCCCTTCGGACCAAGCGTCACCTTCACCGCATTGGCGAGAATGTCGACGCCGCGCAGCATGCGCTCGCGGGCATCAGAATGAAATTTCACTTCCTTGGCAGCCATTGATTCACTCCTGCGGATAGGCAGTTCTTGTTGACTTCTTGTATAACGCGGTTTCGGTCACGCGGCTTGCCTGGCCAAGGCCGAAACCTCGATCACTCCCAGGATGTCGCTTTCCTTCATGATGAGCAGGTCTTCGCCGTTGAGTTTGATTTCGGTGCCGGACCACTTGCCGAATAGGATGCGGTCGTCGACCTTCACGTCGAGGGGCACGAGCTTGCCGCTCTCGTCGCGGGCGCCCGGGCCGACGGCGATGACTTCGCCTTCCTGCGGCTTTTCCTTGGCAGTGTCGGGGATGATAATGCCGCCGGCCGTCGTCTCTTCGGCCTCGATGCGACGGACGAGTACGCGGTCGTGCAATGGACGGAACGTCATATCGTTCTCCTTTAGGACAAACAAATTGCGAGAGCCTCCCCCGATCCGGGCCCTCAGGGCCAGAATGGGGCTCGCGCGACTTTGGCGGCATCGCGCGCGCATGCCGAACTGGTTTTGCTCCTTTCACGTTTCAAGAGGTGGACTGACTGGGGACAACATCATGACCCCTGAGATTTCCCCAACAGACGCTTGTGATTTCCAAATGCGCGTCACTTCGGGTAGGCTGGAGTCAACTTGCGGTAATTGACGAAGACGCATCCGCTTTCCCAATTAACAGAGGAGAGTGCCTTCTGGTGGCTGCACGGATACGTCTTGTCACCCCTGCGAGCATAAATACTTCTCCATTTCGTCAGCTTGTTTTACGTCAAACGAGAACGCCAACGTCCGCACGTCATGACGCTGTCTTATTAATACTTGCTATTTGTCTTCTTCCATTTCCTAAATGAGAATGTTCCTTTTCGCACCTTCGAGTAAACCGTATCGACACGCATTATAATTTTATAATGCCTTCATATATTGTAAAACGGCTTCACGGATTAACAGGCAGAGAGCAAACGCCATGCCAGATGCAGCGGCGGCTTAAATTTCAATCAGTTGCCAATTCTCCGCGCCTTGTGGGTAAAGCAGCGTCGCTATTTTGTCGAATTCCCTCCAGGAATTTGAAGGAAACCAGTCGATGTGCTTTCATATATTAGCTCTCGTGACGCCGAAGGGATGAGATGCTCATTGCCGTTCGCGAGCCGGTAGCCACGGTGGGCGACCCAGTGGCAACAGCCATGCTGAAGCCGGGCGACCGGTGTGGACTGATGTGGATCAAAACAAAGCCAAGCGGCGACCCGCTGCGCTCGAATGGTGGAGCCAGAACCTGACCCCTCCGACACCCCATCGGTCCGATCCGGACAACGAGCCGGCGCCGCTGGTCGCGCCCAGCGGGCGCATTCACACTGGGGACGCCCGGACTTTCGCAAGGGCTTCCGGGCCGTGGCTCCGACCTCGGGAAACCTGACGGCGTGGCATTCGAAAATCGGTCGGACAGGCGGACTTTGAGGGTCACGAGCTCCTCAGAAATCGAAGAGTTTCATGCTGCAACCCTTTCACCGGGAATTTGCGACAGGATTCTTTGGCATTGTGCGAGGCGCGACAAATGTCGGACATGCGGCAATCGATTGGCATGTGTCTAAAGAGCTTTTTCATTGGCACGCATGTTGCTTCGAGTCTCACTTAACGCGTCTCAGGGAGAGTGTTTCAACGTTCGCACCATGCTGTCAGCAGATCAGCCGTAAAGTGGGACCTGCCGATACAGAAGGAGCAAACGGCCGCACCGCAAGCAATACTCGAGCCAAGGGCTGTACAAGCACTTTGCCACGATGACCCTCTTGGCTGGCGTCCAACTCTGCAGTCGGTCCAACGTGGCCAATTTTAGCAAGTCCGTCGACAGAACCCGAAAATCAACACAAACAAGAATTTGGTGATGCGGCGAGTGGTTTTGACATCTCGTCATGAGGCACCGCCTGACGCGTACTGAGCGGTGCCGCCGCATTGATGTCTCGATATCAAGGCTCACAACGCTGTCGCCTTTGAACGAAATCTGTCGCGTATCGAACACGCGGACCATTAAAAAAACCTGGCGTTTTCGGCTGCGGCTTGGTCTCAAGGCAGCCGCGGACGTTGTCCGCCACCGGCCAGCAGCATCGCATTGCCGAACGGAATGGCTGGCGGATCATGACGCCTCGCCATGCTCCACATCCAACCCTCGAAGGCCACCTGACCTTCGCGCTGAAGTATGAAGGACTCGGCCTTGCCGTCCTCAAGCGGCACCAGGCGCTGGAGAAGGTGGGCGGCGTCGCCGAAGAACTGACCTGGGAGGTCTATCGCGACACGCTGATCGAGCAGGCAGAACAAGGCGTCGACTACTTCACCATCCATGCCGGCGTGCGGCTTGCACTACATCCCGCTGACCGTCGACCGGGTCACAGGCATCGTCTCTCGCGGCGGTTCGATTATGGCGAAATGGTGCCTGCACCACCATCGAGAAAGCTTCCTCTATGAGCATTTCGAGGAGATCTGCGATATCGCCAGAGCCTATGACGTCTCCTTCTCGCTCGGCGACGGCCCTCGCCCCCGGTTCGATCGCGGATGCCAACGACAAAGCGCAATTCGCCGAGCTGGAAACCCTGGGCGAATTGACGAAGATCGCCTGGGCGAAAGACTGCCAGGTGATGATCGAGGGCCCTGGCCATGTTCCCATGCACAAGATCAAGCAGAATATGGACAAGCAGCTTGCCGTCTGCGGCGAGGCGCCTTTCTACACGCTCGGGCCGCTGACGACCGACATCGCGCCGGGCTACGACCACATCACGTCTGGCATCGGCGCCGCCATGATCGGCTGGTTCGGCACCGCCATGCTCTGCTACGTGACGCCGAAGGAACATCTCGGCCTGCCGGATCGCAACGACGTCAAGACCGGGGTGACCACGTACAAGATTGCTGCACACGCAGCGGATCTCGCCAAGGGACACCCGGCGGCGAAGACCCGCGACGACGCGCTTTCGCGGGCACGGTTCGAGTTCCGCTGGGAAGACCAGTTCAACCTGTCGCTCGATCCCGAAACCGCGCGCTCGATGCACGACGAGACCTTGCCCAAGGAAGCGCACAAGCTGGCGCATTTCTGCTCGATGTGCGGACCGAAATTCTGCTCCATGCGCATCTCCCACGACATTCGCGCGGAAGCGCAGAAGGAGGGGATGGCGGCGATGGCGGAGAAATATCGCGCGGGCGGCGATCTCTATATGCCGGTCGAAACGCCCGGGGCGGAAGAACAGGCTTTTGCGCAGGACGATCAGGAAACGCACTGAGCCATGCGCCGTGTCCTCGTCAAAGGCGCCGGTGTAGCAGGACTCACCGTCGCCCATGAATTGGCCGAGCGGGGAGCGTCGGTCACCGTTGCTGAAATTCGGAGCCAGGTGGGCGGCAATGCCTCCTGGCTCGCCGGCGGCATGCTCGCCCCCTAGTGCGAACGCGAAAGCGCCGAGAAGGCGGTTGTCACGCTCGGCAGAACTTCGGCCGACTGGTGGGAAAGGGCACTACCTGGGCTCGGGACAAGAGCCGGCACTCTCGTCGTCGCCCAAGCGCGTGACGCCTTCGAGCTTGCCCGCTTTGCGGCTCGTACCCGCAATCATGAGTCCGTCGACGAAAAGGCGGTTGCCGCCCTTGAGCCCGATCTTGCCGGTCGCTTCCGCCAGGGCCTGTTCTTTGCCGGCGAGGCTCATCTCGATCCCCGTCGGGCTCTCGAAGCCCTTGTCGATAAACTGCGCGCGATGGGCGTCGTCTTCCTTTTCGAGGTGGGCGAGGTGGTCCTTTCCGGCTTTGATCGGGTGATCGACTGCACGGGCATCGTGCGGGCCGACGACGACTTGCGGGGTGTGCGCGGCGAAATGCTGCTCCTTCGCAGGCGTGATGTCTCGCTTGCCCGGCCGGTGCGTCTCCTCCATCCGCGTCATCCGATCTATGTAGTGCCGCGGGCCGATCATCACTTCATGGTCGGCGCGACATGATCGAAAGCGACCATGACGGACCGATCACCGCCCGTTCGCTGATGGAGCTGCTCAACGCGGCCTACGCACTGCATCCGGCGTTCGGTGAGGCCGAAATCGTCGAGACGGGAGTGGGCGTGCGCCCGGCCTATCCCGACAATCTGCCGCGGGTGAAGTGTTGGAAGGAGGGCACGATCACGATCAACGGCCTTTACCGGCACGGCTTCCTGCTCTCACCGGCCATGGCCGAGCAGGCTGCGGGCCTCTCTTCAATTCATCTGCCGACAACTCATCTGCCGGCCTGGAGACTAAAAATGAAGCTGATCGTCAATGGCGAAGCGCTTGAGGTCGAGGCGACGACGCTCGCCACCCTTTTGAAGGAGCTCGACTACGAGGGCGGCTGGTTCGCCACCGCGCTCAATGGCGATGTCGTGCCCGCCGCAGCACGCCCTGAATTCCATTTGAGTGACGGCGACCGGATCGAAATCCTGTCGCCCATGCAGGGAGGCTAGCCGATGTTCGATCTTTTCGGGACAAAGCTTGCCTCGCGCCTGCTGCTGGGCACCGCCCAATATCCTTCGCCGGCGATCCTTGCCGAGGCTGTCAAAGCGTCGGGCACCTCGGTGGTGACCGTCTCGCTGCGCCGGGAAATAGCCGGCGGCAGGGCCGGCGAGAAATTCTGGTCGCTGATCCGCTCGCTCGGTGTGAGGGTGCTGCCCAACACCGCCGGCTGCCATTCGGTCAAGGAAGCCGTGGCGACCGCGAAGATGGCGCGCGAGGTCTTCGACACGTCCTGGATCAAGCTCGAGGTGATCGGTAACCACGACACGCTGCAGCCCGACGTTTTCGGCCAGGTCGAGGCGGCACGCATCCTTTGCGACGACGGTTTCGACGTATTCCCCTATACCACCGACGACCTTGTCGTCGCCGAGCGGCTGCTCGATGCGGGCTGCAAGGTCCTGATGCCGTGGTGCGCGCCGATCGGTTCGGCGCTCGGACCGGTCAACATCATGGCGCTGCGCTCGCTGCGCGGGCATTTCCCCGGCGTCCCTTTGATCGTCGATGCGGGGCTCGGACGGCCGTCGCACGCGGCAACCATCATGGAACTCGGCTTTGACGCCGTGCTCCTGAACACGGCGGTCGCCAAGGCGGCCGATCCGGTCGGCATGGCGCGTGCTTTCAGCAAGACGGTCGATGCTGGCCGCGAAGCCTATGGTTCGGGACTGCTCGAGCCGCGCGACGTCGCTGTGCCATCGACGCCTACCATCGGCAGGGCGGTTTTTTCATGAAGCTCGGTCCCTTCTACCTGATCGTCGACAGCACCGCCTGGATCGAGCGGCTGGTGCCGCTCGGCGTCAGGCTGGTGCAACTCCGCATCAAGAATATGGACGAGGACGGGCTGCGCGCGGAAATCCGCAAGGCGAGAGCGCTGTGCGCCCGACACCATTGCCAGCTTATCGTCAACGATCATTGGCGCCTCGCGATCGAGGAGGGCTGCGACTTCGTCCATCTCGGCCAGGAGGATCTGCGGACCGCAAACCTCCCTCAGATACGGGCGGCCGGCATCAGGCTCGGGCTGAGCACCCATGATCATGACGAACTGGAGATGGCCATGGCCGCCAAGCCCGACTATGTTGCGCTGGGTCCCGTCTATCCGACCATCCTGAAGAAGATGAAATGGGCACCGCAGGGGCTCGAAAGGGTTCGCGCCTGGAAGAACGCCGTCGCACCCATTCCGCTGGTCGCCATTGGGGGTCTCAATCCCGAGCGGCTTGATGGGGTTTTCGAGGCCGGACCGACAGCGCGGCGGTGGTGACGGACATAACGCTGAACCCAGATCCCGATGCGCGCACCGCGCAATGGATCGAAAAGACGGAGGAATGGCGCTGAGTCAAAACCTGAATGTGCTTGTCGTTGGCGGATCGGACTCCAGTGGGGGTGCCGGAATTGCGCGCGATATCGAGACGATCTCTTCAATCGGCCTGCGCACTTGCGTTGCTGTCACTGCGGTAACGGTGCAGACGCACCACGCAGTCGGGGATATCCGTCACATGCAACCCGGCCTGGTGGCCGATCAAATGCGGGCGGCGTTCCAGGCCAACGCGGTGGCGGCCATCAAAATCGGCATGCTCGCAACTGCGCAGATCATCGCTGCTGTCGCCGCCGTGCTGCGCGAAAATGCGCGGATACCGGCAATCCTCGATCCGGTGCTGGCTTCCTCGTCGGGCAGGCCGCTGCTGGAATCGGGTGCGATCGACGTCATGAAGCGTGATCTCATGCCGCTTTGCCGCCTGGTCACGCCCAACCTTCTTGAACTGGCGGTGCTGACCGGCTCGGAATTGGCCGCGGGCGACGATGACGCGCTGCGGCAGGAGAGGCGTTTGCTTGCGGAAGGGCCGCAGGCGCTGCTCATCAAGGGCGGCCACGCGGAAGGGCCGAGGTCCACAGATATCCTGTTGAGCCGCGGCCGGGAACCCATCCGCTTCGACATGCCGAGGCTTGCCGGATCGATGCGCGGCACTGGCTGTATCCTGGCCAGCGCGATAGCGGCGTATCTAGCGACCGGGGATTCGATCGAGAAAGCCGTGCTCCAGGCCAAGCTTCTTGTCTTCGAAAAGATTTCAAAGAACCCGGGTCGCAATAGTCGCCCCTGCTTCGCCTCGAAGGATCATTGTTCGCCGGCCGGTGCCTCATGACGAAAGCATCTGGATGCTGATTGCTTTTGTGGCTCTGGTTCGTCGATTGATTTTCGGTTCGGCTCACAATAAGCGGCGGGAGCTAGACGTGCAGTCCCCGAGCATTATCGTGCATCGCCAAACCTCAGTCGACAGGGTGAGGATGCCTATGCCAAATGTTCTTCACGCCAGCGCCTTACGACGCTGCGTCGTGGAGCCGACCGCAATCGCTGTCCTCGACGATACAAAAGTGGCGGCGATCCCTGAGGCTCGCAGAATATGAGCAAGGCGGCAATCGCATTTGAGCTGCTTTGCTGACAGCGAGTGTGCGGGCCGTCCCGAACAAAGATCGCCACGCTCCAGAACTTTCAATCGACCCACCTGTATGATGCCGCCTGCGGGTTTCTCCTCGGCCTCAATATCGCTGACCAGGATACTGTCAGACAGAACCTCATGTCGTTCCCCTCTGCACCGCGGGCCAATAGCGGCCCGCTCGGAACTGGCACCCTCCGTCAGCATTGCGCACATGCCGACTTAGTTTTGCTCATTTCCCGTTTCAAGAGGTGGACTCACGTATCATCCCGTGACGCCGCCAGCCCGAAGTCGGCAAACTCCAACCTTCGAAGGAACCTAGGGACCAAGTTCATATCTGTGCGACGACTGCGCAGACCTGCAGAGAGAGACAATTGGAAGAGCACAACCCCAAGGAAGAACCGATCGAGACCGTCTTCCGCAACGGCACGATCACCGTCGTCGGCATATTGCTGGCGTTTTCGCTTGGTTTCGTCACACATTGGGCGGCAAACCCGGTTCCGTGGCGACTTTACGACCTGTTCGCAGTGGCCCCAATCCTGGTCGGCATAGCCTCGCAGATGCGGGCGCTGTCGCTGTTGCTCGACATGAGTTCACTGCGACGCCACGTCTATGAACGCGCCAACCGCATTTTCATGGCCGGCCTCATCCTGACCGATTGCGGCGTCGGGTCGGCAATTCTGCTTGACGTCTTCGAAGTGGCGTCGACGGGCACGCTGCCTGGAGCGTAACCAAGGCACCACTATCAAGCGCTTTCGTCCTGTGAGTTCATCTCAGCGCTGTTGCGACTGCTGGCCTCGAACTTGTCGAGCACGTCTTCAAACTCCAAATGCCGCAGGCCCGTACCACGATCGGTGCGCTTCGACGTAGGATGTTTTCGGCATTCTTCGGGTCCCATGTTGCCCCATTGGTTCGAAACCGTGCGGCTCGGCCCACCTTGACCGGCATCTCGTCGGGCAGGAATTGCAACAGTTTCTTCAAAGAAATTCATAGACTTTTAGCAACCCGAAATCGCTGTGAATGGTAGGCTTATCTCAATATATCAGGTCAGCCAGAGGGTTCAGAACCGCGGCACTTCTATTCTGCGACCGCCGAACCGTCCTGAATCTATGACTAAACGCAATAGCAAGAAGAGTCTCTCGCAATGGTTGCTCATATCGGTTCGAAGCAATACATTCGCTGAAATAAGTACGTATCTACTTTAACGCTTCGAGCGCCTGGTTCGATATAGGCAACGAGATAATTGGTTCGAAAGCTGCAACATCTGCGGAGAGCGCCAAATGATAAATTCCGTACAAAGATTCACTTCTTTCCAAATGGTTTGATGCTGAACAATGATGACACTGGTCAGTCGTCTACGGGCGGCAGCGCATTTTGATCGCCTTCGAATCCTGGGCCTCTGCGCGCATGCGGATCTAACAGTCTGCGAGCTGGCAGACATTTTGGATCTGCGTCGCGATCGCATTGTGCGACACGTCGGGCTACTCGCCAGAGCCGACTTTCTTTGCTGCGAAGAACACCGCCCGCTCAAACCAGGAGATAAGGACGGCGGCCTGGTCCAATTGCTAGTCGATCTCCTGCCCCTCTGCGATGGCCATCATGAACGAGACTTACAACGGCTCGAAGCGATACAAAGTGAGCAGCCGAAGGGGGACAGCCTGCTTGATCGTCAAATAGATCGACCCAATTGGAGCGCGAGCCCATGATGGACAACTCTGACGAGCGCGCCATCGCGCAGCCCGACACTTACGGACGCTTTTCCTTAGCCTCGGTTGATAGCTGCGTTCACGAACTGCTCCTGAGACAAGAGCGACAGGAGCGCACGACGCTCAAACTAATCGTCACCCGCAGGCAAGACGGGCTAAGCCAAATGCCCATGCAAACCCCAACAAACCGAAGCGAGGCTTTCATGGCTAGACAGTTCGTTTTCTCTTCCGAGTCGGTTGGCGCGGGACACCCGGATAAGCTCGCAGACAATATCTCGGACGCAATCCTCGACGCAGTCTTGCGCTTCGACCCGAAGGCGCGCGTCGCTTGTGAAGCCCTGGTGAAGACATGTGAAGCCTTGGTGAAGACAGGAACCGTCGTTCTGGCTGGCGAGATTACCAGCGATGTGACGGTCGACTACGGCCAAGTGGCCCGCGATACGATTGTTGATATTGGATACGACGATGAGGCGGTTGGCTTTGACGGCCGGCGTTGCTCCGTCATTCATGCCCTCACCGAGCAGTCACCCGACATTAGCCAAGGGGTTGACGAAGGTCGGGGACAAGATCCCGAACAGGGAGCAGGAGACCAAGGCCTCATGTTCGGCTATGCATGCCGCGAGACCGATACTCTGATGCCTTTGCCCATCCAGCTCGCCCACCGTTTGACGAAAAGACAGGCAGATGTCCGCAAGGCTGGACAGCTCACCTGGTTGCGCCCCGACATGAAATCCCAAGTCTCCGTGCGCTATGAGGGCTTGTGCCCCGTCGCCCTGGATACCATCGTGGTGTCGACGCAACACAATGAGCAGGTCTCGCAAGAGACAGTTCGCGAGGGCGTCATTGAGGAAATAATCAAGCCGGTCCTGCCGACCGACCTGGAAACGAAAGACGTCAGAATTCTGGTCAACCCAACAGGGCGGTTCGTGGTCGGGGGGCCTCGCGGCGACTGCGGCCTCACCGGACGCAAGATCATCGTCGATTCCTATGGCGGAATGGGGCGTCACGGCGGCGGCGCCTTTTCTGGCAAGGACCCATCCAAGGTCGACCGCTCGGCTGCCTATGCCGCCCGCTATGTTGCGAAGAATGTGGTGGCTAGTGGACTCGCAGACGTCTGCGAGGTGCAGCTTGCTTACGCGATCGGGGTGGCAAGTCCGGTTTCCGTCATGGTCAATACTTTCGGGACAGCAAGGGTCGAGGAAAAAAGGATCGAGCAGCTCATTCCTGAGCTGTTCGATCTCAAACCGAAGGGCATTATCAAAATGCTTGATCTCTTACGCCCGATTTACCGCAAGACTGCGACTTATGGTCATTTCGGTCGCGAAGAGCCCGAGTTCACCTGGGAGATGACTGACAGAGCCGACGACTTGCGACGCGAGGCAGGGCTCGCCCCATCTTGAAACCCGCGCCAAAAGGACGCGCAACACCCTTCTATGACCAGACTTCGGCCGGCTGGCATGGAAGAAAGCCAGGGTCCCATAGGCAAACCAAGAAAGCCAAACTTGCTCGTGCACCTCGACCCCCGTCTTTTTCCCGCTCGCTAGAGCCAAGCGCGAATCTCAATTAAATGCAAATTCTCAATTTAAGTATACAGCTAGACTAAGTCATTGAAACGTTCACAGCGGAGTTTCAGCAATGAATACAGTGCGACACGCAGCTCTCCTCCTTCCGACTGATCTTCTCGATCTTGCGAGAGACTGCCTCGATCCGGATGTCGAGCCCGTCTGTCACCATAGATCAGCGCGCGCGGAGAACTGCAATATGCTCTTTGCCGCGATTATCGAGAATACCTACCAAAAGCCGAAGCGGGGCTGATCGCTGATCTCGAGAAGGGGGTGTTTGGCGTATTCAATGCTTAGACATGTGCCGACGAATTAACCATCCATCTTGGTCGATCATTGCTCAGAGCAGCATGCTGCGCGCCTCAGCGCATTTTTTGGGTTAAAAAGGAGCCCGAACAAGATGCCCAGGCTCCTGAAGTGGCATCGCATACAAAACAGTAGCTAAGGATCAACTGCTCAGATCGCGCCCGCGTGTCTCGGGCAGCAGAAACACTCCGATCACCGCCGTCAGTCCGGCAAATGCCACTGTGTACCAAAGGCCGCCGAAGATGTTGCCGGTATTAATCACTACCGCCGTCGCGACGAAGGGGGCGAAGCCGCCGATCCAGCCGTTGCCAAGCTGCAAGGCGACCGAAACACCGCTATAGCGGATGCGGACGGGAAAGAGCTCGACCAGAAGCGCGCCGAGGGGTCCGTAAACGATCGTGGCGAGGAAGACCAGGCAGAACAGAATTGCGATCACCACCGGTCCATTCGGCCGAACGGGGGCATTCGGATCAGGCATTCCGGCTGCCGTCAGAGCCGAGAGCAGTTCGGCTTCGTTAAAAGACTTCATCTCGCTATGGTTCACCTGGACCCGAAGCGGCTCCGCGTCGACCTTGACCGCATAGGGAACCGCACGGGCGGTCAGAAGCGACTTGACCTTCTGGCACTTGGTGGTCGCCTGTGGGCTGAATAACTGCCCGATAAACCATTGATCGTGGTCGCAGTCGTTTCCGACAAGCGTTACCGACGTCCTTGCTCGGAAGTCGGCTAGGGCAGGATTGCCATAGGTCGCGAGCGCCTGGAACAGCGGCATGATCAGCAACGCCGACAGCGCACAGCCCGTCACGACGATCCACTTGCGCCCGACCCGGTCCGAAAGCCAGCCGAAGAACAGGAAGAAGGGCGTGCCGAGCGTCAGCGCGACAAGGAGATAGAAGTTGGCCTGATCATTTGTCATCTTTAGCGTCGTCGTCATGAAGTAGAGGCTATAGAAATGCCCCGTATACCAGATGACCGCCTGACCGGCGACGACACCGAAGATCGCAACCAGCACGAGGCGCAGATTGCGTCCGTCGACGAAGGTCTCTGCTATCGGGTTGGTCGAGCCTTTGCCCTGCGCCTTCATGTCCAGGAACACGGGTGACTCATGCAGCTTCAGGCGAATATAAAGTGAGAGAATCAAAAGGAGAATCGAACCGATGAAGGGTAAGCGCCAGCCCCAGCTTGCGAATGCCTCCGGTGACATGGAGGAGCGGCACAGAACGATCGCGATCAGCGACACGAACAGACCAAGCGTCGCCGTGATCTGGATCCAACTCGTCGTAAATCCGCGCCGATTGTGATCGCAGTTTTCTGCGACGAAGGTGACAGCGCCGCCGAACTCGCCGCCGACAGCCAGTCCCTGAAGGAGGCGCAATGCCACCAGCAATGCAGGCGCTGCCCGACCGATGGACTGGTATGTCGGCAAAAGGCCGATGGCGGCCGTTGCCAGGCCCATGACCAGCATCGTCACGAGAAAAGTCTTCTTTCGGCCGACAAGGTCACCCAGCCGCCCGAACACGACGGCGCCGAAGGGGCGAAGGACAAAGCCGGCACCAAAGGTCGCGAGCGCTGCGAGAAGTGCCGCGGTTTCGTTACCCTTGGGGAAGAACAGCGTACTGAAGAAGGCGGCAAGCGACCCATAGATGAAGAAGTCGTACCATTCAAAAACGGTCCCGAGTGCCGCGGCGAAAACCGTCCGCTTGGTCTTTCGATCGAGGCTTTGGGCGTGCGCAATAGTTCCAGACGAAATCTCATGAACAGACATGTCGTGCTCTCCCCCTAGATCGAATGTTGCGAGAGGCCTTGGCCGCTCGTCGGACAAACCTTCTCTTCGCAAGCCCAGAGAAAAGCTGTCAGCACTTCGTTGAACTTCCGAGGCTGCTCGAGCATCGGGAAGTGCCCCGCATCCTCTATCACTTCCAGCCTGCTGTCCGGTATGCTCGCAGCCAGGATGACCGACTCCGCCGGCGGCGTGATGACATCCTCGTTTCCGACGACCACCAGTGTTGGCACCCTGATGTCACCAAGGCGCGAGCGAGTGTCGGACGCATTCAGCGAGGCGATCGCTTCGCGCGCCACGAAGTCGGGTGTCTGCGCGACCTCCTGTCTGGCAAAGTCCAGGAGTTCCTGGCTGGCCGCGCTACCAAATGACCGCTCGATGACGTTCTGGCTGGCTTGCACGACACCCAGGTCGTCGATTGCCTTGAGGACATTGTCGACGTTGACGTCTTCTCCAAGCCCATGCGGCGTCGCCCCGACGAGCACCAGCGCCTGGACCCGCTCCGGGTGCGCAAGCGTAAAGCTTTGCGCGATGGTTCCGCCCATCGAGAGGCCGACAAGGACCGCTTGTCGAATGTCGAGCCTGAGGAAGACTTCCAGCACGTCATCTGCAAAAGCCTCGATCGTGTAGCTGCGCCCCGGAGGCCGTGGCGACAGGCCGTGTCCCGGCAAGTTGATTCGGACGACTTTGTAGCGGGACGAAAAGGCCCCGATCTGCTCGCGCCAGAATTCAGCCGTAGTCGTAAATCCGTGCACGAAGACGAGCGGCGTGCCCGCACCCGATACCCGAGCGACTACTTCGCCGATCTCTATTGTTTCTATATGCATTGTAGTTCCTCCCTTTCGGTTCTTACGTCAGGGAACATCGCAAAGCGCGGGCCAGATTTGTGCGACCGACTGCTGCGGCTTCTAACCTTATGAAATGTAACGGTGTTAACAGGCTCCCCCAAATCGCCTGACAGTCTCGAAGGCGGCATTTCTCTTGATGATGGGTCTCGGTTCGGCGACATGTCTTGTCTCGCATCCGAGACAAAACCCTGTATCATGCGAGCTGTGATAGCTCAGCCACAATCAGGCAGGTTAAGATGCCACTCCCGGAATGGCTTCCAGGCTCCTCTGAGGAAGCCGAATTTCTCCGTCTTGTCCTCGATCACGTTTCCGACTGCCTCGTCGCCGTTGATACGGAAGGAACGGTCGTCCTGATCAACGAACCTTATTGCCGCATTCTTGGCGGCAAGGCTGAGGAGTTTCTTGGGCGGCACATAACCGATGTTGTCGGGCCGCAAACAAAGCTGCATTTCGTAGCGCGCGGTATCGGCACTCATGTCGGCTATCCGCTTGAAGTGCGTGGCCACAAGCTCGTGACGAAACAGGTGCCTGTGCGCAAGGACGGGAGGATCATTGGCGCCGTGGGTCTGGCGCTGTTCTCGGACTACGGCGCCTTGAAGAAGACCTATAGCCGAATCTCAAAAGCGGAGCTCGCCATCCCGTCAAAACCGAAAGCCTGGCAGTCGAGATTCGGTCTAGATGATATCATCGGGACCGGTCCGTTAATGGAAGCGCATCGTGATGACCTCAAACTGGCGGCAGCCTACGATCTGCCTATTCTGATTCGCGGTGAGACGGGCACCGGCAAAGAACTGGCCGCTCAGGCAATCCATTCGTTGTCGGAGCGCAGTGGCGGCCCTTTCGTGTGGGTCAACTGTGCATCTATCCCAAGCGAACTGATCGAAGCCGAGCTTTTCGGATATGAGGGCGGTGCGTTCACGGGCGCCCGCAGCCACGGCAAGCCGGGCAAATTCGAGCTGGCGGCAGGCGGCGTGCTTTTCCTTGATGAGATTGGGGATATGCCGCTTGCCCTGCAGGGCAGTCTGCTGCGCGTGCTACAAAACCGCGAGATCGTCCGCGTCGGTGGCACTAGCCCGGTCAGCATTGACCTGCGCATCATCTGCGCTACCAACCACCCGCTCGTTGAACTGGTGCGAGCAGGGCGTTTTCGACAAGACCTCTATCATCGGCTGAACGTACTGCCCATCGAGGTACCGGCCCTTAGAGAAAGAGACAATCTGGCTCAATTTGCCGAACTACTCCTTGAACGTATCTCCAGCCGGCTCTTAAAGCTCGCGCCAGAACTGACACACGAAAACCGTGCGATGCTTGTCGCTCATAATTGGCCAGGCAATGTGCGGGAATTGGAGAACGCCCTGACGCGACTGGTCGTAACGGGCAAACTCTCGATTCCATCCCTGGACGCCCTGCCAACCTCTGCGAAGGAGGGGATCGACTTGAAGAGCCGGGTGCGGTCCGAAACTCATGCAGCCCTTCGCGCCGCCCTCCAACAGACGGAAGGCAACAAGCGACGTGCAGCCGAGATGCTCGGCATCAGCCGGGCGCAATTCTATCGACTCTTAAAGGAACCACACCCTGCCTAGTGATGATCCTGGAGTTATCCAGGTCTGACAGGAGACAGCCTTTGACTTCGCCCTTTTTGCACGAGCCAACATCTTTCAATCTGCCATGTCCTGCACTGTCAGCTTCTAATAAGTTTCTCGGTCCGGCAATGTTCGGGAACTCGACATTGGCCCGACCCGCTTTATCGCACCAGTACTCTGTGCTTAAACGATGGTCGGTGGCATCAGGAGGCGCAATCAGATTACGCAACGCCAGGGCAGTCGCTCCTTCGAAACAGACCACCGCCGAGATTCCGGAATAGGCCGAGGAGACAGGCGTCGCGCCGCCGACAATATCCAGCATAGTCCGACCTCAGTTGTGTCGGCATCTCAATTCTCACAATCGCCTTTCGCGGAGATGACCGGTCGCGCTGCTTCCCTTACCCTTGAAAGGGGGACCCCCCGTTCCAAGTCTACACTGCCCACGAACAGGAATGACAGAAGTCAATTCAAGAGCTCTTGAGACTCGTCGCGTTTGGCCATGTTGCGGATTGTCGAAGAAGTCTCCCGGAGGGCGGGTCAACAGTAAGCGCCCGGTCATGACCCGGGGCTCTTACCGGCCATCATTTTGACTCTGCCGCGATTGGCTTTGTGTTCGCGGATGAAGTCTGTCAGGCATTCGAGGCCGAAGTCTGTGAAGGCGGGGATCTGTTGATCGTCGGGCCCGCAGACCCAGAGGCAACCGTCCTCCGGTTCCATGTCGACATATACCTCCCACAGCAGTTCGGCGTCCTCGCCGAGCATTTCGGCGGCAAGCGGGAGGGTGTAGACCCGGGTGATCGCGGCCACGGTCAGGCCGCCAGTCTGGTGTCGGATCGGGGGCAGCGTCAGAGGGCGGATCGCCCGTTCGGCGGCATTGTTGGTCATCTCGAGACGGCCATCTTGGGTGAAGCGGCAGAGCGCCTTCCAGCGATTGAGGCTGTAGCGGATGGCTTTGGCGAGGTCTCCTTTGCGGCTGATCCTGCCCAGGCTAGCCTCCAGGTAATCCTTGAGGTCGGCCAGCAGTGGCACGCTTTGAGCCTGGCGTACGGCCAGACGAACTTCGGCGCTCCGGCCGTTGATGTCGCGCTCGACGGTGAAGATCGCGCCGATCTTGTCCAGTGCCTGACGCGCGATCGGCGATTTGGTCTTAGCGTGCTCGTCGAACAGTTCGCGCCTGGCATGGGCCCAACAGGCGACTGGCTCCAGGCGCTGGTGACCGGTGATTGGATCCGGTTCGTAGAGCTTGTCGAAGCCGGCATAGGCATCGGCATGCAGGAAGCCGGATGCCGGCGCCAGCAGGACTTGGGCGTGCTCGCCCTTGCGGTCAGGTGAGTAGCGATAGAAAGCCGCCGGCGGATTGGGCGAGCCCCAGGTGCCTTCGTCGCGTACAACGACCCATAGCCGGCCGCTTTTGGTGCGTCCGCGTCCGGGATCCTGAACCGGGATCGGCGTGTCGTCGGCATGGATGGCCGGGCCGGCGCGAGCATAGTCGCCGATGCGCTCGGCCACCGGCGCCACCAGCCAGGCGGCCCGCCCGACCCAGTCGGCCAGGGTCGATCGATCCAGGTCGACGCCCTCGCGGGCGTAGATGCCGGACTGTCGGTTCAAAGGCAGGTGGTCGCAATATTTGGAGACCAGCACGTGGGCGATCAGCCCTTGGCCGGGTCTGCCGCGCTCGATCGGCAGGCTGGGCATCGTCGGCTGGGTGATGGCCTCGCAGTCCCGGCAGCTCAGTTTCGGCCGCACATGCACGACGACCTTGAAGTGTGACGGCACATATTCCAGCACCTCGCGTTCATCGTCGCTGATCCTGCGCAGCCGCTCGGAACCGCAGGCCGGGCAGGCGCAAACCCCGGCGTGGGTGATGACCTCGCGCGGCAGGTGATCGGGCAGCGGCCGGCGATTGCCCACGCGCTGGGGCCTTATCGGCGCCGGCATCGCGCCTGGCATCGCCGCAGTCGCATCGTGGCGGGCTTCGCTGGCGGCCTCGGCCTCCTCCAGATCGCCGATGATCAGCTCGAGAAGATCGATCTGGCGATCGAGTTTCTCGGACGACTGGCCGAAGCGCGCGCGCCGCAGCGTCGCCAACTGGGCTTTCAGCTTCTCGATATGCAGCGTCTTGGCGTAGAGCTCGGCCTGCAAAGCCGCTGCGAACGCGCGCAGCGCGTCCGGATCCGACGGCAATTCCGCAGTGGCGAGAGACATGCCGGCTTATAGCAAAGTCATGACTCGCGAGCGAGAATAAATCCTTGGAATCAGGAACTTATTTAGATGGATTCCGGGCGCGTGACCGGTTCCGGCGCAACTGTCCGCCGCCAGTCGATCCCTTCAACGAGCAAGGCCAACTGGGCCGCTGTCAGCTGAAGCCGACCCGCCACGATCGGCGGCCAGACGAACTTTCCTTGCTCCAAGCGCTTGGCGAACAGGCACAGCCCGCTTCCGTCCCAGGCCAGGATCTTCAACATGTCGCCGCGCTTGCCCCGGAACACGAACAGCGCCCCGGAGAAGGGATCGGTGGCCAGCACGTTCTGGACCTGGGCGGCCAAGCCATCCATCCCTTTGCGCATATCGCAGGGCTGCGTCGCCAGATAGACCCGCACCCCTGACCCCGGCGCGATCATGCCGCCGCCTTCAGAGCCGAAAGCACCCGCCGCAGCGCTGCCTCGCTGACCTCGGCATCCACCCGCACGCGCACGCCGCTGACCAGGACGATCTCGATCACACCGCGCTGTTCCGCCCCACCCGTCACGGTTGGTGCAGCAGCCGGCACGCTGCTGATGACCTCGACCGGGATCAACTCCAGCGGCGAAGCCGCCGACGGGCGCATCTGCCGGCGCCACGTGAACAACAGGTTCGCATTGATGTCGTGCCGCCGCGCCACCAGCGACACCGACGCCCCAGGCTCACAGCTCTCGGCCACCAGCCGCTGCTTCTCTTCGAGGGTGTATGACTTGCGCCGGCGGGCGCGCGCCGTCTCGCCACGAGAATCTTGGCCTGCCACTCCGTCCGTCGCGATCGTGTCCATTAAGCCCCGCTCGTGGACACTATCTTCAGCGTCCAGAGCCCGACCCCTATCCGATCCGAACCCCGCCACGGAAGGCGGTCGTCACCGGGCACTTAC
>NZ_QMBP01000030.1 GCF_003289945.1 Mesorhizobium hawassense
GCCCCTGTGCGGCCCGGTCGAAAAATATACTCCGAGCAGGAGCGTGCCCAAAAGCTCGCTCAAATTGAAAAGTCGGTCAACGGCGGGGCCACCCTCAAGAGCGCCGTAAAGCAGGCCGGCACCTCCGAACAGACCTATTATCAATGGAAGAAGAAGGCACGGCTGCCTGCCACAGCAGGTGACGATCTCAAGGACCTGGTTGCGCTCGAAGAAGAAAACAAGCGCCTGAAGAACATGCTTGCGGAACGTCTACGCAAGGAGAACGCGGAATTGAAGAAAAGACTCGGACTGCAATAGCACAGTCCAGGCGAAGGTCTTTTGGGTCCGAGCGTCATTCGCCCTGAAGCTGACGGCTTGCTGCGGACATCAATCCGGTCCACCACCCCTGTTCAGGGTCGCCTTGAGTGGTGACGACCTATTTCCGAAGCTTAACAGCGGAGTATTCCCGCCTCTCGGCTAGATGGCTCGACCGCCTAGCACGCTCGGGCGAACGATCAGCGTCACGCGGCGCGTGATTTGCTGTCCATGCAAGCGAGGCTTGCAACAACCGATCGCTTTCAGACGGACGCGCCTGATCAGACTGCAGCGGCTTCGGCTAAGTTGAAGGGCAGCAGGTCGGTGATATCAGTATCGACAGCGCGTTGAGGCAATCTCGGTGAGAACGTGGCGCAACCATGCGAGCGGCTCTACGCGTGAGGCGCGGCAGGTTAGCACCAAGCTGTAGACGATGGCGCTGGCCTTGGCTCCGTCGATGGTACCGCTGAACTCTTCCGGTCGGTGGCAAAGGTTCTGATATCGCGTTCGAGAACATTGTTGTCGGTCGGCATGCTGCCGTCCTGGGTGTAGCGCGTCAGGTAATCCCTCTGGTTCAGGGTGTTGCTGGCGAAAGCGGCGGATGCGGTGATCTCGCGTTTCGCCGTCGTCGGCGATTTCGTTGCGCGCCTGCCTTACGCTGCGGATAGCTCTACTGTCGGGGGTGCATTCCAGTGACATTGGGCTGTTTGGAGGGCCTTGAGGTTCGCTACTCCCCCGTCAAAACCCATGACATGCAAAGCTGGCCATCATCTGCTAGACGCCTGTCCCAACCAGTTGAGCCGCGGCTTCGTCTACCGGCATGTCGAGGACCGTGATTGCGTTTGATGCAAGGAAGTGGCGTTCGTTTTTGGTCAGCGTTGCCGAATCAATAACCGCGAAGTGCGGGCCGCTTGAGCGCTTGATGATCTGTCTGGCGTAGGTGCGCAGCATATGGTCGTCAAACCGGCAGCCGAAGAAGAAGAAGCCGCGCTTGGTACGCCGTTCCTTCACGGCTCGAGGGATCGGAGTCTGGATATCGATTTCGGTTAAGACTTCGACGTAATCCGAATCCGCGATAAGGAAGTTTGCCGCCGGCTTGATGCTGCCGTGCGGCGTATAGAGGACCGTCGTCGCCGCCGTATCTGGTTGGAGTTCCGTTCCAGACAAATCGTACGTTTTCGTCCAAACGTCGCCAATTGCGTGCGCCCGCGTGACGCCTTGAATTTCGACGACATCAGTGCGGCCAGTGTCCATGAGGGCCGCGCGCGTGGCGCCGTCGTACCAGCTATCGACGATCAGCGAGAGGGGAAGTGTCGCGAGCCAGGCATGGAAAACGGTCGGCGCCACCGGCCCAGCGAATATCTCAGTCATCCAGGCTTGGAGCGTCCGCCGATGCCGGCGCTGCTCGATGAATTGAGCGACCGACCACATATTGTTGCGAATCTTGGAAGGAGCGGGCGCCCGCGCGTTGAATGCCGCGGCAACGGCTTGCGGCGTGTGCGGTACCGGTGATTCCCCGTACCTAAGCCGAAGCAGGTCGGGACCCAGATATGGGATGATCTCATCGGCGCAGAGAGCCCGCTTCAGTAGTTTAAGCTGCTTTGCGGCATGACTATCCCGATTGATGATGAGATGACCCAAGGCCAAGATCTTATTCATGCTCGTGTCCCGTTGACGCTCCCAGGTTGCCGACCTGCGGCATCAATCCTCGGCGGAAATCTTTCTTGCCTCGACCGTGATCGGCAAAGGTGTATCTCGCGGAAGGTCGGGCAGGACGAGCCGCCAGCCGTTCCTGAGCGTTATAGACCCTCCCCATAGCTCTTCATTCTCGACGCCGATGATCGGCTCTTCGAGATCCTTCTTGGGCACATACGCCGATAGGCCGGCCTTGGTCTTGCGGATCATAACCTTCATCGGGCTGTTCCCTTGTTAGTGACCACAAGTGATTTCGGCACAAGAATCCTCGGATTTGTCGAGGCTGATCAGTTCGTGGGCGCGCATGCCAACGACGGTGCCGCGATCGAACCATTCGACCGCATAGATATAGAACTGCTGGAGAAAGGTGCCGATGTCGCGCACATAGCCTTCATCGCCCTTCCGCACGAGGTTTGCGCCTATCTCGCTACCGGGAAAGGTTCCGTCATTCTTTATGTGCCGTATGGCACGGACCCGCTCGCCCGGCATAAATCGTGGAGGCTTACGGATCTCGACCTCCTGTTCGCGTCCGAGGCCCACCCCTTCATTCCTTTCTCGCGGCTGCAGTTCGGTAAAGGAGGTCATGGCCTGCTTCACCCCGAGCGAGCCGCTAACCCGTGGAGGTTAGGCGGGAATGCAAGTCCCCGGCACCGGGCATACCGAGGCGCATTGCTGGGTATCGAAGGCCTCCTTGCATTCGGTGCACTGCTCCGGATCGATCACGTAAATCTCGCCCTTGAATTTGATCGCACTCGATGGACATTCGAACTCGCAGGCGCCGCATTGCGTGCATTGCGAGGCGATGATCTTGAGGGCCATTTTCCAACTCCTGATTCGGTTAGGACGAGACGCTCAAGCCGTCGCCGCCAGTGGTTCGCTCCCAAACTCGGCGGCGTAAAGCGCGCCGATAGCGGTCTCGATGTAGTCGTAGCCATAAAGATCCATTACCCGGATTCCAGCTTCCGCGAGCTGATCCTTGGGGCAATCTCCGATCTTGAGGCACAGCACGATGTCGACGCCTTTGAGCGCAGCTATGACGCCATCGAGGGTGGCGTCCGCGCCTCTGCCGCCGAGGCAATACTGCTCGACTTTGCGATGCCCGATGAAGCTGATCCCCTTCTGAGAGGCTTCATAAACCTGGAATTCCTTCGAATGGCCGAAATGTTCGTTGATCCGGCCGCCGCCCTTGGTCGCCACAGCGATGTGAAGCGATTTGCCGGAACCCGCTGCCTTGACCGTCGCGACTGCTTGGCTTTTGGCTACCACGTGATCGCCGCGCTCGCGCGCGACCACCTCCCGATACACCTTGCGTTTGCTGGCGTCGTAGGTGATCTCGTCCGAAATCTGGCTGATCGTGAACTCCTGGCCACGGTCCTCGCCAAGCAGGCCGACGGCGTCGGCCCGGCACTGCCGGCAATGGCGCATCAGCTTGGCCCCACCTTCGAGGCGATCCTGAAGTGTCTTCAATTCCAACGCCGTTGGGCCGCGCTGCCCGGTTAGGCCGAAATGCGTACCGTGCGCGGGGTCGGAAATGAGCGGCATGACATTATGCAGGAACGCGCCGCGCTCCTTAACCCATTTGCTGACCTCGATCAGGTGTTCGTCGTTGACGCCGGGGATCATTACCGAATTGATCTTGGTGAGGATGCCGCGCGCGGTCAGCATCTCCAGGCCCAACATCTGCCGCTTGTGCAGGATCCTGGCAGCGTCGATGCCGGTGTGGCGGCGATGGTTGTAAAAGATCCAGGGGTAGATCTTTGCGCCGATTTTGGGGTCGACCATGTTGATTGTGATTGTCACGTGATCGACATTCATATCGGTAAGCTCGGCAACATGATCCGGCAGTGCGAGCCCGTTGGTGGAGACGCACAGCTTGATGTCGCGGATTTCCCTGGCCACGCGTTCGAAAGTTGCCTTCGTCTTCTTCCAGTCGTAACAGGCGTCGCCCGGCCCGGCGATGCCGAGCACGGAAAGCTGTGGCACTTCGTTGGCAACCGCGATCACCTTGCGTCGTGCCTGGTCTGGAGTCAGCTTTTCCGAGACGACCCCGGGCCGGCTTTCATTGGCACAGTCATATTTGCGATTGCAGTAGTTGCACTGGATGTTGCAGGCTGGCGCGACCGCGACATGCATGCGCGCGAAATAATGGTGCGCCTCTTCGGAATAGCATGGATGGTCCCTGATCTTCTCCCAGACAGCAGAGTCGATCTCGTCCGGCTTTGCGGACGAGCCGCAGGATGAAGATGCGCAGCCGGTGGATTTCGCGGTCGCCAGCAACCGGTCGAAGGATTTGGTTCTGACCAAACTCTCAAGCGAAATCGTCGATAAAGACATGAACGGCTCCGTTCCTGGGTGGGGCGTCGCAGTTCAAAGCGCAAGAGTTGTGCCAGCTCAAGAAAGCGGTTTCACTTCAATATGTCGGCTTTCATGTGCGATTCCGCATGTTCGTTACGTCACATTTTTGTCGGACTTGCGACTGACCGGCGAGTGGCATCTGCAAGGTCCCACTCACAGACCTTGAGGAAGCCTGACGTTTGACGTCGCGGGCGTTTAGAACTTCTTCACCTCGATGCCGTGTCGACGCAGGGCATAGCCGACTTGCCGCGGCGTGAGGCCGAGGATACGACCAGCCTTGGCCTGAACCCAGCCGGCCTTCTGCATCGCGTCGATCAGCCGGTCGCGATCGATCACTCGCATGCCGGTTGCACCCCAGGCAGGATCGCTCGAATCGCGGGCATTGACGGGCACCTCCTCGCCCTCGGAGGCGCCGATGCGCCTGGCTCCCAGCGGCGAGCCAACCGGCATCCTGTTGCGGCCGAACTCATCGCCGGCATTGCTGTCATTTGAACGGTCGGCTCCTTTCCAGAGGAGGGAAGACAGGCACTGGCTATTCTGGCAGGCGAAATCTGAAGTGGCGATGGTGCTTGAACGCGCAAGCGTGGCCGTCCTTCGCACGCAGTTTTCCAGCTCACGGACGTTGCCAGGGAAGTAGCATTGCGAGATCAGGTCAAGCCCCGACGGCGCGAAGGCGAGCTTGCGATGGTTCTCGCTATTGAATCGCTCGAGGAAGGCCTGCGCAAGGCGTGGAATATCGCCGGGTCGCTCTCTGAGCGGTGGCAGCATGATTGGCACCACATTGATGCGGTAGTAAAGGTCGGCCCTGAACTCTCCGTTCACGACAGCCGTCTCGAGGTCCTTGTTTGTGGCGCATATGAGCCGGACGTCGACCGTTAGTGTCCTGGTGCCGCCGACGCGCTCCAACTCGCCTTCCTGCAAGACGCGCAACAGCTTTGCCTGAAAAGCAGGCGAGATCTCGCCGATTTCGTCAAGCAGCAGGGTTCCGCCATTCGCCAATTCGAAACGGCCGGCGCGCTGCGAGACAGCCCCGGTGAAGGCGCCTTTTTCATGCCCAAACAACTCCGATTCCAGAACGCTTTCAGGCAGTGCGGCACAGTTCAGTTTGACAAACGCCTTCTTGCTGCGAGGCGAAAGCTTATGGATTGCCTGTGCAAAAAATTCCTTGCCGGTGCCGCTTTCACCGCGCAAAAGCACGGTGGAATTGGTCCTTGCTACGACTGCGACGGTTTCAAGCACCTGCTTGAGTGCGGGACTTTCCCCGATGATCCCATCGATTTTGACATGCGAATGCCGGGCAGGGCGGGTCTGCTTCTCGTCGACCGATTTCTCTGCTCTCCGTCCCTCATCAAGCCGCTGACGATCTGAACCCAGGATGCGATGCAGGCGGATGGTCCGGCCGACGAGGTTGGCGACCATCGTCAGGAAGCGTACGTCTTCATCGCAACGCATGCTCGCGGCGCCGTCCCTGACACAGTCGATCGAGAGTGTACCGAGAATTTCCTCCTCAGCCTCTATTGGCACTCCGATAAAGGTAACCGGCATGTGGGTGCCACTCAAAGCCGTTTGGAGACCAGCCTGAAATAGTTCGGACTTGCTCACATCGTGTATGACGAGCGGCGCCCCCGTAGCGACGATCCGATCCACCACGGCCTGCGGTATGACACGGCGCCAGTCTGATTGAGGCGCGTGATTGTTGCCGGCAGTTGCGACAATCTCCAGCTCCCCGTCCGCGTCCAGGGCGACCATTGCTCCATGACGCATTTGCAGAAACGAGGAGAGAATGTTCACGACATTAGCAAGCGTGATCTCCAGCCGCGTGGGAGCGGTCAGGATCTCGGATATCTCGTAGATTCCCCTGAGCGGGATGTTCGCCGCGTGCATGTTTGTATTAGGTGGCCGGGTGTTGCGAGGCCCTATCTCATCCACCCGATCCCGCATTATTTGAGCCATCGAAAACACCTCAGGGGTTGCAGGGGTGCTCCTCCCAAAGCGCCTTTTTGTATTTCGACCCGCGAGGCCTCAGTATTAACGAGCCGCTGTTCAATTGCAAGTTGTCAGGTTGCAATTGCAGGTGTCGGCACGCTTTTGGCAATGGCGCGCGTGCGCAGGTCATCCGAACTTGAAGAGGACACCGAAGCCGCCGCGCGGATAATTCCACTCGATCTCACCACTGGCCTCGCACAGTACCCGACAGGTGCCGCACTCCATGCAGCCGTCGGCGATGATCTCCACTTGGCCCTCGTCAGTCAATTCGTAACATTGGGCCGGGCAGACACGGGTCAACGCGAGCAGGTTAGAGCTAGGCTTCTGGTGCGGCCGCACTTTAATATGTGGGCGCCCCGAATCGACCAGGTAGCGGTTCTGGTAGAGCTTCTCCTCAATGCGTGATGCTGCGATTGTCATATCGTCCTCCTAGCGCCAGGCGAATGCGAGGCGGACCACGTCGCTCACCAGCCCCCAGCGCGAACGCGCCTTGATGAAGGCAGCTGTGGTCGCCTTTTCCTTATCGATTTTCGGGGTGCCGTCGACCCGCATAAAGTTCTGAGCCGCCTGAGACATCAATTGTGGGTAGGTCGTGAAGAAATTTTGGGAATTGGTGTGGAGCAGGGCCGGCATGTCCTTGTATTTCTTCAGATCTTTGATCACGAAGGACTTCTCCAGCATGGTTTTGTAGAGCGCCAGGTTCTGTTTAGTCATGGGACGCGTGCGGCTCTTGACCTGCACGATTGCCTCAGCGGCGATGCGACCGGACGTCATGGCAAGGTTCGAACCCTCGCGGTGGACGGCGTTATTCAACTGCGCAGCATCGCCGACCACCACCCAACCGTCGCCAAAAAGCTGCGGAATCGCCTTGTAGCCACCTTCGGGAATGAGATGCGCGGCATATTCTTTCACCTCTGAGCCGGCGATCAGGGGCCGGATCGAAGGATGACTTTTTAACGCATCGAGTATGACGTATGGGCTCTCCATCATCGAAGCGAAATCCGAAACGAGGCAGCCGATGCCCAGTGAGATCGATTCCTTGTTGGTGTAAAGGAAGCCAAGCCCGGCCATGCTGCGGGAGATTGTACCGACTGCCTCGATCACGCAGCCTTCACCGGCCTTGAGGCCGAACCGCTGCTCTATGACCTCTTCAGGCAGGAAATGCATTTCCTTGACGGCGAGCGCCACGGATTTCGGCTTCGGCATCTCGCGAAGCCGGGCGCGCGTGCCAAGCAGTCCGGAGACACCTTCTGCAAGAACGACAACGTCAGCGAGAATCTCTCCGCCGGTCCGGTCGGTGCGGACGCCGATCACCTTGTCCTTGGTATCGCGGACGAGTTCCGTCACGGTCGTCTCGCACAGAACGGTCGCGCCAGCCTCGCGCACCTTACGTGAAAACCATTTGTCGAACTGGGCGCGGATGATCGTATAGCGGTTGGGCTTCGCCTCGTTGAAGTCGTCCGATCGATAGTGAATCCCGGTGTGGGAAGTGTCGTCCATGATCCAAAGCCGCTGTTCAACCAAATGGCGCTCGAGAGGCGCATCATCCCGGAAATCCGGGATGATCTTCTCCAGCATGTTCGCGTACATGATTGCTCCCTGAACGTTCTTGGAGCCCGGGTATTCACCTCGCTCCAATTGCAGCACGTTCAGGCCCTGGCTTGCCATTGTGTAAGCAGCTGCGTTTCCGGACATGCCGGCCCCAACAACAATGGCGTCGAATTTTTCCTCGATCATGTCCATCTCCCTAGCTCGCAAGCTTATCGCGACTGTGGGGCGACAGACGCCGGGTGAAGGCCTCCGTCAGTGCAGGCAGGAAGCGGATCGCATCGGTGACGATCCCGAGGTGGGCGAAATCGAAAATCGGCGCCTTCGGGTCGGTGTTGATAGCCACGATGAGATCCGCTCCTTCGACGCCAACCCGGTGCTGGATGGCGCCGGAAATTCCAGCCGCTATGTAAAGCTTCGGCCGGATGGTCTTGCCTGTTTGGCCGATCTGCCGATCAGCCGACAGCCAGCCCTTCTGGACCAACGGGCGCGAACAGCCATGCTCGGCACCAATTGCCCGCGCGAGATCCTTCACAAGCTGCAGGTTCTCCGCCGCGCCTAGACCGAGACCTCCCGCAACCACAACGTCGGCGTAAGCAAGATTGGCCTTTCCAGACTGGCTATCCGGCAGGAAGCCGAGGATTTTGGTGACGATGTCATCCTCGACTACCGATAGCTGATGCCGGATGACACGCCCGACCGGCCTGTCCATACGCTGCGGCATGGGCATGACCCGCGGTCGGACTGTCGCCATCTGCGGCCGGTAATTGAGCGTATAGATCGTGCACAGCAAGGAACCGCCGAAAGTCGGACGCGTCGCGGCGAGCGAACCGTCGGCATCGACGTCGAGTTCTGTGCAGTCGGCCGTGAGCCCTGTCTGCAAGGTGGTCGCCACCGATCCGGCAAGATCCCTGCCGAGTGTGGTCGCCCCCAGAAGCAGGATCTCGGGTTTGTGGGTGTCAACCAGATCCGTCATCGCCTTGGTGAAAGGCTCGTTCCGATAGTCGGCAAGCAGCGCCGCCTCGACGTAGTAGACAAGATCGGCGCCATAAGCGAACGCCTCGGCTACCGCAGACTGGTTGGTCTCTTCCGGCGCTCCGATCACGATCCCGGCAAGCTCGACGCCAAGCTTGTCGGCGAGCTTGCGGCCCTCACCGAGCAGTTCGAATGATACGGGATGGACCTGACCGCGCTCAAGCTCGATAAAAACCCAGACGTGGCGATAGTCCTTGAAACGCTCAGGCAGCTCCTTCTTTGTGCCGGCACGGCCGGAGGCAGGGCGAGGGGCTTCTCGATTCGCTGTCGACATCGTCTCTCCTTGCCGTCATTCGCCGCCGTTGAAGGCGAGTTCCTGTTCCAGCGCTGGCTGGCGGGCTAAGATTGCGGCGATAAGTTCGTCAGCGAGATCACGCAAACTCCTCTCGGGGGTGTCGATAAGTGCCGCCTTTTCCGCCCGCGCTGTAGGGGCGAAAACGCGCTTGACGACCGTCGGCGAGCCGCGCAGGCCGCATCTGGTGAGGTCATCAATTCCGGCGTCGGCCGCACTCCACTTCAGGACCTGGCTTCGTGCGGCGGACAGGACGTCCTCGAGCGAGCCCCGACGGATCTCATTTGTGCCTTCCAGCATGGTGATGAGACAAGGGAGCCTGCTCTTCAGCATCTGCGTGCCGCCTTCACAGCGGCGCTCGACCTTGATCTCGTGCGCAGCGAGGTCAACGAAGGGGATCTTCGCGACATAGGTGAGTTGCATGAGATCGAGGCGCTTGGCGATGCCGGGCCCGACCTGGGCGGTGTCGCCATCGATCGTCTGCTTGCCGGTGAAGACGATGTCTGGCGTGCCGAACGTCTCGCCAACCTTCGCGATTGCCTGGGAAAGAGCGAAGGATGTCGCCAGCGTGTCCGAGCCGGCGAAATAGCGATCAGTCAACAGCACAGCGCGGTCGGCGCCGTAACCGAGCGTCTTGCGCAACGCGTCCTCCGCCATGGGCGGGCCCATAGTGAGCACGGTGACCTCGCCGCCGTAAGTGTCACGCAGTCTAAGTGCCTCTTCGAGGGCGAATAGGTCGTAAGGATTGATGATGGTAGGCACACCCTGGCGCATGATCGTGTTTGTAACGGGATGGACCCGTATCTGTGCCGAGTCCGGCACCTGCTTGATGCAGACTACAATGTGCATTGGCGGTCTCTTTGGGCTTCTATCCGGATGCGGGTCTGGCAGTTGATCTCGTTGGCAGCATTATTTGTGCCAACTGTTTTTTTGCGTCCCTCCTATTCATCGAGACGCGTCGGGTTCCTTCCAGGGTCGCGTTCATGACGACCCGTTGTGTAGGCTTCTCGACATTGTCGCGTCGCAACCATGTCGCGCTCACTCTTTCGCGAACCGTTTCATTACGGACTCGAATGGGACGAAGGTGCGGCCTGGCGTGGCAGGCTTGCTCGGATCGTGGTCTTTGAGCACCTTGAAGATCCTGTGCTTAAGCGGCGAGGAAGTCGCGAAGTCCTCGTAAGCGCGTTGCAGCGTAGCACGCACCCGCGCGGCGACCACCTGGTCGGGCAGATCGGATAGATCTTCTTCGGCAAGGTATTGGCCCACGCGCTTCAAGATATGAAGCCGTGAGACATTCAGCACCTTTGGATCATAAGAGACCCCAAGGATCGCGAAGAACTCCTCTGCGGCCGACAGGCCCTTCAGTCGCGCGAGGATGTCGGTAACGTCGATGGGGCGGCCGTCAGCGGAACAATTCATCGCATTCTCCCTTGTCGGACACTGTGGTGTCGCCGTGTTCGTCGCCCAGCTGGCCTGAACCGGCGACATCCGCGAAGCGTGCCTCGCTGCACATTCCATCGTAGATCTCGACCAGTTGAGTTGCTGTCACGCGATTTGACCTCGGCCGCCTTGCGGCGGACGCGAGCCACGATTGCGGCCGCCAAATCCGGGTCGAGATCGCGACCGCTTTCGCTCAGCACACGGGCAATCGAGGTGGCGCCAGAATGCTTACCGATGACGATACGCCGGCAGCGGCCCACGAGTGCCGGGTCGAGCCCCTGATAGGCGCGCGAGTCCTTCAGCAGCCCTGCGACGTGAGTGCCGGATTCGTGGGTGAAAACATCGGCGCCGACGACCGGCTTGATAGTCGCCGTCTGCCGGCGGGAGGCTTCAGACTTCGCCATGAGCTGGGCGACAAGTTCGAAAGTCGAGAACGGGTCGAGAATGCCGACCGTGTCGGCCAGCCTAACGCGGCTTGCGCCGGCGCGCGCAGCCGTTTCGATGACGCGGGCAAGAAGATCCCGATCGGCTCGCGAGGCATCCTCGCAGCCCACAGCGACGAAGAAGCCACTAGCGGCAGCCCGCCTGACCATATCCTCAATGACCTGGAGCGCTCCCGCCTGATCGAGGCCGAGCTTGGCGGCAAGTTGAATGTCCGATGCAGGCAGCGATAGATTGACGGCGCCGATGCCGCTCTCAATCGCTGCGTCGAGATCCCTCGCCTTCATCCGGCACCAGGCCGTGAGCCGAACCGGGAGACGCCGCTCGACCGCCGCGCGAATTGTTTCGATCTCGTCGGAGCCCATGATCGGCGTGCCGATCTCGATCTCCGGGACGCCGGCGGCCACAAGAGACTCGGCGAGCTCCAGCTTTTCCGCCGTCGTAAAGGCGACACCGGGCGCCTGCTCGCCGTCGCGCAAGGTCGTGTCGTTGAGAAAGACATCACGGCTCATGAACGGCAGCCTGTTCTTTTTCCGCTCAGGCAAAGATCGGATCGAACGCCTTCGGGACTTCGCCCACGTGGCCGAGAACCGGTAGAGCCACGCAGCTTCTCCACGATTGCCGGCATGACCTCAAGCACCCGCTCGACGTCTTCTTCGTTGTTGTCGCGCGCAAACGAGAATCGAACTGCCCCATGTGGCACTTTCATCGCGCTCAGGACGTGGCTGGGGTCCATTGAGCCGGAGGTGCAGGCGGAGCCGGATGAACAGGCGATGCCCACGCGGTTCAGCAGATGTGGGATTCCATCACTTTCGGTATGTTCAAAGGAGATGTTTGCGGTGTTTGGCAACCGCTCCATCGGATCGCCAGTGACACAGGTGTTTGGGATGCGCTGGAGGATCCCGTCCTCCAGGCGGTCGCGCAGCGACTTTACCCGTGTGGTCGCGTCGTCCAAGAATTTCAAAGCGAGTTCGGCCGCCGTGCCGAGCCCGACTATGCCGGGCGTGTTCTCGGTACCGGCACGCCGGTCGTGCTGTTGGTGTCCTCCCTTGATCATCGAGCGGAAGTGCACGCCACGCCTTATCCAAAGTGCGCCGATCCCTTTGGGGCCATGAAGCTTGTGGCCGGAGAGCGACATCATGTCGATAGCGGTCGATTTCAGGTCCATTGGAAGCTTGCCGACCACCTGCACCGCATCGGTATGGAAAAGGGCGCCGATTTCCTTGGCCAACTCGGCAAGCTTGGCCACGGGAAAGATCGTACCAGTCTCGTTGTTCGCCCACATTACCGAGACGATTGCCACACGGGGCGAGAGAGCTGCCTTGTAGGCGTCGAGGTCAAGCCGGCCACGACGATCCACCGGGATCCTGTGGACTTTGACGCGGCGAACCTGCTCAAGATGCGCGCACAGCGTCAGCACGGCGGGATGCTCCACCACCGATGTCACGATCTCGGTTCTGTCGGGCGTGACCTCGAGCGCCGAAAGGATCGCTGCATTGTCGCTTTCTGTTCCACCCGAGGTGAAGGTGATCTCGTCGTCGAACTGCGCTCCGATCAGGGCCTGCAACTGCCGCCGCGCCTTCTTCATCGCCGCACCGACTGAGGCGCCAAACGCGTGCGCTGACGAAGGGTTGCCGAATTGATCTGTGAAGTACGGCAACATCGCTTCCACAACGTCAGGATCGACCCGTGTCGTTGCGTTGTTGTCGAGGTAGACAGGCCTCATACGAACAGTCCTCAGCTAACTGAAGGACTTGCCGCAGCCGCACTTGTCCCGCGCGTTGGGGTTGTCGAAGACAAAGCCGGAAGAGTCGAGCCCGGTGACGAAGTCGACCGTCATGCCGGCGACATGCGGCTGGGAGTCTGCGTCCACATACAGCTTGAACCCATCTGTCTCCGTGATCACATCGCCCTGGCGCGAGACGCTCTCCAGGCCCATCATGTATTTGAACCCGGCGCAGCCGCCGGTCTGGACCATAATGCGAAGGCCCTCCGCTTGCTCGCTGGCGCTGGAAAGAGCGGTTTTGACGGCGGCTACAGCATTGTCGGTGAGCGTGATCATGGCAAGACTTATCCTCAATCCGTGACGTCTTTGCGGATCACGTTGCAGAGACCATGCCAAAGAGGAAAAGGCCGCTTTAACACGGCGCGATCCCTCTAGAGGCGCTATCAATCTTGTGCGCCATTGTTGGCAAGACGTCGGGCAACCGACATGCATTGTCGGGTTTGTCGGGTACGTCACACAAAGTGTCCGGCCTCGGTTCCCACTGAACTCTCACATAAATCACTGATGAGTGTGCGGAACATTGTTTTGCGCTTGTTCAGGCGAACTGGCACGACTTTTGAAACGCCTATTGGCGATGCGGCAAATGGCGATGCGGCAAAAACCGCCGAGACGACAATCATGCTGCGAGTGCCCTCGCGATCGATCGAATGGAGCAAGCCACATGTCAGGGCTTCGGCAACATGTCAGGGCTGGGTCAGAACCGCTCTGCGCGGGTGGAATCGGGTCCTCGCCGCTCAGACGACACGCCCGGTTCGATGGTCACGCACTCTCGCCAGCAGCACCCTGTTCGTGAACGAGCACGAGGTCGGCATCGAGCACCACGCTGCGCTCACTCGACCGACCATCCGGCAGCGCAGCTGATCCTTAACAAGCAGATGAAGGTCGTTAACACATGGACCAGCGCGAGAGACCATCGCCGCACGAAATCCGGCGGGCGCAGCAAGACAATCCGAAGATCCGTGAGCACGATCTCGCCGCCCGGCTGGGCATTTCGGAGGCGGAACTGGTCGCCGCGCATTGCGGTCTCAGCGCGGTTCGTGTCGAGCCGCGCGTCAATGATGTGCTGACCGGCCTCGAAACGGTTGGCGAGGTGATGGCGCTGACCCGCAATGAGAGTGCCATGCACGAAAAGATCGGTGTTTACGACAAGGTAGTCACCGGCAACAAGCATGCTCTGGTGCTCGGCGACGACATCGACTTGCGTGTCTTCCCGAAAGTTTGGGCGCATGGCTTTGCCGTCGAGAAGCGCAATGGCGAGGACATCAGCCGTAGCCTGCAATTCTTTGATGCTGCAGGCAAAGCGATGCACAAGGTGCAACTCGGGGCCGCCTCAGACCTCGATGCTTATCGGAAGCTGGTGGTCCAGCTGGAATCCTGCAACCAGGCGCCGATCGTAGCTGTCAAGGCGAGCCAAGTCGACGATGACTCAGAGGTTCCCGACCAAGCAGCCGCGGTGGAGGATCTACGCGAGCACTGGAGCCAGCTGACCAACGTGCATCAGTTCTTCGGAATGTTGAAGACACTGAAGCTCAGCCGCTGCGATGCGGTCCGAATGGTCGGCGAGAATTACGCTTGGGCGCTCGATAAGGACGCCATTGGTGCAATGTTCCAACAAGCGGCCGAAGACGAGATGCCGATTATGTGCTTTGTCGGCAATCGTGGCTGCATCCAGATCCATTCCGGTCCGGTCAAGTTGATCAAAACAATCGGCCCGTGGATCAATGTGCTCGACGAGACCTTCCACCTCCATCTGGGGACCCATCACATCTGCGAGGTCTGGGCCGTTCGCAAGCCGACGAAGGACGGTCACGTCACCTCGCTCGAAGCCTACGGCGCCGACGGCAAAATGATCATACAGTTCTTCGGCAAGCGCCACGAAGGCGAAGGCGAGCGGGAGGACTGGCGGTTCCTGGCCGAAACCTTGCCCCGCATTCCCGGTCCGACCGCTGCATGAGGTAAGAGCCATTTCATGTTGTTTTCCGCTTACCCTAGGCCCTTGCGCTGAGGCGGCTGGACACTATTCTAGGGGGCTCGGCCTTCAACAAGCTGACGGACTGAGAGAGCGGCAGGACGCAGTCGAGGCGCGAAGGGGCAACTCGCGGCAACCGGCGGTTCTTGTCCCTTGGGCGATATCCCGTCGAGGCGGACTTGCCGTTCGGCGACATCTGCCACTCCGGCTACGACAGTGAACTTCTGGGCCTCGGCCGTGCAGCGGCGCGGCGATCCATAAGAATGCAAGGTATCTGTAACAACAATGTCGTCGTCGAGCGTCCCCGGCGCACCATTGTGCTCCACGCTCAGTACTCTGCTCTTCGCCCGCATATAACCGTAAACCGTTTGGGGACACGGCAAGCGACGCATGCGGCCGCGCTGTCGTTACTTTGATGGTCGGATACCCCTGGATCCGTCACACAGCCGACATCGTGTACGCATATACTGCGGGGGCAACAGTAAGTGTTCGGAGGCGACGCATGACACGTGACCGCGAGCCCACGCTCGACGAAATCTTGAACGAACCGATCATCCGCATGGTTATGGCTGTCGACGGCTACTCCTCGGACGACATCCGCCATCTGATGAGCGAGGCTGGCGCACGGAAGCCAGCCTCGAAATCCTAAAACCCGCCAAGGCCGAGTTGACCTTGCCTCATGAATTTCCCTATCCGAAGAGCATGTCTGCTTGTTGCCAGCTGTCATCGTGACGGCTGGCGACCTGATGGCGATGGGAATGCTGCTATAGGGACCCTGGACGCGCCATCGCCTCCCGTGTGTCTTCGCAACTCGGCAAGACACCGAGGTATTCGATGAAGATGGAGTCGCCGCCTGATGGTAGCCGACTTAAGGCTGCCCAGGTTGTGACGATGTCGCCGGGCTTCAGCACGGTGATGAGCTGCTGCTCGACATAAGCGCGGAAGCATTGGCCGTTGATCGGCCCGTCGAAGACGCAAGGTGCCGCGAGCCGATCCCAGCGCAGCGCGCCGAGGAAGGTCAGCGTGCGCCAGTGGCCGTGCGGAGCCAGGCCGCGCAGCCGCTGGCCCTTCGGCCCCAACCGCGCAGCGGAGCCATGTTGGTCTTGATCCAGGTCTCGTCGATGAAGACCAGGCATTGGGGATCGAGGCCGGCCTGCCAGGATCGCCATCGCTGGCGCCTGCGGGCAATATCGGCGCGTGCCTGTTCAAGGGCGAACAGCTTTTTTTGAAGCTTAGCCCCTCTCGGCGCAGGAACTGCCACACCGCATTGTGCGAGACCTTGACCCCGCGCGCGGCCAACTCGTCCTTCAGCCGATGCAGCGACAGATCAGAGGTCTGGTTGATCCGCTCCACGATGAAGGCCCGATGCGGTTCCAGAACCCGCTTACGGTGGCCACCCATCTTGCCCGGCGCCACCGAGTCGGTTGCCTGATGGCGCTGCAACAACTTCACGGCTGTCGAATTTGCAATACCGAACCGTTTGGCGGCCGACCGGCGGCTCTCGCCACTCAAAACCGCCCTAACAACCCGCTCGCGTAAATCATCGGAAAGAGGTCGAACCATCAGACGCTGGCCTCCTATCCAGCCAGCATCTTGAATCACAAATCAGACCGAGCGGGAATCTGGAGGCTTCTGTGAGGTCCGTCGGCGCGACGGAGCGAGCCGGCTGATTGTCGGACCTCATTGCAAGCCGGATTGAGCGAAGCTGCGGGTCGGTCTGGCGCTATGGGGATTGTAGCCCTGAGGAGCGGTGGGATTGTTTTTGCCAGGCCGATGAACGGCGTTCGCGGTTCGACCACAGCGATGGACAGCATGGCGGGAGGCAAAACCGTGATGACGTGAATCGTCAGACAGGCAGCAGTGGCCTCTATCGCCGGGCTGGCTGCTTGCTGCTTTGTGCGGTGGGACAAAGGTTTGGGTGCCGGCGCGCATGGCGACGGGTGCCGAACCAGATGATGTGGACGCACCCGGCGTGATCATGAGGTGTCATTCCAGAAGGGGTTCGGCGGCGCCTGCCCGCATCGCCAGGTGGCGAGCGTGATCATCGCCCCTCCGCAGCATGGGCAGCGATGCGTCAACGCCAGGCGCGCGGCGGCGACAGCGGCGCTTTCGGCACTCGGTTTGAGATTGTTCTGCTGCTGGCTGGCCAGCAGTCGGCGGCACAGGCCGAGCTTGGGGGCGCGATGACCGTTGGCGAGGAAGCCGTAGTGGCGGATGCGGTGGAAGCCGTCGGGTAGCGTGTGCAGGAGGAAGCGGCGGATGAACTCATGGGCATCGAGCGTCATGACCTTCGTCCTGCCGCCATGACGATAATCCCGCCAGCGGAACGCGACGCGATCGTCGTCCATGCCGACCAGCCGGGAATTGGCGATGGCGACGCGGTGGGTGTAGCGGCCGAGATAGGAAAGCACCTGTTCCGGCCCACCGAAAGGTGGCTTGGCGTAGACCACCCAGTCGAGGTGGCGCACCTTGGCCAACAGGCGGGTGAAGGCGGCTGGCTCGGTCAAGCCGGCGAGATCACCGAAGAACTTGAGGATGCCCGCGTCGAAGCTCGTCCGCAATGCCTCCAGAAAGAGACGGCGGAACAGGCGCGACAGTACGCGCACGGGCAAAAAGAAGCCCGGCCTGCACGACATCCAGCGTGTGCAGTCGGACGAGATGCCGCCGCCCTGTACGATGCAATGCAAGTGGGGATGGTAGGTGAGCGTCTGGCCCCAGCTGTGCAGTACAGCGATGAGGCCGATCTCGGCGCCGAGATGCCTGGGATCGGCGGCGATTGTGCGCAGCGTCTCGGCCGCCGCCTTGAACAAGATCGTGTAGAGTACCGTCTTGTTCTGGAAGGCGATCGCGGCGACCTCGGCCGGCAGCGTGAACACCACGTGGAAGTAGGGCACCGGCAGAAGCTCGGCCTGCCGCGCGGCGAGCCAGTCCCGGCAGGCCTTCCCCTGACATTTGGGGCAGTGCCTGTTGCGGCAGGAATTATAGGCCACGCGGATTGTCCCGCAGGATCGGCAACCCTCGACATGGCCGCCCAGTTCGGCGGTCCGGCATAGCTCGATCGCGCTCATCACGCGGCGCTCGACCCGCCCGAGATGGCCGTCATGAACCTGCCGATACGCCCCGCCATGGCGGCGGAAGATATCCGCCACCTCCAGTCTCGCCGGCATGGGCGGGACCGGTCAGCCCGGCGGCACGACCTCGACGTTCAGCCGGTCGAGCGGGCTCGTCGTGCGCCGGATTAGGCCGTTCGAGACCCTGGTGTAGCGCGCCGTGCTCGACAGGTTGTTGTGGCCAAGCAGCACCTGGATGATGCGGATGTCGGTGCCGTTCTCCAGAAGATGCGTGGCGAAGCTGTGCCTGAGCGTGTGGACCGTCACCCGCTTGTCGATGCCGGCGGCCACACGCGCCGAGCGACAGGCCGAATACAACACCTGCACATCGATATGACGATCGGCGCCGCGCCCGGGAAACAGCCAGTCCTGCGGCTTCGCCAGCCGCCAGTAAATCCGCAGGATGCGCAGAAGCTGCGCCGACAGCATCACGGTGCGGTCCTTGCCGCCCTTGCCGTGCTCGACCCGAATGACACCGCGCTCGCTATCGATGTCGCCGACCTTTAGGTCGACGGTCTCCGAGGCGCGAAGGCCAGCAGCGTAGGCTGTCGTCAGGGCCGTGCGCGTCTTCAGGCTCGGGACCGCTTCCAGGAACCTGACCACCTCGTCGGCGCTCAACACCACTGGCAGCGTGCGGGGCAAGCGGGCGTAGGCAATGCGCTCCGGGATCTCGGCATGGCCCAACGTCACGCCGTAGAAGAACCGCAGTGCGCACACCGTCTGGTTCAGCGCCGGCCACGAAATCCCCGTTGAGACCAAATGCACCTGGAAGGCGCGCACGTCCTCAAGGCCAAGCCGGTCAGGGGAGCGGCCAAAGTAGCGCGAAAACTTCGCCACCGCATGCACGTAGGATCGCTGGGTGGCCGGCGACAGATTGCGGATCGTCATGTCCTCGATCATGCGCCGGCGAAGAGGGCTCAACTCGACCATCTCATTGCTCCTGTTCTCGAGATTGCGCTTCAACAGTCGCAATCCTTCAAAACAGAAGCGTCACCCGCAAACCGATCCGCCAAATGCCGCGTCAGCGGCTTCGTTCAATCCCTTCCGATTCAATCAACCTATGAAACGCTCTAAAGGGGCTGAGCGAGTGCAATAGCTGCCTTGGCGGCTGCAAATTGGTGATTGGGATGCCAGCGCCACTGCAGCGAGCCAGACATTCCACAAATACCGCTCGTCCGGGATCAGCCCGCAATTGCATTAGCCTCAGGCCTTATATTGACTCTGCATCGCCACGTTGCGATGCCTTGAAGGAGGACTGCATTTCTGTCGTTGGGACTAACGCGAGGCTCGAAGTCGCGTAGAAGCGGCCTGGAATTCAAACTTCCGGCTCATTGTTTTAACGGGTTCAGCTCGTGGAAAAGCTCGCGCGGTGAACGTCGGCCTACCATGAATGGATTTCCGCATCGTCTAACTTAATTTGACCTATTACGGTCAGAGACAGTGAGGGCGAACCGACTCACCCGAGAACACATCGGCCGCACAATTTCGATGATCGTGCACCGAGAACGTATACAGTAGTGCTACCGTTCGAAGTTCGAAGCCTCGGACGTCTCTCATGAGCCGATGCTATTGCGAGAGTTTCAAAGCACTGCGGGTGCCTATCTCGGCTAAGACAGCATTAAAAAGCGTGCGAACTTCCTGTTCGGCCGAGCCGGGTGCAATTCCTGATTTGGATAGCTGAACGAGAATTGTCTTCACGGTGCTACGCCAAAAAGCACTCGCGTCCTCGGCGTTCTTGGATTGCAAAACCCGGGCGATGCCTTCGACTAATTTCCGCCGCCGATCCAGCGGAAAAACGGTTATGTGTGAATCACACATCAATCACCTCGCCGCTTCAATCTCGCGAATAAGCTCTGGCGGGTCAGAAAATTTGGTTAACAACGTTTTGTTGAAGTGGTCAGCAATTGAATAAAGCAGGCTGGTGGGACGATGTCGTGTTTCCCACTGTAGCGGCGGTATGGGCGAGCCCATTGGCGATGACGAGCCGTGGGGGTCGCGCAGGGACGGATCTGGGCGGGTAGGCTCTTGGAGTAATCAGAACCAGGTAAACCACCATATCACGCTATGGCTGCCAATTTCCGGCGACACATTCCCAGACGCCGATCTTCGGGCGAATCGACGCCCATTTATTTGACGCGCTGGGAGCGCTTAGACACCCCGGTTCTTTTGGAGCTGTCTATGAAGGATTTCTCGCATTCGCGAGGCCGCTTGAGCGCTATGTTAGAGCGGACGCTTGGCGGCGGCTTCTGGACTAGCGGTTGATGAAATCCAAAGACATTGAGGCGGTCGAGGTACGACAAGAGATAGAAGAAGCATAGCAAGATCGGTCTGCCGGCCGCGGAATTCTGGAATTGACCCGGGCATATTGCGGGCGATCGTATCTGCAGATGGGCCAAATATCGCCAGCTTGTGATGCGTAAATTGCGACAAGCAGTCGAAACCGCTGAGACGTGCTTTCAATCAGATGGAGGAATATTGTGGGCGCTGCCAAGATCGACCGGCCGTCCGCGAGAAAATGGCCGGCCCACGATCCCGCGCGGCCTACAATTTTTTTCCCCAAAACCAGATCCCGTTTGCCACCGCTCGGCCTTGCCAGAGACTGCCAGCTGCGTGTGGTGACTGTCCCCAGAGTCATGTTGAAACGGAATGCGAGGGAAAAGGAGCCAAGTTGGTCTATTTTCCTAATTAACCTGCATCGTCGGCGGCTAGAACTCGCCAGGACAAAGGGCCAATGAGGCACCAATGATGAGACAGCATGAAGCGGACGTTAAATTGGCATAACAAAACATTTACAAAGATTTTAACGCTGCGCTTGGTACATGAGTTATACCCAACCTGAAATCGCTGTCGGTTTTCGTTTTGTCTCGCGCTTGCTTTCCATATGCTAACAGGCGCCGCGTTGGCGGGTTCCATTCCTCCCTTCCGCCTCGACCTTTCAACTGGTCCATCTTTCCCTGCGGCCCGCCATCCGCCGCGACGATCGGAGCACTTTATGCGCGCGACGCGCCTTTCTCTTTCCGCCGTCCTGTTGTCGACGGCCATTTCGATGGCTCCGGCCTTTGCTGTGCCAGCGCTGCAGGCGCATCGCGCCGTCTACGATCTCAGCCTCAACAAGGCGTCCGACCGATCGGGCATCACAGGCATTTTGGGCCGCATGGTGTATGAGTTCAACGGCTCTCCTTGCGAGGGCTATACGGTGAGGGTCCGGTTTATCATCCAGGTCGTCGCCAAAGATAACACCACGCTGATCGACCACCAGACGACAACGTTCGAAGACGCTGAGGGCAAGACCTTTTCTTTTCTGACGAAGTCCTTCGTTGATCAGAACCTCGACAAGGAGGTCGAGGGCATGGCGACGAGAGGGCCCAAAGGACTCAAGGTCGACATCGACAAGCCTTTGAAAAGCACGCTTGAGCTCGGCGCCACGAGGTTCCCCACCAGTCATCTTGTCGAGATGATCGACAAGGCCGAAAAAGGCGAAAACTTCTACCAGAGCAATCTTTTCGACGGCTCCGAGGATGCCAACAAAGTGGTGACGACCGCGGTTGTTCTCGGGGAGAAGACCGACCCCGACAAGTCGGACCCGGAGGCGCCAGCGCTCGCCAAGCTCGCAACCGACAAATACTGGCCGGTCGACATCGCCTATTTCGACGATGCCGGCAAAGGCGGCTCGGACGTGCCGGAGTATCGGGTCAGCTTCAAACTGCACGAAAACGGTATTACGCGCGATCTCGTCATGGACTATGGGGGCTTCTCGATGACCGGCAAGCTGGTGAACCTGTCGCTGTTCGACCAGACCAAGCCTTGCCCAGCCTCAAAAGTAGCGCCGGATTAACCGCGTAGCCGGACGCTCAAGCGGCCCGAGTTGAGGCGCCGCAATGCTACCCAGCTTCCTTTGAAGGCATTTCGGGGGATAGGCTTAGGGTCCGGACCCACAACCAATAGCTGACGGTCGCGGCGATGCAGACAGCGGAAAGGAAGTTGACGGCAAGACGATCGTATCTCGTGGCTATCCTTCGGAAGTCCTTGAGACGGCAGAACATGCGTTCGATGGCGTTGCGGTCGCGGTAGAGCACGGGTGAGAAGCAGTTTTTCCAGCGCCGGTTGGCCTTAGGCGGGATATTCGGCAGTGTACCGCTGGCCTCGACCTGGCGTCGGATCGCATCTGAATCGTAGCCCTTGTCGGCATGCAGGATGCGGGTGTCCGGCAGCCGTTTCAGAAGTTCGCCTCCCGCCGTGCAGTCAGCGACCTGGCCGCCGGTGAGCATGAAGGCGATGGGGCGGCAATACCGGTCGGTCAGGGCGTGAATTTTGGTCGTGCGACCGCCGCGCGAGCGACCGATGGACTGATTGTGCTCCCCCCTTTACCACCCGAAGCCGAGCGATGCGCCTTCACGGCGGATGAGTCGATCAGCACCTGCTCGGGCGGACCACCGGCCCTGGCGAGCGCGTGGAAGAGATCACTCCACACGCCCCTGACAGCCCAGCGAACATACCGGTTGTAGAGCGTCTTGCGCGGCCCATATTCCGGCGGCGCGTCGGCCCAGCGCCCGCCAGATTTCAGAACATGAACGATGCCGCTGATCACGCGCCGATCGTCTACCCGCTCCTTGCCGCGCGTGTCGGTCGGCAGATGAGCTTCAATGCGGCGAAATTGCTCCTGCGTTAGCCAAAAATGGTTCCGATTCATCACGTCTCCCCTTCAGAAGCCGTGAATCACAAATCACGTCGTCGGCCCGACCGCTGCGCACGATCGTGTGCCGCCACCGCCCCCAGGCGATCAGGCAATGGCTAAATAAGTTGCGGCAGGAGTCAAGGCTGAACAGCCCCGTGTAGCAGACCCGACAAACCGACCGTAGATGTCGGTTGTCAGACGTTGGTCCTAACGATGATGGAACGGTGATTAAAGCGACGGCGGCTCAGCGCAGGCTGGGCACCGCTCGGTACAGCACGATCGGTGCGCCATGCGGCACGCTACTTGCTTAGATGATTTTATCAGCGGAGCGTCACCAGTGCGTCGCCGAGCGCAGCATTGATCGACCAGTCTCTCCACTTAACAGGGATAAGCAGCGGCTATGCTTTAGAGACCGAAGCACGAAGGAGTGCCCCTGCTGCTTGAACTTGCGACTGCTCTCTTTGCGCGCTGGTGCGCAGGTCGGGTGCATCGGGCAACACAATCGTAAAGCACCTGAGCCGAGACTTAGCTGGCGCTAGCCATCGACCTTATGACTGGCCGGCGATCTCAATCGAGCGCATGAACGCCTGACGTTCAGGAGAAGAAGCCAAATGGCTACAAGCCCGGTTCCAGACCATGTGCCGCCCGAAATGGTGAGGGACTTCAGCCTGTTTACTTCGCCCGGCATGTCACCGACTCCCAACGGGGATCCCCACGCAGCAGTCGCTTGCGTCCATGCCGGCCCGCCTATCTTTTATTCACCCCTCAACACACGCGACGGGAAGGGTACCTGGGTGATTACCCGCGCAAGCGACCAGCGCCGGGTGCTGCAGGACGCCGAAACTTTTTCCAGCCATCGCAGCATCTTTGCCTCCGCGCTGGGCGAAAGCTGGCCGATGATCCCACTTGAACTCGATCCTCCGGCCCATGGCGCCTTTCGCTCCCTGCTCAATCCACTGCTTTCGCCTAAACGGGTGGCGGCATTAGAGCCGGCTGTCCGCGCGCGGGCAATCAGGCTCATCGACGGGATCGCCGCATCGGGCACAAGCTGCGACGTCATGAAGGATTTCGCATTTCCGTTCTCGGTAAACGTCTTCCTTCATCTCCTTGGGCTGCCGGATGACCGAATCGACACATTTGTCGGATGGGGGAGAGATCTGCTCCACGGCGACGATGTGAAACGGCCGGCCGCGGCCCGGACGATCGTATCGTTCATTGATGAACTTGCAACCGCCCGCCGCAAGGACCTGGTTGATGATTTCATGACCTTCGTCGTGCAGGGGCAGGTCGAGGGCCGCCGCCTGACGAAACAGGAAGTACGCGGCGTCGGCGTTCTTGTTTTTGTTGCCGGCCTAGACACTGTTGCGGCAGCCATAGGCTTTGACCTGGCCTATCTCGCACGCAACCTCAAGGATCAGGAATTGCTGCGCGGCGAACCAGGCCGGATCGTGGCCGCGGCCGAAGAATTGCTGCGCGCCTATCCGACCGTTCAGTTGATCCGCGTGGTAACGAAAGATATCGACTTGGAAGGCGCGCCGATCCGCAAGGGAGATTATGTCTCCTGCGCCACGATGATCGCCAACCGCGACCCGGCGGAATTCGAATGCCCCAACACGGTCGATCTGGGGCGAGAGGACAACCGCCACGCCGCCTTTGGCTATGGTCCTCACCGTTGCCTTGGCTCACACCTTGCCCGGCGCGAGATCGTCATTGGCCTGGAGGAGTGGCTGGCGCGCATCCCCGCCTTCCGGATCAAAAAGGGTACGGCACCCATCACCTCTGGCGGCCATGTGTTCGGGATCGAAAATCTGATTCTAGACTGGTCCTGACCAAGCCCCGCCTCGAGCCGAGGTGCAACGACAATGGAGGCATCGCCATGCGCATCATCGTCCAAAATGCCAAATGCCAGGGTCACGCGCGATGCGCGGCGCTCGCGCCACACATCTTCAAGCTCGATGACGCCGGTTACATCCTACCCGGTAACATCGAAGTTGCGGAAGGGGAGGGACTGACTGCATCGCGAGGCGCGCGATCCTGTCCCGAACGTGCACTTAAATGCGACCGTGACCCTGCAGCACGAGTTGAACCGGACGTCATTCCACCGAGAGTCCGGCGGGCATGAAAGGGATCGACCAAGTGGCCCATACGGGAACGGAGGCACGCCCCTCCTGTTCCACCACCGCCCTCGTCCAACTGCGCAGGGGCATCCGCGGCATCGAGATGTCCCAGGATGCGCAAACGCCAAGGTGCGGTTCGCGAAACACTTCTTCCGATCACAGAATTTGTGGCAGAGCCGATGGAACAGACGAAAATTGACCAACTAATCGACCGTGAGGCGATCCGCGACTGCCTCTATCAGTACTGCCGCGGGATCGACCGCGCCGATGAAGCGGCGCTACGCAGCGCGTACTGGCCCGATGCGCATGACAATCACGGAGCCTATTGCGGTCCTGCAGAGGGGTTCATCGAGTTTGCACTCGGTGTCTTCAAGACCGGACCGCGTAACATCCACCAAGTCACCAACATCCTGATCGAATTCCTCAACTCGGCAGAGGCTGCGGTCGAGAGCTATTTTACCGCTCTGCAACGCGCACCGGACATAGACGGAGACGTACGCCAGACGCTTCTGTGCGGCCGTTACTGCGATCTGTTTCACAAGAGGGAAGGGGAGTGGCGGATTGCCGAACGGACGGTAGTCTTCGATTGGATAGAGGAGCAGATCCCAGCAGCGATCGTTGAGGCAGAACGGTTCGGCCCGCGACGTCCGATCGGAGCACCGCATCCGGATGATCCGGTCTACAGGCTCGGAAAGCGTCGCATACCTTCTCGCCATGACTCTTCGGAGGCTTCGAACGAGACAGCCGCATCGGCCGAGGCGACTCAAGAAGGCCATGACAACTTTGCGATGCCACAGCGATCCCGGCGAAAGACTGCCCGGTGAAGATGCGCCAAATTGGATTGCCTATCTGCCCGCGACGGCGTGAGCGATCGGGTCTGTCCCACGAGCCCGCCGGCGAAACTGGTTGTGCCCAGATGTACGCACCGATCATCCAGGCAAGCTCCTGTCCTTGGCCGGTTCCTCAGCAGCCTCGGCTACCAAATCGGAAGTTGGTCCGCCGCCGGATCGCTGCGGCGTCTTTCCGGTTCCGCAACTGGCCAGCGCCAGGACGCGCTGCTTTAACGCGACGCATCTTTTGCCGCTCAAATTGATGGCCTGAAATCGCGGAAGGGAGCGCAGGAGAACTCCTCATCGTGCAGGCAGGACGCATTATCATCATTACGGGCGCCGCGGGTGGGATCGGCCGTGCGCTGGTCGAAGTTCTTGCCAGGGATGGAGACACTGTCATTGCGGTAGACCTTCCTGGCAGTGGCGTCGTTGAACTCGCCCGTGGTCTCGGCCACCCGCATATCGGCCTCGAGTGCGACGTCTCGCGCGAGGAGGACGTGCTCGCGCTTTACGGTCGGGTCGAAGCACAGTTCGCCCAGATCAGCGTCCTCATCAACAACGCCGCGATGGGACCCACCATGGCTGCGAGCGTCGACACTGGTGTCGAAGCCTTCCGCCTGGCCCTGGCAGTAAACTTAATTGGACCGTTTGTCATGGCCCGCGAAGCGGCGAAGCTCATGAGGCCGGGCGGCGCCATCGTCAACGTCGCTTCGATTGCGGGCGTCGTAGGCAATCCCAAGCGCAACGCCTACGCGGCCTCAAAAGCGGGCCTGATCTCGTTGACGAAGTCGCTTGCATGCGAGTTGGCTTCTCGCGGCATTCGCGTGACAGCGGTAGCGCCCGGCTACGTGCGCACGCCGATGGTGGCAGAACTGGACCGGGCGGGCAAAGTGGACCTAGCGGCCGTGCGCCGCCGCGTGCCGCTGGGGCGTTTGGCGCGCCCGGACGAGATCGCCTTCGCCGTGCGGTTTCTGACCAGCTCGCAGGCGCGCTACATCACCGGTTCAGTGCTGGCAGTCGACGGAGGCTGGATGTCATTCAACCAGCCGGGGGATGCGTACCCGCCGGTGGATGGGACACCTCAAGCCGAACGCTGTTGTCCGGCCGAACACACCGATGCGCGAATCGTGCTCGTCACCGGCGGCGCGAACGGCATAGGCGCAGCCGTCGTTCGCCGCTTTGCAGCAAACGGCGATACCGTTGTGATTGCGGATAGGGATGGCGCTGCAGCGGCAGAGCTCGCTGTGTGGCTCCGCGGCAAGAACCCGGCCAAATGCGTGGATGTGGCCGTCGAGAGCGAGGTGGTAGCTCTATTCGAGGAACTGCGGGCGCGCTTCGGGCGCATTGATGTGCTCGTCAACGGTGCTGCTGCCGCCGACACTTTGTTGTTGGGGATCGAACAATTACCGGAACACATCCAACACGTCCTGGATGTCAATCTTACCGGGGCTTTCACCTGCGCTCGCGAAGCGATCAAGGCGATGCGCGCTGGCGGCGTGATCCTCAACATCGGATCGATCAACAGTTTTCTGCCTTTCGCGCCGCGCCATGCTTATGGTGCCTCCCAGGCGGGGCTGGACATTCTGACCCGATGCCTGGCGGCCGAACTCGGGCCGGTCGGCATACGGACGGCCACCGTCGCTCCTGGCTTCATTTCCACGCCTGGCGTTGCTCAGTTGGCGAAGGTCGGCCGCATCAACATGAAAACGATCGCGCGACGCATCCCGATGGGCAGGCTGGGACAACCAAAAGACATCGCTGACGCAGCCTTCTTCCTGGCCTCGCCCTCCGCCTCATACGTGAACGGCTCCATCCTGTACGTGGACGGCGGCTGGACCTCATTCGGTGATGCGGGAAACGCCAGCGAACTGGATAACGGGTATTTTGCGGAGGCCGCCTGTTGATCGTCGACTTTTCGCCAGCCGACGGGCTGCGGCTCATCGAAGCCGAGTTCGTCCAAGGGTTCAAGGTCCGGTTGGCAGTCGCGGGGCGGCTAGCTGCGCAACATTTTTGCATGCATCTGATCTTTTGAGCCAATCATTTCCCGTCGCCCCGCTCGGCGCAAAATCTTGCGCGCATTCCTTGGATAAACGGCTGCTCATGTCCGGAGGAAGGCAAACGCAGCGTCGCAAGGATCAAGAACGGCATCTCGTTGGACTGAGGGCACGTTCGTCAGTAGTATGAGGCGGCTAACCTTGACCGCCATCGAGCCGTAGGTGCGCCTTTCCCGGGCACGTTCCACAGCAGTAGGGAATGTTCATCTCCTGGTCGCGGTGCGCTGGGCTCGACTCGGCTCGGGTCGAGACCTTCTCGTTTCGGAAGCAGCACAAGTATGTGAGAGAACGAACAAACGGATCGCCGGGACCGAGGTCCCTTATGCAAGAGCTACGCGGCTCTCACTGGTGTCATCGGACGATGCGGCGTTCGAGCGCGCGATACGATCCGAACCCTGATGACTACTTGTAGATCGGTCGCTCGGTCGCTACGGCGCTTTTGAGGGCGCGCTCCCTCGCTCCCTAGCGTCTCGGCCCTTGCTCGACATGCGGCGGGCTGGAGCAAAGACGATTGGAAGCTTTTAGGATCGGCTAAGACGAATTTTTGATCGGCCCTTCAGCCAACACGCAGTAGCCCTGCCCTCCGCGTTTTTCGGGCGTTTCTCTAGGCTACCTCCGTTGAGGAGGGCTTACTGTCTGTGCATTTAGTCTCGGCTCACGCCGCGGGTCCCGCTGCCGTCACACGGACGAGAAACTGCCGTGACTGACCGAGCTTCAACAGGCCGGTTGGGGACGCGAAGAAGCGGCCATAGTCATTCGAGTGATGGACTCGCTCGTTTTGGCCGCAAGCGGCTCGGAGGAAAGCAAACGCAGCCTCGCAAGGATCAAGAACGGATCGCGTTGGACTAAGAGCCGCGTTCGTCAGCGATATGAGGCTGCCAAGCTTGATCGCCTTTGAGCTGTAGGCGCTTTTCCCGGCGCCGGTGCACGGAGGAGGGGATGTTCATCGCCTCGCGATATTTTGTGACCGTGCGGCGCGCGACAATGATGCCGCTTTCCTTCAACTGGACGGCGATGTCGTCGTCGGAAAGCACGCGACCGGTCGATTCTTGAGCAATTATCGCTTTGATCCGATGGCGGACAGCTTCGGCGGAGTGCGCGTCGCCGCCTTGGCAGGAGGCAATCGCAACAGTGAAAAAATACTTCAGTTCCAACACCCCGCGTGGTGTAAGCATATACTTGTTCGAGGTCACCCGGCTCACCGTCGACTCATGCACATTGATCGCCTCAGCGACAGTCCTGAGATTGAGTGGTCGCAGGTGGGCGACGCCGTGTTCAAAAAAGGCATCCTGTTGGCGCACGATTTCAGCCGCAACCTTAAGAATGGTCTTGGCGCGCTGATCGAGGCTGCGGATTAGCCAGTTCGCGTTTTGCAGACATTCGTTCAGAAATGCCTGATCTTTAGAGTTCTGGCCGGTGTGTCGCGAAACTTCTGCGAAATAGGTTTGGTTGATCAAAACCTTGGGCAATGCGTCCGGGTCAAGTTCGATCTGCCATCCACCTCCGGGCGAGGGCGTGACCCAGACGTCGGGTATGATGGATTCGGGCGCTCCGGATTGGAACCGGTTTCCAGGCTTGGGGTCGAGCGCACGGATTTCATGCAACATCTCGAGAAGGTCGTCCTCATCAACGCAGCAATACTGCTTCAACGCCTGAAAATCGCGTCTGGCAACCATCTCAAGGTTCGCAACCAGAGCGGCAATGGCCGGGTCGAACCGATCTCGCTGACGCAACTGGATCTCGAGACATTCGCTCAGAGTACGAGCAAAAATTCCCGGTGGATCAAACTGCTGCAGGGTTGCGAGAACCCGTTCCACATCCGTCTCGCGGGCGTTCAGTCTGCCGGCCAGTTCCAAAAGGTCCACCCGAAGATAGCCCGTATCTTCCAGATTAGCTGCTAGCTCTCCGGCAATCAGCCTCTCCTGTGGTGTGAATGCAGTGAGCGCGATCTGACCAGCGACGTGGTCGTGCAATGTTTCGGTGCAGGCGGCAAACTCGGCCACGGCAGGGCGACTGTCCGCAGGGATGTTCGTCGTATTGCGCAGCGATTTCCATTCCCCCAGTCGCTCGGCGGCCGCCGTGATCGTCGGCCTATCGATGTCTTTTTCGCGTGCGCCGGTGGACTGGTCTACCGAAATCGCCGCGTCGCCAAGAGCCTCACCGTCGTTTGAAGCTGGCTCCAAAAGCGGATTTTTCTCGAGTTCCTGCTCCACGAATTGATGCAGTTCGGCGCGCGCCAGTTGCAACAGGCGCATCGACTCAATGAGCTGAGGCGATGCCACCATTGATTGGTTCTGGCGTTGAACCAGCCTTGCCGAGGACAGCATGTTGATCGCGAAACTCCGATCGAGGAAGCTCTTGGCCGTGCATTAATGGGATTGCCAGACGCTCACTTGATCATGCGACGGCCTGCAGTGTTTCAAGAACGTTCTGCGGGGATGAGACGTCATAGGGGTCGGTCTCGCAGTTGTCGGAGAAACCTTCTTCCTCGAACCACTGCTCCACCGCACCGTCGTTGATCAGGGCGGCGTAGCGCCAGGAGCGCATTCCGAAGCCGAGGTTGTCCTTCGCAACCAGCATGCCCATCTTGCGGGTGAACTCGCCTGAGCCGTCCGGGATAAGCTCGACCTTCTGCAGCCCCAAAGACTTACCCCACGCATTCATGACGAAGGCATCGTTGACGGAGATGCAGTAGATTGCGTCAATTCCCTCCTTCTTGAACTCATCATAGAGCTTTTCGAAATTCGGCAGGTGGTAGGTCGAGCAGGTCGGGGTGAAGGCGCCGGGCAGCGAGAACAGGATGACGCGCTTGCCATCGAAATATTCGTCGGATGTCTTGTCTTGCCAGCAGTATGGATTTGGCCCGTCGACGGACTCATCGCGAACACGCGTGCGAAAAGTAACGAAGGGAACCTTCTTCGTGATGGTCATCAAGTTGCTCCTTTTGGAAGAAAGCTGGCGCGGCTTTCTAGGTTTGGGCCGACGCGAAATAGACTCGGATGGCATGCCGGACATGAGATGAAGGCCTTTGCGGCTTCCAAATCCCTCTTCCGTCCGGTGGTACTGGAAGGGCTTGGCCCATCCTCTTTGTACCTGAACTGCCGGATCGAGGGTCGATTTGGACGAATCCAGCGATCCTTTCAGTGCAAATGACGCTGCAACGGATGTCGATGACTGGCTGCTTGTCGTCGAGGAGAAAGTCGTGGTGATCGATAGTGTTAGTCTCGAAATAGGCGTGTGGCGCCGCAAGTGCGATGTCGCGCAAGAGCCTCCCTTCACGAAACTGGTTCAGCGTTTTGTAGATGCTTGCCAGTGACGCGCCGACGTTAGCTTGGGTGGCCCTTTGAGGGAACACTCTAGCATTCACATGCTCCAACGAAGCCGGACGATGAGGACGGGCAAGCAGCAATTGGGCCAACGCCAGGTATTTGGATGTTGGCCGGGGACCAGACGCGCGCTGAAAAGCTACCGAGCATGGACGTCTGGAGGGGACGACCTTCCGGTGTTTATCCGCGATGGGCACCCTCTCCTCAGGCGCTTGTCTGGAGCGTCGCCTTTCAGCCATGGTTTGCTCTCAGTTTGTGTGTGCTTCGATGGTTCTGACAAGCTGGTGCAAATGCCATGCCATCTGGCTTGAAGCAGAGATCGCTGCGATTTCGCTTGAACAGAAGGACCACGCCTTCGCGGCAGCCACGGGGGCAAAGCCCGCCGGTAGGTGGCGATCGCATCAGACTAGGAATGTCGACCGTGTAACGTCAAAACCCCCGCCGGCGGCGGCGCCTGCGCCATCGTCCCTATCCCGCATTGATCACCAGTTTCCTTTCCGGCGCCGCATTGCTGCCGCGGCGGCAACAGCCCGCGGGCACCTCGGCGAGACGCGTTTAATGCCCAGCGAAGGTGAAAGCTGTCTCGAACAGACCGTTCGATGAATTGTCCGGAGGTGGACAAAAATGTCGGAAGCTCGACCAAGGTCGGGTCGGGTCGCGGGAATGGCGAAGATGTGCAATGGACGCGCTTGTGGAGGTCCTGCACGGCGTCAGAGGTGACCGAGAACTTGCGGCGGCACACAGAACACTAGAAGGCACGCCTGCGGAGCGGGTAGAGTCGAGAACGTTGCAGTGGCGGCAGACAGGCTCACCATCCCTCTCGGGCTGGAGACAGCAGCAGATCGCCCCGGCTTCGTCTTCGTCAGTTTTGAGAGACACTGGATGAGCAGGTCCCGGCATTCCGGGGCCATCAAGAGCTGGCGGCCGTCCCGGTATTTCACGCCCCCCCCCGCACCTCAGCGTCGTAACCGACGCGAATAAAACGTCACGGATCCAGACGTTTCAGAAACTTCGTGCCAGGGGGCGCCGGAACTCGAGGCGTGGGCGTCATATTCAGGCTCCTGATACGATGGTCCTCGATACGCATGACGCGGCGGCCCTAGGAGGCTGTCCAAAGCGCCCCGTGCGTGTTCCGCTGAACATGGGGCGGGCCCTTAGTGAATCTGGCAGTTGGGCCAACTCGCCAGCTGCTTCACCGCATTTCGGTGATGGTTGGCACTGGTTGCCATCTTGCCGCCCGTCGCATTGCCCTTCAGATAGATCGGGCAGATATATTGCTTGACCGAGGAAGGTAGCCGTTAAGGTTGGTTTGAATGTATTAGGATCGTCGCGCGGAGAAGCTGCGTTCCCGCGATGTCGACCTTGCGCATTTTGCGTCCAAGCAGATTTCCGCCAAGGAACTTCGCGATGAGAATGGCTTTTTCTCACCCCAAGATCGGTCGAAGGCCGGTGATCTTGTTCGCGGGGCGTCAATCGCATTGAATGAGTGACGAGCCTGCGCTTTGCGGCGCGTTCAACAGCGGTCGCAAGCGACGGAATCCGATGCGTCCTGTCGCCTTTGTCGGGTCCGCTACACAGGAGCTGTTTGCCCATCTGTTGTTTTGCCTCGCGCTAAACGGCTGAAAGCAAATAAGAAATTCTTCTTCTACCCGATGAACCAAGTTGGCACGAGTTTTGAGACCTTCTGTGTGAGGCGGCGAGAGCTGCCGACCGGCATTCATATCGCGGACAACCGCGATGAATGGAAGAAGGAAGGAAAGTTACATGTCAGGTCTGCGTCAGATCGCCTTTTACGGCAAAGGCGGCATCGGCAAGTCCACCACCTCCCAAAATACGCTCGCCGCCCTTGTCGACCTAGGGCAGAGGATCCTCATCGTCGGCTGCGACCCCAAAGCCGACTCCACCCGCCTGATCTTGAACTCAAAGGCGCAGGATACCGTCCTGCACCTAGCGGCACAAGAAGGTTCGGTGGAAGACCTCGAACTCGAGGACGTACTCAAGATCGGCTACAAAGGCATCAAGTGCGTGGAATCGGGCGGCCCCGAGCCGGGTGTCGGCTGCGCCGGCCGAGGCGTCATCACCTCGATCAACTTCCTCGAGGAAAACGGCGCCTATGACGATGTTGACTATGTCTCCTACGACGTGCTCGGGGACGTGGTGTGCGGCGGTTTTGCGATGCCGATCCGCGAGAACAAGGCCCAGGAAATCTACATCGTCATGTCCGGCGAGATGATGGCGCTCTATGCCGCCAACAACATCGCCAAGGGCATTTTGAAATACGCCCATTCGGGCGGCGTGCGGCTCGGCGGCCTGATCTGCAACGAGCGCCAAACCGACCGCGAGCTCGACCTCGCCGAAGCACTGGCTTCCAAGCTCAATTCCAAGCTCATCCATTTCGTGCCACGCGACAATATCGTCCAGCATGCCGAACTCAGGAAGATGTCGGTGATCCAGTATGCGCCGAACTCAAAGCAGGCCGGGGAATACCGTGCGCTGGCCGAGAAGATCCATGCCAATTCGGGCCAGGGCACCATCCCGACCCCAATCACCATGGAGGAGCTCGAGGACATGCTGCTCGACTTCGGCATCATGAAGACAGACGAGCAGATGCTTGCCGAACTCCAAGCCAAGGAACCGGCGAAGGCGGCCGCACTGTAACGAGCGTTGTCGACTTGAGGTGCACCCTCGACCTAGCGCGCCTTTGGAATAACGGCGCCTCGCCGGTGAGGCGTCACGCGAACCTTGAAAGGGGTCCCATGAGCCTGGAATACGAAAATGACGGCGCTCTCCATGCCAAGCTTATCGAGGAGGTGTTGTCGCAATATCCCGACAAGGCGGCGAAGCGCCGCAAAAAACACCTCAACGTCGCAAAGAGCGGGGAAGAGGCCGGCGACGAAGGAGAGGTCCTCTCCGAATGTGAAGTCAAATCGAATATCAAGTCTATTCCCGGCGTGATGACCATTCGAGGCTGCGCTTATGCCGGCTCAAAAGGCGTGGTGTGGGGTCCGGTCAAGGACATGGTCCATATCTCGCACGGACCCGTCGGCTGCGGGCACTATTCCTGGTCGCAGCGCCGCAACTACTACGTCGGCACGACCGGCATCGACACGTTCGGGACAATGCAGTTTACCTCCGATTTCCAGGAGAAAGACATCGTTTTCGGCGGCGACAAAAAGCTGGAACAGATCATCGACGAGATTGAAGAACTTTTTCCGCTAAACAACGGCATCACCGTGCAGTCCGAGTGCCCGATCGGCCTCATAGGCGACGACACTGAAGCGGTCTCGCGCAAGAAGGCCAAGGAGATCGAAAAGACGATCGTGCCGGTGCGCTGCGAGGGCTTTCGCGGCGTGTCGCAATCGCTCGGCCACCACATCGCCAATGATGCGATCCGCGACTGGGTGTTCGAGAAGAGGGACGTCGAGTTCGAGAGTGGCCCGTACGACGTCAACGTCGTCGGCGACTACAATATCGGCGGCGACGCCTGGGCTTCGCGAATCCTGCTCGAGGAGATCGGCCTGCGCGTAGTGGGCAACTGGTCGGGCGACGCCACGCTCGCCGAGATAGAGCGCGCGCCGAAGGCCAAGCTCAATCTCATCCATTGCTACAGGTCTATGAACTACATCTGTCGGCACATGGAGGAAAAGTACGGCATCGCTTGGATGGAGTACAATTTTTTCGGTCCCTCCCAGATCGAGGCCTCCCTGCGCAAGATTGCCAAGCATTTTGGGTCGGAAATCGAGGAGAAGACCGAGAAGGTGATCGCCAAGTACCGCCCGCTGGTCGATGCGGTAATCGCCAAATACAGACCGCGCCTGGAAGGCAATACGGTGATGCTCTATGTCGGCGGCCTGCGCCCCCGCCACGTCATCACAGCCTACGAGGACCTCGGCATGGTGATCGTCGGCACTGGTTACGAGTTCGCCCACAACGACGATTATCAACGCACCGCCCACTACGTGAAGAACGGCACGCTGATCTATGACGACGTGACCGGTTATGAGTTGGAGAAGTTCATCGAGGGGGTTCGCCCTAATCTCGTAGGCTCCGGGATCAAGGAAAAATACCCCGTGCAAAAGATGGGCATACCGTTCCGCCAGATGCACTCCTGGGATTATTCGGGCCCCTACCATGGCTATGACGGCTTTGCCGTTTTCGCCCGTGATGTGGACCTTGCCATCAACAACCCGGTCTGGGGTCTATTCGAGGCGCCCTGGAAATGTCGTCCGAGCCGTGGGCGGGCAATGGCTGCAGAATAAACGCCTGGCCTCCTGGTCTCGCCAAGGAGACGATACCCCCCCCCCGCGGCCCTGCGATCCGCGGAAGACCCTGAAACGTTTGATGTCCCTGTCGCGCCGGATGGCGCGGTCAGATGCAAAAAAGAGGTGACCACCATGCCGCAGTCGGCCGAAAAAATTCTCGACCATGCGCCCCTCTTCCGCGAGCCGGAATACAGGCAGATGCTCGCCGAGAAGAAGCTGAACTTCGAGTGTCCGCATCAGGATCAGGCCGTTACCGATCAACACGAATTCACCAAGACGTGGGAATACCGCGAAAAAAGCCTCGCTCGCGAAGCACTTGTCATCAACCCCGCCAAAGCCTGCCAGCCGCTCGGCGCGGTGTTCGCGGCCGCAGGCTTCGAGCGAACCATGCCTTTCGTGCACGGCAGCCAGGGCTGCGTGGCTTACTACCGCTCACACCTGTCGCGCCATTTCAAGGAGCCAGCATCGGCGGTTTCCTCCTCGATGACCGAGGACGCGGCAGTGTTCGGTGGCCTGAAGAACATGGTCGACGGGCTCGCCAACACGTATAAACTCTATGACCCGAAAATGATCGCCGTATCGACTACCTGTATGGCCGAGGTCATCGGCGACGACCTGCGCAGCTTCATCGAGAACGCCAAGGAAGAAGGCTCGGTCCCGCGCGACTTCGACGTGCCCTTCGCCCACACGCCGGCCTTCGTTGGCAGCCATGTCGACGGCTATGACGGTACGGTCAAGGGCATTTTGGAGCACTTCTGGAAAGGCAAGCAGCGGACAGAAGCCTCAGGAACAATCAACATCATTCCGGGTTTTGACGGCTTTTGCGTTGGCAACAACCGGGAACTCAAACGCCTGCTCGATCTAATGGGCGTGTCCTATACCTTCATCCAAGATGCCTCTGACCAGTTCGACACACCCTCGGACGGCGAATACCGCATGTATGACGGGGGCACGAAGATCCAAGACGTGAGGAACGCACTCAACGCCGAGGCAACACTTTCGTTACAGCATTACAACACTCGAAAAACGCTGTTATATTGCGAGGAGGTTGGGCAGGCGACGGCCGCGTTCCATTACCCGCTGGGCGTTCAGGCGACCGACGAATTCCTGGTAAAGGTCTCCGCTATTTCCGACAAGGAAATCCCCGAGGCAATCCGCTTGGAGCGCGGGCGACTTGTTGACGCCATGGCCGATAGCCAATCCTGGCTGCACGGCAAGAAATACGCAATCTACGGCGATCCGGACTTTGTCTACGCTATGGCTCGCTTCATCATGGAGACAGGCGGCGAGCCGACGCATTGCCTCGCCACCAACGGCACGCCGGCGTGGGAAGCCGAGATGAAGGAGTTGCTTGCATCATCGCCCTTCGGCAAGGATGCTCAAATCTGGGCGGGCAAGGACCTGTGGGCGATGCGGTCGCTGCTCTTCACCGAGCCCGTGGACCTCTTAATCGGCAATTCCTATGGCAAGTATCTGGAGCGCGACACCGGCACGCCGCTGATCCGGCTGATGTTTCCGATCTTCGACCGGCACCATCACCATCGCTTTGCGCTCATGGGGTACCAAGGTGGGTTGCGCGTACTGACGACAATCCTCGACAAGATCTTCGACAAGCTCGATCGCGAGACAAGTAAGACGGGGGTGACAGACTATTCTTATGACCTGACCCGCTAAAGCAGATCTTGCAAAAGTGGAACCGGTTTCGGGACAAAGACATGCCTAAAATAAAGAAGCTGAAGCGCGTGGAGCGAATCTGAAAGATCACGATGCGTTCAGGAGTGGCGGCCGGCTTTTCGGTGAGGCTGGTCGTCTTCTCAATGGACTTGGAGACCGGCACGATGTCCTCGCTCAAAGCCAAAATCCAAGATGTCTTCAACGAGCCTGGCTGCGAAAAGAACCGCGGCAAGGATGCCAAGGCGCGCAAAAAGGGCTGTACCAAGCCGCTGACCCCTGGGGCGGCGGCCGGCGGCTGTGCCTTCGATGGCGCAAAAATCGTGCTGCAGCCGATCACCGACGTTGCGCATCTGATCCATGCACCGCTCGCCTGCGAGGGCAATTCATGGGACAACCGCGGCGCGGCTTCATCCGGGCCAACCCTATGGCGCACTAGCTTCACGACCGACCTCTCCGAACTCGACGTGGTGATGGGGCAGGGCGAGCGGAAGCTCTTCAAAGCGATCCGCGAGATCAAGGAAGCCTACGCGCCGCCAGCAATCTTCGTCTATTCAACCTGTGTGACGGCGCTGATCGGCGACGACATCGAAGCCGTGTGCAAACGCGCGGCCGAAAAGTTCGACCTGCCGGTGGTTCCGATCAATGCGCCGGGCTTCGTCGGGTCCAAGAATCTCGGCAACAAGCTTGCCGGCGAGGCGTTGCTCGACCACGTCATCGGCACAGTCGAGCCCGACGATGCCGGCCCCTACGACATCAATATCCTTGGCGAATTCAACCTCTCCGGCGAATTTTGGCTGGTGAAGCCGCTCCTTGATCGGCTCGGCATCCGGGTGCGAGCCTCGATTCCCGGCGACGCTCGCTATCTCGACGTTGCCTCAGCGCACCGCGCCCGGGCGACCATGATGGTGTGCTCGACCGCACTCATTAACCTGGCGCGCAAGATGGAGCAGCGCTGGGACATCCCGTTTTTCGAAGGCTCCTTCTACGGCATCACCGACACCTCTGAAGCGCTCCGGCAGATCGCCAGACTGCTTGTGAAGAAGGGTGCGGATCCGGAGATCCTCGGCCGCACCGAGGCGTTGATTCTTGAAGAGGAGGCGATTGCCTGGAAGAAGCTTGCCGCCTACCGGTCGAGGCTCGAAGGCAAGCGCGTGCTTCTCAACACCGGCGGTGTGAAGTCTTGGTCGGTGGTCCATGCGCTGATGGAGATCGGCATCGAGATCGTCGGCACCTCGGTCAAGAAATCAACGCCCGAAGACAAGGAGCGCATCAAAAAGATTCTCAAGCACGAGAACCACATGTTTGAGACCATGGCACCGCGCGAGCTTTACGCAATGCTCTCGAAACACCAGGCCGACATCATGCTGTCGGGGGGGCGCACGCAGTTTATAGCACTGAAGGCCAAGGTACCCTGGCTCGATATCAACCAGGAGCGTCACCAGCCTTATGCCGGGTATGCCGGCATGGTGGAACTCGTCCGCCAGATCGACCTTTCCATCCACAACCCGATCTGGCGCCAGGTGCGGGAGGCGCCGCCGTGGGATTTCCAGACCTCCATGAAGGACGAACCGCCGAGTTCAAAGAGCAAGACCGCGACCGTCCAGGGTTTCAAGAAATTTGCCGGCACGACGGCCGACGATTTCGGCGAGTGTTGAGGAAACCGATGGTACGCATCCTCCCCCAGACAAAAGCTGCGGCGGTCAATCCACTGAAGTCGTCGCAGCCGCTGGGTGCAGCCCTGGCCTTTCTTGGAATCGATGGTGCGATCCCGTTGTTCCATGGCAGCCAGGGGTGCACCAGCTTCGCGCTCGTACTCTTCGTGCGGCACTTCAAGGAAGCTATCCCGCTGCAGACTACCGCGATGGACGAAGTGGCGACGATCCTTGGCGGGGCGGATCATCTGGAAGAGGCGATCCTCAACCTCAAGACCCGGACAATGCCAAAGCTGATCGGGGTCTGCACGACGGCGCTAATGGAAACCCGAGGCGAGGATTTCGCAGCGGATATCGCCAATATCAGGCAGAAGCGCGGGGAAGAACTCGCGGGTACGGAGGTCGTGCTGGCCAATACGCCGGATTTCGAGGGGGCGATCGAAGAGGGCTGGGCCAAGGCTGTCACCGCGATGCTCGAAAGAATCACACGGCCCGGCCAGCAGGCGCGGCGGCCGAAGAAGATCGTGATCCTGCCCGGTTGGAACCTCACGGTGGCGGACATCGAGCATTTGCGTGAGATGGTTGAAAGCTTCGGGCTCGAGCCGGTCATTGTGCCGGACGTCTCCGGCTCGCTCGACGGAAAGGTGCCAGACCGCTGGATCCCGACCACCTATGGCGGCACAAGCATCGAGGACATCCGCGAGCTTGGCACGGCTGGGCACTGCATCGCGATAGGCGAGCATATGAGACAGCCGGCGCAGATGCTGCACAGGTTGACCGGCGTGCCTTACGTGCTGCTCCAGTCGCTGACTGGATTGAGGGGGGCTGATCGGTTCGTCTCGTTGCTGTCCGAGATTTCGGGCGCGGCGGTGCCGGTCAGGGTGCGTCGTCGCCGCGCGCAGTTGCAAGACGCGTTGCTCGACGGACATTTTGATTTCGGAGGCAAGAAAATTGCGATCGCTGCCGAACCAGACCAGCTCTATCAACTCGCGACTTTCTTCGTCGGCATGGGCTCCGAAATCGCGGCGGCGATCACCACGACCGACAAGTCAAAAATTCTGGAGAAAGTACCGGCAGAGTCGGTTCAGATCGGCGATCTCAGCGATTTGGAAGCTCTTGGCGCCGGCGCTGATCTTCTCGTCACTCATTCCCACGGCCGCCAGGCGGCGCAGCGCCTTGGCATCCCGCTCATGCGCGTCGGCTTCCCCATCTTCGACCGGCTCGGCAGCCAGCATAAGCTCACAATCCTCTATCAGGGGACCCGAGACTTGATCTTCGAGGTTGCCAACATCCTCCAGGCCAACCGGCATGCGCCGACGCCTGAGGCGCTTGATCCATTCCGCCACCGGGAAATGCCAGATGAGCTCTGTTCGTCGCCTCTCGCTCGTCACTGACGAGGTTCACGCATCGATGCCGCCACGGCAAGCCGGCGCTTTGCGCGTGGCCATCGCCACGCAAGACATGAAGAACCTCAATGCCCATTTCGGGTCGGCCAAGTGCTTTGCAGTCTTCGACGTGACGCGCGAGGCGTGGGAGCTTGTGGAAGCCGTGGCCTTCCACGACGTTTCCGACGAGAGCGGGAAGCATCGCAGCGAGGGCGACGATCGCATTGCTCCGAAGGTGGAGGCGCTGAAGGGCTGTCATCTCCTGTTTTGTCTGGCTATCGGCGGACCTTCGGCAGCCAAGGTTATTTCGGCGAAAATCCATCCGATCAAAGTGCCACAGCCCCAAACCATCCAAGAGGTGCTGTTGCGCACGCAGACGATGCTCAGGAAGGCTCCTCCGCCCTGGCTGCGCAAGGTGCTGGGCCAGGCCGGCGTTGCCGAAAAGAAACCGTGCTTCGAAGATGAGGACTTCAAATGAGGAATAGGCGAAATGCTTGACACCGTGGTTAACCCTGATGTCGCCGAGGACGAGGCGGCCCTTGCCACCCCCTTCGTGAAATGCCTCTTGCGACTGATCCGTGCGCAAGATTCCTGCGGGTCGTGGGAAGGCAAATCGGACGCCCAGCTCCTGGGCGACTTCATCGTCACAAAGGAACAGCGCCGTGCGATCCCGATTATCGGCGATCCCGATCCTGACGTGCTGTGGAGGCTCGACATGTTTTACACCGCCGTCGGGCTCGCGATCGAGGAGCGCTCCGGCCTGATGGCATCGCCGATGATGGAGATGAGCCATGAGGGCTTCGGGCGCGTGCTTTTCACGGCCGGGCGTTTGGTCGTTCTGTCGAAGACCCTGCGCGATGTCCACCGGTTCGGTTTCGAGACGTTCTGGAAACTCGCAGCGGCGGGTACGAAACTGGTCGGTGATGCGATCGCGGCCACGGAAGCCTATCCTGAGGTGGCGCGGGCGTGATGAACGCGATTTTCGAGCAAGAGGGTCATGCCAGGCGTTGAAGACATGCCATGGCCTGCCCACCCAATCGGGGCGGTCGAGGCCGATTTGCTTCTTGGGGCAACGCCGATGAAGCCATTGGTCCTGATCTGTTCGCAAGATGCGGAGTTGTATCTGTTCCTCAGTCACATTCTGGGGGTGGACGGCTTCACGAGTGAGCCGGCAGGCGGCGTTAAGGAAGCACTTGCAGCGGCCGATGAACGAGACCTCCAGGCGGTGGTGCTGGATTGCGGGCCAGCAAGCGCAACGGGCTCAACAATCTGCGCAACATTCAAGAGGGAGCCCCGGACGGGTGGCCTTCCCGTTATTGCCCTGATTGCCCCCGGCGCCGAGAACCAGCACCTCGATCTCTTAAAGGCAGGCATCGACGAGAGCTTTGTGCGGCCGATCGCGCCGGCTACGCTGCTTGACTGTCTGCGCACGAAGCTGGCGCTACCGAAGCCGGGTTCAAACGGGGCCGAAAATGGCAGCTGGCTCTGCTGCGGCGGCCTTGAGATGAAGCTCGACGCCCATCGAGTTCGTGGTAATGGCCACGACATCCATCTCGGACCGCTCGAGTTCAACCTGCTGCGCCAATTGCTTGAGGCTCCCGGCAAGGTCTTTAGCCGAGACGAACTGATCGAGGCCGCCTGGCCCGACAATATCCATATCGGTGCACGCACCGTCGACGTCCATATCAGCCGGATCAGAAAGGCGCTGAAGGCGGCCTCGCCCAGCAGCGTCATTCGTACCGTCAGATCGGCCGGCTACTCGCTCGAGAACCCCGATGGCTGAATGGCAAGCCGATTTGCCATTTCCCATCTCCCTCGCGAGGGCAAGTCCAGCGGCTTCGAAACGCCTGCAGGTACAACATACTCGAAAAGAAACAGTCCATGGCCTTCAAAAGCGTACTCAGTGTGACGAGAGCTGACCACTCGGATAAGGACGTCACGATATCTGCCGGCTTGTGTGCCGAGGTCGGAGCGAACCTTTCGGTACTCATTATGGCGCCTCCGCCGCTAAGCGGTTGCATCCCTGAGTGGCCAAAACGACGCGCAGCGGCCATTGCCAGGCTGGAAGAGCGGTATAGGCAGATCGAGAAATTTTCACACGAAATGGGCATTCTGGAAAAGACGTCCAGGGATATTCAAAAACTGCTGGGAGCCCGGTGTATTTGCTACGACGTCGAATACTGCAATCAGGCCAGCGTCGGAGACGCGGTGCGACAGCGGGCGCTCTGCAGCGACCTGACCATTGTGGGCCCCGCACTTCTCAACGACATCAATCTCGGACCTCTTGTTATCAACGGCAGCTTGTTTGATACCGGAAAGCCGGTGCTCGTCGTACCGGAGGGTGCCGAGGCCACCCTGTCGCCGCGGCGCGTGCTGGTCGGCTGGGATTCGCGCGTTGAAGCATCCCGTGCGGTTCGGGAAGCGCTGGATTTGCTATCCGGTGCCAAAGAAGTTCGCGTGACAATAGTCGATCCGGAGGTGACCTGCACCGGAAGTGGCACCGAGCCGGGAGCCGACGTCGCTGCCTATCTCACCCTGCATGGTGCTCGAGTATCAGTCGACCGGCTGCCGAGCGCCGGGAAGCCGGCGGCAACGGTGCTCGCGCAGCACGCAATCGACACGTCTGCCAACATGATTGTCATGGGCGCTTATGGCAGCCGGAGGCTGCGCGAGCGGCTCTTCGGTGGTGTGAGGAGATGGATAGAAGCAAAGCCGCCATTGCCGCTGTTCTTGGCGCGCTGACGGTTCCCAAGACGCACCGATGCTTTTCGAACCTTTGCTTGTCTGCGCCGCCTATCCTTGATGCCAAGTCGGCCAACGTCGCGGCAAACGCGCACGTGTTCGCGGAGCGTATCGAGACAAATGCAGGCGCCTCGCCCCGAGACATCCCGCACGTCTCCAGTGTGCCCTTAGCATGGCTTCTGCTCGCCCGAGATGATCCGTGAGCGGAACTCAACGGCCGCGCCGGCGCACATGGGATTCTCATGCAGTCAAGCTCAAGGGCTCGCAGGTCGGCGTCAGGTCGAAAAGGGGAATCCCTTCTACGCGGCACGCCGTTCGGACCCGTATCGGCACCTGCATGGGCTAAATCACGGATCGCCCTCACTACTGGCTTGGGGCTGAACAACGCAATCATTGTATCGCAGCCAAGCCCCTCGAGTTCGGGTGGACAGTCGGGCCCTTGCCGGATTGGGCGGCACACTATGGCATCAATCATGATGTCATTGGCTGAGATGGCAGAGCGGCGAGGACGGCCGCATCTTAAGTGTATTCAGTCGGTCCGGCCCGACCCGCGTGGCGGTCGAATGGTCTTGGGCTGATCAAATCCGACGACGCTCGCATTCGCACCCGCCCGGGCGCTGTAGCGCCCCGGCGCCGGAAACACACAAGTAACACAAGGCAGGAATGCCGCAGAGTTCACCGGCCTGTATCAGCACTCCCGGCCAGTCCGCCATCATCGTCATAGTCAATCTGAAAATGGCGGCATTGGGGATGGCGGTAGTGGCGGGCCGCAGCGGACCAGCGTCGTCGTGGAGGACGTCCATGTCACCAGCCGGGAAACACAATGGCCAGGCGGGCGAGGGGGCGCAGCGGCACACGAATGGAGCGGCCCCCTTGCAATTGAAATGTCGAGTTCCGCTACCTCCTGAGGGATCGCAACGATACACGGCTCAACCCAATGGGTGCGAAGCGGGCGAATGGTGACGAACCCGGCGATAGTTGACGCAGTCATGATGTTCATCTCCTCATCCCTTGGCCGGCATACATGTTGAGTGGTACGGGGCGAGGCTCTTCTGGCGGCCCACAGCTGACGGATGTCCGAAACTGGACAAGGGCGGCAAACATGTCGGGTTCAATACAACCGGCCGTCTTCGTCGCATGTTGGGTTTCAAGTGAAATCACCCATCGCTGCACGCTGAGCACACTGGCACAGCGTTTGCGACTGGAGATTCGGCAGGACTGGATTCGGCAAGACTGGATTCGGCAAGACTGGATGCGGCAACACTGGATGCGGCAAGACTGAGCAAACGCTCAAGGCGCTCGGACGCGAGATGAGGGATGCTCGCCTTCCTTGAACCCGTGTGCCCCTCGCTTAGAGGGAAACAAGCTCGCGCGCAAAGTCGCGCAACCTTTGACAATAGCCTTGGAGAGCAACATGGCATTGCAGATGGAATCACAGGCTCCCCCGGTCAAGGTCGAGATCTGGCTGCGTGGCGAGCCACTTGCAAGTTTCCGGCCCGGGAAAGTGTACGTCGTCGTGTTTTGGGCGACTTGGTGCCGACCGTGTGCGGCGACGGCACCCCAACTGGTGCAACTGCAGGAGAAATACAAGGACGCCGGACTCGAGGTCGTCGGAGTGGTGGCCGATGAAGACGCTTCCTCGCCCGTTGAGGCCCGAGCCAAGTTGGGCGCGTGGTTGGCCGAAAAGTGCCCGGATCTGAACTATCGGATCGCGTTCGACCCTGCAGGCGAAATGAACAAGCTTTGGAGGGAGCCCAGCTTTTCGGTCGGAATTCCGACCTCGTTCGTGGTCGACCGGGACGGCCATATCGCCTTTATCGGTCATCCGAGGCAACTCGACGAGGTTTTGCCGAAAGTGCTGAACGGTAGTTGGCGCACCAGCGATGAGGCGAAAGCCGCCGACACGGCGCGGATCGCCAGAAATGGCGCAATAGCGCGTGAACAGGCGTTGAAGAAGCCGATCAATGACAAATTCTGGGCGGCGATGAAGATAGAGGATTGGAAGACGGCGCTCTCGACGATCGAAGAGGGCATCGCGTTGGTGCCGGACGATATCAATTTCCGCCTGGCTCATGTTCATCTGTTACTTCACAAAATGCACGACATGCAAAAAGGCATGCCCGTCATGCGCCAGTTGGTTCACGACGCAATCGACAGAAACTCAGAGAACTGGATGCTTGCAGCGCTAGGCCAACTCTTCGGTCCGGCACACGATCATTCGCACTTTCCATCTGCTGAGCGCTTCGCGATGGGCAAAAAGCTGTCCGAACACATCCTGGCACTCAACCCCGCGCAAGGCGACGGCCCTAAGTTCCGGTCCTATCCGGCGGTCGCTAGGTACTATTACGACAGCGGCAATAAGGATCGCGCGATCGAGTTGCTTAGGTTGGCACTGAAGTCGCTTGACAGTTTGGAGCTTACTCCGGACGCCCTGAAACAGCACCTTCTATCGGATTTGCTGCAGGCCCTAGCCAGCTACAAGGGTGGGAGGGCCGTTACAGCGCTCTCTACGCGGCTCCGCAAGACATTTTCGCGACGGCACCAAAGCGCGATCGGCCTGGGAAAATACATAAAAAGGGGCGTCAATCTGAATGTTTACTGGCCAATTGGTCCATTTCCCTGGCGTGACCGCAGTAAGTAGGCGCCATGCAGCACCGGGTGGATCGTTTGCGGCAGGTTCAAAGCTCGAATTTTTGCCATGCCCCGCGGCCGCGCAGGAGCGCAAGGGATGTTGGACACGAATTCTCGCCGTGGTGGGAGGCCTTGCGGTCGAAGACGCGTCCAAGGCTGGTCACCGCGACATCAATTGCTTGGAATTGCCCCCTCCGAGCCGGGCATCGGCGGCGAACGTGTGCCCGAGCAAGGCGTTGCCGAAAAAAGAAATTCGAGGAAGAGGCCTGAACTGGGGAGAATATGAAATTGCCCGAAGCCGCGACCTTCGCTGCTATCAACGAGGACGAGGCGGCCCTTAACACCCCCTTCGTCAAATGCCTCGTGCGGCTGATCCGTGCTGAGGAGTCCTACTGCTTATGGGAGGGCAAATCGGATGCAGCGCTGCTGGCCGGCTTCATCGTCACCGGAAAAACGCGCCGCGCGATCCCTGGCATGGGTTATCCCGATCCCCACGCGCTGTGGAGGCTTGACATGTTTTACAGCGCCATCGGGCTTGCGATCGCGGAGCGTTTCCGCCTGGTGACATCGCCAATTGTGGAGGCCAAATCCGTGAGGCCTCTGGGCGCGGGCTGTTCGATGCCAGGCGTTGGGTCGTTCTGTCCGGACATCCACCGGTTCGGCTTCGAGACGTTCCGACAACTCGCGGAGGCCGGTACGAAACTGGTCGACGATGCGACCGCAGACACCGAAGTCAGTCCCGACGTCGCGCTGGTGTGATGGAAGCCCTATTCGAGGAAGGATTAATGTCAAACCATGAGGAATTGCGGAAGAAGGTCCGCAAGCTGCAGTCACGTGCGGGAACCGCGAAGATGGAGTTGCACGACCTTGCCGAAGACCTCCCGGTCAACTGGACCGAGATCAAGGTGATTGCCGAGAGAACGTTCACCGTTTTTGCCGAGTGGGACGCTGCCAAAAGAGATCTCGCTGCATCGGAGAATGCGCGATGACGAGCGCATTCGCCACCCGCGACGGCTCCAAATGGATGCCGCAATATCTCACCGCTATCGATGGCACGACCTGCATCGGCTGCGGACGCTGCTTTAAGGTTTGCTCGCGCGACGTCATGCACCTTTACGGCGTCGATGACGCAGGCGAAATCCTCGGCCCCTGCAATGACGACGACGACGACGACTTCGATGGCGAGCTCAATCGCATGATCATGGTCGTCGACCATGAAGGCCGCTGCGTCGGCTGCGGAGCCTGCGCCCGCGTCTGCCCGAAGAACTGCCAGACACATGTTGCCGCCGACAAGATCACTGCATGACGTGGCGAGAAAACCAGGAGAACGGCGTTGTCCTTCAGAATCTTTTTTCGCGCTTTTTGGGTAATCCTGTGCACCAACGCTTTGGCTGTCTATTTTGCTTCTCATTCCATTCGCACGGTCGTCGTCGCAACGCTGGCTTGTTCGCTGCTACTCCAGATAGCCTATTTCGCAAGCGTGCTCTTTCTGATCTGGCGCTCTGGCCACGGCAGCAGACCCAGCCGAATTGCTGAGCCTCACAAGTTGCAACAGATTGGACATCAGCTGTTAGACGATGATGAGGTGCGGAGGATTGAACCTTTAGAGGTGCTCCAGTTCGTTCCAATCGGCGGAGTGTCGCCGTTCCGTTGAGGCATGGTGAAAGGATCTGAGCTTAAGTCCGTGCCGCTTTGGATCGATCACGAAGATTGGGCGGATCGCACGTTGCATATTATACTTGAAATGGTCCGATGCGGTCGCTCCGATGCCGGGAGATGCAGGGGCCCGGCGCGAAGCCATTGGCAGTCAAACGCGGTACGCCGGCGTGTCAATGGGTGGTCGTGATAGCAAATGACGCGCTGGAGCTGATGACGAAGCTCTCCTGAGAGGTCGGACGGCACAGTTGACCTCACGCCAAACACACTCCCTAAAAATGAAGTGCATGGCTGGGCTCAGCCCGTTCACGCATCGCTGGAAAGAACATGCTGAAAAAGTTCGAACACTATCCGCTCACCTTTGGACCGACGCCGATCGAGAAGCTCGACCGGCTCAGCGCGCATCTGGGGGGAAATGTGGAAATCTACGCCAAACGCGAGGACTGCAACTCTGGTCTCGCCTTCGGCGGAAACAAGCTTCGTAAGCTCGAATACATCATTCCTGACGCCATCGCGTCGGATGCCGACACCCTAGTCACAGTCGGCGGCGTGCAGTCTAACCACACTCGGATGGTTGCCGCGGTCGCCGCCAAGATCGGCATGAAATGCCTTTTGGTTCAAGAGAGTTGGGTTCCTTACGAGGATTTCGTCTACGACCGGGTCGGCAACATTTTGTTGAGCCGCATCATGGGAGCAGAGGTGCGCCTGGTCGATGGAGGCTTTGACATCGGCATCCGCCGCAGTTGGGAAAAGGCGCTCTACGAGGTCAAGGCAAGGGGCGGCACCCCCTATGCGATACCAGCTGGCGCGTCCGTTCACCCGTATGGTGGTCTCGGCTACGTGGGGTTCGCAGAGGAGTTGCGCGCTCAGGAGAAACAGCTTGGGTTTGCATTTGACTTCATCGTCGTTTGCACGGTCACGGGCTCGACGCATGCCGGCATGCTCGTCGGATTTGCCAATGACGGTCAACATCGCAACGTCATTGGTATCGATGCCTCCGCCACTCCCTTGCAAACCAAGGCGCAAGTGCTGGATATTGCCCAACATACAGCGGAGCTCGTCGATCTTGGAATGGAACTGGTCGAGGACGATGTGGTGTTGCTCGAGGAGTACGCTTACCCATGTTATGGCATACCGTCCCCGGAAACCAACGATGCCATCCGGCTGTGCGCGCGACTCGAAGGTATGATCATCGATCCCGTTTACGAAGGCAAATCGATGCAAGGAATGATCGACTTGGTCCAGAAAGGCTTTTTTGCCATGGGATCTAGGGTTCTTTTCACGCATCTCGGCGGTGCGCCGGCGATCAACGGCTACGGTTACACCTTTCGAAACGGCTGACCGTACGAGGCCCCGTCAGCAGCGACCCGGCGGGAGTCAACACGACAGCTGCCGTCCGTGTAGAACTTGTCGCATTCCATTCAGGGAAAAGATCGCACCATCAAAGCCGGGAACCAAACACCCAGGGCGTGCGTGAAAGCGATCTGTTCTCCGGGTTTCCATCGCCTAAGTGCGGGTGGATGATCGCGCGGCTCAATGCCATGTGAGAAATCCGGCGCCGGCCGGTGCTGGAGAGTTCGCCGCGTGGGCGATCTCCAGAGAGAGCCATCGCATGGAATTCGACGGACGGCCTTATCTTTTCGATCGCGTTCGAAGAGAGTTTCCAGCCGGCGTGACCGGCTGGGAGAAAGATCACATGCTCGATATGACCATGCTCGGCCGGATCAGCGATAGCGCGCTAATGAGTGCGCGGCGACAACTACGGTGGCCGGTTCAGCGACAACTATGATGGCCGGTGGGGTCGCCCGTCGGGCCCGGTCGCAGGGAGGGGCGGAGCCCCGACCGGAGAGCGGGTCTGACGGGCGGGCGCGACAGAAGCCCCTTGCGAGGGGATCTGATCGGGGCGCGTGGAGTGGTGGTATCTGAACACCTATCGAACATAGCAGCGATAGGTACCGATGCCTGGCCTCCACATCACCGATCAACAGGTACATCGTTACATGTCTCAGCGTCGTCACCATCCCCAGGCCGTTGCGGCCGC
>NZ_QMBP01000004.1 GCF_003289945.1 Mesorhizobium hawassense
GGCACGGTGCGGCTCCAGCACCCTCTTGCGATGTCCACCCATCTTGCCAGGCGCTATCGAGCCGGTCGCCTGATGGCGCTGCAATAACTTCACCGCCGTTGAATTCGCAATACCGAACCGCTTGGCAGCTGACCGGCGGCTCTCGCCGCTCAAAACAGCCGCCACAACCCGCTCGCGCAGATCGTCGGAAAGAGGTCGAACCATCTGATGCTGGCCTCCAATCCAGCCAGCATCTTGAATCACAAATCCAACCGAGCGGGAATCCCTTCCGATTCAATCAAGCGGTGAAACGCTCTAGTCCGCCATGGTCTCCAGGCTCGCGAACCCTTGCGGCGCGTCGCCCTCGTCGAAGGGTGTCGTCACCTCGACGAATGTATCTGGGAAGAAGCCGTTGAAGCGTGTCCTGAGCGACAGCGAGTAGGCCCCTATATGGCCGATCTCGATCCAGTCGCCGGTGTCGACCGTTTCCGGCAGCCAGAATGGCCTGGACAGGATGTCGACGGAATCGCAGGTCGCGCCGCAGACCTTGAACGGCACGATGGTGTTTTCGTCGCCGTTGCGCGTGCGGATTGCGGGATCGGGGATGAAGCGCGCCGGCAACGTGATCTTGCCGGTCCACGAATCCGACAGCGACGCCCAGATGCCGTCATTGATGTAGAGCCGCTTTCCCTTGCGCAGCAGCACCCGCACGATCAGCGACAGGCAACGCGCTACGATCACGCGGCCGGGTTCCGCCACCAGCGGTATCTGGTCGAACTGATACTCTTTCAGGTCGCCGGCAAGCCGCGACATCAGCTGGCCGAGCGACGGCATCTCGACCAGCTTGCGGTTGGGATCGTGGCCGTATTCGGCCGGAAAGCCGCCGCCGACATCGAGCCCGGCGATATCGAAGGTCAGCCGGTTGCGCACCCAGTCGGCCGAGGCCAGCGCCCGTTCATAGGTGTCGGGATCCTCGATCTGGCTGCCGACGTGGAAGCAAAGACCTACCTTGTAGCCGGTGCGGTTGAGCCGCTCGGCAAGCTCGACCGCGTTGGCCGGGCCGGCGCCGAATTTCTTCGACAGTTCGTAAGCCGCGTGGCCCTTGGTCTGGATGCGCACGAAGACGGTGATGGCGCCCGGGTCGATATCGAGCGCCCGCACGACGCGCGTCAGCTTGGTGATCTCGTCCTCATGGTCGAGCGAGATCACCCGGATGCCGTATTTCTCGAGCGCCAGCTTGATGTCCGACTGCGCCTTGACCGGATGCATGTAGAGCATCTCGGCATCCGCCGAGACAGCACGCACGGCCGCGAACTCGCCCGGCGAAGCGACGTCGAATGTGCCGACGCCGGCTTCAACCAATGTCCTCAGCACAATCTGCTCGCCATTGGTCTTCACCGCATAAGCGGTCTTGCCGGGAAACATGCCCATGAACTGCAAGGCATCCGCCTTCAGCACCTGCGGGCGAAAGCAGTAGACCGGATCGTCCGGACGAAGCGCCAGTGCCGCCTCGCGGGCATTTTCGAATCGCTGCATTGACGAATCCTCAAGTCTGGAGCGCGCACAATTAATCCTAGCTAGCCGCCAAAGAAAACAGTTCTGTGTCTGGCCATCGCGCGCGGCCGGCGCAAGTCTTTGCCGACGCTAAACCAGCGGTCAGGATTCGGGTGGCTCTTGCTGTCGAACCCGATATCGGTTGGTGTTTGACGGGCTGAGATTGCGGTCAGCCCCCGGGAGGAACAAGACATGTCCACCATAGCCGGCGCCGCGCCGACGCGCGGACCGATGGCGCTCAGGGATTGGGCGCAGCTTCTCTTGCTCGGCGCAATCTGGGGCGGTTCGTTCTTCTTTGCCCGCATTGCCGTATCCGAGATCCATCCGCTGGCGCTGGTGCTGTTCCGCGTCGCCATCGCCGCGATCGCGCTTCAGCTCTATCTGGCGATTCGCGGTCCTTCCTTCCGTCTCGCCTTCCCGCATGCCGGCCTGTTCTTCCTGCTGGCGCTCACCAACAACGTCGTCCCCTTCTCGCTGATCTTCGCCGGCCAGACGCAACTCGGCGCCGGCGTCGCCTCGGTGCTCAACGCCACGACGCCGTTCTGGACACTGATCCTGGCCAACGCGCTCACCACCGACGAAAAGCTGTCCTGGAACAAGCTGGCCGGTATCGCGCTCGGTGTTGCCGGAACGGCGGTGATGATCGGCCCCGGCCTGCTTGCTGGGCTTGGCGGCCCGGTCTGGGCCAAGTTCGCGCTGATCGGCGCCTCGCTTTCCTACGCCGTCGCCCTGATGATCGCGCGCCGCTTCAAGGGCGTGCCCTCGCCGGTGATCGCCACCGGACAGCTGACCGCATCGACCATCATCATGATCCCTGTCGTGCTGATCGCTTACGGCCCGGCTGGGCTACTTGCCGCTTCTCCGTCGGTCTGGGCGGCCACGCTGGCGCTGGCGCTGCTTTCCACCGCCTTCGCCTACATCCTCTATTTCAATCTCGTCGCCTCGGCCGGCGCCACCAATGCCTCGCTGGTCACTTTGGTCGTGCCGGTCAGCGCGGTGCTGCTCGGCTTCCTCTTCCTCGGCGAGCGGCTGGCGGTGTTCGAGATCGGCGGCATGACGCTGATCGGACTCGGCCTCATCACCATCGACGGACGGCTCTTCGGCAAATGGTAGCGGTGTCATGCCACACCGCCGCCACAATTTATTCACAACCGCGGAGGCGGTTTTTGCCGAAGAGTTTCAACGGCTAACGGTAAATTCGAAGTCGCAAATTCCACAATCATGTCGCAATGCAGCACGTTTTCCGCTTGCCTGTGGCACAAATGACCCTAGACTCCTGTCATAGCTCTGAAAAGGAGGCTATGGCATGGGACTGACGAGGCCAATCAACGCTTTGATGATTTGTGCCGCATTCGCATTCATCGGTGCCCTTATCATAGGCGTTCTTCCCTGACCCGCCAAAGCCGGGAAGACCAAGCACCGAGGATAGTCCAAACAGTTCGAGAAGGCCGGGTTCGACCCGGCCTTTTCCTTTACAACTGACTCCCGTCGCCGCTCGCCTCAAGCCGCTGCCGAACCGGCCGCCTCTGCTTCATGCGAGCGGATGCCGATCATGTGGCAGACGGCGAAGACGAGGTCGGCGCGGTTCATCGTGTAGAAATGGAAGTCGCCGACGCCACGCTCGACCAAGTCGAGCACCTGCTCCGCCGCCACGGCCGAGGCCACGAGCGCATGTGTCTGCGGATCGTTCTCCAGCCCCTCGAAACGCTCGGCCAGCCATGCCGGCACCAGCGCGCCGCAGCGCGACGAGAAATTCGCGACCTGGGTGAAATTGTGCACCGGCAGGATGCCCGGCACGATCGGGATGTAGATGCCGGCGCGCCGCGCGCGCTCGACATAGCGTTCATAGAGATCGTTGTCGAAGAAGAACTGGGTGATCGCCCGCGTCGCGCCATTGTCGACCTTGCGCTTCAGCATGTCGATGTCGGTGGCGAAATCCGGACTTTCCGGATGCTTTTCCGGATAGGCCGAGACCGAGATATCGAAATCGCCGGCGCTCTTCAGCGCGCCGACCAGTTCGGCGCCGTTGGCGTAACCGTCCGGATGCGGGCGATAGATGGTCCCCACACCGGCCGCCGGATCGCCGCGCAGCGCCACGAAGCGCTTGACGCCCATGTCGGCGAATTCCTTGATGACGGCGTCGACCTGGTCTCGCGCCGCGTCGACGCAGGTCATATGCGCCGCTGGCGTCAGCGTCGTCTCGTTGAGGATGCGCTTGACCGTGCGCGCCGTGCGCTCGCGCGTCGAGCCGCCGGCGCCATAGGTCACCGAGACGAATTTCGGCTTGAGCGGCTCCAGCCGGGTGACCGTGTCCCACAGCCTTGCTTCCATCTCGTCGGTCTTCGGCGGGAAGAACTCGAACGACACCCTGACCTTGTCGCCGATGTCGGGGCGGCGGGAAAAGCGGAATTGGTTCATCAGGCTGTTTCCCTTACTGGCAAAGAATCGTTGGACGGGTCGGCGATCAGCAGGCGGCGGTCACGGCCGAGCCAGAGTTTGACGGTGAGCCTTGCTTCGTTGCCGCCGCGCGGCTCGAATTCCTGGCTGTCCTCGAGGTCGAGCCCGGCCTCCGCGAACCACTCCGAAATCTGGCGGTCGGAGAAACCAAGCCGCATATGCGCATGCTGGTCGCGCAGAAATTCGAGCGCGTGCGGCGCGAAGTCGACGACGATCAGCCGGCCGGACGGGCGCAGCAGCCGCGCCGCCTCGGCGATGGCGCGGGCCGGATCGTCGAGATAGTGCAGCACCTGGTGGATGGTGACGAGGTCGAAGGCGTTGCGCTCGACCGGCGGCGAGAAGATGTCGCCCTGGCGCACCTGCGCATTGGCGACGCCGGCCTTGTCGAGATTGGCGCGCGCGACCGTCAGCATCTCGCGCGACATGTCGATGCCGACGCCGCGCCGGTAGAGCGGCGCGAAGATTTCGAGCAGCCTGCCCGTGCCGGTGCCGAGGTCGAGCATCGACTGGAACGGCCGCTTGCCGACCAGCTTGAGCAGCGCCGCTTCCACCGCGCGGTCCGGGACGTGCAGCGAGCGGATGTGATCCCAGCTCGCGGCGTTCTCGGAGAAATACTCGGCGGCGCGGTCCTGCCGCTTGCGCTTGACCGATGCCAACCTTTCCAGATCGCGCACCACCTGCGGATCGGTTTCGCTGATGCCGGAAACCAGACGCTGCACGAAGTCGCGCGAATTGTCCGTATCGGTCAGCCTGAAAAAGGCCCAGGATCCTTCCTGGTAGCGACCGATCAGCCCGGCATCGAGCAGCAGCTTCAGATGGCGCGAGACGCGCGGCTGCGACTGCCCGAGGATCTCGGTGAGGTCGGAGACGGTAAGATCGCCGCGCGACAGCAGCACCAGAATGCGCAGCCGGCTGGATTCGGCGGCCGCCTTCAATGTATCTACCATTGTGTCGAGCGAGACATGCATGAGCGGGTTCTCGTTGAAAGATATAAAGATATGTTTATGTCGATTTTGAAACTCTGGCAAGCACCTATGTCGCTTCCGGACAAGAAAATGGCGCAGCCGTGATCCGCGCCGGGCGGGCGGCGCTCCAGAGGATGAAGAGGATGTTTGAGACGCGCGAAGGTGAAACGCTTCTTGCAACCGATCCGGCGCAACTGCGGCCGGACGGCCATGTCGTCTTTGTCGGCCGCATTGTTTCGCCCTGGGCGAGCCGCGAGGAGTGCCCCAGGAACATGCGTGCCGCCCGCGAATCCGGACGGGCCGCGACCGTCCTGATCGACGAGCCGTATCGCCCGGGGCTGCGCAACCTCGACCGCGCCAGCCACGTCGTCATCCTGTCCTGGCTCCAGCACGCGCCGCGGAATCTGATCGTGCAGAAACCGCGCCATGCGGCTGAACCGAAAGGCGTTTTCTCGCTGCGCTCCCCTGCCCGGCCGAACCCTGTCGGCCTGCATGTGGCAAAGCTCGTCGCGCTCGACATCGAGGCCGGCCGGGTCGAGATCGACGCCATCGACGTGCTGGACGGCACGCCGGTCATCGACATCAAGCCCTATTATGCTTCGACCGATGCCTTCCCCGAAGCGACTATTGCCGGACGCGACGAGAAATGAGCGCCCCCACCGGCCGCCGCCGCGCCATTGCCAAGGCGCTGACCGCGCTTTTGCCGCTCGCGCCCTATGCCGACATGGAAAAGATCCGCACAGAGGCCGGTTCCGTGCACATGAAGACCTTGCCTCCGACGATCGCGGTGTGGCTGGCAACCATCGCCCATATCCGCCATGCCCATACCGATTACGAAAAGCTGCTCGCCGAAGGCTACGATCGGGATTCGGCGCGTTTCTTCGTCATCGAGCAGACTAATGTGGTGCTCACCCGCTGGAGGGCGACGCGGCTGCTCGAGGAGGACGACGAGGACGAATGAGGCCAAGCAGCGCTGCCTGCGTGGCTCTACTGCATCCGCGACCGGACGCTAGCCTGCCTCGCCGGAACACTCGAGGAGGAATGAAATGAGCCAGGCCGCCGCCACGCCAGCCAAGCCGTTTCCCTTTCTCTCCGGACGCCATCTCGACCCGCATGCCTATCCCGACGGCGTTGCCTTCCTCGACGGGCAATATTTGCCGATGTCGCAGGCCAAGGTCTCGGTGCTGGACTGGGGCTTTCTGCATTCCGACGCCACCTACGACACGGTCCATGTCTGGGACGGCCGCTTCTTCCGCCTCGACCTGCATCTCGACCGCTTCTTCGGCGGGCTGGAGAAGCTGCGCATGACGACCCCGTTCGATCGCGACGGCGTTGCCGAAATCCTTCACAATTGCGTCGCGCTGTCGGGCCACCGCGCGGCTTACGTCGAGATGCTGTGCACACGCGGCGCCTCGCCGACCTTCAGCCGCGATCCGCGCCAGGCAATCAACCGCTTCATGGCTTTCGCCGTCCCGTTCGGCTCGGTTGCCAATGCCGGGCAATTGCGCAATGGCCTGCATGTCGCGATCAGCGACAAGGTGCGCATTCCGCCCGCCTCGATCGATCCCTCGATCAAGAACTACCATTGGCTCGATCTCGTCCGTGGCCTTTACGATGCCTATGACCGCGGCGCCGACACCGCGCTGATCCTCGACTTCAACGGCAATGTCGCCGAAGGCCCGGGCTTCAACGTCTTCTGTGTCAAGGATGGCAAGCTGTCGACGCCCGCGGTCGGCGTGCTGCCCGGCATCACGCGCCGCACCGTGTTCGACCTGTGCGCCGAGGCCGGCCTTTCGGCTTTGGCCGCCGATGTCAGCGTCGCCGCGCTCAAGGCGGCTGACGAGGTCTTCATCACCTCGACTGCTGGCGGCGTCATGCCGGTCACGACGATCGACGGCGCGCCTGTCGCCGACGGCAAGGTCGGTCCAATCACCGAGCGGCTGATGGCGCTCTATTGGAAAAGGCATGAGGATCCGGCCTGGTCGAGCGCGGTGCGCTATCCCTGATCTGCCCGGAACACTCGGCCATGCCGCCCTGCACGGCGTGGCCTCCCCCTCACCGATAGATCCACTGCTCCGGCACGCGCACGGAAATCTCTTCGCCGGCTCTTATGACGCCCGGCTTTTCGACCCAGGCGACAAGGCCGCGCTGCCGTTTCGCCTCCTTCGGGAAGAGCAGCGCGGTGGCGTCATGATCCGCGGCGCCGACATGCTCGGCGATCGATTTTCCTGCGAACCGACACGGCTTGTTCTGGCCGTCGACCTTGAGCGTCACCCCGCCCTTGAAGAACATCAGCGAGCCGGCCGGCAGCATCGAAAGATGCAGCACGCCTTCGACCAGAAGATTGGCCCCGATCCATTCCGGCCTGATCTGCTCGAGCCCCATGCGTTGCGCGACGATGGCGAGCTCGTCGGCGGCGACAAGCGACAATTGCCGCTCGTTGCGCATCTCGGTGCCGCGCGGATACCAGGGCTCGCGCCCGCCGGAACGCCGCGTCGTTCCGCCATGGAAGTCGCCGGCGATGCCATCGAAGCCGAGCTGCAGCTCCTCGACCGGCCTCGTCTCGAAATGATCGTGCGGAGCGGCATAGAGCGCCGCTGCCTTTGCGGCCAGCTTGCGGCCGGGCACGATGTCAGCGGCGGATTCGGCGGTGGGAAACAGTTCCGGCATCGGTTTCATTCCGTGGGTCGAACCGCCTTTTGCACTTCGATCGCCCATGCGGCAAGAGCGGTCTCGGCCATGGCGCGCAGGTCATCGGCCGGAGCGCCGTCACGAGCCTGGATCGACATTCCGTTCATGACGCCAGTCAGATATTTGGCCAGCCGTTCGACCGGCAGACCCGCAGGCAGCTCGCCGGCCTGACGCGCTTTGGCCAGCCGCGCCGCGATCGCAGCTTCGGCCGCCTTGCGATAGGCCTTGAGCTCATCTGCCACGCCCTGCGCCTGCGGCGATGTCGCCAGCGCGCCGCTGATGAACAGGCAACCGCCGGGCTTGTTCGGCCGCGTATAAGCTTGTGCCGCCCCCATCAGCAATAACCGGATCGCCTCCTCGGCAGTCACCGGCGCGCCTAGCGCATCCAGCGCAAAGCCGATCTCCCTCTCGTGGTATCGCGCCAGCGCGCGGCGGAACAGAGTCTCCTTGTCGGTGAAGGCGTTGTAGATCTGCGGCGGCGTCAGGCCCATGGCCTCGCGCAGCATGGCAAGCGAGGTCGCCTCATAGCCGTGTTCCCAGAACAAGAGCATCGCCGCGTCGAGCGCTGCCTCCGGGTCGAACGCGCGCGGCCTGCCGCCGCGTGATTTTTCAAGGTCTTCCATAGTGATCGATACGAAACCGGTTGACTCATCGCCTCCTGGTAACGTAACAATCAATACGTAACCTGACAAGCGAACCATCCGCAGCACGAAGGAGAACCAACATGCCGATCACCGTGACCGCGCCCGAGGGCGTGCTGACCGCAACCGGGGAACGCGAAATCCTGCCTCGCCTCAGTGCCGCCCTCATCGAAGCCTCCGGGGCCACCGGGAATTCATTCTTCACCGCAATCGTCGGCGGAACGGTTCATATCCTGCCGATTGATCGCATCTATGCCGACGGCGCCAACCGACCCGTCGTCATGGTGGAATTGAAGCTGCCGAATATCGGCCTGCCTACCAACGAGGCACGCGGGGCCTTCATCGCGGCCGCCACCAGGATCGTTGCCCAATATTGCGTGCCGGGCCACCAGCCGGAGAACACCTGGATCAACATCCTCAACGCCCCTGACGGCGGTTGGGGAATCGGTGGCCGGCAATATTCGGGCGAAGCGCTTGTCGCGGCGGCAATGGCCGCAGCGTAACGGCACCGGTTTGATCACGACATTCTTACCGGCTTTGACTTTCCTTCGTCTGCCGCGCCGTCTTAAACGCGAGGCAGACGAGAGGTTCGATCATGCAGGTAGGACAAGCTGTCGCCGCGCTGTGGCTGTTCTGGCTGGTTTCCTGGCTCCTTGCCGCATCCTGGGCCGATCCGGCGCAAAAGCGGGCGGATCTCAAGGCGGAGGTGAGATACCGGATACTTTGGGTGGCCGGTACGGCGCTGCTGTTCGTGCCGGCGCATGGCTATGTCGGCCGGATGCGGCTCTGGATGCCGACGCTCGTCGAGGCCTGGAGCTGCGTTGCCCTGATCGCTATCGGCATTGCCTTCGCCTGGTGGGCGCGGCTGCATCTCGGCCGCCTGTGGTCGGCCAACGTCACCGCCAAGGCTGATCACCGCGTCGTCGATACCGGCCCCTACGGCCTCGTCCGCCACCCGATCTATACCGGCCTGCTGCTGTCGATCCTCGCCACCATGGCGGTCAAGGGTACGCTCTGGGGCGTCGCCGGCGCCGCCCTGCTGCTCGTCGGCGTGGTCGTCAAGGCGAGGCTGGAAGAGAGCTTCCTGCGCAGCGAGCTCGGCCCGGCCTATGACGACTACGCCAGGCGCGTGCCGATGCTGGTGCCCTTCGCGCCGGCTTGAAGGATGCGTTGAAATTCAAAGCATGCGCAGCAGCGCGCCGCCGATCGAATAGCCGGCGCCGAAGGCACAGATCAGGCCGAAATCGCCGGCCTTCATGTCGGCATGGTTCTCCGACAGCGCCACGATTGCGCCGGCGCCCGCCGTGTTGCCGAGCCGCTCCAGCACCATCGGCGCGCGGTCGTGATCGACGTCGTGGCCGAACGACAATTTCAGGATCATCGCATTCATGCGCGCATTAGCCTGGTGCAGCCAGAAGCGGCGGATGCCCTGCGGTGTCAGCCCGTGCTCGGCCAGGAACTCGACGATGAACTTTTGGCCGGCGACGGTCACTTCCTTGAACACCTTGTTGCCGACCTGCTTGATGAGGTTGCCCTCCAGGTTGATCATGTAAGGATCGTCCTGGGCGGTGCGGGTGTGGTAGCCGAGATTGGTGCGAATGTTGTTCGACATCTGCGTCCAGGTGCGGGTGTCGAGCACCTCGAAACGGCCCGGTCGCTTCTCGCCCTGCGCCAGCCCCTCGACGACCATGGCCACCGAGGCGTCGCCGAAGATGAAATGCGTCTGCCGGTCGCGGAAGTTGAGATGGCCGGTGATGATTTCGGGCGTCGACACCAGGATGCGGTTGTGCGCTCCGGCCCTGACCAGGTTGACGGCGACATGCAGCGCGGCGGCCGCGGAAGAGCAGCCCAGCCCCATGTCGAAGCCGGCGCCCTTGGTGCCGAGCGCATCCTGCATCTCGATGGCGATGGCCGGATAGGGCCGCTGATGATGCGAGGCCGAGCAGATCACCAGATCGATGTCCGATCCATCGACCCCGGCATGGGCAAGCGCTTTCCTGGCCGAGGCGATGCCGAACTCCGCCTCCAGCGACAGCGCGTCGTCCGGCCGCGCCGCAATGCGCGGCGTCATGCGGGCTGGATCGAGAATGCCTTCGCGCTCGATGACATGGCGGCTCTTCACGCCCGAGGCATGCACGATGAAGTCGCTGTCCGATTTCTGCAGCAGCGCTTCGCCGGTTGCTGCGCGGCGCACATTCTCGGTGTCGACCCAGCTGTTGAAGCTGGCGACCAGCTCTTCATTGGTGATGACGGGTTCAGGGATTTCGGCGCCGATGCCGCTGATGATGACGCGATGCATGTCCAATCCGTCTAGAGCAATTCCAGGAAAGGTGGGAACCGGCTTTCCGTCCGGAATTGCGTTGAAGCAAATAGATAGAGCGTTTCAGCGTTTTCCTGAAACGCTCTAGGCCCGGCCGTAACGGGCTCTGATGTGGGCGCGGAAATGGCCCGGCGCAACCCTTGTCGCATTTGGCCGGTTTATGCCAGCTTAAATCGGCAACCCTTGCTGGCATCGCGGCGAAACGCTTTGTCGGAATAGCTCAGGCTCGCTTGGCGACGATGAAGATGCGCGGGAAGCGTAAGAGCACCTTGCCGTTCGCCGTCCTCGGATAGGCCTTGGCGATCCTGGCCGTGTAGCTGTCGAGAAACAGCTTCTTCTCATCCGCGTCGAGCGGATCGAGAAAGGGCTTCAGGCCCGTCGCCTTGACCCACTCGACGATCGCCTCGGCATCGGCCAGCGGATGGTTGTAGGCCGTGTGCCAGATGTCGAGCCGGTCGGCGAGCGGCGACAACAGATCGTAATAGAAGGACACCGGCGGCAGCGGCCCGCGCGCGGCGCCCTCGAGCTTGGCCGCGAATGGCACTTCCGCCGCGGTCTCGCGCATCAGCTGGTGCGAAGGCTCGCCAAGATTGTCGGGCATCTGCACGGCCAAGGCGCCGCCCGGCGCCAGCAGCCCCATCAATCGCTGAAACACCGCCGGATGCTCCGGCAGCCACTGGAAGACGGCGTTGGCGAAGATGACGTCGACCGGATGCTCGGGCTGCCATTTGGCGGCGTCCGCCAGCTCGAAATTGACGTTTGGCAGCCGCGCCCTCGCCTTCTCGATCATGTCGGGCGAAGTGTCGAAACCGCTGACCTGGGCATCCGGCCAGCGCTCGACCAGAAGCTCCGTCGAGTTGCCCGGACCGCAGCCGATATCGACGACGCGGCGCGGAAAACCGACTGGAACTTGCGCCACGAGATCACGCGCGGGCCGCGTGCGCTCGTCCTCGAACTTCAGATACTGGGCGGCGGACCAGTCGGCCATTTGAGAACCTCGCTCCTGTTCGCCGCCCTTTTGGACTGATGTTACCGCGTCAGCCGCTTGTGCGTCATGCGGTGCGGGGCTGCCGCTTCGGCGCCGAGGCGGCGCAGCTTGTCCTTCTCATATTCCTCGAAATTGCCTTCGAACCATTCGACATGCGCGTCGCCCTCGAAGGCGAGCATATGGGTGGCCATGCGGTCCAGGAACATGCGGTCGTGGCTGATGATGACGGCGCAGCCGGCATAGGCTTCGAGCGCGTCTTCCAGCGCGGCCAGCGTTTCGGTGTCGAGGTCGTTGGTCGGTTCGTCCAGCAGCAGCACATTGCCGCCGTTCTTCAGCATCTTGGCCAGATGCACGCGGTTGCGCTGGCCGCCGGACAGGTTGCCGACCTTCTGCTGCTGGTCGCCGCCGCGGAAGTTGAAGGACGAGCAATAGGCGCGGCTGTTGACTTCGTGCTTGCCGAGCTTGATGACCTCGGCGCCGCCGGAGATCTCTTCCCACACCGTCTTGTTCGGATCGAGCGCGTCGCGGCTCTGGTCGACATAGCCGAGCTTGACCGTCTCGCCGATGCGGATCGAACCGGCATCCGGCTTTTCCGCGCCAGTGAAGGTCTTGAACAGCGTCGTCTTGCCGGCGCCGTTCGGGCCGATGACGCCGACGATGCCGCCCGGCGGCAGCCTGAAGGACAGGTTCTCGATCAGGAGCTCGTCGCCGAAGCCCTTGTTGAGGCCCTCGACCTCGATGACGACATTGCCGAGGCGCTCGCTCGACGGGATGACGATCTGCGTGTCGGTCGGCTTGCGGTTCTGCGACTGCTCGACCAGTTCCTCATAGGCCTTGATGCGCGCCTTGGACTTGGTCTGGCGCGCCTTCGGCGAGGACTGGATCCATTCGCGCTCGCGCCAGATCGACTTCTGGCGCGCGTCGTCCTCGCGGCCTTCCTGGATCAGGCGCTTGGCCTTGGCGTCGAGATACTTCGTGTAGTTGCCCTCGTAGGGGATGCCGCGGCCGCGGTCGAGCTCGAGGATCCAGCCGGTGACGTTGTCGAGGAAGTAGCGGTCGTGGGTGATGATCAGCACCGAGCCCGGATAGTCGCGCAGGTGCTTTTCCAGCCACTGCGTGGTCTCGGCGTCGAGATGGTTGGTCGGTTCGTCGAGCAGCAGAAGGTCGGGCTGTTCGAGCAGGAGGCGGCACAGTGCCACGCGGCGGCGCTCGCCGCCTGACAGGTTCGTCACCTCGGAATCGGCCGGTGGGCACTGCAGCGCGTCCATCGCCATCTCGACCTGCTGTTCGAGGTCCCACAGGTTGAGGCGGTCCATCTCGTCCTGGAGCTTGGCGGACTCGTCCGCCGTCTCGTCGGAATAGTTCATCATCAGCTCGTTGTAGCGCTCGATGATGGCGGTCTTCCTGGCGACGCCGTCCATGACGTTTTCGCGCACGGTCTTGGAGTTGTCGAGCTGCGGCTCCTGCGCCAGGTAGCCGACGGTCGCGCCCTCGGCCAGCCACGCCTCGCCCTGGAACTCCTTGTCGAGCCCGGCCATGATGCGCAGGATCGTCGACTTGCCCGAGCCATTGGGGCCGAGAATGCCGATCTTGGCGTCCGGATAGAAGGACAGGTGAACGTTATCGAGCACCTTCTTGGTGCCATAGGCCTTCGACAGGCCGGACATGTGATAGATGAACTGGCGAGCCACGCGCGCTTTCCCTGGAAACTAGTGTCAAGGTGGATGGGGGTTGCGCGCTATGTAGGCGATGAAGCGCCGAACGGCAATCGCTTTCGGCGCCGCAGCCGTCAAACGCTTCGCATTCGCCGGTTTTGCGCCCTGACTCCGTCCACGGCTTTTCGCCGCGGCCGGCGATGGCATGAAATCAGTGGTTAACCATTCGTCTGCAAAACGCTAAATAGGTTGGGAAATCGTGGCCATGCCGCGGTTTCGGGAAAGATCGGATCGACGACGTGCTGAACGGTGTCCTGCTCCTTGCCGAAGCGGTTCTTTATTTCGGCGCCATGGTCACGCTTTTCCGCTTCCGGCGCCGCATCGGCCTTGGCGTGTTCATCTGCGCGCTCGGCGTCATGCACTTCCTCGAAACCTATCTGGCCAGCGTCTTCTATGTCGCGCTGCCGTTCGGGCTGGTGTCGCCGGGCTCCGCCGTGCTGTTCTCCGGCAAGCTCGTCATGCTGCTGCTGCTTTATATGAAGGAGGACGCGGCGACCGTCCGCCAGCCGATCTACGGCCTGCTGCTCGGCAACGCCCTGATGATCGGCCTGGTGCTGATCCTGCGCCTGCATGCGATAGCGCCGCTCCCGGATGGCCGTGTTCCCGATATTGCTTTCATCGACGAGATGGGCTGGCTGATGGTCTGGGGCACTTCGCTGCTCTTCATCGACGCCATCCTGATCATCCTGCTCTACGAGAAGCTCGGCGCTTATCTGCGCTCGAGGCCATTTGTCCGTATCCTCGCATCGGTCGCCTGCGTTCTCACCTTCGATCAGGCCGGTTTCTTCACCGCCTTGCATTTCGTCGCCGGCGCGCCGATCGAGGTCTTCTTCGGCGGCTGGTTCGCCAAGATGGGCGCGGCGCTCGCCTACAGCGGCATGCTCGTCGCCTATCTTAGATGGGTCGAGGACAACGATATCGCCGTGCCGCGCGGCCTCTCCGATATTTTCGATACCCTCACCTATCGCGAGCGCTATGAGGCACTGATCAAATATGTCGGCCGCGACGGCCTCACCGGACTCTTGCACCGCGGCAGCTTCGATGCCGACGGCGAGTCCGCCGTCTCCGCCGCCATCAGGATCGGCAAGCCGCTCAGCCTGCTCATCGTCGACGTCGACCATTTCAAGTCGATCAATGACCGCTTCGGCCACGCCGAGGGCGACAAGGTGCTGAAATCGGTGGCCGCTCTGCTGGCCGAGACGGTTGGCGGCAACGACCAGGTATTCCGCATCGGTGGCGAGGAATTCGCCGTTCTGACGCAACAGTCGCATGCGCCGGCCAGGCTTCTCGGCGAGACCATCAGGAACGCGACCAAGACCTCGGCGCATACCAGCCGCTTCAACATCACGGTGAGCGCCGGCGTCTCCACCGTCAGCGAGACGACGCAGTCTCTGGCCGACATCTTCGCGCTAGCCGACCAGCGCCTCTACAAGGCCAAATTGAGCGGCCGCGACCGCGTGGTCGGCGAACCCGGCAGCGAGGCGATCATCCTGCAGGCGGCCCCGAGAACCGCCTGACCAAATAACAACTGCCGCCTACTGGAACCCGATCGCGTCGACCGTGCCCTTCGGGCAACCGGCCTTGCCCGTCGGCGCCGACGCCATCAACAGATCGGCGAGCTTGCTGTCGGGCCCGATCGGCCCGGACAGGCCAAGCGTCAATTCGCCGATCAGACGCCTGCCGCTCGACGGATCGATCAGGCACGAGACGCGCACGCGGTCGCCGGCGCCGGCGCCGAAGGCCGCGTTGAAGGCGCCGCGGATCTGATCCGAGGTCAGCTGCTTGCCGATGTTTTTCGTGAAGAGGTCGCGCACCGCCGAGGCGTTCACCGCCCGCATCAGGTTGAGCGCGTCGGAGAAATACTCCTGCTGGCTCTTGCCGTAGCAGGTGCCGTGCTTGATCCATTCGTGCCGCTCCAGCTTGGAGGCCGTGCCCGGCATCACCTGGTCGAGCTCGGTGCGCGTGTTGGTGTCGAGGTCGACAGGCGGCAGGTCTCCCCAATGCGCCGGATTGTCGTTGGCCTTGTCGCTTGCCGACACCTGGCAATAGAAATTGCCGTTCGGCTGCGGCCACAGCCCGTGCAGCGTGAAGTGCGAAGCATCGAACTCGCTGGGGCTCTGGGCCTTGCATTCGGGCTTGCTTGCCTTGGTCTCGCAGAAAGACGGCTGCCAGCTCAGCGCAAAGACATATTCGGGTTTTCCGGAAGCCGACGGCTTGGTCTGGCCGGACGGCGCCGGCGTGGTCGCCGCATTGCCGCCGGTAACATGGCCGCAGCTGATCTTCACCCAGCGCCGCTCGGGATCAGCGCCTGGCACCTGGATGAGATAATGGGTGGGCTCGTCCTTGTTGCCGGCAAGAACCTCGTAGCTCTTGCCTGCCTCGGTCGAGATGTTGCCGGGGTTCTTGCCGTTCTTGATGGCCTGCGTCGCCGGACAGGCGCTGTCGGCCACGAACGTGCCGCTCAGCTTTACGTCGGCCTGCGCCGCGCCGGCGGCGGCCAGAACCAGCACCATCGATCCCCACAATGCCCAAACCCGCATTCCGCTCTCCCGGCGATCATTGATCCGTATTGGATTCGTCACACTAGAACAGGCGACGTGTCAGAATTGCGATCTTTTTCACGACGCGAAGAAAACAATCCCCAAATCTCACCGCTGCCAATCCGCGAAATCGCACGCTCCCCTCGCGGTCTCCGCGAGACGACGGGATTTCCAGCCTAGCATATCGTCAAACGCCTCATCCACTTGACGCCGGCAAAAGCCTCGCCCAACAGTCGCCGAGGGAGCGAGATATGCCATTCGACAAGCAGACCAGGCTGGCCTCTCCGACAGGGGCCGAGCTCAACCTCTATGTGAAAGAAGCCTCAGGAAAACCGCGCGCCGTGGTCCAGATCAACCACGGACTGGCCGAGCACGCGGCGCGCTATGCGCGCTTCGCCGATTTCCTGAGCGGGCACGGTTTCCATGTCTACGCCCATGACCATCGCGGCCATGGCACGACCAAGGCGCCAGAAGCGCCGCTCGGCAAGTTCGCGGATGTTGACGGCGTCGCCAAGGTGGTCGCCGATGTCGACGCCGTGCACGACCTGATCGCAAGAGAGCATCCGGGACTGCCGGTGATCGCTTTTGGACATTCGCTCGGCGCTTCGATCGCGCTGAACTTCGTGCTGCGCCACTCGCAACGCGTCCATGCCGCCGCGATCTGGAACGGCAATTTCTCGCAAGGGCTGCTCGGCCAGCTGGCGCTGCTGATCCTGGGATGGGAGCGGATGCGGCTGGGCTCCGATGTGCCGTCGCGCCTTCTGCCCAAGCTCACTTTCCAGGCCTGGGGCAAGGCGGTGCCCAACCACCGGACGTTGTTCGACTGGTTGTCGCGCGATCCGGTCGAGGTCGACAAATATGTCGCCGACCCGCTCTGCGGTTGGGACGCCTCGGTGTCGATGTGGCGCGACGTGGTCAACATGGCGCAGCACGCCGGCAAGGATTCCAGCTTCGCCGATGTGCGCCGCGATCTCCACTTCAACCTGATCGGTGGCGAGAAGGACCCGGCCTCGGACTACGGCAAGGCGGTCCACCATCTCGCCAAGCGTATGCGGGCGATGAGTTTTTCGAATCTGGTTTCAAAGGTTTACGCCGAGACCCGCCATGAAAGCCTGAACGAGATCAACCGCGACGCCGTCATGAACGATTTTGCCGCGTGGGCGGACAGCGTGCTGAAGTCGTGACCGGCTTGGCCTACAGCATGGGTCGTGACACGGCGGGTGCGTGTTGCTAGAGGCAGCGTTTCGTTAGAACACGGTGATCCATGGCCGAACCTCCGCTGAAAGGCATCCGCGTTATCGAACTTGCCCGCATCCTGGCCGGCCCCTGGGCCGGACAGCTGCTCGCCGATCTCGGCGCCGATGTCATCAAGGTCGAGAGCCCGGACGGCGGCGATGACACCCGCAAATGGGGTCCACCCTTCGTCATGGGCCATGACGGTGAGAACCTGTCCGCCGCCTATTACCATTCGTGCAATCGCGGCAAGCGCTCCATCGCCGTGGACTTCTCCAAGCCGGAGGGCGCCGACACGCTGCGCAAGCTTGTCGCCACCGCCGACGTGCTGATCGAGAACTTCAAGCTCGGCGGTTTGAAGAAATACGGCCTCGACTACGAAAGCCTGAAGGCGATCAATCCGCGCCTCGTCTACTGCTCGATCACAGGGTTTGGCCAGGACGGCCCTTACGCGCCACGCGCGGGCTATGACTTCATCATCCAGGCCATGGCCGGCATGATGTCGATCACCGGCGAGCCGGGCCGCGAGCCGCAGAAAGCCGGCGTCGCCATCTCGGACCTTTTCACCGGCCTCTATTCGGTGATCGCCATCCAGGCCGCACTTCGCCACGTCGAAAAGACCGGCGAAGGCCAGCACATCGACATGGCGCTGTTCGACAGCCAGATCTCGGCGCTCGGTAACCAGAACCTCAACTATCTGGTCTCCGGCAAGTCGCCGGTGCAGATGGGCAATGCGCATATGAACATCGCGCCCTACGAGGTGCTGCCGGTGCGCGACGGCCACATCATCCTGGCGGTCGGCAATGACGGCCAGTTCGGCAAGTTCTGCGCCGCGGTCGGCCTAGCCGACTTGCCGTCAAACCCCGACTTTGCCACAAACCCGGCGCGCGTCACCAACCGCGTAAAACTGCGCGAACGGATCATCGAGACGCTGGCGACGCTGGACCGCGACCCGCTGCTGGCGAAGCTGGAAGCGGCCAGCGTGCCCGCAAGTCCGATCAACACGATTGGCCAGATGTTCGCCGACCCGCAGACGATCGCGCGCGGCATGCGGCTCGACCTCGACGACGGCCATGGCAACCGCCTGCCTTCCGTGCGCGCGCCGATGGTCATGTCGGGCACGCCGCTGGTCTATGAGCGCCCCTCGCCGCGTCTCGGCGAGCACACGGACGAAATCCTTGCCGAACTGGAGAGAGCAAAATGAAGACCGGCGGACAACTGATCGTCGAGGCGCTCGAAGCGAACGGCACCGACCGCATCTTCTGCGTTCCGGGCGAATCCTATCTCGCGGTGCTCGACGCGCTGCATGACTCCTCGATTCGCACCATCGTCTGCCGCCAGGAAGGCGGCGCCGCGATGATGGCCGACTGCCAGGGCCGGCTGACCGGCAAACCCGGCATCTGCTTCGTCACCCGCGGCCCCGGCGCCACCAACGCCTCGGCCGGCGTTCATATCGCGATGCAGGATTCCGTGCCGATGATCCTGTTCATCGGCCAGGTCGCCAGCCATGCCAAGGAACGCGAGGCCTTTCAGGAGGTCGACTACAAGCGCTTCTTCGGCGATATCACCAAATGGGTGGTCGAGATCGACGATGCCGCGCGCATCCCTGAATTCGTCACCCGCGCCTTCGCCGTCGCGACCTCCGGCCGCCCTGGCCCGGTCGTCATCTCGCTGCCCGAGGACATGCTGACCAGCGAGGTCGAGGCGCCGCAAGCGCTGCCGCACACGCCGGTCGAAACTCGCCCAGGCGAAGCGGAGCTCGATGCGCTGCAAATGCTGCTCGCCAACGCCAGGCGGCCGTTCGTCATTCTGGGCGGCACGCGCTGGAACGAGGAGGCGGTGGCGCATATGCGCTCGATCGCCGAGACGTGGTCGCTGCCCGTCGGCTGCTCCTTCCGCCGCCAGATGCTGTTCGATCATCTGCATGCGAACTATGCCGGCGATGTCGGCATCGGCATCAACCCGAAGCTGGCGGAGCGGATCAAGCAGGCCGACGTCGTGCTTTTGCTCGGCGGCCGCCTGGGCGAGATGCCGTCTTCAGACTACACGCTGCTGAAAAGCCCCTACCCCGACCAGGCGCTGGTGCATGTCCATGCCGATGCCGGCGAGCTCGGCCGCGTCTATCGGCCAACGATTGCGATCAATGCTTCACCCGCCGCCTTCGTCGAGGCTTTCGCCAGGCGTAAGCCGGCCGCCAAGCCTTCCTGGGCGGCTGAGACGGAAAAGGCGCATGCCGCCTATCTGGAATGGTCGACGCCGCCGCAGACCGGCCCGGGCTCCGTCCAGATGGGTCCGATCATGGACTATCTAGGAAAGGTTCTGCCGGAGGATGCCATCCTCACCAACGGCGCCGGCAACTACGCCACCTGGGTGCATCGCTTCTACCGCACCCGCCGCTTCGGCACGCAGGCGGCACCCACTTCCGGCTCGATGGGCTACGGCACGCCCGCCGCGGTTGCCGCCAAGTCGCTATTCCCCGATCGCACGGTGGTCGCCTTCGCCGGCGACGGCTGCTTCCTGATGAACGGCCAGGAGTTCGCGACCGCTGTCCAGTACGATTTGCCGATCATCGTCATCGTCGTCAACAACGGCATCTACGGCACGATCCGCATGCATCAGGAGCGCGAATATCCGAGCCGCGTCGTCGCCACCACGCTCAAGAACCCGGACTTTGCAGCACTTGCCCGTTCCTATGGCGGCCATGGCGAGACGGTCGAGAAGACAGCCGACTTCGCGCCGGCCTTCGAGCGCGCGCGCGCCAGCGGCAAACCGGCGATCATCGAGATCAGGCTCGATCCCGAAGCGATCACGCCGACCCGCACGCTGACCCAGATCCGCGACAAGGCATAAGGCGAAAGGCAGTCTCCCGCCTTTCTACCTGCACGACAAAAGAGGCGGTGAACCGCCCCTTTTGCGTTTTTACATCGCCTTCTCGATCTGCCCGCGAATCTCGCCGTCCTTGTTCGCGGCGGTGTGGACGTTGACGTAGTACTTGCCGGCCTCGAGATCGGCCGCCTGTGCGTCGGTCAGCGTCGCCGACCCCTTCATCGGGCTCTTCAACTTCTTGAACGGGATCACGGGATCCGCATTCGCGCCCATATCCGCCGGGCCGTGGATATGAGCGGCCACGGCCGGTCCGCTGAGACCGGAATATTTGACGTTCCAGGTGAGCTTCTTCTTGGTTGTGTCATAGGTGAGTGTCGCGGTGCCCTTGCCCTTGGTCGTCACGGGCGGGCTCTGCTGGCTGCCGTCGAGTGTCGCCTTGAACTTCATCGTCTCGGCCATGGCTGGCGAAGCGAGAAGGAAGGCGGTCGAGACGGCTAAGGCCGAAAGCATCGGCACGGACAGGATGCGCATGAACAACCTCCGTTGATGACAGCATCCCGCGCGGCTCCCCGGCGCGCGGATGCGTCACTGAAACGGTTGGGCGGCACTTTGTATCCCGGCACACGGTTATTTTACCGCAGGCAACGAAAAAGGGGCGGTCGCCCGCCCCTTTCAATGTCAGCTGTGCAAGCTCGACGTTACTTGATCGCCTTGTCGGTGATCGCGGTCGTGTAGGCGCCGCTCGCCTCCTTGCTGATGATCTTCTGGTCGAGCAGCGCCTTGGCGGTGCGCTCATAGGCGGCCGGGATCAGCTTGCCGTCGGCATTGTCGACCAGCTTGGCCACTTCCTTCATCATGAACTTCTGATGGTTCTCGTCCTGGCCGCCGGCGTCCACGACGATGCCGGCCGCTTCGTCGGTGTTCTCGGTGGCGTATTTCCAGCCCTTCATCGAGGCGCGCACGAAGCGCACCATCTTGTCCTCGAAGGCCGGGTCCTTCAGCTTGTCCTCAAGCGTGTAGAGCCCATCCTCCAGAAGGTCGTTGCCCATGGCCGAGTAGTTGAACACGACCAGGTCTTCGGGCTTGTAGCCGGCGTCCAGCACCTGGCCGTATTCGTTGTAGGTCATCACCGAGATGCAGTCGGCCTGTTTCTGGATCAGCGGCTGCACGTCGAAGCTCTGCTTGAGCACGGTGACGCCGTCCGGGCCGCCTTCGGTCTTGAGACCGATCTTGTTCATCCAGGCGTAGAACGGATACTCGTTGCCGAAGAACCAGACGCCGAGCGTGTGGCCCTTGAAGTCGGCTTCCGTCTTGATCGGGCCGCCCTTCGGGCAGACCAGTTCCATGCCTGCCTTCTTGAACGGCTGGGCAATGTTGACGAGCATCACGCCCTTGTCGCGGGCCGCGAGCGCGCCGCCCATCCAGTCGACGATGACGTCGGCGCCGCCGCCGGCAATCACCTGCTCGGGCGCGATATCCGGGCCGCCCGGCTTGATGTCGACATCGAGGCCTTCGGCGTCATAGAAGCCCTTGGCCTTGGCGACATAGTAGCCGGCAAACTGGGCCTGCGTGACCCATTTCAATTGCAGTGTCAGCTTGTCGGCGGCCATCGCCTGGAAGGCGGCCAGCGACATCGCGCCGGCCAGAGCAGAAATCAGCAGTCTTTTCATCTTATTACCCTCTGAAGTTAGTACCCAAACCCACCACCCCTATCCACCTCGGACAGAGGGGTGCCAAAACGTGACGGCTCTCTCGATGAGAGCGACCACGCCATAAAAGACCGAACCCGCAAGTGCTGCAACTGCGATTTCGGCCCACACCATGTCGATGTTCATCCGCCCGACTTCCGTCGAGATGCGGAATCCCATGCCCACGACAGGGGTGCCGAAGAACTCCGCGACGATGGCGCCGATCAGCGCCAGCGTCGAGTTGATCTTCAGCGCATTGAAGATGAACGGCATTGCCGCCGGCAGCCTGAGCTTTAGCAAGGTCGGCCAATAGCCCGATGCGTAGGTGCGCATCAGGTCGCGCTCCATATGCCCGGAGGCGGCGAGCCCCGCGACCGTGTTCACCAGCATCGGGAAGAAGGTCATGATGATGACCACCGCGGCCTTGGACGGCCAGTCGAAGCCGAACCACATGACCATGATGGGTGCTACGCCGATGATCGGCAGCGCCGACACCATGTTACCGATCGGTAAGAGCCCGCGCCGCAGGAACGGCACGCGGTCGGCAAGGATGGCGACGGCGAAGCCGGCGAGATTGCCGACGATATAGCCGATGAGCACCGCCTTGAAGATCGTCTGCCGCACATCCGACCCCAGGATCGGCAGCGAGTTGGCGATGCGCGCGCCGATGGCGCTCGGCGGCGGCAGAAGGATGAAGGGAATGCCGGCGCCGCGCGTCACCGCTTCCCAGATGATCAGGATCCAGGCGCCGAAGATCGCCGGGATGATCAGGCGCAGCGCCGTCTTGGCCCAGCCCTGCGCCGGGCGCAGCGACGCGAGCAAGGCGACGCAACGCCAGGCAAGCAGCCAGGCCGCGGCAAGCAGCAGGAAATAGGGCGCCAGCGCCGTGCCCTCGAAGCCGGCTATGCCCTTGATCAAGAGCCAGGCCGCGGCATGGGCGCCGAGGAACAGCAGCACGGCTTCGGCGATCGGCGTGAGCCTCACCATCGAGACCAGTGCCGCGAGCAGCAGCAATCCGACGATCAGGTCTTTTGCGCCCATATAGGGATAGGCAACGGCGGCGGCGGGGTCTGCCAAAGCCGCGGCTTCCGGTTTCGACATCACGCCGAGGGCGAGGGCGACCAGGCAAAGAAGGATGGCGAGCAAAGCCTGCCACGAGGGCTTCAACCAGGTCATGCCGGCCTCCCGCCCATGGCGCGGTCGACCAGGCGTCCGGCAATTCCCACCACCATCACCAGCAGCGCCGCGACGATCGAGCCTGCGACCAAAGCCGACCAGATATCGATGGTCTGGCTGTAATAGGCGCCGGCGAGCAATTTCGCGCCGATGCCGGCGACGGCGCCCGTTGGCAGCTCGCCGACGATGGCGCCGACAAGGCTCGCCGCCACCGCCACCTTCATCGACGTGAACAGGAACGGCACCGACGCCGGCACGCGCAGCTTCCAGAAAGTCTGCGAGGGGCTGGCATTGTAGGTATGCATGAGATCGAGATGCATGAGCTCCGGCGAGCGCAGGCCCTTCACCATGCCGACGGCGACGGGGAAGAACGACAGATAGGTCGAGATCAGCGCCTTGGGGATCAGGCCGGTGATGCCGATCGCCGCCAGCACCACGATGATCATCGGCGCCACAGCCAGGATCGGAATGGTCTGCGACGCGATGATCCACGGCATCAGGCTGCGGTCGAGCGTCGCCACATGCACGATGCCGACGGCGATGACGATGCCGAGCGCGGTGCCGAAGGCAAAGCCGAGTAGCGTCGAGGACAGCGTTACCCAGGCGTTGTAGACCAGGCTGCGGTTCGAGGTGACGGATCGCAGGAAGGTGTTTTCGAAGAAATTCACCGCCACCTGGTGCGGCGCCGGCAGCGTCGGCTTCGGCTGCGACAGCGTCTTGCCAATGAACTCGACCGCGCCGGGTGTTTCGTTGGCCCGGCTGTCAATATCGCGCTGGAACGGCGCGTTGAGGATAACGGCGAAGATATACCAGAGCACGACCACACCGGCGAGGATCGTGGTGACCGGGATGATCTTGGAGCGGAAGCTATCCATGGGCGCCCCCTCCTCTCCCCACCGGGGAGAGGGTGGCCGGAGCGAAGCGAAGGCCGGGTGATTGCGCCGCGGCGATCGTTTCCTTCGTCATCCTGGGGCGGAGCAAGGAGCGAAGCGACGCGGCGCAGACCCCAGGATCCATGCCGTTACGTCGACGCTCCGCAGCGTTCCAGAATGGAGCTCTCTGCGTCTGGCGGTATCTAGCGGGCATTCTGCACCGCTTTGCCCCCTCGGCCGAGGTCGCGGCATGGATCCTAGGGTCTGCGCTCCGCTTCGCGTCGCTCCGCCCTAGGATGACGAAGGCGTGGCGGCCTAGTCCGCACTCATTCGCCATCCCCTCAATCATCATAGCTGTGCCCAGCCCTTAAGCCGTCGCGCACGCGCGCGGCGATCGCCAGAAATTCCGGCGTCTCGCGGATGTCGAGCGGCCGTTTTCTCGGCAGCGTTGATTCGATGATGTCGGTGACGCGGCCCGGTCGCGGCGACATCACCACGATGCGCGTCGACAGATAGACAGCCTCCGGGATCGAATGGGTGACGAAGCAGATCGTCTTGTTGGTTCTGTCCCACAGATCGAGCAGTTGTTCGTTCAGATGGTCGCGCACGATCTCGTCGAGTGCGCCGAACGGCTCGTCCATCAACAGCAGGTCCGCATCGAAGGCGAGCGCGCGCGCGATCGAGGCGCGCTGCTGCATGCCGCCGGAAAGCTGCCAGGGATACTTCTTCTCGAAGCCTGAGAGGTTGACCAGCGCCAGCGTGCGCTTGATGCGCTCCGCCTGCTCGGCCTGGCTCAGCCCTATGATCTCCAGCGGCAAGCCCACATTGCGCTCGATGGTGCGCCACGGGAACAAGGCCGCCGCCTGGAAGACATAGCCATAGGCGCGTTTCTCGCGCGCCTGCTCCGGCGACATGCCGTTGACGGAGATCGCCCCGGATGTCGCCTTCTCCAGATCGGCGATGACGCGCAGCAAGGTCGTCTTGCCACAGCCGGACGGGCCGATGAAGGAAACGAATTCGCCCTTGCCGATGGTCAGATCGACATTGGACAGCGCCTGCACCGGACCGTCATTGGTCTGGAAGGTGAGGCCGAGCTTGCTAGCCGAAACGACGGCTGGCGGCTGTTCGGTCATTGGCTGCAGCCTGCCTGTCGCGACCGCTGCCGCGACGTCCGCAATCCGGTTGATTTTTTGATAGCGTTGCTTTCCACTCGTCCTGTCCCACCCGATCGACGCTGCCCGGAGCCTTGCCGATGTCGCCTAAACCCACATGTCGTCTCGTTCGCCCCGAAAGCACCTATCAGGGCAAGCAGGGGCTGAGCTATTTCGCCGGCATCGCCGCCGAGACGGTCGGCTCCTCCGGCATCTGCATGCATCTTCTCACCATGCCGCCCGGCGCCCGCGCCAAGGCGCATAAGCATGAAAGCCACGAGACGGCCATCTATGTGCTCTCGGGCGAAGTCCACACCTGGTACGGCGACCGGCTCGAGCACCACATCGTCGTCAAAGCCGGCGACCTCTTCTACATTCCGGCCGGCGTTCCGCATCTGCCCGCCAATCTGAGCGGGGCGCCGTCCTCGGCGGTCATCGCCCGCACCGATCCCAACGAGCAGGAAAGCGTCGTTCTGCTGCCGGAACTGGATGCGCTGGTTGCCTAGGGCATTTTGCAGCCAAGCGGCATCGCTTGGCGTCGCACAAATGCGGCCGGAACGAACACCTCTCCCAGGAACCGACGGGATCGCCGTCATTTGCATCGCGCGACTTCGCCCATCACATTGCCGTCCCCGTCGGCCACCACCAGCTTCTTGGCATTCTTTGCGCTGCGCTTGATGGTGAACTTGGCCGGCGCCTGTCCATCTTCGCCCTCCGCCTCGCATTTTGCGGTCACCACCAGCGAGCCGTCGGCCTGCACCTGCTTGTCGCTGAAGGTGCAGGCGCTGGCGGCCGTGATCAGTTCCTTGCCGGTCACAAGCAGCATCTTGTCGGCGGCCACTTGCTGGCCGTTCCGGTTGATGCAGCCATATTTGTCGCCGTAAGGCTTGCTGAGGTCGATGCCCGCGGCAAGAGCCTGGCCGGCGGCCAGCATCGCGGCCGCCGCGATCGCAAGATGAAGAGCCCGCATGGTCAGACCCCGGTGGCCGGAATGCCGGTGCGCTCCACCTTGCGCGGCGCGGAGATCTCCTTCCAGGTCGACAGCGCCCGGTTGACCGCGGCGTTCGGCTCACGCGCGACGAACTCGCCATGGCCAACCTTGGCCTTCACCTCCGCTTCCTCGATCGAGCGCTCGCCGCGCGAGAAGACGAAGCGCGGCAGGCCGGTCACCTCGACGCCCTCGAAGACGTTGTAGTCGATCACCGACTGCTGCTTCTTGGCCGAGATGGTCTTCTTGCGCTTCGGATCCCAGACGACGATGTCGGCGTCGGCGCCTTCGACGATCGCTCCCTTCTTCGGGTACATGTTGAGGATCTTGGCGATGTTGGTCGAGGTCACGGCGACGAACTCGTTCATCGTCAGCCGGCCGGTGTTGACGCCTCTCGTCCACAGCACCGGCAAGCGATCCTCGAGCCCGCCGGTGCCGTTCGGGATCTTGGTGAAGTCGCCGACACCGTTGCGCTTCTGCTTGGTGGTGAAGGAGCAGTGGTCGGTCGCCACGACCTGCAGCGAGCCGGCCTGCAGGCCCGCCCACAGCGAATCCTGGTGCCACTTGCTGCGGAAGGGCGGGCTCATCACGCGGCGCGCGGCGTGGTCCCAGTCCTTGTTGAAATATTCCGTCTCGTCGAGCGTGAGGTGCTGGATCAACGGCTCGCCGAACACCCGCATGCCCTTCTGGCGGGCGCGGCGGATCGCTTCATGGCTCTGCTCGCAGGAGACATGCACGACATAAAGCGGCACGCCGGCCATGTCGGCGATCATGATGGCGCGGTTGGTCGCCTCGCCTTCGACTTCCGGCGGACGCGAATAGGCATGGCCTTCGGGGCCATTGTTGCCGGCGGCGCGCAGTTTTTGCGAAAGTGCCGCGACGACGTCGCCATTCTCGGCATGGACCAGCGGCAACGCGCCGAGATCGGCGCAGCGCTGGAACGACGAATACATCTCGTCGTCGTCGACCATCAGCGCGCCCTTATAGGCCATGAAATGCTTGAACGAGGTGATGCCCCGGTCGACGACCGTCGCCATCTCGTCGAACACCTGCTTGCCCCACCAGGTGATCGCCATGTGGAAGGAATAGTCGCAGGCCGCCTTCGAGGTCTTGTTGTCCCACATCTGCAGCGCTTCCAGCAGCGACTGCTGCGGCGCCGGCAGGCAGAAATCGACCACCATCGTCGTGCCGCCGGAAAGGGCGGCGCGCGTGCCGGATTCGAAATCGTCCGCCGAATAGGTGCCCATGAAAGGCATTTCGAGATGCGTGTGCGGATCGATGCCGCCCGGCATGACATAGCAGCCCGTGGCGTCGAACTCGTGGTCGCCATGCAGGTTCGAGCCGATGGCGACGATCTTGCCGTGCTGCATCAGCACGTCGGCCTTCCACGTGCGGTCGGCGGTGACGACGGTGCCGTTCCGGATGACTTTGGTCATTTTTCTTGTTCCCTTATGCCGTCGCGCTTCTTGTGAGCGCGCTTGTAGCCAAATTTTTCGATTTGCTGCTCGATGGCAGCAGCCTCACCATCAGTTCATTCCACGTTCTTCAACCCACGATATTTCGAGACTTACGAAAGAAGGCAAGCTGCAGGAGAGAAAACAAAATTATCGATATCAAAAAGAAATACAGAATAAAAAGCGGCATGGACGGATACGAAAATTCAAAATCTTGGTACAATATGTTCCAGTACACCAAATAAATGACCATACTCAGCACGGCGTTGGCAACAGCCGCGTAGACAAAATTAAATCTTCGAACGATATAGGCAAAGATGACACATCCTGGCACGCAATAGGGCGTCAACAGGATTAGTCCGGCAGTTTGCATACCAACGGCGTGCGGGCCAACGATTGAGCCCACAAAAAAGGACAGGATCAACAACAACGCCATCGTGGGTGCGATGATCCGGCTATTGGTCATTCGACGATTCCCGCCGTTTCGACCACCGCGTGGAACAAGACGTCAGCGCCCGCCCCTGCCCATTCCCTGGTGATTTCCTCGGCCTCGTTGTGGCTGAGCCCGTCGACGCAGGGGCACATCACCATGGCGGTCGGGGCGACGCGGTTGATCCAGCAGGCGTCATGGCCGGCGCCGGAGACGATGTTGCGGTGGGAATAACCCAGGCGGTCAGCCGCATCCCGCACAGCCTTGACGCAGTTCTTGTCGAAGGTGACCGGATCGAAATGGCCTACCTGCTCGATCTCGTATTTGATGTCGAGCGCGTCGCAGATCGTGTCGATGCCTTCGCGGATGCGGCCATCCATGGCGTCGAGCACTTCCTTTTCCGGCGAGCGGATGTCGATGGTGAAGACCGTGCGCCCGGCGATGATGTTGCGCGAGTTCGGATAGGCCTGCATATGGCCGACGGCGCCGACGGCGTCGGGCTGGTAGTCCATGGCGATCTCATGCACCAGCTCGATCACCCGCGCCATGCCGAGCCCGGCATTGCGGCGCTTCGGCATCGGCGTCGAACCGGTATGCGCCTCCTTGCCGGTCAGCGTCACCTGCAGCCATTTCAGGCCCTGTCCGTGGGTGACGACGCCGATGTCGATACCCTCGTCCTCCAGGATCGGCCCCTGCTCGATATGCAGCTCGAAGAACGCATGGATCTTGCGATCGCCGACCTTCTCGGTGCCCTTCCAGCCGATGCGCTCCAACTCCTCTCCGAACTTTTTACCGTCCTTGTCGACGTGCTGGTAGACATCAGCCTGGTCGAGCACGCCGGCGAACACACCGGACGCCATCATCGCCGGGGCGAAACGCGCGCCCTCTTCGTTGGTCCAGTTGGTGACAACGATCGGGTGCCTGGTCTTGATGCCGAGATCGTTGAGCGAGCGCACGACCTCGAGGCCGCCAAGCACGCCGAGCACGCCGTCATACTTGCCGCCGGTCGGCTGCGTGTCGAGATGGCTGCCGACATAGACGGGCGGCAGGCTGGGATCGGTGCCTTCGCGGCGGGCAAACATCGTGCCCATCTCGTCGAGGCCCATTTCGAGCCCCGCCGCCTCGCACCAGCGCTTGAACAGATGGCGGCCTTCGCCATCCTCGTCCGTCACGGTCTGGCGATTGTTGCCGCCGGCAATACCGGGGCCGATCTTCGCCATCTCCATGATGGAATCCCACAAGCGGTCTGAATTGATTCGCAGATTCTCGCCGGGTGCGGCCATTTTCGGTTCCCATTCACACCAGAGGTCTTGTCGCCTCTTGAGTGGTTTGCATCCTGACCGTATGGTCAGCTTTCAGACTACACAACCTGACCAAGCGGTCAACTAGAATCTTGGAGAACACATGAGCGAAACCACCCGTCCCATGCGTCGACAGGATATAAGGCGGGAGAATGAAAAAGCCATTCTGCTCGCCGCCGAAAAGGTGTTCGCGGAGGCAGGGTTCGGCGGCGCCACGATGCAGCTGATTGCCGACCTGGCGGGACTGCCGAAGGCAAATCTCCACTATTATTTCGCCACCAAGGAAGAACTCTACCGGTCCGTCGTCCAGAACATTTTCGAAATCTGGCTGCAGGCGGCCAATTGCTTCGACGCGGCGCGCGGCCCGGTGGACGGCATCAGCTCCTATATCGACGCCAAGATGGAGATATCGCGCCGCCATCCGGACGGCTCGAAAGTCTGGGCCTCGGAAGTGATGCACGGCGCGCCGGTGCTTCAGGACTATATGGAATCGACTTTGCGCGAATGGACCGACGGCCGCGTCGAGATCATCAGGCGCTGGATCGAGGAAGGCAAGATGGATCCGGTGGACCCGCGCCATCTGCTCTACATGCTCTGGGCCACGACCCAGCACTACGCCGATTTCGGCCACCAGATCGAGACGCTGAACGGCGGCAAGTCGCTCTCCGACCGGCAATGGCGGGAGGCCAAGGAAAACATCAAGCGGGTGATCCTGACGGGCATCGGCGCACAGCCTGCCTGATTGGGACCATTCTTGAGGTCGGCGCATGTCCGCCGACCTCGCCGCCCAGCCGCTTCACGGACACCCTCCCCTCGACGGAGAGGGATATCCGTGACCCGCTAGTCAGTCGATCGACCTCAGAACATCGCGAACATGGTCGATCAGTTCGTTGATCTGGCCCTTGGTGATGATCAGCGGCGGCGACAGCGCGATGATGTCGCCGGTGGTGCGGATCAGCGCGCCGCGCTCGAAGGCCTTGACGAAGGCCGAGAACGCCCGCTTGGTCGGGCTGCCGGCGATCGGCGCCAGCTCGATCGCGCCGATCAGGCCGATGTTGCGGATGTCGATGACGTGCGGCTCGCCCTTCAGCGAATGCAGCGCGTCTTCCCAGTAAGGCGCCAGCTCCTCGCCACGCGTCAGCAGGCCTTCTTCCTTGTAGGTGTCGAGCGTGCCGAGCGCCGCGGCGCAGGCGATCGGATTGCCCGAATAGGTGTAGCCGTGGAAGAACTCGATCATGTGCTCGGGGCCGGTCATGAAGGCGTCGTGGATCTCCTTCTTGACGAACACCGCGCCCATCGGGATGACGCCGTTGGACACGCCCTTGGCGGTGGTCATGATATCCGGCGTGACGCCGAAATAGTCGGCCGCGAACGGCGCGCCGAGGCGGCCGAAGCCGGTGATCACTTCATCGAAAATCAACAATATGCCGTGCTTCGTGCAGATTTCCCGAAGCTTCTGCAGATAGCCCTTCGGCGGCAGGATGACGCCGGTGGAGCCGGCGACCGGCTCGACGATGACGGCGGCGATGGTCGAGGCGTCATGCAGGGTAACGAGGCGCTCGAGCTCGTTGGCGAGCTCCGCGCCATGCTCCGGCACGCCCTTCGAGAAGGCGTTCTTCTCCGGCAGATGCGTGTGCGGCAGATGGTCGACGCCGCCGAGCAGCGTGCCGAACATCTTGCGGTTGGTGACGATGCCGCCAACCGAGATGCCGCCGAAATTGACGCCGTGATAGCCGCGCTCGCGGCCGATAAGGCGCGTGCGCGCGCCCTCGCCCCTGGCGCGGTGATAGGCGATCGCCATCTTCAGCGCCGTGTCGACCGATTCCGAACCCGAATTGGTGAAGAAGACGTGGTCCATGCCCTTCGGCGCGATGTCGACCAGGCGGTTCGCCAGCTCGAACACGATCGGGTGGCCCATCTGGAAGGCCGGCGCGTAGTCGAGCTCGGCGGCCTGATGCTGGATCGCCTCGGTGATCTTCGGCCGGCAGTGACCGGCGTTGACGCACCAGAGGCCGGCGGTCCCGTCGAGCACCTTGCGACCGTCGCTGGTGGTATAATGCATGTCCTTGGCGGACACGAACATGCGTGGCGCCTGCTTGAACTGCCGGTTTGCCGTGAACGGCATCCAGAATGCGCTGAGATCGTTCGGCGTGACTTTCAGCCGGTTGGACATGACCAAGACTTCCCCTTGTAACCTGTTTCGGTGCGGCCAACGCTTGGTCTTCGCTGCGTTTTCGTGCTACGCAAAATTTTGACCGGTTGGACAAACGTTAGCACCGCCTGTCGGCGGTCAGGGGATTACTAGCGGAAATGCCGCATAAAAAGCGCGCTCCACAGCCTGACGAAAAACTGGTCCAGAGAATTGGTCCAGACAGACCGTGCGAAGACGGCCGGCAAGGATGACCACCGCGATGGAAGGCTCAGCTCCCCGCCGCACCCGCATCCAGCAGGAAAAGCGCGAGCTCATCCTGGAAGCCGCGCTCGAAGTCTTCTCCGCCAACGGCTTTCGCGGCTCGACCATCGACCAGATCGCCGAAGCGGCCGGCATGTCGAAGCCCAACCTTCTCTATTACTTCCGCCGCAAGGAAGACATTCATGAGACGTTGATGCAGCGCCTGCTCGACACCTGGCTGGCGCCGCTGCGCGAGCTGGACGATATTGGCGATCCTCTGACCGAGCTTAGAAGCTATATCCGCAGAAAGCTCGAAATGGCGCGCGATTTCCCGCGCGAAAGCCGGCTGTTCGCCAACGAGATCCTGCAGGGCGCGCCACGCATCAAGCCGCTGCTGGAGGGCGAGCTCAAGTCGCTGGTCGACGAGAAGGCCGCCGTCATCAAGAGCTGGATGCGCGCCGGCAAGATCGCCCGCACAGATCCCTGGCATCTGATCTTCTCGATCTGGGCGACGACGCAGCATTACGCCGATTTCGACGTCCAGGTGCGCGCCGTGCTCGGCGCCGACCGCGGCGGCGACGGCCGCTTCGAGGACGCGGCGCGTTTTCTGGAGCAGTTGTTCCTGGATGGGTTGAAGCCGAAGGGCTGACCCTGCCCTGACCGCTCAGGCGCTGCGCCGCTCGGTTGGAAGGTCGTCGAGCAGCTTGCGCAATTTCGCGACCGAGTTCTGCTCGGCGAGCGGTGTGTAGACGATCAATCTCATGTCCGAGCCGTCGTCGATCGACAGGCTCATATGCTCGAACGTCATTCCGCCTGCGATTGGATGGCGCAGATGCTTCAGGCCGGACAGCCGGTGCACGACGTCGCGCTGCGGCCACCATTCGCGGAACTCCGGACTCGAGCGCATCATCAGCGCGATCAGCCGCTCGAAGTCCGGATCACCGGTATATTTCGCGCTCTCGGCGCGGAACGCGGCAAGGGTTGCGCGTGCCAACTGCTCCCAATCCACCAAAAGGTGCCGCCGGTGCGGATCGGTGAACACGCCATGGATGATGTTGCGGGCATCGCCGTCCAACAGGCCGTAATCGCCGAAAATCGCGACGGCCGCGTCATTCCAGGCCAGCACGTCCCAGCGCGGGCCAACGACATAGGCGGGCTGCAGGACCAGGCTCTGCAGCATGTGCAGCAAGGGTCCCTCGACCTTGCCCGCGACGATGCGCCGCCGCTCTGGCTGCTGGCGGCCGGCGAGCGTGAACAGATGCCGCTGCTCTGCGCCGTCGAGCCGCAACGCCTGGCAGAGCGCAGACAGCACCTCGACCGAAGGCCGCACATCCCTGCCCTGTTCCAGCCAAGTGTACCAGGTCGTGCCGACGCCGGCGATCATCGCCACTTCCTCGCGCCTTAAGCCCGGCGTGCGCCGCCGCGCGCCGCACGCGATGCCCGCGGCATCAGGCGAAAGCCTCTCGCGGCGCGAACGCAGGAAGGCGCCGAGTTCGCGCCGGCGGTGATCTTCGGGGGAATGGCTGACGGCATCCATGCGCCTATTATAGCAGTACCGATACCAGGATAAAGTTTGAACTGTTTGGGGCGTGCGCCGTGTCCCATCTTGGCGTTCAGAGCAGCGCAAGGAGGCTCTGAACATGGAACTCAAGGACAAAACCATTCTCGTCACCGGCTCGACCGACGGCGTCGGCCGCGTGGTCGCGGAAAGGCTCGGCGCCGCCGGCGCCCGCGTGCTGGTGCATGGTCGCGACGCAAGCCGCGGCAAGACGACGGTCGCTGCCATCGAGGCCAAGGGCGGCAAGGCGGAGTTTCTCGCCGCCGACCTCGCTTCGCTTGCTGAAGTGCATCGTCTCGCCGAAGCCGTGCGCGCGCGGACCAATCGGCTCGACGTCTTGATCAACAATGCCGGTGTCGGCACCGGCGGCCAGCGCGCCAAACGGCAGGTCAGCGCCGATGGCTACGAGCTGCGTTTCGCCGTCAACTATCTCGCCGGCTTCCTGCTGACGTCGGAACTCTTACCGCTGCTCAAGGCAGGCGCGCCGGCGCGTATCGTCAATGTCGCCTCGGCCGGCCAGCAGGCGATCGATTTCAACGACGTCATGCTGACGCATGGCTAGAGCGGCGTGCGCGCCTACTGCCAGAGCAAGCTGGCGCAGATCCTGTTCACCATCGATCTGGCGAATCAGCTTGGCGGCACCGGCGTCACAGTGAATGCGTTGCACCCGGCAAGCTATATGGACACCACCATGGTGCGGCAGGCCGGCGTCACGCCATGGAGCTCTGTCGAAACCGGCGCCGACGCCATCCTCAACCTGGCGACGTCGCCGGCGCTCGAAGGGCGCAGCGGCCTTTATTTCGACGGCCAGCGGGAATCGCGCGCCGACGCGCAGGCCTACAACGAAAAGGCCCGTCGCCAATTGCGGGCCTTGAGCCTCGAACTGACCGGCCATCCATCATCGACATCCAGGGAACAGCATTCATGACCATCGAACATTGCGTCATCATCGGCGGCTCTTCGGGCATCGGCCTCGCCACGGCCAGGCGCCTGGTCAGCCCCGCCATGAAAGTGACGATCACCGGCCGCAACGAAGAGAAGCTGAAGAGCGCCTGGAAGAGCCTCGACGGCACCGTCGACAAGGCCGCCTTCGACGCCACCAGGCCGGATGAAGTGCGGCAGTTTTTCGCCGAGCTCGGGCCGTTCGATCACCTGGTTCTGGCCGCCAGCGGCGGCAAGGGTCTGGGGCCGTTCGCGACGCTTGACCTTGCCGATATCGGCAGCGGCGTCGAGGAAAAGATCCGGCCGCAATTGTCCTGCCTGCAGGCCGCCCTGCCGACCTTGAACAAAGCCGGGTCGGTAACCTTCATCTCTGCAGTGTCGGCGCAGATCACGGCGCCCGGAGTCGCCGGCATCGGCGCCATCAACGGCATGCTCTTGACCGTTGCGCCGATCCTGGCGGTCGAGCTGAAGCCGCTGCGCGTCAACGTCGTGGCGCCCGGCGTCATCGACACGCCCTGGTGGGATTTCCTGCCGCACGAGCAGCGCCAGGCGGTGTTTGCCGAATATGCCGGCAAGACGCCGGTCGGCCGTATCGGCCGCGCCGAGGACGTCGCCGAGGCGATCGCCTTCCTGGTTTCCAACGGCTTCATGACCGGCCAGGTGCTGACCTGCGACGGCGGTCTGCGCTTTGCAGCCTGAGCCTCAACGAATCAACTGGCGATAAGGCCGGGCAGGAAGGCGAGCAGCATCAGCCCGGCAACGACCGCATACCAGACGACCAGGTGGATTGCCTTCGTCAGCCGGCGACCCACCTCGCGTGCCCGCTTTGGGTGAAGCGGATCGTAGATCACATCGACCGGCGCGCCGACATTCCTGGTCATTTTGTTGACCGGCAGCGGCGACTCGAAACGCCAGGTGCGACCGGAGCTGTCAGCGAATTCGATGATGGGATTGTCCGAATATTCGCCGGACTTGGCGATATCGACCACCTTGCCGGTGGCAAAGGCGCCGCGTCGCCCAAGTACGATGCCGCCATAGGTCTGTATGGCGACGAGCACCAGGAAGAAGAGGCTGCAGAGAAAACACCAGATCTGGATGTCGCTCGGATGCCCGCCAAGGGCTTCGGCAATCGCCCGGAACGGAGAAAGCGCCTGGTGGAAGGCTTCCGAAACGCGTGCCCAGAAACTTGTCCAGCTCTGCTCCATAGCCGCCCTACCCGCGCCAACCCGCTGATTTCATACAGGACAATCGCGACGGAGCGATTAACGCCGGGCTATCAATTGCCTCGAACCCGGCTGCCGGCAGTCAAAGATACTGCGCGATCAGCGCCAGGAAGCCTCCACCTAGCGCGACATTGCTGACGACGCCATTGATGCGAGACGTGCGATCCGCACCCTGGTGATCCCAGAAATTGTGGAACATCGGCGTCGCGACGATGAGGAACAGGATCAGGACCGCTGCTGCAGGCGCGGTCCACAGGCCGGTAATCACCAGCGCACCGGCGACGACCTGCAGCACGATGCCCAGCCATAGGGCAAGCGCGGCCTGCGGCACACCGCGCGCGGCCATCAACGAGGTCACCAGCTTTCGGTTCTGAATGTTGCGCAGGCCGGCGAAGACGAAAGCACCGCCCAGCAGCAGTCGAGCGACGACCAGAATCTCGTTCTGAAAATTCTCAAACATGTCATTGATCCCAAATGAAAAAGCGTGGGCCTCCGAGAGGCCCTCGCTTTCGCTGGTTAGATCAGGCGGCCCTGGCTGCCGGCATCGGATGAATGGCGTGGAACGGAATGCACAGCCGGTTCCAGGTGTTGATCATGCCGAGCGCGACCGAGAGCTTGACGAGTTCCTCTTCCGAGAAGTGCTCGAGCGCGCTGGCATAGAGTTCGTCCGATACGCCATTATCGGCGATCAGCGTCACGGCTTCGGTCCAGGCAAAGGCGGCGCGCTCCCGCTCGGAAAACAGCGGCGATTCCTTCCAGGCGGCGACGAGATAGAGCCGGGTTTCGGTCTCGCCGTCGCGCTTCGCCTCGCGGCTGTGCATCTCTACACAGTACGAGCATCCGTTGATCTGCGACGCCCTGAGCTTGATCAGATGCAGCAGTCTCACTTCCAGCCCACATTCGTCGACGGCTTTGTTGAGGGCCGACACCGCCTTCATGATCTCGGGCGCCTTGGCAAAAAACTGCAATCTCGGTTTCATCGTCTTGTCCTTCCAGGTTTTGGGTGGGTTGGAGGTGGGGTTCAGAACTGTTTGGGCGGAGCGGATTTTTGCGGCCGCTGGTGGCGCTCGACGAAGGCGCAGCTCGCGGCAAACGAGCGGGGATCGCCTTCCGCCGCGAACTCCGCCACGAGGTCGGACAGCTTGGTTTCAGCGAGCGCGGCCCGGTAGGCGCGCTCGGCCTTGAGCATCGCAGCATTGATGCCGCAGGGTTTGACATAGGCCGAGGCGTCGATCTTGACCGGGCCACGCTGGCGGATTTCGCCGCAACGAAACGCAGGCTCCCGTCCCTCGACGGCCAGCACGATATCGAGCAGTGTGATTTGTTCCGCGGCCCGCGCCAGCCGGTAGCCGCCCGCCGGCCCCGGCACCGATTCCAGGATGCGCGCCGCGGTGAGCTGGTTGAGATGTTTCAGCAGATAGCTCGGCGACAGCCCGAAGCACTCCGCGAGCGCCGCGCCCGGCATCGTGCTGTTGCCGTCGACGCTGGCCAGCGTCGCCGCGCAGTGAATGGCCGCCTCAACGCCCTCGCCCAGCTTCATCGTGCCGATCTCCAATTCATGGATATTTTTTATCATGGATACTTTTTATCTGCAATAGGAAAAGCGAAGGTCGCCGCTAATTCGCAACGGCCAGGAGTGTCAGGGGAAAGATCCAATGCTTTTCGACAGATGGGGCTTCGCAGGACTTGGGTTCCTCGCACCCCGCAAAGCGGGGGAGAGGTGGCCCGGCGAAGCCGGGACGGAGAGGGGGACACCCTCTGCGAAGTCAAGGCCGGTCAAGGACGAGGCTCAAGAAAGGTAAAGGTATCAGGGGCCTTGGCGCGATGTTCCGCCGCCGCGAAGGCCCCTCTCCGTCCCGGCTTCGCCGGGCCACCTCTCCCCACTCCGTGGGGCGAGGAACCCAAGCCTACTCCGCAGCCACCTTGGCCATCGGATTGTTGGGATGCGTCGTCCAGTTGGCGTAGATCGGCGACACCGGCTTGCCGGTTCGCTCGTCCATCGCGCCGGCCGCCAGCGGCTCCATCGTGATGCAGCCCTCGACCGGGCAGACATTGACGCAGAGATTGCAGCCGACGCATTCGGCCTCGATCACTTCGAAATGCCGGGCGCCGTTGACCATGCTGGTGATCGCCTGGTGCGAAGTGTCCTCGCAGGCGATGTGGCAGCGGCCGCATTTGATGCAGGCGTCCTGGTCGATACGCGCCTTGGCGACATAGTTGAGGTTGAGATACTGCCAGTCGGTGACGTTGGGCGTCGCGCGGCCGATGACGTCGGAGAGCGAGGCGTGGCCTTTCTCGTCCATCCAGTTTTCCAGCCCCGCGATCATCTCCTGCACGATCTTGAAACCGTAGGTCATGGCCGCCGTGCAGACCTGCACGTTGCCGGCGCCGAGCGCCATGAATTCGGCCGCGTCACGCCAGGTGGTGATGCCGCCGATGCCGGAGATCGGTAGGCCATGCGTTTCGGGATCGCGCGCGATCTCGGCCACCATGTTCATGGCGATCGGCTTCACCGCCGGGCCGCAATAGCCGCCATGCGAGCCCTTGCCGTCGATGGTCGGCTGCGGCGCGAAGCTGTCGAGGTCGACGCCGGTGATCGAGTTGATCGTGTTGATCAGCGACACCGCGTCCGTGCCGCCGGCCAGCGCCGCGCGCGCCGGCTTGCGCACGTCGGTGATGTTGGGCGTCAGCTTGGTGATGACCGGCATGCGGGTGTTCTGCTTGCACCAGCGCACCACCATCTCGATGTATTCGGGCACCTGGCCGACGGCCGCGCCCATGCCGCGTTCCGACATCCCATGCGGGCAGCCGAAATTCAGCTCGATGCCGTCGGCTTCCGTGTCCTCGACCACCGGCAGGATCGCCTTCCAGGCATCCTCGACGCAAGGAACCATCAGCGACACGACGATGGCGCGGTCGGGCCAGTCCTTCTTGACCTGCTTGATCTCGCGCAGATTGACCTGCAGGTCGCGGTCGGTGATCAACTCGATGTTGTTGAGGCCGAGCAGGCGGCGGTCGGCGCCCCAGATCGCGCCGTAGCGCGGGCCGTTGACGTTGACGACCGGCGGACCCTCTTCGCCCAGCGTCTTCCACACCACGCCGCCCCAGCCGGCCTTGAAGGCGCGGATGACGTTGTAGGCCTTGTCGGTCGGCGGCGCCGAGGCCAGCCAGAACGGGTTTGGCGATTTGATGCCGATGAAATTGTTGCGGATGTCTGCCATGCTCATGCCCTCCCGTTAGAGGTCAATGCCCGGTGGATGCTCTCGGCGGCGTCGCGCCCTTGCGCCACCGCCGAGACGGTGAGGTCGTCGCCGCCGAAAATGCAGTCGCCGCCGGCCCAGACTTTGGCCAGCGAGGTGCGGCCCTCGGCATCGACCTTGATGCGGCCGCCTTCGAGCTCGATCTGTTCCTCGCTGCCGTTGAGATGCGCCGGCACGAAGCTCTGGCCGATCGCCTTGAACACCTGGTCGGCGACGAGCGTGAGCCGTTCGCCGGTGCCGGCGAGCTTGTCGCCACTCATGGCGGTGTATTCGAGCTCGATTGCCGAAACCTTGCCGTTCTCGGCAATGACGCGCTTCGGCTGCAGCCAGTGGCGGATGGTGACGCCGTTGGCGGCGGCCAGATCCTGCTCGAAGCCGGAGGCGTTCATATGCTCCTGGCCACGGCGATAGCAGATCGTCACCTCTTCGGCGCCGAGCAGCTTCGACTGCACCGCGGCATCGACCGCCGTCATGCCACCGCCGATGACGACGACGCGCCGGCCGACCGGCAGGCTGGAAAGGTCGCTTGCCTGGCGAAGCTCCGCAATGAACTCGACCGCGTTGCTGACGCCATCCGCGTCCTCGCCGTCGGCGCGCAGGGCATTGACGCCGCCAAGCCCCATGCCGAGGAACACCGCGTCGTAGTTGCGCATCAGGTCGGCCAGTTGGAAGTCGCGGCCGAGCGCCTTGCCGTTCTGGATGTCGATGCCGCCGATCGCGGTGACATAGTCGACCTCGGCCTGGGCGAAATCGTCGACGCTCTTATAGGCGGCGATGCCATATTCGTTGAGGCCGCCGGCCTTCGGCCGCGCCTCCAGGATCGTGACCTCATGGCCATGGCGGGCAAGGCGATGCGCCGCCGCGAGCCCCGACGGCCCGGCGCCGACTACCGCGATGCTCTTCCCGGTCGCTTCGGCGCGCTTGTAGAACTGCTTGTCCTCGCTCATCGCGACATCGGTGGCGTAGCGCTGCAGCCGGCCGATCTGCACCGGCTTGCCCTCGGCCACCTCGCGCACGCAGACCTCTTCGCACAGCGTCTCGGTCGGGCAGACGCGGGCGCACATGCCGCCGAGGATGTTCTGGTCGAAGATCGTCTTGGCCGAGCCCAGCGGATTGCCGGTCGCGATCTGCCGGATGAACAGCGGGATGTCGATCGAGGTCGGGCACGCGTTCATGCACGGCGCGTCGTAGCAGAAATAGCAGCGATCGGATTCGACCAGCGCCTCATGATGGTCGAGCGGCGGGTGCAGGTCGGAAAAATTGCCGGCATATTGCTCGGAAGACAGCCGGCCGCCGGCAATGCCTTCGATGAAATGACCAGTCGCCATTCCAGTTCCCCTTGTTGTCGTTTTGGGGAAGGCTAGCACGTTTTATTTTTTTATCAATTGGTCAATTTTCTGCCAAGTCGCTGTAATGGCTGGATAAAACATGATCGGTTAAGTCATGTTATAACCACCGCAGCAGCACCAGAGGGCTCCACGCTTTCAGTCCTGGCAGGATGGATCGACCGGATCTCGTCCGCCACCAGGTCCTGCAGCCGCCACAGATTGCGGTCATGAATGCCGAATGTCTCGAGGTGGCTGACGGTGTTGTAGAGATATTCGGCGCCGGAGCCGACATGGCCGCACGCGCGTGCCAGTATCTGCGCTACCCTTTCCAGCGGCTGCCCGAGCGACGTGCCCTTGCCGGTCACGCCTACCCAGAAGCCCAACGCTCGCAACCGGCCCTGCGCCGCGTGCACCGGAACCCATCGCACCGAACTGACGCTTTCATGATCGTCGATTTCACGTCGCAGCAGTCTTTCGATCTGCGCCGGCTTTTCGCCATCGGGCAAACGGTAGATGACGCCGTCGCAGCGCCCGCCGCGTTCCAGCGCCATCATCAGCCCCGGCTGCGCGGCGCTGCCTCGCCAGCGCACCATGTCGAGGCAGAAGGAGCGATGCCAGCCAAAGGCCGAGGCGCGCCGTTGTTCGACCGATTCGAAGGCCGGCTTCCAGATCAGCGAGCCATAGGCGAACACCCAGAGCGGACCCTCGTCGGCTTCGCCGGCGAGACGCGCGGCGAGCCCGCTGAAATCGTCGTCGCCGAGCTGTGTCCACTCCCCGCTCGGACCTGGATCGATCTCCTCGCGATGGCAGAGCGCGACAAGCTCAGGCGTGAGCGACATTCGGCGCATGGAAAACAAGCCCCTCTTTGACGGCAGCAAAGTCGAAAAGCGCGGGCTGCGCAAGATCAGGGGTGGAGTGCCTTGCCGTCCAAGATTTTTGGCCCAGATGTCGGATTTCTGTCGCCGAGATCGTCCTAGGATGGATCGAACCGCGATCGCTGCCTGAACCGGTGAGGAGACCGACCATGCCGAATGCCCCAACGCCCTTCTTCTGGTACGAACTGATGACCACCGACCTCGACGCCGCCGAGGCCTTCTACACCGCCGTTGTCGGCTGGCGAGCCGAGCCCTTCGACAAAGCGCCGGGCATGCCCCGCTACATCGTCGTGAATTCCGCCATGCGCGGCGTCGGCGGGCTGATGACGATGCCGGAAGAGCCCGCCAAGATGGGCATGCCGCCAGCCTGGATCGGCTATATCTACACCAAGGATATCGACGCCTCGACGCAAGCGCTCAAGGACGCAGGCGGTGCGGTGCACCGTGCGCCCGACGATATTCCAGGCGTCGGCCGCTTCGCCGTCGTCGCCGACCCGCAAGGCGCGACCTTCATGTTCCTGCAGCCGAACCAGCCTGAACAGCCGCCGGTGCCGGCGACCACGCTCGGCCATGTCGGGTGGCATGAACTCTACACCACGGACTGGAAAGCGGCCTTCGATTTCTATTCCAGCCAGTTCGGCTGGGAGAGCGCTGGCGAGTTCGATATGGGCGAGATGGGTATCTACAAAACCTTCGGCGCCGGTCCCGAATCCGGCGGCGGCATTATGAACAAACCGCCGCAGATACCGGTACCGGTCTGGCAGTTCTATTTCAACGTCGACGCCATCGACGCCGCCGCCAAGCGCGTCACCGACAATGGCGGCAAGGTCATCATGGGTCCGATGGATGTGCCGAGCGGCCAGTGGATCATCCAGTGCCAGGACCCGCAAGGAGCGCATTTCGCCTTGCTGGCGCCGGTGCGCTAGAGCAATTCCAGGAAAAGTGCGTAGCGGTTTCCCGTCCGGAATTGCGTCAAAACAAAGAGATAGTGCGGTTCGGCGTTTCCGTGAAACGGTGAAACGCTCTAGCAGCGCTTACTGAATGGGCTGGCGTCGGATCACTCCGGCGTCAGCACCGCCACTTTGAGGTCGGCCTTCTTCGCGCCGCTGAACTGAACGGTGGCCGGACCGGCTGTCAGCTTGAAGCGCACGCTCTTGCGGATGCCCGGACAGGTCTTCACGCCGCTGAAAGCCGCCGATTTTACGGTCTTGCCATCCTGCACGACATCGATCCAGGCCTCGTCGGACAGGCTGAATTGAAGCTCGCCTTCAGGCGGCACGGTGACGCTGGCCGTCGCGCCGAACGTGCCGGCTGCGGGCGCGCGCCCCGGCGGCACCTCGAAGCTGATCGTGTCGACCGCCGCGAGCGAGAAATCCGCCGCTTGCCCGACCGTCAGATCAGCGCCGGACTGCGCGGCGGGCGCCGCCGGAAACAGGGCCTGCTCGCGTTCGACCGGCCATTTGAAGGCATCGCAACCGGTATCGGCGGCCATGGCGAAGCCGGTGCCTGCAAGGATTGCGAACAGGGTTATGACGATCTTTTTCATGGCAAAGGGGACTCGCGCGGTTTGATGTGTCCGCATACAGATACAACCATAAGGATAAATATGCAACCATCACGAGAAAAAATATGGCGAGTGAAACCGTTTTCGCTCACCGATTGTTGATGTCGGGCTATGGGAAGTGAATGGTCCATTGCCGGGCGATAATTTATGGCCTCAGGGCGGGAGTAAAATGGAGTTTTAGATGAAGCTTTTTGAAAGCCTTGCTCAGTATCGGCCGCAGGTGCTGGGCGTATTGCGCATCATGACCGCCCTGCAGTTCATCGAACATGGCTCGCAGAAGCTGTTCAACTTCCCGGTCAGCGCCGAGCCGCATGCCCTCACCGGGCTGACGACGGCTGCCGGCATTCTCGAATTCGCCGGCGGCATCCTTCTAGCGCTTGGCCTCTTCACCCGCCCGGTCGCCTTCCTTCTCGCCGGCGAAATGGCGATCGCCTATTTCATGGCGCACTTTCCGCGCGACTTCTTCCCGGCCAACAACGGCGGCGACGCAGCCATCCTGTTCTGCTTTGTCTTCCTCTATCTGTTCTTTGCCGGTTCGGGCGCCTTCGCGCTGGACAATCGCGAGAACGCCAGGGCCTGAAGGCAGGATGCGCGCCGCCGTCAGGCACGCATCCGCTCGAAATTGGCGTCGAAAAGCGGCGCCGCCTGGATACGCGCCGCATGACGCTTGCCGAGGATCTCGATCTCGAACCCGTGCGGCCTGTCGGCGATCTCCTTCGGCACGTAGCCCATCGCGACCGACGTCTTCGAATTGTGCGCAAAGCCGCCCGACGTGACCCAGCCGCGCACGACGCCGTCATGCCAGATCGCCTCGTCGCCGATCACGTCGGCATCGGTGGCATCGACGATGAAGCTGCGCAGTCGAAGCTTGCCGCCCTCTCTGCGCTCGGCAAGCGCTGCCTGCTTGCCGATGAAGTCCGCGTCCTTGCCATAGGCGACGAAACGGTCGAGCCCAGCCTCGACCGGCCCATAGATCGGCCGGTACTCGCGCGCCCATGAGCCGTAATTCTTTTCCAGCCTCAGCGCGTTGAGCGCGCGCGAGCCGAACAGGCCGATGCCGAATTCCTCGCCCGCGGTGACCAGCGCCTGGTAGGCGGCGCGCTGATATTCGGGCGCCACCCAGATCTCGTAGCCGAGGTCGCCGGTGTAGCTGACGCGGCCGACTAGGCACGGCGCCATACCGATATCCATCCTGGCCACAGCCATGAAGGGGAATGCGGCGTTGGAAACGTCGGCGCGGGTGAACTTGGCCAGAACTGCCCGCGCCCTCGGCCCGGCAATGGCAAGGCCTGTGAGCTTCTGACCCAGCGCCTCGATATGCACCGAGCCGTCGTTGGGCAGATGCGTCTCGAACCAGCGCATATGGTACTGCTCGGCGATGCCGGAGCCGGCGATGAACCACTCGCCGTCGTCGATATTGGCCAGCGTGAAATCGCCGATCAGTCTGCCGTCGTCCTTCAGCATCGGCGTCAGCGTCATACGCCCGCGCCTGGGCAGCTTGCAGGCAAGCATGCGGTCGAGCCAGGCGGCCGCCCCCTCGCCCGTCACCCTGTATTTGGCGAAGTTGGAAATCTCCGACAGGCCGACGCCGTTGCGCACGGTCGCCACTTCCTTGCCGACATGGTCGAAGTCTGTCGAGCGTCGCCAGGAGAACTCATCCTTGACGCCTTCCGGCGCGTACCACAGCGGCACCTCGAGCCCGTAGGAGACACCCCATTGCGCGCCCTTGGCCACAAGCGTGTCGTAGACCGGCGTCGTCTTGAGCTGACGCCCGGCCGGCAGTTCCTCGTTCGGGAAGCGGATCGAGAAGCGGCGCGAATAATTCTCGCGCACCTTGGCATTGGTGTAGGCCATCGTCGCCCAATCGCCGTAGCGCGCCACGTCCATCGCCCAGATGTCGGCGCCGGGATCGCCCTCGATCATCCAGTTGGAGAGCGCCAGCCCGACGCCGCCGCCCTGGCTGAAGCCGGCCATGACGCCACAGGCGACCCAGAAGCCCGGCAGGCCGCGCACCGGGCCGACCAGCGGATTGCCGTCCGGCGCGAAGGTGAAGGGGCCGTTGATGATCTGCTTGATGCCTGTGTTCTGGAAGGCCGGGAAATGCCGGAAGCCGACCTCCAGCGACGGCGCGATGCGGTCGATGTCCGGCTCCAGCAATTCATGGCCGAAATTCCACGGCGTCTGGAACTCGGACCAGACCTTGTTCGCCTTCTCATAGGTGCCCATCAGCATGCCGCCGCGCTCCTGGCGCAGATAAAGCTCGCCGTCGAAGTCGACCGCGTGGATGATCTCGGTGCCGGTCTTCTCGTTCCAGTCGGCGACCTCCGGCATGTCCTCGGTGATCAGATACATGTGCTCCATCGCGAGCACCGGCAGTTCGAGCCCGACCATGCGGCCGACCTCGCGCGCCCACAGGCCGCCGGCATTGACGACATGCTCGGCCACCACCTCGCCCTTGTTGGTGATGACGCGCCACAACCCGTCGGGACGGCGCACGATGTCCTCGACCTTGGTGAAGCGCTCGACCTCGGCGCCCAGTTTGCGCGCGGCCTTGGCATAGGCATGCGTCACGCCGGACGGGTCGAGATGGCCGTCCTCCTTGTTGCGCACCGCGCCGACGAATTGGCTGGAATCGATGAGCGGCATCAATTCCGCCGCTTCCTTCGCCGAGATCACCTCGAGGTCGATGCCGAGATAACGGCCTTTCGAGACCACGCCGCGCAGCCAGTCGAGCCGCGCCTCGGTTGCGGCCAGCAGCACGCCGCCGGTCAGATGCACGCCGGTCGCCTGCCCCGAAAGCTCCTCGATCTCCTTGTAGAGCGAGATCGTGTATTTCTGCAGCTTGGCCACGTTGGGATCGCCATTGATGGTGTGCATGCCGCCCGCCGCATGCCAGGTCGAGCCCGACGTCAACTCGTCGCGCTCCAAAAGCACGACGTCGGTCCAGCCATGGCGGGCAAGATGGAACAGCACCGAGCATCCGACGACACCGCCACCGATGACCACGACCTTTGCATGCGACTTCATGGGCTTTTTCTCGTAGGTTCAATGAGTTGAGAGATTGAAATGAATCAGATTGGGAAGCCGTTCCCTCACGGCTCGCCCTGCCCGATCGTTTCCTTGCGGCGTGCCATATAGGCTTCGAGCGCCTCGCGGACAGCCGGATCCATGACCGGCTCGACATATTCCTCCAGCGCTTTCTTCCACAGCCGCGTCGCGCGCGCCGTCGTGTCCAGCCCGCCGGCCTCCTGCCAGGCCTCGTAGTTCTGCCAGTTGGAGAGCATGGGCTGGTAGAAGGCGGTGGCGTAACGCTCCAGCGTGTGCGGCTCGCCGAAGAAATGGCCGCCGGTCGGCACCGCGCCCAGCGCCTCGACCGCCAACTCGCTCTCATCGACGACGATCGGCCGAAGGAACTCCATCATGTGCTGCATCATCTCGACATCGATGATGAGCTTTTCGAACGAGGCTGTCAGTCCACCCTCCTGCCAGCCGGCGGCATGGTAGACGAGATTGCCGTGGCCGAGCACCGCGCCCCACAGCGCCATCAGAGTCTCATAAGCGCCCTGCGCGTCCGCCGCATTCGAGGCCGAGCCCGGCGTCGTGCGGTACGGCAACTTATAGCGCCGCGCCAACTGCCCCGAGGCGATGTTGGCCTTGGTGTTTTCCGGCGTGCCGAAGGCCGGCGCGCCCGACTTCATGTCGACATTGGAGGTGAAGGCGCCGTACATCACCGGCGCGCCGGGACGTACCAGCTGCGTCAGCACGATGCCGAACAGCGCCTCGGCATTCTGCTGCGCCAGCGCTCCGGCAAGCGTAACCGGGCTCATCGCGCCCATCAGCGTGAACGGCGTCACCGCCACCGACTGGGCGTATTCGGCCATGGTCATCAGCCCTTCCGCCATCATCTCGTCGAAGCGGCGCGGCGAGTTGACCGAAATGATGGTGGTGATGCCGGGATCTTGGGCAATCTGCTCGAGCGTCAGCCCGCGCGCGATCGCCATCATCTCGATGCCGTCCAGCGCCCTGCCCCTGCCGATCGCCGAGACGTGGAAGCATTTGTCGGTCAGCGTCAGATTGGCGAAATAGGTGTCCATGTGCCTCGTGTTGGCCGGCAGCTCGATCGGCGCGCAGACCTGGTTGCCCAGCATGTGGATGCAGTTGAAATGCTGCGCCAGCCGCACAAGGTTCTGATAGTCGGGCATGTTGCCGGCGCGACGGCCTCGTTCCATGTCGTGCACATTGGGCGGCCCCGCCACCAGCGTGAAGTTGATGGTGTTGCCGCCGAGGTGGATGGCATGCGCCGGATTGCGCGGGGTCAGCGTGTAGTGGCTGCGCGTCGACTTCAGCGCCTCCTCGACCATGCCGCGATCGATACGCACATTCATCGTGGCGTGGTCGACCCTGGCACCGGCACGCTCGAACAGCGACAGCGCCCGCGTGCTCATCACCTCGATGCCGAAATTCTCCAGTATATGCATCGATGCCTGGTGGATGGCCTCGATCTGGTCGGCCGACAGCAGCGCCATCGGCGGATAGGGATTTTCCACCCGCCGCCGCGGCAGCTGCGGAATGGCGGCGGGTCCCCGGTTGCTCATGCGCTCGGCGCCGCGCTTGCGTCTTGGTTCGCTCATGCGCGCATCAGAGCGCCCTCATCATAAACCGGCTGTCAGGAATTCGTCGTTTGCCGGCGTGATTTTAGCCTAAGCGGCATTTTTCGAAATTGATGAAAAGAATGGCGACACAAATGGTCGTAATATCGACAATCGATTTTTCATTGCTCTCACGCCCGCGTTAAGGAAGGCGGCAAGACTCCTTTTATGATTTCGGCCTATTCGTCTTCCAATGCGTAGGTCGAGTTTTAGTAAAATTGTCACCGTCTCCGTGCTGCTGGCGCTTTCGGCCTGCGCGACGGCGCCCAGCCACATCAACAATGTCTGCGCCGTCTTCGACCAGAACGACGGCTGGTTCGACAACTGGCAGTCCGCCGCCGAACGCACCGAACAGAAATACGGCATTCCCGTTCCCGTGCTGATGGCGACGGTGCGCAAGGAATCCGGCTTCAAGAGCAATGCCCGCCCGCCGCGCACCAAGCTGCTCGGCTTCATCCCGTGGACGCATGTCTCGAGCGCCACCGGCTACTCGCAGGCGCTCGACGGCACCTGGTCGCAATATCAAAGCGAGACCGGCAACTGGACGGCGCGCCGCACCAAATTCTCCGACGCCGTCGACTTCGTCGGCTGGTACCATTCAAAGACCGCCGATACGTTCGGCGTTGCCCGCAACGACACCTACAATCTCTATCTGGCCTATTATCTCGGCTGGACCGCCTATGGCCGCGGCAATCGCGGCGACGCCGGTGTGCAGACCTATGCGCGCGCCACCGACAAGATGGCGCGCGATTATGAGGCGCAGCTACGGCAGTGTGGCAGTTGACACCCAGCCCGGCTTAGTGCCGCCTCGTCGTGTCCTTCGGCTTTTTAACACCGGTTTCGGAAGTCTCGTCGCGCACTTTGTTGCGACGGGCTCGCATTCCGGCCTGGTCCTGCTCCACGGCATCCCCGATCTGGTCGGCTTCCGCGCTGCCCGTTTTGCCACGCGGCCGGTCGGGCGCAGTTCCCGACAAACCCGGCCCCGCGCCGTGCACATCATCCGGCACGCCCTCATGCGCCGCATGCTCCTTGTCGAACCTGATGACCGGCTCCATCTTAGCCAGCACATCGTCCGCGAGCCAGCACAGGCTCATATGACCGTCGCCGAGATTTTTCACCGGCGGCACTTTCGTCTCACACAGATTGTCCGGCACCAGCTTCTTGTAGCCGCAACGCGTCTGGAACGGGCAGCCCGTCGGCGGGTTCATTGCCGACGGGATGTCGCCCTCGAGCACGATGTGCTTCTTGACCACGCTGGTGTCGGCGATCGGGATCGCCGACAGCAGCGCCTCGGTATAGGGGTGGTAGGGTGGCGAGAAGATCTGGTCCGTCGTGCCCTGTTCGACGATGTAGCCGAGATACATGACGACGACGCGGTCGGCGATGTAGCGCACCACCGACAGATCGTGGCTGATGAACAGCATCGTCGTCTTGTTCTTGCGCTGGATATCCATCAAGAGCTCGGTCACCGCCGCCTGCACCGAGACGTCGAGCGCCGAGACCGGCTCGTCGGCCACCACCACCTTGGCATCGCCGGCAAAGGCGCGCGCCACGCCGATACGCTGTTTCTGACCACCCGAAAGCTGGCGCGGCTTGCGGGTTTCGAACGCCCGCGGCAGCTTCACTAGGTCGAGCAGTTCCAGCATGCGCTGGCGCCGCTCGGCGACATTCTTGCCGACATTGAACTTTTCCAGCGTGCGGATGATCTGCGAGCCGACGGAATGGCTGGGGTTGAGCGTGTCGAACGGGTTCTGGAACACCATCTGGATCGACGACACCGTATCGACGCCACGGCTCTCGATGCCCGTCGACTGGATTTCCTTGTTGGCCAGCGTCACCGTGCCTGAGCTCGCGGTTTCGAGGCCCAGCAGCACCTTCGCCAGCGTCGACTTTCCGCAGCCGGATTCGCCGACAATCGCCACCGTTTCGGATTCGCGGGCGGTGAACGAGATCGTCTCGTTGGCCTTGACGACGCGGCCCTCGCTGGAGCCGAACACTTCGCTACCGCCGACCTTGTAGTATTTCTTCAGGTCCTGGATTTTCAGCACCGGCGCGCCGGGCTCGACCTTTTCGTTGACCTTCTTGGCGCCGGGCGGCAGCGCCTCCCAGTCGATCTCGTTGAAGCGCACGCAGCGCGAGAAATGCCCCTCATGGCCGTCGACCGGAACCATCGGGATTTCGGCGGCGTTGCAGACGCCCTCGACGAAATGGTGGCAGCGTGGCCCGAAATTGCAGCCCTTCGGCCGTTCATGCGGCAGCGGCAACTGGCCGGGGATGGAGATCAGCGGCCGCGAATTCTTGTCGGCGCCGGGCAGCGGGATCGAGCGGAACAGCCCTTGCGTATAGGGATGGCGCATCCGGTCGAAAACGTCCTTGATCTTGCCGGTCTCGACCGCCTCACCGGAATACATCACCGTGATCTTGTCGCAGGTCTCGAGGATGAGGCCGAGATTGTGCGACACGAAGATCATCGAGGTGCCGAACTTCTCGCCCAGCCCCTTGACCAGTTCGACGATGCCGGCCTCGACGGTGACGTCGAGCGCGGTGGTCGGCTCGTCGAGTAGAAGCAGCGCTGGCTTGGACAGCAGCGCCATGGCGATGACGATGCGCTGCTGCTGGCCGCCGGACAACTGGTGCGGATAAGACCGCATCATGCGCTCCGGATCGGGCAGCTTCACCGCGCGCACCATTTCCAGCGCCCTTGTGTAGGCCTCTTCCTTCGACACCTTGTCGTGGATCAGCGGCACTTCCATCAGCTGCTGGCCAATCTTCATCGCCGGATTGAGGCTCGCCATCGGCTCCTGGTAGATCATGGCGATCTTGTTGCCGCGAATGGCGCGCAACTCCTCCTCGGAGAGCTCGCCCATGTCCTTGCCCTGGAACTTGATCTTGCCGCCGACGATCTTCCCGATGTTGGAGAGGTCGCGCATGATGCCGAGTGAGACCGTCGACTTGCCGCAGCCGGACTCGCCCACGATGCCCATCGCCTCGCCGGGCATCACCGTGCAGGAAAAGTCCATCACCGCCGGAATCTCGCCCTTGCGCGTGAAGAAGGAGATCGACAGGTTCTCGATCTCGATGATCGGCCCACCGGTCGACCTGGCTGGATCTCGAACTGCCTCGTTCATGGGTCGCTCCAATCCTTGTTCTTCATCACGTGGGATCCGGGACCCCGCCGTCAATCCTTCATCGACTGTTCACGCAGCGAATCCGCCAAAAGGTTCAGCCCCAGCACGAACGACATCAGCGCGATCGTCGGCGGCAGCGCCGGGTGGATGAAGGAGCGCAAGAGGCGGCTGGCATCCTTGATCGCGGTGCCCCAGTCCGGGCTTTCCGGCGCGAGGCCCAGGCCGAAATAGCCAAGCGTGCCAAGCAGGATCGTCGTGTAGCCGATGCGCAGGCAGGCATCGACGATCAGCGGTCCGCGGGCATTGGGCAGGATCTCCCAAAGCATGATGTACCAGGGCGATTCACCGCGCGTCTGCGCCGCCGCCACATAGTCGCGCGTCTTGATGTCCATGGTCAGCCCGCGCACGATGCGGAACACGCCGGGGCTGGATGCGAAGACCACCGCCACGAAAATGTTGAGCTGGTTCGGATCGATGTGGACGATATGCAGCGGATCCTTGTCGAAAACCAGGCCGACATAGATCCAGCCACCAACGACGAGCGTGATACCGAGCAGGATATAGAGCCGGTCCGGCCGGTTCTTGAAACGCGTCCAGAACAGCACGCTGAAGAAGATGATCGGGAACAGGAAGAACAGCCCGGCCATTGCATAGGGGATCGGCGTGTCCATGATGCCCGGCGTCACCAGGAGGTAGAACAGAAGGATCACCGGGAAGGCCAGCACCAGATTGGCGAGAAACGACAGCAGCGTGTCGATCTTGCCGCCATAGTAGCCGGCCGGCAGGCCGAGCGTGATGCCGACCATCAGCGCGAAACCGGTGGCCGCAGGCGCGATGATCAGCACGATCTGGCTGCCATAGACCATGCGCGAGAACACGTCGCGGGCCAGTTTGTCGCCGCCGAAATAGTAGATGAGCTTGGACGTGGGCTCGATCGCGCCGGGCAGAGTGTCCTTCATCACCGACACCTGCGCCAGCGGATCGAAGGGCGAGATCGTTGAGGCGAAGATCGCGGTGAACAGCCAGAACAGGCAGATGAAGACGCCGGCAATGCCAACGCCGCTGTCGAAGAGCTGGCCGTAAAGGCCAAGCCGCTTCTTGTAGGTAAAGCTGGCACCCATCACCAGGATCAACGCGATCCACACCGGCCAGAAACGCCAGAGCACGCCGACAATGATGTCGAAGGCATTGATATACTCGGTCTGCATCGACCCTGCCCCTTATTGAACCCTGATGCGCGGATTGAGGAACGCGTAGCCGACATCGGAGATGAGCTGCGTGATCAAGACGATGAACACCGAAACCAGCGAGCAGCCGAGCAGCAGGTCGATGTCGTTGTTGCCGGCGGCCTCGACCAGCGTGTAGCCGAACCCCTGGTAGCGGAACATCACCTCGACGATGACGACACCGGTGAGCAGCCAGGGAAACTGCAGCATGATCACGGTGAACGGCGCGATCAGAGCGTTGCGCAGCGCATGCTTGACAACCACGCTGCCGAAGGAGAGGCCCTTGAGGCGGGCGGTGCGGATATATTGCTGCGTCATCACCTCCACCATCGAGGCGCGCGTCATGCGCGCGATGTAGCCGATGCCGTAGATTGCCAGCGTCATCACCGGCAGGGTGAAATTATAAAAGGTGAGGCCCTGGCTGGCGGATGCCGCCGAGCCGTTCAGCCAACCGAGCCAGGACGCGAAGATGACCGTGAAGATGACGCCCGACACATATTCGGGCGTCGCCGTCGAGGCGATCGAGGCGACAGACAGCGTGCGGTCGGTGCGCGAGCCCTCGCGCATGCCGGCAAGGATACCGATGAGCAGCGAGATCGGCACCATCAGCGCCAGCACCCAGAACATCAAAAGCCCCGTGGCGCCGAGCGCCGGGAAGAGCTTCGAGGCAACCGTCGTCTTGAATTTGGTCGAGCAACCGAAGTCGCCCTGCAGCACGCCGGAGAAGGTCGGCACGAGCGGGTCGTTGCAGAAAGAGAAGCGCTGCGCCGGCTTTCCTGTCGCCGGGTCGGTGATCGGCTGCTTGGGCAGGACTCCTAGCCACTGACCGTAGCGGACGAAGAAGTTCTGGCGGTAGCCATGGTTGACCAGCCAGCTTTCGAGCTGTTCGGCGGAGGTGTGCATCTCGGTCTGGCTGATCGCCAGCTTCTTCAGATTGGGACCGAGATTGATCAGGAAGAAGACGATCAAGGTCAGGCACAGCATCGTCAGCGCCATGGTGCCGAGGCGTCTCAGGATGAAAGAAAGCATGGCGGACCCCTGCCGATGGGTTGGGGGAGCCTGATTGGCCGCCTATCCCCGCCGCGATGCGGAGCAAGCCGGTAAAACAGACCTTCGAATGCGATCAACCCAGTTTATTGCATGACCCCGCTCGACGAGTCCGCAACTTTTTTGCTGCAGCGGCTCTCCGGTCCCGGGTCACGCGAGGAAGGGGACAAAGGGGCCGAACGCCCCTTTGTCCGTTCGCTGGGATCAGGCCTGTTCCAGCCAGACCTTGCCGTAGTCGTGCTCGTAGGTCGGGTGCATCTTGTAGTTCTGCACCGCCTTGGTCGAGTGGCTGTAGAGCTTGCGCCAGTACGGCTGGATGATGATGCCGGAATCCTGCAGGATCTGCTCGATGTCCTTCATCATCTCCTTGCGCTTGGCGGCGTCGGCGACGGCGAGCGCGGCGTTGAGCTTGGTATCCCAGTCGGGGTTCGACCAGGCGGTCTCGTTCCAGGCTTCACCGGTGCGGTAGCCGATCGCAAGAACCTGCACGCCGAGCGGCCGCATGTTCCAGTTGGTCATCGACAGCGGATATTTCGTCCAGTCGTTCCAGAAGGTCGAACCAGGCAGAACCGTGCGCTTCACCTTGATGCCGGCTTCGCGCAGCTGTGCGGCGATCGCGTCGCCGGTGTTCTTGTGCCAGTCCTCGTCGACCGTGATCAGCTCGTGCTCGAAATCGGCCTGGCCGGCTTCCGCCATCAAGGCCTTGGCCTTGGCGGCGTCGCGCTTGATCTTCGGCAGCTCGAAATATTCCGGATGGATCGGGCTGACGTGATGGTTCTCGGCCGGCGTGCCGGCATTGCCGTAACCGAGCTGCAGGACGACGGCGTTGTCGACGCCCAACTGCAGCGCCTGACGAACCTTCTGGTTGTCGTAGGGCTTGTTGTTGACATTGGTGCGGCACACGATGGTGGCAGCCGTCACGACCTCGGATTTCACCAGGTCCATCTTGTCGAGGATCGACACATAGTCGGCCGAGGTCTCGAAGTTGGTGTGCACTTCACCAGCCTCGAAGGCGCTGACCATGGCGCCCGGATCGGTGCCGTAGTCGATGAATTCGATGCCGTCGAGGAACACCTCGCCGTCCCACCACTTGTTGTCTTCACGGCGCTTGTAGACGACCTTCTGGCCAACGTCGTAGGAGACGAGCTCGAACGGGCCGGTGCCGATCGGGCAAGCTTTGAAATCGCCGCCCTTCTCGTCGAAGCTCTTGTGGACGATGAGGCCCGGATAATCGCACATGTTCGGGATCAGCGCGATGTCCGGCTTGCCGAGCTTCAGCTTGACGGTCATGTCGTCGACCTTGGTCACGGCGCTCTCGTCGAGCTTATCGTCCTTGACCAGCGTGCCGAGGCGGCCTGGCATTGAATTGCCTTCGGCCTTCTTGTCGGCCCAGCGCTTGAGATTGAAGATGACGTCGTCGGCGGTGAAGGCATCGCCGTTCGACCAGGTCACGCCCTTGCGCACATGCAACGTGTACTCGGTCGCATCATCGTTGACGTCCCAGCTTTCCAGCAGATAGGGGCGGAAAGTGTATTCGGTGGTGTACTTGACCAGCGGCTCGAGCGCCTGGCGCTCGGCATCGGCGATTTCCGACCAGTCGGCCTTGCGCGGATCCTTCGGATCCTTGACCCACTGCGCGACCTTCAGCGTGCCGCCCTTCTTGCCCTGCACGTCCTCGGCCCTTGCCGGGGTCGGATCGGCGAGACCGAGCAGGCCGTAAGCCATCGCCGTCGATGCGCCGAAGACGCTGGCCAGAGCCAGAAATTCGCGACGGTCGACATTGCCCGACTTGGCTTCTTCGGCTAGGGCCAGGATGTGATCCGGAACGCGGTCACCGTTACTTTTATAGATTGCCATGACTAACTCCCATTGTTGGCTTTCCGCCTTTTAACATTCCGCATCCAGACCGCGTTGTCAAAGACGGTTTGGGTTAGGAACATGTTAGGGAATGTGCATCTTTGGGTACAACCCGGTTCGCGCGATAGCGACAGTCTTGACGCAAATTTGCTAGCGCGGCGCGATTTCCCAGAAATTCGCCACGAGCGATCAATTCAATACATTTTATAGCGATAAGGGCGGCGAGGCCTCAGTATTCGCGTTCGTAGAAGACGCCGCCCTTTGCTTCGCCGGCGTCGTTGGCCTCGCCGCGCAGCTTCACGCCGCGGCCGACATTGAGGTCGATCGTCGCCTTGCCGGAGCCCGGTTTGTCGCCCTTCTGTATCGTCACATAGGTGCGGTCGTTGAGGTATTTGCCGGCCGAAACCGCTGTGCCGCCCTTCTCGTCCGTCGTCACGTCGAGATCGTCGACGCCGATGGCGTTTTGCAGGTTCTCGAGCAGCGAGGTCGAACCGCCGACGCCGGCCAGCTGCGCCGCCGCGCTCGCAAGCTGCGCAATCTGCAGCGGCGACAGCTTGGACATCGATTGACCGAAAATGAGCTGCGCCAGCACCTCGTCCTGGGGCAGCGCCGGCACGGAGGAGAACGTGAACTTCGGATTAGTCGCCTCGCCCGAGACGACGATGGTGACGGTCGCGCTGCTGGTCGTCGTCGCCGTCATGTTGAGGTAAGGTACCAGCGAGCCCTGGAACCCGATCGTGCCCTCGGTGAAGGTCAGCCGCTTGGCAAGGATGGTCAGCCGCCCGCGCTGCAGCGTGAAGGTGCCGATCGCATGAGGCGACGAGGCCGGACCCGTCAATTTCAGCGAGCCGCCAAGCTCGGCGTCGACGCCCCTGCCCTGGATGAAGATCTGGTTCGGCGCGTTGACCGTCACGTCGAGCGACAGGCCGCTGCCGCCATTGCCGCCGCCGCTGGTGATCGCAGGGCGCAGCGCCTTGTCCTGCGCCCGAACGGCGGCCGGCGCGTTTTTGTGCTTCACATCCAATTCCGAGAGCGAGGCCGGCAGCCTGTCCGGGACGGTGATGACCGTCCTTGCCAGATTGATGGTGCCGGCAACCACCGGCGCCGAAACCAGCGGTCCCTTGATGGTCAGGTCGCCGCCGAGATTGGCGGTCACCACCCGGCCGTCGGTATAGCGGCCATCGGTGAGCTTGATCGACAGATCGGCCGGGAAGCCCTGTGCCGGATTGATGCCGACCGTGCCGCTCGCCGACAGGCTGCCGCGCGTCGACAGCGTTCCGGTCAGGCGGTTGATCCTGGCGACGCCGCCGCCGATTGAAACGTCGGCCGCGATATCGTTGACCGCCAGGCCCGAACGAGCGTCGATCAGCCGTGCGCCTGAGGTGTTGACCGTTCCGCCGATCACAGGCGACGACGCCGGGCCGCGCACCTGCACGCTGACGTTGGCCGTTCCGGTGAGCCCCAGCCCCTGCGCGGCAAGTTTCGCGGCGAGGAAGGAGAACGGCACCTTGCCGTTGAAGTCGAGCACCAGGGCCGGCGTGCCCGCGGTCGTCACCGAACCGCCGCCCTTGAGACCGAGACCGGCGCCGTCGCTGATGTTGGCGTCGAAGGCAAGCTTGTTGCCGGCAAAGGTTCCCGACGACGACACGTTCATGCCGCCGAGCCCGGCGCCGCGCGTCTGCGACGTCTGCACGCCGGAAGCGTCGATGTTGAAGGCGACCGACGGGCTCGAAGGCTGGCCGGTCACCTTGACCGTGCCCGAGATCGAGCCGGCCGCGTCTAGCCCCTTCGAGAAACTGTTGGCGAGCGAGATCGGCACCCTGGCCAGATTGGCGTTGATGTCGATCGCCTGCGCGACCTTGCCCGTCACCGTCGCCGTGCCGCCGCCGAGGTTGAGCACCAGCCGGTCGAGCGTCGTCACACCGTTGGCGATGGTGACCGTCGAGGCCTGCGCGATCGCCGCCTTGATGCCCTGCACGGTCGCCTGACCCGATGCGAGCTCGATGGTCGTCGTGCCGTTGGCGACCTTGACGCGGCCGGCCGCCTTCGCCGGGATTTTCTTGACGGTGGCGCCGCCCGAGAAGCCGGTCCAGTCGCCGTCGCGCTTCAGATCGACATCGATGCCGGTGATGGCCGTGCCGCCAGAAGTCACACTCTCGGCGCGCACCGTGCCTTGAATGACGGGCGCCGCCATATAATTCGCGATCTGCGCGTCGATGGCGACATGCCTGGCGGAGAGATCGCCGCGCTTGATGGCCGAGGTGTTCGCCTTGACGACGACGTCTGCGCCGATGGCGGTCTTGGAGAAGGCGATCGTGCCGCGCACATTGCCTTCGGCCTTCTCCAGCGCGAGCGCAGCCAGCGGTCCGATATCGGGCAGGTCGAGGGAGATGGTGCCGACTGGCACGAAAGCGTCGTCGAGCGTCAGATCGCCGGAGATCCTGTTCGGGCCGAGCGACAGCAAAAGCCCGTTGATCGCGCGGCTGCCATTGGCCGTGGCGAGCACCGCGCTGCCTTGCAAATTCTGCCCGGCGACGTTGCCGGTGAGTTGCACATTGGCCGCCGGATTGGCGGCATCGGCCTTGCCGGTCGCCGTCAGCTTCAGCCCGGTGATCTCGCGCGCCGCCACCAGGAGCCGGTCGCTGTTCACCGTCATCGACAGGTCGGGCGCGGTGACTGGGCCCTGCGCATTCAGGGCAAAGGCGATGGCGCCCTTGGCATCCTTCGACAGCCCCGAAACGTCGCTCAACGCCCCCCTGACGGCGGCGGCAAGCTTGCCGTCGGCAAGGCTCGCCTGTCCGTCGGCGCTGAGCGCGCCCGAATTGAGCTTCAAGCCGTCGATACTGACACTGCCATTGGCGTCGCGCTTCAGCGCGGCGCTCAGCTGCGCGCTGTCGCCAAGCATGCCGCGCACCCCCGCCGGCAAGGCGGAAGAAGCAACATCGGCCGTCATATTGAGGTCGACGGCGCCATCGCCCAGCGACACCCGGCCGGCGACCTGGCTGTTGAGCGCATCGCTCTTGAGCGAGCCGCTGTTGACCGCGACCGCATCGGTCGTCAGGCGGCCATTGACCTTGGCAGTGACCTTGCCGGCAATCAGCGGCGCGATCATCGGATTGTCGAGGCCGATCCTGTCCACCGACACCGTGCCGGAAACCGGGCCTGCCCGCCCCTTGAGGTCGAAGGCGTCCGAATGCAGCGCCAGAGTGAGACCATCCACCTTGGCCTGGCTGGCGGCAATCGACGGCAGGATTGCCGACACATCCAGCCGTGCCTGCGAGCTTTCGCCTGCCATCTTTGCCGACAACGACTGGACCTCGATCCGGACCGGGCTCTCGGCGCTGCCGACCGTCAGCGGCAGGCTGGGTCCGGACGACGTAAGGTCGAGGGAGAAATCGCTGGCACCGTTGGGGTTGAGGGTGCCGGCGGCCTTGCCTGAAATCTTGTCGCCCGAAAGCGTGGCATGGTCCAGGGCCACGCCGCCCGCCATGGTGTAGCTGCCGGCGGCATCGAGATCGAGCGGCCCGAGCCCCGCCTGCCGGGTCTGGCTGGTCTCGGCGCCCGCCACCTTGGCGTTGAACTGAACGTCGGGATTGGACGATGGACCGGTGACACGCGCCATGCCCTCCAGCGTCCCGGCCCCGTCGAGGCCGGGCACGAAATCATTGGCGAGCGCCACCGGAAGGTTGGCGAGAATGGCCGTCAGGTCGAGGGTCTGACCGGCGCTGCCGGAAACCGTCGCCGAGCCGCCACCGAGATTGAGCGCGAGCTTCTCGATCGTCGTCACGCCATTGGCGATGGAAAGGCTGGAAGGCTCGGCGATGGCCGCCTTGATGCCGCGCACTGTCGCCTCGCCGGAAGCGATTTCCACGCTGGTCGTGCCGTTGGCGATCTTCACCCGGCCGGTGGCGGTGGCCGGAATGCCTGACGCCGTGGCGCCGCCGGTAAAATTGGTCCAGTCGCCGTCGCGCTTCAGATCGATGCCGATACCGCTGATGACCGTGCTGCCGGAAGTCACGCTGTCGGCCTTGATCGTACCCGAGATCGCCGGCCCTTTCAGGTAGTTGGCGATCAGCGCGTGGACGGTGATGGCCTTTGCCGCCAGATCGCCGCGCGCGATCGACTTGCTGGCCGCGTTGATGGTGACGATCGGTGCCTCGCCCTCCTTGGCAAAGGCGATCGTGCCGTCGATGTCGCCGGTGGCGGTCTGATCCGCCAGCGCGGCAAGCGGCCCGATATTGGGCACGGCAAGCGTCAGCGTGCCGAGCGGCAGGAACTTGTCGTCGAGCGCAAGATCGCCCGAAACCTTGTTGTCGCCGAGCGCCAGCGTCAGGCCCTTGATCGAGCGCTTGCCGTCGGCCGTGACCAGCGAGGCTGCGATGTCGAGCGCCTGCCCCTCCGCGCTGCCGGTCAGGGAGACGTCGGCCGACGGATTGGCGATGTCGGCCTTGCCCTTGGCCGAAAGCTTGATGTCCTTCACCGTGCGGCCGGCCGCCGTCAAACTGGCGCTGTCGGCCGAGACGGAGAAATCCGGCGCCCAGCGCGGGCCGGTCGCCGTCAGCGCGAAATTCACCCCGCCGGCAAGCGGCGTGCCGGCGAGCGACGACAGCGACGAGACATCGCCCAGCGTGCCTTTGACATCGGCCTGAATATCCGAGCCTTGCGCGCTGGCTGTGCCGCTGGCGCTGAGCGAGCCGGAGGTGAGTTCCAGCGAATTGGCGGCGAACGCGCCCTGCGGATCGCGGGTCGCGGTCGCCGAGAACTTCACCCGCTCTCCGAGCAGCGAGCTGATCTGCGGCGGTAATGCCTTGGAGACGGCGTCGGCATTCATCTTCAGCGTCATCGACAGATCGGCGAGCGACACGCCCGCCGTCAGCGCGGCATTGAGCGCGTCGCTGCGCAAAGTGCCTTTCTCGATGGTCACCGTCTCGCGGCTGATCGTGCCGGAAAGATCGGCGGAGAGCTTGCCGGTCACCATCGGCGCCAGCGTCGCCACATCGGTCTTCAGGCCAGCGGCCGCGAGCCTGATGCTGACCGGGCCGCTGCGGTTCTCGATATCGAAACCGTCGGAATGGATCTCGCCGGTGATGTTGTTGAGCTGCGTGCCGCCGACGGCGACCGAATTGAGCGTTGTCCCGATATCGACCGCCGGCGCCTTGCCATCGCCGAAGGCGCGCACGGTCGCCTTCTCGATCGCAACGAGGATCGGAACGGCGCTGTTGCCGACATCGATGGTGACCGGCTTGTCCTTGGCGGTGAGCTCGACGGCTAGGTCGCTGGCGCCCTTCGGATCGACATTGCCGGTCGCGGTGCCGTGCACCGAGTCGCTCTCTATCGTGGCCTGCTCGATATCGACCCCGCCCGAAATGGTCGCCGTTCCGGCGACATCGAAGCTCGTCTTGCCGGCAAACAGCGACTTGATCTTCTCCGGCAGGAAGCCTTCGAACTGGCCGTCGCCCTTGGCCTCGATGCGGTGGCCCTTGTTGGTGAGCTGGTGCCGGCCGGTCAGTTGGCTGATGATCTGGCCATCGACCATGAAGGTGCCGACGCCGCTCCAGTTGGCCAACGGCCCCGAACCGGTGACGACGATGTTGACGGGCGGCGCGTTCGGCAGCTTGAGCAGGTTGGCGATGATGCCGCCGGCCGGCTCCGACGCCTTGAGATCGAGGTCGAGCTTGTTGTCGGCCGGCGCAAAATGGATCTTGGCGTCGACATTGCCTTGCTTGCCGTCATGGCGGCTCACATTGAGTACGCTTTCGACCGCCAGCGGCGACGGATCGGCCTTGAGCGAGCCCTTGGCGGCGAGCTCGGCGGTGCCGCTGCCGGCAAGCTCCTGGCCCAGCGCGATCTCAGGCAGGTCGATCTGCCTGACATCGATCGACACCGGCAGGCTGGAAGAGCCACTTTGCGATGGCTGCTGGCTTGGCTGCGGCAGCCGCGCCAGCTCGATGCGCTCCGCGGCAAGGCGGTCGGCATTGAAATTCCGGGACAGCAACGCCGTCGGTGACCAGTCGAGCGCCACCTTGCGCGCCACCATCCATGGGCCGGCGCGGTCTTCCAGCACCACATGGTCGACCCTTAGCGCGCCCGACCAGATGCCTTCGATGCCGCTGACCGTCACCTTGCGGTCCTCGTTCGAAGCCATCTTCGAAATGAGGCTTGCGAGATTCTGTCGCCCGCCTTCGGTACCGGTGAGCACGACCAGCGCGCCGATCGCCATCACCAGCAGCAGGAGCAGCGTGTAAAGGCAGATGCGGAGGATGCGCCAAAAGATCTTCATCGTCAGAACGCCTGCCCGATGCCGGCATAGATGCCGAAATGCGGATCCCCCGGATCGCGGTTGAGCGGCACCGCAGCGTCAATGCGCAGCGGCCCGAACGGCGTGATGTAGCGCAGGCCGACGCCGGCGCCGACCTTCACATTCGAGAAATCAGGGAAGGATCTGGTCGAGACCGAGCCGGCATCGACGAACGGCACAATGCCTATCGTGTCGGTGACGCCGATGCGCATCTCGACCGAGGTTTCGAAGAAGGAGAGGCCGCCGATCGGCTGCCCGTTGATATCCTTCGGTCCGATGCCCTGATAGGAATAGCCGCGCACCGAGCCGCCGCCGCCGGAATAGAAGCGCCGGTCGGCCGGAACATCCTGCAGCCCGGTGCCGACGATCGAGCCGAGCGTGGCGCGTTCGGCCAGCACGAACCGGCTTGCCGTATCCAGCGACTGATAAGTGTAGCCCTCGCCCTTCAGCTTCAGAAAGGTCGCGCCGTTCAGTATGTCGTAGCTCGGCTCGGCATAGGCGAGGAAGCGAAAGCCTCTGGTCGGGTTCAGCTTGTTGTCGCGGCTGTCATAGACATATTGCAGCGGCACGCTGGCGATCAGATAGGTGTGCTTGCCGAAGGCGTCGGTGATCCTCGAGTAATCGAGGTCGAACTCGGCCGAGACCCGCTGCTTCTTGTCGAGGTCGTAGGAAACACCGACATCGCCCTTGACCGAGAAATGGTCATAGGCATCGGGGTGCTCGAACACCGTCTTGATGCCGGTGAAGAATTTCGAGGTCGGCCCGAGCACGCCCGGCTTCTCGAACATGACGCCGGCATTGTAGTTGAGCGCGGAGATGCTGTTGCTGCCGATGCCGCTGATCGAGCCGTCGATACGCAGCTTCTCGGCCTGGCCGAACAGGTTGCGGTGGCCCCAATAGCCTTCGAGTCCCAGGCCTTCGGTGTTGGATACGGTGCCGCCGATGCCGAAATAGCGCGGCTTGCGCTCGCTCACCTGGACATCGATCGGGATGTTGCCTTGTGCGTCGAGGCTGTCGCCTTCCTTGATGGTCACGCTGTTGAAGACTTCGAGCCCGAGCAGCCGGTCGCGTGCATCGTCGATTTCCTGCGGCGAATATTGCTTACCGCGCTGCAGGCCGGTCATGTATTCCGTGAAGCCGCGATCGACCTTCTCGGTGCCCTCGACCGTCGTGTCGCCATAGCCGGCGACCGGGCCGGCCGCCACCGTCAGCGTGACGTCCAGCGTCGAGCTGGCATGCTCGGCGACGATCTCGCGGCCCGTCACCTTGGCCAGCGGCCTGCCCTCGTCCTTCAGCGCCCGCACGATCAGGGCTTCGGCCTTGAGCACGGCGCCCGACCCGGCATCGCCGCCGGCGATCAGCCCGAAATCGGCGCTCGCCAGCCCGGCGGCATCGCCTTTCAGCCGGATGTTGCCCAGCGTGAATTTCGCCCCAGGCGCGACGCTGACGACGACCGGAATGGGCTGCGGCCCCTTGAACTCGGCATCCGGCGGCAAGTCGTCGATCGATTTACCGTCGATCGTGATGGCGACCACGCCCTCGTAACGGGCATCGGCATAGAGCGCGGCAACGAGTTGCTCGCGGTCGCCACGCGCCTTGGCCATCAGGCCGAGCGATCCGGACACCGGGTGGTCCTCGTCGTTTTTCAGTGCCGAGGCGTTTTCGAGCCTCTTGACCAGATCCTTGTCGGCTTCCGGCGCCTCGATGGTCACCGAATAGCGCAGCGGATCGACGATGTCGGCATCCTCGTCCTTGGACGAACCCCAAAGCTTGATGCCGAAAATCTCGAAAGCCGCCGCCGGGCGTGCGGTGCCAGCCAGCATTGCGGCGCAAAACAGCGCGAAAAGCAGGGCGCGCGGAAGCCCGCGCCCTGGCGCGAACCCTCCTGACATCTGCGTTTCATGCGCCGGCATTAAGACAACCTAGTCGACAAAACTAAAATTGGAATGAAGTTCCAAAACGTTCGTAAAGGGGCCACAATCCAATTGTCTGAAATAGTACGGGCTTGGAATTCACACCTTTTGCATTTTCGCAAGAAAGTGTGATCCGTCTCACAGAGGTTATGTCGAAATACCGGCCTTTGGCCGGCATGGGAACCGTTTGCGGGTGATAAACCTGCAGCGTTCCGGGCGTTGACAAGCCTGAGCGAAGCTTGATCATGCCTGGACGCTGGCAACGTCTGGAGGGTGATGTGGCAATGCGCGCGGGTCGTGGTCTCTCTTTCCTTCTTCTCATCTCTTTCGCCCTGGGCGGGGCGGCATTGGCGGCCGAAGCCCGGCGAATCGTAACAACCGATAACTCCGATTATTTCGGCTTCGACCTCCGGTCGGAGCAGAATGTCAGTCTCGACCAGTGCAAGACCACCTGTCTCGGCGATTCCGCCTGCCGCGCCTTCACCTACAACACCAAGGCGAAGTGGTGTTTTCTCAAATCCGACTATAACCAGTTGAAATCCTTCACCGGCGCCGTCGCCGGCAAGATCGCCAATGTCGATGGCGACCCCGACATCGGCGCGCCGCCGGCGCTGGCGTTTTTCCCGAACTGGATGGCCGACCAGGCCCAGCAGTTCCGCAACAAGCTGACCGATCCGGCCTATGACAAGCCGACGGAAGGGCTTGCCGCGCTGCAGGCCGCCGCCGGGCAGGCAGCACTCACCGGCGACCATCGCCTTGCCATGCAGAAATACCAGGCCGCGGTCTCGGTGCTGCCCGACGACGGCGCGCTATGGCTGGCGCTGGCGCGCGAGACGCTTGCCGTGGAGCCGGCTTCCAACACCGCCGAACCGTCGACCTTCCCGACAAACATCACTTCGGCCGCCTTCAACGCCTACAAGCTGGTCCGAACCACGAAGACCCGCGCCGAGGCGCTGGCGCTGCTTGGCGCCGGCCTCGACAAACGCGATCTCTACCGGCCCTCGCTGCAGGCCTACGAGGCAAGCCTTGCGCTGGTGAGCTCGCCGGCCGTCCAGGCCGACTATGCCGACCTCAAGGCGCGCAAGGGTTTCCGCGTCATCGAGCACACCGTCGATGCCGATTCCTCCTCGCCGCGCATCTGCGCCCAGTTTTCCGAGGAACTGGTCAAGACCGGCGTCGACTATGCGCAGTTCGTCACCGTCGACAATGCCGCGCCCAAGGCCGTCGAGGCCAAGGACAAGCAGATCTGCGTCGAGGGCCTGGAGCACGGCCAGCATTATGACGTGACCTTCCGCGCCGGCCTGCCGGCCGCGATCGGCGAGACGATCGCCGCGCCCGTCGTGCTCTCGATCTACGTTCAGGACCGCGCCCCGTCCGCCCGCTTCACCGGCGACAGCTTCGTGCTGCCGGCCGGGGCCCGCCGCGGCATTCCGGTCGTCACCGTCAACATGAACGCCGCCAAGATGACGCTTTACCGCATCGGCGATCGTTCGCTGGCGCAGCTTCTGTCCGGCTACCAGTTCCTGCATCAGCTCGACGGCTACGACATTTCCACCATTTCCGACCAGATGGGCGCGCCCGTCTGGTCCGGCACGCTCGACATCGCCAATGATCTCAACAAGGAAGTGACCACCTCTTTCCCGGTGGATGAGGCGATCCCGCAGCGCAAGCCCGGCGTCTATGTGCTGACCGCGCAGCCGGTCGACGACAAGAGCGACGACTATGGCTCGCGCGCTACGCAGTGGTTCGTCGTCTCCGACATCGGCCTTTCCACCTATACCGGCCAGGACGGCCTCAACGTCTTTGCCCGTTCGCTAGGCTCGGCCAAGCCGATTTCGGGCGCCGAACTGACGCTGCTGGCCAAGAACAACGAAATCCTCGGCACCGCGACCAGCGACGCCGAAGGCCACGCCGTCTTCAATCCCGGCCTGACCCGAGGTGAAAACGGCATGGTGCCGGCCGTGCTGATGGCCAAGCAGGGCGACAACGACTTCGTCTTCCTCGATATGGCCAAGGCCGGCTTCGATCTGTCGGATCGCGGCGTCGAGGGGCGTGCCTCGCCCGGCGCGCTCGACGTCTATGCCTGGACCGAGCGCGGCATCTACCGCGCCGGCGAGGACGTGCATGTCGCGGCGCTCGCCCGTGATGGCGCCGCCAAGGCGGTCGAGAACCTGCCGCTGACCTTCATCTTCACGCGCCCAGACGGCGTCGAGAACCGCCGCATCGTCAGCAATGGCGAGTCCGCCGGCGGTCATGCCGTCGACCTGCCGCTCGAGGCCAACGCCATGCGCGGCACCTGGACGGTGTCGATCTACACCGACCCCAAGCAGGCGGCCGTCGCCAGCCAGATGTTCCTGGTCGAGGATTTCGTGCCGGATCGCATCGAATTCGATCTGACCGCCGACAAGAAGGAGATCGCCCAAGGCGAAACCGCCACTGCCACCGTCGACGGCCGCTTCCTCTACGGCGCGCCGGCCGCCGGCCTGGCGCTCGAAGGCGAGATGACACTGTCGACCACGAGCACCTGGGACAGCTTCAAGGACTTCACCTTCGGCCTCGCCGACGAACAGTCGGCCGAGCCGACCGTGACGCCTTTCACCAACCTTCCGGTGGTCGGCGATGACGGCAAGGCGACCTTCCCGGTCACCATCGACCAGTTGCCGTCGACCACCAAGCTGGTCAACGCCAAGGTCACCGTGCGCATGCGCGAGGCCGGCGGCCGCGCCGTCGAGCGCTCGCTCGATATCGGCGTCCGCCCGCAGCGCGACGTGATCGGCATTCGCCCCGATTTCGCGGATGGTGAGGTGCCGCAGGGCGGAACCGCCAAGTTCAGCATCATCGCCGTCGATCCGAACGGCAAGCGCGAGGACCTCAAAGGCGCCCAGTGGTCGCTGGTCAAGGTGGAGCGCAATTATCAGTGGTATCGCAACAACAATTCCTGGAACTACGAGGCTGTGAACCTCACCAAGGCCGTCGCCAACGGCGCGGTCGACCTGAAAGCCGACGGCGAGGCAACGGTGTCGCTGCCCGTCGACTGGGGCCGCTACCGGCTCGAGGTCGAGACGGCCGATCCCGACGGTCCGGCCACCAGCTATGAGCTCGATGCCGGCTGGTATGTGGCCTCGACCACCACCGAGACGCCCGACGGCCTCGAGATCGCGCTCGACAAGGACACTTACGCCGCCGGCGAAGTCGCCAAGCTGAAGGTCTCGCCGCATTTTGCCGGCGAACTTCTGATAACCATCGGCGCAGAGAAGCTGTTGAAGACCGTCACCGCTTCGGTGCCGGCCGGCGGCAGCACCGTCGACATCCCTGTCGGCGACGACTGGGGCGCCGGCGCCTATGTCACGGCGACCTTGTTCCGGCCCGGCGACGCGCAGGAATCGCGCATGCCGGCCCGCGCCATCGGCGTCAAATGGCTTTCGGTCGATCCCGGCTCGAAGAAGCTGGCGGTCACGTTGACGCCGCCGAAAAAGACCTTGCCGCACCAGCAGCTGTCGATCCCGATCGCCGTCAACGGCGCCCGGGCCGGCAGCAACGCCTATGTCATGGTGGCGGCAGTCGATGTCGGCATCCTCAATCTCACCAACTACAAGGCTCCCGATCCGGAGGATTGGTTCTTCGGCCAACGCATGCTGGGTCTGGAGATTCGCGATCTCTACGGCCGCCTCATCGACGGCTCGCTCGGCACCACCGGCAAGATAAGGACCGGCGGCGACGGCGCCAACATGCAGGCGCAAGGCAGCCCGCCGACCGAAAAGCTGGTCGCCTTCTTCTCCGGCCCGGTCGAGCTCGACGCTAATGGCAAGGCGCGGGTCGATTTCGACATCCCGCAATTCAACGGCACCGTGCGCGTCATGGCTGTCGCCTGGACCAAGGAAGCCGTCGGCCACGCTCAGACCGACGTCATTGTACGCGACCCGGTGGTGATCACCGCCGGCCTGCCGCGCTTCCTGGCGCCGGGCGATGCGGCGACGATGCGCCTCGACATCGCCGACACCGATGGCCCGGCCGGCGACTATGCCCTGTCGGTCACCACGACCGGCGATCTTTCGACCGGCGGCAAGCCCCTGCCCGAGAAGCTGACGCTCGCCCAGGGCAAGCGCCAGTCGCTCACCTTCCCGCTGGTCGCGAAAACCGCGGGCGACGCCTCGATCACCGTCAAGCTTGCGCATGCCGACGGCACCGAGGTCGAGCAGACGCTTTACCTGCCGGTCCGCCCGGCGCAGCTTCCGGTCACCAACCGCATGGTGGTCGACCTGAAGCCGCATGGCGGCTCGCTGCGCGTCGACAAGGAGCTGCTCGCCGCAAGCGTGCTCGACGGTGCTTCGGTCAGCGTCGGCGTCTCGCAGTCGTCCGCGCTCGACGTGCCGTCGCTGCTGATGAGCCTCGACCGCTACCCCTATGGCTGCGCCGAGCAGACCACCAGCCGCGCCATGCCGCTGCTCTATGTCAACGACATGGCCAAGAGCATTGGCATGGAGAACGACCCGGACCTGCATGGCCGCATCCAGGACGCCATCTACAAGGTGCTCTCCTATCAGTCGTCCAGCGGCAGCTTCGGCCTCTGGGGTCCGGGCTCAGGCGATCTGTGGCTCGACGCTTATGTCAGCGAATTCCTGACCCGGGCGCGCGAGGAGAAATATGACGTTCCGGCGCTGGCCATGAACCAGGCGCTGAACAACCTGCAGAACTCGCTGGGCTACGACCAGAGCGTCCAGGATCGCGGCAGCGACATCGCTTACGCGCTCTATGTGCTCGCCCGCAACAAGAAGGCCTCGATCGGCGATCTGCGCTATTACGCCGACACGCAGCTCGAAGCCTTCTCCAGCCCGATGGCCGTCGCCCAGCTGGCGGCGAGCCTGGCGCTCTACGGCGACACGCAGCGTTCGGAATCGACCTTCCAGACGGCGCTCAGGCTGGCGCAGTCGGAAACCGACTACGACTGGTACCGCTCGGACTATGGCTCGCGGCTGCGTGACGGCGCGGCGATGCTGGCGCTGGCGGCGGAGTCGAAGCCGGTGCCAAGCATCATGCCGCAGCTGATCAAGCTGGTGGGCGTGGCACGCGCCGACGCCCGCTGGACGAGCACACAGGACGAATCCTGGATGCTGCTTGCCGCGCGGGCGCTGAAGGAAGGCAATGATTCCATCACGCTTTCCGTCAACGGCGCGCCGCATTCGGGCGGCTATTCCGACCAGGTCGGCGGCAGCGATCTCGCCGACAGCCCGCTCACCATCGCCAACACCGGCGCGACGCCGCTGCAGGCGGTGGTCACCGCGGTGGCAGCACCCGTCGACCCGCTGCCGGCCGGCGGCGACGGCTTCACCATCGATCGCACCTACTACAAGCTCGACGGCACCGAAGCCAACGTCACCGAGGCCAAGCAGAATGAGCGTTATGTGGTCGTGCTCAAGGTCTACGAGCAGAACAAGTGGCCCTCACGCCTGCTGATCACCGACCTGTTGCCGGCCGGCTTCGAGATCGACAATCCGAGCCTGGTCTCCAGCGCGCAATTGTCAAACTTCTCCTGGCTGGCGCAGACCGACGCCGCGCATCTGGAGTTCCGCGACGACCGCTTCGTCGCCGCCTTCAACCCGAATGAAGGCGACGGCGACCGCAACATCACCCTGGCCTATGTCGTGCGCGCCGTGACGCCAGGCACCTACGCCCACCCGGCGGCGACGGTGGAAGACATGTACCGGCCGCAATACTCGGCCCGCACCGCCACCGGCGTGATGGAGGTGAAAGCGGAATAGCGATGAACAGGTCGCCGGACTCTCCCTTCTCACCGTCTCTATACGGGGAGAAGGTGCCGGCAGGCGGATGAGGGGCAGCGCCATGCTCTCCGGAAGATTTCTCAGACGAACCGCCATCGCAGGCGCCTGCCTCGCTGGCTTCGCGGCGCTTTCGATAGGCGCGCTCTGGGAACTCGACCGCGCCTTCCCGCCGCCGCTTCCAGCAAAGCTGACGGTCTCCACCGAGGTCCAGGATCGCGACGGCCAGCTGCTGCGCGCCTTCGCCACGCCCGACGGCTACTGGCGGCTCGAAACCCGGCTCGACCAGGTCGACAAGCAGTTCGTCGAAATGCTCGTTACCTATGAGGACAAGCGCTTCTGGGATCACCGGGGCGTCGACGTCATGGCGCTTTGCCGCGCCGCCGGTCAGTTCGTCACCAGCGGCCATATCGTGTCCGGCGGCTCGACCTTGTCGATGCAGCTCGCCCGGCTCATCGAGCCGCGTGACAGCCGCAGCCTCGGCTCCAAGCTCAAGCAGATGCTGCGCGCCATCCAGATCGAGCGGCGGCTTTCGAAGCAGGAAATCCTCGAACGCTATCTGACGCTGGCGCCCTATGGCGGCAATCTCGAAGGCGTCCGTGCCGCCTCGCTCGCTTATTTCGGCAAGGAGCCGAAGCGGCTCACCGTCTCGGAAGCCGCCCTCCTCGTGGCGCTCCCGCAATTGCCGGAAAAGCGCCGGCCGGACCGCAACCTCGACATCGCCCATGCCGCACGCGACCGCGTGCTGACCCGCATGGTCTCGGCCGGCAAGCTCGGCGAACGCGAAGCCGCGCGCGCCGCGCTCGATGATGTTTCCGGCCTGCGCCGCAAGCTGCCGGCGCTGGCCGCGCATGCCTCCTACGCCATGCTGCCCAGGGCCGTGCCCGGCAAGCCGCTGCAGCTCACCATCCGCAAAAGCGTGCAGCAAGGGCTGGAGCAGGTGGCAAGGGATGCCGCCAGGAAGCTCGGGCCAAAGCTTTCCGTCGCCATGGTCATGGCCGACGCGCGCACCGGCGACATCCTCGGCGAAGTCGGCTCCGCCAATTTCTTCGACGCCAGCCGCTCCGGCTGGATCGACATGACAAAGGTGGTGCGCTCCCCTGGCTCGACGCTGAAGCCTTTCATCTACGGACTTGCCTTCGAGCAAGGACTGGTGGCGCAGGAGATGATCATCGAGGACAGCCCGGCCGATTTCGGCGGCTACCGTCCGAAGAATTTCGACATGGGTTACCAGGGCGACGTCTCGATCCGCCAGGCGCTGCAATTGTCGCTCAACGTGCCGGCGATCCGCGTGCTCGACGCGGTCGGTCCGGCGCGGCTGACGGCGCGCTTCCGCCAGGCCGGCGTCAACCCGATCCTGCCGGTCAACGAGGCGCCGGGTCTGGCGATCGGACTCGGCGGCGTCGGCGTGACCTTGCGCGACCTGGTGCAGCTCTATACGGGGCTCGCCAATGGCGGCAAGATGCACACGCTGCATGACGGCACCGAGCCGGCCAATGCCGAGCGCATCACAGCCACTATCCTCGACGATCAAGCGGCCTGGCAGATCAACGACATCCTCTCTGGCGTGAAGCCGCCGGAAGGCGCCATGCAGCGCGGCATCGCCTATAAGACCGGCACGTCCTACGGCTATCGCGATGCCTGGTCCGTCGGCTTCGACGGCCGCTATGTGCTGGGTGTGTGGGTCGGCCGCGCCGATGCCAGTCCCGTCCCTGGCCTGTCGGGCTACGTTTCGGCAGCCCCCATCCTGTTCGAAGGTTTCGTGCGTTCCGGCCTTGCCAGCGTGCCGCTGCCCGGCCGGCCGCCGGGCGTCTTCAATCCCAAGCGCGAGGAATTGCCGGTGACGCTCGCCCGCTTCGGCGCCGGCGCCGACGGACTGGTGCAGGCGACCGCAACCGAGCCGGCGCCGACCATCATCTTCCCGCCCAATGGCGCCCGCGTCGACCTCGGCACCAATTCGGCCAATGCCACCCCGCTGGTGCTGAAGCTGCAGGGCGGCCGCGCGCCGTTCCGCTGGCTCGCCAACGGCAAGCCGCTCGCCGGCATCGACCGCCGCCGCACGGCGACATGGCAGCCAGACGGCACCGGCTATTCGACGCTGACCGTGATCGACGCCGCCGGCCGCGCGGCGAGTGTGAAGGTTTTCGTTGAATAGGATGCGGCAAGCGTCGAAGCTGCCAATCTCCCCCCTTGAGGGGGAGATGCCCGGCAGGGCAGAGAGGGGGGCTTCGCGCCGACCTCTATTGGGAGCATTCTTCGCAGCGCTTGCGCTAGCAATCGCGAGCCCTCTCCCGGCTCACGCCGATCCCCTGCCCGCCGGCTTCGTCAGGCTGGCCGATGTCGACCCGACCATTCGCCAGGACATCCGCTACGCCGGCCCCGAAAACTTCCTGCACCGCAAGGCCGACGGCTATGACGCTCCCGTCTGCATCCTGACCACGCAAGCGGCGAAGGCTTTGTCGCGCGTCCAGAAAGCGATGACCGAAAAAGGCCTGACACTGATCGTCTTCGATTGTTATCGACCCGCGCGGGCCGTCACCGACATGGGCAAGTGGACACGGGAGGGCGGCCCTCCCGATCCCCAATGGTACCCGACGGTCGAGCGCGGCGATCTCATCGCCAAGGGTTATGTCGGCGAGTTGTCCAGCCATTCGCGCGGCTCGACGGTCGACCTCGCCATCGCCGGGGCCGGCAAGACAGGCCCCGTACCTCCGGCCTGTGGCGCGCCGGACGGCGGAACGCTCGATTTCGGCACCGGTTTCGACTGCTTCGATCCGATGAGCGAGACGGCGCACCGCCCTCTTCCCGCCGAAGCGGCGGCCAACCGCAAGATGCTGCTTGCCGCCATGCGCGCCGCCGGCTTCCGTAACTATGCTCGCGAATGGTGGCATTTCACCTTGGCAAAAGAGCCTTTTCCGAAACAGCGCTTCGATTTTCCAGTCACCGCCGATTAAGGCGTACCGGGCTTGTCCTGGCCCCGGTCGTTTCTAATTGGGTTGGCGGATAAAGAGCCGCGCGGCTGCCTGCTGAGGAAGTTATTTCCTCAATTACCCCAAGCTCGGCGAAAAATTGCTTCGAGGAGGTTAAAAAGGCAACATTCAATGCATCTAATTTCTATAAACTCGGTAGAGTTCGCAGCAGTTCAACGGAGGCGGAAATGACCAACCCTCATTTCAGGAAACTGCTCGGCGCGCTGGTCGCCACATCTGTCCAGTTCGGTACGCTCGGTTTCGCGTTCGCCGATACCACCATCTTAAACGTGTCCTACGACCCGACACGTGAGCTTTACAAGGCCTATGACGAGGCCTTCGCCGCGCACTGGAAAGCCGAGACCGGCGAGACGGTCACCATCCAGCAGTCCCATGGCGGATCCGGCGCCCAGGCCCGCGCCGTGATCGACGGCCTCGACGCCGATGTGGTGACGCTGGCGCTCGAGGGCGACATCAATGCCATTGTCTCAAAGTCGCAGAAGATCAACCCCGACTGGCGCAAGAAATTCGAAAACAACTCAGCGCCTTACACCTCGACTATCATCTTCCTGGTGCGCAAGGGCAATCCCAAGGGCATCAAGGACTGGGGCGATCTGGTGAAGGACGGCGTGCAGGTGATCACGCCGAACCCGAAAACCTCTGGCGGCGCGCGCTGGAACTATCTTGCGGCCTGGGCCTATGCCAACGCGCATGACGGCAATGACGAGGCCAAGACCAAGGAATTCGTCAGCAAGCTCTACGCCAATGCTCCGGTGCTCGACAGCGGTGCCCGCGGCTCGACCGTCACCTTCGCCCAGAAGGGCCTGGGCGACGTGCTGATCGGCTGGGAGAACGACGCCTATCTGGCGCTCGACGAATTCGGCGCCGACAATTTCGACATCGTCTACCCGCCGACCTCGATCCTCGCCGAGCCGCCGGTCGCCGTCGTCGACGCCAATGTCGACGCCAAGGGCACGCGCAAGGTGGCCGAAGCCTATCTTTCCTGGCTCTATTCGAAGGAAGGCCAGACCATCATCGCCAAGAACCATTATCGCCCCGCCAAGCCCGAACTGGTGCCGGCTGAGGACCTCGCCAAGCTGCCACAGATCAAGCTGGTCACCATCGACGACCCGCAATTCGGCGGCTGGAAGAAGGCGCAGCCTTACCATTTCGGCGACGGTGGTATATTCGACCAGATCTACAAGCCGGCGCAGTGAGAGGCCGGCCTCAAAAACCGGCGACTGCGATCTGGTTGAGTAAGAAGGGACGATCCAGAACAGCATGACCACAGCACCCGCTCACGCGGGGTGGCGATTCAGACAGCCGAGTGTCATTCCGGGTTTCGGACTGACGCTCGGCTTCTCGCTTGCCTACCTCACGCTCATCATCCTCATCCCGCTTTCGGGGCTCATTTGGCGCTCGGCAGCGCTCGGCTGGACCGATTTCTGGGCCTTGGCCACCGACCGGCGCACGCTCACGGCGCTCAAGATCAGCTTCGGCACCGCCTTCATCGCCGCCGCGGTCAACGTCGTCTTCGGCACTTTGGTCGCCTGGGTGCTGGTCCGCTACCGTTTCCCCGGCCGCCGGATCGTCGACGCCATGGTCGACCTGCCTTTCGCACTGCCCACCGCGGTCGCCGGCATCGCGCTCACCACGCTCTATGCTCCCAGCGGCTGGCTCGGCAAATTGCTGATGCCGCTCGGCATCAAGGTCGCCTACACGCCGCTCGGCATTGTCGTGGCCCTGGTCTTCATCGGCCTGCCCTTCGTCGTGCGCACCGTCCAGCCGATCATGGAGGAGTTGGACAAGGAGGTCGAGGAGGCCGCCGCCACGCTTGGCGCCAGCCGTTTCCAGATCATCACCCGCGTGCTCTTGCCAGGCCTGGCGCCTGCCATCGTCACCGGCTTCTCGCTCGCCTTCGCGCGCGGCGTCGGCGAGTACGGCTCGGTCATCTTCATCGCCGGCAACCTGCCCTACAAATCCGAGATCGCGCCGCTTTTGATCGTCATCCGGCTGGAGGAGTACAACTACCCTGCAGCAACCGCGATCGCCGCGATCATGCTGGGGTTGTCCTTCGCGATGCTCTTGGTCATCAACCTGGTGCAGACATGGAGCCGCAAGCGCTATGGCTGATCCCGAGATCAAATCCTACGAGCCACTGCATGAGAGTCGCTCGGCCGCGGTCACCGAAAGCCGGCCCGTCCGCATCGCGCTGACGATCGTCACACTGGTCTTTCTCGGCGTCTTCCTGCTGTTGCCGCTGATCATCGTGTTCAAGGAGGCCTTCGCCAAGGGGGTTGGCGCCTATTTCCAGTCCCTGGGCGATGCCGACACGCGCTCGGCCATCCGCCTGACGCTGCTGGTGGCGGCGGCCTCGGTGCCGCTCAATCTCGTCTTCGGCATTTCGGCCGCCTGGGCTATCGCCAAGTTCGAGTTCAAGGGCAAGGCGTTCCTGACCACGCTGATCGACCTGCCCTTCTCGGTCTCGCCGGTCATTTCCGGCCTGGTCTATGTGCTGCTGTTCGGGGCGCAAGGCTTGCTCGGCGCATGGCTGAAGGCGCATGGCATCCAGATCCTGTTCGCCGTGCCCGGCATCGTTCTGGCAACGATGTTCGTCACCTTCCCCTTCGTCGCCCGCGAGCTCATCCCGCTGATGCAGGAACAAGGCAATGGCGACGAGGAGGCAGCACTCTCGCTTGGCGCCAGCGGCTGGCAGGCCTTCTGGTACGTGACGCTGCCCAACATCAAATGGGGGCTGCTCTACGGCGTGCTGCTCTGCAACGCCCGCGCCATGGGGGAGTTCGGCGCGGTGTCGGTGGTGTCGGGCCACATACGCGGCCTCACCAACACCATGCCGCTACATGTCGAGATCCTCTACAATGAATACAACGCCGTCGGCGCCTTTGCGGTCGCTTCGCTGCTTGCCGGCCTGGCGCTGGTGACGTTGGTCTTGAAAACGCTTCTCGAGATGCGCTACGGCGCCGAACTGGCCGCGACGCGCGGGCACTGAGGAATATCTGTCGCCCGAAGCCCGGGGGCTTCGGGACAACGGCAGCGTCAACGAATTGAGGGATTTGTATGGAAGTTCGCGTCGTCAACGTGCGCAAGGAGTTTGAGCGGTTTCCGGCGCTCCACGACGTGTCGCTCGACATCCGGTCGGGCGAGCTGATCGCGCTGCTCGGGCCGTCCGGCTCCGGCAAGACGACGCTGCTGCGCCTGATCGCCGGCCTGGAGCGCCCGACCAAGGGCGCGATCTTCTTCGGCGAGGAGGATGCCTCGCAGAAGTCGATCCAGGAGCGCAATGTCGGCTTCGTCTTCCAGCATTATGCGCTGTTCCGCCACATGACGGTCGCCGACAACATCGGCTTCGGCCTGAAGGTCCGGCATGGTGCCGCGCGGCCGCCGGCGCAGGAAATTCGCCGCCGGGCGCTGGAACTGCTCGACCTCGTCCAGCTGTCGGGACTGGAAAAGCGCTATCCCGCCCAGCTTTCCGGCGGCCAGCGCCAGCGCGTGGCCTTGGCCCGCGCAATGGCGATCGAGCCGAAAGTGCTTTTGCTCGACGAGCCCTTCGGCGCGCTCGATGCCCAGGTCCGCCGCGAGCTGCGCCGCTGGCTGCGCGAGATCCATGACCGCACCGGCCACACGACCGTCTTCGTCACCCATGACCAGGAAGAGGCGCTGGAACTCGCCGACCGCGTCGTGGTCATGAGCCAGGGCCGCATCGAGCAGGTCGGCACCGCCGACGATATCTACGACACGCCGAACTCGCCCTTCGTCTACTCCTTCATCGGCGAGTCGAGCTCGCTGCCGGTCAAGGTCGAGAATGGCGAGGTCTGGATCGCCGACCGGCCGATCGGGCTCCAGGCGCCGCATGCGCCGTCCGGCGAGGCGGTTCTCCACTTCCGTCCGCACGATGTCGACCTGGTCGACGGCTGCAGCGGCTGTATCGCCGGCACGGTCGCCGCCAGCCGCCGCGTCGCTGGTACCAGGCGCGTCGAGCTCGAGGTCGGCGGCGAACGCCAGCGCGTCGAGATCGAGCTGCCGGTCGACCATCCCGCCGCGCAGAAGAGCCGAGTCGCCTTCAGGCCCAGGCGTTGGAAGCTTTTTCCGGCGGGCTGACTTTCCGACTTCGACAGCCAGCACTTCTCTGCCTTGAGCGCACCATGAATCTGTCTGAAAGATAATCCTATCAAACGGCTGTTTCGGCGTGAGATTTTCCAGTCGCCAGGCATCAGATCGGCCGGCATGTCTCGTGACGGTCACCCTCCGCCGCTATGCTTGTCGCCAAAGTCCCGCTTTGATTTTCTCTGGAGCGTTTCATGAAGCGTCTATTGCTCGGCATCGCGGCTGTTGCCGGTCTCGTCCTCGCATCCTCCCAAGCCTGGTCGGCCGATAAGCTCTTGAATGCATCCTATGACGTTGGCCGGGAGTTGTTCGCCGACATCAACAAGGCCTTCATCGCCAAGCATCCCGGCATCACCATCGACCAGTCGCATGCCGGCACCTCGGCGCAGGCGCGCGCCATCGCCGAGGGTCTTGCCGCCGATGTCGTCACCTTCAACCAGGTGACCGACGTCGACTTCCTGGTCAAGAAGGGTCTCGTCTCGGCCGACTGGCAGAAGGATTTCGCCGACAACGCCTCGCCCTTCTATTCGCTGCCGTCCTTCCTGGTGCGTGCCGGCAACCCCAAGCACATCAAGGACTGGAACGACCTGGTGCGCAACGACGTGCAGGTGATCTTCCCGAACCCGAAGACATCCGGCAATGCGCGCTACACCTATCTGGCGGCAACCGCCTACGCCAAGGAAGCCTTCAAGGGCGACGACGCCAAGGTGAAGGAGTTCATCACCAAGCTGTTCAACAACGTGCCGATCTTCGACACCGGCGGCCGCGCCGCCACCACCACCTTCGTGCAGCGCGAGATCGGCGATGTGCTGATCACCTTCGAGTCGGAGACGCGCGGCATCCGCAAGGAATATGGCGACGACAAATTCGAGCAGGTCACGCCTTCGGTCAGCCTGCTGGCCGAATTCCCGGTGGCGATCGTCGACAAGGTCGCCGACGAGCATGGCAGCCGCGATCTCGCCAAGTCCTATCTCGATTTCCTCTACACGCCGGAAGGCCAGGACATTGCCGCCAGCAATGGCATGCGGGTTCGCGATGCGACGGTCGCAGGCAAGTACAAAGCCGACTTTCCCGATGTGCGCCTGCTGACGGTGGAAGAGGTCTTCGGCGGTTGGGACAAGGTGCAGAAAGAGCATTTCGCCGCCGGCGGCTTGCTCGACCAGGCCTATGGCAGCCGCTAGCGGCTCAACCTGAAGGACGTCCGGAAGTAAAACGATGGGAGCCGGCTTTGCCGGCTTCCTTCATGAAAGCGGCCGGCATGAGTTCGCGGGGGGAAATCCTGCCCTCAACGTGAAAAACGTTACGAAGAATCAACGCGTTTGTGCCTAAGCTGCACCGGCAAATTGTTGGTCCAGAGAGTGTTCAACTGTCAAACTGTCATGATTTGCACACAAACAACCGCCAGATGCAGACGCATTGGGGTTTGATGAACTGAATCGGGCATGCTGACCAAAAAAGGCAAATACGGCCTCAAGGCCCTCGTGCATCTTTCCAGCCTGCCGGCCGGTCAGCTTGCTTTCGTCAACGACATCGCGGTCGCCAACAACATACCGAAGAAATTCCTGGATGCGATCCTCGGCGAGCTGCGCAATGCCGGTTTCGTCCAGAGCCGCAAGGGCAAGGAAGGCGGTTATCGCCTCGCCCGGCCCGCTTCCGAGATCAAGATCGGCCATGTCGTGCGCGTGCTAGACGGGCCGCTGGCGCCGATCCCTTGCGCCAGCCGCACGCAGTACCAGCGCTGCGAGGATTGCGACGAGGCAACCTGCCAGGTCCGCCACATGATGCTGGAAGTGCGTCAGGCGATCGCCGAGGTGCTGGACAACCGCAGCCTCGCCGCCATGCGCGACGCCGACAACGACGACTTCCCGGCAGAATTGACGTCTCAGATCTAGAGCGGGATAAGTGTGCTCGGCCTCGGCGACATCGCCGTTGCCCTCCGTCTGCGGTTGCGCCAGACGGGACGTCGCCTTTCCTGACTTATCGCCTTCGGTTGCCAGTCTGCCTTGGACGCAGTAAAGCGGCTGGAGGATGAAACAGGGCTCTGACGCATGAGGCTGCCTTGGCTTGGCAATTCCCGCAAGGCCAACCGGCAGCCAACGTCCAGCGACATCTTCCACACCGAGATCATTGCCGACGTGCCGGTGCCGGAGCGCGGTGAAGCCGTTCGCTTCTTCAGCCGCAAGGTCGTCCGCCCCGGCAAACTGCGCCGCTTCTCCAACCGCGACCTGCGCGAGAGCCTGCTGTCCTGCTTCTATCTCGGCGTCGCGGCGACGCTGCCGGTCCCCTGGTGGGAGCCGATTTGTGGCTGGGCGTCCGGGTTCAGGCGCAAGCGCCACTTTCGCAAGGAGTTCGCCCGCTACGATGTCGCGGTGAAGGCCGTGCTCGGCGATGCGGTCGACACGAAGAGCATGTTCGAAGCCCAGCTCGCCGCGCTTCACACCCGACGGCTGGTGCTTGCGGCGCATCTCGTGGCCGGCTGGCGCTGGTCGCCGGTGATCCGCCTGGAAGGCCTCGAAGGTCTGCGGGAGGCGCTGCGCAAAGGATGCGGCGCCATCATATGGTGCGACCAGTTCGCGGCACAGACGATCATAGGCAAGCGAGCCCTGCGGGAGGCCGGTGTCGATGCCCACCAGGTGAGCGCGCAGTATCACGGCTTCTCCCCGAGCCAATTCGGCTTTCGCGTCATCAACCCGCCGCTGGTCAAGGTCGAGAACCGTTTCCTCAAAAGCCGGATCGTCTTTGAACGCAGCGACACCTATCAGGTCACAACGCGCATCCAGAAACTGCTGAAGGCAAACGGTGTCGTGCTGATGACCAACACCGTCTATGCCGGCTCCGCCTTCGCCGAAGCCGCGATGGGCGAGCGTGGCTGGACCCACCTTGCCTCGGCGCCGGCAAACTTCGCGGCGCGGGCCGGCGCGGCGCTGTTTCACATGGCGACCATCGAGACTATCCCGTTTCGCCAGTACCGCGCGCTCGTCAGCGAGTTGAGCGCGGGCCTGCAAGTCCCCGCATCGCCGGTAAAGGACACGACGGCCAAGAACCTCGCCGTTCAGGCGGGATTTATCCTATCGAAGCGCGACCATATGCTGGAAACGCTCAAACTCTGTCCGGAACAGATGATGGCTTGGTCGAGCGCTACGCGGCTGACCGAGCGGCCGAGCGAAGCCGCGATCGGCAACGACGGCGCCTGAGCTTCAATTTTTTGGGGTCTGCTGGGCTTCATTGACCTTGGTCGAGAATCTCTTTCAGGATCCCCGCAACACTTTGCGTGCCATCGACCGTCACCGCCCTTTCGTCCGCGGCAGGTTCTTCCAGCGTGGCGAACTGGCTGTCGACCAGGCTTGCCGGCATGAAATGGCCCTTGCGATTGGCGACCCGCCGCCAGGCGGTTTCGCGATCGATCTTCAGATAGAGGAAGACGATGCCGGGACAGAAGCGGCTCAGCCGCTCGCGGTAGCCGCGCTTCAGCGCCGAGCAGGCCGCAACCGCTTTGCGTCCGCCGGCAACGGAGCTCGCGATACGCTCGCCTATGGCGTCGAGCCAGCCCTCGCGCAGCGCGTCCGTCAGCGGCTCGCCGCGCGCCATGCGCGCCACGTTCTGCGGCGGATGCAGCCGGTCTCCTTCGATGAAGTCGGCGCCCATCGCCTTGGCGAGCGCCTCGCCGACGGCCGTCTTACCGCAACCGGCAACACCCATCACGACGATGGCCGGCGCCACCCGAAGATCGTTCATGCAAGGCTCCGGGATCCGCGATCTTGCGCCCACCTATGCCTCATCCACGGTTAGCGGCTTGCCGGCGCGCGCCCGTAGAGCAGAAGCATAGCGACGATGACGACACCATAGATGATCTGCCGCCCCGCCTCCGGCATCTGCATCACCGAGAGGATGGATTGCAGGAGCGTGATCAGGATCACCCCCGCGACCGTGCCGAGATAAGAGCCCCGCCCGCCAAGGATCGACGTGCCGCCGAGCACGACGGCGGCGATCGACGGCAGCAGATAGGCATCGCCCATCGACTGCGCCGCCTTCGACGCGTAGCCGGCCAAAAGCACGCCGCCAAACGCCGACAGCCCGCCGGAGACGGCGAAGGCGATCAGCACGATGCGCCGCGTGTCGATGCCGGAAAGGTAGGCGGCGCGCTCGCGGTTGCCGATGCCGTAGACCGAGCGGCCGAAGCTGCTGCGGGTCAGCACGAACACCATCGCGGCGCCGATCAGCGCCCAGATGATGACGGCATTGGGGACGCCCGGAATGGTAAAACCGGTCGCTAGGTAGCGCATCGCCGCCGTCGCCGAATCCTGTGGCGAGAAGCCGCCCGTATAGACCACCATCAACCCTTGCGCGACGGCGTTGGTGGCTAAAGTAATGATCATGGAAGGAATGCGCAGATAGGCGACGCCGATGCCGTTGACGATGCCGATGGCGACGCCGCACAGCACGCCGAAGGGGATGGCCAAAGCGACACCGACCGGTCCATAGGCAGCCGCCGCGCAGGCCATCATGGCGCCGGCCGCGACCGCCCATGGCACGGAGAGGTCGATCTGGCCGAGCAGGATGACCAGCATCATGCCGGTGGCGATGACGCCGAGGAAGGACGCGACCTTCAACTGCTGCAGAAGATATTCCGGGGACAGGAAGCTGCGCGAATAGAGGCTGCCGAGGAAAAGCAGCAGCACGATGCAGGCGAAGGCGGTGACGACGGCCGGATCGGCGCGTCGCAGAAACTTGGGCATGCGGCCGGCGATGCCGCCGAGTGTCGTCTCGCTCACAGGAACCACTCCAGCCGGTTGCGCACCCGAAACAACGCGAAAGCGCCGAGGCTGACCGCGATCAACAGGATAACGCCCTGGAACAGCGGCTGCCAGAGCGGATCGAAGTCGAAGACGAACAAGAGGTCGCCGATGGTGCGGAAGGCGAGCGCGCCGAAGATCGCGCCGATGGCGCTGCCCTTGCCGCCGAACAGCGACACCCCGCCGAGCACGACGGCGGCGATCGAAAACAGCGTGTAGGCGTTGCCGCTCGCATAGGCCGCCTCGCCCGTATAGGTGAAGAAGGTCAAGAACAGGCCGCCGATGGCCGCAAGCAGGCCGGCAAGCGTGTAGGCCAGAAACTTGCCCCTGCGGATCGGCACGCCCGACATGTAGGCCGCCGTCTCCGAAGAGCCCGCCGCATAGGCGGCGCGACCGAGTTCAGAGCGGCTGAACGGCACCCAGACGACGAGCACGACGGCGAGCAGCGCCACGAGGCTCGCCGGCACCACGCCGAAGAAGCGCCCGGTCAGGAAATCCGCAAGGTCCTCGTTGACCGAGCCGCCGGGAACCGGACGCAACAGCAGCGCGAGACCGAAAAAGACGGCGCCCGTGGCGATGGTTGCCACGATCGGCTGCAGCCGGCCGTAGATCACGATGGCGCCGTTGACCGCGCCGCAGAGCAGCCCGGTGCCGAGCACCGCCAACACGCCAAACGCCGTCTCCAGACCGGTGCCGATCACCAGCCATGAAGCCATGCAGTTGGTGAGCGTGAAGATCATGCCGACCGACAGATCGATGCCGGCGGTGATCACCACCAGTGTCTGCGCCATGGCCACGAAGGCAAGCAGCACGCCCTTATTGGCGGCGGTCTGCACGACATTGGCGGTGAAGCCGGCCGGATGGTTGGCGCTGTAAATGGCGAACATGACGATGAAGATACCAAAGGCCAGAAGCGTTCCGCGCTGCTCGGCCAGCCAGTAGCGCCAGTCCTTCACGCCTTCCCTCCTAACCCTATGCGGGTGTCATCGCCGTGGATGTTGAGCGCGCTGGCGATCAGCGCGTGCTCGGTGATCCCGTCCCCGACCAGCTCGCGTTTGACCGCGCCGTCATAGAGCACCAGCACGCGGTCGCAGCAGCCGATCAGCTCGTCATAGTCGGTCGAATAAAACAGGATCGCGGCGCCCGCATCCGCCAGCTTGCGCATCAGCTGATAGAGTTCCTGCTTGGTGCCGACATCGATGCCGCGCGTCGGATCGTTGAGCAGGATGATGCGCGGCTGCCGCATCAGCCATTTGGCGATGACGACCTTCTGCTGATTGCCGCCGGAGAGCGCGCCGACAGGAATGTCGAGACCCGCCGTCTTGATGGCGAGCAGCCCGACCATGTCGTCGATCAGCCGCTGCTCGGCGGCACGGTCGATGATGCCCGCTTTCGACAATCTGTCGAGCGCCGCGAAGGACAGGTTCTCGCGCACCGTCATCGGCAGCATCAGCCCTTCGGTCTTGCGGTCCTCGGGGATCAGCGCCATGCCGATGCCGCCATGGCTGGCCGCGGTCGGGCTGGTGATCGAAACCGGCTTGCCATCGATCAGCACGTCACCGCGCAGGCCGCGCAGCACCCCGAAAAAGGCAAGCAGCAATTCGCGCTGCCCCTGCCCGTCGAGACCGCCCAGGCCCACGACTTCCCCTGCCCTGACGCTGAGCGAGATTTTGTCCAGCCGATCGGCCCAGGAGAGGTTGCGTGCTTCGAGTACCGGCGCGGCGGCCGGAGCGGAACCGGGTTTCGGCGGGAAGATATGGCTGTATTCGCGGCCGATCATCAGTTCGACCACCTCATTGTCGCTCTTCGAGCCGGCCGGGTAGCTTGCGACATTGCGGCCGTTGCGGAACACCGTGCAATGGTCTGCGAGTTCGGCGATCTCGTTCATGCGGTGCGAGATGTAGAGCAGCGCCAGTCCCTCCGAGCGCAACCGCTTCAACACTTCGAATACCTTGGCGACATCCGCCGCCGTCAGCGCCGAGGTCGCCTCGTCGAGGATCAGGATGCGCGGCTTGCGGGCCAATGCCTTGGCGATCTCCACCATCTGCCGGCGCGACAGCGGTAGATCCTTGACCAGGGCGCGCGGATGGATGTCGGAAGCGCCGGCGCGCGCCAGCGCTTGTTCCGCGATTCGCCGCTGCGCCCTGCGGTCGATCATGCCGAAGCGTTTCGGCGGATCGGAAATGACGATGTTGTCGGCGACGCTCAATTCGGGGATGAGCGACAATTCCTGGAAGATGCAAACGATGCCGGCCTGATTGGCCGCGGCCGGCGAGGCGAAATTCACCTCGCGCCCGTCGAGCGTCATCATGCCTTCGTCGGGCGCCACGACGCCCGCCATGACCTTGATCAGCGTCGACTTGCCGGCACCGTTCTCGCCGAGAATTGCGTGGATGCCGCCGGCGGTGACCGTCAGGTCGGCCTTTTCCAAGGCCCGCACGCCGCCATAGCGCTTGGATATGCCCTCCATGCGGAAGAGCGGAGCCGCGCCGTCCATCAACCCTCCCCGGCCGGTTTCGATTGGCATAGGAGACGGTGCCGCGGGCTCGCCGCGGCACCGTCGGTCAGACTACTTGTTTTCCTTGGTCTGGCCCATGATTTCCTGCGCGGTGAAATTGATGCCGCAGGTCGGGAAGGAATTGCCGACGAAGAAATTGTCGGACTGGTCGGGGAAGAAGTCCTGGCCGGCCTTGAAGTTCGGATCCTCCACGATGGCCAGCGGCAGCTTGACCGACTGCGGCACGACATTGCCTTCGAGCGCCGAGATCGCCGTCTTGATGGCGACCGCGACCTGGGCCGGGCCGGTGCCGGCGGACGAGCATTTCAGCCCGTCACCCGCATGCGCTGCGCAGAATTTGCGGAAACCGTTTTCCGTCTCGCCGCCGAACGGCACGAATGGATGCTTGGCGTCGATCATCGCCTGCACGATGCCGGTATCGCCGCCCTGTCCGGTGATGCCGTCGAACGGCCCGCTGGTGGCGATCGCATCGGCCGTGGCCTTCTGCGCCACACCGTCATCCCACTTGCCGACGACCTCGGTGACGGCCCACTTCTTGCCAGACCCGTCGAGCACCTCGTGGATGCCGTTATGGCGATCGGTGTCGACGGACGTGCCGGCGACGCCGCGCACCTCGAGCACCTTGCCGCCGTTCGGCACATGCGCGACCAGCCATTTGCCCCAGAGCTCGCCCAGGCCCTTCTGGTCGACATTGACGTTGATGGCGTCCTTGGTGTCGAGGATGTTGTCGAAGGCGACGAGCACGACGCCGGCTTCCTTGGCGCGCTTGATCACCGGCCCGAAGGCGGTCGGATTCTGCGCGTTGACGACGATTGCGTCGAAACCGGAATCGATGAAGTTGTTGATCGCCGAAATCTGCGCCGGCACATCCTCACCGGTCGAAACGACCTTGAATTCCTTGAGTTTCTTGGCGACGTCCGGCTGCGCCGCGTAGGCCTTGGCCGTCTGGATCATCTGGATGCGCCAGGTGTTGGCGATATAGCCGTTGGCGAGCGCGATGCGGTACGGACCGTCCTTCTTCGGAAACTGGAAAAACTGCGTGTCGGCAGCCCAGGGCGCGAAGCAGTCCGGCTCGGCCGCCGGTCCCTTGACCACTTCAGGTCCGGCGATCGCCGACGAACTCAGCATGACGAATGCAGTGGCGGCAACGACGCCGCCAACGAGTGACTTGATCATCGATATTCCTCCCAGTTGCAGTTCTGCTTGTCTTGTAATGAATTCCGGCGCTCCCGGCTGGCATCCTCCGCACAGCCGAACACCTCGACAGGACGGCCGCGTCGCCCTGATCCTCCCCTTCCCCTCACCTCTCCTGGCAGTTTAGGAAACTATCATATTATACATAATAAACAAGCGCGGACTGTTGCTTATGTATAATAAACAGCCTCCCAATCTTGCCGAATGTTGATTTTACAGACAAATGGTAGCGCTACCATGCAAGGGTGTAAAGCGGCGCCTTCGACATTTTTCCGTGTTCTTCAACGCGCGGTGCTCTCGCGCCGCATGAGCTCGAAACCGAGATCGACGATGCGCTGTTCCGGTGGGTTTCCGGCAATCGCTGCCAGCGCCATGGCGACGGCGCGGGTGCCGATTTCATAGCGGTGCGTACGCACGCTGGTGATCGAGGGAAACGACACATGCATCATGTCGAGATCGTTGAAGCCGACGATGCCGATCTGCTTCGGCACGTCGATCGACGCGCGATGGCACTCGAACAGGACGCCGAGCGCGATATCGTCATTGTTGCAGAAGACGCCGTCCAGCGTTGGCATCTTGGCCAGCGCGTCGCGGAACAGTTCGCGCCCGAGCGTCACGCTTGACGGCACCGGCGTCGTGGTGATCAGCCGCGGATCGAACAGACCGGCGGCCTCCATGGCGGCGCGATAGCCGGCAAGACGCCTCTGCGAACGCGGATCCATCCGCGCGCCGATGAAGCCGATCCTGCGGTAGCCGGCCTGCAGAAGATGCTCGGTGGCCGTCCTGCCGCCGTCGAGATGGGAAAAGCCGACCATCATGTCGACCGGGTCCGGCCCGGTCTCCATCACCTGCACCACCGGGCAGCCGGCATTCTCCAGCAGTCGCCGCGCTCTGGGCGTCTGGTCGATGCCGGCCACGATCAGCGCCGCCGGGCGTTGCGATCCGAAGACCTGCAGCAGCCGCTCTTCTTCCAGGCCGGAATAATGCGTGTTGCCGATCTGGATGCGGAATGGGCTGTCGGAAAGGCTGTCGTAGATGCCGCGCACCACCTCGGCGAAGACATTGTTGGTGAGCGAGGGCACCAGCACGCCGAAGACTTCGGCCCGCGCCGACGCAAGCGCGCGTGCGTTCGGGTCCGGAACATAGCCGAGTTCGTCGACCGCGGCCTGTATCTGCCGGCGAAGGTCTTCCGACACCCGGCCGGGCTCGCGCAACGCGCGCGATACCGTGATCGCGCCGACGCCGGCCTTGCGCGCCACGTCGGCAATGGTCGGGCGGCCGCCGCCACGACGGGAGCGCGGCTTGGTCAAAGGCGAACCTCGTGCAGCAAATACCGCCCGCTGCGCGCGTGCAATGCCATTGACCCTGGTGTCACCATCTCGCAGGCCTGTATCGCGTTCATTGGCCTTGGCGTCGCGCAGCCGCGATTTGTTGTCAAGCCGAAGCGTCTTCCTGGAAAAGCGCCGACGTAAGCCCGTCAGGCCGCGACGGCGTCGCTGCGTCTTGCCTTCCAGAACACCAGAACCATCGCCAGGATGTTGAGCAGGTTCCAGGCGATCCCGTTCAGGAAGGCGGCCGAATAGGAACCAGTGAGGTCATAGATCCAACCCGACATCCAACCACCGATAGCCATGCCGAAAATGGTCGCCATGATGACGATACCTACGCGTTGACCAGCCTCTTTGGCGGGCATGTATTCCCGCACGATGATCGCATAGCAAGGCACGATGCCGCCTTGCGAGAGCCCAAACACCAGCGAGACGGCGTAGAGCGAGGCGAGCCCGTCGAAGGGAATGTAAAAGAACAGCGACAGGCATTGCAGCACCGAACCGATCAGCAAGGTCCTCACCCCGCCGATCCGATCGGCGACGAAGCCGGAAGCGAGACGGCTGACGACGCCGGCGGCCATCATCATCGAAAGCATGTCGGCGCCATGCGCGACGCCATAGCCGAGGTCCATGCAATAGGCGACGATATGCACCTGCGGCATCGACATCGCTACGCAGCAGCCGAGACCGGCTATCACCAGCAGCATCTGAAGTGCCGCCGGCGACAATGCAATCGGCTGGACCAGGCGCGTGCCTGGCGAGCCTGCCACAACCACTGGAGCACGCCGGCGCAGCATCAGAACCAGCGGCACCATCGTCACCAGGCATGCGATGCCGATTCCCAGATAGGTGAAGCGCCAGCCCTCCGCCCTCATCAGCGGCGGTATGATCGCCGGCCAGACTGTTCCGGCGAGATAGCTGCCGGACGCGGCCGCAGCCACCGCAACGCCGCGCCGACGATTGAACCAGTGCGAGATGTCGGCGATCAGCGGTCCAAAAATCGCCGATGTCCCCAACCCGATCAGCAAGCCTTGAGCGAATGTGAATTGCAGGATTGAACTGGAAAGCGACGCCAGCAGGAAGCCGGCAGCCAGCGCCGTTGAGGAAACAAGCGCCGGGATCCAGTAACCGACACGATCGATGGCGCGCCCGACCAGCACATTGCCGGCCGCGAAGCCAACCATGGTCGCGGTGTAAGGCATCGAGGCCGCGGCGCGATCGACGCCGAACTCGGCCTGGACCGCCGGCAGAACGACGACCACCGCCCACATGCCGACGCCCCCTATGGTCGCCAACAACACCGAAATGGCCAACCTCGTCCAGGCATAACTGCTGTCTATGCCTGAGGGCGCTGCATTGCTGGAGATCGTCGTCAAGGCGTTCCTGTCCGCTGTTCTCGAAGTCGGCGGTTCGGCCTCCACTATCGGCGTATTTCCCGAACCGAGCAGCGCCACGACGGGCAATTCCGTGGCTCCAGAACCGGAACCCGCTCCACTTCATGGAGTTTTGCCTGAAGGAAGGAGTTCGCCATGACCGCCAGGAAAAAATGGTCGGCCGACGTGACCGAGCACAGCGACGCCATGGATCTCGAGGACCACGTCTTCGAATCCGACGACGCCAAGAAGATTGCCGCATCGTTGAAGCGCTCGGCCGAGCACAGCGACCGCCGCAAGGCGGAGCCGTTCCAATCTGCCATGTCGATGCTGAATTTCTACATCAACCGCGCCGGCAGGAACCTGCCTGACGAGCGCAGAGAGGTGCTGGAAAGGGCGAAGGACGAACTACGTGCCGCCTTCGGCCGAGAGAAGCAGGATTAGCTCTCTACCAGCGGCCGGAGCGGCCTCAACGAGATTGAATCACTTCGTCGGTATTGGCCAGCAGCTTGCGCACCGCATTGCGCGCCGCATCCGGCCGTTGCAGACGGATGCTCCTTTCGATCGCCTCATGCAGCTTCTGGGCATGGTGCAGATCGTCCAGCTCGCGCGTCGTATAGGTGAAAAGATGGTCGAAGGCGGATTCGATCAGCACGCCGAGCGGTACCAGCAGGTCGTTGCCGGAGGCCCTGAGGATGGCGAGGTGGAAGCGCGTGTCGGCGCGCGTCCGCTCCTGCAGGTTGGTGGCCTCGCCCATCTCGCGGCAAGCCTGGCTGATCTCGGCCATCTGCTCGTCGGTGCGCCGCATCGCCGCGAACGCCGTCGCTTCCGGCTCGATGATGTGGCGGAATTCCTGCACGGTCTTGAGGAAAACCTCGCGGTCCGGCGCCGTCGCGTACCAGGACAGCACGTCGCGATCGAGCAGGTTCCAGCGTTCCTTCGGTTCAACCCAGCTGCCGATCTTCGGCCGCGACGCCAGCAGGCTCTTTGCCATCAGCATCTTGATCGCCTCGCGCACCGCCGATCGGCTGACGTCGAAGGTCTCGGACCATTTCGCTTCGTTTGGCAGGATGGTGCCCGGCGGATAGTCGCCGCGCACGATCCGAAGGCCGATTTCGCTGGCTAGAGAGGTGTGCACGCTGGCGCCGGGAATGCGCGGCGCGTCGGCCCGCCGAACGCCGGCCGGACGCTCCGCGGCCGCCTTTTTCGTCGGCTTCTTTTCGTTGTTCGGCTTCGCGTCCCGCATGTGATCCAGAAAATCCGGTTTTCAGGGGCTGTCAAGCATGGCGAGCAAGCTTTGCCACAAGGCGCGAGGATGTGCACAGCTCAACAAGCATTTGAGGGCAGCTCACACGGTTTTGACGTATTTGCGCCAGCTGTGCTCGGGCCGGAAGCCGAGCATGTCGCGCGCCTTGCGGTTCGAAAGCAGCGTCTCGTATTCACCAAGCTCTGCCTTGACCGGCACGCCCGGATAAAAGCGCTTCAACAGTTCCGCGGTCGGCAGGTCCGATGACGTGTCGTCATTGGCTGCGTTGAACACCTGATACCCCAGCCCATCCTTCTCGATGGCGCGCAAGGTGATCTGGCCGAGATCACGCGCGTCGATGTAGCTCCAGGCGATGCGCTTGCGAAAACCCGGATCGGCGAACCATTTCGGGAACAGCGAATATTCATGCGGCTCGATGACGTTGCCGATGCGCAGCGCATAGATGTCGAAGCCGCTGCGCAGCGCGAAGGCGCGCGCCGTCTTCTCGTTGACGATCTTCGACAGCGCGTAAGAGTCCATCGGGTCGACATCGAAATCCTCATCGAGCGGAAAATGCGTCGGATTGCGCGGCTCGTTGGCGAAGACCAGGCCGTAGGTCGTCTCCGACGAGGCGATGATGACCTTGCGGATGCCGAGCTTCACCGCCGCTTCGATGACATTGTAGGTGCCCATCGCATTGATGCGGAACACCTCGTTGTCGGGCGTGATCATGATGCGCGGGATCGCCGCGAAATGCACCACGGCGTCGACCGGCTGGGCTCTCAGCGACGGGTCGAATTCGTGCAGGCCCATATAGCTCGACAGCGCGTTGAAGATCTGGCCGCTGTCGGTGATGTCGGTTATCAAAGTGCGCACCTTGGGATTGTCGAGCGGCTTGGTGTCGATGTTGAGCACCTGGCAGCCATGCTCGACCAGATACTGCACCACATGGCGGCCGGCCTTGCCACTGCCGCCGGTGAACATGATCCGCTTCGTCATTGCCGCTCGCTCCGCATCGCTTGGAAATAAGGTGTATTGTCAGACAATATTGCATTCCGCAACCATATGCGGCAAGAACGAGAGCGCAATTATCGATAATCCCCCGAACGGCACAGATCACAGGACAAACCCCATGCCCACGAACGCGGCGCGCGAAAAAATCGGCTTCATCGGCCTCGGCCTGATGGGACACGGCATTGCCAAGAACATCGTCGACAAGGGCTATCCGCTGACCTTTCTCGGCCGCAAGAACCGCAAGCCGGCGGAAGATCTCTTGGGACGCGGGGCACATGAAGCCGCGACATCCAAGGAAGTGGCGGCGGCTTCCGACATCGTCTTCATCTGCGTGACCGGCTCGCGCGAGGTTGAAGAGATCATCCGCGGCCCGGGCGGGCTGAAGGAAGGCTTGAAGAAGGGTGCGGTCGTCGTCGACTGCTCGACCTCCGATCCCGTGTCGACCGTGGCGCTGGCCGCCGAACTCAAGGCAATCGGCGTCGAATTGGTCGACGCGCCGCTCAGCCGCACGCCGAAGGAAGCCTGGGAAGGCACGCTCGATGCGATGGTCGGCGCGCCGGATGCGCTGTTCGCCCGGCTGAAGCCGGTGCTCGAGACCTGGGCCGGCCGCATCGTCCATATCGGCGATACCGGCGACGGCCATCGCATGAAGCTGCTCAACAACTTCATCTCGCTGGGCTATGCCGCGATCTATTCCGAAGCGCTCACGCTTGCCGAGAAGGTCGGCATCTCGCCGCAGCGTTTCGACAGCGTCATCCGCAATGGCCGCATGGATTGCGGCTTCTACCAGACCTTCATGCGCTGGACGCTGGAAGGCGACCGCGACGCGCATAAATTCACGATCGCCAACGCGTTCAAGGACCTGACCTATCTGGGTTCGATGGCGGGCGCCGCCGGCATCGCCAACCCGCTCGGCAACGCCACCAAGAATTCCTTCGCGACGGCGCACGCCGCCGGTCCCGCCGAGCAGTATGTGCCGATGCTCGCCACCCATATCGGCAAGCTCAACGGCGTCGACCTGATGCCCTCGAAGGACGGCGTGAAGCAGAAGATTTGAGAGCGGGACGCCCTGCTCAACCTCAAAAGCTGGCCTTGGAAGAAATCAGGGGCGCCTTGCGGGCGCCCCTTTTACATTTGGCTGTGGGTTACAGCTGTGGCCTACTTCTGGATGCAGGTGTCGGCCGTTTCCTTGGTGCATTCGTCGAGGCCGGTGAAGACCGGATCATCGACCTTCTTGCCGCCGATGAGGTCGAGCATCACCGAAGGGGCCTTATAGCCCATTTCGAACGGCCGCTGGCCGACCAGCGCGGTGACCAGGCCTTCCTTGGCGATCGCCACTTCGTCGCCGATCGTGTCGGCGGCGCCGATGACGAACTCGTTCTTGCCGATCTTGTCGGCCATCGGCTTGAACAGGTCGCGATAGGGCTGCGGGGCGCCGAACAGCGGCCAGCCGCCCATGATGCCGAAGGCGTCGAGCTTCGGATTGGCGGCGAGGATGTCGGTCATCGCCTGCACGCCCTTGGCGCCGTCGTCATTGGTGAAGACAGGGCAACCGGCGACTTCGGTCCAGCCGCCTTCGCCGGCAAGTGCTGCAAGGCCGTCCTTGCCCGACAGCGCATCGCGCATGCCTTGCGCGCGGCGCAGGATGTTGTCGGCGGCGGGATTGCCTTCGATGGTGCAGATCGTGCCGCCATTCGGCTTGGCCTTCTTGATGTATTCGCCGATCTTCTTGCCCATCGTGTAATTGTCGGTGCCGAGATACGTCTTGCGAAGAGCGGCGTCTTCCTTGGTCAAGTCGGCGTCGACAGTCATGATCGGGATCGACGGATTGGCGCTCTTGATCGTCTGCGCGATCAGCGGCGCGTTCGACGGCGAGATCGCCATCGCGGCCGTGTCGGGCTTGCTCAGCATGTCCTGTACGATCTGCGCTTCGCCGGCCTCGTCCGAGGTCGATGCCGGGCCGGTGTAGAAGCACTCATATTCCGAGCTGGCGTTTTCCTTGTTCCATTTCTCGCAGCCCTGATGGATGGCTTCGAAGAACGGATTGTCGAGACCTTTCACGACGATGACGAGCTGTTTCTTGGCCAAAGCCGGCCCGGCGCCCAACGCCATGGCGGCGACGGCGGCAAGCAAAAGTGTTTTCCTCATATCAGTCCTCCCTTGAAACAGACGGACACCGCGTGCCCGCCACACCGACCAGCCCGGATGCAAGAGAACACAGGGAGCGTCTGAGTAGCGCTCGTGTCCAGAGCCGGGCTGATAAGCATTTGCCGATCCGTAACCAGGTCAACGAACACTGGCTCTTCCGGATCCTTGACCTTCAAACCATTTGCCCCTTACGCCGTATACGCGCTCGACGGGCAAATTATTCCTCCGAGGCTAGCTAATATCGGCTTTTCGCCAACGTCAATTCCTATTTGTCCTACAAAACCGATTTTTCGTCGAGTCTCGAAATTAATCGTCTGACAATTGATTGACGCCTTTGCCGGCTTTTGCCTAAATGCATGGATCGCGCCGTTCGGGAGGAGATGGACGGGCGGGACGCAAGCGACGCCGGCGAGCCGGCAAACTGCTGCGTCGACAAATGGGGAGGCTTAAGGCTGGTGTCGGTTCTCGAACTCGCCAACATCTCGAAGCATTTCGGCGCCATCCAGGCGGTCAACGACGTGTCGTTCTCGCTGGAGGCCGGCGAGGTCGTCGGCCTGATGGGCGACAACGGCGCCGGCAAGTCGACGCTGGTCAAGATGATCGCCGGCAATTTCCACCCGAGCCATGGCACCATGCATCTGGAGGGCAAGGAGCTTGTCCTGCACAAGCCCGCCGATGCCCGCCAGCACGGCATCGAGATCGTCCACCAGGACCTTGCGCTCTGCAACAATCTGACGGCCGCGGCAAACGTCTATCTCGGCCGCGAGCTGCGCCGCGGCTTCGGCCCGTTCCGCATCCTCGATTATGGCGCGATGTACAAGCGCGCCGGCCAGCTCTTCGCCGAGCTGAAATCCGAAACGCGGCCGCGCGACCTGGTCAAGCAGATGTCGGGCGGCCAGCGCCAGGCGGTGGCGATCGCCCGCACCATGCTGTCGCAGGCCAAGATCGTGCTGATGGACGAGCCGACAGCGGCCATCTCGGTCCGGCAGGTCGCCGAAGTGCTGAATCTGATCCGGCATTTGCGCGACCAGGGCATTGCGGTGGTGCTGATCAGCCACCGCATGCCCGACGTGTTCGACGTCGCCGACCGCGTCATCGTCATGCGGCGTGGCCGCAAGGTGGCCGACAAGAAGATCGCCTCGAGCTCGCCCGAGGAAGTCACCGGGCTGATCACCGGCGCCATCGAACAGGTTGCGTAATTGCGTGGACCCGGCGTCCCGCCTCAAGAAAGGTCGATAATGGCAGTTACCCTTGACCAGACGATCGCGCAGAAGCAGCACTCCTTCCTGTCGCGGCTGTTCTCCAGCCAGACCTTCTGGGTGGTGATCGCGGTCATCCTCGCCTGCCTGTTCCTGTCCTTCGCCACCGATTCCTTCGCCACGTCGAAGAACCTCTTCAACATCACCCGCAACGTCACCTTCGTCGCCATCGTCGCGCTCGGCATGACCTTCGTCATCATCACCGGCGGCATCGATCTGTCGGTCGGTTCGGTGCTTTGCCTGTGCTCCATGGTGCTCGCCGTGACCATGCATGCCGGCTATTCGATCGAGATCGGCATCCTGGCCACCATCGTCACCGCGCTCGCCATCGGCGCCTTCAACGGCGTGCTCATCGCCTATCTCGGCTTCCCGCCATTCGTGGTCACGCTGGGCATGCTCTCGGTCGCCCGCAGCCTTGCCATGGTCGCTTCCAACAACACCGTTGTCTTCCAGTTCGGGCCGGACCACCAGAAGCTTCTGGCGCTGGGCGGCGGCGCCTGGGTCTTCGGCATTGCCAATCCGGTGCTGTATATGATCATCCTGGCGCTGATCACCGGCTTCGTCCTGCGCTGGACCAAGTTCGGCCGGCACATCTTCGCCATTGGCGGCAACGAGCACGCGGCGACGCTGACCGGCGTTCCCGTCAAGCAGATCAAGGTCGCCGTCTATATGATCTCGGCGCTGTCGGCCGGGCTTGCCGGCATCATCCAGACCGGCTGGCTCGGCGCCGTCACCACCAATCTCGGCAACGGCATGGAACTGCAGGTGATCGCGGCGACCGTCATCGGCGGCGCGGACCTCGCCGGCGGCGTCGGCACCGCCTTTGGCGCAATTGTCGGCGCCGCCCTCATCGAAGTGATCCGCAACAGCCTTGGCCTGCTCGGCATCAACGCCTTCTGGCAAGGCACCTTCATCGGCGGCGCGATCATCCTGGCGGTGCTGTTCGACCGTATCCGCAACTTCCGCCGCAGCGATTAGTACTGCTGGGTTCCTATCGCTCAGTCTGAAAATCCATCCAGGCGCTTTGAACCCGGGTTCCGCCGTGTCTGCTTGCCTTGACGCGGCCGTACCCCCGGTCGCACTATCCTTGGGCAGGCGAAGGGAGGCCAGTCGCCCGCGGGAGGAACGATACCCATGACGGACGCGATCAGGCTCTATTGGGGCCGGTTCGGACATGTCTCCGTGCTGAATGTCGCCAACGACTTCGTCACCCATGCCCATGGCGAGGCGCATCTCATCATCTGGCTGGAGGGCACGGCGGGCGAAATGACCATCGGCCGCGAGACGGTGCGGCTTGGACCGGGCACCGCGGCCGGCATCAATTCGTTCCAGCCGCACAGCCATGCGCTGTCGCATGACGGCAGGCCGGGCCTGTTCCTCGCCTTCTACATCGATCCCGATTGGGCGCGCCGGCGCCGCGACCTGCCTTCCTCGGCGCCGCTGTTCACGCAAGCCGCGATCACGCTGGAACCCTGGCTGCACCAGGCGGCGGCGAACCTGCTCGATCATCTCACCGACAATGAGAGCATCGACGACGTCGCCAATTACGAGATCGAACGTTTCATCGACAGCGTGCTCGACGCCGCGGACATATCCGCGCCGCGAATAGCCCGCGCGCGCATCAACACCATGCTCGATTTCCGCGTCCGCAAGGCGATCCAGCTGATGAAGGCCAATGTCTGCGAACGCATCTCCTTCGACGACGTCGCCCGCTCGGTCGGCCTGTCCCGGCCGCATTTCTTCGCGCTGTTCAAGGAACAGACCAACCTGACGCCCAACGTCTACTGGAACACGCTGCGCATGGAGGAGGCCGTGCGCCAACTGCAATGGTCCGAGGCGCCGCTGATCTCGGTCGCCTGCAATCTCGGCTTCACCACCCAGGGCAATTTCTCGCGCTTCTTCCGCGACCATGTCGGCGTACCGCCGACGCTCTACCGCGAAGCGGCGAGAGCCATGTCCTGAACGCCTTGCAGGCTGATTCGTCGCTGCTTTTTCCGACTGCTTGATACGCGCTCAAGACGCATTGATAAGCGCCGGCTCATCAGCCGCCCTAGCCTTCTTTCGATCTTTGCGAGGGAACAGTCCATGGCGAAAGTCACCATTTCCAGCGTCATCGACGCGCCGGTCGAAGAGGTCTGGGCGCGCATCCGCGACTTCAACGGTCTTCCGGGCTGGCATCCCCGCATGGTCGAAAGCCATATCGAGGACGGCAAGGACGCTGCCTCCATTGGCTGCGTGCGTAATTTCAAACTGGTCAGCGGCGCGACACTGCGCGAAAAACTGCTCGACTTCTCCGACGCGAATTTCCTGGTCAGCTATTCCATCCTCGAAACCCCACAGCCACTCACCAACCACAAGGCGACGCTGCAATTGCGGCGCGTCACCGACGGCAACCGCACCTATGCCGAATGGAGCGCAAGCTTCGATGCCGCGCCTGAGGACGCCGACAAGCTGGCCGAGGGCATGGGCGCCAATGTCTTCCAGGGCGGCTTCAACGCCCTGAAGAGCCATTTCGCTGGCAAGAACTGACGGGAGCGCGCCATGTCGCTTGCGCTGCAGACCTTTTCGAGCGTGAAAGACGCCAATGCCGCGCTGCAAGCTGCCGGGACGCGCTATCTCGGCGGCGGCACGCTTGTCGTCCGCGCCGCCAATGAAGGCGACGTTTCCGTTTCCAGCCTTGTCCGCGTCACCGATCCCGGCCTGTCGCGGATCGCTGTTTCCGGCGGCAAGGTGCGGCTAGGCGCTGCGGTCACCATGGCGGCGATCGCCCGCCACCCCGAGCTTGCGGCGCTCGCGCCGGCGGCGCGCGCGGTCGGCGGCCCGGCGATCCGCAACATGGCGACCGTCGGCGGCAATCTGTTCGCCCCTGCCCCTTACGGCGATTTCGCCGTGGCGCTGCTGGCGCTGGGTGCGACTGTCGTCACCGAAGACAGCGAAATGCCGATCGAGGCTTTTTTCGCAGCGCGCGACGGCAGCCGCGCGATCGTCACTGGGGCGAATGTCGCATTGCCCGGGACGGACTGCTTCCGCTTCCTGAAAGTGTCGCGCGTCAAGCCGAAGGGCGTCTCGGTGCTGAGCATCGCCGCGCTTCTGCAACGCGCGCCGGACGGGACGGTGACGTCGACGCGGATCGCAATGGGCTGCATGGCCGATCGGCCGATACGCGCTTTAGCCACGGAGAAGGCGCTGCTCGGCTGCAAGCTGACGCCGCGGGAAATCGCCCCGGCGCTCGCTGTCGCGGGCGAAGGCATCGCGCCGATCACCGATCCGATCGCCAGCGCCTGGTATCGCGCCGAGGTCCTGCCGGTCTATCTCGGCCGGTTGTTGTCGAATTAATCCGCGGGGGGACGCGCGTCTGTCCGGCCGATCCGGGCAGGCGCGCAGGGAGGAAGAATGGCAAAGGTCCCGGTTCAATTCACGCTCAACGGCTCGGAGAAAGCCGAGTTCGTCGAAAGCGGCACCACGCTGCTCCACGCCCTGCGCGACAAGATCGGCGACACCTCGCCGAAAGGCGGCTGCCACCAGGGCACCTGCGGCGCGTGCTCGGTCATTGTCGACGGCGAGCTGCGGCTGTCCTGCCTGACGCTCGCCGAGACCTGCAGCGACGCCGATATCAGAACGACCGCCGGCCTCGCCGAGGGCGGTGTGCTGCAGCCGCTGCAGCGCGCCTTCCTCGATGCCTTCGCCACCCAATGCGGTTTCTGCACGCCCGGCATGATCATGGCGGCCAAAGTGCTGCTCGACCGAACGCCGAACCCCAGCCGCGAGGACGTGGTCGAGGCGCTGTCCGGTAACATCTGCCGCTGCACCGGCTACGAGCCGATCATCCAGGCGGTGCTGACGGCGGCACGCGCCAACTCGCAGAACGCTGCCTGAGGGAACGAGCCATGGAACTGCGCAAGGATTACTTCGCCGATGTCCGCAAGGACGGCCTGCACGAGATCGGCCAGCCCCGTCCAAGGCTGGACTCGCCGGGCCATGTGACCGGCAAAACCGCCTATTTCGCCGACCGCAATTTTCCCGGCATGCTGCATCTGAAAATGGTGCGCAGCCCGCACCACCACGCCCGCATCCGCTCGATCGACACCTCGGAAGCGGAAAAACATCCCGGTGTTGTGCGCGTGCTCACCGCCAGGGACGTGCCGCACAATGTCTACACCATCCTGATCCTGATCCAGGTCGGCCCCGAGGACGAAACCGTGCTGGCCGACGGCAAGGTGCGCTGGAAGGGCGAGGCCGTGGTCGCGGTGTTGGCCGAGACCGAACGCGCGGCGCAGGAAGCCGCTGCCAAGGTCAAGGTCGACTATGAGGTGCTGCCGGCTGTCTTCGACATGGAAGGGGCGCTGAAGCCTGGCGCGCCTTTGGTCAACGAATATCACGGCCAGAACTACTACCACTATGACAGCGGCGAGTGCCGCAAGGTGCGCTTCGGCGATGTCGAGGCGGGCTTTGCCAGGGCCGACCATATCCTCGAGCAGAGTTATCAGTCCTCGCCGATCGAGCACGCGCCGACCGAGACCACCGGCTGCGTCGTGACGCCCGAAGGCAATGACCGCTTCACCTGCTACACCAACACGCAGGCGATGTTCTTCACCCTCGACAATGCCTCGATCATTCTGCAGATGCCTGGCTCGAAGCTGCATTTCGTGGGCGGCACGGTCGGCGGCGGCTTCGGTGGGAAGGTCGACGTCATCGTCGAGCCGATCGCCATCCTCAGCGCCAAGCTCACCGGGCGCCCGGTCTCCTTCATCTACAGCCGCGAGGAAGAGATGCAGATCTCGTCTCCGCGGGCTGCCGAAAAAGTCGTCATCAAGGATGGCGTCATGAAGGATGGCCGCATCGTCGCCCGCAAGGTGACCGGCTACACCGATGCCGGCGCCTATTCGCGCCACTCGCCCTATGGCGCGCAGAAGGGCGCGGCGCACTATCCCGGCCCCTACACGATCCCCAATGTCTGGATCGACACCTATTGCGTCTACACCAACCGCACCCCTTCGTCGGCCATGCGCGGCTTCGGCGTCACCATCGGCGACTTCGCGCTCGAAGTGCAGATGGACAAGCTGGCGCGGCTGATCGGCATGGATCCGCTCGAATTCCGCTTCATCAACGCCTATCGCGACGGCGACATGAAGGCGCATCGCCAGCGCACCGAGGGCGCCGCGCTGATCGAATGCATGCAGGAGGCCTCGCGCGCCGCCAACTGGCCGGTGGCGGAAAAATACATGGCCATGTCCTCCTACAGGAAGGGAGCCTGAGATGGCGATCCGGCGTGGACGCGGCGTTGCCGCGATCAACTATCCGACCGGCATGAACCTCGGCGGCGACCCGACCCAGGCGCTGGTCCATTCGACCCCGACCGGCAATTTCATGGTGACGCTCTCCAGCGTCGATCTCGGACAGGGCATGAAGCAGATCATGGCGCAGATCTGCGCCGAGACGATCGGCGTGCCGACCGACCGCGTCATCATCGACACCGCCGACACCGACACCGGCCCGCACTGCATGGGCACCTTCGCCTCGCGCGGCACGCACCGCGCCGGCAACGCCGTCATCCAGGCGGCCAAGGAAGCCCGTCAGGTGATGCTGGAAGTGGCGGCCGAGGAGCTGGAGGTGAACGCTTCCGACCTCGAAACCGATGGTGAGGGCAACATAAAGGTGAAGGGCGCACCGCAGAAATCGATCTCGATCTTCGATGTCGCGCTGTCGGCGCATTTCAAGCGCGGCCGCTCGATCTCGGGACGCGGCATGTTCCTGATCCCGCGCTCCTACCCGGAGAAAGAAACCGGCGCGATGAAGCCCTCGACCTGCTACGCCCATGCCTGCACGGTGGCCGAGGTCGAGGTCGACGACGAGACCGGCGAGGTGACGGTGCTCGCCGTCAAGAACGTCTTCGAGATCGGCCGCGCGCTGAACCCGAAGATGGTCGAGCAGCAGCTGGTCGGCGGCTCCTGGATGGGCATCAGCCACGCGCTCTACGAGACGACCGAGCCTTACTATCCCAACCGCGACCATGGCGGCACCGACTTCAACCAGTATCTGATGCCGGGGCCAGGCGATCTGGCCAAGACCGAGATCATCGTGCTGGAGCGCCCTTCCGCCGATGGCCCGTTCGGCGCCAAGGGTCCAGGCGAGATGTGCGCCAACCCGCAGATCCCGGCCGTCGCCAATGCGGTTTTCGACGCCGTCGGCGTGCGTATCGACACGCTGCCGATCACGCCCGAGCGCATCCTGCGCGCGCTGAGGGCGCAGGCCGCGAGCTGAGGGAAAGATGAGCAGCGCCAACGCCGTAGAAATCGCGGCTTCGCCGGAGGCGATAGCCGCGCGCCTTGCCGCCTCGCGGTATCTGGCCGACGACAGCCTTGCGACCGCGATCTTCCTGGCGATCCGGCTCGGCAAGCCGCTGCTGCTCGAAGGCGCGCCGGGCGTCGGCAAGACCGAAGCCGCCAAGGCGATCGCCGAGCTGCTTGGCCGCGAGCTGGTGCGCCTGCAATGCTATGAGGGCATAGACGCCGGGCATGCACTCTACGAGTGGAACTACCAGCGCCAGCTACTCGCCATCCGCCACGCCGGCGAGCACGAGATCGACATCTATGACGACCGCTTCCTGATCGCCCGGCCGTTGCTGCAGATGCTGCGGGCGCCGGAAGAGCGAGTGCTGCTGGTCGACGAGATCGACCGCTCGGACCATGAATTCGAGGCGCTGCTGCTGGAATTCCTCTCCGACTTCCAGATCAGCATTCCCGAGCGCGGCACGATCCGCGCGGCAACGCAGCCGATCGTCATCCTGACCTCCAATCGCACCCGCGAATTGGCAGAGGCGCTGCGCCGGCGCTGCGTCTACCACTGGATCGGCTATCCCGACGCCCAGCGCGAGGCCGAGATCATCATGCTGCGCTCTGGTGACGTCGCCGAGGCGATGGCGCGGGCAGTCGCGAACGCCGTGCAGGAAATCCGCGCGCGACCTCTGGCCAAGCCACCGGGCATCGCCGAAGCGGTCGAATGGGCGAACGCCGCGACCATCCTCGAAAAAGGCGGCAGCCCATGGCCGCAAGCCTTCCGCCGCGCCATCGGCGTGCTGATCAAGGACGAGGAGGATCTGTCCGCCATTGTGCCGGAGCTTGGGAGGATTGTTGAGGAGGCGTTGGGGTGAGCCGCGACCTCAACAATCCCTTCGCCCCGTTTACGGGGAGAAGGTGCCCCGAAGGGGCGGATGAGGGGTATCGCCAACCTTCGATATCGGCGAGCCTGCCGCCCGCCGCCGCGCCCTTCCTCGGCTTCGCCCGCCTGCTACGTCGCCACGCCTTCGCCATCGCCCCCGAACAGATCACCGGTTTCATGCAGGCGATCACCCTGCTCGGCCCGCGCTCCATCAACGACATCCGCGAGGCGGCACTCGCCACGCTCGCGCCCTCGCCCGATCGCCGTAGCGAATTCGAGGCACATTTCCGCGCTTATTTCTATGGCGATGCCAAGCCTTCGATCGAAGGCGAAGAGGACGACGAAACCCGCATCAAGGACGATCGCGGCACGCGCGAGGAAGAGGACCCCGCCCGGCGCCAAGAAAAAGGCGGCGAGCTATCGTCCGCGACCGAACAACTGAGCAGCCGCGATTTCCAGCGCGATGCCGACGGCCTTGGCCAGTTCCGCCGCAAACTCTCCGCCGCCCTGCCCGTTCGCCGTTCCTTTCGCACCGCGCGCACCCGCTCGCACGGCACGCTCGACCTCAGGCGCTCGCTCAGCGAAATCGTCAGCGCCGACGGCGATATTCCCTCGCCGTTGCTGCGTCGTCGGGAGGCCGTGCCGAGAAAGCTGCTCCTGCTCATCGATGTCTCCGGCTCGATGAAGCTGCACACGGCCGACTATCTCAAGCTGGCCCACGCGGCCGTGCAAGGCGCCGACCGTGCCGAAGTCTTTACCTTCGGCACGCGGCTCACCCGCATCACCTCGGCGCTGCGCATCCGCGACCGCGAGCAGGCGCTTGCCCGCGCCGCGGCGCTCGTCGACGATTGGGACGGCGGCACCCGCATGGGACCTACGCTGCTCGCCTTTCTCTCGGTGCCACATTTTTCCGCCTTCGCGCGCGGCGCCTGTCTCGTCATGCTGTCGGACGCGCTGGAACGCGGCGACCATGCCGACCTCGAAACCGCGATGCGCCGCCTCAGCGCCCGCGCCTCCCGTCTGTCGCTGGCGACGCCGCTCGCAGGCGATCCGCGCTTTCGGCCAGCGACGTCAGCGTTGCGTGCCATTCTGCCGGTCCTCGACGACCTGGTCGACGGCTCATCGCTGAAGGGCCTCACCGATTTCATCCTGTCGCTCGGCCGCCATGCGCCCGCGGCCGATTCCATCTGGAAAAGGGTATCGTGATGCAGAAAGCCATCGACGCGCATTTCCACATCTGGCGCCAGCAGGATCAGCCCTGGCTCGTCGGGCCGATGGTGCCGCGCATCTTCGGCCCCTACGAGCCGATCCGCCGCGACTATCCGATCACGGAATTCCTCGATGACCAGAAAGGCTCAGGCGTCGAGAAGGCCGTCTACGTGCAGACCAACTGGGCCAAGGAGGATTTCGAGAAGGAGGTCGCCTTCCTGCAGAAGACGGCGGAAGAAACCGGCTGGCCGCACGCCATCGTCGGCTATGCCGACATGACGCTCGACGACGTCCGCCCGCAGATCGACCGGCTGACGAAATACAAGCTGCTGCGCGGCGTGCGCATGCAACTCCACTGGCACGAGACGCCCGCCTTCCGCTTCGCCGCCTCGGCCGACCAGGTGATCGATCCGAAGGTCCGGAAGAACGTGGCGTGGCTGAAGGATTATGGCCTCTCCTTCGACCTCCAGCTCTTCCCCGCGCAGATGAAGGACGGGCTGACGCTGGTCGGCGAAAACCCGGAGACGAATTTCATCCTCACCCATGCCGGCATGCTGACCGGCATGGAGCCGGAAACCACCGATGCCTGGAAGGCCGGCCTGCGCACGCTGGCGGCAGCGCCCAATTTCTACGCCAAGCTGTCGGGGCTCGGCACTTTCGTCCACCGCAACGACCCGGAACTCATCGCCTACATCGTCGACACCGCGATCGAAATCCTCGGCAGCAACCGCCTGATGTTCGGTTCGAACTTCCCGATCGAAAAACTCTGGACCAGCCACGCCGAACTGATCAAGGCGCATCGCGCGGCGGTGGCGAAGCATGGCGTGAAGGCCGAGGCGGACATCTTCTGGAATACGGCGCAGAAGGTATACCGACCGGTATAAGCGCTCACTTCACCTCGAATTGCGGATCGACCGGTATCTGCATCGCCGTCACCAGATGATTGGTCTGGCCTGCAAGCCCGATGATCGAAACAAGCTCCCCATGCTGCGCGTCGGTCATGCCCTTGGCGCGTGCCGCGGCGGTGTGCGAGTGGACGCAGTAGGAACAGCCATTGGCGGTCGAGACCGCGATATAGATCATTTCCTTGGTCAGCGGATCGATGGCGCTGTCGGCGACCATCACCGCCTTGAGCTGCTCCCACACCCGCGTCAACGATGCCGGGTCGTTGGCCAGCCCGCGCCAGAAATTGTTGACGAAGTCGGATTTCCGCGTCGCGCGGATATCGTCGAACACCGCCTTCACCGCCGGGATTTTTTCGACCTCCGCATCGCTGAGCAGTTTTGTGGTGGCCATGGTGTCTTCCTTTCAGTCTTCTTTGATGCCAGAGGATTGAATCGGATGCTCAATAGCCTCCGGCAATCCATTCACTTGATTGCCACTTTCGCGTTTCTGCGTATTAGGCGTCGCCGCCAGGGTGTGTCGAGATTCAGGTCAGGCCTTGTCGAAAATGGCGGATTCCGAGAACCGGAGCGGAGCGTACTTTTCGTACGTGAGCACCGGAACCGCAGGAAGCCGCCGTTTGCAGACAGGTCTCACCTGAATATCGGCACACCCTAATGCACCGCCGCGTACATGATCTTCTCCTCCGTCGCCTCCGCCGGCGAGAACTCCTCGACGATGCGGCCCTGCCGGCAGACGAGGATGCGGTCGGACAGGTTCATGATCTCCGGCAGGTAGGACGAGATCACGACCACGGCGAGACCCTCGTCGGCCAGCCGGTTGATGATCTGGTGGATCTCGGCGATGGCGCCGACATCGACGCCGCGCGTCGGCTCGTCGAAGATGACGATGCGCGGCTGCTGCACCAGCCCCTTGCCGATCACCACCTTCTGCTGATTGCCGCCGGAGAGCTCGACCACGCGGGCATTGTCGTTGATCGCCTTGATGTTGAGCGTCTTCGTCCATTCGGCCGAAAGCTGCCGCATCTCCTGCTGATTGATCACCCACGCCTTCTCGCGACCGGCGGCAAGCAGCCCGCCGAACAGGTTTTCGGCAATGCCCATCGTCTCGAAAATGCCTTCGCTCTTGCGGTCCTCGGTGACGTAGACGATGCCGTCGGCGACCGCCTCACTCGGCACGAGATAGCGCACCGGCTTGTCGTCCAATTCGATCGCGCCGCCGCGCAAAAAGTCGCGCTTGTAGATGCCCGAGACGATCTTGAACGTCTCGGTGCGGCCGGACCCGATCAGCCCGAAGACACCGGTGATCTGGCCCTCGAAGATCGAGAAGGAATTGTTGCGCACGATGTTGCTCATCGAGATGTCCTGCACCGAGAGCACTTTCTTGCCCGCCTTGCGCAATTTCGCCTCGTCGCGCTGGCGGTAGATCTGCCCGGACAGCGAACGGCCGACCATCGCGGCGACGATCTTGTCACGGTCGAAAGCCGACGTGTCGTCGGTGATCACCAGCTCGCCATCGCGTAAAATGGTGATGCGGTCGGCGATCATCAGCGCTTCTTCCAGCGCATGGCTGATGAAGACGATCGAGACGCCCCTCGCCTTCAACCGGCGGATCAGCGCGAAGAAGTGGCGCTTCTCCTCCGGCGTCAGCGAAGCCGTCGGCTCGTCGAAGATGATGATCTCGGCATTGTGGTGGACGGCGCGCGCGATCTCGACCATCTGCCGCTTGGCGGCGCCAAGCGTGGCCACCATTGCGTTGGGATCGACCGGGAAGTTCAGCGACTGCAGGAATTGCTGCGCCGAGATGTAGGTGCCGCGCAGCCGGTTGAGGAATTTCTCGGTGCCGAGATAGAGGTTCTGCGCCACCGTCATCGACGGCACCAGGCTGGTCTCCTGGAACACCATGGCGATGCCGGCTTCAAGCGCTGCATGCGGCGAGGCATAAGCGGTTTCGACGCCTTTGTGAAACATCTTGCCGGAGGTTGCGTCAACGACGCCGGCGATGATCTTGGTCAGCGTCGACTTGCCGGCGCCGTTCTCGCCGAGCAGCGCGTGGACCTCGCCCTTGCGCAATTCGAAGCTGACATTTTTGACCGCCGGCACACCGCGATAATTCTTGGTGACGTTTTCCAGACGCACGATCGGTTCCATCAGAAACCTCCCGTACCGATTGCCAGCACGCAGCCGCCGCCCTTGGAAGCGATGAACAGGCGATCATCCCGCTCCGTCACGCTGCAGATGCCGTGGCACGTGCCGTTGGCGCGGCTGTGCAGGCTAAACTGCGGCTGCATGTCCCGGTCCAGCTTCACGACGAGCCCGTAGGAGCGGCTGGGTGACCACGGCTTGTGGATGCCCATGGTGCGGATGCCTCCGCATTGAAGCGGCTCGAGGAAGCTGCGGTTGGAGGCCAGCGCTGGCGCGATCCAGTAGGCCTGCGGCACCTGCTCGATCATATCCTGGCGATAATGCATTTCCTGCAGCACGAATTCGATCAGCCGGTTGCGCGGCGCAAAGAGCGTCAGCCACGCCCCGCCATCGCCAGCCGGCGACAAGCGCGACGGATAGCCGGGCAGATGCGTCAGTACGGTCGAACGGGTCCCGTTCGAGCCGTCGAAGCGGACAAGCTGGTGGCGCCAGCTTTCGCTCACCAGCACATCACTGCCCATCGGGTGAAGCCCATAGGGAAAGGCGATATCGCCGGCAGTCTTCTGGAAGCCAATCCCCCCAGGCCCACATCGCCACAGCGAGCCGGACGCGCCTTTCTTCATCAGGTCAGCCGCCCATTGCGACGGCGCATGCTCGGCGGATCCATTGGCCAGCCACAGCATGCCGTCATCCGCATAGGCAAGCGCTGTGATGCAGCGCACTTCGGCAGGTAACGAGACTTCCCTGCCGGCCATCAGCAACTTGCCGCTTTCCAGTCCAACAGTCAGGTCGCCCTGCGGCGACAACGCCAGCGCGGCGACGGGGGACTGAAAGGTCTCGACCAGGACCGGTTCGGAGCCGGCCGCAATCGCAAGGACGGCATTGCCGCTAGAGACGAGCAGCCGGCCGTCGGCGGTCAACAGATTGTCCGGTTCGGCCACTTCGGCGAAGGCCGGCAAGTCGTCCAGCCTTGTGTTCGGGCGGAACGCGCCGTCGAGCGGCGGGATGGTGACCTTGCCGCGAAAGACATCCAGGATTGGATCGAGGATCATGGTTTGCCTCCCCAATAGGAAGCGGGACTGGTCCAGTTCGGGTCGGCGCCGGCGATCTTGTAGCGCCCAATGCGGTTGTTGAGGATACCGCCGACGAACAGATAACCCTTGTGCTCGCGCATCGACGTGACCATCGGATGCGCGTTGCCCGAAAGGTCGCCGAGCGTCTCGACGATGCCGCCCTTCTCGTTGAATTTGACGACGCCGCCGGTGTTGATGTTGGGAAACAGCCATTCGTCCTGCGGCAGGCGCCGCGTCATGCGCTTGCGCATATCGGGGTGGCGCAGCGACAAGTCGAAGCTCGGCGTGCGCATGCCGAGCCAGGCCATCCAGTAATTGCCATCCGACGCGCGGTTGATGTTGTCGGGATAGCCCGGCATGTCGCGGATGACGCATTCGGCCGTGCCCGCCTTCGGCCCTTCCAGCCAGTAGCGGTGCACGCGGCAGGCCCAGCTCTCGGCGAAGAACAGCGACTTGCCGTCATGCGCCATGCAGACGCCGTTGGTGTAGCGGTAGCCGTCGAGCAGCGTATTCGTCGATCCGTCCTTCGGGTCGTAGACCAAAAGGCGGCCGGTGGCGCGGTTCTCGATCGAGTCCAGCGCCCAGTCATGCGCGTCATAACGCTTCGTGGAATCCGTGAAATAGATGCGGCCGTCGGGCGCGATGTCGCAATCGTTGGGATCGCGCAGCCGCGCATCGTCGACGATCGACGTCCACGACCGCGCCGTCTCCGCCGACAGCCGCTTCACGTCGCGCTCCGGCGAGACGGAATAGAGCCCCATCGCGCCGACGCAGCTGATCAGATTGCCAGCCTTGTCGAAGGCGAGCCCCAGCGGAAAGCCGCCGATATGGGCAAACACCTCGGAGCGCTTGTAGTCAGGCGCGAAGAAGCGGACGATCTCGCCATGGCGGGTGCCGCAATAGAGGTGATCGTCGCGGTCGAGGATGACGTCTTCCGGCCCCTCCAGCTCGCCGAGCCCGATATGGTCGGCTCCCGACAAGCGGTTGTCGAGCTCGTAAGGCGTGGCGGAACCTGGCGCGGCCGACTGTGTCTCGCCCATCTTGAGATAGACCGGCGCGACATAGACCTCGTTCAGCACCTTGTGGCGGTTTTTCAGCCAGCGGATATCGACGGTGACGGCCACGGCCAGCATGATGCCGAGCACCATCTGGTTGGTGCCGGTGCCGTAGCCCAGCCGGATGAGGCCGTTGGTCATGGTGAGCACGATGATGGCGCCCATCAGGCCCTTGACCACCGAGCCACGACCGCCGCCCAGGCTGACGCCGCCGACCACCGCCGCCGTCAGCGCCATGATTTCCAGATTGAGGCCGGTGCCCGGCCCGGCACCGCTCAAGCGGCAAGCGATGAGGAAGCCGCCGATCGAGGCGCAGAAGCCCGAAAAGACATAGGTCATGAACACGGTGCGGCGCACGCGGAGCCCGGCATTGTGCGCCGAGCGCCGCGAGCCGCCGACCGCCAGCACATGCCAGCCCGGCCGCGATCGCGTCAGTGCGACATGCGTGACGATGGCCAGGATAATGGCCAGCCAGACCGAGACCGACAGACCCCAGAACGTGCCGTCGCCGATGAAGTCGAGCACATCGGAGGAAGCCTGCGAAAGTTGCACGTCGGCGGCATAGGTGGTGACGAGGATATCGAACAGCGCTCGCCCGAAGATGAAGGTGACCAGCGTGGTGAGGAAGGCGCGCAGCCGCAGATACCCGACGAGGTAACCGTTGATGGCGCCGAAGACGAGCCCCGTGCAAAGCGCGGCGGCCAGCGCCAGCCATATCGACTGTTCGAGGATGAAGAAGACGTAGACGGCCGAGAAGCAGGACAGCGCGAAGATCGAGCCGACCGAAAGATCGATGCCGCCGCCCAGCATCACCACGGTCATGCCGATGACGACCAGCGAGAACTCGCCAAGCTGGCGTGTCGATTCCTGCAGCGATGTCAGCTTGAAGAAGCCCGGAATGATCGAGCCGAACACACCAAGCGTCGCCATCAGCGCCAGGAAGGGAATAGCGTTGTCGGTCCAGCGTTTGGTCAGAATCTCGCCGACCAGATGATCGGGCACGAGATTGTAGCGCCAGGCCTGGAGGCGTTCACGGAAGGTCATCGGCAGCTGCTGTCATTCAAAACGGGAAAGAAGTGGCCGAGCGAGCCGGCCACTTCGTGGATGCCTTTTTCGAAGGCGCGACTTATTTCGCTGCCGCTTCGGCCTGCAGCTCCTTCAGGTCCCAGCAGCTGTCGGGCTTGAGGTCGGCTTTGGTCGTCGCCTTCTCCAGCGTGTAGATGTAGGTGTGCGAGGTACCGGCCGGCTGGCCGCTCTGCAGCAGGAACTTGATGATGGCGTTCATGTCGCCGGACTGGCGGGCAAGATCGGTCATCACCACGGCGCCATAGGTGCCGTCGTTCAGCTTGTCGCAATCGGCCGCCTTCTCGCCGCCGCCGGTGGTGACCAGGAACACCTTGCCGTCGAGCTTGGCGTCGCGGATCGCGGCCGAGGCGCCGGTGGCGTCGCCGTCCCAGAAATCGATGATCGAGCAGACGTCGGGGTGCTGCTGCAGCATCGTCGTCGTCACGTTGCGCGAGGTGGTCGCGTCCCAATTCGAGTCAGGCTTGGCCACGACCTGGAAATCGGGATGCTTCTCCAGCACCTTCATGATGCCGGCATACTGGTAGAGGCTGGACGAGTTCGCCTGGTCGCCCTGCACCAGGCCGATCTTCTTGGACGAAGTCTCGCCGCAGCCCTTGATCGCCGCTTCCGCCTCGAGCTGGCCGAGCTTGTCCCAGTCGCTGCCGACGAAGGCGTCGGCCGGGAAGTTGGCCGGATTGTCGACCAGCAGCACATAGGTGCCGGCGGCCTGCGCCTTCTTCATCAGCTTCGAATAGGAGTTGAGGTCGGGCGCATGGATGATCAGCACGTCGGGCCTGGTGTCGGACGCGATGGCGTCGGTAATAGCCTGCGCGCCCGCATCGACCACCCAGTTCGGATCACGCGTCTCGAAGGTGCCACCCCAGGCCTCGACTTCCTTCTTTAGATAATGCGCCCAGCCCTGCGCCAGGTCGAAGCCCATCGCCAGCGGTACCAGCATGACGCGCTTGCCGTTGAGCGACTTGGCATAGGCGGCGGGGCCTGGATCGTCGGCGGCGAAAGTCGGCGCAACGAAGGCGGTAACGGCGAGCACCGCGGCGGCGGCCATCAAGGTTCTGAGTAGTCTCATGTCACATCCTCTGGTTCGGTTTTCATTGCCGGCCGATCGTCGCGATCGTTCCGGGTACCCGAGAGCGGATGGGCTGGCCCATCTGCTCTAAATGTCGCCTTGCTGCGCGGTCTGCTCGTCGCGCGGATTGATGATGCCGTCGACGATGATGGCGCCGAGCAGGATCGCCGCCTTGATCAGGTTCTGGTAGAGCAGCGGAATGTCGATGATGGTCATGGCGTTGAGCAGGATGCCGATCAGCGCTGCGCCGACCAGCACGTTGCGCACCCCGCCCCTGCCGCCCGAAAGCCCGATGCCGCCGATCACCGCCACCAGCACGATGTCGTAGAGCAGCGTCGAGTTGACGATGCGGGTGTTGATCGAATGCAGGCTGGCCGCCGTCAAAAGCCCGGCGATCAGGGCCACGAAAGCCGAGAGCACATAGCGCAGCACCAGCATGGGCCGAACCGGAACGCCGATGTTGCGGGCGGCGACCGGATTGTCGCCGGCGAAATAGATGTAGCGCCCCCATTTGGTGTAGCGCAGGAACAGGAAGAACAGGAAGGCAAGCCCGGCGAAGACGAAGACCTCGACCGGGATGTCGAGGAAGCGCAAGCCGCCGAGCAGCTCGACCCAGTGGCCTCCAGGCACGGGCACGGCGTCCTGCGTGATCAGTTGCGAGCGCACATAGCCGAACACGAACGAGCCGGTGGCCAAGGTCACGAAGATCGCCGGCACGTCGGCATAGGCAACGAGGAAGCCGTTGAGCAGGCCGATGGCTAAAACGCCTGCCAGCACATAGGCGAAGGCCAGTCCGTCCGAGGTGCCGGTGTTGAGCAGTTGCAGATACCAGGCGACCGACATCGCCATGATCGCCACGGCCGACAGGTCGATGCCGCGGCCGATGATGACGACGGCCATGCCCAGCGCCAGGATGCCCAGTACTGAGACCGAGCGGACGATGGCCACCAGATTGTCGGCGGTCAGGAAGCCTGGCAGGCCAAGGGCCGCGGCGGCGAACAAAAGGATGGCGATGGCAAAGACGATGCCTTCCTGATTAAGGCGCCTCCAGCTCGGCCAGCCGATCGCATTCATCGCTGTTGTCTTTCGCCCCTGCGGACAGGCTTTGGCCGGGCCTGCATCCCGGGACGAAAGCTAATCGGCTCACCGCAGGCTCGTCAAATGAATCCGCGTTCAACAGCCGCGCTTGCGCCGCTATTTGCCGAGTGGACGCATCGATTGCCGAAACTGGCGCAATGATCGGAAACTGCTCGGCTTTTGGCCGTTCTTTGCGCCGATCGCTCGGCTCGCGAACTCAAGCATTCGGCTGCGTTGGAGTCGACGGAATTTGCGTCCCCAAAGCGCGCCAGGCGCGATGCTATTTGTCCCTTAGGTGACCCGAAACCTCGGCGCCGGCGTTGGCCGGCAGGACCAGGAAACGCAGCGCCGCCGCGAGACCGAGCAGGCCGATCGCGACAAAGGTGATTCTGAAGTCGACAAGGTCCGGTACGGCTTCGTCCCTGACGATCTGCGAAAGGTTGAGGATCGCCGCCGCGATCGCGACCCCGAACAGCATCGAAATCTGCTGCAGCATCGAGGACAGCGTCGCCGCCGAGCTTCGTTGCTGCGCATCGATGTCGGCGAAGGCCAGCGTGTTGAGCGCCGTGAACTGCATCGAACGCGTCAGGCCGGCGACCAGCATCAGCGCCACCACCAATAGCTGCGGCGTCTGCGGCGAGATCGCGCCGCAGGCCATGATCGCCAGCGATGCGATCGCCCCGTTCACCACCATCACGGCGCGGAAGCCGAAGCGCCTGAGCGTCGGCGTCGTAACCGTCTTCATGCCGAGATTGCCGAGGAAGTAGGCGAGCACCAAAAGGCCGGCATCGACTGGCCGCAGGCCGAAGCCGACCTGGAACAGCAGCGGCAACAGGAAGGGCGTGGCGTTGATGGCGACGCGGAAGACAGTGCCCGCGGCAAGCGTCGAGATCGCGAAGGTCAGCACCTTGAAGGCCGAAAGGTCGAGCAGCGGATGCCGCGCCCGCAACAGGTGGCGCACGGCGAACCAGCCGATGACGATGCCAATGCCGATAGAGGCTACCGTCGGCAGCAAGCCGTCTTCGGGATGCGCCAGGCGTTCGAGCCCGTAAAGCATCACCGCAAGGCCGAGCGAGGTCAGGAAGAAGCCCGGCCAATCGAGTGGCTTCGCCTCGGAGTCGCGGTCGCCCGGCACGAAGCGGGCGACCAGCGCAAGCCCGGCCGCCCCTAGCGGCACGTTGATGAAGAAGTTCCAGTGCCACGAAAGATAGGTAGTGATGAAGCCGCCGAGCACCGGCCCGACCACCGGCGCGAACAGAGCCGGCCATGTGATCAGCGCCGTCGCGGCGATCAGCTCGGATTTCTCGGCATTGCGCAGCACCAGGATGCGGCCGACCGGCGTCATCAGCGCGCTGCCCAGGCCCTGCACGATGCGAGCGGCGACGAACTCAGTCAGGCTCTGCGAAAAGCCGCAGGCGACCGAGGCAAGCGTGAACAGCGCGATCGCGACGAGGAAGACGTTGCGCGCGCCGAACCGGTCCGCCAGCCAAGCGGACAGCGGTACGAACACCGCCATGGTCAGCATATAGGCGGTGATACCGATGCTCATCGCCACCGCCGGCACGCCGAAGGACTGGCCCATCTGCGGCAGCGATGTCGAGATGATCGTCGAGTCCAGCAATTGCATGAAGAAGGCGACAGCGACGATCAAGGCCACGCGTCGTGCCTGCCGCGCGGGATTTGCGGGCTGCGACACGGCTTCGTTGTCGGGGATGCTGGTCATGACGCGCTGGTTGAACAGCATAAGCCTGATCCAGTCCAGAGCTTATCCAACAAACTTCCGTGCGGGCTGATCGCCTGTTATGGATGGGCACGGGGTGGCCGAGGACAATGCATGAAGCCGATCTATATCGATTACCTCAATGCTCTCGACATCGAGGCTTTGGCCATGACCGATGCCGAGATCATCGGCGCCGTCGAGGCCGGGCTCGTCGCGCAAGGCAACGGCCAGACGGTGATCGAACCGCGCGTCCATCTTGAACCGGACCCCTCCTTCCACGGCCATTTCAACGTGCTGCGCGGCTACGTGGCGCCGCTCGACGCCGCCGGCGTCAAGATCGTCGGCGACTATGTCGACAACTACAAGCACCATCTGCCGTCGGAATTCGGCATTCTCAACCTCTTCGATCCACGCACCGGCACGCCGCGCGCCATCCTCGACGCCACCGTCATCACCGACATGCGCACCGGCGCCGTCACCGCCATCGGCGCCAAGCACCTGGCGAGGAAGAAATCGAAAGTGCTCGGCCATATCGGCGCGCGCGGCACCGCGTACTGGAACGTGCGGCTGCTCGACCACCTGTTCGACTTCGACGAGATCCGCGTCCATTCGCGCCGGCCGGAAAGCCGCGACGGTTTTGCCGCTGAATTGTCGACCGATCTCGGCAAGAAAGTCACCGCCGTCGCCGACTGGAAAAGCTGCGTCGGCGGCGCCGATATCGTCGTCGAGGCCTCGCGCCTCGACGAACCGCAGCCCTTGCTCAAGACCGAATGGATCAAGCCCGGCGCGCTGGTGGTGCCCTACGGCACGATGAGCGCGGTGGAGCTGTCGCTCACCGACATCATGGCGAAGATCGTCGTCGACGACTGGGGCCAGTGCAAAGGCGGCAAGTTCGGCTCGCTGCGCGCCCATGTCGAGGCCGGAAAGCTGAGCGAGGCGACGCTGCATGCCGAGCTCGGCCAGATCGCCGCTGGCCTCAAAGTCGGGCGGCAAAGCGATGACGAGACGATCCTGTTCTGGCATCGCGGCCTCTCGCTTTCCGACATCGCGCTCGGCAAGGCCATGCTGGCCAAGGCCGGCGAGAACGGCATCGGCCAGAGGCTGCGCTTCGCATGAGCCCGCTCGTTCTCACAGGGGCCGGCGTCAGCATCGAGGATGTGGCCGCCGTTGCGCGCAATGCGGCCAAGGTCGAGGTCACGCCCACAGTCATGGAGCACCTGGCCAAAGCGCGCAATGTGCTCGATGGAGCGGCCGCGGGCGGGCAGCAGATCTATGGATTGAACACCGGTCTCGGCGCCAATCTCGGCACGGCGGTGGAAGGCGATGTCGGCGCTTTCCAGCGCCAGCTTCTCGACGGACGCGGCGCGGCAGTCGGGGAAGCCTTGCCGATCCAGATCGTAAGAGCGGCGATGTTTGCCCGCGTCGCCATGCTTTCGGCAGGCGGTTCCGGCCTCTCGCCGCATGTCTTCACCGCACTCGTCGAAGCGCTCAATGCCGGCGTCCATCCAGTCATGCCCTCGCTCGGCTCGATTGGCGCTGGCGACCTCGTGATGATGGCGGCGATCGCACACACGCTGATCGGCGAAGGCGATGCCGATTACCAGGGTCGACGCATGCCTTCCGCCAAGGCGCTGATGATGGCGCGTCTTGCTCCTGTCAGCCTGGCACCGAAGGACGGGCTGTCGTTGATCAACGCCTCGGCTGTATCCGCGGGCACCGGCGCGCTGGCGATTGTGGACGCGCTGTCGACAATGGAGCAGCAGCAACAGGCCGGCGCGCTGACGATGGAAGCGCTTGGCGCGAACCGTACCATTCTCGACTCGCGCCTGCATGTCTCGCGCCCCGCGGCATGCCAGTTGTTGGCCGCCAAGGCGCTGCGCGAGCTGCTCGCTCGCGACCAGGAACCTGCACCGACCACCATTCAGGATCCACTGTCGATCCGCTGCATGCCCTCGATTCACGGCGCGCTGATCCAGGCGATCGATCATGCCAGGCTCGCGGTCGAGATCGAGCTCAACGCGGCCGCCGACAACCCGCTGGTGCTTGCAGAGGACGCGCTCGTGCTGTCGACCGGCAACTTCCACACGGCGTCGCTGGCGCTTGCTTTTGAGACGCTTGGCCTTGCAATCGCCCAGTGTGCGGCAGCCTGCGCCGCCCGCTTCATCCAATTGACCGGCTCAGGCCGCAATGGCCTGCCCAAATATCTGTCGCCGGTCGGCGGCGCCTCCGCCGGCTTCGTGCCGCTGCAGAAGACCGTGACGGCGATCCTGGCAGCGATCCGCCAAAAGGCCAACCCGGTGATGCTGGACTTCCTGCCGGTGTCCGAGGGCGTCGAGGATCACGCGACACAGACGCCGCTCGCCATCGCCAAATGCGCCGAAATGATCGCGCTGTGGCGGCGTCTGGTCGCCTTGGAGTTGATGGCGGCGGCCCAGGCCATCGACCTGCGCGAAGGTCTGGTGCTGGCGCCCGCGACCGGGGTAATCCATGCGGCCGTCCGCGCGCATGTCGCGGCGCTCAAGGAAGACAGGCCGCTTGGGGCCAACGCCAACGCGCTTTATGCCGCGCTCGCCGATGGCTCCTGGAGGGCCTAGGCCGCCGGCTCAAATCTTTCCGTCGACCTTCCTCATGAAAAGGGTGAGCTCGTCCGGATCCATGTGCACGATATGCCGGTCTTCCGGATAGGCGCCGCTGTTGACGTCGGCGACATACTCCGAGAACGCCGCGATGCGCTCTTGCTGCAGCCGGTCGTATTCGGCGGCGAAGTTGCGATAGACTTTTGAGTGGCGCGGCATGTGACCGCGATTGGTGCCGAGGATATCTTCGGCGAACAGGTATTGGGCATCGCAGCCCGTGCCCGCGCCCATCGACAGCATGATCAGCAGCGTGCGCTCGGAGATCGCCTTCGCCACTTCCACCGGCACCACTTCGATCTCGGCGCCGATCGCTCCGGCAGCCTCCAGCTGCTTGACCGCCTCGAACACCTGCATTGCGGTATCCGCGGTCTTGCCCACCGCCTTGAAACCGCCCGTCCAGGTGGCGCGCGACGGAATGAGGCCGACATGGCCGATAACGGGAATGGCATCGTCGGCCATGCGCTTGATCGTGGCATAGCCGGCGCTGCAATAGACGGCGTCGGCGCCGGCCTTGTAGAGCCGGAACGACCAGCGCACGAAATCGTCAGCCGTGCCGATCTCGAAAAAATTATCGCCCGGCATGGTGAAGAGGCTGGGCGCCGCATCACGGTATTGCGGATTGAGCACCAGCTCCGGCGGCACCGAGACGATGTCGATGCCGGCCCGCTCGGCGGCCTCGGCTTCTTCCAGCGTCAGCACACGCAGCATGGTCAATTGCCGCTTGCCCTTCATGGCGCGCAAATCGGCAACGGTCGGTCTCTTTCGGCTCATTGGTATATCCCTGTTTTTGTCTGTCTGACGGCTCTCAGCCGATATCGATCATCACCTTGCCGGCCTCGACCTTGACCGGGTAGGTCTTGAGATTGACGCAGACCGGCGCGCCCTTGGCCTGGCCGGTCTTGTAGTTGAAGCGGCCATTGTGCTTGGGGCATTCGATGATGTCGTCCATCACCAGCCCGTCGGCGAGATGCGCCTTTTCATGGGTGCAGAAGCCGTCGGTGGCGAAGAATTCGTCGTCCGGCGAACGGTAGATCGCGTAGCTGCGGCCGCCATGGTCGAAGCGGATCACATCCTCCTCGTCCACGTCGTCGACCGCGCACGCTTCGATCCAGTCCGCCATCGTCTGTCTCCGGCCATTTTTCTCTGAATTGCCGCGGCGCCTATTCGGCGGCCGCGGCCGTTATGTCGAGCTCGTGGAACTCGCCGCGATAGGGCTTGGCCGTCGGCGGCAATTCGCGCTTGAGATAATAGTCCTCGTATTTCAGCTGCCTCAGCAGCACCGGCCACACCTCGCGATAGGCATGCCACATCGACGGGTTCGGCACCGGCAGATCGTGCTTGATCAGCTCATGCAGCTTCGGCAGCGCATGATAGGGCACCATCGGGAACATGTGGTGCTCCACATGGTAGTTCATGTTCCAGTAGATGAACCGGCTGATCGGGTTCATGTAGACGGTGCGGGTGTTCAGCCGATGGTCGATGACGTTGTCGGCGAGCCCGATATGCTGCAGCAGGCCGGTCGTCACCATATGCCACGTGCCGTAGAGCCGCGGCAGGCCGATCAGCACCAACGGTATCCATGATTTCAGCGCGATCGCGACAGCGATCGTCGCGACGTATACCGCAATGTGCCAGCGGGCCGCGATCACCGCTTTGTGCTGCTCCATCTCCGGGATGTAGCTCATCTCGTCGTCCGATAGTTTGCCGAACGCCTGGCGCACCAGCGTCGGCAGCGAATAGCGGAAATCGAGGATCCCAGTGAAGGCCAAAGCCGCTTTGATGAGATCCGGCGGCCGCATCACCGCGATCTCGGCGTCGCGGCCGACGATGATGGTGTCGGTGTGGTGGCGCGCATGGCTCCAGCGCCATTGCACCGGATTGCGCATCAGCATGAAGGAGGCGATGTGGTAGACGACATCGTTCATCCAGCGCGTGCGGAAAGCCGTGCCGTGGCCGCATTCGTGCCAGCGCGAGTCACTCGACGAGCCGTACAGCACGCCGTAGACGAACAGGAACGGCACCACCCACCACGTTCCCCAGAACCAGACGATGCCGGCGGCCGAGCCCAGGATCGCGGCGATCCAGATGATAGTGTCGCGGATCGCCGGCCCGTCGGAGCGCTGCATCAACTCCTTCATCCCCTTGCGCGCCACATCGGTGTGGTACCATTCGGCCGAGGCAAGCCCGGTCTCGATCGCCCGGCGCGTGCTTTCGCCGACCAGGCTGTAGTCGCGCTTGTTCGCCATCGTCACATTCTCCGATCTTCATGCAGCGCTGGCAATCCGGTCCGCCGGCCAGAGGGCTTGCTGTGGATGTCTGTCGCGCTCATGTCCTGTCTGCCAGTCTCGGAAAATTGCCGGAAGGCCGAGGATAATCCTGCTCGGGCTGCCGGGCGATGGCCGCGATCCTTCGTTCCGCATCGGCGATCGCATCCTTACCGTCCAGCACGCGGAACACCGCGTCATAGGCACAGGCTTCGTCATGCTCCAGCCAGATCATCTCGCCGCGCTCACGCGCGGCGAGATTGCCGAGCACATGATGCGTCGAGGGCTCGATGCCGAGCGCATACTGCCCGGCCTGGAAATTCTGCCATTCGTAACAGCAGGGCAACTGGTCCTTGCGGGTGACGACCTCGAAGCCGAGGCCAAGGCGGTCGTTGACGACCGCCACCGGCACCTCGCCTTTGGCGTCGGCGCCAAGCTCGTGCTGCCAGACCTGTTCGCTGAAGCCGAGTCGCGGCGCGGGCACGGTGCGGTAGCCGATTCTTTGCGCTTGGTAGCTCTCCCCGGCATGCGCGGCCCAGACCACGTCACGGATCGGAGCCAGATAGCGCGAGCCATCGTCGAGCAGCGGATGCCCGACATTGACGTGGTAGAAATACATATGCGGCGTGCGGTGGAAGCCGTGATTGACGACGCGGTCCGAGAGCCGTATCTCGCTGCCGCCGACATCGGCCTCGATACGGCGGATGAGATGCAGGTCCTCGCCGAACACGCTCGCCTGCTGGACGACGCCTTCGGCCCACAAGACGCAACGGTCGCCGTCCCAGTTTTCGCCATAGCCGGTGAGCCGCGCGGGGATGGTGCCGACGCGCCCATGCAGCGAATGCGTCACCGCCTTGCGTCCGGGATAGTTGTAGTTTTCGGCCGGAACCTCGTTGCGGCCGAGAATGTGGTCGAGGCCGCAGGTGACCAGCAGGCCGGAAAAGGACCGCCCCCAGGCAAACCCGTCCTCGCCTTCATAGTCATGCAGGCCCGGGTTACGGAACCCGCTCGGCGAATGCCAGCCGATCGCCTGGCCCTTGTACTCGCAATCGGCGATGTCGAGCGCCCGGTCGACCAGCGCGGTGAAGCGCAGGCCCGATCCGGTGCGGAATTCGAGCATGCGGATGCCGCGCTCGACGCCGTCGCCAAGCGTCATTAGCCGCACGCCGGCGAACTGCGACAGCATGCCCGAGCGTTCGGCAACTTGCCTTCGCGACAATGTCTTGCCGTAGAGATCTACCATGCCGCGCTCGGGTTCCTCACATTCAGCTTCGACGCCTCATGCCGATCTCAGAGGCCGTTCTCGCGGAACTTCCCGTCGAGGAACTTCTTGGCGCGCGGCACATCGTCTTCCGACAGATGCTCGATGATCACCGGGATGTTGGGATGCTTCTCGGCGAGGCGCTTGAGATAGAGATCGTAGTTCAGCGAACCGAGGCCCGGCGCCGGCAGCTCGATCTCGCCGACGCCGCGGAAGGTGTGGCTTTCCATCGCGTCGGAATCGCCGATATCGGCATGCTTTTCCGACTTGTCGTCGCCCGAGCGCTTCACGTCCTTGGCGTGGGCTATTTTGATGTTGTCGGTCAGCGTGTCGAAGACCTGATTGAGTATCTGGTCCATCCGGTCGATGTTGTGGGTCTCGAAATAGTTGGTCGGATCCATCAGCAGACCAAGGCCGGGATGATCGACCTGCGCGAACATCTTCACCGTCTCCTCGACCGAGCCGACGACGTTGTTGACATAGGTTTCGAGCAGGAAGACCGCCCCATGGTCGTAAGCCGTCTGGGCAAGGTCGGCGATCACCTTGCGGCATTCCTCGAAGCCTTCCTCGGTCTTGTTCTTCGGGTGATGCACCCAGTCGGATTCGGTGTTGTAGGTGCCGGTCTCCGAGATCACGTAGGGCGAGCCGAAATGACGGGCGTTGCGGATGATCTCCTTGAGATAGCCGACGCGCTTGTCGCGCTCTGCCTTGTCGGGATGTATGATGTTCGTATAGCCCGACACGCAGCAGACCGGCAGGTTGTGGTCGCGGAAGGTGTCGCGCACCTTCTTGGCCTTGTCCTTGGTGATCTGGCCGGCCGACAGGTCGACATCCTTGAAGTGCAGGTCGAGCTGCACCGTGTTGAAACCGAGGCCGCGGATCTTCTTCGCCGTCTCTTCGAGGCCGTACGGGAAATAGCCCGTGAAAATGCCTGCCTGCATCATGATCTTGAATTCCTCCCTGTAAGCGATTCAGTTGTCAGTGATTTCAGTTGATTGCGTGGGTTCAGTTGATCGGGATTTCGGAGAGCTTGACCGTGCGGCCCGCCGCCATCGAGCGATAGCCTGCCTCGACCAGCGCCATGGTCTTGACGTTGTCGGCGACGGAGAGCGCCGGCGGTGTGCCGGTCTTCACTGCGTGCTGCAGCTGCTCCATGACGCCGATGAAGGCATGCGGGAACCACATCGTTTCCCAGCTCGGGCTCACCCATTGGCCGCCGGTCGTCTCGGCTGAAGCATAAGTCAGCGTCGAGGCGGCACCCGTCGGCCAGCCGATGGTGCCCTTGGCGACACCCTTGGTGCCATCGACGCGCCAGTTGATGTGCTGGTCGTCCTTGTAGCCTTGCTGGCGCGGGCCAGACCACACGTCCTCCAGCGAGAGCGCAAGCACGCCTGATGGAAAACGCAGCGTCGAGACGGTGATGCCGTCGGAATGATCGAACTGGGTGCGCGGGTCCTTGCGCGTCAGCGTCGTGATCTCGTCCGGATCGCCGAACAGGAAGCGCAGCACGTCGAGGTGATGCACGCTCATATTGGCTAATGTCAGCCGGTCGTAGCCCTGGAGGAAGGTCTGCCAATGCGGGATCGCATGCATGTCGATCTGCGCGAAGACGATGTCGCCGAGCGCGCCGCTGTCGATGATCTGCTTCAAGACGCGCATCGACTGGTCGTAGCGCATGTTCTGGTTGACCGAGAGGATCTTGCCGGACTTAGCCGCCTCGTCGCGCAGCTTGACGGCTTCCTCGACCGACAGCGCCAAAGGCTTCTGCGCCAGGATCGCCTTGATGTGCTTCTGCTTCAGCGCATGGCGGATCAGTGCCGGCTGCTGATCGGGCGGAAAGGCCAGGTCGATGATATCGACATTTTCGTCCTCGATCAGTTGTTCCGGCGTGTCGTGCACGGTCGCAATGCCCCAGCGGGTGGCGACCTTCCGAGCATTCGCCTTGGTGCGCGAGGCGATTGCCACCACCGGAAAGCCTGCTTCCTTGTAGGCGGCCAGATGGCACTCAGCCATGATCATGCCGGCGCCGACGCAGCCGATCCGGTATTCCCTGGTGCGAACCTTGACGTCCGGCTCGAAGCCTTTTTCTGCCATCTCTTCCTCCCGAAACTCTGTCCTCGCGGTGGCCGTCACAGCGCGCCTCCGTCCCGGCCGAAATAATGCACGCGACCCGGTTCGCAGGATATCGCCACCATCGCGTCCGGCCTGATGTCAGGCTGCCCGCGCAGCAAGGCCCTGAGCCGCGCCTGTCCGGCGGCCAAAGTCACCACGGTGTAGCCGCCGAGCGGCTCGACCTCGAACACTCGCGCCGGGCGGCCCGGGCCCCCCTCCGCCGTCTCGTTGTCGGTCCAGGGCCGGACCTTGATGTCTTCCGGCCTGAGCCCGATCTCGATCGCCTCGGCCGGCGCCTTGACATCGGCAATGCGGATCGTCCCTTCCGCCGCCTCGACCCCATCCGCGCCGCGCACCGACGGCAGGATGTTCATCATCGGCGATCCAAGCATGCGCGCCACATAGGCGCTTGCCGGGCGATCGTAGATCTCCGCCGGCGCGCCGATCTGTCTGATCCGGCCGTTCTCGAGGATCGCCATGCGGTCGGCGACCGACATCGCCTCCTCCTGGTCATGCGTGACATAGATCAGCGTCTTGCCGAGCTCGCGCTGGATGCGCTTCAGCTCGACACGCGTCTCCTCGCGCAGCCGCGCATCGAGCGCCGAGATCGGATCGTCCATCAGATAGGCGGCCGGGTCGCGCACCAGGGCGCGCGCGATCGCCACGCGCTGCCGCTCGCCGCCCGAAAGCTGTGCCGGCGGCTTGTGCAGGATGTGACCGATATGCAGCTTGGCCGCGACGTCGGCCAGCCGCCTCTCGATCTCGGCTTCGGCGACCTTCCGCTCGACCAGCGGGAAGCGGACATTGTCGCGCGCGCTCATGTGCGGGAACAGCGCCAGGTTCTGGAACACCATCGCGACGTTGCGCTCGGCCGGCGAGACGCTGTTGACCGGCTTGCCGCCGATCAGGATCTCGCCCTGATCCAGCACTTCCAGTCCCAGCACCAGGCGCAGGATCGTCGACTTGCCCGACAGCGGCGGCCCGAAGAAGCAGAAGAACTCGTTGTCGTTGACGGTGAAGGAGGCGTCGTCGACGGCAAGCGTGTTGCCGTAGCGCTTGGTGACATTGCGGAAAACGATATCGGCCATGTCTCAGCCCGCCTTAACTGCAAGGCCGGTGGCGGCGTCGAAGATGCGCACCGAGGAAGCCGGTGGCGCAACCACCGCCGTCTGCCCGACCGACAGGCCGACATCGTTCTCGAACACCGCCTTCACCGCGCTCTCGCCGTCACCGAGATGGACGATTGTGCGCGCGCCGATCCGCTCGACGAAGCTCACCGGCATGGAGAGCCCGCGCTCCGCAAGCGCCACCTGCTCGGGCCGAAAACCATAGAGCACGTCACCGCGCATCGCTCTCACTGCCGAAGCCAGTTCATCCGGCAAGGGCGGCGTGACGCCGAGCGGGCCGAGATCGACGACCAGCCCGCGGTCGCTTTCGGCCGGCCTGCCCTTGAGCAGGTTCATGCCTGGAGCGCCGATGAAGCGGGCGACGAAGACATTGGCCGGATTGTTGTAGACTTCGAGCGGCGTGCCGACCTGCTGCAGCACGCCATGGTCCATCACCGCGATGCGGTCGGCCATGGTCATGGCTTCGAGCTGGTCATGCGTGACATAGACCATGGTCTGCCTGAACTGGCGCTGCAGCTGCTTGAGCTCGGTGCGCATCACCGCGCGAAAGGCGGCGTCGACATTGGACAACGGCTCGTCGAGCAGGAAGATCGCCGGCTCCATGATCGCCGAGCGGCCGATCGCGACGCGCTGCAGGATGTTGACCGAGAGCCTGTCAGCCTTGCGGTCGAGCAGCGGCGAAAGCTGCAGCATCTCGGCGACGGCGCCGACGCGGCGGTCGATCTCGGCCTTGGCGGCGCCGCGCATCCTCGGCCCGTAAGCGAGATTCTGGCGCACGCTCATATGGGTGAAGATGGCGTAGTTCTGGAAGACGAAGCCGACGCCACGCCGGCCCATCGGGACGCCGGCCATATCGCGCTCGCCGAACAGGATCCTGCCGCTGGTCGGCTCTTCCATGCCAGCGATCATGTTCATCGTCGTCGACTTGCCGCAGCCCGACGGTCCGAGCAGCGCCATAAACTCGCCATCGGCGATTTCGAGGTCCATCGTCTTCAGCGCCGCGAAGTCGCCGAAGGACTTGGTAAGGTTTTTGAGATGGATGGCGCTCATGCCGGCACCTCCCGGGCCTTGGCCATGCGCTTCATGGCGTAGACCGCGACGATCGAAAGCACGATCAGGATGGCGAGGGCGATCGCCGCCACATAACCCCAGATCAGGTCCTGCGTGGTGACCTTGTAGATGTAGACGGAGATCGTCTCGGTGGCGACGCCCGGGCCGCCGCCGGTCATGATGTAAAGCGTGTCGAAGATCTTGAAGTTCTCGATCACCCTTATCGCCAGCGCGATGATGATGATCGTCTTCATCTTCGGCAGCACGATAGTGGTGAAGCGCTGCCACGCATTGGCGCCGAGCAGCGTCGCAGCCTTCATCTGGTCCTCCGGCACGCCGACCAGGCCGGCGAGCAGGATCAGGAACATCAGCGGCGTCCACTGCCAGATGTCGGCGATCATCACCGCAATCAGCGCCAGGGTCGGATCGGAGAGCCAGGCGATCGTCACCGGCGCGCCGACGATCCGCGCCAGGATGTCGTTCACCGGGCCGCCCGACTGGAACAGCATGAAGAACATGTAGCCGGCCACCGCCGGCACCACCATCATCGGCATCAAGAGGATCGAGTAGAAGACGCGCTTGCCGAGAAAGTCGTCGGCGAACAGCATCGCCAGCGCCAGGCCGAGCAGGAACTCCGCCGGCACGCAGACCAGCATGACGATCGCCGTGCGCTGCAGCGCGCTCCAGAACCGGGTGTCGGCCGCGAGGTCGGTGTAGTTGGCAAAGCTGTTCCACATCTCCCAGGCGTTCCACCAGCCGACGCCCGACAGCGGCGACCAGTCTGTGACGCTGATGTAGAGCTGCATCAAAAGCGGAAAGGCCGAGATGAACAGAACCAGGATCTGCGCCGGCAAGGTCAGGCGAAAGCCAAGCTTCGCCCCCTCGTCCCGGGGCGCCGGTGTAGCGCCTGCGGTGCTCATCTGATCCTCCGAAATCGTCGCCGTCGCTGCGCTCATTGCTTCAGCGCTCCGAAGGTCAGCCCGCGCACCAGGTGGCGCTGGATGGCGATGCCCATGATCACCGGCGGTACCGCCGCGATCAGGCCGAGCGCGGCCTTGGCGCCGTAGAGCTGCCCGGTCATCGAGGAGGAGAGCGATGCCATGTAGACGGGGATCGTCACCCATTCGCGCGTCGTGAGCAGCAGCGCGATGAGATAATCCGACCAGTTGAGGATGAACACGAAGAGCGCCGCGCTTGCCAGCGGCGCGCGCATCATCGGCAGCGTGATGCGGGTGAAGACGCGCAACCGCGAGCAGCCCTCGACGAGCGCCGCCTCCTCGATCTCGCGCGGCATGTCGTCGAAGAAGGTCTTCATCAGCCAGAAGGCGAAGGGCAGCGTGACGATGCCGTAGATCAGCGCCAGCCCCCACCACGTGTCGTTGAGGTTGAGGAACGCCCACATGATCATCACCGGGATCATGACGGCCATCGGCGGAAACAGCCTGAGCTGGATCAGCGCCAGCGGCAGGTTCTGGCCGGAGCCGAAGCGCGACAGGCCGTAGGCCGCGGCAGTGCCCGCCGACATGGCGATCGCGGTCCCGAACACCGCCGACAGCAGCGACGACAGGATCGGCTTCACCGCCGTGTGGTCGAGCGCCACGATCAGGTCGTTGGTGGAATGGCCGAAGACGAACTCGAAGTTGGCGAGCGTCGGCTGCTTCGGCCACCATGTCAGGTCGGCGCCCGTCGCCGACCATTCGCCGATCGGCTTGAAGGCCATCGACACCATCCACAGGATCGGCACCAGCGTCACCGCCATCGCTGCGAGGATCGCGGCGTAGCGGAATATCTCGAAGGGAACGGAACGCTTCATCTGGCTGCTTTGCTGGTGGCGTTGCTGGCGAAGGGGAGGAACGCTCGCCCTCCCCTCCCTTTCTGATCCAGGGAGACGGATCAGCTGATCGGATCGAGAACGGTCGGCCAAGCCTCCTTGTTGGTCTTGATGGCTTCGAGCAATTTCTCCTCGCCGGTCCGGCGCGCGATCTTCTTCCACTCGCGCTCGGTATCGGCCATCGCCTGCTCCGGCGTCTTGGCCTTGGTCAGCGATGCCATGAGGTTCTCGTCGAGCGCGTTGTGGAAGGCCGTGGCGCCGGGATAGTTGATGGTCGGCACCGTGCGCGCCACCGTCTCGCGCACCACATCCATGTGGTAGGCGTGATAGGTCTGGCGTACCAGCGGATCGGAGAAGTCCGAGAGCCGGAACGGATCGAGATAGCCGCCGGGATTGGCGCTCATCCAGGCATAGATGCGAGCCGAGCCGAGCCACTGCAGCAGAAGGTAGGCGGCCTCCGGATTCTTCGACTGCGACGAGACCATGCCGGTCAGCGAGAACCAGAGCACCGAGCGGCTGATCAGCTTGCCGTCGTTCTCGCGTCCCGGCGGCAGCATCGAGCCGATCTTGCCGGTGACGGCCGAATCCTTGTTGCCGGCATTGTCGAGGAATTTCGGCAGGTTGGAGAAGGCGCAGGTCATCGCCGCCCCACCCTTGGCGAAATTGCCGTACTGCTCCGGCCAGCCCCACGAGATCGCGTCGGGCGAGTGATGCGCCAGCGAGTCGACATATTCCTTCGTCGCGGCGACGCCCTGTTCGGAATTGATCAGCGGCTTGCCGTCGTCGCCGAACAGGAACTGGTTGGGCGAGGCCATCGAGACATAGCGCTGGTACCAGTTGGTATAGCCCCAGCCCTGGTTGCGCAGGTCGGTCGAGCCGAACAGGGCTTTGTCCGGCCGCTGGAAGAACGCCGCGACCTCGCTGTGCTGCTTCCAGGTCTTGGGCGGCGCCAGATCGTAGCCATATTTGTCCTTGAAGGCCTTCTGCTCGGCCGCATCGCCGAACAGGTCGGTGCGGTAGACCCAGGTCTGGAAATCGCCATCGAGCGACACGCCATAGCTCGAACCGCGATACTGATTGAGCAGCGACACGCCCTTGGCGCCGTTGACATAACCCTGCTTCGGGTCGTCCCATTCCGGCTTGTGCTTGGCGACGAAGTCGTCGAGCTTGGCGATGCCGCCGGTCTCGGCGAGATCGCCAAGCCGGTTCCATTCGGTCGAATAGATGTCGTAGGCCCCACCTTTGGTGGAGATGTCCTGCATCGTCTTGGTGAATTCCTGGCCGTTCGGCAGGCCGACGATCTCGATCGCGATGCCGGTTTCCTTTTCCCAGAGATCCTTGATCGACGGCGCGCCGGCCGGGAAAGGTTTCGTCAGCTGGCCGATCGAACCGTCGGACAGGCCGAGCACGATCTTTGCCGGCGCCTTGCCGGACGCCTTCAGCGCTTTGGCCGCCTCAACGGCGCGGCCTTCCGGCGTGTCGGGCCCGTACTGATAGCGCTCGGCGCCGTCGAAGCCGGTCGGCCCGCCGATCATGCCGGGCGCCAGCGCGTCCGCCGCGAAGGCGCGGCCGGGACGAATGAACTGCGGTGCAATACCAGTCGCGGCGACGAACACCGCCGCCTTTCCTCCAGACGCCAGCAGGCGGCGCCGCGACATGCGGATCAATTGAGACATCGAATTCCTCCCTCGGGGCCTGTTCCTCCATGGCCCGCGTGAGGGATATTGACGACAGTGCGTGAAGCCTGTCAACATCATAAATACTCAAAACACGTCATAAGATCGCAAATGAGGGAGAGCATGCAGTCCACAGAGCTTGTCACGTCGCACCCATTGCTTGGATTTGAGGGGCCTCTGCCTCGGCTCGGCCGACTTTTCCGGACCTTGGCTGCCTTGTGTAACGCGCCGGCTTGCGTCCAGGCCAAGGGCGGTTACATCATTTCACATCAGAATCGCTGCTGCGGCTGAGCGGTTTTCGGGAACGGATTGGCGGCTGCGTGATTTTGATGCTTGCGATGAGGTGCTCGACGTGCGGTCAACCCTGACAGACATAGCCCGCGAAGCCGGCGTTTCTCCGGCCACGGTCGACCGTGTGCTCAACAACCGGCCGGGCGTGCGAGCCCGGACGCGCGAGATCGTCATCGAGATGGCGCAGCGCCTTGGCTACATCGCCGAGAGCCCGAACGGCACGCCGCAACGCGCCGTGCCGGGACAGACGATCCGGCTCGACTTCGCGCTGCCGGCCGGCACCAACTCCTTCATCAAGCTCTTACACCGGCACATCGAGGCACAGGCGTTGATGCGGCCTGATCTCGACGTCCGCGTGACGACCATCGAAGGCTTCAACCCCGACCGGCTCGCCCGCTTGCTGCAGGATCTGCACGGCCAGACGCAGGGCGTCGGCGTCATCGCGCTCGACCATCCGACGGTGCGCGAGGCGATCCGCTCGCTCTCGGCGAGCGACATCAAGGTCGTCACCATCGCCTCCGACATCCTGCACGTGCCACGTGTCGCCTATATCGGCATCGACAATCGCGCCGCCGGCCGGCTGGCCGGCTATCTGCTCAACCGCTTCATGGGCGCCGGCCGTCCGGGCAAGGTCGCGCTGTTTGCCGGCTCGCTCGCCTATCGCGGCCATGAGGAGCGCGAGATGGGTTTCCGCCACATCCTCGCCGAGGAATCGCCCAACCTCGAAATCGTCGAGATGCGCGAAATGCTCGACGACCGCGAAAAGGCCTATTCGGAGGCCTCCGCTTTGCTCGAGCGCCACCCCGACCTCGCCGCCATCTACAATGTCGGCGCCGGCAACACCGGCATCGCGCGCGCGCTGAAGGAACGCGGACGCTCGAAAGATATCCTCTTCCTCGGCCATGAGGTGACGGACGGCACCAAGGAGCTGCTGCTCGACGGCACGCTCGACGCCGTGATCGACCAGAACCCGCGCGTCGAGGCCAGGGAGGCGCTCAACATCCTGTCCCATTCGGTCCGGGGACTGCCCTATGAGCTCCACCAGCCGCGGCTGCAGGTTATCTTCCGCGAGAGCATCCCGGAGATTTGAGCGCTACCTGATCTCGCAAATCTCAAGCCGCGATAAGCACTGTGCTGTCCGGCGACCAGCTGAGCACGACGGGCTGACCTTCGACCAGACGTTCGGCCCCGGTGTTCTGGACGATCACCTTCAGCGTCTGGCCATCACGGTCGACGAAGTAGGTGCTGTTGTTGCCGGCGAAGATGCGTTTCGAGACCTGCCCCTTGAGCGTGTTCGCATTGGCTGGATGGGGCTTTCCCGCACCGGTCGAAATCCGGATGCGCTCAGGCCGGACCGCGCAGCTCGCCTTGGCGCCGGCCGGCACCGATGCGCCCGTCGAAGCCGCGATCGTCGTGCCGTCCGGCAGCTTGATCCCGGTGCCGGTCGCATCGCCGCGAAAGATGTTGGCGTCGCCGAGGAAGGTGGCGGCGAACTCGCTTTGCGGCCGGTCGTAGATCTCCTCCGGCGGCCCTTCCTGCACCAGCCTGCCATCGCGCAATATGCCGATGCGGTCGCTCATCGTCAGCGCCTCCTCCTGGTCGTGCGTGACGAAAATGGTGGTGATGCCGATCTCGCGCTGGATGCGCTTCAGTTCGATCTGCATGTCGACGCGCAGCGCCTTGTCGAGCGCGCCGAGCGGCTCGTCGAGAAGCAGCACGCGCGGCTTGGTGACGATGGCGCGCGCCAGCGCGACACGCTGGCGCTGGCCACCGGAGAGCTGGTGCGGCTTTCGCCCGCCGAGTTTGCCGAGCTGCACTAGGTCGAGCGCGCGCTGCACTTCCGTTGCGATCGTCGCCTTCGCCTCGCCGCGCACCGACAGGCCGAAGGCGACATTGTCGGCGACGCTCATATTGGGGAACAGCGCATAGTTCTGGAAAACCATGCCGATGCGGCGCTTTTCGACCGGCACGCGCTCGACGCTTTCGCCGCCAATGGCGATGCGGCCGGAGTCCGGAAAATCGAAGCCGGCGATCTGACGCAACAGCGTCGTCTTGCCGCTACCCGAAGGTCCGAGCAGCGCGTAAAAGCCGCCATCGGCGAAATCGATCGAGACGTCGTCCAACGCCTTATGCGCGCCGAAACTGCGGGAGACGTTCGCTACCTGGACGCCGGCCATTATTTCTCTCCGCCGAATTTGAAGAAGCGCGCCGTGAGCAGCATCAGCGCCATCGACACCACGATGATGATCGTCGAGACCGCGTTGATCTCAGGCGTGAAGCCTTTGCGGATCGCGGCATAGATTTCGACCGGCAGCGTCGTCTGGCCGGGCGTCGACAGGAAATACGAGACCACGAACTGGTCGAACGAAACGGCGAAGGCGAACAGCCCGCCGGCGATCACGCCGGGCATGATCCAGGGCAGCGTCACACGCATGGTGACCTGCCACTGGTTGGCGCCGAGCGAACGCGCGGCCTCCTCCAGCTCCGGCGCAAAAGTCTGCAGCCGGGCGGAGACGACGACGATCACATAGGGCAGCGCCAGCGCGACATGGCCGAGCAGGATGGCGATAAGCCCACGGCCGATGCCGACGCCGAAGAAGAAGATCAGCATCGCCGTGCCAGTGATCAGCCACGGAATGGCGATCGGCGGGAAGAGCAGCGCCTGCAGGAATTTCTTGCCGCGGAACTCGTAGCGATAGAGCGCCAGCGAAGCCATCGAGCCAAGCACGGTCGAGATCAAAGTGGTGATGACGGCGATCTCGATGCTGTTCCAGGTCGCCGCGATCAGCTGATCGTTTTGCCACAGCGAGGCATACCAGTCCGTCGTCCATTCGAACGGCAATTGGTAGAAGGGCGAGGCATTGAACGACATCGCCGCCATGATGATGATCGGCAGATAGAGGAAGCCGAGCAAAAGCACGATGTAGAAGCGGCCGCACCATTCGAGGATGCGCGTCGTCGCCATCAGCCGGCCCTCCGCAGCACAGGCGCTGCCAGCGCCAGGATGATCAGCACCACGGCGAGCAGAATGAAGGAGAGCGCGGCGCCCAATGGCCAGTTGAAGACGGCGACCAACTGGTCCTCGATGACGGTGCCGTAGAAGGTGCCGGTGCGGCCGCCGAGGATGCGCGGCTCCATGAAGGAGCCGACGACCGGCACGAAGATCAGTGCTGCGCCCGCGATCAGCCCCGGCATCGACAGCGGGATGATCACCCGCCGCAGCACCTGCCGTCGCGAGGCGCCGAGCGAGCGGCCGGCCTCGATCAGCGAGTCGTCGATCGCCTGCAGCGTCAGATAGCAGGTCAGCACCATGTAGGGCACGTAGGAGTGCACCAGGCCGATGATGACGGCCGGGTAGGAGTACATCAGGTCGATGTTGATCTTGAACGGCAGCACCGCGTTGAGCGCCGTGTCGAGGATGCCGCCTTCGCGCAGCACCATCGCCCAGGAAAAGATGCGCACCAGCCCGTTCGACCAGAACGGCAGGATGACGAGCAGGAAGATTGCCTCGCGGCTGCGCCCCTTCAGCACCTTGGCCAGCACATAGGCCGCCGGATAGCCGATGACGACGCACCACAGCGTCACCTCGAGCCCGAGCCGCAGCGAGGCGAAAAGCAGCGTCGAATAGAGGCTTTGCGAAAAGAATGCCGCGTAATTGCCGAGCGTGAAGGCCCACTCTTTGCCTGCCAGCGGCAGGTCGGTCATGAAGGAGAAGAACACCATGGCCGACAGCGGCAGGAAGATCGCCACCGTCAGCCACAGATAGGCTGGAAGGAGGAGCGGCAGGGCAGGCTTCAGTCCGCTTCGCGAACCGATCGCAAGCTGGTCAGCCATTCTGCCTCTCCTCCCCGAAAGACATCGCTTACTTCACGTTGACCTTCAGCTCCTGCCACAGCGCCAGATATTTCTCACGCTGCTCGTCGGTGACCGGCGCCTGGAACTGGATGCGCTTGGCGACGTCGGGGCTGCCCATGACCTTGCGGTTGAAGGCATCCTCGGGCAGCGCGTCGACGGCCTTGGTGTTGGCCGAGACCGGCGCACCGACCTTGGTGACCCATTCGACATAGAATTTCGGATCGATCATGTAGTTGATGAAGGCTTCGGCGCCGGCGACGTTCTTGGAGCCGGCCGGGATCGAGAAAGCGTCGAGCCAGGCGACCGAACCCTCCTGCGGGATGACCAGCGAGACCGGCAGCTTGAAATGCGTCTTGGCGCGGTCGGCCGAGCCGCTCCAATAGGTGCCGATGTCGATCTGGTTGGAGGCGACCATCTGGTTCCAGTCGTTCTCCGAGCTCCAGAAGGTCTTGATCTGCGGCATCAGCGAGGTGAGCTTCGCCTTGACCGCTTCCATATCCTTGATGTCGTTGATGTTCTGCCCCGACGCCAGCGCGCCGAACTGCACCGCCTCGACGGCGTCGTCGCGGATGATGACGCGGCCCTTATGCGCCGGGTCCCACATCTCGGCGATGCTGGTCGGCGGCTTGTCGAAGGATTTCTCGTTGATGGCGAGAGCGGTCAGGCCCCACACCCACGGCACGCCATAGACCTTGCCTTCATGGTTCAGCATCGGCGAGCCGGCCTTGTCCTTGGCGATGTCGGCATAGTTGGAAAGCTTCGAGACGTCGATCGGCTGGATCAGCTTGCCGGCCATCGCCTGGTCGTTGAAGGCGGCGTTGATCATGACGACGTCGTAGAGGCCGGGATTGGTCCGGATCTTGGTCAGCATCTCCTGTTCGGAGTTGAAGAAGTCGTTGACCACCTTGAAGCCGGTCGCCTTCTCGAAATTGGCGACGGCCCACGGCTCATCGGCGCCGTAGCCCTTCCAGTTGAGCACATGCACTTCCTCGGCGGCTTGCGCTGCCAGCGTGAAGGCTGAGACGAAGACGGCGGTCGCCGTCAGAAAAGCGGTCAGTCTGGGCATGCGCATGTTCTTTTCCTCTCATTGTTTGCCCGGTTGACGGGCTTGTTAAGTTGCAGTCGCTTCCGCCCGGCCGAGCGCGGCCGTTGCTTCGCCGCGCTGGGCCAGGAATTGCTGGATCTCGACATCGGTCGGCGCTGACGACCCGCCATGCCGGGTGACGGAGAGGGCTGCCGCCGCATTGGCGTAGCGGGCTGCCTCGCAGGGCGACGTGCCTCGCGACAATGCGCTGACGAAGGCGCCGATATGTGTGTCGCCGGCGCCGTTCGTGTCGACGGCCTCCACCGCGAAGCCAGGCACCGTGCGGGTGCCGCCATCGGCCATGCGCACGAGGCAGCCAAGCGCACCGGCACGAATGACGACGCCTTCGGCGCTGGGGCAATGCTCGGTGAGCAACCGGATGGCGACGGTCTGGGCGTCGCCGGCGCCGGCAATCTCGGCTGCCTCGTCGGTGTTGCAGCTCAGCCATGTCGTGCGCGCGAGAACCCTGTCCAGGATGGGCCGCGGAATATCGGCGATCACCGGCGTCGGGTCGAAGACGAAAGGAATGCCGGCTGGCAGCGCCTCGATCCAGTCGGTGAGCACGTCGCGGCTGCCGGGATAGCTCAGCGTGTAGCCCGAGGTGAAAACCCAGTCGCCCGGAAGGACTTGGACCGGCTTCATCATGTCGAGCGTCAGACGGCTCTCGGCGCCCGGCCACGACACGAAGGTGCGCTCGGCGTCGCCGCTGATCATGGCGACGCAATTGCCGCTGTCCATCAGGGGCGACGGCGGCGTCAGCGTTTCGATGCCCTCGGCCGCGAAAGCGGCGCGCAGGAAGTCGCCGTCCGGCCCGGTGCCGAGCTGGCCGCCGAACACCACCTTCATGCCGGTGCGGCTTGCCGCGACCATCATGTTGAAGCCGCCGCCGGCGACGCGGGCGTAGCTCGTCGCGGTCTCTTCGGAGCCCGGCGCCGGTAAGGCATCGATGCGGTAGACATAGTCCACCACCGCGCTGCCGACATGGACGAGCCGCCCACTCATGCGGCGTCCTCCTTGCCTGGCCCGGATTTGGAGTCGCGTGCCGCGACCAGATCCGCAGCCAGCGCGCGGACCTCGACAATGTCGATGCCTTTCAGCTCGGCGATGCGGTGCTGCGGCAGCTTCGAAAGGCCAATGCAGGCACCGGCCATGCCGGCGGCAATCGCCCCGATGGTGTCGGTGTCGCCACCGAGATTGGCGGCAATGACGGCAGCCCGCCAGGCGTCGCCTTGCGCGACCTCCAGCACCGCGAAGGCTGCCGGCACCGATTCCTGGCTGGCGACGCCGGTACCGACGAGGTCGACGATAAGCTTGATGGCTTCCTTGTCCGCCTTGCCGCGAACGAGCTCCTGCGCCCAGAGGATGCGCGCGGCGATATCGCCGCCGGTGACCCAATGGCCGAGCGCGGCGCCCAGCCGTGCCGCCGCCACCGCGTGGCCGCAAGCGGCGCGCCAATCGCCGCCCGAGACGCCGAGACTGACGGCGGCTGCGACCGCGGCGGCCGATGCAATGGCGATCGAGGTGTTGTGCGTGGCCCGGCAGGTTTCCGCCACCTTGGCGACAAGTGCCGCGAGCGGCTCCGGCGGCATCATGATGCCGACCGGCGCGATGCGCATCGCCGCACCATTGGTGTCTCCGCCGCGCCCGGCCTCTTCGGCCGGCACACCGCTGTTGATGGCGTCGATCGCGCGCTTGGTCGACGGCCCGAGCAGGTCATAGCTGCCGCGCGCCTTGACGTCGCGTTCCCAGTCGAGCAGCGCGTTGACCCAGCGCGCATGGTCGAAACGCTCGCCGGACTGAACCAGGATGCGACCTAGCAACAGCGCCTGTTCCGTATCGTCGGTGATGGCTCCCGCTGGTAGCCCTTTCGAGACCGGGTGGTCTTCCGAAGGCGCAACGAACCCCTCGACATGGCCGTAGACCTCGGCGACGCGGGCCGGCGACAGAAGCTGCGTCGGCATGCCGAGCGCATCGCCCAGCGCGCCCCCGATCAGTGCCCCCATTGCCCGATCAATCGAGGCAGCGTCCGCCATGCTCAGAACTCCAGATGCAGCGCGAAATGCGCCGGGTTGAGCAGGCTGGTGACGAACTCGATGGCGCGTCCATCGGCGGCGCGCGTCAGGCGGCGCGTGCGCAGGAACGGCGTGCCCGGCGCGCAGTCGAGGATCGCCGCATCTGCCGCGCTCAGCATCTCGATGTCGGCCCATTCCTCGCCGTGGTCGGGCACCAGCCCTGCCCCGCGCAGCGTCTGGTGCAGCGAGCCTTCGCGCAATCCACGCAAGGGGACATCTTCCAATTCGGGCGACAGCGGCAGGCGGCTGCGCTCGATCGAGATGGCGTGGCCGTCGTCGGCATTGGTGCGGGCGCGATCGACGGCGATGAAGGACGGGCTCTCGACCCCGAGCCGTGCCGCCAGTTCCGCGTCCTCGATGATCTCGAGCCGCAAGGTGCGGGTCTCGGCATTGGCGCCGGCATTGGCCAGCGCGCGCGACCAGCCGATCGCGTCGTCGACCGGCATGCCGTCGAAGGTGACGAAGGAGCCGATGCCGACCTTGGTGGTGATCAGCCCGCGGCTGGAGAGTTCTTCCAGCCCTTTGCGCACCGTGTTGCGACTGACGGAGAAACGCTGGACGAGCTCGTTCTCGCTCTGCAGGCGGTCGCCAAAGCCAAGCACGCCCGAGCGTATCTCATGCTCCAGAACCGTCGCGATCTGCTCGGGCTTGCCCGTGCCGGGTGAGAGCTGCATCGCGCGACGGGCCATATCGATACCTGTTCAATGAACCTGTATAATCCTGTTCAATATTAGAAAGAAGAGATAGAGTCAACGGGTTCGTAGCGAGCGGCGCTAGTGGTCTCCTGACGCTAAATTTCAAGCGTTGGCGCCGCCCCTCACCTGCCTGCCGGCATCCTCTCCCCGTATAGTGACGGGGAGAGGGGCGCTCTCATCAGCGATTTCGCCAATCGCCAACGTTGCAGGAAAAGGTGCCGGCGTTGCGGCCAGCCCCCTTCTCCCCGTCACTATACGGGGAGAAGTGCCCGGCAGGGCGATGAGGGGCAGCGCCGACTTTAGCGATTGGCGGCAGATTGGACGCTGACATGGTCACCTGCGACACACGTGGGCGAGATGTTGCAGAGGATCAAACGAAGAAGAATTCTTCCACCCGCTGCTTGGCTATCCGCAGCACCGGCAGGATGTCGCGCTCCATCGCCCCGACCGAGAAACGCGCCGACTGCGTCGAGACGTTGATGGCCGCGACAGTGCGGCCGGCGCGATCGACGATCGGCACCGCGATCGAGCGCAGGCCGAGTTCCAGCTCCTCATCGACGATGGCGAAGCCATCCGTCCTTGCCTTGTCGATGGCCTTGCCGAGCGCGGCACGGCTAGTGATTGTCTTCGCCGTTCGCCGTTCGATGGTCGCCTGCGCCAGGAAGGTCTTCAACTCATCCGCCGAGAGGCCGGACAGCAGCACCCGCCCCATCGAGGTGCAGTAGGCCGGCAGCCTGGTTCCGACATCGAGCGCCACGCTCAGGATGCGCCGTCCGGGAATGCGCGCGACATAGACGACGTCCTCGCCCGACAGCACCGCCGCGTTGCAGGCTTCGTCGAATTTGCCGGCCACCTCGCGCATGATAGGCGCCGCGAAGGTCCAGAGCGATGCGCCGCCGAGCCAGGTCCGCGCGACCGTCAAAAGACGCGGCGACAGCGAAAACAGCCGGCCGGACTGCGTCGCGTAGCCCGTGGCAACCAAAGTCAGCAGAAAGCGGCGCGCGCCTGCGCGAGTGAAGCTCGCCTCCTCGGCCATCTCGGTCAGCGTCATGCCGGTTGGATGGCGCGCGAGGATTTCCATCACCGCCAGGCCGCGTTCCAGCGAGCCGACATGGTCGCGTGAAATTGCCTCCTCTTCCACGAATATCTCCAGGCCTGCGTTGACTCTGCGCAATGGTTGAAGCTAGAAAGTATCTCATAAGAAACATATGTTCGCAATACGAACTTTTGCAGTTCACGGAGCCTGGAGATGGTCGAGTTCCTGCCGCTGAAACAGGCGGTCGCCGAAAATCTGCACGACGGCGACGCGGTGGCTTTCGAAGGCTTCACCCATCTGATCCCGACCGCCGCCGCACACGAGGCGATCCGCCAGGGCTTTCGCGAGCTGACGCTGATCCGTATGACGCCCGATCTGATCTACGACCAGATGATCGGCATGGGCATGGCGAAGAAGGTCGTCTTCTCCTATGTCGGCAATCCCGGCGTCGGCCTGCTGAGACGCGCCCGCGATGCCATCGAGAACGGCTTCCCTCGTGCTATCGAAATCGAGGAGCACAGCCACGCCGGCATGGCCAATGCCTATGAGGCGGGCGCCGCCGGCCTGCCTTGCGCGGTGTTTCGTGGCTATCGCGGCGCCGGCCTGGCTTCGGTCAATCCCAACATCAAATCCGTCACTTGCCCCTTCACCGGCGAAGTGCTGGCTGCCGTTCCCGCGATAAGGCCCGACGTCACCTTCATCCATGCGCAAAAGGCCGACCGCAAAGGCAACGTGCTGGTCGAAGGCATCATCGGCATCCAGAAGGAGGCGGTGCTGGCGGCGAAGCGCGCCGTCGTGACGGTCGAGGAAGTGGTCGATAACTTCGACGACCTCCACCCCAATCTCACCGTGCTGCCGAGCTGGACGATCGCGGCGATTTCGGTCGCGCCTGGCGGCTCGCACCCCTCCTACACGCATGGCTACTACGAGCGCGACAACGCCGCCTATCTCGAATGGGACGAGATCGCCGCCGACCGCGACCGTTTTCAGACATGGATGCAAAAGAACGTCATCGAAAGCGCCGCGGATGACTTTGCCGCCCGCGTCGAGCATCTGAGGAAAGCCGCATGAGCGACACGATCGATCGGGGCTTCACCGCCAACGAAATGATGACGATCGCCGCCAGCCGCGCCTTGAAAAGCGACGATGTCTGCTTCGTCGGCATCGGCGCGCCATCGGCCGCCTGCAACGTCGCGCGGCTGACCCACGCGCCCGACATCACGCTGATCTATGAGAGCGGCACCATCGGCACCACGCCTGATGTTTTGCCACTCTCGATCGGCGACGGCGAATTGTGCGAGACGGCGGTCACCACCGTCGCGGTGCCGGAGATGTTCCGCTACTGGCTGCAGGGCGGCCGCATCTCGATCGGTTTCCTGGGTGCCGCCCAGCTCGACAAATTCGGCAACATCAACACCACCGTCATCGGCGACTATGCGCATCCCAAGACCCGGCTGCCCGGCGGCGGCGGCGCGCCGGAAATCGCCACCTCGTCGAGACAGGTCTACATCACCATGGCCCAGTCGAAGCGCGGTATGGTCGAGAAGATCGACTTCTTCACCTCCTTCGGCCATGGCGACGGCGGCGATCACCGCCAGCGCCTCGGCATCGACACCGCCGGGCCGACGCTTTTGATCACCGACCTCGCCATCTGGAAGCCGGACCCGGTGACCAAGGAATTCACTGTCGTCTCGCTGCATCCTGGCGTGGCACGCGAGCAGGTGCAGGACAGCTGTGGCTGGGTCGTAAAATTTGCCGAGGCTCTTGACGAGACGCCGGCGCCGACGGAACTCGAGCTGAAGACATTGCGCGACCTGCAGGCCCGCACCAAGGCGGCGCATCAAGGAACCGCCAAAGGGAAAGCTGCCTAGATGACCGAGGCCTATATCTGCGACTACATCCGCACGCCGATCGGCCGCTTCGGCGGTTCGCTGTCCTCCGTGCGCGCCGACGATCTCGCCGCCATCCCGCTGAAGGCGCTGGTCGAGCGCAACACAGGCGTTGATTGGGCGGCTGTCGATGACCTCGTCTATGGCTGTGCCAACCAGGCCGGCGAGGACAACCGCAACGTGGCGCGCATGGCGCTGCTGCTTGCCGGCCTGCCCCAGGACATCCCGGGCTCGACCGTCAATCGTCTGTGCGGCTCCGGCATGGACGCGGTCACCATAGTCGCCCGCGCCATCAGGGCCGGCGAGGCCGAGCTGATGATTGCCGGCGGCGTCGAATCGATGAGCCGCGCCCCCTTCGTCATGCCGAAGGCCGATACCGCTTTCTCGCGCAATGCCGAGATTTACGACACCACCATCGGCTGGCGCTTCATCAACCCGTTGATGAAGAAGCAGTATGGCGTCGATTCCATGCCGGAGACCGGAGAAAACGTCGCTGAGGATTTTTCCGTGAGCAGAGCCGACCAGGATGCCTTCGCCATGCGCAGCCAGCACAAGGCCGTCGCCGCGCAGGTCAACGGCAGGCTGACGAAGGAGATCACGCCGGTGACGATCCCGCAGAAGAAGGGCGATCCGATCGTCGTCACGAAGGACGAACATCCCCGCGCCGGCACGACCATCGAAGCGCTGGCCAAGCTGCCGACGCCGTTCCGCCAGGGCGGCACCGTGACCGCCGGTAATGCTTCCGGCGTCAATGACGGCGCCGCGGCCCTGATCATTGCTTCGGAAGCGGCGGCTAGGAAGCACGGCCTGACGCCGATCGCCCGCATCCTCGGCGGTGCAGTCGCTGGCGTTGCGCCGCCCATCATGGGCATCGGTCCGGCACCGGCAACTAAGAAGCTTTGCGCCCGTCTTGGCCTGACGCCGGACCAGTTCGACGTCGTCGAACTCAACGAAGCCTTCGCCTCGCAAGGCATCGCGGTTCTGCGCCAGCTCGGCATCGCCGAGGACGCCGCGCACGTCAATCCGAATGGCGGCGCGATCGCGCTCGGTCACCCGCTCGGCATGTCGGGCGCGCGGATCACCGGCACGGCGGCGCTCGAGCTGCGCGAACGCGGCGGCAGACTGGCTTTGGCCACTATGTGCATCGGCGTCGGCCAGGGCATCGCCATCGCGCTGGAGTGCGTTTGACGGCCTCCGATCAATAGGGAAGGCCGACGTAGTTTTCCGCCAGCGCCGTCGACGCCGCTTTCGAATGCACGAGATAATCGAGCTCGGCTTCCTGGATGCGCTGGCCGAACTCGCCCGTCTCGGGAAAGCGGTGCAGCATCGTCGTCATCCACCAGGAGAAGCGCACCGCTTTCCAGACACGCGCCAGCGCCTTGGCTGAGTAAGCGTCGAGCCCGGCCGCTGACTTCTCGTGATAGAATTCGCGAAGCCCGGCAAAGAGATAGCGCACGTCGCTGGCGGCGAGGTTGAGGCCCTTTGCGCCGGTGGGCGGCACGATATGGGCAGCGTCGCCGACCAGGAACAGCCGGCCGAAGCGCATCGGCTCGGCGACGAAGGAGCGCAGCGGCGCGATCGACTTCTCGAAGGATGGCCCGGTAGTGACGGCGGCGGCTATCCGCGGCGGCAACCGGCGGCGCAGCTCGTCCCAGAAGCGCTCATCCGACCATGCCTCGACGCGCTCGTCGGCGGGAACCTGCACATAGTAGCGGCTGCGCTGCGGCGAGCGCATCGAGCAGAGCGCAAAGCCGCGCTCGTGATTGGCATAGACCAGCTCATGGTCGGCCGGCGGCACCTCGGCCAATACGCCGAGCCAGCCGAACGGATATTGCCGTTCGAACGTCTTCAGCGCGCCTTGCGGCACCGATCGGCGGCTGACACCGTGATAGCCGTCGCAGCCGGCAATGAAGTCGCAGTCGATGCGGTGCGTCGCGCCGTCCTTGTCGTAGGTGACGGAGGGGGATGCGCCGTCGAAATCATGCAGCGCGACATTCGACGTTTCGAAGACAGTCAAGAGTCCCGCCGCCTCGCGCTTCTGCATCAGATCGAGCGTCACCTCGGTCTGACCATAGACAGTGACATGCTTGCCGCCGGTGAGTGCGATCATGTCGATGCGATGCGCCCGGCCGTCGAAGGCAAGCGAGATACCGGCATGCGGCAGGCCCTGGGCATGCAGCCTGTCCGCCGCGCCCGCTTCGCCGAGCAGGTCGACCGTGCCCTGTTCGAGCACGCCGGCGCGCACGCGCCCGAGCACATGCTCGCGGCTCGACCGTTCGAGAATGATTGTCTCGACACCTATGCCGGCGAGCAACTGCCCGAGCAGCAGGCCGGATGGTCCCGAGCCGATGATGACGACCTGCGTGCGCATCAGTGGCCAAGACTTTCGATCTGCGCGGCAAGCTCGGCCGCGAGCCTCAGCGCACCCGCCGTCGCCACCGCCATCTGCGGCAGGATGAGCCACTCCAGCGTCCAGGCCGCGCCCGAACGTTCCTGCTCATGCACCAGCGCCTGATGCATACCCGAGAGCTGAGCGGCATTGAAGCGCGCCAGCGCCACCAGCGCTTCACCCTTCACCGGATTCTGCTTGTGCGGCATCGCCGACGAGCCGCCGCCGCCGGACAATCTGATGTCGGAGCCCGTCTGCGCCATCAGCACGACGTCCTGCCCGAATTTTCCGAGGCTGCCGGTGACGAGCGACAGCCAGCCGGCGAACTCGGCGAGCGCGTCGCGCTGGCTATGCCATTGCGGCGCATCGCCGAGACCGAGCTTGGCGGCAACCGTCGCGCGCACGGCGGCGGCCTTGTCGCCGAGCTTTTCCAGCGTGCCGGCGGCGCCGCCGAACTGCGGCATCAGCAGCCGGCCGGAAAGCTCTTTCAGGCGTTCCTGGTGACGATCGAGCGGCGCCCGCCACGAAACGATCCGGTCCTGCACAGTTACCGGGATCGCCGGCTGCATGCGCGTCATCGCCATGAGCTGACGTTCTCCAAACTCCAACTCCAAGCCCGTGAGGCGCACGATGTTCTCGCCTAGCAGCAGGCCGATATGGTCGATGACCTGCCGCAGGCGCAGCACCAGGGAGGTGTCGATGACATCCTGGCTGGTGGCGCCGAAATGCACATATGTATCGTGCGGCGCGCCGACGGCGGCTCTGATCTGCCGAACCAGTTCCGGTGCCACGACGCCATCCTTGGTAACCTCTGCCCGCAGCTTCGCCGTGTCCGGCCGGAACGCGGCCAGCGCCGTGACGATCGCCGCCTCGGCATCACGCGGGATGACGCCGCACTCGGCTTCCGCCTCGGCCAGCGCCCGTTCGAAATCGAGCATCGCGGCGATATCGGCCTCGACGGAAAAATGCCTGGCCGCCTCCTCGTCGCCGAGCAGGCCGGAAAGCAACGGATGATCGAAGGGCGAAACGGTCATGGCGGTTACGGTCAGCTGTCGAAGAAGACCGTCTCCTTTTCGCCTTGCAGGTGGACATCGAAGACGTAAGTGTCGCCCTGGCGCTCGGCGATCAGCGTCGGCACGCGCAGGCGATGTTCGATGCGGGCAAGGATCGGATCCTCGTCATTGGCTTTTTCTTCATCCGAAAAATAAAGTCGCGTGTGCAGCCCGAGATTGATGCCACGCGCCACGATCCACAGCGTGATATGCGGCGCCATCAGCCGGCCGTCGCGGAATGGCACGCGGCCCGGCTTGATCGTCTGGAACAGGCAGACCCCGGTTTCCATGTCGGTCGGCTGCCGGCCCCAACCCAGGAAATTCGGGTCGGCCGCGCCGCGCAATTCCGCAGGTGAATTGTAGAGACCTTCGGCGTCAGCCTGCCAGATCTCGATCAGCGCATCCTTCAGCGGCGTGCCGGTGCCGTCGAGCACGCGGATGCGCAATTCGATGCGCTCGCCCCTGGTCTCGCCGTTGACCATGGCCGAGCCGAGGTCGCTCGCATAGACGCCGCCGATGCCGCAGAAATTCGGCGTCAGCCCGATATGCACATAGGGGCCGGCGGTCTGCGAAGGGCTCTCCTTCAGCCGGTCGAGCGACTGCGCCATCAATTGCCCTCCGGCCTGTTCTCGAACAGCGTCGAGCGCCGCCCGCGCAGCACGATGTCGAACTTGTAGGCGAGCGCGTCCATCGGGATCGTCGCGTGCATGTCGAGCGCGGCGATCAGCGCCTCGACCGCGGCCGTGTTGGAGATCCCGCCGACGATCGGACAGCGCCAGATCAGCGGATCGCCCTCGAAATACATCTGCGTGATCAGCCGCTGCGCGAAGCCTTGGCCGAATACCGAAAAATGGATATGCGCCGGGCGCCAGTCGTTCGGACCATTCGGCCACGGATAGGGACCGGGCCTCACCGTGCGAAACGCATAGAAGCCGTCCTCGCCGGCGATGGTGCGGCCGCAGCCGCCGAAATTCGCATCGAGCGGCGCCAGATAGCCGTCCTTCTTGTGACGGTAGCGGCCACCGGCATTGGCTTGCCAGAATTCGAGCAGCACGCCCGGCACGCCTTTGCCGCGCTCGTCGAGCACGCGTCCATGGACGATGATGCGCTCGCCGATGGCGCTCTCGCCGGCCTTGGCGAAATTGTGGATGAGGTCGTTGTCGAGCTCGCCGAGCATCGCATGCCCGAACACCGGGCCGGTCAACTCCGAGATCGTGTTGTCGAACGACAGCAATGCCTTCTGCGGTGAGCGCAGCACCGAGCTCTTGTAGCCCGGCGTGAACGCCGGCGGGTGCCATTGGCGGTCGCGCTGGAAGAACGCGCCGGTTTCCGGCGCCTGGTTGGAGCCTCGTTCAGCCATGGGCGGCCTTGGCTCCATCCATCTGTGCGAACACCTCCTTGGCGATCTTGAAGGCGCGGTTGGCGGCCGGCACGCCGGCATAGATCGCCACATGCAGGAAGGCTTCGCAGATGTCGTCGCGCGACGCGCCTGTATTGGCGGTGGCGCGCACATGCATGGCCACTTCCTCGTCATGGCCGAGCGCGGCAAGCAGCGCCAGCGTCACGATCGAGCGCTCGCGCTTCGACCAGCCGGGCCGAGCCCACACCGTTCCCCAGGCGGCTTCCGTGATCAGTTGCTGGAACGGCCTGTCGAAATCGGTCGCCGCGTCCTCGGCGCGGTCGACATGCGGGCTGCCAAGCACGGAGCGGCGGACCTCCAAACCGGTCCGGTAGCGGTTCTTCGTAACATCATCCATGAGCAGACTTTCCCTCAGGCAACGAGGCGACGAAATCGCAGATCAGAGTGACGATCGCTTCGGGCTGCTCGATGCAGGGTATGTGTCCGGCATTGCGGATCACTTCGAAGCGTGCGCCAGGAATCAGCCCGGCCAGCGCGCGAACGAGATCGGGCGGTGTCGAGCCGTCCAGATCGCCGACGATGCAGAGCGTCGGCACCGCGATGCGGCGTGCGCTGTCGGTGAAATCGGCATCGCGCACCGCCTTGCAGGTCCCGATGTAACCAGGCAGCGCCTGCCTGGTCAGCATGTTGCGGCAACCGGCAAGCTCGGCGCTGCGTCTCGCATGGAACTCTGGCGTGAACCACACCTTGAGCACGCCGTCGGCAATCGCCTCGATGCCGTCGCGTTCGATGGTTGCGATGCGCGTGTTCCAGCTATCGGCGGTGCCTATCTTATGGGCAGTGTCGCCGAGGATCAGCGCCTCGACACATTTGGGATGGCGGGTGTAGAGCCGCTGCGCGATCATGCCGCCGACGGACAGCCCGAAGAGCACGACCTTGTCGAAGCCGAGATGATCGATGAGGGCGACCAGATCATCGACATGGTCGTCTATCGAGCGCACGCCGCCGCCTATGTCCGACAGCCCATGGCCGCGCTTGTCGTAGACGAGCATCGGCATTTCACCGGCAAGCCGCGCGACGACGTCGTCCCATATCCGGAAATCGGTGCCCAGCGAATTTATGAAGATGATCGGTCGCGACGTGCCGGGCGCCTCGATGTGGCGGTGATGCAGCGTCACGCCGCCTATGCTGACGAATGGCACGATTTCGATCCTCCAAAGCCACATTGCACGAGCCGTTTGGTTCGGTAAAATGATATTTTGCGGCGTTTCATTAACTCTGAGGTTATCGAACCATGGCCGAAAGCCGGATCCGCTTCCGCCATCTGCAGGCGTTTCTCGAAGTCGCGCGGCAAGGCAGCGTCGCGCGCGCGGCCGACTTCCTGCATGTCAGCGCGCCCGCTGTGACCAAGACGTTGCGCGAGCTGGAAGAGGCGCTCGGCGTCGCGGTGGTAGAGCGCGACGGGCGCGGCATCCGTGTCACGCGTCTCGGCGAAATCTTCCTCGGCCATGCCGGCTCGGCGATTTCGGCGCTCAAGCGCGGCGTCGATTCCGTCCGCCAAGACGGCGCCCTCAATCGCGACCCGATCCGCATCGGCGCGCTGCCGACCGTTTCGGCGCGGGTGATGCCGCTCGCCATGAACCTCTTCCTCGAGGAAAACACCGGCGCCGCGCTCAAGATCGTCACCGGCGAGAATGCCGTGCTGCTCGAGCAGCTGCGCGTCGGCGCGCTCGACCTCGTCGTCGGCCGGCTCGCGGCGCCCGAGCACATGACCGGCTTCTTCTTCGAGCACCTCTATTCCGAGCAGGTGCTGTTCGTCGTACGCGCCGGGCATCCGTTGGCGGAGCCAGGGACAGACATTTTCGCCCGCCTCGACGAGTTTCCCGTCCTGATGCCGACGCGCGAATCCGTCATTCGTCCTTTCGTCGACCGGCTCTTCATCACCAACGGCATGACCGCGCCGGCGACGGAAATCGAAACGGTTTCCGATTCCTTCGGCCGGTCCTTCATGCGCCAGAGCAACGCGGTATGGATCATCTCGGCCGGCGTCGTCGCCAACGAGATCGCCAGCGGCGCCTTCGTCGCCTTGCCCGTGGACACGGAAGAAACCAAAGGGCCGGTGGGCTTGACCATGCGCACCGACACCGCGCCCTCGCCCGCCTTCACCATCCTGTTGCAGACGATCCGCGAGGCCGCGCGGCATCACGCTTGACCATTGGCTGATCGGTTCGAATTCCACTAACCTGGAGGTTAATAAAACACCGTAAAATATCATTTTACCGAACCAAACCGCTAGTGCAATGTGACTTCGGAGGATCGAAAGCCGTGTTCGTCCGACCGCAAACGGAAGACCTGTTTGCCGTCGTGTCGAACGGCCACTGAGGGAGGAGCAGATGTCTCGCATTATCGGCAGCAAGCCCGCCACTTCGGGCATTTCACGACGCCAGTTCATCGCCACTTCGGTGGCCGGCGGCGCAGCACTTGCATTCGGCGGCAAAGCATTCGCGCAAGCCGCCGACGCGCTCAAGGTCGGCTTCGTCAGCCCGCGCACCGGGCCGCTTGCCGGCTTCGGCGAGACCGACGGTTATGTGCTCGACCTTGCCCGCAAGGCTCTAGCCAACGGCATCGAGCTCGGCGGCAGGAAATACAGCGTCGAGATTATCGACCAGGACACCCAGTCCGATCCGTCCCGCGCCGGCCAGCTCGCCAAGGACCTGATCAACAACCAGGCCATCGACCTGATGCTCGCGGTCTCCACGCCGGAGGTCATCAATCCGGTCGCCGACGCCTGCGAGGCGGCCGGTGTGCCGTGCCTCTCCACCGTCATGCCCTGGGAGGCCTGGTATTTCGGCCGCGGCGCCAAGCCCGGCGCGCCCTCGCCCTTCAAATGGACCTATCATTTCGGCTTCGGCGTCGAGGAGTTCTTCAAGGCCTATATCTCGCAGTGGAACCTGATCGAGACCAACAAGAAGGTCGGCGTCATGTATCCCAACGACGCCGACGGCAACGCCATCCGCGCCCATCTCGCGCCGCTGCTCGCCAAGCAAGGCTTCACCATCGTCGATCCGGGCGCCTACGAGACCGGCACCACCGACTATTCCTCGCAGATCGCGCTGTTCAAGCAGGAAGGCGTCGAGATCTTCAACTCCTTCCCGATCCCGCCGGATTTCGCCGCCTTCTGGCGCCAGGCCGCGCAGCAGGGCCTGACCAAGCAGATCAAGATCGCCCAGGTGGCCAAGACCGGCCTGTTCCCGTCCGACATCGAGGCGCTCGGCGATCTCGGCATGAAGATTTCCAGCGCCGCCTATTGGCACAAGGCTTTTCCGTACAAGTCGCCGCTGACCGGCGTCTCGGGAACTGAGCTTGCCGATGGCTACGAAGCGACAAGCGGCAAGCAGTGGACGCAGCAGCTCGGCGCCTCGATGTCGCTGCTCGACGCCGGCTTCGAAGCCTTGAAGGCAAGTTCCAATGCCAAGGACAAGGCGGCGGTGGCCAAGGCGCTGAGCACGCTGAAGACCGAGACCATGATCGGCAAGGTCGACTTCACCAGCGGCCCGGTCCCCAATGTCTCGCCCGGCCCGATCATCGGCACGCAATGGGTCGCCGCCAAGGATGGTTCGAAATTCCCGCTCGACTATGTCGTGACCGAAAACGCCACCGACCCGAAAGTGCCGGTCGAGGCCAAGCTCCAGCCGTATAACGGCTGATCGACTGAGGACGCATCGTGAACGCCATGCCCAACGGTGCGATCCTCAATGCCGCCGGCATTCACAAGCGCTTCGGCGCGCTTGTGGTGCTGGACGACATCGACTTCGCCATGGCCGCCGACGAGGCGGTCGGCATTGTCGGCCCCAACGGCGCCGGCAAGACGACGCTGCTCAGCGTGCTCTCCGGCGCTTATCCGCCGAGCGCCGGAACGATTGCCTTCAAGGGCGGCGACGTGACGGCGCTGCCGGCCACGCAGCGCTGCCGGCTGGGGCTGGTGCGCACCCATCAGGTGCCGAAACCCTTCGGCGGCATGACCGCTTTTGAGAATGTCTTCGTCGCCGCCTCGCATGGCGCCGGGCTGAGCCGCGACGAAGCCTATGAGGAAGCACTCGGCTCGCTGAAGCTCTGCGGCATGCTGGGCGTCGCCAACCGCCGCGCCGAGACGCTCGGCCTGCTCGATCGCAAGCGGCTGGAACTGGCGCGCGCGCTCGCCGCAAAGCCGACGCTGCTTCTGCTCGACGAGATCGGCGGCGGCCTGACCGACGGCGAGGCCGGCGAACTCGTCGACACCATCCGCGAATTGCGCCGCCGCGGAATAGGCATCGTCTGGATCGAGCACATCGTCCACATCCTGCTGCAAGTGGCCGAGCGGCTAATCTGCATGGACGCCGGTAAGATCATCGCCGACGGCGAACCGCAAGCGGTGATGGCCGACCCGCAGGTGATCAGCGCCTATCTCGGCGGAGGCCCGAAATGAGCCTGTCGGTCGAGGATCTCGTTGTCCGCCACGGCCTGCTGCAGGCGGTGCGCGGCGTCAGCTTCAGCGTCGAGCGCGGCGAGACGCTGGCGCTGGTCGGCGCCAACGGCGCCGGCAAGACGACCCTGCTGAGGGCAATCGCCGGCGCGCACCAGGCCGCTTCCGGCCGCGTCGTCTTCGACGGCGCCGACCTTTCCGGCGTGCCTTCGCATGAACGCGTCCGCAAGGGCGTGGCGCTGGTGCCTGAAGGCCGACGGCTCTTTGTGCAGATGACGGTCGAGGAAAATCTCCTGCTCGGCCGCACCGCCGGCCGTTCCGGCGACTGGAGCGTCGAGCGCGTGCTCGAAACCTTCCCCAACCTCAAGCCGCGCCGCCATGCCAAGGCCGGGCATCTCTCGGGCGGCGAGCAGCAGGCGACGGCAATCGGCCGCGCGCTGATGAGCAATCCCGAGCTGCTCCTGCTCGACGAGGTCTCGCTCGGCCTGTCGCCGCTGGTCGTCGACCGCGTCTATGCCTCGCTGCACGGGCTGATCAGCTCTGGCACGACGATCATCCTCGTCGAACAGGATCTCAACCGCGCCCTCTCCGTATCCAACAAGGTCATCTGCATGCTGGAGGGCCGGGTCGCGCTTGCCGGTGACAGCAGGAACGTCTCGCGCGACGAGGTGACCAAAGCCTATTTCGGCCTGCACCGGAAAGGCGCCGGAGGCGTGCCGGCATGATGAACCAGATCGTCCAGGGCATCCTGCTCGGCGGCTACTATGCGCTGATTGCCTGCGGCCTCTCCTTCATGTTTTCGGTGATGCGTATCATCAACCTCGCGCATGGCAGCCTCGCCATACTGTCGGCCTTCGCGCTGTGGCTGCTCGCCTCGCGCTTCCACATTTCGCCTTTCCTCGGCCTCGTCATCGTGCTGCCGCTGATGGCGGTGATCGGCTGGGCCTTGCAGCGCTTCCTGCTCGAGCGCAGCGCGCGTGGCGGCGCGCTGTTGCCAATCCTCACCACCTTCGGTCTTGCCATCGTCATCGACAATGTGCTGTTCGAACAGTTCGGCGCCGATACGCGCTCGCTGGCGCCGTTCATCGGCAGCCTGTCCTACGATTCCTGGGAGTGGCCGGGCAGCATCTATGTCGGCAAGCTGGCGGTGATCATCTTCGTCGCCGCCGTCGTCCTGCTCGGCGGGTTGCAGCTGTTCCTCACCCACACCGGGCTCGGCCGTTCGATCCGCGCGACGTCGGAAGACCCCGATACCGCAGGCCTCGTCGGTGTCGATGCGCGCCGCGCCAATACTATCGCCGCGGCCATCGCCATGGTCACGGTCGGTCTCGCCGGAGCCTTCCTCGGCATGCGCGCCACCTTCGATCCCTATGCCGGCGCGACGCAACTTCTGTTCGCCTTCGAGGCCGCCGTCATCGGCGGCGCCGGCTCGCTCTGGGGCACACTGATCGGCGGCATCGTGCTGGCGCTCGCGCAGACGCTCGGCGCGACAGTGCATCCGCAAGGCTTCCTCATCGGCGGCCATGTCGCGTTCCTGATCGTTTTGTTCATCCGGCTCTACACCTCCGGCCTCGGCCTGCGCGGCTTGCTCGGTCTCGCCGCGGGAAAGGCATCATGAGCGCCACGGTCATCGAACGCGGCACGGCCGCCTCGCGCATCGCCGGAATTGGCGTCGCCGCCATCATCCTTTTGCTCGCCATCGCGCCGCAGTTCCTCTCGGCCGGTGCCGTCGACCGCGTGACGGCGCTGTTCATCTATGTGATCCTCGCCGCGATGTGGAACGCGCTCGCCGGTTTCGGCGGCCTGGTCTCGGTCGGCCAGCAGGTGTTCTTCGGCCTCGGCGCCTATTTCGCCATCCGGCTCGCCAATGCCGGGCTCAATCCGTTCGTCTCGCTGTTCGTCTCGGCGATCATCGTCGGCGCCATCTCCTGGCCGATCTCGCTGTTCATGCTTCGCTTGAAGAATGGCGAGTTCGCCATCGGCATGTGGGTGATCGCCGCGCTGACTCACCTTCTCGTCAATCTCGACCGGCTGATCCAGGGCGAGACCGGCACGTCGCTGATCTCCCTCAATGTCTATGACGCATCGACAAGACGAATGACCATCTACTGGCTGGCGCTGGCCTCAATGACTGCGCTGCTGGCGATCCTGTTCGGCCTGCTGCGCGGCAGCACCGGCGCCGCCATCCGCGCCATCCGTGACAATGAGGATGCGGCTGCCTCCGTCGGCGTGCGCGTCACCGGCACCAAGCGCCTGCTCTTCGTGCTCGCCGCCTTCGGCATCGGCGTCGCCGGCGCTCTGTGGCTGGCGACCTCGATCACCTTCCAGCCAAAGACGTACTTCAACGTGCAGTGGACCGCCTACATGATCTTCATGGTGCTGGTCGGCGGCATCGGCACCTTCGAGGGCGCCATCCTCGGCGCGCTGCTCTTTTTCCTCATCGAGACCTGGTTCGGCGGCACCGGCGTCTGGTACCTGATCGGGCTCGGCGCCACGGCGCTTGCCTTCTCGCTGCTTTTGCCACGCGGCCTGTGGGGCACGCTGGAAGAGCGCTTCGGCTGGCGGCTGCTCCCGGTCGGCTACCGTGTCAGGCTTCCCATCAACGCAAGCGACACGACCGGTGCTTCGCCGGCACAGGCAACGACATCTCGGGAGAAGGCATGAGCATCCTGTTCGGCAAGACGATCCTCATCACCGGCGTTGCCTCGGGCATCGGCGCCCGCACGGCCGAACTGGCCGGCCAGCTCGGCGCCGACGTGATCGGCGTCGACCTGCGCGAGCCGGCCGGCCATCAGGGCGCCTTCGTTCAGGCCGACATCTCGTCCAAGGCCGGCGTCGACGATCTCGTCGCGAGGCTGCCGCGGCGTCTGGATGCGCTCTGCAACGTCGCCGGCATCTCCGGCAATACGGGCGCCGCGCCGACGCTCGCCGTGAATTTCTACTGCCTGCGCGCACTCTCGGAAGCGCTGGCGCCAAAACTTCGCGAGGGCGGCGCCATCGTCAACGTCGCCTCGATCGCCGGCTTCGGCTGGCGCGCCAATCTCAACCGCGCTGCCTCGATGGTCAGCGTCGAGGGCTTTCCCGATATCGCCAAGGTGATCGCCGACCACGCGGTGAAGAACGACGAAGGCTATCCGGTCTCGAAGGAGCTCTTGCTCTTGTGGACGTTTCGCGCGGCGCATCAGGAGCTGTTCAAAAGTCGCGGCATCCGCGTCAATGCGGTGAGCCCCGGCCCGGTGGAGACGCCGATCCTCAAACAGTTCCGCGCGGTCCTCGGCGATTCCAAGGTCGATAGCGATATCGCCCGCGTCGGGCGCGCCGGAACGTCGGGCGACATCGCGCCGGTCGTGCTGTTCCTATGCTCCGACGCGGCGCGCTGGATCAACGGCGCCAACGTGCCCGTCGACGGTGGCCTCGAAGCATCGATAAACGCCGAAGTGCTCGGCTTCTGAACTCAACTGCGGCGCTCCATCGGGAGCGAGGGAGAGACCAATGGACATCGGACTTCTGATCGACGGCGACGAGCGGGCGGCGACCGGCAAGGCGTCTTACGAACGCCTGGACCCATTCACCGGCAAGCTGGCGACGCGCGCCGCCGCCGCGAGCATCACCGACGCCAACGCGGCCGCCGACGCGGCAGCCGCTGCTTTCGACGCCTGGTCGAAGACCGGACCCGGCGAACGTCGTACCCTGCTTTCCAAGGCAGCCGATGTCATGACTTCCAAGGTCGGCGAGTTCACCAGGCTGATGATGGAAGAGACCGGCGCCACCGGCCCCTGGGCCGGCTTCAACGTCATGCTCGCTTCCAACATGCTGCGCGAAGCGGCCGCCATGACGACCCAGATCTCCGGCGAGGTCATTCCTTCCGACAAGCCCGGCACGCTCGCCATGGCGATCCGCCAGCCGGCCGGCGTCTGCCTCGGCATCGCGCCATGGAACGCGCCCGTGATCCTCGGCACCCGCGCGCTTGCCATGCCGCTCGCCTGCGGCAACACCGTCGTGCTGAAGGCTTCCGAAATGTGCCCCGGCACGCATCGCCTGATCGGCCAGGTGCTGGTCGAGGCCGGCCTCCCCAAGGGCGTCGTCAACGTCGTCACCAACGATCCGAAGGACGCGGCGGCAATCGTCGAGACGCTGATCGCGCATCCGGCGGTGAAGCGCGTCAACTTCACCGGATCGACCAAGGTCGGGCGCATCATCGCCGAGCTCTCCGGTCGCCACCTCAAGCCCGCTTTGCTCGAGCTTGGCGGCAAGGCGCCGCTTGTCGTGCTGGACGACGCCGACATCGACGCCGCGGTGAACGCTGCGACCTTCGGCGCCTTCATGCATCAGGGCCAGATCTGCATGTCGACCGAACGCCTGATCGTCGATGAAAAGATCGCCGACGAATTCGTCGCCAAGCTCGCCGCGCGTGCCTCAAAACTTCCGGCGGGCGACCCACGCGGGCATGTCGTGCTCGGCTCGCTGATCAGCAGCCAGGCCGCCGACAAGATGGAGGAGCTGATCGCCGACGCAGCCGCGAAGGGCGCCAAGCTTGCAGCCGGCGGCAAGCGGTCAGGAACTGTCGTGGAAGCGACGCTGCTCGACCACGTGACACCCGCCATGCGCGTCTATTCGGAAGAGTCCTTCGGCCCGGTGAAGCCAGTCATTCGCGTGAAGGGCGAAGAGGAGGCCGTGCGCGTCGCCAACGACACCGAATACGGCCTGTCGTCGGCCGTCTTCAGCCGCGACATCCGCCGCGCGCTTGCCCTCGCCGCGCGCATCCAGGCCGGCATCTGCCACATCAACGGCCCGACCGTCGGCGACGAGGCGCAGATGCCGTTCGGCGGCGTCAAGGGCTCGGGCTATGGCCGTTTCGGCGGCAAGGCCTCGATCGCCGAATTCACCGACCTGCGCTGGGTGACGATCGAGGATCCGGGCCAGCACTATCCGTTCTGATCGTGCGGCCTATCCGAGCGTCAGCCCGGCCTTCCTCGCTTCCTCGCGCAGGAACGGCAGGCCGACCTCGATGACGTCGCGCGGATCTTCCGCCACTGGGCGCCAGACGGCGAGCCCGCTGGCAATGTCGACATCGACATGGTTCATACTTTCGAGCGTGATCGCGCCCTGATAGCCGATGTCGGCGATCGCCTTCATGCAGGCCGCCCAGTTGAGCATGCCGCGCCCCGGCACGCCGCGATTGGCTTCCGAGACATGCACATAGCCAAGGTAGGGCGCGGCCGCCTCGAAGCCTGAGGCAAAGCTCTCTTCCTCGATATGCATGTGATAGGTGTCGAGATGGATGAAGATGTTGTCAGCGCCGACGCGCTCGATGATACGGGTCGCGTCGATGCCGCGGTTGATCAGATGCGTCTCGTAGCGGTTGCAGGGCTCGATGCCGAGCTTGAGGCTGCGCGACTTCGCCGACTTCGCTGCACGCTCGAGGAAGCGGCACATGCCGTCGATCTCCCTTTGCGTCGGCGCCCGGCCGGTGGTCTTGCCGATCGTGCCATAGGTGACGCCGCCAAGCGCCTCGGCGCCCACTTCGTTGCAGACCTTGAAGGCCGGCTGCAGGAAGTCGAGCGCTTCATCGGGCCGCTCGACCACATCGAGCGCTCGGGGCAGGCCGAGCGACGGGATGAGCTGGACGCCATAGTGGTTGGCGAAGCCGCGCGTGCGCTTGGTGTCGATCTCCTCGGGGCGCAGCAGCGGGATTTCCATCAGGCCGATGCCAAGCTCTTTCAGCCGATCCATCTGCGGCTCGATGCGCGAGACGTCCCAGACCGGGGCGATGGCGAAAGTGTGCAGTCCAAAAGTATTCATATCAGCCTCGTTGTTCATGCGCCGCCGCGGCGGCAATGTCGCCGCCGCCGACGATGCGGCTGACGACTTCGTTCATGTTGGTTTTGGCGGTGACGAGATCGGCATCCGCCCTGCCGTGGCGCAGCACCACGATGCGATCAGTGACCGACAGCACGTCGTTCAGCCGGTGCGAGATCAGGATGACGGCGATGCCTTCGGACCTCAGCCGCCTGATCAGGTCGAGCACGCTCTGCACCTCGCGCACGGCAAGAGCCGCCGTCGGCTCGTCCATGATGACGAGCTTCGGGTTGAAGGTAAGCGCCCGCGCGATCGCCACCGTCTGCTGCTGGCCGCCGGAGAAGGAGCCGACGGACCGGTTGATCGACGGCAGATGCGCGCCCAGCCGCTCGATCATCCTGGCCGCCTGACGGTCCATCTCGCTTTTGTCGACGAAGCCGGGAAACAGACCGAACAAGCGCTTTGTCGGCTCGCGTCCGAGGAAGATGTTGGAGGCCACGTCCTGCTGCTTGGCCAAAGAAAGATCTTGGTAGATCATCTCGATGCCGAGCTGGCGGCGCTGGCCGGGGTCGAGGGCAAGGATGTCCTTGCCGTCGAACTCGATCGAGCCCGTGTCGGCGCGGTAGATACCGGTGATGGTCTTCATCAGCGTCGACTTGCCGGCGCCGTTGTCGCCGACCAGCCCGACCACCTCGCCGGCCGCGACCGAAAGGTCGACGCCATGCAGCACATCGACCGCGCCGAAACTCTTGCGGATGCCGCGAAGCGAAAGCAGGGTCATACCCGTGACTCCTTCCGCACCTGGTACTGGTCGATGAAGACCGCGAGGATCAGCACCGCGCCGATCGCCATCTGCTGGTAGTAGGACTGAACCGCCAGCAGCGTCAGCCCGTTTTGCAGGACACCCATGATCAGCGCGCCGATCATCGTGCCGAGGATCGAGGCGCGGCCGCCGAACAGATTGGTGCCGCCGATGATCGCCGCCGTGATCGCGGTCAGCTCGTAGTTGATGCCCGCGGTCGGGTCGCCGGCGTTGACGCGGGCGGTGAAGAGCAGGCCAGCGAGCCCGGCCAGCGCGCCGGACAGCGTGTAGATGATGCGGCGGTGATGCTCGACGCGGATGCCGGCCGCGCGCGCCGCCCCTTCGCTGTCGCCCAGCGCCAGCGTGTGGCGGCCGAAGCGCGTATAGGCAAGCACCGCATGCGCGACGATCGCCGTCAGCACCAGGATGATGACCGGCATCGGAATGCCGAAGGGCCTGCCTTGCCCGATATAGACGATCTCGGGCGGCAAGCCGTAGATCGCCCTGCCCTGCGAGATGACGAGCGCAAGGCCGCGCGCGAGACCGAGCATGCCGAGCGTGACGATGAAGGCCGGCACGAAGGCGCGGGTGACGAGCTGCCCGTTGATGTGGCCGGCAATCCCGCCGGCGAGGATGCAGGCGACCACCGCGAAGACCGACGGCCAGCCGAGATTGACCGCGACGAAAGCGCCGGCAACACCAGCCAGCCCCATCACCGATCCAAGCGACAGATCGAGCCCGCCGGAGCCGATGACGAAGGTGGCTGCGATCGCCAGCACGCCGATCGTCGAGGTCGCGAGAAGGATGTTGAGGAAATTGCTGAGCGACAGGAAATAGGGCGACAACAGCGCCATCGCCGTGCTCAGCGCGAGAAGCACCACCAGCGACTCCAGCCTGATGTGGAGCCTTTCGACAGATGCGCGCTGCACCCGAGCCCAGAAGCCGGGCTGCGTCGTTTCGGAAGCCATATTGCCTCGCTGTTGCAAGAAAGTCGGCTGGCGCAGGGTAGACCCGCGCCAGCCCGTCCGGGAGGACTATTTCACATATTGCAGCATCGGCTCCTTGCCGGCGTCGATCACTTCCTTGGTCAGCACCAGCGTCGGCACGGCGATGCTGTCCTGGACCTTCTCGCCGGCCAAAGCCTTCTTGACGTTCTCGACCGCCTGCTTGCCGACCAGATAGGGAAGCTGCGCGACGGAAGCGTTGAGACGGCCTTCCTTGATCGACTTCACCGCATCGACATTGCCGTCGACGCCGATGATCGTCACCTGCGGGCCTTTGCCGGCGGCGTAGACCGACTCCACCGCGCCCAGCGCCATGCCGTCATTGGCGCAGAAGATGGCGACCAGGTCGGGATGCGCGGTCAGCGTGTCGGTGGCGATCGAGGCGGCCTTGCCGCGGTCCCAGTCGCCCGGCAGCGAGGCGACGATTTCGAGCCCCGGCGCCAGTTCCTTCAGCTTGTCGGCAAAGCCCTTGGCGCGCTTCTCGCCGGTGATGTTGCCGGAGAGGCCTTCGATCACCAGCACCGGACCCTTGGCGTCCTTGCCCAGCTTGTTGGCGAGGTATTCGGCGCCCTGCGCGCCGGCGGCGACGTTGTCGGAGCCGATGTGGAAGGTCACCTTGACGCCTTCCTTGTCGAGCACCGCCTGGTCGAGATTGTTGTCGAGGTCGACGATCTTGACGCCGGCGTCCTGCGCCGACTTCAGGCAAGGCAGAAGATTGGTCGAGTTGATGGCGGCGGTGATCATCGCCACCGGCTTGCGCTCCAGCATCGTGTTGCAGAGGTTGAGCTGCGGCTCGGCCGCCTGGTCGCTCTCGGCCGCCTGCTGGAAATATTTCACGCCGGCTTCCTTGGCGCCGTCCTCGACACCCTGCGCCATCGCGCCCCAGAACGGATTGGCCAGCGTCTTCATCAGCACGCCGTATTCGCCGTCCTCGGCCTTGGCGGCGCCGATGGCCGAAAACGCCAAGGCTACGCCCAATGCAAGGGTAAATCGATTTATCTTCAGGGTAAGCGATGTCATTCCAGTCCTCCTTCTGATCTGGCGTGCCGGATGCCTTGGCCAGGCCGGCACCGTCCTTCCGTTGTCGACAATGGGGGCTATTGTCGGTCTCCTCCCCCGGAATGCGGGCCGCTGCCTGGCGAGCCAACGGATTCCCGCTCCAAAACCTGGCAGGGCTCGAGCCGCGCCGTGGGCGGTCCCACGGCGCCCTCGACCCTGCGAAACAAAAGGTTCATCGCCTCGCTGGCGATCCGGCGCACCGGCTGCACTACGGCGGCGATCGCCGGCCATGTAACCTGCATCCATTCGGCGTCGTCGAAGCCGACCAGCGAGATGTCGTCCGGGCAGTGCCAGCCGCGCCGGCGGAACTCCGACAGCGCGACGAGCGTGCCTTTCAAGAGCAGCGAGTAAACGGCGGTCGGCCGTTCGCCTTGCCCAAAATAGTCGCGCAGCGAGGACCTGAGCGGCTCGACGCTGACTTCCGACGTGATGACGTCGATGCGCACCGACGGGTTGAGCGCCAGCGCCTGGGAGCGAAAGCCCTCCAGGCGCGCGCGCACCGTCGCCGCTTGCTCGGCAAGGCCGATGACCAGGATATGGCTGTGGCCCTTGCCGACCAGCATCCGCGCCACCTCGGCGCTGGCGGCCGCGCTGTCGGCCGAGACCGTGTCGAAGGCGTCGTCGGACAGGACGCGGTCGATCAGCACGCCGGTCATGCCGTTGGCTTTCATGAAGTCGGCCGCCGGGCCATGCTCGTTGCGCACCGGCGCCAGCACCACGCCGGCGACCCGCCAGTCATGCATGCGGGCAAGGATCTCTTTCTCGCGCGCTTCCGATTCACGGCTCGATGCTGCGACCAGCGTATAGCCACGCTGCTCGGCGAGGCCTTCCAGCTCGGTGACCATCTGGCCGAAGAACTCGCTTTCGAATTCCGGCATGATGGCGCCGATGATGCGGCGCTTGGCCCTGCGCATGTCGGAGGCCAATGGGTCGACTCGATAGCCCAGACGCTCGACGGCATCGAGGACGCGCTGCGCATTTTCGGGCTTCACCGTGGTGACGCCGGCCAGCACCTTGGAGACGGTAGCCGCAGACACGCCGGCATGGCTTGCCACGTCGTGGATCGACGAACGCCGCTGCTGGCCTTTATGCTGCGCCATTAATATCCTCCCGGAAGCAGGTGGCTGCCCGCCTTTTCGTCATTGTAACCGATAAATCGATTTTTCACTGTTGTAAATCGTTTCATCGGGAGTAAAACTCAAAGAAGTGATTGACGCGATCCAATCGCGCCGGGAGGAACCGCCATGTCCGACAAAGCCTTGCCGCTGGTCATCAGCGCGCCCGAACCGCGCACGCTCGATCTGATCTTCACGCCGCCGCAGCTGGCGCTGTTTCGCAAAAAATATTGTATCGTCGAGACAACGCCTGAGGGCGTGGCGGAGTTGCCGCCGAATGTGCTGGCTGAAGCGCGCTACATCGTCGGCCAGCCGCCGATAGCACCGGAAACGCTGGAGAAGCTGCAGGCGCTGCGCTGCGTCTTCAATGTCGAGACCAACCTCCTCAACAACATGCCTTATGAGACGCTGTTCGCGCGCGGCATCCATGTCGTCACCACTGGCTTGGTCTTTGCCGAACCGGTGGCCGAGCTCGGCCTCGCCATGGCGCTCAACCTAGCCAGAAACATCGTCGACGCCGACCTCGCCTTCCGCCAGGGCAAGGAATTGTGGGGCGGCGACGGCAACCAGACGGCGCGGCTGCTCTCCGGCGCCGATGTCGGCATCGTCGGCTTCGGCGATCTCGGCCGCGCGCTCAACCGCCTGCTGACGGGCTTCCGCACCCGCACCAAGGTCTACGACCCGTGGCTGCCGCCGTCGATCCTGATCGACAACGGCGTCGAGCCGGCCTCGCTGGACGTGGTGCTGTCGCAAAGCGATTTCGTCTTCGTCGTCGCCTCCGTCACCAGCGAGAACCAGGGTTTTCTTGGCGCAGACTCTTTTGCCAAAATGCGCAAGGGCTCGGCCTTCATCCTGCTCAGCCGCGCCGGCGTCGTCGATTTCGCGGCACTGATGGCGGCCGTGAAGAGTGGCCACATCGTCGCCGCCAGCGACGTCTTCCCCGAAGAGCCGCTGGCGCGGGACCATCCCGTCCGCGCCCTCCCCGGCTTCCTGCGTTCCGCGCACCGCGCCGGCGCGCTCGACATCGCCTTCAAGCGCATGGGCGACATGGTGCTGGAGGACATGGATCTCGTCGACCGCGGCCTGCCGCCGCTGCGCTCCAAGCGCGCCGAACGCGAGACGGTATCGCGCATGCGCTCGAAGCCGGTCGACCGGAACTGAAGGTGCTCGCTACTCGTCGTAAGGGTCGACAAGCTTGCCCGTGGCGACGTCGCGGCGTTCGCGGCGGATGATGGTCGCCCGCAACTCCCAGTCCGGCATGTGGCGGTCGAAATCCAGCGAGTCGGCAAGTGACATCTTATCGGCAAGCGCAACGTGGCCGAAGCGATCGTCGCGGACGATCTTGCCCTTGGCCGCTTCTGACAGGTCGAACACCTGGACCTTCCAGGTGTAGTCATCGCCCCAGATGCAGCCGGCAACGAAGCCTGTGGTCAGCGATAACCAAGGGCCGATCGCCCAGCCATAACTGTGATCGTCGTCTTCGGGGACCGTGAACTTGTCGGCCCGGGCCTCAAACGACCATTGTTCTTTCTGTTCTCCGGTTGCTCGCAGCCTGTACCTGATCTTCCTGTAGCGCGGCACATAGAGTTCGACCGGGCAGAAGCCGCCGGGAGCCGGCTCTTCACCGCCCAAATCCTTGCAGTCGGGCAGACTCATGACGCGGGTCGCGGTGTAGTCGCTGGAATAGAGCGCATACCACGCGCCATCGAGCTCGAACGGCTCAAAAGTTTCTATGCCGAAAGACGGGTAGTTGCGCGTATAAGCGCCGATCCAAATGTCACCGTCGAAGATGTTGACTGTCTTCGCTTTCCAAGCGCCCGCCCGAGGCGGCCCGTCAACCACCTCCGCCCGAAACCGCCGCGCATTCAGACCCGCTTTCATGTCGCGCTCTATACAGGCAAAAATGGCTCGTCTTCCAGAGCCTGCCGGTTAGGACTACAGCGAACCCAACCGCAGTGCATCACGCGCAATTTTCCAAGCCGTCTCGACATGCCGCCTCGCCGCCGCCTCGGCCGCTTCGGGCTTGCGCGAGCGGATGGCGTCCATGATCGCGTGCATCTCCGCGATCGCCGCGTCGCGGCGGTTCGGCGAGAGGATCGTCATTGAACGCAGCTGGTTGATACGGACGTTGAGGCCGGTGACGATCTCCCAGGCGATGCGCTTGTCGGCTGCCTCGAACAGCACCTCGTAGAACCTCGCCGTCGCCCGCATCACCTCGGCCGGCACGCCCGACGCCCACGCTTCGAGCAACTTTGCCAGCGCCCCATCGAGCAGGCCGATCTGATTGTCGGTGGCCGAGGTCGCGCAGGCCTTCGCCGCGATACCTTCCAGCAGCGCGCGCAACTCGTAGATCTCGTCGGTCCGGCCGAGATCGGGCTTGGCCACTGCCGGTCCGTGCCCGGGTATCATCTGCACCAGGCCTTCGGCCTCGAGCTGCCGCAGCACCTCCCGCACCACCGAACGACTGACCCCGAGCTGGTCGCAGAGCGGCCGCTCGACCAGCCGCTCGCCGGGCTGGAAATGGAAATCCATGATCGCCTCGCGCATGCGCTCCAGCGCCAGCGTCCTCAACGTCTTGGCGGAGCGGTCGATGCGAAGCGTGTCGTCAGTCATTTTTCCTGAATCCCCAGCCTCGTCACAAAAACAGATTCCATGACCGGTTGACAAGGCACGCGGCCCTCCATAGCATGGTATACCATAAGACGATACAGAAATGACGCAGCCGCTAGGGCGGCTCCTTTGCCGAGGAATTCCATGCAGCCGGCTATTCGCAAGATCGTGACCTATACCGAGAAGACGCTGATCGAAGGCGGCAAGGCGGCCCCGCGGCCATTGCGCCTGATCGGCGTCGCCGCGGTGCTCACCAACCCGTGGGCCGGCCGCGGTTTCACCGAGGACCTCTCTCCCGAGATCCGCGCCATCGCACCGGTGCTCGGCGAGACGCTGACCAACGAGATCATCGGCATAGCAGGCTCGGGCGAAGCGATCGAAGGCTACGGCAAAGCCGCCATCTGCGGCACGTCGGGCGAGGTCGAGCATGCCTCGGCGCTGATCCACACGCTGCATTTCGGCAACCACTATCGCCGCGCCGTCGGCGCCAAGACCTATCTTGCTTTCACCAATCTGCGCGGCGGTCCCAATACGCCGATCATGATCCCGCTGATGGACAAGAACGACGAAGGCCGCCGCTCGCATTATCTGACCGTGCATTTCCAGATCGGCGACGCGCCCGCCCCCGACGAGCTGGTGGTGGCGCTCGGCGCGTCCATCGGCGGCCGCCCGCATCACCGCATCGGCGACCGCTATCAGGACCTGAAGGAGCTCGGAGATCTGCATGGCTGACGCCGCGACGATCCGCAGCGAAGCTCCCGACGGCACCGGCTTCATCCGCGCCGGTTCGGGCGCACCGGTCCTGTTCATCCACGGCGTCGGCATGGATGCCGCGATCTGGCAGCCGCAGATCGACTTGATGCGGGATCGCTTCGACGTGATCGCCATCGACATGCTCGGCCATGGCGCCTCACAGCTGCCGCCGCAGAATGCCGGCCTCTCCGACTACGCCGATCAGGCGATCCGCCTGCTCGATCACCTCGGCCTCGACCGCGTCGCCGTCGTCGGCCACTCGATGGGCGCGCTGGTCGCGCAGGAGCTCGCGCTCCGGGCCCCGTCGCGTATCGGCTCGCTGGTATGCCTTAACGCCGTCTTCCGTCGCCCGCCCGAACTCGCGCAAGCGGTGCGCGAACGGGCGGCGGCGCTCGACGGCCCTGGCGATCCGTCGGCGATCGCCGCCACGATCGCCCGCTGGTTCGGCAATCCGATCCCGCCTGCGTTGACCGATGCAGCGGCAAAGGCCCTCGCGGCGCTCGAAAGTGTCGACGCCGAGGGCTATGCCCGCACCTACCGCCTGTTTGCCAGCGCCGATACCGCGCACGCCGATCGCCTGGCCGATCTCGCGGTGCCGGCGCTGTTCATGACCGGGTCGGAAGATCGCAACTCCACGCCCGCCATGTCGGCCGCGATGGCGCGGCTCGCACCGGTCGGACAATGCCTGGTGCTGAGCGGCGAAAAGCACATGATGCCAATCGCTTCGCCGCAAAAAGTGACTCAGCGCATCACGGGTTTTCTCGACGAGGTTGCAGATGTTCCCGCAAGCGCCGAGGCGGGTCCGGCGTTCGACGCCCCCGCATTCGACGCCATGGAGTTCCGCCGCGCGCTCGGTTCCTTCCTGACCGGCGTCACCATCGTCACCACGATCGACGAAGCCGGCGATGCGCGCGGCTTCACCGCCAACTCCTTCACCTCGGTCTCGCTCGATCCGCCGCTGGTGCTGGTCTGCATCGCCAAGAAGGCGCTCGGGCATCAGGCCTTCTCGACCTCTCGGGGCTTTGCCATCAACATCCTGGCGGAAGCCCAGAAGGCCGCATCCGGCATCTTCGCCTCGAAGGCCTCTGACAAGTTCGCCTCGGTGGCCTGGCAGCCGGGACAGACCGGCAATCCGCTGATCGAAGGATCGGTCGCGGTGTTCGATTGCGGCATGGAGCAGCTGGTCGATGCCGGCGATCATTCGATCCTCATCGGCCGCGTCCATGATTTCACCCACAATGGCGCGCAGCCGCTCGGCTACTGCCGGGGCGCCTATGTCACGCCGGGTCTCAGCCAGGAAGCGCTTGCGGCGGCCGCTCCGTCCGGAACCCAGGTCGGCGCCATCCTGGAGAACGACGGCCGCGTGCTCTTCTTCGAAACCGCCGAGGGAGCCCACCAATTGCCCGCCGGTCGCGGCCTCGGCGCCGCGAACGATGCTCGCAGCCTCAGGGGGAAACTCGCCGCCAAGGCGATCGATGCCGAGCTCGGCTTCCTCTACGCCGTTTGGGACGACGCGACGGACGCCTCGCGCACCCATCTCTACTATCGTGGAACGGTGGACTCTCCCGTTTCCGGTGACGGCCAGGTCCGCTTTGTCGAGATCGAACGGATCGCCGAATTGACGATCGCCGACCCGGCTGTCCGCTCGATGCTTGCGCGTTATGCGCGCGAGCGCGCCGAGGACACGTTCGGCGTCTATGTCGGCAACGAGGTCGAAGGCGAGGTCCGGCCGCTCGCCAAGCCCGCGTCGTCGGCGCCAATCCATACCGGCCCAATCCATTCCGGCCAGCGGTGAGACCGATGAAATTTTCCCTTTTCGTCCATATGGAGCGCACGGACCTCGCCAAGCCGCATTCCGAATTGCTGGCGGAACTGGAAGAGCTTGTCCTGCTGGCGGAAGCAGCGGGTTTCGAGACGGCCTGGATCGGCGAGCATCACGGGATGGAGTTCACCATCTCGCCGAACCCGTTCATCAACATCGCCTATCTCGCCGCGAAGACGAAAACCATCCGTCTCGGCACCGGCACCATCATCGCGCCGTTCTGGCACCCGATCAAACTCGCCGGCGAAGCGGCGATGACCGATGTCATCACCGGCGGCAGGCTGGATCTGGGCATCGCGCGCGGCGCTTACAGCTACGAGTATCAGCGCGTCTTCCCGGGGCTCGATGCCTGGGGCGCCGGCCAGCGCATGCGCGAGATCATCCCGGCGATCCGTGGCCTCTGGGACGGCGACTACGAGCACTCCGGAGAATTCTGGCAATTCCCGCCGACCACCTCCTCCCCCAAGCCATTGCAAAAGCCCAACGTGCCGATCTGGGTGGCAGCCCGCGATCCGAACTCGCACGACTTCGCCGTCGCCAACAAATGCCAGGTCCAGGTGACGCCGCTTGCCTCTGGCGATGGCGAGGTGGCGAGCCTGATGGAGCGCTTCAACGCGGCCTGCCAGGCCCATCCGGACATAGCGCGGCCGGAAATCATGCTGTTGATGCACACTTTCGTCGCCGAGGACGCCGCCGACGCTGACCGCCTGACCAAGGACCTGTCGCAGTTCTACTGCCAGTTCGGCGCCTGGTTCCAGAACAAGAAACCCGTTCATCAGGGCGTCCTGGAGCCGCTGACCGAGGAAGAGATCGCGGCCATGCCGCAATACGCGCCCGACAGGATTCGGCAGAACCTCGTCATCGGCGAGGCCGACGAAGTGATCGGAAGGCTGAAGACCTACGAGGCGCAGGGCTACGACCAGTACTCGATCTGGATCGACAGCGGCCTCTCGCACGAGCGCAAGAAGAAGTCGCTGCAGCTGTTCATCGACAAGGTGATGCCGGCCTTCCAGGAGGCGGGGTCGCGATGAGCAGCACCGCCTTCAGGAACTACATAGACGGCCAGTTCTCTGAGCCCGCCTCCACCTTCGACAGCATCGACCCGTCGACGGGCTTGCCCTGGGCGACAATGCCGGCCGCGTCCATTGCCGATGTCGACCGCGCCGTGGAAGCCGCGCACCGGGCGCTGCGCTCCGGCCCCTGGGCGGCGATGACCGCGACCGCGCGTGGAAAACTGCTGGTCAAGCTTGGCGATCTCGTCGCCGCCAATGCCGGCCGGCTGGCCGAGCTGGAGATGCGCGACACCGGCAAGATCATCCGCGAGACGCGCGCCCAGATCGCCTATGTCGGAGACTACTACCGCTACTACGGCGGTCTCGCCGACAAGCACGAAGGCGCCTTCATCCCAATCGACAAACCCGACATGGAAGTGACGGTGCGGCCCGAGCCGATCGGCGTCGTCGCGGCCGTCGTGCCGTGGAACTCGCAGCTCTTCCTGTCGGCGGTGAAGCTCGGTCCGGCGCTGGCCGCCGGCTGCACCGTCGTGCTCAAGGCCTCCGAGGACGGACCGGCGCCGCTGCTCGCTTTCGCCGAGTTGGTTAGCGAAGCCGGCTTTCCAGCCGGCGCTGTCAACATCATCACCGGCTTCGGTCATGATTGCGGGCATCGCCTGACCAGCCATCCGCTGGTCGCCCGCGTCGCTTTCACCGGCGGTCCCTCGACCGCCCGGCGGATCGTCGCCAACACGGCCGAGAACCTCGCCTACACGACGCTGGAACTCGGCGGCAAAAGCCCGGTCGTCGTCTTCGCCGACGCCGATCTCGACAGCGCCGCCAATGCCGTCGTCGCCGGCATCTTCGCTGCCACAGGCCAGAGCTGCGTCGCCGGCTCGCGGCTTTTGGTCGAGCGTTCGATCAAGGACGATTTCCTGGCCCGGCTGAAACGCAAGGCTGAAGCCATCGTCATCGGCGACCCGCAGGATCCCGCAACCGAGATGGGTCCGTTGGCGACCTCGCGCCAGCGCGAAAGAATCGAGGCGATCGTCGCCGAAAGCGTGGCGGCAGGCGGCCGACTGGTCACCGGCGGCGCGCGACCGGTGGGCAAAGCTGACGGCTACTACTACGCGCCGACGATCATCGAGGCGCAGGACCAGGCTCTTGCCTGCGTGCGCGAGGAACTGTTCGGACCGGTGCTCAGCGCTATCGCCTTCGACAGCGAGGCTGAAGCGCTGGCTTTAGCCAACGACACGCCGTTCGGCCTCGCTTCCGGTGTCTTCACCTCAAATCTCGCCAAGGCGCATCGCATGGCGCGCGGCGTCCATGCCGGTGTCGTCTGGGTCAACACCTATCGCGCCGTCTCGCCACTGGTTCCCTTCGGCGGCTACGGCCTTTCCGGCCTCGGCCGCGAAGGCGGCCTCGATGCCATCCGCGACTACACGCGCTCGAAATCGGTGTGGATCCGCACCTCGGACGACCCGATCCCCGATCCCTTCGTCATGCGCTGAAACGGCGTGGCGAAGGTTGGACTGACAAGAACAAGAAACGGAACAACCAATCAGAGGAGAATGACATGAAACTGATTTTCGCCGGCATCCTTGCCGGGTTGATGGCGACCACCGCCGCCAAGGCCGACGAGATGGTGTTCACCAGCTGGGGCGGTACGACGCAGGAAGCCCAGACCAAATCCTGGGCCGAGCCTTTCTCCGCTTCGTCGGGCATCAAGGTGCTGCAGGACGGTCCGACCGATTACGGCAAGCTGAAGGCCATGGTCGACGCCAAGAACGTCACCTGGGACGTCGTCGACGTCGAGATGGATTTCGCCATCAAGGCGGCAAAGGACGGCCTGCTCGAGCCGATCGACTTCGCCGCCGTGCCGAAGGCCGATCTCGACCCGCGCTTCTCGAACGAGAATGCCGTCGGCAGCTTCTACTATTCCTTCGCGCTCGCCTGGAACAAGGGCGCCGTTTCCGGCGAGCCGGCCGGCTGGGCCGACATGTTCGACACCAAGAAATTCCCTGGCAAGCGTACCTTCTACAAATGGTCGGCGCCGGGCGTGATCGAGATCGCTCTGCTCGCCGATGGCGTGCCGGCCGACAAGCTCTATCCGCTCGACCTCGACCGCGCCTTCAAGAAGCTCGATACCATCAAGTCCGACATCGTCTGGTGGGGCGGCGGCGCGGAGTCGCAGCAGCTGATCGCTTCGGGTGAAGCTGCCTTCGGCCAGCTCTGGAACGGCCGTGTCTTCGCGCTGGAGAAGGACGGCGCCGATGTCGGCGTCTCCTGGAACCAGAACTTGACCGCAGCCGACGTCCTCGTCGTGCCGAAGGGCGCCAAGAACAGGGACGCCGCCATGAAGTTCCTCGCCGCCGCGACCAGCCCGACCGGCCAGGCGAAATTCGCCGAGGCGAGCGGCTACGCGCCGATCAACACCAAGGCCAAGGCAGAGATGCCCGCCGACGTGGTCAAGGGCCTGCCCGACGCCCATGTCGACGGCCAGATCAACCTCGACATGAACTACTGGGCCGAGCATCGCGACGAAATCGCCAAGCGCTGGTACGCCTGGCAGGCGAAGTAGACGCCGTCCCTTTCGTGACAAGGATCGGGACGGCGCTGGCCGTCCCGATCCGCAATCCGGGATACCGAGATGTCGGTGGAAGCACAGCAAGGAATCGCAACCCCGCGCATACCGGCAGGCCTTGGCGGCCTGCTTCCGGCGTTGATCCTGATCGGACTTTTCTTCGTCGTACCGGTGCTGGCGCTGTTGCTGCGCAGCGTCACCGATCCTGCCCCCGGGTTGCAGAATTATGCGGCACTTCTGGGCGACGGCACTTACGCGCGGGTGTTCTTCAACACTTTCCTCGTCGCCGCCGTCGTCACCATCGTCACCGTGCTCGTCGCCTTTCCGGTCGCCTGGATGCTGGCGATCATGCCGGCCGCACTCGCCTCCATCCTGTTCGGCATCATCATCCTGTCGATGTGGACGAACCTGTTGACCCGCACCTATGCCTGGATGGTGCTTTTGCAGCGCACCGGCGTCATCAACCGGGCGCTGATGGGTGCCGGCATCATCGACCAGCCGCTGCCGCTCATCAACAATCTCACCGGTGTCACCATCGGCATGGTCTACATCATGCTGCCTTTCATGATCTTGCCACTGGTCGGCACCCTGCGGGCGATCGACCCGATGACGCTGCGCGCCGCCGCCCTTTGCGGCGCGAGCCCGCTCGCCGCCTTCCGCCGCATCCTGTTGCCGCTCTCGCTACCCGGCATCGCCGCCGGTGGCCTGATGGTCTTCGTCATGTCGCTCGGCTATTTCGTTACGCCGGCTTTGCTCGGCGGCACCTCGAACATGATGCTCGCCGAAATGATCGCGCAGATGATCCAGTCGCTGCTCAACTGGGGACTGGGCAGTGCCGCCGCCTTCATCCTGCTCGTCGTCACCATGGCGCTCTATGCGCTGCAGCTGCGCTTGGTCGGCTCAAAGCGCGCGGTGGGAGGCGCCTGAGATGCTGCTCGACTATGACCGCCTCGGCTGGCTGAAGGTAGCGCTGCTTGGCTTCACCGCCTTGGTCGCCGCCTTCCTGCTGCTGCCCGTCGTTTTCATCGTGCTGCTCTCTTTCGGCTCGTCGCGCTGGCTGGCCTTTCCGCCGCCCGGCTGGACGCTGAAATGGTACCAGGAGCTGTTTGCCGATCCCTCCTGGGTCGAAGCGGCGCTGACCAGCACCCGCATCGCCACGATGACCGCCATCCTCGCCGTCGCCATCGGCCTGCTCGCCTCCTTCGCGCTGGTTCGCGGCCAGTTCCGCGGCCGCGAGATTTTGCGCGGTCTGCTGCTCACGCCGATGGTGCTGCCCGTCGTCGTCTTTGCCATCGCCATCTACGCCTTCTTCCTGCGGCTTGGCCTCGGCGGCACCACGATCGGCTTCGTCGTCGCTCACACCGTGCTGGCGCTGCCCTTTGCCATCATCCCGATCGCCACCGCGCTCGAAGGTTTCGACAAGTCGATCGAGGACGCGGCCATCGTTTGCGGCGCCAGCCCGCTGCAGGCCAAGCTTCGCATCACTCTGCCCTCAATCCGCATCGGCGTCTTCTCCGCCGCGATCTTTTCCTTCCTCGCCTCCTGGGACGAGGTGGTGGTGGCGATCTTCATGGCCAGCCCCACCTTGCAGACCTTGCCGGTCAAGATCTGGGGCAGCCTCCGCTCCGACCTCACCCCCGTTATCGCCGCCGCCTCCAGCCTGCTGGTCGCGCTCACGCTGGCCCTGATGATCGTCACGGCCCTCTTGCGCCGAAAGCTGCAAACATGACCCAAGCCTTTCTGTCGATTCGCAAATTACGCAAGGCATTCGGTGCCTTCACCGCCGTTCATGATGTGACGCTGGACATTCCGAAGGGCGAGTTCCTGACCTTTCTCGGGCCGTCCGGCTCGGGCAAATCGACCACGCTCTACGCCATCGCCGGTTTCCAGGATCCGACGTCGGGCGATGTCTTGCTGCAGGACAAATCGCTGCTGTCGGTGCCGTCGCACAAGCGCAACATCGGCATGGTCTTCCAGCGCTACACATTGTTCCCGCATCTGAGCGTCGCCGAAAACGTCGCCTTCCCGCTCCGCGTCCGCCGCCGGCCCGAGGCCGAGGTCAAGCGCAAGGTCGCCGACATGCTCTCCCTGGTGCGGCTGGAAAACTTCGCCGAGCGTTTGCCCGCGGCCCTCTCAGGCGGCCAGCAGCAGCGCGTCGCGCTCGCCCGCGCGCTGGCCTATGACCCGCCGATCCTTTTGATGGACGAGCCGCTCTCGGCGCTCGACAAGAAGCTGCGCGAGGAGATCCAGGCCGAAATCCGCCGCATCCACCGCGAGACCGGCGTCACCATCCTCTATGTCACGCACGACCAGGAAGAGGCGCTGCATCTGTCGGACCGGATCGCGCTCTTCCGCGACGGCCGCATCGAGCAGATCGGCACCGGCGAGGACCTTTACCTCCGACCGGCCACCGATTTCGTCGCCGGCTTCATCGGCAACTCGAATTTCCTCGCCACCGAGCACCTGGAGACGATCGATGGCGCGGCCACGGTCCGCCTCGCCGACGGCTCGCTCGTTTCCGGCATCAACGCGAACGGCAGCTTCCAGCGAGGACAGAAGACCAGGCTGATGATCCGGCCCGAGGCTTTTCGGCTTGACCAGAGCCCGAACGGCGCCGAGCTTGCCGTCGAGATCGTCGATGTCGCCTTCTACGGCGAACGCCGGCGCATCGTCGCGCGCACCAGCGCCGGGCAGGAAATCGACATCAGGCCGACGTCTTCAGCGGCGGCGACGCACGAGGCGTCGCCGGGCCGGCGGCAAGTGTTCTTCGATCCGGGTGGCGCCTTCCTGTTTCCCGCTTAGTGGCTGCTACGCGACAAGATCGCTGCGGCTTGTCTGTTTGGCAGGGCCGCCGAAATTGGTTTCGAGCCAGGCGACCGCGCTGGCGACATCTTCGATGGCGAAGCGCGCCGCTGTTTCGCCCTGCGGCTTCACGCGGATCGAAATTCCTCCGGCGGCATTGACCGTGTCGAAGCCGTTCTCGTCGGACGTGTCGTCGCCGAGAAACACGGGGCGCCTGCCGGTGAACGGATCGAGCTGCATGAAGCGCCGGATCGCGGCCCCCTTGGCGGCTTCGAGCGGCATCAGTTCGACGCCGGCATTGCCGGCGATCACGCGGTAGCCTTTCGGCAAGCGAGCGAGGGCCGCCTCGACCAACTCTGTCGCCCGCGCCAGAAGCTGCGGCGCGGCTCTCGTGTGGATTGCCAGCACCGGCCCCTTGCGCTCGACATAGACGGCCTTGCTTGCCAGCTCCAATTCGATCTCGTCGGCGAGCGCCGCCATATCCGCCGGCGCGTCGGCGGCTTCGATCGCACCAGCCGGCGCCAGCCTGTGCTCCAGTCCGTAGAGACCGGCGATTCGCAGCTTCAGCGGATCGAACAGATGGTCGACGGCCGCGATCGAGCGCCCGGTGATGAAGGCGAGCGCACCGTCGAGACGCTGCTCAATCCTCTCCAGGAGAACGCGCAACTCCTCGCTGACCGATACCGCATCGGGATGCGGCGCGTGCTCCAGCAGGGTGCCGTCGATGTCGAGAAAAAGCGCCCAGCGGCCTTCGGGAAGCGGCGGGGTGAGGTCTGCCTGAATGTTCATCTGAATCCAACTGCCTGTTTGCGTTCGAACATGGAAACGACATTGTCGCCGGCGGGACCGGTCGGCCGTTCGTATGAAGCGGTGACCCGGTCGAGGTCGCCGCGCTTCCTCAGCCGTGCCGCGTCGAGCAGCATGCTGCCGGCCCAGCGATAGACATTGTTGTCGCGCACGATCTCGCGCATGCGCCGCATGCGCTCATGCTGCTCGTCCGGCCCCATGGTCAGCGCCTGCAGCATCGCTTCGCTCATCATCGCCGCATCGTAAGGATTGACGATCAGCGCCTCCAGGAGCTCGCGCGAGGCGCCGGCGAAGGTGCTGAGCAGCAGCACGCCCTGCTCGTCTTCACGCGATGCGACGAATTCCTTGGCGACGAGGTTCATGCCGTCATGCAGGCTGGTGACCATGCAGATGTCGGCCGCGCGATAGAGCTCGTAGACGGCGGCCTGCGAATGATGCTCGGCCACCATGACGACCGGCCGGTAGGATTTGCTGCCGTAGCGCTGGTTGAGCTCGTCGGCGTAGCGCAGGCATTCCTCATGCAGATGCCTGTAAGCCGGCAGCGTGCCCCGGCTCGGCGCCGCGATCTGCAGGAAGACGACGTTGCCGACTGTTTCGGGATGACGGATGAACAGCTCCTCCAGCGCATGGAAGCGATCGAGGATGCCCTTGGTGTAGTCGAGACGCTCGACGCCGACGCAGAGCTTGGCGTCGGCTGGAATCCTGAACCGTTTGCGAACGCGCCCACGGCACTCCTCGACGCTGGGCAGCGCTTTCAAAAGCTCGATCGGCCACTCGATCGAGATCGGATACGAATGCACCAGCGTCACCTGGCCGCCATAGGAAATGGCTGCGTCGGCGCGCTCGATGCGGCTCTCCATGAAGCGATCGACACTCTCGGTGAAGTTGTTGGCATGGAACTGCGTGTGGAAACCCACGATCGAGCTGCCGAGCAAGCCATCGAGGATGCGCTCGCGCCACGGGCAGATGCTGAACACCTCCGAGTTGGGCCACGGAATGTGCCAGAAGGTGATGACGATCGCCTCCGGCAGTCGCTCGCGGATCATGCGAGGCAGAAGCGCGAAGTGATAGTCCTGGACAAGCACGATCGGCCGCTCGTTGCGCGCTTCGGCAACCACCGTCTCGGCGAATTTGCGGTTGACCTGCTCATAGGCTTCCCAATCCGACTCGCGAAAGATCGGCCGCGTGAACGCGATATGGCAGAGCGGCCACAGGCCCTCATTGGCGAAGCCGAGATAGTAGCCCTGATATTCGTCATCGCTCAGCCAGACGCGGCGCAACGTGTAGGACGGATTGCCGGGCGGCACTTGCACACGGTCGTTCCTGTCGACCACCGTCCGGTCGGCGGTGCCGCCGCCATAGGCGATCCAGGTGCCGGCGCAGGCTCGCGTGATCGGCTCCAGCGCCGACACCAGTCCGCTCGCAGGAACGACGAGTTCGACGTCGCCGTCCTCGGTCTCGTTATGGATGTAAGGTTCGCGGTTGGAGACGACGATGACCTGCGCATCCGGCAATTCGTCGGCGAGGATCTTGCGCAACGTATCCGGCGACCAGGTAACCAGGGCCGCGTCGACCGACTGCCCGTTCTTCTCGAATTCGCGCAGCACCTTGCGTGCTGTCTCGGTGGCAAAATCGTCGCTTGAAGTTGGCGAAACGGCAGCCCTCGAATGGTGACGACGATGCCGGGATATCGAAATGAAGATCGCGAGAGCGGAAAGTCCGAGGCTTGCGAGAATAAGGACCAAAAACAGGTCGACGCCATATTGTGTCATTGAAAAGCCAGGTTGCCTCCGGCTGTCCGCGTTTTTTGTTTTCGTTGTGGCCGGCTGCGGACCGGGAGACCGGTTCAACTTTGCAAACGCGCAAAGCGGATATCGGTTCCGACATTTTTCGATTGTTGAACGCCGAGTTGCATCGTTTTGTTTATGTTCGAACAATCAGCGGCACCTGGCCCTCATGGCGGTCGGAGAGGAACGCGACGACGCGGTCGCCGACCCGCTGGAAGGTGAGATCGACCGCCTTGTCGCCGACGCTGAGATGCCGCAGTGTCAGCGTGTCGATACCGATCGGCAGCCTTGGCCGCGTGACGTGCAATTCACCCTCCCAGCCATCGATTTCCAGGCCGAGGCACGCCTGCATCAGCATGAAGGTCGAGCCTGCCGACCACGCCTGCGGCAGGCAGGCGACCGGATAGGCGATCGGCGCCTCGCCGGGCGCTCTGGTGAAGCCGCAGAAAAGTTCCGGCAGCCGCATGTTGAAATGCACGGCCGATTCGAAAGTGCCGCTCATCAGCCGCACCACGCTGTCGCGTTCGCCGTAACGCGCCAGGCCAACGCCGCAAAGTGCCGTGTCATGCGGCCAGATCGAGCCGTTGTGGTAGGACATCGGGTTGAAGAACACCGCATCGTCGGCCAGCGTCCGCAGCCCCCAGCCGGAATGGAATGCGGCGGAAAGCAGTTGGTCGGCGACGAGCTTCGCCCGCTCGGGTTGCGGCAGCCCGACGAAAAGCAGGTGCCCGGCATTTGTTGTTCGCACCTTGCAGGCCTGGCCCTCGCCATCGATGGCCAAAGCGTAGAAATTCAAATCGTCCAGCCAGAAATCGCGCTCGACGGCGACGCGCATTTCCTCGGCGCGGTTTTCCCAATGCTCGGCGTCCGCATATTCGCCGCGCCGACGCGCGAGCGCCGCCAGACCACGGAAGGCGGCGAAGACATAGCCCTGCACCTCGACCAGCGCGATCGGCCCCTTGGGGATGCGGCCGTCGGCATGGAAGACGGAGTCGAAACTGTCCTTCCAGCCCTGGTTGGCGAGGCCGGATTCAGCGGCGCGCTGGTAGGTGACGAAGCCGGTGGCGCGGCTCGCCTCCTCAGTCCATTCCGCGGCGGCCTTCAGCGAAGGCCACAATTTGTCGATGAAGGCCATGTCGCCGGTGCGTTCGGCATAGGCGGACGCGAGATGGATGTAGAGCGGCGTGGTGTCGACACCACCATAATAGCGGCCGAAGGGAAGCTCGCGCAGCGCCGCCATCTCGCCCTTGCGCGTCTCGTGCATGATCTTGCCGGGTTGGGAATCCGAAAAGGGCGAGGTCTCCGTCGCCTGGTGCTCGGCGAGAAAAGCCAGCACGCCGCGCGCCAGCCCAGGATTGAGCCAGAGCATCTGCAGGCTCGATATCACGCCGTCGCGGCCGAACGCCGTCGAGAACCATGGGATGCCGGCATAGGGGTAAGGCCCGGTGGAAAGCTCGGTGGTGAGCAGCGCCACGTCGGCGCGGGCGCGCTCGACCCAATCGTTGAAGACACGGCCCGAGCTGTGCACCGTCGCGCCATGCCGGCGCTTGGCGCGCATGCCGAAGCGCGCGCGTGCCGCCGCGGCGCGGAAGCGGTCGCGATCGGGCGTATCGGCGACCTCGGGACCGACTTCGACATAGAGCACCTTTTGACTGCGCTTGGTCACCGCGACGAGGAAATCGGCGCGATTGTCACTCAACTGGTCGGGCGCCTGCGAAAAGGAGATTGCCGAACGCCGCGGCAGACCGTCGAGACCATCATAGCCGAGCAGCACCGAGGTCTTGTCGGTCTTGGCGACATGCGTCGTGCCGCGCTTCACCCGTGTCGAGCCGCGCACCTCGAACATGTCGCGAAAGTCGGCGGAAAAATGCAGCGAAGCGGTGACGGTGGAATGCTCGCGGCTGTAGTTGGAAAGCGTAATGCGCTCGAACAGCCTGTCCTGCCAGATGAGCCTGACCCGTTCGATGTGGATAGCGCCCTGCGGGATATCGCGGCCGCCGGCACTCTGGATCGGCAGGTTGGTCAGGTTGGACGTGAACAGCACATTGTCCTGGCTGAGCGAGGCGCCGAGCAGCGACATCTGCCTGCCGCCGATCGTCAGCCGGAATTCGGACAGCACGCGCGTGTCGTCGCGAAAGAACCCGTCGCCCGAACCTCTGATGTCGCCATAGGCGTCGGCGACGGCGAAGCAGTCACCCTGCTTGAGGGCGAACAGCCGATGCGGTTCCCTTGGCGCGGTTGCGTCGAGTGAGGATAGGGCCACGGCGGGATCGAGCTTGCGCTCGTCGAGCTCCGTCATTCGTCACCTCTTCGTTTGCCCCGCCCAAAACAGAAGGTCAGGAGACTTTTGCCTCCGGGATGCCGGTCAGGCGCATATAGGCAGCAAGGTAGTCGCGCGCCATTCTTGTCGCCGAGAACCTTGTCTCGAAAACCGCCCTCACCTGCCGCCGGTCCAAAGCGAGAAGCGCCGGCATCGACGCGACCGCATCATCCACACTGTCCACGACGAAGCCGGTGACGCCATTGTCGACGATCTCCGGCAAGGCGCCACTGTTCCAGGCAATCACAGGCGTGCCACAGGCCATCGCCTCGATCGCCACGAGGCCGAACGGCTCGGGCCAGTCGATGGGGAAAAGCATGCCTGCCGCATTGCCGAGGAAAGCAGCCTTCTCGTCCTCGGTGATCTCGCCGACATAGTCGATGCGGTCGCCATCGATGAGCGCCTCGATGTTGTCGCGGAAATAGGCGCGGTCGTCGTCGCCGATCTTGGCCGCCAGCTTCAGCTTCAGCCCGGTCCGGCGAGCGATCTCGATGGCGCGGTCCGGCCGCTTGTCGCGCGACAGGCGTCCGAGGAAGGCGAGATACGGCTCCTCCGCCCGTGGTTCGTAGGTCGGAAGATAGGCGTCGAGCGGCAGCCCGTGGTGGATTGTGGCAAGCCAGTTCGCGTCCGGCAGACCGCGCTTCTGGCTGTGCGAAATCGAAATCATCGGAAAGCGCGGAAAACGTTTATAGGCCGGCGCCAGGTCGACATAGTCGAGCCGGCCATGCGGCGTCGTCACCGTCCTTCCCACGATCTCTTCGAAGAACGGAAAATGCAGGAAGTGGCTGAGATGGAAATGGATGACGTCGAACTGTTGGGCGCGCTCGCGCACATCGGCGAGCATGGCGAGATGCGCTGCGATCTCCGATTTCTTCGGCCGCGGGTCGAGACGTATCGCCTGGTCGCGCCCGGGCATCAGCCGCGCCGACGTCTCGCTGTCGCCGCTCGCGAACAGCGTTACATCGTGGCCGAGCTCGACCAGCGCTTCGGTGATGTAGAAGACGATCCGCTCCGTACCGCCGTAGAGTTTTGGCGGCACGGATTCGTAGAGCGGCGCGACATGGGCGATGCGCATTAAGTCCCTCAGCGGTTGACGCGAAGCAAAATGCATCAGCCGCGAGATCGTTCCTGCCCAATTGGTTCGCTCGGTGCGCGGACCACTCGTTTACGCGGAATCCTTTCGGCCTCGCCGCGCCATAAGATTTGCAACCAGCAGCAACACGATCGACAGCCCCATCAGGGTTGCCACCCCAATGATTGCACTGCTGAGCTTTCGCGCAGGCTGATGAACATTTCGAGCAGGATGGCGCGCCGGCTGATGTGCTAGTCAGTTGCACATTCGGCGGCTTGATTTGCTCGTCATTTCTGAAAAGGCCCGTATGAGATTACACCGTATTTTTATGACAGATGTCGAAAATATTGCGCCGACCACGCGTATTTGGAAAAAATGAGCCAAATAAATCGTTGATATACATCATTGCCTCAGTATAATTCATTCCGTATAGAACGTTACAATGTGCCGTTTAGCAATAAGATTTATTATTTCACTTGACTTAAGGAAAATATAGATGTCCGATAGGGAAGATGGAGGAGTAGAAAATGTCACCTACGGCGCCTGCTGACGGCACTGAAGCCATATCGGGTATTGGCGACAACGATAAAGCAGGCAGCACTGGCGCCAACGGGACACCAGACAGCGCTATCGAAAATGATGCGCCGGGGCGCGCGTGCGTTAACAACCCGCTGGGCAACGCGGGTGACGGCAACTTGAGTGCCAATGCTGCTCAAATCGAACCGAAGCCGACTGCAGAGAGTGCAACTCTACAAGCGCTAAAGGCAAGGGAGGACTTCCGCTTCAAGGTCGGTACCGTCAAATGGTTCGGAATTCTTTGCGCTGTTGTCATCGTTGCGATGATCGGATTGGGCTTTTGGTATCTGGATAAGATTGTCGATGTTTCACAGGCACTTCAGTCAGACATGAACTTCAGCAAGGTCCTGGATCCTCCTAAATCCGATACGCAGATCGTTTTGCTTGGTCTTGAGCACGATGGTCTCGGTATGCGCAACAAGCGATCGGTATCGGCTCTATACATGCGAGCGTACACACAGTTTCTTGCAATTATTTCGGGCACTGTCCTAGCACTTCTTGGCGCTGTCTTTGTGCTCGCGCGCGTGGATAGTGTGGAGACACGCGGCAACGGCACATGGGGCGGGATAACGATGGCGCTGTCTTCCAGTTCCCCCGGTGTCGTCGTTGCTATCGTCGGGGCACTATTGGTGGGCAGTGTAGTCTATCTTGCCAGTGATCCCATTCAGGTCACGGATGCACCAGTATTTCTTGGGCGTGGAACATTGGGAGATGTGCTGGCAGGTAGCTCTGCCATCATCGATACCGCAAACTTCGACACAAAAATGAAGAAACGTCTAGAAGACCTTCGTTGAGGACCATGGCTATGATCAAGATTTTTTTGGTAGCATTTACTGTCATTGTGACGAACATCATTCAGGTTCACGCCGACTCCTTAGAGGAAGCCTACAAGCGCGGCTACGAGGATGGTTACAAAGCCGCGGGGACAACGTTCTTGCCGGGTAGCAGCACTGTTCTAGGGGGGAGTGGCCCTAGTTTCAAAGCCGTGATCGCACCTGCACCCGGAACAAATTTCCAGATCGGCCAGGACAGCACTGTTGCCATCATCCCCAAAGACGCACTTTCGCAATTCAAAGACAAGTTGGGCAAAGACTTCATCTACGACAATAAAATACTGATGAATGACAGTGCTGCAGCAAAATAACTGCTTCGCCCCAGGCGGTAACTGGCATGCCTCTACTGCGTTGGCCTTCGGCATTGAAGTAACTAGGCGCCTACTGTCCGACGCCCCTGTCCGCGCTGCGCCAGCAGGTTGGCCACCACCAACAGCAAAATCGAAAGCCCCATCATCATGGTTGCGGCCGCAGTGATTGCCGGGCTGAGTTTTTCCCGCAGGCCGACGAACATTTCGAGCGGCATGGTGCGCTGGCCGGCGCTGGCCAGGAACTGCACGACCACCACTTCGTCGAAGGAAGTGACGAAGGCAAAGGCCGCCCCCGAGAGCACGCCTGGCAGGATCAAAGGCAGCATGACCCGGGAGAACGACGTGCAGGAGGCGGGACTTCAGGATCTGATGCGCCGCAACGGCTGCCTCTATGTCTATCGCCGCGACAGCGATTTCGCCGCCTCCGCCGGCGGGCGTGCCTTGCGGGCCGAACTCGGCGTCCATCAGCGGATTCTGAGCGCCGATCAGGTGGCCGCGCTGGAGCCGCGCCTTGCGGCGTTCGAGTCCAAGGGCCTCTATTTCCCGGATTCGATCAATGTCAGCGATCCCAAGGCGGTGATGGCGCGGCTGGCGGCAGCCGCTGCCGCCAGGGGCGCTCAATTCATGCGCGCGAGCGTCACCGGCCTCGCAACAAGTGCCGGCGGCGTGCGGCTGAACGGCCCCGGCCTCGCCGTCACGGCGAAAAAAGTGGTGATTGCGGCGGGCGCGCGCTCCCGGCCGCTCGCTGTTCAGGCCGGCGACCGGATCCCGCTGGAAACCGAGCGCGGCTATCATCTGGAGTTTCAGACCGCCGCACCTTTGCTCAACCGCCCGGACTGCCCCGTCGATCTCGGTTTCTACATGACGCCGATGGACGGCAGGCTGCGGATTGCCGGCACCGTTGAACTGGGCGGCCTTAAGGCGCCGCCCAACCCGCGCCGGCTGGCACTGCTCGATCGCGGCGTGCGGCAGTTCTTCCCCGACCTCGGCCAGCCCTCCTCGCAATGGCTGGGCTTCCGGCCGTCACTGCCGGACTCGCGCCCGGTGATCGGCCCCTCGACGAAATCGCCTGATGAGATCTACGCCTTCGGCCACGGCCATCTGGGGCTGACCTTGGGCCCTATAACAGCCCGCTTGGTCGCCGGCTTCATTGGCGGCCGCGCCATGTCGTCGGCAACAGATTTCGCCGCCACGCGTTTCCACTGAGCAGCGACGCCGTCACCCGACTTTCCGAAATATCCCGAATGCAGCCCTTGGCGCCGGCTGGCCCAAGCCTTCGGCTGGCTGGTCGGCATCACTATAATTAAATCAACTTGATTTTCTAAAGTGGTATTATACACTTGCCTCGACTGGTAAGTACCTCATGATCCTCAAGAAAGCCATCTCCGGCACAAATCTCGAGCAGGCGAAATCGCACAACCGGCGTGTGGTGATCGAAACGATCCGCACCAACGGTGCGCTGTCGCGTGCTTCGATCGCCAGGCTGACGGCGCTGTCGTCGCAGACCATCTCCAACATCGTCGAGGAATTGGAAGAGGCAGGGTTGCTGCGCCCGGAAGCGACGCTGAAGGGCGCGCGCGGCCAACCGGCCGTCCCCTACTCCATCAACCCCGATGGCGGCTACTCGATCGGCCTGCAGCTCGACCATCAACTTGCCGTCGGCGTCGTCACCGATCTCTCCGGCACCATGCGCGCCCGCGTCGAGCGGAATGTCGACCGGCCGACGCCCGCCGAAGCGATGCCGCTGCTTGCCGCGATCTCGAGCGACCTGATCGCCACCTCCCGCCTCGACCGGACAAAGCTGCTCGGCATCGGCATGGCGATGCCCGGGCCTTTCGGCGTCGAAGGCATGACATCGGTCGGCCCCACCGCCCTGCCCGGCTGGCATGACTTTCCCGTGGCCGAAGAGCTGGAACGGCTGACCGGCATCGCCGTGATCGTCGAGAACGACGCCACCGCAGCGGCGATAGGCGAGCGGCTTTATGGCGTCGCCCGCAAGCTCGACAGCTTCGTCTATCTGTTCATCGGAACGGGCCTGGGCGCCGGCCTCTTCCTCGACGGCCATCTCTACAAGGGCAGCCGGCACAATGCCGGCGAGATCGGCCACATCATCGTCAAGCCGGGCGGCCTGCCCTGCGACTGCGGCAAGCGCGGCTGCCTGGAGCGTTATGTCTCACTGCGCGCGGCCTATGACAGGCTCCATCTGCCGGATCCCGACCACGCCTCGCCCGACCTGCTGGAGGAGCTGTTGGCCAAGGGCGACAGTCGTTTCGAGGCATGGCTCGACGAGGCGGTCGAACCGCTGCGCCAAGCGATCGACGTCGTGGAAATGGCGCTCGATCCCGAGACTGTCGTGCTCGGCGGCTTCATGCCGCTGCCGGTGATCGAGGCCCTGGCCGGGCGGCTCGAGCCGCTGCATCTTTCGGTCAGTTCGGCCACTGCCCGGGCCACGCCGCGCGTCGTGGTCGGCGCCGCCGGTAAGGACACCTCCGTGCTCGGCGCGGCGGCGCTGCCGATCTTTTCGGAGACCAACCCGCAATTCGACGTGCTGCAGAAGCCTGTGGGCTAAAGCAATTTCAGGAAAAGTGTGTAACGGTTAGGCTCGGCGACTTCGCCGTAGCCTTCCGTCCGGAATTGCATAGAACAGAGGCATATGGCGGTACTGCCGATCATAAGGTTCCCCGACCCGCTGCTAAGGGCTGTCGCGGACCCCGTCGAACGATTCGACGTCGCATTATTCCGTTTCGCCGCCGACCTTCTCGATACCATGTACGCAGCGCCCGGGATCGGCATCACCGCCCCGCATGTCGGCGTTTTGAAACGTGTGGTGGCGATTGATCGGTCCGCCAAATCCGGGATCTATGTAAATCCCTCGATTGTCGAGGCCTCGTCCGAAATGATCCGGCATACGGAAGGCAGTGTTTCGATGCCTGGCGTCACGGAAGAGATCGAACGGCACGCCCATGTTCGGGTTCGCTTTCAGGATCTGGAAGGCAAAGAGCAATTCGAGGATGCCGAGGGACTGCTGGCAGTCTGCCACCAGCATGAGATCGATCAGCTCGACGGGCTGTTCTGGATGAACAGGCTGTCGCGCCTGAAGCGCGAGCGCCTGATCAAACGCTACAATAAATCGCAACGGTAGATTGGCGAGGCTACGCCAACCCGTAGAGCACCGGCATCAGCCCGGCGAGCGCGCTGAACCGCGGCCATGACTTGCGCTCGGGCGCGGTCCAGCCGGTTTCAGCGAGCGCCGAAAGCCGCGGGAAGATCAGCCGGTCGAACACGGCGCGGTCGGTCATCGGCTCCGACCAGATGCAGCATTGCACGCCGAGGAAATGCTTCTTCTGCGCATCACTCCACCCTTCCACCGGATCGAAGCCGTAGAGTTTTTCCGGCGACGACCAGCCGGCCCAGGCAGCACCGGGCTCGGACCATTCGGGGCTGTTCGCCATGTCGAGATAATAGACCTGCCCCGGATTGACGACCATGTCGTAGCCTTCGCCGGCGAGTGCCGCCGAGACTTCCACACTGCGCCAGCCATTGAGGTAGCACTTCGACTTGTCGATGACATTGCCATGCGCGGCTTCCTGCCAGCCGCCGGTGATGCACGCGCGGGAGGCCAGGAACGATTGTATTCTTTTCAGGAACTCGGCCTGCAGCACGGCCGCGCCCGAGCCTTCGATCTCGTCGGCGCCATGCGTGTTGGTGACCACGTCGAGCCGCTTGGCATGCGACTGCGCGGCGGCCTCGCCGGCAATCTCGCCGAGCCGTTTCAAAGCTTGCGGCGAACCCGACCATGCACCGAGCGGCACCTCGTCGGCGCCGACATGGATGGTCTTGAACGGGAACAGCTCGATCAGCTCGTCGAAGATCGTTTCGAGCACGCGGTAGGTTTCCTCGCGCGCCGGGTTGAGGCAGTTGTTGGGAAAGCCCTGCACCGAAAAATACTCGCCATGCTCGCCGGGGTCGCGCAACTCCGGCAGTGCTTGCAGCATGGCGTAGCAATGGCCCGGCACGTCGATCTCCGGCACGACCTCGATGCCGAGCCGGCCGGCCAGCGCGACGATGTGGCGAACCGCCGCCTTGGTGTAGTAGCCGCCGGTCTTTTGCGCGCCCGACCCAAGCAGCGACGGGACGGCCAGGCCGTAGCCACGCCATGCACCGATGCGGGTCAGTTGCGGATAGGCCGATATCTCGATCCGCCAAGCCTCGTCGTCCGACAGGTGCCAGTGGAAGCGATTGAGCTTGCTCCAGGCCAGTATCCTGAGGAATTTCTCGATCTCGGCCGACGCATAGAACTGGCGCGCCACGTCGAGATGGCAGCCGCGCCAGTTGAGCGACGGCTCGTCGCGGATTTCGCCGCTCGCCGGGAACGTGAAGGTCGCGGGATGTTGCTTCGCGCCGCGCAGGATCTGGCCGAGCGTGATCAGCCCGTAGAGGAAACCGGCACGCGTCGTCGCCGCCACGCTTGCCGAGTCCGGGGCGAACGCGATCGCGTAGGCTTCCGACCCAAGCCCGTCCTGCAGCGCCAGCCTGACCGGAAACCCGCCTTCGGCCGCGGGGCGCACGATGCCTTCGACCGCAAAGAGGCTCGCGGTCAGTTCGGCAAAGGCCGAGGCGGCGGCGCTGGCCGCCTCGCCTTCCGGCTGTGGGTCGAGCCCCGCCGGCGCGGATGCAGCACCGGAGATTTCGACATGGCGCGGCCAGGGAATGACCGAGACGGCAACCGACGCCGCGGCCGGCACCGGATAGGGTTCCGCGCCACGCTTCAGCGGCGCGTTGTCGCCGACCGCTCGCGTCGGCTCCACCACGATGCGGCGCGTGCTGCCGTCGGCGAAAGCGAGATAGGCGCCGGTGGCGCCATCGGTCCAATGCCGCAGCGGGTAGCTCAGGCCGCGCGCCGTCAGCGTCCATGTGGCGCCTGGCTCCAGCGCGAAGCCGTCCGGCGGCAAAAACTCGGCATGATTGGAGAGCCGCACGGCAAGCGTGCCGCCTTCGATGGTGGCCGCCGGGTCGATCCGGTCCGGTCCGCTGATGCAGAGCCGGAAATCGCGCAACGGCTGGCGGGAGCCATTGGTGAGCCGCAGCTCATAGGCCAGCGGTTGACCCTCTTTGGCCGGCGTCCAGAAGCTCTCAAGCCGCAATGTCTCGGTCATTTCAGTCTCTTCGAAAAATAAGTGTGAAAATCAGTCGGCGGATTTCAGCAGCCCGGCATAAATGCCGGGCTCCGAATTGGGGATCTGCGTCGCGCCGACGGTGCGTTCGTAGAATTCGGACGGCCCGACATCGCCGATGACGGCGTAGGCGTAGCCCATGACCTTGAGGTCGAGCAGCGAGGCCAGCAGCAGCGCATGACCGACGCCCTGCCCGCGCACCGCCTCGTCGACGCCGGTGGGCCCGAAGAAGCCGCGCGCAATCGATTCATGGCAGGCAAAGCCGATCAGCCTTTTGTCCTTCGTGGCGAGAAAGCAGGTCGGCGGCTGGCGCATCATCGAAACAGCGGTCTCGCCCGCCCAGCCGGCGGAAAACTTGCGCCGCACCCAGCCGGTGACGAGCTCATATTCCGGCGCCAGCACGCGGCGGATGGCGACGCCGGCCTTCACCATGCGCTGATCAAGCGCCGCGTCGGGTCCGAGCAGGGAAAGATTGACCAGATAATCCATTCAACAATCCATTCAGAGCAATTCCAGAAAAAGTGTGACGCGGTTTTCCGTCCGGAATTGCGATGCAAAAAACTCTACGAAGGCGTGCCGAGCGCGCGAACGAAGTGATCCGGCCCGACCTGCTCGACCACCGACGACGCCGGACGCGACAGCCGCCTCACCTCCTCGGCATGGCCGAGGAAGCGCGCACTGTCGCCCGGCACGAAGGGCCGGTCGGGATCGGGTACCGCCGAGAGCAGGAGCTGCGTGTAGAGATGGCGTGGGTCGCCGATCACCGCATTGGTCGAACCCCACTCGACCATCTGTCCTGCGAACATGACGATGATCTCCTCGGCGACGTGGGCGGCGGTGGCGATGTCATGCGTGATGTAGAGCAGCGCCAGGTTCTTCTCCCGCTTGATGCGGGCAAGCAGGTCCAGGATGCCGAGCCGGATCGAGACGTCGAGCATCGAGGTCGGCTCGTCGGCGACCAGGACTTCCGGCTGCACCGCGAGCGCCCTTGCGATGTTGACGCGCTGGCGCTGTCCGCCGGAAAGCTCATGCGGAAATTTCTGCGCCGTCATCTCAGGGTCGAGCCCGACGCCGGCAAGCAGCTCGGCTACGCCTTTCGCCAGTGCAGCCTTGCCCTTGGCATGGCCGTGCAGCGAAAGCGGCCGCGCCAGATGGTGCTGGACGGTGAACACCGGATTGAGCGAGGCGAACGGATCCTGGAACACCATCTGCACCGCGCGGCGGTAGGTCCGCTCGTCCTCGCGAGTGCCGGCATGGGTCGCATCGCGGCCGCGAAACAGAAGCTTGCCGGCCGTCGGATAGTCCATGCGCGCGATGATGCGTGCGCATGTGGTCTTGCCGCAGCCGGATTCGCCGACCAGCGCCAGTGCCCTGCCCGGCCGCAGCGACAGCGAAATGCCGCGCAGCGCCTGCACCAAGGCGAAGCTGCGTTCGATCGCTTCGAGCCTGATCAGCGGCTCGGCCAGCGCCGTGGTGGAGAGTGGGGACGGCAGCGCGTTCATACGGCCTCGCGTGCCCGCGCCGGCAGTTGCGGGATCGAGGCCCACAGCTTGCGCGTATAATCATGTTTCGGCGCCTGGCTGACCTCTCTGACGTCGCCCACCTCCACCAGTTCTCCCTTCAGCATCACGCCGATGCGGTTGCAGAGTTGCGACATCAGATGAAGGTCGTGGGTGATGAACAGCACCGAGAAGCCGATGCTGCGCTGCAGGTCGATCACCTGCTCCAGGATTTCACGCTGCACCACCACATCGAGCGCCGTCGTCGGCTCGTCCATGATGATCAGCTCGGGCTCCAACGCCAGGCAGATGGCGATGACGATGCGCTGGCGCATGCCGCCGCTGAACTGGTGCGGATAGTCGCGCAGACGGTTGGACGCGATGCCGACCAGCTTGAACATCGCCTCGGCGCGCTCCCGCGACTGCTCGCGGCCAAAACCGTTGTGCCGGCGCAGCACGTCATGGAACTGGTCCTCGACCCGCATCAGCGGATTGAGCGAGTTCATCGCGCTCTGGAACACCATGCCGATGCGGCGCCAGCGCACCTTCTGCAGCGAGGCCTCCGTGAGCTTCAGGAGGTTCTGGCCGTCGAGCAGGATCTCGCCGCCCCTCACCCAGGCCGGCGCCTTGGCGAGCCGGGTGATGGCAAAAGCGATCGTGCTCTTGCCGCAACCGGATTCGCCGGCGAGCCCAAACAGCTCGCCGCGCCCGATGTCGAACGACACGTTCTTCACGGCGCGAAAGGCGCCCTTCTCGGTGAGATAGTCGACGCTGAGGTCGCGGACTTGCAGCAAGGGTCCGCTCACGCCGCCGCCTCCAACTCGCGCCGGCGCAGCCGCGTCAGCCTCAGCCAGCGCGACAGCGCCGGGCCGGACCGCAGTTGCGGATTGGCGATCTCATCGAAGGTGAAGTTGAGCAGCGCCAGCCCAAGGCCGACAAGCGCGATCCCCATCGCCGGCGCGCCGATGTCCCACCAGGCGCCGACGATGATCGCCGACGAGTTCTGCGCGTTGTAGAGCATGGTGCCCCAGGTGACGTTGAGCGGATCGCCAAAGCCGAGATATTCGAGCGTGGTCTGCGCCACGATCGCGTAGATGATCGAGCCGACGATGTTGATGCCGATCAGCGGCACCAGGTTGGGCAGGATCTCGACGAAGATGATGCGCCACGAAGGCTCGCCGACCATGCGCGCGGCGGTGATGAATTCGCGGTTGCGCAGCGCCATAGTCTGAGCCCGCGTCATGCGCGCGCCCCATGGCCAGGAGGTCAGCGCAATGATCGTCATGATCGCCAATGGCCCGACCGTGCCGGCGAAGGACGCCAGCAATATCAGCAGCGGGATGTTGGGAATGACCAGCACCGCGTTGGTGGCGAGGTCGAGCGTGGCGTCGATGCGGCCGCCGAAATAGCCGGCGATGAGGCCGATCACCGTGCCGAGCGCGGTAATCGCCAGCCCCGTGGCGAAGCCGACGGCAAGCGACGGCCGCGCGCCCCAGACGAACTGGCTGTAGACGTCACGCCCCATCTTGGTGGTGCCGAAATAATGCGACACCGTCGGCGGCTGGTGCGAGCGGCCGACGCGCGCCGCCGGATCGTTCGGCGCCAGGATCGGCGCGAAAATCGCCATCAGCACCAGCGCCGCGATGATGATCAAGCCGGCCACCGCCTTTTTCTGGCGGAACAGGAGCTGCAGCCCGAACCTCATGCGCGCTCCTCCCTGATGCGCGGGTCGACGACGCCATAGATGATGTCGACCAGCAGATTGGCCCCAAGCGTCGCCAATGTCATCAGCAGAAGCTGGCCCTGGATGACGGGATAGTCGCGCGCCACGCTTGCCGTGAACAAGGTCAGCCCGAGGCCCGGATAGTTGAAGACGATCTCGGTGACGATCGAACCGCCGAAGACCGCGCCCAGCATCAGCGCCAGGTTGGTCAGGACAGGCAGCATCGCATTGCGCGCCGCGTAGGAGAACATCACCGCCGTTTCCGACAGGCCCTTGGCGCGGCCCATGGTGACGTAGTCCTCGCCGAGCACCGCGATCATCGAGGAGCGCATCGTGGTCTGGAACTCCCCGATCATGTACGGCGACAGCCTCAGCACCGGCATGATCGCATGCCAGAAGACGCTGCCGAGGAAAGTGAAATTGAACCCGGGATCGAGGTCCGGATTATAGGCATAGCCGACCGGGAACCAGCGCAGCGTCACGCCGAAGGTGAACAGCGTGGCCAAGGCGATGATCACCGGCGGGATCGCGATCAGCACGACAGAGAACGGCGAGACGAACGCATCGAAGCGTCCGCCCCGCCGCCAGGCAGCCACTGCGCCAAGGGAGACTCCAACGCAGAGGGAAAAGACGATGGCGCAGGTGACCAGCAGCGCCGTCCAGCCGGCGGAGCGGGCGAGCACCTGCGTGACGGTCTGCGGATAGTATTTGACCGACACGCCGAGATCGAAGGTCGCGAGCCCTTTGAGGTAGTCTACGAACTGCAGCCACATCGGCTGCTCGACGGCGCCGAAGCGAGCCTTGATCGCTTCGATCGCCGCCGGCGTGGCGCGCGGGCCGAGTTGCGCGATCATCGAGTCCACCGGGCTCCCGGGCATCAGTCTGGGAAGGGTGAAGTTGACGACGATCGCAAACAGGAAGGCGACGAAATAGACGCCCAACCGCCGAAGTGGAATCCGCATCCTGAACACCGCCCGTTACTGGACGGGCTTCAGGCGCAAGAGATGCATCAGCCGCATCCGGTTGTTGTCATGGTTCTCCGGGTTCATCACCGGCTCGTCCTTGGTCACCCAGCCGGTGAAGCGCTTGGTCGAATACTGGTACCAGGTCGGGCCGTTGAACACCGGCACGACGGGGAAGTTGTCGGCGATGATCACCTGCACCTGGTCGAACAGCTTCTTGCGCTCCTCGTCCGTCGTCGCCTTGCGATAGGCGTCGAAGACCTTGTCGAGCTCGGGATTGGAGTAGCGCGAGTCGGCGTGGACGATGCGCCCGGCGAACGCCGTCGACAGCGTCTGGTAATAGCCGCGGAACGGTGTCGGCCCGTCGGGGCGCGAGTTCATGACGGCGTCGAAAGATCCGTCCAGGAGTTGCTTTTGCCACTGCTCGTATTCCGGCGTGGCAACGGACGCGTTCACGCCGATCTTGCGCAAGCCCTCGGTCGCGATCTGCACCGCGTCGATCCAGTCGGTCCAGCCGTTCGGGACGATGATGACGAAGTTGATGGGTTGCCCTTTCGGCGTGGTGCGGAAGCCGTCGGCGCCCTTCTTGTAGCCGGCATCGTCCAGCACCTTGTTGGCCTTGTCGATGTCGTAGGCCATCCAGACGTCCTTGTCGCCTTCGGCCGCCTTGTTGCGCCAGCTATCGAAGCGTGGCGGCAGGCCGCTGGCGTGAAGGTTGACGACCGGATAGCCGAAGCCGGCGATGTCGACCATGGAGGTCCGATCCATGGCCAGGCTGAAGGCATGCCGGAAAGCGATGTCGTTGAAGGCTTCGGAATTGCCGGGCTTGTCGGTCTTCAGGTTCATCTCGAAGGCAATGGTCTCGGCCGGCGGCTGCCAATAGCCGTTGTGGTCCTTGTCGAGCCCGACATAGGTCTTGTCGATCTCGGGCAGGAACGAACCGATCCAGTCCATTTCGCCTTGGGGTAGTAGCGCGAGCATCTGGTCGTTGCCGGAGATCTGCGGCAGCTTCAGGCAGTCGATATGCAACTCCGCGGCATCCCAGTAATTCGGGTTGCGGCACTGCTCATAGACCTGCGGCGTGAAGCGGCGGATTTCGGTCATCGGGCCCGAGCCGACCGGCTTCTCGTTCTTGAAGGCGAGCGGATCCTTGATGTCCTTCCAGATATGCTCGGGGACGACCGGGAAATCGGCCAGCGATTCCGGGAAGTGGGTGTCGACGTCCTTGAGGTTGATCTTGATCTCGGTCGGCGACGGCGCCTCCACCGAGGCGACGCTTTCGCTGACGCCGACGATGTCGACGGCAGGGTTCTTGAGCATCAGCTCCAGCGTGTATTTCATGTCCGCCGAAGTCAGCGGCTGGCCGTCCGACCACTTCACGCCGTCGCGCAGTGTATAGGTGATCGATTTCAGGTCGTCGGAGAATTTGTAGGCGGTCGCCAGCCGGAAGATCGGCTTGCCGCTGTCATAGTCGTTGAAGATGACCAGCGGCTCATAGATGAAATCCATCGTGCTCTGGCGTCGCCCGCCGAGGTCGAACGGGTTGAAGTTCTGCACCCAGCTCGTCTGCTCCTCGATATGCATGGCCAAGACGGATTCGGCCGCGGCCGGCTTCACGCCCGAAGCGAAGGCGAGCGCGGCGACGGCCGCGCCTGCGAAGGCAAAAAAATGGCGCCGGCTGAGCAGCCCGCGCCCGGAATCCACGATTTTCGACGAGTGTAAGCGACCCAGCATCTTTCTCCTCCCTGAGCAGTCTGCCATGGTGTAAATCAAATTGATTTAATGCATGGCGCCGCGCGGTCGTCAACCCTGGCTGTGGAAAGTTGGAGCGCTGATCCCTCTCGCTTGAGGCGCGGTTCGGGGCGTGCCCGAGCTTACAATCTCCAGTAGAAGGATTACTTGACTCATCTCAGGAGAAATCGGCTTCAATCTGCTGCGAGTGTTAGCTGCTTCACAGTCAACCTCTGTCGGACAGCACAAATTCCCCCTCTGTATTGGGCTCATCTGCGAATACTTGTCGCCTTTGCCGCCGCATCGACATCGGAGCTATTTCCGTTGCCGGCCGCAAGGGCTCCGGGGGCATTTCCGATGCGGGTCTACGAGGCGATCGTGAAGGGCCTGGAAGGCATTGGCGTCGGCGCCGCATTTGGCGGCGCGGGCGAAAATGCGGCCGGGCTGATGCTGGCGTTGAAGCACTCCAAGTCGATCCGGCCGGTGATCACCCGGCATGAGCAGGCGGCATCCTTCATGGCTTGCGGATACGCCATGTTTTCAAGCCAACTCGGTGTCTGCTTCGCTACCGCCGGCCCCGGCGCCTTCAACCTGTTCTCCGGACTGGCGGTCGCCATGTCGGACTCCTACCCGGTGCTCGCGATCTCCGGCTTCGCCTCGCGCAAATGGACCGGTAAGGGCGCGCTGAACGAGACGTCAGGCGTCAGCCGCACGCCGGACTCGCAAAAGATGTTCGACGCGACGACGAAGAAATCCTTCCTGCTCACCGATGCGGCGAAGACCTGCGACGTGCTCGAAGAAGCCGTCAACATCGCCTTCGAAGGCAGGCCGGGCCCCGTCCATATCCATGTGCCGGAAGACCTCACCGAGCACGATGTCTCGGTCGACAATTTCCGCCCGATCGATCTCCAGGTGAAACCTGTCCTGCCGGATCCGGCACGGGTGCGGGATGTCGCCGAAATGCTGGTGGAGGCGCTGGAGAAGGGCAAGAAGGTCCTGGCCCTGATCGGCTTCGGCGCGGTCAAGAGCGGCGCTCATCACGAGCTGAAGCAACTCGTCGAGCGCTACCAGATTCCCTTCGCCACCACGCTCGACGGCAAGGGCATCATCGCCGAGCGCCATCCTTTGTGCGTCGGCGTGTTCTGCGACAGCGGCCACAGCGCCGCCTGGAAGGCTTTTCTCGATGCCGACCTGATCCTGGCCGTCGGCAATTCCTTCGCCCAGCACGCCACCTTCGGTTTTCGCGACGATCTGTTCGCGGAGCGCAAGCTCGTCCACATCAACATCGACATCAACGAGATCGACAAGGTCTACAAGGCCGACGGCGCCATCATCGGCGACGCCAGGCTCGCGGTCGGCGCGCTGCTTGCGAAGATGTCGGAGATGCTCGAGCCGAGCCTGCCGCCGGACCGCGAGGCAACCGACTACAGCGACGAGCACGTCCTTCATCTCACCGGCAAGATCCATCCCGGACAGATGGCGCAGGCGCTGTCGAAGCGCCTGCCGGACAACGCCATCGTGCTAGCCGATGCCGGCGCGCATCTCGCCTGGCTCGGCTATTACCTGCAGATCGCGCCCGGCCAGAATTTCCGCAAACCCGGCGGCTTCGGCCCGATGGCCGGCAGCGTCAACGGCGCGCTCGGCGTCAAGCTCGCCCACCCCGAGCGCCCGGTCATCGTCGGCTGCGGCGACGGCTGCTATCTGCTCTCCGGCTTCGAACTGCTCACCGCCGTCCAATACGACATCCCGGTGATCTGGATCGTCTTCAACAACAACGAGTTCCAGCTGATCAAGCTCTACCAGCTGCAGTCCTACCAAGAATACGGCCTGGTCGATTTCGACAACCCCGACTATGTCGGCTTCGCCCAGGCCTGTGGCGCCAGAGGCTACCGCGTCGAGACGCTGGAAGAATTCGAAGCCGCGCTCGACGAAGCGCTGGCGCTTGGCAAACCGGCCGTCATCGACGCCCACATCACACGGCTGGCGCTGCCGCATTACAGCCCCTCGCCAGAGGGCCTCGTCGCGGGCCTTGGCGAGATGATCGAAAAGCGAATTCGCGGGGACTGAAGCAATTCCAGGAACGTGCGTGGCGGTTTCGTCCGCAATTGCGTGAAACAAAAGAAACCAGGGAGGCAGCCTTGTTGACGCAACCAGAGAGGCAAGCCACGACGAATTGGCGCGAGATACCGCAAGGCTCGGGCGAGCAGGAACGGCTGCTGTTCGAGAAGCTGGCGCAGGACATGATGCATGTCCAGCTGAAGACGAAGCAGCGCGCCAAGGTGGCCGGCATCCAGCGCGCCTTCCACGCCAAGCCGATCTTCGCCTCGATCGACGCGACGCTGCGCTTCAACGACGATCTTCCCGCCGAGCTTTGCGCCGGCTTCGCCCAGCCGGGAAAATCCTATCCGGCGATCGTGCGCTTCTCCAACGCGAACGGTTCGGGCCAGGCAGACTACAAGCCCGACCTGCGCGGCGTCGCCCTGCGCGTAAAAGTTTCGGACAAGGAGCAGCACGACCTCTTGGCCACCAACTTTCCGGTCTCGCACGCCCGCGACGCAAGGCAGTTCGTCGCCTTCGCCAAGGCCACCGCCGGCGGCACGATCGGCAAGATCGTCGGCCTCGTCGGCCTCGCCTTCCGCTTCGGTCCGGCGGAAGTCGTCCGCATGCTGAAAAACGTCTCGGCCGGCCGCAGCCACAAGGTGCGCAGTGTCGCTCTGGAGACTTTCTGGAGCCGTGGCGCCATCCGCTGGGGCGAAACAAAAGCGGTGCGCTACCTGGTGCGGCCCGTGCCGAGCGCGGCGCCCGCGCCCGACCCGGCAACGACGGATGCAAGCTATCTGGCGAACGAGTTCGCCGCCCGGCTGGCTGCCGGCGATGTCCGCTTCGAGCTGTGCGTCCAGCCTTTCATCGACGAGCGCTCGACGCCGATCGAGGATACGGCGGTCGAATGGACGGAAACCGTCTCGCCGCCGATCAGGGTGGCGGAACTCACCATCACCCAGCCGTCGGCCGGCACCTCCGAAGCCTTCACCAACACGCGGGTGATCGACGAGCTCGCTTTCAATCCCTGGAACACGACGGATGAATTCAGGCCGCTGGGCAATCTCAACCGGGCGCGCAAGGTCGTCTACGACGCAAGCGCCGCGCACCGCCTCGCCTATCGCTGGCGCACCGAGGCCCCACTGCGCAATCGCCTGCTGAGCGGCATCGCGCGCCAGGCTTTCATGGTGATCAACCGCCGCATCGAATGGCACAAGCTGCCGCTGCGCCTCAGCCTGCTCAATCTCGACGCCTTTCGCTACGTGCTGCGGCAGCAGAACCTGATCGGCACCGAAGTCGTCGAGGAGCCGCCGCGGGCGCGGCCGGAACCGCAGGCGCCGATCGCGGAAGAAGTGCGCCAGACGCGCACCTATGACGGCAGCTACAATGACCTGTCGATGCCCAAGATGGGCGCCGTCGGCGCCACCTTCGGCCGCAACCTGACGCCGTCTTACAAGCCCGATCTGTTCGACACGCCGAACGCCGTCGAGGTGGCGCGGAAGGTTTTGCATCGCGAGACCTTCATCCCAGCGCGCTCGCTCAACATCCTCGCCGCCGCCTGGATCCAGTTCCAGGTGCATGACTGGGTGAACCACGCGCGCAATCCGCTCGGCAAGGACGACGTCGTCGTGCCGCTGCCGCCCGGCATGAAGTGGACCAACGCCGTCGGCGGCAAGCCTGAAGACGTGATGCGCATTGCCGGCAACCAGGCGCTCGATCGTGGCCCCGGCCAGCCGCCGATCTATTTCGGCAATGCCGCCTCGCATTGGTGGGACGGCTCGGAGGTCTACGGCCCGACCAGCGCCAAGGCCAACATGCTGCGCGAGGGCGCCAAGATCAGGCTGGTCGACAACCATCTGCCGGTCGACATCCACGGCTTCGAGGTTACCGGCTTCAATGAGAGCTGGTGGCTGGGCCTGAGCGCCATGCATACGCTGTTCGCGCGCGAGCACAATCTGCTCTGCGACGAGTTGCGGCTGCGCTACCGCAACTGGGACGACGAGCGCATCTACCAGACGGCGCGGCTTATCGTGTCGGCGCTCATCGCCAAGATCCACACGGTCGAATGGACGCCGGCGATCCTCGCCACGCGCGCGATCGAGGTCGGCTTGTCGAGCAACTGGAACGGCCCGCCCGCCAATGACTGGGTGACCAAATTCGGCCTGTGGCTGCTCGACGAGCACGCTTCCGTCGGCATCCCGAAGACGATGCCGGACCATCATGCCGCGCCCTATTCGCTGACCGAGGATTTCACCACCGTCTATCGCATGCACCCGCTGCTGCCGGACGACTATTGTTTCTATCACCACAGGTCGGGCGAGAAGATCGCGGAAAAAGGTTTCCTCGACATCCAGGGCGCTGGCGCCGACGACATCATGCGCAACTTTGGCCTGCGCAACACGCTCTATTCCTTCGGCATCGCGCATCCCGGCGCGATCGCGCTGCACAACTTCCCGAAATCGCTGCTCAAGCTGCAGCGCGACAATGAGATCATCGACCTCTCGGTCGTCGATATCGTGCGCACCAGGCGGCGTGGCGTGCCGCGCTACAATGATTTTAGCGCCGGCCTGCATCGCCCGCGTATCCGGAGTTTCGAGGAGGTTACGACCAGCCCCGAGGATGCGCGGCTGCTCAAGGAACTCTATGGCGACGTCGACAGAATAGACACCGTCGTCGGCCTGCTCTCCGAGCCGGCGCCGGCGGGCTTCGGCTTCAGCGACACCGCCTTCCGCATCTTCATCCTGATGGCGTCGCGGCGCCTGCAGAGCGACCGCTTCCTCACCGTCGACTATCGGCCCGAAATCTATTCGCCCTTCGGCATCGACTGGATCGCCAGCAACGGCATGACCAGTCTGATCCTGCGCCATTGCCCGGACCTCGCTTCGGTGCTGCCGAGGACGCAGAGCGCATTCGCGCCCTGGCGGCCGATCGTGCCGGCATCGACCAACCCGGCGACGGCGGGAGCAAAGCCATGACCGCGCCGCTCAAGCCGGCACGGGCCGCAAACGGCAGCATCGCGTCGGGGCTCGATCAACTTCTGAAGCGGCCGCTGGTCGAGACGATCTTCCGCCGCCGCACACATCGCGTCAGCCAAGGCAGTTCGGTGCTGGCCGGCAGCATGAGCTACGTGTCGGAAGAGCCGCGCGAGCCGCTTTCGGAACTCGAGGAAGCCGTGCTGATCGCCATGACCGGCTGCACCGGGCTGACCATGCCCGACCGGCCCTTCGAGGACCCGGCGACAAAAAAGCCGATCATGGCCAAGCCCAACCTGACCATGGCCGGCCGCACCGCAGGCAGTCCCGACAATGCGCAAGGCACGCATTTCTTCCTGATCAACGACTCAGGCACCTATTTCCTGCGCAAGCTGCCGCCGCCCGCTGACGGCAACACCGCCTTCACACCCGAGCGGCTGATCGAGCGCGCGCGGGAGGCCAAGGTGAAGATTCTGGACCGGCGACTCGACGTCGCCGAAGGCAAGCGCGACTTTCCCGCCTATCTCGATTCCAACCGCTTCCTGTCGAACCTGCCGGGCACGACCATCCTGCTGCCCGTCGTCGACCTCTCGCGCCAGTACATCAACGGCATGATGTATCTGCTCACCCAGCCGGACGGCGCGCGGCCCAACATCGTCGACGACCGCAACTTCTATCGTTCGGCCGGTGTCAAGCGCTGGGTGAAGAAGGGCTTTCTCAACAAGGACTTGAAGATCCCGCTCGGCGCTATCGGCTCGCTGCGCACGCAGATCGAGGCGGACCTTCTGGTGCAGAACCTTTTCCTCGTCGCCGACGCCATGGGCCTAGGCGCCTGGATTCACGGCTCGATCAGCCCGCCGGTCCTCGTCGGCGACCCGAAATTTTCGAAGACCTATGGTCCCATGCTCGGCTTCGATGTCGAGGTGCCGCGCTGGCGGTTGATGGATATTCTGCGCTGGCAGGTTCCGCTGCCGAAATACTCCAACCTGCGCAGCAATCCGATCGGCCTGCGCTTCAAGGGCGAGCACCTGATCAAGGGCATGTCGCCGCCTTACTACGACAGTATGGCCGATGCCGTCGCCGAAGTGGTCGAGGAAAAATTCGGCAAGAACGGCCTGTTCTCGGACGAAAAACTGTTCGCCGAAATCTACAAGAGCGACTACGGCCATCGCTACCTCAGCGAGGCGGCGGTCTACACACAGGACGTCATCGACTGCGTGCGCGACATCTGCACCTACATCTACCAGACGCACGGCCGCTTCCCGGCGCATTGCGACGCAATCCACGTGCCGGGCATCTGGCTGCAGGTGCACCATGTCGATGTCGGCTACTATCAGCGCTTCTTCCGCAACGGCCTGACCGACGCGCATCTCAGCCATGCGCGCGATTGGCACTGAGCTAAGTCGTTTCAGCGGCGATGGAAGCCCGGTCTGCCCGGGCCGATCAGCCCTGCGGATGGACCTGCGGCAGCGCCGCGTCGAGCGAGCGCTCGAACGCATCGACCAGCGTATCGATCTGCGCCTCGGTGATGATCAGCGGCGGGCAGAAGGCGATGGCGTCGCCCATGTTGCGCGAGATGACGCCGTTCTGCTGCAGGAAACCATTGACCAGCGCCCCGAGCGCAGCCGGCTTGCCCCAGGGCGCCTTGCTTGCCTTGTCGGCGACAAGCTCGACCGCCGCGATGAGACCGACGCCGCGCACCTCGCCCACCAGCGGGTGCGAGGCGAGCTTGCGGAGCCTTGCCTGCAGGTGCGCGCCGACCGTGCGCGCATTGCCGACGAGATCGCGCTCCTCGATCAGCTTGATGTTCTCCAGCGCGACGGCCGCGGCGACCGGATGGCCGCCGCCGGTGAAGCCATGGCCGAAGGTACCGATACGATCGCTCTCGTCGGCGATCGGCTCGAACACGCGATCGTTGATCAGCAGCGCCGAAATCGGCAGGTAGGAGGAGGAGATTTGCTTCGACAGCACCATGATGTCGGGCTTCATGCCAAAGGTCTGCGAGCCGAACATCTCGCCGGTCCTGCCAAAACCGCAAATCACCTCGTCGGCCACCAGCAGGATGCCGTATTTCGACAGCACCGCCTGGATCTTTTCCCAATAGCCGGCCGGCGGAACGACGACGCCGCCGGCGCCCATGATCGGCTCGCCGATAAAGGCCGCGATCGTTTCAGGTCCCTCGGCAAGGATGAGCTTTTCCAGATCGTCGGCCAGCCGCGCCGAGAACTGCTCCTCGCTCTCGCCGGGCTGGGCCTCGCGCCAGTGATGCGGCGTCGAGGTGTGCAGGATGTTGGCGATCGGCAAATCGAAGGAGAGATGATTGTTGGGCAGGCCGGTCAGGCTGGCCGAGGCGATGGTGACGCCGTGATAGCCGCGCTTGCGGCTGATGATCTTCTTGCGCGCCGGCCGTCCGAGCGCATTCGAACGGTACCAGATCATCTTGATCGCGGTATCGTTGGCCTCGGAGCCGGAATTGGTGAAATAGGCCTTGCTCATCGGCACCGGCGCCATCTGCACCAGTTTCTCGGCCAGGTCGATCAGCGGCGCATGCGCCTTGGAGCCGAAGTCGTGATAGAAGGGCAACTTCGACATCTGTCTTGTCGCCGCCTCCACCAGCCGCTTTTCCGAGAAGCCGACGGCAACGCTCCACAGGCCCGCCATCGCCTCGATGTAGCGGTTGCCGGCGATGTCCTCGACATAGACGCCATCGCCCTTTTCGATCACCAGCGGGCCCGTTTCCTGATGCTTGCGGGCGTTGGTGTAGGCATGCATGTGATAGCGGATGTCGCGGGCTTCGGGGGAATTCGGTCTGGCGTCCATCGTGGTGGCTCCTGTCTGCAGGCGTCCAAGGCGGAAACAGGACTGCCTCCTCATTGAGAAGTCCTCAAAATTCCGCCTTGCATTGTGGCGCGCTTGATGCCTCATCGCGCAGGCTGACCGCAAGGGCCGCAAAGCCGGGATCGATAGCGCCAACAGCGCGGCGCGGCAGCGATGTGCAAGACGGGTAGCAGGACGAGCACATGGAACAGGTCGATTGCATCATCGCGGGCGCCGGCGTGGTCGGTCTGGCGATCGCGCGGGCATTGTCCGCGCGGGGTCTCGAAACGCTGATCCTCGAAGCGGCGGACGCCATCGGCACCGAAACCAGTTCGCGCAATTCCGAGGTCATCCATGCCGGCCTCTATTACCCGCGGGGCTCGCTCAAGTCGCGGCTGTGCGTAACGGGACGCGACATGCTCTACCGCTACTGCGCCGAGCATTCGATACCGCACCGCCGCTCAGGCAAGCTGATCGTCGCGACCGATGCGACGCAGGAGTCGGTGCTCGCCACCATTCGCGCCAACGCCGCAGCATGCGGCGTCGAGGATCTGCGCTTCCTCTCCGCTGTGGAAGCGAAATCGTTGGAGCCAGCGCTGCATTGCACGGCGGCGCTGCTCTCGCCCTCGACCGGCATCATCGACAGCCATGCACTGATGCTTGCCCTTCTCGGCGATGCCGAGGAAAACGGCGCAATGCTCTCGCTCAACACCCGCATCGTCTCGGGCCGCATCGAGGCGGGCCGGATCGTGCTGCGGACGATGGACATCGCGAGCGGCGAAGACTTCGAGATCGCCGCATCGCGCCTCGTCAACGCGGCAGGCCTGGGCGCTGTCGCCTTGGCAGGCTCGCTCGAAGGGTTCGGCCGGCAATTCCTGCCGACGCTCCGCTACGCCAAGGGCAATTACTTCTCGGTAGCCGGCCGCGCGCCCTTTTCACATCTCGTCTATCCCGTGCCCGAGCCTGGCGGGCTCGGCGTCCATCTGACCCTCGACCTTGCCGGCACCGCCCGTTTCGGACCGGATGTCGAATGGACCGAGACGCTGGACTATCGCGTCGATCCGGCGCGCGGCGCGCGCTTCTATACTGAAATCCGCAAATACTGGCCCGATCTGGCCGATGGCAGCCTGCAAGCGGCCTATAGCGGCATCCGGCCGAAGCTGTCAGGTCCGGGCGAGGTCAACAGCGATTTCGTGATCCAGGATGCAGAGACGCACGGCATCGGCGGGCTGATCAATCTGTTCGGCATCGAAAGCCCCGGCCTGACCTCAAGCCAGGCGATCGCCGATCACGTGGCCCGTATCCTCGCGCCTTAAATCACCCAAGGCGCGCGGCGTGCCACTTCAGATGGTCGTCCATGAAGGTCGAGATGAAATTGTAGGAATGGTCGTAGCCGTCCTGCATGCGCAGCGTCAGCGCGATGCCCGCCTTCTTGCAGGCCTCTTCGAGCAACCACGGGCGAAGGCCATCCTGCAGGAAGCCGTCCGCGGTGCCCTGGTCGACGAGCAATTCCGGGAAGCGCTTGCCGTCCTCGACCAGCAGCGTCGTGTCATAGGCGCGCCAGCCCTTTTCGTCCGCTCCGAGATACTTCTCGAAAGCCGGACGCGACCAGCCGGCCGTCGACGGCTGCACGATCGGCGCGAAAGCCGAGCAACTCTTGAACCGCTCTGGGTCCTTCAGCGCGATCGTCAGCGCGCCGTGCCCGCCCATCGAATGCCCGAAGATGGCCTGGCGTGACATGTCGACCGGGAAGTTCGCGGCAACCAGCGCCGGCAATTCCTCGGTGATGTAGGAGTACATGCGATAGTTCTGCGCATAGGGCTGCTCGGTCGCATCGAGATAGAAACCGGCGCCGCAGCCGAACTGCCAATTGTCCTTTTCATCGGGAACGTCAGGTCCACGCGGGCTGGTGTCGGGACATACGATCACGAGCCCGAGCTCGGACGCCAGGCGCCGGTACTCGCCCTTGTCCATGACGTTCGCATGCGTGCAGGTGAGACCGGACAGATACCACAGGACCGGCGGCGGCCCGTCCTTGGCCTGCGGCGGCACGAAGACGGCAAAGGTCATGTCGCAGGCGCAAGCCTCGGAAGCGTGCGAATAGACGCCCTGGATGCCGCCATGCGATTTGGAGGTGGAAACGACCTTCATCGGTTGCCTTTCATTGGGAAAATCTCGATCCGGCATAGCCGCCGGCCAGCGCCCGCGCAACCTCGCGGCTTGCAAAACGGTACCGGCACGATGGACTTGCGCCGGCGTCCGCTAGCCCGGCGGAGCGACCAGATCCGGACCGACCTGCTGAAAACCCGGCATCCCGGAAAGCTTGAGGCCGGTCGCGATCTCGTCGAGCAGAATATCCAGCATCCGCTCGACACCGCCCTGTCCCGCCACCGCGCCGAACAGGGCGGCGCGGCCGTTGTACCAGGTCAGGTTCGGACGCGGCGAGACGCCGCCGGTCGACATTCAGGATGGCGCCCGCTTTGATGGATTTGAAATGCGACACCACGGCGAGGGCGCCGTTGTAGATCGAGCGCATGTTGACGTTGGCGATGCGGTCGAACAGGCCTTCGTCCATCGTCTCCAGCGGCAACGGCGGCTGCGCGACGCCGGCATTGTTGACCAGGATGTCGAGCCCGCCGAAGGCCGAGCGCGCAAGGTCGGCCGCCGCGACAAAGCCCTCCAGTGTCGAGACATCGCCGGTGGTCGGCCGCACCTTATAGCCGGCTTCACCAGCGACGCGGGCGGCAGCGGCTTCGTCACGGTCCATCAGCACGACCGACGCGCCTTCCTCGACGATTTTCTTGACGATGCCTTCGCCAAACCCCGACCCGCCACCGGTGATGATGGCGACCTTGCCAGCCAGTCTCATATCTCTTCCTCCGTTGCCGGAACCATCGGGGAAGACGCGCGCGTTGCACAGTCCGATTATCTGAACGCCCTTTTAGCTTTCCTTGTTTGAGGTCGCCCGCACCGGGAGTAATAGTCGCGTCGGAATTCGTGAGGAGGAGACGATGACGCTGAACTTCGACCCGAGGGCGAAGGCCACGACGCTCTACCATGGCGAATTCCGGCCGATGTTCATCGGCGGCAAGTGGGTTGCCGCGCAATCTGGCCACGAGATGCAGGCGCTGAACCCGGCGACCGGCGAAGTGCTGGCGACCGTGCCGCGCGGTTCGGCCGCCGATGTCGACATGGCAGTGGCCGCGGCGCGAGCAGCCTTCGAAGGCCCCTGGTCGAAATTCTCGCCCTACGAGCGGCAGTGCCTGCTGCTGAGGATCGCCGATCTGTTCGAGCAGCATTGGGAAGAGCTCTGCGTCTCCGATACGCTCGACATGGGGCTGCCGATCACGCGCACGCTGGCCAACCGGCGCCGGGTCATCGGCATGCTGCGCTTCTATGGCGGCATGGCGACCGCGCTGCATGGCGAGGCGATCGACAATTCGATCCCCGGCGAGATCGTCACCTTCACCCGGCGCGAACCGGTCGGTATCGTCGGCGCGATCATCCCTTGGAATGCGCCCACCGCCGCCTCGATCTGGAAGATCGCGCCGGCTCTCGCAACCGGCTGCACCATCGTGCTGAAGCCGTCGGAGGATGCATCGCTGACGCCGCTCCTGATCGCGAAGCTGATGCAGGAGGCGGGCGTGCCCGACGGCGTCGCCAACATCGTCACCGGAACCGGCGCCGAGGCGGGCGCGCGGCTGGCCGAGCACCCGGACGTCAACAAGATCGTCTTCACCGGCTCGACGCTGACCGGCCAGGCGATCGCGCGGGCCGGCGTCACCAATCTCAAGCGCGTTTCGCTGGAGCTCGGCGGCAAGTCGCCGATCATCGTCTGCCGCGACGCCGACATCGACAAGGCGGTTCCGGTCGCGGCGATGGCGGTGTTCGTGCATTCGGGCCAGATCTGCATCGCCGGCTCGCGCCTGTTCGTGGCGCGCGAAATCCATGACGAGTTCGTGCGCCGGGTCGCCGATTTCGCCGGCAAGCTGCGCATCGGCCACGGCATCGAGGCGGACACGGAAATCGGGCCGTTGATCAACGCGAGGCAGGCCGGCAAGGTGGAAGGCTACATCAAGGCCGGCAGCGAGGAAGGCGCCAAGCTGGTCGCCGGCGGCTCGAGGCTGACGGGCGAGCTCTATGACGGCGGCAACTTCATCGCGCCGACCGTCTTCGGCGCGGTGTCGGACAAGATGACGATCGCGCGGGAAGAAATCTTCGGCCCGGTCATTTCGGCCATGCCCTTCGACACGCTGGACGAGGCCGTTACGCGCGCCAACGCCACGCCCTACGGTCTGGCGGCGGGTATCTTCACCACCAATCTCGGCACCGCGCACAAGCTGGCGCGACGCGTCAAGGCCGGCTCGGTCTGGGTCAACATGTACCACGCCATCGACCCGGCCGTGCCCTTCGGCGGCATGAAGATGTCGGGCTACGGTCGCGAAGGCGGCGTCGAGCATCTTCACGAGTATCTCGAAACCAAATCGGTCTGGATCCAGACCGACTGATGTTCAGGCGAGCTCCGCCTTTGAATCGCGACGTTCTGCGCTTGCGGCGTTCACGCTTGTCCATTTTGGACAAAACTGCGCCGCCTCAAGTTCCAGCGGTCTTGGGAGCCAGGACGAAATCCCACTCGACGGACCAGAACGGAGCTTCGAAGCCGAGCTCGGTCGCCTTTTCCCGATCGGTGACTTTCGTGAAATCGGCGATCAGCGAATCCTTCACGCCGAACACGGCGTCCTCGGCAAGGTAGCGGCAATCGGGCGCGAAGATGTGGGTGATCACGGTATCGTAGCCCGGCGCACTGACGATGTAATGCACATGCGCCGCGCGGTTCGGATGACGCCCCAGCGCGGCGAGCATCCTTCCGACCGGGCCATCATCGGGGATCGGATAGTAGCGCGGCTTGACCGAACGGTACCAATATTCGCCCTTGCCGTCCGTGGTGAAGACCCCGCGCAGATTCCAGTCGGGTTGCAAGTCCTTCTGCTGGACGTCGTAGAAGCCGTCGTCATTGGTCTGCCAGACGTCGATCAGCGCGCCGGCGATCGGCTTGCCTTGCGTGTCGAGCACACGCCCGCGCACCACCATCGGCTCGCCCTTGCCGTCGAGGCAGATGTTCGCGCCATGCGCGTAGCGCGGCGCCTCGGGCACATAGAACGGGCCGAGGATGGTATTTTCCGTGGCGCCGTTCGGACGCCGGTGATTGATCGCGTCGACCAGCATCGAAACACCGAGCGTATCGGAAAGCAGGATGAATTCCTGCCGCCAGTCGGAGCACATCTTGCCGATCTCGGTGAGAAACGCGATGCCTTGCAGCCACTCCTCATGCGTCGGCTCGATCTCCTTGATGGCGGCATGCAGATGTTTCACCAGCACGCTCATCACCTCGCGCAGCCGCGGCTCGACATCCGGTCCCATGCGCGCGTTGACCGCGTCGACCGACGTCTCTTCCTCGAAATAGGGATATTTCGGTCGGGCGGCGTCCGCGGTGCCTGTCATGGCGATAACTCCTCCAGCGACGTTCGGGTTCTCAAGTGCGCGGCGGTTCGCCAGCATAGGCGCGGGCGATAAGGGCCCGGATCGGTTCCCGCTCCAGCGCCCGCGGGTTCCAATAGGGATTGGCCAGGGCGCGATCCGTCGCGATGTCGATCCCGTCTGGCGGCATGCCTATCTCGGACAGGGCGCGCCTGGCACCTATCCGGCCGGCGAGATCGTAGAGAGCCTGCGCCGGATCGTTCGTCTTCAGCACGGCCCGCAAGGTTTCCATGGCGGTCGGAACGGCGCGCGCGTTATAGGCCAGCGCATGCGGCAGCACGACCGTATGGGTCTCGGCATGCGGCAGATCGAAACTGCCGCCGAGCGTGTGGCAAAGCTTGTGGTGCAGCGCCATGCCGACCGAGCCGAGGCAGATGCCGCAGAGCCAGGCGCCGTAGAGAGCCTTGGAGCGCGCATCGCGATCATGCGGCGCCTCGGTGATGACCGGCAACGCCTCCACCAGCGCGCCGATGGCCTCGGCCGCCATCAAGTTTATCACGGGGTTGCTCTCCCTCGCGTAGAGCGCCTCGACCGCATGGGCGATGGCGTTCATGCCGCTTGTTCCGGACAGGGAAGCTGGAAGCGTCATCGTCAGATCGACGTCGTAGATGACCACTTCCGGCAGCACCCTCGGGCTCGATTGGGTGACCTTGACGCCATCCTTCGTCTCGCCGAGGATCGGCGTCATTTCCGAGCCGGCATAGGTCGTCGGCATGACGATCTGGGGCAGGTCGGTGCGCAAGGCAATCGCCTTGGCGAGCCCCGTCGTGGAGCCGCCACCGACCGCAACCAGCCCGTCGGCCTTGAGCTCCGCCACGACCTGCAGCGCATCCTCGGTGACGGACACCGGGGTATGCATCACCGCCCTGGCATAGACGCCGGCCGCCATGCCACCGAGCGATCCGGCAAGACGCCGGGCCTTGGCCTCCTGCGGCGGCGTTGCAAGCACGAGCACGCGCTTCAGCCCCAGCCGCTCGATCTCTTCCGGCAGCCTCGCAATCGTGCCCGATCCGAAGACGACGCGCGCCGGCTGGCCGTTATAGACGAAGCTTTTCATGTGAGCCTCTCCCCGTCAGCCGCGTTTGCATGCCCTGAGCATCAAAGTTAGCGACGAAGAGGCGCGCGCGTAAGTGCGCTGGCCGACGATATGTTGGCAGCCTTGGACCTATCGGCCATCGGAAGCATTTATCGGCCGATTGCGCGGCGCCGTTGGCGCGGGACGGATCGCGGCCGCGTTAGGCGATCCTCTGCTCGAACTGCATCACGCTCGCGCTCTTGCGCAATCCCGTCGCGACGACCGACACACGGAACTTGCCTGCCAATGTCTGGTCGAAGATGGCGCCGACGATGATGTCGGCATCGGCGTCGACCTCTTCGCGTATCCGCGTCGCGGCTTCATCGACCTCGAACAGCGTCATGTCTAGGCCGCCGCTGATCGACACCAGCAGCCCCCTTGCGCCGGTCATGGAGGCCTCGTCGAGGAGCGGGTTGGCGATTGCCGCCTCCGCCGCCAGCCTTGCACGTCCCTCTCCGGAAGCCTCGCCGGTACCCATCATCGCCGGGCCCATGTCACGCATCACCGACTTCACGTCGGCGAAATCGAGATTGATCAGCCCTTCCTTGACGATCAGATCCGTGATGCAGCCGACACCGGCGTAGAGCACACGGTCCGCCATGGCGAAGGCGTCGGCGAACGTGGTCCTGGCGTCGGCGACCCTGAACAGGTTCTGGTTCGGGATGACGATCACGGTGTCGGCGCTCTCGCGAAGGCGCTCGATGCCTTCCTCGGCCGCCTGGGTCCTGCGCTTGCCTTCGAACACGAAAGGCTTGGTGACGACGGCCACCGTCAAAATGCCAGCATCGCGCGCGGCGCGCGCGATCACCGGCGCGGCGCCCGTCCCCGTGCCGCCGCCCATACCGGCGGTGATGAAGCACATATGGGTCCCCGCCAGATGATCCATGATCTCGTCGAGGGACTCCTCGGCAGCGGCACTTCCGACCTGGGGCAAGGATCCCGCGCCCAGGCCCTCGGTGACATGCGCGCCCAGCTGGATCAGCCGCGACGACTTCGACATGGTGAGCGCCTGCGCGTCGGTGTTGGCGACGACGAACTCGACGCCCTGCAAGCCTTCGGCGATCATGTTGTTGACGGCGTTTCCGCCGGCGCCGCCGACCCCGACGACGGTGATCTTGGGTCTCATCTCCAGGATTTCCGGCTTGGCGGTCATTTTTTCATCTTTCTACGAAAGCACCTGCTGCTCCGCCGCACGACCATGCGAAACCGGAGCAACGAGCACACGAATCAGGTGATCCCCACCAAGCGTAGGGAATCAGAGCAGGCGCCTCCCTGCAAGGTCCGCCGAGCATATGCAAGCGCGATGGCCTGCGTTTGAACTGAAAGCGCCTGAGTGGTCGGAGGCGACCGCCTTGCAAGGAGCGCTATTGCGTCACCGAGGTCGAGGTGCCCCAGGTGTCCGACAGCACGTAGCCTTGCGGATAAGGATCCGTCGGATCGAGATAGTAGTTGTGCTCGCCCGTTATCCAGGCCCGGCCGGTGATCTGCGGCACGATCCCCTTGCGCCCGGCGACTTCGGTGAGTTCGAGTATCTTGCCGGTGAAGCGCGAGCCGATGATCGATTCATGGATCAACACCTCGCCGGCCTTCATCAAGCCGCGCGCCTGCAGCACCGCCATGCGAGCCGAGGTGCCGGTTCCCGTCGGGCTGCGGTCCGAGCGCCCGGGCGAGACGATGCAGGTGTTGCGCGTGACGTTGCCCGGCCCCTGGAACGGCATGGCGAACTGCACGATCGACACGCCGCGCACATTGTCGAACTCAGGGTGGACGACATCGAGCTGCTCGCGCGCGGCGCGGCGGACCTTCTCGCCGGCCACAGCAATCTCCCGGGCCTCGTCGGGCATGACAGAGAAGCCGAGCGCGGCCGCGTCGACAATTGCGTAGAACATCCCGCCATAGGCGATGTCGACTTTCAGACTTCCCAGCCCCTCCACCTCGATATTGGCGTCGAGGCGTTCGGCGAAGGCGGGGGCGTTGCGGAAGGTGATCGACAGGCATTTGCCGTCGCGACATTCGGCGCGCACCTCGATGACGCCACCCGGCATGTCCAGCTTGAAGCGTGTCTCCGGCTCCTGCATCGGCACCATCCCGGTCTCGAGCAGCACGGTGGCGACGCAGATCGTGTTGGAGCCGGACATCGGCGGGTACTCCGTCGGTTCCATGATGATGGCCCCCGCGGCGCAATCCTCGCGCGTCGACGGCACCAGCAGATTGACATGCCGGGCAACGCTGCCGCGCGGCTCGCAGATCAGCATGCGCCTGATATGGTCGTGGTCACGTTCCATCGTGATCATCTTTTCCATCATCGTGCGGCCCGCCGGCGGCAGCACGCCGCCGACGATGACGTCGCCGACCTCGCCCTCGGCATGACAGCCGACGACGCGAATGCTGGACTTAGTACGCATGGTTACTCCCTGTGGCCGCGACTATCCGCTTGGCAAGCGGCTCTGTGCGGGACAAACTGGCCAATCCGCGTGCCAGCCTCAAGGAGAATCCGAAATGACCGCCAATGTTTTTTCCGGCTGCATGCCGGCGCTGATGACGCCCTGCACCAATGACCGCCTTCCCGACCTCGACGCGCTGGTACGCAAGGGCAAGGAACTGATCGCCGCCGGCATGTCGGCCGTGGTCTATTGCGGCTCGATGGGCGACTGGCCGCTGCTGTCCGACCAGCAGCGCATGGAAGGCGTCGAGCGCCTGGTGAAGGCCGGCGTTCCGGTGATCGTCGGCACCGGCGCCGTCAACACCGCCAGCGCCGTGGCCCATGCCGCGCATGCCCAGAAGGTCGGCGCACGCGGCCTGATGGTGATCCCGCGTGTGCTGTCGCGCGGGCCCTCGGTCACGGCGCAGCGCCACCATTTCAAGGCAATTCTCGCCGCCGCTCCCGACCTGCCGGCGGTCATTTACAACAGCCCCTATTACGGCTTCGCCACGCGCGCCGACCTCTTCTTCGCGCTGCGCGCCGAACATCCGAACCTGGTCGGCTTCAAGGAGTTCGGCGGCCCGTCGGATCTGCGCTACGCGGCCGAAAACATCACCAGCCGCGACGATGAGGTCGCGCTGATGATCGGCGTCGACACCGCCGTCTTCCACGGTTTCGTCAATTGCGGCGCGTCGGGCGCCATCACCGGCATCGGCAACGTGCTGCCGAAGGAAGTGTTGCATCTGGTCGGCCTCAGCCAAGCGGCGGCGAAAGGCGACGCCGAAGCGCGCCGGCTGGCGCAGGAGCTGGATGCCGCGCTCGCCGTACTGTCCTCCTTCGACGAGGGTCCGGACCTCGTGCTCTATTTCAAGCACATGATGGTGCTCAAGGGCGGCCCGGAATACCGGCTGCACTTCAACGAGACGGATGCGCTAAGCGACAGCCAGCGCGGCTATGCCGAGCAGCAGCTCAAACTGTTCGACACCTGGTACGCACAGTGGTCAAGGCAGCCCGTGATGGCACGGTACGCGGCCTGATCTCACAGGCCGAGGCCGCCAGCTAGGTCGAGACTTGGCGGCCTCTGATCTAGATCACCGCTTCTTCGACGAACGGCTCGTTGCGCGGCACACGCTCGTAGCGGAAGGGCGACAGGTCGAGCGTCTGGAAGGCGCCGTGCACGATCAGCTCCGACACCGCACGGCCGACAGCCGGCGACTGCTGCAGGCCGTGGCCCGAGAAGCCGTTGGCGAACATGAAGTTCCTCACCTCGGGATGGAAGCCGACGATGCCGTTGTGGTCGAGCATGTTGTATTCGTAATGGCCGGTCCAGCTGCTCTGGACCTTGAGCGCGTCGAAGGCCGGAATACGATGCCAGAGCGCCGGCCAGATGTAATCGTCGAACTCCTCGAAATGCATCTCGAAATCGTCATAGTCGGCGGGTCCGTCGCCCTGCGGCGTGTTGCCGGTGAGGAAAAGCTCGCCTTCCGGACGCACGAATGTGCCGGAAAGATCGATGACATTGGGCATCCGTCCGGGGATCGGATTGGCGCTGGCGAAGACGAAGCTGTAGCGCTTGTAGGGCGCGACCGGGATCGACAGCCCGGCCATCGCGGCGACCTGCTGCGCCCGCGGACCCGCCGCGTTGACAAGTGTTCCGCAAGCGACCGTCTCGCCTGTCGCGAGCCGCACCGAGACGACCCGACGGTCGACGACGTCCAGCGCCGTCACGGCATTGTCGATATATTCGACCCCGCTGCCGCGCGCGGCCTGGCGGAAGCCGTTCAGCATGCCCATGGAATCGAACCAGCCCTCTTCGCGGGAACCCCACGAGCCGCCGCCGAGATCGTCGACATTCAGCCACGGAAAACGTTCCTTCAGGGCGCCCGGTTCGAGAAAGACGGTGTGGGCGCCGAGGCTGCGCTGCAGCTCGACCCTTTCGCGCGCCGCCTCCACGCCCTCGGGCGAGCAGCAATAGAGATATCCGTGTTCCTTGAAGCCTAGGTCGGGGGCCGTCTCATTCGGGTAGAACGGCGCCATCCGCTCCTGGAAGCCGCGGATGATCTCGATGCCGAACTGGCTGATCTTCACATTGATCGGGTTGGAATATTGCTGGCGGATGGCGCTGGTGGACAGCGCCGTCGAGGAGAACTCGTAGCTCGAGTCGCGCTCGACCACGAGGATCGAGGCGCCATTGCCCAGCGCCTGGCTCAGCCAGTAGGCCGTCGACGAACCGACGACGGCGCCGCCCACGATGACGATGTCATAGGCGTTGCGCGAGGGAGCTTTGTAAGCAGGGATCGCCACTTCTGTTCTCCGCTCTACCGGTTGAACGAGGCGACCAAGGCGTCCGAGCCCCGCGCCAGCAGGCCGAGATCCGAACCGACCGCCACCATGGTGAAGCCGTCTGCGAGATAGCGGTCCGCGTCGGCCTTGACGGGCGCGAGGATGCCGCTCGCCTTGCCCGCCGAAGCCGCGGCATTGCGCACGGACGATATCGCGTCCTGCACGTGCTTGGCGCCGGGATTGCCCATCGCGCCCATATTCGTGGACAGGTCGCCCGGCCCGACAAACAGGACATCGACGCCGTCGACCGCCGCGATCTCGGCGGCATTGGCGACGCCTGCCTCGTCCTCGATCTGCACGGCGAGAAGCTGCTGCTCACGTGCTTTGGCGTGATAGCCGGCGATGCGGCCGAAGGCGTTGGCGCGGTGGCCGACCGAGAAGCCGCGAAACCCGCCCGGAGCATAGGTCATCGCGGCGACGATCGCGCGGGCCTGCTCCGCCGTCCGCACATTGGGGATCATCAGGCTGCGGGCGCCGACATCCAGCGCCTGCTTCATCGAATTGGGATCGTCCGAAGGCAGCCGCACGACCGCTTCGCAGGGAAAAGCCGCCGCGACCTGGAGCTGCGCCATGATGCTGCGCAGATCGTTCGGGCTGTGCTCGCTATCGATCAGCAGCCAGCCCGCGCCGGAGCCAGCGACGACCTCGGTGGTGAGCGCCGAGGCCAGCGAACACCAGATGCCGATATGAGCCTGGCCGGCCTTTACGGCTGCCTTCAGCGAATTGACGCGCTCCTGCATTGCGATCGATCTCCGTGTAAAAGGCGGATTGAAATTTGTATGATGTCCTATATCATATGGCTTACTTCAGCTGCAAGACGCCTTGGACCCAAATGGGAGTTGCACAATGAAAATCGGTTTCATCGGGCTTGGAGTCATGGGTTCGCCGATGGCGCGGCATCTCGCCGATGCCGGATATGAGATCGTCACGGTCCTGAACCGCTCGCCTCTTCCGAAAGATCTGGAAGCATCGGTCGTCGCCTACCCGGCAGAGGTGGCGCGGCTTTCCGACATCGTCGTCACCATGCTGCCCGATACACCTGACGTCGAGCGCGTCCTGCTCGGACAAAACGGCGTGCTCGAAGGAATTTCGGCCGGCAAGCTGGTCATCGACATGAGCTCGATCAGCCCGATCGCCACCGCTGAATTCGCGGCGAAGATCCGGGCGGCCGGAGCCGGCTATCTCGACGCGCCGGTTTCCGGCGGCGAGGTCGGCGCCAGGGCAGCCACCCTCACCATCATGGTTGGTGGGCCGGCTTCCGAGTTCGAGCGCGCGCTGCCGATCTTCGAAAAGCTCGGCAAGAACATCACGCTAATCGGCGAAAAGAACGGCGCCGGCCAGACCTGCAAGATCGCCAACCAGATCATCGTCGCGCTCAACATCGAGGCCGTCGCCGAAGCGCTGGTCTTTGCCAGCAAGGCCGGCTGCGATCCGGCAAAAGTGCGCGGCGCGCTGATGGGCGGCTTTGCCGCGTCCCGCGTGCTCGACGTGCATGGCGAGCGCATGATCGCCCGCACCTTCGCGCCGGGTTTTCGCATCCGGCTGCACCAGAAGGACCTCAATCTTGCGCTCGAGAGCGCCCGCTCGCTCGGCGTTGCCTTGCCGGGCACCGCAACGGCGCAGCAGCTGATGAATGCCTGTTCGGCCCAGGCGGGCGGCGCGGAGGCGGACCATTCGTCGCTCGTGCGGGCCCTCGAAATTCTGAGCGATCACGAACTGTCAAACGGAAAGGAATAACCGATGCGCGGAACCGGCAAGGCTGACATCTTCGTCATGCTGGCCCATCCCGTGGGTCATGCAAAGAGCCCCGGAATCTTCAACGAGATCTTCGAGCAGAAGGGGCTCGACAGCCTTATGGTGCCGCTGAGCTGCCGCCCGGAGGATTTCGACACGTTCTGGGCCGGCATCACGGCGGCGGAGAACATCCGTGGCGTGATCATCTCGGTGCCCTACAAGGTCCCGGTCTATCACAAATGCGCGGCGGCCCATGATCGCGCGTCGCGCGTGCAGAGCGCCAACTCGGTGCGCCGACAGGCGGACGGCAGCTGGTATGCCGACAATTTCGACGGCGTCGGCTTCATCGATGGCCTGAAGGCTGGCGGCCATCAGATTGCCGGCAGGCGTATCCTGCAGGTTGGCGCCGGCGGCGCGGGCTCCTCGCTGACCTATTGCCTGGCCGAGGAAGGCGCGGCCGAAATCCGTCTCACCGATGTCGACAAGGACCGCGCGCAAAAGCTCGCTGTGCTGGTCAACAAGTCGTTCCCCAATTGCCGCATCGAGGTTGGCGAGCCCGATCCGTCCGGCATGGATATGGCGATCAACGCGACGCCGTCCGGCCTCAAAGCCAGCGACCCGCTGCCGATGGATGTAAGCAAGCTGACTCCGAACATGACCGTGGTCGACATCATCATGGAGCCGGCCGAGACGCCATTGCTGAAGGCGGCGAAGGCGATCGGCTGCCGCATCCAGCCCGGGCGCCCGATGATGGATTTCCAGGTCGAGGCCATGGCCGCCTTCTTCGACATCGACCGGAAGGACCGCCGCAATGGCTGACGCAAAGACCGCCGTCGTCATCGGCGGCACGTCCGGCATCGGCCGCGCGATGGCCGAACGCTTCGCCGAGGATAGCTATCAGGTGGTGGTCGCCGGCCGCGATGCCGTCAGAGGCAAGGAAGCTGCCGCCGCCTGCGAGAAAGCGGGCGCGCCGCGCGCGTTGTTTGTCCAGACCGATGTCGGCGATCCCGCCTCGGTCGAGGCGCTGGCGCGGGCCGTCGGCGATGCCTTCGGCGCGCCGCATGTCGTGGTCAACTGCGCCGGCATCCTGCAGAGCGGCAAGCACGTGCTCGATCAGGATCTTAGCGAAGACGAGCGGATGTGGCGCATCAACTATCGCGGCACGCTTCTCGGGTGCCAGGTGTTCGGCCGGCTGATGTCGGCCGCCGGGCGCGGCGCGATCCTCAATGTCGGCTCGCTCGCCTCATTCGCGCCGCTGTCGCCGCCGGCCTACACGCCTGGAAAACATGCGGTTCTGGCGCTCACGCAAATGCTGGCCGCCGAGCTCGGCCCGCATGGGGTTCGCGTCAACGCCGTGGCGCCCGGCTACACGCTGTCGGACGGACTGAAGGCAAAGATCGCAAAGGGCGAGCGCAACCCGGAAGCGATCCAGGCCACCACGGCTCTGCGCCGCTTCGTCGAGCCGCGCGACGTCGCCGAGGCGGCGCTGTTCCTCTGCTCCGACCGCGCCGCCTCGATCACCGGCGTCACGCTTCCGGTCGATGCCGGCTGGCTCGTCCAGGCGCCCTACGCGCAGTATCTGCAAGGCAATCCCATCCGGCAAACGCCGGCAATCTGAGAGGCATTCCGTGAGCGATATCCAGCGCTTCGACTTCGACACCCGCATCCATCACGGCGTCATCCACGACGCCACGCTCTACCTCACCGGCCAGGTGGCGAGACCTGGCCAGTCCGCGGCCGACCAGATGCGCGAGGTGCTTGGAAAGATCGACGTCCTGCTCGCCAAGGCCGGCACTGACAAGACGCGCATCCTTCACGTCCAGATGTGGCTGGACGACGTGCGCGATTTCGACGAGGTCAACACGGTCTGGGACGCCTGGATGCCGAAGGAGCACGCACCGGCGCGCTCCTCCGGCGAAGGCCGGATGGCCAAGCCCGGCATGCTGGTCGAGTTAATCGTCACCGCGGCGGTTTGAATGGTCTTGCCGGTTCGGGCATCATCGCGAATCTGAACTTGAATGGCCCGAATCTAAACTTGAATGGAAAGCCGTAAATGACGAAGCGCAAGCCGCTTTCCACCGTCGTGGCGGAGAGCCTGGCCGAAAAGATCCGCTCCGGACGGTTGCAGCCTGGCGCGCAACTGCCGACCGAGGCGGAGCTTTGCGCCGAATACGACGTCAGCCGCACCGTCGTGCGCGAAGCGGTGGCGCGGTTGCGCTCGGAGGGCATGGTGGTGCCGCAGCAGGGACGCGGCATGTTCGTCAGCGAAACGCCTGCGCCTCGCAATTTCTCGATTCCCGACGAGGCGCTGCGCACCCTGCCCGAAACCATCGCCCTGCTCGAACTGAGGTTGAGCGTCGAAGTGGAATCCGCCGGCCTCTGCGCGGAACGCCGCACCGATGACGATGCAAGCAACATCCGGGCGATGATGGATGACATCGACGCCCAGCAGGCCGATCCTTCTGCGGTCCAGATCCACTACGACTACGACTTTCACCTTGCGATCGCCAAAGCCGCGCGCAACGAATTCATCCACGGCTTCCTTGCCTATCTGGGGCCGATGATCGTGCCGCGTTTCCAGCTTGGCTATGTCGTCGAGCCGGCGCTGAAGGACAGCTATTACGCGCGCATCCACAGCGAGCACAAAGCCATCGTCGACGCCATCGAAAGGCAGGACGGCGGCAAGGCCCGCCAGGCCATGCGCAAGCATCTGCACAACAGCCTGGGACGCGTCCGCGCCCTGGCCAGAGCTTCCGGCGTCGAGGCGACGGATGCCGAGCAAAAGGCCGCCGCAGCCTCGCTCTTCACCAGGATGAAAAGGCCGCTGGCGACAGGCGGATAGACCTCGTTCCCGAGCGCCCGGACCGACGACCACCGATCTCGCGATTGCGAAAGCCATGTTTTTGCTCCGCCGGTCGGCCAAACCCCTCCTCTGCCCGCTGAAATCAGCGTTTTTCTTTGATTTTAGGCATTTGAGATCGCTCAGGCAGCACGGAACGTTTCAAGTGTCGAAAACGCGCTTCGAAAGTTTATCTTTCCTTTTTGCTGCTTTTCTTGGTTTCGCGCCATCGGCCCAGGCCGCAAACTGAGCATCAAGCAATCGGGGAAGCCCAGGTGACGACAGCCTTCATCACAGGTGCGACGAGCGGCATAGGGCGCGCGATCGCGATCGCCTTGAGCGACGCCGGCTATCAGGTCTATGCGGTCGGCCGCAGCAAGGCGGCACTGAAAGAACTGCAGGCCGAGCGTCCGGGCATCGTGCCGATCGCCGTCGACGTCACCGACCGCGAGGCGCTGGAATCGGTGCTGGCCGATCTCACCATCGACGTGCTGATCAACAATGCCGGCATGATGCCGCCGCTCGGCAATTTCGCCGACATGAAGATCGCCGACATCGACACCACGCTGGAGGTGAATCTCAGCGCCGCGATCCTGCTCACCCGGCTCGTCGTGCCGCAGATGCGCGAGCGCCAGTCCGGCCACATTATGTTCACCGGTTCGGTCGCCGGCCACGCGGCCTTCTCCAACATTGCCGTCTATGCGGCCACCAAAGCTGCGATCTCCGGCTTTGCCGGCGCGCTGCGCGCCGACCTCTCGCCGTCCGGCATACGCGTCACCGAGATCGTCGCCGGCCGCGTCGAGACGCATCTCTACAAGGACATTCTCGACACCAAGGCGCGCGAAGCCATGTACGCCAGCAAAGTGGTGCAGCCGGACGACATCGCCCAGATGGTCGTCGGTGTGCTCGCGCTTCCGGCATGGGCCGACGTTACCCGTTTCGACATCATGCCGACCTGGCCGACCTCGCCGAGCGGCACCAAGTAAGGAAAACAGGATGAAAGACCTTTCCGTTCTGATCGTTGGCGGCGGCGCCGGCCTTGGCGCCCTTCTGGCCAAAATGGCTGTCGATGCCGGTGCGGCCAAGATCGGCATCATCGACATCAACCAGGAGGCCGCCGAGGCTGCGCTCGGTCCGGCGAAGGCCAAGGGCCTGCCGACCGCGGCAGCAACCGGCGACATCCAGGTCGGCCCGCAGTGCCATGCCGCCTTCGACGCTATCGCCGCCAGGCTCGGGCGCGTCGACACGCTGGTCAATTGCGCGGCGATCTATCCACGCCGTCCGCTGCTCGAAATCACCGACGCCGATTGGGACGCCTCCAACGGCATCAACATCAAGGGCACCTACCACATGATGGTGGCCGCGGTTCGCCACATGCAGGCGCAGGAGCCGAAAGCCCAGGTGCGTGGCCGCATCGTCAACCTGACTTCCGTCGACGCCTTCAAGGCGCATCCGCAGAACGCGCATTACGCGGCGACCAAGGCTGCCGTGGTCAGCCTGACGCGCTCCTTTGCCCATTACGTCGCCAAGGACGGCATCCTGGTGAACTCGGTGGCGCCGGCCGGCATGGCCACCGAGAAGGCCAAGGCGCTCGGCTTCCTTGAGGAACTGGCCAAGGCAAGCCCGCTCGGCCGCGGCGCCGAGCCGACGGAAATCGCCGAATGGGTGCTGATGACCGGCGGGCCGAAGAACACCTACATGACCGGCGAAAACGTCATCGTTTCAGGCGGTTACATTTACGCCTGAACCAACTTCGTCAGCCGGGCGCGGCTGACATCCAGCAGTGCATGATCGACGGAGTCTCGAACGAAAGGAGGCGCAATTCACCATGACCGGCAAGCTTCGCCTCCCTTCGCTCAATGCGCTGCGCGTCTTCCACGCCGTCGTGCAGCATAAAAGTTTCCGGCAGGCCGCGGACGAGCTGCTGGTCACCCCGCAAGCGGTCGGACAGCAGATCAAGCTCCTGGAGGACACGCTCCAGGTCACGCTGTTCGAGCGCAAGGGCCGTTCGATCGAGCTGACTGAATCCGCCATCCTGCTCTCGCACTACGTCAAGGCAGGCTTCGACGAATTCTCCGAGGGCGTCCGCCGCGTCACCAAGTCGAACTACCGCGACCGCATCAACCTCAACGCCAGTCCCTACTTCGCCACGCATTATCTGCTGCCCCGGCTTTCGCTCTTCCGCGAGATGCTGCCGGGCGCCGATCTGCGCCTGACCACGATGGTCGACTTGCCCGACTTCGGGCGCGACGACATCGATATGACCGTGCAGTGGGGCTACGGCAACTGGCCCGACTATGAGACCACCCTCCTGGTGCCGGACCCGAAGATCATCTGCTGCACGCCGGCGATCGGCGAAAAGATCAAGTCGGCGCATGACCTCAAGAAGTTCACGCTGCTCGACACCGTCAAGTCGAAGCGCCTGTGGCCGGACATATTGCGCCATCTTGGCGTCGAGCTGACGGATGGCGACCGCAGCATCAGCTTCGACGACGCGGCGACCATGCGTCGGGCGACGCTGCAAGGCATCGGCATCGGCCTGGTTTCCGTCATCGACGCCGAGGAAGACTTCCGCTCCGGCGCGCTGGTCGCGCCGATCGGCCGCGACGCCATTGCCGATATGAAGCCGGAGGAAGTCCCCGGTTTCTATCTCGTCGTCCCGCGCGGGCATCTGCGCGTGAAGGCGGTGGCCGCGCTGCATCGCTGGCTGGCGCAAGAGGACTGGCGCAGCGAGCTCAAGCTCTCCTTGCCGAAACCGACCCCGCTTTCCGACTGAGAAAGCGGCTTCGAGACCGGGTCCCCGAGAGGCATCTTGCGGGGCTCCAACAACAAGAAACGGAACAACCTCAACAGTGGAGACAACCAACATGAAAATGATCAAATGGGGGGCCGCTGCCATGGCCCTGGGCCTCGTTCATCTGGCAGCACCCGCGGAAGCCGCCGGCGGCAAGACGCTGGAGACCGTGAAGGCGCGCGGCGTGCTCAACTGCACCGGCCATGACGGCTCCTATCTCGGCTTCGCCGAGGTGGACGACAAGGGCAACTGGAAGGGCATGGACATCGATCTCTGCAAGGCGGTGGCGACCGCCGTGTTCGGCGATCCGGCGAAGCTCAAGATCGTGCCGATCAGCTGGGCGCAGCGCTGGCCCTCGCTGCAGTCGGGCGACGTCGACATCATCATCAAGGCGTCCGGCGGCACGCTCAGCCGCGACACCGAGCTCGGCCTGCAATTCTCCATGTCCTATTACCTCGGCACGACCAAGGTGATGGCGCATAAGGAGCTCAACCTGAAGTCGCTCAAGGATGCCAATGGCGGCACGATCTGCATTCCGGCTGGGACGACCATCGAACAGCAGGTTGCGGCCTATGCGCAGAAGGTCGGGATCAAGCTGGAACCGGTCGTCATCGAAAAGACGGAAGAGCTTGAGCAAGCATACTTCTCGGGCCGCTGCGACATGTATGCCCAGTGGGGGCCGGTTCTCGCAATCGCACGTGTCGCCAAGGGCAAGGTCGACGACCACGTGATCCTGCCCGATGTGCTCGCCGTCGAGCCCGAGGTCATGATCGTACGGCAAGGCGACGACAATTGGGTCGACGTCGCCAACTGGACACTCACTGCCCTGACCTTCGCCGAGCAGGAAGGCATCACCTCCAAGAATGTCGACGAGATCAAGGCCAAGCCGACGTCGCCGGCGGTCGCCAAGTTCCTCGGTGTGTCGCCAGGCATGGGCAAGGGTCTCGGACTTCCCGACGACTGGGCCTACAACGTGATCAAGAAGGTCGGCAACTACGGCGAGATCTTCGATCGCGACCTTGGCAAGGACTCGCCCTACAAGATGGATCGCGAGCTGACCAACCTCTGGAACAACGGCGGCGTCCTGTTCCCGCTTGTGATCGACTGATCCACTTCTAAGGCGTCCTCTGTAAGTTCCGCCTGGCTCTCGCCAGGCGGAACCAGCGGCAATTGGGAGATTGGCATATGGTCAGCCTGCTGAGAAATCAGAAAGTCCGCAACGCGCTGTTGCAGGTTCTCTATGTCGGCTCGCTTGCGGGGATGGTCCTTGCCTGCGTGATGATCGCCAGGCGCAACCTCGCTGAGCAAGGCATCACCTCCGGGTTCGACTTCCTCTTCAAGTCGACGGGATGGGATGTGAACTTCTCGCTCCTGCCCGCCACGGCCAATGATCCCTATTGGTGGTACTTCCTCATCGGCATCGTCAACACGCTCTTCCTGGGAAGCACCGGACTGATCCTGGCGACGATTGTCGGCACGATTGTCGGACTGGCGCGCACCTCCTCGAACGAACTGGCGCGACTGCTCGGCCGCACCTACGTGGATATCTTCCGCAACATCCCGCTGATCCTCCAGGTCTTCTTCTGGTACGCGGTCATCACGCACCTTCCAACGCCGCGCGCCGCGCATGAGGCCTTTGGCATCTTGCTGAGCAGTCGCGGCCTCTACGTACCAATCCCAAATGTCGGCGGCGTTGCGTTTGCGGCGGCGGCAATCGCGTTGATCGCGGCAATCGCGCTTCCGGTCTGGCTTGGACGGACATCGCGCCTCAATCAGCCTGTCGGCGAGCGCCTCGGCATCCAGCTGACCGGCGCGGCGGCAGCACTGGCTTGCGCCGTCGTCATCCTTGCGGTCGGCCGCCTGCCCGACCTGGCGTTGCTCGACTTCCCCGCCTTGCAGGGGCTCAACATCAAGGGGGGCTTGCGCATTCCGCCGGAGTTTTCCGCGCTGGCTGTGGCCATCGCCATCTATGGCGGCTCCTACATCGCCGAGATCGTGCGCGGCGGCTTCAAGGCTGTCGGTAAGGGCCAGATGGAAGCGGCCCAGTCGCTGGGGCTGAGCCCCTGGCGCGTCTTCACGCTGGTCAGGCTGCCGCTGGCACTTCGCGCCATGCTGCCGATCCTCGCCAACCAATATGTCTGGTTGATGAAGGCAACGACCATGGGCATTGCGGTCGGCTTCACCGACTTCTTCATGATCGTGGCTCTGACGATCAATCATTCCGGCCAGACCCTCGAAGCGATCGGCATCCTGATGGCGGGTTTCCTCGCCATCAATCTCAGCCTAGCCGCCGTGTTCAACCGCATCAACAAAGCCATTGCCCTCAAGGGCAATCAACTGAGGGGATGAGAGATGGAGATGGTCGTTGTTGCTCCCCCTGCTCCGGGAAGGCTCGAAGACCTGAGACGGCGCTTCCTTGCGACGCCGCTTCAAGCTCTGCTGTCGCTGGTCTCCCTTGCCGTCATGGTCTTCCTGGCCTGGAAGCTGCTCAACTGGGCTGTCTTCGCGGCCGTGTTCACGACCAGCGGCGGGCCGGTGGCCTGCCAGGCAGCGGCGGGAGCCTGCTGGTCGGTGATCGCTGCCAGGTGGCGGATCATCCTCTTCGGCCTCTATCCCTTCGAGGAGCAGTGGCGCTCGGCGCTGGCCTGCGTCAGCGTGGTGGTGATGACGGTGCTGAGCTGCATCCCGGCCTTCTGGACGGGCCGCCGCATCGCGCTCGTCTGGGGAGCCGGGGCGAGCCTCTATTATGTGCTGATGAAAGGCGGCGTGCTTGGCCTTCCCTATGTCGGCGAGGAAGCCTGGGGCGGGCTGGCGCTCACCCTCTTCATCTTCGTCACCACCTGCCTGATCGGCTTCCCACTGGCGATCTGCCTGGCGCTGCTGCGCCGATCGGACCTGCCCTGGATATCCAGGACCACCGGTCTCATCATCGATGGGGTTCGCTCACTACCGCTGATCTCGATCCTCTTCACCTTCGCCATCGTCCTGCCTTTCGCACTGCCGCAATGGCTGCAGGGTGACAAGCTCTACCGGGTCATCCTGGGCTCCGCCCTGTTCTTCTCGGCCTATCAGGCCGAGATCGTCCGGGGCGGCATGCAGGGTGTTCCCAGCGGGCAGGAAGAAGCCGCCATGGCCCTCGGCATGAGCTACTGGCAACGCATCAGCCGCATCGTGCTCCCGCAGGCCATGCGCAACGCGTTGCCAGCGACGATCAACCAGTTCGTGGTCGCGTTCAAGGAGACTTCACTGGTGGTCATCGTCGGCTTCTTCGAGATCCTCGCTTCCGGTAATGCGGCCTACGGAACCGGCGATTGGCGCTTTGCCTATGTCGAAGTCTACGCCTTCATCGCCCTCATCTATTTCGTCTTTGTCTTCAGCCTGTCCCGTTACGGCGCTTACCTCGAGCGGCGAATGGCGGTCGGCGAACGCTAAGGGAGGCATGCATGAATTCGACGCTCCCGTCCGGCCCGGCCGTCCGCATCGAAGGCCTCGACAAATACTACGGATCGTTCCACGCGCTGCGGAAGATAAACCTCTCCGTCGAGCGCGGCGAAAAAATCGTCATCTGCGGACCGTCCGGTTCGGGCAAATCCACCTTGATCCGCTGCGTCAACCGGCTCGAACAGCATAATGGCGGCCGCATTACGGTGCTGGGCACCGAGCTCAACGACGATGTCGGCAACATCGATGGGATCAGGCGCGAAGTCGGCATGGTGTTCCAGCACTTCAACCTGTTTCCACACATGACGGTGCTGGAGAACTGCATGATCGCGCCGATGATCGTGCGCAAGCGGCCGCGCGCCGAAGCCGAGACGACTGCCCGGCGTTTTCTGGAAAAGGTCCGCATTCCGGAGCAGGCGATGAAGTTTCCCGGGCAGTTGTCCGGCGGCCAGCAGCAGCGTGTCGCGATCGCACGCGCGCTCTGCATGCAGCCGCAGATCATGCTGTTCGACGAGCCGACCTCGGCGCTCGACCCCGAGATGATCGCTGAGGTGCTGGATGTCATGGTGACGCTTGCCTCCGAAGGCATGACGATGATTTGCGTCACCCACGAGATGGGCTTCGCGCGCCGCGCCGCCGACCGGGTCATCTTCATGGATGGCGGCGAGATCGTCGAGCAGGCGCCGCCGGAGGAGTTCTTCACGTCCTCCCGAAACGAGCGCACCCGTCAGTTTCTGTCGCAGGTGCTGGGTCATTGAACGGCATCCGGGGAGATGCAACGTTCGGCAGGCAACAACATCACCAGGTACTTCAATGACCGACCCCGCAGCCGCCTTGCGCGAGATACTCGGACCGAAAGGCTGGCTTTCGGGCGATGACGCTCAACCCTTCCAGCGCGATTGGCTCAACCGTTATGGCGTTCGGCCATTGGGCGTCGCCCGGCCGGCAAATACCGCGGAGGTGGCCGCGGTCGTCAAGGCTTGTCGGCAGGCCGGATTAGCCGTTGTGCCGCAAGGCGGCAACACCGGCCTGTGCGGCGGTGCTGTTGCCGATCAAACAAATGTGGTGATCGTCTCGCTGTCGCGCATGACGGCCATTGGCGAGCCCGATCCGGAGAGCGGCTCGATTGCGGTCGAGGCTGGCGTCGTGCTTGCCTCCCTGCACGAAGCGCTGGAGCCGCATGGGCTGATGTTCCCTATGCATCTGGGCGCCGAAGGCAGCGCCAGGATCGGCGGCCTGATCGGCACCAATGCCGGCGGCAGCCATGCATTCCGCTTCGGCATGATGCAGGACCTTGTGCTCGGCCTTGAGGTCGTGATGCCGGATGGCACGGTTTGGGACGGTCTTCGCGCGGTGCAGAAGGACAATGCCGGCTATCAGTTGCGCAAGCTGTTCTGCGGTTCGGAAGGCACGCTTGGAATTGTGACGCGAGCAGTGCTGCGCCTCTGTCCCATGCATCGGCAGCAGACGAGCGCGCTCCTGGTCATGTCCGATTTCGCGGCTGCCGTTTCCTTCGGCGCCTTCTTGCGCGGCGAGGCCGGAGAGTTCCTGACCGGCCTCGAATTCTTTTCCGATGTCGGCCTGACCCTGGCGCTCAAGCATCTGCCCGACCTCGCCTATCAGTTGGAGACGCGAGGCGACGTCTATCTGCTCGTCGAGATGGCGTCGGGCTCGACGCGCGTCCCCCTCGACGACATCCTGGCTTCGGCGCTGGAATGGGGCATGGAACAAGGCGTGGTCGTGGATGGCGCGCTGGCCAATTCGGGCGCGCAGCGCGCGCAGTTCTGGCGCCTGCGCGAGGAACAGCCCGAGGGACAGCGGCTGGAGGGCGAGCAGCTCAAGCACGACATCTCCGTGCCGCCAGGCGCGATCGCGCGCTTCATCGAAGCCGGCGCCAAGACCTGCCACGACATCCTTCCGGGCACTCGGAGCAACCCGTTCGGCCATCTCGGCGACGGCAACATCCCACTACAATCTGTCGCCGCCCGAAGGCCGCGCCGATTTCGACGGCAAGGCCGGAGCGTTCGCCGAGGCGCTGGCCGCTTTAGCCACCGGGATGGGCGGCAGCTTCGCGGCCGAGCATGGCCTGGGCCGCGCCAAGATCGCCATGGCCGACCGGAATCGCGGCACTGTCGAGCGCGAGCTCATGGCGCGGTTGAAGGACGCGTTCGATCCGCAGGGCACGATGAACCCCAGTGTTTTGGTGCGAACCAGGGCGCGTTGAGATTCAGGTCAGGCCGAGTCGAAAATGGCGGTTTCCGAGAACCGGAGCGGAGCGTACTTAAGGTACGTGAGCACTGGAAGCGCAGGAAGCCGGCATTTGCAGGCCGGCCTTGCCTGAATATCGACACGCCTTGCACGGTAAAGAAAAACTTTCGTATGCATCGCATTTCTTGATTTCGCGCCGGTCCGCCACAGTGCAGGTATAGTTCCGAAGGGCAGGCTCGGTCCGCTTGCCGCCAGCTTTAAGAGGATGTCGAGGCATGGTCCGCAATGGCGGTCACCTTCTTGTCGAGTGCCTGATCGCCTTGGGCGCGACCAAGAGCTTCGGCGTTCCCGGCGAAAGCTATCTCGCCGTGCTCGACGCCTTGCACGACACCCATGGCAAGCTCGACTATGTGCTTTGCCGCAACGAGGGCGGCGCGGCCTTCATGGCATCGGCCTATGGCAAGCTGACGGGATCGCCGGGCATCTGCTTCGTGACGCGCGGCCCGGGCGTGACCAATGCCAGCATCGGCGTGCATACCGCGATGCAGGACAGCTCGCCGATGATCCTGTTCGTCGGCCAGGTCGGCACCGACATGAAGGGCCGTGAAGCCTTCCAGGAAATCGACTACCGGGCGGTGTACGGAACGGTCGCCAAATGGGCTGTCGAGATCGACGACGTCGCGCGGCTGCCCGAAATCGTGGCGCGCGCCTGGACCACGGCCTTGACCGGACGGCCCGGCCCCGTCGTCGTCGCGCTGCCGGAAGATATGCTGACGACCCTGACCGAGGCCGCGCCGCTCAGCGGCCCCGCTTCGATTTTCGAAGCTGCTCCATCGCAGGACGCCATCGCGTCGGCGCTGGAAATGCTTGCCTCCGCCGAGAGGCCGGTGCTGCTCATGGGCGGCGCCAACTGGACGGCTGACGGGATTGCCGCGCTCCAGGCCTTCGCCGAGGCTTCCGACATCCCTGTCGTCGCCGCCTTCCGCTACCAGGACCAGTTCGACAACCATTCGCCCGTTTTCGTCGGCGAAGCCGGCGTCGGCATGGTGGCGCATGTCAAGAAGCTGGTCGGCGACGCCGACGTGATCCTGGCCGTCAATGTCCGCTTCGGCGAGATGACCACCGATGGCTACACGCTGCTTTCCGTACCGGTGCCGCGCCAGAAGCTGATTCATGTGCACGGCTCCGATCGCGAGATCGGCAAGATCTATGTGCCGACGATCGGCATCCATGCCGGCCCGAACGCCTTCGCCAAGGCACTTACCTCGGTCAAGGGTGGCTGGGCCGACTGGCGCGCGGAGGCGCGCAAGGCCTATGAAGGCACCTTCGCCGCGCCCGTCCAGCCCGGCCCCGTCGACATGGTCGCGGTCAGCGCCTGGCTGCGCGAGACCTTGCCGGCAGACGTCATCTTGACCAACGGCGCCGGCAATTTCACGGTATGGCCGAACAAGTTCTTCAAATTCGGGCCGCAGGCGCGGCTGCTTGCGCCGCAATCCGGCGCCATGGGCTACGGCCTGCCGGCGGCGGTCGCCGCCAAGGTCGCGTATCCTCAGCGCACAGTCGTCTGCTTTGCCGGCGACGGCGACTTCCAGATGAACTGCCAGGAACTCGGCACCGCGATGCAGGCGGGCGCGCAGCCGATCGTGCTGATCATCAACAACGGCATCTACGGCACCATCCGCGCGCATCAGGAGCGCAACTACCCGGCGCGCGTTTCCGGCACCTCGCTGGAAAACCCCGACTTCGTGACGCTGGCCAAGGCTTACGGCTTCCACGCCGAGCGTGTCGAAGCGACACAGGATTTCGCCGCGGCGTTCGAGCGGGCGCTGAAGTCCGCGACCGGCGCGGTCCTCGACATCGCCATCTCGCCCGAAGCGCTCACGCCCCGGCAGACCCTCTCCCAGATGCGCGACGCCGCGCTCGCTTCCCAGAAGGCCAAGGCATGACCTCCAGATCAGACGACATCCGCCTCGGCGCGGACATCGGCGGCACCTTCACCGACATCGCCCTCGATGTCAGGGGAACGATGTTCTCGACCAAGGTACTGACCAATTATGCCGCACCCGAGCAGGCGATCCTCGACGGCATCGACGTCGTCATCCGCGATGCCGGAATTTCAGCAGCCGAGATCGGCATCATCATCCACGGCACGACGCTCGCCACCAACGCGCTGATCGAGCGCCGTGGCGCCAGGACGGCGCTGATCACGACGGAAGGTTTCCGCGACGTGATCGAGATGCGGACGGAAAACCGCTTCGAGCAATACGATCTCAACCTGCAACTGCCGAAGCCGCTGATCCCGCGCGAGGACCGTTTCACGGTCAAGGGCCGCATCGGGGCCGAAGGGCAGGAATTGCAGCCCCTCGACGAAGCCGCCCTCGAAGAGATCGCCGATCGCATCGCGGCCGGCAATTTCGGCTCGGTCGCGATCGGCTTCATCCATGCCTACGCCAATCCGGACCACGAGCAGCGAGCTCGTAAGATCCTCGCCCGCAAACTCAGCATCCCTATTTCGATCAGCGCCGAGGTCTCGCCGCAGATGCGCGAGTTCGAGCGCTTCAACACGGTCTGCGCCAACGCCTATGTGCGGCCGCAGATGGCCGACTATCTCGCCCGCCTGCAGACGCGCCTGAAGGACATGGGCGCCGAATGCCCTGTCTTCATGATCCATTCCGGCGGCGGCCTGATCTCGGTGGAGACCGCTTCGGAATTCCCGGTGCGACTGGTCGAATCCGGCCCCGCCGGCGGCGCGATCTTTGCCGCCGACATCGCCCGTCGCTTCGGTCTGGAAAATGTCGTCTCCTATGACATGGGCGGCACCACCGCAAAGATCTGCCTGATCGAGGACTATGCGCCGCGCACCGCGCGGACCTTCGAAGTGGCCCGCACCTATCGCTTCTCGAAAGGCTCGGGCATGCCGATCTCCATTCCGGTGATCGAGATGATCGAGATCGGCGCCGGCGGCGGCTCCATCGCCTGGGTCGACGCCATGGGCCGCATTCAGACGGGGCCTGAAAGCGCCGGCTCGGAGCCGGGTCCGGCCTGTTACGGCCGCGGCGGCAAGCGCCCGGCGATCACCGATGCCGACCTGGTGCTCGGCAAGCTCGACCCCGACAATTTTGCCGGCGGCGCGATCAGGCTCGACACGGCCGCGTCGGAACAGGCGATCCTGCGCGATGTCGGCGAGCGCCTGTCGCTGAATGCCATGTCGACCGCCTTCGGTATCTGCGAGGTGGTGGACGAGAACATGGCCAATGCCGCCCGCGTCCATGCCGTCGAGAACGGCAAGAACATCTCCGACAATCTGATGATCGCCTTCGGCGGCGCCGCGCCCCTCCACGCCGCAAGGCTCTGTGAAAAGCTCGGCATCGACCAGTGCATCGTGCCGCGCGGCGCCGGCGTCGGGTCGGCGATCGGCTTCCTCAAGGCGCCGTTCGGCTATGAGGCGCTGGCCTCGAAGCTGACGCGCCTGTCGCGCTTCAAACCGCCGGAAGTGAATGCCCTGCTCGCCGACCTCAAGGCCTCCGCCGAGGGTTTCGTCCGTAGCGGCGCCAGCGGCAGGATCGTCTGCGAGATCACGGCTTTCATGCGCTATGCCGGCCAGGGCTGGGAAATCCCCGTGCCACTGGCGGACGAGCCGTTCGGCGACGATGCGGTGGCCAAGCTCAAGGACCTGTTCGAGAGCAGCTATCAGCGCTTCTTCGGCCGCGCCATCGAAGGCCTCGACGGGCTGGAGATCGAGATCGTCACCTGGTCGGTGAAGGCCACCGATGTTCGTCCTGCCGTTGCGAGGCACGAGCTGACCAAGGGCAAGAAGACGAACCAACCGGCGACGACCCGCGCGGTCTTCGATCCGGCGACCGGCGCGCCGCAGACCTATGGCATCGTCGAGCGCGATACGCTTTGCGCCGGCGACCGCGTCGCCGGCCCGGCCGTCATCGTCGAGCGCGAGACCTCCACCGTCGTCACCACCAGCTTCGACGCCGTCATCCAGAGCGACGGCGCAATCCTTCTGGTCCGCAAAGGCAGCCAGTCATGAGCGATATTGGCGAAATCCGCATGCAGGTCATGTGGAACCGGTTGATCTCGGTGGTCGAGGAGCAGGCGCTGACCTTGCTGCGCACCGCCTTCTCGACCTCGGTGCGCGAATCCGGCGACCTGTCGGCCGGCGTGTTCGACCCGCGCGGCCAGATGCTGGCGCAGGCGGTCACCGGCACGCCCGGCCACGTCAACACCATGGCGGAAGCCGTGCTGCATTTCATGAACGCAATCCCGCGCGAGGAGATGTTCGAAGGCGACACCTATGTCACCAACGACCCCTGGCTCGGCACCGGCCATCTGCACGACATCACCATGGTGTCGCCATCCTTCCTCAACGGCGAGCTCGTCGCCTTCTTCGCCTGCACGGCGCATGTCGTCGATGTCGGCGGCCGCGGCTTCGGCGCCGATGGCAAGTCGGTCTATGAGGAAGGCATCCAGATCCCGATCATGAAGTTCGCGGAAAAGGGCAAGGTCAATCTCGATCTCGTCCGCATCCTGCGCGCCAATGTCCGCGAACCGAACCAGGTCGTCGGCGATTTCTACTCTTTGGCCGCCTGCAACGAGGTCGGCCACCGCCGCCTCGTCGACATGATGAAGGAGATCGGCCTCACCTCGCTCGACGGCCTCGGCGACTTCATCTTCTCGCGCACCCGCGATGCCATGCTCGAACGCATCGCGGCGCTGCCGAAGGGAAGCTGGTCGAACGAGTTGGTGACCGACGGCTACGACGAGCCCGTGAAGCTGGCGGCGACGGTCTCGGTGCGCGACGATCATGTCGAGGTCGATTTCACCGGCACCGACCCGATGAGCCGCTGGGGCATCAACTGCCCGATCATCTACAGCAAGGCTTATGCCTGCTACGCGCTGAAATGCATGGTGGCGCCCGACATCCCCAACAATGCCGCCTCGCTCGCCTTCTTCACCGTCTCGTCGCCCATCAACATCCTGAACGCCGTGCGTCCTGCACCCGTCGCGCTGAGGCATATTTTCGGCCACATGGTTCCCGATCTGGTGCTGGGCGCGTTCTCCAAGGCGCTGCCCGGAAAGATCCTCGCCGAAGGTGCCGGCGCGCTCTGGAACATCCATATCTCGGCGCGCCCCGCCGTCGGCGCGTCCGGCCGCCGCGCCGAGGTGCTGATGTTCAACTCCGGCGGCATGGGCGCACGCCCCGAGCTCGACGGTCTGTCGGCGACCGCGTTCCCGTCCGGCGTGCACACGATGCCGATCGAAGCGACCGAGCATACCGGCCCGATCGTCATCTGGCGCAAGGAGTTGCGGCCCAACTCCGGCGGCGACGGCGAATTTCGAGGCGGCCTGGGACAGGTCATCGAGATCGCCGCGACCGACGGTCACGAGTTCGACTTCTCGGCCATGTTCGACCGCGTCAATCATCCCGCCCACGGCCGCAATGGCGGCAAGCCGGGCGTCGCCGGCGTCGTCAAGCTCGATGACGGCACCAAGATGCGCCCCAAGGGCTGGCAGCATGTGCCGGCCGGGCGCCGGCTGATCCTCGAGCTGCCGGGCGGCGGCGGCTATGGCGATCCGGCCAAGCGTAGCGCGGCCGCGCGGGCCAATGACCGATCCAAGGGTTACATCACGGAGAACGACTGATGAGCTATGTTGCCTCGCGCCTGTCGGTGGTGAAACCCTCCGCCTCAATGGCCGCTTCGCAGGCCGCCAAGGCGCTACGCGCCAAGGGCGTGGACGTGATCGATCTCGGCCTGGGCGAGCCCGATTTCCCGACGCCGCATCACATCATCGATGCCGCTCATTTCGCCGCCAAGGCCGGCCAGACGCTCTACACGGCGGCTGCCGGCACGCCTGAGGTGCGCGAAGCCATCGCGGGAAAATTCCGCCGCGAGAACGGGCTGGACTATACGGCCGACGACATCGTCATCGCCAATGGCGCCAAGCAGATCATCTTCAATGCGCTGATGGCGACGCTGGAGACGGGCGACGAGGCGATCCTGCCGGCGCCCTATTTCGTCTCCTATCCGGAGATGGTGAAGCTGCTCGGCGGCGCGCCGGTCGTCGTCGAATGCCCGGAGACCACCGGTTTCCGGCTGACGCCGGCGCTGCTGGAAAAGGCAATCACGCCAAGGACGAAGTGGCTCTTCCTCAACATGCCGGGCAACCCCTCCGGCGCGGTCTATTCTCAGTCCGATCTGAAGGCGCTGGGCGCGGTGCTGGCGAAGCATCCGCAGGTGCTCATCCTGTCCGACGAGATCTACGAGCACATCCTGTTCGACGGGCGCGAGTTCGTCTCGTTCGGCAAGGCCTGTCCCGAGCTCAAGGACCGCACGCTGATCGTCAACGGCGTCTCGAAATCCTATGCCATGACCGGCTGGCGCGTCGGCTATGCCGCCGGGCCGGCGCCGCTTCTGAAGGCAATGTCGACGATCCAGAGCCAGTCCTGCACCTCGGTGTGCTCGATCGCTCAGGCCGCGACCGTCGCAGCACTCAACGGCCCACAGGACGAGGTCGGGCGTTTTCGTCAGGCTTTCGAGAGGCGCCGCGACCTGGTCGTCGACGGCATCCGCAAGATCAACGGCCTGACGCTGTCGCCGCCGGATGGCGCCTTCTACGCCTATATCGGCTGCGCCAGCCTGATCGGCCGCAAGACGCCCAAGGGCGTCGTGCTCGACGACGACGCGGCCGTATCGAACTATCTTCTCAACGAAGGCCGGGTGGCGTCAGTGCCCGGCGTCGCCTATGGACTGTCACCCTATTTCCGCATCTCGACCGCGACCAGCGAAGAGGTGCTGACCGAGGCGATCTCGCGGATCAACGCCGCCGTCGCGCAAGTGGAGTAAAGCATGCCGCATTACGAACGTATCCTGATCACCGGCGCCGCCGGCCGGCTCGGCTCGGAGCTGCGCAAAGGGCTGGTGCCGCTAGCCAAAAAAATTCGTCTGGCGGGGCGCCAACCGTTTGGTGATCTTGCGCCGCACGAGGAGGAAGCGATCTTCGACCTCGCCGACATGGAAGCGACGATCGCAGCGACCAAGGATTGCGACGGGATCGTGCATTTCGGCGGCGCGCCGCTCGAATGCGAGTGGCAGACCATCCTCGATTCCAGCATCCGCGGCTCCTACCACATCTATGAAGGCGCCCGGAAACACGGCGTGAAGCGCGTCATCTACGCCTCGTCGGTGCATGCCATCGGCTATCACGAGATCGAGGCGCATATCGGTGTCGACGCACCGGTGCGTCCCGACAGCCTCTATGGCGTGTCGAAGAATTTCGTCGAGAGCCTCAGCCGGCTCTATTGGGACAAGTTCGGCATCGAGACGGTGTGCCTGCGCATCTTCTCGTCTTTCCCCGAACCGGCCGACCGCCGCATGCTGTGGTCGTACCTCTCCTTCGCCGACTGCGTGCGCCTGGTCGAGGCATCGCTGACCGCGCCGCGCGTCGGCCACACGATCTCCTTCGGCATCTCCGACAACAAGCTGAAGATGGTCGACAACAGTGGCGCCGACCACCTTGGATTCATCCCGCAGGACAGCGCCGAGCCGTTCCGCGCCGCCGTCGAGGCGAAGACCCCTGCTCCCGACCCGAAGAAGCCTTCGGTGAAATATCTCGGCGGCTGGTTCTGCGAACTCGGCCACCCGGACGACAAGCCGGCCGAATAGCGTGGCACTCAGCCAACGGGAGGCAGGCTGTCCTCGAGGAAACGATGCCAGGCGCCGCCGAGCACAAGCGCGGTTTCGCCCTTGCCGAAGCCAGCTGACAGAAGGCCCTCCGAAAGCCCGGGGAAATCGAGATTCGATCCGAACCAGGACGGCTGCGCCGGAAAGCTGGCGGCCGCCTGGATGTCCCGGGTCCAGCGGCCCTCGCGCATCCAGCGCACGACGCCGTCGGGCTGGTCCTGGCAGAGATCCGAGCCGATGCCGAGATGCCCCGCTCCCATGATTTCAGCCGCTTCCTTGGCCATGTTGCCAAATTGATTGAGCGTCGTGTCCGAACCGTTCGGAAGATGCAGCGGATAGAGCGAAAGGCCGAGCAGTCCCTCTTTCACGCTCAGCGCCTTCAGGACGGCCTTAGATACATTGCGGTTGCTGTCGCGCAGCCAGCGCGGGTTGGCGTGGCTGATGACCACGGGCCGCTGCGAGAGCGCGATCGTTTCCAGCGCGGTCCGCTCGCCGGCATGCGACAGATCAATGATCATGCCGAGACGGTTCATTTCGGCGATCGCCGCGCGCCCCATGCGCGTGACGCCGCTGTCCTCCTTCTCCATCCAGCCGCAGCCGAGCAGCGACTGGTTGTTGTAGGTGAGTTGCATGAAGCGGATGCCGAGATCGAAAAGCATCTCGATCAGGCCGATATCGTCTTCCATCGGCATCGGGTTCTGCAGCCCGAGGAAAATAGCCGTTCGGTTCGTGGCCCGCGCCCGCGCGATGTCGCCGCTGTCGCGCGCCAGAAGGATCAGGTCCTCATTGTCGCGGAAGCGTGTCCGCCAATCGACGAGATGGCGCACGGTCTCGCGAAAACCTTCGTGATAGCCGACGGTGGCGTGGACCGCGGTCAGCCCGCCCTGGCGCATCTCCTCGAAAATCGCGCGCGACCAGTTGCAGTATTGCAGCCCGTCGATCAGCACTCGAGGCGCGTCGCTGGTCATTCGGGCGCGCCCGCGTGGATGTAGGACGTCTTGACCTGGGTGTAGAACTCAGCCGCCGAGCGCCCCTGCTCGCGTGGACCGTAGCTGGAGCCGCGGACGCCGCCGAACGGCACGTGATAGTCTGTCCCGGCGGTGGCCAGGTTGACCATGACGCAGCCCGAGCGCGAGGCGTGGCGGAATTTCGTCGCGCGCGCCAACGAGCGCGTGGCGATCCCCGCCGTCAGCCCATAGGGCGTATCGTTGGCAAGCAGGATCGCCTCTTCGAGATCGTCGGCTTGAATGACGCAGGTGATCGGCGCGAACATCTCCTCCTGGTTGATGCGCATGCGCGAGCGCCCGTTGAGAAACACGGCGGGCGCCATGTAGTGCCCCTTGTGCGCAAGGTCGAGCGCCTCGCCGCCCGTCGCAAGCTCGGCGCGTTCGCTTTTGCCGAGCGCCACATAGTCGAGATTGGCGGCGAGCTGTTCGGCGCTGACGACCGGCCCCATCTGGACCCCGGCCTCCAGGGCATGGCCAACCTTCAGCGCCTTGGTCTTCGCCAAGAACTTCTCGACGAAGGCATCATGCACAGGCCGGTGCACGATCAGCCGGGACGACGCCGTGCATTTCTGTCCGGTGCCGCCAAAGGCGCCGTTCACGGCCAAATCGACCGCGCGATCGAGGTCGGAATCGTCCATGACCACGAACGGATTCTTCGACCCCATTTCGAGCTGCAGCTTCACGAAGCGTGCGGCGGCCAGCGCCGCGATCCCGGAGCCGACGGCGCCGGAGCCGGTGAAGCTCAGGCCCTGGATATCGGCATTGGCGGCGAGCTCGCGGCCGATCGTCGAGCCCGATCCCATCACCAGATTGAACAGGCCTTTCGGGATCGCCTGCCGGCTGATGATCTCGGCCAGCGCCCAGGCGCTGGCCGGCGTGACGCTGGCCGGCTTCCAGACCACCGCATTGCCGAAGGCCAGCGCCGGCGCGATCTTCCACGACGCGGTGGCGATGGGGAAATTCCAGGGCGAAATGATCGCCACGACGCCGAGCGGCTCGCGCTCGATCACCACATCCACGCCGGCCCTGACGGAGTCGGCCGAGCCGCCCAGATTACGCAGCGCCTCTGCGGCGAAATAGGTGAAGAACTGTCCGGCGCGATAAACCTCGCCGACGCCCTCCGGAAGGGTCTTGCCCTCCTCGCGCGACAAAAGTTCACCAAGTTCCTTCGAGCGCGCCATCAATTCGCGTCCGACGGCATCGAGGACGGCGGCCCGCGCTTCGAGGCCGGCCGCCGCCCATTCCCGCTGCGCGCTTTGCGCCGCCGCCACGGCGTCATGGATGTCGGATGGTCGCGCCTGGGCGAAGCGCCCGACAATGTCGGTGACGTCCGATGGGTTGACGTCCTCGACCCAGTCGGCGCCATCGCGCCACTCGCCCGCAATGAAGTTCTGACCGTTCAGCATCCTGTTCGACCTGCATCAATTCGGTTGACATGACCTAACCAATGCTGTGAATTTCAATCAAGCTAAATTTTTGGCACAAACGTTCAGGCAAGCTTAACAGTGACGAAAACCATCAGCCTGACCGGCATGCGCAGCTTCGTCGCCGTCTGCGAAACCGGCGGCGTGCGCGCCGCAGCGGATCAGATCGGCCGCACGCCGTCGGCCGTGTCGATGACCTTGAAGCAGCTCGAAGACGATATCGGCGCGCCGCTGTTCGAGAGCGAGCGCAAGGGCGCGCTTTCGCCGGTCGGCCGCATCGTGCTCGACGAGGCGCGCGCCATGATCGCGCATTATGATCGCGCCTGTCTGGCGATGACGAGCTATGCGGCGGACCTGCAGGGCCGCTGCGACGTGGCAAGCGTGCCTTCGGTCGCCGTGACCTTGCTGCCGCGCGCCATCGCCCAGCTTCGCGCCGAGGGCGGCAGGTTCGACATCCATGTTCGCGACAGCGATTCCAACGCCATCGTCGAGGCGGTCGAAAACGGCATGGTCGAGGTCGGTCTGTGCGTGCTCGCCAGCAAGCGGCCGCAGCTCAGTTTCGAGCCATTGTTCCACGAACCGCTGGATTTCGTCTGCCCGGTCGATCATCCTTTGGCGAAATCGAAGCGTCCGTTGAAATGGGCGCAGCTGGAAGGTGAGAGCTTCATCCGCAATGGCGCGGCAGCGGCGCTCGGGCTTGCCGAGATCGAGGCGCTTGCCGCCGGCTCGAAACTCACCGCGACCAATGTGAGCTCCAATCTGGCGATGGTCGAGGCCGGGCTCGGCGTCACCATCCTGCCCCGGCTCTGCCGCTGGAAATGCAGCCACGCCGTGCGCTTCGTTCCGCTTGCCGATCCGCGCTCGAGCCGCACGGTCGGCTGGATCGCCAAGGAGGGCCGGAACCTGCAGCCGGCATCGCTGCGATTCATCGAATGCATGCGCCTGCAGACGCGGGCCGGAGAAGGAGAGTTCGGCTATGCGACTGCCTGACGGGTGGATGACCAGATGCCGCGCCTGACGCAAGCCCGGATCGAGACACTCGCCCGCGCGGCCCTGATGCGCCACGGCGCCAGCGGGGCGCAGGCCGATGCCTTGGCAGCGGGCATCGCGGCGGCCGAACGCGACGGGCTGAAGTCGCACGGCCTGATGTATCTGCCGACCTATTGCGAGCATCTGACCTGCGGCAAGGTTCTGGGGTTGGCGGAGCCCAGCCTGACGCGGCCGGCGCCGGCGGTTCTCGCCGTCGATGCCGGCAACGGCTTTGCCCATGCGGCCATCGCCACCGGCCTGCCGCCGCTGATCGAGGCGGCCCGCTCGCAAGGCGTGGCGGCGCTCGCCATCCGCAACTCCTACAATTGCGGCGCGCTCGGCTATCACACCGAACGCATCGCTCAGGCTGGCCTGGTCGGGCTGGGGTTCACCAACGCGCCGGCGTCGATCGCGCCCTGGGGTGGCCGCAAGGCGGCCGTCGGCACCAATCCCTGGTCGCTGGCGGTTCCCGACGGACAAGGTGGCGCGAAGTTCGTCATAGACCAGAGCGCCAGCGTCGTCGCCAAGAGTGAAGTCATCAAGCGCGCCCGCGCCGGCGAGCCGATCCCCCCCGGCTGGGCCTTCGACGCGAGCGGCGAAACGACCACCGACGCGAGCGAAGCGCTGAAAGGCACGATGGCGCCGGCGGGCGGCTACAAGGGCGTCGGCTCCGCCCTTCTGGTGGAAATCTTCGCCGCGTGCTTGACGGGCGCCAATCCCGGGCTTGTCGCCAGCCCGTTCTCCGGCACGACCGGAGGGCCGCCTGGAACCGGCCAGTTCTTCCTGGCGGTCGCGCCGGACGCGACTTCGGCGGGCGCGTTCGCGGGCAATCTCGAAATCGTCGCCGGCGCCTTCACCGGCGAAGCGAGGCTTCCAGGCACGAAGCGTTTCGGCACGCGCGAGCGCAGCGCAGTCGAAGGCATCGAGGTGGCGGCTGAAACGCTTGCCACCTTGGAGAAGCTCGCAGGGACCACGGCATGACGGCGATCGCGCTTCGCCCGCCCGAGATCGTCATGCGCCTGCAGCGGCTTGGCGCGGCGCATCCGACGCGTCTCAGCTTCCTGCGTCAGCTGATCCGCCGCGCCGCCAGAGAGAAATGGCGCGTGCGCAAACATCTGTTCGATCTCGACGACAATGGTTTCGGGCGCGCGGTCTATGCGGTCGAGACACCGGCAAGGACCTACAGCCTGGTCGCGTTCTCGACCCCGCTCGACGACGAGAAGCGGTCCGACCGGGTGATCGCGCAGGCCTGGGACACCAGCTACGCGCTTTACGACGGATTGCCGGACTCAGCCGAGATCGCGCGGCTGGAAGCCAATGCGCCGCTGCAGGAAGCAGGCCGCTACACCAGCCGCGAACTCGTGCTGGCGCGCGCGAACAAGAGCGTGCGGCTGTTCGAGGAGGTTGCCGCAACGCTGGCGCAGGGCCGCCAGCCGGACGAGGAGCAACTGCTCGGCGTTGGCTATCTGCTTCGCACCACGGCGGTCTACGGCAACGGCAAGTTCGGCATCGCCGATCGCGACGAGATCGCCTCGCGACCGGAGCTTGCCGGATCCTTCCAGGCCGAGATGCTCACCGTCTGGCTGATCCGCTCCTTCACGCTCGATCTGGTCGATCACATCGCCCATCGCCGCAATCCGGCCGGCGCGGCCAGACTGGCGCCGGATTTGCGCAGGGCGCTCGGCGTGGGCAATGCGACGGGGCTGGGCATGGCTCCTTTCCTAGTTCGCCATCCGCTGCTGACGCATAGCTGGTTCCTGGCGCGCGAAACCGCGCTCGCGCGGGTACGCGCCGAACCACATGCCGGCAAGGTGGAACGAAACGCCTTTTCGAAATCTCTCGCCGATCTGCGCCGACGCGTCGCCCGCTGGCACAGCGACGACAGCCGCCAGGCCGCAGCAACGCGGTCGCTCGCCGACGACCTCGACACGCTGGCGGAAAATCTCGACCGGCTTCTGGCGAAGCCGCGCCCCTGGGATCCGCTCTACCGCTTCGCCGAACACCATTTCTCGCTCGAGGGGCAGGAAGCCTGCGTTTCGCTGATCCTCGAACCCCACGGCACCCTGGTCGACGATCTCGGCGACACGATGAAGGCCGACGAGACGCACGGCCACGCAATCGACGGCAGTATGAGTTGCGCCTCGCTCCGCCAGGCGCTTCTCGACTCCTATTCCTGGGCGGAAAGCGTCGACTTCGCTGACCCGGCCGCCAATGCGCGCTTCTGGTATGTTTCCGCGGAGAAGCTCGAGCCGAGGCTCGGTGAGCGCTTCGAGGAGGATGGCGCCGAGCTTGAACAGCCCTTGGCCACCGCGCGCGACGCGCTCGGCCTGGCCGCCGCGCTATCCGAGGAGCCGGCCTCGAGCCGCGTCGCGGACTTCCTGCTGCGCCGCCCGGAATGGCGCCATGCGGTTCGGCGCGCCCAGATCGTCGCCAAATTCCCCTACGCCGAGATCCACGACAATCTGATCGGCGCCGAATTGCGGCCTGTCGACATTTTGCGCGCCAAGCTCGCTTTCTTCGGCGCGCGCAGTTTCGATCCGCGCTCCGACCGCTGGCTGCGCATTGCGCTGTTCAGCGGCGAACCGCTGATCGAGGACGTCGGCACGGCAGGAGAAGCCGCGTGATCGACCTGTCGCTCAACGAGGTGGAAACGCTGAGCACCAAGGCGGCGCGGGGTGCCGGATTTTCGTGGGGCCTGGCCGAGGACATTGGGCGGGCGGCAAGGCGGATCGCGGTCGAAGACGAAGCCTGGGGCGTGGCCATGCTGAGCCTTGCCGAAAACGCGCAATCCTTCGCGGCACCCGATCCTGCCCGCGCGGCGCGCTGGCGGTGCGGCGAGGCCGACAAGCCGGCCGAAAGGCCGCTCTGCCCTATCCGGACCGCGGCCCTGCTGCTCGACGATCCGCCTTCGGCGAGCGCGATACCGCTGGCGATCCTGGATGTCGGCCTGCCGGTCTGGCTCGACGCAATGCTGCGCCGATCGAACATGCGCGTGGCGGAGCGGCCCGAGTTGCTGACGCCGCGGGCAGACGTGGTCATCGAAAACCGCGCCGAGGTGGCGCAGCCGGTCACGGGCCGGCGCGGGGCGATCGAGGAACGGACGCTCGCCGCGCTGAATTCCTTCGCGGCCAGAACCTATGTGCCCGAAAGCGAAAGGTCGCGCGTGCGCGGCGCCGGCGGAGGCCGCGTCGACGATGAATAAGGGGAGAGAAGAATGAGCGCAGCCGACGGCCAGAAGATCGCCATGCGGGGAGCGGGTTACTATTCGGCGAACACCGTCGGCGCCAAATACGTCATCGACAAGGTCGCCGATCTCGTCGTCGAGGCCGTCGCCAAGATGCCCCGGCTCGCAGACGGCCAGCCATTCGCGATCGCCGATTTCGGCGCGGCCGACGGCGGCACGTCGATGGACATGATGCGGCGGCTGGTCGGCGCCGTGCGGAAGACAGAACCGGATCGGGCGATATCGATCACCTACACCGACCTGCCGCACAATGATTTCTCGACCCTGTTCAGGCTCAGTCAGGGACTTCTCGGGACCTCCACCGAGGCGCCGCTGGCCGAGACCCCTTCCCTCTACATCTTCGGCAGCGGCACCAGCTTCTATCGCCAGATCGTGCCGGACAATTCGCTCTCGTTCGGCTTCTCCGCCACCGCGATGCATTGGATCAGCAAGCGGCCCTGCATGATCGCCGACCATGTCCAGGCGGTCGGCGCGAGCAATGCCGAGCGCGAGCAGTTCCGCGCGCAGGCCCTTCGCGACTGGGAGACGATCCTGCTTGCCAGGGCGCATGAACTGCGGTCCGGCGGCAGGCTCGCGCTGGCCAATTTCTGTATCGATGAAGAAGGCCGCTATCTCGGCCATACGACGGGCGCCGACATGTTCGATTGCTTCGCGCGCCATTGGCGCGACCTGCTGCGCGCCGGGCGGATCAGCGAGACGGAATACGTCAACGCGACGTTCCAGCAATTCTACAAGACGCCGGACGAGTTCGCAGCACCCTTCCGCGATCCCGCCTCGCCGGTGTCGCAGGCCGGACTAAAGCTGGAGACGATGTTCACCATGGTGACGCCCTGCCCCTATGCCGAGGCGTTCCGGACCCACCGCAACGCGCCGGATTTCGCCAGGGCCTATGTGCCGACTCTGCGCTCCTGGTCCGAAACCGTTTTCGCGAACGCGCTCGATCCCGCGCGACCGGCAAGCGAGCGCTCGGCAATCATCGACGATTTCTACAACACCTACGAAGCCGATGTCGCACGAACGCCGGAAGATCACCGCATGGACTACGTCCACTGCGTGACGGAGATCGTCAAATCGTAGCGGACCGGCTTCAGCGTCGCGCCATCCGACCACATGATCGGACGGCCTCTATTCGGCCGCCAGCGCCGTCACTTCCCGCCGGAACGGCAAGGCATCGCCGATATCGGCTTCGTCCAGTTCGCGGGCGAAGCGATGGCCGGCATAGGTTGCCCAGGCGATGGGTCCCGGCGCTTCGGCGTCGCCGATGACCTTGGCCGAACGGATGCCGTTGCCGGTCCACTCGTTTTCCCGGGCCTTGAGATCGCGCCACACGGCATCGTCCTGATTGCGCGACGTCACCAGGACGACGGCGTCGGCCGCCAGCTCGCGGCGCGCGCCGGTATAGACGCAGGCCGTGACGACACCGCCCGCAGCGATGTTCGTAACGGTCCTGTTGAGGACGATATCGACTCCCAGCTCCGCCAGGCGGCGGTGGATGGCCCCCTGCTCCAGCGTGTTGCGGGTCCAGTCCGAGACATAGGCCGATGGGGTCACCAGGGTCACCTTCGCGCCCTGGCGCGCCATCAGCTCGGCGAGCACGCCACCCATGTAGTAGTGGTCGTCGTCGAACAGCACGACATTGCCACCCGGCACCTTGCCGCCCATCAGATCGTCCGGTGTGTAGACTGGCGTGGCGGGATCGATCGGCATCGGCACGACATGGGCGCGCGCGACGCCGTCGCGACGCCATGTCGATCCGGTGGCGATGGCGACGTTCTGGAAGCCAAAGGACAGGATGTCGTCCGCCGTCAGCCGGCTTTCGAAATAGATATCGACATTCGGCATCCGGCTGAGCTGATACTGCCGGTAGTCGCGCACCCGGCCCCAGGCCGAGAGGCCGGGCAGCAGACATTCGCGCGCCACGCGTCCGCCAAGCTCGGTGTCGGCTTCCGCTATCGCCACCTGATAGCCGCGCAGGCCGAGCGCGCGGGCGGCTTCCAGTCCGGCGGGTCCGGCGCCGACGATCAGCACGCTGTCGCTGTCGCCCTTGGCCTGCATGCGCTCCGGATGCCAGCCCTTGCGCCATTCCTCCATGAAGGTCGGGTTCTGGGTGCAGCGCGAGATCGACATCGTCATGTCACCGGTGATGCAGATGTTGCAGCCGATGCATTCGCGGATGTCCTCGATCCGTCCCTCCTCGACTTTCCTCGGCAGGAAGGGATCGGCGATCGACGGCCGGGCGCAGCCGATGAAGTCGAGCGTGCCCGATTTGATCATCCGCACCATCACGTCCGGCGAGGTGAAGCGGCCGACGCCGACGACCGGCTTCGTGGTCAGCCTTTTGATGCCGGAGACGAGGCTTTCCTGCGCCGCCTCTTCCTTGAAGCGCGACGGCCCCGAGCAATCCTCCCAAGCGCCGTGCGCGAGGTCCCAGAGGTCGGGCAGCTCGGCATGCATCTCGATCATGTCGCGGACTTCCGAATTGGCGAAGCCGAGTTCGCCGATCATCTCGTCCAGCGACAGCCGCAGTGTCAGGCCGCAAGTGTCGCCGATCGCGTCGCGTCCTTCCTCGATCAGCTCGCGCATCAGCCGCGAGCGGTTTTCCAGCGAGCCGCCATATTCGTCGCTGCGCTGGTTGGTGGCGGTGGACAGGAAATGCTGGATGATGCCGAAGCCGTGCGCGCCGTAGAGGCACACCAGGTCGAAGCCCGCCTGCTTCGCGCGTTTGAAGGCGTTGCGGTGCCAGCGGCGCAGGTCGCGGATATCCTCTCTGTCCATGGCGCGCGCCTGCACCGGATCGTTGGTGAAGGTGCGGATCGGCAGGGCCGAAGGCCCGCGCGGAACCTCCTTGGTGTAAAGATTGGGCCCGTTGATGCCGGAATAGGCGAGCTGGACACCGGCGAGTGCCCCGTACTCGTGCATGGCCTTGGCCATCTTGGCCAGCGCCGGAATGTCGGCATCATCCCACAACCTGAGCTCGATGAAGGGCGTGATCTCGGAGGTGTGATGCATCTCCGTCTGCTCGGTGAAGATGACGCCCCATCCGCCTTCCGACTTCATGCGGCGCATCTCGGCCGCGGCCGACGGATCGCGATAACCACCGCCATTGCAGTGCGGAACCTGGTAGAAGCGGTTCTTGGCCGTCACCGGGCCGATCTTCATCGGCTCGAACAGAATGTCGTAGCGTGGGTCGCGCATAATAGCTTCCTTGATGCCGGTTCGGTCCTGCCGATCCGCCGAGACTACTCATAAGTTGGCGCTGGCGCGGGAAAACTATGGATTTCTTCTGCGCCGATTAGGACGCGCCTAATCGCCCTTGCATGGATTAGCCTCAGATGAACCGGGGCTGAGACAAATGCGACTTCAGCGCTGCCGCACCGCGGTGCTACACAGCCGGCTGCGGCAACGGACAAGAGACATGGACAGCATCAGTATCCTCGAAAAGCTGCTCGCCTTCCCGACGGTGAGCCGCGACTCCAACCTCGACCTGATCGGCTATGTGGCCGATCTGCTCCAAGCAAACGGCATAACCAGCCAGCTCATCCACAGCGCGGACGGCCACAAGGCCAATCTCTTCGCCACCATCGGGCCGGCCGACAGACCCGGCATCATGCTGTCCGGCCACACCGATGTCGTTCCCGTCGACGGCCAGAACTGGACATTGCCGCCCTTCGCGATGACCCAGCGCGACGGCAGGCTTTACGGGCGCGGCGCGGCGGACATGAAGGGCTTCGTCGCCTCCGCCCTCGCGGCCTGCCTGAAGGCTTCGAAAATGGCGCTTCGCACGCCCCTGCATCTGGCGCTCTCCTACGACGAGGAGGTCGGCTGTCTCGGCGTGCGCGACCTGATCGAAATGCTGAGCGCGGCGCCGCAACGCCCACTGCTCTGCATCGTCGGCGAGCCGACCAACATGCAGGTGGCGACCGGGCACAAGGGCAAGCTCGCAGCGCGCGCCGTCTGCAAGGGACGCGAAGGCCATTCGGCGCTCGCTCCGCTGGCGCTCAACGCCATCCATCTCGGCTGCGATTTCGTGCGCGCCCTGCGCGACGAGCAGGAGCGGCTGGCCCGCGAAGGCGCCCGCGACGGCGACTACGACATTGCCTACACAACCGTGCATGTCGGCAGGATCAATGCCGGCGTGGCGCTCAACATCGTGCCCAATCTCTGTCAGGTCGATTTCGAGATCCGCAACGTCGCCGCCGACGATGCCGGCGACGTTCTCGACAGGCTGCGCGGTGCCGCGGCACGCATTGCCGCCAACGCCGCTTCGATCGCGCCCGAAGCCGCGATCGACATCGAGATCACCAACACCTATCCGGGCCTCGACACGCCGGCCGCCTCGGAAGCGGTCGCCTTCGTCAAATCGCTGACCGGCGCCAACGGCACCATGAAAGTCGCTTACGGCACCGAAGGCGGATTGTTCAGCCGCGATCTAGGCACGCCTGCCGTCGTCTGCGGGCCGGGCTCCATGGCGCAGGGACACAAGCCGGACGAGTATGTCAGCCTCGAGCAATTGCGGCGTTGCGACGAGATGCTGGAGCGACTGCTGTCGCGTCTCACTGACGGGCCGTGAAATTCCTCATTTGACGATGCGTTCGGTGCCGAAGACGCCCTGCTCGACGACGAAGCGCCGGCAGTGGTCGATGAAAGCCTGCACCGTCAGCGTGCGATGCTCGGCATTGGGCAGCGCAATTCCCATGGTCAGCGGCCTGATGTCGCCCAGCAAGGGCACGAAGACCAGCAGCTTGCCGTCCGGCGACATGGTGTTGAGCGGCCGCATGTTGGCGATGCCGTAGCCGAAGCCGTTGGCCACCATCGAACGCATCACGGCGATGTCGCCGGTGCGCTCGGCGATCTTGGGCCGCAGGCCCTTGGGCTGGAAAGCCGAGAGGAAATATTCGCGGCTATAGGGCAGGTCGAGCAGCACCATCGGCTCGTCGACCAGTTCCTCGGGCGTGATGCCCGCCCTAGCCGCCAGGTGGTGCGCGGCCGGCAGCATCACATAGGCCGGCAACTGCATCAGCGGCTCGAAGGTCATGTCCTGCGACAGTTCGAGATCGTAGGTGAGCGCAGCGTCTATTTCGCCACGCTGCAGCATCTCGAACAATTGGCCCTGGTTGCGCTCGAACTGCCGGACGCGCACATCCGGATAGGCGTCCTCGAACTTTTTGCGCAGCGCCGGCAGCACGATCTGCGCGAAGGTGAGCAGGCAGCCGACCGCCAGCGGTCCGCGCACCTTTTCCGCGATGTCGCCGGCAATGTCGTGCAGCGCGTCGGCGTCGTTGAGCAGGCGCGCGGCTTCCTTGAGGAACAGGCGGCCGCCCGCCGTCAGTGCAAGGGCGTGCGAATGCTTGCGCACGAAGAGCTGGACGCCGAATTCCGCTTCGAGCTGCGCGATCGAGGCCGAGATCGACGGCGGCGAGACATTCACCTGCTCGGCCGCCTTGGCGATCGAACCTGCCTCGCCAACGGCGACGAAATATTCGAGTTGTCTGAGCGTGAAGCGGAGCGGCATGGCGCTATGTTGCCGGTTTGCACCCAGTGATCAAGTCGCGGCCGCTCCTCAGTACTTGATCCAGGTGGTCTTCAACGCGGTGTATTTGTCGAGCGCGTGCAGCGACAGGTCGCGTCCGAAGCCGGATTGCTTGACGCCGCCGAAGGGCGTCATCGGGCTCAGCGCATCGACGGTGTTCACCGATACGGTGCCGACCCGAAGCCGCTCGGCGACACGATGGGCGCGCGACAGGCTGTCGGTCCACAGCGACGCTGCCAGGCCATAGATGCTGTCATTGGCAATCCGCAGCGCCTCGTCTTCGCTGTCGAAGGCGATCACCGACAGCACCGGGCCAAAAATCTCGTCGCGGGCAAGCGGATCGTCGGGCGCGACATCGTCGAAGATCGTCGGCTGCACGAAACTGCCGCGGCCGTCGACCGCGACCCGATCGCCACCGGTGACCAGCCGGGCCGACTTCCTGCCGCCATCGATGAAGCGCATCACCGTCGCGGCGTGCCGCGCGTCCACCATCGCCCCCATCCGGGATGCCGGGTCGAGCGGGTCGCCCGGCTGCGACGCCGCCGCGCGCTCCGCCAGTTTCTCGACCAGCGCATCCTTGACGCTGCGCTCGACCAGAAGCCTGGAATTGGCCGAGCACACCTGCCCCTGGTTGAAGAAGATGCCGAAGGCAGCCATGTCGGCCGCGGCATCGAGATTCCCGCAATCCGCGAAGACCAGATTGGGACTCTTGCCGCCCGTCTCCAGCCAGACCTGCTTCATGTTCGACTGGCCGGAATACTGCAGGAACATCTTGCCGACGGCGGTCGACCCGGTGAAGGCAAGGCAATCGACATCCATATGGCGGCCAAGCGCCTGGCCGGCCGTCTCGCCGAGGCCCGGCACCACATTGAGCACGCCGGCGGGCAGGCCGGCCTCCATGGCGAGCTCCGCCAGCCTGAGCGCCGAGAAAGGTGACTGCTCGGCCGGTTTCAGCACCACCGAATTGCCGGCCGCCAGCGCTGGCGCGCATTTCCAGGTCGCCATGTCGAGCGGGAAATTCCAAGGCACGACGGCGCCCACGACCCCGAGCGGTTCCCGCCGCACCAAAGCGAGGTCGCCCTGCCCCGTCGGCGCCACCTCGTCATAGACCTTGTCGATCGCCTCGGCGTACCACTGGAAGATCGCCGCCGAGCCCGGCACGTCGATGCTGGCGGCATCCTTGACCAGCTTGCCCATGTCCAGCGACTCCAGCAGCGCGAGCTCCTGCAGGTTCTCGCGCAGCAGCTGCGCCAACCGCAGCAACACCTCCTTGCGATGCGCGGGGCTCGTTCGCGACCAGACGCCGGCCTCAAAACTGCGGCGCGCCGCGGCGACGGCAAGGTCGATGTCCTCCTCGCCGCAGGAGGCGACCTCGGCGAGCGTCGCTCCCGTGGCCGGATTGATGCTGGCGAAGGTCCGGCCGGAGCGCGCCGGCACCGCCTTGCCGTCGATGAAGGCCTTGTCGCGGAAACGGATCGCCGACGCCTTGCCGATCCAATCCTCGTGGCTGAGTTGGCTCATGCTGGTTCCAGACTGTCGGGGCTACTCGTCGCCGGGAACGCCGTAGCTCGGCGCATCGGACGGGTTCAGGGCGCGGGTGACATAGGCGTCGAGCTGGGGCTTGTAGATCTCCCACAGCGTTGCCAGTTGCTCGATCGGGCAGTCCTCGGTCCAGTCGCAACGCAGGTCGGCGACGGGCCACGACACATCGCGCACCAGCTTCATGCCGGCGGAACGGACCGGCCCTGCCTCGCCGCCGGCCTTGAGCGCGGCGCGCATGGTGGCGATCAGCCGGTCGCCGAGATCGCCTTCGGAGGCAAGGAAAGCGTCGACCATGGCCTGCGGGATGCCTTCATTCGCAAGCAGGTTACCGCCGCAGGCGACGTCCTCGCCGCGCGCCTCGGCCCAGATGCCGAGCGCTTTCGGCCCCGAATGAATGGCGCTGCCGCCGGCCACATCGACCGCCAGGACCTGCCGGTATTCGCTGAAAGCGGCGGTACGCTTGATGATCGCGACGGCCTCGGCGGCTGAGGCGCCGCGCGTCATCAGTTCCAATGCCCGCGGCCCGAGCGTCGGGTCGGTGACGTTCTGGCTGGCGACCGCGCCGACGCCGGCCTGCGCGTAGGCGCAGCGGGCCGCGACCGCGGGAGACGACGAGGACACCGCCACCCCGAACATGCCTGTGCGCCGGCATCGCGCGACGATGGAGAAGGTCATGGCGCTCAGTCCGGGATGACGGCGGTGCCGTCGATCTCGACCAGCCAGTCCGGCCGCGCCAGGGCCGACACCACCAGGCCGGTCGAAACCGGATGGACGCCCTTGATGTATTCGCCCATCGTCCGGTAGACGGCTTCGCGGTGGCGGACGTCGGTGATGTAGACCACCACCTTCACCAGATGCTCCATCGTGCCGCCGCACTCCTCGATCAGCTGCCTGATGTTCTGCATGACCTTGTGGGTCTGCTCGACCGGATCGTGGCTGTCGATATTCTTGGCCGTGTCGAGATCCTGCGGGCACTGCCCCCGCAGATAGACAGTGCGGCCGCCGCGCGTGACGACCGCCTGGCAGAGGTCGTTGTCGAGCTTCTGCTCCGGATATGTATCCTTCGTGTTGAATTTGCGAATTCGCGTATGCGCCATCTTGGTCTCCATGAAGTCGGGCTCGCAGCTTTTGGTCAGGCGTCCACGGGCTCGCGCGTCGCGGCGGCGTGATAGGCGAGATATTTGCGCTGCGTCGAAATACGGTCGGCCACGTGCTTGGCATCATGCCAGACGCCCCAGATGAAACTCGATCCCCTGCGCGACTGCCAGGGCAGCCCCAGGAAATAGATCCCCGGCTCGACCGAGACGCCGCGCTGGTGCCTTGGCCGGCCCTTCTCGTCGAAGGTATCGACCTTCAGCCAGCTGTAATCGACGGCAAAGCCCGTCGCCCAGATGATCGACGTCACCCCGGCCTCGGCCAGATCGAGCTCGAGGATCGGATTGGTCACGCATTCCGGGTCCGAGCCGATTTTGCGGAGGTCAGGCTCTTCCGGAAGGTCGAGGCCGTTGCGCGCGACATAGGCGTCGGCTTCGTCGAGCAGCGACATCAGATTGGCGTCGCCCCGGGCAATGTTTTTGGCAAGGTCGGGCGCGAAGCTCATCACGCCGTCCTGGTAGGTCTTGGCCATGCCGACCAGCGTCATCCCCTGCGCGGCCAGGCGACGGAAATCGATCGTCTCGCCGCCGCGCGCACCGCTGACGGCGATCGTCACATGTTCCGTACCGGGTCCGGGGGTTTCGAGGTCCCACTTGCCGAGAACGCCCAGCCACCAGCAGAAGTCGCGCCCGCGATAGGCGCGCGGCGGACGGTCATGCGCGCCGACGGAGAGATAGACGCGCCGGCCGGCGCGCTGGAGCTCGTCGGCAATCTGGACGCCCGAGGATCCCGCGCCGACCACCAGCACCGCGCCTTTCGGCAACTGGGCCGGATTGCGGTAGGCGCTGGAATGTATCTGCAGGATGCCTGCGTCCGCGGGTACGAGAGGCGGGATGACAGGGACCTGGAAAGGTCCGGTCGCGGCCACGATACTGTTGGCTTCGATCACGCCATTCGACGTCTCGACGCGGAATCCTGGACGGCCGGCATTCTTCTGCACCGACTTGACCTCGACGCCGCAGCGGATCGGCGCATCGATCCGCTCGGCGTAGGCGGCGAAATAGTCGGCAACCTCCTCCTTGGACGGAAACCCATCGGGGCCGGTCACGGGAAACTCCATGCCCGGGAACCGGTCGTGCCAGGCAGGACCGTTGGCGACCAGCGAGTCCCAGCGCTGCGAGCGCCAGCGCTCGGCAATGCGGCCGCGTTCGAGGACCAGGTGAGGCACCCCGCATTTGCTCAGGTGCTCGCTCATGGCCACCCCGGCCTGGCCGCCGCCGACGACAAGCGTGTCTACCTTCTCAACCGACATGCTCAGTCCTTTTTCTGACCATCCGACAGCTTCCGCTGCGCGGGATGAAGTCGATCTTGGGCGGATGGCGCATGCAGACGGGCTGCGCCATCCGGCCGCTTCTCTACTGGCGCCCACAAGTAGCAGCACGTGCCGGCGCGCGCCCATAACGAATCTCCGAAGTCACGCGTAACCATTTCCGAATTTCTCGCGCCGATGGACGAACCTACAGTTCCAGCGGTGGGATCGGCGCCGCCGCATGAGGTGGCGGGCGAGCCAGGCACGTGTCGGCGCGGAAACTGGTTCCGGAACAGGGATGCGATCCGTTCCGTCATGCCTCGAGCGCCGGCATTCTCCAGGGGGCTGGGCATGCAGACTGAGAATTTCGACTACATCGTCGTCGGCGCCGGCTCGGCCGGTTGCGTGGTCGCCAATCGGCTGAGCGCCGATCCATCCGTCAGGGTATGCCTGACCGAGGCCGGCGGCAGCGACGACAGTCTGCGGGTGAAGGTGCCGGCCGGCATCCTGTCGCTCTACGGCAACCCCAGTTACGACTATTGTTTCGTCGGCGTGCCGCAACAGCATCTCAACAACCGCAGCATTCCGGTCAATCGCGGGAAGGCGCTGGGCGGATCCAGCTCGATCAACTCGATGGTCTATATTCGCGGCGCCGCCGAGGACTACGACGAGTGGGCCGGTCTCGGCTGCGCCGGCTGGGCTTACCGCGACGTGCTGCCGGTGTTCAGGAAGCTGGAGCGCAATCTCCTCGCCCAGGACCCGCGCTATCACGGCGCCGACGGCGAACTGCTGGTCGACAATCCGCGCGACCCGAACGTGCTTTCGGGCATGTTCGTCAAGGCCGGGAAAAATGCCGGCCTGCCCGCCAATCCCGACTTCAACGCCGAGAGCCAGTTCGGCCTCGGCATCTACAACGTCACGCAGGATCGGGGACAGCGCTTCAGCAGCTTCAGCGCCTTCATGCGTCCCGTGCTCGATCGCAGGAACCTGACGGTGCTCAGCGAATGCGAGGTGATCGATCTGGTCATTTCCGAGGGCCGCGCCACGGGAATGCGCGTGCGGCATGACGGCCGGCAGAAGCAGCTCTCGGCCAGCCGCGAGATCGTGCTTTCGGCTGGTGCCATCAACTCGCCCAAGATCCTGATGGCCTCCGGCATCGGGCCGGCAAGTGAACTTCGGCAGATCGGCATCACGCCGGTTCTCGATCTGCCCGGCGTTGGCAAGAACCTGCAGGACCATGTCGACGGCATGATCACCGTGCGCTCCAGGAGCACCAGGACGCTCGGCCTGTCGCTTACCAACCTGCCGCGCGTCGCGGCGGCGCCCTTCCAGTATTTCGCGCGCCGCAAGGGCATGCTCACCACCAATTATGTCGAGGCCGGCGGCTTTGCCAAAACCCGGCACGCCAACGGCCTGCCCGACATCCAGTTCCATTTCGTGCCCGGATATCGCAGCCATCGCGGCAGGCTGATCGAATACGGCCATGGCTACGCCATTCACACCTGCGTGCTCCGGCCGAAAAGCGTGGGCGAGATCAAGCTCTCACGCGACAGTTCCCGACGCGACGTTCTCATCGATCACCGCTTCTTCGCGGATGAGGAGGACGCCATGGTGCTGGTCGAAGGCATCAAGATCGCGCGCCGGATCCTTGCCGCATCCGAGTTCGACGAGGTGCGCGGCAAGGAGATGCTTCCGGGCAAGGATATAAGCAGCGACGACGAGATCCTCGCCTATCTGCGCGCCGAAGCGCTGACGGTCTATCACCCGGTCGGAACCTGCAAGATGGGAACGGACGACATGGCCGTCGTCGATCCGGGGACGCTCACGGTGCGCGGCGTGGAAGGGCTTAGGGTCGCGGATGCCTCGATCATGCCGAAGCTGATCGGCGGCAACACCAACGCGCCGAGCATGATGATCGGCCAGAAGGTTTCCGAGATGATCCTCGGTTCGGCACATAGCGGCCAAAGGTAGAGATCGCCTCGGCCTTCGACGTTTGGGGGCAGTTCAGCGTTTGCGCGCAGAACTGCCCCCAACTCCTTGCGTATGCTCGCGATTGCTCTCAGTGATCCTCGTCGATCTCGTCGTGCAAAAGGCCAAGGATGCGGCGCTTGAGCGCGATGAAGTCGGGCTCGAGGATCACGTCCATCGAGCGCGGCCGCGGGATGTCGACCTTGATCTCGGCCTTGATCTTGCCAGGCCTCGCCGTCATCACCAGAACGCGGTCGCCCAGCACCAGCGCCTCGTCGATGTCGTGGGTGACGAAGAGCACGGTCTTCTGCTGGCGCTCCCAGACGCGCAAGAGCAGCTTCTGCATGGTGCCGCGCGTCTGGCTGTCGAGCGCGCCGAACGGCTCGTCCATCAACAGGACGGCCGGGTCGTTGGCGAGCGCGCGCGCAATCGCCACGCGCTGCTTCATGCCGCCTGAGAGCTGCGCCGGGTAATGGTCGGCGAAGGGCGCAAGGCCGACCTCGTCGAGATACTGGTCGACGATCTGCCTGCGCTGTTCCGCCGGCAGGCCCTTGCGCTTGGGCCCGTATTCGATGTTGGCGCGCACGGTGAGCCAGGGAAACAAGGTGTAGCTCTGGAACACCATGCCCCTGTCGGGACCGGGTTCGATCACTTCCCTGCCGTCGACCTTGATGGTGCCTGAAGTTACATCGTTGAGGCCGGCCGCAAGATAGAGCAGGCTGGATTTGCCGCAGCCCGAAGGGCCGACGATGACGCAGAACTCGTTTTTGGCAACCTTCAGCGAAACGTCGTCCAGCGCTAGCACGCCATTGGCGTCGCCGTAACGCAGTGTCACGTCCTCGATGGCCATCGTGGTGCCGGCCGACCGCGGATCGCCGGCTGCATGGGCGGTACCTGCCGGATTGTTCGCCTTGATGGATTCGCTCATGGCCCTTGATCCGACTGCGGTTTGCGAAGATGCGTTCAGGATCAAGCTGCCCATGGCGCGACCCTCGCTCGGATGATGCGGAATGCCGTGTCGGTGATGAGGCCGAGAAGCCCGATCGCGGCGATCGCCATGAAGATCACATCGACCTGGAAGCCGCGCATCGCCTTGAGGCTGATATAGCCAAGCCCGCTCGACGCCGCGACGAGCTCGGCCACGACGAGATATGTCCACGCCCAACCCATGGTGACGCGAAGCGTGTCGAGGATCGCGGGAAGCGCTGCCGGGAAAATGACATGCCACACCGCTTCGCTGCGCCTGGTGCCGAGCGTGTAGGAGGCGTTGACCAGGTCCCTCGATACGCTGCGCGCACAGTCGGAGATCATCACCAGCTGCTGGAAGAACGTGCCGAAGAAGATCACCGCTATGCGCTGCTCGATGCCGATGCCGATCCACAGGATGAACAAAGGCACGAAAGAGGTGACGGGCAGATAGCGGATGAAGTTGACCAGCGGCTCAAGCGGCGCCTGCACAGCCCGGTAGGTGCCCATCCACAGCCCCAGCGGCACCGCGATCACCGAGGACACGATGAAGCCCAGGATCACCACCTTGGCACTGGTCAAGGTGTGGTAGAACAGGCTGCCGTCCAGGGACATGCGATAGGTCGTCTGCAGCACCGTTCCGGGTGTCGGCAGGAACATGTTCGGCACGACGCGGCCGTAGGACAGCAAAGCCCACCCGCCGATCACGACGACCCACATCGCCAGCGCGAGCGTCGTTGCCGTGCTGGCGGGAATGTTGGCGAATGGGGTCGTCAGGCGCGTCCACGCCGTCCGCCTCTGAGCCATTAGATGGCCTCCGTTGATTTAAGCGCCAAACCCTGGCTTCGGGAAAGCAGGGACGGCCCCGAGAGGCCGACCAATCCGGGCTTTCGGAAAAGCGGGGCCGGCCGGTCCAGGCCAGCCCCGACGATCTCAAAAGCTCACTGTTCCTTGATGAAATCGGTGTCGAGGATGGTTTTGGCGTCGATCGTCATCTTGAGCTTGCCGGCCTTGCCCCAGATGTCCTGCGCGAAGTTCACCAGGTCGGAGGCTTCGCTCTTCTCGGGTGTGCCGAAGAATTGCAGGTTGCGATCGCGGTCGTAGTAGCGCACGCCCTTGGCGCCGGCGGCGAAATCCTCTGGCTTTTCGAGATAGCCGCCAATGCCCTTGGCCATGATCTCATAGGCCTTGTCCGGGTTGGTCTTGATGTAGTCGACCGCCTTGTAATAGCCCTTGATCAGAGCCTTCACGTCCTCCGGATGCTTCTCGATCAGATCGCATTTGAGCGCGATCACATCGACGATCAGGCCAGGAGTCGTGGTGGAATCGATCAGCACCTTGCCCTTGCCGCCCTTGCGGACTTCGGTGAGGTGCGGCTCCCAGGTCACGGCGGCGGGAACCTGGCCGGCGATGAACGCGGTCGCGGCGTCGTCCGCGGTCATGTTGGTGATGGTGACGTCGTCCTCGGTCATGCTTTCCTTTTTCAGCAGCACGTTGAACCAGAATTCGGAAATCGAGCCCTCGTTCAGGGCCACCTGCTGGCCCTTCAGATCTTTGAGCGACTTGACGTCTGCCTGTGTGACGACCCCGTCGCCGCCATGGCTGTCGTCGAGCGCCAGCACATATTTGAAGCAAAGCTCGTCCGAGCGGTACTTCATCAGCTCGTCGACGGTGGAGGCCGCGCCGTCGAGGTCGCCACCGGCCACCGCTGCCATGTAAAGCGCTGATTCTTCGATGATCTTCAGGTCGACATCGACGCCGGCTTCCTTGAAGTAGCCGAGGTCGCGGGCAAGAAACAGCGGCCCATAGCCGACCCAGGTGGTCATGCCGAGGCGAATGGCGCCGGCGTCGGCGGGAGCGGCAAGCCCCAGGCCGAGCAGGCCCGCGCCGACCGCGGTCATCAAGCAATTTCGGAATGTCTTCATTGTCGTGGTTCCCCATGGCTGTTGCCGGCATCGGCCCATCCAGTGGCCAATGCCGGGCGGTGTTTCGGCAGCCGCTCTCTTGTTGTGCGTCGCCTCCCAGGCGAGCCTTGCGTGTTCTTAGGCTCCGCAAGAGAGCATTCGGGCCAGACCGCCAAAAGAAGTCTTTTTCTGTCCTTTGCTTCGCCGAAACCGAAGCAGCGGGCCATTCCTCGTCGACGGGCTTATGGCAGCGCGGGCGGCCGCGGTTCCGGCGGCGCGTCGGAGGCTGGATAGCGGGCGACTCCGGCCACCCTTGCTTGATTATTTCCGGCCTGACGGTCGTCGAGGATCGGCCTGCACGCCATCGCGGCTTGCGCCATCCGATTCGCTGTCGGCAATCAGCGAAAGGTAACGCTCGAGCGCCTTCGCGAACTTGGCGTGCCAAATCTCGTGCGCGGTACGCAGATCACCGTCGCGCAAGCTCTTGAAAAGCTTGACCACATACTTCTCGGCGTCGCCTTTCCGGTCTGTGTAGACGACCCCCAGCTGTTGGTTGAAGCGCCGCACGTCCGCCGTCAGCTCGGAAAAGTAGCGAATGGTCCGCTGCAGCCCCGTCGCATCGATGATCGCCTGCTGGAACTCGAGATCGTTTCGGACCGTCTCGGCCTGACTGTCGAGGTTGGCAAACTTGACGGCGTTCTCAGCCAATTTTTCGAGCCGCTTGAGCTCGGCCGGGACCAGGCGGCCTGGCTCCGCGAGCAGATGATCCAGGGCAATTTTTCCCAGCGCCATGCGGATGTTGTAGACTTCAATGACGCTGTCCGCATCAACCGCGCTGACGGATGCTCCCTTGTTCCGCTTGAGCTCGACGAACCCCTCGCGGGCAAGCAGGCGCAAGGCTTCCCGGACCGGATGCCGGGACACGTTCAGCATGTCGGTGAGTTGCTGCTCGACCAGCCTGTCACCCGGCTTGAAGTGCCCGGCAATGATCGCCTTGCGGATTTGCTCCGCGGCGAACTGCGTGCTTTCCATCTGCGTCATGGGAGCCATGATGGCGCCGGTTTCATTTGCATGTCGCATCAAGAGCCTCCCAAGGCGACCGCAGGAGATCGGCTGCACAGGCATTCGGAATGTAGACTATATACGAATATGATCCCCTGATGAGAAGAATTCGCGCCCGAGGCCATCGAGAGGCGGCTGAGGCAGCACGCGCTCGACCTGGCCTTGTTCAACCTTCCCCCGGGAGACTGGGCTTCCGGCGAGCGCGGCATTGCCGCCTTGCCTAACCGTTTCGAAGAATTCCGGTCAGGCGTCGACAAGGCGCTGGACTACGCGCAAGCGACAGGCGCGCGCTCGCTCCACATGATGGCCGGTCTTGCCGATCCGTCAGACGCCGATACGGCAAGAAGCTACCGGCGGGCGGTGGACTTCGCCGCGCCAAAGCTGGCGGCCCACGGCCTGAACCTTCTCCTGGAACCGATCAACGGCCGCAGCATGCCCGGCTACTTGCTGAACGATTTTGCGCGCGCCGCGGCACTGATCGAGGAACTCGACCAGCCGAACCTCAGGCTTCAGTTCGACGTCTTCCATCGCCAGATCATGCATGGCGACATCACCGAGAGCTTCCGCTGTCTGCGGCCGATGATCGGGCATGTGCAGATCGCCGGCGTGCCCGCGCGACACGAGCCGGACGCCGGCGAGGTCGACTACCGGTACTTCTTCGAACTGCTCGAAAGGAGCACCTACTCCGGTTTCGTCGGCTGCGAGTATCAGCCCGCCGGTTCGACGACGTCCGGCCTTGGCTGGTTCACGCCATACCGGAGACGCCGCAAATGACGGTCGTCCTCGCAGCCATCGCCGATGACTACACGGGCGCCTCCGACCTTGCCAACACCTGGCGCAAATGCGGTCTTCGAACGGCCCAGACCATAGGCATCCCGACCGACCGCGGCCTGTTCGAAACCATCGATGCGCTTGTGGTCTCGCTGAAGATCCGTGCCGCGCCGGCAGTCGACGCGGTCGCGAGAGCGCTGGAGGCCGAGGAATTCCTGCGGCGGATCGGCGCCCGCCACGTCATGTACAAGATCTGCTCGACCTTCGATTCGACCGACGCCGGCAATATCGGTCCGGTCACCGATGCGCTGATGGAGCGGGCCGGACAGGACTGGGCCGTCGTCACGCCGGCATTCCCGGAAGCCGGACGCACCGTCTACAAGGGACACCTCTTCGTCAACGATGTCCCGCTCGACGAAAGCCCTTTGCGCCATCACCCCATGAACCCGATGCACGACGCCAATCTGGCGCGCGTTCTCACCAGGCAGTCGAAGCATGCGGTCCATATGCTCGATGTCCAAACGGTCACCCTCGGCCCGGATCGTTGCAGGGCGAAAATCGCCACCATGCCCGGACGGCGGAAGTCGATTATCGTCGACGCCATAGGCGACCACGATCTCGATGTCCTGGGAGGAAGATTGGCATTCTCCGGCGCCGTTTCGACAGGCGCCTCCGGGCTCGGCGGTGGGTTAGCCAAAGCGGTTCTGAGCGAGCGCCCAGCCGAAGGATCGATGGCGAAGCTTGCCGCCGTCGGCGGCCGGGCGGCAGTCATTGCCGGCAGCTGTTCCGCCCGCACGCTGTAGCAAATCGATGCCGCCGAGAGACAGATGCCGGTTCTGCGCCTCGATCCCCGTCATATCGTGACCGGTGGAAGCGTCGTCGAGGACGCCCTCGATTTCGCGCGACGCCATCTCGAGGCCGGGCCGGTGCTGATCGCAGCCTCCGGCAGCCCCGAGGCGGTTGCGGCCATTCAGCAGGCGTACGGCAAGCACGAGGCCGGGCAGGCGATCGAGAACGCGTTGGCGGAAATCGCCATCGGTCTTGTCGAAACCGGCGTTCGCCGACTGGTGGTCGCGGGCGGCGAAACCTCGGGCGCCGTGGTCGACAGGCTGGCGATCGGAGCGTTCGAGGTCGGCGACGAACTTGCCGCCGGAGTGCCGATGCTGCGCACCATCGGACATCCAGGAGGCGATCTGGCGATGGCGCTCAAGTCCGGCAATTTCGGCGGTGTGGACTTCTTCGCGGAAGCGCTGTCCCGGCTCGCCTGAAATCAGGGGAGACGCCGACACTGGAGATCCCCCTATCCTGCCGGTGCTTATCGACCCTGGTGTAACCATCAACGACCGGAGACCATCATGACCAGAAGCTTTGAAGGCAAGACCATCGTCGTATCGGGCGCGGCAGGCGGGGTCGGCCGAGCTGCTGTTGCACTCTTCATCGAAAGCGGCGCCCGGGTATGCGCAACCGATATCAGCCCGGCCGTTGCCGATCTGGAACGGGACGCGCCTGGCGACATCGTCGCGGTTGCCGCGGACGTCACCAAGGCTGCCGACGTCGAGAATATATTCGCGACGGCCGAGCAGCGGCTCGGCCCGGTCGACGTGCTCGTCAGCAATGCCGGCTTCATCATTTCCAAGTCCGTGCACGACACCAGCGAGGACGAGTGGGACCGCGTCATGAACGCCAATGCCAAATCCTTCTTCCTGATGTCGAGGCGCGCGCTGCCGTCGATGCTCGCGCGCGGCAACGGCTCGATCGTGGCGACGGGATCGATTTCGAGCGTCGTCGGCTTGCCGGAACAGGCGGCCTATTGCGCCGCCAAGGGCGCCCTCCTGCAACTGGTGCGGCAGATGGCCGTGGACTATGCCTCACACGGCATCCGCGTGAACGCCGTGGGAGCGGGATCCATCAATACGCCGTTCCTCACGCGCTACCTCGAAGGCCTGGATGACCCGGCCGCCGGCGAGGCGGCGATCAAGAGCGCGCATCCGATTGGCCGCTGGGCCGAGCCCAGGGAAATCGCCGACGCGATCCTCTATCTGGCGGGCCCGAACGCCTCTTTCGTGACCGGGCATATTTTGATGGCCGATGGTGGCTGCAGCGCTCGCTAGAGCAAAGGCGCGAAGCGGTTGGGCTCGGCTGCTGCGCCGTTGCCTCTATTCGGAATTGCGTAAAAACAAAGAGATAGAGCAGCTCGGCGTTTCCGCGAAACGCGGAAACATTCTAAGCCGCTGGTCCAGCGGCGATCCAAGTCGGAAGGATCGCCGCCGGGCAAGTATTCCCCTTACTGCAGTTTGGCCTGCAGCGCGTTGACATCATCCGTGGTCATCTCGCCGTCGGTCGTGACCTTGCCGTCGACGATCTTCCACAGCCGGAATGGCCCGGTGATGTCGCCATATTTGTCGAAGGAAACCGGGCCGATGACACCTTCGTAGCGGATCGGCTTGCCGTCCTTGATCAGGCCGAGCGCCTTGGCGAATTCCTCCTTGCCGGCATAGATCGGCGCGCCTTGCGGATCGACCGCCTTGTACATGGCGTCCTTGATCTTGGCCGGGTCGTCGGAACCGGCGATGGCGATGGCAAGCCCGACAATGGCGCCGGCGTCGTAGGAACGGTCGGCGGCCGGGTTCGACGGCTCGATGCCGGAGAAATCCTTGTAGTTCTTGTTGAAATAGTCGGTCGACGCGGTCGGGCTGGTGCCGGAGGACGTGCCATAGGCATCCTTGAGATAATCGGCCCCGACGGAGTCGATGAAGTCGGGGCTGTTCATGCCGTCATTGAGCAGGAACTTCTGCACGCCGCCCTGCGAGATCCAGGTGCGGGCGACGGTGGCGCCGTCGACCGGCGTGCTGACGAGATAGAGTCCGTCCGGCTCGCCGGCCATCGCCGCCGTCACTTCCGAGGCGTAGCTCGACTGCTTCTCGTTGTAGGGCGTGTCGGAGACGATGGTGCCGCCGAGCGCCTTATAGGCGCGCGAGAACTCGGCCACCATGTTGACGCCGAAGTCGTTGTTGACGTGGATGATCGACAGTTTCTTGAAGCCCTTGTCGACGGCGTATTTGGCGGCGGCCACGCCCTGCAGGGCATCCGAGGTTATGGTGCGGAAGAAGATGCCGTTGGTCTTGCCGTCGCGGCCGAGCGCGGTCAGCGTCGGCGACGAGGAAGCGGGCGAGACCTGGACGATCTTCGCCGGCGCGGTCACCGAGGTGAGGATCGGGATCGACACCGAGGAGATGATGCCGCCGATGATCACAGGCACCTTCTTGACCTGCACGAGCTGGGTCGCGGCGTCGACCGCGACATTGCCTTGGCTCTGGCTGTCGCGCGTGTCGGTCGCGAGGTCGCAGCCGCGCACGCCGCCGGCGGCATTGATGTCGCGGAAGGCCATCTCGACCGACTTGGCGCCGGCCTGGCCATATTCGCCGGCCGGGCCGGTCAGCTCCATGACGAGGCCGACGGTGATCTTGCAATCGGCGGCGTGAGCCGCACCGGCCACCGTGACGAGAGCGAGCGCGGTGGTGATTTTCAGTATCGTGCTTCTCATTGTTGTTCCCCTTGAGTTACTCGACTGTGGTCTGATCTCTCGAGCCTGTTCAGCGTTCCGGCACCTGCAGCCAGGTCTCATGCAGATGTCGCCATTCGACGCCGTTGGGCGCCGATGAACTGGTGGTGAAGACGGCGCTCGACCGGCGGCGGCTGCGCTTGCCGTCGCGCAACTGCGCCTCGACATAGAGGACGACGATCGTGTCGTCGGTTCGCCAGCCGGGCCTGATGTCCTCGATCGAGATGGCAAAGCCGTCATCGCAGGTGGCGCGGCTTTGCCAGACATGGTCGATGACCGCATCGCGATCGAGGATCGCGCCGCTCGGCGCGATCATGGTCAAGTCTTCGCCCATGACGGCTTCGAAGCGGCCGAAGTCGACGGTGTCGGCACGCGCGGCGACGAACCAGTCGACGAAGAAGCGGTGCAGATCGACAATCTCGGTGCTGGCGCGGGAAAACAGCGAGGCCTCCTGGCTCATGGCGCTCACACCCGGCCTGCGTTCAAATTGTAGTGCATGATCGAGCCGTGGCGGCCATGGCGGTCGCGCTCCAGCGCGTAGACGTCGCCTTCGAGACCCGGGCTTTGCGCGATCACGGCGCCGATCGCCGCCTTGTCGTCAGGGCTCAGTTGCAGGTCCATGATTGCCGCGTTGGCAAGCGCATGCGCCTGGTTGCGGGCGCCGACGATGACGGCGGCCACCCGCGGCTGTTGCAGCACCCAGGCGCTGGCGATGGTGGCGATGTCGACGCCGTGGCGGTCGCCGACCGTCTTCAAAGCCCGCAGCAATTGCTGGAAAAGGTCCCAGCCGCCGAAGTCGTCGATGATCAATTTGTATTTGACCAGCGAGCGGTTCTCGAGCGGCGTCGCCGGTTCGGCAGCGCCAAGCCATCGATCGCTGAGGAAGCCGCCGGCGACGGAACCGTAGCACAGGAAATGCATGCCATGCTGCTTCGCCAGTGCGGCAAGGCTTGCCGCCGGTCGCTGGTCGAGCACGGAATATTGCAGTTGCTGGCTGACCAGCGGAATGCCTGCCGCCAGGATCTCGGCGAGCCGTAGCGTGTCGAAATTGGTGGTGCCGAGATTGCGCAACTTGCCTTCGAGCCGCAGCTCGTTCAGCCAACCCATCGCTTCGACATAGCGGGGCTGAGCATAGTCCCACCAATGGAACTGCACGAGGTCGATGCGCTCGGTCTTCAGCCTGCGCAGCGACTGGTCGACGATGCCCCTGATGTAGTCGCGGCTGATGCCGGCCAGCCTTTCGAGATCGGGAACCAGCTTGGTGTGAACCTTCATCCTGGCGGCGGCATCGAGACCGCGTTCATTGGCGAGCCGCAGCCGCGCGGCGCCGATCAGCTCCTCGACGCCGGTATAGATGTCGGCGCAGTCGTAGGTGAAGATGCCGGCGTCGAAAGTGGCGATCAGATCGGCCACCGCCTGCTCGCGGTCTATCGCGCCATGGCCGCCGGCCAGTTGCCAGCCGCCACGAATGACGCGCGAGATGGTATAGCCGGTGGCTAGCTCGAAAGTCCTGGCGGTCATTTGTGCTCCGTCTTCCCCGGCATCGGCACCGCCGTCGTTTCGGCATGGCTGAACCGCCGCTTGGCCACCCTGACGATTCTCAGCCGGCTGGCGCAGTTCGGGTCGGGACAGGCAATCTCGGCGTCCGACGTCATCCAGTCGTTGGCGTGCGTCGGCCGCTGCTTGGCCGCGAGCAGCGGCAGCACGGCGGCAATGGAATAGATCGAAAAGCCCTGCCCCGCCGGCAGCGACAGCATCTCGCCCTTGAGTTCGAAATAGTCGCCGGCCTTGGCGCCGCAATAGATCGGCTTGCCCTCGGGAATGACCGCTTCGACGCGCAGGTCGAAGAGCTCGAAACTGTCGTCAGCCATTTGAGGCCTCCACCAGGCTGAACGAGATGTCGCACGCGCCGTTGCGGCGGATGATTCCGCAGGCGGCGGCGAGCTGCTCGCGCTGTTCGGGCAGCACCTGCGCCACCACGCTGCCGGCGAGCCAGCCGATCGGGAAGAACAGGCGCGCGTCCTGGCCGTAGAACAGGCCGATGTCGAAGATCGCGTTCGGATTGCCGCCCCACATGCGTGGCGGCACATAGGAGAGCACGATGTCGCCGGGCTGCGGCGTCAGGGTGGCGTTCTCAGCAGGCAGCGGCCGGGCGTAGCTCTGTCCATGAAGATGCGGCGGCGGCACAGGGCAGGAAATCTCGGGACCGGTCCACATCGCATGGATGCCGGCGACGACACGCGGCTCGGCCAGATAAGCCCACAGGAAGGCGGCGTTCTCGGGCGCCTTTTCCGGCAAAAGCAGCGCGGTCGCGGACAGGCCGGAACGCGGCTCGCTGATTTTTATGGCGCGTCGTGTCATGTCGCCTGCATCCCGGATTTCAGTTTGTCACGCAGGAAGGCGAAGGGCCGGCTGATGTCGGCGACCAGCGCCTCGCGCGCTGCCTTCGCGTCCTGCACCGCTAGTGCCGCGACGATGCTTCGGTGATAATGTGCGGTATCGACCTCGCCGGCTTCCGAAAAGGCGTAGATGGCGACACGGATGCACGGCCCCGATTGCAGCCAGAGGCTTTCGATCATCGGGATCAGCACCGCCGACCCGCAGGCGCGGTAGATCTCGAAATGGAAGCTCTGATTGAGCGTCACCTCGCGGTCGACGTCCTTCTTGTGCTTGAGCGCGCGGATCTCGTCCCATTCGCGCAACAGACCTTCGACCGTCGCGATCTGGCGCGGCCCCATGCGCGAGGCCGCGAGCGAGATCGCCTCGCCCTCGATCAGGATGCGGGCGCGCAACAGGTCGTCTATGCGATCCAGCGTGATCGGCGGCACGCGTACCGAGCGGTTGGGCAGCGCCTCGAGCGCCTTTTCCGTGATCAACCGTCCGAGCGCCTCGCGCACCGGCATGGTCGAGGTGACCAGCGCGTCGGCAAGGCCGCGTATCGTCAGCACCTGGCTCGGCTCGAACAGGCCGCCGATCAGAGCGCGGCGCAATTCGGAATAGACGCGATCCTGCACGGTCTCGCGGCCGACCGGCGCGAGCTGCGCGGCGATCACCTCGTTGTTGCGCTCGATAGCGGCCTTCTGCATGGCGCTCCCAATCTCGACCCTCTGGGGTCCGGCCGTTTTCAGTCTTGCGAAAGAAAATAAAGCCGAATAGCGTGATCAAAGCAAGTGTGATCACATATCAAAATATTCATGAGGCGGGAAACAACCGCTTCGGCCAGAGGGACTGATGAGCGAGACGGCAAGACAGCATGGGCCGCAGACCCATGCGCCGGTTCTGGCAGCCACCAACATCACCAGGCGCTTCGGCGGCCTGGTGGCAATCAACAATGTCTCGTTCGAGGTGCGGCCGGGCGAGATCCTCGGCCTGATCGGTCCCAACGGCGCCGGCAAGACGACGATGTTCGACCTGCTCGCCGGCAGCATCCTGCCGACCAGCGGCGAGATCCGGCTCAACGGCGCGCTGGTGTCGGGCGAGGCCGCGCATCTGCGCATCGGACGCGGCCTGGGGCGCACCTTCCAGATTCCGCGGCCGCTGCCCAATCTGACGCTGATCGAGAACGTCATGCTTGCCGCGCAAGGGCAGAGCGGCGAGCGGCTGCTCGCCAATTTTCTCACGCCGTGGCGGGTCGCGGCCGAGGAGAAGGTGGCTGCGAAGAAAGCTGCCGATCTGCTGGAGCTCGTCTCACTCACCCGGCTGGCGCACGAGCCGGCGCGCGTGCTTTCCGGCGGCCAGCGCAAGCTGCTCGAGCTCGCCCGCGTGATGATGGCCGATCCGGCGATCATCCTGCTCGACGAGCCGGCCGCCGGCGTCAACGCCACGCTGCTCGAGGTCATCATCGACCGCGTCCGCGATATCAACCGGAGCGGCATCACCTTCCTGTTGATCGAGCACAACATCGACATGGTGACGCGGCTCTGCCATCGCGTCCTGGTGATGGCGAGCGGCGAGCTCCTGTGCGAGGGCACCGCCGACGAGGTGGCGCGCGACCCGCGTGTCATCGAGGCCTATCTCGGAGGCGCGGCATGAGCGAAACCGTGCTCGACGTGCGCGATCTCGAAGCCGGCTACGAGCCTGGCGTGCCGATCGTGCGCGGCGCCTCGATCACCGTCGACAAGGGCGAGATCGTCGTCGTTCTCGGGCCGAACGGCGCTGGCAAGTCGAGCCTGATAAAGGCCGTCGCCGGCCTTGTCCCGATCAGCCGGGGCACGGTGCTGCTCGACGGCAAGGACATCACCGCGGCGCCCGCCCACACCATGGTCCGCCTCGGCCTCGCCTTCGTGCCGCAGACCGAAAACGTCTTTCCGCTGATGTCGGTCGAGGACAATCTGAAGGTCGCCTGCGGCATCCTCGAGCGGCGCCAGGCGCCCGCCAGCATCGAGGAGATGTATGCGATGTTCCCCGACCTCGCGCGCCAGAAGCGGAGCGCCGCCGGCAATTTGTCGGGCGGCCAGCGCCAGATGCTGGCCGTGGCGCGGGCGCTGATCGTCCATCCCAAGGTGCTGGTGCTCGACGAGCCGTCGGCTGGCCTGTCGCCGAAATTCGTGGCGGTGGTGTTCGAGATGCTGGCAGCCATCCGCAAGTCCGGCGTCACCATCCTTCTGGTCGAGCAGAACGCCAAGGCAGCCCTTGCCATCGGCGACCGCGCCTATGTGCTTGTCGAGGGCAAGGAGCGGCATGAGGGCGTCGCCTCGACGCTGTGGGACGATCCTGTCGTCGCCGAGCTCTATCTCGGCCAGCGGCCGCTCAAGCGGGAAGCGGGAGGCGCGGCATGAGCCTGCAATTCATCGTCGACGGGCTGCTCGCCGGCTCGATGATCGGCCTCGGCGCCATCGGCGTGACGCTGACCTATTCGATCCTGCGCTTCTCCAATTTCGCTCATGGCGACTTCATGGCCTGGGGCGCCTATGCGACGCTGGTTTGCGTCGGCGCCATCGGCGCCCTGTTCGGCAAGGTGGCGCCGATCGCGCCGCTGTCCTTCGGCTGGCCGCTCATCCTCGGCCTGATCGTCGGCATGGCCTTCACCGCTTTGCTGGCGCTGCTGCTCGACAAGCTGCTCTTCTCGCGGCTGCGCCGGCAGGAACAGGCGATCATTGTCGTCATGGGCAGCTTCGGCGCCTCGATGGCGCTGAGAAGCCTGCTCGAATTCGTCTTCACCTCGCGCCCGACCTATTTCAGCCGCGCCATCCAGATCGCCATGCCGGTCGGCCTTGGCATCCGCATCACGCCCGACCAGATCGCGCTGCTCTTCCTAACAGCTGCGTTGGTGCTCGGCGTGCACCTTCTGACGACCCGCACCCAGACCGGCCGCTCCATGCAGGCGATGAGCCAGAACCCGGCCCTTGCCCGCATCGCCGGCATCGACGTCGCCGGCGTCGTGCGGGTCACCTGGGTCATCGGCGCGGCACTTGCCTGCGTCGCCGGCGTGATGATCGGCGTCTTGGTGCAGATCCGTCCGCTGATGGGCTTCGACATGCTGCTGCCGATGTTCGCCGCCGCCATCCTCGGCGGCATTGGCAGCATTCCGGGCGCCGTGGTCGGCGGCCTGATCATCGGCCTCGCCGAAGCCGGCGCGGTACAGCTGATCGGCGCTGAATGGCGCGCCGCGGTTTCCTTCATCATCCTGATGGCAGTGCTCATCGTGCGCCCCATCGGGCTCTTCGGGGTGCGCGAGAGATGATCGATCTGGTGGGCTACGGCGCCTTCTTCCTGACGACGGCATTGATCTTCTCGCTGATCACGCTGGGCCTCAACCTGCAATGGGGACTGACCGGCCTGTTCAATGTCGGCCTCGCCGGCTTCGTCGCCATCGGAGCCTACACGTCCGCGCTCTTGACCACGCCCGACGATCCCGCGCGACTGGGCGGCCTTGGCCTGCCGATCGTCGTCGGCTGTCTGGGCGCGATGGTCGTCGGCGGTCTGGCCGCGGCCCTCACCGGCTTCGCCACGCTGCGCCTCAGATCCGACTACCTGGCCATCACTACCTTCGGCGTCGCGGTGGTGGTGCAACTTGTGGCGCTCAATGCGCAGACGCTGACCGGCGGACCTTTCGGCATCGGTTTCATTCCACGCCCGTTCGGCGGCCTTGCCGAAACACCGCTGCTCTTCAATCTGACTAACCTCGCCATCGTCCTGGCTGTGACGCTGGCCGCATATCTTGCGCTGGAACATCTCGCGCACAGCCCCTGGGGCCGGGTGCTGAAGGCGCTGCGCGAGGACGAACGCGCGGCGGTCTCGCTCGGCAAGAGCGCGCGCTTCTATCGTGTCCAGGCCTTTGCCGTCGGCGGAGCGATCATGGCGCTTGCCGGCGCGCTGCAGGCGCATTTCATCGGCTTCATCGCGCCCGACAACTACCTGTCGATCCTCACCTTCCAGGTCTGGGTGATGCTGATCGTCGGCGGCTCCGGGAGCAACGCCGGCGCCGTTGCAGGCAGCGTGCTGGTCTGGGCGATATGGGCGGGCTCGGGCGCGCTCACCAGCGTGCTCTTCGCTCCGGAACAACAGGCACGAGCCGCATCTCTGCAAATCGTCGCCATCGGCGTTATGCTGTGCGTCATCCTGCTGGTTCGGCCAAACGGCCTGTTCGGTCAACGTCCACGGCAGGTTCGTTTCGGCAAAAAGGCGAAGGTCATCGCCGGCGAAAGCGGATCCTGAACGCAATGGCGCGGCAGGAGGCGCTTTCCCTGTGGCACGCGGTCAGCCGCGATCGCCATGCCCGGCCAATGCTGGATGAGAGGCTCGATGTCGACCTTGCCATCGTCGGCGGCGGTTTCACCGGCCTGTCGACCGCGCTCCATACCGCCGGCAAAGGCCTTTCGGTGGCTGTCGTCGAAGCCGAAATCATCGCCTGGGGGGCGACCGGCCGCAACGCGGGCTTCGTCGTCCCGAACTTCGCCAAGATGGATCCGGACGCCATAGTGACGCATCTCGGCGCGGAGCGCGGCGAGCGGCTGATCGGGTTCGCCGCAAGCAGCGCCGACCTCGTCTTCAACCTGATCGACAAGCACGGCATCGCCTGCGACGCGGTGCAGAACGGCTGGATACAGGCGGCGCACTCACCGGCTGCTCTCGAAACGATCCGGTCCCGCGCCCGGCAATGGGCGAAGCGCGGCAGGCCGGCGGTCATGCTCGACCGACAACAAACCGAGGCGATGACCGGCGCACGCTTCTATGTCGGCGGCTGGATGGACCGCTCGGGCGGCGTGCTCAATCCGGTCGGATTCGCGCGCGGATTGGCCGATGCGGCCGAAAAAACCGGCGCGCGGATTTTCGAGCACACGCGCGTCGCATCGATCGACCGCGCGTCCGACGGCTGGACGCTGAAGATGCCGTCGGGTTCACTGCGTGCCGGCAAGGTGCTGATCGCCACCAACGCCTATGGCGGCGCGCTCAATCCGACATTGCGGCGGACCTATTTTCCACTGAAGGTTTTCCAGATCGCGACGGCGCCGCTGTCGTTGAGGATGCGAGAGCGCCTGCTGCCCGGCGGTCAGGGTTTTTCCGACACCAGACGCAATCTTCTCACCTTCCGCTTCGATGCCCAGAACCGCCTGATCAGCGGCGGCATGCATGTGGTAGGCGCGGGCGCCGACGGGCGCGTGCCGCAAACAATCTGGCGGCGACTTTCGACGTGTCTGGAGCTGCCTGACTTGCCGCCGCTCGAGTACAGTTGGTCGGGGATAGCCGCCGTCGAGCCGGATTTCCTGCCGCATCTGATTGACCTCGGCCCGGGTCTGATCGCCGCGCGCGCCTGCAACGGTCGCGGCATCGCCATGACCACGGCCATGGGCAAGGTGCTGGCCGACTGGGCGGCCGGGACAGAAGCCCGCGACCTGCCGCTGCCATTCGCGCCGCCGGCGCCGATCCCGTTCCACGGCCTGCTGCGCTATGCGCCCAACATTCTGTTGCCGTGGAGCATGCTGCGCGACCGGCTGGATCGGACCGGTTAGGACAGATTTCGAACAGCCTGTAGCAGCCGCCTGCTACCAGCTACGCACTTTTTCGTGCTAGCCAACGAACGAATGGCGAACCCCGCCGAGGTCGTGTAGGGTCAAAAAAAAGAAACCGCGACCCGTCACGAACGGCGAGTGAATCTGGGAGGATTCATGGTCGAAATCATCTCCAAGCGGGACGGCCCGCGGCGCGAGGATGTTCAGGTCAAGCGAATGATCGAACAGAACCGCTCGACGATCGTGCGCCTTGCCGACCAGATCAGCGGCGGGGGCTATTCGGCGTCCAGGAAACCGCGCCAGAAACCGCGAGCCGAAGGACTGATCATCCATGTTGGCGGTGGTTCGCCGGTCGCGGCCGAGGCCGATCCATCCATTCGCGTCAGCATCAATGGCCGGGTGGTCTCGGTGGACCGGAATACAGGCCGCCAACTCCACCATATCGGCGATATCCGCAGCCGCGACGGTGCGCAGGTCTTTGTCCTGGCGACGAAGCAGAACGGCTTCTTTTCGCCCGTCGATGAGGCTGTCGCACAAGTGCTTGCCGACCTGGACGGGTCCCGGCTCGGGGCCACCTACACCGAAGAACAGCTTGCCGCCGACATCGGAGTGAAACTCGGCATCGCCTAGCGCATCTGCGAACGACCATCCGAGCGCAGCCCGACAGCATACAGAAATAGCATGCCCCCAAAGGTTCTGTGATGGCTGAATGAAACGCGGGATCGATACCAACCAGATGAAGACCGGTGCTCTCCCGGCGCGTGCGCCGATGACCACTGGACTGGTCCTGGACTCCATCGACTATGACGAGCGCGCCACCATGCGCGCCTGGGAAAATTTTCTGTCCGACGCGCCGCAATGCGCGCGCGATCCGGTCCAGGTCCGCTCGCTGATCCACGATTCCTGGTACCGCAGCGCCACTGGCGGGATCAACGCGCAGGGTGTCGAGGCTCCCCTCAACAGCAACCGCGACGAGATCGAGTATCTGACCCGCGCCAACGCCGAGCTGCTTTCGGCGGCGCGGCGGCCGTTCGCCTCTCTTGGTCCGCTGCTGGAGGGGACGGGAGCGATGCTGGTGCTGGCCGACAGCGACGGCGTGCTGATCGAAGCCATCGGCGACAAGAAGACCCTGCATGACGGCATGGACATCCATCTCGCCATCGGCGGCAAATGGAACGAGGGCGCCGTCGGGACCAACGGCATCGGCACCGCGCTCTGGACCGGCGAACCGATCTTCGTCCACGCGGCCGAGCATTTCTGCGCCGGCATCAAAGGCTGGACCTGCGCCGGCGCGCCGATCCGCGACCCGTTGGATGGAAAGATCATCGGCGTCGTCGACCTGTCAGGCTATTCGCCGATCTTCCGCCCCCACAACACCGCACTCGTCGCCGCCACCGCCAGGCAGATCGAAAAGGCGCTGGCCGAGCAGCAGCAGGAACAGCGCACCCGCCTGCTCGAAGCCTTCATTTCCTCGTCACCCGGCTATCGCGGCAAGGACGGCCTGGTGATCGTCGATCACCGTGGCCGGGCGATCTTCTGCAACAACGTGCCCAATGGCGACACGACGGAGATGACGGACGGCCCGATCGAGCCGGGCCGCGGTCGTTGGCTCATGAACCTGCCGGCGTCCGGCTCCGACAGCGATCTGGCCAAGGCGCTGCCGGCGCATCTGCGGTCCTGCCATGTCACGCCGCTGAAGTTGGACGGCAATCTCAGCGGCGCCGCTCTCGTGTTCCCGGCCGCGCCGGTCGTTTCCGGTGTCGCGGTGATCAACCGGGCAGCGGACAAGCAATTGCAGGCAGTGACGTCGATGATCGTCGGCGAAAGCGAAAAGTTGCTGGCCGCCATCGATGTCGCCTGCCGCGTGGCTCGGTCGAGCGGCGTGACATCGCTGCTGATAGAAGGCGAAACCGGCGTCGGCAAGGAGCTGTTCGCGCGGCTTGTCCATGCCGGCAGTCGGCGCACCGACAATGACCCGTTCATCGCGCTGAATTGCGGCGCCATCACCAGGGAGCTGTTCGGCAGCGAGTTGTTCGGCCATGTGGCCGGCGCTTTTACCGGCGCCTCGCGTGACGGCAAGGCGGGCGTTTTCGAGCAGGCCAATGGCGGCGTCCTCAGCCTCGACGAAATCGGCGAGTTGCCGCTCGAGATCCAGCCATTCCTGTTGCGCGTCCTGGAAGAGCGTGTCGTTCACCGCATCGGCGACAGCAGGGGGCGCCCGGTGGACGCCCGCCTCGTCGCCTCGACCAATCGCGATCTCAAGCAGGAAGTCGCGGCCGGGCGCTTCCGCAGCGACCTCTATTACCGCATCGGCGCCGTCTCGATCCGCGTCCCCGCGTTGCGCGAGCGCGGCGAGGACGCGCTGTTGCTGGTCGAGCATTTCAACCGCCATATCGCGGACAAGGCCGGCAGCGAACCGCTGCGGTTTTCAAGCCTCGCGCTCGACGCGCTGCAGGCCTATCGCTGGCCGGGCAATGTGCGCGAGCTGAAGAACCTGATGGAACGCCTGCATATCCTGGCGCGCGACAGCACCATCGACCTCCGGGATCTCCCATGGGAGATCACCGTCGGCAATCGCGATGGCGCAACCATGCACAACGACAATCCCGCCGCCATGCTCGAGGTGCCGGTATGCACATTCGAGGATGCCGAGCGTCAGGCGATCAGGAATGCTCTTGCCGCGGAGAACGGCAATCTGAGCAAGGTCGCCCAGAGACTGGGCATTTCGCGGCCGACGCTCTACCGCAAGCTCGACCAGTACGGCATTCGGCGCGGTTTCCTCTAGACCCAGGCCCGTTTTCCGGCACAAAAAAATCCGCGGCATTAGCGCCGCGGATTGGGGAAGTTCGTCGCCCAGCCGCCTTCAGGGGGCGGGTCCGGGAATGATCAGACCTTTACGACAGCACCGGTCACTTTCTCCGAGACGTAGCCGAGGATGTTGCCGATGATCAGCGAGATAACCACAGCGGCCGCGACCTTGGTAATGGCGCCGATGCCTTCGCCATAGGCGGCGGCACCAAGCAGAAAAAGCGCGGCAGTCGTTGCATAGCCGTAGACCGCTGACGGAATGGCGCTCAGCAACGGCAGCTTGGCGGCGAGTATCAGCGCGACGATTGAAATGCCGACGCAAATGCCGGCCATGACCGCCGTAACACCAATGGACGTCAGTGCTATCAGTGCGCCGGCTGCGCAGACCGCTCCCCAGAGGTTTGCAACCGCCGAATTCTTGAAACCGGCTTCCTTGCCGCCACAGTGATAGAAACTCCCCCAGCCTACAAACACCGCCCAGATCAGCAGATAGGGGTTGCCGATGGTGATCGCTGCCCACGTTGCAATGCCGCCCATAATGCCGATGACGACGGCCAACCCTGTGATAAGATCCATATTGTCCTCCCGTTTTCCAAAGCTCGAAGCAAAGAAACTCGTTTCAGGATCGCGCTTCGTTGACGTCCCGATGCGGAAAACGCCATGGCATCAGCCACAGGGTTCAGAAGAAAAGGTTGCCGGGTCCGGCAAGCCGTCAGGCCGGCTGAGCCGCGGGCTCGCTCGCGCCGATCACCCCGGCGCGCAATGCCAGTCCGGCTACGGCGGCACCAAGGCAAGGCGCGACGATATACAGCCACAGCTGCGACAGTGCAGCTCCGCCGGCAAAGAGCGCCGGGCCGAGCGAGCGGGCCGGATTGACGGACGACCCGGACACGGCGATGCCGGCAAGGTGGATCATGACCAGCGTGAGCCCGATCGCCAGGCCGGCCAGAGGTCCGGCGCCGCCCTCGGCGGTCGCGCGAAGGATGACGACCAGAAACAGGAAGGTGGCGACTGCCTCGAACAGGAAGGCCGACGTCGCCGAATAGGCCGACCAGCCGTTCTGGGCAAAGCCGTTCGCGGCGACGTCGTAGCCGCCGCCCTTCCCTTCCACGATCACATAGAGCACCGCCGATGCGACGATCGCCCCCAGACATTGCGCGACGACATAGCCGATCAGATCGCCGGATTTCATCCGGCCGGAAACAAAGACGCCCAGGCTCACCGCCGGATTGAGATGCGCGCCCGAAATCGGTCCGATCGAATAGGCCATCGCCACCACCGACAGACCGAAGGCCATGGCGACGCCGAGCAGGCCGACCTCGGCGCGCATGAACAGAACCGTTGCGCAGCCGAAGAAGACCAGCGCGAAGGTTCCGACGAATTCACAGATGTATTTGTTCATATGCTGTCTCCCTCTGGATGATGATGGGACCGGGGCACCGCACCGGTCGGCGCGGCGTTCGGTCCAGGCGTTTCACGGCACGATGACGCCGCGGCCGATGAACCGCCGGTTCTTGAAATCGTCGAGCGCGGTGTTGATGCTGGCGAGGTTGTATTCGGTGTAGTGCATCTTCACCTTGCCGTCGGCGTTGAGCTCCATCAGCTCGACGAGCTCGGTGAAATTGCCGACCAGGCTGCCGCCGATGTTGATCTCCTCGATGACCAAATGCGCGGTCGGCACGTTGACCGAGCCGCCATAGCCGACGACGAACAACTGGCCGCCCTTGCGCACCATCTTCCAGCAGATGTTCTCGACGCCGAGCTCGCCGACGAAGTCGATGACCACATGGGCGCCGCCGCCGGTGATCGCCCTCACCTCCTCGACGACGTTCGGCCCGCCGTCGAGCACGAAATCGGCGCCAAGATCCTTGGCCAGCACGCGCGCGGCCGGCTCGCGGTCGACGGCGATGATCCGGCAGCCCGAGATCGCATGCAGCGATTGCAGCGCGATATGGCCGAGCCCACCGATGCCGAGCAGGACGCAATAGCTGCCGGGCCGCAAGAGCTTCGCGGCGCGTTTGGCCGCGCGATACGCGGTGATGCCGGCATCGGCCAGCGGCGCCACCTCGATCGGCGTGACGTTGGCGTTGAGCTTGATCAGCGAGCGTTCGCTGGTGATGAAGTATTCGGCGAAGCCGCCATTCATGCCGAGGCCGGGGAACTGGCCATTGTCGCAGTACATGTCCTCGCCGTGGCGGCAGTTGAGGCAGATGCCGCAGGAACGGAAGGGATGGCAGATCACCGCGTCGCCGCGCTTGACCGATCTGACGCCGCTGCCGACCTCCTCGACCCAGCCGGCATTCTCGTGGCCCATGATGTAGGGCAGCAGCGTGCCCTCGGGGTCCATTGTCGGCTTCCACACCCCTTCGATGATGTGGAGGTCGGTGCGGCAGAGGCCGGCGGCGCCGACCCGCACGATCACCTCGTCAGGAGCCGTGATCGTCGGCGCCCTGACCTCCTCGATCTTGAGCTTCACGTTCATTTTCGGGTCGTATTCGTAAAGTCTGGCAGCTTTCATCGTCGTATCCTCTCAGGTCCGGAAATTGGTTCAGGCGCGGCCGAGCTTTTCGGAGCCGCCGCCGCGTGCCGGCCCGGCCGTCGGGTCCTCATCCTCGGCGAGATCGCCGATCAAGGTTTCAGTGGTCAGGATCAGCGTCGCGACGGAAGCCGCATTGGCGAGCGCCGTATAGGTGACGCGGACGGGGTCGATGATCCCGGCTTCGAACATGTTCTGGTAGTTGCCGGCGGAGGCGTTGTAGCCGTAGCCGCCGTTGATACGCGTCACCTCGGTCACCACGGCCTCGGGATCGGCGCCGGCATTGGCGGCGATGCGCCACAGTGGTCGTGTCAGCACCGAGCGGACCAGGCGCACACCCTCGGCGACATCGCCATCGACACTGGTCGCCACCTTGTCGAGCAACGGCGCGATCTGGGCAAGCGCCGAGCCGCCGCCGGCGACCACGCCCTCCTCGGACGCCGCGCGCACCGCATTCAGCGAATCCTCGATCAGCTGTATGGTCCGCTTCTGCTCGACCGGCGTGACGCCACCGGCATAGAGGATCGCCGTGCCGCCGGACAGCTTGGCCAGACGCTCGCGCAGCTTGTCCTGCTCGATGTTCGGCGGCGCGGCTTCATATTGGCGCTGCACCTGCGCGCGCCGTGAGGCGATCGCATCATGGTCGCCGCCGCCACGAATGATCGAGGTGTAGGACGAGCTGGTCTTTACCCGGTCGGCCGTTCCGAGATCTTCGGCGGTGATGTCCTCAAGCCGGCCGCCGAGATCGCGGGCGATCACCTTGCCACCGGTGATGATCGCCAGGTCCTCCATCATTGCCTTGCGCCAGTGGCCATATTCCGGCGGATGGACGATGAGATATTTGCCAGGTCCTTGCTTGCCGAGCAGCGTGACCACGACTTCCGGCGACACTTCCTCGGACACGATCAACAATGGCCGCCCGGCCTCGTCGGCGATGCGGCGCGCGGTCTCGAGCGCCTTGGGCTCCTTGATCTTGAGATCCGTCATCAGGATGTAGGGCCGCTCCAAGACGGCCTCCATCTTCTCCTGGTCGGTGACCATGTGATGCGAGAGGTAGCCGCGGTCGAAGGACATACCCTCGACCACGTCGAGCGTGGTTTCGGTGGTGACGCTGAAGTCGGTGGTGATGACGCCTTCCGCCCCGACGCGCTGATGTGCTTCCGCCACCAGCGCGCCAAGCCTGGCATCGGTCGCGGCGATGTTTGCCACGGAGGCGAGGATGCCGTTGCCCTTGGCCGGCTTGGCGGAAGCCTTGAGAGCAGCCACCACCGCCTTGACCGCGAGCTCGATGCCCCTGCACAGATCGACCGACTTGGCGCCGCGCTCATTCGCTTCGATACCGCCCTGGATCAGCGCGTTTGCCAGCACGATGGCGGTCGTCGTGCCGTCGCCGGCGACCTCGTTCGTCTGCATCGACACTTCGCGGACGACTTGCGCGCCCATGTTCTCGAAGCGATCGTGGAGTTCGATCTCGGAGGCGATGCTGACGCCGTCGCGCGTCACCATCGGCGTCCCGATCGGCCGGTCGATCATGGCGTTCATGCCTTTGGGCCCGAGCGTCGGCTCGACGGCCGTCGCCAGCCTGAAGACGCCTCGGGCAAGGGCGCGACGCGCCTCTGAATTGTGCAGCATGATTTTGGCCATGATTCCTCCTTCCGCCTTACGGGCGGGTTGTTGGTTAGGGGCCTCGTGCGAGGGAGGCCGTTGCTTTCGGTTCTGCTTAGGTGACCGGCGCGCTTCGCGCCGGCACGCGGTCCATGATGAAATCGACGAGCGTCGGTTCGCCGTCGACCACGTCCAGTTCCTTGTACCTGGTCTGCTTGAGCCCACGGCAAAGCGCGCCGTTGAACTCCATGTTGACGCGCACGCCGCGCAGTTCGGCGAGATAGGCGCTGAGCGCATCGGCCGGTATGTGCTGCCCGTCCCAGGTCACGAAGACCGGGCCATCCGTCCGGTGATCGGGAAAGCGCTCGAGCAGAGCCGCCCTGTATCTGGGTTTCTGTTTCGCGGCTTCGCCCGGTTCGAACCGCGCGACGTCGTATGCCGGCAGGTCCATGCCGACGATTTCCCGGTCCGTCAGGCCGTGTTGCCGCAGGCCGCGCAAAACCGCCTCCTGGCGTCGCTTGAATGCCTTCATGCTGAAGGTTTCGCGCACGGCGCCGAGATCCGTATCCGCGGCCAGCTCGGCGAATATGTCGCCGAATGTCTTGCCGGCCTCGATGCCGCGATTGACCTCGTCGGCGAACATATGGTCGTGCAACTTGACCGCATAGGCCGGTGACCAGGGGAGTTGGTCGAGCGCCCTGCGCACTCCGTCGAGCATGAGGAAGGCGAAATTGGGCGAGCACCAATAGGTCGGCAGACGGAAATCGACCTCCACGCTGCCGTCACCCTTCACCTCGGCCCGCTCGACGAAGCCCATCTCGGTGATCGGTTCGTCGAGTTCCGGGTCGTTGACCTCACCCAGGCGCCGCCAGAGTTCCTTCTCGCGGCTATCGGAAACGCTGGCGGTTGCCATGGCTCCTACTCCGCCGCGATGCTGAAGGGCGAGCTTGCGAGCGCCTTCTTCTTCGCTTCGATGTCGATGTTGTAGAGGCGCGCGGCGTTGAGGCCGAGGATCTTTTCCTTGATCTCATCGGTCAGTTGCACACCACGTTCCGCGGCGATGTCCTGCGGGATCTGGTAGGCCCAGAATCTCTCGACGAGCCAGCGGGGCGTCCAGATCGCGTAGTCGGAGCCGAACAGGATCTTTTCCGGCCCTATCCAGAACAGCAGTTCGGCGATGACCTCGCCGAAATAGCGCGGGCGGGAGTGGATGAAGGGCAATGCCACGGCCAGCCCGCCATAGACGTTGGTTTCCTGCGTCGCGATCCAGCAGAAATCGTCGAGGCGCGGCAGGCCGCAATGCTCGATGATCCAGTTGAGGCCCTGGAAATCCGTCGCCGCATGGTCGACGTCATGCACGTCGAAGGCGTCCTTGCTGAGCGGGATGATGGTGGGTCCCTTGTGGACGTGGATGTTCCTGATGCCGAGCTTCTCGCACAGCTCGAAGCATTTGTAGGCATCGGGGTCGGTCAGCTTCCAGCCCTTGGAGGCGCCGTTCCATTCGGCCGTGTACATCTTCACGCCCTTGACGTCGTAGGTCTCCTTCAGGAAGTGGATGTACTCGAGCGCCTTCTCGCCGTCGCGCGGATCGAAGGCGCCGTTGACGATGAAGCGCTCCGGATAGCGCTTAGCCACCTCGGCGTTGCGCTCGATCGTGTTGAAGCCGTTCTTGTAGAAATCCTTCAGATAGGTCGACTGGACGATCGCCACGTCGTCGGGGCCGTCGATGAACAGGTCGCGATAGAGATCGTCGGCGCTGTATTTCTCGAACTTGCCCTTCTCCCAGAGCTGGTCCTTCGGGCTCAGCCCGGTGTGATAGGCGTAGAAGCAATCGATGAACTGCTTGCCGTGAATATTCTTCTGGTTGTCCGGGCTGCCGTCCCAAAAGTGGGTGTGGCCATCGACCACGAATATGTCCTTGCCTTCCGGTGTCCTGTACATTTCTTGCCTCCGCAATCGTCTTGTTGATGGGGCCGGCGCGCCGCACCCAGGCAGCGCGCCGGAGCTTCCTCAGATGTATTCGAAGACCTCGTCCATGTTGCCGAACAGGATCACGGTGTTGTCGTCGACGCGCACCATGCGGCCGTAGTGGGTGGAGGTGTTGACCTCGAAAATCTCGGCGGTCATATCGCGCCCGAGATATTCGCTGATCTCGTCCATCTTGAAGATCAGCTTGCCGTTGCCGTCGATGCGGATCATCGCCGGCTGATAGGTGACGATGACCCCCGGTTTCTTGCCCATGAATTCGGCGATGGCGCGGGCCTCGACCGAGTCGTTCATGGTGACGCCGCACTGGTGCGAGATCGTCTGCTCGAAGGTGATGTCCTTCATCGACTTGAAGATGTTGGACTGCGAGGCGTCGCGTGCTGCTACTGACATGATCTTCTCTCCCTGTTCAGCGCTTGAGGCCGAGTTCGCCGAGGATCCGGCCGATCCGTTCCTCGGATTGGGCGCGAACGTCGGTGAAGGAAACCGGCTTGGAATGCGGCATCGACCAGATCGGCTGCAGGCCGGTGGCTGCCTTGTCGGCGAGCGCGCCGTGCTTGTTCACCCAGCCCTGGAACAGCTTCCTGTTCGCCGCGCCGTGCTTCTCGTCGTTGGCGAGCAGGTAGATCAGGTCGATGGTGTTGGCGAGGTTGCGCTCGTAGTCGGCTTCAGCCGCCGAGATCACCGGCGGCGTGATGAAGTCGTGGTTGGCCGCCGCTGCTTGCATCAGGAAGCCGGAGCGGAACAGCTCGCCCACCAGCGGCTCGAACACGATGTTGATGGCGAAGTATTGCTCGAGATAGTCGGCCGTGCCCATGATGGTCTCGACCGCCTCGCGCGTGCCCTGCCACACGCCATCCTCGAGCCAGTGCTTCTTGCCGAGCTCGTCATCCCAACCGGCGATGTCCATGCCGATCTCGGCGAGATAGAGCGTGATGTCCTGGGCGAGCCTCAGCTTGTAGGAAGAGTTGGTCAGCGTCGCATTGTTGATCATCTGAGTGTAGCCGTAGCGCTGCGCCTGCATCAGCGACGTGCCCAGGCCAAACTCGGCATGTTTCCACGCGCCGAGATGCGCCTGCAGGAGCTTGGCCCAGACCTTGTCGAACGTCTTCGGCGCGCCGGCCCGGCGGGCGTTGGTGATGACGCTCTGCACCATCGTCTCGATCTTCGACTGGCGCTGGTAGTGCGTACGTTCCCATTCCTGGTCGGGAGCGCGGAAGGCATGCCAGTTCGAGCTCTTGGCGGCCGTGTTATCTTTGACATAGGCGCCTTTGCCGTCCGGGAAGTTGATGATCCAGTCCTGGATCAGGTAGCGCTCCGGGTCGGGCTGCACGTCGACCGTGACATCCTCATAATGGGTGGCGCGCTGACCTTTCGGATCGAAGTACCGATATTTGCGGCTGTCCGAATCGGCGAAGATCGCGGCGCCCGCGGCTCCCGATCCTACTGAACTCGACGTTGCTACCATTGTTTTCACTCCCTTTGTTGCAGTTGCTCTAAAGTCGTCGGCTCCGGCACGCCTCAATGGGCCGGGGTGGCGTTGGACGATGTGGTGAACCTGTCGAAGAAGATGCGTTCGGCCTCGAAGCCGTTCATGAACAGGACGGGCTGCAGCGCATCGATCATTGGCGGCGGGCCGCAGGCGTAGACGTCGCCCTGCCCGTCGACCGCGAGTTGCTTGAGCTTGGCGTCGACGCTCTGGTGCACGAAGCCGCGCTCGCCGTCCCATGCCTCGCCATTGACGTGCGAGAGAACCGGGATGAAGTTCAGCTCCGGATGGCGACCGGCGAGCTCGGCGATCCTGTCGAGATAGAACAGGTCGGCGGGCGTCCGCGCACCGTAGAAGAAATAGACGTCCCGCTTCTCGCCGCTCTTCAGGTGATCGTTGAGGATCGACCAGACCGGCGACATGCCGGAACCGGCGCCGACCAGGATCAGGGGGCCCTGCCGTTCTTCCCGCCGGAAGCAGGTTCCATAGGGTCCGACAACGGTGACCTCGGCTCCGACGCGAATTCCTCCGGAATCGAGTTCTCCGGAGAATTTTCCTTCGGGATACTTCTTGATGATGAAGCAGAGCTTTTGGGTTTGGTCCGGCGTATTTGCCATGGAGAACGAGCGCGTAATCGTCTCCCCTTTTTGCGTGGTGACCGTGATGTCGACATATTGCCCAGCCCAGAATTTTATCGGCGAGCCGAGTTCGATCTCGATGCCGCGGATGTCGTGGGTCAGATGCTCGAATTTCGAGATGCGGCCTTTGAACGTCTTCACCGCGATTGATTTCGCCAGAACCTCCTCGTCGTAGTTGAGGAGCTCGACCTGCATGTCGGAATAGGCGATCGACCGGCACAACAGGACGTGGCCGCTCTCCTTCTCCATGTCGTTGAGCGCGAAGGTCGAATATTTCAGCATGTCGACTTCGCCTTCGAGCAGCACGCATTTGCAGGCCGAGCATTGCCCTTCCTTGCAGCCATGCGGCAGCGCGATGCCCTGGCGGAATGCCGCGTTCAGGACTGTCTCGCCGTTTTCGACCTCGAACTCGACGCCGACCGGCTCCAGGCGCACCGTGTGAGCACCAGTCATCGATAACCTCCCAATTCCTCTCCGTTCCCCGCCCTTGCGGGCGGGAAGTGGCCTTCCTCTGGATGGAGCGGGGGGTCGGGGACCCGGCCCCCCGCGCACGGATGGTCAGTTGAACGGCGTGATGGTGAAGCCTGCCCGATACTCGGCCAGGTGCTTCTCGCGGTCCGCCGGCGACATGCCGCGAAGCGCCTTGAGCGGCGATCCGAGGACGTTGCCGCGCACGTCGTCGAGCGTCCACTGCTCGTCGGCGCCGAAGCGCAGGTGCGGCTGCGGGATCAGCGTCTTGCCGTCGGAACGGACGAAGTTGAGGTCCTTGATCGCGTCTGCGAGGTCCCAGCCGTCATAGAGCGTCTCCCATTCGCGCTTGCCGCTGAAGCGGCCCATAGCGGGCGTCGGACGGCCCTGATACTCGTCGGCGAAGGCTTCGACGGCGGTCCAGCGATCGAGCTCGTGGGCGAAGGTGTGCAACTGCCCGTCGATCTCGTCGACCACCATGTCCTCGCGGATCAGGCAAGGCACCAGGCAGGACCAGCAGCGGTGCGGATAGACGTAGCCGACATCGCTGTTGAACAGCAGCACCTTCTCGCCCTTGTGGCTGAGCTTGGCGTACCATTTCCAGAAATCGCCGAACTCGGCATACCAGCCCGGATATTTGTGCTCGAACCACTCGAAGTCCTTGTCGGTCTGCGCCTCGATGCGCCAGAAGTTGACCGGCCAGCCGACGGCGAAGAACTGGCCGACCTTGTGGACGTAGTTCTTCTTGGTGATGCGCTCCCAGGCGGCCTGGACATCGTCGTGATGGACCTTGATGCCGTATTTTTCGAGCGGCAGCATGTAGGTGCGATAATAGTCCTCGTAGATCCAGCGGTGCCACATCTCCGCGTAGGATTCCTTGTTCTTGTCGCGGTTGGTGGTGCCGTATTCGATGAAGGTGCCGATGGCGGCGTCGACGATGGCGTGGTTCTGCCAGAAGGCGTAGCGCAGGTCGCGCTCCAGGAGCAGATGGTTCTCCGGTTCCTTCAGCGCGGCCATCAGCAGCGAGTGGCCGTTGCCGATGTGACGGCTCTCGTCGGACTGCACCGACAGGAACACGGTCGGCAGCGCATAGTCACCGTTGCGGGCGGCCTCCGAGGGCATGGCGACGAAAAGCGTGTTGGTGAACGCGGTCTCGGCGACGACGGTCAGGTACATGCAGGCGGCCGTCATCGTATCGCCGGTGATGAAGCCTTCGCCGAACTGGCGGCCGATCGTGGTCGCGTAGCACTTGCCGAAGGCTTCCTCGGTGATGTCGAAGCCTGCCGGATCGATGTAGTTCTCCATGTACCACTTCTTCAGATTCATCTGGATGGTGGAGTGGCGGAACTCGTCGACCATCTGCATGGTGAAGCCGGTCCTGAGGTCCTCGCCGGGCGCCAGCCGCGCCACCATCGCCATCGAGCGGGCGGCGGAAATTTCCGGGAAGGGAATGATGGCGAGGAAGAGCTTCATCCACTCCACCCAGCGCGGCTCGACATTGCGGAACATGTCGCCGCGCAGCGCCGCATCGAGCGCGCCATAGACGCGATTGTCCTTTTCCTCCTGCATGGGGAAATAGGAGCGCAGCACCTGCTTCATCGGATCGCGCGGCGCCTTGGCGATCTTGTAGTCGGTCGGAAACGTCATCGCTTCCTGGACATAGGTCGGGTTCCAACCGAGGTCGGAAATCTTCTTGGTCGCCTCGCCCACGGAAATACCGCGCTGCGAGGTAATCTTGTTAAGTGTCAACGACGACATCGTCATAAGCCTCCACCAGGTTGAGCCGTGGATCCCTCGATCCAGGCATGGGACGGCACACAAATGCCGCCAGTGAGTTGGCGAACGGCACGACAAAGGGTTGCGCCTTCAGGCGCGACACAGGGTCCAGCCATTCAAGTGGATCGCGGCAAAGGTGTTCGGGGGTCTGCGGGAGCCGCGACACGCCAGTCGCATCCGCGATGGGCGTATCGAAGCGCTTGTCCTGCTGCTTCCTCCGGTCCTTCGTTCTTTTGGCACCGCGTCAGAGCGCGATGGGCTTCTTATGCCAATGGTGAAGCAAGCACCGTGCCAAGTTGAAATAGGTGCCTGCGATAAGCGTCTGGGCCAAGATCACAGCCATATCCACCCGGCGAAATCCGAATAACTGTAACGATATTTTACAGTTGTATATTACATATGTAATATTTGAGCGTATTCTTGTGCACTGCGATATAATGTTAGCAATTGCAATATAAATAAAATATCTTGCCTCTATTCATTTCGGAAACCTCGTACATTATTTGATGACGGATCGCGGGCGAGAGGCAAAGCCGAGAACGATGATGCCGAGTGACAATGACAGCCCAGACCGTTCCGGGCCCAACCAGCCGGACGACGTGAGCGCCGAACTCGTCAGGCTGATGCCGCGCGATCTGGTTTTTGTCATGCGCTTCATGGGCGAGAGCCAGCACCGCCTGCAAGGCCACTTCCAGGACTTCATCCGCGCCGAGCTTGCCGCCCGAGGCGTGACCGCCGAAACGCATCCGATGATCCATCTGTTCATCGAGAGCCACGCGATCCTGTTGCGCGACTTCGTCTTTTCCGGCGTTTCGCTCTCGCGGCAGTTTCGCGTTGAAGAGATCGAGCGCCTCACCGGCGACACGACATCCATGATCCGCGTCGATATCTGGGATCAGTTGAAGAGCCATATCGAGACCGCCGAGAAGCAGTTTCACGCGCAGGCCGATGGTCTCCCGAGATTGTTGTCGGCGTTTGAAAAGCCAGTGGAAGGCCAGTGATGGGCGGCTCGGAGAAAGGACACGCCGCTGCTCTGACCGTGCTGGCCACTCGCCGCTTGGCCCTTGTCGCCGACGTCTCGGCGCTCACGGCCGAAGCCCTGCGGCTCAATCAAAAGCTTGCCGGTATCGAAATGGACGTGCTGCGCCTGCAGCTCGAAATCGGCAGAACCGGCGCCGGCATCCAACTGGTGCGGGATTTGCATGACGCCGAGCAGAATGCCGTGGCCGCGAGGGAGGCATGCATGACGAGCGAGGAACGCATCATGGCAATCGAGGGCGAGATCGCAGATGTCGACCGCGCGCTTGCGAGGGCAACCAGCGGCAGTGAGGGAGACGCGCGGTGAACCAGCAAACAACACAGAATCTCAGCCCGTTCGACCTTCTGGCGCGAAGCTGGCAGCGGCCGGCGGCGGTCGCCGCCGCTTGTTTCAGCGCCGATGGCTCTGCCGTCGCATTCACCTCCATCGATGGAACCGTCGCCATCGGGCCGGTGGCTGATCAGGAGCCGCCGGAATCGAGGATCAGGGTAAGCGGCGACCTCGGACAAGCGACGATCCGACCGCGCCAGAAGCCCCCGGCTCCACTGATCGCCACCTCAACTCTGGGAGATGGCGACGTGCCGATCACGAGCTATCTTCGCTCCGGCTTCCTTGTCGGCACGATGGCCGGCCAGGCACTGCAGCTTGCGGCGGATGGCGAAGCCTCGCAGACATTTCTCAACATAGAGGGACCGATCGTCGCCATCGATCATAGCGCCGGGACGGCCAGGACGGCGATCAGCAATGGACATGATGTCTTCCTATCCCGTGCCCATGATGATGTGGTGAAGCTGCAGCAGGCAGCGTCGTCATCGACGCATGCGGTTGCCTTCTCGCCGGACGGGAAGCGACTTGCCTTCGATTCCGGCAAGGGAGTGTCGATCTGGACGGTCGATGGCGATCTCGCGCCGATACGCGAATTTCCGACGCCGGCAGGCCCGACGTCGCTCAGCTGGAGCAGCGACGGCTCATGGCTGGCATGCGGACTCGAGACCGGAGGCTTTGCCCTTGCCAGCCTGGCCGATGGTCAATCGGGCGTTGTCGGAGGCTTCCCCTCGCCGGTCCGGACGGTATGCTGGAGCCAACCAGCGAATGCGCTGTTTGCATCGGGCGCTTTCCGCGTCGCCGGCTGGTCGATGGCGGCCCCGCCGCTTCATGACGCAACGTCCGGCGCGCTGGAGACAGGTCGCTCCGGGCTGGTGCCAGTCGAGACGGTGACAGCGCACCCGCAGAGAAAAATCATTGCCGCCGGCTACGCCAACGGCCGTATCACCGTTGCCCATATCGGATCGCGGGACGAACTGGTCGTGAAGCTCTCCGGCAGCACGATCACCGCGCTGGCCTGGTCCGGCGACGGACAGCATCTGGCCGCGGGCATGGCGGATGGCACCGCCGCGATCATCACCTTCCCGGCGCTGCTTTTCAAATAGCAGCGGCGATCCGCATTAACAGGAGGATGGAATGCAAACCGAACTCACAGCCGAGGAAAAGAGCAAGGACGAATTTTTCGAACGGCTCGCCAAAATATCGGAAGAGATGGTGGCCAAGCACGGCAAGGATTTCAGCATGGGAGCGTTGGTGCTGGCTGCACGGTGGATTGCCGAAAACCGAGCGGGTTCCCTGAAGACGAATTGAATGCCGAGGCGCTTTCGACCCGGCCACCCGAGACATGCCCCGCCAGAGCTCGTCGAATGTAATCCTGGGCGCAGCCGCGAGCCGCGGCTCCGCCAATTCTTGGTCGCCAACTTCGGGACTTGACGACAATGGTATCGCTGGAAGCCGAAACCGTTGCTATCAAACCCTGAAGGTCACCGCGTCCGCTTTTGCGTCAACGTCGGTGATCAACATATGCCCTGGCGATACCGTGATCGAGATCGCAAGTTCGGCGCGAGCAAGCGCATCTTGCGCGGTCAGGCTGCTGGCCCAGAACACCGGGACCTCCCCTTCCATGATCTCGACCGCGTCGCCCCAGTCGGGAGCCATCAGGTCTCTTACTCCGATGATCGATGGGTCCCCGACATGGACAGGAGAACCATGGGCAAGCGGGAAGCGTGCGGTGAGGGCGCGAACCTTGTCGACATCGCACCCTCTTATGGGACGCATGGAGACGACCATCTCGCCGCCAAAAGGTCCTGCGCCGCGCGTCATGATTTTGGTCCGGAACTTTGGGAGGGCCTTGCCGCAGCCGATGCTGCGGAGTTTGACGCCCTTTTCCACGAGGGCCGCTTCGACGGTAAGCGCACTGCCGAGCGCGAAGGCGGCAAAATCGTCCCGCCAAAGGTCGATGATATCTGTCCTCTGACGGATCACCTCCCCAAACTGGTAGATATTGTATTGCGGAGCATCGGTGCGGATATCGATATCGCCTAGCGCTGGAAGCAACGGGCTGCCGGCGCGGCTTACCCCCACCAATGGGCAGGCTTTGGGGTTGCGGAGGCAAAACTGATGGAAATCGCCGGCAAAGCGCCGGGGCACAATCACGACGTTGGCTTGAAGCTTGCCCCTCGCGAGCCCTCCTGTACGCCCTTCATAGGCCCCCGTCCTAACCAGCCTCCGCAGTTTGTCTGCATCGACCAGCCGCAAATTGTCATAGAACAATGAAGTGACTTGGCGAGGCATGGCTTCCGGAAATATGCACGTTTCACGAAAGAGTGTAAGATCATCGGTGAGATAGCCGATTGTCAAATTACCAGAATCTTTCCTCTTCGATAAATTGTATTTATTGATTGGGTGGCAAACTCTAAGTTATTAGCAATTTTGCATAGACATACTGACTCTCACTGACAATCGCGGCAGCCGATCGCTTCAATCTGCCGGCCTGCTTCGCGCAGAAAGCCGAGATCGCGGTTGATGTAAGAGAGCAGGAAAGCCGCGTAGAGGACGAAGACGAGACTGAAGACCAATGTCTTGACGACGAGCGAGAGCGCAAAAACATTCAGGTGCGGCGAGGCACGCGCTAGGAAGGCCAGCACAATGTCGGACAAGAGCATGCTGATGATGAGTGGGAAAACGAGGGTCAGCGCCATCACCAGGATGCGGTTCAGCAGACCGAGAAAGACGCCAGCCGCGTCCTTGCTGAACACAGGCAGAAGATGGTCGATCGGCCAAAGGCCATAGCTGTCGTAGAGACCGGTCAACGAAAGCTGCAGGCCTCCGGCTGCAAGGTAGATCGTGACCATGATGATGGCGAGCAAGGTGCCGGTGGCCCCCGTCTCATGCGTCATCATCGGGTCGATCAGCGCACCCATCGAGGAGCCGCGCTGCAGATCCAGGATATCGCCCGCCGCTTCCGCGGCCCAGAACGGGATGCCCATCGCCAGCCCGAGCGTTACCCCGACCACGATCTCCTTGAGCATGTACAGCACGATCATCGTCGTCGGCAGATCGGTAGCCGTGAGCTTGTCCACGATCATCGGGAAGATCGGAACCGCCAACGCCAACGCCACACCACTGCGCAGAAGCCCTGACAGCGGCACGCGCGAGAAAAGCGGCATGAGCAGCATGAACCCGGTCATGCGCGCGAGTGCGAAAGCGCCTGCCAGCAGATAGAATTGAAGCTCTTTGACCGAAGTGAAGAGCGGTTCGACCGGCATCCTCGTATCTCAACGGGTGACGACGGGAAACTCGTCAAGCGCCGTCGAGGCCTGCTGCGCGATCTGCTGGCCAAGCAGCGGCCCAAAGACGATGATGACCAGCATGATCACGACGAGCTTGATGGTCTGCGGCAGCGATTGATCCTGAATCTGGGTCAGCGCCTGGGCAAGGCCGACGAGCACGCCGACGGCCAGCGCCGCAATGATGGCCGGACTGGAGGCGAGCAAAACCGTGAGGAGCGCGCCTTGGACCTTCGCCAGGATGAAATCATTGCTCATGCAAAACCCCCGGCGGCGTCACGAGTAGCTCAGGATGAGGCCATGCATCAGCCGCGACCAGCCGTCTATGGCGACGAAAAGGAACAGTTTCAGCGGGATCGAAATAAGGACTGGCGAAACCATGATCATGCCGAGCGTCATCAGCACGTTCGCGACAACGATATCGATGATCAGGAAAGGCAGATAAAGCAGGAAGCCGATCTCGAAGGCGCGGGTAAGCTCTGATGCGACAAAAGCGGGGACAAGGATCGACAGGTCGTCATCCCTGAGGTTCTGCCGCGCCTGTTCCGGCCAAAGGCGGTTCGTTCCATCGAGAAAGAATTGCCGCTCCTGCGGCTGGGTGAACTTCATGAGGTGGCGCTGCAACGGCTCCCTGACCAGTTGCGCTGCCCTGGCAAGGTCATCGGTGGTCTGGAACTGCACCTGCCCTTCCTGAAGGCGGCTCGACATTTCGCTCAGCAACGGCGTGGTGACGTAGACCGTCAGCACGAGCGCTATGCCATAGAGCACCAGATTGGGCGGCATCTGCTGAATGCCAAGCGCGTTGCGGATGAGAAATAGCACGACCGAGATCTTCAGGAAGCCCGTCATCGTGACGACCGCCAGCGGCAGCAACCCGACCACACCGACGGCGATCAGAATTCCAAGCAGGTTGGGCGAGTTATCGAGCATTGTCGAACATGCGCACGATCCGCACGCCCAGGCTTTCTCCGATCCGCACGATCTCGCCGCGACCGACACGCCTGCCATTGGCCAGGATGTCGACAGTCGCCTCGGCTGCATCGGCGACCGAGACGATGGCGCCGGGCGCAAGCTGCCTTACTTCTCCGAGAGGCATTGCCGTGCGGCCGATCTCGAAGGCCAGGGCGACCGACAATTCGTCCAGCGTCGACTCTTCCAAGGTGTCCGGCGGCGACGTGTTCTGGTTCATGGTCCACTCCCAATTCGATCCAGCGATTGCAGTCGGCGCGGCAAGCAATTGCGGGCCAGCGGCGGTCAGGGCCACCGGCGCGAAAAGGCGCTCGGCAATGATGAGCGCCGCCATGCCCTCTTCCGCCGTATCGTCGACGAGCACCACATCGTCGGTCTGCAGGCTTTGAAGCTCGCCAAGGGTGATCGCAAGCGGGCTGCGCCGAAGGCAGACCGGCAGCGGAAATTCGGCCGGGACCGGCGGCTTTGTCGTGCCGAGCTCGTCGAGAAGGCGGCCGATCCGCACCGGCAGACCGGCATCATTCGTCGTCAGGACGCAGCCTATGGTCTCATCCTTGTTGGTCAGGACGAAAGCAAATGGAATTTCACCCGAAACGGCATCTCCCGGTGCCAGCGAGGTGATCGCGATCCTCTCGTTCAGCCTGTCCTCGATCCATTCGAGATCGTCTTCGAACATGGCTTCCAACAGAAGCGCGGCGTGAGCGGGCGCCAGCCGTTTCATATCGACCGCTCCTTCGACCCCGGCGAGACCTCGCTCGACAACGGAAAGCGGCAGGCGCAATTGCCCGGTCATGTCCCCGACGGTGAAGCCAACAGCGCATAGCAGCTGGTTCGCGGAATTCAGCCCCGGCCAGGCGGCCGCCATCGCCATGGTCTTCCCGGCAATCGTGATCTGCGCGGCAGCCCGGCGACGGTAGAACGCGTTCAAGGCACCGACATCCGCGGGCGCTACAGTTTCCAACGTCAGTTGCTCTCCGCCGCTCGACCGTGCGGCCGCGCGTTTCGCTGGTTTTGCCCGCGCTTTCGTTCTTGCCGGCGCGAAGTCTTGAGGCATCACATCCATATCGATCACGGATTTGGCTATCGTTCTGTGGACAAGCGCGGCTGACCGCGCTCCTCTTCCTCGGAAAGCTCGGCGAGAGCCTGGCGACGACGCGCGTTGCGTCTCGCCAATTGCTCCGACAGCCTGTTCAGCTTGGTCACGGCCTTCATGCTCGCGCGGTGGTCATTGCGGGCTTCCGACAATTCGACTTTCCGCCGCTGCTCGGCGACGCCAGCCATCTTCTCGCCTTTCCGCAACTGCCCGGTCTTCCTTGCGGCGACCTCGAACCGTCCCTGAACCCGATGGAGGCTGGCGGCATTCACCGGCTGTCCAACCAGCGCACCGAAGGCCGCATCTTCGGCGTTTGCCATGCGCTGGAGGTGTTCCGTGACGGCGTCGGCCGCCTCCTGGACTTCCCTTGCGGCCTGGTTGGCGGCGGCGCGCCTTCTGATCACCTCTTCCTGCGCGCGCTCCTCGCGGCAGCTTCTGAGGTCGCGCAGTCGAGCGATCATGTCACGCTCCTTCATTGACGATCTCCCGCATGCGTTGGCGTGTCCTGTCGATGGTTTCGCGTGTTGCGGACGGCTGACGCAGGAAGGCGTTGATGGCATCGATCTTCGCCACCGCCTCGTCCGCCGCGGCATCGCTACCCTTCTCGTACTCGCCGACGCGCAGCAGCAGTTCGATGTCGGCATAGCGGGCGAGCAGCTCGCGCAAGCGGCCGGCGTCGGCACGATGCGTGGCCGGCACAACGGCATCCATCAGGCGGCTTCGGCTGCGCAGGACGTCGATGGCAGGGAAATGGTTGCGTTGCGCGAGCTCGTTCGACAGGAAGACGTGGCCGTCGAGCAGCGCCTGGATTTCCTCGCCGACCGGATCCAGCGTGCCGTCGCCTTCCAGGAGAACGCTGTAGAGGCTGGTGATGGACCCTATGCGACCGGGTCCGGAGCGCTCGAGCAGGCGCGGTAGGACCGCAAACAGCGAAGACGGGAACCCACGACGCGTCGGCGGCTCGCCCGAGGCCAGGCCGATCTCGCGCTGCGCACGGGCAAACCGCGTTATGTTGTCCATCGCAAGCAGCACATGCTTGCCCTGGTCGCGGAAAAATTCGGCTATGCTCGTCGCTACATAGGCGGCCTTGACGCGCTCGATGGCGGGCCGGTCCGAAGTCGCGACGACGACGATCGCCCGCTCGCGCCCTTCCGATCCAAGCTGGTGTTCGAGGAATTCGCGTACCTCGCGCCCGCGCTCGCCGACCAGGGCGACCACGGCAACATCGGCGTCGGTGCCGCTGACGATATCGGAAAGCAGGATGGACTTGCCGACGCCTGGCTCGCCGAAGATACCGACGCGCTGCCCGCGCGCGCAGGTGAGCAGCCCATCGAGGGCGCGGATGCCGAGCTGGATCGGCTCGGAAATCAGGCTGCGTTCCAGCGGGGACGGCGGATAGGCATTGACCGGATAGCTGCCGGCAATGCCGTCCGGCGAAAGCGGCTTGCCATCCAAAGGCTCACCGAACGCGCTGATCACCCGGCCCAGAAGGCCGGGTCCGACGGGCACCACCTGGTCTTTGCCGGTCGCAACGACCTCGGTCAGGCTTGAAAGACCAGTCAGATCGCCCAGTGGAACAAGGACGGCCATCTCATCCATGAGGCCCACGACTTCCGCCTTGGTCGTCCTGCCGGTTCTGGGGTCGACCAGCTCGCATATCTCGCCGATCCTGGCTTCTTCGACGGTCGCGTGAATGACCGTTCCGGTCACCCGCCGCACACGCCCCTTGCGGGGACGGCTGGAATCGTCGCGAAGGCCGGAACGGAGATTTGGAATGATGGACGCCAGACGGCTTTCGATATCGATGGCGGGACCTGTCATGCCGGCGCCTCGGCCTTTGACCGGATTGCGGCGGCGACGGCATCCAGCTGCGCGTCGATGCTGGCGTCAATGACGGCGATATCGGTCGAAAGGATGCAAGCCGCCGGCGCCAGCGCATCATCCGCATCGATTTCAACCGTCATCCCCAGATCGCTGTTGCGCAAGACCGCATCGAGCTCCTCGCGAACCCTGTCCACGGAAGCGGGATGGACACGGATTTTCAGATATCTGGCGCGGCGAATTTCGGTCACGGCCTGGCTGGCGGCCTTGGCTACAAGCGCGCCGACGTCGAACTCCCCCAGAATTCGCCTGACGACTTCGAGGGCGAGCCCAGTGACTTCGGCTTCGAGCCCACCGAGATAGCGATCCACCTTGACGGCTGTTTCGCTTATCAGCCGGCTGGCATCCGCGTCGCCTTGCGCCTTGCCGTCCTCATAGCCCTGCGCGTATTCGGCTGCGTAGGCGCGCCGGGCGGCTTCGCGTATTTGCTGGGCATCACGCGTCGCAGCATCGAGAAATGCATGTCCATCCTGCCAGGCCCGCGCCTCGGCGGCGCGCAGGATGCGGGCATAAGGGCGCCTTGGTATTTCAACGGTCGCGGTGTCCGCTTCGGCCATTACGCTAACCCATCGCTCGCCGCACGATTGCCGGACCGGCCTCGATGAACGGCTCGGCGGTCCGGTCGACGAATTCGTGCGGCATGAGCTTGATGCGGACGCGCGCAGCCGTCTCGCCAGGCATTGCCCGGCACCATCCGCCAAGGCAGCTCAAACCATCGCCATAGACACGACTGCGAATATCCTCAATCGGTTGCAACGACCGTGTCGGACCGGCAAGATCTCGGTTGGCGACCGCAAAAGTGCAGAGATCCGCGCCAAGTGCCGCTTGCAGCGCATCGGCTTCGCGCCCGTCAATGACGGCAGCAAGATTGCCGGCCCAGTAAATCGCGCCCGAGCGAAGGGCGAGGTCCTCCAGTTCCTCGCCCGACGACAAGGCAATCGCCCGATCCACGTCGTCCGACGGTTCATCAGCCGCGCCAGAGAGCCGGTAATGCTCGAGCAGAAGCTTCGACAACCGCTCATGCAGGCGTTGCGACTGCAGCATGCGCTGGCACGCCGCGTCGCTGACCGCACCGTCAAAGCATCCCGCGAGTCGGGCCGCGTCCGCATAGGATGCGGGACCGGAGATGAATGCCTGCCATTCCGGGCTGGCGGCTTGCTCCGAACCGATCCCGGTCATGTCTTCCTCGCGGGCATTGCGGAAGCGTCGAGGGCGTAGACATCGGGCCGTCTGTACCACTGCAGGTACGCCAGCCGGGCAGCCAGCGCGACTATTGCCGCCGCCATGCCGTAGAACAGCCACATCGCGGTCGCCACGCTGTCCGGATGCAGCCAGAGACCAAGGAAGGGCGTGAACCCTGGCTCGGATGCCTGCTCCGGGGCCGTCGCGGCGACCGGAATGAGCGTGACGGAGACGTTGTCGTAGGTCAGTCCGGCGATGCCCTTGGCCACCAGCATCTTGATCTGCGGGATCAGCTCATTCATCGGCACGGATGCGCGATGCCTGATAAATACCGACGCGGACGACGGCACCAATTGCTGTCGCAGCGGATCATTCTCGGGCAGGACAAGGTGAACCCGCGCGGAAAGGACGCCGTCGATGTCGGAGATCGTCTGCGAGAGCTCCTGGCTCAGGCCATAGATCATCGTTGCGCGCTCTTCCACCGGCGAGGACACGAGCCCGCCCCTCTTGAAGACGTCGCCGAGCGTCTGGAACTCCTGTTTGGGCAAACCGCTTTGGTCGAGAAGTGCCATGGCTTCGGCAAAGCGGCCCTTCTGCACCGAAACCGTCATCTTGCCGTCCTTGCCGGCCTCGCGCTGGGCCGGGATCCCGTGACGCATCAGCGTGGCCACGATTTCGTTGGCCTGCTGCTGATCGAGGTTGGAATAGAGCTCAACCGAACAGGCCTGGAGCACAAGCATGCCCGCGACGACAAGCGCGACGCGGCACCCTGCGCCACATCGATAGAACAGCGTCGACCGCCGCGGCAGGAACAATTCGGGCACGAGCACTCCGCGGCGCCTACTGTTGCTTGATCAACGTGCTGGTGGACGACGTCACGGCCTTCACGCTGCTGGTCACGACTTCGAGATTGGCTGCCGCCCACATCACGGAAATGGATCGCTCGAGCAGCTGCTGGGCATTCTTTGCCGGCGCAGTTTCGGCTTCCTTGCCTGACGGGGCGGCCTCCTGGGTGGCGGCCGTTTCGGCTTGCGCCGGCGTGTTTGCCTTGCCGAGGGCCTTTTGGACCTGCTGCATGGTTCCTTCCAGCGACTGAACAGCAGAACCGAACAGGGCCGAGGGATCCGTGGCCGCACCCCCTCCGGTCTTCTCCACCTCGGCCAGATAGTCGAAGAGTTTGCGCTCGACGATCGGCTCTGCCTGCTTCGATCCGGAAGATTGACCCGCCATTGCCGGATTGGCTCCGGACGATGCCTGCGCGACCTGTTGGCCGGCGCGAGTGGCGACATCACCGCGCTCGGGCGTGTTGACCCTCCCGGCGTCTTGCTTTTCCTGCTTGGCGTCGACCATTCGATTGCCAGGCTGCGCTGCTGCACCGGCGGTGATCTGCTGTTGCGAGCTTATGCTGGTGGTCAAGTTTGCAAGCGTAGCTTCCAGAGCTCCAACCGGCGCGATTTGCATGGACCTGCCCTCCTCTTTCCTAGTTCGGATTGGCGGAGGGGACATTATACGTCTCCGCCTGCGTTCCGCGGAAAACGCGGATCGAAACGACTTTGCCCGGCTCTTGCTTGGTGCCCGTCACCGCAGGAACTCCGAGCGTTTTCCTGACGAGCTCGATATAGGACGGCGGCCCCGATACCGAGACGACGTCGTCCTGCCTGGAAACCTTGACCGGAAATTTCGGATCGAGGACGCCCAGCCGCGAAAGCCGATCTTCCGCCCCGGCGGCCGTGCTGGCATCGAGCGGGATCAGCTCGGTCTGGACCTCTGCTTCGGTGGCGACATTCATGACGATACCGTCGAAATGCCAGACCAGACCGTATCGATTGCAGATCTCTTCCAGGAATTCGCGCGCCGTTCCAACCGGCATACCGGCGCTCAAACGTCCCTTGACGAGCTTGCTGACGCGCATCGGCACCCGCATGTTGCGGCCAAGCTCGGCGAGCGCATCCGTCACCGACTGGTCGATGGTGATGTATTTGTAAGGACCCTCGGGCCACCGTGGCTCGGCGGCATTCGCCTGCGAAGCGGCCAGCGTGAACAGCAGGATCACGCCAGCCACGAAGGCGGCGTTGGCTTCCGACAACCGGTCCACAAGGCAGGTACCGCGTCCCGTCAAGATTGGTCCTATCGCATGCGCGCGGAGCGCTAGCCCGCGTCGCCCGTCTCATGGTTTACCCGCCGAGTTCACCCTATCGCGCGCCTCGCCAAAATGGAAGTCCAATTGGATTGAACTCATGTATTTGGTTCCAAATGTTGCGATCGGTGAGCAAAGCGATATGGTGCCGGCTGGAATCGAGGCAGCGAAGGCTCGCGGTCGCCGGTTTGTTGCTCGAATTCGAAGGGATCAGCCCTGGTGGCGGCACGCAAGAACCTGCTCTTGAGCTTGAATGCTCTGGCCGGCATTCCTTGGCGCGGGACGGTCGGGTCGCGCCTCGGCAAGGGCTTGGGTGAATCGGTTCTGGCTGCTGCCATGTTGACGGCCGTGATGGCGCCGGCGCAAGGTCAATCGAACAGCGGCTACGATCCGCGAAGCTGGAGCTACGATCAAGCCCGAAATGTGCTGGTCTCGCCATCCGCCCCCGACCAGGCCGCGGATGGCGAAACGCGGCCGGCATGGTCGGCAATCCCAAGGGAGATCGTCGATTTCGGTGAGACGCAACCGAAGGGATCAATCGTGATCAACACCAGGGAGCGGCGTCTCTATTGCGTATTGGGAGGCGGCAAGGCGCTGCGATATGCGGTCGGCGTCGGCAAGGAAGGTCTGGAATGGTCCGGTCGCGATACGATTTCGAGCAAGAAGGACTGGCCGGATTGGCGGCCGCCGGCCGAAATGCGGTTCAGGGAAGCATCAAAGGGCCGCCTGCTGCCGGCGCGCGTCGCGGGAGGAACGAACAACCCATTGGGCGCACGCGCGCTCTATATCGGCAACACGCTTTATCGCGTTCATGGCACCAATCAGCCATGGACCGTCGGGCAGGCCAACTCCTCCGGCTGTATCTGAATGACCAATGAAGACGTTATTGACCTATATGACCGAGTGAAGATCGGCGCCCAGATTATTGTCCGGCATTGAATCGTGATCCCTTTCAACATCAAGCAGCTCGAAACCTTTCTCCTGGTGGCGACTTTCGGAAGCTTCCGGAAGGCTGCCGAACGCTTGAACACAACGCAGCCGGCGGTGTCGACGCGGATCGCCGGTCTGGAAGAAGCGCTCGGTGCCAAGCTGTTCGAGAGGCAGAGCGGCACCGTAAGGCTGACCGCCGAGGGCCAGCGGCTGCTGCCGCCGGCACAGCGGGTCCTGCGTGTCGCCGAACGGCTGCAATTGACGGCAAACTCTCTTTCAGAGACAGCGGGAGTGCTCAGGCTCGGGGTTGCGGAAACCATCGTGCACACCTGGCTTCCCGATTTCCTCAAGGAATTGCAGGCGAACTATCCGCTGGTCGACACCGATATCGTCGTCGACACGACGGCGACCCTTCGCAATGAGCTCATGTCCCACCGGCTTGATCTTGCAGTGCTGATGGGCCCCATTCAGGAATACAGCATCGAGAATATGGAGCTGCCCTCCTTTCCGCTCGTATGGGTCTGCTCGCCGTCCCTGAAATTGCCCAAGCGAGGCAAGCTGACGCTGAACGACCTGATGCAATTCCCGATCATCAGCTATGCGCGCACGACGCGACCCTACAGCGAACTTTACCGCAAGCTGACCGGCGAACTCGAAGCGGCGCCGCGTATCTTTCCGGCCAATTCGCTGGCCGCTTCCATCACCATGACGCTGAACGGGATCGGTATCGCCTCCCTCCCCAGGGAAGTCGTCCAGGATCATACCGCCAGCGGCACGCTACGCATCGTCGACTGCGAATGGCATCCCTCCGACCTGCGGTTCACCGCTTCCTACTCCTCCGAACCGACCAATCCGATAGCGGAGCGTGCGGCAAAGCTGGCTGGCTGCACCGCACATGCATTCGCCGCAAGAATCGGCAAGGCGCAGCCTGCCGACTAGCTCTCGAGGCGAGCCCGGGGCGTCTCAGCCGACCGCCGCAATCGGCAGGTAGATGCGGTCGCCGGAGAAGATCATATCCGGGCTTAGAATATGATCCATGTTCAGCACCACCGTATCCGCCACATCGGCGGAATGCGCCTTGGCGATCAGGCGGATGCTGTCGCCGCTCCTGACCTCGACCCACTGATAGCCGTCCTTCTCCAGTGTCGGGTTTGTGCGGCCCTGCGGATTGCTGCTGCCTTCGGGATGAACCTCGACATAGTCGCCGGAAGCCCAACCGCTGTGCATTTTGCCGTCCGGTCCAAAACCTTCGACGGGTATCCAGGCCTCTCCCGACGGATCGGTCGAAGGCTTCCCGGTCTGTTCGACGAACGAGCCGGGGCGCAGAACCGTGACGGCCGCGGAGTCGCCCTCGGGCTGGCTCCGCAAATTCAGGCCGTCGTCCGCCGACACCACGAGTTGCGGGAAGTGTTCGGGTGGGGTCTTCGGCTCGTCTGGAACGTCCGGATGATCGTCGGGCTTCTGGGACGCATCGCCATCCGGCTTGTTCGGATCTGGCGGGGCGGCCGGTTTCGAGTCCCATGGTTGGGCAAGCAGTGAGTCCAGCGAGAAGAGAAGCATGCCGATGCCGAAGGTGATGCCCAGCGTCCATCGATCCGCTGTGGTCCATCGTTTGTCGGACTTTGCAGCGGCCGCGATATCGGCATCGGTCCGCGGCACCGAGCGGCGGTTCATCCGGTCCGTCCTTATCGCCGACGCCCAGAACTCCGCGCAGCCGAAGGTGAACATGCCGCCCGCGATCGTGGCGATCGGCGCCGGCCAGGAGTGCAGCGTATAGACCGCGCAGCCGAGCACATAGCCGGGCCCCGCCAGATGCTCGGCCAGGTTTCGGATCACCGGCCTGCCGGTGAACGACTGCAGCATCGACTTCGTGCCATAGACGACGTTGCCGAGCGAGAACGTGCTGTTGACGAGAATATCCTTGCCCTGGACCATCCCGGTCGCGGCCCCTGGCGCCGCGGCAATGAACGTGGCGCCGCCGAGCGCATTGAGGAACCGCCCGAACGGCTTGTGACCTGCCGTCGCGTTGGGAAAGATCGCCTGCGCGCCAAACACGAACCCCCGCACGCCAAAGGCAACTGCTCCGGCGGTGGCGGTCCAGGTCGGAGGCAACGAACTCCACAGCACGTATGAGGTGGTCGACATGCCGCCAAAGGTGGCGAGAGCCTGAGCGTTCTCGCGCATCCTGGCATGGCTGAGCGCCAGGTCGACGCTGGCGGCCTGATCCGGCGTCATCGCCTTTTTATGGGTCGCTCGGAAGGTCGTCAGCTGCAGCACGGAGAGGGCGTTTTTCTGGTCCCCGCTCATCCACTCGAACTGCTCGGGCGTGAACTTGCGGAACTGGCCGGGGCTCGTTTCCTCGAACTGCTTTGGTGTCGCCGCTTCGATCTGCGGCTGGGTGAGAGCCTCGGTGTGGTGGATGGTGAAAGCGCCCCACTGATCGCGGGTCAGCAGGGGGATCTGCCTCTCGGTCAGCCACGGCACCTGCCTGGGATCGAGCTTCGCCACGTCCACGGAGCTGATCATGGCTTCGGGAATGGCTGGAACCTGGCGCTCGGTCAGGTTGTTCAGCAATCCGGCTTCGCCCAGATCCTTGAATTGCTGCGACGTGAACTTCGAGATCTGGCTGGGCTTGAACCACGGAACCTGGCGCCCTTCCAATGTCGACGCGTCGACGAGCCCGACTTTGTCCCCTTTCACCGCCTGCACCTGGGGTTTCGTCAGGTGACGGGTCAAGCCGGCCTTGCCGAGGTCATGGAACTGCTGGTCGGTCAGATTGCGGATATGGCCCTCGGTGAGCCAGGGAACCTGCTTCTCGCCGAGGCCCGCTATGTTGACGAAGCCTATCTTTGCCTTGGGGATACCGCGCAGCTGGCTCTTGGTCAGATAGGGCAGCAGGCCGGCCTGATCCATGTCGCGGAACTGCTGTTCGGTCAGTTCGGCCGCCTGCTCGCGCTTGAGCCATGGAACCTGGTTCGGCTGGAAGTCGGCCATGACGAGATCCGGCACCTGATCGAGCGGGGTCGCCCTAACGCCATCTCGCGTGAGCGGCCCGTTGTTCGAAGCCTTGTTTGCCGGTGCGGGACGGCCAGTTTCACCGGCGAGACCGGAACCCGAAGAGGTATAATCGTCGTACACGCCATCGGCGTACCGGCTGTAGAAATCCACGTAGGTTCCGTCCGCAGTGCTTGGCTCCTTGTCACCGAATAGCGCCGCCATCTCGTCAACGGCTTGTGTTCGATCAATCTCGCCAGCCTTGTAGCGGGCGAAGACATCGGCTTGGGCGGAATTCCAGTCGGTGCCGAGGATGGCTGCCGGCTTGCCGCCGTTTGCTGCAAGCTCGTCGGCAACGGCGTACTGAACAAATCCCGCCTCGCCCTCGACGTTCAGATAGGCGGAGACCACCGCATCCCTGTAGGTCTGCCGGTCCGGGAAATCCCCTGGATGGAGATCGATTGGAGCGTCCCCGACGTGCGACAATTCGTGGCCGAGCATGTCGACGAATTCGGCAAGCACGGTGTCGCCGTCCGCGTCGTCGGCACGGAACGTCTCGGCGTCGACAAAGACGACCTCCACGTCGCTGATATATTGTGACCCGGTCGCGGTCAGGTCGTCGCCTGACTGGGCGTCGGAAATCCTCAGATCGTGCCGCGCGGGATTTACGATGCGCACGTCTTTCGCGTGAGCGTCGCGCAACAGTTCCATCAATGTCGGAGACCGGCTGATCTGATCGATGAGATTGGTTTTGGTGACCTCCAGCATGCCGAGGCTCTGAGGGAGCATGTCATCGAGCAGGCTTGCCGCCTCCTGGCGGTTGGCGGCGATTTCGTCCTGCGTAAGCGGCTTGGCGGATGACGGACCTTTTGAGCCATCCGCCGCAAATCCCTGTCCTTTCGGCCCTGGCCTGGGCGCAGGCCGGATGCCCTCCCCACCGGCTTGGGGTGGCCCCGCTTGCGAGGAAAGGAACGTCAGCACGCCATAGGCAACGTCCTGGCGCATGAATCCGCCGTCGACGATCGACGGGCCGAAATCGCTCTTGAACTGCTCGATTGCTGCAAGCTTGTCAGGCTCCGCCCTTTGCTCAAGTCCGTTCAGGAACTCGTCCAAGGATGCCTTACTACCCTTTGGGATGCCGGTCGCGGCGCCGTCGCGCGAGGATTCCACCGCGCGGGCGAGCCACGCAGGGATCGTCAACTGGTCGGATTGTCCGTCGGCCCGATCGAAGGTCAGTGTCGCGTTTTCGCCCTTGGCGATCGAAGGAGCGGTGTTGGCCGCCTTCGACTTGTACTGGAACCTCACTTCGGCGCTGTAAGCCACCGCGCCTGCCGGCAGCGGAGGCGTGGAGAATGAAACCGTGTAGCGTGTCGCCGGGGTGCCATCGGAACCGTAGAGGTTCCTGTAGATGTTGCCGGCGCTTGGCATGTAGCGGGACTGTGGCGCCCCTTCGGATTGGAAACGCGCCGGAAGCCAGGACTGTAGCGTCGACTTCACCTTGTAGGTCGCGGAAGTGACCATCCGGTCCGGATTGAAACCCAGCGCGCCCGGCATCCTGCTGCTGTCGTTGAAGATGACGTCGACCAGCATCGCCTCGGGATTGACGACACGCGCTTTTTCGCCGGTCAGCAAGACAATGTCCGCCGTAGGCGATTTGCCCGGTATGGCTGAAAGCCGCAATCCGCTCAGCGTCGGCTCATCGACCAGGGACACGGTGTTCGACGGATCGATCTGGCCGGACTTGACGAGATCGCGGATCGACCGGATTCCATCGCCCTGCCCGATGGCCGTTATGAGTTCGGATGCCTTGGCCGGGTCCTCGATGGCGAACTGGATCTTCAGCTTTGTCGAGCCAAGCGCCGACTGAATCTGGTCGAACGCCTGTGCGGACACAACGTCGCCCGGCTGCAGCGTGTCCTTCACAGGCAGTTCGGGACGCTTCTCGAAACCGATACGCGGCATCTGATCGACGGCCGCGACATGATTGGCCACGATCGGCAGGCGTATGCCGGCCTTGGTCTCGGCCATGATGCGATCGAATGGAAGCGTGCCCTGCAGCGCGACATGGCCGGAACTGTTTTCCGCCGGCACGCCGAAGAAATCATGCTGGCCTGGCGCGAGGCTAACCTCCTTGCCGCCCAGCGAAGGCGTGTAGATCATCTCGATCACGGTGCCTTCCCCGTCGGGCGTCATGCCGACGATGGCGGCATCGACCGGCTTGGCCTCGTAGCCGTTGGCATCGTGGAATATCGCTTTGCTCGCCGCCGCGGACAGGTCGCTGCTGCGAACCGGGAAGGCCGTCTGATTGGATACCGGCCAGACACCAGCCTGAAGGCTGGTTATGTTCCTGTATTCCCGTGCCCGGAAAGACACCACGCCCTGGGTGCCGAGCGCGTCCTTGACCGGTGCCAGGCTGCGCTGGCCGACGCTGTCGAGGATCGACCATCCGATCATGCCGAAGTCGGTTTTGGTGCCGACGCCGAAGCCGACCGCGGCGATGGTCGGCGATCCGATCCCGAACGCCTGGCCCGTGTTCAGCCTCACCCGGAAGGTGACGCCGACACGGAAATCGGGCAAGGTCTCACGAAGCGGCGTGCGCGGTATCTGAACCCCGTCCGGACCATAACGCTCGGCCATCTCGCGGCTGGAATAATAGCCTTTCTCCTGTTCATAACGGTTCACCAGTTGCTCGGCGCTCAGGCTGTCGAGATAAGCCGACGGCGTCTTCGGATCCTTGCCGCTGGTGTAGACGTAGCCGCTCGTGTCGCGATCCGGCATGCCGGTGAAGCTGCGTGTCTGCGGATCCCACACCAGGCGTACCGGTGCGTCCGTTCCCGTTGGCTCGCCCGGCACGACGATGGGGTCGCCATCGGCGGGATGCGGTGTGCCCTGGGCGGTCGAGCCATCGGGGTCGCGGCCCGTCGGCACCGTCGGATCATTGCCGCCGACGTCATCGGTCTTGATCACTTCTCCCGGGATCACCGGGTGGCTGGGATCATGGAAGACCTGCTCTCCCGTCGGTCGGTAAACGCCGTCGGCGCCGATTTCATAAACGTTCATCGGACGCCCGGAGGGACCGGGGCCAAGCGCCGGCGGCGACTGCCGCGGGCCCTTGCCGCCGGGCGGCTGCTGAAACGGGCCGCCGTTGCCCGGCGGCGGATTGGCCCCGGGAGCATTGGGGGGCGCCTGCGTGCCCGTTCCTGGCCGCATCGTGCGCAGGCCGTGGATGCCGAGCCCCGTGCCGGTGACGCCGGTGCCAAGACCCGTCAGCGCGTTGGCAAGCTGGAGACCGTTCATCTGGTCTCCGTTGGCGGCGAGATCGTAGGCGGATGTCGCCAGCAAGGGTGCGCCGACAATCACCGAGCCGACATCCAGCCCCCAAGCCGCCTTGTTCAGTCGCGCGGTCGATTGCATGTAGGTGCGGGTTTCGGACGCCAACGCCCAGTCCGACCGCGTCGCGCCGATGCTGCCGGCGAAGGCACGCGGGCTGGCGGCAAGGCCCGCCAGGAACGACTCGCTCTTCGCCGCCATGCCGATGGTGCGCAGGCCGCTGGAGGCCATGGGCAGAACCGTCGCCGCGGCGCTGGCGATGTTGGTCAGCGACTCGGTGTCGTACCACTCGCCGCCGTGATCGAGATGGTTGACCTCGTTTATGACGGCTCTCGTTCCAAGATAGGCAGCACCCGTATAGGCCAGCGGCGCGGCGACCGGCGCGGCCGGCGTGAACGACAGGATGGTGGCGATGCCGGTGCCGATGCCGACCAGCGGATCGACGACCTTATCCCAGACCGAGACGTTTCGCGCCTTCACCACCTCGAGCGCGATCTTGCCGTCGGCTCCCGCCTTCATCTCCAGGTTCTTGGGAACGACGAGCTTGCCGTTCTCGCTGAACTGGCTGTTGTTGTCCTGGAAATCGCCGAGGTCATCGAACTTCTTGCCGGTGGCATCGACATAGCGGGTGTTGCCGTCCCCGTCGCGCACCGCAAAGAGCGTCACCTGCTGCGTTCCAACCTGGTCGTCGACATAGAAGATCGGCACGCTGCGCACAGACGGATTGTCGCCGCCGATGTCGCGGATCTCGTCCGTCACATTCTCTATCGCGTCGCGGCCGTCATCGGTCGAACCGTCCAGGCCGAGCGTCTTGGCGACCGTTTCATCAAGGGCCGTGCCAGGCTGTTCGTGGAACTCGTTGTCGTGACCCTTACCCTTGGCGAAGAGTTGCTGGTACTTCGGTTGATAGATGGCGTCGAGCGTCTGCTGCTCGTGCTCGTCCAGATAGGTCTTGTCGACCGTCGTGTTGTCATCCGCCAGAAGCGAGGGCTCGCTGAGCCGAAGCTCGTGATAAACGTTGAAGGACTGCAACTGTTTGCGCAGATCCTCGGCCTGCGATATCTGAAGCCTGACGGCACCCAGCTTGAGCTTGGCGACCGCCAGTTCGGGATCGACCCAGCGACCGCTGGCATCGTCGTCTTCCGTGTCGAGATCGATCCAGATCGCCTTCCCGCCCTTGGTCAGCGCATCGATCCCCGTCTTGTCGTAGTTTTGGGCAACGTCCGGCGCCACCTTGATCTTCTGCCCGCCCACGTCGATCTCGACCGGCTGCGCGCCATCGGGCAGCGTGCCCGCGGGGGCGTCGACCGTTCCCGGCTTGTGGTTCTTCAGCGCATTGTCGAAATTGGTCTGCAGCGCCGGCAGTTGGGTCTTGAGGTCGGCAATGCTGTCGCCGAGCTGCTTGTCCAGGACGTCGTTCAGGTTCTTGGCCGCCTGCTCCTCGCTGGCCCTCACCGATTGCAGGCCATTTGCCGTGCAGACCTTCGCGTTGGAATCATAGCCGGCCAGAAGCGTCTGCCAATCCTTGTTGAGTTGGCGATCGCGATATTCGTCCCTGACATTCTTGTCGGTCAAGCTGTAGGTCAGCTGCTGTTCGGTGGTTCCCTCGTCGAAATGGTTCACCACCCAGAGCTGGCCGTCGCGGATCTCGAGCGTCGAGTTCTTGTAATGCCCGAGGTAATCGCCGTTGATGCGATTGTACTTCTCGTCGAAGTTGAACTTCTGCTCGCCAAGATACTCGTTGGACAGCTTCTGCTCGAGATCCGTCTGCCGCGCGTTGACCTGCGTGGCATCGGCATGGGCGTCGAAATAGTTCTGGTAGGCCTGAGCCAGTTCGAGCTGACTGCCTGCCGTCGCCTGCAGGGCTTTGAGGTCTTTGTATTCCTTCGAGTCCACGGGAGCGCCGTTCAGTTCGGCTTGCCCCACGAGGAAGTCGATGGTGAGCTTGTCGCCCTTGCTCAGATGCAGGCCGACCTCGGAGAACAGCTTGTCGACGGCGGCATGGTCGGCGACGCCTTGGTCGTATCGCGGACGAAGGTCGGGGGTGCCCCGCGCACTGGCTGTCGGCGCATTCGGATCGCCCAGCGGCGTCAGCGGGCCTTGCCCGGCAATGGCGTCCTTGAGGACGCGCCCGGCATTCTCATATTCGCCGCGGGCGTCCCGCGCGTTCTGCAGCAAGGTGTTGGCCTTGGTCAGCCGCTCACGTGCATCGGCAAGTGAGCCCTTCGGCTTTTCCGGGGTCCATTGAAGGCCCTGAGGCGCCAGCGCCTTGTTCAGGATGATCTGCGCGCCATCGACCGCATCCTTGTAGGCGGGATCGAGCATATCGACGTTGAGCTGCTCCTGCCCCTGGCCTGCGAGAGCCCGCGTCTCGGTGACTCGCGACAGCGCGACGTTCTCGTCGATGATGGCCTGAGCGACCTGTGGATCGACCCAGGTCCAGACGCCGTCGACCTTCATCGGCGTCCATTTCCCGCCGGAGGGCGCGTTGCCCTGAGGCGGATCATCAAATGGGTAGACGACCTTGTTCTGCCCGTCCAGCTTGGGCTTCATGGGTGTGCCCAGATCGTATTTATCGAGCAGGGCCTGTTTGTCCTGCCCGGCTTTTTTCGCGGCGGCGATCAGGCTGGGCAAGGTCTCCCCGGCCAACAACCCCTCGACGAAGGTCTTCACGACCTGTCCTTCCTTCGCCTCCTCGGCGTTGCTGCTGTTGGGGTTCACAGCCAGCAGTGTTTTGGCCAGCGCCTCCTGCGTGCTTCCCGCCTCGATCTGCAGGTCGGTGCCGGTGGTGTCGTTGTGCAAGGTCGAGCTGCCATCGGGCTTGGTGGTCAGCGTATAGCCGTTGAAGGTGACCTTCACGGTGGTGCGCGTGCCGTTGTCGATGGTGACCTTTTCTCCGGCGTTGATGATGTTCGGATCGCGAGAGGAGCTGAAAAGCTCCGGATTCGCGCGCCTGAGATCATCCAGCGTCACGCCATATTGCTTTGCGATCAGGGTCAGGTTGTCGCCCGGCTTGACCTCGTGCTCGACGGGCTTGCCGCCATTGATCTTCTCGGTGATGGTCGTCGTCTTGCGCCCGTCCTTGTCGGTGACGGTCTTGGTTTCGGTTCCGCTGCCATCGATGGATCGCGAGGTTTGCTTGCCGTCGGCCGTGGTCGTTACGGTGCGTACGTCATGCTGATAGTCGTGCGAGTAGACGGTCTTGTCGCCGCTGCGCGGATCGACGATCTCGACCGACTGCGCGTCGCTGCTGTCGGTGGCCTTGACCTGATAGCCGGCGGCCTGCAGCTCGGCGATCACCTGCTGGTCGGTGAGGCCGTTTTCCTTTGCGATCTGGTCGATGCTTTTTCCGTCGGCAAGACCGTTCTTGATGTTCTGCGTGCTGGCCCCACCTGGATCCTGGGAGAACTTCAGAACGGTTTTGCTGCCGTCCGGCCCTGTGACGGTGGTCACGGGAAGAGAAGGACCGGCGCCCGGCGTCACCGTTTCCACCGACGCGCCGTTGGGCAATGACGTCCGCTCGGTGACGGTTCCAGTCCCGAGGTCGTCCTCATAGCGCGTCGTTACGGCGCCGGTGTCTGAATTGTAGCTGGTGGTTTCCTTGCGTCCGAGCCCATCCCGGATCGGTGAGGTCGTCGTCGCGCCACCGGGTTGTTCCTGGACGGTCGCATAGTAGCTGTCGTGCTGGTAGTCATAGAACTGCGTGACGGCGCGGCCGCTGGGATCCGTGATTTTCGTCGTCTGCGTGTCGCCGTTTGGCGCACTGCTGTCCGACACGGTCATCCCGCCGGACCTGAGCGCTGCAATAACCTGCTCGCGGGTCATGTGGCGGTCAGACGCGATCTGGTCGATGCTTTTGCCTCCGGTGACGTCGTTGACGATATCGCGAGCGGTGGTCGCTGCAGCGGGATCGTCCTTGGCCGGGCTCCCATCGAGGTCCACCAGGGTCACGGCCGGCGCCGCGAGATTGGTGTTCACGTAGAGTGCCGGCGTCACCGTCGTGCCATTGCCGGATGTGCCATTGCTGGCGTTCGCGACATTGACGCCCGGCGTGGCCGGGGCCGTTGCCGGCTTCGGCTGAAGGGAACTCAATTGCGTGTTTACATGCGCCAATTCCTGGCGAGCCTGTGCCGCCCAATCGCGCTCGCCCATTCTGTTGGCGAGCCTGATCTGCTCCCGCAGCGCCGCCGCCTGTGCCTCCAGCCGTGCGACCTGGGCGGCATCTGCGTTGGCATTGACCTTCTGCGTCTGGAGGGGCGGCTTGGTGAGCGTTATCGGGCGAACCATCTGGACGACCTCCGGAAATCACTGTTGCCGGCAGCCCGGCCGCCGTCACGCCCGCCCCGACCGCAGCCTTCCGCTGTTATCGAGGGGGCTTCCAATAGATGCCGAAAGCAGCAAGCTGTTCTTCCGACTGTTTCACGCGTTCCGCGGCATTCGTTCCCAACCGCGCCGCCGTCAGCGCCGCCAGGATTTCGACGGCGGCGAATGCCGGCGCCATGCTTCGGAAGAACGATTGCGAATTCGAGGTGACGATGATCGCTTCCCGCGCGACCCGGGTCAGCGGCGACACGCTGCTGTCGGTGATTGCCACCACGCCGACGCCCTGCCGGGCCGACTGGCGCGCCACCTCTATCGTCGTGCGCTCGTAAGGCGACATGCCGACGGCAAGCAGCACGTCGCCACGTCCCGCATGCTGGAGGGCCTCAAGACCTTGTCCGGCCATCTCGCCGACAAGCATAACCTTGCGGTCGCCGCCAGCCGCGAACGACATGATGTCGACGAAATGGCTCGCAACCGGATAAGCCGAGCGTAAGCCGAGGCCGAAAAGATTGCGCGATCCCGCGACGAGTTCGGCGGCCGCGATGAATTGCATGGCGTTGCCGTATTCGCCGAGACTCGAGATCTGAGCGGCGAGAGCGTCGGCGACGATGCCGGCCGTCGAGAATCCCGAATCGCCGTCCCGTTCGGTGCCCTGTCGAGCGGACCCGCCAGCGGTCGTCTCACGTAGCGCGCGCGCATAAAGACCGCGCATGTCCTCATAGCCTTCGAGGCCGAGCCATCGCGCCAGCCGCATCATCGTGCTGTGCGAAACGCCGGCCTGCTGGGCCTGCTCGCGCATCGACATCAGCGCCACGTCCTTGGGATGATCCAGCACAAAACGCGCCGCGATCCGCAGTTGCGGCGGCATAGTCTCAAACCGTTCGGCCAACAGCTCCGCCAAAGGACCTTTTTCCATTCCCATCACCCCATTCACCCCGTCGCTCAGGCTACTCCGTGAACGCCCGCAATGCAACAGTTGGAACAAAACTCACTAGAATATTCCAAGTGGACTTTCATTTTCGACCATCCTGCCCTAAATTGCTACGGCAAGGTCCTGGACCGCATGCATGAGCCCGGGCTTGCAACTTGAACAGCCCCTCAAGGAGACAATGATGGCTGCCACCCCTCCCATTACGTCCGGTTCTGCAGGGTCACCGGAGCAAAACCTGGACAAGATGATCAAGCAACAGGAACGCATGTTTAACCTGGAGATCACGAAAGATATCGCGAAATCCCAGCATGACATGCTGATGAGCACCGCCAAGACGCTCGGCGAATCGGCCGAGAAGGCCTGACGCGAAGGATGCTCGAGCCTATGCGCCGCCGACAGCAACCGGCGGCGCACTTGCATGGCGGAAGTCCATTGTCCGGCTGCATTTGAAATCATCATCGGCGGGAGATGAAGTGGCATGACCGCTAGTCCTATCGGCAGATATCTGGTCGCCGCGCCGGCGCGCCGGCTGCGATCGATTATCGCCCCGTCGCCGTCATCCGCACAGTCTGTCGCGCTCAGCGTGACGCAGGGTTTTCATGCCGGCGCCGAACTCCGTCTGGTTGAAGCCCTGTATACGATCGGCTCCAGCACCGAATCGGACATCGTGCTGAGGGATGCCGGCATCGCTCCGATCCACGCCAGACTGCGGCGCAAGGGCCACCAGTTTGAAATCGAAGCCGTCGGCGGCGATGTCGCGCTCGCCACAGGCGAAATCATTCATCAAGGACAGGGCAGCCGCTGCAGGTTGCCGTTCGTCATCGGTATCGGCGATGCCCGCATCCGGCTCGTCAATCCGGAACGCCCATCGAGCCGGTGGACGATCGGCAACCGCTCCATGCTGGTTGCCGGCAGCGTTCTCTTTGCCGTTTTCGCCGTTTCCGTCGCTGCCAACGGGTTCTCGCTCGGCAAGTCCGACATTGGCCCACAGGCATCTTCTCGAGACGATCAACCGGTCAGAATGGCTTTCGCCGGCGAGCGTGGGCAGGAAGTGCTGGACGATTCATCGCCGGCGCAAATTCAAACCGTCGCCGATGCGGAGAGCCAGCTCAAACAGCGTCTCGATCAGTCCGGCATAAGCAGCGTGACCGTCCAGCGATCGCCCGGGCGCCTCGTGGTTTCGGGCGTGATCCCGGATGACGAGAGCGGCGTCTGGACGGAGACGCAATCCTGGTTCGACCAGACTTTCGGCGCTCATGTTCCCCTCGTATCCAACGTCATGACCGGCAACGCACAGCAGGCACCGCGCCTGACGCTGCAGGCGATCTGGTATGGCGACCGGCCCTACGTCATCGCGGCCGACGGCGCACGCTATCACGAAGGCGCATTCACCGATGACGGCTGGACCATCAAGCATATCGGCGAGACGGAACTTCTGCTGACCAAGGGCGGCGCCACGGTCGCGCTGAAATACCCGTGAACCGCCGGCTTGAAGGGCCGCGCCTCGATTCGGCGAGGATGGAGACTGCCGGCCGCGACGTGCGTCAGGCCGAAGGCGTGCGCGGTCAAACGATCAGCCGGCGACGGATGAACGGTGCCGACAAAACCGCGAAGGGTGCTCAGGGGACGAAATCGGCGACCGCCGCGGAGAGGCCTGAAACGGCGGAATTCCAGGCTTCTCGAGATGCGGCCGGCGAATCGCTGGATGAAATCCTCAGCAACTTCGTCATGCCCGCCATTCCGGAGCCGGCCATCCTGCGCCGTTCGGTGCCCATTCTACAGCATTTCATCGCGAACCTGGTGCCAGACCTTGAGGGCGGCGAGCAACTCAAGACGCTGGCCAGAACGCTGATCGAGGATGAAATCGAACGTCATCGCGACCTGCTTGGCCGCATGCAGGAAGGAATCGAAATCTGACCGACCCGCATGACACCGTCCATCTGCTTCATGTCCTGGGCTACCTCTACGGCTGCCACGGTCAGGCCAAGCGGGGCGCGGCGTACCTGCTTATTGCTGCGCAGCTCTCGCCGGGAAATGCCGGCGTTCTCCGGACGCTGGCGCATCTGCTCATACTGGATGGCGAGGCCGAGAAGGCGCTTGCGACGATTGCCAGGCTGGAAACCCTAGAAGGAATGGATCACCCGGTGCTTGCATTGCTGAAGTCTCGCGCCCTGCTCGTGGCCGGGCGCAAAACCGAGGCGCACAGCGCGTTGCTCAGCTTCCTGTCGCATCGGGCCGCCTGATGACCGCGTCGGAGCGAATTCTGCAATTCCTTGCCGGGCTGTCACGCCGCAGCGACCTGGTCATCGCCGTCCTGATGCTCGTCGCCGTGGTGATGATGCTCATCCCATTGCCGACGTTTCTCGTCGACTTTCTGATCACCGCCAACATCGCCATCAGCGTGCTCATCCTGCTGGCGTCGTTCTACGTTTCTCATCCGCTGCAGTTTTCGTCGCTGCCGTCGGTTATCCTCATCGCCACCTTGTTCCGGCTGGCGATCACGATCACGACCACGCGACTGATCCTGCTGCAGGCCGACGCCGGCGAGATCATTACCGCGTTCGGTACCTTCGTCGTGGGAGGCAGCATCGCGGTCGGCCTGGTCATCTTCCTGATCATCACCGTCGCGCAGTTCATCGTGGTCGCGCGGGGCGCGGAACGCGTCGCCGAGGTGGCCGCGCGCTTCACGCTCGATGCGCTGCCGGGCAAGCAGATGAGCATCGATGCCGAGCTGCGCAACGGCGATATCGATCAAGCCGAGGCGCGCCGTCTGCGCCAGCAGCTGGAGCGCGAGAGCCAGCTGTTCGGCGCGATGGACGGCGCCATGAAATTCGTCAAGGGCGACGTCATCGCCGGGATCGTCATCATCCTGGTGAACCTTGTCGGCGGTTTCGCCGTCGGCACGCTGCAGCACGACATGTCGCTGGGCGATGCGGCCGCGACCTACTCCCTGCTCACCGTGGGTGACGGGCTGGTGGCGCAGATACCGGCACTGCTCGTCGCCATAGCCGCCGGCACCATGGTGACGCGCGTCGGCAGCGCGGATGGGACCGGCGACCTTGGCCGGCAGATCACCAGCCAGCTTTTGCGGGACTCGCGTGCTCTTGCCCTCGCGGCGGTGATCATGGTTGGCCTCGCCATGGTGCCAGGCTTTCCCTCCATCGTGTTCCTGGTCCTTGGCGCCTGCTTCGGCGCGGGCGCCTATGCAATCAATCGCCGCAGCGCTCAGGACTCCGAACCCCAGGACATCGGCCAGATCACGGTGCCGGAACAGCCCAGTGGTTCCGCTTCGCTTTCGGCAATCCCCACCGGAACGCTGCCTGCTTCCTACCGCGTCGTCGTACGCTTTGGAGCTGAACTCGCGGAGACCATCCCGGAGCCCGAATTTGCCGTGCTCGCCGATGGCGTTCGCCGCGAACTCTTCGGCGATCTCGGCATCGACGTTCCGGCCATCGGCATGCAGTCCGACGAGATGCTCTCGCCGCGAAGCATCCGCATCGATCTGGAAGGCGCCCCCATCCTGGACGCCGAGATTCCCGCCGGCCGTATTCTCGTCGAAGCCGACCCAACGCATCTCGATCTGCTCGAGGTGACTTACCAAAAAGCTGCGTCGATCGCCGGCCAGCGCAAATTCGTGTGGGTCGATGACAGCAGCAGGTCGACGCTCAAAGAGGCCGGTTTCGTTTTCTCCACACCCGCCGAAACGGCGGCCAGATGGACCGGAAACGCACTTCGGCTTTACGCGGGACATTTCGTCGGGATCCAGGAGACGCGCAGGCTTCTGTCGGACATGGAGCCGGATTATGCGGATCTTGTGCGGCAGGCGCAGGAGATCGTGCCGCTGCAGAAGATCGCGGAAGTGCTTCGCCGGCTTGTCGGCGAAAACGTGCCGATCCGCAACCTGCGCCTGATCCTCGAAGCACTGATCGAATGGGGTCAACGCGAACAGGACGTGGTCCTGTTGACGGAGTATGTCCGCACATCCCTGAAGCGCCAGATCAGCTTCCGTTCCGCCGGCCGCAACAACATCATCGCGGCCTACGTGCTGCAACGGTCAGCCGAGGATATTCTGCGAAACGCAGTGCAAAGCACATCGTCAGGCACATTCCTGAACCTCTCGGACGACGATGCGCAGGCCTTGGTAAGCGAGGTCGAGCGAGCCCTGTCGCACAACTCCACCGACGCCTCGCCGGTCGTGCTTGCCGCGATGGATGTGCGCCGTCACATGCGCAGCCTGCTCGCGCACAATGCCATCGAGCTTCCGGTCCTGTCCTTCCAGGAACTTGCGCAGGAATTCAACGTCCAGCCGCTGGCGACGATCACCGGCCGTGGCGGAAGATCCGGCGCGCGCGCCCAGGCGCTGCCGTCGGCTCAGGCGAAAGCCGCGCAGGAAGCAGCTTCATGACCAAGGCCGAGCATCGCCCTCCCGTCATTGGGAGCTTTTGCGAGGGCGGCCTGATAGGCCTTGGCGGCATCGGCCGGATATCCGGCCCGCATATAGGCATCGCCTGCCTTGACGAACACGACCGCCTTGGCGTCCGGCATCGTTGCCGCGCGCTGGTAGAGCGCAATCGCGGTATCACTTTCCCCGCGCGCATCGATATCGTCGGCAAGCTTGATCAGTCGATCCGACTGCGAGGACGGGGCTTGGGTCTTCGCGTCGATCGAGCCGGTTTTGGCCGTCTGGCAAGCGGACAGCGCCAGCGCGATAGCCATAGGCAAGAATACGACATGCAACCGCATATCCACCTCTCCGTATTCAAGCCCGGCGCCATCTTACACAGCCCATGGGCCGACTGGAACCACAACAGTGCGGTAAGATTGCAACATGGCCGAAGAAGCTGAGGAAAAGAAACTTCCGGCATCCGACAAGAAGCTGCGCGACGCGCGTCGCAAAGGCCAGGTTCCCCAGAGCCGCGACCTTATCTCGGGCTTCACATTCTTCGCAGTGCTCGCGTATCTTTACTTCTCCTGGCCGATGCTCTTCAGGCACCTTTCGGAACTCGTGCAGACCGTGACCGTGCCTGGCGGTTCGTTTGGCGATGTCAGCCTGCTCGCCATCCGGCATTTCTTCTCGCTGCTGATGCTTGCCATGCTGCCGCTGGTCGCCATCGTTGTCGTTTTCACCGCGGTCTTCGGCATGCTGGGGACGTTCGGGCCGGTCCTCTCGTTCGAGCCGCTCAAGCCGCAGTTCGATCACATAAACCCGGCCAAGGGCCTGCAGAAGATCCTTTCGCTCCGCAACGTCATCGAGTTTGCCAAAGGCGTGATCAAGCTGGTGATGCTGGCATGCCTCTTCGTCGTCATCCTGATCACATGGCTGCAGCCGCTTTTCGATGCGCCGGGTTGCGGTCCGTCATGCCTGGGGTCGGTGATCAAGGCAGTCCTGACGCCTCTGGGAATCGCCGCCAGCCTGGCTTTCGTCGTCATCGGCGTGATCGATGTCCCCATTCAACGCTGGCTGTTTCTTCGCGACATGCGCATGACGACGACCGAGTACAAGCGCGAACACAAGGATCTCGAAGGCGATCCCTTGATCCGCCATGAACAGCAGCGGCAGCGGCGCGAGGCGGTGATACGGCCAGCGAAGCTGGGCGTGAAAAATGCGGTCATCGTCTTCGTATCCGGTGACCGGGCCGTGGCGTTGCGTTACATCAGGGGCGAAACGCCGGTGCCAACGGTCGTCGGCAAGGGTCAGGGGCGCGTTGCCAACGAGATAGTGGCTCAAGCGCGCCAGGCCGGTATTCCGTTGGTCGAGGATAGCGCCCTCGCCGAAGCGCTCTTCGAGAATGCGAACACCGGATCATATATCGGCCAGCAGATGTTTGCGCCGGTCGTTCGCCATCTCGTCCGGCATGGCCTCACTTGAGGGCGTTCAGTGTCCCTGCCCCGTTCGCAAGCCTATTGGGCGACTTGGGACACGGCTGACATCAGTTCCTGCGGGTTTGGCGCCCCAAACATGTATCGCCCACCCTCCGGAACCTCCGTGAAGCTCCAGCGGACGATTCCCTGCCTGTCCAGCAGGAACTGACCGACCAGTTGTCCGTGTCCCGTCGCAATCATCCGCTCGTCGGCTTCGGTCAGTTCGTAGTGGTCCTTCTTGTCGAGGATTTCGCCGGCCGCCATAGGGTTCATGGGACCGGGCAATTCGCCTGGCATCTCGACCCGCATTTCCATGGCCGCCGCCATCGAGACCTTGTACGGCCAGACCGTCTCGGTTTCGGTGAATTCGAGATTGGGCAGGCCAAAAGCACGATGTGAAGCGCGTTCAGGGTCGGAGGCCGCAAGCAGATTCGGCATCGGGTGGTAGCGGAAATAGAGACGCGCCCGCTCGATCGGTGTGTTGACCACCGTCAGGCTCCCCACGCCCTTTTCGCGCAGCTCCGGATCTAGTCGCGCCTGGGCGGCGATATGGCGCCGGCAGAACGCGCAGTGCAGGCCCCGAAACAAGCCGATCAGCACCGGTTTTTGTCCGCGAAAGTCATCAAGCGCGATCTTGCCTTCCTGGGTGATGGCGTCGAGCACCACGTTCGGCGCGCGGTCGCCCGGCTGAAGCGGCATCAAGTCAATACGCGCGGACATTTCCAACCTCCCACCCCGGCTAGTCGAGAAAAGGCAGCACCACAAGCGTTTCCGGGTCGAGCCCGTGCTGAGCGCATATACCCTGCGCCAGGGAAAAGTAGCGTTCGGCCTCGGCCAGATTGTCGAGGTCGAGATTAAGCGTTGCCAGGCCATCATAGCACGGAAACAAAAGTTGCGGTTCACCCGTGTCGCGCGCCACGTCCAGTGCCTCGTGGAACAATCCAGCCGCCAGATCCGGACGGCCGTTGCATTGGTGGATCTGCCCAAGCACGATCAACGGCACGGGCAGGTGCTCTCGCTGGTCGAGTGCCCGGTCGATCTCGATCGCTTTCTCGGCGGCAGGCACGCCCTCCGTGGGACAGCGGTCTGTGAAAGTACAGCAAGCGACCGCCAGATTGACGAGAAGGCGGGCCTGGAAGCCCAGATCACCGATACGGCGCGCCACTTCGAGACCGCGGCGGCAGACCTCCATCGCCCGCGCCGGGTCGATGGTCGTGTACAGCACGCCGAGATTGGTGTAGCCCCGGCAGGCCGCGCCCAGCAGCCCGGCGGCTTCGGCCAATTCGATGCTGCGCTCGACCTGACGCACGGCTTCATGGTTTCGCCCGAGCCGGGCCAGCGCGACAGCCTTGGTGTTGAGCGCTTCAGCGGTCGCAAGCGTGGCATCACGCCCCATCTCCGAGACATGCTCCGTTGTCAGAGTGCCGACGCAATCCAGCGCCGCGTCTGCCCATTTCGCGGCAAGCGCGTGATCTCCGCTTCGGAACGCCTGCCGCCCACGTTCCTGCCAAAGATGGGCCTTCTCGACCGGGGCGTCGGCGCCGTCGAGGAGCGCTGCCGCTTCAGCATAGCGGGCTTCCGCCTTGTCGCGCTTGCCGACGTCCCAGAGCAGTCGACCGATCTTACGCAAAACGCGCGCCGAAGCGACACGATCGGTTGACTCGCGGTATGCCTGCAACACCGTCTCGTAGTGGTGGTGCGCGATCTCGCGGCGGCCAGCCGCGCCGCTCAGATCGGCAATGCGTTCTGCAATTGCCAGTTTGAGCGGTGTTTGCCCGATCGCACCCAACGCCGTCAGTGCTCGCTCGTAGAAACGAAGGGCGTCGTCGTTGGCGTAGATCATGCGAGCGCGATCGCCTGCAGCCTGCAGGTAATGCGCGCCCCTCTCCCGCTCGGCACTCTGCGCGAAATGATGACCGAGCACGGTCAAATCCTCGAGCCGTTCCGGCTTGTCGCCGAACAGTTGTTCCAAGGCAGCGCCGACCCGCCCGTGGATGTCGGTTCGGCGTTGCAGGAGCAGATTCTGGTAGATCACGTCCTGCAGCAATGTTTGCGTAAAGCGGTAGCTCTGCGATGAGACCGAGCCTGATCCAGCAACTTCCTCGATGATCTCCGCATCGCAAAGCAGTTCGCAGCCGGCTTCCAGCCGGCCGGGATCGGCTGTCACGGTTTTCAGAAGTGTGGCGTCAAAGCGCGGGCCGATTACCGCGGCCTCCTGGGCCAACCGGCGCACCTCTTGGGGCAACCGGTCGACCCGAGCAAGCAGCATGGCCTGGATGGTGGCGGGAATGCCGGTTTCGACTTCGCCTGCCACAGTCCGCCATCGCTGGCCCTCGCGCGTCAGTACCCCGCGATCGATAAGGCCGCGAACGATCTCCTCTACAAAAAGTGGGTTGCCGCCCGCGCGATCGAGTATCTGGTCGAGAAGCCCTCCTGCGGAGTTTACCCAGCCCTCGCCGAAAAGCGCCGCCAGCAGGCTGCGTCCGTCATCACTGTTGAGCGGTGAAAGCCTGAGCGCTGTGTGACTGACCCGACTTGAATCGAGCTGGCCGTTATCCGGCCCCGGACGATGCGTGACCAGCACCATCAGCCGCGTGCGTTCCAACCTGTCCATCACGAAACGCAGTGCCTCGAGCGACACGGCGTCGGCCCAGTGCAGGTCTTCGAGGACAATCAACAGCGGCGACAACGCAAGCCGCCGTTCGATGATCGTGCGGACGGCGTAGAGAATTTGCCGCCGCAGTTGCTCGGGCTCGACATGCTGCAAGGTGGCATCGGGGTCGCCAAGGCCAAGCACATGGTAGAGCAAGGGCAACAGCCGCTTCGCCTCCTCACCCTGTAGGCCAAGATCGGTAAGCAGGGCTGCGAGCTTCCCCCGCATTTCCTCTCCACTGTCGTTTTGCATCATCCCGGCGGCGCTACGCACCACTGCGCCCAAGGTGCCAAATGATTGTTCGCCCAGCGGTGAGCACGTGGCCTGCCGCACGGCGACGTTGCGAAAACGATCCTCGTCGCCGACGCGGGCGACGAACTCCTTCACCAGCCGCGATTTGCCGATACCCGCTTCTCCGACGAGGCGCACGAGCTGGGCCGAGCCGCCGCACGCCTGATCGAGGCACGCCAGCATTCTGTGGAGCTCCGCGCCACGACCTATCAGCGGAGCGCCGAGGCCGAGCGCCTCGAGTCCGCGCGCCGCGCGAGGCGCCGCGAGCGGTACGCCCAGACGATGGACGAGCACGCTGCCGGCCTTGCCACGAAGACCGACATCGCCCAGCGACTCGTAAGCGAAGGCATGCCGGGTCAGCCTGTGGGTGAGCTCGCCGACCAGCACCTCACCCGGTGCGGCCATCGATTGCAGCCGTTGCGCCGTGTTCACCGTGTCGCCGGTCACCGAATAGGATTTGGCGGTGCCAATGCCCAATCCGCCGGTGACGACCGGACCGGTGTTGATGCCGATGTGGAGCATCAGCGGCGAGCCGGAGCGGGGCGCCCTTTCGGCGAGCCGCGCCGTCCGGGCGATCATATCGAGAGCGGCGCGAAGCGCTCGTTCGGGATCGTCTTCGTGCGCGACGGGCGCACCGAACAGGGCAAGCAGTGCATCGCCCATGAATTTGTCGACGAAGCCATCAAATTTCTGCACGGCCGCCGTCAATTCCTGGAACAGCTCGTTCTGCAGCGTCTGCATCACCTCGGGGTCGAGCTGTTCGCTGAGTGTCGTGAAGCCGCAAAGATCGGCGAACAGGACCGTTACCGTCCGCCGATCGGCATCGGATGCCGGATGCCGCCTTTCTTCGCCTGCGATGTTCGCAAGCAGCGACGGAGGTCGAGAGGGCGGCGCAATGGTCCGGCTTGGTGGCGGGGCAGGCGCTTCCACGACTTTTGCGGATCCACCCATGCTTGCCCCACATTTCGGACAGAACCCGAAATCGGGCGCGCAGAGATAGCCGCAACTCGCGCATGGCACCGGCTGGCGCCTGCCGCACTTCGGACAGAAGGCGTAGCCGCTCTCGACCTCGTACCCGCACCCCGAGCAGTCCATGGAACAGACCTCACTTGGGCCGTTACGGCGTGATTCCGCTGCGCACGTCACGGTGTTCACTAGGATGAACCGATAGCTGTCGACCGGCAAGCGGCTGCGCAAATGAGCCTTGAGAACGCAACTCGCAAGCCCCGGCGTATCGACCTCGGATCTAGCTCCCAGGTTTCAAGCCACTCCTTTGTGCCTGCCTCCAATTCGCCCCGATCTTGACATGAGCATTGCTGCCATCCGATGCCGTCATTCGTTGACATCCCCCGACTCTTGCCGAAGAAAACGAAAGCTTGATGATCCAGGACAATGCCACCTCATGCGCTGCGGTATCGGCGCTCAGTGCCGGGCGAAGCGGGTAAGACGGCGTGACTTATATTCCCTTGGTTTCAATCGTGGTCCCCGCGCACAACGCCGAGGAAACGCTGGCGTTCGCGCTCGATTGCCTGCTCGATCAGGAAATAGCGGATTGGGAGGCGGTCATCGTCGACGACGCCTCCACGGACCGCACCCCCGCGATCATCGCCGGTTATGTGGAGCGCGATGCCCGCTTTCGGACGCTGAGCTCTTCCGCGTTTAGCGCCGCCGGCGCGCGCAATGGTGGGATTTCGACGGCGCGCGGCCAGTGGCTCATGTTTCTGGACGCGGACGACTGGGTGGATGCCAGCTTCCTTGCGAAAATGCTGGCTGCGCTGAAAACCGCTCCCGATGCGGTGGCCGCCTATTGCGGTGCCCGGCGTGTGATGCCCGATGGCGGACTTACCCCGTCGAGCATCTCGACGGAGGTTGCGGTCCAGCCGTTCGAAACATTCGCCCGCCGGTGTTCCATTCGCACGCACGCGCTGCTGGTCGACCGGGAGACAATCGTCGGGTTGGGCGGTTTCGATGTGTCGCTGCGCACCTGCGAGGACTGGGATCTGTGGCAGCGTCTCGCACGTCTAGGCGGAAATTGGGTGATGGTCGACGAGCCGCTCGCTTTCTATCGGATCAGCCCCAACTCGCTGTCGCGCACTTCGGCGCAGGTGATGGCAGATGCGGAAATCGTGATCGCCCGCGGCTTTTCTCCTGATCCCAGGGTCAAACGCCCCGCACCGGCTCACGCCAATGGAGCGATCGAGGCGAACGGCGGCACTGCTTCCGAAGCGCTCGCGTGGTTCGCTCTGTGGAACGCCGCGTCGGATTGCGGCAGCGGCTCGCGCCCGATCGACTTGCAGCCCCTCTATGCGCTGCCGGCAGGACGTAAGTGGGCGCGTGAGGCCGCCAAGGTGATCTTCGATGGGCTTATGGTCGGAAGCCTGTCGGCGCCAGCGCAACTGGCCGCCAGGTGGGACGGGTTCGGTGGCGCCATCACCGGGTTGATCGTCGAACTCGGCAAGCTCTGGGGCGATCCGGCTACGGGTCGCCGAGTTCAGTATTATCTTGAGCAAATGCTTCTCGACGTCGACGACCTTGCCGCGCCGCGCAGGCTGGCGCTGACATTGGGAATTCGCGTCGACGCTCGAAATCCGACCTCGGTCGAACTTCCGGAAGGAATCGATCAAATCTACGCCCATCTGATGATGGACGGCCAGATCGAGGCGCGCCTGCAGTTCGGCGCGCTCGGGACAGTGACGAGGCGTCACTGGATTGAATTAACCCCGAATTCCGTGCCCGCTGAGCAGCTTGTGCGCCGGCCTGATCGGGACAGCCACTTCGGCAAGCTAGCGCGATTGGCGGCCGAAGCGCGGGCGCTGGTCCGGTCGAGCGCCGAAGCTCCAGGACCCCTTGCAGCGCCGCGCCGTGCACGGCCTGCGGATGGGAACGACAAGGATCGCACGTCGTTCTGGAATCACCATTTCGCGACCGAGGATCCCTGGAACTATACTTCGCCCTACGAGCAGGAAAAATATCAGCGGCAGCTCGAAATTCTGCCTGCCGGTCCCATCGGCCGGGCGCTTGAACTGGCCTGCGCGGAGGGCCACTTCACGCGGCAGTTGGCGCCGCGAGTGGGCCGTTTGACCGCGACTGACATCTCCGCCGTAGCCATCGGGCGAGCGCGTGCACGATGCGGCGATTTGCCCAATGTCGAGTTCGGCGTACTGGATTTCTCCGCCGACGCGCTGCCGGGCAAGATGGACCTCATCGTCTGTTCGGAAGTGCTCTACTACCTGGACGATCTCGCCGAGTTGCGGCGCGTTGCCAAAAAACTCGTCGAGGCGTTGGCGCCTGGCGGCAGTTTCATCAGCGCGCACGCATTCGTCCTGCGTGACAATCTTGAAAGGACGGGCTTCGACTGGAACACATTCGGCGCACAAGCGATCTCAGAGACGCTGGCAGCGACCGAAGGCCTCGTCCTCGAGCAATCGATTGAGACCGAGCTCTATCGCATAGACCGCTTCCGACGCCTGTCGCCAGGCGATGTGGCGACGGAACCGATGGTTGATCATGTGCCCATCCGCGCGCCCGTCGAAATCGGCGTCGCGCGAAAAATCGTCTGGGGCGGAGCGCGGGCCTTGCGCCGCGACGTCGCACGTAGCGAGCGGCGACAGCATATCCCGGTCCTCATGTATCACAGCGTCGCCGACGATGGTCCGTCCGCGCTGGCCCGGTTTCGGTGCACGCCCGCCGCATTCGGCAGCCAGATGGCATGGCTGCGCGCCAACGGCTTTCACGCGATTTCGTCCGAGCAGCTGGAATCGTTCATCGCCAACCGTCAACCCTTCATTGGCCGCCCGGTGCTCATCACGTTTGACGACGGTTTCCAGAACTTTGCCGACCATGCGTGGCCGATCCTGCGCGCAAACGACCTGACCGCGGAAGTGTTTCTGGTGACGGACCTGGTGGGTGAAAGTGCACAATGGGACGCCGTCAGCGGGCCGCCGACGCCGCTTATGGACGCCGCGACGGTGCGCCGCCTCGCCGGCGAAGGCGCGTTCTTCGGGAGCCATCTGGCGACGCATCGCGCGATCGATGGCCTGTCGAGTTCCGACTTGGCCGCCGAGCTCCTGCGTTCCCGCATGTTCATCGAACGGTGGACCGGCCGGCCAACCACGGCGTTCGCGGCACCCTTCTCCGTCACCGACCGACGGCTTGGCCGGCTGGCCAAGGAGTGCGGCTATCGGATCGGCTTCGGCGGCAGACACGGTCCGGCGAACCTCGATTGCAATCCCATCGATCTTCCGCGCATCGAGATCCGCGGGGATCGCTCGCTCGATAACTTTGTCGGCATCATCGAGGCGGTGCTGGAATGAAGCGGCCGGATCAGACGCCTAGAGCAATTCCAGGAAAAGTGCGAAGCGGTTAGGTTCGGCGACTTGACCGTAGCCTCCGTCCGGAATTGCGTAAAAACAAAGGGATAGAGCGTTTCGCCGTTTCCGTGAAACGGTGAAACGCTCTAGAAAATCGACCTGAAGCAAAGCCTGGGCCGAGGCTCAGGTCGCCTTGATCAGCGCCCGGCCGATCTTGCGCCATCGGGCGTTTTCGCGAACCAGTTTCAGGTCGTCGGTCGTCTCGGCAAATGTCCGCGAACGATATTGCCGGAGCAGATGCGGGAAGAGCGCCCCTTCCGGCAGGCCGGCGAGTTGCTCGCGGACCGAGATCCTTTCATCGATGACCCGCATGCCCCAGGCATTTTCCCGAACCTGCAACTCCGCGGCCAGATCGCGCTCTTCCGGCTCGTTTTCGTCCAGCGCAGCCAGCAGGATCGAGTGGAAAATCGCTACATAGCCAATCTGTCTCAGGCCGCCCACGACCCGCACACGCGGCAATATGGCGAGAACGAGGAACATCAGGAACAAGTTCGGCAGCAGCACGCCGTCGAGCAGCGCCCGCCTGAGATGCAGCCGCTCGAACGGGATAGAGAGGCCGTGCGGCCTGTCGGGCTCGATCAGGTGCCCGTCCTCGAGGACGAGCTTGCGCACGCGCTCCTCGCGGATACCCCAGAAATAGGCCGTGGAATTGGGCAGGAATCTGCCAAACGGGCCCGATGCGGCCTCTTGCAAGGCACGTTCGAGACGCTGGCGCCTTGCGGGCTCGATGAGCAGCCTGGAAAGAAGGCTGCCGTCATGTTCCAGATGCCGGGCCATGGCAGCCGCGGCAAGCCGGTCGTCGATGAAAACCGGCAGGGCCATGCCGGAACAATCCCATTTGGCGACCAGATCCTCGTTGAGGGCTGTCAGCGCGTCGGCGGCGGTTCCAAACACCTTGTCATGGCTGGCAAGCAGTGTGCCCAGCCAGCGGCTGGCATCCGTTTCGTCGCCCACCGCTTCGAGCGCGCGCTTGTTGAGGGAGACAGGACCGGCCACGCAGGCACTTTTGCGGCACAGTTTGTGGCGCCCCATGCCAAACAGGTTGACCTTGTCGTCGCCGACATCGAGCCATCCCGGCCCCTCCCGGCCAATTGTCTCCATGGTCATAGTCGTTCCCACGAAGCCGAAGAAGGCCGACAGCCCGTTTTCGACCGCGCCGAGCCAGGCAAGCAGGACGGCATCGAAGGTGATCCGGTCCATCAGAAGCAGGCAATGCAGGCCGGACTGAATCACCGGCCTGTGCTCGAATTCGTCGAGGGCCTTGCCGATCGCGTCAGGCTGCATGATCACGCCGAGGCGCTGATGCAGGACTTCGCGCAGGATCGAGCGGGCAGCGATCGCCGGGCCGGATGCAGGCCTTGCCACCGGCCGCCACAGATGACGGGCGTAATCGGAAACCGGTGCATCCCAGTTCTGCTCGATGTCACGCACGACTTCCGGGCAGAGCAGCGACAGCACAGCCAGAATTTCCGCCGGGGGCTTAGGGGCTGGGTCAAATACGGCGGTCATTGGCCTCGTCTAACCGCTTGCGCTGCAAACGCCAAGGGAGACCAGACTTGCTGGATGCGGCCGCCCCACAACAAAGATCGTCCACTCTATCGAAACAGCGGATATCAGAACCGCAACCGGGCCATGCTCAGCAGATCGTGGTACTGCCCGTCGGTAAAACCGGCCTTCACATGCCGACCTTCGACCTCGAAGCCGTGGCTCGTGTAGAGACGGACGGCCGGTTCGTTGTCGGCATAGACGGTCAATTCGACCCGCTTCAGCGCGCGCCAGTTGTCGGCCACATCAAGCAGCGCGCCAAGTATGGCAGAGCCGATGCCCTTGCCGACGAAGGCATCGTCAAGGCCTATATTGATCTCGCCGATATGCGAACGGCGCGGCGAACTCTGCGCGACCAGGCTGCCATGGCCGACGACCTTGCCGTCCAGCTCGGCAACGATCCAGGTGGTTTCCTGGCCGGACTTGGCGATGCGCCGCTCGACCTGCTCCACCATTTCGAAGGGCATCCTGAGCGTGCCCGAGCGGAAGCCTGGCATGTTGAAGATGGCGCAAAGTGCCTCCGCGTCGCTTGGTCGGACGGACCGGAGCTGCGGCTGGATTTTCTCGGAGGAAGGCGAGGTCGTGCTGGTCATGGCGTTCCCGGCTACAGCAATTCCAGGAAAAGGGTGAGCGGTTTTCCGCCCGGAATTGCATCAGAACAAGTGATAGAGCAGTTCGCCGTTTCCTTGAAACGGCGAACTGCTCTAAGGCAATCGGCCCGGCACGATGCACCGGACGTCACCTGAAAATCCAGCCGTCTCTGCAAACCTATTATACCGACTGCGAGCCAAAATACCGGGAGGCCGCATAGAGTTTGAAGGCGCCGCTGATGCCGATCCAGCCGAAAAGGGCGAGCCAGCACAATGTCTTCGCCGCCGCCCAGTCGATCTTGTGCACTTGGGCGTCAGTGATCACGAGGCCAAGGATGGCAAGCAGGCCGACCAGAAACTGCGCCAGGCCGAGCACCAGCACTTCTTCGCGCGGCGCGCTTTTCCGGACGAGATATGTGCCGCCGGCGCCGGCGAGGAAGATGGCGCTGTAGACCTGGGCGTGGAAGGGATCGACCGGCCATGGCCAGCTGCTGCTGACTGCCAGGGGAAACAGCAACATGCCGACGCCATAGAGCCCAAGGATGGCCGTTTCCACCAGCATATAGCCGCGCCATGCGGGGTTTAGGGTCACGCCTTTTACTGAAGGACGGCCTCTGCCCCGCCACAGGAACAGCCCTGATACCGCGGCCGAGGCAAGATAGACCAGGAACCAGAGCCAGGCCGCTTTGCGCGCGAAATTGAAATAGCCGAGATTGACGAAAGAAGCCGCCGACACGATGACGGTGAAGATGAAGGCCATGACGAGCACCAGCCTGCCGGGCGACCAGCGATTCCACAACAACAGCGCCGCCATCACCGCCATTTCGGCGGTGTAGAAGCCGCCGAGGAAGCGAGCACTGAACGGCGTGACGGGCCAGGGCCAGCGCGGCTTGACCAGTTCAGGCGCGAAAAACAGGCCGGCACCCACGATCAGGACGATGATAACCCCAGCGGAGAAAAGGCGCAGGGCTGCGGGAAATGGCGGGTTGTCGGATGTCGGCATGGGAGAGAGCCCCGAGGATGAATGCCCCATGGACCATCATAGTGCCGCTTGCGGCCGGTGAAAATCGGCCGAATGGAAATTGAACTGTCACCAGGCTTAGCTATTCGAATGACAGTACGGTTCGTTTCGACGTAAAATGCGGCACTCGGACCAAAGACCGGTCCGGTCAACACTCCTCGGGGGGCGCATATTCCGGAGCCGGCACGATGAACGAAGCCCAGGATCTGTTCTCGCTTCTGCGGCAATCGACCGATATCGATCCACAGGCAATCGATGCGATCAAGCGAACCGTCGCGGAGGGCAAGGACCGGGAACTTTGCCGCATCAATGCGCCAACCTTCGCCGCCAAGCATGGCCTCGACGAGGAACGCGCCATCGGCGCTTTTCTCCATGCGGCACGGGTGGGCATCTTCGACATTTCCTGGAATGTTCTATGCCCCGGCTGTGGCGGCGTGCTCGACACCAACGCGACGCTGAAGACCCTGCAGAAGGACGAATACACCTGCGCGCTGTGCTCGGAGGGTTATTCGCCGACCCTCGACGAGATGGTCGAGGTGACATTCACCGTCAGTCCCCGCGTTCGCAGGATTGCCGCCCACAATCCACACGAACTGCCGTTGATGGAATATTTTCGCCAGATCTACTGGGGTTCCGGCGTCGATCTACCGGAAGAGGATTTCGCGAAGACGATGGAAGCGTTCTCGCTGGAGGATATCGAACTTGCACCCGGTGAACGGGCGGTTCTGCAAATACAGCTTCCGCCCGAATTCATCATCGTCTTCGAGCCGGTCACCCATTCAGTGCAGTTCATCGACGTGAAGGGCGAGGCAACAAGCGAGCGCCGAAGCCTCTCTTTGGTCTTCGACCGCGACCATATCCAGAACCAGACGCTGGAGATGCAACCCGGCCCGTTGCGCATTTCGCTGGAAAACAGGACCGACACTCGCGCGCTGCCGACGGTCTTCATCGCCGGCCACGAATTGCATGATCTCCTGGGCAAACGCCGGCCGTTCCTGACGGCCAAGCGCCTGCTCACCAACCAGACGTTCCGCGATCTCTATCGCACGGATACGCTCGACATAAACCAGCGCCTGAAGATCACCAGCCTGACCTTCCTGTTCACCGACCTGCGCGGATCGACCGCGCTTTACGAGCGGGTGGGCGACCTTTCGGCCTTCGATCTCGTGCGCGCGCATTTCCAGGTTCTGCACGAGATCGTCGCGGCTGAGGCAGGCGCGGTGGTGAAGACGATCGGGGATGCGGTGATGGCGACCTTCGCGACGCCTGACCGCGCGGTTGCCGCGGCTCTCAGGATGCGCGATGCCATGCGTGCGCTCAACGACAAGAGCGGACGCGAGGATCTGCTGCTCAAGATCGGAGTCCATGCCGGCCCCTGCATCGCCGTGTCCATGAACGAACGGCAGGACTATTTCGGCCAGACGGTCAACATTGCCTCGCGGGTCCAGAACCTCGCCAACGCGCAGGCGATCTTCGCCACCCGCGCGGTGGTCGACGACAATCTCACTGCCGATCTGTTGCACAGGAACGCGCTGACGCCGGTGCCCCACGAGGTCTCGCTGCGCGGCATTGAGCAAGAGGTAGCGGTATACACGATCCCCTGAAGCCTTGGGGCGGCTGGCCCCTCACACGCGCCTGCAGATGAAATAACGATCGGCGGGCACCGAAGGCGGCGGCGGGAGGCGTTGCAACTGCGGGTGATCGAGCGGCGTGCCGCTGACCGCGATGCCGCCGACGCGAAGCAGGCGCGCGGTCAGATCGGGAAGCCAGGTAGAGGTCACTGCATCGCGATCCTCATAGCCGGTGCCGATGTCGGCATGAACAAGAGCGGCGTCGATGCCAATGAACCTGCTCGCCGTCTCGCGTATTTCGCCGAGCACGAGGTTTTCAGCTTCGGGAATTGAGCTGGCGTGCGCGGCCAGCGCGCGGTCGAACGCCACGATCCGGCGTCCGGGCAGGCGCTCGCGCAGATGGTGGAACGTCCGGCCATTACCGAGGCCGAGCTCGAGCACGGGGCCCTCCATCTTCGCCACCTCGGCGCAGACTTGATCGAGAATGTCGCGCTGTGCGGTCAGCCTGCGGATGAAACTCTCGAGGCGACTCATATGCGTTTGTGTGTCCTGAACCAGCTTGGCGGATCGGCAATGCCCGCGACCAGAACGGTTCGCGGGTGTAACCCGAGGGCGACGTATTAAACCCGATCGAGCCTCGCCGCATATAGAGGCCAACGATGAACACTGCAACAACCCGAACGGGCTGTCGGCAAGGATCATAGCGGGTGGGTCGGCCGCCCGGCGAGCGGCGCGATTGCGACATCACTTGTAGGGGTCCGCGGCGTCCCGTAGGCCGTCGCCGAGGAAGTTGAACGCCAGGATGACGAGAATGACGGGAAGCATCGGCAAAAGCAGCCACGGATAGAACGCGATCACGCTGACGCTGCGCGCTTCGGTGAGCAGGATGCCCCAGCTGGTAGTCGGCGCCCTCAGGCCGAGCCCGAGGAAGCTCAGCGCCGTCTCGCCAAGGATCATGCCGGGTATGGAAATCGTCGCCGTCGCGATCAGATGCGACATGAAGCCGGGAATGAGGTGCCGCCGGATAATGCGGCTGCTGCTGGCGCCCATCAATTGCGCGGCCAGAACGTAATCCTCCTCGCGCAAGGCGAGAAGCTTTGAACGCACGGCCCGCGCCAGTCCGGTCCAGTGGAGCAGCCCGAGGATGACGGTGATGCCGAAATAGATCAGGATCGGACTCCAGGTTATCGGCATGATCGCCGCCAGAGCCAGCCATAGCGGAATGCTGGGGATCGACTGCAGAACTTCGATTATCCGTTGAACGATCAGGTCGAAGACACCGCCGTGATAACCGGCCAGTCCGCCGATGACGATGCCGAGCAGGAAGCTGACACTGATGCCGACGAGGCCGATCGTCAGTGAAATGCGTGCGCCATAGATGATGCGCGAGAACACATCGCGCCCCAACCTGTCGGTGCCGGCCAGAAACAGCTGGCCGTTTTCGGCAGGGCAGACAAAATGCCTGTCACCTTCGATCACGCCCCAGAACCGGTAGCTATCGCCCCTGCAGAAGAAACGGATGCGCTGAACATCATCCTGTTTGTCGATGTAGTTGCGCTTGAGCGTGTCCATGTCCAGCGTCATCTGGCGGCCATAGACGAACGGCCCGACGAACTGGCCATTGTGGAACAGGTGCACCCGCTGCGGCGGCGAATAGATGTAGTCCATGTTGCGCGTGTGCAGATTGTATGGCGCCAGGAACTCGCAGATCAGTATCCCTAGATAAAGCGCCGCCAGGAATATGCCGGATATGAGGGCAAGCCTGTGCCGTCGGAATTTCCACCACATCAGCCGCAACTGCGACGCCTGAAAGACCTTCGACTGCTCCGGCGTCATCGCCTCGACCGACTGCAGGTCAAAGGGCGCAATGGAAACGTAGTGTTGCAGTGGAGCACCCGGAGCGGGCAGCGGCGATTGCGTGTTCATTTGGTGCTGCCGCCCTGCAGACGAATTCGCGGATCAAGCAGCGCCAGCGCGATGTCGGAAATCAGGACACCGATGACCGTCAGGAAGGCGAGGAACATCAGGAACGACCCTGCCAGATACATGTCCTGGCTTTGCAGCGCCCTGATCAGCATCGGTCCGGTCGTTTCCAAGGACAGCACGATCGCGGTGATTTCGGCGCCGGAGATGATGGCCGGCAGGATGGAGCCTATGTCGGAAATGAAGAAATTGAGCGCCATGCGCAACGGATATTTGACCAGCGCCTTGAAGGGATGAAGGCCCTTGGCGCGGGCGGTCACGACATATTGCTTGTGAAGCTCGTCGAGCAGATTGGCGCGCAGCCGTCGGATCATGCTTGCCGTGCCGCCGGTGCCGATGATCAAGACCGGGATCCAGAGATGGGCGAGGATCGACTTCGCCTTGGCCCAGCTCATCGGCTCGCCGAGATATTGCTGGTCCATGAGATGGCCGATGGACGTGCCGAACCAGATGTTGGCGAAATACATCAGGATCAGCGCCAGCATGAAATTCGGAATGGCAAGGCCGAGAAGGCCGAAGAAAGTCAGGCCGTAGTCGCCCCAGCTGTATTGATGGGTGGCTGAGTACATGCCGATCGGAAAGGCGATGAGCCAGGTGACGATGATCGTGACGAAGGAAACCAGCACGGTCAGCCACATTCGGTCCCCGATGACGTCCCGAACCGGCAGCTCATACTCGAAGGAATAGCCGAAATCGCCGTGCAGCATCCCGCCGACCCAGTAGAAGTAGCGAATGACCGGCGGCTTGTCGAAACCATACTCCTTCCGCATCATCTCGATGCGATCGGAATCCACCGCTTCGCCCTGAGCCCGAAGCTCGGCGACATAGCTGTCGAAATAGTCGCCCGGGGGAAGCTCGATGATCGTGAACACCAGCGCCGAAATGATCAGCAGCGTTGGAACCATTACAGCAATGCGCCAGACAATGTATCGAAGCACGCTCAGGACTCTCCAAGCCAGAATGTATCCGGCATGTAGACACCGAAATAGGCGGTCGGGTCGTAGCCGTAGAGGGCCTTGTCAGGCAGATTGCGCAGCCGCGAGGATGCCAGAACCGGCTGGTCCGTTCCGTTCACCGTGCCGATCGAAAACACCTGATCGGTGTAGATCGACAGCATTGAATTCCAGATTTCGGCGCGCTCCGTGGCCCCGGTCGATGCGTTCCAGCGCTTGAGCAGAGCCATCAACTCGACCACGGGCGGAAGATCGGGCGCCTCGCCGGCCGTGCCATGAGACAAGTAGTGGGCACCCCAGAGCGGCCATTGCAGCTGGTCGTCGATGGTGGGAGCCAGCTGGTACGGATTCATGTCGGCGGTCGGCACGCCATTGTCGATGCCCGACCATATCGACATCATGATCTCGCCGCCAAGCGCGCGGCTGCGGAAGATGTCGCGCTGTGAAGTCCGGACGAACAGCGCGATGCCGATCTGGCGCCAGTGATCGGTGATGAGTTCGAGCGCGTCGGTTTCCAGTGTGCTTTCGCCGGCTGTTTCCACGATGATTTGCGCCGGGCGTCCGTCAGAAAGGATCCGCAGGCCGTCGTCGTCACGTGTCTGAAGCCCGACCTCGTCGAGCAGGGCATTGGCCTGGTCGGGATCATGGGCGACCCAGGCTTTCGCGAATTCCGGCCGGTAGAGCGGGCTCTCCGGCAGGACCGTATCGGCACTTTCCTGCGCCAATCCGTAGAACACGGCCAAATTGATCTCGCGCCTGTCGACGGCGAGCGAGAGGGCGCGACGCACGCGCACGTCACGAAAAAGGCCACGCCACACCTGGTCGGAACAATTCAGGTTGGGCAGCAGCGCCAGCCGCGAACCCTGTGTGCGTTTCCACAGATGCATCTTCACCGGGTAACGCTTCTCAGCATCCTTCAGGAACGAGTAATCGGCAAAGTCAATTCCCATGCACTGCAGGTCGCTCTCGCCCGCACCGGTCTTGGCGGAAATGATCGCCGACGAGCTGACATTCATGATCACCCGGTCAACATAAGGCAGTTGCCGGCCATTCTCGTCTATTCGATGAAAGAACGGGTTCCGCTCGAAGACGAACTGCTCGGCCGGCGGCTTGGTCCGGTTCTGCCAGGGGTCGAGCGTCGGCAGTTCCGGGTTCTCCGGGCGATATTGCCGCGACATGCGGATATGCAGGAGCGTCCATTTCTTGGCCCTGTTCTCCTCCATCAGGCCGGCGAGCCTGAATGGATCCTGGTATTTCTTGTGGAACTGCTTGAGATAGGCGGCCGGCAGAACCAGTGATAGCGGCGAAGCGGCAGCGAGCTTGGGCAGGAAGTCGGGATTGGGCGCATCCCAACTATAGCGGACCGTCGAGGGATCGACGATCTCGAATCGCGGCGGCTTGCCGTCCGCCAGCAGGGTCGGGGCGAGCCCGCCTTGCGTAAGCTCATCGTTCAGCCAGACATCTTCCCAGCAATAGCGAAAATCCTCCGCCGTCAGCAGGCTACCGTCAGACCATTTATGTCCTTCCCGTATCTTGAAAGTGAAGACGCGATCGTCCGCCACGTCGAAACTTTCGAGAATGTCGGGATGCAGGTTGAGCTTTTCGTCATAGCCGACCAGGCGGGCATATCCGTAGATCGTCATCATCCGGATATCTTTCTGGCTGCCGATGATCGTGCGCAGCGTGCCGCCATACTGGCCGGGCTGCCGGCCCATCGCAGCGAGGTTCAACACGCGCGGGCTCTTGGGCAGGCGTTCCGACAGTGCCGGCAGCGCCAGGGCCTTCAGCCGCGGCTGAAGAAATTCCGGCTCCAGATCGCCGGCGCGCGACGCGCTCGGCAGAAATGCCGAAGCCATGAGCCCAAGGACGGTGCGCCGGCTGATCAATGGCGTAGCTCGCTGACATTGGCCGTGCGTCGGGCCAGAACGAGGTGGCCGCCTCCAAGATCGAGCGGCGACAGCATGTCCTCTTCGCCCTCGTCGCGAAATTGCGGTCCCCATGCGCTGGTGTCGGAAGCGCCGCTGAGCTTCAGCGTCTTGAAATCCATCGGCCTGTCGAGATCGGGGAAAGGTACCGCGGCGACCAGTGAGCGCGTGTAGGGGTGGACCGGTTTCCTTAGCAGAATTTCGCGCGGTGCAAGCTCGACGATACGTCCGCCGCACATCACCGCGATGCGGTCTGCCATGTAATCCACCACCGCCAGGTTGTGCGATATGAACAGGTAGGTCAGGCCCAGTTCCTTCTGCAGGTCCTTCAGAAGGTTCAGGATCTGCGCCTGGACGGAGACATCGAGCGCCGAAACCGGCTCGTCGCAGATCAGGAGTTCCGGCCCCAGCGCCAACGCGCGCGCAATGCCGATACGCTGACGCTGCCCGCCGGAGAAACTGTGCGGATACCGCTTGATGAAGCGCGGATCGAGCCCGATTGCCTGCATCAGGCTCTTGACCGTGGCGAGTCTGGATGCGGCATTGCCACGTTGATGGATTTCCAGCGGCTCGCTCAAGATGTTCTCCACCGTCATGCGAGGTGAAAGCGACGAAACCGGATCCTGGAAGACCATCTGGATTTTTGCGCGCAGCTTGCGCAGGGCATCTCCCTCGCCCTCCCAGACGTCGATCGGTCCATCGCGGCCGCTGAAGATCACAGAGCCACCGCTGGGGGTGACAGCCCGCATGAGGATCTTGCTGACGGTGGTTTTGCCGGATCCGCTTTCGCCGACCAGACCCAGGCACTCACCCCGCCTGATATCGAAGCTCACGCCGTCCACGGCGCGAACAGAGGTCTGATGATCCCCGCCGAACCATCCGGACTTGCGGATGGTGAAGGTCTTCTTCAGATCCCTGACCGACAGCAGGATGTCGTCCGGCCCCTTCGACGCCGGCGCCGTCTGCTTGCCGAGCAGATTCTCGACATTCACCGGCACCTCGCGGAGCGCCTTCAGCCTTTCGCCAGGCTTCAGCTCGAAATGCGGAACGGCTGCCATCAGGCCTTTCAGGTAAGGATGACCTGGCCGGCGGAATATCGCCTCGACAGGTCCCGCTTCCATGATCTCGCCGTGGTAGATGACGACCACCTCGTCGGCGACATTGGCGACCACGCCGAGGTCGTGGGTGATCAGCAGCATCGCCATGTTCAGCTTGGTCTGAAGCCCGCGCAGCAATTGCAGGATTTGCGCCTGGATGGTGACGTCCAGCGCCGTCGTCGGCTCGTCGGCGATCAACAGGGCGGGCCGGCAGATAAGCGCCATGGCGATCATGGCGCGCTGGCGCAATCCTCCTGAAAGTTCAAAGGGATACATATCATAGGCGCGCTTGGGATTCGGGAAGCCGACAAGGCTGAGCATCTCCTCGGTCCGTGCCTTGCGCTCCGCCCGAGCCATGGGCGTATGAATCTGCAGGGATTCGCTGATCTGGTTACCGATCGTGTGCAGCGGCGACAGCGATGTCATCGGCTCTTGAAATATCTTGCCGATGCGGCTGCCCCTCAATGCCCGGATTTCGGGTCCATCGCGCGCCATCTTCAGGATATCCTGCGTCGTGCCGGGCTTTTCGGGATCGGAGAACAGGATACGGCCACGAACATGGGCGGAGTTCGGCAAAATGCCCATCACCGCCTGGCTGAGAACCGATTTTCCGGAACCAGACTCGCCCACTAGCGCGGTAACCTTGCCGGGCAGGACGCGAAGGTTTGCGCGCCTGACGGCATGCAGCGGTCCGCCGATGATGGCAAAAGAGATGCCAACATCTTCTATACGCAGCAGGTCAACACCCGAATTCATTCCACACCAGCCCCACTCTGGCATATCCAGAAGGGGAGACTACCGCATTGTCAGCCGGGAGCAACTTGGATTCGAAACGGTCGCCAGCGGCGGAACCGGCGACCGGACTGCCTGCTGAAGGCGTTCGGATCAGATCGTGGCGTTTACTGGAGCTTGCTCAGGTCGCCTGCCGACAGCCGCGCGCTATCGCGGTGGAGCAACATGACCTGCTCTGCGTCCGATCTATGGTCGTAAATCGGCTCCAGCACGCCGTCTTGGTCGAGCACCGGAGCACCCGACAGATCGGGTGATAGCACCGTCAGCTTCTGCTTGATGCCGGCCAGTTCCTCGCTACCGAGCGTCAGCCAGGTGTTGGCGCCGCAATAGCTGGCGAAGTCTTTGCTGGCGAGAACGCTGTGCGGATATTTCTTGGTCAGGGTCTGGAGGCGCTGGACCTCGTTTACAGCCGAGCCGAAGGCGGAGAATGTGAGCCGGTCGGTAAGCCCGACATTGCCGAACATCACATTGCCGACATGCAGACCGATGCCGAATTTTATGGCGCCCAACCCCTGCTCCTTTCTGCGCAGATTGAGATCCATAATGCGCGCGCTGGCCTTGTGCGCTGCCGCAAGGGCAGCCTGGCAGGCGATCTCGGACTGCGAGCGGTGCCTTTCGCAAGGGTAGACGGCAATGAAGCCATCACCAATGAAACTCATGATCTGCCCGCCTTTGCGATTGAAAGGCGCGGCGACGGCGTCGAAGAACTGGTTCAGCGTATCGATATAGATTTCGCGGCCGGAGGTTTCGGCAAGTCTTGACGACCCGCGCATGTCGCCCATGACCAGCGCGGCGCGGATCGTGTCGCCCTCGCCGCGCTTGATCTGGCCGTCCAGCACGCGCCTGCCGGCGTCGCCGCCGAGATAAGTGGTCATCATGTTGTCGGCGAGCTTGGTGAGCACTGCCATCTTGGTTGCAATGGCGAGATGGTTCTGGATGCGCAGCAGCGCCGAAATCATGCTGTCGCTGAAGCCTCCAGCACTGTCGGTGGACCAAGACCCCAACATGCCCTGACTTGTGTTGCCGCTGAAGTGCTGGACGAAAGCCATGTAATCGGTGATGCCCATAAGCCGGAGTTCATCGAAAACAGGAAACTCCGGCGGTACCGACGGGTCGAGCCGGCGTCGCAGATGGTCGAGCTTGTTGCTGAGCAGATGGTAGTACGGGCTGGTCAGGAACCTGTCGGACGGCACGCCGTCATTTTTGCGGAAGCCTTCCACTTCCATGCCCTGGCCGCGAAGCCAGGTGAAGCCAAGCGCATCATAAAGCGGATGCAGCATCGAAAAACTCAAATGCACCCGCTTCAGCGGCAGGCCGGCGGCGGCCAGCCGTTCACAAAAGCCCTTTACCAATGTCTCCAGGTCGTTGCCCGCCAACGCCGATTGGGTCAGCCAATCGGCAACCTTGTCCATGAGAATGGGGGAAATTTCTGCTTGCGCTGTGCTCATGCCATCTCGAAACCCGTCGAAGACGGGCCATTCTCCTCTGATCTGCCCACTACACAGTCCGCCAACGACCCAAGATAAGACCCTCGAAGTTAATGAGGCGGGCTTCCGCGGCAAAAGCCGGTGAAGAATTTCTCGAATGACCGTCCTTGCAGGCAAGGAACAGGCGTGACCGCATCTATTTCTGGAGCAATATGTGTAGAGGCTGCCGGCGGAGTGCAACCACGATCATGACATTCGGCAAAAGAATTTCCCGGCTCAGACGCCGTCAGGCCTTCACCACCGTCTCTCGGGCCAGCCCGAGGCGGCCAAAAACATTGCGTGTGTCGACGATCAGAAGGGCGTGATCAGCGATCGCCTGATAATCGATCGCGTCGTGGTCGGTCGCAACCACGACGGCATCGAAACCCTTCAAGGCCGCCTCCGTCAGTTCGACCGAGCGGCGCCCCTTGATCGCCATATGCTCCCGTGTGGTTGGGATCTCGCTAACATGCGGATCGTGGAATTCCGCCTTGCCGCCCCATTCCTCGATGAGTTCAATGAGCCGCAATGAGGGGCTTTCGCGGATGTCGGGCACATTCTTCTTATAGGCGAGCCCGATGATGAGAATGCGCGATCGGCTGAGCGCCTTGCCGCGGCGCCGGTCCAGTGCTTTCGCCAGTTCATCGACCACATGACGCGGCATAGCCGTGTTGATCTCTGCCGCCAGCTCGATGAAGCGGGTCGGCAGTTCGTATTCGCGCGCCTTCCACGTCAGGTAGAAGGGATCGATCGGAACGCAGTGCCCGCCAAGTCCGGGGCCAGGATAGAAAGGCATGTAGCCGAAAGGCTTGCTCTTTGCCGCCTCGATCACTTCCCAGATGTCGATGCCCATCGCGCCGAACACGACCTTCAACTCGTTGACGAGGGCTATATTGACCGAGCGGAAGATGTTCTCCGTCAGCTTGACCGCCTCGGCAGTCGCCGTGGTGGAAACCGGAACGACGATTTTGACCACGCCTTGGTAGAAAGCCCGCACGAGCGTCGCCGCGTCTATGCCGTCGCCTGCCACGACCTTGGGAATCGTCGCGACTTCAAAGCTGCGGTTGCCGGGATCCTCGCGTTCAGGCGAGAAGCCGAGGAAGAAGTCCAAATTCGACCGTAAGCCGGTTTCTTCCAGCATGGGCTTGATCACGTCGTCGGTGGTGCCGGGATAGGTGGTTGATTCGAGCACGATCAGCTGGCCGAGACGCAGATGCTTCGCGATGGTGCCCGCGGTGCTCCTGACAAAGGAGAGGTCCGGCTCACGGTTTTTCGTCAGCGGTGTCGGAACACAGATGACGATGACATCGCAGACGGCCAGTTCGGCGAAATCAGCAGTTGCGCGGAACCGTCCGCTCTCCACCTGGTCGGCAAGGGCTGTCGACGTCACCGCCTCGATGTAGGATTTGCCGTTGTTCAGGCTCTCGACCTTCTGAGCTTCGATGTCGAAGCCGGAAACCGGGAAGCCGGCGCGTGCGATCGCAACCGCCAGCGGCAACCCGACGTACCCCAGTCCGATAACGCCGACTTGCGCGGCGCGCGTCGAAATCCGGTTTAGAAGACGGTCATATATCGATTGTGGGGCGTCCAAGAATCCGCATTCCCGTGAATTCGAACAGGCCCTCCGTTCCCATGGCGAGGCTCACCTGTCCCAAGAACCATGGCCGAGGCATATTGCGGAAGATCGATTTCCGCAAGCCGTCATCAAACCGGCAGCTTGGCCTTCAGGCTTGCGGCAGCCATCGCATAGCCGCCGGCCGCGCCGTCGATGAAATGAACGTGATCGCGCTGCAGCGGCGAGGCGACGAGGCATGTCATCAAGGCTGATTTCTGGCGCTGCAGGCCATAGTTGCAGATGCCCGCCTCTTCCGCCTGTTTCAGCCGGTCTTCGATCCGCTGCAGCACATCCGCGTCGACGTCGATGGTCATCTTCAAGCCATCGTCGAACTTCCGGAAATCCGAATTGCTGGCCACGTCGCGCTTGTAGACCTTCGGATCGAAACTGCCGACCGTCCAGCCAAATCTGTCGGAGACGGCCGTAAGCGTCATCAGGAATATCACCCAGAGCTTCGACAGCCACCGCCGTCCTGGCGGCGCCACGGCCCGCGCCTCCACATCGAGGCCGGCGGGCAGCAAACTGTAGCCGGGCCCGTCCACCGGCACCGGGTGGCCATCGCGTTCCTGCCTGCCGGCAAGGGCGATGATGTCGGAAACCAGAAATTGAAAACCGCGCAAGTCGCGCGATGCACCCGGTATGGCTATGATCGAGACGATCTCGCCATGCCGTGCTTCGATCGGGTTCCAGCGGCAGGACAGGCCGGTCAGATCCGGCCGCGCGCCGGCCGGCGCAGGGTCGATGCGGTAGCGCCCGGCTTTCATCTCGGCCTCCGCCCAACTGCCGCCACCGCCGGCGAACATGGCATAGAAGACCGCTTCGGAGGCCTGGAACCTCGCAACGCGAACGTCGAGGCCTTGCGCTCTTATATCCGTTATCGGCACGATTGCGGCACGCAAGGTCAGGTCCAGTTCGTCCGCCACCCATCTTTGAACTGCCGCCAGCGCGTTGCGGGTGATCTCCAACGCCGAGCCGGGAAACGCCACGAGCGCTCCGTCGCCGCCGAAGACAAAGGGAAGGTCTTGCCGGCCCAGCGCATTGAGCAACGCCGAAATGACGCTGGCGCCGGCCATATTGACGGTTTTATAGCGTCCGGCCTGGATCGCCTTGGTCGAGCCGACAATGTCGGCGGTGGCCAGCGCCCAGCCATCCGGGAGAGGCCGGTAATTGTCGATATCGGCAACGCTTTCGAACTTTGCGAAAATCGGCAAAGAAGCGACAAACGGGTCGGACACGGCGGTTGTTTCCATGAGCATCAGATAGCACATTCCACTGCTTGAAGGTGAAGTCGATCGTGCTTCGAAATTGACTTGCGCCGGCTTTCCGATGATAGGGTCCGGCGATGCGAATTGCCTTCTACGCGCCGCTGAAGTCACCCAATCATCCCGTTGCCTCCGGCGATCGCCAGATGGCGCGGGCGCTGATCAAGGCGCTGGAGCATGGCGGGCATGACGTCGAACTGGCATCGGAATTTCGTGTGTATCTACGCGAGCCGGAGTCGAAAAGTTTCGATGCTCTCGAGATCGAGGCCCGGGAGGAAGCCGCGCGGCTGACAAGGCTCTGGGATCGTGACGGCAAGCCCGATCTCTGGTTCTCCTATCATCTCTATTACAAGGCGCCCGACCTGATCGGGCCCGAGTTGGCCTCGACCTTCGCTCTTCCTTATGTGACGGCGGAGGCCTCCCATTCGAGCCGCCGCAACGCCGGATTATGGGCCGATGCGCAAGCGCTGGTGGCTGGAGCCGTCGAGCAGGCCGCGCTAAACATCTGCTTCACGCAAAGGGATCGTCACGGACTGGCGGATGCAGTGCCCGACGCCGCTTTTGGCATGCTTTCTCCCTTCATCGACACATCGGCATTCCGGGAAACGCCGGCACGGGGTTGTCCGACGCGCCTGGTTACCGTCGCCATGATGCGCCCGGGCGACAAAGTCGAAAGCTACCGCATGCTGGCGCAGGCGCTCGGTTCGATCGGCCACCTCCCCTGGACCATGTCGGTCGTTGGGGACGGGCCTGCCTGTGACGAGGTCAGGGCGCAATTCGCCGGCTTGCCCGCCAACCGTATCGAATGGCTTGGCGCGATTGAGCCAGCCGCCGTGCCGGATGTCCTCTACAGTGGGGGAATTTACGTCTGGCCGGGTTTCGGCGAGGCCTATGGGGTTGCCTATCTTGAAGCACAAGCCGCCGGCCTTCCGGTGGTAGCTCAGGACATTGCCGGCGTGCCGGAGGTCGTGCGGGATGGCCAGACCGGGTTTCTCACCCCGCCGGGCGATGTGGCGGCGTTCACTGCTGCCATCGAACGGCTTCTGACGCGTAACGACGAAAGAACCCTCATGGCCGCAGAAGCCAGACGTTTCATCCTCGAAGAACGTTCCCTCCGTGCTGCAGCGGCGCATCTGGCCGAGCTTCTTGCGAAGATTCCATGACATCCGATCAGATCTGGCAGCCCTTGGTCGAAGAACTGGCGCGCCGGCAACGGGCGGGCCGTAAGGCAGAGTTCTGGCTGCGCGACGACGACGCCGTGGATCCGACGCCCGCGCTTGATCGGCTGCTCGACCTCAACGCTGAATTCGCGGTTCCGGTCACTCTGGCCGTCATTCCGGCCCTGACTGATGAGAAACTTGTCGTCCGGCTTGACGAGGCGCCGCATGCCACGGTCGCCATCCATGGCTGGGCGCACCGAAATCATGCGCCCGAGGACCAGAAAAAGCAGGAACTCGGCGCGCATCGGCCGCGCGAGGCGGTGCTCGATGATCTGGCTCGCGGGCTCTCGCACATAACCGGCCTGCACGGCGCACGTGCCGTTCCGATGCTGGTGCCACCCTGGAACAGAATCGACGCCGGCTTGGTGTCCGACCTTGGGTCGATAGGATTTGCGGCACTGTCGGTCTTTGGGCCGCCGCAGCCGGCTTCTGTGGCGGTCATCAACAGCAACGTCGACATCATGGATTGGCACGGCACGCGCGGCTGCCGCGATCATGGCCTGTTGGTTCAGGCTATCGTCGCGCAATTGCGGCATGCATTCGACGGCGGCGAGCCGGTCGGCCTGCTCACGCACCATCTCGTACATGATGAATCGGCGTGGCTTTTCCTCGACCGGCTGTTCACGGTCACCGCGCGGACCGAGGTCTGCGCATGGCTTCCGATCAGGACATTGATCGAGCGCGGCGCCGGCAGAGGAAAATAGCTCAGCGCTTTTCGTGCAATGAGACCGGAAATTTGAGCGTCTGGCCATCTCGCGCGGCAAAAGCGCCGGCAAACCTGTCTTTGGCCAGTTTCTCGATCGCGTCCAGCTCCTCGTCGGTGCGTGCCGGATCGTGGTGAAACAACGCAAGCTCCCGCGCGCCGGCCGCCTCGCAGAGCTTGACGCCCTGTTGCCATGTCGAATGCCCGTTACCGCGGCGGTGTTCCATTTCCTCCTCGGTGTAGGCGCAATCGTAAATGACGAGGTCGGCATCTTCGATCAGGCCGAGCACCGCCTGATCGAGTTTGTCCGGCTCATGCTCGGTGTCGGTGATCACCGCCACGACGCGGCCGCCCCATTCGACCCGGTAGCCTATGCAGCCGCCCGGATGGTTGAGACTGCCGGTTCGGACCACCACCCCTTGGCGCGGCCGAAGCACGTCTCCGGATACGAAATCGCGGCAGTCGATGCTTGCCTTGCAGATATCGAGTTTCACCGGAAACCACGGCGGCCGCATGAATTCGTCGACCATCTGCCGGGTCGTCATGCGTCCCGCAAGATGGCCGGACCAGAGCCTGACTTTGACACTGCGGTCATAGATCGGTTTGAAAGCCGGCAGCCCGATGATGTGATCGTAATGGCAATGGGTGAAAAACAGGTCGAAATCGGTGACGCCCGATGCCCGAAGCGCTCCGCCGGCAGCCCGCAGCCCAGAGCCCGCGTCAAACAGAAGCGTATGCTTGCCGCATCGCATCTCAATGCAGATCGTGTTGCCGCCATAGCGAGAGAATTCTGGCCCAGATACCGAAATGCTTCCGCGGACGCCCCAAAACCTGACCAGGAAAACGTCGTCGTCCATGCTACCCCTTCGCAGGTCGCCCATGGTGGCCGATGTCATCACGACGGCGAGGATTGAGCGCGTCATTCGTTACCTGGCGCTTCGCGCATCGATCAGATCCGCGGTCGTATGGCTTAGGCGATCGGCAAGCACCCGCACCATCTCGATGGTCATGTCCGGGAATTCCCTCATAAGCCTCAGGAAATGATCCTTGCGGATTCTCAGGACTTCCAGCGGGCTTGCGGCTCTGACGGTGGCGGTGCGATAGACGTTGCACAATATGGCGATCTCGCCAACGATCGAATTTGGAACGATCTCGGCAACTTTTATCGGACCGCTGTCGGAATCGACCAGAACATCCGCCTTGCCCGAAAGGATGACATAGGCGGCGTCCCCCTCGTCGCCCTGCCGGAAAAGGATCTCGCCGGCTCGGTAACTCACGCGATCGGACGTGAACGCAAGCAGCTTGAGCTTTGCCGGCTCGATGCCAGAGAACAAGGGAACGCGTTGCAGCATTCCAACCTCATCCTTGAGCAGCATTGTCGCAAACCTTCCCAAAATTCACGTCTGCCAGACTAGAACAACCTACACCCAGATGGAATCAATTCTGTTTCCGGCCAGCGGGACGAACCACGCGAAAGGTGGCGAACTCACTCAGTGGAAACCTCAATCCCTTGACCTTCAGCAAGTTCCCATCGGCAGAATGATCCCTTCTGGACGTCCAATCCCTATGACAGCAATTCCTTGAAGATACCGTTCCCCGCCAACAGTGTCTCGTGTGTTCCGTCTTCCACCAAACGCCCCAGGTCGAAGACGACAACGCGATCGAACATCATCCCCATCGCCGGGTTCGTCACGACCCACACAATTGCCGGCGAATGGCCGTCGCGTCTGGCTTCCTCGAGCACGTTTCGCAGCACCTTATCCTGCACCCGCTGGTCGAGCGCCGACAAAGGCCGGTTGAGAATGAGAAAATCGGGACGCTTGAGCAAGGCCCGGGCGACATCGAGCTTCTGTCGCTGTCCAGCGGTCAGCCGCCTGCCGCCGGCGCCGACGTTGAAGTCCAGGCCGACGTCCAGGAGCTCCGAATAAAGCCCCAGTTCGTCAAGAATGTCATAGACGATGGAGCGTATACGGTCCGGCGCGTCCGGATGGTTGTTGCCCACACGCCCGAATAGGACATTGTCCATGACGGTGGCCGCGGCAATGTATTTGGCAGGATCGTAGCGTTCGACCGCATTTTGCAGGTCGGGCGGCAGGTTTTCATAGAACTGGTTGCGAGCGGCGATGATCTTGCCCATCAGCTCCTCGCTCAAAAGGCCGAAGCGGTGCCGGGGTTCGATATAGGCAAAGCTCAAGCTGACGATCATGGCGCGGTCGTTCTCGGAAACCCCCTCGTAGGGGCGGTTCTTGAGCCGTTGCAGCAAGGTTTCGTAGGCAGGTATCTCCTCGGCGCTCATGAAAGCGAGTTGCTGAAAGAACTGATGATCGGGCGGCAGGTCGGCAAACAGCTCGATCGCCTGTTCGGCGATCTCCATGCCCATTTCGTAGAACGTGCGGTCGAGGCCGGCTTGCTTCAGCACGGAAGCAAAATAGGGATTGGCCGCCAGGGCCCTGTCTGCCAGTTCGGGGCCGGCGGCAGCGCCGAAGAGCAGGTTTTGGCCGATCGTTGCTTCCTTGTTGTAGGCGCCCGGTTCGAAAGGAACCACCAGCTCGCTCAATCCTTCATGTTCCAGGCGGGTTCGCAGCGCCGCGCGAAGTTCGACGATCCGCCCGGCAAGCTCCGAGTGACGCGTGAGGTCGGCCGAAGAGCGCAAGCCAAGATCCAGAATGTCGCGCGACAGAACAACCGCGTCGAGCACCCGGCGTATGGCTTCAAAGAGATCGTGCGGGCCGGTAGCGCCGGCGGAAGCATAGTCGATCCAGTCGCTGCGGACATCGAGATCCGTATTGCCCGACCGGCGCGCCTCGTTGATATTCCATCGGCGCTGATCTGCCGCGGCACCGTCATAAGTCACCGATGTCAGCGGTGCATGCTTCAACCCGTAGAGCAGGTTGTCGCGCAGGCTTGCATGGAACAGGAAAACGTCCGATGAGGCATAGGATATGCGCCGGCCGGTCACTGCTTCGGGGAGTTCAAGCAGGTCCTCGGCGCCCGAAGCGACCCTTCCGCTGTTTGGCCAGTCCAGCCGCGCGAAGGCTTCTGCAAGCGCCTCCGCTCCACCTGTGGCCGTGCTGACCAGCGCCACCGTCTCACCCCGCTTGACCTGGAGCGAGATACGATCGAGGAGCATTGCACCGCCATCGTCCGCCATCGACAGGTTGATCGCCGACAGCGGGTCGGCCATCGGACCGGGATCGTCGACCGTCAAGGCCCCGATTCTCGGCGAAATGACACCCTCGACGGTGAACTGTTCAACGACCTGCTGGTATTTGACCTGGACATCCTGCCGCGCCTGATCCCAGTCGATCAGTTCCTTCATCGGTCCGGGCAGGTCTTTGTAGGCGCTGATCACGGCCACGAGCTGGCCGACGTCCAGCCGTCCCAGGATGACCAGGTACCCGCCGATCATGTAGAATAGAAAGGGCGTGAGCTGGGCGAGGAAATTGTTGAGGAACTTCACCATGAATTTCCACTGGTAAAGGTCGAAGCGGATCTTGAAGATGAGCCCAAGCCTGGCAGCTATGTCCGCGCGCTCGTAGTTTGAGGTATCGTGGACGTGGACCGTGCCGATGCCGTCGACGATTTCACCGACCCGGCCCGAAAGCGCGCGCGCCGTCAGCTGCCTTTCGCGTCCGAGCACGATCAGGCGGCGCCGCATTCGCGGGATGAGCACGATCTGGATCGCCACGATGACGACCGCTATCATTCCAAGCCAGAAGTTCTGAACCATGATGAACAGCATGGCCGTCAGCGCCTGGCCGCCGAGCAGTACAGGCTGCAGAAAGGCATCGCCGATGAAGCCGCCCAGCGGCTCCACCTCGTCCTTCACCATGGTCGCCACTTCGGCGGATTTCACCCGCTTGAAATAACGCGGCGGAAACCGCAGCACACGATCGACCAGTTCGAAGCGGATGCGCCGCAGCATGCGCTCGCCCAGGCGGCCCTTGTAGGTGTTGATGTACAGCTTGAACAGCCCGTTGATGACGACCAGCAAGAGGAACACGAAGCTAAGTGCAAACAGCGTCTGCATCCGGTCGAGCTGAAAACCGTGAAAGAACTGGACTTCACCAATGAACGGAAGGTCATAGTGCAGCTTCAGGAATGGTCGGGTCGCGTCCGCTTGCTCGAAGCCGCGACCCTGGATCGGGCCGTTGACGATCAGCTTCGGCAGGTCGAAAGACATGAAATACGGGATCATCGAAAGCAAGACGATCAAAACTATCCCGACCTGCTGCTTCTTGGTGTGCGTCCAGATATAGCGGGCTAGGCTGGGTTCCATAAGCGATTGCGGGCCTTCAGTTTAAAGAACAAAGTAAAAGCACCTGCCGGCGAACGGCGCATCGGCAGTCACCGCCGGCGACACGATCGAAGCCTGCGAAGCGGCACTGCGGGGTCAGGAATGCGTTGTGTCGCCCGAAATCCCAACATACAAGGCGAATATGATGGATATCACGCAACCACGCAATGCCGGCATGGACGGGCACGAGCAAGCCCTGGACCTCACGCGGGGAATTGCCGCCTATGTCAACCACCCTCTCGTAGCAGGGTTGGCGCGCGTCATTGCCAAGCATCCGACGGCCGATATAGCCAACGCCTTCAACCACAAGCAGGTCGCCTGCAAGATGTGGGCGCTCGACAGGCTGTTCGAGAGCCTTGGCGGCCGGTTCGGGCGCATATGGGTTCTGGGTGGATGGTACGGCGTATTGCCGGCAATGCTTTTCAACGACGCCCGCTTCGATATTGCGGCAGTCGATAGCATCGACATCGATCCCGAAGTCGCGCCGGTTGCCCGGACCCTCAACCGGGAAGCCGGCGACCGGTTCCAGGCGCTGACGGCCGATATGTACGCAATCGACTATGCGGCTGGACGGCCCGACCTGGTGGTCAATACGAGCTGCGAGCACATAGCCGATCTGCGCGCCTGGCTTGCCCTGCTGCCGCGGGGCACGAATGTACTGCTGCAATCGAACGACTATTTCAGCGAGCCGACGCACATCAACTGCGTGGCTTCGCTTTCAGCTTTCGAAGCAATGGCGGCGCTGCGCGAGGTGCGGTTCTCCGGCGAACTGCCGACAAAGAAATATACGCGCTTCATGCTGATTGGAACTGTTTAGAGCAATTCCAGGAAAAGTGTAGGCGGTTTTCCGTCCGGAATTGCGTCAAAACAACGAGACGGAGTGGTTCGCCGTTTCCATGAAACGTGAAACGCTCTGTACATTTCGCCCCAGGAGCGTCGCTCGATCATCCATCGTCCGTTCGAGCGTGAACTTTTCCGAAGCCGGGTTCCAATTTCTGGGACCATGTGCGATACCGCTCGCGCAGGATTTGCGCCGAGCGACGCGCGCCCTCCAGATCGAGACGATGCGCGGATGGCCTCGGTGCTACAAGCGCCTGTTCGATCGCTTGCGCCAAACCTCCGGGCGTCAGGTCCTTCTCCATCAGCACCGTTGCAAGACCGAGTTCTTCGAGCATCAGGGCGCGAACCGTCTGTTCGGTTTCCCCGCCGGCTGCGAATGGAACGAGCAGGGAGCGACAACCCGCGCGCAGGACATCGCAGACCGTGTTGTAACCCGCCTGCGATACCGACAGGCGGGCGCCGGTCAGCAGGCTGGCGAAATCCTCGCGGAACCGAAAGATGGACAGGCCCGCCGGAACATTGCCCGCGATCGCGTCAAACTCGTCTTTCGGCAGGTTTGGGCCGGTGATCAAACACCATTTCCAAGCGTTGTCGGCATTCCGCGCCGCCGCGATGGTGGATCTGACGAGGCTCTTCCCGGCAGCCCCGCCACCGACCGACACCAGAACGTCGAAGCGCTCTGAAGTCGCGGCCGGTCGCGGCGCGGCAACGAGGCCTGTGTAGGCAACCTCGGCCCCGATCGCCCCAGCCAGTGGAAATGTCTTGTCGATGGTCGCGAAAGCCGGATCGCCGTGAACCATGACAAGGTCGAAATGTCTGTTGATGAGATCGACCGTTTCCTCGTTCCGGCCCGGCTTGACGCGCTCCTGAAGGATATCGCGCACGGATGTCGCCAGCAGCGGTCTGGGTGACGCCGCGTCGATGGCCTCGATCAGCGGCAAGAGTTCGAAACGCATCTGCCGGCGCCCAAATGGAAACGCCTCGACGATGACGATATCAGGCCTGCAATCGCGGAATGCCTGCAGCAGCATCTCTGAACGGCGTTTCTTGAATTCATCGTCGACGGGTTTGCCCTGCAGGTCGACAAGTCCGGAAAATCCTTCATCACCGGAGGTGACGGGTGGCAGCGTCACGGATCTTACACCCGGTCCCGGAAACCCCGCGATCGGCGCTCCGCCGGTCACCACGGTTACGTCAAACCCGTCGTCGGCCAGAGCCGCCGCGATGCGGCTGGCGCGCGCGAGATGCCCGATGCCCAGGAGATGCTGGACATAGAAGAAAGCGCGCGACCGCTTCATCCGGCGGCCCGCCACTCCCGCTCGAACAGATCCTTGAGCTGTCCGATGCTTGCGATATGATCGAAATTGCCGCGCACGCGCCGCTCCGCGGCGTCGCCGAGGCGGACGCGCAGCATGGGATCACGGATCAGGCGCTCCAGCGCCTTTGCAAGGGCAATCGGGTTTTCCGTCGGAACCAGCAGCCCGGTTTCATCCGGCGATAAAAGCTCCGGCACGCCGGAAATATCGGTCGACACGCAGGCAAGCCGCTGGCTGGCCGCCTCCACCAGAACATTCGGCAGACCGTCGCGGTCGCCGTTTGCGGTGATCCTGCAGGCCAGGGCGAAGATGTCGGCGCTGCGGTAGTGCTCGAGCACCTGCTCCTGCGCAAGCGCGCCTTTCCAGGAGACGCGACCGTCCAGGCCGAGCTTTCGCGCCAGTGCCTTCAGCCGTTCCAGTTCTTCACCGTCGCCGATATGCTCGAAACGCCACGCCAGATCACCAGGCAAGAGGGCAAGGGCCTCCAGCAAGGTGTCATAGCCCTTCTTTTCAACGGCGCGCCCGACACTCAGAACGATCACCGGTTCGTCCGGCGCCGAGCCGTCACGCTGTTTGCGCGCATCGCCGAAACTGCCGAAGCGATCAAGGTCGAGCCCATGGTAGCTCAGGTGCACGGACGAGTTGCCGTTGGCGAGCTTTTTCAGACGGTCGAAGCCGGTTTTCGTGCAAGTGACCGTCCAGCGCGCCGAGGAAAGCTTGCCGGCCAGATCCCAGTCCGCAGAGGTCCAGATGTCCTTGGCATGCGCCGAGCAGCTCCAGGGCAGGCCACGCAACTGGCTGGCATAGCGCGTCACCGATGCCGGTGTGTGCGCGAAATGTGCATGCAGCCAGCCCGCGCCTTCCGGCCATTCGGCTGCCAGCACGAGCGCTTGCCCGAAGCGCCGTACCCGATTGCGCGTAAAGTCGCGGGGGATATCGGCAATCAGCGATCCGAGCGCACGCCAGAAGCCCGGCCGCGGCAGACAGGCAAACAGCGAGCGAAGCACGCGCAGCGGCTCTTCATGCAGATATTCCGGCAGATAATGGACGGGCGCCTTGATCTCGTCATGCACGGGGTGGCGTTTTGCGTCGGTCGGTCGCCTGAGCGCGAAAAGTATCAGGTCGAACCCCGCACGCTCCAGACCGAGCAGTTCCTGCGCGATGAAGGTTTCCGAAAGCCGCGGATAACCCTTCAGAACCACGACGATCTTGCGATTTTGCAAGTCAGTTCATTCCTTCAATGACCGACAGGTGATGGCCGGCCCGCCGGTCTAGGAGTTCCGCGACGATTTCTGAAATATGGGGCAGCCCTTCGAGCGTCAGATGCGGATTGCTCTGCGATGGGCGGGGCCGGTCGGGCAGCGCCACCAGTGCATCGGCAAACCGCTGGGAATCCTTGGCTTCCTCCGGCAAAAGCATCTCGACGAGGCCGAGTTCGGCTGCGCGCCGGGCGCGGATCAGCTGTTCCTCGCGGGGCTCGACGCGCGGCACGATCAGCGCCGGCTTGTCGAAAGACAGTATCTCGCAATAGGTGTTGTAACCGCCCATCGCCACCACCGCCTTGGCGCCGGCAATGAGGTCTTCCATGCGGTTATCGAACTCGATGATCCTGACGTAGGGGATCTTGGACCCCTTCCTGAGCAGCTTGTTGCGCTTGCGCGCCGGCATGTAAGGCCCAAGCACGATCAGCGCCCTATGCTGCAATTGGGGATCCTGCTGATAGGCATCGATGACGTCGTGGATCAGTTCGGCGCCGTCACCGCCGCCACCGGTGGTGACGAGGATATAGTCGCCCTCGGGCCGGTGGCCGGGCAACTCGTTCCGCTGCAGGCTCCGTTGCAAGAAACCGACGAACCGCATCTTTGCCCTGACAGCCGGCGGCACATCCAGGCCGGTCAACGGATCGTAGAAATCCGGCGGACCATAGGCCCACACCTTGTCGTAGAACAAACCTATCTTGCGCATCACATCCCTGCGCGCCCACTCCGCTTCGAGCAGATGCGGCGCATCCATTACCTCGCGCAGGCCAAGCACGAGCGTGGTGCCCCGCGTCTTGAGGTAGGATAGCGTGTCCTCGATCTCACCGCGCAGGCCGAGCGGCTCCTTGTCGACGATGAAGATATCCGGCCGGAAGGTCTCGGCTGTGTGGCGGATGATCGACTGGCGCATCCTCAGCGTCTCATGCAGATCGATATCCTTTTCCAGCGAGGTGTATTCGCCGTTGCGCAACTTGATGACGCTGGGGATCTTCACGAAGTCGACACGAGCGCGGTAGTCGAAGGCGCCAGCGATGGTCGCACCCGAAATGATAAGCACCTGAAGTCCGTGGAAATCCTCGACCAGCGAATGCGCGATCGTTCGGCAGCGCTGCAAGTGGCCGAGCCCGAACGTGTCGTGGCTGTACATGAGAATTCGAGCGTTTTGTGCGTGCTGGGTCATTTCTGAACGTCTTTTGGAATTCTCGCCTTGGGAACCGGGGCGGCTGGGAAGCCAGCCTTGGGCCTAACCGACCTGTTGTGAAACATGAGGCGGCAATTTTCAATTCGTATTACTAAAGAGGGTCCATATGCTGAAGCCAGCAGGCTGTGTCTACTCCGTTGCCCGCTTGCCATGTGGTCGGAAAGAACCTGTATCACTTTGCCAATGCGTTGTAGCGGCAAATGCATGCCGTAGGAGCGATCGCATCGCGCGAACGCGGCTCCATGGAAGGCTGCGGATCTTGGGCGAGCATACACACCGCGAAGTGGGTGTCCTGAGTGAAATTCGCCGCCAGGCACCCGTCGCAGACTCGCAACGATGACGTCTTGAACCGCAACATCGGTTTCTTCAAGGTAAGGCAACGACGGACATGGATGTCGTTGATTGCCGATTTTGACCGGAAGGCTAACAGTACGATGCCACTCATAGATCGACGATTGGGAGCCAGGAACCCGGCGCGCCCGGCAAGACGTCTCGGAGATTTGACGGCGATGTTGGTCCTGATTGCCAGGTCGCTCGTCCCTGGGGTTGTCGCCCTCTTGTTGGCCGGTCCGGCACAGGCGCAGGCGCCGGCGACCGTCCCGCCCGAAAGGGTCAAACAACTGTTCGAGCTTCTCGACGACCCGTCGGTGAAGGCCTGGGTGGCCGAACAACGAAATCAGGGCGCCGGATCAACCGGAGCGCCTGCCGCGGCAGCAGCGGCTCCGCCGGCCGACGCGTCGTCCGACGCCGTGGCCGCACCAGGCCAGATGAACACGATGGCATCCTCGACGCTCGATCGGATCAAGCATCATATCGAAAAAATCATGCAGACTTTGCCCCTGCTGCCAGGCCAGTTCGCGCACGTTCGGGCAAACACCATGCAGGATATGTCCAGCAGGGGGTCGGCCGGCATATTCTTGCTGATCGCGGTGTTCATTGCAGCCGGCGTGGCGCTCACCTGGGCAACGTACAAGCTCACTCGCCCATTTCGTCTTTGGATTATCGCGCAATCGAAGGATACGCCCATCGGACGAGCCAAGAAGATTGGCGGACGCGCGCTTTATTCCAGCTTGCTGATCGCCTCGTTCGCATTGGGCAGCGCCGGCGCGTTCATGTTGTTCGATTGGCCAATGCTCATCCGTGAGATCGTGTTGACATTTCTGATGGCTGCCGTCGCTACGGCGGGTGTGCGCATGTACCTCGCAGCCATGCTCGTCCCATCCTTCATGAAGGTCGAGAACGCCGTTGAGGTTCGTGCTTTGCCAATCACCAACGAAGCGGCTGACCATTGGTTCTATTGGCTACCCCGGATCGTCGGCGTCTTTGCCTTCTTCGCCGCCGCGTTCAACCTCCTGCCTGGTCTCGGCATCGATCGGGATGGAATGGTGGTCCTGTCGCTAGGCGCCGATTTCGTAATGCTGTTGCTGTTTCTGCTTGCCGTTTGGCGTCGGCCAAGAACGCAGCGGGAAGGCGCGCACCACACGGCGGCGTCATGGATGTTGACGGCCTATTTCGTCGTTCTGTTCCTGCAGCGGATCGCCGGCCTATATATATTCTTCTGGTTTACCCTCGCCGCATTCTTCCTGCCTTTGGCAATCGTGCTGGCGCAGCGCGGGGTCAATTTCGTCCTGCGGCCGGGTTCGGAAGATCTCGGCCGGCCGACCATCCCGGCGGTGACCATCGCGGTCATCGATCGCGGAATCCGGATGATCTTGATCCTGGCGGCGGCTTACCTGCTCGCGCGCGTCTGGGGCCTGGACATGCAATCCATGCGGGGCAGCGACACGACGACGACCTTGATATTGCGCGGCTTGATCAATGTCGTGGTCATTGCCCTCGCAGCCGATTTCGGCTGGTCGATCATCAAAGCCTTGATCGAACGAAAGCTGGGCATCGAAGCATCGCACCCGGTGATCAGCGATGAAGACGTCCCGATCCCCGATCCGCAGCAGGCGCGGCTGCACACGCTGTTGCCGATCATCCAGAACATTCTGCTCGCAGTGATTCTGGTGATGGCGGTGCTGATGATGCTCGCCTCAATTGGCATCCAGATCGGCCCGCTGATCGCCGGCGCCGGCGTCGTCGGCGTCGCCGTGGGGTTTGGCGCACAAACCATCGTCAAGGACGTGATCTCAGGCGTGTTTTATCTGCTCGACGATGCTTTTCGTGTCGGCGAATACATTTCATCGGGCAGCTACAGGGGTACGGTGGAGAGCTTTTCGCTGCGCTCGGTGAAACTGCGCCACCATCGTGGCCCGCTGTTCACGATACCTTTCGGCGAACTCGGGGCGGTCCAGAACCAGAGCCGCGACTGGGTCACCGACAAATTCAACATCACCGTCGGCTATGACACCGATATCGAGTTCGCCCGCAAGCTGATCAAGCGCATCGGCCTTGAACTGGCGGAGGATCCCGAATTCAAACATTGGGTGATCGAACCGATCAAGATGCAGGGCGTACAGGAGTTCGGCGAGTACGGCATCGTCTTGAGGGTCAAGGTCACAACCAGACCGGGAGGCGCCTTCAGTATGAAAGGCAAATTCTTTCTACGCCTCCGCCAGGCCTTCAAGGAGCAGGGCATCGAACTTCCATTCCCGACCGTCCATGTCCAGGGGCTGCAGGATCCCCATGGGGCAGAGAATGCACCTTTGGAGATCACACCCGAGTTGCAGATGGCCGTCGCGCAGTCGCACACCAGGCGCAGAAAAAAAGCCAGCACGACGGAGTAGGAAAGCTTAGACACCGGTCGCATTTGTGGACTTTTGCCTTCCAGCGTCGCCTGATCGAACGAGCAATGTCCTACTTCAATTGAACTACGCCTCCCATTCAAGCATGTGCTAATAAAAGCATTGCAGGAGGATGCCATGCCGTCCCTGAGGTGGGCTGCTATTGTCGCCCTGGCCGCGACATTCAACAATGCGACACCGACAATGGCCGCCGAAGCAGTGGGCCAGGCGGTCGTGATCAAGACTGCCGTTACCGGCGCGACCGGACCGCTGGAAGTCAAGTCGCCCGTGCATCGGGACGAACGTATCAAGACATCCAATTCCGGGCTTGGCCAATTCGTGTTCCTGGATGGCACCAAGCTGGCGGTGGGATGGGGTTCTTCCGTCGTCATCGACAAATACGTCTTCAACGACGACAATTCAGTGAAGAACCTTACCATCCGCGCTGCCAAGGGAACGTTTCGCTGGATAAGTGGAAGCTCGCCTTCCTCCGCCTACCAGATCGTGACGCCTGCGGGCACGATAGGCGTGCGGGGAACGGCGTTCGATGTCCACATCGCGCCCAACGGCAAAACCGCCGTCGTGCTCCTGAAAGGATCGGCCCGCTTCTGTGGCGGCGGCGGATGCAGGGAACTGAAGCAGCGCTGCGATTGTGTGGTCGCGTCGCCATCAGGCGCAATGACCGACGTTGTAAAGGTCAATCGATCTGTGCTCACCGCACTCGGCACCCCGCGGGCATTGCCGTTCCTGACCGGCAGTCAGCAGCTTTCGGGAGGCCTTGCCGCAATCGGCGGAAATTGCGGGCTCAAGGCCTCCATTGAGAACGAAGGTGCCGCGCTGCCGCAGCGCAAATCTGCGGCACCCGGTCCACCCAGTCCGGGCACGCCCAATCCGCCGAGCCCGCCGGACCCGCCACCGCAAGGCGACACGGATGACGGCAACAATGGCCATGGAAACGGCCCGGGTAAGCACGATCCGAGTAATCCTGGAAAATCCAACGGTCCTGGCCGCGCCAACGGATAGGGAAAGGGGTGGCAACGGCAAGAGCCACCGAAAGCCGCTCTTTTTCTTGGCGTGTCCGGTATTCGGCGGTCAGGAACCGGAGCCGAATTGTTGCTCCGCATAGCCGGCATCCACTTCCACCGCCGCCCCTGCCCGTTTGGCAAGAAAATCACCCGGTCTGCGCGATATCCGGGCATAGAAGTCCTGCAAGCCTGCCGGCAGGCCCGCGGCCTTGGCTTTGGCAGCCGTCACGATCTTTCGGCTGCCCCGGGAGCGCGACTGCAGCGCCTCGACGAGCTTGCCGTGGAGGAGCCGCAATTCGGCAAAATCCGGCGACGACCCGACATTTTCATCGCCGACGACGGCATTGAGCCTCGTCCTCACCCTCTTTCCCTTGAGCTCCAGCGATCCCGCTTCGAGCAGGGCCCAGCCCGCCAGCGATCGCACTGTGTCGTCGGACGCGAGGATGTCGAAGTTCACCGCCTTGCACGCCGTCTCGATACGCGCTGCGATGTTCACCGCGTCGCCAACGGCGGAATAGTTGAATCGCGACTCCGCACCCATGTTTCCGACGCAGGCGATGCCGGTATGGATTCCGATACCGATGCGGATCGTCTGCCCGGCCCCGAATCCGAATGCATCGCTTTCGTTGAGGCGAGCAATCGTCTCGCGCATGGCCAATGCCGCGCGAACGGCCTTGGCAGGATGATCTGCGACATCGACCGGGGCATTCCAGAAGGCCATGATCGAATCGCCGATGAACTTGTCAAGTGTGCCTTCATTGGCGGTGACATGACGGCTGAGCGCATCGAGAAGCGTGTTCAGAAATCGCACGACGGCGGTGGGCGGAAGTGTTTCGCTGATCTCGGTGAAGTTTCGCACATCGACGAACATCACGGTCAGTTCGCGGTCGTCTCCGCCGAGACGAAGCGCGTTGGGCGTGTGCTCGATACGGTAGAGAAGCGATGGCGACAAATATTGGCCGAAGGCCCGCCGGACCGCGCGCCGCTCCCGGTCAGTCACCAGGAAGCGGAAAGAGGTTGTCGCGAAATGCGTGATCGTGCCCATGACGATCGGCGCAAACGGATCGAACAGCAGTCCCGCAAGCGAAAAGGCAAGCCATGATGCGACGAGCGCCAGGCCCGTGATCGCCAGGCCGCAGGCGAGCGCAATCGCGGGGCTTACGAAAATCGTGAGAATCACGAGGAGGCTGCCCAGCGTCGCGATCGACGCAATTTCCAGCCCGTTTGCCCAGTCGGGCCGCGACAGATAGTGGCCAGACAATATCTGCTCGACGATCTGCGCGTGGATGGAGACGCCCGGCACGTTCTCACCGAGCGCCGTGACACGAATATCCTGCAGCCCGGCGGCGGAAGTGCCGACAAACACGATGCTGCCCTCGATCGCGGCCCTTGTTTCTGGCGAGACGCCGCCGGGCGCGAGCACGTCCTTCGCTGAAACATACCGTTCCGCTCTGTCGGGACTGACATAGAGCCAGAGTTCGCCGGCCGAGGTCACCGGGATAACGAAGTCGCCGATCTTGACGGAGGTCATTATGCCCTGCCGATCCGGCGCGCCGGCTATGAGGTAGGTGGAGGCGCCCTGCGCTACCCTTATGGCTTCAAGGGCAAGATCAGGATAAAGCTGCTCGCCATCGGTCAGAAACAGTGGAGTTGCCCTCACCACCGCGGTCGATCTGCCCGGATTGAGGCTGATATGTCCGATGCCGGCGGCATTGGCCTCGAGCTGCGGCCGCAGCGGTGTGGCTGCCCCGATATGGGGAGGAGCATCGACCGGGCTCTCGCCGGTAAAGGCAATGCCAGCCTTCATTTGCGGCCGATAGTTCCCTTCGTTGGAGATGCCGTAGCCCAGGATAACCGGCTTGCCGGCGATAGATCGGGCGAAGATTTCGTCGTTGTCGGGCAGACGGTCGAGCAGAGCAGGATCGATGCCTGGCACGTCGCGGACGACACTGCGAGGCGACAGACGATCGGGTTCGGCGAAAAGCATGTCGAATGCGATGGCCGCCGCACCAAGCTCCGTCAGTTTCTCGACCAGAGCCGCCACGCGATCCCTGGGCCACGGCCACTGCCCGAATTGACGCAATGAAGCCTCGTCGATGTCGACCACGCGGACGGGCACCGACTCGAAGCTGCGAGGTGCCAGCTTTTGATATTGGTCGAACGCCACTTCGCGGGCGAGCCTCAACGGCTGCGGGTCACTCGCCCGGACAATGGTAAGCGCGGCTACCAGCGACAAGCCCAGGATGACGCCGGCCAACTGGACGCGTGTCATGACTTCTGCACCTGTGGCTGTGCCGCGTATCCTTCCTGCATGGTCCCGCCCCGGGAAGTGGCTTTCCGAGCCTCAGGGCTAGGCTGCATTGTTCCCGGCTAATGTGCAATCGCCAACCTTACCGCCCAACGGAATACCGCGGCTCAAGCGCTGGCACGATCAGCCGCTGAGGCGTGCACGAAAAGGTGCAGCCACCCTATCGCCCTCGCATTACGCAAGTCCGGCGTCTCTCGCGAGATAGCGCGGAAGGTCCCGCTGGATTGTTGGCCCGCCATTGCAGTTGCCGCCAAACGGCTTGCCAACAAGAGGTATACTGGTATAACATGTGGATGGTATGGTGTCTTGGGGAGAGACATCCTAAGAAAATGCAAGCATGCCGACCATGTTGGTCGGCGTTTTTTGGGAGGAAACACCGATGAAGTTTGCAATCGTGGCGGCGCTCGCGGGCGCCGCGCTGGGGAGCGTTTCGGTTATGCCGGCGATGGCGTCCTCGGATAAGCCGGTCATCGCGCTCGCCAATGCCTATTACGGCAACACCTGGCGCCACCAGATGGTGGAAGCGTTCGAGGCCTCTGCCAAGGAGGCGAAGGCCGCCGGCCAGATCGCCGACTATATCGTCATGAACGGCGACGGTTCGGTCGCCCAGCAGAACAGCCAGATCGCCGAGCTGATCCTGAAGAAGGTCGACGTGCTCGCGGTAGACGCCGCTTCGGAAACCGCGGTCAACGGCGTCATCGAGAAGGCCTGTAAGGCCGGCATCATCGTCATCTCCTTCGATTCCGTCGCCTCGGCGCCGTGCAACTACCAGCTCAATTTCGATTTCAAGGGTTATAAGGCCACCCAGGCGGAGGCCGTCTTCAAGATGCTCGGCGGCAAGGGCAACGTCATCCAGGTGCGCGGTGTGAAAGGCTCGGCGCCGGACAACGATATGTTCAACGCCCAGCAGTCCGTGCTGGCCAAATATCCCGACATCAAGGTGGTCGCGACCGTCTACGGCCAGGCGACCGCCTCGGTGGCGCAGGCGGCGATCGCCAACGTTCTGCCCTCGCTGCCGCATGTCGATGCCGTGCTCGGCCAGGGCGGCAGCGACGATGTCGGCATCGCCCAGGCCTTCGTCCAGTATGGCGGCGACTATGCCGGCAAAATGCCGGTCATCGAAGGCGGCGGCGGCACCGATTTCGTCAAATGGTGGGCCGACGAGAACGCCAAGAACGGCTATCAGACCGTGTCGATGAACACCACGCCGGGCATCGGCGGCGCCGCCTTCTGGCTCGGGCTGTCGCTGCTCAAGGGCGCCAAGGCGCCTAAGCTGATGATCATGCCGGTGGCGACGGTCGACGCCGGCAACCTCAAGGACTACGCCAAGCTGCCGGGCGGCCAGATCATCAGCCCGAGCTACTCGCTGGACTGGGTCAAGCAGAACCTGCTCAGCAAGTGACCGTTCAGGGATCGGGCGCTGCCGCACGGCCGCGCCCGATCCTTGTCCGCGCAGAACCGGAGGACGAATGTCCCACATCGCCGTTGCCGTACAGGGCACTGCTGCCGGCGCAGTTCCTGCAGCCCCTGCCAGGCCGAGCGTCGTTTCCCTGAGCGGGATCACCAAGAGTTTCGGGCCGACGCTTGCCAATGCGGGGATCGACCTCTCCGTGCAGGCCGGCGACGTGATCGGGCTCGTCGGCGGCAACGGCGCCGGCAAATCGACGCTTATGCGCATCCTGTGCGGCGCGATGTGGCCGACGCTCGGCGCGATCTCCTTTGCCGGCGAAATGGTGGCGTTCGCAGCCTACCACACCGGCGAGGCGCAGCGGCGCGGCATTCGCATGGTGCATCAGGAGCTGTCGCTCTGCGCCAACCTGTCGGTGGCCGAGAACTTTTTCCTGGAAACTCCCGGCGACTCTGCAAGCCGGCCGGGCTGGCGCGCCCTCTACCGTGCCCGTGCCCGCGCCGCGCTCGATGCTGTCTTTCCCGGCAATGGCATCGATGCCGATGCCGATGTTAACCACCTCACCATCGCTGAGCGGCAGATGGTGGAGATCGCGCGCGCCGCGGCGACGCCGGGCGTCAAGCTCATCGTGCTCGACGAGCCGACATCCTCGCTCGATCTCGACCGCTCGAAACAGCTCAGGGCCTTCATCCGCGAGCGGGCGAAGGCGGGGCTAGCCTTCATCTTCATCAGCCACAAGCTGCAGGAGATCATCGACGTCGCCACCGAGGTGGTGGTGCTGCGCAACGGCCGCACCGCATGGCAGGGTCATACCGCCGATGCCTCGATCGGTAAGCTTGTGCAACTGATGGGTGGCGACGCCGATCCGGTCCACCAGCACGCGGTGTCCGCAGCATCCTCCCAAGATGTGCTGGTGCGGCTCTCCAGCCCACTGACGGCCGGGCTTGGCCGCAACATCGACATCGTGCGCGGCGAGATCGTTGGGCTCGCCGGCCTCGAGGGCGGCGGGCAGAAGGAATTGCTTCACGCCATCTTCAATCCGGAGCACAAGCATCGTGCGTCCGTCACAAGGCGGGCGGAGGCAGGCTTCATCGCCGGCGATCGGCAGAAGGAAGGCGTGTTCCCGCTCTGGAGCGTGCTTTCCAACATCAGCATCGGCGCGCTTGCCCGCCGGCCGGCGCTGGGCGTCGTTTCCGAGCGCGCCAACGGCGAAACGGCGAAAGGCGCCGCCAGCAAGCTGCGGCTCGATAACAAGCGCTTCCAGTCCAACATCACCGAACTCAGCGGCGGCAACCAGCAGAAGGCGCTGGTGGCGCGGGCGCTGGTCGCCGACACGCCGATCATCCTGCTCGACGATCCGACGCGCGGCGTGGACATCGCCACCAAGCAGGATTTCTACCGCCTCTGCAACGAGGTCGCGCGCGGCGGCCGGGCGCTGGTCTGGCATACGACCGAGGACGCAGAACTGCTCGCCTGCGACCGCGTGCTGGTCTTTTCCGGCGGCCGGATCGTCAAGGAGCTGGCGGGCGAGGCGATCACCGAGCAGGCCATCGTCGGCGCCTCCTTCGCACAGCCGGAAGACAAAGCCGCCGGCGTTGGACGCAAGCAGACCGCCATTGCCGGACTTGGGCGCAAGCTGGTCAATGCCGCGCCTTTCATCGGACTTGCCGCCGTGCTCGCCACCATGATCGCGATCAACCCGGCAGTCGCCTCCACCTTCGGCCTCGACTTGCTCTTGATGCCGGCGCTGTCGCTCGTGCTGGTGACCGCTGCGCAGATGTTCATCGTCGGCGGCAGCGAGATCGACCTCGGCGTCGGCGCCTTCGCCGGACTGGTCAGCGTGCTCAGCGCCACGCTGCTCTACGATCAGCCATGGCTCGGCGCGCTGGCGCTGGTGGCCGCGCTCGCCGCCTATGCGGGGCTTGGCGGCGTCATCCAGGCGCGCAAGATCCCGGCCATCGTCGTCACGCTGGGTGCATCCTTCATCTGGGTCGGCATCGGCTATGCGCTGCAGCCGACACCGGGCGGCGCGAGCCCGGACTGGCTGACCGCCCTCTTCGGCTGGTCGGTCAGCTTCATGCCGACGTCGATCATCATGATCGCGGCCGTGGCGCTGATCGTGCTCGTCATTGATCGCTTGCCGCTCGGCGTGGTGCTGCGCGGCTTCGGCAATAACCCGGCCGCGATGATCCGTTCGGGATGGTCGCCGACGCGCTATGCGCTGGTACGCTACCTCATCGCCGGTCTGTTCGCCGGCGCCGCCGGCCTGTCGCTGACGGCCATCAACACCGCGAGCGACATCAACTCCGGCAATTCCTACACCTTGCTCAGCGTCGCCGCCGTGGTGATGGGGGGCTGCTCGCTGCTCGGCGGCATCATCTCGCCGATCGGCGCCGTCGCCGGCGCGGTCACGCTGTCGTTGATCGGCGCGCTGCTCGGCACGCTCAGCGTCAGCAGCGACTATAACGCCGCCACGCAAGGGCTGATCCTGATCGCCCTGCTCACCCTGCGCAGCCTGACCGCCGACCGCGGGAGCGAGCCATGAACGCATTCGCAGGCTTCGGCATCTGGGCGCAGCGCAATCGCTGGATCTGGGCGGCGATCGGCGTGCTGATCCTTTGGCTCGTGCTCTCCATCGTCACCAACCGCTTCAGCCTCTCCAGCCTGTCCGGCGTCATTCTGTCGGCATCCTTCCTGACGGTCGTCGGCATCGGCCAAATGTTCGTGGTGACGACCGGGCGCGGCAACATCGACCTGTCGGTCGCCTCGGTGATCACGCTCAGCGCCTTCGTCGCGCTGCTCACCGTCAAGGGTCAGGACGCGAACCTCGCCGTCGGCGTCGTCGCCGCCATCGTGCTTGGCGTTGCCGTCGGGGCGTTCAATTCGCTGCTCGTCGTCGGGCTCGGCATTCCGGCGATCATCGCGACGCTGGCGACCGGCTATGTGCTGGCAACCGCGACGCTGCTATCCAACAAAGCAATCCCGGGTTTCGCCGTCAGCCCTGCCCTCAAGGATATCGCGACGGGACGCATCGGTGGTGTACCGATCATGGCCATTGTCGCCATCGTCGGCGTAGCCTTAACCTCCTTCGTGCTGCGCTACACCGTGTTCGGACAGCTCCTGTCGGCGGTCGGCCAGAACCGCGCCGCGGCGCGGCTCGCCGGCATCCGCAACGGCCGGGTGATCGCGTCCGCCTTCGTCATCTCCTCGGTGCTGGCTTCAGTCGATGGCCTGCTGCTCGGCGCCTATATCGGCGGCGCCTTCCTCGAAATGGGTCAGCCCTATCTGTTGCAGTCGATCGCCGCCGTGGTGCTTGGCGGAACGCTGATCTTCGGCGGCTCGGCGACGGCGCTGGGCACGCTTTTCGCCAGCATCTTGCTCATCCTGATCGTTACCACCATGCAGATCATCGGCTTGCCGCCGGGCGTGCAGGACATCGTGCAGGGCATCGTCGTCATCTTCGTGCTGGCGCTGGCCGGACGACAAGCGCTGGGGAGGCGCGCCGCCGTCGATCCAGCGGATAGCGAGGCGGATCCAGCGGCCAAGGCGGAACCGAGCGCCCCGACTGTCCACTCCGGTTGAGGAAACACAACTCGACGATTCCTCTTGCCAAAATACGGTAGAGTGATCATACCAGTATACAAGGTGACGATTGGCGCGGCTGTCGTCCGAAATTCAGGGAGCAAAGCCAGATGACGACTATTGCGCTGTTCGGTGCGGGCGGGAAAATGGGCTACCGCTTGTCGACCAACTTTCGCGGTTCCCCCTACACGATCCGCCATGTCGAGATCAGCGAGGCCGGCAAGGAACGCCTGAAAACCGGGCTCGGCATCGACACGCTCAGCGTCGACGAAGCGCTCGCGGGCGCCGAGGTGGTGATCCTGGCCGTCCCCGACACGCATATCGGCAAGGTTGCTGCCGGCATCGAGAGCAAACTCGCGGCCGGCACCATGGTCATCGTGCTCGATGCCGCGGCGCCCTTTGCCGGCCATCTGCCGAAGCGCTTGGACCTGACTTACTTCGTCACGCATCCCTGCCATCCGCCGATCTTCAACGACGAAACAGATATGGCGGCCAAGAAGGATTTCTTCGGTGGCGTAAAGGCCAAGCAGCATTTCGTCAGTGCCCTGATGCAGGGACCGGAGGAAGACTACGCCAAGGGCGAGAAGATCGCCCAGATCATCTGGGCGCCGGTGATGCGCTCGCATCGCGTCACCGTCGAGCAGATGGCGCTGCTCGAGCCCGGGCTCTCGGAGACGGTTTGCGCTTCGCTGCTGGTCGTCATGAAGGAAGCGCTCGACGAGGTCGTGGCGCGCGGTGTCGACCGGCAGGCGGCGCTCGACTTCCTGCTCGGCCACATGAACGTGCTCGGCGCCGTCATCTTCGGCGAAACCAAGGGCGTGTTCTCGGACGCCTGCAACAAGGCCATCGAATTCGGCAAGCCGGTGCTGATGCGCGACGACTGGAAGCGCGTCTTTGAGCCGGAGGAGATCGCCGCGAGCATCCAGCGCATCACCTGAGGCGGGTTTGCCCTCTCCCCTTGTGAGAGAAGGTGGATCGGTGCACAGCGCCGAGACGGTTGAGGGGTGTTCCAGCCGAGTGAGACACTCCTCATCCGACCGAGCTTCGCTCGGCCACCTTCTCCCACAAGGGGAGACGGAAGAAACAACTAGCACTCAGGTACACATTACCTGAATTTGTGGTTGACTCATCATACCAGTTGGCCTTAGCTGATCCTGGCTCGTTTCGACCGGATAGCTGAAGGCGGGCCATGGGAGGATGGCGGGGAAACGACAGCGAGAACCGGTTCGGATGAAGCCGAAAGGCTTCCGCACGCCGAACCGAGCTGCCTGCACCGCCGGACGATTTCAGATGCAGACAATCGCCTCGGTCATCCGAGGCGGGTTTTCAACGGGAGGACTTCATGAAATTCACTCGCAGAATGACGCTTGCGGCTTTCGCCGGCGTACTCGCACTCGGCACCGCCATGCCCGCCTATGCGGCGGACCTCATCGCCATCATAACGCCCTCGCACGACAACCCGTTCTTCAAGGCCGAAGCCGTCGGCGCCGAGGCCAAGGCCAAGGAGCTCGGCTACGACACGCTGGTGCTGGTGCACGACGACGACGCCAACAAGCAGTCGGAGTTGATCGACACCGCGATCGGCCGCGGCGCCAAGGCGATCATCTTAGACAACGCCGGCGCCGACGCCACCGTCGCCGCCGTGCAGAAGGCCAAGGACGCCGGCGTTCCCTCCTTCCTGATCGACCGCGAGATCAACGCCACCGGCGTCGCGGTGGCGCAGATCGTCTCCAACAACTACCAGGGCGCCCAGCTTGGGGCGCAGGAATTCGTCAAGCTGATGGGCGAGAAGGGCAACTATGTCGAGCTGGTCGGCAAGGAGTCCGACACCAATGCCGGCATCCGCTCCAAGGGTTATCACGACGTCATCGACGACTATCCGGACCTGAAGAAGGTCGCGCAGCAGTCGGCCAACTGGAGCCAGACCGAGGCCTATTCCAAGATGGAGTCGATCCTGCAGGCCAATCCCGACATCAAGGGCGTGATCTCCGGCAACGACACGATGGCGATGGGCGCATACGCGGCACTGGCCGCCGCTGGCCGCAAGGACGTCATCGTCGTCGGCTTCGACGGATCGAACGACGTGCGCGATTCCATCAAGTCCGGCGGCATCAAGGCGACGGTGCTGCAGCCGGCTTACGCCCAGGCGCAAATGGCCGTCGAGCAGGCCAGCGACTACATCAAGAACAAGAAGTCGCCCGAGAAGGAAAAGCAGCTCATGGACTGCGTGCTGGTCAATGGCGACAATGCTCCCAAGCTGGAGACCTTCGCGCTCACCAACTGAGCCGGCGCGATGCACGCTGCGAGGGGCGAACGCGCGTTCGTCCCTCGCCTCCATTTCACTTTCCGGATGCTTTTTTGACCGCCATGCCGAACAAGTTGACCCGGCTGACCCTTGGGCTGATGCTTGCCGCGCTCGCTGGCATCGGCCTCGGCGCCTGCAAGATCCTGCCGACGCCGTCGGCGCAAGGCGGCGACAGCGCCAACAACTCGGCCTTCAATCCCGACGGGAAGGTCGAGGAAATCTGGGCCTCCAAGGTCATCCCCTATCTGCAGCAGAAGGCCGGGCCGTTCGCGGAAGTCCACGCTCAAGCCAAGGCCGATCAGGCCGCCGCCGGTGCCAAATATGGCAATCCGAAGAAGCAGGCGAACTCGCCATGGACCTTCGCGGTGCGCGTCGAGGGCAAGATCGTCGCCGCCAACACGCAGTCGCGCGCGGGAACCATCGATGTCGACGTCGATGGCGACGGCACGGCGGATGCGCGGGTGCAGATCGGGCCGGCCATGCGCGGCACCGCATTGCGCGACAGCCTCGACTTCGTCCAGTTCAACGATTTCACCAACCAGATCGACTTCGCGCAGTTCGGCAAGGCCTTCAACGCCTATGCCGACAAGACGGTGCTGTCCAAGCTGCCGCGCGAGGCGCTCGAGGGCCGGACCGCCAAGGTGCTCGGCGCCTACACGATCGAGAGCGGCCAGGACCTGCCGCTGGTGACGCCGGCGGAGGCCGAGATCGGGCCGAAGCCATGAGTTCCTCGCCCGGTCACGACGTCATCCTGAAGCTGGAGGACATCTCCAAGGTCTACGCCGGCACCGTCGCGGTCAAGCATGCCAATTTCGAGGTGCGCAAGGGCGCGGTCAACGTGCTGGTCGGCGAGAACGGCGCCGGCAAATCGACGCTGATGAAGATCATCGCCGGCGTCGAACGGCCGACCGCCGGGCGCATCCTGCTCGACGGCAACGAGGTGTCCTTCTCCTCTTCCGGCGACGCGGTGAACCGCGGCATCGGCATGGTGTTCCAGGAGCTGAACCTGTTCGGCAATCTTTCGGTCGCCGAGAACATCTTCGCCACGCGCGAGCTGACCAACCGCTTCCGCAAGATCGACCATAAGGCGCAGGAGCGGCTCGCCGCAGACTTCCTCGTGCAGCTCGAGGCCGGCATCCGGCCCGAGATGCTGGTCGAGGATTTGCGCATCGGCCAGCAGCAACTGGTCGAGATCGCCAAGGCGGTGTCGCTCGACGCGCGCATCCTGATCATGGACGAGCCGACCTCGGCGCTGAGCGCGGCGGAGGTCGAGATCCTGTTCAAGGTCATCGCCGATCTCAAGGCGCGCGGCGTAGCGATCGTCTACATCTCGCACCGGCTGGAAGAGCTGATCCGCATCGGCGACTACATCACCGTGCTGCGCGACGGCCGCATCACCGGCCAGGAGGAGATGCGAAACGTCGACACGCAGTGGATCGTGCGGCAGATGATTGGTTCCGACGCCAAGGATTTCGCCAAGGCCGACGGCCATCAACCGGGCGAAGAGGTTTTCCGCGCCGAGGAGATCTGCTTGCCGCGCGTCACCGGCGGGCTCGCGGTCGATCACGTCTCGCTCTCCCTGCGCGCCGGCGAGATCCTCGGTATCTACGGGCTGATGGGCGCCGGACGCAGTGAGCTGTTCGACTGCATCATGGGCCGCCACGGCCAGGCCAGCGGCAGGATCTTCATCGACGGCAAGCCGGTCAGGGAGCGCGACACGACGCGGCGCATCCAGCGCGGCCTGGCGCTGATCCCGGAAGACCGGCAGCGCGAAGGCCTGGTCTCGATCCTCTCTGTCGCCAGCAACCTGACTCTGGCCAGCCTGTCGCGTTTCGTCAGCCTGTTCCACATCCGTGGCGGCGCCGAGCGGCAGGCCGTTGTGCAGATGGTGAAGGAACTGGCGGTCAAGGTCGCCGATCCGGCGCAGGAGGTGTCCTCGCTGTCGGGCGGCAACCAGCAGAAGGTGGTGATCGGCAAGGCGCTGCTCACCGGGCCGAAAGTGCTTCTGATGGACGAGCCCAGCCGCGGCATCGATGTCGGCGCCAAGGCCGACGTCTTCCGAACCATGCGCAAGCTTTCGCGCGATGGGCTGGGCATCCTGTTCGCCACCTCAGACCTCGACGAGGTGATGGCGCTGTCCGACCGGATCGCGGTGATGAGCAACGGAAAATTGACGGGGATGTTCGATCGCGCTGAGGCGACGGAAGCGGCGATCGTCGCCGCGTCGGCGCTCGGCCACGGACCCGCGCATGGGGAGCAACGCCGATGACCGACATCCCCGCCAAGGCTGCCGCGCCATCCGCATCCGGCGGCTCGCTGCTGCTGACGCTGATGAAGCTCAGGACCTTCATCGCGCTGATCGCGGTGCTGGTGTTCTTCTCGATCGCGGCGCCAAACTTCCTCTCGGCCGCCAATCTGATCCTGATGGCCAAGCACGTCGCGCTCAACGCCTTCCTCGCCATGGGGATGACCTTCGTCATCATCACCGGCGGCATTGACCTGTCGGTCGGCTCGATCGTCGGCCTGTGCGGCATGGTCGCCGGCTACCTCGTGCTCAACGGCATCGACCTGCAAATCGGCTACACCGTCTATTTCAACGTCTTCGAGATCGCGCTGATCACGCTCTTGGTCGGCATCGCGATCGGCGCCGTCAACGGACTGCTGATCACCAGGCTGAACGTCGCGCCCTTCATCGCCACGCTCGGCACGCTCTACGTCTCGCGCGGCCTGGCGCTGTTGTCGTCGGACGGCCGCACCTTCCCCAACCTCGTCGGCAAGCCGGAACTCGGCACCACCGGCTTCGGCTATCTCGGCGCCGGCAAGCTGCTTGGACTGCCGGTGTCGATCTGGATCCTGCTCGTGGTGGCGCTTGGGGCGGCGTATCTCGCCAGATACACGCCGCTCGGCCGCCATATCTTCGCCGTCGGCGGCAATGAGCGCGCATCACGCATCTCGGGCGTGCGGGTCAACATGGTGAAGATGTTCGTCTACATGTTCTCCGGCTTCTGCGCGGCGATCGTCGGCCTCATCATCTCGTCCGAGCTGATGGCCTCCCATCCGGCGACGGGCGAGAGCTTCGAGCTCAACGCCATCGCGGCTGCAGTGCTCGGCGGCACCTCGATGTCTGGCGGTCGGGGCACGATCGGCGGCACCATCGTCGGCGCCTTCGTCATCGGTATCCTGTCCGACGGACTGGTGATGATGGGCGTCAGTTCGTTCTGGCAGATGGTCATCAAGGGCCTCGTCATCATCGTGGCGGTGGTCGTCGACCAGGCGCAACGCCGGCTGCAGAGCCGCGTTACGCTGATGCAGATGGCGAAGGTGGGCTGACCATGACTGAGTTGCATGGAGCGCTGATCGGCTGCGGCTTCTTCGCCGTAAACCAGATGCATGGCTGGCTTGACATCGACGGCGCTTCGATCGTGGCGATCTGCGACCGCGATCCCGAGCGCCTCAGGATCGTCGGCGACCAGTTCGGTGTGGCGAAGCGCTACAGCGACGCGGCGGCGATGTTCGCGAACGAGAGCCTCGACTTCGTCGACATCGCCACCACCGTAGGCAGCCATAGGCCGCTGGTCGAGATGGCGGCCGCGCAGCGTGTCCCGGTGATCTGCCAAAAGCCGTTCGCGCCGACGCTTGCCGACGCCAAGGCCATGGTGAAAGCCTGCGCCGACGCTGGCGTGCCGCTGATGGTGCATGAGAACTTCCGCTGGCAGTCGCCGATCCAGGCGGTGCGTGCCGTGCTCGACAGGGGCGAGATCGGCACGCCCTTCTTCGGCCGCATCTCCTTCCGCTCGGCCTATGACGTGTTTTCCGGCCAGCCTTACCTGGCGACGGGCAAACGCTTTATCATCGAGGATCTCGGCATACACATCCTCGACATCGCCCGCTTCCTGCTCGGCGACGTGTCGAGCCTCACTGCGCGCACCAAGCGCGTCAATCCCGCCATCGTCGGCGAGGACGTGGCGACGATGCTGATGGACCATGAAGGCGGCGCAACGTCGGTGGTCGATTGCAGCTACGCAACGAAGCTTGCCACCGAACCGTTTCCCGAGACGTTGATCGAGCTCGACGGCAGCGACGGCACGATCCGGCTGGCGCAAGGCTACCAGCTGACGGTCACCGGCAAAAGCGGCACCGCCGTCAGCGACGTGTCGCCGCCGCTGCTCTCCTGGGCCTCGCGGCCATGGCACAACATCCAGGAAAGCGTCCTGGCGATCCAGATGCATTGGGTGGATTGCCTGGCGACGGCCAAGGAGCCGGCGACGTCCGGCGCGGACAATCTCAAGACATTCGCTCTGGTCGAGGCTGCCTATGCCGGCGCCGCCAGCCGGCAGCCGGTACGGATCGACGATCTGCTCAGATGACCAAACACCCCCTCCTCCTCTACGGCACGCGCGTGGCCGAGGCCGAACCGGTTCGGCTCAGTGCAGGGCCGCTCAGCGCCGATTTCGTCAACGGCAATCTGCGCACCATCCGCCACGGCAGCATCGAGGTGCTGCGCGCCATCGCCTATATCGTGCGCGACCGCGACTGGGGCACCTATGAGCCAGCCCTGTCGGATCTGGTCATCGAGCAGAGCGACGAAAGTTTCAGCGTGCGCTATTCGGCCAGTTGCGAGGGACCGGGCGGCAGCCGGCTCGGCTTTGACGCCACGATCGAGGGCCATGCCGATGGCCGTCTCACCTTCGATGTAAGCGCGCTGCCCGAAAGCGATTTCGAGACCAATCGCTGCGGCTTCTGCATTCTGCATCCGATCGCCGGTCTCGCCGGCAGCCCGGTGACAGTCGAGCACACCGACGGCCGCCGGGTGGATACGAAGCTGCCGCTGCTGATAGACCCCTGGCAACCCTTCAAGGACATGCGCGCCATCACGCATCAGATGCGACCCGGTGTCAGCGCCGAATGCCGGATGGAAGGCGACATTTTCGAGATGGAGGACCAGCGCAACTGGTCCGATGCCTCCTACAAGACCTATGTGCGGCCGCTCGCGCTGCCATGGCCCTATATACTGCCTGCCGGGCAAACCAATCGTCAGACGATCACCCTGCGCATTGCCGGGGACTCTCGGGTGGCTGCCGCGCCAACCGGCGCCGAACCGGTGCACATCGAAATTGGTGAGGCCGGCGCGAAGCTGCCAAATATCGGCGTGGTGATCTATCCCGAGGACGTCGAGACGGCGCTCGGCAATTTGCCGCTGCTCGACAAGCTTGGCCCGCAGCAGCTTCTCCTCCACCACGACCCGACGCGCGGCCATGGCCTGGGCGCTTTGCAGGCTCATGCCGAACTCGCCGCCGCATTCCCCGCCAGGACGACACTTGAATGCGTCGTCGCCTGCGCCGGCGATCTCGACGGCGAACTCTCCGATGTCGCCGGGATGGTGCGCAGGGCCGGCTTGCAGCTCGACGCCGTCGCGGTCTCGCCTTCGGTCGACCGGCAGTCGACCCCGCCCGGCAGCACCTGGCCGGCCTGCCCGCCGCTCGAGGATCTCTATGCCGCGGCCCGTCGTGCCTTCCCCGGCATCCGCCTCGGTGGCGGCATGTTCAGCTATTTCACCGAGCTCAACCGCAAGCGCGTTCCAGCCGGCGCGCTCGATTTCGTCACCCATTGCACCTGCCCGATCGTGCATGCGGCCGACGACCTCAGCGTCATGCAATCGCTGGAAGCCCTGCCTTTCATCACCCAGTCGACACGGGCGATCTACGGGGCGAAGCCGTATCGCATTGGCCCTTCGACCATCGCCATGCGGCAGAACCCCTATGGCGGCGCGACCAAGGACAATCCGGACGGCCAGCGCATCGCCATGGCCAATCGCGATCCGCGCCATGCCGGCTTGTTCGCTGCCGCCTGGACGATCGGCTATGCCGCGCGCGTGGCGCCGGCCGGGCTTGAGATGCTGACGCCCTCCAGCTTCACAGGGGCGTTCGGCTTGCTGGCGGCCGCCGGCGAACCCGCTGGGGAAGGAACGCAGCGGCCAATCTTCCACGCAGTGCGTGGCCTCGCCGCGCTGGCCGGCCATACTTATATCGCTACGCGCTCAACTGACGAGGACCGCGTGGCGGTGCTTGCGGGACGTTCGCCGACCGGCGTCATCACAACCTGGCTGGCAAACCTCACGCCGGACGATGTCACTGTCGACGCCTCGGCGGTTGTCGGCGAAACGGCGGAGCCAGCAGCGGTCTGGGACGAAGCGGGTGGGCGCACGCTTGAACTGGGCGCGGCTACAGGGCGCTTCACCATGCCGGCTTACGCCATAGCCAGGATCGGCTGAGCCTATTTCTCCGAGTTCATCACGTAGAGGGCGCGCGAGCGCTCGAGGTGCTTGATCATCGCCCTCTCGGCGCCCTCGGCATCCTTCTTCTCGATGCGGCCGATGATCTCTTCGTGTTCGGTCAGCGTGAACTTTTCCTTGCCGGTCCAGATCAGCATCTCGGTGTGATATTCCTTCAGCCAGCCGAGCATGGCTTCGCTGACCGCGACATAAATCGGATTGCCGGAGATCGCCGCGATCTGGGTGTGGAAGCGCATATCGGCGGAGATGAAGGCCTCGGCGTCGCCGCGCGCGGCACGCTGCTCGGCGACGGTCGCCTTGAGCCGCTGCACGTCTTCCGGCGTCGCCTTCTCGGCCGCTTCCCTGACCATGCCTCGCTCGAAGAAGATGCGGGCGGTCTTCAGATGCTCCAGCGTGTCCTTCGACGACGACAGGATGATCTTGGCGGCGCCGTCGACCTGCTTGATGATCGACTTGGCCGTCAGTTGCAGCACCTTGGCGCGCTCGCCGTGCGAGATGGCGACCAGCCCCATATTGCTCAGCGCCTGCATCGCCTCGCGGATCGCCGGACGCCCGACCTCGAAGCGCTCCATCAGTTCGCGCTCGGACGGCATGTCGTCGCCCGGCTGCAACTCGCCGCTGGTGATCAGCCGCTTCAGCCTGGCAAAGACTTCATCGGAAAGCTTGCGCCGGACGATCGGTTCCGAACGGTTCATTGCCGCGAATCACTCCCTTGGCCCAGTCCCAATCTAGCACCGCGTCCGCAAATTCCGGAATGCCCGTCGTCCCCTCGCATGGCGTGCCACCGGGCAGGATATTGCTTGCAATGCTTATGTACTCATTATACCAGATTTCAGGCGCAGGGAATTCTTTTCCTGCCTTTTCGACTGGGTATTGCCGGCCATGATCACCCTCACCTATCGCATCGAGACCCCGGGCAGCATCGAGGCGCTGGCAGCCAAGATCGCCAGCGACCAGTCGACCGGCACCTTCGTTGCGTTGCCTGGGGAAACCGAGGAGTTGAAGGCGCGGGTGGCGGCGCGCGTGCTGGCGATCCGGCATTTGCCCGACGCGGCGCAACCTTCGATACCCGAGGCCGGCCCCGGTCCCTTCAAGCGCGCCGATGTCGACATCGGCTTTCCTTTCGACGCGATCGGCACCGATCTCGCAGCACTGATGACGATCGCCATCGGCGGCACCTATTCGATCCGAGGCTTTTCCGGCATCCGCGTCGTCGATATGAAGCTGCCGGAAGAATTCAGGGGCGCGCATCCAGGCCCGCAATTCGGCGTCGCCGGCAGTCGCCGGCTGACCGGCGTCGAGGGCCGGCCGATCATCGGCACCATCGTCAAGCCGGCGCTGGGCCTCCGGCCGCACGAGACGGCCGACCTGGTGGGCGAGCTAATCGAGGCTGGCGTCGACTTCATCAAGGACGACGAGAAGCTGATGAGCCCGGCCTATTCGCCGTTGTCGGAGCGGGTGAAGGCGATCATGCCGCTGATCCACGACCATGAGCAGAAGACCGGCAAGAAGGTGATGTACGCCTTCGGCATTTCGCATGCCGATCCGGACGAGATGATGCGCAACCACGATTTGGTGCTCGAGGCCGGCGGCAATTGCGCGGTCATCAACATCAACTCCATCGGCTTCGGCGGCATGGCTTACCTCAGGAAGCGCTCGGGCCTGGTGCTGCACGCGCACCGCAATGGCTGGGACATCCTCACCCGCCATCCCGGCCTCGGCATGGATTTCAAGGTCTGGCAGCAGTTCTGGCGGCTGCTCGGCGTCGACCAGTTCCAGATCAACGGCATCGCCTCGAAATACTGGGAGCCGGACGACTCCTTCATCCGCTCCTTCGAGGCGGTGACCACGCCGCTGTTTTCGCCGGCCGATTGTGCCCTGCCCGTGGCCGGCTCCGGTCAGTGGGGCGGTCAGGCGCCCGAAACCTATGCGCGCACCGGGCGCACGGTCGACCTTCTCTATCTCTGCGGCGGCGGCATCGTCAGCCATCCGGACGGACCGGGCGCCGGCGTGCGCGCCGTGCGGCAGGCCTGGCAGGCGGCGGTCGAGGGCATTCCGCTCGAGGACTTCGCCAGGAGCCACACTGAGCTGGCGCGCTCGATCGAAAAGTTCGCCGACGGCAAGGCGGCGTGAGCATGCAGGACCTGCTCCTCAGCTATTATGGCGACGACCTCACCGGCTCGACCGACGTCATGGAGGCGCTGGAGCTCGGCGGCGTGCCGACCGTGCTCTTCATGCGCAAGCCCGATGACGGACTGATGGCGCGCTTCGCGCATTGCCGTGCCGTCGGGCTTGCCGGCACCAGCCGCAGCGAATCCCCGCAATGGATGGATACGCATCTGACCGAAGCCTTCGCCTGGCTGAAGTTGCTTCAAGCCGAGATCTGCCACTACAAGGTCTGCTCGACCTTCGATTCCAGCCCGACGATTGGCAGCATCGGCCGGGCGATCGAGATCGGCCGCGCGGTTTTCGCGCAGGACTGCGTGCCGCTGGTGGTCGGCGCGCCGCAGCTCAAGCGCTACACCGCCTTCGGTCACCTCTTCGCGGCCTATCGCGACAGATACTACCGCATAGACCGCCATCCAGTGATGAGCCGTCACCCCGCGACGCCAATGGATGAATCCGACTTGCTGGTGCATCTGTCACGGCAAACAGACCTTCCGTCTGAATTACTCGACCTTGCGACGCTGCGCTCGCCCGGCCGGTCGGCGGCCTTCGACAAGCTGACCACGGATTCATCGATCCTGCTTGTCGATGTCGACAGCCCCGAAAGCCAGGCACTGGCCGGCAAGGAGATCTGGCGCGCCCGCAAGCCAGTCGGATTTTTCGTCGTCGGTTCCTCCGGCATCGAATATGCGCTGCTGCCCGAATGGCAAGAGAGCGCGGCTTCCGGCGCGAGCACCCGGTTCAAGCCTCCAGGTTCCGCCGACCGCATCGCCGTGGTGTCGGGCAGTTGCTCGCCGACGACGGAACGGCAGATCCGCCATGCGATGAGCGACGGCTTCGACGGCATCGAGGTCGACCCGATCGAGCTGGTCTCGGAGGGTTCCGACACGGCGATCGCGCGCGCCGCGGCGGCTGGCAAGGCCAGCCTCGAGGCCGGGCGCAGCGCCATCCTTTACACCGCGCTTGGTCCGGCTGCCGACCGCGGCGCCGAGATCGACCGCCAGGAAGGCGCCCGCCACAAGCTCGGCCGCGGTCTCGGCGAACTGCTGCGCGCATTGACAGTGGAGCAGAAGCTGAAGCGTGTGATCATCGCCGGTGGGGACACCTCCAGTCACGCGTTGGGCCAGATGGGCGTCGATGCGCTGACGGTGAAAATGCCGCTGCCGGCCTCACCCGGCTCGCCGCTTTGCGTTGCCCATTCGAGCATCGCTGCGGTCGATGGACTGGAGGTGGCGCTGAAGGGCGGACAGGTCGGCACCGATCGCTATTTCTCGGCCATCCGCGACGGTCTCGGCGGTTGACGGCGCCGTGCCACACTCACCCGCATTCGAACGCACCGCATCAGCTGTCGGGGGCTATTTCGACATCCTGTCCAGATGCGCCGCAACATTCCAGAGGAGTTGACCATGAGACTTGCAGTGGCTGGCGACAGCGCCGGCGAAGGCCTGGCCAAAATTCTCACCGATCACCTGAAGGACAGGCACGACGTCTCGGAGGTGTCGCGCACCGAAGCCGGTCCCGATCCGTTCTACGCCAATCTGTCAGACCGCGTCGCCACTGATCTGCTTGCCGGCAAGTATGACCGCGCCATCCTGATCTGCGGCACCGGTATAGGCGTCTGCATCTCGGCCAACAAGGTGCCGGGCATTCGCGCCGCGCTCACCCATGACACCTATTCCGCCGAGCGTGCCGCGCTGTCGAACAACGCCCAGATCATCACCATGGGCGCGCGCGTGATCGGGCCTGAACTGGCGAAATCGATCGCCGATGCCTTCTCAAGGAGACGTTCGATCCGCAGGGGCGCTCGGCCGGCAATGTCGCCGCCATCGACCAGGTCGACGCCAAGTACAACGCCCGCTGAGCGTTCGATACTTCGCGCGTCGCGCCCTTGGGCCGGAGGAAGACCGTTCTCACGACGCTGCGAACGTCCAAACGCGCGTCGCGATCCTTCGGATTCGCTCCATGCGCTTTAGCTTTGATTTTACGCATGTCTTTGTCCCGAAACCGGTTCCCACTTTCGGGAGACATGCATTAGTCTGGCCGCCGAGGACGATGCAGGGAGATGCGAATGAGCCTGACGCAGAAGCTGATCAACGACGGCAATGCGGCGGTCGACGAAATGCTGGTCGGCATCATGGCCGCGCATCCCGAGCATCTTTGGCGCCCGGACAACGCGCCACGTGCGGTCGTCGCCAGGCACGGCCCGCGGACCGGCAAGGTGGCGCTGGTCATCGGCGGCGGCTCAGGCCATGAGCCGACCTTCCTGGGCTATGTCGGCAGGGGCCTGGCGGATGCCGCGGCGATCGGCAACGTCTTCGCCTCGCCCCCTCCCCAGCCGGCGGTCGATGCGGCGATGGCCGCGAGCGGTGGCGCCGGCGTCCTGTTCATGTATGGCAACTATGCCGGCGACGTGATGAACTTCGACATGGCCGCCGAGCTCTTGGAGATGGAGGGTATCGAGGCACGCACGGTGCTGACCACCGACGACATCGCGTCGGCGCCGCGCGACCAGCGGCAAAAGCGCCGGGGCGTGGCCGGCAACGTGTTCATCTTCAAGGCCGCGGGCGCAGCCTCCGACATGATGATGCCGCTGGACGAGGTGGAGCGGGTCGCCCGTCACGCCAATGACCGCACCTTCACCATGGGCGTGGCGCTGTCGTCCTGTTCGCTGCCGCAGACGCGGCGGCCAAGCTTCGATCTCCCTATCGGCGAGATGGAGGTCGGCATGGGCATCCATGGCGAGCCCGGCGTGCGGCGCGGGCCGTTGCGTTCGGCCAACGACGTCGCCGACGAAATCATGGACGCGATCCTGGCGGAGATGAAGGCGCCGGCCGGCGATCGCGTCGCGGTGCTGATCAACTCGCTCGGCGCGACGCCGCTGATGGAACTCTACATCCTGAACGCCCGGATCGCGGAGCGCCTGAAGGCTGCCGGGCTGGTGGTCCACAAGACGCTTGTCGGCCCCTACTGCACGTCGCTCGACATGGCCGGCGCCTCGATCACCATCATGCATCTCGACGACGAATTGCAGCGCATGATCGACCATCCCTGCGACTGCGCCATGTTCCGGAGCTGAACGGGATGGAATTTTCAACCGGAGATTTGAAAGCCCTTTTCGGCGCCTTCTCCCAGCGGATGGCGGCCGAGCGCGACAGGCTCTGCGCGCTCGATGGGGCGATCGGCGACGCCGACCACGGCATCGCCATGGAACAGGGCATGAAGGCCGCGGCCGATGCGGCGCGGGCCACCAACGGCACGCTGCAGGATGTCTTCAACGCCGCCGCCAAAGGCTTCCTCAACGCGGTCGGCGCCTCCTCCGGGCCACTCTACGCGACCGCCCTTCTGCGTGCCGGCAAGGCCGCTGGCCCGCGTGGGTCCATGCCGAGCGGCGAGTTGCGGGCCGTCATTGCGGCGATGCGCGACGGCATCGTCCAGCGCGGCAAGGCCGAACCCGGCCAGAAGACGATGCTCGATGCCTGGGCTCCGGCCGCCGACGCCGCAGTCGACGGTCGGAATGCCGATGCCATAGCCGCCGCTGCCCGCCAGGGCGCGGAAGCGACACGCGACATGGTCGCAACCGTCGGTCGCGCCGCGCGTCTGGGCGAGCGCTCGCTGGGCCATCCAGACCCTGGAGCGGTGTCGGCCTCCATGTTGGTCGAAGAAATTTGCAATGCGATCAAGCCCGCCTAGCTCGCCTGCCATGGACACCGGCGCCGCTACGATGGTTTCTCGTCAAACGGACGTTGGTTTTGTTTGCTGTTGTCCTTGCGAGTGCTTGTGAGCAACAGACATTCGGCGGAGCACTGGTTAGCCGGCATGTGAGAAGCGTTTCGCCAACGGGCGGGGAAGCCGCGCCAATCAGACCGTCTCGAAGTTGAGCAGTTCCGAAGCCACCGCACGTTCTTCGTCTGCCGGGATCACAAGCACGTCCACGCGGGAATTCGGGGCACTGACCAGATCCTCGCCGCCGCGGTTCAAACCGACATCGATAGCGACCCCGAGCCAAGCAGCGGATTCGCAGATACTGTGCCTGATTTTGGGAGCATGCTCCCCGATGCCAGCCGTGAACACCAGCGTGTCTAGCCCGCCTATCACCGCTGCAAGCGAACCGATCTCAAGCGCCACACGATAGACGAAGAGATCGACGGCGCGCATCGCTGCCGCGTCTTCCGACGCAAGCAGCGTCTGCATATCACCCGAGATGCCGGATACGCCGAGCAAGCCTGATCGCTCGTAGAGCAAGTCGCCCAGCTCATCGGGCGACAGCTTGCGCTCCTGCATAAGATGCAGGAGGACGCCGGGGTCCATCGCGCCGCAACGGGTGCTCATGACGAGGCCGTCGAGCGTCGAGAAACCCATGGTGGTGGCCTGGCTCACGCCCGCCTTCATCGCGCACAGGCTCGCCCCGCTGCCGAGATGGGCGGCGATCGTTCGGCCACCGGCAGCGGCGCCGTAACGCCGATGGAGCTCGCTGGCGATATGGCTGTAGGAAAGCCCATGGAACCCGTAGGACACGATGCCTTGCTCCGACATCTCATGCGGCAAGCCATAAAGTCTTGCGAGTTCGGGCCGCGTCGCGTGGAAGGCGGTGTCGAAGCAGCCGACCTGCATGGCATCGGGCAGAAGGCGGTTGGCGAGGCCAACGAGCTCCAGGTTGATCGCCTGATGAATCGGGGCGAGTGGCTCGAGCCTGCGCAACGCATCGAGCGCACGCTGGTCGAGCAGCGTCGCGCGGGCAAACTCCCGGCCACCATGCACGACGCGATGCCCGACCCTGCGCACCCGGCGCAACAGGCCGCGGCCCGTCAGGTAGGACGCAACGGCTTCGAATGCTTTGTCCATCGAGATCGGACGTTCGCCAAGGCTCCTGTCGAACGGCGGTGTCGTTGCCGTGGGCGCGACATGGAGCCGGGGTCGCTGTCCGATTGACGAGACGCTGCCGCGCACCAGCAGATGAAGCGCGTCGCCCCCTTGAAAGACGGCGAACTTCAGGCTCGAGGAGCCGCCATTGAGGATGAGAATTGTATCGGTCATGGTAGACCGGTCCCAGTCGCTTTCGCGGGCCTCATCCCGGCAACCCGGCGCTTCGTCATCGGCTATTGTTCCCACTTCCAGTCGAGGATCTCAGGGATGTCCCGCCCGTGCTCGCGGATATAGGCTCCGTGCTCGATCAGCTTGCCTTCCATGGCCTGTCTCAGCTGGACGTGCGCACCGGCCGGCTCAGGAATGCGGTCCAACACGCCGAGCACCAGATGGTAGCGGTCGAGCCCATTCAGCACGGTCATGTCGAACGGCGTCGTAGTCGTACCTTCCTCATTGTAGCCGCGCACATGGATGTTGTCGTGATTGGTCCGCCGATAGGTCAGGCGATGAATGGTCCAGGGGTAGCCGTGATAGGCGAAGATGACGGGCTTGTCCCTGGTGAACAGTGCATCGAACTCGCGATCCGACAGGCCGTGCGGATGATGTTCCTTGGGCTGGAGCGTCATCAGGTCGACGACGTTCACCAAGCGAATCTTGAGCTTGGGAATATGGCGTTTCAGGATTTGGGCCGCGGCCAGCGTCTCGAGCGTCGGCACGTCGCCGGCGCAGGCCATTACAACGTCAGGCTCGGCGCCGCCGTCGGTCGATGCCCATTGCCATATACCGATCCCCGCGTTGCAGTGGACCTTTGCCTCGTCGATGGATAGCCACTGCCAGGAATTGGCCTTGCCGGCGACGATGACGTTGATGCGGTTCCATGTCCGCAGCACATGGTCGGTAACGCAGAGCAAGCTGTTGGCATCCGCCGGCAGGTAGACGCGCACGACGTCCGCCTTCTTGTTCAAGGCCACGTCGATGAAACCCGGATCCTGGTGGCTGAACCCATTGTGCTCCTGCTGCCAGACATGGCTGGACAAGAGATAATTCAGCGAAGCGATCGGTCGTCGCCAGGCGAGCTTTCGGCAGGCGTCAAGCCATTTGGCATGCTGGTTGAACATGGAATCGACGATGTGCGTGAAGGCCTCGTAGCATGAGAAGAAGCCATGTCGGCCGGTAAGGAGATAACCTTCCAGCCAGCCCTGACAGGTATGCTCGGATAGAATCTCCAGCACCCTGCCCTCCCGGGCCAGATGGACATCCTCGGGCAGGATTTTTTCCATCCAGGCGCGCTCGGTCACCTCGAAAACATCCTGCAGCCGGTTCGAAGCCGTCTCGTCCGGCCCGACGATGCGGAAGTTCCTGGCGCCTCGGTTCAACGCCATGACGTCACGCAGGAAGCTGCCCATCACACGGGTCGCCTCCGCCTTGACGCTCCCGGGCCGTTCAACCGGGACGGCGTGCTCATGCAGGCCGGGCAGTTCGAGCGACCGGCGCAGCAGACCGCCATTGGCATGCGGGTTGGCGCTCATGCGCATGGCACCTTGCGGCGCGGTGGCGCGAATCGTCGAGACCGGAGCGCCCGCTGCATCGAAAAGCTCTTCGGGCCTGTAGCTTCTCATCCACTCTTCGAGCATCTTCAAATGGGCGGGGTTTTCAGCGAGGCCGGAGAGCGGAACCTGGTGGGCGCGCCAGAAGCCCTCGGTCTTCAGTCCATCCACCTCCTTAGGGCCGGTCCAGCCCTTCGGGCTCCGCAGCACGATCATCGGCCATTTCGGCCGCGGCTGCGCCGTCTTTGCGCCGCTGCGGGCCGTGTCCTGAATCGCCTTGATGCGGTCGAGCGCATCGTCGAGCACCACTGCCATCCGCTCATGCATCATGGCTGGATCGTCGCCCTCGACGAACAGCGGCTCGTAGCCATAGCCGATGAACAGCGCACGCAGCTCTTCCTCGGGGATGCGGGCCAGAATGGTGGGATTGGCGATCTTGTAGCCGTTGAGATGCAGGAACGGCAGCACCGCGCCATCGTGCGCCGGGTTGAGGAACTTGTTGGAATGCCATGACGTGGCGAGCGGTCCTGTTTCCGCCTCGCCGTCGCCGACGACGCAGGCCACGACAAGGTCCGGATTGTCGAAGGCGGCGCCATAGGCATGCGAGAGCGCGTAGCCGAGCTCGCCGCCTTCATGGATCGAGCCGGGCACGTCGGGCGCTGCGTGGCTTGGGATGCCGCCTGGAAAGGAGAACTGCCGGAAGAGCCTCTTCATTCCGGCCTCATCCAAGGCGATATCCGGATTGGTCTCGCTGTAGGCGCCTTCGAGATAGGTATTGGCGACCATCGCGGGTCCGCCATGGCCCGGACCGCAGACATAGATGACGTTGGCGTCGCGCTGCCTGATTGCGCGATTGAGATGCGCGTAGATGAAGCTGAGGCCCGGCGAGGTTCCCCAATGGCCGAGCAGCCTTGGCTTGACATGCTCCAGCCGAAGCGGCTTGCGAAGCAGCGGATTGTCGAGCAGGTAGATTTGCCCGATCGTCAGGTAGTTGGCGGCACGCCAATAGGCATCGATGTCGCGCAGCTCCTGTGCGGACAGGCGATTGGTGCTGGGACGCACGGTCATTTCCGACTCCTTCGCTGGTTCCAAACCGACCCGGCTGACCCTCAACGCGTCAAGGCTGCCACCGGTTCACGACCGTCTGATGTCATGTCGGGCCGCCAATCGATCTACCCGACGAGGAAGGAGCGAACTTTGATCCATCGCAATTGGCGGACACCGCTGTCTTCGCGGCGGTCATTTTTGCTCTCGATCAATGAATGCCCAATCCAGTCCCCGTAGATTGGGGAGTGAAGCGATGGGAATGCCCAAGACGACGAACCCGGCAGGAAGGCCGATCGGTCGACCCAAATGTGGCGGGTGACGGACGGATGGAAAGCATTCTTTGAGTCTTCTGTCGAATTGACGAGTGCGCCGATTGCACGCAGAAACTGGCGCGGGAACGACGCAGCCCTCAAGCGGATCGACTCAGAAACCGAAGTCCGACAGGGTTTGGGAGGATAAGCATGGGAGAGGATCTGTCCGGCCATCATGCCGACCGCATTCAGGCCGCGATCGCTTCGGATGCGGCGGCAAAGTCCGCGCTGGTTGCCTCCTGGCGGCGGTCTTCCAATCTCCATCGGCTCGATCCGGCCGATTGCAGTCCCGCCCGCTATTTGACGGAGCCTGAGCTGGGGCAGGCGCGCCAACGCATCGAGCCGCTCATCCGGGCTGCCCAGTCGAGCCTCGACCGGCTCTACCTTGCGGTAGGCGGCGTCGGATGCTGCGTGTTGCTGGCCGACCGCGACGGCGTGCCGGTCGAACGGCGTGGCGCGCCCGTGGATGACGAAACGTTTCATTCTTGGGGTTTGTGGACCGGCTCCGTCTGGAACGAGGAAAGCCAGGGCACCAACGGGATCGGCACGTGTCTGGTCGAGCAGCGCGTTCTGACGATCCATCGCGATCAGCATTTCCATACGCGCAACACAGGTTTGAGCTGTACCACCGCACCGATTTACGACCACCAGGGCGATCTCGTGGCCGCGCTCGACGTGTCTTCCTGTCGAGCCGATCTCACGGAGGCTTTCGCCAATCTGATTTCGGTGGCCGTGGTCGACGCGGCGCGCCGGATCGAAGCGGAAAATTTCAAGATTGCGTTTCCTAAGGCGCGAATTCTGCTGGCGCCGGTCGCCGACAAAGGTTCCGGAGCGCTGATCGCCGTCGACGCCGACGACCTCGTGGTCGGCGCAACCCGTTCGGCTCGCCTTGCGCTTGGACTTACGCAACAATGCCTCGACAAGCCGATGCCTGCGCGCGATCTGCTCGGTTGGACGGAGAACCGTCCTGAAGTGCTCGCCGAGGCGGAGCGCGGCGTCCTGCAGCGGGCGCTGGCGCGGGCGGACGGAAATGTCTCGGCCGCTGCCCAGGCGCTCGGCATCAGCCGTGCGACGTTGCACCGCAAGCTCAACCGCCTGGATGTTCACAGGCCTCACTGATCCTTCGAATCCACTCACGACTGTCGCAATTCTGCGACACCTCGCGGCCACTCGCTGCATTCGACCTGGTGACAAAAGCGGCGGAAATCGCAAACCTATCTTCCGAAGCGTCGCATCCCGCGACGTCATCTTTGGGAGGAAGACACATGAACAAGGTTGAATTCTCACGCTCGATCAAGGCGCCCTTCGACAAGCGTTACGGCAACTTCATCGGCGGCAAATGGACCGAGCCGCGTTCCGGCCGCTACTTCGAGAACCGCTCGCCGGTGAACGGTCAGCTGCTATGCGAGGTCGCGCGTTCGGATGCCCACGACATCGAGGCAGCCCTGGACGCGGCGCATGCCGCGAAGGACGCCTGGGCGCGCACCAGCGTGGCCGAGCGGTCGCTGATCCTCAACCGCATCGCCGACCGCATGGAGGAAAATCTCGATCTCCTTGCCCGCGCCGAAACCTGGGACAACGGCAAGCCGATCCGCGAAACGACCGCCGCCGATCTGCCCTTGGCCATCGACCATTTTCGCTATTTCGCCGGCGCGTTGCGTGGCCAGGAAGGCAGCCTTTCCCAGATCGACGACGATACCGTCGCCTATCACTTCCATGAGCCGCTCGGCGTTGTTGGCCAGATCATCCCGTGGAACTTCCCGCTCCTGATGGCGTGTTGGAAGCTTGCTCCCGCGCTTGCGGCCGGAAACTGCGTGGTGCTGAAGCCGGCCGAGCAGACGCCGGCTGCCATCTTGCTCTGGGCCGATCTTATCGGCGATCTTTTGCCGCCAGGCGTGCTCAACATCGTCAACGGCTTTGGCCTCGAAGCCGGCAAGCCCCTCGCTTCCTCGCCGCGCATTGCCAAGATCGCCTTTACCGGCGAGACCACGACGGGCCGGCTCATCATGCAATATGCCAGCCAGAATCTGATCCCCGTCACGCTGGAACTCGGCGGCAAGTCGCCCAACATCTTCTTCAAGGACGTTGTCGCCGAAGACGACGACTTCTTCGACAAGGCGATCGAAGGTTTCGTCATGTTCGCGCTGAACCAGGGTGAGGTCTGCACCTGCCCGAGCCGCGCGCTCATCCATGAATCGATCTACGATACCTTCATGGAACGTGCCCTCAAGCGTGTGGAGGCGATCGTGCAAGGAGATCCGCTCGACCCGGCAACGATGATCGGAGCGCAGGCGTCGAGCGAGCAACTGGAGAAGATCCTGTCTTACTTCGACATCGGCCGGCAGGAAGGCGCGGAAGTGCTGACCGGCGGCGAGCAGAACCACCTGCCTGGTGATCTGGCGGGTGGCTACTACGTCAAGCCGACGGTGTTCAAGGGCCACAACAAGATGCGCATTTTCCAGGAGGAGATCTTCGGACCGGTGGTTTCGGTCACGACCTTCAAGGACGATGACGACGCGCTCAGCATTGCCAACGACACGCTCTACGGTCTCGGCGCCGGCATCTGGACACGCGATGGCAATCGTGCCTACCGCTTCGGCCGCGCGATCCAGGCCGGTCGCGTCTGGACCAACTGCTACCACGCCTATCCGGCACACGCCGCTTTCGGTGGCTACAAACAGTCCGGCATCGGCCGTGAGACGCACAAGATGATGCTCGACCACTACCAGCAGACCAAGAACATGCTGGTCAGCTACAGCCCGAAGAAGCTCGGATTCTTCTGATTCTCCCAGGACAGGGCGGGAGGACGCGGTTCGCCGTGTCCTCCCGTGGATTTCATGGAGGAGGCTATGGATCGGTCCTCATCGGGCAAAGTGTCTGCAACGCCAGAGGCGGAGGAGCTGCTGGCAGAGATCATCGCCGATCACGGGCCCGTGCTCTTTCATCAGTCTGGCGGCTGCTGCGATGGATCCTCGCCGATGTGCTATCCGCGTGGCGAGTTCATGGTCGGCGACAATGACGTCAAGCTCGGCGAGATCGGCGATACGCCGGTCTACATTAGCGCACCGCAATATGAGGCCTGGAAGCACACCGATCTCATCATTGACGTGGTGCCCGGCCGTGGCGGCATGTTCTCGCTCGACAATGGCCGGGAGAAGCGGTTCCTGACACGGTCGATCATCTGTACCGTTTGAATGCGAGGAACAGCATCGGCTGCTTGCTCTTTGTCTCAGCACAACGAGCACCCTGGAAATCCAGTGCAACATGCCCGCCTCCAATGCGGACAAGTGGCATGAAACGCAAATTGAACGACGATACGACCATGGACGACTTCATGCGCGCGACGCCGGCGGCAATTCGCGTCGTCCTCAAGCATCGCATGCTGTGCGTCGGTTGCCCGATCGCTTCCTTTCACACCGTCGCCGACGCGGCACGCGAGCACGACCTCGATGAGGATCAGCTTCTCAGCGATCTTCAAGCCGCGATCGACGACGGGTGACGTGAATCAGCTTTTCGAAGTGCGGCCTTCAGCAATGACAAGGAGCCGATGGGGCTCGACCACGACTATCTTCTGGCGCCCGCCTTTGACCAACCCTTGGTCTTCCCAGGCTGAAAGCAGCCGGCTTGCCGTATGAAGCGTGGTGCCGGTCATTTCCGCGACATCCTGGCGTGAAATCGGAAAGTCGATCAGGATCCCTTCCTCGGTCTTCTTTCCCGACTGTTTGATCAACTTGAGCAGCGCATGCGCGACACGCTGCTCCACCTGTTCGGTGGACATCTCGACAACGCGTGAGTGGGCATCCTGCAGCCTGCTTCCCACGGCCTTGTAGGTATTGGCGCTGAAGCTCGGAAAGCTCGCCGAGAAAGTGAGCCACAATTGGCTTGGCCAGGCGAGCACCACGCAATCGGCAGCCGCGATGGCATTCGCCGGATAGGTCGTCCTGCCCAGCGCGCTGGCGATTCCCAGCAGCTCGCCCGGGCTAATGTATCGCACCGTCACCTCGTGCCCATCCGGAGTCGATTTCACCACGCGCACATGGCCGTCGAGCAGCAGGAAGAACGAATGCGCCTCCTGCTCCTGCTCGAACACCCGCTGGTCCCTGGCGACCCGGATGGACCTCGCTTGCCCAATTATGCGATCGAGGTCCGCGGCAGCGATTCCCTCGAAGACGGACAGCCCGGCAATCAGTGATCGATCAAGGCTTGCCAAATGCCTTTCCTCCCAGCTTCAACGGCGCGACGCGCTGGCCCCTGACCAGACTGTGTCACGGACGACCGCCCATCGACAAGGGAAGCCTTCTGCCGCTGCCGCCTGCCAATCACTCTGTTGTTTGCGCTAGGGCAAATTCCATTCCCTGAAGCCCGGATAGAAGAGCCGCGTGGGCACCTTTGCTCGGTTCCAATGAGGCATGTCATGGCAATTCCGCGGACGCGGCCGAGCGCCTATCCGGCGATACTCTCCTACGGCTTCCGACCCTTCTTTCTGCTCGCATCGCTACAGGCCGCCACTGCGATCCTTATGTGGCTGCCCCTCTACTACGGCAGGATGGAAACCCTTAGCCTGTTCCTGCCGGTGGACTGGCATATCCACGAGTTGCTTTTTGGCTATCTGACAGCGGCAGTGACAGGCTTCCTGCTCACCGCGATTCCGAATTGGACCGGGCGTCTTCCCGTGCAGGATTTTCGCTTGCTGGTGCTGGTGCTGCTCTGGATCGCCGGCCGGGTGGCAGTGTTCTTATCGGCGGAGATTGGCTGGCTCTTGAGTGCGGTGATAGACTGCTCCTTTCTTCTCGCCGTGATCGCTGCCGCGGCAACGGAAATCGTCGCCGGTCGGAACTGGCGAAACCTCAAGGTGCTTCTGCCGGTCGCTGTGCTTTTCGCGGCGAATGTCTTGTTTCATGCCGAGGCACACTACCAGGGCGTCTCCGATGCAAGCCGCCGTCTCGGTCTTGGGGCAATCGTGGTCCTCATCATGATTATCGGCGGGCGCATCATTCCGAGCTTCACCCGCAATTGGCTGGCCCGCGAGAAGCCCGGACGGCTTCCCGTGCCATTCGGCGGATTCGATGTCGGGACGATCGCGTTGTCCGGGGTCGGGCTAGCCGCTTGGAGCTTCTTTCCCAACGGCATTGCAACCGGTTCATTGCTGGTTGCCGGCGCGCTCGCAATGCCGTCAGGATGGCCCGATGGGCAGGCTACCGGACGCTGTCCGACCCTCTGGTTCTAATCCTGCACGTCGCGTTCGCTTTTGTGCCGATCGGGCTATTGCTTGCCGGGCTGGCCATTTTCGATCCGGAGAGGATACCGGCGGTTGCCGGCATTCATGCGCTGGCGGTCGGAGCGGTCGCGGGCATGACGCTTGCCGTCATGACCCGCGCTTCGCTCGGCCATACAGGCCGCGAGCTGAGCGCAAACTGGGGAACATCCGTGGTCTTCGTCGCGATCATCATTGCCGCCATTCTGCGCGTGGCGGCGGCGATCCTACCTGACGCGGCAATTCTCCTCCACGTCTCGGCGGCCTTCTGGATTGCCGCCTTCATCGGCTACGCGGTGCTCTATGGCGGAATGCTCGTACGGCCGCGCCTGCAGGCGCGCCCCAAGAGCGCCTCTTGAAAGCCGGCTGGCGACAGTTCCGGCATCGCCAAATTGCTCACCTAATCCATGCCGATCATTTTCGTCGAGCAATTTGCGCCAGCGCAAATCGCCAAGGGTTCCGGTGGTCTACAGGGACCCAACGGTAGACGCCGTGGTGAAACAAAGAAAGGAACTCTACAATGAAACTGCCCCTGATTGCCGCGGCGATCGCCTTGCTCTCCATCGCGGGTGCGGCAAACGCCGAAGAACATGTCGTGCAGATGCTGAACAAGGGTGAGAAGGGCTCGATGGTCTTCCAGCCCGATTTCGTTCGGGCGGCGCCCGGCGACACCATTAAGTTCGTGCCGACCGACAAGACCCACAATGCCGAAATCATCAAGGGAATGATCCCGGACGGCGCCGAGCCCTTCAAGGGCAAGCCGAGCGAGGAGATTACGGTCACCCTGACCAAGGAGGGCGTCTATGGCGTGAAGTGCGCTCCCCACTACGGCATGGGCATGGTGGCGCTGATCGTCGTCGGCAAGCCCGTCAATCTGGATGCGGCGGAAGCCGTCAAGCAGATCGGCAAGGCAAAGCCCGTCTTTGCCGAGCTGTTTGCCGAAGCGACCAAATCAGCTTCGAACTGATCCACGGTATTTGAGACCGCTTCCGGCAATGGCGAGCCGGAAGCACTGGCCGGACAGACTTGGGGAGAGGTCTGATCCGGCCATTTTTATTTGGCGTTTTGACGCCTTCCGCAACTACGGTCGTCGTGTTGCGAGTTGTTTTCGCCAACCATCCAAAAATCAAGATTAATTTTACTGAGGTTTGCGCAAACGCAAAGAAGCGCCGAGCAAAGACACTATGCTGAATTCATCAAAATGGTGAAGTTGAGGAGATGGAAATGCTTACGAGACGCGAAGCTTTGTTGGGTTCTGTTCTCACCGCGGCCGCCGTCGCTGTCGTCGGCGCAGCGCCGGCCATGGCGGGCGCCAAGGCACAGAATGTCGCCGGACTGCCGCGAGAGAAGGTGACCCTGGTCGCGCCGCCTTTCGTGCACCCCCACGACCAAGTGGCCAAGGGCGGCCCCAAGGTCGTCGAGTTCACGATGAAGATCGAAGAGAAGCCTCTGGTCATCGACACCGACGGCACGCAGCTCAACGCCATGACCTACAACGGCTCCATTCCGGGCCCGCTCATGATCGTGCATGAAGGCGACTATCTCGAGCTCACCCTGATCAATCCCGATACCAATACGCTCGCCCATAATATCGACTTCCACGCGGCGACCGGCGGACTCGGCGGCGGTGCCCTGACGCTGATCAACCCGGGCGAGCAGGTCACGCTGCGCTTCAAGGCGACACGGACCGGCACGTTCGTCTACCATTGCGCGCCTGGCGGCGCGATGATCCCGTGGCATGTCGTGTCCGGCATGAGCGGAGCGGTTATGATCCTGCCGCGCGACGGCCTGAAGGACGACAAGGGCAAGCCCGTCCGCTATGATCGCATCTACTATATCGGCGAGAACGACTTCTACATCCCGCGCGACGAGCAGGGAAAATTCAAGAAGTACGACTCGGCCGGCGACAATTACGACGACACCGTGAAGGTGATGCGCGGCCTGATCCCGACGCATGTCGTGTTCAACGGCAAGGCAGGATCGCTGACAGGCGAGAACGCCATGAAAGCGAAGGTCGGCGAGACAGTTCTCATCGTCCATTCTCAGGCCAACCGCGATACACGTCCGCACCTGATCGGCGGCCATGGCGACTTCGTCTGGGAACAGGGCAAGTTTGCCAATCCTCCGGCCAAGGATCTCGAGACCTGGTTCATTCGCGGCGGTTCGGCGGGCGCGGCGCTCTACACGTTCCTGCAGCCCGGCGTCTATGCGTACGTCAATCACAATTTGATCGAGGCAGTCGAGCTCGGCGCGACCGCGCACTTCACGGTCGAGGGAAAATGGGACGACGATCTGATGATGCAGGTCGAAGCTCCCAAGGCGGTCGCCTCATAGGCGGAAAGGCTGATCGCCCGCAACCCGCCGGCACCGCCGGCGGGTTGCATCACTAGGCGGAGTTTTTGGGCATGTCCTTCGATCCTGTCTTCACGTTTGGAACGATCGCGGCCGCCGCCCTCATCGGGCTCGGCGTCAACCACGCGATCGATGGGACGCTCTCGCGATCCCGGGTCCCGATGGCCTTGGCTGAACTGGTGACCCTGGCGCCCGGGTCATTCGAGCACCCGCGGCCTGGCGAATTCCTCAAGGACAACCATCCCGCGCCGGCACCGGTGGCGAAGGAGATCATCGACAAGCCGCTGGAGATCATGAAGTTCCAGGTGACCGCATCGGATTATGACCGTTGCGTTTCGGATGGCGCCTGCAAGCCTGCGGACTCGCGCCTTGCCGGCAACGTTCCGGCGACGGGCGTCAGCTTTCTCGATGCGCAGGCTTACGCGAATTGGCTATCGGCCAAGACGGGTGAAACCTGGCGCCTACCGACCGACATCGAATGGGCCTACGTCGCAGCCGAACGATTTCGGGCAGACATTGAAGCGGGCGACGGCGACCCTGCGGATCCGGCGAGGCGATGGCTTACTCTCTATCGCAACGAGTCCGCGCTCGGCCGCAAAGCAGATCCTGAGCCTCGGCCCCTCGGCGCATTTGGAGCCAACTCGAAGGGTGTGGCGGATGTAGCCGGCAATGTCTGGGAATGGACGTCTACCTGCTATGTCCATGCGACGATGTCCGGCGGTGCCGTTGCCAGCTCGGTCAGCAATTGCGGCGTGCATGTTGTGGAGGGCTTCCATCGCACTTACATGTCGAACTTCATCCGCGACGGCAAAAGCGGCGGCTGCGCGGTCGGCACCCCGCCGGACAATCTCGGGTTTCGCCTGGTCCATGACCGCAGCTTCCTGCGGGCTGCCCTCCGCCGCCTTGGCCTGACCTGATTGCTTGAACAAGGACTATGAATGACCTCGAAGTCAGTCTTGCCTGATAGAGTTCGGCCTGCTGCCGAACAGCCCCTGGTCCGTTCTGGCGTCGATCGCGCATCGATAGGGGCACTGGTCCGCAAATTCTATTCCAGGGTGAGAACGGACAAGCGCCTCGGCCCCATTTTCGCCCGCGAAATCGTTGGTGACTGGGAACCTCACCTGGAGAAGATGACGGACTTTTGGTGCTCCGTCATATTGAAGAGCGGCGACTATCATGGCCGGCCGGTGCCGGCTCACATGAAGCTCAACGACGTCACCGAGTCCGACTTCGATATCTGGCTGGCTCTCTTCGGTGAAACGGCGTCCGAGCTCTTCATTGACGAGATCGCCGCGGTATTCATCGAGCGGGCCGAACGGATAGCAACAAGCCTGAAGCTCGCGATGTTCTTTCGTCTCCGCTCCGCCGCCAGCGCAACCGTAGAGTAGATACGGTCTCGCCGGCACGATGGAATGGCAGAGCCGGTTGCCGTTTTGATCCAGAGCAAATGCGGTGGCAGCCGGAGCCGCTAGTCTTCCTCCGATGATCCTCAATCTTTGCATCGGTACGATCGTCATAAGCTTGACGGTTGTGATCCACACTTTCGGCCTTATTGCGATCACTCATGCCATGGCGCGGCTCGTGGCGCTCTTTCGCATGCACGGCCGGCGCAGCCGGGTGCTGGCCATGATCACGGTAGTGATGGGCCTTTTTGCCGTCATGACCGCGGAAGTCTGGCTATGGGCTGGCGTGTACCGATTGCTCGGAATCTTGAGCGACTTCGAGACGGCGCTTTACTTCTCGACGATAACCTTCTCGACAGTCGGCTACGGAGATGTCGTGCCGGCCCACGGCTGGCGCGTGCTGGCGGCCCTGGAGGGCATCAATGGCTTTCTGTTGATCGGCTGGTCGACCGCCTATCTGATCGCGGCCGGCACCCGTGTCGGTCCCTTCAGGGTCGGCGAGCACTTCTGATCCGCGGCTCCGAGCTCAAACCGCCAACGAGTGTCTGCCGGTTCCATTGTCCAGATATTTGTCAAACTTGGCCGCCACCGTCCTGATGAGAGGACGGCTTTCCTCCGGCACGATGAAGTTTTCACCGTCGAGCCGAAGAAACTGGCCGGCGCCGCTGATGGCCAGGCGGCTCGCTTCACAGAGCAGCGTTTGGCCGACCGCTCCAAAGCGTTCGACAAGGTCTACCGCTGAGAAGGTGAAGTTGCACATCAGACGCTCGATGACCCAGCCCCGTGCCAGGTCATCCAGACTGAACTCGACGCCTCGCGCTATCGCCAGTTGTCCGGAATCCACGACCTTTTCGTACTCACCGGTCGCCACGATGTTTTGTGCATAGCCTTGGCGAAACCGACTGATCGAGGAGGGGCCAAGACCGATCAGGGTCTCGCACTGGTCCTCGGTATAGCCCTGGAAATTGCGACGAATCTTGCCGGCACGCGCGGCAACCGCCAGCGCATCCCGCGGTTTTGCGAAATGATCCAGTCCCAAGGCCTCGTAGCCGGCATCGACGATCAGTCGAGCGGCACGCTGCGACTGCGCCAGGCGCGCGGTGGAATCCGGCAGCCAGGCTTCGTCGATCATCGTCTGGTGTTTCTTGAACCATGGCACATGGGCGTAGCCGAACAAGGCCAACCGGTCTGGCGTCAGCGTTAGCGCTTGAGCGACGGTCGCCGCAACGCTCTCGCAGGTCTGATGCGGGAGCCCATAGAGCAGGTCCAGATTGACAGAAGAAACGCCGCGCGCGCGCACCGCATCGACTATGCTCTTGGTCAGCGCGAAACTCTGCTCGCGATTGATCGCCTTCTGCACCTTGGGATCGAAGTCCTGGACACCAAGGCTTGCTCGCGTCATGCCGATGGCCGCGAAGGCATCGAGCCGGCCCTCGTCCATGTCGTTCGGATCGATCTCGACGCTCAGACTGGCATCGTCGAGGAAGTCGAACCGCTTCCGCAACGCCTTCCCCAGCATAAGTATGTCGTCGGGCTTCAGCATCGTCGGGGAGCCGCCGCCGAAATGAACGGCTCGGACCCTGCCCCTGCCGCTTACAAGTCCACCAACCGTTTCGATTTCCTTGTGGAGCGAGCGCAGAAAGGTGGCCACCGGCTCATAGTGGCGTGTCTGCTTGGTATGGCAGGCACAGAACCAGCACAACCGGTCGCAATAGGGGATATGCAGATACAGTGATATCTCGTCATCGCCTTCAAGCGCAGCCATCCATCCCTGGACAATCACCGCGTCGACGCCCGGATGAAAGTGCGGGGCCGTCGGATAACTCGTGTAACGCGGTACATTGTCGCCAAGCCCCGCGATCGGGTTGAGGCGAGTGGAAGAGAGGGGAATGGCGGGAGAAGACATGGCGGTCAAACTGCCTGAACGACGCCGGCAAAACCTTGATCTCGATCAAGGCGGCGCCGGTCGCGACTGCGCAGACTGTCATCCCTATCCACCACGGGCGTGGCAATGACCGCCAGACATGACGTTCAACAAGCTGACGTTCTCGCGATTTGCAAATCCTGCGAAACGCGCCAGGGCGGACTATGTGGCGCGCTCAAGGCCCGCCAGCTGGTCGAGTTGGCGAAAGCCTCGTCCAGGCACGAGATTTTGGCAGGAACGGAACTGCCCAACGATGGAACCTACTCGAGCCTGTTGTCCGGCGTGGTCAAGCTCACAAGGAACCTGTCGGATGGTCGCCAGCAAATTGTCGGGTTTTATTTCGCACCCGATTTTCTGGGCAGGCCATTCGAGGCAAAAAGACCAATCAAGACCGAGGCCTTGACGAATGTGGCCCTGTGCTCGTTTCCGAGGACGGTCATCGATCGAATGATCGATGAGACGCCCGAACTTGGACGTCAGTTGCTAAGACATGCGTTGGGCGAGCTCGACGACGCACGCGACTGGATGGCTGCGCTGGGGCGCAAGACGGCGTCCGAGAAGATCGCAAGCTTCCTTCTCATGGTCGCAAGAAACATCGCGGCCTCAGGACATCCAGGAAACTCGACAAGCTTCGATCTGCCGCTGACTCGCGCCGACATCGCCGATTTTCTCGGACTGACGATCGAGACGGTAAGCAGGGAACTCTCCCGGCTGCGATCCGACGGCGCGATCCGCATCGCAAACAAGCGGCAGATCAGCCTCCCGAGCATTTCTCAGCTCGAGCAACGCTGCGGCGACTGAACCGCGGTCTGGCTTTGCCAAAGCTCGGCATGGTTTGCCTTTCACCAAGGCCTTTTTGCAGCTCGCTTCGTCGGCGCCCTTTTGGCAGGTCGCTTCGCGTCCGGAGCGTTCTGGCAGTCGGCACGGGCACACCCAAACAAAAAGCGGTTCGCGTTTGACTTGGATCAAGGCTCCGGAATCGAAAATCCCGAAATGGTGCCGCGAGCGGGAATTCCGCCGAACCTTTCGAGACGAGATCGGGGACTTGCAATGAAATATGGCACGGAGATCGTCCTTCTAAGCCTTTTTGCTTTTGGTGCCGTTGTGGCTGCCGGATTCGGCGCGGACGAGCCCTTTCGCCAGCATATGTGGGTTCTGTTCTTCGTCGTCGCCGGCTTCACGGCGATCCTGATGCGCAATTCGGACTTCAAGCCGGCGCCGCTGGTCGACCCTGAGGCCTATATGGACGGCCCGGTGCGTTACGGCGCCATCGCGACCATGTTCTGGGGCGTCGTCGGCATGCTGGTGGGCGTGATTATCGCGCTTCAGCTCGCTTTCCCCGACCTCAACATCCAGCCCTGGTTCAACTTCGGCCGCCTGCGCCCGCTGCACACCTCCGGTGTCGTCTTTGCCTTTGGTGGCAACGCGCTGCTTTGCACCTCGCTTTACGTCGTCCAGCGCACCTGCCGGGCGCGGCTGTTCGGCGGCAATCTCGCCTGGTTCGTGTTCTGGGGTTATCAGCTTTTCATCGTCATGGCCGCGACGGGCTATCTGCTCGGAATCACCGAGAGCCGCGAATATGCCGAGCCGGAATGGTATGTCGACATCTGGCTGACGATCGTCTGGGTTGCGTATCTGCTGCTCTTCCTCGGCACGATCCTGAAGCGCAAGGAACCGCATATCTACGTCGCCAACTGGTTCTACCTCTCCTTCATCGTCACCATCGCGATGCTGCACGTCGTCAACAATCTGTCGATGCCGGCATCGTTCCTTGGGTCGAAGAGCTACTCAGCCTTCTCCGGCGTCCAGGACGCGCTCACGCAATGGTGGTACGGCCACAACGCGGTCGGCTTCTTCCTCACCGCCGGTTTCCTGGGCATGATGTATTACTTCGTGCCAAAGCAGGTGAACCGACCGGTTTATTCCTACCGCCTTTCGATCATCCACTTCTGGGCACTGATCTTCCTGTACATCTGGGCGGGTCCCCATCACCTCCACTACACCGCCCTGCCCGATTGGGCACAGACACTGGGCATGGTGTTCTCGATCATGCTGTGGATGCCTTCCTGGGGCGGCATGATCAACGGCCTCATGACCCTCTCCGGGGCTTGGGACAAGATCCGCACGGACCCGATTGTCCGCATGATGGTCGCGGCCATCGCCTTCTACGGCATGTCGACCTTCGAAGGTCCGATGATGTCGATCAAGACCGTCAACTCGCTGTCCCACTACACCGACTGGACAATCGGCCACGTCCATTCCGGCGCGCTCGGCTGGGTCGGCCTGATCTCGTTCGGCGCGATCTACTACATGGTGCCGAAACTATGGAACCGTCCGCGGCTCTACTCGACCCGACTCGTGACGTGGCACTTCTGGCTGGCCACGCTCGGCATCGTCGTCTACGCGGCGGTCATGTGGGTTTCCGGCATCATGCAGGGCCTGATGTGGCGCGAGTACGACGAACAGGGCTTCCTGGTCTATTCCTTTGCTGAAACCGTCGCCGCCATGCATCCCTACTACATCATGCGCGCCGCGGGTGGCGCCATGTATCTCGCCGGCGCCCTGATCATGGCCTGGAACATCACCATGACCATCCGCGGTTACCAGCGCGAGGAACAACCTCTGCCGGGCTCCGCGCCCGCTATCCAGCCTGCCGAATGAGGAGCCAGACATGGGCCTGATGGACAAACACGCTCTGATCGAGAAGAACGCGACCCTTCTTCTCGTCGGATCCCTGCTGGTCGTGACAGTCGGCGGCATCGTCGAGATCGCGCCGCTCTTCTATCTCGACAACACGATCGAGAAGGTCGAAGGCATGCGGCCTTACTCGCCGCTCGAACTCGCCGGTCGCAACATCTACGTGCGGGAGGGATGCTATCTCTGCCACAGCCAGATGATCAGGCCGTTCCGCGACGAGGTGGAACGCTACGGTCACTACAGCCTGGCTGCGGAGTCGATGTACGACCACCCGTTCCAATGGGGATCCAAGCGGACCGGACCCGATCTCGCACGCGTCGGCGATCGCTACTCCAACAGCTGGCACGTCCAGCATCTCATCGACCCGCGTTCCGTCGTGCCGGAGTCGATCATGCCGAGCTATGCCTTCCTTAAGGACACACCGATCGAGGTGAAGAATTTCTCGACGCATCTGGTCGCGAACAGGCGCGTTGGAGTGCCCTACTCCGACGACATGATCGCCCACGCCAACGCCGATCTGATGGCGCAGGCCGACCCCAATGCCGACACGTCGGGCCTCGAGGCGCGCTATCCGAAGGCCAAGGTCGGTGATTTCGACGGCAATCCCCAGCAGGTCACCGAGATGGATGCCCTGGTGGCCTACCTGCAGATGCTCGGCACCCTGGTCGATTTCAAGAACTACGACGAAGCCGCCGGCTATCGCTGAGGAGAAACAACCGATGGACTACAACTTGATGCGGGAGTTTGCCGACAGTTGGGGCCTGCTTGCCATGGCCCTGTTCTTTGTCGGCTGCATCGCCTTCGCGCTCCGTCCGGGTGGCAAGGCACATGCCGACCACGCCGCACAGATCCCTCTCCAGGACGATTGATCATGAGCAACGAGCATATCGACGAAATCTCGGGCGTCGCGACCACTGGCCATGAGTGGGACGGGATCAGGGAACTGAACAATCCTTTGCCGCGCTGGTGGGTTATAACCTTCTACATCACCATAGCCTGGGCGATTGCCTACACGATTGCCTATCCCGCGTGGCCAATGCTGAGTTCCGCCACCAAGGGCGTTCTGGGCTTTTCCAGCCGCAACGACGTCAAGAACGAGATGGCTGCGGCCGAAACCGCCAAGGCCAAGTATGTGGCGGCAATACAATCCAAGACTGTTTCGGAGATCGCAGCGGACGACGCCTTGCGCGAGTTCGCCGTGGCGGCGGGCGGTGCCGCATTCAAGGTCAACTGCGTGCAGTGTCATGGATCCGGTGCCCAAGGGTCGACAGACTTTCCGAACCTCAACGACGACGATTGGCTTTGGGGTGGCAAGGCGGAGCAGATCCAGCAGACCATCACCCACGGCATCCGGTTCGCAGCGGACGCCGATACCCGCCAGTCGGAGATGCCAGCCTTTGTCGATGTGCTCAAGCCGGAACAGATCGCCCAAGTCAGCGCCTACGTGGCCAGCCTTTCAGGACCGGTGCTCGACAAGAGCCTGATCGAGCCCGGCGCCAAGGTTTTCGCAGACAATTGCGTGGCCTGCCATGGTGAGAACGCAAAGGGCAACAGGGAACTCGGAGCTCCAGACCTGACCGATGCGATCTGGCTCCATGGCTCGGGCGAAGCTGCCATTGCCTTGCAGGTACACACTCCGAAGAACGGCGTGATGCCCGCCTGGGTCGGCCGGCTCGGCGAGACGACGGTCAAGGAGCTCGCCGTCTACGTCCATTCGCTTGGCGGTGGAGAATAGGACGCGGGGGCCTGTTCTTTGCCCTCAACCGTCAAGCGACGAGGCCCGGTCTGGACCGGGCCTCGACTTATTTTGATCGTTCAATTTGACCTGCGTCAACGCCACACGGCGTGAGCGACTGCAAGACTGCCGGACAGAAGCGGCATCATTTCGCCGCGATTGGAGATCGTCGTGCTCGATCAGACGCAGGTAGAACGGCTCGAGGCCGAAGCGGTCAATTCCGCAAAGACGCGACAGCCGCTTTACGCTGCGCGCAAGAAGATCTTCCCGAAGCGCGCCTCCGGCCGTTTCCGCCAGTTCAAATGGCTGGTGATGGCGATCACGCTCGGCATCTATTATCTGACGCCATGGCTACGCTGGGATCGCGGACCGTTTGCGCCCGATCAGGCCGTGCTCATCGACCTGGCCAATCGTCGTTTCTATTTCTTCTTCATCGAGATCTGGCCGCAGGAGTTCTACTACGTCGCCGGTCTCCTCATGATGGCGGGCGTCGGTCTTTTCCTGATCACGTCGACGGTCGGACGGGCCTGGTGCGGCTACGCCTGCCCGCAAACCGTCTGGGTGGACCTGTTCCTGGTCGTCGAACGCGCGATCGAGGGCGATCGCAACGCCCGCATCAAGCTGGAAACCGCCCCCTGGAGCGCACGCAAGCTCTTCCTGCGCGCGTCCAAGCATGCCATCTGGCTCGTCATCGCGGCTGCCACGGGCGGCGCCTGGATTTTCTACTTCGCCGACGCGCCGAAGCTGCTTGGCGAAGTCGTCACCGGCACGGCGGCGCCCGTCGCCTATGTCACGATCGCCGTCCTGACCGGCACGACCTATGTGTTCGGCGGACTGATGCGCGAACAGGTCTGCACCTATATGTGCCCCTGGCCGCGTATTCAGGCCGCGATGCTCGACGAAAATTCGCTGACGGTGACCTATAACGACTGGCGCGGCGAGCCGCGTTCGCGCCATGCCAAGAAGGCTCTTGCCGCCGGTTTGCCGGCCGGCGATTGCGTCGATTGCAACGCTTGCGTTGCCGTCTGTCCGATGGGGATCGATATCCGCGACGGACAGCAGCTCGAATGCATCACCTGCGCGCTCTGCATCGACGCCTGCGATGGTGTCATGGACAAGCTGGGACGTGAGCGCGGGCTGATCTCCTACGCGACGCTGGCGGACTACAACGCCAACATGGCGGTGGCGACCGCCGGCGGCACCGGCCCTGTCAGCCCGGCGCTCGTAAGAACGCCGGGCGGCGCCTTCGTCGACGGCCTGGCGCATTTCCACCTGGGCAAGATCTTCCGGTTGCGCACCTACATCTATCTCGGTGCATGGTCGGCGATCGGGCTGGCCCTCGTCTATTCGCTGCTGACGCGCGAGCGGCTGGAACTGAATGTCCTGCATGACCGCAATCCTCAGTTCGTGACGCTTTCGGACGGCTCGATCCGCAACGGCTACACCGTCAAGCTGCTCAATATGATACCGGAACCACGCACGATCGAAGTCACGCTGCAGGGTCTCGACGGCAGCGAGATGAGCATCGTCGGTATCGACCAGCCCCCGAGCCGGTCATTCTCCATTGCCGCCGAACCAGACCGGCTGAAGGTGCTGAAGGTCTTCGTTCGCCAGCCGGCGGACCAGGTCAAGGAGCCGGCGCAGAGCTTTGAATTTCGCATCAAGGATACAGCGAGTTCCGAATCCGCCGAATACACCGCCAGTTTCAATGCGCCGGAGAAGGGCAAATGAACACCGATTTAAAAAAGGCGCGCGAGTTCACCGGCTGGCACATGTTGATCGTGATCGTCGGTTTTTTTGCAGTGGTGATCGGGGTCAACCTCACCATGGCCACGCTCGCCAGAACGAGCTGGACCGGCCTCGTTGTCGAGAACACCTATGTGGCGAGCCAACAGTTCAATGAGGAGGCGCGGAAAGGAAGGGCGCAGGCGGCCTTGGGCTGGACAGGCAAGCTTACCGTCGCCTCGGGAGAAGTCCGCTATAGCCTTATCGATGCGCATGGCAAAACGCTGCCGCTGCAGGGCGTCAGAATATTGTTCCGGCACCCCGCCTACGAGGCCGAAGATGAAACTCTGACACTCGCCGCGCCGGCCGGCGCCACGTCGGGCAACGCAGCAGAGTTCGCCGTGCGGCACACGCCAAAGGATGGCGTCTGGATCGTCGAGATCGATGCCGACGCCGGCCTTGCCTCTCCGTTCCGCGATGTCCGCCGTGTCATGATCTCGAACGGAGCCCTGCAATGAGCTGTTGCGCGCCGGGGGCCGAAATGGCTCTGGAGGTCGTCGACGCGGCATCCGCTGTGCCGTCCAGCGACGAAATAAGACTGGCCAGCCGCGCGCTCGACGGGGGCTGTCGCCAGACGGATCTGTCGGTTCCCTCGGTTCATTGCGCCGGCTGCATCCAGGCGATCGAGGCTGCGCTGGCGAAGATCGAAAACATAGATTCCGCCCGCGTCAATCTCTCGACCAAGCGAGTATCGGTTCGCTGGCGCGGGGAACAGGTCCCGCCTTTTTTCGCAGTGCTTTCAAGGCTGGGCTATCAGGCACACCTGTTCGACCAGGAAATCCAGGAAAAGGACAGAGCCCTGTCGGAATTGATCCGGGCCGTCGCCGTCGCCGGCTTCGCGGCCGGCAATATCATGCTGCTCTCGGTGTCGGTCTGGTCCGGTGCCGAAGGCGCGACGCGGGACCTGTTTCATTGGCTGTCGGCGTTGATCGCCATCCCCGCGCTCGCCTTCGCCGGCGGCATCTACTTCCGCTCTGCCGCGAACGCGTTGCGTCACGGCCGAATGAACATGGACGTGCCGATCGTGGTGGGTGTGTCGCTCGCCTACGCGATGAGCCTTTACGAGACCATCAACCATGGCGAACACGCCTATTTCGACGCCTCGGTTTCGCTGCTTTTTTTCCTGCTGATCGGCCGCACGCTCGACCATGTCATGCGGGAGCGGGCGCGAACGGCTGTCAATGGCCTCTCGAGGCTCGCGTCGCGGGGTTCGCTTGTATTGAGGGATGACGGCAAGCGCGAATACGTGCCCGTCGCCGAACTCGTGCCCGGACTGCGCCTGCTCATCGCGGCTGGAGAACGCATACCGGTCGACGGCGACATACTCAGCGGAAACTCCGACCTCGATTTCTCGATCGTCTCAGGCGAGAGCGCGCCAAAGGCCGTCGGTGCCGGCGCCCATGTGCAGGCCGGCACGCTCAACCTGACGGGTCCGCTGACGATGCAGGCGACCGCGGCGGCGAAGGACTCCTTCCTGGCGGAGATGGTCCGGCTGATGGAGGCCGCCGAAGGCGGTCGATCGCGCTACCGGCGCATCGCCGATCGCGTATCGGCCCTGTACGCCCCCGTCGTTCATCTGGCGGCCCTTTTGACATTCCTCGGCTGGGTCGCTTCCGGCGATTGGCATCGCGCGATGACGATCGCCATTGCCGTGCTGATCATCACCTGCCCCTGCGCGCTCGGCCTTGCGGTGCCGATCGTCCAGGTCGTAGCGGCCAGACGCCTTTTCGAGGCCGGCGTCATGGTCAAGGACGGATCGGCGATGGAGCGGCTTGCCGCTATCGACACGGCGGTCTTCGACAAGACTGGAACGCTGACGCTCGGGCGACCAAAACTGGTGAATGCTCCCTCGATCGATCCGACCATGCTTGCGGTCGCGGCAGACATGGCGGCTCATTCCCACCACCCGTTCTCCAGGGCCATCGCCAGCTATGCGGGATATTCCGGCCAACCCGATGTCGAATCCGTCAGCGAGCACCCGGGCTTCGGCGTGGAAGCGATAACGGAGGGGAATACGTGGCGCCTTGGAAGGCGAGGATGGGCAGGCTGGAAGGCGCGCACCGGCGGCGAAGGCAAACTCGGTGGCTATGGCGGCACCGTGCTCTCCAAGAATGGAAACATCGTCGCGTGCTTCGCATTCGAGGATGCGCTTCGGCAAGACGCCAAGGCAACGATCCAGCAGTTGAAGAACGCTGGGGTGTCGGTCGATATCTTGTCCGGAGACACCGCGAAGGCCTGCAGCGAGGTTGCCAAATCGTTGGGAACCGACAGTTTCGTGCCGGCTCTATTGCCCTCCGGGAAGGTGGAATGGATCGAGTCGCTGACCCGCGCCGGACATAAGGTGCTGATGGTCGGCGACGGTCTCAACGACACACCGGCATTGCGGGCAGCATATGTTTCGATGGCTCCCGCAACCGCGGCAGACATTGGCCGCCAGGCGGCGGATTTCGTCTTCCTGCGCGAAAGTCTCCTTGCGGTCCCCCTGGCGATGGATGTCTCGCGAAAGGCCGGGCGGCTCATTCGCGAGAACATAACCATTGCGATCGTGTACAACGCCTTTGCCGTTCCGATCGCCATTCTGGGATATGTCACGCCGCTCATCGCGGCGATCGCGATGAGCGCCTCTTCCCTGATCGTGATCGCAAATGCGATGCGGCTTCAGGCAACGGCGAAAGTGGCACCTCGAGCGGCTCCGACCCGACGCCGCACCGACATCATCGAAGCGGCCCACCCATGACCACGCTCGCCTATCTCATTCCCGTGGCCCTGTTCCTGGGAGCGCTTGGTTTGTCCGGCTTCCTGTGGGCCCTGCGCAGCGGTCAGTACGAGGATCTCGATGGAGCCGCGGAGCGGATACTAATCGAGCCCGATGAGAGCACCGACGAAGTCTCGCGGCCAAAGTGATGCAAATCAAAGCGCTGTGGCGCTTGCCGCGGTCGGACGCGCTTTAGAGCGTTTCGCGATTGCCAGGAAACGCTCTTCTTGCAATGCCGACCAAGCCAAAGCCGCTCGAAGTTTCAGCGAGCGTTGTACTTGGCGTCGACCTGGTCGATGGCGGCGACATTGCCGGCCGAGCGCCCCTGGGGATCGAACGTCTCCTTGAGGAAGGCATCGGCGATCGACTTCGCCAGTTCAGGCCCGATTACGCGCGCGCCCATGGTGATGATCTGGGCGTTGTTCGACAGCGCGGCGCGCTCGGCGGAATAGGTGTCGTGAGTGAGCGCGGCGCGAATGCCCGGCACCTTGTTGGCCGAGATGCAGACGCCGATGCCCGTGCCGCAGATCAGGATGGCGCGGTCATATTTGCCGGCCAGCAGATCGCTCGCCACGCGGTCGGACAGGTTGGCGTAGAACGGGTCGGGGCCGGCTTCGGTGCGCGACACCTCCGAGACGTCGTGCCTGTCCTTCAGGTGATCGGCGAGAATTTTCGCCAGGCCTTCGCCGGCGCTGTCGCCAGCCACTGCAAGTCTCATGGTCAACTCCTCTGGAATGTTGCGGCGCATCTAGACAGGATGTCGAGATAGCCCTCGGCGGCCCATGCGGAGCGTCCGATGAACAACCCGTCGATATGCGGGCAGGCGATGAGTTCGGCGCAATTGTCCGGGTTGACCGAGCCGCCATAGAGGCAAGGGACCCGGCGCCCGAGAGCGTGCTGAGCGGTCGCGATGATCTCCGCCTGGCGGGCGTCGGCGTAATCCGAGCTCGCCGGAATGCCGTTGACCCCGATTGCCCAGACCGGCTCGTAGGCGAACACGATCGGAGCATGCTTCTGTGCTGCGGAAAGCTTCGACAAAGCGCCGCGCACCTGCCGGTCGAGAACCTCGCTGGCACGCCCCGCCTCGCGTTCTGCCAGCGTCTCGCCGATGCAGATCAGCGGAATGAGGCCATGGCGAACCGCGGCTTCGGTCTTGAGGCCTACCGTCTCGTCCGTCTCGCCGAAATGCTCGCGGCGTTCGGAATGGCCGAGCTCGACGATATCGAGATTGCAATCCTTCAGCATCACCGGCGAAATCTCGCCGGTCCATGCGCCTTCGTCGGCCCAATGCATGTTCTGGGCGCCGACCTTGACGGACGTGCCCTCAAGCATCGCCTTGACCTCGCGCGCGGCGGTGAAGGGCGGGATGACGAAGCGCTGGATGCGCGGATCTCCCTCCGGGTCGGCAAGCAGCCTGCCGGCGAAGGCGCGCGCCTCAGCCAGCGTCTTGTTCATCTTCCAGCTCGTGCCGATCCAGACTTGAGGCAGCTGTGTCATGCGATGGTCATTCCGTTTCGTTCACGAGAGCCCTGGCAGTCGACTCGTCGGTGATGAGACCCTTCAACCGCGCGCTTTTGAGCACCGCGCGGACGGCCTCTACCTTTGTCGGACCACCGGCGATCGCGATGATGCGGCTATCCGCCGGCCCGTCCAGATCGACCGCGAGCGTGCGGGCGGTCAGCGTCGTTTCCAGCACCCGGCCGCGCGCGTCGAAGAAGTGGCCGAGCATTTCGCCGACGCCGCCGACGGCAGTGATCTCGCCAATCTCGCGCGGCTCGATCATGCCGGTCGCCACGAGCTGGGCGCCCGCATCCGCCGTGCCGATGCCGACGAATTTCAGCGTCGCTCGGTTCGACATCTCGAAGATTTCCCGCACGCCGCGCTGCGCCAGGAGCACTTCGCGGTCTTCCGCGGAATTGGCAAAAAAGGGTACCGGCATGACATAGGCTTGCGCGCCGGTCTTTTCGGCAAGTCGGTGCATGACGTCGTGCGGATTGGCGGCATAGTTGCGCGTCAGGCCTCCGAGCAGCGAGACGAAGCGGACGCCGGCAGCCTCGAAGCGCGGCAACTGATGCACCGCGGCGGCGAGCGTGCGGCCATGGCCGATGCCGATGACCCTGTCCTCGCCGCGTTCCATCTCGCGACGCAGGAAGCCGGCGCCGGCGATTCCCAGCGCCCGCAATGGCAGGCTGTCCTCGCCCAGATCCGGCGCGACCTCGCAGAAGTCCAGCCCGAAGAGATCGCAGAGCTGGTTCTCCAGCAATGCGCACTCGACGACCTCGCCGTCGATCGAGACTTTGACCGCGCCGTCGGCGACGGCCCGGGCGATCAGGCGATGCGCCTTGACCGACGGTAGCCCCAGTCGCTTCGCCACCTCGGCCTGGGTAAGCCCGCCGGCATAGTGCAGCCAGGCGGCACGGATCGCGAGCGACCCTTCAGGGTCCAGTCGACCTGGGCGTTTCGGCATCTGCTGTCCTTGATCGCGGGTTCGGGCCATTCTCAGCCGGCCCGGATATTCAGGCTTTGCACGCCCGTGTCGATATGGGGAGCCCAGAAGGCTATGCTCTCGGCGATCTGCGCGACGACCTGCCGATCGTCAGGCTCCCGTTCCTTGAAACTCAGCTCCAGGCAGATCTCGTTGTCGACGGCGCCACCTTCGGCGAAGGCCTTCAGCAGCGGCTCGGGATGGATGCGGCCCCTGGCGTTGAACGCCGCGGTGAACGGACGATGCCCGCCCTTGTCCATGAGACTTTGCTTGATATGGATGATCGGCGACAGCTTCGGCACCGCGCGGGCCCAGGCATAGGGATCGTAGTCGTCCGGATTGGCGCTGGTCACGTCGCCATGGTCGATGTCGGCCATCATCCACATCGGCACCGACATTTCGGCTTTGGTCAGCCTGTCCTGCAGCTTCAGGCATTCGGCGATCGTGTGGCCGAACTCGCGCCCGATGCTCATCGGCTCCCAGAAAACGTAACGCAACCCCGCCGCCTTGGCGTGTTCGGCCACCTCCGCCCAGCAATCGACGGCGATCCGGATCAGGTCCTCGCGCCGGGCCGGATCGTCATAATCCTTGTAGGTGAAGATGGCGAACTGGGTGCCGACTGAAACACCGCCGAGCTCGGCGGTGATGTCGGCGAAGGTCTTGAACCAGTCGACGTAGTAGCGCCGCACATCGCCGTCGGGATGGCCGAAATGGTTGAGCCGGCCATAGGGGCCGGTCATGCCGCTCGTGACGCGCACGCCGGTGCGCCGCAGGGCCGCGATCATCTGCCGGGTCAGGCGCCGGATCACCGGCGCCGGCCAGCTCGGATTGATGAACTCATGCGTCAGTTGCAGGTCGCGCAGCCTGAGGTCGCGCGCGACGGTCTCGACCAGGTCGTCCGGATCGGCGAAGCGGTTGACCAGCGGATTGGTGTTCAGGGAAAGCGTCAGCGCCATCACGCGGCCTCGGCAAGGCGCTCGGCGTCGAACCACATGGCGAAGGCGTCCCGTTCCGCCGCGGTGAGATGCAAATGGTGCTTGGTGCGCCGAAGCAGGATGTCGTCGGGCGTGCGCGCCCATTCCCGGGCGACGAGATAGCGTACCTCTGCCTCGTAGAGCAGGCCGCCGTGATGCCGGCCAAGGCCGTCGAGGCCAGCCGCGTCCTTCACGAGGTCCCTGGTGCGCGCGCCGTAGAGCCGTCCGTAGTGATGCACGAGATCGCGCGGCATCCACGGATAGGCTTCGCGCAGGCCGTTGGCGAAAGTCTCGTAGTCGGCATCGGGGATTTCGCCGCCAGGCAGCGGCGTGGTTTCGGTCCAGTCCTCGCCCATCCGCGGGAAAACATGCTTCAGCCGGTGCATGCCGCGTTCGGCCAATTCGCGGAAAGTGGTGATCTTGCCGCCGAAGACGTTGAGCAGCGGCGCGCCGCCGCTCTCGTCGAGGTCGAAGACATAGTCGCGCGTCACCGCGGACGGATTGCCCTTGCCGTCGTCGAACAGCGGCCGCACGCCGGAGAAGGCGTAGAGCACGTCCTGGCGCCGCAGCTTTTCCTTGAAGTAGCGGTTCACCGCGGCAAGCAGATAATCGATCTCGGCCTCGTCGGCCCTGACGTCCTCGGCGCGGCCGTCATAGGCGATGTCGGTGGTTCCGATCAGCGCCATGTCGCCTTCATAGGGATTGATGAAGATGACGCGTTTGTCGTGGTTCTGCACCAGGTAGGCATTGGCGCCTTGCCAGAACTTCGGCACGATGATGTGGCTGCCTTTGACCAGGCGCACATTGCGCGACGAGTTCGATCCCGCGACACGGCCGATGACGTCCGAAACCCAAGGACCGGCGGCATTGACGAGGCAGCGGGCGCGAAAGACGCGCGTTTCCCCGGTCATCGCGTTTCTCGTCGTCACCGTCCAGGCGCCATTCTCGCGGCGGGCGGAGACGGCGGGCGAGCGGGTCAACACCTCGGCCCCGCGCTCGGCGGCGCCGAGAGCGTTGAGCACCACCAACCGCGCATCGTCCACCCAGCAGTCGGAATATTCGAAGCCGCGCGTATACTGGTCGAGCAACGGCGTTCCTTCCGGATCGTGCTCGAGGTCGAGCGTGCGCGTGCCCGGCAGCCTCTTTCGGCCTCCCAGATGGTCGTAGAGGAAGAGGCCGAGCCGCACCAGCCAGGCCGGCCGGTCCTGCGGGCTGTGCGGCAGCACGAAGCGCATCGGCCAGATGATATGGGGGGCTGCCTTGAGCAGGACCTCGCGCTCGATCAACGCCTCGCGCACCAGCCGGAACTCGTAATATTCGAGATAGCGCAGGCCGCCATGCACCAGCTTGCCGGAACGCGAGGACGTGCCCTCGGCGAGGTCGTCCTTTTCGCACAGCACGACCGACAGGCCGCGACCTGCCGCGTCCCGCGCGATACCGGCTCCGTTGATGCCGCCGCCGATGACGAAGAGGTCGACCGTTTTCGGCTCAAGCCCCATCCTATGCTCCTTGCGGCATCTTGGCGGAGGCGCCGGCCGTGTTGCGGCGCTGGGGGGCCAGCATGTCCCAGGCTGGCCCCAAGGCACGGCGCGCCGCGCCGAATGCCGGAAACAGCCCGTCATAGACGCCGATCAACGCCGGATCGGGCGCCTCGGCGGGCCCGAGCAGCGGCGTGACCCAGTCGGCGATACAGGCGTCCATGTCGGGATAGGCGCCGATGGCGACCGCCGCCATCATCGCGCAGCCGGCGGCACCCGCCTCCTCGCGCGAGGATACACGCACCGGCGCGTGAACCGCCGCCGACAGGATGCCGCGCAGTCCCTGCGAGCGGGCCGCGCCGCCCGACAGCCGCAGCTCCGACGGCAGGTCGCCCATCGCCGCGTAGCAGTCGCGCATGGCCAGCCCCAGCCCCTCGAGGACGGCACGAACGAGGCTTGGGTAGCGATGGTTTACCGACAGGCCAACGAAGCCGGCCCGGGCGTTGGCATTGACGAACGGCCCGCGCTCGCCGGCCTCCGAAATATAGGGGTGATAGACGATCTGGCCGGGCCGGCTGTCGTCGAGCCAGCGATCGATGCGGGCGACCAGATCGCCGTGACCGGCCTCGTGCCCGAATTCCTTCAGCACATCCGAGGCGAGACCGAGAACCCAGTCGATGTTGAGCGTGGTCGCCATGTTGGTCTGGACCTGCGTCACCAGATCCGGGACCGGCAGGGTGATGACGTAGCCCGAGCCCTCCTTGTTGAGGTGCACGGCGCCTGTCGGCACGGCCCGCATGTGGACGCCGGTCGAGCCGACGATCGAGCAGGCGACATCCCCCTCGCCACCGCAGACCCCGGCGCCGAGCGCGGTCATGACCATGTCGACATAGCCGAGGCTGACGGGCGTGCCCGCTTTCAGCCCCGTCTCGGCCGCCGCCTCGGCGGCAAGCGGATGGGTCACCATCGTGCCGTCGATGATCTCGGGCAGCAGCTTGCGCCGGCCGGAAAGGCCGAGCGCCTCGATGACCGTGTCGTCGTAGCGGCGGGTGCGGAAATTGCCGAAGGTGAAGCTTGCTTCCGACGGGTCGGTGGCGCGTACGCCGGTCAGGTTCAGATAGAGCCAATCCTTGCAGTGCAACACCACTTCGGCATGGTCGAGAAGCTCGGGCGCGCGGCGGTCCATATGGGCCATCTGACTGCCCTGCTGGCAGGTGTTGAGCCCGGTTCCCGTCGCCTCGAAACGGGCGCGGCCGAGCGGGCCGGCGGCCAGGCGCTCGACGGTGGGCGCCGCGCGGGCGTCGAGCCACAGCCATGCGTCGGCGACCGGCTTGTCTTGCCGACCCACGAGCCAGGTGCCATCGCCTTGCGCGGTCACCGCCAGCGCCGCGGTGCGCGTCGCCAGGTTTTCAACCTTGTCGCCGAGCCCTCGAAGCGCAGCTGCGCAGTCGCGCCAGGTCTGGGAGAGCGACTGCGTCGCCGAACCGTCGGCGCCAGACGCATAGCGGTTCGGAACCGAAGCGGACGCGATCTGGCGGCCGTTCAGCTCGAAGGCGACCGCCTTGATGACCGACGTGCCGGAATCGATACCTATGATGACGTCAGCGCCGGCCACGGGTCTCTCCGCATCCGATGCGACCATGCCTGGATCGGCAACAGGGCAATGTCCGTTTCCTCCTGATTTTCCCGCCTGAGGTCCCACCCGCTCGCGGGCGGCGGCGAAAGATACGCCGTTGCGCACTCCTCCGTAACGGCGCCTACACAATTCATCCTAAGTTATCATGGAAATAACACAATGGATGATTTTTTTTGCAGACATCGAAAATTTTTTCAGTTACGCTGATATCAGTCAGGAGGAAATCGACAATCCGTCCCCCCGTCGTTCTCACCAAGCAGGCGGGAAGCGGACGAACAGGCGACCGGATGCTTCAGGCTTGTGTTCAGCTTGCGCCTCGGCGCAGGACTGGCAGCGTAATTGACAATAAAATTAATGGTTTACTGACTGTCATTCGCTCCTGCGGCATTGCCGTACCGTGCCTGCGAGATGAAGAATTTCAACGATCTGCCATGGCGGCAATCTAGAATATGAGACCGTTTTCGGGAGATGCCGATCTGAAACCCGCAGGGCCGGGCACGCCCTGCAACAGGCCACAATCCGCACCTAAAACGGAATTTAAATCTAACATGCTTGACGCAGAAGATAACATTAACATAACATAATTCTGACAGATGGGCGTGGATGCGGTGGGAGGGAAGAAGCTGCATCGCCGGCCAAGGGTGGAGAAAATCGATGCAAGCAAGCGACCCTTTTACGCCGTGTCACCAATCCGGCCGCAGGCGTGCCTGGTGGATCCGCAACGCTTCCACATCGGCCCCTGCCCGCCTCGTTCCATTGCCGGCAAGGCTCTGAATGATGAACGCCATGTCGACCCCGAAGGCCCCCGCCGCGCCACGCCGCGGTCTGACGGTCGTGATCGGTCTCGGCATCGTGGTCCTTGCCGCGATCGCTCTCGACACGAAGGTGGTCCGGATCGGATCGTCCGCCGACGTTAGCCAGGAGGCATTTTCGCCCGACCGTTTCGGCGAAAAGGAATTCCCGCGCATCCAGGCCTTCGTCGTCGAGCACGCCGTCGCCGCCGCCACCTTCGGACCGGCGGTCATGGCCGACAAGAATGCCGCCGCCAAGCAATACGGAACCGCCTCGTCGACCGGTGCGATCATCCCGATCAGGCTGACGGCGGTGGCGGGCGAAGCGAAATCGGGCGTCTACGAGCTCAAGGCCGACGGTGTGCCGGCCGACATCCATGTTCGGGTGCAGGCCGGCCCGGCAATCAACGGCACCGATCTGCGCGATGCCACGGGCGATATCGTCTTCGGCAAGTTCAAGAACCAGATCGAGTACCAGGACGCCGGCTCGGGCATCAACCGCGCCATGAAGAAGGCGACCCTCGACGGTATCGACACCGCCAGCCTCTCCGGCAAGACGCTGGAAATCTTTGGCGTTTTCCGCCTCATCAACCCGAAGAACTGGCTGATCACACCGGTTAAGGTCACCGTCAAATGAGCGGCGCTGCGACATCCCGGCCGGCCGGCGAAGTGGTTCTGGCGGCGCGCAACATCGCCAAGTCCTACAACGGCGTGAAGGCGCTGAAGGGCGTCAATTTCGACATCCACCGCGGCCAGGTGACAACGCTGTTCGGCGAGAACGGCGCCGGCAAGTCGACCCTGATGAAGATCCTCTCCGGCGTGGTGCAGCCGACGTCCGGCGAGATCGTTCTCGACGGTCAGCCCATCGTGTTTTCCTCCTCCACCGACGCGCGAAACCACGGCATCTCGATCATTCATCAGGAGCTCAGCCTCGCGCCCAACCTGTCGGTTCGCGACAACATCTTCATGGGCCGCGAGATCACCGGCCCGACCGGTGTCAACTACGCCGAGGAGGAACGCCAGGTCCGCAGGCTGCTGCAGGAGCTCGAGGAGGAAATAGATCCGCTCACCCCTGTCGAGGAGTTGCGCCTCGGACAGCAGCAGATCGTCGAGATCGCCCGCGCGCTTTCGGTCGACAGCCGCATCCTCATCATGGACGAGCCGACCTCGGCGCTGTCGGCCACCGAGGTCGAGGTTCTCTTCAGCGTCATCCGCGACCTCACCGCCAAAGGCGTGTCGATCGTCTACATCTCGCACCATCTCGAGGAGGCCCTGCAGATCACCGATCATGCCGTGGTGCTGCGGGACGGCAACATGACCGCCTACGCGCCACGCGCCGATATCGATCTGGAATGGATCGTGCGCAACATGGTCGGCGAGAACTACGACCTGGGCAATCCGCCGGCCGGCCATGATTTCGGCCCGGTCATGCTTTCGGTCCGCGACCTGACCGTGCCGGATCCGGCCGGAGGCGGCTACAACGTCGTCGACCGCATGTCGCTCGACGTCAGGGCCGGCGAGATCGTCTGCATCTACGGCCTGATGGGGGCCGGCAGGACGGAACTGCTCGAAACCGTCGCCGGCAAGCTGAGCGCGACGTCCGGCGAGATCGTGCTCGAAGGCAAGGAGATTTCCCATCTTGCCATCGGCGAGCGCATCGCCCGCGGCCTTGTGCTCGTGCCGGAAGACCGCCAGCGCTACGGGCTCGTCCAGACGATGTCGGTCGGGCAGAACCTTTCGCTCGCCTCGATCATGGAATTCACGCGCGGCGTCTTCACCTCTATCAAGCTCGAACGTGCGCTGGTCCAGAAATCGATCCGGGACGTGACGGTCAAGACCGATGGACCGGACGTGCCGATCGGGTCGCTGTCGGGCGGCAACCAGCAGAAGGTGGTCATCGGCAAGATGCTCGCCACCGATCCCAAGGTGATCCTGCTGGATGAACCCAGCCGCGGCATCGACATCGGCGCCAAGGCCGAGGTGTTCCGGATTCTGGCTCATCACGCTGCGGCCGGGCAGGCCGTCGTCTTCACGACATCGGAAGTCAACGAATGCCTGTCGATCGCCCACCGCATCATCATCATGCGGCGCGGCCGGATCTCGGCCGAGTTCACTTCGGACATCACCAAGGAAAAGATCATGGCCGCCTCGGGCGAGGCCGTGGCGGCCTGAGCGGAACACGGAAAACGAACAATGACGCAAACGAGCGCCAACCGCATGTCTTCCCAGGTCTCGCCCGTCAAGGGAACAAGCAACCCGATCAAGCTCCTGCTGAAGGGCCGCGCCTTCTTCGCGCTGATCGCCATCGTGGTCGTCTTTTCGTTTCTGTCGCCGAACTACCTCACCGTCTCCAATCTGCTGATCATGTCCTCGCACGTGGCCATCTACGGCATACTCGCGATCGGCATGCTGCTGGTCATCCTTAGCGGCGGCATCGACCTCTCGGTCGGCTCGATCCTGGCTCTGTGCGGCGTTGTCGCCGGCGCGCTCATGCAAGGCCTGGAGTTGAAACCGCTCGGCGTCATCCTGTTTCCGCCGGTATGGGCCGTGGTGGTGCTGACCTGCGCGCTCGGCGCCGCGCTCGGCGCGCTCAACGGCATCCTCATCGCCTGGTTCAAGGTGCCCGCCTTCGTCACCACGCTGGGCGTCATGTACATGGCGCGCGGCATCGCGCTGCTGCAGACCAACGGCCTTACCTACAACAATCTCGCCGGCCGGCCGGAGCTCGGCAACACCGGCTTCGACTGGCTGGGTTTCAACCGGCTGTTTGGAGTGCCGATCAGCGTGCTGGTCCTGGCGGCGCTTGCCGTGCTGACCGGGCTGATGCTCAGCCGCTCTTCCTTCGGCCGCTGGCTCTATGCCGCAGGCGGCAACGAGAACGCAGCCGACCTGTCGGGCGTGCCGGTCAAGCGGGTCAAGATCACGGTCTATACGCTCTCTGGTATCCTGTCGGCCATCGCCGGCCTGGTGCTGTCTTCGCAATTGACGTCGGCCGGGCCGACCGCCGGCACCACCTACGAGCTGACCGCGATCGCGGCGGTCGTCATCGGCGGCGCCGCGCTGACCGGCGGGCGCGGTACCGTAGGCGGGACCATGCTGGGCGCCTTCGTCATCGGCTTTCTTTCGGACGGCCTGGTCATCATCGGCGTCTCTTCCTACTGGCAGACCGTCTTCACCGGCGCCGTCATCGTGCTCGCCGTGCTCATGAACACCATCCAATATGGGGCCCGCGGCGTCCGACAGTGACGCCGCGCCTCGCCAAAAGCTTCTCCGGACGCAAGGAGATCGACCGGAAAGAAGGCCGAGAAAATCGGCAAACCGCAATCCGCAACTGCAATCTATAAGAAGGGAGTGAGAGAAATGATCGATAAAGCCAGAAGGATCCTGTTGGTCGCGGCCGCCACGCTGCCGCTGATGGCAAGCCATGCCTGGGCGGCGGGCTTGATCAGCATCATCGTGACCGATCCGGCCAATCCGTATTGGCTCACCGAAGGCCAGGTCGCCAAGGCCACGGCCGAGAGCCTCGGCTACACCGCCAATGTCAGCGCCCACAAGGGCGACACCAACACCGAAAGCACGATGATCGACACCGCCATCACCAACAAGTCGGTGGCGATCATCCTCGACCCGGCCAATGCCGACGGTTCGATCGGCGCGGTCAAGAAGGCGATCGCCGCCAACATCCCGGTCTTCCTGGTCAACGCCGAGATCAACCAGGATGGTCTCGCCAAGGCGCAGCTCGTCTCCAACAACGCCCAGGGCGCCGCGATCGGCGCGCAGCAGTGGGTCGAGGCGATCGGCGACAAGGGCAACTATGTCGAGCTGTTCGGCAACCCCGCCGACAACAACGCGGCGACGCGCTCGAACGGCTATGAGACCGTGCTCACCCAGTATCCTGACCTCAAGAAGGTCGGCAAGGAAGTGGCCAACTGGGACCGCACCCAGGGCTACCAGAAAATGCAGTCGCTGCTGCAGGCCCATCCCGACATCGTGGGCGTCATTTCCGGCAATGACGAGATGGCCCTCGGCGCCATCGCGGCGCTGAAGGAGGCCGGCAAGCTCTCCCAGGTGAAAGTCGGCGGCTTCGACGGCTCGCCAGACGCGGTCGCCGCCGTCAAGGCCGGCGAAATGCAGTACACGGTTCTGCAGCCTGTCGCGGTCTTCTCGGCCGAAGCAGTGAAGCAGGCCGACAAGTTCATCAAGACCGGCTCGACGGGCGCTGCCTCCGAGAAGCAGCTCTTCGACTGCGCCCTGATCACCAAGGACAATGTCGACAAGTACACCGGGCCGTTCACGCTCTCCCAGTGAACCGCCGGATCGGGGCGCGCGGCGTTGCGCGCCCCTTTTCCTGCCGCGCAAAGGCATTCGATGCGCAAAACACTGCTCGCCCCTGAGGTGCCTGCTTGCCATCGGCGCCAGATATGCGAATGGCATCGGCAGGAGAGGCTTGGATGACAGATCGCGAGATTCGGCCCGAGCAGGCGTTGAAGACCCTTGCCGGGGATCAGGTGCCCGCCGACAGCCGCCATGCGCGCCAGCTGGCGCGCCGTCGAATGATTGCCGAGGCCGTCATGGCCGAGGGCACGATGCGCATCGAGGACCTCACCGAGCGTTTCGGCATCAGCCTGATGACCGCGCATCGCGACCTCGATGAACTGGTCGAGAAGGGATTGCTGCGCAAGACGCGTGGCATCGTCTCGGCCGCCCCGACCAGCCTCATCGAATCGAGCGACGTCTACCGCTCCTCGCGCCAGGGAGCCGAGAAGCGCGCCATCGCGCAGGCGGCGGCGGCCTTCCTGGAACCCGGACAAGCCGTCTTCTTCGACGATTCCACCACCGTCCTGCAGCTCGTGCCGCATCTTGCCGCGCGCGTGCCGCTGACGGCGATCACCAATTCCATCACCCTGATGAACGAGCTCAAGGATACGCGCGACCTGACGCTGCTCGGGCTTGGCGGCCAGTTCTATAACTGGTGCAATGCGTTCATGGGGCCGGTCACGGTCACGGAGATCCGGCGGCTGAGGGCCGATCGCGTCTTCATGTCGATGTCGGCCATCACGGATGGCATGGTGTTCCACCAGTCGCCGGAAATGGTCGAGACCAAGCGCGCCATGTTCGACAGCGCCGCAATGCGCATCCTGCTTGCCGATCACACCAAGTTCGAGCGCCGGGCGCTGCATGCCATGTGCGCGCTGAACGAGTTCGACGTCATCGTCGTCGACGACGGAATCCCGCCCCGACAGGTCGAGGAGATGAAGGCAGGCGGCATGACTGTCGTCGTCGCTCCTGTGCGACAAGAAGATGTTACCACCGGCAAATTGTAACATCCATTGATGTTAATTTAACATGGTGCTACGTGATAACCTCAGGAGATGCACGCTACGTGCATGGCGAGGAGCTTATGTCCTGTCTGCTGGGGATCGATAGCGGCCTGACCGTCACCAAGGCGGTGGTGTTCGACGAAGCCGGCGCGCCGCTGGCCGTGGCCCGCCGCCGGCTGCCGCAGATCATCTCCGGGCCGCGTCATGTCGAGCGCGATATGAACGAGCTGTGGCGCGCCGCCGCCGAAGCGATCGCCGAAGCGGTCTCCGGCTGCGGCAGACCGGCCTCGGACATCGCCGGCGTCGCCGCCACCGCGCATGGCGACGGCCTCTACATGCTCGACCGCGACCGCCAACCGCTCGGGTACGGCATCCTGTCGTTGGACAGCCGGGCCGGAGAAATTGCCGCCCGGTGGCAAACCGACGGGACGGCCGGCAAGGCGCTGTCGCGGACCGGCCAGACGCCGCACGCCTCGGCGCCGTCTTCGCTCCTGGCCTGGATCCGCGAGCGGGAACCGGAGCGCTTTGCCCGCATCGGCCACGTTCTCGCCTGCAAGGACTGGCTGCGCCTCTGCCTGACGGGAAGCCTCGGCACCGATCTCACCGAGGCGAGCACCTCGTTCACCGCCGTCTACAGCCAAACCTACGCGCCGGACATCCTGCCGATCTTCGGTCTCGAAGCGCTCGGCGATGCGCTGCCGCCGGCCATGCGGCCGGACGAGGTCGTCGGCGCCGTCACGGCGCAGGCGGCGCGCTCCACGGGCCTGCTTGCCGGCACGCCGGTCGTGGCCGGCCTGCACGACGTGACCGCCTCGGCGCTCGGCATCGGCGGCTATGGCGAAGGCGTGGTCGCCATCGTTGCCGGCACCTATTCGATCAACGAGACGGTCTCAGCCGTGCCGCACATCGACGCCCGCTGGTTCTGCCGCAGCGGATTGAGGCCCGGCGAATGGAACAACATGTCGATCTCGCCGGCATCGGCGGCGAATTACGACTGGTTCCTCGACACGCTGTGCGGCTCCGAGCGGGCGGCGGCGGAAACGGGCGGGCACTCGATCCACGCCATCGTCGGCCCTGAAATCGAGGCGGCGTTGGCGCGGCCCTCGACGCTGCTCTTCCATCCCTATCTGTTCGGTTCGCCGCATGGCCCGACAGCCAGCGCCGGCTTCCTCGGGCTGCGCGGCTGGCACGGCCGCGGCGACATGCTGCGCGCGGTGATCGAAGGCATAGCCTTCAATCATCGCGTCCACGTCGATGCGCTGCGCGAAGGTTTTGCGCCGCGCGAGGCGCGGCTGACCGGCGGCATTTCCCGCAACCCGGCCTTCGCGCAGGTTTTTGCCGACGTGCTCGCCATGCCGCTCACGGTGACCGAGACGGAGGAAGCCGCCGCATGGGGCGCCGCACTGTGCGCCGGCGCCGGCGTCGGCTTGTTCGCCTCGCCGCGGCACGATCCTCGCGACCTCGCCACACTTGGCCGCACCTACCGGCCCGACCCCGAGCGCAGCGCCGCCATGGACAAGCGCTACCGGCTGCACTGCGACATCGCCGACCGTTTCGCCGAGGTCTGGCCATCGATCGAAGCGCTCGCGGAAGGGGGAGAGCGATGAACGCGGACAATCGCCGGCAGGACATTGCCGATTATGTCATTCAGCATGGCGAGGCGCGCATCGACGAGCTCGTGACGGCGTTCGGCGTCTCGCGCATGACCATCCATCGCCATGTCGACGAGCTGGCGCGCCAGGGCGTGCTGCGCAAGCTGCACGGCGCGGTCAGCGCGCAGCCGTCCGGCGTCTACGAAAGCCTCTTCCGTTTCCGCGAGACGCATGCGGCGGCGGCCAAGCGCGCGCTTGCCCGGGCGGCTCTGGCCGAGATCGAGCCGGGGCAGGTCGTGCTGCTCGACGATTCGACCACCGCCAACGCGCTCGGCCCGCTCCTGCCGCAGGTCGCGCCACTGACCGTCGTCACCAACAGCCTGTCGCTGGCGGAGCAACTGGTGGACAAGGACGAGCTGAAGCTAATCCTGCTCGGCGGCGAATACCATCCGACCTACAACGCCTTCATCGGCCACATCTGCGAGAACGCGCTGCAGAAGATCCGGGTCAATCTGCTCATCTGCTCGGCCTCGGCGATCGACAAGACCGCGACGCTGATCCAGGATCCGCAGGTGGTGCGGGTGAAGCAGGCCATGGCGGCAGCGGCCTCGCGCAGCGTGCTGCTCATCGATTCCTCCAAGTTCGGCAAGGTGGCGCTGCACCTGTTCGCGGACCTCACCGACTTCGATCTCGTGCTCAGCGACGACGGCCTTCCCGACGAGGTTGCCGGCAGCCTGAAGGCGGCCGGGGTCAATCTCAAGATCGTGCCGGTGCAATGACCGGGACGACACGCGATGTCGATGTCCTCATCATCGGCGCCGGCATCAACGGCGCCGGCCTGTTTCGCGATCTGTGCGAACAGGGCCTGCGGGTCGCGATCGTCGACAAGGCGGATTTCGGTTCCGGCACCAGCGCCGCGCCGTCGCGGCTCATCCATGGCGGCATCAAGTATCTCGAAACGGGTGAGTTGGGCCTCGTCGCGCAATCGACGCTGGAGCGCAACCTTTTGCTGCGCAATGCCCCGCATGCCGTGCGGCCGCTGCCGACCGTCATCCCGATCTTTTCCTGGCTGACGGGCATCGGAGCCGCGCTGCGCACCCTTTTCGGCAGCACGACCGCTCCGCGCGGCCGCGGCGCTCTGCTGATCAAGATCGGCCTTGCCATGTATGACTTCTACGGCGCTCGCCGCCGCGTCATGCCCCGGCATGGCATGTGGTCGAAAGCGCGGGCGCTGAGCGAGATACCGCCGCTGACGTCGGGCATCGTGGCGGCCGGCACCTATTATGACGCCACCGTCCGTCATCCCGAGCGGCTGGTGCTAGAACTTCTTCAGGACGGCGTCAGGGCAAGCCCTCAATCCGAGGCCTTGAACTATGTCCAATTGCTGGACAGCGACGGCAGCGTCGTGCGCTTCGCCCTGCCCGACGGCGGCGAGCTCGGCTTCCGGCCGCGCATCGTCGTCAACGCAGCTGGGCCATGGATCGACCATGTCAACACGGCGCTCGGCGCGCCGTCACGGCTGATCGGCGGCACCAAGGGCTCGCACATCGTGCTCGACCATCCCGACCTGCTGCGGGCGCTGAACGGCCGCATGATCTATTTCGAGGCCAATGACGGCCGCATCTGCCTGGTGTTCGACTATCTCGGCCGGGCGCTGGTCGGCTCGACCGACATACGCGCAGCCGACCCCGAGACGGTGCGCTGCGAGGATGACGAGATCGACTATTTCCTGGCCAGCCTGCGCGAACTCCTGCCCGGTCTTGCCTTCGGGCGCGAGCAGATCGTCTATGCCTATTCCGGCATCCGCCCGCTTCCGGCGTCGGACGGCACGGCGCCGGGCCTGATCAGCCGCGACCACTCGGCGCCCGTGATGGAAACCGAGGGTGACCGGAACTGGCCGATCGTCTCATTGGTGGGCGGCAAGTGGACGACCTTCCGCGGTTTCGCCGAAGAGGTGGCGGATATGCTCTTGTCAAGGCTTGGTCAGCCAAGGCGGGTAAGCACGCAAAGCCTGGCCATCGGCGGCGGCCGCGACTTTCCGGCCGATGCGGTTGCGCATGCCCGCTGGATCTCCGCCGTCACAGCTGACACGGGAGCGTCGCCCGCCCGCACCGAAGCACTGCTCGACCGCTATGGCACGACGGCCCGCCTCATTCTGGCGCACGAAGCCGAACGACAGGCGAAGCCGCTTGCCGGCTCGTGCGACTATACGTTGGCGGAAATCGATTGGCTGGCGCGCAACGAAAATGTCGTCCATCTGGCGGACATCGTCATGCGGCGCACCGCATTGGCGATCACGGGCCGGCTCAGCCGCGCCAACCTTGAACAAATCGCCGATACCGCGGCGGCCGCGCTGGCGTGGAATGCCGGACGGCGCGAGAAGGAGTTGGAAGCGACTTCAAAGGAGCTCACGGAGCGGCACCGATCTTGCTTCGAACAGCCGGGAAGCCAGTTGACTTCATCGCGTTTTTCGTGAGCCAAAACCACGAAGCTTACGGTGTCGCTCCGCATGATCCCGTGAACTGCGAGCGAACTGCCCCGCGATGCCGGCCACCCAGGACAGGCAAACACCTCACATGGCGAGGATGCCTCGCGAGTGAAGCGAAGCTGCCCTCGACATCGAGGCCGACGCAAGTCGCCCCGTAGTGACGGTCTTCTTGCTCGCCGAAAACCTGCTACTAGGTCTGATGGCGCCTCAGCAACGCACCACAAGCCAACAAAATCAAGGCGATACATGAAGGGTCGCACTTCGGGTTTGGTTAAACTCGACTTCCACGGCGGCCAATTGCCTGGGATCAATGCCAGAGAACTTGATTGCCGAACATCCGCACGATGGCGACTCGGCGGGATCATCGATCGCCGGGGCAGACTCGAACCCGTCCCGGCGATCGACGGCGCCGAAGGTGGTCTTATCCCGGAGCATTACTTCACCGATCTGGCCTCCCTTCCTAAGCCTGTTCTAGCAGCGGCTCCGGCAGGACGATGGTCTCGGTTCATGCAACGCTCCGAACTCTCCAGCGCATCTATCGCGCAGCCTGCTCAGATCGTAATTCTCCCGGCCTTGATGCCGATCAAGGGGCCTCTCGGCCTTCTTCGCTATCAAACCGTGATGAGAAAGAACTCAGCCTCCCCAACGTGGCGCGGCGTAGGCGGGCCCCACTGGTCGCGACCGACTATCGAGGTGCTGCAGGAATGCCACTCTCGGCTTGCCGGGCTGACTTCGACCGAGGCGCGCAACGGGCTTTCGCGCCACGGGCCAAACACGTTCGCCGATCATCGGCGAGAACAAGCGCTGGCGGTCCTGTTGTGGCAGTTTCGCAACCCGCTGGTTCTGGTCCTGATCGTCGCGGCGATCGTTTCCGGTGTTGTCGGTGAAGGTCGCGAGGCCGTTATCATCGGTGCAATCATCCTAGTGAGTTGCGGTCGCGGCTTCAGTCAGGAATACAGCGCGTCTCGCGCGGTCGACGCGTTGAAGCAGCGCATCACGGTCGCTCATGCCCTGGTCTCGGAATGGTCGAAGAGGCTCTTTTTCGAGCACGACCGGCACCACCGGGGGCCACGCCGGCGCGCAAGGCATGGCCGAGCGACAGTCCCGGGCCTGATTGAGGATGCCCGTTCAGCTTGTCACCGACAGGATATGTTGCCCGTATCGGTTGGACTGGAAGAAGAGGCGACGGAGGTGCGCCGAAGGTGAGCGGAGTTTTCGCGACGATTGCGCGGCGCTTCACCCCGTTTGAGCCGACGGCCGACGTGATGCGCCCTGGCGAGAAGTTTCCCGGCTTTGTCCGGCGCGCCAGCGGCATGCATCAGGTCTATGTCAGCGTGATCGCAATTTTGGTTGCCTTGGCCAACTTTATCCCCATCGACCTGCAGAGACGGATCGTCGATGTGGCGATTGCCGACAAGAACGTACGGGCGCTCCTGATGCTCGGCGGCCTGTATCTTGCGGCCATACTCCTGCATGCGGGGCTGAAGTACGCCCTGATCGTCTATCAGGGCTGGGTCGGAGAGAGCGTGGTGAAGACGGCCCGCGACCAACTCGCTGTCGTCGCCACGCAAAGGTCCGCGCGCGACCACGCAAGGAGTGGCCAGACCGCCGGCATCATCGGCAACGAGATCGACTACGTTGGCGCATTTGTCGGCACCAGCATCTCTGAATGCGTAGTCAACGTCACGATAATGATCTCCATAATATCTTACATGATCTACATGCAGCCGGTGATCGCTTTGGTCAGCGGCGTGTCACTTCTGCCGCAGATCCTGCTTGCGCTTTACATGCAGAAGGACCTGAACACACTCGTGGAACGGCAGGTCGCGCTGGTCCGAAAGCTTGGCAACCAGGCAGTCAATTCCTTCGCCAGTCACTCGACGAAGCGCCGAGCGGCCTTTCGCACCATACGCTCGATCTTCAGCAACCGCATCGAATTCTATTTGTTGAGGTTCGGGCTGAAGACGTCGATGAATGTAGCCAACGCGATGGGGTCGCTGATGGTCCTGATCGTTGGCGGCTATCTTGTGATCCGTGGGCAGACGACGATCGGCACGATCGTCGCCTTCATTTCGGGCTTCCAACGCTTGTCGGAACCCACGGGAGAACTTCTCGACTTCTATCGCGACTATTCGCAAGCGAAAGTGCAATTCCGGATGATAATCCAGTGGGTCGACGGCGATCATCCCGCGCAGACCGAACATTCCGCCCACCGCGAGAATTGATCGATGATCTTGCCAGCCGGCCTGTTGCGGGGACAGGTGTTCCGGCGGACCTGAAGGGACGCCTTTTCGTACAGAAAATCAATATGTTGGCGACCGGTTCGCCAACCCGTTTTCCTCGTATTCTCTCGTATGGTCTGGCGAACCCGAGAATGAGGCGGAGGACCGGCGATCGGTGGATGGCGAGGGCACCATCTGGTCGTCCTCGCCGATTGGAAGAACAGCGATCGGGGTCCGCGCGGTTCACCCCACGTTGCTCAGTTGGAATTCTTCGGTAAGCATGCGCTCGTTGGGGCCAATCGGACCCAGGTTCCTCACCACCTTGAATCGACCACTCTGCGCCTGTGCGATGTACATGTTCATACGCACATGATGCTGGCCGGGAACCATCTCCGCCGGGCCGCCTGGTCCCTCGCTGATCCGAGCGTGATCGAGCGCCCGGATAACCGCGTCGCGCTCGACGGTGCCGGCCTCATGAACGGCGGCTTCCCACATCTTGATCGCCCGGTAGTGGCCGGTGCAGCCGCTGCCCGCGGTGAACATGGCGCTGCCGGGGAACCGGTCGCTGTAGCGGCGCAAGAGCCCGCGCCCGAACGGATCGTCGATTTCCTGGTAGTAGTCGAGGCAGCTGTAGAGGCCCTCGATCTGCTCGGGCGGCACCAGGTTGAAGAAATTCTCGTCGAAGTAGGTGCAGACGATCTTGCCGCCGCGCTTGCCGAAACCGGCCCTGTGCAGTTCTTCGAGGAACGGCGTCAGGCCCGGCGGCACGATCGTGTTGAAAACCACGTCGGTGCCGCTCGCCATGATCTGCTGCACCGTCCGCCGAAAATCGACGGTGTCCAGCGGAAAATACTCCTCGCCGACGATCTCGCCGCCATTGGCGCGGACAACCCGGCTCGCGGCCTTGTTCAGCAAATGGGGCCAGATGTAGTCGGCGGAGGGCAAATAAAACCGCTTCGCCCCGGTGCTCCTCATCAGCCACGGTATCAGCGGCTCGACCTGCTGCGCCGGCACGGGTCCGGTGCAGAAGATCAGTGGGTCGCTTTCCTGGCCTTCATACTGCTCGGTGTAGATGTAGAGCGTCCTGCCTCGGGTGACCGCCTCGCTCTTGATGGCCTGGCGGGTCGAGCTGTAGATGCCACCCACGACCAGGTCGACCTTATCGACGTCGATCAGTTTCGCGGCCTTTGCCTTGGCGACACTTTCGGTGGTTTCACCGTCCTCGATGACCAGCGCCACCGGCCGGCCGAGCAGGCCGCCCTGTGCGTTGATATCGCCGACGAGCATGGTCGTGAGGTTCGCATTGGCAATGCCCATGAATGACAAAGGGCCGGTGAGTTCGGCGATAAGCCCTATCCTGATGGGTTTCGGGTCCATCTGATTTCTCCGATTTCAGTGTTCGCGTTAGGGCGGTACGAAGCGTGGCGCGCGCCCGCCCGTCGGCAGGCGGCGCACGGCGTAACGTCAGGCTTCGTAGTGTCCGAGCAGCAGCGCGGCCTGCGGCTTGCCGACATGGCCGGCTTCCTGCAGGATCGCCGGCACCTCCGGGTCCGACACGAAGTTCTTCCAGCCCTCTGAGTCCCAGTCGAAGATCGCCCAGACGCGGTCGGGCTCGCTCGGGTCGCGGAACACGGTTGCGCCGTTCGAGCCGTGCAGCCGGCGCTTGTCGGCGCCCTTGGTCGAAAAGATACGGATGAAGTGGTCGACGTCCGCGACCTTGGTCGTTGCGAGAAGCATCTGATTTCCTCCTGTCGGTCGCGGCCACCGTTGGTCCGTCGACAGGATCACGATGCGCGCCTCGAAATGGGTGCGCATGGGGTGGATTCCCTATGCCTGCGTCTCGCCCGGCCTCACAAGGCCATGCTCGACCGCGTAAAGCGCGGCGGCAGCGCGGGTCGTGACGCCGATCCTGCCATAGATGCTCTGGATATGGTGGTCGGCGGTCTTGGGCGAGATATCGAGCCTGCGCGCCGCTTCCTTCGCGGTCAGCCCGGCGGCGATCAGGCGCAGCACCTCGATCTCACGCGCCGTCATGCCGGCCAGCGCCCGCGGCGTCGCCCGGCGCGAAGGCTGCCCCGCGAAGGCCAACACGGCCTCGGCGGCATCGGGGCAGATACAGCCGTCGCGAACAGCGGCGCGCAACTGCGCCGCCGCCGCGTCGCTGGACAGCGCCTTGCGGTGAGGGCGTTCCTCTCGCGACGTCTGGAAGGCTTCGGCGGCGGCGAGGATCCTGGCTGCCGGGGAAAGATCGGCGGCACCCACCTTGCGGTGATATCCCGAACCATCCAGGCGCTCGTGATGACGCAGCACCAGCGCGGCCATTCCCTCGCCCTCGCGGCCGAAGGATGCCAGCGCCCTTTCACCGTAATAAGCGTGCAACTGCGCCGCGTCGCGTTCGCGCACCGACAATGGGCCGTTGCGCATCCAGGTCGCCACCGGCACCACCAGTTCGCCGATGTCATGGATACATCCCGACCAGCGCAAGGCACGCACGTCAGGGACTGGCAGTCCGATCCGCTGACCCGCACCCGCGGCCAGTTCCGAAACCATGCGCGAATGGCCCTGCGTAAAGGGCATGCGCATGTCGATCATGTCGGCGATGGCGAGGAATGCCTCGTCGCAGGCCGCCTCATCCAGCGTCACCGGCGGGTCGGGCTCCAGCGCCAAAATCGTCTCGCGATCGACTGTCACGCCGATATCTTTCATCAGCGCGGCCGCGTTGGCCGAGACCAGCCGGGCCAGATCCGCTTCATATGGGCCGTCGCCCCGACTTGCGATCGTTTCGGCCATCCCGTCGATACCGACGGCTTCGCTGAGCGCTATGGCATCCTGCGCCAGCGTGATCAGTCGTACTGCCGGCAGAACATCCTTGCCAGTCATCCCACGCGGCAGGCCCTTGCCGTCCCAACGTTCGTAGATCTGTCCAAGATTGCGCCGGACTTCATTCGACAGGCCGAGCCGCTCGCCGATCCGCTGCGCGACCTCGCAATGCGCCGTCAGCACCGGGCGGGCCACCGCGAGCGCCTGCGACATCGCTGCCTCGATCGCCTTCGACTGCGCGTCCGGGGCGAGATCGTAGTAGAACCTCTTGAAGGCCTGAACGAAGACCCTGCCCAATTCCGCGCGATTGCCCATGTCGAGACCGACGAGGTCCTGGCGCAGCGCGATTTCATCGCCGAAGGTGGCCGCCAGCAGATCCGTATCGGCATTGCAGCCGACATAGCGCAGCATGGACAGATGATAGGCATCGCGCCGAACCTGGTCAGGAACGCCGGCAAGCTCCGCGATGCGCATGGCGGTCACGCACGATTTCAGGGCGAAATCGCGGGAATGGCCTGTCGCGAGGTCCGATGCGTAAGCAAGGACCATCATGAAATCCGCTCGGCGTATCGAGACTTCCGTCATCGCAAACCTCAATCAGCCGATGCTGGCCGGCGCGCCTGATTCCCAGGCAAGCCGAACGCGCCGCGGCTTGAAATGTCGAACCAGGCCCGAGGCCTTGACTACACCACGTTATATCAGCAACTTATAATATAAGTAAGCGGTTGATTTCCTCACAGATTTGAGCTGCTTGCTGGCCCGCCGTCGAACCCCGGCGGCGGGCTCACCGTGTGAGTTCTAGCGTGGAACACTACATCTGCTGTTCTGCAAGGGCAGTAATGGCGCGTCCCTGCACCATTCACATCGATCTTTTGATGCCTTAGGTGCTGAATGGAACGTGCCGATCGGCGGTGAATTGTTCAACTGGATGAAGCGCTTTTCACAGAAAGCACGGAGGCTTCGACCTGACGCTGGCTGCAACGGAATGCCGTCCAATGCTGGCGTGGTAGGGTAGACGAGTTTCGAGCCATTGGCGATCTCGGATCAATCTGGCGACGCCAACGGATTCATCCGCTCGAGTGTCCGGTCCTTCAGAACGAATTGATGCCACAGCGCGATCAGCGCGTGCAGGCCCGCCAGCCAAAGGATCAGCGTTCCTCCCGTCTCGTGCAAGTCGGCAATCTCTCCTGGCGCACCCTGCACTGGCGTCGCTAGGCTTGGCAGACCGATGCCGAAGATGGACACGGACAACCCGAGCCGAGAGGCTGCATACCAGCCGCTCAATGGCAGCGCGATGAGGAGAGCGTAAAGAACGGTATGTCCCGCGCGCGCCGCGAGATCGAGCCAGCGCTTCTGCGGATCCTCGATTCGAGGCCCAGCGCCAAGCCATCGAGCCACTAGACGAGGAATAACCAGAAGCAGCACGGCAAGCCCGACCGTAAAGTGAACGTAGGACGGGTCGGTACGGGCGTGACGACCGCCCACCGCCGTGAACCAGGCGACAACCACAAGCACTGCGGTCAGCCAATGAATTGCGATCGTGATCTGCGGATAGCGATGCATCAAGGGTGCCTTCAAGTTCGGTTCGCGCTCCCACAATCGCGAAAGCGCAAGTATGTTCCAGGGCGCAGCGATTCTGCCCCGTCGATAAAACATCGAAGAGGCTCCTGCGCGCGAAAGTCTAGATCTCCAATTTTCGTCCTCGTTGAATGCGCGTTTTAACGCGCCATAAGAACCGGGAGTCTGGGGTCTTCGATCATGGATCTGGTCACGCCGCCGAATATCCGCTCGCGCAGCCGGGAATGACCGTATGCCCCTATGATCATGAGTTGGGCGCCGATATCGACCGCATGCTGGCGGAGGACGTCGGCGATCGAGTGGTTCGAACTCGGCAAACGGTCGACCTCTACCTTGACGCCATGCCGGGAGAGATAGGTCGCGACGTCCGCGCCAGGTTCCGCGCCATGGTGCCGCTCGTCTTCGACCGGGTCGATCATCACAACGCGCACATCGTCTGCGCCAGACAGGATATCCAGTGATTCTCGCAAGGCGCGCGACGCTTCCAGGCTGGCGTCCCACGCGACAAGCACGCGTTTTGGTTTCAACGTCGCGGACGCCCCTTTGGGGACAAGCAGGATTGGCTTTCCGGATGAAAACAGCGCGCCTTCAATGACTTTATGCTTGAGCGTATGGCTCGCCAGCAAGTCCGGCCCAAGAACGGTTAGATCGGCGTAACGCGCGCGCCGGCCGATGACCTCATCCGCCCAGGCATAGTCCGGATAGTCATCACTCAGGTCCGTCGATACGGGGCTCGCCGACAGCATTTTGGAGACGGCCGAATTTCGCTTCTCCAGCATTTCCATTTCAGCTTCCCGCTCCGAGAGCCAAGCCGGCGAGACCACCTCGGCATATGCTCCGCCCGAGGGGGGCGCCGCGATGACCAGAACAAGCACCGAGAGGTGCCCATCGATTTCTTCGCACAGATCGGTGGCAAGCTTCAGATCATCGTCTCCCTGATCGGCTCCCGTAACCGTGAGCAATGTCTTGAATGGCATAGCGGCGACTCCTTGTTCGAGAAAGTCCACAGAGGACGTAGCCGTAGCCAGGTGGTCGCCGAGCTTCCTTGCGCTGAATCAAACCGATCCCTCGTCGAGATTGATCCCGGTCAACGTATGGGCATGTCGTCCGCTTTATCCTGACACGACAGTTGGAGGCGGATTCAATGCGATTCTGGGCAACGATCGGGTTTTCGGCGCTGATGTTGAGCGCCGCTGCAGCACAACAGATGAGCAACGGACAGCAGGAATATCTGAATTCCTGCGCTGTCTGCCACGGTGTTGATGGCAAGGGCGACGGACCAATGGCCGACGTATTGCGCAAGCGCCCTGCCAATTTGACCACGCTCGCAAGGCGAAATGGCGGGGAGTTTCCTTATTGGCGCGTGTACGCGACGATCGACGGCCGCGGCCTCGTTCCCGAGCATGGTGAGCGCGACATGCCGATCTGGGGCAATCAGTTCCTGCCTGACGACGTGAAGAAATACGGTCCCTACGGCGGGGAGGCTGTAACCACGGAACGCATTCAGAACCTCGCCGGTTACGTACAGACGCTTCAGCGCTAGCAGGACGGCAGCGCTGTAGGGGTGAGACCGAAACAACCAAGCAACAGAAGCCAATGGACGCACGTGATGATCGCTGAGAACCAGGACATGGTGGTCGAGATGTTCAAGGATCCTGCCACCTATGGCGAGGTGGGGCCCGTCGAAATGATCGAGACCCACATTTCCCGAATTTTTCTGGTCGGACGACGTGCATTCAAAATGAAGCGGGCGGTCAAGCTGCCCTATGTCGATTTTTCGACGCCGCAGTTGCGGCTCGCCGCGTGCGAAAAGGAAGTGGAGTTGAACTCCCGAACGGCGCCCGGTCTCTATCTCAATGTCCACCGCATCACACGCGCGGGAGACAGGCTTGCCTTGGACGGATCGGGCGAACTGGTTGACGCCGCCATCGAGATGGTTCGCTTCGATCAGTCAAACCTCCTCGATCGCATGGCCGCCGCGGGAACGTTGACCCCCGCGCTGATGACAGGCGTGGCGCGCATGATTGCGCAATACCACCGCAGCGCTGACGTGATCCATGCCGGCGGCGGATCGGCGAACATCGGCGGCGTGCTTGAAATCAATTCGGCCGGATTTGCGACAAGCCACGTATTCGATGAAAAGGAGATCGCAACACTCGACAAAGCGTTCCGCGATGCACTCGCCCGCCACGCCAGCCTGCTTGACCGGCGCGAGGCGACAGGCCGAGTCCGCCGCTGCCATGGCGACCTGCATCTGCGCAATATCTGCCTGCTCGATGGTGAGCCTCGGCTGTTCGATTGCATCGAGTTCAATGATCAGATCGCCACGGTCGATGTCCTCTACGATCTCGCATTCCTGCTGATGGATCTGTGGCACCGCGGCTTCCCACAATTCGCCAATCTGGTGATGAATCGCTATCTCGATGACGCCGACGACGAAGACGGATTCAGCCTTCTGCCATTCTTGATGGCGGTGCGGGCAGCGGTGCGCGCGCACGTCATCGCAACACAAGTGGAGGAAGGCGGCCCCAACCCCGCACAGCTGATTGCCGAGGCGCGATCCTACTTCGAGCTCGCACGCGCCTTGCTTACTGAAACACCGCCTCGGCTCGTTGCGATCGGCGGTCTGAGCGGCTCGGGCAAGACGACGATCGCTGAAGCGCTCGCACCCCAAATCGGCGCGCCACCAGGCGCCCGGATCGTCGAGAGCGATCGCATCCGAAAGGCCATGCATGGCGTGGCTGCCGAAACCAGGCTGCCCGACAAGGCTTATCGACCCGGCGTATCGGAACGCGTCTATCGCCAGATCGCCTGGCGTGCGGAACTCATCCTTGCCCAAGGTGGCTCCGTCGTCGCCGACGCTGTTTTCGACAAACCGGAAGATCGCGGCAGGATCGAACGCGCGGCGAATGAAACGAATGTCGCGTTCGCGGGTATCTGGCTGGCCGCCGATCCACTGGTGCTTTGGCGTCGTGTCAGCCAGCGAAAGGGGGGGCCTTCCGATGCCACGGTCGACATCCTGTCGCGGCAGTTGCAGCGCGATGCCGGTCCGTTGGCCTGGCGCAAGATCGAGGCAGATCGCAAGGTGGCCGAAATCACAGCCGAAATGCTGGCCCTGGTTGAAGGAACCTCTTCCTCCGCGGTCCGCCTCGGCAAGACGGGATCATGAAATCGACCGGTCTAAACTCACCTCCAGGGAAGCCAGGGACAGGCCCGGCTCGCTAGGATGGTGCGCCACCGCGAAACCGAATTCCCGGCACATTGTCAGCATCTTGCGATTTTCGTTGAGGATTGTGCCTTCGATGCGGCTGATGCGTTCAGCCTTGGCATAGTCGATGATCAGTTTCAGCAGGGCCCAACCAAGGCCATGGCTCTGCAGGTCGGACCGCACCAGCAAGGCATATTCGCCAGTCCTGTGATCAGGATCACAGGAAAGCCGGCCGATTCCGGCGAGCGCTCCCGTGCTCTCCTCGATCACTACGAAGGCGATGTCGCGATCGTAGTCGAGTTGCGTTAGCCGCTTCAGCATCTGATCGGGAAAGTTCCTGCGTGGCGACAGAAAACGCAGCCGCAGGTCGTCGGGCGAAATCTTCGCCAGGAATGCAGGGTAAAGGGAAAAGTCCGACGGCATGATTGGCCGGATGTGGAAGGACATGTCGTCAGACACGAGATCGCGGCCCCACCCGGATGGATAGGGCCTGATGGCAAGGGCCGGGTTCGGCGCAGCTTCATCCACCCGCCCCGGATCGATTTCGATACGGGCGTCGAGCGCGATCACCCCCTTGGCGTCGGCCAGCAGCGGATTGATATCGAGAGCGACCAAGCAGGGGAAGTCGACGATCATTTGCGACAGGCCGTTGAGCGCGGCAAGGATCGCGCCCCGGTTGGCTGGCTCATGATCACGATAGCCGGCCAGCAGCCGGCCTATTCGCGTGTTGTCGATCAGATCTCCAGCCAGCACGTCGTCGAGCGGCGGCAGGGCTATCGCCGTGTCACTCACGGCCTCGACCGCGGTGCCGCCGGCGCCAAAGAGAATAACCGGGCCGAACATCGGGTCCAGGTTCATCCCCAGGATGAGTTCCTGCGCATGCCTGCGCACGACCATGGCCTGCACCGTGTAGCCATCGAGCTTCGCCCCAGATGCCTGCGATCTCATGCGTGTCTCGATCGACTCTGCGGCCTTTACCGCCTCCTCGGCACTCGCAATATCGAGGACCACGCCGCCGATGTCGGACTTGTGTGACACGACCCTCGACAACAGTTTCACGACTAGCCGCCCGGAGTTCTCGAGGAGGCGGACGGCAGCCCGGGCCACTTCCGGGACAGACCGCGCAACGATGGTTTCCGGTACGGCGATGCCATAGGCGGCGATCGCCGCTTTTGCTTCCGGCTCCGTCAGCATGCGCCGCCCTTCGGCAGCCACCTGCCGAAAGATGGCATGCGCCGAGGCCCTGCCAGTGACTTGACCTTCTGTTCGGCAAGAAGGCGCACGCAGCAAAGACTGCTGTGCACGCGACCATTCGCTGAGATAGGACGCAGCGGTCGCCGTATCCTCTGGAGTATCGAAGCTCGGGATGCCTGCTTCCGTCAGGATGCGCCGGCCCTCCTGAGCGGTATGCCCGCCGAGCCAGCACGCGAGGAGCGGCTTTCCTCCGATCTCGCCTTCGTCGCCGAGCTCGGCCACCTTCCTTGCGACTTCGGCGGAGGAACCGAGCCCGGTCGGGCAGTTCATGACCAGGATGACATCCGTCCCGGGATCCGCCGCCACTGCCTCGAGTGCAGCACGATATCGTTGCGGGGCAGCATCGCCGACGATGTCGACGGGGTTTGCGTGCGACCAGGTCGTCGGCAGCACGCGGTTGAGCTGCTCGATCGTGGGCGGCGAAAGCATGGCCAACTCGACTCGGCGTTCGACGAGCTTGTCGACCGCGAGAACGCCCGCGCCGCCGCCATTGGTGACGATGCCGACGCGCGCCCGCTCGAGCGGGGAGTAGCGCCCGATCGTTTCGGCGGCATCGAGCAATTCGGCGAGGTCCTTGACGCGCAGCACCCCCGCCCTTCGAAGCGCCGCTTCCACGACCCGGTCGGCGCCAGAAAGCGCGCCGGTATGTGTCGCAGCCGCCTTGGCCGCCTGCTCATGCCGGCCCGGCTTGATTGCAATGACAGGCTTGAGCCGTGCCGCCGCCCGCGCGGCCGACATGAATTTGCGCGCATTGGGTATGGTTTCGAGATACATCACGATCGCTCGCGTGTGAAAATCCCCCGCCAGCATGTCGAGGCAGTCGCCGACGTCGACATCGGCCATGTCGCCGAGCGAGATGATCCTCGAAAAGCCGACATCGTTTTCTGCCGCCCAATCGATCAGCGACGTGGCAATCGCGCCTGACTGCGAAATGAGGGCGATGTTCCCGGGTTGCGCGGCCATGTGGGCGAAACTTGCGTTGAGCTTGGCAGGCGGGATCATCAGCCCGACCGTATTCGGACCGATGATACGCATGAGCGAAGGTTTGGCCGCGTCGAGCATCGCCTGGCGTAGACCGTTCTCGCGATTTAGCCCCGCGGTGATGACGACCGCGGCGCGCGTCCCCTTCCCGGCGAGGTCCAGCACGATGCCGGGAACGGTTTCTGGAGGTGTCACGATCACAGCCAGATCGGGAACGCCCGGCAGATCGGCGACCCTCTGGTAGCAGCGATGGCCAATCACCTGCGAATGTTTTGGATTGACGGGCCAGACGTCCCCTTCGAAGCCGCCGCTGACGATGTTGTCGAAGACGACGCGACCGACCGAACCAACGCGCTCGCTGGCGCCGATGACAGCGACAGATCTTGGCGAAACGGCGTATTCAAGATTTCGGATTGTCATTCCCGAAGCTCCTTGCCGCCAGATTCACCAAAGGCTCGGCGCATTCATTGCGCTGGATCAAAGCGCCGCGCGGTCCCTTGCGCCTAGCTGCGAAGTCACTGCTCGCAAGCCGTCATTTCCAGCGAGGATCGCCGTCGTAGGAGAAACGCAATGAGTTATTACTTCAGCAAAAACCTCGACATGCCGTTTGCCGCGGCGATCGAACATGTCACCAAAAAGCTTGCCGGCAAGGGCTTCGGCATCCTGACGAGGATCGATGTCCAGCACACGATGAAGATCAAGCTGGGCGTCGACTTCAAGCCCTACATGATCCTCGGCGCCTGCAATCCACATTTCGCGTGGCGCGCGCTGCAGGCCGAGGACAAGATCGGCGCGATGCTGCCTTGCAACGTGATTGTAACCGAGATCTTGCCAGGCAAAGTCGAGATTGCCGCAGTCGATCCGGCAGCGGCGATGGGGGCCATCGAGAATCCAGCACTTGCCGCAACGGCAAAGGATGTCCGGTTGTTGCTGCAGGAATTGATCAGCGAACTTTGATGGCTGACGCCATGGATGAGTCCGCACTACGGCGCGCGCTTCTGCTCATCGCCACAACGGGTCTGGCACTCGGGTTGGGCGTATGGCGGAGCGGCACTGTTCCCCTCTCGCCCGACACAATCTGGACAGCGGCAACCCTGCCCGTCGTTGCCACGCTCGCCATCTCCATCTTGCGCGATTTCTGGATCGGCAGGATCGGCGTCGACGCGATCGCGCTGGTTTCGATGTCGGCGGCACTGCTGCTGGGGCAGGCCCTGGCAGCGGTGGTTGTCGCCATCATGTATGCCGGCGGCACGGTGCTGGAAGACTTTGCGCGCGGCAGGGCGGAACGCAATCTCAGAGCGCTGACCGACAGGGCGCCGCGCTTGGCGCATCGAAAATCCGCACAGGGCGCCGAAACCATCCCCATCGATCAAGTCGCGATCAACGACGAATTGCTGGTACGGGCCGGCGAATTGTTGCCGGTCGACGGCACTCTGATTGACGGTTCGGCCGTGCTCGATGAATCGAGCGTCACAGGCGAGCCCTTGCCGGAGCGCAGAGGCGCCGGCGACGCATTGCGCAGCGGTACCGTCAACGCCGGCGAGGCTTTTGTCATGCGCGCCTCGGCCATCGCCGACAACAGCACCTATGCCGCGATCGTACGTATGGTCACTGCCGCGCAAACCGCGAAAGCGCCGTTCATACGCCTGGCCGATCGATTTGCGTTGGTGCTCCTTCCGGTCACGCTGCTGCTCGCCGGCATCGCCTGGCGCCTTTCAGGTGACCCGATCCGCGGTCTCGCCGTTCTGGTGGTTGCTACGCCCTGTCCGCTGATCCTCGCGGCGCCCGTGGCATTCATCGGCGGCGTATCACGTGCCGCCAAGGCTGGCATACTCATGAAGGGCAGCGCGGCACTCGAGGCGCTGGCCCGGATACGCACTGCCGTCTTCGACAAGACCGGAACTTTGACACTCGGCGGCGCCGAGCTCGTCGAGATCGACGTAGCTCCCGGCCAGGAGCCGGATGAATTGCTACGGTTGCTGGCTTCATTGGAACTGGCTTCGCATCATGTTCTAGCGGATTCGATCGTCCGCATGGCCCGCCATAGAAAGCTGACGCTTTCCCAACCTCGTCACGTTCGCGAGCATCGTGGGGAGGGCCTCGAGGGTTTGGTTGACGGGACGGCGGTCGCCGTCGGGTCGAGGCCACTGGTTCTTGGGGACGGGCCACTGCCAAAATGGGCGGACAACGGAGAAAAACGGCACCGGGGCGCGCAAGTGCTGAGGGTGTTTCTGGCTTTGGACGGCCGGCTGGCCGGCATCTTCACCTTCGGCGACGCCATTCGCGAGGATGCTGCCGACACCCTTGGGGCTTTACGTTCGGCAGGGGTCGCGAGGATAGTGATGCTCACTGGCGACGACGCCGCGGCGGCCGAGAAGATTTCCGCTTCGCTCAAACTCGACGCTGCCTTTGCCGATGCCACGCCGGCGGACAAGGTCGGAACGGTCGAGGCCGAGAAGGCGACGGCGCCGACGATGATGGTCGGCGACGGCATCAACGACGCTCCTGCGCTCGCCGCGGCGACCGTCGGCGTCGCGCTGGGGGCTCGAGGCGGCACGGCTTCATCGGAAGCCGCCGATGTTGTCGTGCTGACCGATAGCCTGAAGCCAGTCGCGGAGGCATTGCGGATCGCCAGGCGCACGCGCGGAATCGCCCTGCAAAGCATCATCGTGGGACTGGCGCTCTCGGGCGCGGCGATGATCGCGGCCGCCATGGGGCACTTGACGCCAGTGGCAGGCGCATTGCTTCAGGAGGGGATAGATGTCGCCGTCATACTCAATGCGCTGCGTGCGCTTGGTCAGGGACGCTTGGAACACAGTCGTAAATAGGAGCGCTGAAGGTCATGACGCGGGAGAATCTGGTGGTTTGCACCAAATGCGGCGTGGTCAACCGCCTGCCGGGCGGCCGGAACGGCACCGACGCGAAATGTGGAAAGTGCGGTGCGCTGCTGTTTTCAGGATTACCGCAGGACGTCGACACCGCGAACTTCGATCGTCAAATCGGTCGCGGCAGTCTGCCTGTCCTTGTCGACGTCTGGGCTCCATGGTGCGGACCCTGCAGGACGATGGCGCCCGCCTATGAGGCCGCGGCGAAGGCGCTGGAGCCACACATGCGCCTGATCAAGCTGAATTCCGACAGGGAGCAGGCCATCGCGGCGAGGTTAGGTATTCGCGGCATCCCTACGATGATCCTGTTTCACCGCCAGAAAGAAATAGCGCGAATCTCGGGGGCAATGAGCGCCAGCCAAATCGTCGGCTGGGTTCGCGGCCATGTGTCGACAGGCACAGGCTAGCCTGTGGGGAAACCAAGGCCCGTTTGACCTTGATCAAGGTTCCGTCCGGACGCTGCGATAGGAATGGCCTCGAAGGAGTTTGCCATGACCACTTTGCACGACCTTACCCCCAAATTCAGGAACATCCGCCTGCTTCTCGCTCGCGAGAAGGGCCATCCCGAAGGCGATCGTGAAGAAGGCTATGACGTGCTGGCGCCGCTCACCGACGAGGGACGCCTGGACGCAAAGGAGTGGAAGTCGCACCAGGCGCTCTGTCGTGTCCGCCACTTCCGAGTTGGCGAGGACGATCTCATCGGCCGTTTGCGTCGCAAGCCGGGCGGACAATGGTTTTTCGACTATGCCGAGGGCGACCGTGACGACGAGGCCGGATTCCACCTCGATGATGAACGCTTCGTGACCGGCGAATATGTCTCGATAAGGCGCAACGGGGCCATGCACACCTATCAGGTCGCCCGGGTCGAGCAGCCGTAGCACCTCTCAAAGCCGGTCGGGGGAGCCATGACGCGTCGCATACTCGTTCTCATCGGCCATCCCGACCCGTCCCCCGATCGGCTCTGCCGCGCCCTGGCGTCGGCATATGTCGAAGCCGCCGAGCGGGCAGGTCATTCCGTGCGCCAGATCGACCTCGCCTTGCTGGATTTTCCCATGCTCCGGACGATGCAGGAGTTCGAACACGGGACGATCCCCGACGGCCTCGAGGAAGCAGCCGACGCCGTCGCATGGGCGCAGCATTTCGTCTTTGTCTTTCCACTTTGGCTCGGCACCGTGCCAGCCTTGCTCAAAGCCTTTCTTGAGCAGGTGATGCGACCAGGCACTGCCTTCGCCTATCCGGCCGAAGGCGAGAGTTTTGCCAAGTCCTTGTTGCGCGGCCGCTCCGCGCGTTTGGTCGTGACCATGGGAATGCCTGCGGCCGTCTATCGGATCTGGTTCCTCAGCCACGGGATTGCCGGCATGCGGCGCGGCATCCTCAATTTCGTTGGCATCAGGCCGGTGCGGGAAACACTGTACGGCATGGTTGCGAGCGCCAGCGACGCAAAGCGGGCGAAGTGGCTCGGACAAATGCGTGTGTTCGGTCAGCGAGGGCTTTGAGCCACTGATCCGGAAAAATCGCGGGAGTGCCGGCTCGGCGGCAAAGCCCAGAGCCGACAGTCTTAGCAAAATGCCCAAAATTCGGGAGCGAGACAGGCGGTCACGGCAGGCGCTTCGAGGCGACACCGCAGCGGTTTTCGGCCAAGAGCCGGCCAGCCTACGGATCGACTGTAAACTCGGCCCACATACCGGCACCGTAGTGACCTGGCACGTTGCAGATGAGCAGGTACTTTCCAGCCTTCAGATCAACGGTCAAAGAACCTGATTTGCCGGGATCGAGCTCCGAAACCTCGCCCTTGTCGCCAGCCTTGTCTTCGTCGACCCGGTTCTCGGCATCAATGTAGGGAAGTGGTTTCTTCGGGTCGGCGAGGAACATCACGATCATTTCGTGAATGGTATCCTTCGAATCATTCTTCACCTTGAAGGTAACCTCTCCGGCCTTCACCGCGCCGGGCAAGACCTTCATGCCCATGGTTGCCCTGGTGATGTCCAGTCCTGGTGCCGCATAGGCAAGCCCCATCGGCATCTCGGTGCTCGCACCCTTGTCCCAAAGAGAGACCTGGACGAGCGATGCAGCCTGGACGGCGCCGGAACTGCAAGTCGTCAGCATGGCCGCGGCGAGTCCAAGCTTGGATATGGTGTTCATGGTGGTCCTCCTTCGGGGCGGCAGCATGAGCGCTCATGCCCCACTTCACCCTGCTCGCGCACCCGTCCGCCGTCCTTGCGCGAAATCAAACTGACCGTGGCGAAATCAGATGCCGCGCCGATGCATCTGTCAGCCAGTTGTCAGGTTTGATCGGCTATGTCGCCGCAATGACGGTGAAATCATCGTCTCGCAGGACCGATCGAAATCCCAACCCAGGCGCGACGCTCGCGCCCGATAGCTCAAATGGAGTCATCATGTATCGTACACTCTTTCTCGCAGCGCTTGCCGGTATGCTTGCTGGGCCGGCGCTTGCCGCCGGCGGCACTTGCAGCACCGCCCCGAAATCACAGTTCAAGCCCAAGGCAGCGCTCGAGGCGCAATTGACCGGTGAGGGCCTGACGGTGCGGCAAATCAAGGTCGAGAAGGGTTGCTACGAAGTCTACGCGGTCGACAAGGCGGGCAAGAAAGTCAACCTGGCCTACAATGCCGAGACCCTTGAAAAGCTCGACAATGCCGAAGCCGGCGAGAACTGATCGCAGCATTTCAGCAGCGGCGGACAGGCAGCCGGCGTCAGAGGGAGTAGTGCGTGTCTGGGACCGGGTCGTGCGGAGTTTCCACTGGGCGCTGGTGCTCAGCTTCGTCACCGCGTGGTTGACAAGCCATTCCTCGGAAGACATCCATCATTGGGCTGGTTATGCCGCCGGCGCGCTGGTCGCGATGCGGCTCGTCTGGGGCGTTCTGGGAACGCCCTATGCGCGCTTCTCGCAATTCCTGCACGGTCCGGCGACGGTGTTGGGCTATCTTTCCGCGATGCTGAGCGGTCGCGAGGCACGCTACATCGGCCATAATCCCGCAGGCGGCGCGATGGTGGTCGCGTTGATTGCGGCGATAAGCGCAACCGCGCTGACCGGCTGGCTGATGACCACGGATTCCTATTTCGGCGTAGCATGGGTCGAAACGGCGCACGGTTTTGCCGCGCACGGTCTGTTGCTGCTTGTCCTGCTCCACATTTGCGGCGTGGCGCTGGCAAGCTTCCGGCACCGAGAAAACCTGGTTCGGGCCATGATCACGGGGCGAAAACGCAGGGCCAAGCAAGCCGATGTCCCCTGACGATCCACCAGCCTTTCCGACACCACAGGAGAGAATCCCTCGTTCGGCGTAGCTCGTGCGTCACGGCCGCAGGACGGCGGCGCCGCTCAGCCTGCCCGTCCGCAAATCGTCCAGCGCCTGGTTGGCCCGCTCAAGCGGATAGACCTTTGTGTGCGTGCGCACCTGAGCGCGCTGCGCTATCGGAAAGAATTCCTCCGCGTCACGGCGAGTAAGATTGGCGACTGAAACCAACTCTCTTTCTTCCCAGAGAAGCCGGTAGGGCATCGATGGGATGTCGCTCATGTGGATACCGCCGCAAACCACGCGGCCACCTTTGCGCACCGCCCGCAACGCCACTGGCACCAGTTCGCCGACCGGGGCGAAAATGATCGCGGCGTCCAGCTCGACGGGAGGCAATTCGTCAGACGATCCTGCCCAGACAGCGCCCAACGAGCGCGCGAATTCCTGCGCCTGAATATCACCAGGCCGCGTGAAGGCGAAGATCTGACGCCCCTGCCAGACCGCGACCTGCGTGATGATATGCGCGGCGGCGCCGAAGCCGTAGATGCCCAGTCGCCTGCCCCCGCCCGCCTTCTTGAGGCAGCGCCAGCCGATCAGCCCTGCGCATAGGAGCGGCGCCAGCGATACTGGATCCGCCGCGGCATCGAGCTCGAAGGCGAAACGCTCGTCGGCAACCACATGAGTTGCGAAGCCGCCATCCCGCGTGTAGCCGGTGAACAAAGGGAGATCGCAAAGGTTCTCGGCGCCGGCGACACAGTAAGGGCAATGCCCGCAAGTATGTCCCAGCCAAGGGACGCCTACTCTCCGGCCGAGCCGAGACTGTGACACGCCCTCGCCAACCAGGTCCACGATGCCGACGATTTCGTGACCGGGGACAAGCGGCAACTTCGGCCGCGGCAGATCGCCGTCAACGACATGCAGGTCGGTCCGGCAGACGGCGCACGCTTCGACCCTCAGCCTCATCTCGCCCGGTCGCGGCGTAGGGTCGGGGCGATCGATAGCCTTCAAAGGAGTGCCGGACCTCTCCAGCACCATTGCCTTCATGACACACCTCGGTCCGGAAATGATGGGACGGAGACCTTCCGCCCCGGTAACAAAATCGGAAATGCACTGCCTGATGTGGATCGGCCCTACTACCTGATCTTCACCGCCTGCGACCGCACATGGCGGTGGTCGAAGCCGTAGCTCGCTGCAACGTGACTGCGCTTCCGAGCCGAAAGCATTTCGAAATAGAGGCCTAAGGCGGCGAGATAGGCCAGGCCGAGTACCCCAGCCCAGATTTCGATGATGTCGGAGGTCATGACCAAATTCCCTTGGTTGGATGGTTGACCGAATAATCGCCCAGCCAATTCGTGCCGACCTTGATCGTGGTCAATCGCATAGTGCGCAACACGCTCGGCGATGCATGGATCGATCGAGTGCCTTCGGGCTCGGCTCTAGGTAGTTTCCCGTAGGGACATAACCGAATTTCGGCGTGGCGGGATTTGCGCGATTGCTGTTGTCACGAATTCACCGGGACCACAGCCATGTACGCTCAAGCTTCCGCCAAGATCGAACTGGCGTCATACACGCCCCATCAGAGCCCCGCACCCGTCTTTGACGGGGCGCCAACGCAGCCGGTCAGCTTCTTCCCCGCGGGCACCGAGATCTACGCCCAGGGCGAAAAGGCGGGCGCTCTCTACCAGGTCGAATTCGGCGCCGTGCGCATCTATCGCCTGCTTGCCGACGGTCGCAGACAGATCAGCGCTTTCCATCTGGCGGGAGAAACTTTCGGCTTCGAAGCCGACACCACCCACCACTTCTTCGCCGAAGCGATCAACGCTACCGGCGTGCGGGTGTTTCGCACCCCGTCGGGCATGGACATGTCCCGCCAGCTGCTGCCTCTCGCCTTGAAGGGGCTAACCCGTGCACAGGAACATCTCCTGGTGCTTGGCCGCCAGAACGCCATCGAGCGCGTCGCGGCATTCCTCGTCGAAATGTCGGAGCGCCAGGGTGGGTTGAGGCAGGTGGAACTGCCGATGTCGCGCAACGACATCGGCGACTATCTCGGCCTCACGATCGAAACCGTGTCGCGGGTCTTCACTCGCCTGAAGGAGAAAGGCGTGATCCGTCTGCCCAGCCTTCGCAGCATCGAAATCCTCAAGCGGGACACGCTGCTGGCGATGGGGGAATGAGGCATTCGAAACAGCTCCGCGCATCAATCCTGAAAGGGACGACAATGAAAAGCACGCTCACCACGCACACCGGATTTCGTTTTGAAGTGCGCCGCGCTCGCCCTGACGACGAGCCGCTCGTCGCGGAGTTCTTCAAACATGTAACGCCAGAGGATTTGCGCTTCCGTTTCCTCGGCGCCGTTCGGGAAGTGTCGCATGAGCGCTTGGTGGCGATGACCCGTTCCGACGATCCGCATATCCATAACTTTCTCGCCTTCTCGACAGACGGAATGCTGATTGCGGTGGCGACGCTCGCAGCCGATCCGGCCGACCGTCGCGGCGAGGTCGCCATTTGCATCCGTGAGGATCGCAAGCATCTCGGCGTCGGCTGGGAGTTTCTCGGCTATATAGCGCGTTACGCCGACGACCATGACATCGAGACGGTCGAGTCGATCGAGAGCCGCGAAAACCGGGCGGCGATCGAGCTGGAGCGCGAAATGGGCTTCACCGTCAGGACAAATCCTGACGATCCGACGCTTGTCGTGGTTCAGCGGAAGCTCGGCGCCAAGCTGGCGAGTTGAGACCTTGCCGTCTTCACCCGCATGGAAGGTTACTACCAGGGTCGTGCGATCGCGGCAGACGTGGCGGCTCATTCCAACCACCCGTTCTCCAGGGCCGCATCGCCAGTTATGCCGGGTATTCCGGCCAGGATCTCGCCGAAGCCGCGGAGCGGATATTGATCGAGCCTGACGGGCAAGACAACGAAGGCCGGCAATCAAACTGACGCAGATCAAAGCATCATTGTTCTCGACATCCGAAAAAGGGGCTCACGGAGAGCAGGAGATTTCGATGCAGGCCCACGACATCATGACGACGCCGGTGGTCACGATCGCCGCCACTGCCTCAGTCGCCGATGCGACCGAGCTGATGCTGAGCAGGAATATACGCTGCCTCCCGGTCGTGGGAGACGATGGATCGCTGGCCGGCATCGTCAGCGAAGGCGATTTTCTGCGCCGAGAGGAACTTGGCACCCGACGGAAGCGGCCTCGCTGGCTCGAATTTCTAGTCGGCCCCGGCAAGGTTGCCGACGAATATGTTCGTGCGAACGGACGCCGGGTGGACGAGGTAATGACAACTGGCGTCGTTTCTGCGGCGCCTGGCATCTCACTCGCCGAGATTGTAGAGCTCATGGTGACCCACGACATCAAGAACGTGCCTATCCTCGATGCCGGTCACCTTGTCGGCATCGTCAGCCGCTCCGATCTGATGCGCACCCTGCTTCGCACTTTGCCAAAATCAGGCGCGGCGACCGTCGACGACGAGGTGATCCGCAGGAATATTCTTGCCGAGTTGCGAGGGCAATCCTGGAGCGTCGGTGGCGACCTTATCGGCGTGACCGTCCAAAAAGGAGAGGTCGAACTGAATGGCGCAATTTTCGACGAGCGCCAGCGCAAGGCCGCTGTCGTTGCCGCCGAGAACGTTGCCGGGGTCAAGAAGGTCACGGACAAGCTCTTCTACGCCGGACCGTTGTCGGTCGTGCTTGTCTCCTGACGGGCGTGGCAGCGGATTCTATCGCCCAATAGTCGACCCGACCCCCTGGCCCTTCCGACCCACCTACTCCGCCGGCGATCATGGCGCCGCGGCAAGCGCGGCCCGATCCCGATCTTCCCGTCGAGTGTTAGAGCGCCGCCGCGGCTAATAGCGGTCGGAGCAGAAGCAGGGCAAATCCAAGAAGCGCCGCGCCGGCGACCTTGTCGGCTATCCTCTGGCGTTGACGAAGCTGCCTGCCAAGCAAGACCCAAAGCGATCCAGTAACAGCGGTGATTCCGACGAGCGTCATCCAGAAAATGCCAAGCTCGCGCGGACCGGCATCCGTTGGCACCATCGCCAGGCAATAGATGAATGCCTTGGGATTGAGGGCGGTGATTGCCAGCAGGGAAAGGCTATCGCGGCGCTCCGATCCGTCGATGGAGGTGCTCGCCATAAGGCGCAACGCCAGAACTGAAAGCCATGCGACGGCGACCAGTTTGAGTATCTGGATGGCGTCCGGCGGCATCAAAGGACGCGACAAGAACCAGAAAGCCGCCGCGATCCCGTAGCCGCACGCCTGTGCCGCCAAGAGCTTGGTCGCCTCCTTGCGCTTGACCGCACCCGCCATCAGAAGGGCGTTGGTTGGCCCTGGAGCGACAAAGAGCAGAAATGCTTCCAGAAGAAATACACCGTTCTGCATCAGTTAGCCGCCATGTGACCTATTTGCTCGCACTTTCCACGCTGTCCGCGATGAAGACGCCGTCTGGACCGAAGGCACCTTCGGCGATGACGCCCTGCTCTGCCTGCTGCGTGTCGGTGGCCGAGAAGACGACCGCAGCGTCCTACGCGTATGATCGTGCCCTTTTCGACGAGACCATCGAGGCGAATGCGCTGCCCCGGCGGCACGTTCGCGGCAGCGAGGTCGGCCGGCATGTGGAAATGGGAGGCCTTCCGGCCAAGCGCGTAGAAGGTAAGCCCGGAAGCGGCGCCCAAGAAGAGCAGCCCCGCCAGGATCACCGACAGTCGCTTCTGCTTGCGCGTCATCCCCTGCCCCTCGCCGTCGTCCGTGGAATCGGCCAAAGGCGGTGATTTTCCAGCTTGTTTGCCGTCGGCGCCAATCAGCGGACAGATTGCAGCCGAGCGATCAAATCGCCATTGCGGCAATAGGCTGGCGGATGATCGGCATGCGTGGTTTCGTCGAGCCACGCGGCGCATTCGTCCTGATGGCCGCAAGACCGGCACCGATCAACGGCACGACTGGTGACGGCTGCGTGATCCGCCACAACTTTCAACTGCCTGTCGACGCCCATCTTCTGCATCATGCGTCCCATCAAGGCAGTTCTAGCGTCAACTCCAATCAGATATTCGAGAAAGCTCATGTCATCACACTCCTCAGATGGCAAATCATTGCCATACCAAGCAGCCTTCAACGTTGATCTCGATCAACGAAAGAGCCACCCGACTTGGATTGCGCAACCTGAAGACTGGAGCAACCATGCCCGGCGGAGCCGCCTAGCCTGCGACACCGAAGATTGCGCCGATACCCGCGGTCAGTGCCATTGCCAGCGCGCCCCAGAAGGTGACGCGAAGAGTGGCCTTCACCACATTCGCGCCGCCGGCCCTGGCGCCGATTGCGCCCAGCAGCGCCAGGAACAATAGCGATGCGATCGAAACGACGGCGACAAGTCTGGAGGGCGGCGAAAACAACACCATGGCCAGCGGCATGATCGCGCCGACTGAAAAAGCCGCTGCCGAGGCCAGCGCGGCCAGGATTGGTCGTGCGGCGGTTGTCTCGGAAATACCAAGCTCGTCACGCGCGTGGGCGCCCAGCGCGTCCTTGGCCATCAACTGGTCGGCCACCTGCAGCGCCAACTGAGGCTCTATGCCGCGATCGATATAGATCTGGGCAAGTTCCTGCCTCTCGAACTCAGGCTGGTTCGCAAGTTCCTTTCGCTCACGAGCAAGGTCCGCCAACTCGGTGTCGGATTGCGAGCTCACCGATACATATTCGCCGGCCGCCATCGACATGGCGCCCGCCACCATGCCCGCGACGCCTGCCACCAGGACGCCGGCTGTAGTGGCATTGGCGGTTGCAACGCCGATAATCAGGCTGGCGGTCGAGACAATGCCGTCATTCGCGCCGAGCACCGCGGCCCGTAACCAGCCGACGCGTGACACCAGATGATTTTCAGTGTGAAGACGACTCATAGCTCATCGATTTCGCAAGGGTTCGCGCTCGCATCGGCAGGGTTAGAAAGCTGTCGAAGCTTATTGGCCACCCCGGACAATACCCTGATCCAGATCAATTTGGTGACCAAGTGTCCCCAACCTGAACATTTTTCGGACGACCCCGCGCTGACAGCCAGTTGTCAGCTAACTCATGAGATATTGGCCCCAGCATGCGCCGGCTCGGCCGTGGCGCGCCTTGAATCTGGGATGCAACATTTATGAAAAAGATCGCCTTATCCCTCTTCGTGATCGCCTCGTCCGGGGCCTATGTCCTGGATCAGGCGGGCAGGCAACCGGGCAACGATCTGATCGACACGCAGGGGTCCGCAAACGCCGCGGAGCAGAACACATTGCCACTGCTCGCCCCGCCGGCTCCGGCTGACGCGGTCCCGGCCCAGGCGGCGGCGTCCACATTGGGCCCCGGCCAGAGCGCGACACAAGAGCCGGCGCCACGAAAGCCGGTAGAGATAGGGCACGACACCAGTGCGACGATGACAGCCCCCGCGCCGAAAACGACTGTCGCCGTCGAACCGCTGCGGAGCCCACAGCTACCGCCTCCACCAGCCAAGCAAAAAGCGGAGCTCCCACCCTTGAATGCCCCTCCTCAGGAGACACCTGCATTCGCGGTGACGCCCGCCGTTTATATTCCAATCCCGCAGCCGCGACCGGCCTATCCGCAGGCAGCAGCGCGCGTCATTCATACCGGCATGAAGCTGGCGGGCCACGGCTATGCCGACGGGGTCTACACGGGTCCCGCGGCCGACGCCTATTACGGCATCATCCAGCTTCAGGCGCTCGTTCAAGGTGGCCGGCTGACGGCCCTCAAGATACTCAAGTATCCCAATGACCGTCGTACCTCCGTCAGCATCAACCGGCAGGCGTTGCCCATGTTGCGTGATGAGGCGATCAGCGCGCAAAGCGCCGATGTGGACATCATTTCGGGCGCCACGCTGACCAGCAGGGCCTTTATCCAGTCGCTTGGCGGCGCGCTGAAAAAGGCTTCCTCCTGACACCATGCGCGAGACACGGATTCTGATGGGCATGCCGATCACGGTCGACATCGGCGGCACGCCTGGCACGCTGATCGCCAGCGTCTTCGGCTATTTCGAACAGGTCGATCGCCGTTTCAGCACCTACAGGACCGACAGCGAGATTTCCGCCATCAACAGGGGCGACGTTCCAGTCAAGGATTGGAGCGCCGAGATGATGGAAGTGCTGGCACTCGCCGAGCGGACAAGGAACGAGACCGATGGATTTTTCGACATCCATAAGGCCGATGGCTCGCTCGATCCGTCGGGTATCGTCAAAGGTTGGGCCATTCGCAACGCAGCCGAAATTGTCCGCCACGCGGGTGTTCGCGACTTCTTCATCGAAGCGGGCGGTGACATCCAGTCTTCAGGCAGGAATGCTTCCGGGCAAGACTGGAGCGTCGGCATCCGCAACCCCTTCAAGACGGATGAGATCATCAAGGTCATCTATCCGCGTGGTCGCGGCGTCGCCACTTCCGGCACCTATGCACGCGGCCAGCACATCTACAATCCGCATGAGCCTTCCGACGCCATCGCCGACATCGTCAGCCTGACGGTCATCGGATCCGATGTGCTCGAGGCCGATCGCTTCGCCACCGCTGCCTTCGCCATGGGCTCGGACGGCATCCTGTTCATCGAGCGGGCTCCTGGGCTGGAGGGATATGTCGTCGACATCAACGGCCGCGCGACGCCGACGAGCGGATTCGGAGAGCTTTGCGAACCATGATCAAGGCAGTCGACCGGTTCCTCGATCACGTGACCATGTACAGGCTGGTGCTCTACTATCTGATGGCACTGCTGGGTGCGGCCTTTGGCTTCGGCTTCGTAAAGCTCGTGCCGCATGATCCGCTTGCACTCGCCTACACCACGGCCCTGGCGGTTTCGGCCTGCTGGGTTACCAACAAGGCTTTCGCGCTTGTCTTCGAGATTCCGGCGAACAACGAGTCCGTCTACATCACCGCACTCATTCTCGCCCTCATCCTCGATCCGGTGACCGTCACGGACCTGAACGGCATCGCCGCCGTCGCTTTCGCCTCGGTCTGGGCGATCTCATCCAAGTTCATCTTCGCGGTCGGCAGAAAACATCTTTTCAATCCAGCGGCCCTCGGCGTGGCGCTGTCGGCGCTGCTGCTTGACAGACCCGCTACATGGTGGGTCGGCGGCAATCCCTGGCTGCTGCCCCTGGTGGCGATCGGCGGCGTTCTCATCGTACGAAAACTACGTCGCCTGGATCTCGTCGCGACATTCGTGGCCGTAGCCTTGGTGACCGTCCTGGCGGCAACCGAGCCCGCGCGATATGGCGATGCCCTTAGGGAGACGCTGAATTCGTCGCCGCTGTTCTTCTTTGCCTTCGTGATGCTGACCGAGCCATTGACCGCGCCCACCACACGCTGGCCGCGTATCGCCTTTGCCGCCATCGTCGGCCTCCTGTTCGCGCCCAACATCCATGTCGGCTCGTTCTATTTCACGCCCGAACTTGCGCTTCTGGCGGGCAATCTCTTCGCCTATTCGGTGGGCCCGAAAGGCCGCTTCGTGTTGACATTGGAACGCATCGAGCAAACCGCGGCCGACAGTTATGACTTCATCTTCAGGTCACCGCGAAAGCTTGCCTTCCAGGCAGGCCAGTACCTTGAATGGACGCTTGGTCTCGACCGTTCCGACAATCGCGGCAACCGGCGCTACTTCACCCTCGCCTCTTCTCCCACCGAGCAATCGGTACGGCTGGGAGTGAGGTTCTATCCGCAATCGAGCGCCTTCAAGCAGGCGCTTGGCAGCATGAAGCCCGGCGCCACGATCCACGCCTCGCAACTGGCTGGCGATTTCACGCTGCCATCCGATCCCGATATCAAGATGGCCTTCCTGGCAGGCGGCATCGGCATCACGCCCTTCCGTTCAATGCTGCAGTATCTTGTCGACCGCAAGGAAGTGAGGCCGATCGTCGTTCTCTACGGCACAGAGACCCGGGACGACATCGCCTATCAAGACGTGCTCGGCTCCGCGAGGCGCGAGCTGGGCATAAGGACGTACCACGCGGTGGCCAAAGGCGCTGTGCGCGGCCAGTACCCCGGTTATATCGACGCCCGTCTGGTGCGCCTGACCATGCCCGACTATCTCGAGCGCACCTTCTACATTTCCGGCCCCCAGGCTATGGTCAAGGCATTGCGCCAGAAGCTGCTGGCCATGGGCGTCAGCCGTTCGAGGATAAAGGTCGACTATTTCCCTGGTTTTGCCTGACTCAACCATGCCGGGGCAGGTGGATCGTCACCGCCAGACCGGGACTGGCATTTGCCATCGCAAGGCGGCCGCCATATGCCTCGACGATATCCGAGACGATCGCCAGGCCGAGACCAGTGCCGCCGCCCTTGCTGTCGAGCTGCACGCCGCGGGACAAGGCGGCATCCCGTGCAGCCTCGGGGATGCCCGGACCATCATCGACAACCGTGATGATGACCTCGCCTGCGGTCGCAGATGCGCTTACGCGAACCACGGATTTCGCGAACCGCATCGCATTCTCCAATAGATTGCCCAGAACCTCCGAAAGGTCGCCTTCGTCGATAGGCGCCATGAAATCTTCGGCGCTATCAATCTCGAATGAGAGCTGCTTGCCCTGTGGCGTCCGTTTGATCACGGCGACGACGCCGGCCGCCACCTCCTTGACCCGGCACGTTGCCTTGCCGGAAACACCAGGCGCCAGACGGGCGCGTGCCAACTCCCGCTCGACATGGCGGCGAATGGCGCCTGTGCTCTTTTCGATTTCGTCGGCAAGCTCCGTTTCGCCTTTCTTGCGCAAAGTCCGGATATCGGCGGACAGGACCTGAAGGGGGGTCTTAAGCCCATGGGCAAGATCCGTGGCGCGCGAGCGGGCGCGCATGAGGGCTTTCTCCTGAGCGTCGAGCAGGCGATTTATCTCGTCGGCGAGTGGCTGCACTTCGCTCGGTGCAGCTACATCGATCCGAGCCGAGCGCTGCGCAATCACGTTTCTCACGGCGACCCGCAAGCCCTCCAGTGGCGCCAAACCGACGGTGATCTGGATGAAGAAGGCTCCCATCAGAGCGAACGCCAGCACGATGAGCGCCGGCGTGAGATCACGGACATACTCGCCTACCGAGACTTCCACATTGCGATGATCTTCGGCCACGACGGCGCGAAACGCCCGCCCGTCGGCATCGGTGATCGTGCGCAAGACCGCAACGGTGAGTTCGCCACCTGGCCCCGTGAGTTCTGCCTTGCGCAGCTCGCCACTGGCATCCTGGCCGGGTAAGGCGAGCGTGGCGTCCCAGAGCGATCGCGATCGAACGAGGTTGTGCGTGGCCAGATCTTCCACTTGCCAGTAGTGCCCGGACAGCGGACTGGCGAAGCGTTGGTCGGATAGCGTCGAAGCGACCGACAGGCGGCCGTCGGATGCGAAGCTCGTCGCGCCGATCAGCTCATTGAGGTCGACGGTGAGCTCGCTGACGACCCGCCTCTCGACGTTGAGCTCAAACAGGTAACGCAGGCCGACGCCGGCGATGCCGAGCGCAATCACGATCGAGATTGCTGCAGCCGACCAAAGCCTGAAGCGGATCGAATTGCGCATCAGTCGGGTCCGTCGGGCACGAGGTATCCGAACCCGCGCCGTGTCTCGATCACATCGCTGCCAAGCTTTCTGCGAAGACGCGCAACGATGACTTCGATCGTGTTCGGGTCGCGGTCATTGTCGGAGCTGTACAGATGTTCCGCCAGTTCAGTCGGCGCAACCACGCGGCCGGAATGATGCATCAGGAAAGCGAGGAGCCGATACTCCAACGGCGACAGCGCCACGGGAACGCCACGAAGCGAGATGCGCATCTGGCGCGTGTCGAGCAGCAAGGGACCCGACTTCAACACCGGCGCGGCCTGCCCGCTTGAACGGCGCAGGATAGCGCGCAGCCGCGCCAGCAGTTCCTCCATCTCGAACGGCTTCGGAAGGTAATCGTCGGCGCCGGCGTTGATGCCGTCGACGCGCTCAGTCCACAGTCCTCGCGCCGTCAGGATCAGGACTGGAAAGCGGCGGCCATTGGCACGCCAGCGCTTCAGCACCGTGAGACCGTCCAGTTTGGGCAGTCCCAGATCAAGAATCGCCGCATCGTAGTTCTCGACATCGCCGGCAAACCAGGCCGCTTCTCCGTCATTGACGATATCGACGGCCATGCCCGACGCCTTCAAGACGGCCGCGATATCGGCCGCAATGCGCGGTTCGTCTTCGGCCACGAGAATCTTCATTTGTGGTCGCTTTCATCGCCCAACACGCCGCCCGCACCGGCATCGACGTCGACGATCCGGCGCCTGCCGTCAGCAGCGACCACCTGGAATCGATAGACCCACCTGTCTCCCGCCCGTATGAGATCGACCGCAACGATCTCGCCGGGAGCCTTGGCGCGGACAATGGCCATTATATTGGCAAGGCCCTCGATTTCGCCGCGCTCATAAAGATCGCGCGCCCGATCGTGGTCATCGTCGTCGTCTTGCGCCCGAACGGCTATCGGCGCGGCCAGGACAAGCCCGACCACACCGAGAGCGGCTAGGCGCATCAACACTATTTTCATGGAAGAGAGCTGTCGCATGCGCAAGCTGTCAAACCGCTGTCAATCACTGTCAGCCGACGGCAAGGACAAGGTCCTTATCAAGAGCCGTCGCGCCCGATGTTGGATGCGCGGAGAAGGATACGAAACCATGCGCAATTTCCCTGTTTTGCTTGTCGCTCTTGGAGGCCTCACCGCTTTCGTCATACCCGCCGCCGCTGAATCCAACCGCGGATCATGTGCACCCTCCCCCACCGCTTCCGATACGATCGACCTTCAGGCCATCCCCATGATGAGCGCGACTGGTCCCAAGTCGGTCAAGGGCGTCGGCGATGACGAGTGCGACGGCGGCAAATCCGTGTCCGACACTCGCGCCAGTCCGCAAGACGAGGAACTCGGCGACAGCGACGATTGACGCACGCTTGAGCTTCTAAAGCTGCTCCTTACTGTTCCTGGAGAACAATTCCAATGCCTGCGATTCAGCATGTCCATCCAATTCTAGTGCATTTCCCTATTGTGCTCATCTACACACTCGTGATCATCGATCTCGCGGCGCTTGCCGGCAGCAATGCCGTGACAATGCGATCGGGCGTAGGAACGATTTCCACCTTCGTCGCCGTCGCCGCGGGATTGTTCGCCATCGTCACCTGGCTCTTCGGCGGCATGGCCCTCGATTACGCCGAGGCTACCGGTTTCAGCAGCGAAATAGCGGAGATGCACGAGAGCTTGGGCACGATCAGCGCCGTCACCTTTCTGGGCTGGGGCGTCATCCGGCTCGCGCTGTGGATACGAAATCGCGAACTGAGGACGCTGGCTCTCGCCGTTCCCGCCATCGAAATAGCCGGCGCAGCGCTGGTCACGGTAACTGGCTACTATGGCGGCCAGCTCGTCTACGACCTTGGAGTCAACGTCGCCAAGGCTGCCGTGGGGGGCTGACACCGGAGCGTTCTCCCTTGGGCTGTCATGGTGCATCCACCGTGATGGCCCACGCTTGGCCATGTGGACCGTTGCAATCGGCAAGCGGAGGATGCCTCGACCGACAAGCAGCTTCTCCTGGCCTGGGCCAGACCGACCGATCCCCCCTCCGCTTCATCCGTTGAAGCGGACTGATTTGCTTGTGGCGCGATCCGCATGGGGCCTTGTCGCCTTTCGTGACCGCCTGCCCCGGCTGCCATGCTCAAAAAGCCAGGTCTTGGTGACTTCCGACACAACGATATACAGCGTCGTGATGGCCAGCAGCCCGGCCAGCACCGGTACCGAAAGCGGGACGAACCCGAACCAACCCGCGAAGGGAGCGAAGGGGATAGCGATGGTAACGACGCCAATGCTTAAGGCGAGTGCCACAAGCAAACGGCTGGGACGGCTGCGCCATAGCCTCCTCTGCGTGCGAACGACGAGCACGATAGCGAGTTCCGTCAGCACGGACTCGACAAACCAGGCGGTCTGAAAAGTCGCTGACGCGGCGCGCACGACCAGCAGAAGGAATGCGAAGGTCGCGAAGTCGAACAACGAGCTCACCAACCCGAAACTGACCATGAAACGCCTTACGAAATGGATGTCCCAGTGCCGCGGTTTGCGCACCTGATCGGCATCGACATTGTCGCCCGCGATCGCGAGGGCCGGGATGTCGGAAAGGAAGTTGTTCAGCAGGATCTGTTTGGCCAGCAGCGGCAGAAACGGCAGGTAAAGCGAAGCGGCGGCCATACTGATCATGTTGCCGAAATTGGCGCTGGTCGTGATGGAAATATACTTCATCGTGTTTGCGAACGTCTTGCGGCCGTCGTCGACCCCGTGCACCAGCACGCCCAAGTCGCGCTTGAGCAGGATGATATCCGCCGCCTCGCGAGCAACGTCGACAGCGGTATCGACCGAAATGCCGATATCCGCCTCATGGAGCGCCGGCGCGTCGTTGATGCCATCGCCAAGATAGCCGACGACGTGGCCGCTGCGACGCAGCGCCTCGACAATGCGTTCTTTCTGGTTCGGATCGATCTCCACGAAGAGGTCCGTCTTGCGCACTCCGGCGAGCAGCCCGTTCTTCGTCAGCTTCGAGAGGTCTTCGCCGGTCATGATCCTGTCGGACCGAAGACCTACAGCCTCGGCCAGATGAGCGGCGACATAGCGGTTGTCGCCGGAAATGACCTTTACGCCGATGCCGCGATCGGCGAGTGCCGACAAGGTTTTCCGCACCCCCTCCTTTGGGGGATCGAGGAAGAGCAGGAAGCCGGCGAACGCCATTGCTGTTTCGTCCTCTCGGCTGAAGCCTTTCTTATCTTCGAAGCGCCGGATCGCCAGGCCGAGAACGCGATAGCCTTGCGCGCTCCAACGCCTGAACTTTTCGTCTATAGTCTGTCGCTCGGTCGATCCGAGGGGCTGCAGGCCGTGTTGGTCTTGCACGAAAGCACAGACCTCGAGGACATTCTGCACCGCGCCCTTGGTGATCAGGATCTGTTGGCGCCCTCCCTGCTGGACCGCCACCGACAACCGCTTGCGTATGAAATCGTAGGGGATCTCGTCGATCTTGGTGAAATCGGACAGGCCTTCCTGTCCGGACCGCGCGTCGGCTATTGCTTGGTCCAGAGGATTCTTCAGCCCGGTTTGCAGCGTCGCATTTAGCCGTGCCCAGAGCAGGACCTCCTTCGAAGCATTGCCCTCGACGTCGAACGATCCATCGAGGTGAATGACGCCTTCCGTCAACGTTCCTGTCTTGTCAGTGCACAGCAGGTCCATACTGCCGAGGTTCTCGATCGCATCGAGACGGCGCACGATGACACCGCTGGCGGCCATGGTCCGTGCACCTCTGGCCAGGGTGACGCTGATGATCGCGGGAAGCAGTTCGGGCGTCAGGCCAACCGCCAGCGCAAGCGAAAACAGCAGCGACTCTATCAGCGGCCGCTCGAGCATCACGTTGGCAAAGAACACGAGGATGACGATCACCAGCATGATCTCGGTCATCAGGTAACCGAACTTTCTGATGCCGCGCGCGAACTCGGTCTCCGGGATGCGTCGCTCCAGGGCCTCGGCGATCGATGCGAACTCGCTTTGCGCTCCCGTGGCGACAGCAAGCACCTTTGCCGTTCCGCTGCGAACCGACGTGCCGGTGAAAACCGCATTGGTCCGCTGCGCGATGCCGGCATGGGGCGCCGACCGGCCGGCGGACTTCACGACAGGAAACGTCTCGCCCGTGAGAACGGATTCGCTGACATTGAAATCCCGCGACTCCAGAATCACACCATCGATGGGAATGAGATTGCCGGCGGAGAGGCAGACGACGTCGCCAGGAACGATAGTCTCCACATCGACACTTCGTTCGAAGCTGTCCCGCAGCACCGTAGCCTTGCGGGAGATGCGCTGCCGCAGCGCCTCCATCGCGCGGGAAGCGCCATATTCCTGGGTGAAGCTGAGAACGCAGCTGGCAAGTACGATCACGCCGATGATCGCTGCCTCGTGACCCTCGCCGACGAAAATCGAAATGGCGGCGGCAAATACGAGTATCAGGACCAACGGGCTGCGAAATTGACGGATGAAGACCGTGAACGCAGAACCGTTTGAGCGAAGCGCCAGCGCATTTCGACCGAATTTGCCAAGTCGAATCGCTGCGTCGACGCTCAAAAGACCAGAGGAAGAGGTCTCCAACCGCTCGATCAACTGGTCTGTCTCAAGCGACCAGTAGGCGTGCTCGTTGGCGGCAGGTCGGCCGCGCCCGATCGACTGCTGCTCGGTTGCCACGGCTGCCGGCCGGTCTGCTTCGTGTGCCGAACCGATGGCCATCGCCGCCACATCAATTCGACAGCAGGCGATTGATGCCGTGGTCGTCGATCAGCGAGCGCGTGACGCCGCCAAAGACCCATTCCCTCAATCGGCTGTGCCCATAGGCGCCGGAAACGATAACGTCGGCATGGATCGAGCGCGCAAACGTGACCAGCCTCTCGCCGTCCGCTTCACCCGCGATGACCTCGGTTCGAGCCATGATGCCGTGCTGCTCCAAAAATACCGCGACGTCGGCGAGGCTGTTTCTAACATCTTCGCCGTACTGGGGTTCCATCGTGGCAACCACCACCTCGTTTGCCTTTGCAAGGAGCGGTAAGGAATCGCTCAAAGCCCTTCGCGCTTCCTTGCCGTCCTTCCAGGCAACGAGCACGGTCTGACCGCGGACGTGTTCGGTATTGCTTGCGGTGACCAGCACCGGACGCCCGGCGCCAAGCACCAGGCCTGCGATATCAGCGGCGCGGAAGACGTCCTCCCCGCCATCGGCAGTCACGATGAGATCGACCGAACGGGCCACACGGCCCAAGGCACGCGTCGGCCCGCAAATATGCTGCGACCATTCGCTACCAATCGAGGCCGGGACGAGCCTCCAGAAAATCTCGGACATTTCGGCAAGACGCTTCTCGATCTCGGTACGCTGGATTTGCATGACCTCGCCCTCGTAGACGAGGCCCTCTCCCGTCGACACCAAGGGCGGAACGTCCGCCGCCGCGAGGCCAATGAGGTGAGCGTCGAAGCGCTCGGCCAATTCAGCCGCGAGTTTCACCATCGGCGCGGGGTCTGCATCGACGGCCAAATTGACGACGATTGTTTTGTAGGACATTCGGGCACCTTCAGGGATGACGCATGGCTTCCTGATTGCCATCCCGCGCGGGGCAGAACCTTGACGTCGGTCAAATCAATGGTCTGTTTGCGAATGCGGGCCCGAGTGCTAAATCATCAACCCCATACCTTCATCTCAGAAGCAGGATGCAATGTGAGCAAGGGAGAGTCAGCTGCCGCGGACACCATCTCTGGCACGTCGGGCCCGCCCCCGGGACGTGACGAGTTACCGGAGCATGGGCTTCTTGCGCTGATGTTCGAGCAGGCACCGGGCTTCATGACATTGCTCAAGGAGCCTGGGCACATATTCGAATTGGCAAATGCGGCTTACAAGCGAATGATCGGCCGGCGGGAAGTCATTGGCAGATCAGTGCGTGAGGCGCTCCCGGATCTCGCCGGTCAGGGCTTTTTCGAGCTGCTCGACCGGGTGTACGAAACCGGCGAGCCCTATGTCGGCAGAAGCGTCAAGGTCGTCTATCGCAACACCGAAACAGGCGCTCCTGAGGAGCGCATCCTCGACTTCGTCTATCAGCCCATCCACGCCAGGGACGGCCGCATTACGGCTATCTTCGTTCAAGGTACGGATGTCAGTGAGCTATCGTTCGCCAACGCCGCCCTCCAGTTGCGCGAAGATCACCTGCGCTCGATCCTGGCGACGGTGCCTGACGCCATGGTCGTCATCGATGAACAGGGCTTGATCCAGTCCTTCAGCACGGCCGCCGAAACGTTGTTCGGCTATAAATCCCATGAAGTCATCGGTCAGAACGTCAACCTGCTGATGCCGACGCCTTATCGCGAGGAGCACGATGCCTATCTGCAACGATACCTGTCCACCGGGGAGCGTCGCATCATAGGACTGGGGCGCACCGTGACGGGTATGCGCAAGGACGGTTCGACCTTCCCGATGGAACTTGCCGTGGGCGAAATGCATCCAGGCACGGGCCGCTTCTTCACCGGCTTCTGTCGCGACCTGACAGAACGCCACAAGACGGAGGCCAGGATGCAGGAACAGCAGCAGGAACTGCTGCATATGGCGCGCTTCACGGCGCTCGGAGAGATGGCCTCGACATTGGCGCATGAAATAAACCAGCCGCTGACGGCGATCACGAATTACCTCAAGGGAAGCCGGCGTCTCTTGGAAAGAAGTAATGATCAGCACGCCGCTCTGTTGCGGGATGCGGTCGAAAAAGCAGCGGAGCAGGCCCTGCGCGCCGGCGACGTCATTCGTCGCCTCAGGGATTTCGTCGCGCGTGGTGAAAGTGAGCGTCAGGTCGAACGCCTGCCGTCTCTGATCGAAGACGCCTCCTCGCTTGCGTTGGTGGGCGCCAGGGAAGCGGACGTGCGTGTCACCTACGAGCTCGATCCGGCGGCCGAGCTTGTCTTGACGGACCGCATCCAGATCGAACAGGTGCTGCTGAACCTGATGAGAAACGCGGTGGAGGCCATGCAGGGGGCGCCACGCCGCGAGTTGCGGATCATCACTGCTGTCCGGCACGATGGCATGGCGGAAGTCGGCGTGATCGACACCGGGCCGGGCCTGGCGCCGGAGGTATCAGCCCAGCTTTTCCAGCCTTTCGTCACCACAAAGAAACAGGGCATGGGCGTGGGCCTGTCCATTTGTCGCACTATCGTGGAGTCGCATGGTGGCCATATCTGGGCTGAGGCAGTGCCCGGCGGAGGCACCGCGTTTCGGTTCACCTTGCGCGCCGTCGATAAGGAAGAGGTTACCCGTGGTCAGTGATATCGTGCATGTGGTCGACGACGATATCGATGTGCGCAAGTCGCTGGGTTTTCTCCTCGCGACAGCCGACTTTGCCGTACGCCTTCATGAATCCGCGAGCGCATTCCTGGCAACGGAACCGAAGGAGATCGCGGGTTGCATCGTCACCGACGTGCGCATGCCCGGCATTGACGGCATAGAGTTCCTTCGGCAATTGAGGGCACGCGGCCATACCGTTCCGGTTATAGTCATGACGGGGCACGCCGATGTCGCCCTCGCTGTCCAGGCGATGAAGGAGGGGGCTGCCGACTTCATCGAGAAACCGTTCGACGACGAGGTGCTGATCGAGGCGATCCGATCGGCCGTGGACAATAGCAATCACGCCGTCGCTACGCATCCGCAATCAGCTGAGATCCGCGCGAATCTTTCCAAGCTCTCCGATCGCGAGCGTCAGGTGCTCAACGGACTTGTCTCCGGATTGCCCAACAAGACGATCGCCTATGATCTCGGCATCAGTCCGCGCACCGTTGAAATCCATCGCGCGAACGTTATGAGCAAGATGGGTGCCGGCAGCCTGTCGCATCTGGTGCGCATGGCTTTGATAGCCGACCCCAAGACTTAGTGGGAATTCCGCACCGGATCCCAATCGCCTTTCTCGGGATCCCATGGGCGCCAGTGGGTGGGATGGACTTCGACACGTGCCCCGGTCGCGGCATTTTTCCAACCCATCGACTCTTTCCTGCAAGGAAATACGAGCACGTGCACACCGTCTTGATCAAAGACAGCCAGTTGAAGGCTTGGGCCAAATGGCGCGCTCGCGATGGGATTCCACATCGGATCATCTTGATGCAAGGAATTGTTCGACGCTTTGATTTTGATCATTTCTCGACCGGCGCCACTTTCTGTCGCGCTCCGGCTTCGCGGTCCACTGGGCCTTTGATTGATCATCTTGCCGTGCTCCCACCGTCGATCAGGTGATAGCTGCCGGTTAGGAAGCCCGCCTGATTTGATAAAAGCGCGTGTTTGCTCGCCACAAAGGCGCAAGCGTTCGGCCTTCCGACCGAACCCAGTATGGACGACATGCTCCCGAGCTTAGACGCGATCCGCCCAGCGGTATCCACCGCTGAGGAATGGTCGGTATCCGCGACGACGACATGCGTTCCACGGGTGGCCAGCTCAAGGGCAATGGCCGCGCCGATTCCCGATCCAGCCCCGGTGGCGATCGCCGTTTTGCCCTTGAAATCCATGGTCGTAGCTCCGTTGATAAGTAGCCAACTAGCGATCGCCGAAGCGCGTCGCCTTGACTGCCGTCAAATCCAGATCGTTTCGTATGCCGCGCAGGATCATCTCCGTTTGGCCAAATTCGACTCTTCCTCGGTTGTTTGACTCGGATCAAAGATCGCAACTCGTAGCGGTGCTTGGATGCGGGCCTCGACAGGTCAGTCAGGATGGGCCATGCGGGCGCGACGATCCGCGCCAAACGCGGAGAATCGCGAAGTGGTGGACCAGCTGGCAGGACGCCTGCCGAGCGGGTCCGCTGGCCTCGGCTCTAACACCTTGTGGCAATCCTGGTGGGAAGAGCAGAGGCAGCGGCACCTGCCTATCAAACTGTTCAATCTTATGGAGAGAACCATGGCTGAAGCCGCCACCAAACTGCCTGTGAAAACCGAAAAAGCCACGCCTGCCTCGCCAAGATCGGATAATTGGACGACGCCGTTCGAGAGCTTGCGTCGCGAGGTCGACCGGCTTTTCGATGACTTCCATCCCTTCGATTTCCGGCTGCCGTCTTCTCGTTCGCTTTTCGGGCGCGAACTGCCTGCGTTGCGCAGTGCCGGCTGGCCGGTAGCGCCGGCAATCGACCTCGTTGAAAAGCCCGACGGGTTCGAGATCACCGCCGAACTGCCGGGCATCGACGAGAAGAACGTCGATATCAAGCTCGCCAACAACGTCCTTACGATCAAGGGCGAGAAGAACGAGGAGAAAGAGGAGAAAGACAAGGACTATTACCTCTCGGAGCGCCGCTACGGTTCTTTCCAGCGGTCGTTCCAATTGCCTGATGGGGTCGATGCCAACAAGATCGACGCCAGCTTCGCCAAGGGCGTGCTGACTGTGAAGATGCCCAAGACGGCGGAGGCGCAGAAGGCCGAGAAGAAGATCAGCGTGAAAGCCGCCTGATGGCGCCTACAAGTGCCAGTGCCCCGGCAGGTGTACTGGCACTGCTTTTCCAGCCTGGTTGTAGTCGACTTACCCGGGCTGATCGTCCGGCTTGGAGGGAGCATTCTCCCTTTCCGTGTCTGCCTGCTGTTCCGCGATTTCAAGCTTGTGCTTCTCTCGCGCAAGCAAGCCTTCAATGACCCGCCGCTTCTCCGGGTCATTCTCCCGGGCGAGCAAATCTTCGAAATGGGCGATGTTGGCCCGTGCAATGAACCGGTCCACGACACTTCCCTCAAATGCCGACGAAACGCTCTGATGTTACAATGGACATGGCCGCCATCCTACCCCAGTTCGTTCACATTCTACCGCGCTCTCAGACTCAGGCGCCAGGCAAGACTTGTTCAAGAATTTGACCTAGCTCAATGTGAGAGCCGCGCTTTGAAGGCAAAAGCAATCGAAGAACCTCCCCGCGGCCAGGACAGGAAACTTCGGACATGAACTACCAGCGGTTCTTCGAGGATGCGATCGACCAGCTCCACGCCGAGCGTCGCTACCGCGTTTTCGCCGACCTCGAGCGCATCGTGGGCAAGTTCCCGCGCGCCATCTGGCGTTCCAACGGCCGCGCCCAGGAAATCACCGTCTGGTGCTCCAACGACTATCTCGGCATGGGCCAGAACCCGGATGTGATTGCTGCCTTCCAGAGCGCCGCCGGCAGGATGGGTTCGGGCGCCGGCGGCACCCGCAACATTTCCGGCACGTCCAACCCGCTGGTCGAGCTCGAGCATGAGCTCGCCGACCTGCACGACAAGGAAGCAGCACTCGTCTTCACTTCCGGCTTCGTCTCCAACGAAGCCTCGATCTCGACCATTGCCCGGCTTCTGCCCAACTGCCTGATCATCTCGGACGAGCTGAACCATGCCTCGATGATCGAGGGCGTGCGCCGCTCGGGCGCCGAAAAGAAGATCTTCCGCCACAACGACGTCGCGCATCTGGAAAGCCTCTTGCAGGCGGCCGGACGCGAGCGCGCCAAGCTGATCGTCTTCGAAAGCGTCTATTCGATGGACGGCGACATCGCGCCGATCAGGCAGATCGTCGAGCTCGCCGAGCGCTACAACGCCATGACCTATATCGACGAGGTCCATGCCGTCGGCATGTACGGCCCGCGCGGCGGCGGCATCACCGAACGCGAGGGCCTTGCCGACCGCATCGACATCATCGAAGGCACCCTCGCCAAGGCCTTCGGCACGCTGGGCGGCTACATCACCGGCACCAGCGCCGTCATCGACGCGGTGCGCTCCTATGCGCCGGGCTTCATCTTCACCACCGCGCTGCCGCCGGCGATCGCGGCCGCCGCCACCACCTCGATCCGGCATCTGAAGCGCTCGCAGGCCGAGCGTGACGCGCAGCAGAGCCAGGCCGCCCGCACCAAGCAGGTGCTTGCCGCGGCCGGGCTGCCGGTTATGGAATCGGCCACCCATATCGTGCCGGTCTTGGTCGGCGACCCCGAGCTTTGCAAGATGGCCAGCGACCGCCTGCTCGGCGTGCACGGCATCTACATCCAGCCGATCAACTATCCGACCGTGCCGCGCGGCACCGAGCGGCTGCGCATCACGCCGACGCCCTTCCACTCGGACGCGCTGATCGCCGAATTGCAGGACGCGCTGGTCGAGACCTGGGATGCGCTGGGCATCCCCTATGGCGCCGCCGGCCAGCCCGCTATCGTGAAAACCGATCGGATCATCCCACTCATCGTGAACAACGCGGGCGGCTGAATCCCGGGCGTGAAACTTGATCCGGCGCAATGGGCCGGTTCGGCCCAAGTGAAAGCGAATTGAAGGATAACCAAGATGACCCATTCAGTTTCGCACTCCTCCATTACCCACTCCGCCGAGCAGGCGCAGCAATGGGTGAACGAACTCGCAAAAGATTTGGACTGGAATGAGCAGAGCGCGTTTCGGCTGTTGAAGTCGGTCCTCCATGCCTTGCGCGATTGGCTCTCGCCCGAGGAAATGGCCGACCTGTCGGCTCAGTTGCCAACGCTGATCAGAGGCATCTACTTCGAAGGGTGGAACGCAAGCCAACTGGTATGCGAGCGCAAGAAGCGCGACTTCGTGATCTGCGTCAGGAAAAACTTCGGCTACGAGCCGGAGATCGATGTCGACAAAGCAATCAGCGCGGTGTTCAAGCTCCTCGACCGCCACATTTCCCACGGCGAGATCGTCCAGGTCCGCAATTCCATGAAGAAGTCGCTCCGCGAACTCTGGCCGGAGGGATGACCGATGTTTCGTGATCGCCAAGAGGCGGGACAAAAGCTCGGAGCATCGCTGGAGCTGATTCAGCTGAAAGATCCGATCGTCCTTGCCCTGCCACGTGGTGGCGTTCCCGTCGCTGCCGAGGTGGCGAAGGCCCTCAAGGCGCCGCTGGATCTGGCGATCGTTCGAAAAGTGGGAGCACCGGGAAATCCGGAACTGGCAGTGGCCGCTATCGTGGACGGCGACCCACCGGATGTCGTTCTCAACCGGGAGATCGTGGAAGCCTACGCTCTCGATGACAGCGCCCTTCGTGTTCTGATCGCTCAGGAACGCCCCGAATTGGAGCGGCGCCGAGCCGCTTATCGTGGGAAAGACCTACCATTGTCAGTCGCCGGCAAAACCGTTGTCATCGTCGACGATGGGGCAGCGACGGGAACGACGATGAAGGTCGCCATTCGCGCGTTGAAGCGCCGTTCGCCGCGAAAGATCATTGTCGCTTTGCCCGTGGCGCCTCCTGAGGTCGTCGATGAACTTGCGCAGGAAGCGGATCTGACGATCTGCCTCGTTCAGCCTGCCCGTTTTCGTGCGCTCAGCTATTACTATGGCACCTTCCCGCAGCTTTCCGACAGCGAGGTTCTCGACGTGCTAGCCTTGGCTCGCCCAAACCGCCGCAATGCCGAGGAAAGAAGACGCTCGGGTGCCCGCACCGCCGATAAATCGCGTGAAGCCGGCACATAGGAATTTCGGCGATGCAAATCCGTACCCTTTCCGCGCTCGAATGCACGAAACTGCTGACAGCCAATCGCGTCGGCCGCCTGGGCTGCGCGAAGGATGGACAGCCCTATGTCGTGCCAATCTATTATACCTATGCAGACAATCGCCTTTATGCATTTTCAATGCTGGGGAAGAAAATCGACTGGATGCGCATCAATCCGCTTGTATCGGTTCAGGTCGACCGACACGGCAGTGCCCAAGGTTGGAAAAGCGTCGTCGTCAGCGGGCGTTATGAGGAATATCCCGATCGGATCGGGCACAAGGCGCAGCTCGAACACGCATGGTCGTTGCTCAGCAAGCACGCCGACTGGTGGGAGCCAGGCGCACTCAAGCCGATCGCCTCCTCAGACGCGGAGCATCTTCCCCATGTGTTCTTCAGCATCTTCATCGTGGAGGTTTCGGGCCGCGAGGCGTCGGAGAGCTAACCCGACAGTTGCCAGCCCGAGCGGTAGCTGTGGCAAGCCAGCCCCCAGTGGAAGGGGCGGGCTGCAAATGCAGCCGGGTTGAGGCCTGTTCATGGATTGGCTCATCGTCCAACTTGGCGTCGGCTTGGCTATAGGCTTGCTCGTTGGACTGGAGCGCGGTTGGAGAGAGCGCGACGCGCCCGACCGGAGCCGAACAGCAGGCATTCGGACATTCGGTATCGCCGGGCTTCTTGGCGGCGTGGTCGCGGCATTGGCCGAAGCAGTCAACGCGATGTCGGTGTTGGTCGCCGGCTTCCTTGCTTTCGCTGGCATCTTCGCATGGTTCAAGGCCCGCGAAGCCGCTCATGATGAGGATTTCAGCGTTACGACCGTCATTGCGGGGCTGGCTGTGTTTGCCCTTGGCGCACTCTGCGTGGCCGGTGATTTTCGCGTCGCGGCCGCTGGCGGCGCGGCACTGGCGGCACTCCTTGCAAGTCGCGAAATCCTGCATGGGCTCTTGAAGCGTCTGACCTGGATCGAGCTGCGCTCCGCATTGGTCCTGGCGGTGATGACGGCCGTAATCCTGCCCCTGCTGCCAAATCGTACGCTGGACCCCTGGGGCGGTTTCAACCCATGGGAAATCTGGCTTCTGACAGTGCTGATGGCCTCGATTTCGTTCGCCGGCTATGTCGTGGTTCGTGCCTTGGGCAATACGCGCGGCTTGCTTGTCAGCGCGCTTGCTGGCGCCGTCGTTTCGTCCACTGCCGTTACTCTATCATTGGCTCGCACGGCCAATGCAGCAAAAAATCCCATCTCTTTCGCGGGTGCCGCGGCGCTGGCAGCGATGGTTTCGATCTTGCGTGTTTGCTTCGTCACTGCGGTGCTCCTGCCGAGTGTAGCCGTATCCATCGCCGCACCCGCGCTTGCTGCTGCGTTGGCGTTTTGTGCCTGCGGAACGTTCGCCTTGGCATTTCGCGACGAGAAGACCGATAGCCCCGGCGCGGCGCGTAATCCATTCGAACTGGTTCCCCTGCTGATGTTTGCGTTGCTGTTTGGAATCGCCTCGACGGCAAGCGCCGCGTTGGCCCTCCAATTCAAGGAGCAAGGCCTGCTGGCGAGTTCCGCTATTGCGGGCGCATTCGATGTCGATGCCTCCGTGCTCAGCGCCATACGACTGGCCAAGCAGTCGATCCCGATCGAAGTGGTGGGCCATGCGGTCCTGACGGCGCTGATGGCCAACGCAATCGGGCGCCTGTCCCTGGCGATTGTCGCAGGGCCGGCGAAATTCTGGCTGCCCCTTGCCGGCATGACGTTCACCGCCACGGCTGCGGGCTATGGCGTCGCGCGCTTCTTCTAGCATCGTGGCGGCCTGATTTTCGGCCGCTGTCGCAAGGGATCGGATTTGACCGGCATCAAGGCCGGCGGCCTTCTTTCCTGCTGGACTCCTCCCAGTTCAAATTCGGGAGAGCATCATGTCCACGACGGAAATCAACATCCCAATCCGTGAAGCCGTGACCACGGCTTCGACGAAGCTCCGGCTGGGTTCCCTGACAGCGCTGGTGATCGGCTCGATGGTGGGATCAGGCGTCTTCAGCCTGCCGCAGAACATGGCGGCTGGCGCGGGTCCGCTCGCGATCCTGATCGGGTGGGTCATCACCGCGGTCGGCATGCTTGCCCTTGTGTTCGTCTACCAGTCGCTGGCGGTGCGCCGGCCCGAGCTCGACGCCGGCCCCTATGCCTATGCCAAGGCCGGCTTCGGTCCGTTCGTCGGGTTCAATAGTGCCTGGGGCTATTGGATCAGCGCTTGGGTCGGCAACGTCTCCTACGCGGTAATAGTGTTCAGCGCGCTGTCCTATTTCTTTCCTGCCTTCGGGGACGGGAACACCTGGCAGGCGGTGATCGGCGCATCGATCCTGCTGTGGGCCATCCACTTCCTGATCCGTGCCGGCATTCGCCAGGCCGCGATCGTCAACACCGTCGTGACCGTGGCCAAGATTGCTCCCGTCGTCCTCTTCGTCGGCGTCGTCGCCGTCGCCTTCAAGCTCAACGTCTGGTCGCTCGATTTCGCGGGTCTCGGCAATGCCTCACTCGGCACCATCGCGGCTCAGGTCAAGAGCACGATGCTGGTGACGCTCTGGGTCTTCATTGGCATCGAAGGCGCCAGCGTGTTCTCTGCACGGGCGGAGCGCCGCAAGGACATAGCGAGCGCGACGGTGCTCGGCTTCTTCACGTGCCTCGCGCTCTACGCATTGGTTTCACTGCTTTCGCTCGGCATCCTCAGCCAACCTGAACTCGCCGCATTGAAGAACCCGTCGATGGCAGGTGTGCTGGAAGCGGTTGTCGGGCCCTGGGGAGCCGTGCTCATCAATCTCGCGCTCGTCGTCTCGGTCGTCGGCGCGTTCCTGAGCTGGACGCTGCTTGCCGCCGAGATTCCGCATGTCGCCGGCAAGGACGGGACCATGCCGAAGTTCTTTGGCCGAGAAAGCGAGCGCGGCGTTCCTTCGACGTCGCTGCTCATCACCAACCTGCTCGTCCAAGCCTTCCTTGTCATCACGCTCTTCGCGCAAAGCACCTACCAGGCGCTCTTCTACATCGCCTCGGCCGCCATCCTCGTGCCCTACATTTTCTCCGGCGCCTTCGCCGCGAAGTTGGCATTGACCGGCGAAAGCTACCAAAGCGGCGAGCGACGCACAGGACCGCTCCTCGCAGGTGTGCTGGCAACGATCTACGGGTTGTGGCTCGTCTATGCGGCGGGACCTGCGTACCTGTTCATGTGCGCGATCCTCTATGCCCCGGGCATCATCTTCTACGTCTGGGCCCGTCGCGAGGGCAGTCAGCGCGTCTTCCACCCGGTGGAAGCAATCATCGCGGTCGCGCTGGTCGCCGTCGCAATCCTTGCCGTCTACGAGATGTGGACCGGCGCCGTCAGCGCGCTTTGAGAGCCATCCCATGACAAATCTCGGGGTACATTCGGAAGTCGGTCGCCTGCGCGAAGTGATGGTCCACAGGCCGGATCTCAGCCTGCGCAGGCTGACCCCGGACAACTGCAAGTCGCTGTTGTTCGACGACGTGCTGTGGGTAAAGCGGGCGCGCCAGGAGCATGACGTCTTCGTCGACGCCCTACGCGAGCGCGGCGTGATCGTCCATTCGTTCGGTGAATTGCTCACGGAAACCATGGGCATCGGCAAGGCCCGAGACTGGCTTCTCGATCGCCGGGTGCATGCCGGGGTCGTTGGCCTCGACATGGTCGACGAGATGCGCGGCTGGCTGAACGAAATGTCGGCCGGCCTGCTGGCAACCTGTCTGGTCGGCGGCATCGCTCGCGCCGAGCTGCCGTTCGAGCCCAAGGGGCTGACCGGAAGGACCCTTGCCGCGCAGGACTTCGTCCTGCCGCCGCTGCCCAACCAGCTGTTCACGCGCGACAGTTCCTGCTGGATCTATCGCTCGGTGTCTGTCAACCCGATGTATTGGCCCGCGAGGCGGCCCGAAGCTGCTAACGTCGAGGCGGTCTACCGCTTCCACCCGCATTTTCGTGACGGCGGCATTCCCTTCGTATCACCCCAGGTCGGGACGGGTATCAGCCTGGAAGGCGGCGACGTCATGCCGGTTGGCGGCGGTGTCGTTCTCGTGGGCATGGGCGAGCGCACCACGCCGCAGGCGGTCGGTGATCTTGCCCGCGGCCTTTTTGCCGCCGGCGAGGCCACGCGCGTGATCGCGGCACTTATGCCTCGTGATCGCTCCTTCATGCATCTCGACACCGTCTTCACTTTCTGCGACCGCGACCTCGCGACCATGTATCCACCGGTGGTCGAAAGATTGCGCACCTTCTCGATCCGACCCGGAGACGGTGACGCCGCGGTCGAGGTCAGGGAAGAGAACGCCCCCTTCACAAAGGTCGTTGCTGAGGCTCTCGGACTGAAATCGCTGCGGATCATCGCCACCGGCGGCGACCGCTACGAGGCCGAGCGTGAGCAGTGGGATGACGGCAACAATGTCGTCGCGGTCGAGCCCGGTGTCGTCATCGGCTACGATCGTAACGTCTACACGAACACGCTCCTGCGCCGCGCCGGTATCGAGGTGATCACTGTCGAGGGCGCCGAACTCAGCCGCGGCCGCGGCGGCGGCCATTGCATGACCTGCCCCATCGCCCGCGATCCCATTTGAAAGGACACCCAATGTCGATCAACCTGCATGGCCGTTCGGTGCTCTCGCTGGATGACCTTTCCGCCGAGGAAATCCGCTTCCTCCTGAAGCTGGCCGCCGATCTGAAGGCCGCCAAGCAGGCCGGGCATGAGATACCCCGCCTGGTTCGCAAGAACATCGCCCTCATCTTCGAAAAGGACTCCACGCGCACGCGGACGGGATTTGAAGTCGCCGCCTATGATCAGGGCGCTCACGTCACCTATTTCGGTCCGTCCGGCAGCCATATCGGACACAAGGAATCCATGAAGGACACCGCCCGCGTGCTCGGGCGTATGTATGACGCGATCGAGTATCGCGGCTTTGCGCAGCATCAGGCCGAAATGCTGGCAACGCATGCCGGGGTGCCTGTCTACAACGGCCTGACGGATGAAGCGCATCCGACGCAGATCCTCGCCGATTTCATGACGATGCGCGAATTCACGCACAAGCATCTATCGGATATGACCGTCGCATTCGTCGGCGAGGGACGCGACAATGTCGCTCAGTCGCTGGCATTAGGAGCCGCCAAGGTCGGCATGGACATGCGCATCGCATCACCGAAGGAGCTCTGGCCAGACCAGGAATTCTGCAATCATGTCAAGGGTGTCGCGGAGCGCAGCGGGGGCCGCTTCCGACTCGACGAAGACATGAAGGGCTGCGTCCAGGATGCTGACTTCATCTATACCGATGTCTGGATGTCCATGGGCGAGGACAAGTCCGGATGGCCGGAGCGCATCCGCCTCCTGACGCCATATCGGGTGACAAAAGATATGATGGCGGCCAGCGGCAATCCGCATGTGAAATTCATGCACTGCCTGCCGGCGTTCCACGACACCGATACCGAAGTCGGCGCCTATATCGCGCGTGAATTCGGTATCGACTGCATGGAGGTGACCGACGAGGTGTTCGAGTCCGGCGCCTCGATCGTCTTCGACCAGGCGGAGAACCGCATGCACACGATCAAGGCGCTGCTCGTCGCAACGATCGGCAACTGACATGCTGATCGTGGCTGCGCTGGGCGGGAACGCACTGCTGCGGCGTGGCGAACCCATGACCGCCGAAAACCAGCGCAACAACGTCAAGCGCGCCGCATCCGCCCTGGCCGCGCTGATTGAAGAAGGCCATTCGCTCGTGATCACGCATGGCAATGGCCCGCAGGTCGGCCTGCTTGCGCTCCAGTCGGCTGCCTCACCGGATGGGGCTTTCCCGCTCGACGTTCTGGGCGCCGAGAGCGCCGGCATGATCGGCTACATGATCGAGCAGGAACTCGCCAACCTCGCCTCTCAGCGACTGTACGCTACACTGCTGACGCAGGTGAAGGTCGATCCGAACGATGCCGCTTTTTCGCATCCGACAAAGCCGATCGGGCCAGTCTATGACGAACCGTCAGCGAGACGGCTTGCAGCGGAGCGCGGCTGGTCGATAGCGCCCGACGGCGACAAATGGCGCCGGGTCGTGCCCTCGCCTCGTCCGACCGAGATTCTGGAAGCATCCGTCATTTCCTTTCTCGTCGACCATGATGTCATCGTCATCTGCACGGGTGGTGGCGGCGTTCCCGTCGTCACGCGCGAAGATGGCGGCATGGTCGGCGTCGAAGCTGTCATCGACAAGGACCTGGCCAGTTCGCTGCTGGCGCGCCAGCTGAAAGCCGACATGCTGCTCATGCTGACGGATGTCGATGCAGTCTATGCCGGCTTCGGCACGCCGGATGCCCGCGCTCTGCGCAATGTCGGAGCAACGGAGCTTTCGGGGAAGGATTTCCCCGCCGGCTCCATGGGACCCAAGATCAACGCGGCGATCGAGTTCGTCCAGGCGACGGGCAACCCTTCGGCGATCGGCCGGCTCGAGGACGCGGTGGAGATCGTCAAGCGGCGCCAGGGCACCTGGTTCGAACCCTAGCTTCGTTCGGAACTCATCCTCGCAGCCGGGGCGCCAACGCCACTTATTCGCCGAGCACGCGGCGCCTTTCCTCGAATTCTTCCTTATCGATCTCGCCGCGCGCAAATCGCTCGCGAAGAATATCAAGCGGTGCTCGGCTCGCGACCGGGTGATGCGGCGACACTAGCCCCGACCACGGTCCGCCCAGCCCGCGGACGACAATAACCGCGACTGCCACCAGCATCGCGAGGAAGAGGATCATGAACAGCGGACCGAAAATCATGGCATACCAACCTCCACCCCACATCATGTGGGGCCCCCAATCGTACCTTCCGATGTCGGACGGCGCCTGCGCCCGCGCCGCGCTGGGCACAAGGGCCAGAACAGCGCTTGCGGCCGCGACGGACTTCATCAAAGCCTTCTGCATTGGCTTGCTCCATCTTGAATGAACAATATTCTACGCCGTTGGTCGGGTTCCACTTTGCGCGAGATCAACCGCGCTCGCGGCGTGCTCGCATAGCGGCGCCACGGCCGGTTCGCTACGCTGAGCTTGACTCGTTGCCGACAGGGCGAAGGGGCATGGAACAGTTCAAGGAAAACACCTCCGTCCGCCTCGGGACCATCCCTGCGGGGATCTGGGCGCTGGGCTTCGTCTCGCTGCTGATGGACGTCTCGTCGGAGATGATCCACGCCTTGCTGCCGATCTATCTCGTCACCGTCATGGGAGCATCGATGGTGACGGTCGGCACCATCGAAGGCATTGCCGAGGCGACGGCCGCCATCACCAAGGTCTTTTCGGGCGCGCTGTCGGATTGGCTGGGAAAACGCAAGCTGCTAGCGGTCATCGGTTACGGCCTCGCCGCTTTCACCAAGCCGGTATTTCCGCTGGCTTCCTCGATCGGCTGGCTTGTGGCGGCTCGCTTTGTCGACCGCGTCGGCAAGGGCATTCGCGGCGCTCCGCGCGATGCCCTGATCGCAGACATCGCTCCCGCGCATGCGCGCGGCGCAAGCTTCGGGCTTCGGCAGGCGCTCGACACGGTTGGCGCGTTTATCGGGCCGCTCCTGGCGATCGGTCTCATGTGGCTGACCGCCAATCAGTTTCGGACCGTGTTCTGGGCCGCGGTCGTTCCCGGCCTCCTGGCGGTCGTGCTGTTGGTCGCGGCCGTCCGTGAGCCGGCTCGGCCCGCCGGCCTGCGCGAAGTGCGTGCTCCTCTGAGCCTGTCTGAGCTCAGCCAGCTGGGATCGCGCTTCTGGCTGGTCGTCTGCGTCGCTACCGTGTTCGCATTGGCCAGGTTCAGCGAAGCGTTTCTCATACTGCGCGCGCAGGGCATGGGCTTGCCGGTCGTGCTCGTCCCATTGGTGCTCGTGGTCATGAACGTGATCTACTCGCTCGCAGCCTATCCAGCCGGCGTGCTTTCGGATCGCGTCAATCGTCTGACGATGCTCATTCTCGGCTTCCTGATCCTCATTGCCGCGGACATCGTGTTGGCGTTTCCCGGAAATCTGACCGGCGTAGCGCTCGGCGTGGCTCTTTGGGGCCTGCATATGGGGCTAACGCAAGGGCTTCTGGCAACGCTCGTCGCCGATACCGCCCCGCCGGAACTGAGAGGCACCGCCTTCGGTATGTTCAATCTGTCGGGCGGGTTGGCGCTGCTGGCCGCCAGCCTGCTGGCGGGCGCGCTCTGGGATTTGTTCGGGCCGCGAATGACCTTCCTGGCGGGCGCGGGCTTCACGGCGCTGGCGCTCCTTGGCCTTGGCCTGGTGCGTTGGCTGATGCCGTCTCTTGGACGTAATGGGAGCACGGAGGAGGAAGGCACGGTGTCCGGTTCCTGACGCGCCGATGCTGAGCAACCCGCGTCGCCGTCCGGCCTATCGGATCACGGAATCACGCCCGCTCCCTCCAAGAACACGCGGACTGCGTTGCGAACCTGCTGCGCGTGTCCAACCAAAAGATGTCCACCGGTATCGTAGACGACCAGCTTTGCACCGGGAATCCTATCGGCTGCGAATTCGGCCGCCGGCAGCGTGTTGAACAGGTCGTCGCGCGCGGAGATGATCATTGTCGGCGCAGTGATTTCCTTCAACGGCAGTTCATGCAACTGGGGGACGCTGTCGATCTCGATTCCGGGGAACCGCAGCGACAACGGCTCGATGCTCCTGACGAAGCTCATGACGCGCTCCCTCTCGGCCTCAGGCGCGACCGCTACCAGCGCCGGCCGGACGCCGAGAAAGCGAATGAGTATCGACGGCGCGACGGTCTCGGCGGCCCACCACGCGAAATCGCCGCCGACATTGACGGCCCAGAAGGCGAACCTGTTGCCCAGGCTCACATTGATCGAGACGGGGCTGGTGGGCGAATAAAGCGCTGGGACAATCAGAACGAGGGCGGCAACCTTGTCAGGGTGCCGCAGTGCCAGCTCGACCGCCGAACGAGCGCCGGCCGAAACGCCGACAACCACCGCTTTGGGGACGTTCAGCCTGGAAAGCAGCGCTGCGTGCGCGTCGGCCTGCGCGGCTGGCGAGGCGTTTTGCGGAACGGGTGTGCGCAGATAGCCGAAGCGCGACGGCGCGATGACCCGAAAGCCTCCACCTGTAAGATCGGCGGCAAGGATGAGTCCCAGGTCAAAACCGCCGCCGGCGCCGTGGATCGACAGCAGTGGAATGCCCGCGCCGCTGTCGGCATATTCGATCGGGCCGATGTCGAGGTTGGCGACCAGACTGCCTTGGCTGACGGCGTGGCGCAGACGGCCAAGCTCGTTCCTGTAAAGCAAGAGAGCCACACCGATCGTGGTCGCAATGGCGATGAGCATGACCAGCAGCAGACCGCCAATTCTACTCATTGCGAAAGCTCCTCCAGGGGACGAGCGACGATGGACCCGAACGACCTGGAGGCAAATGGATATCTCAATCCTTTGGCACCGCAAGGCGTACACCCGCGGGAGCTAAGCCACGGCCGCGACGCCAATGACGTAGTTCTTCCCATAGGCCGCGGCGCATTTCGGGCATGTGGTATAGAAGAAATACACGTCGCTGGCCTGGGGATTGTGTTGGCGCGCGAGTTCAAGCATCTCCTCATGCCAACCCTTTACCTGCTCGAACGCCCCTTCGAACACCTTGGTGATGAAGTCGCCGGTCAGCGTGATCATTTCCTCCCCGGGCACCACCTTCGAAATCGAGAAAAGATGCTCGCTTGTCCAAGGCGAGAGATCACGGCTCAGGACGATGAACTGACCTTCGGCCGAGGCGCCGGCGTCGTCGATGTGCTCGTTGACGCGCGAAAAGACGCTGCCCATATTCACCGGAACATGCATGACGCTGTGGGTTGTCGCCCTCACGAATGGCTTATCGGTGAAGTGCAATTCCTGATCGTCCCAGCCACCCGGGTTGAATTTGGGGCAGCAACCGGTCGTGTTGACGCTGGCATCGTAGTGCGGTGTTTCGTTCGTCCGCATGACCACCTCCTGATGTGAGCTGACGGCAGCAGAGCAGCCAAGGACCTTTTCGACATTGATCGCGGTCAACACGGCGGATGTGTCGCCATGGCGCAATTGATGCGCATCAAAGCCGGTCGGCGAAAGCAGAGCTATGTGAATCGGTCTGATAGCCCCGGAGACCACCATGGCTCACAAACAGGTATTGTTCCGCTCAGCGGCGCGCGAAAAGATCCTTCGCGGCGCGACCCAGCTTGCCGATGCCGTACGGGTAACGCTCGGTCCGCGATCGAAGTCCGTTCTGATCGAGAGGAAATGGGGCGCCCCGATCGTCTGCAACGATGGGGTGACGATCGCCAAGGAATTCGACCTGAAGGATCCGGAAGAGAACCTTGGCTCGCGCATGCTGAGACAGGCTGCCGAGAAGACCGGCGACATGGTCGGCGACGGTACGAGCACGTCGACCATCCTCGCCCATGCGATGTTCGCCGACGGCGTGCGCAACGTCGTCGCCGGCGCCAGCGCAATCGACATCAAGCGCGGACTCGATCGTGCAGCTAAGCGCGCTATCGAGACGCTCAAGCAGATATCGCGGCCGGTCTCGACGAGGCGCGAAAAGGAACAGGTGGCGACGATCTCCGCCCACAACGATCCTCTCATCGGCGAACTGATTGGTCAGGCGATGGAAAAGGTCGGCGGCGAAGGTGTGATCACGGTCGAGGAATCCAAGACCACCGAAACCGTCCTCGACGTGGTTGAAGGCATGCAGTTCGACCGAGGTTTCCTTTCCCCCTACTTCGCGACCGACACCGAAAAGATGGAAGCGGTGCTCGAGGACGCGCTCGTGCTTATCGTCGAGAAGAAGATCTCTACGCTCAACGACCTCATCAAGCTGCTCGAGGCCGTGGCCAAGTCAGGCTCGCCCTTGCTGGTGATCGCCGAGGATGTCGAGGGCGAGGCTCTGGCCACGCTCATCGTCAACCAGATCCGCGGCACGTTCAAGAACTGCGCCGTGAAAGCACCCGGCTTCGGCGACCGTCGCAAGGCCATGCTGCAGGACATTGCCATCCTGACGGGCGGGCAGGTGATTTCGGAAGACCTGGGCCTCAAGCTCGAGAACGCTGCAATGGCCCAGCTTGGGCGCGCGAAGCGGGTGGTCGTCGATAAGGACAACACCACGATCATCGGCGGCAGCGGCGACCAGAAGGCCATCAAGGGACGCGTCGAGCAGATCCGCCGCGAGATCGGCGATACGACGAGCGACTATGACCGGGAGAAGCTGCAGGAGCGGCTCGCCAAGCTCGCGGGCGGCGTCGCCGTCATCAAGGTGGGCGCACCGACCGAGGCCGAGATGAAGTCCAAGAAGGAAGCGCTCGACGACGCTATCAGCGCCACCAAGGCGGCTGTCGCGGAGGGCATCGTGCCCGGTGGCGGGCTGGCGTTGCTGCGCTGCATTGGAGCGGTCACCGAGGAAGAAGCGCGTTGCGAAGGCGACGAGCGCACCGGCATCCAGATCCTCAAGCGCGCGCTCGAAGTGCCCGTGCGCCAGATCGCCGAGAATTCCGCCGTCGACGGCGGCGTGGTCATCGCCAGGATGATGGAAGGCAAGGGAAATTTCGGCTTCGATGCCGGCCGCAAGGAATATGTCGACCTAGTCGAGGCCGGCATCATCGATCCGACCAAGGTCGTGCGCATCGCCCTGGAAAACGCCGTCTCCGTCGCCAGCGTTCTCCTGCTCACGGAAGCGACCATGACCGAGATTCCAGAGGCGGCGAAGGAGCGCGCGCTTGAACCGGAAATGTCGATGTAGCTGGAAGCGATTGCTCTGGAAGACTGAAAGCGAGCGCGGAGGCGTCACAAAGAGAACGGGAGTCCATGATGGCACAGAGAATGGACAGGATCGAGGTCGGCATGGATCTGGCCGTAAGATGCCGAGTTACCGAGACCTGGCAAGACGATCTAGGCGACCAATGGGTCAAGGTCCTCATCGAGGGGTATGACATGCCGGTCAAATTGAAGGCGGTCCATTTCTACCCCTTCGATGATCGCGACGTTGCCCGCGCCTAGTACGATATCAATACCGGCAAGCGAAGATCCGAAACAAGGCTCTCAGGTACCTGCCCAGCCTTGGCAGCGCTCTTGCGTCGGCGAGACCGGAGGCCCACATGCAAACCCGCGAGCGAGAGGCGGAAAGTTCAGCGGCACTGCCGTCGGCCCCGGTGTTCGTGGCTCGCGGGCTGAGCAAGGTCTACGGCTCGGGCGACTCGCAAGTGACGTGAGCACGACGGGAAATTCTTCCGGCAACATGGACATGCCTAGCGCGATACCCGCAAGCACGGCGTCAAGCCAACCGCCCCGCAGCAGCCCGTAAAGCAAAACCGCGACGACGCTGACCGCACCGCCGACCATCGCGAAAATGCGTACGACGCGCCTCATCTGTCCCTGCAATCGCGGCGGCTCTGCCTCCATTGAACCCAGCGAGTGCCCGATCTTCCCAATTTCACTTCGTGGGCCAGTCGCCAGGACTTCGCCAATGCCTGAACCGCGAACGATCAGCGAACCCGAGAATAAGAAAGGCAGGTCGTCACCGCCTGGCCGGCGCTCGATCGTTGGCGGGGCGCCGTCGGCGGCAATCTTTCGGACCGGCACGGATTCGCCTGTCAGCAGGGATTCGTCGCTCTGCAGGTCCTGGCTCTGGAGAAGCCTGGCATCGGCCGGGACCCGGTCACCCTCGCCGAGCACGACGAGATCTCCCCGGACAACCTCACGGCCCGCTATGCGCTTGCGTTCACCAGCACGTATGACCAGGGCGCGAGGGCTGGTGAGGTCCCGCAATGCTTCAAGGACGCGCTCGGTGCGCGTCTCCTGGATGATGGTTATGCCGATCGACATCGTGCCAAATGCCAGCAGGATCAGCGCCTCCTCCAGGTTGCCCAGAAGCAGATAGACGACGCCTCCGCCAAGCAAGAGGGCCAGCATCGGTTCGCGAATGACCTCAAGGGCTATTCTAAATGGCGTACGCCGACTGGACTTGGGCAGTTCGTTCGGCCCCTCGGCGAGAAGTCTGGCCTGAGCCTCGGTTTCGCTGAGGCCGCGCAGGCTTTCTCCAATTTCCGAATCGCCAGCCCCACTTTGCGTTTTCTCGAAACTGGGGGCTCCTATCAACTGCTGCATCTAATCGCCCTGGGCAGCAAGTGCTCGTTGCATTTGCCTGATGATCTTGGCTCGACCTCGCTCATCCGCAGCCGAGTTGACCGCCTCGCTCACATCCAGCAAAAGCCGGGAGAGGTCGTTATGCCAATCTAGGCGGCCGACGTTCTCCGGCTTGAGCCTGCGAGCATGGTTGATCTCGACCGGTAGGCAGCCCTCGGGGCTCAATCGGAACCCGTCGTCGAGCTGTGGCTTGATGATATTGCCTTCTGGAAACGATCCCTTGAGACGCTCTCCAAGCCCTGCAAGACCTTCCTCTTCGCCGTGGGTCAGAAATAGCGATTGCCCGACGGGGCCGCGAGCCAATATCCAAGCCATGAGCTCGGCTGCATCCGCATGACCGGAATATAAGTCGAACAGGGTGACGTTCGCCCTGACTTCGATCTCCTCGCCCTGGATACGCACACGCCGGGCGCCATCCAGCAATATTCTACCCAGCGAACCCTGGACCTGATACCCGGCCATCATAACGGTGGCGTTCTTACGCCAGAGGTTGGCCTTGAGATGGTGGCGTATGCGCCCCGCATCGCACATGCCGCTTGCGGCTATCACCACGAAGAAGCCTGTCAGGCGATTGATCGCCTTGCTCTGCTCCACGGTATCGGTGAACCGCAGCTCGGCTGAAATCAAAGCCTGACGCAACACGTCGCCGTTCTCGATTTCATCGGCATGTCTCTGGAATATGGCGCTTGCGCGTGTGGCCAACGGCGAATCGACGAATATGGGGGCTCTCGGAACCTCGCCGGTCTGCATGAGCAGATGAAGATCAACCAGCAGTTCCTGCGTCCGCTCGACGGCGAAGGAGGGAACGATGAGAGGACCCTTCGCCCGTGCAGCGCCGCGCACGACGTCGCCGAGCATCGAGCGTCGCCGGTCAGGCGAAACGTCGGGGCGATCCCGGTTGCCATAGGTTGCTTCGCAGACGAGATAGTCGGCCCCGGTAGGACCCTGCGGGTCGGTTTGCAGCAGTTTGTGCCCCGGACCTATGTCGCCCGAAAACACGATGCGCATCGGTGACGTCCCACCTCCATCGATTTCCAGTTCGACAGACGAGGAGCCTAGCAGATGGCCCGCATTCCAGAAGCGGACCCGTAGACCTTCGGCTACGGTCATCCAGTCGCCATATTTCGCACCCCGAAACAGAGGCATGCATGCGACCGCATCTTCCTGGCGGTAGATCGGTTCGACCAGCGGCCTGCCGCGCTGCGCGTTGCGGCGATTGAGATGGTCCACTTCCGTTTCCTGGATATGCGCCGCGTCCGGCAACATGACAGAGCAAAGATCGATCGTAGCGGCCGTTGCGTAGATCGGTCCGCGAAAGCCATGCCTGACCAGCTTGGGCAGCAGACCGCTGTGATCGATATGCGCGTGGGTCAGGATGACCGCGTCGATCGCATCCGGCGGAAATGGGAATGCGCCATAGTTCAGTTCCCGTTCGGATTTCGAACCCTGAAACAAGCCGCAATCGATCAGGATCCGCCAATGTGGCGTTTCAATTTCGTAGCATGACCCTGTCACGCAACGCGTCGCGCCGTGGAAGCGCAAGACGGGATGCTGATCGCGATCCACGATCGTACACCTAATGGGACATCAACACCGGCAAGCGCAGATCCGAAAGTATTCCTTCGGTTGCCCCTCCGAGCACGAAGTCCCGGAGACGAGAATGACCCCATCCGCCCATGACAAGGAGGCTGCCATTGATCCTTATGGCATGGTCCTCGAGCGCGGCACCGATTTCGTTGTCGCCCGCGTGGATCTGCTCGGCCTTGGCCCGGAGACCTCGCGCCGCCAGACCATTCGCCAAGCGATCGCCAATATCCTCGCGAGGCAGAACTTTCTCATCCGTCACAGTAATGATGGATATTGTCGATGCCCGCTCCAGGAACGGCCTGGCATCGGCCACGGCCCTTGCCGCCACCCGGCTGCCGTCCCAGGCGATCACCACGTGATCGAGCACGCCGACATCTTCGTCGTCCGGAAGAATCAAGGTCGGCCGACCCGAGCTGAACACCACCTCCTCCGCGGTCGCGCGGATTGATTCGATATTGCGCGTCCATCCCACCATACAGAGGTCAAAATAGCGGCCCTCCGTGGCGGCCGTTTCGCCGATGAAAGCGGGCTGCGCTTTCAACTCCTGACTGGTCAGGGTGACTTTGCATCGCGCGGCTTCGGCGGCGACGGTCTCCAGCAGGGCCTTGCCACGTTTCCTGCTGGCAGCGTTGGCCTCGCGGATTTTTTCAGGAAGGTCGAGCAACAAGCTGGACAATGCGTTCGAGACGTCCGGAATGTCGACGTTGATGACCGCCGCATCCAGGGTGGCGTCTAGCTGGTTGGCCACCGCCACCGCGTTCGAGGCAACTTTCGGCCCCGGCGGGTCCGGATAAGTCGGTACGAGCAAGGATGTCAACAGTTGCATCGACTTGTTTCCTTTCGGTTGTAGGACAGGGCTGCTGTGGCTATTCAGTTTGACAACAGCCTGTGGAACGAGCCAGACTTGAGCAGCGATCGTGTCGCGCCCCCGAACGCCCACTCCCGGAACCGGCTACGGCCATAACCACCGGCCACGATGAGATCGGCGCCGATTCGATCGGCCTCGACGACGATCGACTCCCCGACTGATATTCCCTCGCTTTCAAGCAACTGCGACCGCGCCTTCACACCGTGTTTCATCAGGAAGCGCACCACATCCGCCGCGCCATCCCGCGCGGCAAGCGTACCTTCCTCGGCAGCGCTGAAGACGGTCACCTCCTTGGCATTGCGCAGGAAAGGCATAGCGTCGACTACCGCCCGCCGCGATTCACGGCAATCCTTCCAGGCGACCATCACCCTCTCACCTTTGAAGGCTGCGAGGCCGTCGGCTGCAAACAGAACCGGCCGGCCAAGGGACAGCACCAACGCGCCAGGATCCACGGTTCTTTGGTAGTCGCCGGCGACGGACGCAGCCGGCGCTCCGGTGATCACCAGATCGGCCGCGCGGGCGTGCAGGGCAACGGCGCGCGTGGGATCATCGAGCTCCGCGCGCCATGATGCGCGCGCGTCGTTGCCGGCGACGTCGAGGAACTCCTCCTTGAGCTTCTTGACGCGCTCCTCGATTTCGTGGGTTCGGTAACGCAGAACTTCCGCCACCAACGGGGAGGATTCGCTTGGCGACACCAGAGCGGAAGGCTCGGCCGCAGCCACCGCGATCAGATCCGCCTCGAACTTCCTCGCGATCTGCCGCGCGAAAAGCAGGCGTGGGGTAGCCGGAGCATCGATGTCGAGCTGAACAAGTATCGTCGTGTAGATCATATCCGGACTCCCTGAGAGGCCGGTAGATCAGCACGGGCCAGAGCCGCACGCTTTGATGCACGTCAACTTCTTTCAGCCGGAGCACGACAGGCCGATAGCATCGAGGCCCGCCTCAAGGTGATCGCCAAGCAGCGGATTGCCGCAGAGATAGTCAGCTGTGTGTCTGTTGTGCGCATAGGCGGCCTGCTGGCGAACCTCATCCCAATCGGCAGCCTGGCAGTCGTCCCTGCCAAGCCACGTCAAGGCGACGAGATCGACCTGCTCATCGACGGAGAGCTCCGAGATCAGAGACTCCAGTTCTTCGCGCACGGGGTCATCATCATGGTCCTGGAGCACGGCGATTTCATTGTCGTCCGTCGGATTCGATCCCGTGTCCGGCTCAGTGACGGCAACCTTGACGTCGAACCCATGCGCCTTGGCGATAATGAAGCAGACCTTCGCGACGGGAACCGTCAGTTCAGGGGGCTCGGTGTCCTTGCTTCCGATTCCGCGCCTCATCGGATATCTCCTCGGTAGCTCACCATCATCATTCGCGTCGGTCGCTGGTGAACCGCAACATCATCAGGAACAGGTTGATGAAATCGCGATCAGCGCCCCAATCAGCGCCTTGTTCGAAATCGCCTCGATTTGGGCACTCTAGCCGAGAATATCCGGGCTTCGGGCATCATTGAACATCTGCCTGCTCCGTCAGCGCTTACCGCCAAGCATGCCACGGCCCCAGCCGGATGGGATTGATGCGGATCAAGCCGACATAGTGCCCGCGGCAGAAATGCCATTTCGCGAAAGTGCCGAGGCGCGTTACCTGCGGCTCACGGAATGACGAGGTACTGGATACCGCCGGCATGGAAGATCCCGAGCAGCAGCAGCTTGTTGAATCGGTTCGCCCGTTGCGCCACCTGCGTGGCGGAGTGCACTGGTTGCTGATCGACGCTCACGATGAAATCGCCGGCGATCAACCCTGCCTGCGCAGCATCGCTCTGCGGGTCGACAGCCAGGATCTCCGCGCCGTCCGCCTGGCCATAGGCCGCGGAATCCGGCGAGATATCGGCTAAGGCTACGCCGGCAAGCAGCCCCTCGCCTTTGACCAGCGCCGTGCTCACGGTATTTGCTTCCCGGAGTTCCACCGGCAACTCCAGCACCCTGTTGTGCCGGTCGATGGTGAGCCTGGCCTTTGCGCCAGCGCCGAGCAGTCCAAGCGCCGTTCGAAGGTCAACGTCGCTGCGTATCGGCCGACCGTCCACGGCAACGACGACATCGCCAGCAAGGATGCCGGCGCTGCTTGCCGCGGATCCGGCCATGACCCGGCTGACGAGCGCGCCTGCGGAGATCTTCAACCTGAAGGCCTGAGCCAGCAGTGGCGTGAGATCCTGTATCAGCATGCCCAGTTCCCCGCGCCTGATCTTTCCGTGGGCGATCAACTCGCGCACCGCGTCCTTTGCCATATTGGATGGAATCGCAAAGCCTATCCCGACATTGCTCCCGGCCGGTCCGAAAATGGCACTGTTGATGCCCACCAGCTCGCCCTGGAGGTTCACGAGGGCACCTCCCGAATTACCGGGATTGATCGACGCATCGGTCTGGATGAAATTCTCCAGACCATCGGAACCAAGGCCCGACCGCCCCAATGCGCTGACAATGCCCATGGTGACGGTCTGGCTCAGACCATAGGGATTTCCGACGGCGGCAACATAGTCGCCGACCTTGAGGTCGCTCGAGTCTCCCAGCGGCAGCGAAGTCAGCCTGTCGGCTTTTATCTGCACGACCGCGACATCGGTCGGCTGATCCATGCCGATGACCTTGGCCGAAAACGATCTGTGATCCAGCAAGGTCACGGTGATCTCGTCGGCGTTTTCAAGCAGATGGCTGTTGGTCAGCACGTACCCGTTCTTTGCGTCGACGATCACGCCTGAACCGGCCACCTGGAAAGAGCGCTCGCTTGGCGAGGGTTGCTCGGGAAGCCCGAAGAACTTTCGCAGGAAAGGGTCGGACAACATCGGATCGGGTCCAGCATTGCCGCTCCCCTGGATGGCAATGCTGACGACGCTGGGAACGACGCGTTCCAGCATTGGAGCCAGCGATGGCATCTCGTTGCCAACGCGAGATGGTTCGGCAGCCCGGACAACCGCGAGTGTCGACAGGAGCCAGATACCCGCAAGTATCAGCACTACGCCAAGAGTTTTGCGTTCCGCGCCGGCCGAGTGGTGATGACCTCTCGTCATCGGCTCAGACTCCTGATGTAGGCAACAATCGCCCCGATCTGTTGAGGATCAGCGACAAATTCCGGCATGTCAGGGTGACCGGTCGATATCCCTTCCGCCAACGCTTCTTCCAGATCCTCGATCGGATAACGCAGGTGCAACAGGCGAAAGGGCGGTGCGTCGGGATGCGTACTTTTGCCGGTCGAGCCAATCGCGTGGCAACGGGCGCAGTTTGCTTCCACGAGCTTCCTGCCATGGGCAATCTGCGGATTTTCTTGCGCCCAGGCGGATGGCCCGCCGGCAAAGACGGCCATAAGCGCGACAATTTTCGACACAGCCGGACGTTTCATGGCTTCCAAATACGCGACGAATGAACGCCTGACCTTGATCTGGCGCAAACCGGCGAAGCCGCCCTATCGCTGGAGAACATATGTGCCGGGCGCCGCGCAAACCGTTTTCGCATCGCCTGAGGCGGCGACCCGACCGGCCTCGACTTCGGCGCCGGAATGGCTTGTCAACCATTCGATCCAGACAGGCCACCAGGAGCCATGAATTGTGGTTGCATCCCTCGCCCAATCGTCCGGGTCCGGACGGATATCCGTATGGCGGCATCTGAGCTTTCTATAGGCACGGCCTGGGTGTCCGGGCTCGGATACAATGCCCGCGTTGTGTCCGCCGGTCGTCAACACGAAGTCGATGTCCGTATCGAGGAGATATGTCAGCTTGAACACCGAACGCCATGGCGCGACATGGTCCGTCTCGGTCCCGACCGCAAATACCGGTGCTCGAATGTCTTCCAGATGAACAGGCCTTTCCTCGACGCAAAAGCGTCCTTCGACAAGGTCATTGCTCAAATAGAGTTGCCGCAAATACTCCGACTGCATGCGGAACGGCATGCGCGTTGAGTCCGCATTCCAGGCCATCAAATCGGTCATCGGGGCGCGTTCACCCAGCAGGTATTCGCGCACGATGCGTGACCAGATCAGGTCCTGCGAGCGAAGCATCTGGAAAGCGCCAGCCATGCGGCGCTGATCGAGCGTCCCTTCGACCCACATCACGTCCTCGAGCAGCGTGATCTGGCTATCGTCGATGAAGAGGCCGAGTTCGCCCGGTTCCTCGAAATCGACCTGCGCTGCAAAGAGCGACAGGCTGGTCAATCGGTGATCGCCGTCACGGGCCATGGCCGATGCGGCGATCGATAGCAGCGTCCCGCCAAGGCAGTAGCCTACCCCGTGGATCCGGCCGGTCCCAGTCGCCTCCTCGACCGCATCCATGGCCGCCATCACGCCGAGGCGGCGATAGTCATCCAGTGACAGACCAGCTTGATCGCCACCCGGATTGCGCCAGGAAATACAGAATACCGTGTAGCCGTTCTGAACAAGGTAACGGACCAGCGAATTCCGCGGCGAGAGATCAAGAATGTAGTATTTCATGATCCATGCGGGAACGATGAGGATCGGCTCCTGCTTCACCGTCTCCGTCATTGGGGCATAACGGATCAACTCGATCAGTTCGTTTCGGAAGATCACCTCGCCCGGCGTGGCGGCAACCTCGATGCCAGGCCGGAAGTTTTCCGTGCCGGCCGGTGGCCTGGCATCGATGAGGCGAAACAGGTCGTCGATGAGGTTGTTGGCGCCGCTGACAAAATTGACGCCGGCTTTCCGGAGGGTGTTGTCGATGACCTCCGGGTTGAGCGTCGGGAAATTCGAAGGCGAGACGGTATCCAGGATTTGCCGGCTGTAGAACTCGACCAGACGCTCGTGCCTCCGCGTGACTCCCGGAAGCCCGCTGGTCGCGTTGTGCCACCATTGCTGGGAGAGCAGGAAGGCCTGCTGAATAGCGTTGAAGGGGAATGCCTGCCACGCCTGGTGCTGGAACCTTCGGTCTTGCGGCAAGGGCGTGATCGTTGGCGCGGCGGTTCCCATTCCGACCCCGCATCGAAACAGAAAGTCACTCAACCGCGCCAGCTTCTCGACCGCCTTGGCGGAGACCTCGCCTTGCCTGCCCGGTGACGAGGATAGGTGCAGCAGCCAATCCTGCCAGGCCTGCAAGAGGCTGATCGGCGAAATCCCTGCCGTAAAGGCCGCCACGAGGGCATGCGAGAGCCTGTCGACATCTCGATAGATGCTGCCGCCTTCTTCGTCCGGCAGCGGCGGTGCTGGGGAAGCGATCGCGGTCACGACCGCATCCTGGCTGGATTTATGCCGCTTCCTCGAATCCCGCGCGTTGTCGCGAATGCTCCGAACGGAAGACCGACCGGCGGTCGGTTTCCGCCTGCTTTTCCCTGGCCGCAACATCTCAAGTCGCAAGCGTTGCCGCGGCCATGTCGTCCATCGTCGTTTTCGCCTCCTTGCGGACCTGGCCGGCTGTTTCCGAAGCAAGCCTGGCGCCAATGGAAGCGAATTTGCCAACCTCGTTCGCATAGTCGGACGTGGCGTTCTGGACGAAGTTCACGAACACGTCGAAGGCATCGACGAATTCGTCACCACGAGTCAGTTTCTCGATGAGCTTCAGGTCATCCTCGAACCGCCGCTTGAGGAAGGTTACGCTTTCAATCTGGTAGCGCAGCAGCGCGCCGACCGAATGCGCTTGCATCGCGGCGGTCGCTCGCAAGAATTTTTGGCCGGTCTGGGCGAAAGGCAGCAGTTCGGGCGCGCGAAACTCTTCTGGTTTCCAGATCATGATGTCTTTCCCTTCGCTCTTGGCTTCAAGGTTTTGTTTTGGGCTGACGGGACCGGGGAGTTGCGTCCGAAGCCGCAGCTCGCCGACAGGCGTTCACTTTCCCTGAAGGACGCCGATTCGAAATAAATCGTGGCCCCGGCGATAAGGCCGAAGATGAGCACAGCGCCCCATAGGAGGATATCTTCAGCGGACATGGACGAATTCCTTCTCTGTCCTTTCCGAGCATCGCAGGGCCGACGCAAACCGGCATTGATCATGATCAATCGGGCTCATCGCCATTCGGTCCGGCATCTCGCTTTGACGCCGATCAAGGCGACGGACGGCAATGCCCGCGACAAGTCGACGGCAACAAACCAATTTGCAGGTGCGAGGCGAGAGACGAATATGAAGGAATTGCCGCTTGCCGAAGTCTATCGGCTCATCGAACCCGGTCCGGTCGTCATGCTTTCGACGCGATCCAAGCAAGGCCGCTCGAATGTCATGACCATGTCCTGGCACACGATGGTGGCAGTCGCGCCGCCGACGATTGCCTGCATCGTATCAAGCAATGACCTCTCGTTCTTCGCCTTGCGTCAAACGAAGGAGTGCGTGGTTGCAATCCCCGCCGTCGGCCTTGCGGAGAAGGTCGTCAAGGTCGGCAACTGCTCTGGCCGGGATACGGACAAGTTCGCAACGGCTTGGTTGACGCCGCTTCCCGCCGAGCGGGTGTCGGCGCCGCTGGTGGCCGAGTGTTTCGCCAATCTCGAATGTCGCGTGGTCGATACGCGGCTTGTCAACAAATACAATCTCTTCGTGCTGGAAGTCCTCAAGGCCTGGATCGATCCGGGACAGCCCAAGCCGAAAACCATCCATCACGTCGGGAACGGCAATTTCATTGTCGATGGTGAAGTAATCCATCTGGAATCCCGCATGCCTTGAAGGTCGGGGCGGCTCAGAAGTGACTTTGATCCGCATCAAGGCACGCGCTCTTCTCCGAGATAGGGTTCAAGTCATCGAGAACGACCAAACCGAAAGCGTGTGCGATGAGCTACAAATCGATTCTCCTGAACTTCAACATCGATGGCCCGATCGAACCGCTCACGCAGCTGGGTGTGAGCCTTGCCAAGCGCTTCGACGCGCGTCTGATCGGCTTCTGCGCCGCGGACGCTCCCTTGCCAGTGACCATGGCGCCCGAGGGCGCGGCCATCGCCGCCGAGATCTGGGAACAGTCGAGGGATGAAATCCGACGTCGTTTGAACGATCTGAAGGGCGAGTTCGCCACGCTCGTGGCCGCGGCGGTCGAGACTGGCTGGCATGGCGAAATCGAGAATCCGGATCATGCATTGGCCAGGAGAACTCGCATGGCCGACTTGGTTGTGACTGGTGCGTCCCAGGGCGCATCTACGGGCGATTCCTACCGCACGGCCGATCCAGGGTCCCTGGTGCTGCGCGCCGGTCGGCCCGTCCTGGTCGCTGCCCATGGCGCGGCGGATTTGCCGGCCCGCAAGGTCGTGGTGGCGTGGAAGGACACGCGAGAAGCACGGCGCGCGGTGGCGGACGCTGTGCCGCTGATGGTGATGGCCAATGAAGTCACCGTCGTGGCGGTCGATCGCAATCCCGATGATTGGATCAGGGACGGCGTCGATGACGTGACGAGCTTCCTGGCCGGTCACGGCATCAAGGCACGCACCGAAATCATCAAGACCGACGATGATGAAAACAACCGTCTGGTCGACTTTTTCGCCTCGGTGAACGCCGAGCTCATCGTGTCGGGTGCCTACGGACACAGCCGGTTGAGGGAATGGGTATTCGGTGGCGTCACCCGCTCGCTGCTCGACGAGGTCTGGCTCAACCGGCTGATGTCGAACTGACACGCGACTGATTGCGAATGACTGATGGGCTTCATCCGATCTGCCGACTGAAGATTCTGCGCTGGGAGTGGCGACGTTGCGGTCAACCCGGCTGCGCGCCCGCGCGCAACTCGTCAGCGCCGGGCCGACCAGGGTAGGAGCCGACGTCGATCAGCTGCAGGCGGCGGTGTCGAAAAGCCGCGCGAAACCTCCAATGAACCTTATCCAAAAAAACTCTGAAGAAGCTGCCGCGTCGAGCGGGTTGGGCCGTTTGCTCGGTCGACTGAAGGAGCACCCTCTGGCTCGCGTAGGCCCGGGTTTGATCACCGGCGTCGCCGACGACGATCCGAGTGGTATCGCCACCTATTCGCAGGCAGGCGCTCAGTTCGGCCTCAACATGCTCTGGACGATGCCGCTTTGCTTTCCGCTGATGGCGGCGGTCCAATCGATGTGTGGCCGTATCGGACGCGTCACGGGAAAGGGACTTGCCGCCAACATCAAGACGCACTTCCCGCCTTTCGTGCTGATGTTCGTCGTTGCGCTGCTGCTCGTGGCGAACACGCTCAACATTGCCGCCGACATAGCTGCCATGGGCGAGGTCGCAGAGCTGGTGACCCGCATGAACCGGCACATTGCTACTCTAATCTTCACACTGGCCACACTGGTCCTGCAGGTGTTCGTCCCATACCATCGCTATGTCAGTTTCCTCAAATGGCTGACACTGTCGCTTCTTGCCTATGCCGCGGTGCTTTTCATGGTCCACGTGCCGTGGGGCGAGGTAGCGCTTCGGACCGTGTGGCCCAGGCTGACGATGAACGCCGAGACCGCCACAGTGGCCGTGGCGATTTTCGGCACGACGATCAGCCCTTATCTCTTCTTCTGGCAGGCCTCCGAGGAGGTCGAAGAAATGAAAGGCGCCCCTCCCTTGATCGTAGATCCGACACGATCGGGGGGCGAACTGCGCCGGCTGCGCTGGGATACCTGGAGCGGCATGTTTTACTCGGACGCCACGTCCTATTTCATCATCCTGGCGACCGCCGTCACACTCAACGCTGCCGGTGTCACGAACATCGAGACAGCCGCGCAGGCGGCCAGCGCCTTGCGGCCGCTGGCGGGCAATTTCGCTTTCGTCCTTTTTGCGATCGGAATACTTGGCGTTGGATTGATCGGTGTGCCGGTGCTCGCGGGCTCGGCGGCTTATGCGCTTGCTGAAGCGATGGGGTGGCAGGAGGGACTTGAGCGCAGTGCCAGCGACGCGCGCGGCTTCTACGGCATCATCGCGGTGAGCGTCCTGGCAGCGCTGGCCATCCAGTATTTGCCCGTCAGCCCAATGAAAGCGCTGTTCTGGAGCGCCGTCATCAACGGAGTTGTCGCAGTGCCGCTGATGGTGGTGGTCATACTGCTGGCCTCGAGCCATTCGGTGATGGGACCTTTCACCTCTGGCCGTCCGATCGTCATCCTCGGCTGGGTCGCGACGGCACTGATGGCGGGAGCATCGATCATGATGCTTTTTCCCAGCTAGAACCCGGCAATCATCGCGACTGGGTACCGCGTGAGGGCTTATTTTCGATTCATTGATCGAGATCAAATATTTTCCCACTGCGACCGGCCATATGTTTTGAATCAGCGCCAAAGGTAACTCCCCTCGAATGAGAAACACCGTCGCCACGCTCGTCGACACGTGCAATGCCGAAAGAAGCAAGGGATCGGATTTTCCAACCATTTGGAAAGAGGTGCTGAAGTCGCATCCCTGCGTGAGCGGACAACCGGTGCAAGACAGCGGAGAGGCAGGCCCCATCTTGAGGGTCCCGTTGCTCACGGGTCAGTTCCTCGTATTTTTGGGTTCGCATTTCTCTCTCTTGTGAGCTGAGTCCGGCACCGAGCTATTGACGCTTGGTATCGCGCCTTGGTGCCTGCGGTTGCCAGGCAGCAAGGATATCCACGCCTCGATCCGCACGCCATCTGTCGTCAGCGTTCTGTCAGGTAGCGCTTGCTAGACACCGCGCGCGACCGATCCGATTCAAAGCAGCCCGCCAGCTGTGGTCGCCGGATGGCGGTCAGGAGACTTCGATGCAGTTTTTGAAAGTTGGATTGGCGTTGGCCATGCTTGCAGTTTCGGCGCCGGCATTCGCGGGTTCCACGGTCAACGTCAAATTGTGGGACAAGGATGGCGACATGAACCCCGACGCCAAGATGGGGATGGGCATGCCGGCGAATATGAGCATGGCGATGATGAAGATCGAGGTCGACAAGAAGACCGTGCCGGCAGGCAAGGTTACCTTCGATGTGACCAACACGTCGAAGGCTTCCGTCCATGAAATGATCGTCGTGCCCGTGGCCGACCCGAAAAAGACGACGCTGCCATATGTTTCAAACGAGAACCGTGTCGATGAGGATGCGGCCGGCCATCTTGGTGAAGTCTCGGAGCTCGATCCAGGCAAGACAGGGTCGCTGACGCTCGACCTCAAGCCCGGCTTCTATGCAGTCTTCTGCAATATCCCCGATCATTTCATGAACGGTATGTGGGCAACCATCAAGGTTCAGTAAGAGTGCGCCGAGCGCGCCCGGCCAAAGGCCGTGGCGTGCTCGGCAGCGAGCGCATCGACACGTTCCATCGCTTCGGTCCGATGCGGAACGCCGATCGGGTCAGGCAATCTCTATGGCGCCTTTGATCGACATGACGGAATGCTTGACGAAATCCTTGGCGATCTCGCCGACCAGTTTGGCGCTCAAGGAGGGCTGATAATGCCGTCGCAGCTCTCCAAGCGTGCGAGGGTCGGCGATGATCAAGACATGCTTACAGTAGTCTTGATGCGACTGATCATTGAGATAAGTCGCGACCGATCCGGCAAAGTCGTCCTCACGCAGCCGAGACTCGTCCGGATTGGCGGTTGAGCTGCGATGCCTGCCGCCGGAACCGGCGCGGGCCATTTCAAGGATGGGATCCTCGACTTCGATAAGCTCGATATGAGGTTCGTGCCCCTTGTTATGAAACAGCCGCAGGATCTCGCCGTCAGTCACGGCGACGAGTGTGCCGTTGTTCAGGATCATGTGTTTCTCCAACGCTGGATCAGCCGAGCGCTGTAAGGCCGTCCGATCTTTTCGTTTGCCGTTGGCAGGCAGCTAATGCCGGTTCGACCTGGGCCGCATTGACCTTAATCAAAGCCGCGCATGTCATGACCGGTCCGATATGATGAAAGGTGCGACACGTAATGCGCCGAGTTAATTCGGGCAGAAGGCGGCATGTAGCGCCTCGATCACCGTGAGCACCTCCGGCCGCGTAATACGGTAGTAGACCGTCGTGCCGTCCCGGCGCGCCTCGACCAAACCATCGGCCCGCAACCGCATGAGCTGTTGCGACATGGGCACCTGGTCGATGTCGAGCAGCTCTCGCAGCTCGGCCACCGAACGCTCCTCATTTCCAAGGGCGCATAGCACGAGCAAACGCTGTGGATGGGACAGGCTCCGAAGCAGGTCCGCAGCCCTGCCTGAGGCGGGAATCAAATCTCTTACATTCATGTTCTTGAATTTATGATCTTTGAATGTTACATGCAAGGTCGCCATTCGGATTTGCTGGCGCGGTCACCTTACAGCCGCGCCGTCGCGTTTGGAAATTGAGCCCGATCAAAGCGGAAATGCGGCTTCCCGCTCACGATGCTGCGGAAAGCCGAACCAAAGGGAGGATCATCATGTCCCACGTTGTCGTCCTCGGAGCAGGTCTCGGCGGCACGATCATGGCGTACGAAATGCGCGATAAGCTGCGCAGCGAGGATCGGCTGACTGTCGTCACCCTCGGCACATCCTATTCCTTTGTACCTTCCAATCCCTGGGTGGCGGTTGGTTGGCGGGAGCGAGACGACGTCACCGTCGATCTGACGGATACCTTCAAGCGGCGCGGCATCGCGTTGCGGCCTGAAGGCGCGAGGAAGGTGCATCCGCAGGGAAACCGCATCGAACTCAACGATGGCTCCTTCGTCGACTACGACTATCTGATCATCGCGACCGGCCCCGACCTCGCCTTCGATGAGGTGCCGGGTCTCGGGCCAGCCGGCCATACGCAGTCCATCTGCCAGATCGACCATGCCGTCGCCACGCGGGCGAAGTTCGAGGAACTGGTCCGCAAGCCCGGGCCGATCGTCGTGGGCGCGATCCAGGGCGCGTCCTGCTACGGCCCGGCCTATGAATTCGCCTTCATCCTCGACACCGCGTTGCGCAAGGCCAGGGTGCGCGACCGCGTGCCGATGACCTTCGTGACGCCGGAGCCCTATATCGGCCATCTCGGACTCGACGGGGTCGGCGACACCAAGGGCCTGCTCGAAAGCGCCATGCGCGATCGCCACATCAAGTGGATCACCAACGCCAAGGTGGCTTCGGTCGACGCCGACATGATGCATGTCGAGGAAGTCAATGAGGACGGGACGACCAAAGCCAAGCACGACCTGCCCTTCGCCTTCTCGATGATGCTGCCTGCCTTCCGCGGCGTTCCGGCGCTGATGGGGATCGAGGGTCTTGTCAATCCGCGCGGTTTCGTCACCATCGACAAGCACCAGCGCAACCAGGCCCATCCCAACGTCTTCGCGATCGGCGTCTGCGTCGCCATTCCGCCGGTCGGCAAGACGCCGCTTGCCGTCGGCGTTCCCAAGACCGGCTTCATGATCGAATCCATGGTCACGGCCACAGCCGAGAACATCGGCGCGCTGCTGCGCGGCGCGGAACCCAGGGCCGTCGCCACCTGGAACGCGGTCTGCCTCGCTGATTTCGGCGATGAGGGCATAGCCTTCGTCGCGCAGCCGCAGATCCCTCCCCGCAACGTCAACTGGTCCTCGCAGGGCAAATGGGTCCATGCGGCGAAGGTCGGGTTCGAGAAGTACTTCCTGCACAAGGTGCGGCAGGGAAAGAGCGAGACCTTCTACGAGGGGCTGGCGCTCGACGTCCTGGGCATCAAGAAACTCAAGGCCATCCACATAGAGCCGGCCGAATAGCCCGGCGACATTTTGGAGAAAAGGATCATGACGATAGACAAGGCAGTTCTCATGTTTGCGGGCTTCGTGGTGCTGATATCGCTCACGCTCGGCATCTACTATTCGCCCTACTGGTTCCTGCTGACGGCATTCGCCGGGCTCAACATGCTGCAGGCCTCGATCACGGGCTTCTGCCCGGCAGCGATGGTCTTCAAGAAGCTCGGCTGTAAGCCGGGCGCAGCGTTCAAGTAACGGCAGGTCATCGAGCAACGGCCGCTAGCCGGGAGGCGGCTCAGTCGCTCCCTGTCCATTTCAACCGACCGAGATTAGCGCAATGAGATCCCTGCAATCGGCCCTGGCGAAGATTCTTCTGATCGGTTCCGCCGGCTTCCTCGCGGTTGATGCCCGCGGCGCCGAATTCATCGTCAAGGCCTCCACCGTCACGGAGATGAAGGCGGTGTATGGCCAGGTGGAGAGCCGCAGCGTGCTGCCGGCAAGAGCCAGGATCTCGGGAACCGTCGCTTCCGTCCGAGTCTCGGAGGGTTCCCAGGTAGGCAAGGGCGACGTGATCGCCACGGTGGTGGATGACAAGCTCGCCTTGCAGCTCAGAGCCGCCGACGCCAAGATCGCGGCGCTGAATTCGCAACTCGATAGCGCCCGCACCGATCTGCAGCGCGCGCAGGATCTGCTGGCCAAGGGTGCCGCCGCGCAAAGCCGGGTCGACGCCGCGAAGACGCAGTTCGATGTCGTCACGAACCAGCTGGCGGCCGCGATGGCCGAGAAGGCGGTCATCGAGCAAAGCGCAAAGGAAGGTGATGTCCTCGCTCCGGCCGACGGCCGGGTGCTGACGGTTCCTGTGGCGGCCGGCTCGGTGATCATGGCGGGCGAACCCCTCGCGCGGGTAGCGTCGGGCCAGTATTATCTGCGACTGTCCTTGCCGGAACGGCATGCCGTCGAGATCACGGAAGGCGCCCGAGTCGACATCGGCGAACGTGGCACGGGCACCAATGCCGGCTTCGTCAAGGCTGGCGAAGGGCAGGTCGCCAAGGTCTATCCCGAGATCGAGAACGGTCGTGTGATTGCCGACGTGGAAGTCGCCGACATCGGGACCTATTTCGTCAACGAGCGCACGCTCGTGTCCATACCGGTCGCCAAAAGGACCGTGCTTGGTGTTCCGCCCGAGGCACTCAGGATCGTACACGGCATAGACTATGTCACGGTTGAGACGGCGGACGGCGCGCTCGAGGTCGCGGTCGTGCTGGGCGCGACGTTCCAGGACGCCGGCCACCCGCGCGTCGAGATCCTGAGTGGTCTCGCCGACGGCGACAAGGTCGTCCTGCCATGAAGCTCGGCATCGCCGGCTGGCTTACCCGGTCCTTCATCGCATCGCCGCTGACGCCCCTGTTCCTGCTGGCCGCGCTGGCGCTTGGGCTTGTGGCACTGATGACGCTGCCGCGCGAGGAAGAGCCGCAGATTTCCGTGCCCATGGTCGATATCCACGTGTCCGCGAACGGCCTGAAGGCCGAGGATGCCGTCAAGCTCGTGACCGAGCCGCTAGAGACGATCATAAAAGGCATAGACGGCGTGGAGCATGTCTACTCCCAAACCAGCGATGACGGCGCGCTGGTGACCGCTCGCTTCAAGGTCGGCACCAGTTCGGACGCCGCGATCCTGCGCATCCACGAAAAGGTGCGCGCCAACATGGATCGAATCCCTGTCGGCATCCCGGAGCCGCTGATCGTCGGGCGCGGCATCGACGACGTGGCCATAGTGGTGGTGACGCTCACGCCGGCGCCACAAGCGGCTGCACGCTACGCTTCGGCGGACCTGACACGTCTTGCGCATGAACTGCAGGTCGAGGTCGCAAAGCTTCCCGATATCGGGCTCACCTACATCGTCGGGGAGCAGCCGGAAGAGATCCAGGTCGAGCCAGACCCGGAAAAGCTCTCGCTGGATGGTATCACGCTGCAGCAATTGACGGGCAAGATCGCGGGCGCCAACCGCTCTTTCCAGATCGGCACCGTGCGCGACCAGGGCAGTCAGCGTGTGTTGGTGGCCGGCCAGACGCTGCAGGCTTTGTCCGACATCGGCAACCTTTTGCTGACGGCTCGCGACGGCCGGCCGGTCTATATCCGCGACGTCGCCAGCATCGTGCTCGCGACGTCGCCGGCGGAGAACCGCGTCACCAACATCGCCAAGTCCGACTCCGGTCTGGTGCGCACGCCGGCCGTGTCGGTGGCGATCGCGAAGCGACCGGGCACCAACGCCGTCGTCATCTCGGATACGATCGTGAAGCGTCTCGAGCAGGTGCGCGGCCAGATCTTCCCGAAAGACGTCGAGATGCGCGTGACGCGCAACTACGGCGAGACGGCCAATGAGAAGGCGAACGAACTGCTCTTCCATCTGGGCCTGGCGACCGTCTCCATCGTGCTCCTGGTCGCCGTCGCCATCGGCTGGCGGGAAGCGCTGGTGGTGGCCGTGGTGATACCCACGACGATCCTGCTGACCATGTTCGCATCGCGCGTCATGGGCTACACGCTGAACCGCGTCAGCCTGTTCGCCTTGATCTTCTCCATCGGCATCCTCGTCGACGACGCGATCGTGGTCATCGAGAACATCGCGCGCCACTGGCTGATGGACGATGGACGCTCGCGCGCCCAGGCGGCGATCGATGCGGTCGGCGAGGTCGGCAATCCCACGATCGTGGCGACGCTGACCGTGGTTGCGGCGTTGCTTCCCATGCTGTTCGTCTCCGGCCTCATGGGTCCCTATATGAGCCCGATCCCGGCCAACGCCTCGGCCGCGATGCTGTTCTCCTTCTTCGTCGCGGTGATGGTGACGCCGTGGCTGATGATGAAATTCAGTGGGAAGGCCGGCGCGCATCACCATGCCGGCAGCAGCCATGGCGGTGTCCTTGGACGGGTCTACGTCGCGGCGGCGCGGCCGATCCTGAAGTCGCGTTTCCGGGCGTGGGCCTTCCTCCTGGTTGTTGGCATTGCCACGATTGGGTCCATGGCGCTGCTCTACACCAAGCACGTGACGGTCAAGCTTCTGCCCTTCGACAACAAGACCGAACTCCAAATTGTGGCGGACCTGCCCAGGGGCTCCTCGGTCGAGGACACTGACCGGCTGCTGCAGTCTGCCGTGAACCGTCTGGCCTCGGTGCCAGAAGTGGTTTCGTTCCAGACCTACGCAGGCGCCTCCGCGCCTTTCAACTTCAACGGCCTCGTGCGGCACTACTACCTGCGATCGAGCCCAGAACAGGGCGACATCGCCGTCAACCTGTTCGCCAAGGGAGACCGCAGCCGCGCCAGCCATGCCATTGCGCTCGACTTGCGCGATCGCTTGAAGGGAATGGCGATGCCGGAGGGCACGGTCCTCAAGGTGGTCGAGCCACCGCCCGGACCGCCGGTGCTCGGCACGCTGCTGGCCGAGATCTACGGCCCGGACGCCGAGACCCGCCGTGCGGTCGCGGCCAAGGTGCGCGAGACCTTCCTCAGCATCCCGTTTATCGTCGACGTCGACGACAATTTCCACAACCAGCCGGAACGGCTCCGGCTTTCGATCGACCAGGACAACCTGGAATATTACAAGGTCGAGCAGGCGGATGTGTACGACACGCTGAGCTATCTCTACGGCGGAACCACGGTCGGCTACTCGCACCGGAGCGGCGGACGCCTGCCGATACCGATCCGTATTGCTTTGTCCAAGACCAACGGGGTAGTCGACCAACGCGCCCTGGCGACGCCGGTGGCCGCCAACGCCCTGCCCGGCGCGCGCGACGTTGTCGAGCTCGGCGACGTCGTGCGGGTGAGCCGAGAGCGGGCCTCCTATCCGATCTTCCGCCACAACGGGCGCCCGGCCGAGATGGTGATGGGCGAACTGGCCGGCGCGTTCGAGGCGCCCGTCTACGGCATGCTTGCCGTGGACGACGCGATCGCCAAGGCGGACTGGAGCAACGTCCCGAAGCCGGCGATCGCCCTGCACGGCCAGCCGGACGACGAATCCAAGCCTACCCTGTTGTGGGACGGCGAGTGGGAGGTGACCTGGGTGACGTTCCGCGACATGGGCGCCGCCTTCATGGTGGCCATCCTCGGCATCTACATCCTCGTCGTCGCACAGTTCGGATCGTTCAAGCTGCCGCTGGTCATCCTGACCCCGATCCCGCTGACGCTGATCGGCATCATGCTCGGCCACTGGGCGTTCGCCGCGCCCTTCACGGCCACCTCGATGATAGGCTTCATCGCGCTAGCCGGCATCATCGTTCGCAATTCGATCCTGCTGGTCGACTTCATCCGTCATACGCGAGGCGAGGATCGTGCGTTGCTCGAAGTGCTGCTCGAGGCCGGTGCTATCCGCTTCAAGCCGATCCTGCTCACAGCCTTGGCGGCGATGATCGGCGCCGCGGTCATCCTGACCGACCCGATCTTCCAGGGGTTGGCGATCTCGCTGCTGTTCGGCCTCGCCTCCTCGACGCTGCTGACGGTCCTCGTCATTCCGGCGATCTACATTGCATTGAGAACAAATGTGTCGAAATCCCAATAGAGTTGTTTGCGATCATCATAGTCTCATGCCGGCGCTGCCGGCTTGCCGGCTCGGCGCAGCCGCCTGCCATGCAGGATCAATTTATTGGGCAGGCGACGCGGCCGCCAACTCAAATCCGGGCTCAACGTTCCAGACAAGGCATCGGGGCTGCATGCGCGGACCATCGGACGGAAGCATCTGTCACGCGATCCGAAGATCCAGGATAGATGCATCCCTTGGAGTGGGGGGCTCCAGTCAGCCAGGGAGACAGTGTCTCGTGTACTAGCCAAGCCGACATGCCGTGAATTTGGTGGGCCCGGAGGACGTATTTAAGTACATTGATTTTATTTACGTTTTCATGGGCGCAGATTGAGAATCTTCCCGTATCGTCCCGTATGGTTCCGCGACCCACTCAGCCCGAATCCAATACTTCATGGGCACTACTCGCGTTTGGCAGATGGGGCTCCATGCCATCAAGGGCTCGTCGTGCCAATATCAAGCGTAAGGGGGCAGTTCGCTACATCTCCAGAACCCACACGGTCCCCATGGGCACAAACCACATTTGATCAGGCTTGAAATCAATGGAACGTTATCAAGCCAAATCGATCTCGGCCAACTCGTCGGCGGCCTCGTTGACGCCTTGAGCAGCTGCCCGCTCGAGCCAAGTGCGGGCAGCGGCGGGATCGCGCTCACCGGCGGTACCCTTGGAGAGATAACGCCCCAGCATCAGTTGCGCGTGTCCATGTCCACCCTCTGCTGCGGCCACAAACCATTTCTGTGCCGCCTTATGGTCGAAAGACAGGCCTTGGCCAGACTCGTACAGGGCGCCGAGCGCGAACATCGCCCCAACATGACCAGCGAGAGCCGCTCGCTCGAACAACCGCGCCGCCACCGCAGGTTCTGCTGAGCCACCTCGTCCGTTGAGCAGCATTTCCCCAAGGGCAGCCTGCGCGTCCGGAAAGCCGGCTTGGGCCGCCCGCTTGTACCACAGACGAGCCTGCTTTGGGTCCGGCGCAACACCGCGTCCGTCTTGCAGGGCTCGCGCGTACATATACTGGGCCTCGGGAACCCCCTCGGCGGCGCGCCTCAACCATTGCGCCGCTTGTGTCTCGTCTTGGCTCACGCCGACGCCGTTGGCAAAACAGAGCCCTAGATTGAACGCCGCAACCAGGTCGCCTGCAGATGCAGCCGCCGAAAACCAGCGGGCAACGCTTGCACGGTCGACCGGTTCGCCCGCCCCTTCAAGAACGAGATTTGCGAGGTCGGTTCGTGCCTCCAGGTTTCCGCTTTCGGCGGCCGCTCGGAGCCAGCGGGCACCCTCCTCCGAATCCTGCGCTACACCGTTTCCGGTAAGATACAGGGAGGCCAGCGCTCGGGACGCAGCTTGATGACCGGCCCCCGCCGCCTTCCGATACCATGCTGCAGCCTCTACGAAGTCCTGTCTCCCGCCTTGCACGTAACGTTCGCCCAGAAGATACGCTGCCTCGCCGTTGCCCGCGAGCGCGGCACGGCGCATCCACGCTTCGCCGGCATCCGGGTCGGGTTCGACAAGTCCGCCCTCGATCAGCGCCAGCCCCAGTCGGAACTGAGCTGCGGTCAAGCCTCCTTCCGCGGCCTCCTGATAGAGCCGGGTGGCTTCGGGCAGATTGCGTTCCACGCCTATCCCCTGCTCATTCAGCACGGCCAGGAGATAGATTGCGGTCGGCAAGCCGGCGGCGGCGGCCTGCCGAACGGCGCCCACAATCATGCCTCGTTTGGCAGGATCACCAAGCCGCGCGAGCGAAAGGGCTAGCCCGAGAGCCCCCTCGGCAGAGCCGCCGGCAGCCGATTTCTCGTACCAATGAAGTGCAGCATCTGCGTCGCGCATCTGCTCTGGACCGCTGGTGTGGATATAGCCAAGGATGGCTTGCCCTGCTGCGGACCCTGCCGCAGCTGCTTTCTCCGCAACGGCAAGCGCGGCTGCAAAGTCCGGCTCGCCGGTGGAGTCGCGCTGGAACAGGCGTTGTGACTGAACGCCCGGTTCATCTTCCGCCGACGCAAGCCCACTCACGTAAAGGGCGGCCAGAAGCGATTGCGCTTCCACGTTCCCGTGCTCGGCCGCCCGCTTGAGCCAGCGCGCGCCCTCCGACCGACTGGCAGGCACACCTGTTCCTTCGAGGTAGCTCCGAGCGACTCGATACTCCGCCTCGACGATGCCGGCGCGAGCCGCGACGCTCATCAGCGCAAAAGCTTCGGCGGCCCTGCCATTGTCGGCAAGTTTGATCGCCCGGCGAAAGGCGACCGCCGGGGAAGCTATGCTTGCCAGCCGATCAAATATCGCCATCAGTCGAAAACCTGCTGCCGGCCATCACGGCTCCCGCATCGCTTCCTGGCTGACAGGGAGCATCGCGCCGAGGATGTACTTCAGCACGGTTCTCTGGCCGACTTTGACATCGGCTGTGACCGGCATACCGGGCGTAACCGCAAAACCGGCTGGCACGCCATGCAGGGCAACCTGATCGAGGGAAATCCGCGTCCGATAGAAAGGCTCGGATGGAAGCATGGCCAGCGAGTTGTTCGGATCCCGCGCCTGCTCCTGCGCTGAAAATGAATCCGGGCTCAGTGCCCGTACCGTCCCGTGGGCGAGACCGTATTGCGAATAAGGGAAGGTATCGAACTTGATGACGACCGGATCGCCGACATGCACGAAGCCACTGCTTCGCCCGACGATGTTCGTCTCGATCTCGAGCGGCGCGTCAGCCGGCACCAGCGTGAAGAAGCGCTCACCCGATTGCAGGACCGAACCGACCGAAACTTTCGCCACCGATTGAACGATGGCATCCGACTCGCTCTTCAGCTCGACCAGCTGTTTGCGGAGCTTCGCCTTATTCAGCAGTTCGCGGGCATCGGACATCCGCGCGCTCGCCTCCGAAAGGCTCTGAGAAACTTCGGCCCGCCAGCCCTGAATGAAACTGTCGCGATCTGCTGCCACCGCGGCCTGCTGGCGTTTGGCGGCTTCCGCGGTCTGCTCGGCGTTGCTGAGCGCCCTCGACATCTCCGCGCTGTTGTCTTCGGCCAGCAGCGTGTTGAGACGACTCCCCACCTGCCTCGCTTCGAGTTGCTTGCGCATCTGCTCGATCGAAGCCGCGACGGCCAGGCGCTGGCGGTAGCCGTCTGCGTCCGACTGCGATCGCGAGATGACCGAGGTCAGTTCATCGTGCTGGCGGTCGAAGTTCTCGACCTTTGCGTCATAGACGGCCTTGCGGCGTTCGAATATCGACGCCTGCAGGGTCCAACTGGGATCCAGGCCATCGTAGCTGAATGCCTGGCCCGCCGCCTCAGCCTTCAATCGGGCCACCTCTGCCTCGAGCGTCGACACTTGCGTAGCCAGTGCAGCAAGGTCCGCCGATGCGAAGGTGGCGTCCAGCCGAGCCAGTATCTGCCCAGCCTTGACGCGCTGTCCCTCGCGCACCTCAATCGAGCGGACAATCGCCGTCTCGAGCGGCTGCACGACGATGTTCGGCGATTGCGAAACCACGAGCCCGCGCGTTGTCACCACCTGGTCGACCGGTATCAGCCATGCGAGCACGATCAGCGCAACGACAAGGCTGAAAGTGATCCATACGATGCTGCGCGCTACCAAGGGTATGGGCGCATTGGCGATAGCAGTCGACGGCCATTGAAACTCGAGTATTGCCGGAGTCGTCGGGTCAGGGCTCTTCATGCGCCAACGCGAAGATGGAGCTGTGAGAGAAGTGCTGCTCATCGGTTGACCGGTCCTTGAGACATGCTCATATCAACCTGGGCGGTACGACGGTGGGGCGAGCGCCTCGTCCATCGAGATGCCGGTTTTGTTGCGACCACAGCTGGCGATACACGGAGCATCGCTCGAGCAGCGTCGCATGCGGCGCGACGTCGAGCACCTTGCCCTGGTCCATGACGAGAATCTGGTCGCACTCGGTCAGCGAGGCAAGACGATGCGAGACGATGATCATCGTGCGGCCGCTGGCGATGCGCATCAGGTTGGCGTTGACCACGGCTTCGCTCTCCGGGTCGAGCGCGCTGGTCGCCTCGTCGAGGATGAGGATCGTCGGATCGTGAATGAGAGCACGCGCAATGGCCAGGCGCTGCTTCTGGCCTCCGGACAGATTGGGCGAGCCTTCCTCTATGTAGGTATCGTAGCCGTTGGGCATCCGTTCGATGAATTCCTCGGCGCCGGCAAGATGCGCGGCGCGCATCGCATCCGAGAGCGTAAGGCCGCTGCGGCCGGCGATGATGTTGTCACGAATCGAACCGCGGAACAGGAAGTTGTCCTGCAGCACCACGCCGAGCCCCCTGCGCAGATGACGCAAGTTGATCTCCTTGAGATCGACCCCATCGAGTTTGAGGAAGCCGGTATAGTCACGGTTGATGCCTTGCAGGAGGCGCGCGATGGTCGACTTTCCCGACCCGCTGCGTCCCACGATCCCGAACATGGTGCCGGCGGGGACGTCGAAGCTCACACGATCGAGCGCGGGCGTCTTGGTGCCGGTGTAGCTGAAGCTCAGGTCGCTGAACGTGATCCGTCCGCGCAGCTTTGGCCTTAGGCCGACGGCGTTCGAGCTCGTTTCCGACGGCCGGTTGAGCACCGAGGCGACCTCGCCGATCGCCGCCCCGACCTCCTCATAATCCTCGACCAATCGCGCCAGCCCGACCAGTGGCTGCGCGACGCGCTGGGATATCATCATGAATGCGAACAGGCCGCCGACCATGTAGCCCGAGCTGTCGTTCATCGCCAGATAGGCGCCGATGAGCATGGTGCCGAGCACCATCACCCGCTCGATCGGCGTGACCAGTGTCTGCGGCCAATTGGCAAGCCGCCCAAACGCCAGGCGCGCTTTTCCCGCTTCCGCCACCCGGTCGTCCCAAAGCGCCTTGCGCTGAGGCTCCAGGCCAAGCGCCTTGACGGTCTTGATCCCTACGACGGTTTCACCGATCGCGGCCGACTTCCAGGTCTCGGCCTCGACCACTTGCTTGTATCTGCCGCGTAGGGGCTTGAGGAAGGCCAGGATGATCAGCATGATCACGACGGCGCAGGCGACCACGATCCAGGCGAGCGTGCTGTTGACATAGAACATCACCGGCACCAGCACGCAAAGCGTGATCAAATCCAAAAGCGTGCTCAGCAGCTTTCCCGTCATGAACTCGCGGATGCGATAGATCTGAGCGAGATGGTACATCGTCTCGCCGGCCGGATGTCGTTCGAAATAGTCGAGCGGCAGCCGCAGGAGCCGGCCAAAAACATGCAGCTGCAGCTTCGTATCCAAGCGTGCGCCGACGACATTGATGATCAAGCGCCGCGCGTGGCCAAGCAGCGTCTCGTAGGCGAACACGACGCCAATGATCGCCGACAGCAGCACCAGCGTCGACATGCTGTTGAACTGCAGCACCTTGTTGACAACCGTCATGACGATGAGCGGTGGCAGGATCGTCAGGACGCTGAGCGTGACGGACGCGATGCCAATGTCGCGCAACGGCCGGCCTTCGAGCCGCACGAGTTCCGCCAGCCATTTGAGAGTGAATGGCGCATCGGCCGGAATGTAGGAGCGGGCCGCACGCAAGAGCACGGCTTCGCCGGTCCACACCTGCGACAGCCGCAACTCATCGATTGCGACGGGGCCTTCCGCTTCAGGCGCATCGACGCTTTTGAGGAGGACCACGTTCCGTTCGGCGCTGGCTCCGGCGAGAATTACGGCACCACCGTCGCTGAGCAGAAGGACGACAGGTCCAGCGTCGTGAAAGCGCAACAGATGGGACCAGCGTATGCGCACGGCACGCGACCACATGCCGGCGTTGCCAGCCCATTCGGACAGGTCCGCCGCGGTCACGCTGGCGCCTTTGAAATCGTTCGGATCGAGCTCCACGCCGTGATAGCGGGCGGCTCGCAGCATCGCCCTCAGCCGAGGGTTCAAATGGTCGATCTCGGCCGGGCCGCCTGGGACGAAAACTGCTGCCCTGCTCGCGGTCGCCTTGGCGACGCCGGCATCGGCTTCGACAGGCACCGGAACAGCCTTGATCCCAGGATTCGAGGGCACGCTCACCATGAACTCTTCTTCCAGCACGCAAACGAGTGTCAGGGGCATCCTCAACCGGGACGCTTAGCCCAAGGCACCCGCAACTTCCTTATACCCCGAGCGGGCCGTCCTTGCGACTCTCGCAACTCCACTTACTTCCACATGGTGAACGCGCGGGCCGTCCTTTGAAGAGCCCGCGCGTTCCATGTTCCGTCTTGAGCCGGCGGCTGTCCTTTAGCCGCCGGTCGGCATTTCGTTCTTACCCTTGCGGCTTCAGGAGATCCTTCAGGATCGACTTGGCCGTCTGATCGCTGTCGGTATGGCCCACGCCGGGCTTGGTCGTATCCAGATTCGGGTCGTTGCTTGCGCCGCCGCCCTTGCCTTGGTTGTTGCCAAACCCGCTGACCTTGCCGAGGGCGCCCAGAAGATCGGTCGCAACCGACCCGCCGGCCATCCCGACGAGGGAACGCAGCGACGTGTAGTCGCCATTGCCGCCGCCATTGCCTCCAGAACCGGACGACAGGAACTGCGTGGTGTCCTTGAGACCAAGTGTGCTGGCCGTGACATTGGCCTTGTTGCCGCCTCCGTTTCCGTTGCCCTGGCCACCGGCAGAGTTGCCCTGGCCATTGTGCGCGCCATTGTCACCATTGTTGTGGTCGCCGGAGTTGCCAGGCGCGGGCTGCTCGCCATTGCCGTGCCCGTTATTGCCCTGCTGACCGCCGTGATCGCCGGTTCCACCGCCTGAGCCGGTGGGGCCGGTAGACCCGGTCGGACCGGCCGAACCGGTAGCCCCGGTAGCGCCTGTAGCACCCGTCGAACCAGTTGCCCCGGTCGAGCCGGTGGCACCCGTGGCTCCAGTTGCGCCGGTGGCACCTGTTGCTCCGGTATCACCGGTTGCTCCTGTTGCGCCCGTGGCGCCGGTTGCTCCAGTTGCGCCGGTCGCACCTGTGGCACCGGTAGCACCCGTCGAGCCAGTTGCCCCTGTGGCTCCAGTCGCGCCGGTGGCACCTGTTGCTCCTGTTGCGCCCGTGGCGCCGGTTGCTCCAGTTGCGCCGGTCGCACCTGTGGCACCGGTAGCACCCGTCGAGCCAGTTGCCCCTGTGGCTCCAGTCGCGCCGGTGGCACCTGTTGCTCCGGTATCACCGGTTGCTCCCGTCGCGCCCGTGGCGCCCGTGGCGCCGGTTGCTCCGGTATCGCCGGTCGCACCTGTGGCACCGGTTGCGCCAGTTGCGCCAGTTGCACCTGTCGAGCCTGTGGCACCCGTCGAGCCGGTTGCGCCGGTCGAACCCGTGGCACCGGTTGCTCCAGTGGCACCCGTCGAGCCAGTCGCACCCGTCGAGCCCGTGGCACCCGTGGCGCCAGTAGCACCTGTCGAGCCGGTTGCTCCAGTCGAGCCCGTAGCGCCGGTTGCTCCGGTAGCACCTGTCGAGCCGGTTGCGCCGGTCGAACCTGTGGCACCGGTTGCTCCAGTATCACCCGTCGCACCCGTCGAGCCGGTTGCTCCGGTCGAGCCCGTGGCTCCCGTCGAGCCGGTAGCTCCAGTTGCGCCAGTGGCACCCGTGTCACCGGTTGCGCCCGTCGCTCCAGTGGCGCCGGTCGCTCCCGTGTCGCCGGTTGCTCCGGTCGAACCCGTGGCACCGGTTGCTCCGGTAGCACCCGTCGAGCCTGTGGCGCCGGTCGCACCGGTGGCGCCCGTGTCGCCGGTCGCACCTGTGGCACCGGTCGCACCTGTCGAGCCAGTCGCGCCGGTTGCACCCGTGGCGCCGGTCGAGCCTGTGGCTCCCGTCGAGCCGGTAGCTCCAGTTGCACCGGTGGCACCCGTGTCACCAGTTGCGCCCGTTGCTCCAGTGGCGCCGGTCGCTCCCGTGTCGCCGGTTGAACCCGTAGCGCCTGTTGCTCCAGTGGCACCCGTCGAGCCTATGGTTCCAGTCGCACCGGTGGCGCCCGTGTCGCCGGTTGCACCTGTGGCGCCGGTAGCACCTGTCGAGCCGGTGGCGCCGGTGGAACCCGTGGCGCCTGTTGCGCCAGTCGAGCCTGTGTCGCCAGTTGCTCCGGTCGCGCCTGTGGCACCTGTCGAACCCGTAGCTCCCGTCGAGCCGGTTGCGCCAGTGGCACCCGTGGCACCGGTTGCTCCGGTCGCGCCAGTTGCACCCGTTGCTCCGGTATCACCCGTCGCACCCGTCGAGCCAGTGGCACCCGTCGAACCGGTAGCTCCAGTTGCACCGGTGGCACCCGTGTCACCAGTTGCGCCCGTTGCTCCAGTGGCGCCGGTCGCTCCCGTGTCGCCGGTTGCGCCGGTCGAACCCGTGGCGCCTGTTGCTCCAGTGGCACCCGTCGAGCCTGTGGTTCCAGTCGCACCGGTGGCGCCCGTGTCGCCGGTTGCACCTGTGGCGCCGGTAGCACCTGTCGAGCCGGTGGCGCCGGTGGAACCCGTGGCGCCTGTTGCGCCAGTCGAGCCTGTGTCGCCAGTTGCTCCGGTCGCGCCTGTGGCACCTGTCGAACCCGTAGCTCCCGTCGAGCCGGTTGCGCCAGTGGCACCCGTGGCACCGGTTGCTCCGGTCGCGCCAGTTGCACCCGTTGCTCCGGTATCACCTGTCGCACCCGTCGAGCCAGTGGCACCCGTCGAACCGGTAGCTCCAGTTGCACCGCTGGCGCCCGTGTCGCCAGTTGCGCCGGTCGAGCCAGTGGCACCGGTCGCACCCGTGGCTCCTGTCGAGCCCGTTGCTCCGGAGGCGCCGGTCGCGCCTGTGGCACCCGACGAGCCCGTGGCGCCAGTCGCACCAGTGGCGCCCGTGTCGCCAGTTGCTCCAGTTGCGCCGGTGGCACCGGTCGAGCCAGTTGCACCGGTAGAACCGGTTGCGCCACTCGCGCCCGTAGCGCCCGTGTCACCGGTTGCGCCTGTAGCGCCGGTTGCACCCGTGGCGCCAGTCGCGCCCGACGAACCGGTTGCGCCGGTTGAGCCGGTGGCGCCAGTTGCACCGGTAGCTCCGGTGGAGCCGGTTGCGCCGCTCGCACCCGTTGCACCGGTCGCACCCGTGGCTCCCGTCGCGCCTGTCGCACCCGTGGCGCCTGTCGCACCCGTCGGGCCTGTAGAGCCCGTCGGTCCAGTCGGGCCGGGAGAGCCGCCGGCCGCTACAGTTATGGTGCCCCCAGCAAAGTGATTGCCATCATTGCCCGGCCCAAATTCGTTGATTTGCGTGGTGACGAAAGAATAAGTCGGTGGGTTGGTCGGTTGGACCCCCGGGGTACCGGGGTCGGCGTCGATAGGAGTAAGAGTGCCGTATAGGTGAAAGCCGGAGTCGTAAATGAGATAGGTATGAGTGACGTCCGGAACTGTAATAGTTGCCGAAAAGGTTGGAACCTTTCCGTTGTCTGCGGATGGGAGGTTAAAGCTACCAACGACTGTGTCGTCAGTATTACCAACTGTACCGTTTGTATCGACAAGATAGTACGTATTAATATTGTTTCCGTTACCAGAAGTTATAAGCCCAGTAAGTGTCAGATCGCCCGATGTTGCGAGCACACCAGTGAAACTTGCTACACCATGCGCACTCAGCGGAGGCAAAGGCGCGGAGGCTCCAGCCTGTGCGGATAGTTTCCAGGTGCCGCCCAAGGCGGGTGCGCCAACCAGCGATCTGGATGCGCTGACGTCTGCGACGATTGCCTCTTCCAGCGCCGCTACGAAGGCCTCGCCTACAACCCCTGATGCCGTCGCGCAGCTCCACAGCCGCAGCTCGCCGTCGGCGGCAAGCGCCTCGCCGATTGCCGCGAAATCCTTGGGAGATTGCTTCACCGTGGCGGCAGACCACGCGCCGGCGGTGAATTGAATCCGTCCTGGCGCTCCGTGGGCCATGACGTGGACAGCCTCGAGTCCGCTATGGCCTGCGAGTGCGGCGGCGATCTGCCGCGCGACCGGTTGCACGCCGTCGAGCACGACCGCTCGAACTTCGGATCTCAGATTACCGAGAACGGTCTCTATGTCAGAGATTGACGGATCCACAAAGAGAATTTCAGAGGCGCGGGCGGCCATGACTGGCTCCTGTTGGCTTCAAATTAATTCAGCAAAAAAGCGCTCACAGGGCTGTTCGGCGAGCGTCGCGGACGTGAAGTGCGGGGACGGCGGTCATCGCCCGACCGGGCCGACGGCGCCGGTGGGGACCTCCACGCGCAGGAAGCTTGCGACCTCGAATTTGCCGCCGTCCTCGAACGTGCCGATGGCGAACGAACCGGCAGTGCTTGGGACTTTCACGGTAATGGCGACGGCCAGGCTCCGTTTGACCGCCTTGGGGAGTATCACTTGGCCGACGATCGCGGCCTTGGCCTCGTCCACAATGAAATAGGTTTCATTGTCGGTCGTATCGCCGATCGGCAGGATGCCCCGGACAGTGACTTCCATGGCGCCAAACCCTGCTGTGTAGCTCATCAATCTCTCCTAAAGTGGCAGCGGCCGTACCGCGCTTGCGACGACGAGACCATTCTCATCGCCTGGCCGGGTCGAACCCGCATCAGTCATTTTTTGTGTGGAGACGCCCTCCGGCGCTGGCGCGTTTCTGCAGCGCCATGGGCCGACATATCGGCCCCAGAAATGTTGCCGGCGAAGCTCGCCAGCGGATCAATCGGGAGTTCGGCGAAGGCCAGATCGGCTCGGTTCGCGCACGACGTCACACGATACATAACGCACTCCACCCCAAGGCCGCCGATAGACCATCGACGGCTCTCGCCAACTCCCGCAAATGAAACCTATCCGTCGCACCCAGACAGGTATGGACGCCACCGAAAGAGTCGCGTCGAACGTAACTCCACAGTAATCCGCAACCCGGCAACCACGGGCCATAACGGGTATGTAAAAGTTACCATATTAGTGAATTAGAAAATTATTGATTTGTAAACGTTGAATCGAGGATTTGTTAACGAATTTGCAACTCCTGGTTAGGCGCAAACGACCTGGAAGAAATCGAGGATCCACAAAAACAGAGCCATCGCAAAGGCTTAGTCGAGAGCAATGTTCTCGGGCGGTCTCGCAGATGTGATGGAGCCAGCTATCTGGGCGAGCGGCGACGCGGGCAAAGGTCGGCACGGCGCGTCATATTCCCGTATGCGTTCGCTATGAAGAACGCGCGGGACGCTTTTCGCGAAGCCCGCGCGTTCCATGTTCCGTCCTTGAACCGGCGGCTATCCGTTGCCGCCGGTTCCGTGACCCTGTTCATCCATTCGGCTTCAGGAAATCCTTCAGGATCGACTTCACCGTATGGTCTGTGTCGGCTTGACCCGCGCCGAACTTGGTCGTGTCCAGCGTCGGATCGTTCTTCGCTCCGCCACCTTGATCGTGGGTGTTGCCAAATCCCTTGATCTTGTTCAGTGCGTTAAGGAGATCGGTCGCAACCGAGCTGGACGCCAGGCCAACCAGGTAGCGCAGCGACGTATGATCGCCGCCGCCATTGTTGCCGGAGCCGGACGACAGGAACTGCGTCTTGTCCTTCAGCCCCAGGGTGGTCGTCGTGACCTTGCTGGACTTTAAGGTCGAGGCCGCGGAAACGCTGGTCGTGGTCGGTGCGATAGTGCTTTGATGACCACTTGACGGTCCAGTCGGACCAGCAGGTCCAGTCGGCCCGGTCGGGCCAGCAGGTCCGGTCGCGCCCTTGGGCCCGGTTGCGCCGGTCGAGCCAGTCGCTCCGGTCGCACCTGTCGCCCCGGTCGAGCCCTTCGGTCCGGTGTCGCCCTTGGGTCCGGTCGAGCCGGTTGCGCCGGTCGCTCCGGTCGCACCCGTCGCCCCGGTCGAGCCCTTGGGTCCGGTGTCGCCCTTCGGTCCGGTCGAGCCGGTTGCGCCGGTCGCTCCGGTCGCACCTGTCGCCCCGGTCGAGCCCTTGGGTCCGGTGTCGCCCTTCGGTCCGGTCGAGCCGGTTGCGCCGGTCGCTCCGGTCGCACCTGTCGCCCCGGTCGAGCCCTTGGGTCCGGTGTCGCCCTTCGGCCCGGTCGCTCCGGTTGCGCCGGTCGCTCCGGTCGCACCTGTCGCCCCGGTCGAGCCCTTGGGTCCGGTGTCGCCCTTCGGCCCGGTCGCTCCGGTTGCGCCGGTCGCGCCGGTCGCACCTGTCGCCCCGGTCGAGCCCTTGGGTCCGGTGTCGCCCTTGGGTCCGGTCGAGCCGGTTGCGCCGGTCGCTCCGGTCGCACCCGTGGCGCCGGTCGCACCCGTGGCGCCGGTCGAGCCCTTGGGTCCGGTGTCGCCCTTCGGCCCTGTAGATCCGGTCGAACCGGTGGCTCCCGTGGCTCCGGTCGCACCTGTCGAGCCGGTGGCTCCCGTGGAACCGGTAGCGCCCGTATGACCAGTTGCGCCGGTGGAACCTGTGGCCCCCGTTGCCCCGGTCGACCCGGTAGCGCCAGTCGCCCCCGTAGCGCCGGTCGCACCGGCAGCACCCGTGGCTCCGGTATTACCGGTTGCACCCGTTGCACCTGTTGCACCGGTAGCGCCTGTAGCCCCGGTATCGCCAGTGGCGCCGGTCGCGCCTGTTGCTCCAGTCGAGCCCGTTGCGCCAGGATCGCCGGTCGCACCTGTTGCTCCGGTGTCGCCAGTCGCGCCGGTGGCACCCGTAGCTCCGGTCGAACCGGTTGCTCCGGTATCGCCAGTCGCGCCTGTAGCGCCCGTTGCTCCGGTGTCGCCAGTCGCACCCGTGGCACCCGTCGCTCCGGTATCGCCAGTCGCGCCCGTGGCACCAGTTGCTCCGGTGTCGCCGGTGGCACCGGTGGCGCCTGTAGCACCCGTGGAACCAGTAGCGCCGGTATCGCCCGTTGCGCCGGTCGCACCAGTTGCTCCGGTGTCGCCAGTCGCGCCTGTGGCACCAGTTGCTCCAGTATCGCCAGTCGCGCCCGTGGCGCCTGTTGCGCCGGTGGCACCCGTGGCTCCGGTCTCGCCGGTCGCACCCGTCGCCCCGGTATCGCCAGTCGCACCTGTGGCGCCCGTTGCGCCGGTGGCACCAGTTGCTCCGGTATCGCCAGTCGCACCCGTAGCACCCGTTGCTCCGGTATCGCCGGTCGCACCTGTGGCACCTGTTGCACCCGTGGCGCCTGTCGCACCGGTGGCACCAGTCGCTCCGGTATCGCCAGTCGCGCCGGTAGCACCAGTGGCCCCAGTATCACCAGTCGCACCCGTGGCACCAGTTGCTCCGGTATCGCCAGTCGCACCCGTGGCGCCCGTCGCGCCCGTGGCGCCTGTCGCGCCTGTGGCACCAGTTGCTCCGGTGTCGCCAGTAGCACCGGTCGCGCCCGTTGCTCCGGTGTCGCCGGTCGCACCGGTGGCACCTGTTGCGCCAGTGGCACCTGTCGCTCCAGTCGAGCCGGTAGCGCCCGTGTCACCCGTCGCGCCGGTGGAACCAGTAGCACCGGTATCGCCCGTTGCGCCGGTAGCGCCAGTTGCTCCGGTGTCGCCAGTCGCACCCGTAGCGCCGGTGGCACCAGTTGCTCCGGTATCGCCGGTCGCACCCGTGGCGCCTGTTGCGCCAGTGGCACCTGTCGCTCCAGTCGAGCCGGTAGCGCCCGTGTCACCCGTCGCGCCGGTGGAACCAGTAGCACCGGTATCGCCCGTTGCGCCGGTAGCGCCAGTTGCTCCGGTGTCGCCAGTCGCACCCGTAGCGCCGGTGGCACCAGTTGCTCCGGTGTCGCCAGTCGCACCCGTAGCGCCGGTGGCACCAGTTGCTCCGGTATCGCCGGTCGCACCCGTGGCGCCTGTTGCGCCGGTGGCACCTGTCGCTCCGGTATCGCCAGTCGCACCAGTGGCACCCGTGGCCCCTGTATCGCCAGTCGCGCCAGTAGCACCCGTTGCACCGGTCGCACCGGTGGCTCCGGTGTCGCCTGTTGCGCCGGTAGCGCCTGTAGCACCCGTGGAACCAGTAGCACCGGTATCGCCGGTCGCACCCGTCGCACCAGTTGCACCCGTGGCACCAGTTGCTCCGGTATCGCCAGTCGCACCCGTGGCGCCTGTTGCGCCCGTCGCACCCGTGGCGCCTGTTGCGCCGGTGGCACCAGTTGCTCCGGTATCGCCAGTCGCACCGGTGGCACCCGTTGCGCCGGTGTCGCCGGTCGCGCCAGTGGCGCCTGTTGCGCCGGTGGCACCTGTTGCTCCGGTCGAGCCGGTGGCGCCCGTATCACCCGTTGCGCCAGTGGCACCCGTAGCTCCGGTGTCGCCAGTCGCACCAGTCGCACCAGTCGCGCCTGTTGCGCCGGTGGCACCTGTTGCTCCGGTCGAGCCGGTGGCGCCCGTATCACCCGTGGCGCCGGTCGCACCCGTGGCTCCGGTGTCGCCGGTTGCACCTGTAGCGCCTGTTGCGCCGGTGTCGCCAGTCGCACCCGTAGCGCCTGTTGCGCCGGTGGCACCCGTGGCTCCGGTATCGCCGGTCGCACCGGTAGCGCCAGTTGCACCGGTGGCACCCGTGGCTCCGGTGTCGCCAGTCGCACCCGTTGCGCCAGTTGCACCGGTGGCACCCGTGGCTCCGGTATCGCCAGTCGCGCCCGTGGCGCCTGTTGCGCCAGTCGCACCCGTGGCTCCGGTATCGCCAGTCGCGCCCGTGGCGCCCGTTGCGCCGGTAGCACCCGTCGCTCCGGTGTCGCCAGTCGCACCCGTGGCGCCCGTTGCACCGGTAGCGCCAGTTGCCCCGGTATCGCCCGTCGCGCCGGTCGCACCCGTAGCTCCGGTATCGCCGGTCGCGCCCGTGGCGCCCGTTGCGCCGGTTGCACCAGTTGCGCCGG
>NZ_QMBP01000031.1 GCF_003289945.1 Mesorhizobium hawassense
GAGAGCTATCGGAAGCGAGCCGCCGTCGCCCGCGGCGCCGGTATGCAAAACGTCAACGATCAACCAGAAGACCCGCCCAACCGGTCATCGTAATTGCCGGTGCCGACAACTACTCGCCGCAGATCCGCGGCCGCCTCCCGCCCGTCACGCTGACCCAGCGACAATTACAACTCCGATAATTGTCGCTGGCCAGTTGCCAGACAACCGACCCGGTGATACCCAAATCACACCACTCGGCGCTGCCTCCCACCGGCCATCATAATCGCCGCCGACCGGTCTCCCTAATCGCCGCGCTACAGTTCGAGCGTGATCTGATCCGGGAGAGAACTCGCGCCGGTCTCCAAGCTGCAGGGGAGCGAGGTCGACGCGGCGGCCGGCAAGCTGTCGTCACGCCGGAAAAGCTCGCCAAAGCCCGTCAGCATCTGGCGGCCGGTCTCAATGTTCGCGAAGCCGCCGCGCGCGTGAAAATCGGCAAGACCGCACTCTACCAAGCGCTGAAAGCCGACAAATCAGCCGCATCCACCGCCAAACCGAAATGAGTTCTTCATACGTTCTCAAAAGTCGGACAGATCCATCACTTTCGTGTCGTGACGCCAGTACGCCGGCGGCAAGCCCGCCGAGCGTCATTGGTATGATCTGCAGGCCGTAGAGCAAGAAGCCGACCGCCGCGCCCGGCAAGATAGCGTGCGCCATGGCGTCGCCGGTGAGGCTCATGCGGCGGAGCATAAGGAACACACCGACCGGGCAGGCGCTGACCGACAGCATCAACGCGCCCGCCAATGCCCTCTGCATGAAGGCAAACTCGACGAACGGGGCCACCACGTAGTCATAGAGCGCTTCCATCACGCAGCACCTCTGCGGTCGGACTGTTCGGCTGCATGTGGTTCTTATGATCATGATCCTGACCGGGCGCATGAGCGTGTAAACCGCCCTCCTCCGGCCCGCACCATGGCGCGCGGTCATCCCAGGCCTCGTTGAACTGGCGGGCGCGCAGCAGGTTTTCCGGAGCGAGTGTCTTGCGCGCATCGCCCCAGGCGATGGGGCGCCGCGCCAACAAAAGGGCTTCGGGAAAATGCTGCCGCACCAGATCGAGATCGTGCACGACCACCATGATCGTGCGCTTCTCGTTATGCCAGCGCTTGATCAGTTCGATCAGATCCGCCAGCGTCCGGGCATCGATGGCATTGAACGGCTCGTCGAGCAGGATCAGGTCGGCATCCTGGACAAGCACACGGGCAAACATCGCCCGCTGCAGCTGGCCACCCGACAGCGTGTCGATCGGCCGCCTGTCAAAACCTTCAAGTCCGACGGCTGATAGCGCCGTCGCAACTGCCTCGCGATCCTCGCCACGATGCCGGCCGAGGAGTCCGCGTCGGGACCAGAGACCGAGCGAGACCAGGTCGACCACCCGCGCCGGAAAGGAACGGTCGAGCTCCGATTGCTGCGGCAGGTATGCAAGACTCACGTTCGACGCTACCCTGCAGGCGCCGGACATCGGCTTTAGCACACCGACGATCCCCTTCATCAGGGTCGACTTGCCCGAGCCGTTGGCGCCGACGACGGCCGTCAGGGATCCTGCACGGACGACACCGCTGAGATGATGGACGGCCGGGTGGCTGTTGTAGCCGAGTGTCAGGTTTTCAAAAGTTACGCAGGCAGACATGCAATCGATCCCGCCGAAGCGTGCTGCCTCGGCTCTTGACGATCGACGACGTTATGTTATTACGTTCGTCCAAATGAAAACGTTATAACCTAACATGATGGATGCTCCCCACATAGCCCCAACCGTCGTGCCGAACCGTCGCCATGGGCGCAATCGACAACTTGTGCTCGACGCGTTGGAACAGGCGCAAAAACCCATGAGCGCCTATGAGCTGCTCGCGTTCTTACGCGAGGACGGGCTGCGTTCTCCGCTGCAGGTCTATCGCGCCCTCGAGCAACTGATAGATGATGGCGCGGTCCACAAGATCGAGAGCCTCAGCGCGTTCGCGCTCTGCTCACATGCCGACTGCAGTCATGACAGCCATGCGGCTTTCGCGATCTGCAGGGTGTGCGGCCGGACCCAGGAGCTGCACCATCCCGAGCTCAATCGCTTGCTGCGGAAGATTGCCAGGAAGGAAGGTTTTCGCACCACCGCGACCACGGTCGAGCTAGCGGGTTTCTGCGAGAACTGCGCCCATGCGTAAGGTCCCGGTCTTCGTGCTGACCGGCTTCCTGGGGGCCGGCAAGTCCACGCTTCTCAACCGCTTGCTCGACGATCCGGCGTTTGCCGGCACCGCGGTAATCATCAACGAATTCGGCGATGTGGCTCTAGATCAGGATCTTGTTCGCATCGGCAAGACCGAGATCGCGCGCACCACCACCGGATGCCTCTGCTGCACCATCGGCAGCGATCTTCGCTCCTCCCTGCACGAACTTCACGTCCTTGCCCATATCGGCGAAATTGCCTTCGACCGGGTCATTGTCGAGACCACCGGCCTGGCCGACCCGGCGCCGCTGGTGAACCAGCTGATCCCGTGCGGCGCCGCCGCTACGGGCTTGCGCGACCATGTCGTCGCCAAAGCCTTCGAGCTCGCCGGCATCATCACCCTGGTCGACACTGTGACTGGCGAGATCTCGATCGAGAACCATTTCGAGGCCGTCAAGCAGATTGCCTTCTCCGACCGTATCGTGCTCACCAAGACGGATCTTGCGCACGACCCGGCGTCGCTCCGCGACATCGACGCTCTAAAGAAGAGGCTCAGCACGCTGAATCGGAGCGCATCTGTCGTCGATGCCAAGCACCCGGATTTTTCTCTGTCCTCGCTGTTCCAGCCGCGCGATTACGCTCCGGCCTCATTAGGCGGCGATGTGATTGGCTGGCTCGCATTGGAAGAGGCGATCCGCGACGACCACGTCCACAGTGTGGTAAAGACCGTCGAGACGGCTAGCACCCCGCCGTTCGAACGGCATGGCGCACGCATTCGCACGTTCTCAATCACCCGGACCGAGCCAGCGTCACCGGCGGCTTTCGGGAAGTTTCTGAACCTCCTGACACTCTCGGCCGGCCCTCGGCTGCTCCGGGTCAAGGGGCTGCTCCAGGATCGGGACGATCCGGAACGGCCGCGCGTCATTCATGCTGTCCAGCACGCCGTTTTCCCGACAACGATCCTCGATTCTTGGCCGAGCGAGGATCGCAGGACCCGCGTCGTCTTCATCACCGACGGAATCGATCCGGAGCCGGTCCGGCAGCTGTTCGAGGCGGCGCTCGCAAATCGACCCAGGAAGGCGAGACGCGCGCTGGGAGCCCTTTCTACCATGGCCGAAACCTTCCGGTCCGGCGCGAGCCAACTGGCACGCGCGCTGACCGGCTGACCACCACGACATAGGAGACGATCATATGTCTGCCCCGACCGCCACACAAACACCCGTCACGGTTCTCACCGGCTATCTCGGCGCCGGCAAGACCACTCTGCTCAACCGCATCCTCTCTGAGCAGCACGGCAAGAAATACGCCGTCATTGTCAACGAGTTCGGCGAGGTCGGCATCGACAACGACCTGATCGTCGATGCCGACGAGGAAGTGTTCGAGATGAACAATGGCTGTATCTGCTGTACGGTGCGCGGCGATCTGATCCGCATCATCGAAGGTCTGATGCGGCGCAAGGATCGCTTCGAGGCGATCCTCATCGAGACGACCGGCCTTGCCGACCCCGCGCCCGTCGCTCAGACCTTCTTTGTCGACGACGAGGTGCGCAGCAAGACCAAGCTTGACGCCATCGTCACTGTCGTCGACGCAAAGCATCTTCTCGGTGAGATCGATCAGGCGCACGAAGCGCAGGAGCAGCTCGCCTTCGCCGACTTTGTTGTCCTGAACAAGACCGATCTGGTCTCGGCCGAGGAACTGGTTGCCGTCGAGGCTCGCATCCGTAGGATCAATCCGACCGCCATGATCAAGCAGTCCACACGCTGCGACGTGCCGCTCGACCAAGTTCTCGGTCGTGGTGGATTCGATCTCGACCGTGTGCTGGAGATCGAGCCCGATTTCCTCGATGGCGACCACGATCATGAGCACGACGACCACGTCACGAGTTTCTCGCTGGTGACAGACCGGCCGCTCGACCCCAGGAAATTCCTGCCCTGGGTCGAAATGATCACCCAGCGCTTCGGCATGGATATGCTGCGCATGAAGGGCATCCTTGCGTTCGACGATGACGATGACCGCTTCGTGGTGCAGGCCGTGCACATGCTGCTGGAAGGCGGCCATCAGCGGGCTTGGAAGAAGAATGAGCCTCGCGTCAGCCGTCTCGTTTTTATTGGCCGCAACCTGCCGAAAGACATCATCGAGGACGGGTTCATGAAGTGCCGCGTCAAGCCGGAGCGTATCGCGGCTTTGAGCGCTTAGGACGACACCGCAAACGTGCGACCCGCCAAACTCCACCAGACCCTCAATTACCGGAGATGCGACAGCGATGAACCGCCTAGCGAACCCGCTCGCGCCGCGCCGGGCGCTGCCCGAAAAGACCCGGCAGATCAAGGAATGGACTCGCGAGCTATTCAAGCTCGATGATGCGGTCGTCGTCGCGATCACCGAGCTGGCTTGCCGTGACGAGGATTGTCCAGACATTGAGACTGTCATCGGCATCATGCGTCCGGGCGAGAAGATCGAAACGCGGCGGATCCACAAGCCCATTGCAGACGTCGAACGGTTGGATTTCGCAGCCTGGACCGAGCCGCCGAGCTGAGAGCGCCTGGCCCGCTCGTAAGCGGCGGTATCGTTACAGTAAGCGCGATCGATGAACTTTATGCGTCGCGTGCGGCGCATCGGCCCGGTTCCATCGAGCGCTTCTGCGTCATGGGTCAAGACCTTTATCAAGCGGCGATCCTGTTGGCTGCTTCCACGTGGCGACCGACTCGTGCCTGAAACCAAAGTGACGGGAGCCTGTACATGGCGTTCGACGTGATCATCATCGGCGGCAGCTATTCCGGAATGGCCGCGGCGTTGCAGTTGCTCCGGGCGCGCCGACAGGTTCTCATCGTCGAGGCCGAACAGCGGCGTAACCGCTTCTCCAGCCATTCCCAAGGCTTCCTGACCCAGGACGGTGTTGATCCTGGCGAAATCGCAAGGCGAGCGCGCGAGCAGCTGTCAAGATATGAAACACTCAACTGGATCGACGGCACAGCCGAACGCGCGGAAGGAATGCGCGGGTCCTTCAAGGTGACGCTCGCTGGCGGGCATGAGGCTGAAGGCAGCCGCCTGCTGTTTGCGACAGGCGTTTCCGATACGCTGCCGCAAGTCGAGGGGCTCGTAGAGCGATGGGGCCGAAGCGTCTTTCAGTGCCCCTACTGCGACGGGTACGAGTTAATGCAAGGCAATCTTGGTGTCATCGCCACGGGCCCAGATTCGTTGCACCAGGCCCAGTTTCTACCGGAGTGGGGAAAGGTCACGCTGATGACGAACGGGATCCTGGAGCTCAGCAGCGACGAGCGCTCCGCGCTGGCGAAGCGTGGCGTGGAGATTGAGGAGAGGTCGATCAGGCGGGTGGAAGGAGAAGCCGATGTGCGACTGTCTGATGGCCGGCTTCGGACTTTCGCCGGGCTGTTTACAACATCGCGCTGCCGCCCTGCAACGCCAGTTGCAGAGCAGTTGGGCTGCGAACTTGAGGAGACGCCCTTCGGATCACAGATCAAGACCGACCTACAGAAGGAGACAACCGTAGCCGGAGCGTTCGCCTGCGGCGACGTGGCGCGTGTCCCGCATTCGGTCTCACTGGCGGTGGGAGACGGCGCATGGGCGGGCACGCACGTTCACCGCTCACTGGTGATTTAGGCTCGCATTTGCTGGACTGAGGTAGCGGCCGGTCAAAACGCATCCGCCAGCTCCTCAGCGGCAGCCTGTCCGCCCCAGCTCAGACCATGACCACGCCAAACCGCGATCAACTCTCCGGGCCACCCCTTGAAGCCGCCGCTCGGAGCCTAACAAATGTCATCTGGCCGTCGGCTTCAGGGTGTAGATCGTCAACCCGAAGGACAGGCGCCTTCTAAATGACAACGCGATCAACGATCATCACGTGTATCTCGTGCGGAAAAAAGCTGCCCCGTGCAGCGATACGCTGCCCTTGGTGCAGCTCGCCTTTTCCCGAACCGCTGCCGCAACGTCGCACCATAAACAGGGGTGAGCCACAGTCTGCGGTCTCCTCGGGGAATTCTTCGTAGAACGAAAGTTTGCCGCGCGAAGTGGGGTAATTCCAGTGTGGCGTCCAGAATTATCTGTCGCAGTCCGGAATTAAGTCAGGACGTCGCTGTCGCGCGCAAGTTACCTACGCTGAGATTCTGACGCCGTCTGTCTCAAGGGATTGCGGGGGAAGTACAGAGCTGACTCTTGGTCCATAGGGCTGCTGCTTCGGTTTACCAATCCTGGGTTTGTGGGTTGACCAATCCGTTGCCGATCGCAAGCGGGTTGACCAATAGAGGCGCTTAAATTCTACGCTAGTCCAATCACTTAACGCCAATCCAGAATTAGCTGTGATTGGGGCCATTGGTAAACCCGGTCTTTGGATCGGCAACCCTATGCGCGACCTGAAAAACTCTTTGTTTTCAATGGTATAGGCGGAACACCCGCGGCCCATAATTCCGGACTGGTAAACCGCACGAAATGCCAAATAATTCCGGACATCATACCAGAGTGCCTTTTATGCGACTATTGACGCACAGATCGTGAACGTGGGAAGGCGCGCAGGCGTGTTGATGTCGATCGACTCAATGCCAAATTCGTGCCAGATGCGGTCATTGGCACGGCAAAATGGCCCAGCCTTGAGCACTCTTTGACAAACGCAACGCTGGATCGTCCGATAAGCCTCAACTTTGGATGAAGGGCTCGTGAGCGCGAACCTGCATGAATTTCCAATACAGCACTGAAGATTGCGATGTGGCTGACGAGGATCGGCTAAAGCAATATCGTGAGAAGCGCGCCGAATGGCTCTACATGCTCACAGGTGACCCCGACCACGCCGTCTGGAAACAGATCACGGCGATGCTTTGGAACGACGCAGTTTTCCGAGTAGCCAATGAATCTCGGCGACTGTCACGGTTGGGTGGCTACAAGTCATCAGCGCGAAATTGGTCCATTGCTCAGTTCATGGATCAAGGCTTCGTCGCCGTACAGAGTCTGTCGATCCGCAGGCTGATGGACAAGGCGGCGTCGAAGCCTGCACGGCAGGTCATCTCATTGCGCCGAGTGCTCGATGACATCAAAGTACACCGCGAACTCATCACGCGAGAGAATTATGTCGCCTACGATGGCCTACCATATGATCCAGAACCCGGCGAACGCGCCTACATAGAGAGCTTCGTCAAACGTGGCGGTGACGCCCATACACAGTGGTTGCCGACAACAGGACCACAGGCGTGGTCAGTTTCGCAAATGGTCCACGAACGCTTCGACAAGTTATCCGGAGTCACGCGCGATCAGCGATCGCGGAGTGATGTCATCGCTGATGACGTGTTTGACAAAATAGAGGCCATGCTGACTAGAAGCGGGTGGCAAGACATTGCCGAGTTCGGCAACAAGTTCATTGCTCATGCCGCCGACGCGCATTCGCGCAGCACCTTGTTGGACGGTCAGAACGGCTTCTCGCTCGACAAGCTTGCGCGCTGCCATGAGGGCATTTGCCGCGCCGCGACTGCGATATACGGCCCCATCCTGTGGGAGGGATCGAGCGGGTTGCTCCCCATCCCCCAATTCAATCATTTCGACAATCTTGAGGCCGCATGGCTACTGCCTCAGGATATCGAAACGCTTTCCGCATTTTGGGATGCGCATGTCGAAAATGTCGAGTCCTGGACTGAGGGTGATCCGCTCGAAGAAAAGCCAAACTGACAACAGCCGGTCCTTCCCTCTGCCGCTCTCAGGGAGAAGCCATAAAGCACGCTGGCTATGGATCGCGTCGGCCGGAGACGATCGCGATAATGTTCACGACGGAGGCCGTTGCTTCCAGGCTGATCGCCGCATCTCGGAAACCAGCGGTTCGTTTGTGCGTGGTGTGATTGGCAAGATCGAGGGCGGAGCGCGCATGCTTTCGGAGCTCCTCGACCGCACCGCCTGCAAGCTCGACAGCGATATACGCCTCTATCATCCTCTTGAAGTCTGAAGGGCCAACGGCCTTGCCGTCGAAGATCGGGTGTCGCGCCGCCACGAAGACTTCCTTGGCTAAGGAAAGAAGGGCCTCACGGCAGACGAGTCCTACGCTCTGATATTCAACCTCCGTCTTGGCGGTTTCCAGCTTCTTGCGCGCAATGCCGATCTGCTGGTCGACAAGACTCCAGCCCGTAGGAGCAACGATGGCTGGCGCCCGTCCGGAGCGCAGCCGAGCAGTAAGGGGATCGATCAACTCGGCAATGAATTGACGGCGTGACTGATAACTTGGAAGGTCGCCGCTGCTCCAACGCCCATACCACTGCCAAAGATCGGAAAACGGAACTGGGTTCTCTATGCCCTGAGCGGCGAGTTGGTCGCTCAGTTCCCCGAAGAGCGTGCGGTACTCCGCGTCGATCTGCTGAATTCTCGCCCCGCCGGTCGCGACGCCGATCAAAATGTCGCGGATCCGATCCAACGCGGCGAGAATGGGCGCATTGCGTGGCGCGGCCGAGAGATAGGTTTTCTCGTAGTGCTTGATTCCCGTAGCCGTCAATTTCGCGACGAAGACCATTCCTTCCGGCGCGCGTTGCGTGCTGTGCGTGATCAAGCCGTCGCGTCGTAGGTCATCCACGATGGTATCGAACAGTTCGTTCTCGTCTGGAACGGCCGCTTTTACGGTGGCATTCGCGTCATCGACCGCGACGTCAACAGGGCGTGGTTGCCGCTCATAGAGCTTTGCCAGAATAGCTTGCTTCCAGAGTTCAGATACCTCGCGCTCATTCATGGATGTTCGCCGATCATCTCTCAGGCCAATGGGGATCTCATATCAGATCATCTCAGGCTTGAGGCGTCCGCTGACGGGCATAAGAACACCCCACGGGTAAGGTGGGTTCGCTTCCCTTTGGTACTGGTATACGATCAATTCGGGGAGGTTACGCTTGTCGTACAGGCATCCGAAACGGAAAACGACGCTATTCTGGGCTGCCAGAAAAAGATGGATGCGACGGATGCCCAGGTTACCCAGGCGGATCGCCGTTTCCAGAAACTGCTGACCCAGCGCTCGCTGCTTGTCTTCTGACCAATGGCTATCCGGAAGACCACCGTCCAAGGACAAGGATATCTGTGCAATGCCGGCGAGCTTCTTGCCGACGCCGTCCGCATCAACCTGATATGACACGGAAACAAGCAGAGCGACTTCTTCAGCTCCAGCCGCGATCTTATCGATTCCATCAATGACAAAACGCTTTTGGTCGTCGGCCGCATCCAAAGGACGCCATTTTTGCTGATGGCGGTCCCAATCGAAGATGATTGTCGACGCCTCGTCGTCGATCAGCACCCCCGTCAGAAACGTCAATGGCACCGGCGCCAAACCGCCATAGATGCGCTGCAGGTCGCTTCGATCCAGACCTGCTTCGCGCCTTGCCAGATCGACGGGAAGGGAAACGAGTTTGTCGACGGCTGACTGTGGGCTCACGATTTGGCCATCGACTACGCCCTGGCGCAGATCAAGGATCACGGGATCGCGATGGCCTTCGAAGTTCGCCGGCACGGCGTCGGCAAGCGCCTTGCCAACGCCGTCACGCAGACCGCGTGCTTCGACGACAATGACTTTCTTCCGAGATAGCCGGCGTTGTTCCACGCGGTAGCGAATGATCTCCCAGATCAACCCCACCAGGACAAGCAGTGCGCCGAGGAGAGCCACGCCACCAACCACAAGGCCAGGCGTTCCTTCACCGGTATTGACGTTGAACGTGAGCCTGCCGCCCTGGAGAGGAATCGAGATATCGAGCGCCCAGCTAACACTTAGCGCTATAGTCAGGCATGAGAGTCCGATGCGCATGACTTGGAGCGCTGGCGACCGGCGTCGAAAGATCCAATCGATAAAAGTTCTTATTGCGTGTAGTAGAAGTTCGGACATCCCCGCGGCCTCACTGGATATTTACGATGAACTGGCCACTCTTTGCCGCGAGAAGACCGTTTTTGACGATGAAGCACTCGACGCTGTGGGTTCCCGAATAGCTGGTCGATTCGTCCCGCGTCAGCTTACCAACCGACACGATCCCCTCATCGAAACCGCCGCGAAGCACGTTTGCATTCGCTGCCTCTCGCCCGGTGTTCACCACCTGCCAGTAGACTTTGTACGGCTTGGGCACGTTTGTTTCCGCCTCGAAACGCAAGCTGCAATGCTTTGGCAGAGGGCTTCCGTCACTGGCGAATTCCTCGGGCCGGAAGCCATTGCGTTGCATCGTCGCGCGCTCAATGTCGACGGACCCCTGTTCGAGGATATTCCATGGCGCCGCCTGCTTGTGCGACGGATTCAGGACGCGTCCGACGGCACGGGCACCTCCCACGATACGGCCGAGAAGCCCGTTCGCATTCCCTCCCGCGCGCCGGGCATTAGCCGCTTCCATCAATTGCCTGCCAAGGCGAGGCTCGAGTGCGGCCGTGGCTGCGTCCCTCGTGGTAGCGATCGCCGCGTTGGTGAAGTCAGCTTGAGCCTGCTTCAGCCACTCATAGAACGCCTCCCGGCGTTCGGGATGGTTCTGCCACCGATCAGCGAAATTCTCGGCCGGGTCGGTCGGGTTCTCGATCCAGGCGACGCCGTTCCGATACTCGATGAAATTCGCCATGCCCCGGAGAATGCTGAAGAGAGCAGCCGAGATGGTGGGTTCTTGCTGATAGGCACGCGCCGACAACGTCGTCAGAATGATGGAAATGGGCTTTTCATCGCCCCTGCCGACAAACATTCGGTCGCGATGATGCTTGAGGATCTGGATCGCGCTCTGGAGCGGCGTGCGCACTCTATATTCCGGAATATCCTCGACACTGGCATGGGCCTCGAGAGCGAGAGCTCGGCGGCGCGCCTCGAAGATCACGGCCATCCGCGAGCGAAACCAGTTGCAGAAACCTTTGGGATTGCTGTGCGGCCAGTCATCCGCAATCTCGCGATACGCATAATGGTCTTGGTCGGTGATCGCGATCGCCGTTTCGGACCATTGGGTCGAGTAGCCACGATTCTCAAGAAGAAGCCGTTGACGCGGTCCGTCCGGGATGGCCGGCAAAGTATCGAGGTGGAATTGGGCACCGTCGGCATAGGCCAACGTCCAGCATCGCCGCCCCTCCGTCGGGCGCTGCATCCCATGAGCGTCCGCATAAGCGGCAATTTCCTTGCCGAGCGCAGCTTTCAACTGCGCTTGGCTGAGATGGGATTTTGACACCGAAAGCTCGCACACGAGATCGATGTCGTAATCCTCATCCTCGGCGAAGGGCCGGATTGCCGTGCCGAGGCGAAACGATCCTTGAACGTAGACCTGAGGATCGGCGAGCCGCAGGCTGGAGGCCTCGCGATGGAACCAGTCCCCTACCGACTTGTAGCTACGCTCTGCCGCCTCATATCGAGAAGGTGGAACCTGCAAGGACTCCGCCAGATCTTCGAGCAGTTCCTCGGCTTGCTTCGACATGAGAACGGGCGCGTTCATTTGGTCAGCCTTTGATGTTGCGGGGATCGTTGCCGTGCGAGTCCGACTGCCCGATCCGGCCATCCCGATTGTGGATTTTCAGCTCGGTATCGGCATTGCGGCTGATCTGGCGGCCGCGATCGACTGCATCCTGTTTGTTATCGAAGTGACCGCTCGACCGGCTGCCACCGCCGCGGCAGATATCCCATCCGCCATCTGGATTTGGAACGACATGATGCGTCCCGCTCGCATTTTTCCCCTTGGCCATCACACTCTCCTCGTTTCGCAAAACAGGGAATCGAAGTTCGCGATTGCGAACTTGACGAAAGATGGGGTTGCGTGTGACGCCTGTCAAGCATAGAAAGTAACGTGATAGCGAACTCTACCCCGCAAAGGAGGCCATCGATGTCAACCCCCTTAGGCGAACGGGTGCGGGAAGCTCGACTGGCGAAGGGGCTGACACTTGAAGCGCTTGCCGAAAAGGTTGAGTCCAGCAAGAGTTATATGTGGCAGATCGAGAACAAGGACGTTGCCCGGCCGTCTGCCGAAAAGCTTCAGCAAATAGCGAAAGCCTTGGATACGACAGTCGAATACTTGCTCGCGGTGGAAACGGTAACCCAGGAGGACGCCGCCGATACGGCGTTCTTTCGGAAGTATCAGCGCATGAATCCGCGAAGCAAGGAGCGCCTACGCGAGATGCTGAAAATCCTCGACGACGATGAGGACGATTGATGCATTTATCGAAGCGGCCCAAAAAGGCAGCGAACGACTTTTCCGTCCTGCTGCGAACGGTTCTTGGTGAAGACCGCTTCCCTGTGGACGTCACATCCCTTGCCATGGAGGTTTCGAAGAACTTCGAAGACCCGATCAGCCGGATCGAGGGGATCGAAATCGACGGGTTCGAGGGAATGCTGCGCGCCAACCGGAAGAAACCGGCGTGGCGAATCCTTTTCAATACGACGACGCGATATCCTGGCAGGGAGCGCTTCACGCTGGCGCACGAGTTCGGGCACTATGTCATGCACCGTCGGCCATTGACGGCGGCCGACTACGCGAACGGAGCGGGCCCGACTGGTCTGGACTTCGAATGCTCGCCTTTGCAGAGCAATAGGTGGAAGGAGTCAGACAGAGAGCGCGAGGAAGAAGCAGACACCTTTGCGTCGTTTCTGCTGATGCCGATCGATGATTACCGCCAGCAAGTGAGCGGCAGGGAAATCACCCGATCGCTTTTGAATCATGTCACCAATCGTTACGGCGTTTCTCTGCTGGCCGCCGTGCGCAAATGGATCGATTTCACAGAACAGCGGGCGGCGATGGTTGTCGCTCGTGACGGGTTTGCTCTTTGGGGACGAGCCAGCGAACGAGCCCTTAGATCGGGGATATTCATTACCAGCGGAATGGAAATTCCAACGTTATCGATCGCTGCCCGTGGACCAGATGCTCAGAGGGGAAATGCCGAGACGCCGATTTCCTTGGAGGCAAATGTCTGGGGGTTCCAACGTGGTAACGATCCCGTCCGCGAGTTGACGATATTTTCGCATCGGCTGGGCCTGTCGATCTCTCTTCTGCTGTTTGATGCGCCGGCTACGCCAGAACCTGAAGAGGTGTATGAGGCCGATACTTATGACGTGTTGGCTGGCTAGCCTTGGAATACTGCTGATCGGAGATTGGGCCGCAGGCCGCTAACGTCCGAAATTGGGGCAAAACTGTCGTCTTTCTCAAGAACCTGCCTTTGAAATGAAATTTCGTAGTCCCCATTCGGTCGTACGCCTAATTCGCTCGCACCGTTCGAGAGATCAAAGCGCGCCTTCCGCTCGTATACAGCCAGCTATCATCTCGTCATGCCCTTCGACGGCGATCGGCACGCCGTGCGAGCGTGAGCGGGCCGCCAGGTCCTCGATCATCTCGGCCCCGAGCTTCTGCGATGCCGGAGCCGGAACGATGCGTTCATGATAATTTCTGGCGCCCAGCATCCGCTCGCCGCCGATGACGATAGGAACGATGTCGATCGACTGCAATCGGGCATCGGCATCGAAGCGGCACGTCGCGACCATGCTCTTCCAGACGTCCGGCGCGCTCCACACCACTTCGCCCGCATTGAGATGGAAGAGGAAATTGCCCAACCCGAAGAAGATCGGCGCGCCACGGTAGATTTCCACGGGCTGCAGGACGGGAGCACCGTGACTGACGAACACCCCTGCCCCGGCATCGACGCAGGCGCGCGCGAGCGACTGAACCCATTCTGGAACTTCCCGCCAGTTCGGCTCCCAATGGTGATGGTGGAGATAGGCAACGACGAACGCACCCTCGGCGGCGGCCCGACGGATCACCGACAGGTGACTTTGCAGGCTCGCCTCGTCCACCAGGACCCGGCGTCTGTTCTGCGAGGATCGGCAAAAGACGGTTCCGTAAAAATCGATCTCGTCAGTCGATTGAAGTTCGGGCGGATCGTGCGGCTGGGCATAGTTGCCTCGTTCCATCGGACTGCTTTGGAAAGTGTCCTGAATGCCGGTCAGGCTCGCAAACACTGTGGGATCGACCTCAAATCGCCTTGAGACATCGAGCCCGTTCACGCCCGGCCTTGCGGGACGTCGCTCCGTCGCATCGGCTGCGTACATGGTGGCCGGGCCGGGCCCTGCGTCCATGGCAACAAGCGCTACCTGTCTCGTGCCAAAGGTTTGGATTCCGGGCCGACGCGCATCCTCGGCATCGACGCCGATGCCGGCGTGAAGGAAACCTCTCTCCGCCACCTCTTCGAGCGTCGACAGAATGCCGGGCGGACCGAGGTCGAAAGCATGGTTGTTTGAGAGAGCCAGGGCGTTGAATCCGATGTCCTTCAGCGCATCCAGCACCACAGGTGCCGAACAGCCGAAGTAGGAGGCCTTCATCGGCCATCCACCATGCCGGCCGAACACCGTCGTCTCGAAATTGGTGAAGGCGATATCGGCTTGCTGGATCAGCGCCTTGATCGCGGCAAATCCTTCGTCCGAGACCTGCCGAACATCATGATGAATGAGAGATTGCCCGGTCAGGACGAGCGTGAACGGTAAAGACATAGTGGCGCACCTTGGAGTGAATTTGGGAAGTGGCGGCCCGAAGGCCGCCCGAAATCGCTGGGGGAGCGGTCACTTTGCGGGCTGCGGAGAAATATCCACGCCGAACCACTTCTGGCTGATCCTGCCGAGCGCACCATCCTTAACGCTCGTTTCGATGGCTTTGTCGAAGGCCTCGGCGAGATCGGCATCCTCCTTGCGAAGACCGACACCGACGCCAGGCCCCCACGTGCCGCCCGAAAGCTGCGGGCCGAAAAATTCGGCCGCCTTCCCCTCCGGCGTATCGAGAAACTGCTTCCACACCAAACGGTCTCCCAGGCCGCCGTCGATCCGCTCGGAAGTAAGATCGAGCTTGATATTTTCCTGGCTATCGTAGCTGCGGACCTCGGCAATATCGCCGAAGAGCTCGCGAACAACCGCCTCCGAATTGGACGAGCGAAGGACACCGAGGGTCTTGCCCTTCAGGCTTTCCCGCAGTTTTTCGATGGTCTCTTTCTTCGCCGCGTCGATGTCGGTCAGGTTCAGTTTCGCATCGATGTCGCTTGCGGGCAGGCCGAGCCCCCGGCGCATGACGATCTGGTTCGGCGCCACCGCGTAGGGAACGGAGAAGGCGATCGATTTCTTGCGTTTTTCGGTGATCGACATGCCGGCCATGATCGCATCGTACTTCTTCACCAGAAGACCGGGGATGATGCCGTCCCAATCCTGGGCGACGAAGGTGCATTGCAGTTTCATCCGGGTGCAGAGCTCCTTGCCGACGTCGATGTCGAAGCCGACAAGCGCACCGTTCGTGTCGATATAGTCCCAGGGCGGCGAGGCTCCTTCAGAGGCAATCGTGATCGCCGTGCGCTCTTCGGCATGGGCGAGGCCGGCGGCCAGTAGGAAAGCCGCGAGGGCGCAAGTCAGATGTCGTTTCATGTCATTCCCCTTCTTTTTGGTTTGGTTTGAATTGTTGCGCGACGCCTACCCGGCGCAGGCTCTCGCGCAGGGCGCAGGCGACGCCCGTTTCGTCGGTATTCCAGGCCTTTGCGAGGTCGGGCAGCGTGATGCGGGCGGCGCCGGAAGAGCCAAGCAGCACCGCTTCATCCCCGAGCACCGCTTCGGGAATATCCGTGACATCGATGCGAAGATGTTCGAGATGGATGGGCGGCACGATTGAAGCGCGCCGTCCCCTGACGAGCACCGAAGCCGAGGAACGAAGGTGTCGCGGCACCCCATGCCCCCAGCCGATACCCAGCACCGCCAAGCGCATATCCGGGTGGAATCCCGGCAGGTCCGGAGGCGTCCCCATGCTGTCGTGGCCCGTCTTGAGCGCGACGATACGTGCCTTGATGGCCAACAGGGCCGGACGGGTCGGCAGGACGCGGCGCCCGGCAGAAGAACGGGTCAAGCCGAATAGGAGCGCGCCGGGATCGACCGCGCCCATGTCGAATTCCGGATGGTGAAGCAGGCTTTCACTGCTTGAGACCATGATCGTTTCGGGAAGGCGTCTCTCTGTCTTCAGCTCTTCGAGCAGCGGCGTCAGGCGCGCAACCTGCGCCGATGCCGGGGAACCAGCGTCGCCGAACTCGCTGAGATGGGCATAAAGACCGCCAACGGCGACATTGCCTTGCGAGGCGCATAGATCCAACAGGCGGCGCAGGCTCGCGGGAGCCACGCCGGCGCGCCAGAAGCCCAGATCGACCTTCACGAAAACCTTCAGCGACGCGCCAGTCGCGAGCCAGCCTGCCAGATCGTCCTCGCCGGAAATCGAAATCGTCAGATCGAGATCCCGGACGAGATCGACAGCGTTCGGGCCGATGCCCGGATACATGAGGATGGGTTTTCCCGGCGCCGCTTTCCGCACCGCCAAGGCGTCGGCGATCGACACCACGCCGAAGGCGTCGACGCCCGCCTCGGACAAGAGGGTGGCAACCTTGCCCGCCCCGCATCCATAGGCATCCTGCTTCAGGCAGGCGAAGATCTTCGTGCCTTGGCCGACCGCCGCCCGGATGGCGCGACAGTTGGAAGCGATGGCCGACAGGTCGATTTCTCGCCAGGCAGTCTCGGCGACGGGCAACGGGTTTTGACGCAGACTATTCATGGGCCACCTGCTGCAGGTCGACCCGATGCGGGCGTGCTTCTGCCCTTGGCGCGCCATTCAACCGGGTTTCCAGAAGGTGGAAAAAGCCGGTCAGGAGGAAAGTCAGGCCGAGATAGAGCACGCCGGCGGCAATGAATATTTCGTAGGGTGCAAAGGTCTCCGAGACCAGTTTTCGCGACAGGCCGGTTATCTCCAGCAAGGTGACGGTGCTGGCGAGCGACGTCGCCTTGACCAAGCTGATGACCTCGTTGGCATAAGAGGGAAGCACGCTTCGAAAAGCGATCGGGAAGATGATCCGGCGCTTGATCTGCAACGGCGACATGCCCACCGCCTGCGCCGCCTCGATCATGCCGTTGGACACGGCCTGGATGCCGCCGCGAAAAATCTCCGTCGTGTAGGCAGCGCCGTTCAGGGAGAAGGCCAGCAGGCAGCACCAGAAAGGATCACGCAGCAGGACCCAAAGCACGCTCGAGCGAATGGCGCTGATCTGGCCGAGGCCGTAGTAAATGATGAAGAGTTGGACAAGCAGGGGCGTGCCGCGAAGCACATAGGTATAGGCGAGCACAGGCAGCGAAAGCCACTTGCAGGACGACGCGCGCATGAAGGCCAGCGGCACGGCAAGGACGAGGCCGGCCAGCAGCGATGCGAATGTCAGGAGAAGCGTCAGCGGAATGCCTCCGGCAAGCGTGAGCGTGCTGGTGAGGAGAAGCGAGATGTCCATGACCTGGCGCCTCACCGTCCGGGAACGGCAAAATGCCGTTCGAGACGATTGAAGATCAGCAGCGCAAGGCTGGTCAGCGCGAGATAGAGGGCCGATGCGGCCAGATAGAATGTCAGCGGCGCCCGTAGCGAGCCAGCGCCGATGGCGGCGACCCGCATGATATCGGTCAGCCCGACGATCGAGATCAGCGAGGTTTCCTTGACCAGCGAGATCGACTGGTTGGCAAGCGCCGGTAAAGCGATGCGCAGCATCTGCGGCAGGATGACCAGCAGCCAGGTCTGCCACGGATGCAGTCCGAGCGAGCGAGCCGCCTCGATCTGTCCCGCCGGTATGCTGAGCACCGCGCCGCGGAAAATTTCCGCCGCATAGGCTCCGAAGACGACGGTGAGGGAGACGACCCCGGCGAGGAAGGCGTTGACCTCGACATAGCGGCCGAAGAAGGCGCTGATGGCGACCGTTCCGCCGAAATAGATCAGCAGGATAATGATGAGTTCGGGCACGCCGCGAATGATCGTCGTGTAGAAGCCGACCAGGAGGCTCACCGCCCTCCACCGCGACAAACGCCCCGCAGCCGCAAGCAGTCCGAGCGCCATGCCGAGCACGCCGCTGACCAGCGCCAGCAGCACTGTTGTCTTCAATCCGCTGACGAACTGCACGGCGAATCCGTCCATGCGCGAGGTCCTTCTATCGATGTGAGGCAAGGAAGCCGCGAAGGCGGCTGGAGACGGGAGAGAAGAAGAATTGCCGCGGCGGGCTTTCCTCTTCGATCAGCCCGCGATGCATGAAGGCCGCTCGCGTCGACACCTCGCGCGCGAAAGCCATTTCGTGGGTGACGATCACCATGGTGCGTCCCTCCCCCGCAAGCGCGGCCATGACGCGCAGCACCTCGCCCACCAGTTCCGGGTCCAACGCCGAGGTCGGCTCGTCGAAGAGCAGCACGCGTGGCTCCATCGCCAGCGCGCGGGCAATCGCCACGCGCTGCTGCTGGCCGCCGGAGAGATGGTGGGGATAGGAGTCCGCCTTGCCCGAGAGCCCGACCTTGGCGAGGTAGTGATGCCCAAGATCGGCCGCTGCATTGCGCCGAAGTCCCTTAATGAGGACGGGGCCTTCCGTGACATTCTCAAGCGCCGTCTTGTGGGGCCAGAGATTGAAGCTCTGGAACACCATGCCCACGGAAGCCCGCGCCTTCCGGACCTGCCGCTGGTCGAGGATGGCGGCCGGTCCGCCATGCTGCGATGCGGCCCGGATCGCCAGTTTCTCGCCGTGGATCCAAATGTCGCCGCGGTCGGGAATAGTCAGGAGATTGAGGCAGCGCAGAAGCGTGCTCTTGCCCGAGCCGCTGCTGCCGAGAATCGAGAGAATTTCGCCTGGCCGGACGTCGATATCCATGCCCCGCAGGACATCGTTGCCGCCAAGCCGCTTTTCGATCCTCTCAGCGCGGATACCGTGCATCGGGATCTGCTGAACCTTCGGAGCGCCAGGCATCAGGCGCTCCGCGCCGGGGACCGCGTGCCGCCAATGCGAAACACGCGGAATGCTGGACATGGCAAAGCCTTTGCTGCGCGCATGAAGCGGCATCATCCTTCTATTTTCGGCTGTCGATGTGTGGGAGCGCCGCTTTGCTCCGGCGGCGCCAAGCGCCTTCGGAACGACGTCTTGACCTCAGAATTGCCTGCGGACTTTCCCGGGTCAATTTATAAGCGAAATTATTTGTCGATAAGTTCAGCTAATAGGGTTGAACATCATCTCAATTCGAATAGCCGCCATGGGGGCGGTTGCGGCAATCGGTGTGGCGCAATCGGCACGGCGGTATAAGCTGATCTTTGCGCGAAAAACGCGACAATCGGGAGCCGCACGGAAGCCTCGTCATGGTGGAAATCTCAAAAACCGGCATCACGCTTCGCCAGCTTCAGATCCTGCGCGAGGTGGTCAGGTCGGGCTCGGAGCGGGCCGCAGCCAAAGCGCTCGAAATCACCCAGCCCGCCGTCAGCCAGCAAATTCGGATATTGGAGGGTCTGCTCGGGGTCCAATTGTTCGTGCGCGACAAGGGACGGCTTCTTCCGACGACCCAGACGATGATGCTTTTTCGCGATACCGACGCCACCTTCGTTCAGATGGAGAGGATCGCCAAGACAGTCGCGTCGCTCAAGGGTGTAGACAGCGATACGATCAGCATCGCGGCGCCGTACGTCTTCTCGCTGCGACTTCTTCCGGAGGCTTTCCACAAGCTGCGCTCACGCCAGCAGGTCGCCGCGATCGTTCTCAAGTCGGGCACCTACCCGGAAGTGGCGGACCACGTGCTGGAGGGACGCGCCGACATCGGAATCGCGCGGCTGCCGCTGGATGGCAACGTCTTCGACTGGTGCCCAGCGACGACCGCGACCAATGTCTACATCTTCCCCCGGGGTCACCGGTTCGCGCAAAAGGACATCATCAGACCGGAAGACCTGGTGGGAGAACCGCTCGCGGATGTCGAACCCCAGATGCAATCGCATCTCATGAATGAGAACGCGCTCCGATATATGGGGGCGGAACCGCATCTCGCGATACAGGTCGATGTCATCGGCCAAGAGGTCAGTTTCGTCGCCGCGGGGCTGGGCATCTCAAGCAGCAACACTTTTGCCGCCCGGCAATATGCGTCTTTTCCGGTGGAAGTCCGCCCCTTCGAGCCAAGCGCGCTCTATCACTACGTCGTGTTCTGGCAAAAAGGCCGGCGGCTCGGCACACTGCTTCAGGAGGCGGTGGATGTGCTCGTCGAGTGTGCGCAGGACGGGCCGGAACGTCCTGATTTGTAAAAGGCGCAACAATCCTGCCATTCCAGAAGTGCAGGCGGCCGGGACAGCGCGATTGCGGCGACGCAAAGAAGGCTTCCCAGCATGGCTGTGTCTGCAAACGACTGGACAATGCCAGACGCAGCAACTTCCAAACGCACGAGCATTAACCAGCATAGATTTGCTCCTTGCGCTAATATTTGCTTTGAGAGATGCTGGCCTCAGCCGTGGGAGGGCTGGGGGTATGGAAATAAAGCTATTGTCGGCACTCTGTGCCGCTGCCGCGCTGTGCGGGTGTCAAACTAGCAATCAAGCAGACTACGTTCAGATAGGGTATGGGCCGAGTTTCGATGTCGCCCATGCACAATGCGAACTCCAGAAAAGATCAGTAGATCAAGGCTATATTGCGATCGGGTCGCCGGGGTTTGTTGCCGGTGCCGGGATTGGCAACGCTATCGGCAATGCGATTTCCGAGGATGATTTCATGAAGAATTGCCTCATCATCAGTGGTTGGAAGCGTGCGCCGCATGGACAAGCCGGCGCCGCAGCAGCGACGGTCGCGGCCGGTGCATCACCTGCGCCCTATGGGATTGCACGCGCGCCTGGCAGCTGGATCAACACCGCGCTGTTGGACTGGAAGGATGCGAACAACAAATGCGTTGCCGGTGACAAGGCGGCTTGCGCCACGCGAGCGAAACTTGGAGCGAAGCTGAAATCAGCCGGCATCAATCCCTTTCCGGTATAGGAGGGGCAACGCAATGCGAAGGCAAACCTCGGTGTGCGTCGCAATCGTGGCCTTGAGTGTTAGCGGCTGCGCGGCCGACTATCTCAACAACTACGACACCGTGACCTTGGCGGCAGGCGACTCCATGCGCCAGAACCAAGTTCTCCAGACGATCGACCCGTTCAATCCCAACAGCAACAACACGAAGATCGAGGGCGACGGGCAGCGGATGACGGCTGTCGTTCAAAGATACCGGGGAACGCCGCAGCCGGCATCTGCCTTGCCAAACAACGGCGCCGATCTGGACTGCGCCGGTGGTAGGGGCAACAACCCCGTAGTCCAGGGACCTGTCTCGGTCGGCCCGTCCGATCCCAACCACCTGGACCGTGATCATGATGGGGTGGGTTGCGAGAGGTAGGGGAGCAAAATGAAATTCGGGATCCGCAGACCAAGTCTCAAACGCAGCCTTGCGGCCAGAACATCCGTTAAGCGCATGGTGAAGCAGAGTTTCGGCCTGAAAGCCCCACGCGGTATGGGATGGGTCACCGACCCTAAGCGAGCCGCTTACAATCGGGTCTATGATCGCACCACCGTCAGCTTCTGGAGCCTGCTCAAAAGGCTGTTTGGCGGCAGATGAAGCAGGTCGGCGCCAAGCGCTCTCGCGCCAGCGGTTGGCCAAGCGTGCCGCTCCGCCTCGTGCTGGTAACTGTAGCGGCGGCTTCCGCCTTGGTGACGCAGTTTGTGATGCATAACACCGGCTCGCTGCCAGAGATCAATCTGCAAAACCTGAGCAAGCCGAAGCCAGTCGCGATTGCCGGGGTCGCCTCGGTCATCGATGGCGATACGATCGAGGTGCATGGTCAACGAATACGTCTCAACGGGATCGACGCGCCGGAGAGCCGCCAGTACTGCGACGACGCGAAGGGGTTCGAATATCCCTGCGGCCGGCGTTCCGTCCAAGCCTTGGATGAGTTCCTGGCTGCCTCCAGGCCGGTTCATTGCTCATTCGTTACGTGGGATCGCTACGGGCGCTTCGTCGGAGATTGCGCGCGATCCGACGGCGCCAACCTGGCGGCGTGGATGGTCGAGCATGGCCAAGCTCTCGATTGGCCGAAGTACAGCCACGGCGAATATGCACCGCAACAATCGAAGGCCAGTGCTGCGAGGGTCGGTTTATGGGTGGGGTCCTTTCAAGCGCCCTGGGACTGGCGAGCGCAACACAATGACGACGGACCAACGAGTGCACCGCTATCGGTTTTCGGCAGCGGAAATTCCGCCTGCAACATCAAGGGCAACATATCGGCCCAGGGCGAACGCATTTATCATATGCCCGGACAAAAATATTACAGCGTCACCCTGATTAGCCCGGGCAAGGGGGAAAGGTGGTTCCGCTCGGAAGCCGAAGCTGTCGCAGCCGGTTGGCGAAGGTCAAAGCGCTAACGCTTCCTTCAGGACGGCACGCTTTCGGGGGACATCCAGCTCGGCTGCTGCGCGTCAATCTCGCCGCAGATTCCGCACCCGGGTCCTTGAAATCTCGATCAGCCAAAAAAGCAACCAGCTGAACCCATATCCGACGGCTCTGCCTTCCGACTTTATTCGACGGGAACAAAAACCCACGGGCGATAGTAACGATATTTCCAACTTGTCGACCGCCTTGTCCCATTTCAGAAAATTTCCTGATGCAAGCCCAGCAATTAAATGGCAGGGTAAAATGGGAAAGTAAAAGGGCGGGGGCGCCGGGTGAATTCAAGCATGAGCCAAAAGCTGGCCAGCTACGGCCAGTGGACATACCGTGGCGCTTGGGCGCTTGAGATTACAGCATCCATCATCGGATTGGCCACCGGCTTGGCTTTGGGTGTTCAAGCCTTCGAAGCCAGCCAATCAGCCACGGCAATGGACTTGGTTCTGGCGAGCGCTCCGTTCTTCATTGTCTCGATTGCCGAACTCACCAAAATCCCGATCGCAACGCTTCTGTACAGCGCGTCCTGGTTCTGGAAGCCTGTGCTTTTGATCTTCATGCTCCTGCTTGCTGGCATCACTTTCGAAACTGTGCTGCTTGGCCTGGAGCGCGCCGGCACTCTTCGTGAACTGCAATACGAGGAGATCGCTGACGAGATCGACACTCTCACCCGGGAAAACGCAAAGCTGTCAGCCTCTGACGAAGCGGCAAAACAGACGGATCAGGTTGCCAAAGCAAAGGCCGATCTCGAGGAGGTTGGCACGCTTGCCGACAATGCGCGAAAGGAAATTCAGGGGCGCATCGGCGATGTCGACGCCGAACTGCAGGCTACGACCGCCCTGACGCCCGAGGCGGCAAAGGCAAGAGAACAACTTAAGGATCAGGACCAAAGGCGCACGGATCTGGTCACCGAAAGAGACGCCAGGGTCAAGCAGGCGGTCGAGGAATTTGAGCGACAAAGAGATAGTTACGTCGAACGGATCAAAGACGCCAGGGAAAGCGGCGACGCGGCATCAGCAAAGCGCTGGGAAGACGAGATCGGAAAGCTCGCCAACCCCCGCACGAAGACGGAGGCAAAGTACGATCCACAGATCCAGGAGCTCGATCAGCAGATCGCGGCCACGCGCGCTGAGTTCGACAGGCTCAGGCTGCAAAGCCCCAAGATGACCGATGAACAGAAGCAGGTGCTGCAAAATAGGCGTGCGGATCTGGAGAAGTCATTGGACGAGATTTCGGCCGATTGGGAAAGACGGCTTTCTCAAGCGCGACAAGACCTCTCCGCGGCACAGACCGCCGAAGCGACCGAAGGAAAGGCGCTAGCAGCAAACCAGGCGAGACGCGACGAAATAGCAAAGCAGCTCAACGAGCTTGAGAAAAGGCGAATTCCGTTGGCCCGGACCGACCAGATTCGGCGAATCGCAGCGCGGTGGTACAGCGAGAAACCTGAACAGGTAAGCGAAGGCGAGGCAGGAAAGATTGCAGCCATCTGGTTTGGCTCCCTTGCGGTTATCGCCGGCCTTGCCGGACCGATCACCGCGATGGTGGCTCTCGGTCTGCAGCGCATCGCTGCAGAGGCTGAATCTCGTTCCGAGAACCGGTTGTCGCGTCTGATCAGGCGTCTGCTTCTAAGATGGCGCTGGCACCGAGTGCGAACTGTTAAAGTGCCGGTCGAAGTGCCGGTGGACAGGGAGGTGGAAAAGCGCGTCGAGGTCCCCGTCGAAAAAGTGGTGAAGGAGATTCTCTATGTTCCGGTCCTCACCGATGATCCAGACGCGCTGCGCAAAGCATTGAACGAGGATTTGCCGGCCGACGTCGTGGATCTCGTGAAGGTAGCAGCAAAGGGCGGTCGCAAACGTGCTGGTCCGGCATAACACTGCTCTCCTCGAAAAAGCGGTCGACCTGGTTGTCAAGCAAGCGGCCATTCCCACTCTGGAGGCAGAAGCTGCAGCCTACGACAGGATGGCCCGCGCTAGTGCCTTTCGCAGGATGATGACGGGCGCAGCCGTGGCGGTCGCAGCTGTCGGCATTGGATTTGGGGCAGCATTGTTCTTCGGGCGAGAGATCAGTCCGCCTGTCGCGCCGGAGAAGCCGATCGAGAAGCGCACCGACAGGATCGATCCGCCCGACACGACCACACAACCCAAGTTGGACCGAACCGACCCACCCAAGCAAGCAAAGCCGGCCGATCCTCTACCAGCACCGCTGCCCAGCAAGGCCGACAAGGTGACCGAGGATTTCAACAAGTTCCTCACGAAGGAGGTCGACTTCGCGGGTGCTCACTGGACGCTCACATCGGGGCACTACTTCACCGAAGAGAACGATCCCACTTGGGATCGGGCATGGTGCTACACCCGTCGGCTTGTGAACGGCGTTGATGTCAACACAGACCTTGTAAACCGCGTGACGCCAACGGCCACGCCCCAAGCTCCCATCGCGCCACCAGCGACACTCGCATCAGTTGGATTGAACGACGATTCCGCCAGGGAGCTTGCTTCGAAATGTGCATGGCTCGATGGCAGGACTTTCAACGCCGGAGACTTCGAGTCCCCATCCGGACGAGCCGAAGCGGCCAAGAAGCTCATCGCGCAGGATGGTTGGGACGCGATGGGCTTCGACCTTCCAGGAATGCCCCTCATGAACCTCTCATTAGATCAATGCCAGACCAGATGCGAAGGTGACGATCAATGTCAGGCCATCACCTATGACAAGAAGCATTCCGCGTGCTTCCTGAAAGGCGATGCCTCGATACTGGTCAGAGCGCCGGACGCTGCCATGGCGGCAAAGCCCGCGGTCGCGAGCAAGGTCCAGTATTCCAGCCTCGTCTTCTACAAGAATACGGTTGTTGTGGGCGATTCCTATTCGAACGAGCCCAGTAATTATGCCAGTTGCGTGACCGCTTGCGCCGTGGACCAGAAATGCATGGGCTTCAATTTCGATAGTCCAAACAACATGTGCTCGATGCTGGACCAAGTGTCTTCGCTCTCTGTCTTCAAGGGCGTGGCTTCGGGAACAAAGGCTGCCGGCAACGAATGATCCGACGCGAGACTAAGCCGTGTGCGGCGCCACTGGCTGAGCCCGCTGCGTCGATTCCGACGCCGGTTCCGTTGTGCCCCTTACCGTTCGACTAGCTTTGTAGCACGCCATGACCCTGACGCTCGTCCCAATAGATCATGGAGAACTCTGCCACGGCTGGGCATGGACTATCGACGATGAAGACGTGCTCGCCGAGCGTGTCGCACGCATCGTGCTCGGCCAGTATCGCCACGTCGCCAAGATCCTGAGTGGTGCGGGCGTGCCGGGCCCCGCTGCCAATTCCGAGCAGGCGAATGCAGCGATCAAGCAGCTGACCTTGGCCGAAGGCGAGGATCCCTGGCACCGGGACGGCTGGCTGTTCCAGGCGATATCGTGGATCGCCGCGCACCAGCAGCCTTCTGCCTCGCTCACCCGGATGCCGCATATTCGCAAGGCCGACAAAGGCTTCGACGGCATGCAGCTAGAACTGAACGAAGCCGGCACTGCGGTCACGGCGGTCGTCGTCTTCGAGGACAAGGCAACAGACAAGGCCAGAGACACCATCCGCGATGATGTCTGGCCAGGCATTGTCGCGCTCGAAAAGGGCGAGCGGTTGAATGAACTCAGCCAGGAAGTGAGCGCGATGCTCGACGCGCGTGCCGCCGCCGATCCCGAGTTCGACCTCGATACAGCGATCGCCAACACACTGTGGCACGATGCCAGGCGCTATCGCGTCAGCATCACCATTGGTGACACCCATAACAATGCCGACGCCCGCGCGAAGCTGTTCAAGGGCTTCGACGACTCCGCGCCGGGCGCTGCCGCCCGCCGCCGAGCCGACACCATATACCTGCCCGCGATGCGCAGCTGGATGGCGAGCTTCGCCGCGCGCGTGATCGTCAAGATTAAGGCCATCGCCAATGTTTGATCCGACGACCGCGGCACTGATCCGGGCGGCGCCTCCACTCGAGGGGCTCGATCTCGAAAATCTGCCGAAGCGGCTGACAGAGGCCTTTGCCGACATAGTCTCGGCGCGCATTCGCTTGCGCGGTGCTACCGCCGAAGCGGACGATGAAGCGTTGCTGGCAACCGTTGCCGAACTTCGCCGCATCGCTGCCGCCCACGAGACCTATGCCGCCTTGCTGCCCGACCGTGAAAATCGAGCCTCAGCGGCCTTCGTCGCGGCTTCGGCACACCAAGCCGTCTCCCTAGCGCTACGCGGAGACCACGCTCCCAGCAAAGTCGACATGGCGGTGGTCAGCCCCGAGGTTTGCGCCACATTGCTCTTCCTCCTGGCAGAAGCGCATGCCGATGCGGCCGAAGCCGCCAAGCGGATTGTGCCTGCGCCGGACGCCGGGCCGATCGAGCGCGCCCTGCTGCTCGCAATCCGCTATCTTGCGCAAGGTCGGCTCGGTGAGATCGTCGGCACCGACGAGCCTGAGATTGATGTTAATGGCGACGATCTCGGCTTCCGCGCTCTCGATGCGCTCCGCCTGCTGCTTCTGCGCGGCATCACCAATCTCGCGCGGCAGCTGCGCCTGCGCATCGACGTCGCGCCCGAGGCAGGCGGCGTCGTGCCAGCGAGCGCGCTGTTTGCGCAGGTACGCGCCCTAGCAAGCGAACCGATCGATGGCGCCGGCGTGGCCGGCGAGACGCTGCTCAGCCTCTATCCCGGGCCTTTGCACCTCGCCAATCTACTTCTCGGGCTAGAGGGCGACCTGCTTGGAACTGCTCTTAGTCGTATACCGACGCCGGGCGGGGTCGATGACAACGGCTGGTGGCAGACGCTCCGCCGCATAGCCCGGCAGCGACCCTATCTCTGGCGCAACCACCGCGAAGCGATTGCCAAAGGCTATCTAGAACAGGGCGTTTCATCGGCAATCAGCTTTCCGACCGGTGGCGGCAAGTCGACGCTCGCCGAGCTTAAGATCGCCACCGCGCTGCTTCGCGGTGAGCGCGTCATCGTCCTAGCGCCCACGCATGCGCTCGTCGGGCAGACCCAGCGATCGCTGAAGGGCACGTTCCAGGACTACAGCATTCTTGCCGACGTCGACGAGGATGTCGGCATTGGTGACGTCGTCGTGCTCGGCGAAGTCACAGTCATGACCCCCGAGCGCTGCCTGATGCTGTTGTCGGTCGATTCCGATGCCTTCGCGGATCTCGGTTTGATCGTCTTCGACGAATGCCATTTGCTTCATCCGCGCGAAGATGATCGAAGCAGGCGCGGGCTTGATGCGATGCTCGCCATTCTCAACCTTACGCGCCTCGCTCCTGATGCCGACTTGCTGCTGCTTTCTGCCATGATGAAGAACACGCAGGAGATTGCCGGCTGGATTGCGTATATTACCGGCCGCCAGTGCCTGACGCTGGACCTGAGCTGGAAGCCAACGCGGCAGGTGCGGGGCTGCGTCGTCTATCCCGCCGAGCAGATTAAAGCGCTCAAAGCTATCCTGGCTCAGGCCCGCATCGACTATCCCGATCACGACAAGCCGCCTGTCTCTGTAAATGATGCGTTGCTGGCGCAGCCCTTCGGTTTGTTCAGCCTCCTGCAGACCTGGTCGACCACCGACCGCAGCGACTATGCTCTGCTGCAGCTCCTCGGCGACGGCCGCTTACTGTCGGCCGGCCGGTCTAAGCGCGGTAACTGGTACCTCACCCCCAACGGCAACCAGACAAGCGGCGCAATTGCCGCCGCTGCAGCGATTGCGGGCATGAAGACATTGGTGTTTGTCCAGACCACTGTCTTTTGTGAGAGCTGTGTCAAGGATTACCCGGCCCGCGTCGCCGCTAGCCAGATCACGCTTACAGAGGAAGAGCAAAAATGGCGCACCCTTGCCGAAGAGGAGATGGGCGGAGCTGGTTACTGCTACATGAAGCTTGCCGCTGATGGCACGCTTAGGACTGGGACCGCCAGCCATCATGCGCTGCTACTGCGCGAGGAACGCGAACTGCACGAAAGCCTCTTTCGCCGTCCGGACGGGATCAAGGTGCTTTTCGCGACCTCGACGCTTGCTCAGGGCATGAACCTGCCGAGCGAAGTTGTCATTATCTCGGGGGACAGCCGGTTCGATCCGCAGGCCGACAAGATGCAGAAGCTTGAGGCACATGAGCTATTGAACGCCGCAGGACGTGCAGGACGCGCCGGCGAAGGCGCGCAGGGTTTCGTCTTGCTTGTGCCCAGCAAGGTCATCGACTTCGACGATCAGAATAACCAGATTAATGGGCATTGGATGGAGCTGCAGGCAATCTTCGAGCAGGCCGACCAATGTCTCGTCATTGACGATCCGCTGAAGGTGGTGCTCGACCGCATTCACGACGGCGTCACTCAGACCGGCGCCTCAGCCTATCTCTTGAGCAAGCTGCCGCTAGCAATCGCCGGGGCCGAAGGCGATCCCGCTGTGGTGTTGCTCAACAGCAGCTTCGGCGCCTACCGCGCCCTAGTCGCCGCTGATGCCGAATGGCTGAGCACAAGGGTTGCCTCGGCTCTAGCCGCACGAGCCGCTCTCGAGCTGCCTGAATCCGACCGCTGGATCGAACAGGTATCTGGCGCAACCGGACTCTCTATCGAGTTGCTTCAGCAGATCGTCGAACGGCTCGGTGCCGGCGCCTTTTCCGGAACGGCTCTCGAGGCAGTGGTGGCGCTGCTCGATTGGCTCGACGCGCATCCGAGCCAGTTGCTCAGTCTCGTGCGACCTGAGAGCCTAGAGGAGATGTTCGGCACGCCTTATAAAAAACTAGCCGATGACGAGGCGCGCGGAAAATATGCTTTGTTCTTGCTGCGTAAACTTTGGCCGATTTGGATGTCAGGGGCGCCACTATGCGAGCTCGAAAAGGCATTTCTCGGACGCAGCACAAATCTCAAACAGTGCAAGAATGCCCGCCAGTTTGCGTCACGGCTCGTACCCGATCTTGCGTTTTTAGCGGGCCTTCCTGGACGCCTGCTCGCGGCGCGGTTACGCGCCGCCGGAGACGAGACATCCGTCTCCACCGTCTTGGCTACATTAAGCGGGGTCGTACGCGAAGGCTGTGATAGTCCCGACAGTTTGGCGGTACGCCTCCATTTGACACGTTCGGTGTCGCGCGTTGCTGCCCGCAAACGTTACGATGCTATTCGCCAGCACATTCAGCCGGGCAGTCCCAACGAGAGCTTTGAGGACACGCAGGAGCGCATCCGCAATGCCGATATCGTCGCCGGCTTCGACGATCTCGATCATCTCGACGGGGCGGGTTGAACAGTCGCTCGGCCCGCCCTCGTCAGCTCACCGAGAGGTGACGCTGCTCCAGGAGTGCGATCGCTCGGATCGCATTGCTCCCCAACGAGTCGAATTTAGCAGGATGCGCGCGGGAAAGCATAGGAAGCAATGCTGCTCCCCGCGACAACGTGCACGGCAGCGGTCGTGGACAGCGAACTTTTAGCCCTCCGTCGCGCTGGACGCTCGAGGTGATCTCCGGTGGACCGTCGAGATACCCACCGCAAAGGCGCTTCGCGCGCTATCCTTACCCAGCCCGATCCTCATCCCGATCTGAAAACTCGGGCATGATGTCGCCGGCAAGCAACTTTTCCTTCGACAGCAGCCCGGCGTCCTCGAGCGCCTCGAAATCCGGCAGCTGGCGCAGAGTGTCGAGCCCGAACTGCGACAGGAAATTCTTCGTCGTCACATAGGTGTAGGGCGCGCCCGGCTGGGGGCTGCGCGGCCCCGAGGCGATGAGGTCCTGCGCGCGCAGTACGCCGATCAGATCGCGCGATACCTCCTTGCCGAAGAAGGAAGACAGCTCGCCACGCGTGATCGGCTGGAAATAGGCGATGCACATCAAGACAAGCGTCTCCGACTGCGACAGTTCTTTTGCACCCTGCCCCGCCGGCGTACCGAAGGCAGCGTGGATGACGTCGCCAAAGACCTTTTTGGTCCGGTGCTGCCAGCCGCCGGCGACCGCGACCAGCTCGTAGGGGCGGCCGGCGAGCTCGGCGCGGATGTCGTCGATGACCAGGTCGAGATTGCAGTTTTTCCCCACCACCCGCGCCAGCATCTCGCGCGCCACAGGCTCGCTGGCCGCGAAGATCACCGCTTCGACGCGGCCCATCCACTCGCGCCAGCGCAGTTCCGGCGGCAGGTGCTCGAGCTCGGTGTCCAGCAGCGCTGGCTGCTCGTCTGGCTTGCGGCGAACGGAGGCTTGGCTCATCGCTACAGCCCAAACAACCGGAAGGTCGGGCGGCCCGAAAGCTCGCGCACGGCCTCAAGTTGCTGCAGCCGCTCGAACAGGCGCCGCGCCGCGAAGCGCGACAGGTTTTTCGTCGTCAGCGATCCGGCGACGGCATCTTCATTCAGCAGCAAAAAAATCACGTCGCCGGCGCCTTTGGCGCGCAGTTTTGGCGCCACCGCCAGGAGTTTTTCAGCACGGCGCGACAGCTCAGTGGCCAGCCGGCAGCCATCGGCCCCCGCTTGCACCAGCGCCAGGCAGACCTCCCGCTCGAAACCTCTTTCGCCCGGTCGGATCCGCTTGCCGCCGCCGCCCTCGATGCGGAAAGCCGGGCCAAAAGCCTGAGCCATCAGCAGGGGCAGCGGCAGCGGCCAGCGCAGGTTTTGCGCTAGCACCAGGTCGGCGAGCCACCAGGCCAACAGCTCGGCGTCGGGTCGAGCGGCGACGACATGGGCGGCGATTGCCGCGGCGGCAAATGGCGCCGGCCGCTGCGAGCCCGCCACGTCCTCGATATGCGTGCACAGGTCGGCGAGCGCCGCGTCGTCCCAGGCGAGCCCTAGCAGCTCGGCCCCTTTTGTCAGCCGATCGGCGCTGACCGCCGGCGGCTGCAGCGCCAGCTGGCGCGAGGCGCCAAACACCGCGCCGGCGGGACCGGGGTCGGCGCCGGCCGGGCAAAGCTGCCAGGCGTCGCGCAGGGCGGCTTCGTCCTCGGCGCGGCCGGCGAGCCGCATGCTGGCGGCGGCAGATTTGAGCGCCAGCCGCTGGCGCCAGGCGCCGGCCCAGCTGGCTTGCGTGCGGGCAAGCGTGTCAAGCGCGCCCAGGGCGGCGCCGGCCTGGAAGGCGGCGTCGGCATCGCTGGACGCGATGCCGACGCCGAGCGCCCAAGCCGGGATCGCCGGCGGCACGGACGGAGCGGCGGTCGCGGGATCGAGACGAATCATGTGTTTGGAGGGTAAAGCGGCCGTGCGCTTTGTGCTACGATTTTCACTCCAAAACGCACAGCTTGTCGGAGAGCTAAAACGAATGATAATGTTGCCTTATCAGTCGTTTACCTCGGCAAAGGTCCGGTCTAACCAGATTAGTCGGCTAACTCATCCGCTGACTGCACCCTGTTGGTCAAACGCAGCGGGCGGCTCGTGCAATAGGTCACGAAACACTCGGGCCGCTCCTTTTCAGCCCGATGGTCCAAGAAGTCCCCTCCCCACCCACGACTCCGGAGACCTCCTTTCCAATGTGGCGATCCAGCACCGGCCGCCACGGCACGAGAGTGAACTCACGCGATTTCTCAATGACTGCATATTTCCCGCTGGCGAGTTCGACCGACCGGACAATCTTTCCTTCCAGCCGATCCCCACGCTTTGCTTCAAAATAGGAGAGCCCGAGCTCCTCCGAGAGCTGGCCGGCAATCCGGTTCAACTCCCGCTGGCGCAGGATCGAAATCATATCTGCGCGATAGACGATCCGGTCCTGCTCTTTGTGCGCGAGTCCTTGAGCAATGAGCCACTGCTGCCGTCGGGTTTGCGCTTCCCGCACCTCGCGGCCAAAGCCGGAGTCGCGCAAGGCCGCCGGTTCATTGGAAACCAACTCTCGGTCCAGCCAGGTGGCGCCATCGAAATCGACCTGCTTCTCCAGCGGCATTGGCGACAGCTTGTCGAGGACAACGGGCTCGGCCCTCGCCCGCCGACGCTGGTAGTGCGCAACGCGATCGAGATGGTCTGGCGCGATGATCCAGGTGCCGTCGGGCTCCCGCTCGACGCCGCCCGTTGCGCGGCGGATCGCCTCCAGCCGCCGGAGATGCATCTCCGCAAAGCGTTCGGTCGCGGAAGGGTCCTGCCTCAGATGAATATCGACATTGTAGCGCCCGTCATTCGCCGCCGCGATGTCAGCGACAGTGCGGTCGATCTGCCTGGGCTCCGTGCTCCGCGGCGTGACACGAACGATGCAGCCCTCCGGGGTGGGCTCCGTCGCCTCGCGTTTGCCGATGTCTATGTAGTGGCTTTTGCCGTCCAAGGCGTCGACGATGAGATAGTGCCGGTCTTGGATTTCGTCTGTCAACCCGCGCGCGACCACGCGGCCGACGACAGGCTCGGCATTCTGTCCTGCGTCGTGGACGAGCACGTCGGCGGCACTGCGCGCAAGTCCCTTGCTAGTCAGTTCACGATGCATCATCTTGATGATGTCTCCGCGCTCGCCTATCCGACCCAGCGTTGCTTCGAGTTCATCGTCGAGCCGCCAGCGGCCCGGGCCGGCTTCCTCTGCCAACCCCATCCGCTCGAGCTTGCGCAGGCGGCCCTGTTGCAGCGTCTGCCGAAACGCGTCGCGGGTATCTGCCGAGACAAACCAATCGTCGTCGCGCATGCGCAGCAGCTGCCGGTCGATGCTGGTGAAGCGTTCCTGCTCCATGTCCTGGCGCAGGCGCTGCTCGATCTCGCGATCGGTGCGCGGACCGAGGTCCAGGCTCACCAGTTCGGCCGCGCGCTCTCGCAAACCAGAGGAGATGTAGTCGCGCGCGATCACGAGATTCTCGCCGCGGTCGTCCTTGCCGCGAACGATGATGTGCGTATGCGGATGGCCGGTGTTGAAATGATCGACGGCAACCCAGTCGAGCCTGGTGCCGAGGTCCTCTTCCATCTGCGCCATCAAGCGCCGGGTCAGCGGTTTGAGATCCTCGTACTCGATGCCGTCTTCGGCCGCGACGATGAAGCGGAACTGGTGCCTGTCACCGTCCGCACGATCGATGAACGCCTTGCCATCGACGCGGTCGCTGTCGTCACCGTAGAGCGTGCCGGGCTCGCCTTGCCGGGTGACGCCATCGCGCTGGAGGTATCGCAGATGCGCACGCGCTCCGTCGACACCCTTGCCGGCCAGCTTTACGAGGCGCGCCTTAACGACGACACGCCGCTGCCGAAAAGCCGCATGGCGATCGCGCGATCTGAGGACCGCGGCAGCCGCGCCGCCGCGCCCCATGCGGCTTCCGGTGAAGCGGCCACCACGCGGGGCCTTGCCGCCGGCGCGGTTGATCGCGGCGCGGAGCTGACCAGCATAGCGTTTGCCGGCCTTCGAGCCCCGCGATCCGATTTTGCCGAGCCTCGGCCTGAATTCATCATCCTGCATCGCAGCCTCCTACCAATCTGCAGCAAAATCAGAGACTTGCGTACGTTACCCTCCAGGCGCTGGAGGGAGCCTCCGGGAGAAACGATGTGCAGACAAAGACTTAGCCGCCTCTCGGAGGCGGTGCCTTTATCTTGCCTTCGCCACCCAGCCTTCTGCCCTAGGCCGGCTCCACACGAACGCCTGCCCTCACCGACCGTCGGGCCGCGATGATTCCGCCGGCCGAGGCCCGAGCGGCACCAGAAGCTCGCCGCTCGGATTGGTCGCGGAAACGCCCTTCTTCAAGAAAAACAGCTCGCGCCCGGAGGAGATTTTCGGCACCTTCGGGGGCCGGGATTTGTCCTTGAACGCCTGCATATCGTCTGCCGAAACGCCTGCGGCCTCGAGCTGTTCGAGATACAAAACCGTCTCCCTCGGCAGCGATTTTCCACGCTGCAAATGCGCCTCATAGCGCTCCGGTCCGGCATTGTAGGCCGCGAACAGACCGGGAAAACCGAAGCGATCGAACATGGCGCTAAGATAGGCGGTCCCGGCCAGAATGTTGTCGCGCGGATCGGCCGGATCGGCCCCGAGACCATGCTCGACGCGCAGCTCCTCATAGGTGCCGGGCATGACCTGCATCAAACCGATTGCGCCGGCGCGCGATGTGATCGGCCGCCCGTCGAGCATGGTTTGCCCACGGCTTTCTGCGTCCATGACGGCATAAATCCATGACTGCGGAATGCCGAAGCGGCCGCTTGCCTCGGATACGAACCGCTGCCATCGTGCCAGTTGCGGACCTTGGGAGATGACGGCCGGCGGCGCGCCGGTGGCGGCGGAACAGGCGCATGGCGCGAAGGACGCCATGCCCAGCATCAGCAGGATCACCCGGCCCATAGCGGCACGAGCCTCCCGACGATGTTTGCGGCCGGCACCGGCCCGAAATACCGGCTGTCGAAAGAGCCGGGAGCGTCGCCGCCGATCAGGAAAACCTCGTCGCTGGCGAGCGGCCGACATTCGTTCCACCACGACAACGGGCGGCCCTTACTGTCGGTTTTCAGGCGGCGCGCGGCGATCTTGCCGCCGATGATGATTGCGTCATTGAAGGCGCAGACATGCTCGCCGGGGAGTGCCGCGACGCGCTTCACCAGGGGCACGCTGCGGGGCAGATAGCCGCGCTGATCGGCGAGCTGACCGACCATATTCGGCATGCGGACAAGCACGAAATCGCCCGTGCGAGCCGCGCCCAGGCCAAGGCCATAGAGTCCAACCGGCGCGCTAGCCGAGGCATTCCAGATCAGTATCGGGGCCGGTTTGGCGACTGCAGTGATGAAGATCAGGACCAAGCCGATGCTTGCGGCGGCAAGCGTCTTGCGCGCGCGAACGCGCCGCAAGCCGCTGCCGGTCAGGTAGAGGGAAGGCCGCGCCATCATGCCCGGCCTCCGCGATTTTCACCGGAGTCGGAGGTTGGCGGCCGGCCTTTCGACCAGGCGTCGAGCTCGTCGATGTGGTAGCGGACGAAGCGGCCATGCTTGCGAAATTGCGGGCCGTTGCCCGTGAGCCGCATCTTTTCCAGAGTGCGCTGGGAGAGCCCAACATAGAAGGCGGCCTGCGCGGTGTTGAGAAACGGGCTGCCCTTCTTGGCGCGGGCGGCGCGCTCGTTTTCGTCGTCCATGGTGGTCCTCGTTTCGCTGATTGGAGACTGCGGCGAGGATCAGCGAACGAGAGCGCTTGCGGGACGGGCGAAGAGTCGGCCTGGAGTTTTCGCCGCCCCTTGGAAGGCTGGACGGCTTGAAAGGGGCCCCCGCGCCTGTGGCGCGGGGGCCCGTCCGCTCAGTCGGCCGGGTTCCAGATGATGGCATAGGTCTCGTCGTCATCCTGGCCGGCGGCGCGGCCGAGATTGGCGTAGAGTTTTCGTGGACCGAACTCGGGGGCGGCGATCGACAGGCTCACATAGTCCTTGCCGGAGGCCTCACCGGTCCTGATCCAGCCGGCGCCGACCTCGACGCCTTGGGTCAGCACCCTAAAGTCCGGATGGGCGTCGGCGCTCTTTGACTGGTTGGGGACGATGGCGATGTCGGCGCGGACGCTGAGCGTCTTGAGCTGGCCCTTGTAGCTGCCGTTTTCCTGCTTGGTGACGTATCCGATCGCGGTCATTTCGAAGTTTCCTTTTGTGCTTCGCCGGGGACCATTCCCCTGCGATGGCGGACCGTGATGGGCGCGTCCGGCCCGCCCGAACCTGAAAAGGCCGAAGCGTCAGCGGAGGACCCGAGCGGACGGCTTTTTTGAAGCGAAGCGGCGCGAGGAGCCGCTGCAGGCGGCGGGGAAAAAAACTGTCAGCCGAGGGTTTCGGACGGGGCGGATCCGCCCATAGGTCGACAAGCCAGCCGCAGGGGAATGGTCCCCGGCGAGCATTGGAGACACGTCAGAAGACGCGGTCGCGGCAGCCAGTCAAAGGCCACGGCAATGCGGGAATGCGAACGCTTCGGCACCGCTCCAACGCGATCATGCGCAGGCAGCAAGCGCAAGATTGCCGCTGCCTGATCGGGTGTTTGTCGGAGGTCAGTCGCCGGCCGTAAAGTAAAACCGGAGCGGCGCTGCGCGGTCCGGCAAGGCACTTTGCCGCACGCTCGATGTGCCCTCAGTACGAACAGGCGGCGACGCCAGAAGCGTCGCCGCCTGCATTGCCAAGGATCACTCAGACATAAACAGCGTCTGGATTTTCGCCCACTGGTCGGCGGTGCGGAAACCGCCGCGTTCGGTGTAGCTCGACACCGGGAACACCATCCAGCGCGGCAACCAGCTGTCCATCTTGCGCCTGCCGTTCTCGCCCGACAGGAAGTCGCGGATGATCTTTTTTTGCGTCTTCACCTTCTCCGGGGATTTGCCCTCGGCCACGTCGTTACCGCCAACTTCGGCGAGCATTTGGTTGGTGATTTGCCTGTCGCGCAGCAGCTCAAAAAAAGCTTCGTCCGGCTGCCAATGGCTGCGCATATCGAGCTCAAGGTGATTGCCAAGCGCTTCGACAATGGCGCTGCCGGCCGCCAACGTCTCGGCCATCACGAGCGCCAGAACGCGCGAGACATCGTCGTCCGAAAGCGCCAGCAGGCGGGCAAGGACGTTCGCCAGCGCGAAACCATCGCCCTTGCCGCCGGCGACCGGAGCGTTCTCGTCGGGTTGCCCAAGCAGCGTCAAAACCGCGCGCCGCTTTTCGGCAAAGGCCGCTTCGGCCTTGCTAGCCGCAACGCTTGCGGCGACCGTCTCGTTGGCGGCGCGTTGCGGATCGGGACGCACCTGCCACAGGCTCGAACCGGCAATGGTATGGGCCACCATCAGGCGCAGCGCGACACCCGGATGATCCAGCAGACTGACGCGCACGGCGGCGTGACGGTGCAGGTCGACATAGTTCTGCATCGTTCCGCTAAGCTCGGGGCGTGACGGTTTTGCGGGCTGTTCGGCCTCTTCCGACGCCTCGCCGTTCGAGCAGGCGCGGCGGGCCTCCTTGCGCGACAAATAGCCTTCATGACACTCGACCTCGCCGCGCTGGGAGACGGTGATGACGATCTTGCCGCCATTCTTCCTCGGCGTCTTTTCGTAGTCCCATGAATGAAAATACAGGCCGGGTTCCAACACTTCGACGGAGAACCAACCGGCCTCCAGATAGGTGTCCCGCTTCGCCGCGATGGCCTCGTTCTGCTTTTGCCAGAAAAGGTCCGCATCGGCGAAATAGCTGTCCTCACCGAACAGATCGGAGACGATGAGGCCGGGATAATCCTCGATGGCAAACAGCGCCACCTTGGTCGATATTGACTGGCCACCGAACAGCCATTGCTTCAATTGCCAGCCGCGCGGGGTATGTTGCTCGGGGTCGGCATAAAGCGCCAGCCAGTCCTTCTGTTGCGCCTTGGACGCCATGGTCAAATGGCGCACCGTCTCGTTGTCGATCTCCTCGCGGCGATAGGCCTCGCGTATCTTCGGCAAAAGTTCGCCGAGCGCCAGAATGCGTTTCACCCGATGCTCGGTGAGGCCGAAGGTGGCGGCGATATCTGAGACGGTGCGGCCCTCCTTGATGAGGCGGGTAAAAGTCTCCCATTGCGAGACCTCGTCGGGGTCAAGACGGGCGATGTTCTCGATCAGCGAGGCCTCCAACGCATCGGCATCGTCACCATCCTCCATGATGGCGCAGGGCAGCGGTTCGGCCTCGCCGCGCTCGTCGGCTACGATTTTGGCCGCGAAATAGCGGCGCCGTCCGGCGACGATCTCGAAACTGTCCGGAGATCCGTTCGGCCGCACCAGAAGCGGCACGAGCACACCGCGGGCCCGTACGGAAGGCAGGATGTCAGCAATGTCGGGCGCGCGTTTGGAATGGCGCATGTTGATGGCGGAAACGCTCAACTGGTCTATTGAAACATGGGCAAGCTGCATGGTCTTTCTCCTGTAGCTCTGGTTGGAGTTTCCCAATCCGCGAGGCCGGAGGCCGAGCGGCGGGTGGGTTTGCGCCTAGTGACGCATGGTTCCGCCCAGTCGGGCGGAAGCTCGGGAAAGGAAATCGAAAGAGCGGCGGCGGCATGCCGCAGAAGCCGCTCGGCCTCGTTGATGTGGGGCGCGAAAAGGATCGAGCGCGCTCATGCCGCGATCTCGGTTTGTGCCTCGCTTTCGGCATTGGGGTTGAAGGCGAGCAGGAAATCGGCGGCTTTCGAGGCAAGGCTGGCGGCACGGAAAATGGCGCGGTTGTCCTCGCGCAACACCTCGAGCCACGAGGCGATATAGTCGGCATGGCGCACGGTCGGCTCGATGCCGAGGCGCGAGCAGGTAAACGCTGCGGTGAGCTCAGCCACCAGTTCTTCCCGCGCATAGGCCTGGCTGCCAAACGAGCCGGAGAAGTCGCGAGCAAGCCGGGTCGGGTGCCCCGTCCAGTGGCCTAGTTCGTGCAGAACCGTGCGGTAATAATTGACCGGCTCGAAGAAGGCGGGCTGCGGCGGCAGTTGCACGAAATCCGCACCCGGCATGTAGAAAGCACGGTCGCCGCCGATGCGGATATCGGCGCCACAGGCGCGCATCAGCGCCTGGGCCTGCGGGATGATCTGACGTTCGGGCAGCGGCTCCGCGCTGCTGTAAAGATGCTCGGGCAGGCCTTCGCACTGCGCGACATTGAAGACGGTAAAGCGCTTCAGGAAGGGCACCGCCTGCGGCTCGGCGTCTTGTTGTCTGGCGCGTTCCTTCTCGTCCTTCGGGACAAAACGGTCGGCATGCACAATTGTCGTGCCGTGCTCGCCTTTCCTGACATTGCCGCCAAGCGAAAGCGCCTGCCGGAAGGTGAGCCAGTTCTGGCCCGGGTAGCCCCGCTCGATCACCGCGCCCCACAGGATCAGGATATTGATGCCGGAATAGCTGCGCCCAGTGGCGGCGTTCTTTGGCAGGCCAAGGCTGGCCTTCGCCCCGCCCCATGGCTTGACCCAAGGCACCGAACCCCGCTCCAGATCGGCAATGATCCGATCGGTGATTTCGGAATAGAGGCTGCGCTTAAGCGGCTCGCCCCTCTTCCCACCAACGTCTCCACGGGCACCGCGTTTGCCGGTCTTGCGCATGACAAAAATCTCCGCTCGCCAATCTCGCTGCGCCCTTCCCCGGAAGCGGGGTGGGCGGCGAGAACGACCGGAAAGGCCCGCCGTCAGAGGCGGCCGGCATCCGTAGGACCGCAACGCAAGTGGAGGACCCTGAGCAGAACGCGAAGGGTTGCGGGCCGCCGCGGCGGGCCTAGAAGGGAGAGCCGCCCACACCGCGCCGCCGGGAAGGCCAACCTAAAAAGACAGCGCCGCCCAAAGGGCGGCGACCATTTGAGCCGAGCGCATCGACCTTTCTTACGCCACGCCTCGGTTTGCTTGAGCCCTAGCAGCGCAGACACCACCTTGTCGATTTCCCGAGGGGTAGTTCAGAGCTTCATCCCCTCACCTTCCGCAGGGCGGTCTTTCTCGATGAATGGAGACTGCTACGGTTCGGCGGCGAAAGCCTGCGCCGGTGTCATTTGTGAAAACGAAACGCTTCTTCGGTGACTCGGCCCTCGCAGGGGTCCTTGGCCCCGAGCTAGAGGGAGCTCGGATTGGCTATAACTTCGGGGTGACCCAGCAAGGCAGGGATGCAAGGCTCTTGGCGACCTTAGCAAGACAGTATCCGACGAGGCGACCAAGCTCTCCGAAACGATCCGAACGATGGCCGGCGTGGTGTTAGGCGCCGTGTTCGGCAACATTAGCTTGATCGTTGCCCGTCTGACACTCCCGGCAAATCGCATGTTTGTCGGGCCGGCAGCGGTTTTCTGGGGCGGTGCTAGGGCTTTATGTCCTAGCGATGATCGGCAGCGGCTGGCACTACATCTCGGTTCAGCGGGGACTGCGCTATTGCAGTCCGAGTCTTTTCTTCAATTCCGCGTTCTCCTTGCGTAGACGTTCCGCAAGCATGTTCTTCAGGCGCTTGTTTTCTTCTTCGAGCGCAACCAGGTCCTTGAGATCGTCACCTGCTGTGGCAGGCAGCCGTGCCTTCTTCTTCCATTGATAATAGGTCTGTTCGGAGGTGCCGGCCTGCTTTACGGCGCTCTTGAGGGTGGCCCCGCCGTTGACCGACTTTTCAATTTGAGCGAGCTTTTGGGCACGCTCCTGCTCGGAGTATATTTTTCGACCGGGCCGCACAGGGGC
>NZ_QMBP01000032.1 GCF_003289945.1 Mesorhizobium hawassense
GGCACGGTGCGGCTCCAGCACCCTCTTGCGATGTCCACCCATCTTGCCAGGCGCTATCGAGCCGGTCGCCTGATGGCGCTGCAATAACTTCACCGCCGTTGAATTCGCAATACCGAACCGCTTGGCAGCTGACCGGCGGCTCTCGCCGCTCAAAACAGCCGCCACAACCCGCTCGCGCAGATCGTCGGAAAGAGGTCGAACCATCTGATGCTGGCCTCCAATCCAGCCAGCATCTTGAATCACAAATCCAACCGAGCGGGAATCCCTTCCGATTCAATCAAGCGGTGAAACGCTCTAGCCTGTGGCTCTTGCCGGCTCGCTGAAGGCCGCCAGCGCCGCCTTCAGCGCATCCGGCCCGCCTGCCACCGTTTGTGGGGACGGCGAGAAGCCGGCGCCGAGCATCTTGCGGCCAAGCATGTGGTCGGCCGGCCTGTTGACGGACTCGATGCCGAGCAGCCGGTTGCCGGCATAGTGGTAGATCGAGAACTTGTTGTCGGCGAGATCGCCCAGCACGACATGGTGGTCGCCGCCTTGCGTCAGCCCCACCATCTGCAGCTTCATGTCGCCGATATCCGACCAGAACCACGGCACCGCGGAGAATGGTTCGGCGTGCCCAAGGACGGTGCGCGCGGCGAGCCGCGCCTGGTCGGTGGCGTTTTGCACCGATTCCAGCCGCACGTCGCCGCCGGTGAACCAGTGCCGGTAGGAAGCCGCGTCGCCGATGGCCAGGATTTCGGGGATCGAGCTCTGCATATGCTGGTCGACACGGATGCCGTTGCCGATAGCCAGGCCGGCGGCTTCCGCCAGTTCGACATTGGGCACCACGCCGATGCCGATGATGACCATCTGCGCCGGCAGGCGCTCGCCGCCCGAGGTGATGGCAGCCGAGACACGGCCGCCTTCGCCGTCGAGACGGGCGACGGTGGTTCCGGTGAGGATGCGCACGCCGATCGCTTCCAGCCGCTGGCGCACATGCGCGGCGATGACCGGCGCCACGGCGCGGCCGAGCAGCCGGTCTACGGCCTCGACGACGGTGACGTTGCGGCCGGCGGCCTTTAGCGTCGCCGCGATCTCCAGGCCGATGAAGCCGCCGCCGAGAATGACCACGTCCTCGGTTTCAGCGCTGAGCTCGCGGATCACTCGCGCATCGGCCAATGAACGCAGCGAGACCACGCCGGCGAGGCCGCCGCCGTCGAGCTTGAGCAGGCGCGGCCGCGATCCGGTCGCGAGGATCAGCCGGTCGAAGCCGAGCGTTCCACTGCCTGTGACATTCAACTGGCCCGCGCGAGCATCGATGCTTGCGATTCGCACGCCCGGCCGATAGTCGATGGCGTTGCCGGTGTAGAAGGCCTCGCCGCGCAGGGGCTGCGGCTTGGCCTCGGGGTCCTTGATGAAAGTCTTGGACAGCGGCGGCTTGTGATAGGGCAGTTCCTCCTCGTCGCCGATCAGTACGACGGGTCCCTCATAGCCTTCTTCGCGCAGGCTGGCGGCTGCCTGCACGCCGGCATGGCCCGCACCGACAATCACAACCCCGTTCGTCATCGCAATCCTTTTTCGTCTTGAAATCTAGGCTCTTGCGCCAAGTGGCGATTGTCTGCCGCCGCCGCAAGAGCCGCGGATCGGGTCGCACCCAGAACGGCTGTCTGTCAATCGAGCCATCAGCGGACTTTCCTGCCGATACCAGATCTTAAAGTTGATATTTATAGTTTAGAATAATTCTAAAGTGTTGTTTCGATTGATTTTTCTCCGTCAGACCAGTTGACTCCCGGTCTCTTCATCGCTTTATGGAGAGCTGCGCGCAAAGCGCATCCCCTTTGATGTCTGGGCCTTGAACCCTTTCGATTGGAGGCAAGTGAGTGTCTTTTTATCGCGAACCGCGCATCGGCGCGGCCACCATTTTTTCCGGCATGCTCATGCCTCGGCGCCAGTGGACACACGCGCCTTTTCTCGAATTTCCTAAGAACTGGAGAAAGATGATGACTGCACGTAATGGCGGCAGGCTGGCTGCGATCTGCGCCACGGCTGCGTTGACGGCGGCGGTGTTCGTGTTGCCGGCGAAAGCCGAGACCGACGCGAAAGCGGTGATCAAGACCTATGCCGACATCGCTTTGGCCAAATATGAGGATTCGCTGACCACCGCGCAGGCGCTGGACAAGGCGGTCGACGCGCTCATCGCCAGCCCCTCGGCCGACACGTTGAACGCCGCCCGCGAAGCCTGGAAGGCGGCGCGCATCCCTTATCAGCAGACCGAGGTCTATCGCTTCGGCAACAAGATCGTCGACGACTGGGAAGGCAAGGTGAATTCCTGGCCGCTGGATGAGGGCCTGATCGACTATGTCGCCAAGAGCTATGGCACCGAGTCCGACGAGAACGCGCTCTATACGGCCAACGTCATCGCCAACAAGGAAATCGAGATCAACGGCAAGAAGGTCGACGCCTCGAAGCTGACGCCGGAATTCCTCTCCGGCACGCTGCAGGGCGCCGGCGGCGTCGAAGCCAATGTCGCGACCGGCTATCACGCCATCGAATTCCTGCTTTGGGGTCAGGATCTGCACGGCACCGGCCCGGGCGCCGGCGAACGGCCCTATACCGACTACGATCTCAAGAACTGCACCGGCGGCAATTGCGACCGTCGCGCCGAATATCTGAAGTCGGCAAGCGACCTCCTGGTGTCCGACCTGCGGGAGATGGTCGACGATTGGAAGGGAGACGGCGCCGCGCGCAAGAACCTCATCGACGGTGACGAGAATGCCGGCATCTCCACTATCTTCACCGGCATGGGTTCGCTTTCCTATGGCGAACTCGCCGGCGAGCGCATGAAGCTCGGCCTCTTGCTGCACGATCCCGAGGAGGAGCAAGACTGTTTCTCGGACAACACCTATAACTCGCATCTCTATGACGCCGTCGGCATCCGCGATGCTTATCATGCCAGCTACGAGCGGCTCGACGGCTCCGTGGTTTCGGGGCCGTCGGTGTCCGACATGGTCAAGGCCGCCGATCCGGCGATCGACAGGGAACTGTCGGGCAAGCTCGACACCAGCGTCGCCAAGATGGAGGCCATCAAGGCGCGCGCGCTGGCCGGTGAGGCCTACGACCAGCAGATCGCCGAAGGCAACACCGAGGGCAACGCCACCGTGCAGGCGGCGATCGACGCGCTGATCGACCAGACCAAGTCGATCGAACGCGCCGTCGGCTCGCTCAAGCTGAACCAGATCGCCTTTGAAGGCTCCGACAGCCTCGACGCTCCCGACAAGGTGTTCAAGTAGAGACAGGTACGGTCTGAACAGGCGACGCCGGCTTTTGGACAAGATCATGCCTGATTGGGAACCAGCCAAACTGCGCCGGACCGGCGCCGTCAGCCAGAGCAAGTAGATGCTGATCTGCCATTGCAACATCATCACCGAAAAGGAGATCGAGCAGACGATCGTCGGCCTGCTGGATGAGGATCCGTGGCAGCTGATCGTGCCCGCGAAGGTCTATCACGCGATGCGCAAGCGGGGCCGCTGTTGCGGCTGTTTCCCAAATGTGGTGGAAACGATCATTCGGGTCACCGAGAACTACCACGCCCGCTCAGAGGTGGGGGACGTGAATATCGTTTCACACCTGGATCGCGTGCGAGGCTTGCGCGGCCAATACGGGAGCAGAACCCATGAAAGGCGAACCGCAGATCATCGAGCGGCTTAACGAAGCTCTGTTTCTGGAGCTTGGGGCCGTCAACCAGTACTGGGTGCATTACCGTCTGCTTGAGGACTGGGGCTACACCAAGCTGGCGAAGAAGGAGCGCGCGGAATCGATCGAGGAAATGCATCACGCCGACCGGCTGATCGCACGCATCATCTTCCTCGAAGGTCACCCGAACCTGCAGTCCGTCGCGCCGTTGCGCATCGGCCAGAACGTCAAGGAAGTGCTCGAATCCGATCTAGCCGGCGAATATGACGCGCGCACCGCCTACAAGCGCTCGCGCGAGATCTGCCACGACGAAGGCGATTTCGTCTCGATGAAGCTGTTCGAGGACCTCTTGACCGACGAGGAAGGCCATATCGACTTCCTGGAAACGCAGCTCGACCTGCTTGCCTCGATCGGCGAGGAAAAGTACGGCCAGCTCAACGCCGATCCGGCCAACGAGGCGGAGTAAGGACATGCGGGAATGCGGCGCCCCGTAGATTTTTCGCGCCGCGCATGGCGGGCCGCAATTCACGGCCTGTCGCTCCGGAAGACGCCGCGATACCGGATGGATCGCCGGGCTTTGCTTTTGCTGGCGGTCACGCTTTCCACATCCGCCTTTGCCGGTGGGCCAGCCGCTCCGCCGACGAGCCGAACCGACCTGACGCCGCAGGATCAGGCGCGGGTCCTGGCGGTCACAAGGCCAACGAGCGACTTTACCAAGCCCGAGCCGTTCGAACTGATGCAGGGCGGCGCCGGCACGTCGCGCAAGGACGTCGACCGCGACGCATTCTCGCAATCCTCCGCCAACATCACCTTCGAGGAAGAGGGTACCTTCAAGCTCGGCAATGCGCTGTTCCGCAAGAACTGGGTCTCGTCGCCGTCCTCGACACAGGCTTCGGACGGGCTCGGGCCGCTGTTCAACGAGCGCGCCTGCCAGAATTGTCACTTGAAGGACGGCCGCGGGCGTCCGCCGGAAGGGGACGCCGGATCGACGTCGATGTTCCTGAGGTTGGCGCGCGACGCGAGCAGCGCCGAGGAAAGGGCAGCGCTTGCCGACCACAAGCTGCTGAGCTTCCCCGATCCGGTCTATGGCGCGCAATTGCAGGATCTGGCGGTTCCCGGCCTCAAGGGCGAAGGCCGCGTGCGCGTGGTCTATACTGAGGAAAAAGTGACGCTCGGCGACGGCACCGTCGTTGCATTGCGCAAGCCAAGCTATTCCGTCGAAAATCTCGGCTATGGTCCGCTCGATCCGCGCACCACGTTGTCGCCGCGCCTGACGCCGCCGATGATCGGACTTGGCCTGATCGAGCAGATCGCGCCCGTCGATATCCTCGCCCGTGCCGATCCGGACGATCGCGACGGCGATGGCATTTCGGGCAGGCCGAACATCGTTCGCGATGCGTTGAGCGGCAAGATCACTTTAGGCCGCTTCGGCTGGAAGGCGCAGACCGCGTCGATCCGCCAGCAGGCGGTCGACGCCTTTGCCGGCGATATCGGCATCTCGACGCCGGAAATGCCGAAGCATTGGGGCGATTGCACGGAGGCCGAGAAGGATTGCCTGGCCATGCCGAACGGCGTGCAGCAGCGTCTCGGCACCGCCGAGGCGCCGCCGCCGGTGGTGGACCTCGTAACCTTCTATTCGCAGAACCTCGCCGTGCCGGCGCGGCGCGACATCGGCACGCAGCAGGTACTTGCCGGCAAGAAGCAATTCTACCAAATGGGCTGCATTTCCTGCCACACGCCGAAATTCGTCACCATGCGCGGTACGCCCAACAAGGCGCAGGCCTTCCAGCTGATCTGGCCCTATTCCGATTTCCTGCTGCACGACATGGGTGAGGGCCTTGCCGACGGCCAGCGGGTCGGCGAAGCAAGCGGCAGCGAATGGCGCACGCCGCCGCTCTGGGGCATCGGGCTCACAGCGACGGTCAACGGCAATGCCTTTTATCTGCACGACGGCCGCGCCCGCACACTTGCCGAGGCGGTCCTGTGGCATGGCGGCGAGGGCGAAAAGGCGCGCGACCGCTTTGCCGGCGCCGCAGCGGCCGATCGTGACGCGCTGATCAAATTCCTGGAGTCCCTCTGATGTTAAAACGCGTCGCTCTGATGTCGAAACGCCTGGCCCTCGTTCTTCCGCTGCTTCTGGCCGCCGTGCTGCCGGCATCGGCCGCGGTCAAGGCTTCCGATGTCATCGGCCGCGCGATCGACGGTTTCGTCCGCCCGGCCTATGCCAGCCTTGACGAGCATGCGGTGGGGCTGAGCAAGGCGATGCACCATCTTTGCGAAGCGCCGTCCGGGGAACATCTCGAGGCGGCGCGCTCCGCGTTTTCCGGGACGGTGGAGGCTTGGTCGGTGGCCGAGATCATTGCCTTCGGGCCGATCAAGGAAAACAACCGGCTGGAGCGTATGCTCTATTGGCCGGACCGCAAGAGTATCGGCCTGCGTCAGGTGCAGTCGACGCTGGCCGCGAAGGACCCGTCAGCCACCGATCCGGCGCAACTGGCGCAAAAGAGCGTCGCCATGCAGGGCCTCGGCGCGCTCGAATATGTGCTTTACGGCGACGGCGCCGAAACGCTTGCCGGAAAGGACGAACCATATCGCTGTGCTTATGGCGCGGCGGTCTCCGGCAACATCGAAACGATCGCGGGCGAGGTGCGAGATGCCTGGCAAAAGTCCGACGGCTTTGCCTCGCTCTGGGCTAATCCGGGGCCGAAAAACCCGCTCTACCGTGACGGCAACGAAGCGGTGACGGAGTTGGTCGGCGTCTTCATCAACGAGCTGGACATGATCCGCGACGTACGGCTCAAGGGCTTTCTCGGCGCCAGGCCCGATGCCGACAAGCCGAAACAGGCGATCTACTGGCGTTCGCGGAACACGACGACGTCGCTGGCCGGAAATCTGTCGGGTGTCGACCAGCTGTTCCTGGCGTCGAAGCTCGGCGATGCACTGCCGGCCGATGCGCAATGGATGGCCGAGTCCATCCACATCCAGCTCGCCAATGGCGAGGCGACGGCGAAATCCGTCAGTGGTCCGATCGACAAGGCGCTCGCCGATCCGGCGCTGCGCGACAAGCTCGAGCACTTCGCGTTGATAACGTCGAGCCTGTCGACCTTGATCGGCACCAGAATGACCGCCGAGTTCGGCCTGACCGCCGGCTTCTCGTCGCTGGATGGAGACTGATCGATGGCCTGGTCAGGCACACCACTCATCGATCGCCGCGATTTTCTGCGGGCCGCTGGCGCCGGCTTTGCCGCCGCCTTGGCGCCGCGCGCCTGGGCCGAAACGCTTGCCACGGATGCGGTGTTTGCCACGGCTTTCGTCAAACGCGACGGCGGGTTCGGCGCCGCCGTGCTCTCCGAAGCGGGAAAAATCCTGCACGCGGTCGATCTGCCCGATCGCGGCCACGACGTCACGTTCGATCCGGTGTCGAAACGTTCGGTCGTCTTCGCCCGCCAGCCCGGCACTTTCGCCGTCGTCTTCGACCATGCCCGTCGCGACAAGCCTTTGACCATCGCCAGCATCGCCGGCCGGCATTTCTTCGGCCATGGCGTGTTTTCGTCCGACGGCGCCATGCTCTATGCGACCGAGAACGATTTCGACAACGCCGCCGGCGTCGTCGGCATCTATGACGCGCGGGCGAAATTCAGCCGCATCGGCGAATTCCCGACTTACGGCATGGGGCCGCACGAGCTGCTTTTGCTCGGCGATGGCCGCACGTTGGCCATCGCCAATGGCGGCATCGAAACCCATCCCGACTATGGTCGCGCCGAACTCAACATCGCGACGATGAAGCCCTCCTACACGCTGGTCGACCGCATCACCGGCGACCTCGTCGAAAAGCACGAATTGCCGCCGGCGCTGCATCAGTTGTCGATCCGCCACATGGATCGCGATCAAGCGGGCACCGTCTGGTTTGGCTGCCAGTATCGCGGACCTGCGACCGACCGCCCGGCGCTGGTCGGCCGTGCCGCGCGCGGAAAGGAACTCGAGCTGCTGGAGATGCCGCTGGACGTGCTGTCCGGCTTCCGCAACTATATCGGCTCGGTCGCCGCCAATGCCGCGACAGGCACGGTCGCGGTCACCTCGCCGGAAGGCAATTCGCTGGCCGTCATCGACGCTGCCAGCGGGCGCGTGGTCGCGACCAGATCGCTGGTCGAGGTCTGCGGCCTCGCGCCGGACGGCGCCGGCTTCATGGCAACGACCGGCGCCGGCGAGATCGTCGGCGGCGCCGGCGCCACCCGATCCGAGCCGGACTATGTCTGGGACAACCACATGCTGCGCATCGCGGCATCGGCCTGACAAACGGGTCTCGGCGTGGAAGCAAAGCCGCTTAACATTTCTCCGCCCTGGCCCTTGCGGTGGCGGACTATGCCGGGCAGAGGGAATTGTGTTTCGATCCAGTTCGTTAACCGGCCTATGAAGCTGCCCGTATGAAGATGCTCGCCATCGACTGCGCCGCCAACCTGTGCGCCGCCTGCGTCTATGATGCGGGCACGGGAGCGGAGCTTGGCCGCGAGGTGCGCGATCTCGGCAAGGGGCATGCCGAGCATCTGATGGCCGTCATCGAGACGGCCCTGCAAGCCGGCGGCATCGGCTATCCGGACCTCGACGCCGTCGCCGTCTCGATCGGACCCGGCTCCTTCACCGGCCTGCGCGTCGGCGTGTCTACCGCGCGCGGCTTGGCGCTGGCGCTGAAAATCCCGGCGATCGGCGTGACGACACTGGAAGCCCTGGCTGCCCAGGGGGCGAGCGCTTTTCCCGGGCGCGCGGTGCTTGCGGCGCTCGACGCCGGCCGCGAGGAAATCCATGCGGCGCTCTATGACGAAGCGTTAGTCGAAACTTACGAACCATCGGTAACCAAGCTTTCCGAGGCAGTGACCAAGGCCATCGATGCCGAAGCGGTCCTAGTCGGGACGGCCGCGCCGCAAATTGCCAGGGCCGCAGGGCGTGCCTTCGACATCGGTCCGGTTGCCGCCACCGCCGACATTGCAAGCTACGCCAGGCTGGCCTCGGCCAAGGGGCCGGGCGAAAAGCCGAAACCGCTCTATCTGCGCGGCGCCGACGCCAAGCCGCAGGCGGGATTCATTCTCCCAAGGCAGGGCGATGGTCCAAAAGGACACCATGATCCCAAAAAGTGGAACCCGGTTTTTGGGAAAGATCATGGTCCAAAGGGAAAAGACTCCTGATGCGCATCCCGTTCTTTCAGCCGCGCCGCAGGGACTACGCGCTGGAACCGCTGACGGTCGCCGACAGCGCCGCCGTTTCGATGCTGCACCGCGAGGATTTCGTCCGGCCCTGGACCGACGGCGAGTTCGCCGCATTGCTCGAGCAGGACACGGTGTTCGGCTATGCGGCCCGTGAGACCGGCCAGGGCGCCAAGCCGCCGGTCGGCTTCGTGCTGGCGCGGCTCGCGGCCGGCGAGGGCGAAATCCTGACCGTGGCCGTCGCCCGCACGCATCGCCGCCAGGGCCTTGGCTGGCAATTGATGGACGCGGTGCTGCGCGAACTGCACGCGCAGCGCGCCGAAGCGCTCTTCCTCGAGGTCGATGAGACCAATGCGCCGGCGATCGGACTCTATCGCAGGCTCGGCTTTCGCCAGGTCGGTCATCGGCCGAACTATTATCGCTCGACCGAGCACGGTCCGACCGGCGCGCTTGTCATGCGCCGCGATCTTCGCTAGCCACAGTCGCGCATGACCCCGAAAATCGGCTCCGATTTTCGGAAAGGATCATGCGCCAAGTGGGAGTGTTACGGCGTCCTTTGCGCGCGCTAAGGCGCGCGGCGCTGTAATGTTGGGGCCGGAGCGAATGATCAAGAAATTACGGATTTTCCTGGCGCTCGGCTATGTCGTCGTCTGTTCCCTGGTTCTGGTGCCGCTGCAGATACTATCGATGAAGACAGGGCTGTGGCCCGAAACGTTGATCCTGAAAATCTGGCACAGCATGATCCTGCGGGCGCTCGGCATGCGGGTGCATGTGAAAGGCGCGCTGGCCAGGGATCGGCCGCTGCTGGTTGCGGCCAACCACATTTCCTGGACCGACATCATGGTGCTCGGCTCCTTCGTCGATGTGAAGTTCATCGCCAGGGCCGACATGGAAGGCTGGCCGCTGATCGGCATGCTGTCCAAACTGCAGCGCACCGTCTTCATCGAGCGCGAGCGCAAGCGCACCTCCGGCGACCAGGCAAGCGAGATCGCCAAAAGGATGGCAAAAGGCGACGCCATGGTGCTGTTCGCCGAAGGCTCGACCGGCGACGGCAACCTCGTGCTGCCGTTCAAGAGCACACTGTTCGGCGCGGCGTCGATGGCGATTTCGGAAGGCGCCGCGGAACAGGTTTTCATCCAGCCGGTGGCAATCGCCTACACGCGCCTGCACGGCATGCCGATGGGCCGCCGCCATCGGCCGCTCACCGCCTGGATCGGCGACCAGGATTTGATGCCGCATCTGAAAACGCTGCTTGCCGAAGGTGCGATCGAAGCCGAGGTGCATTTTGGCGAGCCCGTGCCGTTCTCCAAGGGCTCGAACCGCAAGGAAACGGCAAGACTGATGGAAGCCAGGGTGCGCGAGATGATGCAGGCCATCCTCGCGGACCCGGCCAAGAGCCGGTGATCAATGCATGTCGCCCAAAAGTGTGTGACGGTTTTGGGATATCGACATGTACAAAAGGAAAAGGCCTGAAGCGGGTTCTGCTCAGTCCATGCAGCACAACGCGCTTCGGGCAGAATCGCCTGTTTTTTGTCACGGAAAGGCGCTAGAAGCCGCCCGATGGAATTGAACACGATCGAAAGCCACGACATCGGCGCTGCCGCCGAGCGCTCGGCCAGCACTGACCGGACGGCGAAAAAGGTCTTCGTCAAGACCTATGGCTGCCAGATGAACGTCTATGATTCCCAGCGCATGACCGATGCGCTGGCCGCTGACGGCTATGTCGCCACCGACACCGTCGAAGACGCCGATCTGGTGCTGCTCAACACCTGTCATATCCGCGAAAAGGCGGCCGAAAAGGTCTATTCCGAGCTCGGCCGCATCCGCGACATGAAGGCCGAACGCGCCGAGAAAGGCCGTGAGCTGCTGATCGGCGTTGCCGGCTGCGTGGCGCAGGCCGAAGGCGCCGAGATCATCAGGCGCTCGCCCGCCGTCGATCTGGTCATCGGCCCGCAGACCTATCACCGGCTGCCCGATGTGCTGGCAAGGGTGCGGGGCGGCGAGAAGATCGTCGAGACCGAATATGCCGTCGAGGACAAGTTCGAGCATCTGCCCCAGCCAAAGCGCGCCGAGCTTGCCCGGCGCGGCGTCACAGCCTTCCTGACGGTGCAGGAAGGCTGTGACAAGTTCTGCACCTTCTGCGTCGTGCCCTATACGCGCGGCTCCGAGGTCTCGCGGCCGGTGGCGCAGATCGTCGCCGAGGCCGAGCGCCTGGCCGAAGCCGGCGTGCGCGAGGTGACGCTGCTCGGCCAGAACGTCAACGCCTGGCACGGTGCCGGCGAGAACGGCGAGGAATGGGGGCTCGGGCGCCTGCTGTTCCGTCTGGCGGAAATCCCCGGCTTGGCGCGGCTGCGCTACACCACCAGCCACCCGCGCGACATGGACGACGAATTGATCGCCGCGCACCGCGATCTGCCGGCGCTGATGCCCTATCTGCACCTGCCGGTGCAGTCCGGCTCCGACCGGATCTTGAAGGCGATGAACCGCCGCCATACGGCGCGCGACTATCTGGCGCTGATCGAGCGCATCCGCGCCGCCCGCTCCGACATCGCCATGTCCGGCGACTTCATCGTCGGCTTCCCCGGCGAGACGGACGAGGATTTCGATGCGACGCTGAAGCTGGTGCGCGAGGTGAACTATGCCTCGGCCTTCTCGTTCAAATATTCGCCTCGCCCGGGCACGCCGGGCGCCGAAATGGACGGCCATGTCCCGCAACCGGTGAAGGACGAGCGGCTACAGCGTCTGCAGGCGCTGCTTCTCGAGCAGCAGCAGGATTTCGGCTTGAGTCTCGTCGGCAGGACCATCGGCACGCTGATCGAGAAGCCTGGTCGGCAGGCCGGCCAGAAAGTCGGCCGTTCGCCCTGGCTGCAGCCGGTTATTGTTGACGACAAGGCCGGCGGAATCGGTGACATTATTGATGTGCGAATCACGAGGACGGGCTTCAACAGCCTGTTCGCCGAGTTGGCCTGATGCATGTCGCTGGAAAAGTGCCCGCGGTTTGGGACAACGACATGCATAGCCACGAGCCTCGGCAGATGAGGAGAGACGGTTGAGCGCTGTTGAACTGAAGAATCCGCCCCAGAACCAGGCGTCCGGGGCTTCCGACATGGCGCACATCGTACTGACCTTCGACAACAACAAGCTTGCCAGCGCCCTCTACGGTCAGTTCGACGAGAATTTGGCCCGGCTCGAGCAGAAGCTCGGCGTCGACATCCGCTCGCGTGGCAACCAGCTTACGATCAAGGGCTCGGCGGCGGCCGCCGAACAGGCGCGCCGCGCGCTGGATACGCTCTACGGCATCCTGCAGAAGGGCGTCGACATCGGCCAGTCGGACGTCGACGGCGCCGTGCGCATGGCGATTGCCGCCGACGACCAGCTGACGCTGCCGACGATGGAGCGCAAGGGCAAGGTCTCGGCTGCTCAGATCGCGACGCGCAAGAAGACGATCTATGCCCGTTCGCTCAACCAGGACGCCTATATGCGGGCGCTGGAGCGCTCCGAAATGGTGTTCGGCATCGGCCCCGCCGGCACCGGCAAGACCTATCTGGCGGTTGCGCATGCCGCGATGCTCCTGGAGCGCGGCATGGTCGAGCGCATCATCCTGTCGCGCCCGGCCGTCGAGGCCGGCGAGCGGCTGGGCTTCCTGCCAGGCGACATGAAGGAGAAGGTCGATCCCTATCTGCGACCCCTCTACGACGCGCTCTACGACATGATGCCGGCCGACAAGGTCGAGCGGGCGATCGCCGCCGAAGTGATCGAGATCGCGCCGCTGGCCTTCATGCGCGGCCGCACGCTGGCCCACGCGGCGGTGATCCTCGACGAGGCGCAAAACACCACGCCGATGCAGATGAAGATGTTCCTGACCCGTCTCGGCGAGAACTCGCGCATGATCGTCACCGGCGATCCGACCCAGATCGACCTGCCGCCCAACACCAAGTCGGGACTTGTCGAGGCGTTGCGCGTCCTCGACGGTGTCCCCGGCATCGTCACCGTCCGCTTCAACGAGGGCGACGTGGTGCGCCACCCGCTGGTCGCCGAGATCGTCAAAGCCTATGACCGCGACGGCAAGCTGGCGCGGGGCCTCGGCACCGAAAGCTGACTAAACGCTACATGGCTGAAGACGCCAAATCCTCTGCCGGTATCCCGGTCGATGCCGATATTTTCGTCGAGGCCGGTGACTGGCCCGCGGAAGCCGAACTGACGCGCCTGGTCGATCGCGCCGTTGCCGCCGCCTTTGCCGAGACCGGCGTGAGCGGTACGTCCGAGCTCAGCATCGTCTTTTCCGACGATGCCCATATCCGGACGCTCAACGCCGAATGGCGCGGCAAGGACAAGCCCACCAACGTCTTGTCTTTCCCGGCTTTTTCCTTTCCGAAGGGCGGCCCGCTGCCGCCGATGCTGGGCGATATCGTGCTGGCTTCCGAGACCGTGGCGCGCGAGGCCGCACTGGAAGACAAGCCGTTGGCGAACCATATCACCCATCTCGTCATCCATGGCCTGCTGCATCTCTTGGGTCATGATCACGAGACCGACGCCGAGGCCGAGGAGATGGAAGCGATCGAGCGCGCGGCGCTTGCGAGGCTTGCCATTCCCGATCCCTACGCGTAACAAAAAAGCTCAATTGACCCGATGGCGATGAACGACACACCAGAAACTGCCGCCCGTCCGGACGCCGGCAGTGCTGCCAAGCCTTCCGAAAAGACGGAAGAGGGCTCGAGTCCGAGTATTCCGACCGGCAGCGCGGCTGCGGAGCCGACGCATGCCGGTCCGTCCCTCTTCGACCGCGTGCTCGGCCTGTTCCGGCACCGCAACGGCACCAGCCTGCGCGAGGAAATAGCCGGCGCGCTTGCCGAAACGGCGACCGACGCCGGTGCCTTCTCGCCCGGCGAACGCGCCATGCTCAACAACATCCTGCGTCTGCGTGAAGTGCGGGTGGAGGACGTCATGGTGCCGCGCGCCGATATCGAGGCGGTCGAGATCAACACCACGCTTGGCGACCTGCTCGGCCTCTTCGAGCAGTCCGGCCATTCGCGCATGCCGGTCTATTCCGAGACCCTCGACGACCCGCGGGGCATGGTCCACATCCGCGACGTGCTCGCCCACATCACCAAGGTCGCCCGCGTCAAGAAGGGCCGCGCCAGGGCGAAGACGCCGGTGACGACGGCGCTCGACCTCGCGCAGGTCGATCTCGCGCGCACCATCGGCGATCTCAATCTGATCCGCGAGGTGCTGTTCGTGCCGCCCTCGATGCTGGCCTCCGACCTGATGGGCCGCATGCAGACGACGCGCACGCAGATGGCGCTGGTCATCGACGAATATGGCGGCACTGACGGCCTCGCCTCGCTGGAAGACATCGTCGAGATGGTGGTCGGCGACATCGAGGACGAGCATGACGACGACGAGCCGATGATCACCCAGACCGGCGACGGCGTCTTCGTCGTTGACGGCAAGGCCGAGATCGACGAGGTCGCCAAGATGATCGGCGAGGATTTCACCGCCGGCGAGCATGGCGAATATGTCGACACCATCGGCGGCATGATCTTCAACACGCTCGGACGCGTCCCGGCCCGCGGCGAGGTCGTGCAGGCCATTCCCGGCTTCGAGTTTCATGTGCTCGACGCCGACCCGCGCCGCGTCAAGCGCGTGCGCATCGTGCAGAGCCCGAAGGGCGAGCGGCAGCGCCGCCGCGCCGCCCGCACCGAACAGGCCTGATATCCCGGAGCAATTCCAGGAAAAGTGCTTAGCGGTTTTCCGTCCGGAATTGCGTAAAGACAAAAACTTGGAGCGGCATGCCGATCGACGATCCGTTCAAGCACGCTGTTCTGGGTTCCGGTGTTTTCTATAAGGATCCGCGCACGGCCCTGGCCTGGCTGCAGGCTGCTTTCGGCTTCGAGCCGAGCATGCTGGTGAGCGACGCCGACGGCCGGCTCGTTCATGCCGAGATGCGCTTCGGCGACGGCTACATCATAGTCGATTCCGAATGGGCCGGCCATGTCGCCAGTCCGGCATCCATCGGCGGCAAGAACACGCAAGCCGTCTATGTCCGTCTGCAACAGGACCTTGACGCTCATTGCGAGCAGGCACGCATGGCCGGCGCGGAGATTCTGGAAGAGCCCACGGATCATTTCCACGGCGAGCGGCAATATCGCGCCCGCGATCCCGAGGGCCATATCTGGACATTCACGCGGACGGTACGTGTCGTGCCGAAGGACGAGGCCGAGCAACTGAGCGGCCTGCGCATCGAAGGTTGGCACAGATAGCGCTACCGTGTATCTGGCGGCGCTTATCTGGGTTTGGATCGTGCGGCGCGGCCTGTTAAATCTCTAACTCCCTGATTCGCGCGACTTGGGAAGCTGGATGCAGCGCTTTGCCGGCCGGATAATTCTGCTGTGGGGGTGGCGGCGGGCGCTGGTGGCGTTTGCCGCCGGGGCGCTGGCGGTGCTTGCCCAGGCACCATACGATTTCTTCGCCGTCTGCTTCGTTTCGTTCCCGGTCCTGGTCTGGCTGCTCGACGGTGCCACAGGCGAGGCATCCGATGGTTGGTTCAGGCGCCTGCGGCCGGCTTTCGCCACCGGCTGGTGGTTCGGATTCGGCTATTTCCTCGCCGGTCTCTGGTGGATCGGCCAGGCATTGCTGGTCGAGGCCGACAACTTCGCCTGGGCGTTGCCCTTCGCCGTTGTCGGCATCCCCTTCGCGCTGGCCTTCTTCTATGGCCTTGCCACCGTGGTGGCGCGGCTGTTCTGGAGCAGCGACATTGGCCGCATCGCGGCGCTCGCCTTCGGTTTCGGCCTTGCCGAATGGCTGCGCGACTTCCTCTTCACCGGCTTTCCCTGGAACGCCGTCGGCTACGCCGCGATGCCCGTGCCGCTCCTGATGCAGAGCGTATCGGTGACCGGCATGATCGGCATGAACGCGCTCGCGGTCTTCATGTTTTCGCTGCCGGCGCTGGTTGCGGCGCGGCGGCATCTGAGACTGGGCGCTGCCCTATTCGTCGTCCTGGTCGCCGCCCATGTCGGCTTCGGCTATGTCAGGCTCGCCACCCCGGTCAAGCCGACCCGCTCGATCGATGTCCGCATCGTCCAGCCCGCGGTCGATCTCAGCGAAAAATGGGACGCCTCGGTGCGCGACCGCATCTTCGCAACCTTGCTGGGGATATCGGGGAAAGCGCCGGAAGAGGGCCACGCCAAACCGCAGCTTATCCTGTGGCCGGAAACCTCGGTGCCGTTCCTCTTCACCGAGCGTCCTGACGCGCTGACGGCGCTGGGCGACATGCTTTCCGACGGCCAGATGCTGATTGCCGGTGTCGTGCGCGAGGAGGGCGGATCGGCCAATGCCGGCAGCCGCTATTACAATTCCGTGGTGGCGATCGACGACAAGGGCGAGATCGTCGACGCCGTCGACAAGGTGCATCTGGTGCCCTTTGGCGAGTATCTGCCTTTCGCCGACCTGTTCGAACGTTTCGGCATCGGCCAGCTCGTTGCCGGACCGATGAATTTCGCCGCCGGCAACGAGCGCCATCCGATCGGCGTGCCGGGCGGCCTGCGTGCCGCGCCGTTCATCTGCTACGAGGTTATCTTCCCCGATCTCGTGGCCGGCGACTCGGCGTCATCTGACGTAATTGTGAACGTCACCAACGACGCCTGGTTCGGCGACACGCCAGGCCCGTATCAGCACTTCAGGCAGGCCCAGGTCCGTGCGGTGGAAAATGGCTTGCCGCTGTTGCGCGCGGCCAACAACGGCATCTCCGCCGTGGTCGATTCGCGCGGCCGCATCGTCGATGCGCTTGCCGTCAACGCGCGCGGCGCCATCGATGCTCATGTGCCGGTTTCCGGGCGCGCCCTACTGCCCCCCGATCAGCGGCGAATTAACGGATTGCTGATCATGTTGGTGTTTGCGCTGGTGGCCCTCACATTGAATGTAAGGCAGCGGCTACGGGTGAATTGACAGTCGGCACATTAGAAACTCATACTGTAACGCCTAAAATTTTCTCGAAGTCGGTTGGAGGGTTCTGTTGGGGCAGGTGGCTCCGGCTTCATTTGGGCGGAACAAAATAGAAAAAGCCGGAAAAATTCGGCGAGGAAAAAATGACAGAAGAGAACAAGAAGAAGCCGAATCCGATCGACATCCATGTCGGGAGTCGCATTCGGCTGCGTCGCAATATGCTTGGAATGAGCCAGGAAAAGCTGGGTGAAAATCTCGGCATCACGTTTCAGCAGATCCAGAAGTACGAAAAGGGCACGAACAGGGTTGGCGCCAGTCGTCTGCAGGCGATCGCCTCCATCCTGAGCGTTCCCGTCGCCTTCTTCTTCGAGGATGCCCCGGGCGAGGAGGCCGGCGGCGGCAATCGGGGGTTTGCCGAAGACTCCTCGATGGCGTTCGCCATCGAATTCTGCGGCAGCCCCGAAGGGCTTCAGCTCAATCGGGCCTTCGTCAAGATCGGTGACGTCAAGGTACGCCGCAGGATCATCGATCTGGTGAAGGCGCTGTCCGCCGACGACGCCGAATGATTTTTGCTTATGGCACCGGCGGCGCCCTGCTGCTGGTGGCATAGCCAGCTTTGCCTACATTCATGCCAGATCCGTCGCGCCGCTTGACGAGCGGCGCCCGGCACCGCTAACACGTGGCGCGCCAAAATCGGCAGCCTGCCGATCTTTTTTCAAGAGGGGACACCCGTGACGCGGCAGAATTATCTCTTCACCTCGGAATCCGTCTCCGAGGGTCATCCCGACAAAGTCTGTGACCGTATCTCCGACGAGATCGTCGATCTGGTCTATCGCGAAGCCAAGAAGACGGGAATGGACCCGTGGAAGGTTCGCGTCGCCTGTGAGACGCTCGCCACCACCAACCGCGTCGTCATCGCCGGCGAGGTCCGCGTTCCCGACACGCTTTTGAAGAAGGACAAGGCGGGCAACGTCCTGACGGATGCCTCCGGCCACCCGGTGGTCAACCCGACCAAGTTCAAGTCGGTTGCCCGCAAGGCAATCCGCGAGATCGGCTACGAGCAGTCCGGCTTCCACTGGAAGACCGCCAAGATCGACGTGCTGCTGCACGGCCAGTCGCCCGATATCGGCCAGGGCGTCGACAATGCCGCCGACCGCCAGGGCGAGGAAGGTGCCGGCGACCAGGGCATCATGTTCGGTTATGCCTGCCGCGAGACGCCCGACCTGATGCCGGCGCCGATCTATTACAGCCACAAGATTCTCGAATTGCTGGCCGCCGCGCGCCATGAAGGCAGTGGCGAGGCCGGCAGGCTCGGCCCGGACGCCAAGAGCCAGGTCACCGTGCGCTATGCCGACGGCAAGGCGGCGGAAGTCACGCAGATCGTGCTTTCCACCCAGCACCTCGATTCGAGCTGGGATTCAAAGAAGGTCCGCAAGGTCGTCGAGCCTTATATCCGCGAGGCGCTCGGCGATCTGAAGATCGCCGACGACTGCAACTGGTACATCAACCCGACCGGCAAGTTCGTCATCGGCGGTCCCGACGGCGATGCCGGCCTCACCGGCCGCAAGATCATTGTCGACACCTATGGCGGCGCGGCGCCGCATGGCGGCGGCGCCTTCTCCGGCAAGGACACCACCAAGGTCGACCGTTCGGCGGCCTATGCGGCGCGCTACCTTGCCAAGAACGTGGTGGCGGCCAAGCTTGCCGACCGCTGCACCATCCAGCTCTCCTACGCCATCGGCGTCGCCCAGCCGCTGTCGGTCTATGTCGACCTGCACGGCACCGGCAAGGTGGACGAATCGAGGCTCGAGGATGCGCTGCGCAAGGTGATGGACCTGTCGCCTTCAGGCATCCGCCGTCATCTCGATCTCAACAAGCCGATCTACGCCAAGACGTCGTCCTACGGCCATTTTGGCCGCAAGGCCGGTCGCGACGGGTCTTTCTCGTGGGAGAAGACCGATCTCGCCAAGGCGCTCAAGGACGCCGTCGCCGCCTGACGCCAGTAGACGCCAAGGACAGGCCGAGCCGGGCGACCGAAGGATTTTTCGGTCGCCGGCACGGCAAGACTATACGCCCACAGCAGGCGGTCGCCCTTGAAAGCGGCCTACGCGAGTACCGGCTCGACCTGACGGCGGAAGCGCCGGCCGATCTCATGGGCCTGTTCAAGGCGGATGTTTCGGCGCTCCGGCTGGAAATCGGCTTCGGCGGCGGCGAGCATCTTCTGCATCGCGCCACCGAATCGCCGGCAACCGGCTTCATCGGCGTCGAGCCTTTCGTCAACGGCATGGCCAAGATGATGACGGCGCTCGGCAAGGCGCCGCTTGCCAATCTGAAGGTCTATGACGATGACGCGACGCGCCTGCTCGACTGGCTGCCGTCAGGCACGCTCGACGGCATCGACCTGCTCTATCCAGATCCGTGGCCGAAGAAGAAGCACTGGAAGCGGCGCTTCGTCAGCGCCGCCAATCTCGGCCGCTTTGCCCGCGTGCTGAAGGCCGGCGGCAGGTTTCGCTTCGCCTCCGACATCGACAGCTATGTGAACTGGACGCTGCTTGCCTGCCGCGACCACGGCGCCTTTGAGTGGCAAGCACGGGACGCTGCCGATTGGCACCGGCCCTACGAGGGCTGGCCCGGCACACGCTACGAGGCAAAGGCCATTCGTGAGGGAAGGCGCCCAGCCTATCTGACTTTCGTCCGGAAATAGGCTCGAAAATCCTCAAGGCCGCGAAGCACCCCAAAGCTTCCAGGCTGCTGCCGACGGTGGCCGTCTGGAATGTTGGCGTCAGACATGCAGCGCTTGTCGAAATTGTCGTATAGTGGACTATCGGTGGCAAGGCCACCTGACAGGGATTTCTCCACGTGAAGCTTGCGATCATTTCGAGCTATAAGCGCGACTGCGGTATCGCACAATATGTCGAGCATCTCGAGGGGCCGTTGCGCGAACTGCTTGGCGGTAACCTTTCGATCGCCCCTTTGCCGGTCGACCTGCTGCGCGCGTCGGGGCCGATGGCCCACGGCATGGCGAAAAAGGCACTTGCCGAATCGCTGGCAATAATCGCGGACGCCGAGGTCGTGGTGGTGGAATTCGAGCCTGGACTGTTCGGCCGGTCGCAAAGGCAGATATGGGCGACGTTGAGGTCGATATTGGATGCCGGCAAGCGGGTGGTTCTGACTTACCACACCGCGCCAACGCTTCCGCCGCCAACCCCAACGAGCATTCGATCGTTGATATCTCTAGCCAGGCACAGCTACGCCCAGACCGTCTTTCGTCGGCTTCTGCGAATGGTTCGAAGGAATCAGAACAAGTTCGCCCACATCGTCCAAACCCGCCGCGAGAAGACCCGCCTGACATTGCTGGGTGTCGACCCGGAGCGAATCTTCGACATGCCTCTCTCCTATTTTACGAGAGCTGAGAAGGCAGAGTTCGGCCACGAGCGCTATCGTCGGAAGTTGGACGACGTCTACGGAACAGGCGGGCGGAAAGTGCTCGGCGTTTTTGGATTTTTGGGCGGTATCAAGGGGACCAAGGTCGCCTTGCGTGCGCTCGATCACCTGCCGTCGGACCACCATATTCTCATCGTTGGAGGCCTTCATCCCGAAACTGTGGTGCAGGCATCCAGCGAGCAGCCGCCTATAAAGGATCTGACCAAGCTTCTCGAACCGACTTTTGATGCCAGCGAAAGGGACGGGGCCGACGACCAACGCGCTGCTTTGCTGCAGCGCGTTCATTTCGCCGGCGCGGTGGACAACCGGACCTTTGCCGAACTCATGGCAGGCTGCGACGCGATTCTACTGCCCTATGAGGAAGTCGGCCAGACCTCGTCCGGGCCGGCCTCCCAGGCCCTCGACTTGCAGCGCCCCATCTACTGCACGAGAACCGGTGCATTTCGCGAACTGGGCAAATATGCCGGGGACGCCCTGAGCTTCTTCGAGATAGGCAACTACCTCGAACTGGCACAGAAGATCAGCCGCGAAGACGCGATGCTGCCGGCGCGCGCGCAAGCGCGGGCACGTTATTCAGACACCGTGACCGTGGAGGCGCGGGCGCTGATGTATGTCAACGCTGCCAAATCCACTCAAAAATCCTAGTCGAAACAGGGCCTTATTGGCTGCATAAAGCAATTCCAGGAAAGTGTGAGCGGTTTTCCGTCAGGAATTGCGTCAAAACAAGGACATAGAGTGGTTCGCCGTTTCCGTGAAACGGTGAAATGTTTTAGAAGCGGCCGATTCTGTCGAAGGCGGTCGGATCGATGCCGAGCTTCTTCAAGTCACTGCGGCGCGGCTTGCGGCCGGCCTCGACGGCCCGCGCAGTGGCTGCCGCGCTACCAAAAGTGTTGAAGAAGTCACTGATGACGAAAAACAATCCACGGTCCATAAAACTACCCTCGCGCGCCACCGCTCGCGTCCTTTCTTTTTGCATTGCAATATAGATGGGGGCCGCATGCCGCTCTCTACAAGGCTGCCGACCGCATGGCGGCCATGCGCGGCGCGCAACCCCGCCGCTTGGCATGAACTTCGCCTCGGTCTGCCTGCAGGCTTGAAACGCCGGCGGCAATCGTCTATATCAGCCACAAATTCTTGGTCGGTATGACGAAGAGTGGGTCCACCCGGTCCCGCTCTTTTTTATTACCTGCCGTCCGGAAGCATAAAGCGACAGGGATCTGATGACTGCAGCGGCAAGCGAGGCCGACGACCGTATCATCCGCGAAAGCGGCATCGATGCGCGCATTGCGCTGATCGTGCAGCCGGTGCTCAAGGCCATCGGCTTCCGTCTCGTGCGAGTGCAGTTGACCGGCCAGAACGGGCTGACGCTGCAAATCATGGCCGAACGCGAAGACGGCACCATGACCGTCGAGGATTGCGAAGAGGTCAGCCGCGCGGTGTCGCCGGCGCTCGATGTCGATGATCCGATCGAAAAGGCGTATCATCTGGAAGTCTCGTCGCCCGGCATCGACCGGCCGCTGGTGCGCAAGTCGGATTTCACCACCTGGACCGGCCATCTGGTCAAGCTGGAGACGTCGGTTCTTGTCAGCGATCGCAAGCGCTTCAAGGGCAAGATCGCCGAAGCCGACGCCGACGGCATCCTTATCGAGCGCGACAAGGCGGCCTATGGCGAAGAGCCGACGGTGCGCGTGCCTTACGACGCGATCGCCGAGGCCCGGCTGGTGCTGACCGACGATCTCATCCGCGATGCCCTGTCGAAGGACAACCGGGCGCGCAAGGAAGCCAAGAAACGCCGCGGCGAAGCGGAAGACGCCGCAGAGGAAAACGAAACCGAACAGGAAAGTTGATAGCGCCGCCGGGCTGCACGTCCGAGGCGAAATCGGGAGAAAGACAATGGTTGTAAGCGCCAACAGGCTTGAACTGCTGCAGATCGCCGACGCGGTCGCGCGTGAAAAGTCGATCGACAAGTCGATCGTCATCGCCGCCATGGCCGATGCGATCCAGAAGGCGGCGCGCTCGCGTTACGGCCAGGAGACCAACATCCGCGCCGACATCAACCCGAACACCGGCGAGATGAAGCTGCAGCGGCTGATGGAAGTGGTCGAGAAGGTCGAGGACTACGCGACGCAGATCGCGCTTTCCACGGCGCGCGAGCGCAACCCCGATGCCCAACTCGGCGACTTCATCGCCGAACAGCTGCCGCCGATGGATTTCGGCCGCATCGCCGCCCAGTCGGCCAAGCAGGTCATCGTGCAGAAGGTGCGCGAGGCCGAGCGCGACCGCCAGTATGACGAATACAAGGACCGCATCGGCGAGATCGTCAACGGCACCGTCAAGCGCGTCGAGTACGGCAACGTCATCGTTGATCTCGGCCGCGGCGAGGCGATCATCCGCCGCGACGAGCTGATCCCGCGCGAGAACTACAAATATGGCGATCGCGTCCGCGCCTATGTCTATGACGTGCGCCGCGAGCAGCGCGGCCCGCAGATCTTCCTGTCGCGCACGCATCCGCAGTTCATGGCCAAGCTCTTCACCATGGAAGTGCCGGAAATCTATGACGGCATCATTGAGATCAAGTCGGTCGCCCGCGATCCGGGCTCGCGCGCCAAGATCGCCGTCATCTCGCGCGACTCTTCGATCGATCCTGTCGGCGCCTGCGTCGGCATGCGTGGCAGCCGCGTCCAGGCGGTGGTCGGCGAATTGCAGGGCGAGAAGATCGACATCATTCCGTGGTCGCCTTCGGCCGCTTCCTTCATCGTCAATGCGCTGCAGCCGGCCGAAGTCGCCAAGGTGGTGCTCGACGAGGATGCCGAGCGCATCGAAGTTGTGGTGCCGGACGACCAGCTGTCGCTGGCCATCGGCCGCCGCGGCCAGAACGTGCGCCTTGCCTCGCAGCTCACCGGCTGGGATATCGACATCCTGACCGAGCAGGAAGAGAGCGAGCGCCGCCAGAAGGAATTCGTCGAGCGTTCGGCGCTGTTCATGGAAGCCCTCGACGTCGACGAGATGGTCGGTCAGGTGCTCGCCTCCGAAGGCTTCACCAGCGTCGAGGAAGTCGCCTATGTCGACTCGGGCGAAATCTCCTCGATCGACGGCTTCGACGAGGACACCGCTTCGGAAATCCAGACCCGCGCCCGCGAATATCTGGAGAAGATCGAGGCCGAGCATGACGAAAAGCGCAAGGCGCTGGGCGTCAAGGACGAGCTGCGCGACATCCCCGGCGTCACCACCGCCATGATGGTGACGCTCGGCGAGGACGGCGTGAAGACGGTGGAGGATTTCGCCGGCTATGCCGCCGACGACCTGATCGGCTGGAAGGAACGCAAGGACGGCGAGACCAAGGTCTATCCGGGCGTGCTCGCCAGCCATGGCGTGTCGCGCGCCGATGCCGAGCAGATGGTTCTGGCGGCCCGCCTCAAGGCCGGCTGGATCAGCGAAGACGAGCTTCCAGCCGAAACAGTCGCGGCTGACGAAGCTGTTGGTGCGTGAGGTGAAACCGCATCGCACACAACCCGCCCCAGGACGAGATGAACGATCGCACTTGCATCGTTACGCGCAGGCAGGCCGAAGCGGATGAACTGATCCGCTTCGTCGTCGGCCCGGATTCGGCCGTCGTTCCGGACATCAAGAGAAATCTGCCCGGCCGCGGTTGCTGGGTCACCGCCGATCGCCTACATATCGAGAAGGCAGCGGCGAAGAACCTGTTTGCTCGTGCTTTCAAGGCGCAGGTGACCGTTCCGGCCGATCTCGGCGGCATGGTCGACGGGCTGCTTTCCAGATCCGCTCTGGGCATGCTTGGCCTTGCTCGCAAGGCTGGCGCAATCGTTCTTGGCGCCACCAAGGTCGAGGCTGCGGTGCGCGACGGCCAGGCGCTGCTTGTGCTGCATGCGACCGAGGCCTCGGACGACGGGGTCCGCAAGATCAGTCAGGCGCGGCGGGCAACCGTCCACCTCGGCGGCCCCGCCACCCTTGCCTACAAACTTTTCTCCGAGGCCGAGTTGAGCTTGGCATTGGGGGGTACAAATGTGATACATGCTGCCGTCCTCGCGCAGGACGCGGGACAGGCGGTTGAGAAGCGCGTTGTTGCGCTCGACCGATATCGGGGCGGTACCCCGAACGATCTGGCAATGCTTGCGGCCGTTGCTGACGAAGATGATGCCGCAGAGGATATGGAATGAGCGATACGAAATCGGGCGACGACAAGACGTTGAGCGTTACGCCGAAGAAGACCTTGACGCTGAAGCGCCCCGGTACCGAGCAGGGTACCGTGCGCCAGAATTTCTCGCATGGCCGCACCAAGCAGGTCCAGGTCGAGATCAAGAAGCGCAAGTTCTCGATGCCTGGCGACAAGCCGGAGCCGGTGGCTGCGTCCGTCTTCACGCCGAAGCCCGCCGCTGCTGCCCCTGTTGCCGCCGCGCCTGTCGTGCAGGAAGCGCCGAAGGCGCCGCCCCCGCCGCCGGAGCGTTCCGGCATGGTCCTGAACGAGCTCTCGCGTGGCGAGATGGAAGCGCGCCGCAAGGCGCTGGAAGGCTCCAAGGCCCGCGAGGCCGAGGATCGCCAGCGCGCCCAGGAAGAGGGCAAGCGCCGCGCCGAGGAAGACGAACGCCGCAAGCGCGAGCGTGACGAATCCGCGCGCCGTCAGGCCGAGGAAGAGGCGCGTCTGCAGGCCGAGGCCGAGTCGCGGCGTCGTGCCGAGGAAGAGGCTCGCCGTCGCGCGCCTCTGGCAGCGGATGTCGCTACGGCTGACGACGATGAGGGGGCCAAGCCGAGGCGTACAGGTACCGGTGCTGGTGCCAGCGCGCCGCCGCGTCGTCTCGCGACGCCGGAAGTGGCGCGGCCGGCCAAGCCGACCAAGGGCGAGGAAGATCGCCGCCGTGGCAAGCTGACGCTGAACTCGGCGCTGTCGGATGACGACGCGCGCGCCCGCTCGCTGTCGTCGATGCGTCGCCGCCAGGAAAAATTCAAACGCGCGCTCCACAACGAGCCGCGCGAGAAAGTTATGCGCGAAGTGATCCTGCCCGAAACCATCACCATCCAGGAACTGGCGCAGCGCATGTCCGAGCGCGCCGTGGACGTGGTCAAATTCTTCATGAAGCAGGGCCAGATCCTGAAGCCGGGCGACGTCATCGACGCCGACACGGCCGAGCTGGTCGCCTCCGAATTCGGCCACACGGTCCGCCGCGTCGCCGAGTCCGACATCGAGGAAGGCCTGTTCAACATCGCCGACCGCCCGGAAGACCTGGTGTCGCGTCCGCCGGTCGTGACCATCATGGGCCATGTCGACCACGGCAAGACCTCGCTGCTCGACGCCATTCGCAACGCCAATGTCGTCTCCGGCGAAGCCGGCGGCATCACCCAGCATATCGGCGCCTACCAGATCGAGAAGAACGGTCAGAAGATCACCTTCATCGACACGCCCGGCCACGCCGCCTTCACGGCCATGCGCGCCCGTGGCGCGCAGGTCACCGACATCGCCGTTCTGGTGGTGGCGGCTGACGACAGCGTCATGCCGCAGACGATCGAATCGATCAGCCACGCCAAGGCGGCCGGCGTGCCGATCATCGTGGCCATCAACAAGATCGACAAGCGCGACGCCGACCCGCAGAAGGTGCGGACCGAGCTGCTGCGCCACGAAGTGTTCGTGGAATCGATGGGCGGTGAGGTGCTGGACGTCGAGGTTTCCGCGACCAAGGGCACCAATCTCGACAAGCTCCTGGAAGCGATCCTGCTGCAGGCCGAAGTCCTCGACCTCAAGGCCAATCCCGACCGCACCGCCGAAGGCGCGGTCATCGAGGCGCAGCTGGACAAGGGCCGTGGTCCCGTCGCCACCGTGCTGGTGCAGACCGGCACGCTGATGCCGGGCGACATCATCGTCGCCGGCAACGAGTGGGGCCGCGTGCGCGCGCTCGTCAACGACCGCGGCGAGCATGTGCCGGAAGCGCCGCCGGCCATGCCGGTCGAGGTGCTTGGCCTCCAGGGCACGCCGCAGGCGGGCGACCGCTTCGCCGTCGTCAACAACGAGGCGCGCGCCCGTGAGATCACCGAGTACCGCCAGCGCCTGGCGCGCGACAAGGCGGTGGCCAAGCATGCCGGCCAGCGCGGCTCGCTCGAGCAGATGATGTCGCAGTTACAGACGAGCGGATTGAAGGAATTCCCGCTGGTCATCAAGGGCGACGTGCAGGGTTCGATCGAGGCGATCAATGCCGCCCTCGAAAAGCTCGGCAACGACGAGGTGCGTGCGCGCATCGTCCACGCCGGCGCCGGCGGCATCACCGAAAGCGACGTCTCGCTGGCCGAGACTTCCGGAGCGGCGATCATCGGCTTCAACGTCCGCGCCAATGCGCAGGCGCGCGCGGCCGCGGCTGCCGCGGGCATCGAGATCCGCTACTACTCGATCATCTACAACCTCGTCGATGACGTGAAGGCGGCGCTTTCCGGCATGCTTTCGCCGGAGCGGCGCGAGACCTTCATCGGCAATGCCGAGATCCTCGAGATCTTCGACATCTCCAAGGTCGGCAAGATCGCCGGCTGCCGTGTCACCGAAGGCAAGGTCGAGCGTGGGGCTGGTGTTCGCCTGATCCGCGACAACGTCGTCATCCACGAAGGCACGTTGAAGACGCTCAAGCGCTTCAAGGACGAGGTTGCGGAAGTGCCGGGCGGCCAGGAATGCGGCATGGCCTTCCAGAACTACGAGGACATGCGAGTCGGCGACGTCATCGAGTGCTTCCGCATCGAGATGGTGACCCGGACGCTCTAAAGGTTCGGTTTGCGGATGGAGATTGGCTTCACGCCGAACTATGAAGAATCGGTCGTTGCGGGTCGCTTGGCGACCCGCAATGTCTTCAGCTTCTGGCAACGCTACTGGTGTTGGCCCGTCTATCTGCTGCTGGGCGTGGCCGTTGGTTGGTTCTTTGGCTGGTTTTGGGCCTACCTTGGCCGATCCATGGGCAAAGCCGGCGGACTTGCGGTTTCCGCGCCGGTAGCGTTTGCGCTGTACTTCATAGGCGCCAGGCTCATTATGGGTCTTGCTCGACGTCTGGGAGTTCGCTGGTTGAGGCAACGACGAACTGAGACGCCGGTTGTTTTTTCCATGGAAGCCGATGGTTTGCAGTGGAAAAGCGCGCATAGTCTTATGAAGCTGGGTTTCCCGGCCATCGATCAAATGTACGAGACGGAGAAGCTGATCGGTTTTGTTTCAGCAGCGTCAGCGCCCTACGTGCCAAAGCGGGCATTCCGCTCACCTGATGACAGTCGAACGTTTGTCAGGGATGTCTTTAAACGGCTCTCCGATGAAGCAAAACAACGTTCACTGAAACAAAACTCAATACGCGTTGCGGTATCCTGATAGTCGGCCCATCAATCCGATCTCGGCGCGGCAGTCTGGACAAGAAAATGAAAACATCAGCCAAAGGCCCGTCCCAGCGCATGCTGCGCGTCGGCGAACAGGTGCGCCACGCCCTCTCCGAAACCTTGCAGCGCGGCGAAATCATCGATCCTGTGATCGAAAACAGCGTCGTGTCGGTCTCCGAAGTGCGCATGTCGCCTGATCTGAAGATCGCCACCGCCTTCGTTTCGCCGCTCGGCGCGGGTGATGCCGATGCCGTGATCGAGGCGCTCAACAGGCACGCGAAATTCATCCGCGGCCGTGTTTCCGGCGCGCTCAGGCAGATGAAGTACATGCCGGAGTTCCGCTTCCGGCTCGATACCTCCTTCGACAATTTCGCGAAAATCAACGAACTGCTGAAATCGCCCGAAGTCGCGCGCGATCTCGGTGACGGCAAGAACAACGACAAGGACGAGGAATAGGTGGCGCGTCGCGGTAAGAAGAAGGGGCGGCCGGTCTCCGGCTGGGTGGTGCTGGACAAGCCGGTCGGCATGGGCTCGACCGAGGCCGTCTCCAAGATCAAATGGCTGTTCCAGGCCGAAAAGGCCGGCCATGCCGGCACGCTCGATCCCTTGGCCTCCGGCATGTTGCCGATCGCCTTGGGCGAGGCGACCAAGACCGTGCCTTACGTGCAGGACGGCGCCAAGATCTACCGCTTCACCGTCGCATGGGGCGAGGAGCGCTCGACCGACGACCTCGAAGGCCCGGTGACCAACAGCTCCGACCGCCGCCCGGCCGAGGCCGAGGTGAAGGCGCTGCTGGCGAAATACACCGGCGTCATCATGCAGACGCCGCCGCAATTCTCGGCCATCAAGATCGCCGGCGAGCGCGCCTACGATCTTGCCCGTGAGGGCGAGACGGTCGAGATTCCGGCCCGCGAGATCGAGATCGGCCGCCTGGACATCGTCGAGCACGGTGCCGACAAAACCATTTTCGAGGTCGAATGCGGCAAGGGCACCTATGTGCGCTCGCTGGCGCGCGACATGGGCCGGGACCTCGGCTGCTTCGGCCACATCGCCGAATTGCGCCGCGTCGAGGTCGAGCCGTTCACATCGGATGATTTCGTCACCGTGGCCGAGCTTGAGTCGGCACGTTTTGGCGACAAGGCCGAAGCGGCCCCGGACGAAGCCGAGACGCCGGTCGATTTCAGTGCCATCGACGCCCTGCTGGTCGACACCGCGGTCGCGCTCGACTGCCTGCCGCAGGTCGCCGTCAGCGACGATGCGGCCACCAAGATCCGCCTCGGCAATTCCGTCATCATTCGCGGCCGCGATGCGCCGGTCGAGGCCGAGGAGGCCTGTGCCACCGCGCGCGGCAGGCTCGTCGCCATCGGTGCCATCGAGCAGGGCATGTTCAAGCCCAAGCGGGTCTTTGCCGGGTGAATTCGGTCGTCTAATCTCCGGTCGAGCACCGTACTCCAGGGATCTCATGGCCAAGGCTGATACAGGCAAAAAGCGGGCGCCGCTAAAAACCCGTCGGCCGCCGGTCGGGGCGTCGCCGGGCACGCTCATCGCCGATCCGGCGGCGCGACGCAGCGAGCTTCGGCTGACGCTGATCTCGCCCGAGAAATACAAAACCATCGACAATGCCTCGATCGATGATCTGAACACCCATTGCGAGAAATGGCCGGTCGTCTGGCTGGATTGCACGGGGCTCGCCAACATCCCGCTGATCGAGGAAATCGGCCGCATCTTCAACCTGCATCCGCTGGCGCTCGAGGATGCCGTCAACACCGGCCAGCGGCCCAAGGTGGATTTCTTCGAGGATCATGCCTTTGTCGTCATGCGCATGATCGACGACGTCACCTCGCATCGCTACGAGCAGATCGCGCTGTTCTTCGGCGGGAATTTCGTCGTCACTTTCCAGGAGCGCGAGGGCGATCCGTTCGATCCGGTGCGCAAGCGCATTGCCGGCGCGATGCCGAATCGGCTGCGTTCGCGCGGCGCCGACTATCTCGCCTATGCGCTGATCGATGCCATCGTCGACAGCTACTTCCCGCCGATCGAGACGGCGAGCGAACTGGTCGACGGCATCGAGGACGAGATGCTGAACAAGCCGCACAAGCATCAGATGCGGCAGCTGCATGAGCTCAGGCGCGACGCCAGCGTGCTGAAAGGCGTGCTGTGGCCGATGCGCGACGCGCTGGCGACGCTTATCCGCAACGACGTGCCCTTCGTGAAGGCCGAGACCAAGATCTTCTTCAACGACACGCTCGACCATTCGCTGCGCCTGATCGAACTGGTCGAGAACCAGCGCGACATGCTGACCGGCCTGATAGAGATGCATGTCTCGCTGACCCAGGCCCGCACCAACGACGTCATCTCCTATCTGACCATCGTCTCGGTGATCTTCATGCCGCTGACCTTCCTGGTCGGGGTGTGGGGCATGAATTTCGATACGGGAAGTTCGCCCTGGAACATGCCGGAGCTGAAAGCCTATTACGGCTATCCGCTGTCGCTGGCCTTCATGGCGCTGGTCGCCGCCGGTTTGATCGCGTTCTTCAAGTGGAAGAAGTGGCTGTAGCCTTTGTAATCGTCTGTTTTCGCAGCCGGAACCTGCGACAAGCCGGCTTGACAATTGGGCTGGTGTTTTATCCGGAATTGCACTATATGCGCCGCAGCTTCGCGCCCTGACGCGTTGCTTGCACTGGCCCCTGCTGGACGACATCCCGGCTGTGGGCGTCCCGTTTCCTCCAACAGATAAGGAAAAGCACGATGTCGATCACTGCCGATCGCAAGAAGGAATTGATGACTGAGTTCGCAACCGCCAAGGGCGATACCGGATCTCCGGAAGTCCAGGTTGCCATCCTTTCCGAGCGCATCAAGAACCTGACCGAGCACTTCAAGGACCACAAGAAGGATAACCATTCCCGCCGTGGCCTGCTTGCTCTGGTCTCCCAGCGCCGCAGCCTGCTTGACTACCTCAAGCGCAAGGATGACGGGCGCTACCAGACGCTGATCGACAAGCTCGGCCTGCGTCGCTGACGAATTGACCGGCGGGCTCTCCAAGGGGCCCGCCGGTCGCGCATTGGCGTATCGGATGGTCCGGTGCGTTGATGCTGGAAAAGGAAATTCGCCTCCGCGCGTGGCGCGTTCCGGAAACAGCGGTTTTCGGCGTCAGGCGCAAGGCAGGCCGACCAGTCGGCCAATCAGGTTCCGAACAGCAGAGGGCCATTCGGAACCACCCCATGGACGGTCATGGGGCAGGATTGCAGGATGCTCGCTCGGCTGAGGCCGGACTTTATCGAGCTTCCCGTTGTCTTGCCCGTGGCTGCCCGAAGGAAGCCCAGGGAAGGGAGACCCCGCGACCGCTAAGACGGCGTGGCCCCTTCCGCATATGAAGGACAAGATATGTTCAATCAACACAAAGTCGAAATCGAATGGGGCGGCCGTCCGCTCATCCTGGAAACCGGCAAGATCGCGCGCCAGGCTGACGGCGCGGTGCTCGCCACCTACGGCGAGACGGTCGTTCTCGCCACCGTCGTCTCGATGAAGGAGCCGAAGCCCGGCCTCGATTTCTTCCCGCTTACCGTCAACTACCAGGAAAAGACCTATGCCGCCGGCAAGATCCCGGGCGGCTACTTCAAGCGCGAGGGCCGTCCGAGCGAGAAGGAAACGCTGGTTTCCCGCCTCATCGACCGCCCGATCCGCCCGCTTTTCGCCGACGGCTACAAGAACGACACCCAGATCGTCGTCACCGTCGTCCAGCATGACCTCGAGAACGATCCGGACATCCTGTCGATCGTCGCCACCTCCGCCGCGCTGACGCTTTCGGGCGTGCCCTTCATGGGTCCGATCGGCGGCGCCCGCGTCGGCTACATCAACGGCGAATATGTGCTCAACCCGCACATCGACGAGATGCAGGAATCCAAGCTCGACCTCGTCGTCGCCGGCACCGCCGACGCCGTGCTGATGGTCGAATCCGAAGCCAAGGAACTCTCCGAGGACCTGATGCTCGGCGCCGTCGTGTTCGGCCACAAGAGCTTCCAGCCGGTGATCGATGCGATCATCAAGCTGGCCGAAGTCGCCGCCAAGGAGCCGCGCGACTTCACCGCGCCGGACTACTCCGCGCTCGAAGCCGAGATGCTGAAGATCGTCGGCGACGAGCTTCGCGAGGCCTACAAGATCACCGACAAGCAGAGGCGCTATGCCGCGGTCGACGCCGTCAAGGCGAAGGTCAAGGCCGCGTTCGCGCCGGCCGAAGGTGAGGAAGCCAAGTTCACCTCCGAGCAGATCGGCTCGGTGTTCAAGGAGCTCCAGGCCAAGGTCGTGCGCTGGAACATCCTCGACACCGGCTCGCGCATCGACGGCCGCGACCTGAAGACGGTCCGCAAGATCGTCTCCGAAGTCGGCGTCCTGGCGCGCACCCATGGCTCGGCGCTGTTCACCCGCGGCGAGACCCAGGCGCTGGTCGTTGCCACGCTCGGCACCGGCGAGGACGAGCAGTATGTCGATTCGCTGACCGGCATGTACAAGGAGAAGTTCCTCCTTCACTACAACTTCCCTCCCTACTCCGTCGGTGAGACCGGCCGCATGGGCTCGCCTGGCCGCCGCGAAATCGGCCACGGCAAGCTCGCCTGGCGCGCCATTCGCCCGATGCTGCCCTCCGCGGACCAGTTCCCCTACACGCTGCGCGTCGTCTCCGAGATCACCGAGTCCAACGGCTCGTCCTCGATGGCTACCGTCTGCGGCACCTCGCTGGCGCTGATGGATGCCGGCGTGCCGCTGGCAAAGCCGGTCGCGGGCATCGCCATGGGCCTGATCAAGGAAGGCGAGCGCTTCGCCGTGCTCTCCGACATCCTCGGTGACGAGGATCACCTCGGCGACATGGACTTCAAGGTCGCCGGCACCGCCAATGGCGTCACCTCGCTGCAGATGGACATCAAGATCGACGGCATCACCGAGGAGATCATGGGCATCGCGCTTGCCCAGGCCAAGGACGGCCGCCTGCATATCCTCGGCGAGATGGCGCATGCGCTGTCCGGCGCCCGCGCCGAACTCGGCGAGTTCGCGCCGCGCATCGAGGTCATGCACATCCCGACCGACAAGATCCGCGACGTCATCGGCTCCGGTGGCAAGGTGATCCGCGAGATCGTCGAGAAGACCGGCGCCAAGATCAACATCGAGGACGACGGCACGGTCAAGATCGCTTCGGCGAACGCCAAGGAGATCGAGGCGGCGAAGAAGTGGATCCACACCATCGTCGCCGAGCCGGAAGTCGGCGAGATCTACGAAGGCACCGTCGTCAAGACGGCCGACTTCGGCGCTTTCGTCAACTTCTTCGGTCCGCGTGACGGTCTCGTCCACATTTCGCAGCTCGCCAATGAACGCGTCGCCAAGACCTCCGACGTCGTCAAGGAAGGCGACAAGGTCTGGGTCAAGCTGATGGGCTTCGACGAGCGCGGCAAGGTGCGCCTGTCGATGAAGGTCGTCGACCAGGCGACCGGCAAGGAAATCGTTCAGGAAAAGAAGAAGCCGGAAGGCGAGGAAGACGCCGCCTGATCGGCCTTGTGCATGTCGCCCAAAAGTGCGTAGCGGTTTTGGGATAACGACATGCACCAAACAAAAGCAACTGATTAAGCGAAACGGGCGCGCCGCAAGGTCGCGCCCGTTCTTATTTCAGGGTGATTGAAATGGCCGCGGAGCCGCTGAAGACGCTGTTCTATCCGTTCGAGGCCGAGGCGCTGCCTCTGCCGCGACAGGATGCCCGCGTCCTGTTTCTGGGTGCCGAGCCCGGCTTCCGCTTGCCCTCCGGCTTCGATGCGGCGCTGCACCTCGTGCAAGGCTTCCGGCCGCATTTCCGCGCCCTGCAGGCGTCAGGCCACAACGTGACGCCGCGCGCGGAGGGCGATGGCTACGACATGGCGCTCGTGCTCGCCGGGAGGCATCGCGGGCAGAATGAGTTACGCATCGCCGAAGCCGCCGAGCGCGTAGCGCCGGGCGGGCTGATCGCGGTTGCGGGCGGCAAGGATGACGGCATCGACAGCCTGCGCAGGCGGATCAACGCCCTGGCGCCGCTCGAAGGCCATCTGCCGAAACATCACGGCGTGGCCTTCTGGTTCCGTCGGGCCGGCCCGGAGGTGGCCGCAACGCTGCGCGCCGGCAATCCCGACCTGGTTGTCGAAGGCGGCTTCAAAACCGCGCCTGGCATGTTCTCTTTTGACCGGGTCGACGCCGGTTCAAAATTGCTCGCCGCAAACCTGCCCGGCGATCTCAAGGGCAGTGTCGCCGATTTCTGTGCCGGCTGGGGTTACCTGGCGGTGGAAATCCTGCAGCGCTCGCACGGTCTCACCGCGCTCGATCTCTACGAAGCGGATTTCGATGCCCTGGAAGCAGCCAGGCTCAACGTCCATGGCGCCATCGAGCCGCGCTTCTTCTGGACCGATCTTCTCACCGAGGCGGTCGACCGGCGCTACGATGCGATCGTCATGAATCCGCCCTTCCACAGTGGACGCGCAACGGAGCCTGGCATCGGCGCCGGCATGATCTGTGCGGCGTCGAAGGCACTGAAGCCGGGTGGCCGCTTGTTCATGGTCGCCAACCGCCAGCTTCCCTACGAGGCTGTGCTGGCCTCGGCCTTCGCAAGCCATGCCGAGATTGCCCGTGACGGGATGTTCAAGGTGCTCTCGGCGCGCCGCTGAGAAGCCGGCTGATCAACCGCTCTACTGCACGCTGACGATGCGGGCAGGTTCGCGGGCGCCGAAGGCGGGTTGCGCTTCGCCGAGCTCGACCTTGAGCGGTGCGGGCCGGCCGAACAGATAGCCTTGCACCACCTCGCAGCCGGCGGCTCTCAGCAGCGTGGCCTGGTTCTCGGTCTCGACGCCTTCGGCGATAATGCTCACGCCGAGTGCCCGCGACAGGCCGACGATGGTCGAAACGATCGCGCCGGAACTGGAGTCGGTGTCGATGCGACTGACGAAGGAACGGTCGATCTTCAGCTTGCCGAAGGAGAAATCGATCAGGTAGCTCAAATTGGAATAACCCGTGCCGAAATCGTCGACAGCCACGGAGATACCCATCTCGGCAAGCTGCTCCAGGATTGCCGCAGCGCGGTCGCGGTCCTGCATCATCGCCGTCTCGGTGACCTCGAGCTCCAGCCGCGATGGCTTGATGCCCGTCGATTCCATCACCTCGCGCACGATGCCGACGAAATCCCTGGTCATGAACTGCACCGGCGAGATGTTGACGGCGACGAAGCAGTCCTGCGGCAGATACCGGGCATCGCTGCAGGCCTTGCGCAGCACCCATTCGCCGATCGGGTTGATCATGCCGGTTTCCTCGGCGATCGGAATGAACTCCATCGGCGGGATCATGCCGCGCTCCGGGTGCTTCCAGCGGATCAGCGCCTCATAACCGACGACGCGGCCGCTCGGCAGGTTGAGCTGCGGCTGATAGTGGAGACTGAAGTCGCCGCGGTCGAAAGCGGTTTTCAATTCCGACTCGATCCATTGCCGATAGTCCGCCACGCGGCCCATATCGGCGTGGAAGACGGACCAGTTGCCGACGCCGCTGGCGCGCGCGTTCTGCAGCGCCAGGTTCGAACGTCGCAGGATCAGAACCGGATCGACGCCGTCTTTCGGCATCGCCACGATGCCGACCGACAGACTGACCGACTGCAGATGGCTCTGCAACTGATAGGGCTCCATCATCTCGTTGATGAGCTTTTCGATGAGCCGCTCGATCGACCCCTTGATGTCGCGGTCGGGCAAAAGCACGCAGAACTCGCCGGCGCCGATGCGACCGATCTCGGCATCCTTCGGCATGTTCTCCTTCAGCCTGGTGGTGAAGGCGCGGATCAGTTCATCGCCCTGGCTGTAGCCGATGGCATCGTTGATCTGCTTGAAGCGGTCGATATCGATGTCGATCAGGAATACGGGCTCGCCGGTCCGGATCGTCCCCGAGGCGGCATCGGCAATCTTGCCGACCATGGCCTGGCGCGACAAAAGCCCGGTCAGCTTGTCGAAATGGGTTTCCTTGACGACATAGGCCACCGATTCATCGACGCCCGCGAAGAACGACAACGCGGCGCCACCGGCGGCAAGGGCGCAGAGCGCGGCAATCACGCCCGCCATCGTTTCGGCCGGCATGCCGGCCATGCCGTCGCCGAAGCCGAAGCGCAGCCCCCACAATCCAAGGATGAAACTGCCCATGCCCGAGCTGGCAATGGTGATCAGCCGGAACAGCGGTGTTCGCTTCGGGTTGCTGACTGCAGACATGCAAGGTCCCTAGGTTAGAAACCTTATAACGGATATCTCCTTAAAATGAGTTTCCGCCAATGCGTCGAATTTTACCGGAACGCGAACGAAGCAATTCCAGCAAAGGCGGGTCGCGGATTCCGGCCGGAACTACGTGAAAACTGTCGCGCTCGCGAACTACTCTCGGGTGCCGTCGTTCTGCTTCAGTTCTTCCAGCGCCGGCATCGAAACGATGTGATAGCCGGAATCCACATAATGGATCTCGCCGGTGACGCCCGACGACAGGTCGGAGAGCAGGTAGAGCGCCGAACCGCCGACTTCGTCGATGGTCACGGTGCGCCTGAGCGGCGAATTGCGCTGCTGGTAGGAAAACATATGGCGGGCGTCGGAAACGCCGGAGCCGGCCAGCGTCCGCACCGGTCCGGCCGAGATGCCGTTCACCCTGATGCCGCGCGGGCCGTAATCATTGGCAAGATAGCGCACGCTGGCCTCGAGCCCGGCCTTGGCGACGCCCATGACGTTGTAGTTCGGCATGACCCGCACCGACCCGGCATAGGTGAGCGTGATCATCGAGCCGCCATTGCCCATCAGCGCGGCGGCGTTGCGGGCGACCTCGGTGAAGGAGTAGCAGGAGATCACCATGGTGCGCACGAAATTGTCGCGGCTGGTGTCGGCATAGAGGCCTTTGAGCTCGTTCTTGTCGGAAAAGCCGATGGCGTGCACGACGAAATCCAGCCCGCCCCAGGCGTTGCCGAGGGTCTCGAAGGTCGCGGTGACCGAGGCGCTGTCCTCGACATCGCAGGGCACGATCAAGGAGGCGCCTACCTTCTCGGCAAGCGGCTTGACCCGCCGCCCGAAGGCGTCGCCCTGATAGGTGAAAGCCAGCTCCGCCCCATGTTCCGACAGCTTCTTGGCGATGCCCCAGGCGATCGAGTGGTCGTTGGCGACGCCCATGACAAGCCCGCGCTTGCCCTTCATCAACCCGTCCATAAAAGGCAATCCTTATAAAACGCTGGCCTATGCGGAATAGCGCTGGAAAATCAGCGTGGCGTTGGTGCCGCCGAAACCGAATGAGTTGGACAGGACAGTGTCGATCCTGGCGTTGTCGATACGCTCGCGCACGATCGGCATGCCCTCGAATTCCGGATCGAGCTCCTCGATATGGGCGCTCTCGCCGATGAAGCCGCCCTGCATCATCAGGATCGAATAGATCGATTCCTGGACGCCGGCCGCGCCCAGCGAATGGCCGGTGAGCGACTTGGTCGAGGTGATGTACGGCATCTTGTCGCCGAACACCTCGCGGATGGCGCCCATTTCCTTGGAATCGCCGACCGGCGTCGAAGTGCCGTGGGTGTTGATGTAGTCGACCGGGGTCGAGACGGTGGCAAGCGCCTGGCGCATGCAGCGCATGGCGCCTTCACCGGACGGCGCCACCATGTCGTAGCCGTCGGATGTCGCGCCGTAGCCGACGATCTCGGCATAGATCTTGGCCCCGCGCGCCTTGGCGTGTTCCAGTTCCTCGAGCACCAGCACGCCGGCCCCGCCGGCAATGACGAAACCGTCGCGGTTGACGTCATAGGCACGCGAAGCGGTCGAGGCCCTGTCGTTGAACTTCGACGACATGGCGCCCATGGCGTCGAACAGGTCCGACATCGTCCAGTCGAGGTCCTCGTGGCCGCCGGCGAACACCATGTCCTGCTTGCCCCACTGGATCAGCTCATAGGCATTGCCGATGCAATGCGCCGAGGTCGAGCAAGCCGACGAGATCGAATAGTTGACGCCGTGGATCTTGAACCAGGTGGCGAGCGTTGCCGACGCCGTCGAAGACATCGCCTTCGGTACGGCGAACGGGCCGATGCGCTTGGGGCTGTTGTTCTTGATCGTGGTTTCCGCCGCCTCGACGATGGTGCGGGTCGAGGGGCCGCCCGAACCCATGACGATGCCGGTCCGCTCATTGGTGATGTCGCTTTCGCTTAAGCCGGCATCGGCGATCGCCTGATCCATGGCGACGTGGTTCCAGGCCGCTCCCTGGCTCAGGAAACGCATGGCGCGGCGGTCGATCATCGCGGTCGGATCGAGCGTCGGCGCGCCCCAGACCTGGCAGCGGAAGCCATGTTCGGCGAAGGAATTGGAAAAGCTGATGCCCGATTTGGCATCGTAAAGCGAGCTCTGCACCTCGTTGGCATTGTTGCCGATCGACGACACAATGCCGAGCCCTGTCACTACGACCCGTCTCATTCGCAACTCCTTCCGGCGTATTCTGGCGAAAACCCAGTCGGTATTCGCCTCGCATCATACGCAAATAAACTGACGCGGCGTCCAATTGATAAGCGGGCGCCGCGGCGAAATAACGGTCAGGCGGCCGACTGCTTGGACAGGCCGACCTTCAGATCCGTAGCGGCGTATATGGGTTCGCCATCCGCCTTGAGCCAGCCGTCGGCGATGCCGAGCACCAGGCGGCCGCGCATCACGCGCTTGAAGTCGATGCCGTATTCGACCTTCTTCACCGACGGCGTCACCATGCCCTTGAACTTCACCTCGCCGGTCGAAAGCGCCATGCCCTTGCCCGGCTCGCCGAGCCAGCCGAGATAGAAACCCGTCAGCTGCCACATGGCGTCGAGGCCGAGGCAGCCCGGCATGATCGGATTGCCGATGAAGTGGCAGGCGAAGAACCACAGATCCGGCTTGATGTCGAATTCGGCGCGGATGAAGCCCTTGTCGAAGGCGCCGCCGGTCTCGCTGATCTCGGTAATGCGGTCGAACATCAGCATCGGCGGGTAGGGCAGCTGGGCATTGCCTGGCCCGAACAGGTCGCCGCGGGCGCAGGCAAGCAGTTCCTCGTAGTCGTAGCTGGACTTTTGATCCGCCATCAAATTTCCGTCCCCGTGTTCTTGGCGGGCGGCAGGCCGCCCTTGTCGTTGGTTTCCTAACACACTCTGTTTGCGGCCGGAAACCGGCGTTTGCGCTTAACCCGTGCGTCTGCCCGGGTCAATGCGCGCTATTGATCGCATTCGGGCTACAGAATATATGTCGACTGGTGTCCGGTTTTGGCTTTTGACGTCTTTTTGCCATGCTGGACCTGTTGATGGGCTGGGCAACAAGCTTCGAAGCGAAGATGGATTCGGGCTACCGGAAGGAAAATGTCGCTGTGGACAAGCGGGTTCGCGAAGCCGGCCTGAGGCCGACGCGCCAGCGCATCGCGCTGGCCGATCTGCTTTTTGCCAAGGGCGACCGCCACCTTTCGGCCGAGGAGCTGCACGAGGAGGCGATCGCCGCCGGCGTGCCGGTCTCGCTGGCGACGGTCTACAACGCGCTGCATCAGTTCACCCAGGCCGGCCTGCTGCGCATCCTGGCGGTCGAAGGCTCGAAAACCTATTTCGACACCAACACCTCGGATCACCATCATTTCTATGTCGAGGGCGAGAACCGGATTTTCGACATCGAGAGCGGACCGGTCACCGTCTCCAACCTGCCGGCACCTCCGGAGGGCATGGAGATCGCCAATGTCGACATCGTGGTGAGGCTGCGCCCGAAACGCGGCGATTGATCACGTGGCGATGCGGCCCGTCGACCTGATTGTCCGGTTTGAATGGGTCACCGTCGCCGCGTTGGCCATCGTTTGCTACGCGATGTTCGGCTTTTCCTGGTGGCTGTTTGCGCTGCTCATCCTGGCGCCCGACCTGTCGATGCTGGGCTACCTCGCGGGGCCGCGCGTCGGCGCCGTCACCTACAACGCCTTGCATATCCTGATTGCCCCGCTCGTCCTTCTGCTTGCGGGCGCGTTGCTCGCCGGCTCGGCCACGACCGCTGTGGCGCTCATCTGGATCGCCCATATCGCCATCGACCGTGCCCTCGGCTACGGCCTCAAGCTGCCCACCGGTTTTCAGGATACGCATCTCGGCCGCATCGGCCGCGACCGCAACAGCGCCGTCCGTTAGGGCGTGTCGATATTCGGGTCAGGCCGGCATCACCTGAATATCGGCATGGCCTAGTTGTGGAGCCTCAACAGGTTGTCCTGGGTTAGGGCGAGGCGACTGATAGGTGGTTTTGACTTTAGGCTGCCGTGGGGGCGATGCCAATTGTATCTGTGCAACCAGCCAGGCAATTCGGCGGCGCGGTGATCGGATGTCTGGTAGGCAATGGCATAGGCCCATTCGCGCAGCGCCGTCTGGATGAAGCGCTCGGCCTTGCCATTGGTCTTGGGGGTATAGGGCCTTGTCCTGACGTGCTTGAGACCGAGATCGCGGCAGGCTTTGGCGAAGACCTTCGATCTGTAGCAAGAGC
>NZ_QMBP01000033.1 GCF_003289945.1 Mesorhizobium hawassense
AGGACAGAGAGGGGCGCGAAGGATCGCCAACCTCGACGGCACAAGCCTCTGCAACCGCTCAATCCCCCAGCGGCAGCCTCGGATCGTCCACCTTCAGCGTGTTCACGCTCTGCTTGATGCGGCGCAGGTTCTCCAGGACTTTCGGCCCGCGCGATTCGGCCACCGTGGTCGCGATCATGTCGACGATGGCCAGCAGCGCGTAGCGCGACGAGGTCGGCTTGTAGATGTTGCCGTCCTCGACGGGCTGCAGCAGGATGACCGTATCGGCGACCTTGGCCAAAGCCGAATCCGGCGCCGTGATGGCGACGGTGGCGGCGCCATATTGCTGCGCGACCTCGACCGCCTCGATCACCGAACGCGCATAGCCCGAAACCGAAAACGCGACCAGCGTCGTTTCCGGCGTAGCCACCGCGGCATACATGCGCTGCAACTGGCCGTCGATCTGCGCGAGCGTCGAGAGGCCGAGCCGGAACAGCCGGTTCTGCATCTCGGTCGCCATCATCGAGGAAATGCCGCCGGAGCCGATGCACAAGATGTTGCCCGAGCTGGCGATGCGGGCGGCGACCCCCATCAGCGTCGTCATGTCGAGGTTTTCGCTGGCGCGCTGGATGGCGGCGATCGCGGCTTCCGTGATGGCCGAGGCGATGCGCTGCTCGCGTGCGTCGCGGCTGAGCGGTTCCGGCGACAGATACTGGCCGCCAATGGCGATCGCCTGGGCCAGGTAGAATTTGAAGTCGCGCAGGCCTTCGCAGCCGAGATTGCGGCAGAAGCGGGTGACGGTCGGCTCGCTGACGCCGACGCGCGCGGCGATCTCAGAGATGGCGGCCTTGGAGGCGAAATCGAGATCGGAAAGCACCAGCCCGGCCAGCCGGCGGTCCGACTTGGTGCCGTCCTGCGACATCAATTGCAGGCGGGTGATGATGTCGGCCGGCGTTTTCATAGGGGCAGGCCGGTCGCCTTGTCGAACAGGTGGATGTTGCGCGGGTCGACGCTTACCGGCAGCCGGTCGCCAGGCTTCACCGGCAGCCGGTCGCGGAACACCGCGCGCACCGTGTCGCCGCCGACCGAGCCATAGACATGGGTTTCCGACCCGGTCGGCTCGACGACATCCACCTTGATCGCGATGGCATCGTCAGCAGCTCCGACCACGAAATGCTCCGGCCGGATGCCGATCTCTACCGTATCGCTGCCGGACGCCGCCTTGCCGGCGAGCGCCAGCCGGCCGCCGCCGCTGGTCTCGAACCAGGACTCGGCTCCGGCCGTCCTCAGCGCGCCCGAGACAAAGCTCATCGAAGGCGAGCCGATGAAGCCGGCGACGAATTTGTTGGCCGGCCGGTCATAGAGCTCCAGCGGCTGCCCGACCTGCTGGATGCGGCCGCGGTCCATGACCACGATGCGGTCGGCCATGGTCATGGCCTCGATCTGGTCGTGGGTGACGTAGACGATGGTCGATTTCAGCCGCTGGTGCAGCGCCTTGATCTCGGTGCGCATCTGCACGCGCAACTGCGCGTCGAGATTGGAGAGCGGCTCGTCGAACAGGAACACCGACGGCTCGCGCACGATGGCGCGGCCCATGGCGACACGCTGGCGCTGGCCGCCCGACAATTGCCTGGGATAGCGGTCGAGATAGGAAAAGAGGTTGAGCACGCCCGAGGCCTTCTTGACCTTGTCGTCGATCGCCGCGCGGCTTTCACCCCGGATTTTAGGCCCGAAGCCGATATTTTCGGAAGCCTTCAAATGCGGGAACAGCGCGTAGGACTGGAACACCATGGCGATGTTGCGCTTCTGCGGCGGCAGGTCGTTGGCTCTCAAGCCGCCGATCACGAGGTCGCCTGACGTGATGTTCTCCAGCCCGGCCAGCATGCGCAGCAGCGTGGACTTGCCGCAGCCGGATGGGCCGACCAGCACGACGAACTCGCCGCTCCGGATGTCGAGGTTGATGTCCTCGAGGATTTTGTGCTGACCGAAGGATTTCGACAGGTTGCGAAACTGGACGTCGGTCATGGTCACGCTCCCAATATATCGTCGATGAAAGGCAGGTAGCCGGCTGTCAGTCCGGCGTCCACCGGCACCACGGCACCCGTTATGCCGGAAGCGCGGTCCGAGGCAAGGAAAGCTACCGCCTCAGCCACCTCCGACGCATTGACGATGCGTCCAAGCGGATAGAGCCGCTGCAGCCGGCCGAGGATTTCCGGATCCTTGGCCAGGCGATGATCCCAGGCGGCAGTGCGGATCGAGCCTGGGCAGACGACATTGGCGCGCAGACCGCTGCGGCCGAGCTCGACGGCGATCGATTTGGCATAGGCATTGATGCCGGCCTTGGCGGCGGCATAGGCCGGATTACCGAAATGCGAAATCGCATTGACCGAGGAGATGAAGACGACGCTTCCCGCGCCGCGCCCGGCCATCGCCTTGATCAGCGGGTCGGCGAAACTCATCACACCGGTCAGGTTGAGGTCGACTTCCTGTTCTATCTTGTCGGCTGTCAGCGCCTTCAAGGTCTCTGCGCGTGTCCAGCCGGCATTGTTGATCAGGACATCGGGAACGCCGTCCTTGTCGAGCAGCGCCGGGATCGCTGCTTCGATAGACGCCCGGTCGAGCAGGTTGAAGACATGTCGCGAGGCGATATGCGGGCTGGCCAGCGGCTCCGCCGATTGGTCGCAGCCGACGATACGGGCGCCGCGCTCGGCCACGAGCTGAACGATCGCCGAACCGAGGCCGCCGCCGGCGCCGGTAATGACAACGGTCTTGCCCTCGAAATCGGCCTTTGACACCACGATACGCGCTCCTCCGCCACGTCAGACAGCGATGGAACGCTATCCAACAAAATGTAATTAAGCAACATGATAAACTGCTTGCATTGGCAAAAACCGCCGATAATGTAGGAAAGTAACATAAATCCTGTACCCATAAGGGCCAGGCGCCAACGTGCATCAATGGGAGAAATCAAATGAGCCTTGCGAAATGGACTGTCGGCCTGCTGGCCGGAATGAGCATGCTGGCTTTTGCCGCGCCAGCCGATGCCGGCGAGGTGCGCGTCACCGTCGCCGAATACAGCGCCAAGACCGGCCCCTATTTCGAAGCGGTGAAGAAGGAATTCGAGGCGGCCAATCCCGGCATCACGATCAAATATGAGGTGGTGCCGTGGGATGTGCTGCTGCAGAAGCTCACCACCGACATCACCGCCGGCACCAATGCCGACCTTTCGATCATCGGCACCCGCTGGCTGATCGACTTCGTCCAGCAGGGTGTCGCCGAGCCGCTCGACGGCTACATCAAGCCCGAGTTCAAGGACCGTTTCATCGACACCTTCCTGTCGCCCTCGATCATGGACGGCCACACCTACGGCCTGCCGATCGCGGCCTCGGCGCGCGCCATGTACTACAACAAGGAATTGTTCGAGAAGGCCGGCATCGCCAAGCCGCCGGCAACCTGGACCGAGCTGCAGGAAGATGCCCGCAAGATCAAGGCGCAAGGCGCCTTCGGCTTCGGCCTGCAGGGCAAGGAGATCGAGACCGACGTCTATTACTACTACGCGATGTGGTCGCAGGGCACCGAAATCCTCAACAAGGACGGCACCTCCGGTCTCGGCACGCCGGGCGCGCTGGAAGCCGCCAAGCTCTACAAGTCGATGATCGACGAAGGCCTGACCGAACCGGGCGTCACCTCCAACAATCGCGAGGACGTGCAGAACCTGTTCAAGCAGGGCAAGGTCGGCATGATGATCACCGCGCCCTTCCTGTCCAACCAGATCAAGGAAGAGGCGCCGAGCCTGAAATATGGCGTCGCCGCCATCCCCGCCGGCCCGACCGGCGCACGCGGCACTTATGGCGTCACCGATAGCATCATCATGTTCAAGAACTCCAAGAATAAGGACGAGGCCTGGAAGCTGCTCGACTTCCTGTTCACCAAGGAGCAGCGCGCCAAGTTCACTCAAGGCGAAGGCTTCCTGCCGGTGAACAAGGAAGAGGCCAAGATGGACTATTACGTCAACAACGCCGACCTTGCCGCCTTCACGGCCCTTCTGCCCGACGCCCGCTTCGCGCCGGTCATCCCGGGCTGGGAAGAGATCGCCCAGATCACCTCCGACGCCATGCAGAAGATCTATCTCGGCGGCGATCCAGAGGCCGGTCTGAAGGATGCGGCGGCCAAGGCCAATGGCGTGCTGAAGAAATAGGGCGTCTCTCCCTGCGCCCCGTGGCGCGCCCTACCCCCGCGGGGCGCGCCACACCCTCTTTCCTCTCCCTCCGGAGGGGGGGAGAGGTGGCTCGGCGAAGCCGAGACGGAGTGGGGGAACCACCTGGCGACCACCGCGAACCGACATACGACAGGCACAGGCGCGCAAGCATCTGCTCGCCTCGCGCTTGAGGGGTCGACCCCCACTCCGTCGAGCTTCGCTCGACACCTCTCCCCCGATCGACGGGGGAGAGGAAAGGCACCCCTGAAGCCTCGCAACGCAGTACAAGCCATACGATGCAAAGCCGGACCCTGCCCTATCTCCTGACCTTGCCCAGCCTGTTCCTGGCGGCGATCGTCATCTTCTGGCCGGTCTGGGACCTGATCCAGATCTCGACGCATGACGTCAACCGCTTCGGCCAGTTGCGCGAGTTCAGTGGCCTCGCCAACTTCACCGAACTGTTCGCCGATCCGGATTTCATCGCCGCACTCTGGCGCACCGGGCTGTGGACCGTGCTGGTGGTCGGCGGCGCGCTGCTTCTGTCGGTGCCGGTGGCGATGATCCTCAACATGGATTTTTATGGCCGCGGCCTCGCCCGCGTCATCATCATGCTGCCCTGGGCGGTGTCGCTGACCATGACCGCGGTGGTCTGGCGCTGGGCGCTCAGCGGCGAGAGCGGCATGCTGAATTCGGCGCTGATGAAGCTCGGCCTGATCAGCCAGAACATCCAGTGGCTGGCGAGCGCCGAGACGGCTTTCCCGATGCAGGTGCTGATCGGCATTTTGGTGACAGTGCCGTTCACCACCACGATCTTCCTCGGCGGCCTGTCCTCGATCCCGGACGATCTCTACGAGGCGGCGGCACTCGAGGGCGCCACGCATTTCCAGCAGTTCCGCGAGATCACCTTTCCTCTGCTGAAGCCGTTCATCAACATCGCGATCGTGCTCAACACCATCTATGTCTTCAACTCCTTCCCGATCATCTGGGTGATGACGCAGGGCGGACCGGCGAACTCCACCGACATATTGGTCACGCATCTCTACAAGCTCGCCTTCCGGATCGGCAAACTGGGCGAGGCTTCCGCTGTGTCGCTGGTGATGTTCGCGATCCTGCTCGTCTTCACCATGATCTATGTGCGCCTCGCCATGCGGGAGCAGCGCGCATGACCTCGAAGCTGAAACGCACCGTCATCGCCTGGCTGCTGCTGGCGCCATTGATCGTAGTCACGATCTTCCCCTTCGCGGTCATGTTCCTCACAGCCGTCAAGCCGCGCACCGAAGTGCTGACGCCGACCTGGTGGCCGAGCGAATTCCGCTGGTCGAATTTCGCCGACATGTGGGTGGCGACCGGCTTCGGCCAGGCGCTGCTCAACTCGCTCTATGTCTCGGCGCTGGCGACGGTCGGCGCGATCCTGATCTCGGTGCCGGCTGCCTACGCCATGTCTCGTTTTCGTTTTGCCGGCTATGGCGCCTTCCGCCAGTTCCTTTTGATCTCGCAAATGATCTCGCCGATCGTGCTGGTGCTCGGCCTGTTCAGGCTGATGGCCGCTTGGGGGTTGGTCGAGTCGACCACCGCGCTCGGCTTCATCTACATGGCCTTCAACGTCGCCTTCACCGTGTGGATGCTGCAGAGCTATTTCGACACCATCCCGCGCGACCTCGAGGAGGCCGCCTGGATGGAGGGCGCCGGCCGCTGGCTGACCTTACGCAAAGTGTTCCTGCCGCTCTGCCTGCCGGCGATCGCGGTGACGGCGATCTTCACCTTCATCAACGCCTGGAACGAGTTCGTCGTCGCGCTCACCATGCTACGCAGCCAAGAGAGCTACACGCTGCCGATCCAGGTTTTTTCGCTGGTCGCCGGCCGCTACACGATCGAATGGCACCACGTCATGGCGGCCACGCTGTTGGCGACACTGCCGGTGGCGATACTGTTCATCTGGCTGCAGCGCTACCTCGTCAGGGGCCTGGCGCTCGGGGCCGTTAAATAGCACTTCACGGAGCGTTCATGCGCGTCTTCACCGCCTCGCTGGCGACCGAAACCAACACCTTCTCGCCGATCCCGACCGACCGGGCGTCCTTCGAGATGGCCTTCTATGCCGGCCCGGGAAAACATCCGGAAACGCCGACGCTCTGCTCCTCGCCGATCGTCGCGCTGCGCAAGCGCGCCGCGAAGGAAGGGCTGACGGTCATAGAAGGCACCGCGACATGGGCCGAGCCAGGAGGCCTTGTACAGCGCCAGACCTATGAGGCGCTACGCGACGAGATTCTCGACCAGTTGAAGGCCGCCCTACCGGTCGATGCCGTGATCCTCGGCCTGCATGGCGCCATGGTGGCGCAAGGCTATGACGATTGCGAAGGCGATCTGCTGGAACGCGTGCGCGCCATCGTCGGGCCGGAGGTCGTGATCGCCTCGGAATTCGACCCGCACAGCCATCTGACGCCGAAGCGCGTCGCGGCCTGCAACATTATGGCCTATTTCCTCGAATTCCCGCATACCGATTTTTACGAGCGCGGCGAGCATGTCGTCGAACTCGGCCTGGCGGCGGCGCGCGGCAAGATCAAGCCGGTGATCTCGACCTTCGACTGCCGCATGATCCAGGTGCTGCCGACCAGCCGCGAGCCGATGCGCTCCTTCGTCGACCGCATCAAGGCACTGCACGGCAAGGACGGCGTGCTGTCGGTTTCCGTCATACACGGCTTCATGGCGGCCGACGTGCCGGAAATGGGCACGCGTATCCTCGTCGTCACCGACAACGACAAGGCCAAGGGCGACGCGCTGGCGGAACGGCTGGGGCGCGAGCTTTATGCCATGCGCGAAAAGACGGCGATGACGATGCTTAGCGCCGCCGGCGGCATCGAGCAGGCGCTTGCGGTGCGTGCGAAGCACCAGGACAAGCCGGTGGTCATCGCCGATATCTGGGATAATCCCGGCGGCGGCGTGCCGGGCGACGGCACCAACATCTTGCGCGAATTGCTTTCGCGCGGCATCCACAATGTCGGCGTAGCGACGATCTGGGATCCGATCGCGGTGACCTTCTGCCATGCCGCCGGCGAGGGCGCTGTGATCGACCTGCGCTTCGGCGGCAAGGCCGGGCCACAGGCCGGCGAACCGATCGACGCACGCGTCACGGTGCTGAAGACGACCAATGAAGGCTGGCAGAGTTTCGGGCCGAGTCGGGTGACGCTGGGGCCGTCGGCGGTGGTGCGCCTGGAAGGCACCGAGGTCGACGTGATCTTGAACACCAACCGCACCCAGACCTTCGAGCCGGATATCTTTTCCAACATCGGCATCGATCCGATGTCGAAGGACATCCTGCTGATCAAATCGACCAACCATTTCTACGCCGGCTTCGAACCGATCGCCGCCGAGATCATCTACGTCGCGGCGCCGAGTTCCTACCCGAGCAATCCGGCAAAGACGGATTACAGGAAGCTGACGCGGCCGATATGGCCAAGGGTGGCGGATCCGTGGAAACAGCCAATCTCCCCCCTCGTGGGGGAGATGCCCGGCAGGGCAGAGGGGGGCGCGAAGGATCGCGACCTTACTTAGCTTCGAAGAGCCGAACCGGCGGTATGTCGTTTAGCTGAGACGTCGGCGGGACAGCGCCCCCTCTGGCCTGCCGGCCATCTCCCCCACAAGAGGGGAGATTAGCCAATCATACCAACCCCCGCTTCACCATCATCGCCTCAGGCGAAGGCATCTTGCCGCGGAACGCCGTGTAAAGCTCTTCCGGATCCTTCGACCCACCCGCTGCATAGATGTTCTTGCGCAGCCGCTCGGCGAGTTCCGGATTGAAGGCATCGCCCGTCTCCTCGAAGGCCGAGAAAGCATCGGCGTCGAGCACCTCCGACCACATATACGAATAGTAGCCGGCTGAATAACCGTCGCCTGCAAAGACGTGGCCGAAATGCGGGGTGCGGTGGCGCATCGCGATCGTCTCCGGCATATGCAGCTTTTCCAGCGTTTCGGTCTCGAAACGAAGCGGCTCGCCCGGTGCGTCAGGCCTAGCGTGATAGGCCATGTCGATCAGCGCCGAGGCGGTGAACTCGACAGTGGCGAAACCGGCGCCGAAGGTGCGGGCGGCGAGCATCTTGTCGAGCAGCGCCTTCGGCATCGGCTTGCCGGTTTTGACGTGAAGCGCATGCTTTTCCAGCACCGCCGGCACCGTCAGCCAATGCTCGTAGAGCTGCGAGGGCAGTTCGACGAAATCGCGGCTGACGGACGTGCCCGAAACCGACGGCCAGGTGACGTCGGTCAGCATGCCGTGCAGCGCGTGGCCGAATTCGTGGAACAGCGTCTTCGCCTCATCGACCGATAGAAGTGCTGCCTCGCCGGCCGGCGGCTTGGCGAAATTCATGATGTTGTAGATCACGGGCTTCGCGCCATCGCCGAGCTTGTAGCCGGACCGCAGCGCGCTCATCCAGGCGCCGGAACGTTTTGACGGCCGCGCGAAATAGTCGGCCAGGAACAGGCCGCGCTCGCTGCCGTCGGCATTCTTGACCACGAAAACCCGGGCGTCGGGATGCCAGGCGGCGATGCCCTTCTTCTCCTCGAAGCTGATGCCGAACAGGCGTGTCGCCACATCGAAGCAGGCCTCGATGACGCGTTCGAGCTGCAAATACGGCTTCAGCTCCGCCTCGTCGAAAGCGAATTTCTCGGCGCGCAGCTTCTCCTGGTAGAAGCGCCAGTCCCAGGCCGCGAACTTCTCATTGCTGCCGGCTTCCGCGGCCAGCCTCTCCAGTTCCTTCTGGTCGGCGGCGGCCTTCTCCAACGCCTTTTCCCAGACCGGATCGAGCAATTCGTGAACGGCCTTCGGCGTCTTCGCCATCGTGTCGTCGAGCTTCAGCGCAGCGAAGGAGCCGTAGCCGAGCAGCTTTGCTTTCTCGGCACGCAGCTTCAGCATGTCGCGGACCACGTCGCTATTGTCCGTGGCGCCGCCATTCTGGCCGCGCATGATGAAAGCGCGGAAGGCTGTCTCGCGCAGGTCGCGGCGTTCGGAGAATGTCGAGAACGGCTCATAAATCGAGCGCGACAGCGTCACCGCATAGCGGCCCTTCTGGCCACGCATCTCGGCCGCTTCGGCCATGGCGCTCTTCAGGAAGTCCGGCAGCCCGGCCAGATCGGCCTCGTCGAGGAACAGCGCCCAGTCGCGCTCGTCGGCAAGCACGTTCTGGCCGAAATTGGTGCCGAGCGAAGAGAGCTCCTCATTGATCGCGGCAAGCCGCTTCTTGCCTTCGGCATCGAGCTTGGCGCCTGACCGGACAAAGCCCTTCCAGGTCTTTTCCAGGACGCGCAGCGTCTCGGCATCGAGCTTCATGCTGTCGCGCCGCTGGTAGAGATCGTCGACGCGGGCGAACAGCCTCTCATTCATCGAGATCGCCGAGAAATGCCGCGACATTTTTGGCGAAACCTCGCGCTCCATCGCCTGGATCGTGTCGTTGGTGTGGGCGCCGGCCCGACACCAGAAGATCGACGAGACATGGTCGAGCGCATCGCCGGCTAGCTCCAGCGCCGCCAGCGTGTTGGTAACGGTCGGCGCCTCGCTGTTGCCGGCGATCGCGTCGATCTCGGCCTGGTGCGCCGCCAGCGCCGCGTCGAAGACCGGACCGAAATCATCGTCGCCGATGCGCGAGAAATCCGGCAGACCGTGCGGGCCTTGCCATGCGGTCAGCGGATGGGCGGCGAGATCGACGGTTTTTGACATGGGCAATCCAATCGGGGAGTTTCGAGAGGCGGAGGGCAGTCCCGGATGTAGGGCGATGCCACGCATCGCGCAACTCGGGCTTCGCCTCAATAGGCGCTGCAGTCTTGCGCCACCGCCGTCTGGGTGCTGGCGGTGATGCGGCCGCCGGCGACGGTGAAGGTCTCGCGCATCAAGGTGTCGTTGTTGGGAAAATCGTAGCAGGCGAGCACCGTGGTCTCACCGTTCTCGCTCTTTTCGATGCGGTGCCTAATCGTGGCGCCCGCGACCGCGCCCTGCCATTCGTCGATCGAGGCGATGAAATCCTCTTTGGACTGGACGACGCCGATGTCGTCGAGCTTCATGCGCACGTCGTCGGACAGCAGGTCGGACAATTCGGTGCGGTCGGCGACCAGCAGCGCCGAATACCAGCGATCGATGATGGCGCCGTCATCGGCGCTGGCCCGGACGATCGAGGTCACCAGCAGCGCCGCCGCGAGAAAAACCCTTCGCCAGCTCCGGTGCATCATCCCTCCGCTACAGTTCGGGCCGCTCGAAATCGCCGGTTTCCTTGTTCATCACCCAAAGCTCCCCGGTCGAGATGTCGAACCAGGCGCCGTGCAGCGAGAGCCGCCCTTTGCCTTCGAGGATCGAGACGCAGGGAAAGGTCCTCAGATTGGCGATCGAATAGCGGATCGAGATGCGCTCCAGCGCGGTCTGGCGCTCCGTGGCCGTCATCATCGTGCTTGCCGCCACGGTCTCGGCCGCCGGCGCGATCAGGCTCATCCATTTGCCGATGAAGTCGCCGGGCGACAGCGGCGCGGAGTTGGTGTCGAGCGCGGCGCGGATGCCGCCGCAGCGGCCGTGCCCCATCACCACGATGTTTTTCACCTTCAGGCTCTGCACCGCGAATTCGAGCGCGGCCGAGGTCGAATGGAACTCGCCGTCCGGCTCATAGGGCGGCACAAGATTGCCGACATTGCGCAGCACGAAGAGCTCGCCCGGCCCGGCATCGAAGATCGCTTCCGGAGCGGAGCGCGAATCGCAGCAGGCGACGATCATCGTTTCCGGCGCTTGACCCTCTCGCGCCAGCGACCGGTAGCGGCCGCTTTCGGCGAGATAGCGGCCGTTCATGAAGTTGCGATAGCCGGCGATGAGATGCTCGGGCAGGTGCGGCATGGGCGGCTGAAGCCTTTCCGGGTTTGAGGCGGCAAGGTCGTGGCGATCGAGAAAGCCTGTAGCGGCAAAAGCCCGCCACGAGCAATGCAGAATTGTTGACGCTGGTGATAAAGCCATGCGTCAAGCGCCAAAACCAATGGGTTCGTCAGGCCCAGATGGCCACCGGAATGCCTAAACGGTCGGTCAGCGGCGGGTCGGGCGAAGGCCGCGCCATGCCGCTGGCGATACGTCCGGCGATCAGCAGCATCGCCGCGGCGTCGAGAAAATCGTCGCTCGCCGCGCCTCGTGGCGGTACCTGGTCAAGGAAAGTCCGCTCGTAACCATGCCGGCCAAGCAGCGCCTTGCGCTCATCCATGCCGGCCGGATTGACGGCGCCTTTGATCTTCTTCGGCAGCGTCATCGCCGTGCCGCCGTTCAAGCGGCAGAACGCCACTTCCGGATGCGATTCGAAGACGCGGCGCCGCAATTCGGGCCGAGCGATCAGCAGGGCGTCGATCTCGCGGATCTTCGCAAAGATCCCAAAAGCCTGGATGGAGACGCCGCGCGGCGGATCGGACGTGGCCAGTGCCACCGCGCTGGCGCGCCGATGCGCCGCATACCAGGCCTCGATCGTGGTGAAGTCGCTGGTGTCGGCGTAGAGCGCCGCGCGCGAGGGGATGGCGAACACGCTCGATTGTCGCGCCCCGAGCAACGGCCGCACCAGCGCTTCCGGTCCGCGTCCGCCTTTGCTGGAAAGATCCGGCAGGCCGATCGGCATGTCTACGGCAATGGTGGCCTCGGGCAGGGCGTCGAGGAGCGCCTGGAAGCTCGCAAAGACCGAGACTGAAGGCGCGGCGCCCGCTTCGCGATGGACGGCGATCCAGCCGGCCTTGCAGCCGTCGACACCGGCCAGCGCCTGGCCGGCCGGGTTCACGCCCGCTTGTCCCGCCCGGGATGCAGCAGATGGCGCAATTGCACCATGGCCATCGGATGTGACAGGCTCTGCGCGTCGGTTTCGAGCTGCAGCTCGTCGCCGCCGCGCTTGGCGGTGCGGGCGAGAATTTCGTAGACGGCCGCCGTGGTCGATTGCAGCGCCTTGACCGGCGGCTGGCCGGAAAGCACGCGCGCCAGATAGACCGCGGCCGTCAGGTCGCCGAGCCCGTTCGGCGGCTTCTCGATCACCCGGTGTTCTGCAAGCAGCGCCTGGCTGCCGTCGAGCAGGAAGTTGCCGGTGCCGCCCGCCATCATCGCGGGCGCCGAGGTCACCAGCATCGTGGGCGGGCCGGCGTGAAGCGCCGCCGCCGTCACCGCCTTGATGTCGGGCAGCGGCGCGCCCGCCATCCATTCCAGCTCATAGCGATTCGGCGTCGCGATATCCGCGATCGGCATCAATCTGTCGCGCATGGCGGCGGCGGTCGGCTCAGGCACGTAGAGCCCGCCGGAATCGCCCATCACCGGGTCGCAGACGTAAAGCGCGTTCGGCGTCTTTTCCTTGACGGCGGCAACCAGCGAGGCGACGGCTTCCGCCTGGCCCGCCTCGCCGAGATAGCCCGACAGCACGGCCCTCACCTCGCCCAGCCAGGGCGCGCGCTCGAGATCGGCCATCAGCGCCTTGAACTGATCGAGCGGCGGCACGATGCGCGTGGCGCGGCTATGGCCCGGATGCCATGGCAGGATGACGGTCGGCACCGCCCAGACCGGGAAGCCCAGCGTTTCCAGCGCGAACACGGCGGCGCGGTTGCCGACCGAGCCGCGAGCGACATGGCTGGAGATGACGATGACCGCGCGCGGCGCGTCGGTTTTTTCTGCATTCATGGAATCTGAGTCCTAGCCACCTCTTGTGGCGGCATACACCAGCCAGACCAATAGCCCAATGGCGATGATGAAGCCGAGCGTTCGGCCAATGCGGGTTCCCCAATATTCGATAGGATCGGCGCGGTCGGCGTCGGCGGCGGTTACGCGGTCGCGTGCGTCCTTCGCCGCGCGGACGGCGAACGACGCGCCGCCCGGCGCCGTCTCCTGTTCCACGCGTTCGAGGATGCGGCGCGATTCGGTCTCGTCGTCCCGGCGCTCTGCCATGACAATTGCCCTTTCCTGTCCGGAGCTTAGCCTGTTCGCGCTTCCATTCACAATGGTTCTCGACTGAGCCGGAACCGCTGTCATGACCCGGACATTTTCTTGCGCGTGGATTGTGGTAATGCTTCGCATGCAACTTCTGTCGAGGGACCAATCATGATTACCGAGCGCCTCTCACCGCCCTCCCTTTTCCGCACCCTGCGCGCCTTGCTGATGGTGGCTTTCGTGCTGCCGCTGCTTGCCGGCTGCGGCTACAACACCATTCCGACGGCGGAAGAAAACGCCAAGGCGGCCTGGAGCGAGGTGCTCAACCAGTATCAGCGTCGTTCCGACCTGATCCCGAACCTGGTCGAGACGGTGAAGGGCTATGCCTCGCATGAAAAGGACACGCTCGACGCGGTCGTCCAGGCGCGCGCCAAGGCAACGCAGATCACGGTGACGCCGGAAACGCTGAAGGATCCCGATGCGCTGAAGAAGTTCCAGGATGCCCAGGCCGGGCTGACCAGCGCGCTGTCGCGGCTGATCGCGGTGTCGGAGGCCTATCCCGACCTCAAGGCCAACCAGAATTTCCTCGCCCTGCAGGCGCAGCTCGAAGGCACGGAGAACCGCATCGCCGTTGCGCGCCGCGACTACATCCAGGCAGTCAGGGACTACAATTTGACGCTGAAGACCTTCCCCTCCGTGCTGTGGGCGACCTTCTGGTTCCGCGGCAACGAGCCCTTCGCGAATTTCACCGTCGACGAGGACAAGATGCAGGTACCGAAGGTCGATTTCGGCACGAGCACCAAGCAGGGCGGGTGAGCGTCTTCGGTTGAGTTGATCGAGTTTTCAACGTTGCGTTCCTTCGCGCCCCCCTCTGGCCTGCCGGACATCTCCCCCTCGAGGGGGGAGATCGGACGTCGCGGCCGCTTTCGCTATTCTCCTGCGTCTGAAAGGGAGAGCCGGCGGTCGAGCTGTCAATCTTCCCCCTTGTGGGGGAGATGGCCGGTTTATCCTCAGAAGCTGCGGCGCAGCCGCAGCGTAGGACGGGCAGGCCAGAGGGGGGCGCGACAGAACGCCTACTTCCCCTTTCTTGGCCTTCTTGTCGCCCTCCTCCTTCCCCTCGCCGCCCTCGCCGCCGACCTTCCCGCCCTCACCGGCCGCGTCGTCGACAATGCCGGCATCATCGATGCCGGCACCCGCGCGGCGCTGACGCAGAAACTAGCGGACTTCGAGACCAAAGGCTCCGATCAGATCGTCGTCGCCACCATTCCAAGCCTCGGCGGCGAGGAGATCGAGCCTTACGCCAACCGGCTGTTTCGCTTCTGGAAGCTCGGCCAGGCCAAGGAAAACAACGGCGTGCTGCTACTGGTCGCGCCCAACGACCGCAAGATGCGCATCGAGGTCGGCTATGGGCTGGAAGGCACGCTGACCGATCTGCACACCAAGCTGATCATCGAGAACGACATGGTGCCGGCCTTCCGCGCCGGCGACTTCTCCGGCGGCATCAGCAAGGCCGTCGACGACATGGTCATGGTGCTGGAGGGCAATCCGGAGGAGCTGGAGGCGCGCGGCAAACGCAACGAGCAGGCGCCGTTCAATTCCGATGATCTTTTCTTCGCCATCTTCATCACCATCTGGGCGCTTATCTTCTTCGGCGGCATCGCCATGACGGTGCTGCCCCCCATCTTTGGCCAGAAGATCGGGCCCGGCCGCTATCGCTGGCTCGGCATGACCTTCGAGCCCGGCCGGCGATCATCGTCGAGCGGCGGCTGGTCATCGGGCGGCGGAGGCTGGTCTTCCGGCGGCGGGGGCGGTGGCGGATTTTCCGGCGGTGGCGGCTCGTCGGGCGGCGGCGGCTCTTCGGGAAGCTGGTGAGAAAAATGGCAACGCGATCGATCAGCGCCGAGGATCATGAGCGTATCGCCGAGGCGATCCGCACCGCCGAACTGCGGACCGACGGCGAAATCTACTGCGTCGTGGCACATTCGAGCGACGGCTATTTCTTCCCTGCCGCCTTCACGATGACGCTCGGCCTGTTCGTCGCCAGCCTCACCGTCGCCTACGGGCTGGAGGCCTGGTGGCTGACCATCCGGGTACCGCATTTCGTGCTTGCGCAGTTGCTGGCGCTGGCCTCGATGCTGGCGCTGCTCTGGTTCCTGCCTGCCTTGCGAATTCATTTCGTGCCCAGGCGGCTGCGCTATCAGGCGGCGCACGCCAACGCGATGAAGCAGTTCCTGGCGCGCAACGTCCATCGCACCCAGGCGCGCACCGGCGTGTTGGTCTTCGTGTCGATCGCCGAGCGTTATGCCGAGGTCGTCGCCGATGCAGGCATCAACGCCAAGGTCGGCCAGCATGTCTGGGACGGCGTGGTGCGGGACTTGACGAAACATGCCGGCGACGACCGGCTGGCCGAGGGTTTTATCCACGCGATCACGGCTGTCGGCGCGGTGCTCGCCGAGCATTTCCCGGCCACCGAAGGCGACGCGAACGAACTCGCCGACCACCTCGTCGAAATCTGACAAGGGGCTTGGTTCTCCGACACGCCTTTCGCCTGTGCGAAAGCGTCGACGGCCCATGCCGGACTCTTTGCAATCGGCCGATGCGGGTCTATGGTTAACCAATCATGAACACGCTGACCATCGACATCCGGAAGGCAGAGCCTCGCGACGCGAGCGCCATCGCCGAGGTGCACCAGCAAGCCTGGCGCGGCGCCTATTCGGGCATCATTCCGCACCGCACGCTGACCTCGATGATCAACCGTCGCGGCGTCGACTGGTGGGCCAACGCGATTCGCAAGGCGGCCACCGTGCTGGTGGTCGAGATCGGCGGAACGGTCGCCGGCTACGCCACGATCGGCAAGAATCGCGCCCGCGAGCTCAGGCAGCAAGGTGAGATCTACGAGCTCTATTTGCGCCCGGAATATCAAGGCATCGGGCTTGGCAGCCGCCTGTTCAAGGCGGCGAAGGCGCGGCTAGCCGACCACGGCCTGCGGGGCCTCGTGGTTTGGGCGCTGGAAGACAATCACAACGCCTTGGCCTTCTATGCCGGCAATGGCGGCCGCGATATCGCGGAAGGCGTCGAGGTGTTCGAGCAGAAAGCGCTGAAGAAGGTGGCTTTCGTCTGGAACGACTAGCCGTGTAAGTTACAGGCGATCACAAACTGTGCGCTTCCATTAGTGCTGCGCACTATTCGACGCATTGCACCATGACGCGTCCCCCGCTATCGGTCTTTTCAATCGAGAGAGGGATTTAGCCATGCGTATCGAAGCGATTGCCACCGGGAAAAACCCGCCTGACGACGTCAACGTCATCATCGAGGTGCCGATCGGCGGCGAGCCGATCAAATACGAGATGGACAAGGAGGCCGGCACGCTGTTCGTCGACCGCTTCCTGCACACCTCCATGCGCTATCCCGGCAATTACGGTTTCGTGCCGCACACGCTGTCGGGCGACGGCGACCCGATCGACGTGCTCGTCTGCAACACCCGCGCGCTGGTGCCGGGCTGCGTCATCAATGTGCGGCCGATCGGCGTCTTGATCATGGAAGACAATGCCGGCCAGGACGAGAAGGTGATCGCCGTTCCCTCGCCCAAGCTGACGCTGCGCTACGAGAACGTCACCGAGTACACGCATCTGCCGGAAATCACGCGCCAGCAGGTGCAGCACTTCTTCGAGCACTACAAGGATCTCGAACCCGGCAAATGGGTCAAGATCGAGGGCTGGCACGATTCCAAATATGCCAAGAAGATGATCGTCGACGCGATCGCGCGGGCAAAGGCCGCCAAATAGCACGAACCTCTATCGGTAGATGGCGAGGCCTTACCGCACCGCCTTCTCGCCGCCGGCCGCGGTTATCACCCCAACGATGATCAGCCCGGTCAGCACCAGCCGCACGCCGGCGCTGACGCCGAAGGTGTTGAGCATGGTGAGCAGCAACACCAGGAACAGTCCGGCGCCCCAGACGCCGGGCACGTTGGCCTTGCCGCCGGCGACCGAGGTGCCGCCGATGACGACGACGGCGATCGAGGCGAGCAGGTATTCGTTGCCGATGTCGACATTGGCGCCGCGGAAATAGCCGGCAAGCAGTGCCCCGTCGATGCCGCCCAGCGCGCCGCACAGCGTGTAGGTGAGGAAGCGAATGCGGCCGACATGGACGCCGGCGAGCCAGGCGGCGCGGATGTTCTGGCCGATCGCCAGCACCGAGCGGCCATAGATCATGCGTTGCAGTGCAAGCGCCGCGCCGATGGTAAAGACAACCGTCAGCATTGCGAGCACCGGAATGCCCAGCACCTGCCAGTTGGTGAAATCGGCGAAGCCCGGCGGCGGCTTGATCTGCAGGCCGCGGCCATAGCTGATGTCGACGGACTGGATGATGAAGCTCGCCGACAGCGTCGCAATGATCGGCGGGATGCGCAGCGCCCAGATCAGCAGATAATTGATGGCGCCGATCGCCGCCCCGCAGGCGAGTGCCGCGAGCAGGCCGACGACGATCATCGAATCGCTGCCGCCCATCACCTTCATGGCGACGGCGCTCGCCAATCCGATGTTGGCCGGCAACGACAGGTCGACATTGCCGGGTCCGAGCGTGATGACGAACATCTGGCCGACCCCGACAATGACGGTGAAGACTGCGAGCGACAGCGCCGCCGTGACCATGCCGCCGGCGCCGTAGCCGCCGGTGAAGCCAATCGTCGCCAGCCAGACGACGAGCGCGCCGACGAAGGACCAGATCCAGGGCTTTTCGAGCAGCGTTCGCACCGAGGTCATCGCCTATCGCTCCCTGCGGCTGATCAGCACGCGCGCCGCCAGCACGATGATCAGGATCGCGCCGTTGGCGGCGACCTGCCAGTCGGGCGGGATATGCATGAAGGTGAGCAGTGGTGAAGCGGCCAGCGCCAGCGTCAGCGCCCCGAGCACCGCGCCGATCGGCGATACCCGCCCGCCGACGAACTCGCCGCCGCCGAGGATGACGCCGGCGATCGACAGCAGCGTGTAGCCATTGCCGATATTGGCGTCGGCCGAGGTGGTGATACCGATCAGCGCCATGCCGGACAGCACGCCGAACAGCCCGGTCAGCGCGAAGAGCACGATCTTGGTGCGGAGCAGCGACCAGCCGGCGCGCCTGAGCGCCGCGGCGTTGCCGCCCGAACCGCGCAGGATGACGCCATAGGAGGTCCGCATCAGGCCGAAATGCACGATCGCGGCGATGATGAGCGCGGCAAGGATCGGAAACGGGAGGTAAGGCGGCTTGAAGGACATGATCGAAAGCAGCCAGTCCGGCGCCTTGCCGCCGGGCTTGGGCAGAACCAGGATGGCAAGCCCCTGCCAGACGAAGCTCATGCCGAGCGTCACCACGATCGACGGCAAATTGCGCAGATGGATCAGCGCGCCGAGCAGCGCGTAGACGGCGATCGAGCCCAGCAGAACGACAATGCCGATGAGCGGCGCATCCCGCAGCCAAGTCGCGGTGACGCAGCCGACGAAGCCGACGAACGTGCCGATCGACAGGTCGAGCTCGTTGCCGGCGATGACGAACATCTGCGCGATCGTCGCCAGCGCGATCGGGATCGCCAGGTTCAGCATCAGGTTGAAGCCGAAATAGCTGATGGCGCGCGGGTTGAGCCAGGCAATCGCGATCAGCACCAGCGCCAGCGACAAAGCCGGCAAAAGACCACGCAGCATGCGCGCCCTGGCGGCGCCGCCGCGCGGCGAGGATCTCGAGGTCGTGCCGGGAGCGATGGCCGTCATCTCAGGCCGCATCGCCGAACGAGGACTGGATGATCTTTTCCTCCGTCAGCTCGTCGCGCTTGAGATTGGCGACGATGCGGCCGTTCTTGAAGACATAGACGTGGTCGCAATTGTCGAGCTCTTCGGTTTCTGTCGTGTACCAGAGGAAGGTGCGGCCCTTGGCGGCCTCCTCGCGCACCAGGTCGTAGACTTCCAGCTTGGTGCCGATGTCGACGCCGCGCATCGGATCGTCCATCAGCACGATCTCGGCGTCCGAGCCGAGCGCGCGGGCAAACAGCGCCTTCTGCTGGTTACCGCCGGACAGCGAGAAGATGTTGTTGTTCATGTCCGGCGTGCGGATGCCGATCTTCTGCTTCCAGAATTCGGCGAGCTCCGCCTCGCGCTGTTGCGAGATCAGCAGGCCGTTGCGCAGCCGGGCCAAAGAGCGGATGCCGATATTCTGCGCGATCGACCACTGCGCGAAGATGCCGTCCGACTGGCGGTCGCCGGCGACCAGCGCCACCGGCGCCGTCACCTCGATGCCGGCTTTGGCGCGCGAGGCCGCCGAGAAGATCGCCAGCAGCAGGTCCGTCTGGCCATGGCCGGCCAACCCGGCGAGCCCGATGATCTCGCCGGCGCGAGCGACGAGCTCCTCGCCGTCCTGCTGCCTGGCCGGACGCGCCCGCACCCTGAGCGCGCCAGGCTCGCTCTTGCGAGCCTCGGCAGCGGCCTTGTGATGCCCTTCGGCGCCGCCCATGGCGGCGACCAGCCTGTCGCGATCGAAGGCACTTGCGACATCGGCCGCGACCACCCTGCCGTCGCGCATCACCACGATGCGGTCGGCGTTCTGCAGCACCTCGCCCAGCACATGCGATATCAGGATGCAGCTGCCGCCCGCCGCCACGAAGCGGCGCACGAAGGCGAGCAATTGCCCCGCCGTATGCGCGTCGAGCGACGAGGTCGGCTCGTCGAGGATGACCAGATGCAATGGCTCGCTGGTCAGCGTGAAAGCGCGCGCCACCTCGACCATCTGCCGCCTTCCGATCGAAAGGTCGCCGGCGATGTCGTCCGCCGAAATGCCGTGATCCGGGAAGATCTCGTCGAGCTTGGCGCGGATGAGGTCGGCGGCCTTGCGCCGCCAACCGAAGCCCCTGAGCGCGGGATGATTGATGCGCGTGTTCTCGGCGATGCTGAGATTGGGGCAGAGCGACAGTTCCTGGAAGACGCAGCGTATGCCGAGCGCCAGCGCGCGCGCCACGGAATAGCTCGCTTCCGCATTGCCGCGCACGGCGATCTGTCCGCCATCCGGCCGCAGCGTGCCGGCCACCATATGCATGAGCGTCGACTTGCCGGCGCCGTTGTGCCCGACCAGCCCGACGCACTCGCCGGCGGCGACATGGAAGTCGACGCCGTTAAGCGCCCGAACGGCGCCGAAATGCTTTTCGGCGCCGTTCAGCCTGACGATGTCTGCAATAGCCTGGAGCATCCTCAACTTTTATCCGGTTGGCGATGCGGCTGGCAAATTCTGCGCCGCTATTGCTTGATGTTGGCCTTGATGGCCGCCATGGCGTCTTCCTGCGTATATTCGTGGGTAGCGACGCCGCCTTCCTTGATCTTCGGCAGCGCGGCCTCGAAATCGTCCTGGGTGAAGGCCAGATACGGCACCAGCAGGTCGTGCGGGATGTCCTTGCGGCCGTCGAGCACCTGCTGTGCCACCCAGAAGGCCAGCGTCGACACGCCGGGCGCAATCGAGGCCGACCAGGTCTTGTAGCCGTCCTTCTCCTTCTGCTCCTTCCACCACTTCAGCTCGTCCTGGCGGTTACCCATGATGATGGTCGGGCGCGGCTTGCCGGCGGCTGCGAAGGCTTGCGCGGCGCCATAGCCGTCACCGCCCTGGTCGACGATGCCGACGACATCCGGCAGCGACGGCAGGATGGTCGCCACCGCCTTCTGCGCCGTGGTCTGGTCCCAGTCGCCGGTTACCGAGCCGACGATCTTGAACTCGGGATGGGCTGCCACGCCCTCGAGGATGCCGGCATGGATGGCATCGTCGATCGAGGTGCCGGCCAGACCGCGGATTTCCAACAGATTGCCGCCCTTGGGCTGGAACTTCGCCATCTGCTCGACTTCCTGCTTGCCCATGTCCTTGAAGTCGACGACGACGCGGTAGGCGCAGGGCTCGGTCACGGTGCCGTCGAAGGAGACGACGGTGATGCCGGCATCGCAGGCCTGCTTGATCGCGCCGTTCAGCGCATCCGGCGAAGCGGCGTTGATGACGATGGCGTCATAGCCCTGCAGGATCAGGTTCTGCACCTGCGCGGCCTGGGTCGGTACTTCCTTGTCGGCGGTGGTGAAGACGTCGGCGGCGCCGACGATCTTGTCATCGACCGCTTTCTTGGTGACGATGCCGTAGCTATCGAGCATCGCCTGGCGCCAGGAATTGCCGGCATAATTATTGGAGAATGCGATCTTCTTGGCACTGGTGTCGGCAAGCGCGGTGCCCGAGGCGAGCATCGCCGCGAATGCACTTAAAACGAGCAGTTTCTTCATAGGTTTCCTCCCGGGGTTGCTGGTCTTAACGGATGGTCGTAACGCATATTCCCTGTTTTTTATCTATTGTCAGACAAATTCAGAGGAACCGCAAGCCGTCAACTGCAAAGCATTTGGACCTCGCGATCAACTTGCGGTGCGACGATTGAAAAGACCGCGACTCCTGGTCTAGGAACGCGGGCAGGAGAGAGATGCATGGCAGTAACGCCGACGGTTGCAAAAGGCGCGCCCGGGATTCCGGCGCGTTGGACGTCCAGCGCCAAAAGCGGCGTCGGCACCGCACTTTCGGCAAAAAGCCAGCTCTGGTTCACCATCAGTCACGGCATTTTGAACGAACTCTATTATCCGCGCCTCGACAGCGCCTGCACGCGCGACATGGGGCTGATCGTCACCGGCTCCGGTGGCTACTTTTCCGAGGAGAAGCGCGACGCGGCTCATATCATCGAGCATTTCGAGGATGGGGTTCATGGCTACAGGCTGACCAACACCGCTTCCGACGGCGCTTATCGCATTGAAAAGCGCATCGTTACGGATCCGAAACGCCCTGTCCTGCTGCAGGAAACGCGCTTCACCGCGCTCAAGGGCAGTGCCACCGGCTACCGTGTCTACGCGCTTCTCGCGCCGCATCTCGTCAATGCCGGCATGGGCAACACCGCCTGGGTCGGCGAGCACAAGGGCCAACGCATTCTCCTTGCCACCGGACGCGGCGTCTCGCTGGCGCTCGCCTCCTCCTTGCCCTGGGGCGGCTGTTCGGCCGGGTATGTCGGCTTTTCCGACGGCTGGCAGCAATTGCATGACAATGGCGCGCTCGACACTTCCAGCCAGGCGGCCGAAAACGGCAATGTCGCGCTGGCCGGCGAGATCGGCTTTTCAGCCGGCAAGACCACCGCCTTGCTGGCGCTCGGCTTCGGCGCTTCGCCGGAAGAAGCCGCCGACCTCGCTTTGGCAAGCCTGAAACAGGGTCTCGAGCCGGCCGCGAAGGCCTTCGTCGAAAACTGGCGGAAGTTCCAGGCGGGTCTCGAGAAACTCGACCGCAATGCCGACTCCGGGCTGAACACCTACCGCGTCAGCAGCGCGGTGCTGGCAACGCATCTGTCGATCGCCAGGCCCGGCGCCGCGGTCGCCAGCCTGTCGATCCCATGGGGCTTCAACAAGGGCGACGACGACCTCGGCGGCTATCACCTGGTCTGGCCGCGCGACCTCGTCGAGACGGCGGGCGGCTTCCTCGCCGCCGGCGACGGCAGGCAGGCACTGCAGATCCTCACCTATCTGCGTTCGATCCAGCAGCCGGATGGCCACTGGCCGCAGAATGTCTGGTCCGACGGCACCGCCTATTGGCCCGGCATCCAGATGGACGAATGCGCCTTTCCGCTGCTGCTTGCCGACGCCTTGCGCCGCGCCGGCCATCTGCCGAAGTCGAAGCTGATCGACTTCCTGGCCATGATCGAGAATGCGGCCTCCTACGTCGCGCGCAACGGGCCGGTCACCGGCGAGGATCGCTGGGAAGAGGATGCCGGCTACAGCCCGTTCACGCTGGCCGTGGAAATAGCGGCGCTGCTTGCCACCGCCGATATGCTCGACGTCTTCGATAAAACTGAGCCGGCAAACTATCTGCGCGAGACCGCCGACTGCTGGAACGATCAGATCGAGCGCTGGACCTATGTCACCGGCACCGAGCTCTGTTCGAGCGAGGGCATTGAAGGCTACTACGTCCGCATCGCGCCGCCCGACGATGCGGGCGCTGCCTCGCCCAAGGACGGCTTCGTGCCGATCAAGAACCGGCCGCCGGCCGATACCGACAGGCCGGCCGAAGCGATCATCAGTCCGGACGCCCTGGCGCTGGTCCGTTTCGGGCTGAGAGCCGCCGATGACTCGCGCATCGTCAACACGGTCAAAGCCATCGATGCGCTGTTGCGTTGCGACCTGCCGCAAGGCCCGCTCTGGTACCGCTATACCGGCGACGGCTATGGCGAGCACGATGACGGCGCGCCGTTCGACGGCACCGGCCGAGGCAGGCCTTGGCCGCTGCTTGCGGGCGAGCGCGCCCATTACGAACTGGCCGCCGGCCGTCAGGACAAGGCGGCGCAACTGCTGGAGACCATGGAACGCTCGGCGGGCGTTGGCGGCCTTCTGCCGGAGCAGGTCTGGGACCGCCCCGACATGCCGGACCGCGAATTGCGTCTGGGCGCGCCGTCCGGTAGCGCCATGCCGCTGGTCTGGGCGCATGCCGAGTACATCAAGCTGCTGCGCTCGTTGCGCGACGGCGCGGTCTTCGACATGCCGCCACAAGGCATCGAGCGCTACATCAAGAACAAGACAGTTTCGCCGCTTAGAATTTGGCGCTTCAAAAACAAGATCCGCTCCATCCCGACCGGCAAGGCGTTGCGCGTCGAACTGTCGGCGCCCGGCGTCGTCCATTGGAGCAGCGACAAATGGCTGACGGTGCATGACGACCACACCGCCGAGAACGCGTTGGGCGTCCATCTGGTCGATCTGCCGGTTGCCGGCCTGCAGCCTGGCAGCACGATCGTCTTCACTTTTTTCTGGTCCGAGGCGATGCGTTGGGAGAATGTCGACTTCAGCGTCGGCATTGACGCTCAACCGTGATCCGGCAGGGCCATTAAACTCTCCTTTCCTCAAGCAATCGGGATGACACCATGCAGATCGGAATGATGGGACTGGGCAGGATGGGCGCCAACATGGTGCGGCGCCTAATGCGCGACGGTCACGAATGCGTCGTCTACGACATCAATTCGGCAAGCGTCGCCCGCATGGTCAAGGACGGCGCCGTGGGCGCCGCTTCGCTGGAAGAGTTCGTCGGCAAGCTCGCCAAGCCGCGCTGCGCCTGGCTTATGCTGCCGGCCGCGATCACCGGCAGGATCGTCGACCAGGTGGCGGCACTGATGGAGCCGGGCGACATCATCATCGACGGCGGCAATTCCTACTATCACGACGCCGTCGACCAGGCGGCCAAGCTGGCGGTGAAAGGCATCAACTTCGTCGATGTCGGCACCAGCGGCGGCGTCTGGGGCCTGGAGCGCGGCTACTGCCTGATGATCGGTGGCCCGGACGAGGCGGTGAAGCATCTCGATTCGGTCTTCGCCACGCTGGCGCCGGGCGCCGATGCGGGCGCCAATCCATCGAAGGAGGACGGAACCGCGGCCTTCGGCTACCTGCATTGCGGCCCGAGCGGCGCCGGTCATTTCGTCAAGATGGTGCATAACGGCATAGAATACGGCGTCATGGCCGCCTATGCCGAAGGCATGAACATCCTGAAGTCGGCCAATGCCGGCAAAAGGCAGCGCACCGCCGACGCAGAGACAAGCCCGCTGGAGAGCCCGCAATACTATCAATTCGACGTCGACCTGCCCGCCGTCGCCGAGGTCTGGCGGCATGGCAGCGTCATCGGCTCCTGGCTGCTCGATCTCACCGCCGGCGCGCTGAAGGATGATCCGTCGCTCGCCCAGTTCGGCGGCCGCGTTTCCGATTCCGGGGAAGGCCGATGGACACTGAAGGCCGCGATCGACACCGGCGTACCGGCGCCGGTGCTGTCGTCGGCGCTGTTCGACCGCTTCTCCTCGCAGGGCGAATCGCAATTCGCCGACAAGCTCCTGTCCGCCATGCGCTATGCCTTCGGCGGCCATATCGAAAAGAAGCCCGGCGCGTGAGGGGAGACGAGGCATGAGCCAGGAGAGGTCCGACACGCTGGTGCTTTTCGGAGCGACCGGCGACCTTGCGCACAAGAAGATTTTCCCGGCGCTCTACCAGATGGTTGCCAAGGGGACGCTGACCGAGCCGGTGATCGGCGTCGCCTTCGACCCCTGGGAACTCTCCAAACTGGTGGACCGCGCCCGCGACGGCATCGTCACCGCGCTGGGCAGCATCGACGACAAGGTCTTTTCCAAGCTCGCCTCGCTGCTGCGCTATGTCAGTGGCGACTACAGGGATAGTGCGACCTTCGAGAAGCTGAAGACCGCGCTGGGTTCCGCGCAGCGGCCGCTGCACTATATGGCCGTCCCCCCGACCATGTTCGAGACCGTCGTGCAAGGCTTGGAGCAGTCCGGCACCGCGCGCGGCGCGCGACTGATGGTGGAAAAGCCCTTCGGCCACGATCTGCAGTCGGCGCGCTGGCTGAACCGGGTGCTGCACCTGGTGTTCGACGAGCAGTCGATCTTCCGCATCGACCACTATCTCGGCAAGGAAGCGATCCAGAATCTGCTCTATTTCCGCTTCGCCAACTCTTTCCTCGAACCGATCTGGAACCGTAACTTCGTCGAGAGCGTCCAGATCACCATGGCCGAGGATTTCGGCGTCGAGGGGCGCGGCAAATTCTATGACGATGTCGGCTGCATCCGCGACGTGATCGAGAATCATCTGCTCAACATCCTGCTGCTGCTTGCCATGGAGCCGCCGGTCGGCCGCTCGGCGGACGACCTGATTGACGAGAAGGTGCAGGTGCTGCGCGCGATTCGGACGCTGACCAAGGACGATGTCGTGCGCGGCCAGTTCGACGGCTATCTCGCCGAGCCCGGGGTGCGGCCGAACTCGCCGGTCGAGACCTTCGCCGCTGTGCGCTTCTTCGTCGACACCTGGCGCTGGCGGGACGTGCCTTTCTTCATCCGCGCCGGCAAGAACATGCCGGTGCACGCGACCGAGGTGATCGTGCGGCTGAAGCGGCCGCCGCTCGACGTCTTCGATCCGATCAAGCCGGGCGACGCCAATTATGTCCGCTTCCGCATCGATCCGCAGGTGGCCATCTCGGTCGGCGCACAGCGCAAGAGAGCCGGCGACGACATGGTCGGCGAGCAGGTGGAGCTGACCGCGCTCGACGACTCGAAGGGCGACATGCCGCCCTATGAGCGGCTGATCGGCGACGCGATGAACGGCAACGGTCAGCTCTTCACGCGGCAGGACGCGGCCGAGCTCGCCTGGCGCATCGTCGGGCCGGTGCTCGGCGACACCACGGCGCCGGCAACCTACGCGCCCAAGACCTGGGGACCGGCCGATGCCATGAACGGCTTCGGCCCACCCGAAGGCTGGATCAATCCGACGAAATAGCTTCGGGAGGACAGGATGGCGAAGGCAGCAAAGAAGGCCGCAGCGGGCAGCGATCCGATCGTGCTCACCGTCGATGTCGGCGGCTCGCATGTGAAGATCCTCAGCAGCGCCGGCGGCGAGATGCGGCGCGTCCCGTCCGGGCCGAGCCTGACGCCCGACCAGGTCGTCGCTTCGGTGAAGAAGCTGGCCGAGGGCCTGGATTACGACGTGATCTCGATGGGTTATCCCGGCCCCGTGCGCGACAACAAGCCTTCGCTCGATCCCTTCAATCTCGGCAAGGGCTGGAACGGCTATGATTTCGCCGCCGCTTTCGACAAGCCGGTGAAGCTCGTCAACGACGCTCTGCTGCAGGCGATCGGCAGCTACGACGGCGGCCGCATGCTGTTCCTCGGCCTCGGCACGGGACTGGGCGCCGCCATGATCATCAAGAATGTCGGACAGCCGATGGAACTCGCCCACCTGCCTTACAAAAAGGGCGCGAGCTTCGAGGATTATGTCGGCGAGCGCGGTCTGGAGAAGCACGGCAAGAAGAAGTGGCGCAAATACGTTTTCGACGTCGTCGACAGGCTTCGCGCCGCCCTGCAGCCGGACTACATCGTGATCGGCGGCGGCAATGTCGACAAGCTCGATGAATTGCCTGAAAAATCCCGGCGCGGCGACAACACTCGCGCTTTCGAGGGTGGATTTCGTCTATGGCGCGACAAGGCGCTGATCGTCTGATATTGTTACATTTCAGTATAACTGTTCAAAAGAACGTGTAACGGCGCGACAGATCATTGCGCCGCGCAGATTTGCCGACTAGGAATTCGCCGGCCTGCGGCGCTGTTCGCTTTTCCGGATTCGCAAAAGACGCGCGCGGCGCTTTGACATTACACACCGCGTTTTTCGCGACCTTGCGGCACAAATGGAGGGACTACGTGGACGAGGACACCAGCACAGCCAAGGAAGTCGACCTGCTCGAGCTCACCGCGCACATCGTATCGGCCTATGTCGCGAAGAACCGCCTGCCCGCTTCGGGCCTGGGCGAGCTGATCGCCAGCGTCGCCTCGTCGATCGGCGGGATCAGCCAGCCGGCGGAACCAGCGGCGCCGCCGCCGGTCCCGGCCGTCAATCCCAGGCGCTCGGTGACGCCGGACTACATCATCTGCCTCGAAGACGGGAAAAAGTTCAAATCGCTGAAGCGCCATATCGGCGTGCATTTCGGCCTGACCCCCGAGGCCTACCGGACCAAATGGGGCTTGCCGGTCGACTACCCGATGGTTGCCCCCAACTATGCGGCGTCGCGCTCGCAACTCGCCAAATCGATCGGCCTTGGCCGCAAGGCGGAACCGGTGAAGCCCACCAGGGGCAGGAAAGCCAAGGCGCCGGCCTGAAGACGCCTGCTTGGCTGAAAGGCCTGTCAGAGCTACACGTCTTGGAAAGTAATCCAATGACGAATGCTCTGACGGGCCATGCACTTCATAAACGAGACCGACGACTATTTCGCTGAGGGGCTTGATAGATACAGCTCGCACTATGAGATCGTGCGCGAGCCGGCGCTTGGCCGACTATACGCCAGTCTCTTGGCGAAATACGGAAAAGCATTTGATCTCAAGCCGGTAAGGTCCCGTCCCCTGGAAGGGGTCGACATGGAAGCCTACAGGACGGAAGGACATGCCTTCTTCCTTCTTTTCTACGCGACGATGAAAGATCAGATCGGCGGACCTCTCTACGTCATAACCGAGTTGCACGGCCGAATTTCCCGCCCGGACGCCATTTTTGAACTCGAAAGCTCCGTCGCGCTTTCCTTGACTCAGGCCGTCAAGGGCGGCGTAGATCATGTCTGTTTCAAAAGAGACCTCGAATTCCTGCTGGTTCGAGATCAGAACAGTATGGTCGCCGGCTACGGCAAAGCCGCCGCCTGGGTGAGAGCCTTCCGAAAGTTCTATCCCGAGTTTGTCGTTTGAAGCCCAGATCGTTGACAACGGGCCTCTGCTGCTGAGATGGGACTTGGGCTAACGTCCCGAGGGAGCAAGCATGAACTACGCCAGGATGCTGATCGAGAAGGAAGCGCCGGAGGAATACGGCTACGACCGCATCCGCTACAACCTCTCCGAAAGCTCGATCGCCGACCAGAAACTCTCCGACATCGGTTTAACACTGCCCGATTTGACGCTGTTCTACGGCGAGCATCGCGGCGACAAGGAATTGCGCGCGCTGATCGCCGGGCAGGACAAGGGCATTTCTCCCGACGATGTGCTGGTGACCGCGGGCGCGGCAGGCGCCCTGTTCATCATCGCCACGTCGCTGCTGTCGGCCGGCGACCATCTCGTGGTCGTGCGGCCGAACTACGCCACCAACATCGAGACGCCGAAGGCGATAGGCTGCGCCATCTCCTATGTCGATCTTGATTTCGACCACGGCTTTGCCGTCGACATCGAACGCCTCACGGCCGAGCTGCGGCCGAACACCAGGCTGATCAGCGTCACCTGCCCGCACAATCCGACCGGCACGATGATGACCCGCGCCGATCTCGACGCGCTGGTCGCGCTTGCCGAAAGCCGCAACTGCCGCCTGCTGGTCGACGAGACCTATCGCGACCTCTCCTTTGGCGGGCGCCTGCCGGCGGCGGCCTCGCTCAGCCCCAGCGCCATCAGCGTCTGCTCCTTGTCCAAGGCCTTCGGCATTCCGGGCATCCGCATCGGCTGGCTGGTGACCAGGGATCCGCGACTGCAGGAGACCTTCCTCGCCGCCAAGGAGCAGATCGGCATTTGCGGCAGCGTCATCGACGAGGCGATCGCCCGCGCCACGCTGGAACGCCGCGACGCCTTCCTGGCGTCGCTGCTGCCGGAAATGACCAGGCGGCGGGACATCGTCCAGGCCTGGATCGACGGCGAGCCGCTGGTCGACTGGGTGCGGCCGCAAGGCGGCGTCGTCGGCTTCCCACGGCTCGACGTCGATGCCGGCTTCGACCTCGACAGTTTCTACGCCCGGCTGCTGGCGGAACACGGCACCTATGTCGGTCCCGGCCACTGGTTCGAGATGCCCAAACGCTTCTTCCGCCTCGGCTTCGGCTGGCCGACGGAAGCGGAACTGCGCGGCGGGCTGGCGGCTGTCTCGGCCGCTCTGAGAGGCTGACCCATCTCCTTGTTTTGACGCAATTCCGGACGGAGGGCTACGGCGAAGTCGCCGAGCCTAATCGCTCGCACTTTTCCTGGGATTGCTGCAGCCAGGGCAGGGAAATTTCGATTTTTTTTGATCCAGCGCGGATTTTTGCGCGCATGGCGAAACGAACTGGGCTAAAGGGGTCTGGCCGGACCAGCGCCCACCGTGGAAGTGCCCCGCCGGCCATCGTCGAAACGGGGCCCTCGAACCATGACAGCCGAAGCAACTTCACCCGACCAGCGTTACGCCGCGTTCCGGCACCGCCCGTTCCTCAGCTACTGGACGGCGCGCTTCCTCACGACCTTCGCCACCATGATCGTGTCGGTCGCCGTCGGCTGGCAGGTCTATGACCTGACCCGCGATCCGTTCGACCTCGGCATTGTCGGCATCGTCCAGTTCTTGCCCTCGCTGCTTCTGGTGCTGGTCACCGGTGTCGTCGCCGACCGCTTCGGCCGCCGCCTGATCATGACCCTGTCGACGCTGATCGAGGCCGGCTGCGCGCTCGTTCTCCTGTTTTTGACTCTGCGCGGTCTGCACGGTCCGCTGCCGATCTTCGCCGTGCTCGTCATGTTCGGCATCGCCCGTGCCTTCTATGGGCCGGCCTCGTCCTCGCTGTTCGCCAATCTGGTGCCGCAGCAGGATTTCGCCAACGCGATCGCCTGGAACTCGTCGGCCTGGCAGACGGCGACCATCGTCGGCCCCGTTGCCGGCGGCCTGCTCTACGGCGTCTCGGCCGAAGTGGCTTACGCCACCGCCGCTGTGCTGATGCTCGCCGCCGCTTTGCTCGTCTTCACCATTCCGAAGCCCGCGCAGCAGACGGCCACCGACAAGCCGACGATGCAGACGCTGTTTGCCGGCTTCGGCTATATCTGGGGCGAGAAGATCGTGCTTGGCGCGATCTCGCTCGACCTGTTCGCCGTACTTTTGTCGGGCGCCTCGGCGCTGCTGCCGGTCTATGCACGCGACATTTTGCAGCTCGGCCCCTGGGGTCTCGGCCTGCTGCGCTCGGCGCCGGGCATCGGCGCCATCTGCGTCGCTGTCTGGCTTGCCGGCCACCCGATCCGCGACCATGCCGGCAAGATCATGCTGGGCTTCGTCGCCCTGTTCGGCGCCTTCACCGTGCTGTTCGGCATCTCGACCGTCACCTGGCTGTCGATCGCGGCCCTTGCCTTGCTCGGCGCCACCGACATGTTCAGCGTCTACATCCGCGAGACGCTGATTCAGCTGTGGACGCCGGACGATGTGCGCGGCCGCGTCAACGCCGTCAACCAGGTCTTCGTCGGCGCCTCGAACGAGGTCGGCGAATTCCGCGCCGGCACCATGGCGGCGCTGATCGGCACGGTTCCCGCCGTGGTGATCGGCGGCATCGGCGCCGTCGCCGTTGCGGGGCTCTGGGCCTATCTGTTCCCGGCGCTGCGGCAGGTGCGGCATCTCAACAGCCGCAATTGATTGAGTTCTCGATCCAAGCCGCTGGATCCGACACGCGGGCCAATCAGGCTGCGCCGTCGGCTAATGAGATAATGTCGGGAGCAGCTCTACTCCGAAAAGCTCACGCTGACGCCGCGCTGCCGAAAATAGGCCTGCATCAACTTGCGGCCGGCGCGGTTGTTCTGGACCAACCTTGTCGGATCGAACACCGCCTGTTTCTTCCCCTCGCGTGCCAGCGTCGCCTTGAGGGTCGCAATATGCGCATCGAGATCGGCATTGTCCGCTCGGAGTGAGGCATAGATATTTTCGGTCGCCTCGGCCAAGGTCAGTTCGTTCACAGTGTCGTCCTTTTGATTGATCGGGCGGCGCCTTAGCACAGATTCGCGGCTCCGCCGATACCGGCAATGCACAGCGCCGCCGGCGAAAGCCGATGCATTCGCCAGCGCCTCGGACCTTTGGCAACGACGCTTATTCCGACGGTTGCGCGGCGCCGCGCCGCTCGAGCGCGGTCTTGCGGATGATTTCCGCGATCTCCGGGCTGCTGCTGCACAGCATCTGGAAATCCACAGAGTGCAACGACAGCAGTGAGACCGCCGTGGCGGCGCTGACGGTCGCCATACGCGGTTCGCCGCTGATCAGCGCCATCTCGCCGAAAAAGGCGCCGGGGCCGAGTTCCACGGGATTCGGTGTCGCGACGCTGACGCGCCCCTCCACGACGAAGAACATCTGGTCACCGATCTCGCCACTGCGGCAGATCACGGCGCCCGCCGGCACGGTGCGAGGTCTCAACGCGCGCACGATCTCGACCAGCACGGCCGGTCCGAGCTTCTGAAACAACGGCACGGCGGCGACCAACTGCCAATTGCGGACGAAATCCCCGCGACGGACCTCTTGAGAGAAGCCGGTGGCAAGAATGCCGGCCCACAGCGCGAAGATGCCGATGCCACTCATCATGACCCCCCCGGCAAGGACGCGGCCGGCGAAGCTTTGCGGAATTTCGTCGCCATAGCCGGTGGTGGACAGCGTGACCACGGCCCACCACATTGCCTGGGGGATGCTGCCGAACTTTTCCGGTTGGATCTCGCGCTCGATGACATAGCCCGCGAGCGCGACACCGAACAGAACGACGCCGAAGAGCGTGGTGACGCCGATCAGGTTGCGCGCTTCGTTGGCCAGCACCCTTCCCAGCACCGGAAAGAACGTCGAGTCGCGCAGCGGCTTCAGCAGCCAGACGGCACAGTAGAGGCTCCGGTCGGGCGTGCCGACGAGCAGAAATGCGGCAAGTGGAACCAAGACGGCGAGCACATCGATGGCGATTTTGGGCGTCGTGTTCCTAACGTCTCCCGGCCGGCACTTGAGCAGCGTCGCGGCCATTTGCAGGAGATAGGCGCCCCAAATGACAGCGAGTACCGCAGCCAGAGCCAACCTGCTTCGTCCGGACATGTCCGGTATCGTGAGCCCAGCCACCGCCAGAAGCCCGGGCGCAGCCAGCACCGCGTTGAGCGGCGCGTAAATTCTTAGGAAAGGCAGTACCGACATTCTGCGCCCACGAACCGCTACCACTCTCCAAAATAGAATGCCTTCGAGGCAAGCGCAAAGTGCTTGCTGTCGCTGCAATGTGCATCATCACCAGACGGTGAACTCCGGGGTTGCTTGGTGGCCGGACGCCTGGCCGAACACGAATGTTGACTCGTAGTGCGAGCAGCCGGAACGGTTGGACGACCGATGTCGGCCTTTGCCGGATGGCGATGGCCGATCGAATGACCGGGATGAGGCGCAAACCCGCCATGTCGTCTTTGGTGCCTGAAACGGGCCAGCCGGTTTCGTCAGCATTTTGGATAAGCTGCCGTTCCAAAACTCCACGAAATGGTGGCTGACCGGCTCAGCAAGTTCACAAAGTTAGGATGCGGGCTTTCAGGCTGTCTTCGAGAGTTTGGATTTCTGGGCCTAGATGCTTGCCACGATAGACAATCGAAGTCTCATGGCGCGCAAATTCGCCAGTTCGATGGGCGCTGAACCAATTGAATGAGCCGACTGCGAGCACAGCGTCGTCCACCCATACCAGCTTGCTATGAAGCCTTTGGACGGCGTGGAGCGTGGCACCAAACCCGGTCAAAATCTCTTTTGTGCTCGCGAATATGTCCTGTTCGGTTTTGTTGCGGTCACGGGTCAGAGAGGGGTCAGCGTAGATTTCCACTTCGACGTCTCTTGCGCGGGCTGCGACGATGGCCTCGGCGAATCCGACCTGCTTCATGGTTGCGATGTTGATCCAGGGGGAGACGACACAAAGCCTGCGCTGAGCGTTCGCAAATCCATTCAGCAGAAAGGCGTCATGCTCGACCGCATCACGCAAGGATTCGACCGCTGGTATCCCTTTGGAAAGATCCGTTCGCGATGGCACATCGAACACCATCTCGCTTGCGCTATGTCTGGAGAGAAAGTGCGCCAGGACCGATCTCGGGCTGCCCGGGGGCGCGGAACCCAGCGTATCCATGTCTCCAAAGACGAGAAGGGCGTCTTTTGCGCGCGAGACCGCCACGTTGAGCATGCTGGGTGAGAGGTCGATGAAACCGCCGTTGGAATGTTTGGAGTAGACCGGCGAAAAGATGACCACATCGCGCTCGGCGCCTTGCAAAGCGTGCACTGTGCCAACGGTCATGCCCTGCCGACCGACGTCGATGCCCAGAGCAGCGCAGGCGTTACGGATTTCGCGGACTTGGCGGCCAAAGGGTGTGACGATCCCGACGATGTCTTCCAGGCGCTTGCCGTAGCGTGCTTTCAGCTTTTCGGCATTGGCGATAAGCCAGGCTGCAATCGTCTGTGCCTCCAGCGGATTGAACCGGCTGCCGCCTGCCGATATCGCCATGCCGTCGATATGGATATAGCTCATCGGCTGCGGCGAGCTTTCCTTCGCCTGGCCTCGCATTGGCTGCAAGGTCCCCTTGTAGCAGAGCTCGTTGCAGAAACTGATGATTTCGTCAAAGCAGCGCCGGTGCTCAAAAAGATACAGGCCCCGTTCCAGCTCCGGATAGGGATAGAAGCGGCAGGCTGACTGCGCTAGGCGCATCGTGCTTCCTTTGCGCGATGTCAGACCGACCCTATCAAGCGCTTCCAAGGCCTCTCGGCCTCCACTAGGCGGCAGAAGCCCTACCTCGATCAGATTTCCGGCATCGACGGCGGCAGTCAGTGTGGAGATTGGCTCGATCTGCTGAATGTCTCCAATCACCAGAGCCCGCTTCGCCAGCGCGAAGGACGGTCCCGCGATTTCGGGCAGCACCTGGCCTGCCTCGTCCACGATCAGAAGATCGATATGGTTGAACAAATATTCCGTGCGATAGCTGCCCGAGACATTGTCACGACAGGTCATCTTGCGCGGCAGCGTTGCGAAGGTGGAAACGGCACACGGTGTCAGCATCATCCGCCGGGACCACATCGGTTCGGCTATGCTGCGGTCGTTGCCGCCACGACCAGTTTTCTGAACCTGCTGGAGTGCAGGTAGTGCTTTTTTCATGGCCAGTAGCCAGCGCCCTTCCCAATAGTGTGTAGCGAGTAGGAAGAGACGAAACCGCACCGAACGATCGGCCGCGCGGTCGAACGCCAGGAGATCGGCGCCAAGATGTGAATTGGGCAGGAGAGTTGACGCCAGCTTGCGCCAGGCCTCTTCCTGCAGCCTTTGTTGTGCCACGGCGTGCTCTGCTTGACCCCAAGCGTCCGCGGCCTTTTTCGATCGAGCGGCGGTATCGCTCGCGGACGCCTTCAAAAGACAATCGATGCCGTCGATCCGCTCGACCGTTTTAAGTTCGTCGGGCGCGCCTGCTGCACGCAAAAATACGCGCGCCCTTAGAACCCGTTTTTTTGCGACCGGCGGCAGGAAACCGAACAGAGAAAGCAGCATCGGCTCAGCCGCCAGCCAGCCTTCCCATTTGTGTAGCAGATCTTCGGCTGCAGCCTTTTCGGCTGCACGATGCTCCTTCGCTTCCCGAAGTCTTAAGAGGGCGGAATCCGGATTATCCCCGAGTATCCGCTGGACAGCATTTTCCGCCGCACGGCATTTCGCGTAAGCCTCATCGGCCCGAATCAGAATACTGCTTTCCTCTTGCAGACGCTGATGCAGGGTGGAGACGACCGACGCCACATCGGTCCGCTTCAAATGGGGAAAGGCGTTCCGAGCCGCATCAAGGTAGGCAATACAGGCACGATCCAGATATTCTGGCGTTTCGAGCTTTTGGAAAAAGTGTTCGGTCTGATATTTGACCGAGGCTTCCGCCTCCCTGCTGGCGGCAGCGAGAAAGAGCCCGAAGCTCTTGATGTCCGGCAGCCAACGGCCTGCAAACGCACCCTCCCCTCGCGCGAAATCCTTGCCGAAGGCGTCGATGATATTCGTGACCGCCTGATTGTTGGTGGATGCCGCAACGATCAATGGTGGATCGGCTTGGGCGAGCGCTGCGCGGACCCACCCGTCAGCGATAGCCGACAAGAGCATCGTTGTTTTTCCGGTGCCCGGCGGTCCGTTTATGGCCAGAATGTCGCCATCCCGCGCCCCAGCCAGATGAGCAAGCACTTCGCGCTGATGGTCGGCGACCGGGAACTCGTCGTTGGAATGACCAAGACGGCCCCCCAGTGGAAAAGGAGGCTGGCGCGCGGGTTCGATGTCACTAGGAACCCTGCGTGCAAAATTTGCCAGAAGCGGGCAGTCCGGCAGCTCTTCGATCAAGGTATCGCTAAGGTCCAGGATCTGCTTTACAGTCGCTGCCGCCTCGCTTGCAGGTCGGATGAGCCCATGGCCGACGATCAGGTATTCTGGATCCGAAGCTGGCCAGTTGCCGCCGACTTCGGCCATCATCTGCTGCCAATGATGCTGAAAATGCTGCCATAGATCCGGATCTTCTTCTTTCCCCGCGAAGCCTTGTGCCGTCAGAAAGCTGTCGAGATCCGCAACGCGGCCGACCGAGAAGGCGCCACGCGCGAGCGGATCGAGTATATCCCGTGCAATCACGCAGTAGTTGGGAATGATCCGGCCTTCGCGTGTGACCTGTGCTTCGGTCACGATCGGCGTGATTTCGAGCGGTAGGCCATCTCCGCGCAATCTTGCATGCCGGCTCTGCCGGCGGACATGTAATGGGCGATAGCTAACTGCGATGCGCCGCACGCGTTCCGGCACCTTGTCGAACAGGAAATCGACGGCCTCTCGTCCGAGAAAACCAGTCTCGGCCTCTTCACTCGAGAGGCCGTGAAATTCCTCGAGCATCTTGCTCGTCAGGCAGGCGTCTCCGATCGCACTGTCTGCGACCGATGACCGCCAGTATTTCAGAACTGCGAGATCTGTCTTGGTCACAACTTATCCAAAAAATGTATTTGCTCTGTCCCTATCTCCCATAGAGGTGCTGTACATTCAACATTTGCGCGCAAACGCGCTGTGTGCTGGAAGACAATTTGGCAGGGGCGCGACGACACGCTCGGACCGACAGCGGACTGGCAGGTTCAGGTTGTGGATGTTCAAAAAGCGGAGGTTCGGCTGGACCAAAGTAGCCCTTCGGCAGCAGCCGCGATCGGACCATAAACGATGCCGTGTGAGGAATGGCCAAAGGACGTGGTGCGTTGATCGCTGCTGGCGCCGGCACTGCATGCTCGCATTCGAGGTAGGACTGGAATACGCTCGTCGCCCGGAGCTTCGACCTACGGGAGAGCCGGGACACAAGCATGGAGCGACGCCTCACCGCTATCCTTGCTGCCGACGTCGTCGGCTACAGCCGCCTCATGGGAGCCGACGAGGTTGGCACGCTTGCGCATCTGAAGAGGCTTCGCGCGGAAGTGATCGAGCCCAAGATCACAGAGTCGCACGGACGCATCGTCGGTTCCGCTGGCGACAGCCTTCTTGTCGAATTCGCCAGCGCAGTCCACGCGGTGCAGTGTGCGGTCGAAGCCCAGGAGGGATTGGCCGCTCACAATGCAAGCTTGGCCGAAGACAAGCGCATGACTTTCCGCATGGGCGTGAATTTGGGCGACGTGATTGCACAGGACGATACGATCTACGGTGATGGCGTGAACATCGCCGCGCGGCTCGAAAAGCTTGCAGAACCTGGCGGCGTCTGCATCGCGAGCAACGTCCACGAGCAGGTCAAAGGCAAACTG
>NZ_QMBP01000034.1 GCF_003289945.1 Mesorhizobium hawassense
ATCTCCCCCATGGGGGAGATCGGCCAATCGCCATTCTACTCCGTCTTCGGCGGCGCGGCCGTCATCTGCTCGCCCATGGCCCTCATGTCGGCGGCCTCGCCCTCCTTCGACGTCGAAGGCACCTTGAACACCTGGCCGGGCCAGATGCGGTCGGGATCGCGGATCTGGTCCTTGTTGGCGAGATAGAGGGTCGAGAAGCGCGTGCCGTGGCCGTAGACGCGGCGCGAGATGCGCCAGAGCGTGTCGTTGCGACGGATGATCACGGCGCCGTCAGCATGTTCGAGCTTCGGCGCGACCGTCTCGGGCACGTCGGTCGCGGGCGTCGCTTCCGCGACCTTGGCCGGAGCCTCTGCCGTTCCGGCCGGCTTGGTTTCAGCGGTTGCAGAAGTCGCGGGCGCCTCGGCCGACTTGGCTTGCGTGGCCAGGGACCCGGCGCCCTGGACCTGTGCGAGCTTGGTCTCGGCCGGCTTGGCCTCGCCGGTCTTCGTCTCGCTGGGGGCGACGGCGGCGATCGACTCGCCGGGTTCGCGCTCGAACGGCACGGCGGCGCGGGCGACGACCTTGGCGCCGTCATCGTCCAGGCCGTCGACGTGAATGGTGTAGCTGCCGACCGGAATGTCGCGCGCCGCTTCGATCAGGAAATGGCCGTCGGCCGAGGTCTTGGCATCGCCGAGCAGGATCGCGTCGGCATAGGCGCGCACCTTGCGACCAGGGTCGGCGGTGCCGGCGACGAAGATCTTGCTGCCGTCGATTTCGACCGCTTCGACGGCGATCTTGGGCTCCGCCGCAGCAGCCGGCGCGGCCGCCTGGTCGCCCGTCGCGGGCGCAGTCGCGGCGGTGTCGGACGCAGCCGGCGCGTTTGTTGCCGGAGCTTGTGCTGCCGCCTGGCCGGAGGCGGCCGGCTTGGTCTCGGCCTGCGGCACAGTGATCAGTTGCGCGGCCTTGCCAGGCTCCTCGACCATGGCCAGCACCTGGCCGGTCGGGCTCTGCGGCACAGACACGACGGCGGTCTGGGCCGAAGCGACGGCCGTGCCGCCAACCGTCTGGCGCAGCGTGATCGTGTAGTCGCCGGGCTTCAGCGGATCGTCGAGCACGATGGCGAAGGCGCCGTCGGGGCCGGAATCGGTAGAGCCGAGTACCGTGCCGCCATTCAGGATCTCGACCTTGGCGTTGGGCGCGGCGCTGCCGGCGACGACGATCGAGCCATTGCCTTCGACGCGCACGACATCGAAGGTGGGCAGCGTCGGGCCGGCCGCGGCGGCAGGCGCCTGAGCGGCGGGAGCGTTCGCGTTGTTGGCGGATGCCATGGTATTGGCGGGCGCCATCTTGTTGGCGGGCGCCATGGTGTTGGCCGGAGCCATCGTGTTTGCGGGAGCCTGGGGTACGCGGCCCTCGGTGCTCGTGGTCGAGGATTCAGCCGGTTTCGCATCGCCTTGCGGCAATGCCGCGACCTGCGCCGGCTTCTGCTTGATATATGGGTCGAGCGCGCCCGACCCGTAGGCGACCGCCGCGACGACGACAACGCCGCCCGCCGCGAACAAAAACGCCTTAGAAGGATTGATAGCCATAATTCCGTATTGCCCCCTTAGCCACCTAACGCCCGGTCTAGCGTGTTTTGCTGAGTCCGACAAGAAAAAGCCCGCCCCTGGGCTTGACCCCGCCGATCGTCCCTATCACCAATCGTCGCCATGAACACGATTCGATCCGTCTGCGTCTATTGCGGCTCGTCTCCGGGCCGCGACGAGGCCTATATCAAGGCGGGCCATACGCTCGGCCGCTCGCTTGCCAAATCCGGACTGCGCTTGATCTACGGCGGCGGCACCAAGGGCATCATGGGCGCCGTCGCCGATGGCGCGCTCAAGGCCGGCGGCAAGGTCACCGGCATCATCCCGCGCTTCCTGATCAACAGGGAAGCGACCGAAACCGCGCTCGACAAGCTCGACGAATTGCTGATCACCGACAACATGCACGAGCGCAAGCACAGTATGTTCGAAAAATCCGACGCCTTTGTGGCGTTGCCCGGCGGCATCGGCACGGTGGAGGAAATCGTCGAGATCATGACCTGGGCGCAGCTCGGCCATCATCGCAAGCCGATCGTCTTCGCCAACGTCAAGGGTTTCTGGGAACCGCTGCTGGCGCTGATCGAGCACATGACGGCCGAAGGCTTCATCCACACCGCGCAGCGCGTGAAGCCGCTGGTGGTCAACGACCCCGAAGCGATCGTCGCCGCCATCATGGTGGCCGGATCGTCGGTCGATGCGCCGACAGAGGGTGTGAGGGCGGTGATCGACAAGATGTAGAGTGAATAGTGAAGCGACAGATCATGTGGAGCGATATCTGTCTACTATTCACTATTCACTATTCACTATTCACTATTCACTACTTGCTACCAGCCACTGACTAATCACCATTCACTATTCACCGCCTCCCTCAAATCCCCAATCACCACCCTGCGATCCTGCCTTCGCCATGCCAGATGGATCGACACGCTGCGCTTGAACCAGGGCAGGTCGCGGAAGACGACGCCGGGGGGCGCGGCGCGGCGCAGGCTTTCCTGAACCGTGGCTAGGCCGAGGCCGGCGCTGACCAGGCCGAGCGAGGTCAACGGGTCGTTGGTCTCGTAGGCGATGTCGGGCACGAAGCCGGATTCGGCGCAGGCCGCCAGGAACTGCGCGCGGTTGGTGTCGCCAGGCTGACGCACGACGGTGATCCAGACGCGGCCGTCGAGCTGGGCGGGCTGGATGTCGGCGACACCGGCCAGCGGATCGCCTACCGGCATTGCGAGCATCAGCGGCTCGCGCCGCACCAAGGTGCTTTCGAGATCGGGATCGCCCTCCGGCGCCGGCGCATAGACGAAGCCGAGATCGAGGGCGCGCTGCCGCAGATCCTCGAATTGCGCCGCCGTCCGGCGGCTGCGCAGCTGCAGATGGAAATCCGGCCGCGCGCGGCGGAAATCCCGCAACATGTCGGCGACCAGTCCGGAATGCACAGCACCCTCGACATAGCCGATGGCGAGGCTGCCTGCCGCGCCGTTGGCGAGGTTGCGGCCGAGCTCTTCCAGGCGCGCCGCATTGGCAAGCAACGCACGGGCTTCGGCGAGGAAGGCCCTGCCCTCGGCGTTGAGATGGACGCGCTGCTTCGCCCGCTCGAACAAAGTGACGCCGAGCTGCTCCTCGAGCTGGATGATTTGCCGGCTCAAGGGCGACTGCGAGATGTGCAACAGCTCGGCGGCGCGGCCGACATTGCCGGCTTCGGCGACGGCAACGAAATATCTTATCTGACGCAGGTCGAGCATTTTTCGCTCCTACAGCTTAAGACCTCGAAGGTCTCAACGATAGCTTAATCAGTCTTGGACAGTCTGGCCAGTTAGCGCGATATCTCCCGGCATCAACCCAGCCACAAAGGAGACCGCCATGCAGTTCTTTGCCCTGCTCACCCGCAACACCCAGAAGTTCAGCGATGCCGACTTCGCGCCGCTGCTGCCGCCCGAATCCGAACAGCGCAAGACGCTTTACGCGCAAGGTGCCGTGCGCCAGATATGGAACCGCGGAGACATCCCCGGCACAGGCATCATGTTCGAGGCGGCCGACGACGCCGAAGTGCGCGGCCACCTCGCCACGCTGCCACTGATCGAGGCCGGCATGATGGACATCGCGGCGATCGTGCCGCTCAATCCTTATCCGGGTTTCGGGCCGAAGCGCTGAGAAAAGCTTTGTGCGTGAAGGCTGCCGCGGACGCGGCAGCCTCAGGGCCAGGCGTCCTGCATCGCGTTCACCGACAGCCATGCCATCATAGGCAACGCGACCAGCAGCGCCAGCCGCAGCCCCGCCGATCGCGCCTGGTCGGGCTCCTGGCGCTGCAGCCGGCGCCAGCTCTGGAATGCCGCGAAGAGAACAAGCAGCGCGTAAAAACCGGCGAGCAGCCACAGGGCCGTCTCACCGGATATCGCCATGCCGTTGTTCTCGAGCACCTTGCCGATAAGCATGGCTGGCCCGGCGACGAAGAAGGCGATGGTGATGCCGAACAGGAAGCCGATCATCGCGCCCGGGAACGATGTCGCTGACAGTGCGACGAGCACCGCCAGCAAGATGAGCAAAGAGATGAACGCGCGCTGGCTCATGGCCACATTCCCCGACCGAACGCGGCGGAATCTACCAGTCCCGCCTTAATTGCGCGTAACGGCCCCTCCCCTTGCCGGCAACGGAACCGTCGCTATTGTCGGCAGCGATCAAAACAGACGCGGTGAGAACTCAATGAAACTTGGTTTTGTCGGCACGGGCGCTTTGAGCTCGGCCATCGTCACCGGGCTGAAGTCGCTGCCGGGCGAGACAACGCCGGTGGTGGTCTCGCCGCGCAACGAGGAGATCGCCGCAGAGCTTGCCGCGCGCTACCCGGATGTGCGCATTGCCGCCGACAACCAGGCCGTGCTCGACCAATGCGACACCGTCATGCTGGCGGTGCGGCCGCAGATCGCCCGTGAGGTGCTGCGGGAGCTGCGGTTCCGGCCGGATCATCATGTCGTCAGCCTGATCGTCACCGTGTCGCGCGAGGAAATCGCCGGGCTCGTGGCGCCGGCGAGGCATGTCGGCAAGGCCCTGCCCATGCCGATGATCGCCCGCCTGCAAGGCGCGACGATCATCTGCCCGCCGGACCCGATTGTGGCGACGTTCTTCGGCAGGCTGGGCGGCGTGATCGAGGTCGAGGATCAGAGCGAGTTCGACGCGCTCAGCGTCGTCACCGCCACCTATGCCAGCTATTTCAAATATCTCGACACGATCCACGCCTGGGCGCGCGGCCAGGGCGTTCCGGGCGACAAGGCCCGCGACTACATCACCAGCATCTACAAGGCGCTGGCCAACGCGCCGGACACCGCACCAGACGAAGATTTCATGCATCTTGCGCAGGACTATGCGACGCGCGGCGGCATCAACGAGCAGGTGCTGCGCGAGCTGACCGAGCGCGGAACCTTCGAGGCCTTCGCGGAGAGCTTGGAGCGCGTGCACCAGCGCGTCGTGGGCAAGTAGCCGGCGGAGCCCAAGCAGCGATGCCGATCACTCGGCCGGCGCTAGCCGCAGCGACGGTTTCCGCGTGCTGAGGCGGTCCAGATACAGATAAACGACCGGCGTGGTGTAGAGCGTCAGAAGTTGTGAGACGATGAGGCCGCCGACGATCGCCGCGCCGAGCGGCTGGCGCAATTCGGCGCCGGTGCCGGTCTCGATCGCCAGCGGCAGCGCGCCGAGCAATGCGGCGAAGGTCGTCATCATGATCGGTCGAAAGCGCTGGACGCTCGCCTTGTGGATGGCCGCGCGGGACGAGAGCCCCTCCAGCCGCTCGGCCTGCAGGGCCATGTCGATCATCATGATGGCGTTCTTCTTGACGATGCCGATCAACAGGATGATGCCGATCAGCGAGATCACGTCGAACTCCATACCGGTGACGATGAGCGCGAGCAGCGCGCCGATGCCGGCCGAAGGCAGTGTCGACAGGATGGTGATCGGGTGGACATAGCTTTCATAGAGCACGCCGAGCACGACATAGATCGTGGCTAAAGCCGCGGCAATCAACAGCAATTCATTGAGCAGGTTGGCGCGGAAGGCGAGCGCGGTGCCGGCGAGCGACCCATGGATCGACACCGGCATCTTCAGCTCTGCCATAGCGCGGTCGATCGCGGCCGAAGCGTCACCGAGCGTCGCGCCGTCGGCGAGATTGAACGAGATCGTCGTGGCGACGAAGTGGCCCTGGTGGTTGACCGACAAAGGCATGGTCGCCGAGCCATAGGTGCTGAAGGCGGAGAGCGGCACCATCTTCTCGGTCGCGGTGCTGACGGCAGCGCCGCTCGACGCGCTGCCATGGCCAGTCACGGCGATGGCGTTGTTCGCCTGGTTCCGCAGCGAGCTCGTCAGGCTGCCGGCCAGCGCGTTGGTCTGCTGCGTGCCGCTGGCGGTGGCGCCGGACGTGCTGACATAGATGCCGTTCAGCGCGCTCGGATCCTGCAGATAGCGCGGCGCCACCTCCATGACGACATGGTACTGGTTGCGGGCGTTGAAGATGGTCGACACCTGGCGCTGGCCGAAGGAGTCGTAGAGCGTGGCGTCGATGCTGGCCGGGGTCAGGCCGAGCCTGGCCGCGCTCTCGCGGTCGACCGTGATATTGGTTTCGAGTCCGGCCTCGTCGCGGTCGGAGTTGACGTCGGTGATCTCGGGCGCCTGCTTCAGGAGATCGACCAGCTTCGGCGTCCATTGGTCGAGATCGGCGGTCGTGTCGGCCTGCAGCGTGTACTGGTAGGTCGCCAGGCTCTGGCGGCCGCCGACCCTGATCTCCTGGCGCGGATTAAGGAAGAGCTGCGCGCCGGGCAACTGCCCGAGCTGCGCGCGCAGCCGCGTCAGCACCACTTGCAACGGCGCGCGTTCACCCTTGGGTTTCAGGGCGACCTGGACGAAGCCGGAATTGGTCTGCCGGCCGCCAATATAGCCGACCACGTTCTCGACCGCCGGGTCGCTCTTCAGGATCGCTTCCAGCTGCTCGAATTTCTGCCGCATCAGCTGGAAGGAGATCGCCTGGTCGGCGCGCAACCCGCCCATCAGTTCGCCGGTGTCCTGCTGCGGGAAGAAGCCTTTCGGCACCACCGTGTAGAGATAGACGTTGAAGACGATGGCCGCGAAAAGCACCACCAGCATGATTTCCGAATTGTCGAGCGACCAGCCGAGCGAGCGGCCATAGAAGGCGCGGACGCGCTCGAAAACGCCTTCGCCGAAGCGGGCCAGGATCGAGCGCCTGGCCGACGGGCTCGCGCCCGGGCGCAGGAAATGCGCGCACATCATCGGCGTCACCGTCAGCGACAACACCAGTGAAATGGCGATCGACAGCGACAGCGTCAGCGCGAATTCCTGGAACAGTCGGCCGAGTATGCCACCCATCAGAAGGATCGGCAGGAAGACGGCGACCAGCGAGGCGCTCATCGAGAGAACGGTGAAGCCGACCTCCTTGGCGCCGACCAGCGCCGCCCTGCCGCGCGGCGTGCCCTCCTCGATGTGACGCGTGATGTTTTCGAGCACCACGATGGCGTCATCGACGACGAAGCCGGTGGCGATGGTGAGCGCCATCAGCGACAGATTGTCGAGCGTGAAGCCGAGCAGATACATCGCGCCGAAGGTGCCGAGGATCGAGACGACCAGCGCGACACTCGGGATCAGCGCCGCGCGCCAGTCGCGCAGGAAACAGAACACGACGAGGATGACGAGCATCACCGCCAGTACCAGCGTCAGCTCGGTGTCGTGCAGCGAGCCGCGAATGGTGGTCGAGCCGTCGGTGGCGATGCTGAGCCGCGCATCCGCCGGCACCGAGGCCTGCAACGTCGGGATCAGCGCACGGACGCGGTCGACGGTCTCGATGATGTTGGCGTTGGGCTCGCGGTAGAGCACCAGAAGCACCGCCGGCTCGCCATTGGCGAGGCCGAGATTGCGCACGTCCTCGACGGAATCCTCGACATCGGCGATGTCGCGAAGCCTGACCGCCGCGTTGTTGCGCCAAGCAATGACGAGGTCGCGAAAATCGGCGGCGTGGCTTGCCTGGTCGTTGGTGTAGAGCTGGTAGCGCAGCGCGCCCTCTTCCTCGAAACCCTTCGGGCTGCGCGCGTTGGCCGACGCAAGCGCTGCCCGGACATCCTCCAGGCCGATGCCGTAATGGAACAGCGCGCCGGGATTGAGCTCGACACGCACCGCCGGCAGCGACGAGCCCCCGAGGTCGACATTGCCGATGCCCTCGGCCTGCGACAGGCGCTGCTGCAGCACGGTCGCGGCGGCATCGTAGAGCTGGCCGGGCGTCAGCGTGCGCGAGGTCAGCGCCAGGATCATCACCGGCGAGTCGGCGGGATTGTATTTGCGATAGGTCGGGTTGCTGCGCAGGTCCGACGGCAGGTCGGCGCGCGCGGCGTTGATCGCGGCCTGGACGTCACGCGCCGCGCCGTTGATGTCGCGGTCGAGATCGAATTGCAGCACGACATTGGTCGAGCCGGTGCCCGACCGCGAGGTCATCTCGGAAACGCCGGCGATCTGGCCGAGATGGCGCTCCAGGGGCGCGGCGACATCGGTCGCCATCGTGTCCGGGCTGGCGCCCGCCATCGAGGCCTGCACCGAGATGGTGGGGAAGTCGACCTTGGGCAGCGGCGCCACGGGCAAATTGAAATAGGCGATCAGGCCCGCGGCGGCGAGGCCGATCGCGAACAGCGTGGTGGCGACCGGTCGCGCGATGAACGGCGCCGAGAGGTTCACGGCGCGGACCCGCCGGCGGAGGCTTCGACGGCGCCGGAGCCGCGCCGCGTCAACCGGTCGAAGGCGAGGTAGATGACCGGCGTGGTGAACAGCGTCAGCACCTGGCTGACGATCAGCCCGCCGACGATAGTGATGCCGAGCGGCTGGTGCAGCTCGGAGCCGGCCAGGCCGCCGACCAGCAGCGGCAGCGCGCCGAAGAGCGCGGCGAACGTCGTCATCAGGATCGGGCGGAGTCTCAGCAGGCACGCCTCGTAGATCGCCTCGCGCGGATCGAGCCCCTGCAGGCGCTCGGCCTGCAGCGCGAAGTCGATCATCATGATGGCGTTCTTCTTGACGATGCCGACGAGCAGCACGATGCCGATGATGCCGATGACATCGAGATCATGGCCGGCGAGCATCAATGCCACCAGCGCACCGACGGTTGCCGAGGGCAGCGTCGACAGGATGGTCAGCGGGTGGATGAAGCTCTCATAGAGCACGCCCAGCACGACATAGACGGTGGCGACCGCCGCCAGCACCAGAAGCAACTCGTTCGACAGCGAGCTCTGCAGCGCCAGCGCCGCGCCCTGGAAGCCGGTCGTCAGGCCGGCCGGCGGCTGCATGTCCCGCTCGGCGGCGGTGATCGCCGCGGTCGCATCGCCGAGCGAGACGCCGGGCGCCAGGTTGAAGGAGATGGTCGCGGCCGGGAACTGCGCCAGATGGTTCACAAGGAGCGGCGCCTGGCGGACATTGATGCTGGCGATCGCCGACAGCGGCACCTGGCCCGAGCCCGAGGACGGCAGGTAGATCGAGCCCAGCGAGGCCGGCGTCTGGCCGACCGAAGGATCGGCCTCGAGGATGACGCGATATTCGTTCGCCTGGGTGAAGATGGTCGAGATGATGCGCTGGCCGAAGGCGTCGTAGAGCGCGTTGTCGACGGTCGCCGGCGTGATGCCGAAACGCGCCGCCGTGGCGCGGTCGATGGTGACGTCGACGGCAAGCCCGCTCTGCTGGCTGTCGCTCGCGACATCGGCGAGCTCGGGCAACGCCGACAGCCTGTCGGTGAGTTTCGACGTCCACGCCGCCAGCTCGACCGGATCGGAATCCTGCAGCACATACTGGTATTGCGAAGCGCTGATAGTGGAATCGACCGTCAGGTCCTGCACCGGCTGCATGTGCAGCGCTATCCCGGTGACGCCGGCGGTTTCCTGCGTCAGCCGCCGGATGATGGCGCCGGCGTCCGCCTGGCGTTCGTCACGCGGCTTCAGATTGATCAGCATGTGGCCGCTGTTGGCGGTCATGTTCTGGCCGTCGACGCCGATGAAAGACGACAGGCTGGCAACGTCGGGGTCCTTGAGGATCGCGTCGGCCAGCGCCTGCTGATGCGCCGCCATGTCGGCATAGGAAGCCGAGCCCGCGGCTTGCGTGATGGCCGAGATGGCGCCGGTGTCCTGCACCGGGAAGAAACCCTTCGGCACGGCGCTGTAGAGATAGACGGTGAGCGCCAGCGTCGCGACCGCCACCAGCAAGGTCAGCGCCTGTCGGTCCAGCACCCAGCGGAGCGCGGCGGCGTAGCCGTTCGCGATCGCATCGAAGGCGCCTTCGCTCCAGCGCGCCAGCGCGCTCGGTTTGCGCTCGGCCGGCGGCTTCAAAAGCCTGCCGCACAGCATCGGCACCAGGGTGAGCGAGACGATGGCCGAGATGACGATGGCGATGGCCAAGGTGATGGCGAACTCGTGGAAGAGGCGGCCGACCACGTCGCCCATGAACAGAAGCGGGATCAGCACCGCGATCAGCGAGACGGTGAGCGAGATGATGGTGAAGCCGATCTGGGCGGAGCCTTCGAGCGCCGCTGTCACCGGGTCGTCGCCATGCTCGATGAAGCGCGAGATGTTCTCGATCATGACGATGGCGTCGTCGACGACGAAGCCCGACGCGATCGTCAGCGCCATCAGTGACAGATTGTCGAGGCTGAAGCCCCACAGATACATCACCGCGAACGTGCCGACGAGCGACAGCGGCACCGAGAGGCTCGGGATGATCGTCGCCGGGATGTTGCGCAGGAACAGGAAGGTGACGAGCACGACCAGGAGCGCGGCCATCGCCAGCTCGAACTCGACGTCGTCGACCGAGGCGCGGATTGTCGTCGTGCGGTCGGTCAGCGGCTCGACGGTGAGCGCCGCGGGCAGCCCGGCGCGCAACTGCGGCAGGAGCGCCTTCACGCCGTCGACGACGCGGATGACGTTGGCTCCGGGCTGGCGCTGGATGTTGAGGATGATCGCCGGCGTGCGGTTTTCCCAGGCGCCCAGCCTGGAGTTCTCAGGCCCTTCGATGATGTCGGCCACCTCGCCCAGCCGCACCGGCGCGCCGTTGCGATAGGCGATCACCATGTCGGCATAGGTCTTGGGGTCGGCGACCTGGTCGTTGGCGTTGATGGTGTAGGAACGCGCCGGCCCGTCGAAGCTGCCCTTCGGCGTGTTGACGTTGAGCGTGCCGATGGTGGTGCGCAGATCGTCGATGTTGAGACCCATGGCGGCGAGCGCCTTGAGCTTGACCTGCACGCGCACGGCCGGCCGCTCGCCGCCGGAGATCGAGACCAGGCCGACGCCGGGAAGCTGCGAGATCTTCTGTGCCAGCCGCGTCTCGGCATAATTCTCGACTTGCGTCAGCGGCAGCGTCTTCGAAGTGATCGCCAGGGTCAGGATCGGCGCGTCGGCCGGATTGACCTTGGCGTAGATGGGCGGCGCCGGCAGGTCGGCCGGCAAAAGATTGCCCGACGCATTGATCGCCGCCTGCACCTCCTGCTCGGCAATGTCGAGGCTGAGGTCGAGGCTGAAGCGCAGCGTGATCACCGAAGCACCGGCGGAGGAGCCCGACGACATCTGCTCCAGTCCCGGCATCTGGCCGAACTGCCGCTCGAGCGGCGCGGTAACCGAGGTGGTCATCACCTCGGGACTGGCGCCAGGATAGAAGGTCTGAACCTGGATCGTCGGATAATCGACCTCAGGCAGGGCCGAGAGCGGCAGGAACAGATAGGCGATCATGCCGACGATCAGGATGGTCGCCATGATCAGCGTGGTCGCCACCGGCCGCAGGATGAACGGCCGCGACGGGTTCAGCCAGCCGGAAACCAGACCGCTGGGCGCGCTCATTGGCCGTCGCCGGTGCCGCCGCCGCCATTGTCGGCCGCGCCAGCATTGCCGGCACCGCCGTCGCGGCGATGGCCGTTGCCGTCATGGTGACGGCGATGACCCTGCTTGCGGCCGGGCGCATCGTCCGCCGCGTCCGCGCCCGCCGAGCCGTTGCCCTGGCCGTTCGACATCGCCGGTGCGCCGCCGGAATTGGCGGCCGGCGCGTCGTTGCCGGTGCCGGCGGGCGGCGCTTGCGGCGGCGTTGCGGCACCATTCCCGCCAGGGGTTGGCGCGGTGCTGTTTCCGCCGGCGGCCGGTACGGCGCTGTTGTCGGGCACGATGACCTTGGCGCCGTCCTTCAGCCGGTCGACGCCATCGACCACGACTCTGGCGCCTGGCGCCAGGCCGGACAGAAGCTGCGTGACGGTGGCATTGCCCGGCCCGAGCGAAACGGTCTTCACCGAGACGGTGCCGTCGCCCTTGAGTTGATAGACGAAGGTGCCGGGCGCGCCATGCTGGATGGCGGCGTTGGGCAGCACATTGATGCCGGTCAGCGTGCGCACCAGGAGATGCACGTTGACGAACTGGTTGGGGTAGAGCGCGCCGTCGGCATTGGGGAAAACGGCGCGCAGCTTGACAGTACCAGTGGTCGGATCGATCTGATTGTCGATCGTCTGCAGCGTGCCTTCGGCGATCTGCTTCGTATCGTTGCGGTCGAACAGGCTGGCCTTGAGACCGGCATTACCGTGCGTCTGTTCCAGCACTTGCGCCAGGCTGTCCTCGGGCAGCGAGAACAACACCGACATCGGTGACATCTGAGCGATCACCGCAATACCGGTGCCGTCGCCCGGCGTGACATAGTTGCCCTGGTCGACGAGGCGCAGGCCGATGCGGCCGTCGGCGGGCGCCGTGATGTGGCTGTTGGCGATGTTGACCTCAACGGCCTCGATCTGCGCCTGGTCGGACATGACCGTGCCCTCGTCGGACTGGACGGTGGCGCGCTGCAGGTCGACGGCCTGCTGGGTGATGGCGTTGGAGGTTAGCTTGAGGTCGCGATCGAGGTCGAGCCTAGCATCGGCGAGCAGCGCCTGGTCGTGCTCCAATTGACCCTGCCACTGATGCAGCGAGGCCGTCAGCGTGCGGTCGTCGATCTGGGCGAGGAAGTCGCCCTTCTTCACGTTCTGCCCCTCGGTGAAGGCGATCTGGGTGATCTGGCCGCTCACCTGCGCGCGCACCGTCACGGTCGACAGCGGCGTCACGGTGCCCAGCGCCTCGAGCACGATCGGGATATCGGCCTGCGTGACCGGCGCGACGGCAACCGGCTGCGCCTGATCGCCGCCACGGAAACGGCCGCCGCGAAGGCCGCCCTGCTGGCGGACCTGGACGGGATGCAGCCAGAACGCGGCCCCGGCCGCCGCCACGACGACGAGCAGCGCAACGATCCAGCCGCGCCGCGAACGGCGCGCGACCACCGGCCGGACCTCGGCCAAAGGCTCGCTAGGCCGCGCGGGCTTGCTGCGCAGCTTGCGCCGGCTGACGACTTCGTCGTCCACGTCTCTCACCTGTCCTTCGAGCCGCATCAGGCAAAGGTTCGCCGCGCGGAGCCGCCGCCGAACCGTCACCGATCGCGCCGTTCAGACATGCTCAGGGCACGTGCAAAGGTCGCGATCTTGACGGAAGCATAGGGGCATGGATTTTGCCGCGCAATTCCAACACACATTAAATTCTTGTAAGGAATTGAATGGGTTAGAGCCGAAAAAATACCGTCAAGTCGCGAGAAAAACACGCCGTTTCCCGACGAAAAATCGGCTTCGGCAGACAATACCATTCATCGCTTTTAGACAAATGGCCACAAGGCCTTAAGAGGCCAGGCCCGAGCCACTAGTGGCAATGTGATGCTGCACCGGATCGGGTGGCCACCACCTCCAAATCTGCCGGAAGATTCTCGCGAAGTTGTGACTATCCGCCAATCGCCAACGCACAGCAGGTTGCCCAGGGGAACAAAGCCTGCGCGTTAGCGTTGCCTCACATAACGACATTCTGGAGATCGTCATGCTGCGAGGCGGATTGCTTTGGCTTATCGGGATTCCTTTGCCCGTAATTCTCATCCTTTGGCTGCTGGGCTACCTGCATTAGCCGCCGACACAAAGCAGGCCGGGACGACAGGCGCGTCCCGGCCTGATCGATTCATCCGGCACGGGTGAGCTCGCACACGGGCAAGGACCTCGCTCTCACCGGCCGCCCCCCATACGACGATGGGGCGATGTGGAAAAACTGGCCGGCGCGGCGGTCTTCCTGGCGTCGGACGCGGGACGCCGCTGGTGGATGGTGGGATTACGGGTGTGGTTGTGACGAGGGCGGTCGACTTCCCATCATACCGGCAGGCTCGTCTCATCCATCGACAGATGCTGCTCAACGGGCGGAACAATCTTGGTGCCCTTCGCGAACCCGACCAACATCCTGTCTACCGACAGCCTGCCCGCGCCGCTCAGCGCCAGGATGAACATGCCGCCGGCGATGGCGAGGTCCTTCTCGAAGTGCAGCAACTCGTTCTGGCTGGCGAAATTGGTGTGGAAGAGGCTTGCCGTCATCAGGCAGAACAGGCCGAGCCCGACTGCGCCCAGCCGCGCCAGTATGCCCAAGGCCACCGACAGGCCGGCGCCGAGCTGCAGCAGGATGGTGGCGACGAGCAGCGGCGTGCCGACGCCGAGCGCGGCCATGGCCTTTTGAGCGCCCTCGAAATGGGTCGACAATTGCAAGCCCTCATGCACGAAGATCAGGGACAGAAGCAGTCGGCCGGCGAGCAGGACGACGTCCCTGGCGTGCAGCTTTTCGGCGAGTTCGGTCGGTGTCATGGTCGGCTCCAGTCCTTGGAAACAGGCAGGCGCCGCGCGTCCCGGTGGACACGCGCCCGCGCTCGATGTTGAAAAAGGTCGGAGCCGGCGCGAGGGAGAGAACGCCGGCTCCGGTTTTCAGGCGCTACCGCCGTGGCGCCCAAAAAAGCGAGCCCTACGGGCCGCGTCGGTCTACTTCGTCACCTTGGTGTCGATGGCCTGCTTGAGGTCGGAAAGCTCCTCGCAGCCGGCCGGGCAGAGTTTTTGCAGCGAAGCAAGCTGCTCGTTGGCCTTGGCCATGTCGCCGGTCTCGACATAGAGCTCGCCCAGATATTCATGCGCCGCCTTGTGGTCGGGCTTAAGCTCCAGCGCCTTGGTGTAGTAGGTGAGCGAGGTCTGGTAGTCGCCGGTCTTGCGCAGCGTGAAGCCGAGCAGATTGTAGACGTCGGCCTGCTGGGTGTCCTGTGCGAGATCGCGCAGGTCGGCCAGCGCGCCCTTGTAGTCCTTAGCCTCGATCTTGGCCTTCACGGCCGTCAGGTCCGGCGCGTCGGCGCCTTCGATGTCGTCGACGGCATAGGCCGGAACGGCGATGGCGATCGGGGCCGCGGTCAAGACCGCAATGGCGCCGAGCACCGCGAAAAGTGCGTGTTTCATGTGCGTTGTCGCTTTCTGCTCAGGATCCGATTCAGATCAGATCCCGGTTGGGGTGAAGGCATAGGCGTTACCGTCCTTGACGAAGCTGCCGGTGCCGGGGAACGGGAAGTGCGAGCCGCAGATGCGGACGTTGTCGGCGATCACCTGGTCGATGATCCGGTGGCGCGTGGTAATCGCCATCGGCCCGTCCTGGTCGTAGGCGCCCTGCCATTCGGGATGCGGGGCGAGCAGGGCCGGCACGTACATGGTGTCCGCCGAGACGAGGAACTGCTCGGCGCCGGCGTCGACATGATAGACGGAGTGGCCGGGCGTGTGGCCGGGCGCCGCCATGATGCGGATGCCGGGCACCACTTCGGCGCCGTCGTCGACCAGCTTCCAGTTCTTCCATTTCGGGAAGTTCTCGGCGATGCGCTTGCCGGCGGGCTTGCGGCCTTCCGGCAGCTTGGCGAGCCGGCTCGGATCGGTCCACCAATTGTACTCGGTGGCATTGACGATCAGCTCGGCATTCGGGAACACCGGGTCGTTGCTGCCCTTCTCCATCAGGCCCCAGACATGGTCCGGGTGGAAATGCGAGATCAGAACAGTGTCGATGGCCTTGTAGTCGATGCCGGCGGCCTTCATGTTGGCCGGCAGGTGCGTGGCGTTGGCCTGCCACTGGCCGACGCCGGAGCCGGCATCCATCATGATGGTGCGGCCGTTCATCTTGAGCACGACGACGGTCAGCGGGATCGGCATGAACTCGGTGGTCAGCCCCGCCTTGGCGAGCGCCGCCTTGGTGTCGTCGACCGACACGTCCTTGATGAAGGCCGGGTCGTGCGGCTTGCGCCAGATGCCGTCATAGACGGCAGTGACCTCGAGCGAACCGACCTTGTATTTGTAGAAGCCGACCAGCGGCTCGACCGGGGTCTCGGCGTGAGCCGCGGGCGCGAACTCGAGCTTGCCGGCAATGCCGAAAGCGGCAGCGGCGGCGGCTGATCCGAGCACCATGCGGCGTGTCATGTTGAACATCAGAAATCTCCTCTTGTGGCTTGCGCGTTTGCGTCAGGTTTCAGGCGGTGGTTCATTGATTGCCGCATGTCGTTTCCCCAAAACCGCTACACACTTTTGGGCGACATGCGGGGAATGGCGGAGGGCCCGGTGCGACCCTCCGCCGGCTGCGGAAACCGGAGCCGGCCGGTCCGACTGAAGGCCGGCCGGCGCCGAGGAGATCAGCGTCTCTGGCTCCCGGTTACGGCGAGGGCGTGCCTTCCCTCTCGGAACCGAAACCTTCGACCGCTGAACTCCTTGGGCGAGGACCTTCGGTCCCGCCTGCCTAGCGACCCCAAATGCCCTGGCCGGGCTCATCCGCAGCGATCTTGGCAGCCGGCTTCATGTCGTGGCGGTCCATGTCGGGTTTCGCGATCGAAGCGGTGTACGTAGTGTCGACAATGGCGGCCTGCTGGCCAGCCGTGGAGAAGTGGTCGCTGCCGGCAAATGCGCTGCCGGTGGCAACGAGGATGGCGGCTGTGGCAAACACGGTTCTCTTCATGTTGGGGTCCTTCCGGGTTGGTTGATGCGTGCCTTGGGAGGATGGCCTCGCTACAAGCAAGACCCGGAAGGCCCGGGCTTTATTCCCGGGATGCGCGAGATTTTTTTGCGACAATAGAAAATCGATATTTTTCTGGAAGAAACGGCAGGCGCGGCTTCTTGGCCAACATTAAGGATGGCTTCAGTTTGTGGGCCGAAAGTAAGCTTCAAGGCTGCTTGTGACGCAACTTTGACGCCGGCATGGAAGTTTTAGCTGAAGCACTTTCGACCGATGGATTTTGTCCAGCAGAGGCATTCGGCTCGCATTGATCAGGACGGGCTTCAATATTGGCCGTATCAGACAGGCCGTTTTCTCTTCCGCCAACTTGCCGGCGGCGATCGCCGTTTTTGTGCTCGCGATCTGCGCCCTCTTCGTCGACCAGCAAAACAGAAAAGTCTCCGACCAGCTGATGCGCGCCGACGTGCTCGCCAAGGTCAGCATCATCCGCGCCAAGCTCGAAGGAAACATAAACGGCAACCTGCAGCTGGTGCAGGGCCTGGCTTCAGCGGTGATGACCGAGCCGTATATGGGCCAACAGCGATTCGCGTCGCTTGCCGCGAACCTGTTCAAGCAGAAATCACAGCTGCGCAACATTGCCGGCGCGCCCGACCTCGTGATTTCGCTGATGTATCCTATGAAGGGAAACGAAAAGGCGCTCGGGCTCGACTACCGCAAGAATGAAGGGCAGCGCATGGCGGCGCTGCGGGCGCGCGACCAGCGCGCCCTGGTGCTGGCCGGTCCGGTGGACCTCGCACAAGGAGGTCTGGGCTTCATCGGCCGGATTCCGATTTTCGTGCCGACCGCGGGCGGTGACGATCGGTTCTGGGGCATCATCTCGGCGGTTATCGATGTCGACCGGCTCTACGCCGCAAGCGGCCTCACCGATCCGGATCTGGATATCGAGGTCGCCCTGACAGGCAAGGACGCGCTGGGCGGCGCCGGCCAGCGCTTCTTCGGCAGCGAGAACGTCGTCAACGGCAACCCGGTGACGGCCGAAGTCGCACTGCCGGTGGGTTCCTGGCAATTGTCGGCGACGCCGAAACGTGGCTGGCCGGCCACGCCGAAGAACGAGGCGGCCTTGCGCGCGACGATGGCGCTGGCCGGCGCCCTGGTGGTGCTGCCCATCCTCGTCGCCGGCTGGCTGTTCGGCGAGCGGCAGAAGAACTACGCGGAATTGCGGCGGCTGTCGCAACGGCTCGAGCTTGCGCTCGACGCCTCGGGCATCGGCGTTTGGGAGCATGACCTTGCCACCTCGCAACTCCTGTGGGACGACCGCGTCAACGAGATTTACGGCCGGGTAGCCGACGGCAAGGGACGCGGCTTCGACGACTGGGCGCTGGCCATCCATCCCGACGATCTGGAGCGCGCAAGGGACGACTTCGATGCCGCGGCCGCGACCCAGGGCCGCTATTCCTCGCAATACCGCCTTCTCCTTCCCGACGGCACCATCCGCCATGTGCGCACCCGGGCAAACTTCCTGCAGGATGTCGGCGACACGCCGAAGATGATCGGCGCCGAGTGGGACGTGACTAGCGATGTCCTGCTCAACGAGAATCTGGTGCGTGAACGGCAATTGTCGGAATCGAAGAATGCCGAACTCGAGACCGCCAAGGCGCGTATCGAACATGTGGCGCTGCACGATTCGCTGACCGGCCTGCCCAATCGCCGTTACCTCGACGAGATGCTGGCCGGTGCGCACGAGGATCGCACCGCTTTGCTGCATCTCGACCTCGACCGCTTCAAGCACATCAACGACACACTCGGCCACGCGGCGGGCGACGCGATGCTCATGCATGTCTCGAAGGTCATCAAGGCCAATGCCCGGGCGAGCGACTTCGTGGCACGCATCGGCGGAGACGAGTTCATCGTGGTGTGCCAGAGACGCACGGATGACGAGCTCGCCGCGCTCGCCGACCGCATCATCGAAAAGCTACGCCAGCCCGTCGACTATAAGGGTCACCAATGCCGGTTTGGGGTCAGCATCGGGATTGCGGCCACCAGCGGCGTCGATGCGAAGCAACTGCTGGTCAATGCCGATCTCGCGCTCTACCGGGCCAAAAGCCGCGGGCGCAACCGCTATGAGTTCTTCAACGAAGAGCTGCAGAGCGAGATCGTCAAGACCAAGCAGACCGCCGACGAGATTCTCGGCGGACTGGAGCGCAACGAGTTCATCGCCTACTACCAGCCGCAGTTCGACGCCAAGACGCTCGAGATCGTCGGTGTCGAGGCGCTGTCGCGCTGGCGCCATCCACGGCGCGGCATCCTCGCCCCCGACGCCTTCCTCAAGGTGGCCGAGGAACTGAACGTGGTCTCGCTGATCGACCGGACCATCCTCGAACAGACCCTCGAGAATTTCCGGCGCTGGTCGCTCGACGGGCTCAACATCCCGCGCGCATCGGTCAACGTCTCGGCGCGGCGGCTGGAGGACAAAGACCTGATCAACGGCCTGCGCAAGCTGGCGATCAAGGAGGGGACCGTCTCGTTCGAGCTCGTGGAGTCGATCTTCCTCGACGAGAATGACGATCTTGTCGCCTGGAACATCGAGCACATCAAGGAACTGGGAATCGACATCGAGATCGACGATTTCGGCACAGGCTACGCATCCGTCGTCAGCCTGCTCAAACTGCAGCCGCGCCGCCTCAAGATCGATCGCCAGCTCGTCACGCCGATAACCGACTCGGCGGCGCAGCGGCGGCTGGTGTCGTCGATCATCGAGATCGGCAAATCGCTCGGCATTGGCGTGGTGGCGGAAGGCGTCGAGACGATGGAGCATGCGCGCATCCTGAAGGAGCTTGGCTGCGATATTCTGCAGGGCTACGCCTTCGGGCGTCCGATGGACGCAGAATCCCTCAGGACCTTCGCGCTGTCGCGCAAATGGCTGGCCACGGGCTAGGCACCGGAAGGGCACAGTCACGTGCGCGGACGTCGATTGCGGCCAGGCCTTTTCGGGGCCGGCCTGCAGGCTGCCCTCGGACGGTTTGCATTTGCGGTGCCGGGCATAGTTGGCTATTCGGAAGGGCCAACCGGGAACGTGCTTGCAGTGGCGACTGAACGACAACATGTTCCGCGCGTATCCGTCGTGATGACGGCCTATACCGACCAGCGGTTCCTTGATGCGGCGGTCGACAGCATCCTCACCCAGGAGTTCAGCGACCTCGAGCTGATCATCGTCGATGACGCCAGCGGCTTTGGCGAGGTGTTCGAGGCGCTGGCGCGGCGCGATCCGCGCATCAGGATCCTGACCAATCTGACCAATCGCGGCACGGCGGCCGCGGCGAACCGCGGCATCGCAGCGGCGCGCGGCGACATCATCGTGCGCCTGGATTCAGACGATATCGCCGAACCCGCGCATGTGGCGCGCCTGGTGGCGGCGCTCGACGAGGACAGCGAGCTCGGCCTCGTCGGCAGCGCGGTGACGCTGATCGATGAAGCGGACCGTGTCGTCGGGGCCCAGCCCATGCCTGAAACCGACCTCGAAATCCGCTGGACGATCCTGTTTCATTGTCCGTTCTACCATTCGGCGGTCGCCTATCGCAAAAGCCTGTTCGAAGCGGCGGGCACCTATCGGGTGCATGAGCTCGTCTCCCAGGACCACTATCTGTGGTACGACATGCTGCCGCTCTGCCGGGCACGCAACCTGGCCGAGCCGCTGACGCGCTACAGGGTCAACACGCAAGGGCTGACGGTGGCCAACGCCACGAACGCGCGCCATCGCACGCATCCTATCCGCGAGGCATCCTGGGCGCGTCTTGGACTGGCCTATGACCTCTACGACGATGCCTTCGCGCGTGACCTGACCGACTTCATCCGCGGCACGGACATCTCCGTCGAGCGACGGGCAGAGGCCTACCGGAAGCTGCTCGAGGTGCTCAGGGCCTTTCTCGCACGCTCGGGACCCTTCGAGCGCGCCGACGATGCGGCGGCAGCGCGCAAACTCGAAGGCCAGATCATGGCACGGATGCTCGCCCGCCCGCCGCTCAGGCTCGAAGAGGCGTCCAAGCGGGTCGAACCGCCCGACGGAACAAGAGCGGGAACGATGGACGCCGACTTCGCAAGCTGGTTCGACGGCAAGGTCCTGTCCACCGACTGGACGTCGCGGTTCTTCCCGGTATGGGCGACGTTGCTTGCGGCGCGGCGCGAAGAGCCGCTCGACGTGCTCGAGATCGGATCGTGGGAGGGCCGCTCGGCGATCTTCTTCCTGCGCTATCTCGCCTCGTGCCGCCTGACCTGTATCGACAGTTTCGAAGGCAGCGCCGAGCATGCGCTTCGCCTCAAATGGTCAAATCAGCTGGCGCATATCGAGCAGCGCTTCGACTTCAATCTCGCCGAGTTCCAGGGTCGGTTCGAAAAGCTGAAGGCCATGTCTTCGGCGGCGCTGGCCGGTCTCATCGCCGAACGGCGCCGCTTCGACCTGATCTATATCGACGGCAGCCACCACAGCGCCGACGTGCTGGCCGACGCCGTGGCGTCCTGGCAATTGATCGACAAGGACGGCCTCATCATCTTCGACGACTATGAATGGGCCTTCTTCGCCGACGAGGCCAATCGCCCGAAGCTCGGCGTCGATACTTTCCTCGCGGGGCACAAAGGGGAATACCGCGAGCTCTATCGCGGCGAACAAGTCATCATCCAGAAGACCGTGCCGCTGGAAGCGGCAAGCCCCCGGGCGGAACGGCCCGCCACTCTTGCAAAGTCGTTACCCGACAGTCCGGCCAAAAGCGTCGAATTCGTTCTGATCGCCGAGGCCGGCGTGCTGGAGGCGCAGGCGCTTCTGCTTTGCGAGAGCATCCGCGCTTTCGCCGGCAGCTATTCGCAGTGTCCAATAATCGTCGTTTCGCCGAGAAGCGACCGGCGGCCGTCGGCATCGACGCTCAAGAAGCTGGAGCAGTTGGGCGTCGAGTATCTGCCGCTCGATATCGACAGTTGCTGTCCGCAATATGCCCCCTCCTACAAGGTTCATTCGCTCGCATATGTCGAACGCCGGCCGGGACCGCCGGTCATCGTCCAGCTCGACAGCGACGCAATCTTCATCGGCGAACCCGTTCTTCTGCTCGAAAGCTGCGAGGCGGCGGCGCGCCCGGTAGACAGCAAGGGCATGTGCACGACGGGTCCAGGCGATCCGTTCGATCCCTATTGGCGGGACTTGTGCCAGCTTGCCGGCGTCGACTACGAGCATCTGCCGGTCGTATGGACGAGCGACGGCGCCGCTGTCGTGCGGGCAAGCTACAATGGCGGGCTTATCGCCGCCCGCAGAAGCTGCGGCCTGTTCCAGCGCACGGAAGACATCTTCAGGCAGCTGGTGGCGGCGGAGCTGAAGCCCTGGCGCACCGACCAGCCGACCTACAGGACCGGCACGGGCCTCCAGAGCGGCGAGGCAACCGCCTTTTGGGGAACCAGCCAGGCGGCTTTCTCGCTGGCGGCCGTGGCCGGCAATCATGCTGTGCGGCACTTGCCGGCGACGCATAATTTTCCGCTGCACAATCTGGCGGGCACGAAGGCTCCGGACCCCGCGAAGCTGGTCCACATCCACTATCACGGGCTGTTTTCGGCCGGCTCCGACGAAGCGAACCCGATATTCGACGGCAGGCTCGACCTGCCGGCCGGTATCGCCGAATGGCTCCAGGCGCGTTTGCCGCTGCGGGAAGAGCCGCAGCCTGCCGACGAGAAAGCCGGCTCCGCGCATTCGAAGCGAAAAACGATCCTTATCCTGGGCATGCATCGCAGCGGCACTTCCATCCTGGGCGGCATGGTCAATGCGCTGGGCGCCGCCGGACCGCACAGCCTCATGGCCGCGGACAGCCACAACCCGACAGGGTATTGGGAGAGCCTGCGCCTCAACGCGGCGACCAACGACCTGCTCGCGGCGGCGGGTTCCGGCTGGCACGACTGGCTGCCGCTCGATCCGGACTGGATGGCTTCCGGGGCGGCGCGAGGGCATCGTCACAAGATCAAGGGGATCCTGGCAAGCGAGTTCGGCGATGAGGCGCTGTTCTTCATCAAGGAGCCGCGGATTTGCCGTTTCCTGCCATGGATGTCATCGATCCTCGCCGAAATGCGGATCGACACGGTCGCGCTGCTTCCCATCCGCAATCCCCTCGAAGTGGCCCATTCGATAGAGCGGCGCGACGGTTTTCCGGTGGCCGGCTCGCTGCTGGTGTGGCTGAGGCACGTTCTCGATGCCGAGTTGCACTCCCGGCACATGCCGCGCTGTTTTATGCTCCACGAGGATCTTCTTGCCGACTGGCAAGGCCAGCTGACGAGAGCCGGGCGGGCAATCGATCTTGCCTGGCCGATCCGGCCAGGGCAGGCCCGGAGCGAAGTGGAAAGCTTCCTGTCGCAGGAGCTGCATCATGAACGATGCACGATCGATGATTTGCGCAACCACCCCGATGCTCCGCCGGTCGTTGTCGATGCCTATGCGATATTGCGTGCGATGGCGAGCGATGGCGACAGCCAGGGCCTTCGCGATCAACTCGACGAGATTCGCGTTCGGTTGGACGGCGCCGCAGCCCTGGTGGGGCGGGCGTTTGCCGCCGAACGGTCCGTCGCAAGGCGGTCGGCCGACGATCTCCAAGGCCGGCTGACCGAGTTCCATACGCAGGCCGAGCAGTTGCACGCGCTCGTTGCCGAATTGCACCGGGACCGCGACGCGGCGCTTGGCGATCGGGACCGGCTGCGTCGCGAGAATCAAGATTTGTCAGGCGAGCGAGAGGCGCTGCTGCGCGAAAGGGATGCATTGCACCGCGAGAGGGAGGCTTTGTACCGGGAACGAGAAGGCCTGGTAAAAGCGCGCGAAGCGATGCTCGCCTCGCATAGCTGGCGTTTGACCGCACCGCTGCGCTGGCTGCGCAACCCGTTCGCCAAACGCGGGGCGCGATAAGGAGGCACTATCAACAGAGTACCTCTGATTTTCACTGCTAAAACAGGTCAAGCAACATCTGGTTGTTAATAGTTTGATCTCTCATACGATTTCTCTCTTCCTAACTTGCCGTTTACTGGCTAAAGAAGCAAAGGGGTAATCTGCTAGCCCGGCAGTGGGGAAAGTAATATGAGTATAATCGGTGAGATGGCCCTTGGGGTTGCCTCAAACCTTGTTTTCGACGCGATTCGTCGGCCGTTCCACGCATTGACCGCAGAATTGAAACGGAAAGACCGCGTCAACAAAGCGCTATCAGACCGTCAGTCTACGCAACCGACAGGGAAGCGCCAGTCCGATAGCGCGCTGCAGGATCTTACCCGCATCATTGGTAACTCACACGGCAAGCTTGACGGAAATGTCTCTGACTTCCTCAGGGAGCTCAAGAAAACTGTCATACCAGAGGCTCTGGCCAACTGCGCGCTAAGCGGATCGAGCCCCGAACACCTCTTCTCTCCCTTCGATGAATTTTACACCCGGTTCGTGGATTTACACTTCACCTCGAGGCAACTATTCGACGGCCTCTTTGCCGCGTGCCTTGAGCGCGTGAACGATGTTGAAGATGACGCGCTCTTGGAAATAATTCGAGCGCAGCATCACGACCTTTTGGAGAAGGTTGGCCAAGTCTGCTCATCTTTACAAAAGCAGGGTAAAGCTGGCCCACTTTCCTACCTCGAGCTTCGAGATGCAAGGGTTAGAGTTGCCCGCTCCATTGATACCGCAAACCGATACACGGCAGTTGAAACCCTGCAGGGCACAAAAAAGCTACGACTAAAAAATCTGGCGATCCACGGAAGATTAACGCCGCTGTCTCCGGTTGAAATTGCTTCTGCGAAGATTGGGTTTTCCGATCAAAGTATCGGATACATTTCGTTCAGGAGGCAATTCGACCGTGCAGTGATATTGGGAGATCCCGGCGGCGGAAAATCCACACTTACACAGATGCTTTGTAATGACCTATCGAGCCTAATAATCCTTGAGGACTCAAGTCCCTCTCGACAAGAATATGACTCACAAGAATTAAAGCTACCGCTAAGAATAGTATTGAGAAGCTTTGAGGCTCGACGCAGGCAAGGTCCTTCATACACATTCTTTGACTACCTTCGCGACGAAATTACGTTAGCACTTGATAATGATGAAGACCTTTCTGGTCGATTTCTCCAAGTAACTCTCTCAATGGGGGGAGCAATTCTTATTTTTGATGGCCTGGATGAGGTGCTAGAAGTAGGAGAGCGTCGAAATATTGTTGGCCTAATTGAGCAGTTTGCTGAAATTTGCGCAGGCTGCCCGGTTCTCGTGACATCGCGATTGGTGGGTTATCGAGATGCCCCTCTGTGTGATGATTTCGAGGCTTTCGGCTTGGCTCGGTTTTCTCCCGAGGAAATAAGCAAGTATTGCGCAAAATCAATTCGAGCCGTGAGCGGCGAGGGTCTAAAAGTTGCGGTAGAGAAATCGAAGGAATTTATTAGACAAACATCCAAGATTGGAGGTGACCTAAGAGAAAACCCCCTTATGTTAGGGCTAATGGTTCAAATATTTGTTTACCGTGGCGATGTACCAAGTAACCGCCCGGAAGTGTATAAAGAATGCGCAACATTAATGTTCGAAAAATGGGACGGACGACGCGACATTGTAGCCCAGAATGTTCCACGAGACGACATGGAATTGCTAGATGTGTTTGGATACGTCGCTTCTCGGACCTTTGGAGACGCGGCCAACGAAGAAGGCGTTTCTAAACAGTGGCTTACTCAAGAGTTGAGAACTCATTTTGAAGATTGGTACGTCGATCGCGCCAGCGCGCATCGGGCCGCTAAGTCGTTAGTAGATTTTCTGACGGGCCGCGCATGGGTGATGAGTGAAGTTGGGAGCGGGGTGTTCAAATTCACACACAGAACGTTTCTTGAATATTTTTTTGCTAGAAATTTGATTTCTCTGAGCTCAAGCATATCTGAACTTGTTCTTGAGCGCCTTATCCCTCATATTCTTAAGAACGAGTGGGTCGTCATATCTCATCTTGCTCTGCATATGGCGGTTTTTCGTGACAGCGGAAAGGCGAGGCAGGCCGGCGACGCTATCCTGCAACTACTCGCGGACGGCTCGCTTTTCCCGGCGACTCAAGAGCTTTCTTTACTTGAGTTTGTGGCTGGAGCGCTGGATTATCTTACAATTCCTGAGGCAATGTATTTGGCAATTGTCGAGCGCCTCGTATCACGGGCGGTCAGGCTCGGAAGCCACGAGAACCCTGGTGCTATTTCTGTTATTTGGACCATATTCCAAACATCTAAGACCAGAGTTTCGTTGACGACGAAGGCTGCCGAGAGTGTTTTTTCGAGATACTTGCACGGAGCTTCTTCTCCAGAGATGCTTTTTTGTATGTATGTTCTTGGCTACAAGTCTCGTATTTTGTTTCGTATCGCGCCAGCTCATGATCGAGACAGTCATTCCGGTATCCTATGGCGAGCACTCGAACAAATTCGTAATGGCCACAAAGCTTTTTTCCGCAACCTAGCGGAGCATGATCTATTGGTTGCAAAAGCCTATGCGTTTTTATACGGTGAGCGAAGGTTGCTTTTTTATACAAAATTTGGTTCCGCTTTTATTGAGACGTCTCTCTCTCCTCTTATCCCCAGCTCGGTCGACCAACCACTTAGTTCGGCTGTTTGGCAGGTCGGATATGTTTTGTCTGCGGAACTGACTCCGCACTCAGTTGACGACGCGGATCTTGCCGACTGCGAGCAGCTTGTTGGGGTGGTGGCGTCGGACATCATGGCAGGGAAGATAGAGAGGCTGACAGCACCGATTACGTCGGCTTCATGGGCTGACGAGATCGATCAGGATCTCGAAATGACCGTTCGGTATTTATATGCTAGCCAGTCGCGTCGTGCTTTGAAGGTTCGACAGCGAAAAGCTCAGGTTTTGCTCTGCGTTTTACTTCTGGCCGATAGCTTGTCGCGCGAAAGAGATACGGAGCCTCATCAATCGCGAAGAAAAGGTATTTTATCTGTCCCACTGAACGTTTTGAAAACGCTGGTTAGACAGACAGGCGACACTCACTACAAGAACGCACTCGATACTTGGTTGCGCCGCATAGAATCGCCTGAGTCTCGTAGAACGCGGCGTTCTCGCTCGTCCAACGATACCTCCACCTAGTCGAGCGGCTCCCGTGTTCTCGTCGCCGTAATTTACATGTCGGCCAACTGCCCAGATGCGCGGGCCTGTTTATTGGCCGCGATTGGGCCGGGTGTAGTTTTTGACGCGGGCGTTCAGTCGCCAAGACTCCTTGTGCGCGGTTGCGTGTTGACACCAAACCGTCACACCAAGCCGTGGCCTCCATGATAAGGTTACCTTGGCCGCCCCCCGCGAGCCTTTGCATATCCGAGACCGGCGAAGCCGTCATGAACATTGCTGCCCCGTCCGAAGGCACCGATCTCTCGCCCTATCTGCCGGACGAGCACGGGCTGTTCTTCATCTACCATTTCAAGGCCGATGGTACGCGCACCAAGGACCCCGCCGAGGCGCATTGGAGCTGGCGCAGCTACCAGATCACCGACATGCGGGCGCGCCAGGAGATCGGTGCCGAACAGGCCCTGCCGGCGCCGGTGCGCGATGCCTTCCTGTCGCCCAGCCATGGCTGCCAGATCGATTTCGAGGACGACTTCCTCTATGGCGACCTGCCCGATCTGCGGCACGACTTCGCCGAAGCGCGAGGGCTCACCCATTTCCGCTTTGCCTTCAACGACAGGATGCTGATCGGCGCCCGCAAGCAACCGCTGGAATCGGTCGACAAGATCCGCAAGCTGGTGGAAAGCGGCACGCGCAAATTCCGCGCGCCGTCCGAGCTGATCGAGGCGGTGATGGGCCAGTCGCTCGACGGCATGGCGGTCGAGCTCGACAAGATGGGCGACACGCTCGACGGCATCGAGGACCGCATCGTGTGCGATGCATGGCACAATGAGCGCCAGGCGCTGGTCGACGCGCGCCGGCAGCTGGTGCTGATCCACCGGCAGATGGCGACGCTCACCAACCTTTTCCGCCATCTCGACCATTCGCATCGCAATGAACTGCCGGAGCCTATCAACGACATGGCCACACGGCTGTCGCACCGGGCGCACACACTGCATCACGATGGCGAGCAGTTGCAGGCGCGCACGCGGCTGTTGCAGGACGAGCTGATGGCCAAGCTGACCGAGCAATCGAACCAGTTGCTCTACATCCTCTCCGTGATGACGGCGGTGCTGTTGCCGATGACCATCATCTCCGGCCTGTTCGGCATGAATGTCGGCGGATTGCCGCTGGTCGACACGCCGCACGGCTTCTGGGTGGTGACGGCCATCTCGGTGATCATCGCCGGCATCGTCTACAAGGTCGTGCGACGGCTGGGCCGGGTTTAGAGCGTTTCACCGAAACGGCGAAACGCTCTATCTCTTTGTTTTTAGGCAATTCCGAACGGAAAACCGCTCACACTTTCCTGGAATTGCTCGGGCCTTCAAGCAGTTGCCCGCAGATCCTCGACGATCGTCCCGGCGGCTTGCACTTCCGCTTCGTGGCCAGGCTCGCGCCATGTCTCGGCAAGTCCGGCCGCGTACCATTCGCGCATGGCCGGCAGGTCGAGCAGCCGCCGCGGGTAAGCGGCGGCCGCGCCTTCGAAGGTCAGTCCATAGGACTGCGCCCTGAACGCGATGGGAGCGAAGAAGGCGTCGACCGCACTGAAGCGGTCGCCGGCCAGGAACGGCCCGCCGAAACGCGCAAGGCCATCGTTCCAAAGATCTACCATGCGGAAGATGTCGTGCTTCAGCGCACCGGACATCGGCAACGGCTCGACCCGCACGCCGCAGCTCATCGGGCAGTCGTTGCGCATGGCGGTGAAGCTCGAATGCATCTCGGCCGCGGCCGAGCGCGCCCAGGCGCGTGCTTTCGCGTCGGCCGGCCAGACGCCCGGATGGCGTTCGGCCAGGTATTCGACGATGGAGAGGGAATCCCAGACCGCCCAGCCATCATCGACCAGGCAGGGCACGCGTCCATTCGGCGAGACCTTTCGGTAGAGGTCGAAACTCGGTCCGGCCGGGAACGGCGTCAACCGCTCCTCGAAGGGAATGTCGAGGACGCGCATGAGCAACCATGGCCGCAGCGACCAGGACGAATAATTCTTGTTGCCGATATGCAGAACATACATCAGCCGCCCCTCCCCGAAATTCTTCTACCTTGACGCGGGAGCCGACGGGCGAACCTCGCGGCCCCTGAACATCGACCAGCTGTACATCGCCAGCGCCGTCCAGATCAGCGCGAAGGCGATGGCCTGGGTGGTGCCGAACGGCTCGCCGAAGATCAGCACGGCGATCAGGAACACCATGGTCGGCGCGATATATTGCATGATGCCGATGGTGGATAGGCGCAGCAGCCTGGCGCCGAAGGCAAAGAGCAGCAGCGGCACCGCGGTGATCGGGCCGCATCCGATCAGCAAGGCGGTGTCGGACCCGGTGCTGGAAATGAAATGGTCCTGTCCGGTGGCGATCAGATAGGCTATGTAGCAGAGCGCCGGCACCGACAGCAAAAGCACTTCGAGCAGGAACCCCTGGCTCGGGCCGATCGGCAGCGTCTTGCGGAAGAAGCCGTAGGCGGCGAAGGAGAAGGCGAGCGCCAGCGAGACCCAGGGCAATTTGCCTGCCTCGACAGTGAGCACCGTCACCGCGATCGCGGCGAGCGCCACCGCGGCAATCTGCAGCCGGTCGAGCCGCTCGCCGAGCAGCACGGCGCCGACGACGACGCTGACCAGCGGGTTGATGTAATAGCCGAGCGCGGTCTCGACGGTGCGGTCGACCGCGATCGCCCAGACATAGATGCCCCAATTGACCGAGATCAGCGTCGCCGTCAGCGCCGCCATGGCAAGGCTCTTCGGCGAGCGGATCGCCGCCTTGAAGTCGGCGGTGCGGCCGGCCCAGATCAGCACGGCCGCCGCGATCGGCACCGACCAGACGACGCGGTTGGCGATCACCTCGGCAAGCGGCAGATGCGCCACCGCCTTCATGTAGAAAGGCAGCAGTCCCCAGAGGAAATAGGCGCCAAGCGCCAAAAGGAAGCCGCGGCGGCCCTTGGCGTCCTGATCGAGATCGGCTGTTGCGGTGACCATGGCCCAACGCTATGGCCCAGCGGACCGTCCAAGACCATCACAAAATTATGATGGATCAATGGACTTTTCGTGATGGTTCAAGCGGTTGCTTCGCTCTAGGCGCCTCGACGGTGTCTGCTCAGTGCTGGGCAGGTTTTTCGACAAGCTCGAAGAAGACCCTGTCGGGTGCTCCCTCATCATGCCTGAAGCCCGTCAGCTCCGCCGCCAGATCGAGAGGAATATCGAAGGCATAATCGACATCACTTTCCTTGTCCTGCTTTGAAAACGCCTGCTGCCTCAAAGATTGAAAGGAGGCTGGAAGATCGCCCGTGGTGTGGAGATCCCTGACGTCCTTGTCGCCGGCGTGCCAGACCCTCCAGATATTCTTTCCAGCACTCCAAAGCTCGGCGCGAGCAAACATCGTGTGTTCCTCTATGTGCACGACGACCATTTCCCTGCCTTGCGAAAACGCGGACAAGTAACTGTCTGGAGGATTGGGAAAGCTGCAGTAGCCGAGGATGATGATCGCCCAGTTCTTGTCGCTGCGATAAGCGTTTACCGGCGCATCGAAATCTTCCGACGAACCGCCGACCTCCCTGCCGAACAAGGCCGCGGCTTCCTTGATCCCGTAACCCCGGAGACCGAACCAGCTTATCGAAAAGCCCACACGTCTACTCCGCCGCCACCAGCCCCGCCATCTCGCGGTTCTTCATCAGTTTGTAGATGATCGAATCCATCAGCGCCTGGAAAGAGGCGTCGATGATGTTTTCCGACACGCCGACCGTCCACCAGCGGGCGCCGGAGGAATCATGCGATTCGACCAGGACGCGGGTGATGGCCTCGGTGCCGCCATTGAGGATACGCACCTTGAAGTCGGCAAGCTCGAGGTCGACGATCTCGCTCTGATATTTGCCGAGGTCCTTGCGCAGCGCGATGTCGAGCGCGTTGACCGGGCCGTGGCCTTCCGCCACCGACATCTTCTCCTCGCCGTCGACCTCGACCTTCACGATCGCCTCCGAGACCGTCTTCAGATTGCCGTTGGCGTCGAAGCGGCGCTCGACCATGCAGCGGAACGAGGTGACGTTGAAGAACTCCGGCAGGCCATGCAGCATTTTACGCGCGAGCAGCTCGAAGGAGGCGTCGGCGCCTTCATAGGCATAGCCTTCCGCCTCGCGTTCCTTGACGACGGCGATCAGTGCATCGAGCCGGTGATCTTCCTTCGGCACGTCGATGCCGCGCCGCTTCAGTTCGGCGAGGAAATTTGCCTTGCCGCCCTGGTCGGAGACCATGACGCGGCGGCGGTTGCCGACCGCTTCCGGGGGAACGTGCTCATAGGTCGCCGGCTCCTTGGCCAAGGCGGAGGCATGGATGCCGGCCTTGGTGGCGAAGGCCGAGGAGCCGACATAGGGCGCCTGCGCTTCCGGCGCGCGGTTGAGCAACTCGTCGAAGGCACGCGAGAGCCGCGAGATGCCGGTCAGCGCCTCGGCCGAAATGCCGGTTTCGAAGCGATCGGCGAAGGCGGGCTTCAGCGACAGTGTCGGGATGATGGAGATCAGATTGGCGTTGCCGCAACGCTCGCCGATGCCGTTCAACGTGCCCTGAATCTGGCGCACGCCGGCCTCGACGGCGGCAAGCGAGTTCGCCACCGCCTGGCCAGTGTCGTCATGCGCATGGATGCCGAGATGATCTCCCGGGATGCCGCCTGCGATCACCCTCTCGACGATGGCCCGAACCTCGGAGGGCTGCGTGCCGCCATTGGTGTCGCACAGCACCACCCAGCGCGCGCCGGCATCGTAGGCGGTTCTCGCGCAGGCCAGCGCGTAATCCGGATTGGCCTTGAAGCCGTCGAAGAAATGCTCGCAGTCGACCATCGCCTCCTTGGCCGAAGCGACGGCCGTCTCGACCGAGGTCCTGATCGATTCCAGGTTCTCCTCATTGGTGCAGCCGAGCGCCACGCGCACATGATAGTCCCAGCTCTTGGCGACGAAGCAGATGGCGTCCGACTTCGACTGGACGAGCGCCGCCAGCCCCGGATCGTTGGAAGCCGAGACCCCTGCCCGCTTGGTCATGCCGAAGGCGACGAATTTCGCGCTCTCCGTCCGCTTCTTCTGGAAGAAGGCGGTGTCGGTCGGGTTCGCGCCCGGATAGCCGCCCTCGACATAGTCGATGCCGAATTCGTCGAGCAGTTTTGCGATCGCGATCTTGTCCTCGACGGAAAAGTCGATGCCCGGCGTCTGCTGGCCGTCGCGCAGGGTTGTGTCGAAGAGATAGAGGCGTTGCTTTGTCATGGCTGTAGCTCGAAAGGCCGCGATCGCCGTGGAGCGCGGACGTGTATCATCATTTGCCCGCGAACTTATCCGTCGCCCGGATCAAACGATCCAGAATCCCGGGCTCGGAATAAGCATGCCCTGCCCCCTCGATGAGGTGGAAATCCGCCTTCGGCCAGGCCTTGTGCAGCGCCCAGGCATATTTCGCCGGGCACGGCATGTCGTAGCGGCCATGGACGATGGTGCCGGGGATATCCTTCAGCTTCCACGCGTCGCGCAGCAGCTGTCCTTCCTCCAGCCAGCCGGCATGGACGAAATAGTGGTTCTCGATGCGGGCGAAGGCGACGGCATAGTCGTCCTGGCCGAACGGGGTGCTGGTTTCCGGCTCGGGCAGCAGCGTGATCGTCTCGCCTTCCCAGAGGCTCCAGGCAAGGGCTGCCTCCACCTGCGCCTTGCGGTCGGAGCCGACCAGCCGCTTGCGGTAGGCGGCCATCATGTCGCCGCGCTCGGCCTCGGGGATCGGGGCGAGAAAACGCTCCCACTTGTCCGGGAACATTTCCGAGACGCCGAACTGATAATACCATTCGAGCTCGGCGCGGGTCAGCGTGTAAATGCCGCGCACGACCAGCTCGCTGACGCGCTCGGGATGCGTCTCGGCATAGGCGAGCGCCAGCGTCGAACCCCAGGAGCCGCCAAAGACGAGCCATTTGTCGAAACCCGCAATCTCGCGCAGCCGCTCGATGTCGGCGACGAGGTGCCAGGTGGTGTTGGCCTCGAGCGAGGCGTTCGGCGTCGATTTGCCGCAACCGCGCTGATCGAACAGGATGACGTCGTAGAGTTTGGGGTCGAACAGGCGCCGGTGTTTTGGCGAGATGGTGCCGCCGGGACCGCCATGCAGGAAGACGGCGGGCTTTGCGCCCCTGGTGCCGGAGCGCTCCCAATAGATGGTGTGGCCATCGCCGACATCGAGCATACCGGACGCGAACGGCTCGATCTCCGGATAGAGGCTGCGCAAGGTGCTGCCGTGGATCGTCATAGTTTCAAGCCCTGCTGCGGCCAGTTGGCCGTCTCGTGGTCGGGATGCTGGAAGGAGATGATCTGCTCCTGCCGTCGATAGTAATCGGCGTCGTCATGGACCGGCGCCTCGAAGATCTTCTCCACCCAAGGGAGGCGAACCGCGTAGTTGACCTGGATCTGCGGCGCGAGGTCGGAGCGGTCGTCGAAGGCGCCGATGGCGATCTCCAGCGCGCCGGGCTGGCGATAGGTCAGCGGCGTGCCGCAGCGGGCGCAGAAGCCGCGGTCGATGTTGACCGAGGACTGGAAATAGCTCGGCTCCTCATGGGTCCATTCGACGCCGTCCTTCGGCACCGTCACCAGCGCGCCGAAGAAATTGCCGAACTGCTTCTGGCACATGCGGCAATGGCAGATGGACGGGCGCCCGAGCTTGCCCTTGATGCGGAAGCGCACGGCGCCGCACTGGCAGCCGCCGGTTCGAACTTGATCGGTCATGGTCTTTCCTCCGGCGGCCATTGGTCGGTGTCGTGATCGGGATGCTGATAGGAGACGAGCTCGGCGAGATAAGGCGCCGAGGCGATATCGGCCATCGTATCCTCGGACGGCAGCCTGGGGATGCCGTCGACATAGGGAAGCTTTGCCTCGACGCCCCACTGGATGGTCGGCGCGATGCCTGTCGGATCGTCGAAGGCGGCGATCGCCAGCGCCATGCCGTCCGACGCCTCGAACGTCAGCGGCGTGCCGCATTCGGCGCAGAAGCCGCGCCAGGCGGCATTGGAGGAGCGGAAGCGTTTCGGCTCGCCGCGCGTCCAGTCGAGCGTGGCGCCGCGCACCGAAACCAGCGGCAGATAGAAGTTGCCGCTCGCCTTCTGGCACATGCGGCAATGGCAGACGGATGCGTCGCCCAACGCGCCCTCGACGCGGAAGCGCACGGCGCCGCACTGGCAGCCGCCTGTGTAGACCGGCCGGTTGTCGAGGCTCATCGCTCGCTCCCGGTAATAGACAGATTCATGGGCTCACGCCGGGTCATGACAGACCGCCTCGACATTGTTGCCGTCGGGATCGAAGACGAAGGCGCCGTAGTAGTTCGGGTGGTAGTGCGGCCGCAGGCCCGGCCCGCCATTGTCCTTGCCGCCGGCGGCGAGCGCCGCGGCATGGAAAGCATCGACCTCGGCGCGGCTGCGCGCGGTGAAGGCGATATGCTGGTGATCCCTCGGCTTCTCCCTGCCCGCGCTCACCCAGAACACCGGCCGGTCGCGGCCATAACCGCCAACCTTAGCGCCGCCCGTATATTCCTCCGGAACCATGTAGAGCAGCGAAGCCCCCAGCGGCGCCATCGCCTGGTCGTAGAAGGCTTTTGAGGCGTCGAAATCGGAAACGCTGATGCCGAGATGGTCGATCATGGGACGAGTTCCTCCATTGGTGGCGCGGCTTCGGCTAAGCCGGCCACGATGACGATGTGCTGGCAGACATTGTCGATATCGCGGATCAAGTCGTCGTTCCAGAAGTGCTGCAGACGGCTCCTGACAGTCGAGGTCAGCGCCCTACGGCGCCCCCCTCTGTCCTGCC
>NZ_QMBP01000035.1 GCF_003289945.1 Mesorhizobium hawassense
AGGCAGTAGGCAGTAGGCAGTAGGCAGTAGGCAGTAGGCAGTAGGCAGTAGGCAGTAGGCAGTAGGCAGTAGGCAGTAGGCAGTAGGCAGTAGGCAGTAGGCAGTAGGCAGTAGGCAGTAGGCATCCTCTTCTATTGCCTACTGCCTACTCACTAATTCCTACCTTTTGGCAATCGGCACGTAGTCGCGTTCCGTTGCGCCGGTGTAGAGCTGGCGCGGACGGCCGATCTTCTGGTGCGGATCCTCGATCATTTCCTTCCACTGCGCGATCCAGCCGACGGTGCGGGCAACCGCGAACAGCACGGTGAACATGGTGGTGGGGAAGCCAAGCGCCTTCAGCGTGATGCCGGAATAGAAGTCGACGTTCGGGTAGAGCTTCTTTTCGATGAAGTACTCGTCGGTCAGCGCGATCTTTTCCAGCTCCATGGCGATGTCGAGCAGCGGATCGTCCTTGATGCCGAGCTCGCCCAGCACCTCATGCGCGGTCTTCTGCATGATCTTGGCGCGCGGATCGTAGTTCTTGTAGACGCGGTGGCCGAAGCCCATCAGGCGGAACGGGTCGTTCTTGTCCTTGGCGCGGGCAATGAACTCAGGGATGTGATCGACATGGCCGATCTCACCCAGCATATTCAGCGCCGCTTCGTTGGCGCCGCCATGCGCCGGGCCCCACAGGCAGGCGATGCCGGCGGCGATGCAGGCGAAGGGGTTGGCGCCGGAAGAGCCGGCAAGGCGAACGGTCGAGGTCGAGGCGTTCTGCTCGTGGTCGGCATGCAGGATGAAGATGCGGTCCATGGCGCGCGCCAGCACCGGATTGATCTTGTACTCCTCGCACGGCACGGCAAAGCACATATGCAGGAAGTTGGCTGCGAAGCCGAGATCGTTTTTCGGGTAAATGAAGGGCTGGCCGATATGGTACTTGTAGGCCATCGCCGCGATCGTCGGCATCTTGGCGATCAGGCGCATCGAGGCGACCATGCGCTGGTACGGATCCGAGATATCGGTCGAGTCGTGATAGAAGGCCGACAGCGCACCGACCACGCCGCACATGACGGCCATCGGATGCGCGTCGCGGCGGAAGCCGGTGAAGAAGCGCGACATCTGTTCATGCACCATCGTGTGGCGCGTCACGCGATAGTCGAAGTCGTCCTTCTGCGCCTTGGTCGGCAACTCGCCGTAGAGCAGGAGATAGCAGACCTCGAGGAAATCGCCGTGCTCGGCGAGCTGGTCGATCGGGAAGCCGCGATGCAGCAGGATGCCGGCATCGCCGTCGATGAAGGTGATCCCCGACTCGCAGCTTGCGGTGGAGGTGAAGCCGGGATCATAGGTGAAGGCGCCGGTCGTGCTGTAGAGCGAACCGATGTCGATGACGTCGGGCCCGACGGTGCCGCTTCGCACCTTGAATTCATGCGTCTCGCCGGCGAGTTCGAGCCTGGCGGTCGACCCTTCCGCCTTGCTGCCGGGTTCCAGTTTCGTCGCAGCTTCGCTCATTCTCAAACTCCTTTTGTATCCTCATGCCGGCAAGGCAATTCCTGCAAACGGCACGTCGAAGTCACCGGAATGCGCGAACTCGCCACCGCATTTTAGGAGGTGCGTGCCAGATTGGGCCAAGGCCTAATGTTGCACTGCGAAACGCACCTTTCAATGCCAATCTTCTTGGGCCAGTTCGCTCCTAATCGATTTGATCTCCAATCCGCGCCAGGCTCTCCTGGCGACCCAGCACGGCAAGCACGTCGAACACCCCGGGCGAGGTGCTGCGGCCGGTCAGCGCGGCCCGCAGCGGTTGGGCCACGGCGCCGAGCTTATGCCCGCCGGCCTGCGCGAACTCACGGATCGAAGCCTCCGCCGAGGCGGCGCTCCACTCGCCTTGGACAGAGGACAATGCGCCATGCGCGCCGCGCAAGATCGCGCGCGCATCCGGGTTGAGCAGGCCCGCTGCCTTCTCGTCCAGCGGCAATGGCCGCTCGGCGAACAGGAACGCAGCGCCGTCGACCAGCTCGACCAGGGTCTTTGCCCGCTCCTTGAGGCCGGGCATCACGGCGAGCAGTTGCGCCTTGCGCTTGTCATCAAGCTTTGCCGCAAGCGCGGGGCCGCCTTCGAGATAGGGCAAGGTGGCGACGAAGATGTCGAACAGCGCCTGGTCGTCCATCTTGCGCATATGCACGCCGTTCAGCGCCTCGAGCTTGGCGAAGTCGAAGCGGGCCGCGCCCTTGTTGACGTCGCCGATGTCGAACCATGCGACCATGTCCTTGATCGACATCACCTCATCGTCGCCATGGCTCCAGCCAAGCCGCGCCAGATAGTTGAGCAGAGCCTCCGGCAGATAGCCCATGGCGCGGTAGGCCTCGACACCAAGCGCGCCGTGCCGCTTCGACAGCTTGGCGCCGTCGGCGCCGTGGATCAGCGGGATGTGCGACATCGACGGCACATCCCAACCCATGGCGTTGTAGATCACCGTCTGGCGCGCGGCATTGGTCAGGTGATCGTCGCCGCGGATGATGTGGGTGACGCCCATGTCGTGGTCGTCGACGACGACGGCATGCATATAGGTCGGGTTGCCGTCCGAGCGCAGGATGATGAAGTCGTCGAGATCCTTGTTCGGGAAACGCACCTCACCCTGCACGCGGTCCTGCACGATCGTCTCGCCCGCGGTCGGCGCTTTGATGCGGATCGCGCCCTTGACGCCTGCCGGCGCCTCGGAGGGATCGCGGTCGCGCCACTGGCCGTTGTAACGCGGCGGCAAGCCCTTGGCGCGGGCTGCCTCGCGCATCGCCTCGAGCTCGGCCGGGGTTTCGTAGCTGTAATAGGCCTTGCCCATGCGCACGAGCTCCTCGGCCACCTCGCGATGGCGCGGCGCGCGCTCGAACTGCGATACTGCATCGCCATCCCAGGAGAGACCGAGCCAGGTCAGGCCGTCCAGAATGGCAGCCGTGGCGGCCTCGGTGGAGCGCTCGCGATCGGTGTCCTCGATGCGCAGCAGCATCGTGCCGCCGGTGTGCTTGGCATAGAGCCAATTGAACAGCGCCGTGCGCGCGCCGCCGATATGCAGGTAGCCGGTGGGCGAGGGGGCAAAACGGGTGACGACCTTGTCGGACATGGAACTCTCGAAGAAGCACTGAAAAAATGCATGTTTCGCGCGGACTTCCACGCGGTCGGCGTTCATGTAGCATAGGCGGTCTGGGGCGCAAGGGGCAGACCCGATGGCTGGACGTGGCCGGGGCGCGGGAGAGGGCGAGGGAATAACAGCTGGCGTCAGCGAGCGCCTTATGTTTGCCTATGCCGAGCCTACCGAGGAAACGCCGCTTTCGCTTCCCGAGCTTCGTCCGCCAGCCGAGCTTCCGCCGCCCGGTGGCGGCGCGCCGCAGCCGGCCTCGCCAGCAGCCATCTTCGACCGGATCCGCAAACCGCTCGGCCGCGTTTCGCTTCCTGCGCTGCGCCGAAGCGTTGCCGTCGCCGCCGCGACCGAGCTCGACCGCGGCATCGGCTTTCTCCTGGTGCCGGTCTTTCTGGCCGCCGGCGTCATCTACTACTTCTCGCTGAGCACCGAGCCCGATCTCTACAGGCCACTTGCGGCGGTGGCCCTGATAGCTGTCTGCGCGGCGGTCTCGCGTTCCTGGCAGAGAACGCACCTCGTCTTCATGGCGACGCTTTTCTGCGCGCTCGGCTTTCTTGCGGCCAAGGTCGAGACCTGGCGGATGGCGACGCCGATGCTCGGGTCGGAAATCCAGACGCGGTTGACCGGCCGCCTCGTCACCGCCGAAGCGATGGCCAATGGCCGTGTGCGGCTGACCATCGATCTCATGTCCACGGAGCATCCGACGCTGCGCTATGCGCCGGACCGCGTCAGGGTTTCGGCGCGCAGGATCCCGCCCGGCATGACCGCCGGGTCGATGCTGACCGGCTATGTCCAACTGCTGCCGCCGACAGGTCCGGTCCGGCCGGACAGCTACGATTTTTCCTTCGACAGCTATTTTGCCGGCATCGGCGGCAGCGGCTTTTTCCTGGGCGACCCGAAGCTGATTGCCCCGGCGGAGGCGCCAGTGGGCGCGCGCATTGCGTCGACCATAGAAAACGCGCGCGAAGGGATTGCCGACCACATCCGGACCAGCATCGGCGGTTCCGAAGGCGAGATCGCCGCGGCGCTGATCGTCGGCGTACGCGCCGGCATTCCGGAAGAGATCAACGAGTCGATGCGGCGCACCGGCATCTATCACATCATCTCGATCTCGGGCCTGCACATGGCGCTGGTAGCCGGCACGATCATGGTCCTGCTGCGCGGCGCCTTCGCGCTGTTTCCCGATTTCTCGTCGCGCCGGCCAGTCAAGAAATACGCCGCGGCGATCGCGCTGGCCTCGATCGCCGCTTACCTGGTCATTTCCGGCATCGTGGTGGCGGCCGAGCGGAGCTTCATCATGCTTGCCGTGATGCTGGTCGCGGTGCTCTTCGACCGCGCGGCGCTGACGATGCGCAACCTGGTGATCTCGGCGATCGCCGTCATCCTTGTCTCGCCGCACGAAGTGGTCGGCCCGAGCTTTCAGATGTCGTTCGCGGCCACCGCTGCCCTGGTCGGCGCCTATGCCGGCTTTGCAGACTATCGCGCCGGCAAAGCGACCGCGCCGCCGGCAAAGCGTTCGTTCCTCGGATACCTGTCGCGAAAGCTTGCGGTCGGCGTGGGTGGCGCCGCCGTAACCTCGCTCATCGCGGGCAGCGCGACATTGTTGTTTGCGATCTGGCACTTCCAGCGCGTCTCGCCGCTCAGCCTGCTCGCCAATCTGGCGGTCATGCCGATCGTCTCGCTGATCGTCATGCCGTTTGCCGTGTTGAGCGCGCTGGCCATGCCGTTCGGCCTCGACGGTCCGTTCCTCTATGTGATGGGCAAGGGCCTGACCGCGATGATCGCAATCTCGGCATGGATTTCCGAGCGTTCGCCCGTCGATGCCGTCGGATTGATCTCGATCCAGTCGGTGCTGTTGGCGACGATTGCGCTGGTCATCGCGACCATGGCCACTACCTGGCTCAGGCTTGCCGCCGTTCCCTTCGCGCTGGCCGCGATGCTCGCCATCCCGCATGTCCGCACGCCGGACGTGCTCATCTCCGAGGACGCGCATCTGGTGGCAATGCCGATCGGCGGCGGCGAGCTTGCCATCAACCGCGAACGCTCCAACGAGTTCACCACCGACAATTGGAAACGGGCATTGAAGGCAGAGGACATCGTGCCGCCGGAGACGTTCGCCAAGGACGCTCTGGACATCGCCGATCCCGTCGACCTGCCGCCAGGATCGCCGTTTTACTGTACCGGCGACCTCTGCATCGGCCGGCACCCTTCCGGGGCGATCGTCGCGCTCGCCGAAAACCGCGACAGCGCCCGGCCGGCCTGCGGCTTCGCCGATCTCATCGTCATCAACGACGCCACGGCCTACAATCCCTGCCGCGATCCGCGCGTGCTGGTGGTCACCAAGCGCCAACTGGCGCGTGACGGCAGTGCTGCCGTCTTTTTCGACACGCAGTCGGCAACCGCGCGAGCAGTCATTCAGTATGCCGTTGAAAAGCCATACCGGCCCTGGCACGAGCAGCGCAAATACACCCGTGAGGCGAGGGGACTGCCGCCTTATGAAAAGCCTGAGAGGGCCAAGTCCTCTCAGTCGTCTCAGTAGCGGCGGATCAGCCCGACGAGCTTGCCCTGCACCTTGACCCGGTCGGGCCCGAAGATGCGGGTCTCGTAGGCCGGGTTGGCGGCCTCCAGCGCGATCGATGCGCCCTTGCGGCGGAAGCGCTTGAGCGTCGCCTCCTCGTCGTCGACCAGCGCCACCACGATCTCGCCCGGGCTTGCCGTGTTGGCGTTGCGGATGATGACGGTGTCGCCATCGAAGATACCGGCCTCGATCATCGAGTCGCCTTTGACCTCCAGCGCATAATGCTCGCCGCCCATGATCATATCCGGCGGCACCGAGATCGAATGCGTCTGGTGCTGGATGGCGTCGATCGGCACACCGGCGGCGATGCGGCCCATCACCGGAATGGATACGGCCGAAACGGCGTCGTCGTCATTGCTAGGCGTCGGCGTGCGCGAGGGCGTCGCCGGCTTGACCTGACGGCTGAGATTGCCCTGGCCGCCCTGGATGACGCTTGGCGAGAACTTCTTCGCGGCATTCAGGCCAGGCGCGATCGAGTCGGGCAACCGCAGGACTTCCAACGCGCGCGCCCGGTTCGGCAGCCGGCGAATGAAGCCGCGTTCTTCCAGCGCGGTGATCAGCCGATGGATACCGGACTTCGAGGCAAGGTCGAGCGCCTCCTTCATCTCGTCGAAGGATGGAGGAATCCCGCTCTCCTTCAGGCGTTCATGGATGAACATCAGGAGTTCATGTTGTTTGCGCGTCAGCATTGGCGGCCCCCACGGGTTCTGAAACCAGAATCAGAAAAACAAACCCAGAACAAACACTATCTGTTCCAGTTGTGTTCCGCAACCGTTTAAAGTTTAATGAATTTCTTAAGGCTGCCGAAACAATGTTGCACCCGACGGTGCCCCAACCGGGGCCGAGCGGACGGTGTCATTGATTCCGCTCGATTCTGCAACGCTGCTTAAGCTGAAATGAGAGCCTACGCCATCGCGGCGACGTGAGGTGGGGTCACGTCGCCCGTCCGTGAACATGCTCCACCGTGAACGAAACGGACCCAAAATGCCAACATTGCGGATGATTCCGATCCGTGGTCTTCGCCGTCTATGGACCAGCTAACACAGGACAGAAGGTTCTTGCCCTGTCGCGAATGGTGGTGAGACAACGGCCCTTGGCTGGCCGTACGTGGCACCGGGCCGAAATGGAGGCGGAGCACAATGAGGGGAATTCCCGATCTCGCTGAGGTCGAGGCGATGGACGCCGCGGATCCGCTGCGCGCGATGCGCGGTCGGTTCATCCTGCCGGAAGGCGTGATATACCTCGACGGCAATTCGCTGGGCGCCGCTTCGGTCAATGTTTTCGACGAGATCGAGGCGGCCGCGAAGCAGGAATGGGCGCAGGATCTGATCCGTGCCTGGAACACCGCGGGTTGGTTCGATATGCCTGTCAAACTGGGCGACCGCCTCGGCCGCCTGATCGGCGCCGCGCCTGGCCAGACCGTGATATGCGACACCACCTCGATCAACATCTATAAGGTCCTGCATGCGGCGCTCGCGATGCGGCCGGACCGGTCGGTGATCGTCGCCGAGGGCGACAGCTTTCCGACTGACCTCTACATGGCGGAAGGGGTGGCCTCGACCCGACCCGGCACGGTGCTACGGCTCGAAGGCGTCGATGCGCCGACCATCGAAGAGCTGATCGACGACCGTGTCGCCGTAATCCTGGTCAACCATGTCAACTACAAGTCCGGCCGGCTGCGCGACATGGCGGCCCTGACCCGCAAGGCCCATGACGCCGGTGCGCTGATCATCTGGGATCTCTGCCACGCGGCCGGTGCCCTGGCGGTGGATATCGACGGCTCGAATGCCGATTTCGCCATCGGCTGCACCTACAAATATCTCAATGGCGGGCCGGGCGCGCCGGCCTTCATCTATGCCGCGATCCGCCACCACGGCGACATTCGCCAGCCACTCAGCGGCTGGTGGGGCCATGCCAGGCCATTCGCGTTCGAACAGGGCTATGCCGCCGGCTCAGGGATTCGGCGCTTTCTGTGCGGAACCCAGCCGGTGCTGTCGATGCGGGCGTTGAAGGGAGCGCTTGATCTCTGGGACGAAGTCGACATGACGGCCGTGCGCGAGAAGAGCGTCGCGCTGACGGACCTGTTCATCCGGCTTGTCGAAGCCAGATGCGGCGCCTTCGGCCTTGAATTGGAAAGCCCGCGCAACGGCGCCGAGCGCGGCAGCCAGGTGTCGTTCGCCCATCCGCATGGCTATCAGGTGATGCGCGCCTTGATCGAGCGCGGCGTGATAGGCGATTTCCGCGCGCCGTCGACCGTCCGTTTCGGCTTCACGCCGCTCTATATCGGCTACCGGGATGTCTGGGACGCCGTCGAGGTGCTCGAAGACATCCTGCGCACTGGTGCCTGGCAGGATGCCCGCTATGCGGTCAAGGAGGCCGTCACCTGAAGCGGGGCTCAATGTTCGACGCGCAGGCGGAAGCGCTGGATCTTGCCTGTCTGGGTTTTCGGCAGGGCCGCGATGAATTTCACTGAGCGCGGATATTTGTAAGGTGCGATCCTCGCTTTGACGTGATCCTGGAGACGCTTGACGGTCATGGCGTCCGCCGCCGCGCCCGGCACCAGCACGACATGCGCTTCGACGATCTGGCCGCGTTCGGCGTCCTCCGTGCCGATGACGGCGCATTCCGCGACATCGGGATGCGACAGCAGTGCTGCTTCCACTTCCGGCCCTGCGATGTTGTAGCCGGCGCTGACGATCATGTCGTCGGAGCGTGCGGCGAAATGGAAGAAACCGTCCTCGTCCTGCATGAAGGTGTCGCCGGTCAGGTTCCAGCCGCCACGGACATAGTCCTTCTGGCGGTCATCGGCCAAATAGCGGCAGCCCGTCGGTCCGCGCACCGCCAGCCTGCCTGTCGCGCCGCGCGGCAATTCGCGCATCTCATCGTCGACGATGCGCGCCTCGTAGCCGCCCACCGGCTTGCCGGTCGAAGCCGGCTTCCTGTCGTCGAAGCGGTTGGAGATGAAGATGTGCAGCATCTCGGTGGCGCCGATGCCGTCCAGGATCGGCTTGCCGGTCTTTCGCGTCCATTCCTCGAAGACGGGGGCGGGCAAGGTCTCGCCAGCCGAAACGGCAACGCGCAGCGACGAAAGGTCCGCGCCTTCGTCCATCGCCTTCAGCATCGCCCTGTAGGCCGTCGGCGCCGTGAAGGAGATGGTCGCCCTGTAGGTCTCGATGATGGCGATCATGTTGGGCGGCGTCGCCTGTTCCAAGAGCGTCGCGGCAGCGCCGAAGCGCAGTGGAAAGATGGCGAGCCCGCCGAGGCCGAAGGTGAAGGCCAGCGGCGGCGAACCGACGAAAATGTCGTCGGGCGTCACCTGGAGGATCTCGCGGGCATAGGCGTCGGCGATGATCATCAGGTCGCGATGGAAATGCATGGTCGCCTTCGGCACGCCGGTCGTGCCCGACGTGAAACCGAGCAGCGCGACATCGTCGCAACCGGTTTCGACCGCTTTGAAGATGACGGGTTTGTCGAGCGCCGCGCGATCGAGTTCCGCATCATGGTTGGCAGTGCCGTCGAAGCCGATGACCTGTTTGAGATAGGCGCTGTCCTTGGCGCAGGCGGTCATCTCGTCCATCAGCCTGGTGTCGCACAGCGCGATACCGATTTCCGCCTTGTCGACGATCTTGGCGAGTTCCCCGGCGCGCAGCATCGGCATGGTGTTGACGACGACTGCTCCGACCTTGGTGGCGGCCAGCCAGCAGGCGACCATGGCGGGGTTGTTCGCCGAACGGATCAGCACCCGGTTGCCCGGTTTCACGCCATAGTTTTCGACCAGCGCATGGGCCAGTCTGTTCGTCCAGTCCGACAATTCCTTGTAGGTGCGACGGCGGCCGTTGCCGATCAGCGCGGTGCGGTCGCCGAAACCTTTTTCGACCAGCCTGTCGGTGAGTTCGACGCCGGCGTTGAGACGCTCGGGATAGTCGAAGCCGTCGAGAAGGAAGTCCGACCATTCTTCCGGCGGCGGCAGGTTATCGCGCGTGAACGTATCGGTATGCGCTGAAGGTCCAAGCATGCTGCCGCCATCCTCCCTGCTTGCCCAAGGCGGTTTGCCGCCACCCGGCCGCACCTTCGCGGCGCCACCTGAGTGCGAGCGGGTGCAGGCTTGGGCCGTTCAGCAGACCTCCCATTGTCGGCTGTTCATCAGGCAGGATCGCATCGCTCTAAATTTGTTTCAAGCCTAAAATGTTTTCGCCCCGAGCATTGACGAGGTCCTTGCAGCCGGCCATTGCTGGATGAAGCCTGTGCGTCCTGGGAGGGACTGTTGGTCGAACATCGCATCGCGGATTGGGACAATGCCTACGCCAATGGCGCGAACATCGCCGGCGGCGACCGTTGGCCGGCGGCCTGGGACGGCCCGGCTCGCGTATTTCGCGAAAAGCTGTTGGCGCAGGGAAGGGCGCGGCTCGACATCGTCTATGGCGAGGCGCCCTGCAACCGGTTCGATCTCTTTCTCCCGTCTGCCGCGCCAAAGGGGCTCGTGGTGTTCATCCACGGCGGCTACTGGATGGAGTCACACAAGAATTCCTGGTCCCATCTGGCCGGGGGTGCCGTCGGCCGTGGCTTTGCCGTCGCCATGCCCACTTACACGCTGTGCCCGCAGACCAGGATCGGTGGCATCGTCGCTGAAGTGGCGGCCGCGATCGACAAGGCTGCAGCCATGGTCGATGGCCCGCTGATGCTGACCGGGCACTCGGCCGGCGGACATCTCGCCAGCCGCATGGTGACCGCTACCTCGCCGCTGGCACCCGATGTGGCGCGGCGCATACGCCAGGTCGTTTCGATTTCTGGCCTGCACGACCTGCGTCCGCTGATGTCCACCGCGCTGAACGAGACCCTGAGCATCGACGAACGGGAAGCATCGAGAGAGAGCCCGGCATTGCTGCGGCCCGTCGAGGGAGCCCGCATTACCTGCTGGGTCGGCGGCGGCGAGCGTTCGGAATTCCTGCGCCAGAGCGCGTTGCTCGCCAACATCTGGACCGGGCTCGGCGCGACTACCGATTCAGTGGTCGAGCCGGACCGGCACCATTTCGACGTTGTGGATGGCCTCGCTGACCCGGATCATCCTCTGACCCGCAGGTTGGTCGACGAATAAGGGTTGCTGCTCCGCCGACGTATAGGCGATCGACTTCGTCGACGTCCAATTAGACTAGCGCAGCATCAGCACGCTGCATTCGGCGCCGGCTTCCGCCGCCGGTGAGAAGGGCTGGCGCACGATCAGCCCATTGGCGTCGGCGAGCATTCTAAGCATCGAGGAGTCCTGGATGCAGAAGGGGGTCGCGACCAAAGTGCCGGCGTCTTCGCGCACCACGGCGCGCACATAGTCTTGCCTTAGATCGTTGGCCTGCATCGCGCTTCCCAGCCGAGCCGTCCGCACGTCCTGCTTGAGATCGCGGCCGCCGAGCCGGGCAAGCAGCGGCTTCAGGAAAAGCTGCGAGCAGACGATGCTCGCCACTGGGTTGCCGGGCAGGCCGATGCAGCGGACGTTGCCAAGCCGGCCAAACATCAGCGGTTTGCCAGGGCGCATGGCGATCTTCCAGAAGTCGAGCGTCATGCCTTCGCCGGTGAGTACGTCATGGATCAAGTCGTGATCGCCAACGGAGGCGCCGCCGAGCGTGACGATGACGTCGGCGCCTGCGTCGACGGCTTTGCGGACCAGCGCGGCGATCGCCTCCTTGCGGTCGGCGGCGATGCCGAGATCGAGCGCGCGCGCGCCCACGGATTGCGCGGCGGCGGCAACACCATAGGCGTTGGATGAGATGATCTGGTCGGGGCCAAGCTGGCTGCCCGGCGGCAGCAATTCGTCGCCGGTGGCGATGATCGCGACCAGTGGCTGCCGCACGACGCTCAAGGCAGGGTGGTTGGCCGAGGCCGCCAGTGAAAGCGCTGCCGCATCGAGCACGCGACCCTTTTCGAGCAGCACGTCGCCCTGGCCGAAGTCGAGCCCGCGGCGGCGGATATTGCGTCCCTGTGCGGTTGGCTCCGTCACCTCTATCTTGCGGTTGCCCAGGTCGCGGACGTTTTCCTGGATAACGACAGTATCGGCGCCTTCGGGCACCGGCGCCCCGGTAAAGATGCGTACAGCCTGGCCTTTCCCGACGGATCCGGAGAAGCCGCGCCCGGCCGGGGCCGTGCCTATAACCTCGAGCTGCGCCGACACTGACGCAACATCGGCGGAACGCGCAGCATAGCCGTCCATCGCCGAGGCGTTGAAGGGCGGCTGCGTGCGCAGTGCCGCGACCGGCTCCGCCAGGACCCGACCGGCAGCTTCGGCTAATGGAATGGTTTCACCGGCCAAAGGTGCTGCGCCGTCGAGCAGGCGCTCGAGCGCTTCGGCGACCGGAACCAAGGCCATCAGGAATCCACCTTGTAGTCGCCGGATTTACCGCCGGTCTTCTCGACCAGCCGGATGCCGGAAATCACCATGCCGCGATCCGCCGCCTTGGCCATGTCGTAGATGGTGAGGCAGGCGACCGAGGCGGCGGTCAGCGCTTCCATTTCCACGCCGGTCTTGCCGGTGACACGTGCGAGCGCCGTGACCCTGAGACCGGGCAGCGTGCGGTCCGGCTCGATCTCGACGGCGACCTTGGTCAGAAGCAGCGGATGGCAAAGCGGGATGAGTTCATGCGTCTTCTTCGCCGCCATGATGCCGGCGATGCGGGCGGTGCCCAGCACGTCGCCTTTCTTGGCGTCGCCGGCGAGGATCATCTCCAGCGTTGCGGGCTGCATCGAGACGAAACCTTCGGCGATCGCGGTACGGATCGTCTCGGCCTTGTCGCCGACATCGACCATGTTGGCTTCGCCCTTGGCGTCAAGATGGGTGAGGGCAGGCATGCTCAGATAGCCTCGGCCGGCGCCTTGCCCGTCAGCAGAAGCTCGGTCGCCGCGGCCACGTCGGCCTGCCGCATCAGGCTCTCGCCGACGAGGAAGGTGCCGATCTTGCTCTTCTCCAGCCGGCGGCAATCCTCATGCGTGAAGATGCCGCTTTCGCTGACCAGCAGCCGGTCCGCCGGCACCATGGCCGCCAGGCGCTCCGAAACACCGAGGCTGGTCTCGAAGGTTCTCAGATCGCGGTTGTTGATGCCGATCAGCTGCGACGACAATCTTAGCGCGCGCTCCGTTTCGGCCTCGTCATGCACCTCGACCAGAGCGTCCATGCCGAGTTCGAACGCGGTAGCTTCCAATTCCCTGGCCAGCGCGTCGTCGACGCTTGCCATGATGATCAGGATCGCATCGGCGCCCCAGGCGCGCGCTTCGTAGACCTGGTAGGTGTCGAACAGGAAATCCTTGCGCAGAGCCGGCAGGCGCACGGCTGCGCGCGCGGCCGTCAGGAATTCCGGCGCGCCCTGGAAGGATGGCGCGTCGGTCAACACCGAAAGGCAGGCGGCGCCGCCCTTCTGATAGGCCCGGGCGAGGGCCGGCGGATCGAAATCGGCGCGGATCAGGCCCTTGGATGGACTGGCCTTCTTGATCTCGGCGATCAGCGCGAAATTGCCGGACCTGCGCTTTGCCTCCAGCGCCGCGAGAAAGCCGCGCGGCGCGTCCGCATCCTTCGCACGCGCCTTGATTTCGGCCAGAGGCACGCGCGCCTTTGCCGCCGCTATTTCTTCGCGCTTGTAGGCTTCAATCTTGCGCAGGATGTCCGACAAGGCGTTATCCGTTCGAAATCTCGACCAGCTTGTCCAGCACAGCAAGCGCGCGGCCGCTGTCGATCGCCTGCGCCGCCGCCGCGATACCGTCGGCAAGGGTCGTTACCTTGCCGGCCACGACCAGTCCTGCGCCGGCATTCATCAGCACCGTATCGCGGTAAGCGCCGGCGGCGCCACCCAGCATGTCGCGCAGTTCCTTGGCGTTGTAGGCCGCGTCGCCGCCGCGAAGCTCTTCCTTGGTGTGCCGCTTCAAGCCAACGGCTTCCGGCGTCAAGGTGAAGCTGCGGATCTCGCCGCCGGCAAGCTCCGCCACCTGGGTCTCGCCGGTGGTGGTGATCTCGTCATAGCCGTCGCCATGGACGACCCAGGCGTGATCGGCGCCAAGCGCCTTCAGCGTCTCGGCCACCGGCATGATCCACTCCGGCAGGAAGACTCCGACCATCTGGCGGCTGACGCCGGCGGGGTTCGACAGCGGCCCGAGCAGGTTGAAGATGGTGCGCGTGCCGAGCTCGACGCGGGTCGGCCCGACATGCTTCATCGCCGGATGATGCGCCGGCGCGAACATGAAACCGACGCCGGCCTCATGGATGCAGCGGCCGATCATTTCCGGCGAGATGTCGATCTTGACGCCTAGTGCTGTCAGCACGTCGGCCGAGCCGGTCAGCGAGGACAGGCCGCGATTGCCATGCTTGGCGACCGGCACGCCGGCGGCGGCGATGACGAAGGCCGAAGCCGTCGAGATGTTGACCGAGTGCGAATTGTCGCCGCCGGTGCCGACGATGTCGACGGCGCCGTGCGGCGCCTCGACGCGCAGCATCTTGGCGCGCATCGTGGCGACCGCGCCGGATATCTCGCCCACCGTCTCGCCGCGCACGCGCAGCGCCATCAGGAAGCCGCCGATCTGACCGGGCGTCGCATCGCCCGACATGATGATGTCGAAGGCCTCGCGGGCTTCCTCGAAAGACAGCGCGGTGCCGCTCGCGACCTTGGCGATATGTGTCTTCAGCGCGCTCATCGTGTCTGTGCTTGCGAAACGGCGTTCGGATCGATGCGAACGTTGTATTGCGACTGCAACTGGGCCACCAACTGGTCGAGCAGGTCGTCGGACATGCCGGCGCCGAAGGATTTCTGCGCCTCGTCCGGCACCGCGCTGCCATCGGCGCCCGCCGGCTCGAAGACTTCGGCGACCTTAAACAGGATCTGGCCGTCGCCGGTGGGCGATGGGATCAAGCCGGTGCCGCCTTCGCCGACGCCGAACATGGCCGCAGCACCTTCCTTGCCGAAATCGGCATCGTCGGCTTCGCGCTTCAGGCCGCGCTTGGTCTGCTTCTCGAGCTTGAGCTCGCCGGCGACGACGTCAAGCGTAGTGCCGGCCTTGAGGCGCTTCTCCAACTCCTGCGCTTTCGTGTCGAGCCGCTTGTCGGTTTCGGCCTCGGTCCAGTCGGCCGCCACCTTCTTGCGGACTTCATCCAGCGTGCGGTCGCGCGCCGGCGTGATCGACTGCACCTCATAGAATACAAAACCATTGTCCGTGGTGGTCAGGCCTTCATTTTCGGTATTGGGCTCGGCCGCGAACACCGACTTGATGAGATCCGCCGATTCCGGCAGGTCGTTGACGATCGTGCCGTCCGGACGCAGGCCGGTGCGGTCGATGGCATCGATGGTGACGACCTTGAGTTTCAGCTTGTCGGCTGCCTGGGCGAGCGAGGCGCCTGAGGCGCGGGTGTCCTCATAGCTGTCATGTACGTCGAGCAGGATGCGGCTTGCTTCGCCAAGCGCAAGATCCTTGCGGATCTGGTCGGACACTTCCGCGAGCGGCTTCACGACCTGCGGCTTGATCTCGGTGACGCGCAGGAGCACGGGGCCGAAGGCGCCTTGGACGACTTGGCTCACCTCGTTGGCATTGAGCGAGAACGCCGCATCGGCGACGGCCTTGTCGGCGATCTTGTCCCTGGCCAGCGTGCCGAGCAGCGTGTCGGCCTGCGTCTTGCCTTCGGCGATGACGAGCTTGTCGAACGTGGCGCCTGCCTTCAGCGAATCGTAGGCCGCCTTGGCCGCATCCGGCGTCTTGAACACAAGCTGCTCGATGGTGCGGGTCTCGGGCGTCGTGTAGCGCGCGACATTCTTCTTGTAGTCGTCGCCGACCTGTTGGTCGGTCACCGCGGACGGATCCATGATGTCCTGCGGCTCCAGCCGGACATAGGAGAACTTGCGGTATTCCGGCGCCGCGTAGTTCTTCTTGTTGGCGTCGAAATATGTGTTGAGGGCGCTGTCGGACGGCGCTTCGATCGGCTGCACCAGCGTCTTGGGCAGCACCAGATAGTCGATCGTGCGATCCTCGCCGCGATAGAGCGAGACCGCCTTGAGGAAGGTCTGCGGTACCTTGAGGCCGTCGGAGATCGCCTCGACGATCTGCTGGCGCACAGCCACCTGCGAGCGGTTCTTGAGATAGTCCTCCGGCCGCATGCCGAGCTGATGCAGGAGATAGTCGAAGGTCCGGCGATCGAACTGGCCGCTCGGGCCCTTGAAGGCCGGATCCTCGCGCGTCAGTTCGGCCAGCCGATCCTTGGAGAGGCCGAGGCCTAGCTTGCGCGCCTGTTCGTCGAGCACGGCGCCCGACACGAGCTGCGACAGCACCTGATTCTCGACACCGAGCAGCTTGGCCTGTTCCTGGGTGACGCGCTGGCCGTATTGCTGCGACAGCATGCTGACCTGGCGATCGTAGGCGAGGCGGTACTCGTTGATCGAGACCTCCGTGCCGCCGGCGGTGATCACCGGGTGGTGGCCGCCCAGCATGCCACCCACCATGCGGGTGGTGGCGCCCCAGGCGAGGAAACTCACCACCAGCAAGGACAGCAACGCCTTCGCGACCCAGGTACCCGCCGCGCTTCTCAATATACCAAGCATGCATACTTCCGATTTATGCGCATTTTCGCGTGCGCCGAGTCTGAAACAAGCGCAATAGCGCCCTTCCGGTCCACTGTCGATTGCTTTGTGACCTGATTTTGGTAGTGAGGGCGCTGCTTAATGTCGCTCGGAGAATGCGTCCCATGACCCCTGGAATCCGCCCGCTTGTTGCCGGCAACTGGAAAATGAACGGCACCAGTGCCTCTCTCGCCGAACTGCGGTCGATCGGCAACGGCTTCATGAGCGGCCTCGATGCCGAGACCGAGGCGGTGGTGTGTGTGCCGGCGACGTTGCTCCAGCGCGCCGCCGAGATCCTGTCGCGTACGCCGGTGCGGGCCGGCGGCGAGGATTGCCATGCCAAGGAGAGCGGCGCTTTCACCGGCGAGATTTCGGCCGAGATGCTCAAGGACGCCGGCGCGAGCCATGTCATTGTCGGCCATTCCGAGCGCCGTGAACTGTTCGGCGAGGACGATGCGACGGTCCATGCCAAGGCCTCCGCCGCCTGGCGGGCAGGGCTGGTTGCCATCATCTGCATCGGCGAGACGCGTGCCGAGCGCGAGACGGGCGCAACGCTCGATATATTGTCGCGGCAGCTGGAAGGTTCGATTCCGACGAGCGCTACCGCGGCCAACACCATCATTGCCTACGAGCCGGTCTGGGCCATCGGCACCGGCCTGACCCCGACCGCGGCCGACGTCGCCGAGGCGCATGCGCATATCCGCCATAAGCTGACCGAGTTGCTCGGCGACGCCGCAGCGAAGATGCGCATTCTTTATGGCGGCTCGGTCAAGCCCTCCAACGCTGTGGAACTGCTCGGCGTCGACAATGTCGACGGCGCGCTGGTCGGCGGCGCCAGCCTCAAGGCGGCCGACTTCCTGGCCATCGCCGAAGCTTATATGAACATCGCATCTTAGGCTCGCGCGGCATAAATCGTTGTAATGGCGGCATTGCTTCCCATATTCCCGGCCACGGGCTTGGAAATGCCGCCAAAGCATTGTAAGGAGCCGCCTCCAAAACACCGGTCGTATGCGCGGTCGCGCAAGACCTCGCCAGGATAAATTATGGAAACCGTACTGATCGTCATCCACCTCATGGTCGTGCTCGCCCTTGTCGGCGTGGTGCTGCTGCAGCGCTCCGAAGGCGGCGGCCTGGGCATCGGCGGCGGTTCCGGTTTCATGACGGCGCGGGGCGCCGCCAACGCGCTGACCCGCGCCACCGCGATCCTGGCGGCTGCGTTCTTCGTCACCTCGCTGGCGCTGTCGATCATTGCTCGCTACGGCGAGAAGCCGATCGATATCCTCGACCGCCCGGCGACGTCGAGCCAGGGGAGCGGCGTGCTCAACCAACTGCCGGGTTCCAGCGGACCGGTGGGCACCACCAAGCCCGCGGCTCCGGCCGGCGGCACGGCTCCCGCGGTCCCGTCGGGCGGCACGACGACCACCACGCCGCTTGCCAACGGCACCACCGCCCCGGCTCCGGCGACAACGACTGCTCCGACCGCGCCGGCGCCCGCGAATCCGACCACGCCGCCGGCAACCAACGGCGTCACCTTGCCGGTCACCCCGCAGGTTCCGAACCAGTAGCCGGCCAAGCACCGGGCCGCGATCTGTTGTTCTTTGAACACAGTCGCGGCAAATGCGCGTCCCATCACGAAGATTCAACTGGGCATAGCGCCTGCCTCAGCTTGAGGCGGTGACGGCTAATCGATTATAGATTGCGCGCGGCACTTTATCGGCGTCCTTGGGGGGCGCCGGGCGACGCCGTGGGCAACTTGCTTTGAACAATCGGATCTTCGCCATGCAGCTTCGCAGCTTCATCCTCCTGGGAGTCTGTGCCGTCCTCGGCATGGGTTCCGCGGCCTTTGCCGGACCGGCAAACCTGGCCACTTCCCCGTCGGTAGAGACAACCGACGCCATTCCCGTCGTCGCCACCAAAAGCGACGCATCGCAGTTGAAGCTTCTCAAGAAGAAGAAAAACCCGACCTCGGGCGATCTTGCACAGATCAGCAAGCTCGAGGCCAAGATCGCGGCCGACAAGGAAGCCGCCAAGGAAAAGGCGCTCGACGCTCGCAAGCTGGCGATGCGCGAGGCGGCCAAGGCAAAGGCGGATGCGGCGCGCCAGGAATGGCTCGCCAAGAAGGGCAGCGCGCCGGCAGAAGTCGCCGACGCCAAGCCGGCCAAGAAGACCACCAAGATCATCGCGCCGCTGGAGTCCGTGGCGCCGCTCATTCCGGTCAAGGCCGAGGAGCCGATCCCGGCCGAGACCATGAACGTCGCCGCCACCGGCAACGACGGTGAATTGCGCAGCGAGCAGCCCGGCCAGAAGCAGGCGAGCAGCGGCGGTCTGTTCGACGGCCTGTTCGGCGGCGCCGCACGATCGAGTTCGATCAGCTACCTGCCCGAGACCCGCGCGCTCGATTCGGCACTGGCCAAGAAGGACGCCAAGCGGCCGTTCAAGGTGAAGCCGGAATTCGTGCCGCAGGATGTTTCCTTCTCCGGCTATGAGCCGGGCACCATCGTCATCGATACCAGCGCCCGTCGCCTCTACCTGGTCGAGAGCTTTTCGACTGCGCGGCGCTATGCCATCGCTGTCGGTCGCGAAGGCCTGCAGTTCAAGGGCACGGTGGCGGTCGGCGACAAGCAGGAATGGCCGCGCTGGATCCCGACGCTCGACATGCAGAAGCGCGAGCCGAAGCACTACGGCCAATACAAGGATGGCATGAACGGCGGTGGCGAAAACCCGCTCGGCGCGCGTGCCATCTACCTCTATGACGGCAAGAAGGACACGCATCTGCGCATCCACGGCACGATTGCGCCGCAGTCGATCGGAACCAGCGCTTCCAACGGCTGCTTCCGCATGATCAACGAGCACGTCATGGATCTCTACAGCCGCGTGAGGATCGGCACCAAGGTTGTTATCATCTAACGATTTCCATCAAACTGCCGAAAGGGCCGGCACCGCCGGCCCTTTTGTTTTGAATAATGAAAACGCCGATCACCGGCACCAGCGCCATTTTGGGAAAAAGCCTTCGCGGCGGTTTTTTCTCTGGCGGAATCAATCAGGCCGCGTTAAGCGATGACTCCCATGGCGCGATATGTATTCATCACAGGCGGCGTGGTTTCCTCACTCGGAAAAGGCATCGCCGCAGCAGCTCTTGGGGCTCTTCTGCAGGCGCGAGGCTATCGCGCGCGGATCAAAAAGCTCGATCCCTACTTGAATGTCGACCCCGGAACGATGTCGCCGTACCAGCATGGCGAAGTGTTCGTCACCGATGACGGGGCCGAGACCGATCTCGATCTCGGCCACTATGAGCGCTTCACCGGGCGCTCGGCTAACCAGCAGGACAACATCACCACCGGCCGTATCTACAAGAACATCATCGAGCGCGAGCGGCGCGGCGACTATCTCGGCGCGACCGTGCAGGTGATCCCGCACGTCACCGACGAGATCAAGCATTTCGTGCTCGACGGCAATGACGACTACGACTTCGTGCTGTGCGAGATCGGCGGCACGGTCGGCGATATCGAGGCGATGCCGTTCCTGGAGGCGATTCGCCAGCTCGGCAACGATTTGCCGCGCAACAACGCCGTCTACGTGCATCTGACGCTGATGCCCTACATCCCGACGGCCGGCGAACTGAAGACCAAGCCGACGCAGCATTCGGTGAAGGAATTGCGCGGCATCGGTATCGCGCCAGACATCCTTCTGGTGCGCGCCGACCGGCCGATCCCGAAGGAAGAGCGCCGGAAGCTGTCGCTGTTCTGCAATGTGCGCGAAAGCGCCGTCATCCAGGCGCTCGACGTGCCGCATATCTATGACGTGCCGATGGCCTATCACCAGGAAGGGCTCGATTCGGAGGTGCTCGCGGCCTTTGGCATCGACCCGGCGCCGAAGCCGCGCATGGAGCCGTGGCAGAAGCTTTCCAACCACATCCATAATCCGGAAGGCGAGGTGACGATCGCCGTCGTCGGCAAGTACACCGGCCTCAAGGATGCCTATAAATCGCTGATCGAAGCGCTCTCGCATGGCGGCCTCGCCAACCGGGTCAAGGTCAAGCTCGACTGGATCGAGAGCGAGATCTTCGAGAAGGAAGATCCGACGCCCTGGCTGGAAAAGGTGCACGGCATCCTGGTTCCTGGCGGCTTTGGTGAACGCGGCTCGGAAGGAAAGATCCTGGCAGCAAAATTCGCGCGCGAGCGCAAGGTGCCTTACTTCGGCATATGCTTCGGCATGCAGATGGCTTGCATCGAGGCGGCTCGCTCGCTCGCGGGTGTCGACCATGCGTCGTCGACCGAGTTCGGACCGACCGACGAGCCGGTCGTCGGCCTGATGACCGAATGGCTGAAAGGCAACATGCTGGAGAAGCGCAGGGCCACCGGCGACCTCGGCGGCACGATGCGGCTCGGCGCCTACCAGGCCGAGCTGGCGAAGGGCTCGAAGATCGCCGACATCTACGGCGACACGCAGATTTCCGAACGCCACCGGCACCGCTACGAAGTCAACATCGACTACAAGCAGCGGCTGGAGGATTGCGGCTTGGTCTTTGCTGGCATGTCGCCCGACGGCGTGTTGCCGGAGACGGTCGAATATCCCGACCATCCGTGGTTCATCGGCGTGCAGTATCATCCGGAACTGAAGAGCCGGCCGCTCGAACCGCACCCGCTGTTCGCGAGCTTTATTTCGGCGGCGGTGGACCAGTCGCGCCTGGTTTGAGCTACCGGCTGGCGGACCCGCGATGCAGGCCTACGTTGCGTTGCTCTACAGCATAGGCCTTGGCGAAGGCCGGCGCCTCGTCATGTCGGATTTCAAGTCGATGGCCGAAGGCCTCGGCTTCAACAATGTCCGTACGCTGGTGTCGACCGGCAATCTGGTCTTCGAGGCACGCACGACCAAAATTTCCACTCTCGAGCAGCGGCTTGAGGGGGCCTTCGAAAAGACTTTCGGTCGCCATGTCGACATCATCGTGCGCGGCGCGGAGGATTGGCTGAAGCTTGCGGCCTCCAACCCGTTCCCTGCCGAATCGGCGAAAGCCGGCGACCAGGTCGCGATCCGGGTGATGCGCCAACCCGTCGTCGACGAAGCTTTATCGAGACTTCAGGCTCGCGCCGCTGACGACGAGAAGGTGCTTTTGGTCGACGGCGATATCTGGCTCGTCTTTTCGCGCGAGCGGCCGAGCTCGCGGCTGCTCGCAGCCGCCAATCACAAACGGTTGGGCGTCGGCACGTCGCGCAATTGGAATACCGTGCGCCGGTTGGCGGAGATGGTAGGCAGTAGGCAGTAGGCAGTAGGCAGTAGGCAGTAGGCAGTAGGCAGTAGGTGGCGTTCTCTATTGCCTAATCCCTACTGCCTACTGCCTTGTTTCAGGCTTTCGCCATCTTGGCGCCTGCGCCAAGCGCCATGGTGCGCAGCACATAGTAGACGGCGCCCGCGATCGCCACACCGAAGAACCAGCCATAGACGCCCCACCATGCGGGCAGCCAGTTGGTGAAGTTGGGCAGGATCGAGGAGAAGATCGCGCCGATGCCGGCGGCGATGAAGGCGTTGACGTGCCAGCCGCTCTGGAAGCGGAATTCGCCGTCCTCGCGGTAGAGCGCTTCAACATCGACCTCGCTCTTCCGGATCAGGTAATAGTCGACCATCATCACGCCGAAGATCGGTCCCATCGTCGCGCCGATGATGTTGACGAAGGAGGCAGCACTGCCTTCCCACGGCGCGAAGGGATAAAGCACAAGCGCGATCAATGCCGCGATGTAGCCGCCCTTCTTGAAGTCGATCTGGCGCGGGAAAACGTTGGAGAAGTCGAAGGCCGGCGAGACGAAATTCGCCACGACGTTGATGCCCAGCGTCGCCACCGCGAAGGTCAGCGCGGCGAGTGCGGCCAGGAACCAGCTGTCGAACTTGGCCGAGATCTGGTCGGGATGGAGCAGCACCTCGTGGTAGACGTCGTAGGCGGCAATGGTGGTGACGCCGGCGACCAGCGAGAACAGGATGAGGTTGACCGGCAGGCCCCAGATGTTGCCCTTGCGCAGTGCCGCAGTGTCGGGCGCGTAGCGGGCGAAGTCGCAGAAGTTGAGGTAGAGCGCCGAGAAATAGGTCACCCAGATCGCCGCCACCGCGAACAGCGCGGTCCAGGAACCCGGTTCGCCCGGGACGCCGGCGTCCTTGGTCTTCTCCAGCAGCACATCCATCGGGATGTCGCTGGTAAAGGCGAAGGTGCCCGACTTCACGCAAAGATAGATCGCCAGGATCAGCATCATCACCCATACGGCGGGACCGGCCCAGTCCTGGAAGCGGCGTACGGTCTCCATGCCCTTCTGGATGATCAGGAGCTGCAGCGCCCAGATGACGACGAAGCAGATCACCTCCAGGGTGGAATGCCCCAGAAGGTGCGAGCTCTTGTTGAACTCGTCGAACCATTGCAGGCGCGTCAGCAGCGCCACGATGGCGCCCGAGGCAGCTGCCGTTTGCGCGCCGTACCAGAAGCAGGCGACGATGGCGCGCACCAGCGCCGGGACGTTGGCGCCCCAGATGCCGAAGGAAGCGCGGGCAAGCACGGGATAGGGCACGCCGGTCTTCACACCGGCATAGCCGACCATGTTCATCAGCGCGTAGATGATCAGCGAGCCGATGCCGATGGCGATGACGAAGTTGACGAAGCCGCCGCAGAACAGAAACAGGCTGGCCGCCAGGTAGTAACCCCAGAGGCTGTGGACGTCGGAGGTCCAGACGTTGAAGATCGAAAACGGTCCCCAGTTCCTGACCGTTGCCGGAGCCAGATCCTCGTTATAGAGGTCAGGCGATGCGCCCTGAATGGTCATTGCAAGTGTTCCCCTTGTTGCAAAACGCGCCCTCACGCGTTTGACCGCAGAGGTTAAGCCTGACGCCGGGGAACCGGCAAGCAACCCATTTGCCGGCTTTCGCCTTAAAGACATTCAATGAGAATCGGCGTTATCCGTCGGCTTCAGGCCTGCATCGATCTCGAGTCGGGGTGTCTTCGCTCATGCCGGGCGCAGGTTAGCCGGTTCCAAACTTTTTCCGACGGCAACCAAATTTGTTTGGAACCGATTCGCGAGACGTGCGTTTAATGGAGTTCGGTCGCGCTGCGGCCGACCGGGAGGATAGTCATGGATCGCTTGCATTTCTTTACCCCAGTGCGAATTGCGCGTGGGCAGGGATATCCTATGGAGGAAGTCGATAGCGTCTCCGAGGCGATGGTGTTCCTGCGGAAGTGGCCGACGGGAAGACGCGGCCCGGTCTATCAATGCGCCCTGAATTGCTGCGCGGCGGCTGTGTCGGGCAAGATGTCGGCCGAGGAAGCGCGGAAAGCCTTTGTCGGCTTTGCCCGCATCACCCGGCTGCTCGACGACGATATGGCGCTGCCGCTGGGTGGTGCATCGATGGACAATGTCTACGCCTTGAGGCGTTAGGCGAAAAAACCTTCGTGAAATCAAGGTACTGTGCCTGCGATGGCGCAGTTCACCGGGCATTGTTGGTTTCCAGAACCGCATCAGGTCGGGTCGGGGGCTAACCCCGTCAGGAACGCCAGTTCGCGCTCTTGCCAATTTCTAAAGTCGACCATCACGCGTTTGAAATATCGAAACCGTCGGAAATACTTACGATTTTCACGCGTACTATCTTTACACCTGCAGGCGCGATCCCTACGTCATTTGTTGTTATGTCTATCAAGGCAACATCGATGTAGAATCGCTGACGGCCACGCCTCTCTTCGCGGGGGACTCGGGACGCGCGGTCATCTTCCCATGCAATGAGCAGCCCAAACGTTCGACATGCCCTTGGCGCGTCGAGCGTGCCGGCGTGCAATCTCCCGCTTTAAGAGTCAACACCAACCGGGTGGCCGCCGGGTGAACGAGCCCGCGCGCCCCATAGGAGAGAAGAGATGGAAGCCCTGCAATATCTCGACCCATTGAAATGGATGGCGATCGAGGTAGCCGTTCTGGTCATCGTGCTGGCAATCCTGTTCCGGTGGAGCGGCGTGGTTCGCTACATCCCTAACGACAGGCTCGGCATCCTGGAAAAGCTTTGGAGCTTTCGTGGTTCCGTCAGCAATGGCTTCATTGCGCTCAACCGTGAGGCGGGCTACCAGCCGGAAGTCGTGCGCGGTGGCCTGCATTTCTTCATGCCGTTCCAATATTCGATGCACCGCGCCAATCTCGTCACCATCCCGCAGGGCCAGATCGGCTACGTCTTTGCCCGTGACGGCAAGCCGTTGCCTCCGACGCAGACACTTGCTTCCAACACAGAGGCCGATGATTTCCAGGATGTGCGCGGCTTTCTCGAAAAAGGCGGACAGAAAGGACCGCAGCGCAAGATCTTGCGTGAAGGTACCTATGCAATCAATCTCGCGCAATTCATCGTGCTCACCGCCCAGTCGACCTATGCCGTCAATCTGAGTTCGTCGGAACAAAACCTCTTTGCCAATATGTCCAGCATGATCTCGGAGAGGAGCGGCTTTGAGCCGGTCGTCATCCATAATGCCGAGGACATGATCGGTATCGTCACCATCCACGACGGTCCGGCCCTGCCGGACGGCGAGATCATCGCGCCGACCGTGGCCAACGATCCGAACGACCCGAACTTTCACAACAATTTTCAGGACCCGGAGAAGTTTCTCAATGCCGGTGGCTACCGCGGCCGGCAGCTGCAGGTGCTGGCCGACGGCAGCTACTTCCTCAATCGCATTTTCGCGACTGTCGAACTGGTCGGGAAGACGATCATTGACGTCGGCACGGTGGGCGTCGTCGTTTCCTATAACGGCCGCCACGGCGCGGATATATCCGGGCAGGCATACCGTCACGGCGAGCTGGTCGAAGTCGGCGCACGCGGTGTCTGGTCGACGCCGCTGCTGCCGGGCAAGTATGCGTTCAATACCTTTGCCGGCAATATCGTCACCGTGCCGACCACCAACTTCGTGCTCAAATGGACGAAGGAGCAGTTTGGCGAACACCGGCTGGACGAGAACCTGTCCGAAGTGTCGTTGATCACCAAGGATGCGTTCGAGCCTGTGCTGCCGCTCTCCGTCGTCGTGCATATCGACTATATGAAGGCGCCGCTCGTGGTGCAGCGTTTCGGTGACATCAAGCGGCTGGTCGAACAAACGCTCGATCCGATGGTTTCCGCCTACTTCAAGAACATCGCCCAGACGAAGACGCTGATCCAGCTTTTGCAGGAGCGCAGCGATATCCAGCGCAAATCGGGCGAGGAGATGCGCGAAAAATTCAATTCCTACAGTCTCGAGCTGCAGGAAGTGTTGATTGGCACGCCCCGTGCCGCCGATGGCCAGAACAGCATAGAGCAGATCCTGATCCAGCTGCGCGAGCGCCAGATCGCGGTCGAAAAGGTCGAGACTTACAAATTGCAGGAGAGGGCTGCCACTCAGGAACGCACGTTGCGTGAGAAGGAGGCGCTTGCCGAACAGCAAGCCAAGATCACGACGTCGGCGCTTACCATCGAGATCAGTGAGAACGAGGGCAAGGCGCAACTCGCCCGCACCCGCCAGGAGGCGGAAACCATCCAGGTCACCGCCAGGGCAGAGGCCGAGAAGGTGCGCGTCGCCGGCCAAGGCGAGGCCGACATGATCAAGGCCGTCGCGCTCGCCGATGCCGAACGCATCAAGGCGACCGGTTTTGCGGAGGCCGAGAAGGTGCGCGCCATCGGCCTGGCGGAGGCCGAGGCCACCGAGAAGAAGGTCGCGGCCTTCGGCGGCCCGGACTATCAGCTCAACTCGCAGGTTCTCATGCGCTTCGCCGAGGCGATCGAGAACGGCAGGCTACCGCTCGTGCCGCAGATCCAGATCGGCGCGACCGGCGGCGAGAAGGGAGCCGCCAACGGCCTTGTCGAGATGATGCTTTCGATGCTCGTCGCCGACCGGGTTGGACGGCAGACCCTGCCGGATGAGATCCCGGCACCCGCTGAAGAGGAGTGATTGCGGATGGGCCGGTTGTACCGGCCCATTTCTTTCTGCCGAAATACGGCGGCGCGGCGCTCATGCCGGCCGATCCATCCAAGGGAAAACTCGGCCTGTCAGCCGAATGTCAACAGCGTCCAAGAACGAGGCCCCAAGTGCATGTGCTGGTGAACCCGCTGTCAGCGACCGCTCGCTCCGGCGGACGTCGGTTCGCGTTAGCTTCGTGACTCAGGGTTCGCGGATGCTTTCGTCGAGACCACGCAGGAGCGGATAGAGGAAATATGACAAGATCGTGCGGTCGCCGGCCTTGATCTCCGCGGTCACTGCCATGCCGGGGATCAAGCGGAAACTGCTCGGCACATCACGCAGGTCGGTCGCGGTCAACTCCACCCGTGCCTTGTAGTAAGGGTGCTGCTGCCCACCATTCTTCGGATCCGGCGTGAAGGTATCGTCCGAGACGGTTCGGACCTTCCCGGACAGGGTACCGTGCTTCTGGAAGGGCCACGCCTCGAGTTTCAGGCGAACTTCACTGCCGGGCTCGACATGGCCGACATCGAGCCCCTCGACAGAGACTTCCGCCTCCAACGGAGAGCCCAGAGGAACGAGGGTGTAGAGCGGCTCTGCTTCTCTCAAGACCGAGCCGACAGAGCGCTGCGCCACTTCGAGCACGATTGCGTCGGCGGGTGCGGTTAGCACCGTTACAGCCTTCCGCCGCACCGCCTTGTCGAGTTCTCTGGCCGCGGCATCGTGGTCGCGGCGCGCTTGGACCAGGTCCTCAGCGGTCTTCTGGCGGAACTCCGCGAGATAAGCCGCTTCCTCGGCCTTCAAGCGCTCCACATTCTCTTCGAGCTCAGCCATGTTGTTGCCGGCAAGCAGAATTTCCTGCTCGACCTGCAGCCGCTGACCTTTGGCAGATAGTAAGTCGACCTTCGAGCCGACCTCCCTCTTCAACAGAACGTCCCGCATCGTCTCGAGATCCTTTGCCACGCCGAGGCGGACCTCCAATGCCTCGCGATCAGCGCTCTTGGTCGCCATCTGGGCTTGAACGTTACGGATTTGCCGATCGTAAGAAGCCAGCCTTGCCTTGTTCTCCTCGATTCTCCGGATCCATATCGTCGACTGCAGTCGCGCTTCGTCATCCAGGTTTTGGGGCTTGTACGGCCGGTCGTCGAGTTCGGACTCGAGCCGCTCGATTTGCGCGGCGAGGCTCGCGACCTTTCCCCGCAATTGGTCGGCATCGGCTTCACTGAAAGTCGCGTCGAGGGTCGCCAATGCGTCGCCTTTCCGCACGATGTCGCCGACCTTGGCGTCGATGCTGCGCACGGTCGAGATCTCGAACGGCTGCACGACAATCGTCGAGGCCGTCGTCACCAGCTTGCCTGGTGCGACCACGATCTGGTCGACCTTGGCCACCGACGCCCAGATGCCTGCGACCATGATGACCGCGACAAGTACGTACAGCGTGGCCCCCACCAACCGGGGCGGGCGCCGCTCGTCGATCTTGCGGGCATCGCTTTGAAAGTCTCTCACTGCTGGAAGGAGCGTGCTCATCGGGCAAGATGCCTGTTCTGCTGGTTCCATAGCTGTCGGTAAGTCGTGCAGCGGGATAGGAGTTCGCCATGTTTCCCGTAGTCGACGATCCGGCCGCGATCGAGCACGACAATGGCGTCTGCCGCGACGAGCGAGGACAGACGGTGCGAAACCATGACCACGGTTCGCCCCTCGGCAATGCGGGCAAGGTTTGCCTGGACGATCGCCTCGCTCTCCGGATCAAGCGCGGAGGTCGCCTCGTCCAGGATGAGGATGCGCGGTTGGCGCAGCAAGGCACGGGCGATCGACAGGCGCTGCTGCTGGCCGCCCGATAGATTGGTGCCGCCCTCCTCGAGCAAGGTGTCGTAGCCCTGCGGCAGAAGCTTGATGAACTCGTCGGCGCCGGCCATTGTCGCGGCGTGGACGATCTCCTCGAGGGCTGCGTCGGGCTTGGTCGCCCCGATGTTCTCGCGCACGGTGCCGCGGAACAGAAAGCACTGCTGCATCACGACGCCGACGTTGCTGCGCAAATGCGGGAGGTCGAGCTCGCGAATTTCATGACCGTCGATCCGCACCGAGCCGTGCTGGATGGGGTAGGTGCCGCGCATCAGCCGCGTCAATGTCGACTTGCCCGAGCCGCTGCGCCCGACGATGCCGAAGACCGAACCGGCCGGGATGGTCAGCGACACGTCGTTCAGGGCCGGCGGAGCGCTTTCGCTGTAGCGGAAGATCACATGCTCGAACTCGACAGTGCCGGCGATCGGCGGGCGCAGGCCGCGCACATTCGGTGGCCGCTCCGGACTGCGGTTCATGATGTTGCCGAGCATTCGCACCGAGAGCCCGGCCTCCTGGTAGCCTTGCACCAGACCGACGATCTGTGAGAGCGGCGTGGTGACCCGGCCCGACAGCATGTTGAACGCGATCAGCGCGCCCACCGTCATCTGGTTGTCGAAGACCAGGAGGGCGCCGAAGCCGACGACCGCAACCGTCAGCAGCTTTTCGAGGAGCCCGATCACCGCCTGCGCCGAGGTTGAAATCCGCCCGACGTCGAACCGCGACTCGGCGGCCTGGGCGCAGAGCGCGTCCCAGTCGCGCTGGCGCAAGGGCTCGGTCGCCAACCCCTTGACCGTTTCCATGCCGTGGATGGTCTCGACGAGATAGGCCTGACGCTGCCCTTCGGCCTCGTAAAGGACGCGCAACTTGCGGCGGTAGAGCGGGATCAGTCCGCCGATCACACAAGCGGTGAGGGCGGAAAAGCCGAGCACCATTGTGGCGAGGCGGCCGCTGTAGAGGAATAGCAGCGGCACGATGACCAGCAGCGAGGTGGCGTCGAGCAATGTCAGGAAGAGGCGGCCGGTCAGAAACTCCCGGATCTTCTCGACCTGCTGCATGTGCTTGGTGATGACACCGGCCGAGGCGCGCTCGAAGAAATCGATCGGCAACGACAGCAGGCGCGCGAAGGTGCGGATCGAGGTGCGCACATCGATCCGCGCCGAGGCGTAGACCAGCAGGATGCGCCGCAGATAGTTGAAGACCGCGTCGAACAGGACGGCGGCGCTGACCCCGATGGCGAGCACAACGAGCGTCGTATAGGCTTGGTGCACGAGCACCTTGTCGACCGTGATCTGGATGAAGATCGGCAGGGCAAGCGCCAGCACCTGCAGCGCGACCGCGGCCACCGCGATGTCGCGGAACATCGCCGCGTTGCGGACGACTTCCGGGAGGAACCAGGTAAAGCCGAAGGGTCGGCTCTCATCCCCCAGCGCGAAAGTGCGGCGCAGCAGCAGGAGCTCGCCGGTCCACTTCTTGCAGAATGTCGACTGGTCGAGGGGCAATACCGCGAGGCAGTCGGCAAGCGGGTCGAGGATCCCGACCTTGTTATCGTTGAATCCGAGCAGGATGACGCTGTTGCCGTTTGTCAGCCGGGCAATCACCGGATAGGCGTCGCCGAGGCGTTGCAGATCCTTCCAGCCGACCTTCAATTTGCGGCTGCGCATGCCGCTGCTGCGGGCGATCTTCGGAAGCAGCCGGTTGATGTCGTCCTCGGGCCGCAGCGCAAAGTCGTGCTTGATGCGCTCGGGGGAAAGATCAATGCCGTAGTGCCGCCCGACGGCGACAAGGCACTGCAGTGCCGTTTCGACTGGAGATCCTTCCACTGTGCCGCGCAGGTAAGTCGCTGTGTCACCCTTGACGGCGCGGAGGGTCGAGGCACGCGTACGGGTCATCCAGGTCAGGACAAGCCAAGCGAACAGGGTACACAGTAGGAACTGAGCCGGGGGGCTTAGCCTGTGGAGCCCCTCAGCGACCAGCCCCCCGGCGGCGACGAGAGTGGCGAGCGCATCGGACAACCAGCGATCGTTCATGGCTTTCGCTCCGCGGCGTGCAGGCTGGTCGGCGCGTGGACGGGCGCCGTGACGCTAACGGGCCTTGGCGTGCTCCCGCTTCCGTTGCGCCATGTAGGACGGAGAGGGGCTCTGTTCGGCATGAGGCACTGACGCATTTCGGTTATTGCTCGTCGCTGAAATTTGGCGATTTCGGCAGCCGCAGAGCTGTTGCTGCGGGTGTTGCCGCCGCAGGCGATGCCGGCTGCGGCATCAGCCGCACCACCGTCTCTCCCGCCGGTCGGAGAGGAAACGGGAGGGGCTGGAGCGACGTGGGCTGGGAGCCCGGCTCGGCTTCCGGTGACGGCTGCTGCGAGCGGATCACGCCCGCCTTCTCGAGCTGTTCGCGCATGCCGTTCTGCGCCTGCAGCATTTGAGAGAAGGCCTGCAGGCTGGTGATCAGCCGTTGCGTCACGCGCGGCTCGGAGCCCGACAGCGAGACCAGCTCGATGCGGATCATGCCGTGCTTGAGCGAGATCTCGCCGAACGCGTCGACAAAGGTTTCGGGTACCGTGTCCATTGCCCAAGCCCCAGTTCTACAAGAAGGGCGGCCGGGCGAGTGCCCGGCCGCGGATAGTGCACCGTCAGGCGAGAGTGATCGAGAACGGGTCCTGCTTGGTGTCGTTATCCCCGTCCGTGAGAGTCGCCGTCAGGTTCATGGCGAGCTGTTGCGGCAAGAACGCCTGCCGGATGCTGAACTGGATCACCGGTATCTTGATCGTGCCATTGGCCATCGTCAGCTGGACAGCGTCGATCTGAGGCCCGCCCAGGACATCCGAGATTTCGAACGACTTACCGCCTCTGGCGACCCCCGACGTGACGTCGGTAAGATCGGCCGCCTGGACTTTCGTATTCGCACTGACTGTCCCGTCGCTGTAGTAGATGCGGTACTCGAGATCCTCCGTGCCCGGGTTGTAGCCACCCACCGAGTTGTCGATGAACACTTTAACCTTGTCGACAAGCTGCGAGGGATTGACGACAAAGCTTTCGTCCGTGGATTGGATCCCGGCCCCCGAACCGTCCAGGTTGTTGTTGTTGACCCCGATACCCGAGGTCGACACGTTCATCTGTGTCGAGCCGTTGATCAGGGTCGGGATCTGATTCGTCGGCTTGAGCAAAGCATCGATATCGCTCTTGCTCAGATCCGGCTGCCCGAGTTTCACCAGGTCCAGGATGTCGTTCGGAGGAGTGTTGGCGCCATCGTTAAGGTTTGCGGGCGCGGTTGCCACAGCGCCGAAGAACACCACGCTCTGTCCGGCCGCGGGCCCGCTTGAGAAGTTCAGTTGCTGCACCGGGCTAGGCCCCCCCGGCGCCAGCGAACCCTGCGACGTGTCGAAATTGATGATCGTCGAGGGTTGGCTCGTCACGTCGATCTTGTAGGTGTTATTCGTCGGATTGAATGTCAGCTTGAACGACACCGCGTCCGAAGTGCCGTCATTGTTGAAATCGTCGTTGATCGTGCCGTTGAAGACGTAGTTGCCGTTCGCGTCGGTTGTCGTATCGGTCCCGAGCGAACCGTTGTTGACGATCACTGGAGTTTTGTTGTCGATCGTGTAGCCGTTGAGGGTTATGTTCAGTGACGTGAACCCGTCGGCGCCAGGAGCTTCGCTCCAGGTGCTGCTGCCGCCTGCAGTGTAGGTCCCGTTTCCGATGTCATCGACCGTGATCGTTGGCCCGTCGTCGAGGAATTTGACCTGGCTGCCGATGTTGACCGAGTTCGTCGCCGTGTCGCCATCGCCGTCGGTCACCGTCACCACCGCCTGCAGCGCGGCGTTGGCGATGGATACCGCCTCGCTGGTGTCGGGGTTGTCGGCGGAGCCGTGATGCAGCGAGGCGTACTGCGCCACGCTGACAAAACCGCTGGAGTCGATCGCCACCGCGAATGCCGCCAGACCGTTTGCCGCCGTGGCAGCGTCGGCGCCGATCCGCCCGACGACAACATCGCCCTGCTTGAACAGGAAGATCTTCGTGCCGTCCGTCGTCGTCAGCCCGGAATCCACCCCGCC
>NZ_QMBP01000036.1 GCF_003289945.1 Mesorhizobium hawassense
CCGCAGGCACCCGACGCGTCGAAAGCTTGCCCAAACGCCGGTCCCTTAAGCCATCCTCCCCAGCCTCTTCGTAGCGGTCGCGATAACGCCGAAATTGCCGTTCCGACATGCCCAGTAGCTCACCAGCCTCCAGCATCGAAAGATCGCCGCCATTCCAGCGGCTTAAAACGTCCCGAAACTTCTGCATTCTCCGGTCCTGTAGCCATGCTGTCCGTCCCATCCCCAGTCTCCATTCGCTGGCGATAAAACCGGACAACTCGTGTGCTACCTAACCCGGACAACTCATGTGCTTACGACATGACGTCGGCCGGGCCTTGCCTTCCGGCGGAATTGCTGTATAGACGCGCGCAATCTGCCGGTCCTTGCTGGGGGCTGAACGGAGGGCCGTGGCCTTTTCGAAGGCCGCGACACGAAGCCAGATGCGCTTTTAGCCTCCCGTGTCTCCGCTCTCGACCGTCTCGCGATGCTCCTTTCTTCCCCGTTTTCATGCGGGTCAGACAAGTTGCAGAGGCTTAGCCGCGAGGGCCGGTCCAGAGAAACGAAGAAAGGCACTAAAACATAATGGCTCTTTACGAACATGTGTTTCTTGCCCGGCAGGACCTGTCGCAGCAGCAGGTTGACGCGCTTGTCGAACAGTACAAGGGCGTCATCTCCGCGAATGGCGGCTCGGTCGGCCGGATCGAGAACTGGGGACTGAAGTCCCTCACCTACCGGGTCAAGAAGAACCGGAAGGCTTACTACACGCTGATGGACATCACCTGCCCGCCGGCCGCGCTCAACGAGATGGAGCGTCAGATGGGTCTGTCGGAAGACGTCCTTCGCTTCCTCACCGTCAGGGTCGAGGCGCATGAGGAAGGCGCTTCGGCGATGATGCAGAAGCGCGAAGAGCGCTCCGAGCGCGGCGGCTTCGGCGACCGCGATCGTGGCCCGCGTTCCTTCGGCGATCGTGACCGCGGCGACCGTGGTCCGCGTTCGTTCGGCGACCGTGACGGCGGCGACCGTGGTCCGCGCCGTCCGCGCGAAAGCTCTGAAGGGGGTGCAGAATAATGGTCGACATCAACCAGATCCCGACCCGGCGTCCGTTCCATCGCCGCCGCAAGACCTGCCCGTTCTCCGGCGCCAATGCGCCCAAGATCGACTACAAGGACGTGCGTCTCCTGCAGCGCTACATTTCCGAGCGCGGCAAGATCGTGCCGTCGCGCATCACCGCCGTCAGCCAGAAGAAGCAGCGCGAGCTCGCCAAGGCGATCAAGCGCGCCCGCTTCCTCGGCCTGCTGCCCTACGTGGTTCGCTAAAACTTCCGGGCAGGCGGTTCGCCGCCTGCCCGTTCCGCCGGCCGTGACGGGCACGACCGGTTCGACCATCAAATCCCGAGTTGAGGTGAAAAGCCTCTAACTGCCGCGACAGGCAGGACAGCGACACCGGCGACAACGCCCTTTTTGCTTCCTGACCTGTTCCACTCAATTTCCGCGCCGATCCCGCGATCGGTGCCCGAACGAAGGAACAAGACAATGGAAGTCATTCTCCTCGAGCGCATTTCCCGTCTCGGCCAGATGGGCGAGACCGTGAAGGTCAAGGACGGGTTCGCCCGCAATTTCCTTTTGCCGCAGGGCAAGGCGCTGCGCGCCAACGAAGCCAACAAGAAGAAGTTCGAGGGCCAGCGCGCCCAGCTCGAAGCCCGTAACCTCGAGCGCAAGTCCGAGGCCACCCAGGTCGCCGAGAAGCTCGACGGCAAGAGCTTCATCGTGGTGCGCTCGGCCGGCGAGACCGGTCAGCTCTACGGCTCGGTGTCGACCCGCGACATCGCCGACCTGCTGATTGCCGAAGGCTTCACCGTCAACCGCAACCAGATCGAGCTCAACCAGCCGATCAAGACCATCGGCCTGTCCAATGTGGCGATCGCGCTGCATCCGGAGGTCCAGGTCACCGTGACGCTCAACATCGCCCGTTCGGCCGACGAGGCGGAGCGCCAGGCCAAGGGCGAGACGCTGACCACCGCCGAAGCCATCTATGGCGACGACATCAACGACAATGCCCGGCCGGAGAATTTCTTCGACCCGAACGCCGAGTTCGAGGGCGGCGAAGAGAACGCCTGATCGACCACACGACCGAGGCATCGCTTCGGTTAAAGGCCTCCAGAATTTCTGGACTAACGCCCGGGTCTGCGACCCGGGCGTTTTTGTGCCAAACGGAACTTTCCGAACCCCTATATCTTGATGCAGAATTACAGTGTGGCGCGTCGATTGGACGCGGGCGTCGCGCTGTGGCACTTTCGTTCTGGCATTCCAGTCCGATTACCGGGTGATCCGACTGAGGGGACATTTGGTCATGAATATCCTGTTGAAACACGTTCTCGAACGCCTGGTGCGGGCCGGCGACCTCAAGGTGACCGGGCCGAAGGGGACGACGCACAAGTTCGGCGACGGCAGTGGCGAGCCGGTGCATATCCACATCAAGACCATGCATGCAGAGCGCGCCATCAGCTTCGACCCGATGCTGGCCGTGCCCGAAGCCTATATGGATGGCGAGCTGGATGTGCTCGAGGGCGGCGTTCTCGGGCTGATGCGTATCGCGTTCCAGAACATGGGCTCGAGCGGCATCGACGTGTCCTGGTCGAAGGCGATCGAGGGCCTGCGCCATGCCTTCCGCCGTCTGCAGCAGGTCAACACCGCCGCGCGCTCGCGCCGCAACGTCGAGCGCCACTACGACCTGTCGGGCGAGCTCTACAAGCTCTTCCTCGACGAGGACATGCAGTATTCCTGCGCCTATTTCGAGCAGCCCGACATGACGCTGGACGAAGCGCAGCTTGCCAAGAAGCGCCACATCGCCGCCAAGCTGAGGCTGAAGCCCGGCCAGACCGTGCTCGACATCGGCTCCGGCTGGGGCGGCCTCGGCATCTATCTCGCCAAGGCCTTCGACGTCGACGTGCAAGGCGTGACGCTGTCGACCGAGCAACATGGCGTCGCCACCGACCGCGCGCATGCGCAGGGGCTGCAGGACCGCGTGCATTTCGAGCTCAAGGACTATCGGCACATCAACGAGCGCTTCGACCGCATCGTCTCGGTCGGCATGTTCGAACATGTCGGCGTCAACCACTACCGCACCTTCTTCGACAAGGCGGCGACGCTGCTCAAGCCCGACGGCGTGATGCTGCTCCATACCATCGGCCGCTCCGGCGTGCCGTGGGCGACCAGCGCTTTCGTGCGCAAATATATTTTTCCGGGCGGCTATATCCCGGCGCTTTCCGAAGTGATGCCGGCGATCGAGAAGTCGGGCCTGGTCGTCACCGACATCGAGATCCTGCGGCTGCATTACGCCGATACGCTGAAGCATTGGGGCGAGCGCTTCGCCGCCAACCGCGACAAGGCGAAAGCGATCTATGACGAGCGCTTCTGCAGGATGTGGGAGTTCTATCTCGCCGCGTCGGAAGCCGCCTTCCGCTGGCAGGACCTGGTGATCTTCCAGTTCCAGCTCGCCAAGAAGAACGACACGCTGCCGGTGACGCGCGACTATATCGCCAAATGCGAGAAAGCGCTGGAACTGCGCGATATCGGCCACCAGGAGCCGGCGGCGCCCGTGCCGCCCAAGCCGAGCCGCCGACGCAAGGCAGTGGAATAGACACGCATTGCCGCTTGCCATTGCGGCCTGACGCCACGAAAAAGGTCTCGTTCGCGAGACCTTTTTCATGACCTACCTCATCTACACCGCAGCAGCCCTTGCCGAGATCGCGGGCTGCTTCTCGTTCTGGGCGTGGTGGCGGCTGGAGAAGTCGCCGCTCTGGCTCCTCCCCGGCCTCGTCTCGCTGGCGCTGTTCGCTTTCCTGCTGTCGCTGGTCGATACGAACGCCGCGGGCCGCGCCTACGCCGCCTATGGCGGCATCTACATCGCCGCCTCGCTCGGCTGGCTGTGGCTGGTCGAGGGCGCGCGTCCCGACCGCTGGGACCTGGCGGGCGCAGCGCTCTGCATCATCGGCGCTTCCGTCATCCTACTGGCGCCGCGCGGGGTTTGAGCGATGGAGCTCCCCCCTATGCTCCGCCAAGGCGTCGACGGTCTCCTCGAAAAGGTGCCGCTGCCGGCGTTGAAACAGGCCGCGAAGACGCTTTCGGAACGCTACCGAGCCGAGTTGCGCGACGGCCGCCTGCATATGGGCGAGGACATGGCGGTCAAGGCCTATCTGGCGACAAGGCTGCCCGCCACCTATGCCGCCGTGCGCGCCAGCCTCGAGGCGTTGGCCGACGCAAGGCCGGATTTCCGGCCGGCGAGCCTGCTCGATATCGGCGCCGGGCCTGGCACCATGCTTTGGGCCACGACGGACGCATGGCCCGAGCTCGAACGGGCGGTTCTGGTCGAGGCAAGCGCTGCCGTGCGCAAGGCCGGTCAGTCGCTGGCGGGAGACGCGATCGCGGCCCGCACCGACTGGATCGCCGGCGACGCGACCATCGACCTTGACGGCATCGAGCCCGCAGACCTCGTCAGCGCCGCCTATATGCTGGACGAGATCGTACCTTTATCGCTGCCGAAACTCATCGACCGGCTCTGGCGGCTCACGGCCGACACGCTTCTCATCGTCGAGCCTGGCACGCCCGCCGGCTGGCAGCGCATTCTTGCCGCGCGGCAGCAACTGATCACGGTGGGCGCGCATGTCCTGGCGCCCTGCCCGCACGCGGCGCCCTGTCCGCTCGCGCCGCCCGACTGGTGCCATTTCGCCCGCCGCGTCGCCCGCTCGCGCCTGCATCGCCTCGTCAAGGAGGCCGAGGTGCCATGGGAGGACGAGAAGTTCATTTACCTCGCCGCCTCCAGGCGGCCGACACCGGCGCGCCCGGCACGGGTGATCGCGCCGCCGAAGGGTGGCTCCGGCAAGGTGGTGCTGAAACTCTGCCGCCCCGACGGCGGCGCCCGCGAGCAACTGTTCAGCAAGCGCGACGGCGATGTCTTCAAGGCCGCGCGGCGGGCGGACTGGGGCGATACGCTAGCATAAGTATTTTCCTGTTTTGTTCTCATACGAGAAGCGCTATCGTCGTTCCTTCCGATTCGAGTCAATGACGATTCTTTCCACCAAAAAATTTTGGCTGTGAATCGCGAGCATCAAGGCCGGTTGGATCCTCACTGTTGCAGATAAGTCAGCACCGATTTTTCCAGTTCTGATATCGAAAGGCCGGGATCGAAATCGGGGACATCATGGCAGAGGCGGCGAGAAAATTCGGCGCGGCGGAGACGCCGCTTTATCGCGAGGCACCGAACAACATCGAGGCCGAGCAGGCGTTGCTTGGCGCCATCCTCGTCAACAACGACGCCTTCTACCGTGTCTCGGACTTTTTGAAGCCGGCGCATTTCCACGAGCCGCTGCACCGCCGCATCTTCGAGGTCGCGGCCGAACTCATCCGCATGGGCAAGATCGCGACGCCGATCACGCTGAAGACCTTCCTGCCAGCCGACGAGAAGGTCGGCGACATGACGGTGGCGCAATATGTCGTGCGGCTGGCAGTGGAAGCCGTCACCGTCGTCAACGCCACCGACTACGGCCGCGCCATCTACGACCTCGCGACGCGCCGGGCGCTGATCACCGTCGGCGAGGACATGGTCAACATCGCCTATGACGCGCCGGTCGACATGTCGCCGTCCGACCAGATCGAGGACGCCGAGCGGCGCCTGTTCGAGCTCGCCGAAACCGGCCGCTACGACGGCGGCTTCGAGAGCTTCAACGATGCGGTCAAGACCGCCGTCGACATGGCCAATGCCGCCTATATGCGCGACGGCCATCTGTCCGGCATCTCGACCGGCCTGCGCGACCTCGACCGCCGCATGGGCGGCCTGCAGCCCTCGGACCTTATCGTGCTCGCCGGGCGCCCGGGCATGGGCAAGACCTCTCTGGCCACCAACATCGCCTTCAACATCGCCGAAGCCTACCGGCCGGCGCAGCAGGCCGACGGCTCGTTCAAGGCCGCCAATGGCGGAGTCGTCGGCTTCTTCTCGCTGGAAATGTCGTCGGAGCAGCTCGCCACCCGCATCATTTCCGAGCAGACCGAGATCTCGTCGTCAAAGATCCGCCGCGGCGAGATCACCGAGATGGATTTCGAAAAGCTCGTCGCCTGCTCGCAGACGATGCAGAAGATCCCGCTGTTCATCGACCAGACCGGCGGCATCTCGATCGCGCAGCTTGCCGCCCGCGCGCGCCGGCTGAAGCGCCAGCGCGGCCTCGATCTCATCGTCATCGACTATATCCAGCTGATGCAGGGCTCGAGCGCCAAGGCCTCGCAGAACCGCGTGCAGGAAATCACCGAGATCACCACGGGCCTGAAAGCGCTGGCCAAGGAGCTCGGCGTGCCGATCATCGCGCTGTCGCAGCTGTCGCGTCAGGTCGAAAGCCGCGACGACAAGCGCCCGCAGCTCTCGGACCTGCGCGAATCCGGCTCCATCGAGCAGGACGCCGACGTGGTGCTGTTCGTCTACCGCGAGGAATATTACCTCAAGAACCGCGAGCCGAAGCTCGGCACCGACGAATACATCAAATGGGAAAACGAGATGAACGAGGCGCGCGGCAAGGCCGAGTGCATCGTCGCCAAGCAGCGTCACGGACCGACCGGCACGGTCAGCCTCGCCTTCCACGGCGAGTTCACGCGCTTCTCGGATCTGGCCGAAGAGCATCATCTGCCGGAGAGGTTTGAGTAGGCGCTTGCTCGGGACCGCAGCAAAAGCGATGGGCGTTGGCGCTCCACGGCGCCCCCCTCTGTCCTGCCGGACATCTCCCCCACAAGGGGGGAGATTAGCTGCCGCCTTCGCCGGCACTCTGTTCTGCAACGTTGAAAATTGGCGAAACCCGTCGTGCGGTCCGATCTTCCCCCAAGTGGGGGAGATGTCCGGCAGGACAGAGGGGGGCGCGAAGGAACGCGGCGTCCGCCCAAAGCCAAAAAGGTAACAGCGTGGCCAAATCGCGGGTTCAGTTCATCTGCCAGAATTGCGGCTCGGTGCATCAGCGCTGGGCCGGCAAATGCGATGCCTGCGGCGAGTGGAACACGCTGGTCGAGGAAGGCACGTCGGGCGGCATCGGCTCGGGGCCGGCGAACACGCGCAACACCCGCAAGGGCCGCGCCGTGGTGCTCACCAGCCTGTCCGGCGACATCGAGGATGCGCCGCGCATCGTCTCGGGCATCGGCGAGCTCGACCGCGCCACCGGCGGCGGCTTCGTGCGCGGCTCGGCATTGCTGGTCGGCGGTGATCCCGGCATCGGCAAGTCGACGCTGCTCACACAAGCCGCGGCGGCGCTCGCCTCGAAGGGCCACCGCATCGTTTATGTTTCGGGCGAGGAGGCGGTGGCGCAGATCAGGCTGCGGGCGCAGCGGCTCGGCGTCGCCTCAACGCCGGTCGAGCTCGCCGCCGAAACCAATGTCGAGGACATCCTGGCGACCATCGCCGACGGCAAGCGGCCGGACCTCGTCATCCTCGATTCCATCCAGACGCTGTGGACCGACCTTGCCGATTCGGCGCCGGGCACCGTCACCCAGGTGCGCGCCGCTGCTCAAGCCATGATCCGCTACGCGAAATCCACAGGTGCTGCGATCGTGCTCGTCGGCCATGTCACCAAGGAAGGCCAGATCGCCGGACCGCGCGTCGTCGAGCACATGGTCGACGGCGTGCTCTATTTCGAGGGCGAAGGCAATCACCACTTCCGCATCCTGCGCACGGTGAAGAACCGTTTTGGGCCGACCGACGAGATCGGCGTGTTCGAAATGTCGGACAAGGGCCTGCGCGAGGTTTCCAATCCATCCGAGCTGTTCCTCGGCGAACGCCACGCGAAATCGCCGGGCGCCGCGGTTTTTGCCGGCATGGAAGGCACCAGGCCGGTGCTGGTCGAGATCCAGGCGCTGGTCGCGCCCTCCTCGCTCGGCACGCCGCGCCGCGCCGTGGTCGGCTGGGACGGCGCGCGTTTGTCTATGGTGCTCGCCGTGCTGGAGGCGCATTGCGGCGTCCGCTTCGGCCAGCATGACGTCTATCTCAACGTCGCCGGCGGCTACCGGATCTCGGAGCCGGCGGCCGATCTCGCGGTCGCCGCCGCGCTGGTTTCCTCGCTCACCGGTCTTGCCCTTCCCGCCGATTGCGTCTATTTCGGCGAAATCAGCCTATCGGGTGCGGTGAGGCCGGTTGCGCATGCGCAGCAGCGTCTCAAAGAAGCCGAAAAGCTGGGTTTTGGAAGCGCGGTGCTGCCGCTCGGCAGCGAGGAAATCGCCGGGGGGATCGGGGCCGGCGCGTTTCAGCCCACCGAGCTTGCCGACCTTGTGGCGCGTATAGCCGGCTCACGGCGCGGCCGTGCCGACGACGATGAGTGACGCGGCTCGTCGGGCCGTAAGACAGGAAGTGGGGCGAGAACCATGCCGATTACGCTGCTTGACGGAATTCTCGTCGGCTTCACCCTGGTCTCAGCAATGCTCGCCATGGTGCGCGGCTTCTCCCGCGAAGTGCTGTCGGTGGTTTCCTGGGCAGCGGCGGCGGCAGCGGCGTTCTTCTTCTACAAGCCGGTGCTGCCCTATGTTCAGCCCTATATCGAGAACGACAAGATCGCGATGGCGGCTTCCGCGGGCGTCGTCTTCCTCATCGCGCTGATCGTCGTCTCCGTCATCACCATGAAGCTCGCCGACTGGATCATCGATTCGCGCATCGGCGCGCTCGACCGCACGCTCGGCTTCCTCTACGGCGCGGCGCGCGGCATCCTGGTGGTCGCCGTGGCGCTTCTGTTCTTCAACTGGCTGGCCGGCGCCAAGGCGCCTGCCTGGGTCGCCAACGCCAAGTCGCGGCCGCTGCTCGAGTCGATCGGAGCCAAGCTCGAAAGCGTGCTGCCTGAAAACACCGAGGAACTGGTCAACAAATACACGCATAAGGGCACGCCGCAGGCCGGCGCGCCGGCCACCGGCGACCAGCCCGCGGCGGAGCCGCCCGCAGCCGGCGACGACAACGCGACGGCGCCCGACGACACTGAGGGCGAGGCTCCAGCCGACAACGAGCCGGCCACGCCTGCGCCCGCCCCGGCGCCAGCGCCTGCGCCTGCGCCGGCAAACTGACTTGGCAGGCCCTGGCGGCCTGCCCTCATCCTATTTGTCAATGCCCGCCGGCATGCGTTGCGTTCGGCGAGCGATGGCCCTATATGGCAGCTTTAGCGGAGCTTGAGCACCAGATGGCAGACTCAACGGCAGATAGAGGCAAGGTCCTTTCCGCCGAGGCCGACGATCATTTCCACGACGAATGCGGCGTGTTCGGCATCTTCGGCCGGCAGGACGCGGCGGCCATCGTCACACTCGGCCTGCACGCCCTGCAGCATCGCGGCCAGGAAGCGGCCGGCATCGTCTCCTACGACGGCACCCAGTTCCATGTCGAACGCCATGTCGGCCTGATCGGCGACACCTTCACCAAGCAAGGCGTCATGGACAGGCTGCAAGGTAACCGCGCCATCGGCCACACACGCTACGCCACGACGGGCGGCGCGGGCATTCGCAACATCCAGCCCTTCTTCGCCGAGCTTGCCGAAGGCGGCCTGGCGGTCGCCCACAACGGCAACCTCACCAATGCGCTCACCGTGCAGCGCGCGCTGCAGAAGCAGGGCTCGATCTTCTCCTCTACCTCCGACACCGAGACGCTGCTGCACCTGGTCGCGACCAGCAAGGAGCGCGATCTCAATTCCCGCTTCATCGATGCCGTGCGCCAGGTCGAAGGCGCCTTCTCGCTGGTGGCGATGACGGCCAAGAAGATGATCGGCTGCCGCGACCCGCTCGGCATCCGCCCGCTTGTGCTGGGCGACCTCGACGGCGCCTGGATCCTTGCTTCGGAGACCTGCGCGCTCGACATCATCGGCGCCCGCTTCGTGCGTGACATCAAGCCCGGCGAGATGGTGGTCATCACCTCCAAGGGCGTAGAGAGCCTGTTCCCGTTCGAGCCGCAGAAGACCCGCTTCTGCATATTCGAATATGTCTATTTCGCGCGACCGGATTCGTCGGTCGAGGGCCGCAACGTCTATGAAGTTCGCAAGCGCATCGGCGCCGAGCTGGCGCAGGAAAGCCCGGTCGAGGCCGACATCGTCGTGCCGGTGCCGGATTCCGGCACGCCGGCCGCGATCGGCTTTTCCCAGGCGGCGGGCATTCCCTTCGAACTCGGCATCATCCGCAACCACTATGTCGGGCGCACCTTCATCCAGCCGGGCGATTCCATCCGCCATATGGGCGTCAAGCTCAAGCACAATGCCAACCGCCGCATGATCGAGGGCAAGCGCGTGGTGCTGGTCGACGATTCGATCGTGCGCGGCACCACCAGCCAGAAGATCGTGCAGATGGTGCGCGATGCCGGCGCGAGGGAAGTGCATATGCGCATCGCCTCGCCGCCGACCGGCGCATCCTGTTTCTATGGCGTCGACACGCCGGAGAAGTCGAAGCTGCTCGCATCGCGCATGTCGATCGAGGAAATGGCCGAGTTCATCCGTGTCGATTCGCTCGGCTTCCTTACCATCGACGGCCTCTACCGCGCTGTCGGCGAAGCGCGCCGCGACAACGACCAGCCGCAATTCTGCGACGCCTGCTTCACCGGCCAATACCCCACCCGCCTGCTCGACTTCGAAGGCCACGACAATGTGCGCACGCTGTCGCTGCTGGCGTCGAGCGGATCGTAAGCCGCAATATTTGTTTTGACGCAATTCCGGACGGAAAACCGCTAAACACTTTTCCTGGAATTGCTTTAGCTCACGGAAATTCCTGTATGACCCTCGACCTTTCCGGCCGCGTGGCGGTCGTCACCGGCGCCTCGCGCGGCATCGGCTATTTCATAGCCAGGGAGTTGGCGGCGGCCGGCGCGCATGTCATCGCGGTGGCGCGCACGGTCGGCGGACTGGAAGAGCTGGACGACCAGATCAAGGCCGACGGGCGCGGACAGGCGACGCTGGTGCCGCTCGATCTTGCAGACATGGCCGGCATCGACCGGCTCGGCGGCGCGATCCATGAGCGCTGGGGCAAGCTCGACATCCTGGTGGCGAACGCCAGCGTGCTCGGCGTGATCTCGCCGATCGGCCATGTCGAAGCCAAGACCTTCGAGAAGGTGATGACCGTCAACGTCACCTCGACCTGGCGGCTGATCCGTTCGGTCGACCCGCTGCTCAGGCTCTCCGACGCCGGCCGTGCCATCATCCTGTCGTCCAACGCGGCGCATTCGGCGCGCGCCTTCTGGGCGCCCTACGCGGCCTCGAAGGCCGCCGTGGAAACGATGATGCGGTCCTGGGCGCATGAGACCGAGACGCTGGCGTTGAGGGTCAATGCCGCCGACCCCGGCGCGACGCGCACGGCGATGCGCGCGCAAGCCATGCCCGGCGAGGATCCGGAGACGCTGCCGCACCCGTCCGAGATCGCCAAACGCATCGTGCCCCTGGCAAGCCCCGAACTGAAGGAGACGGGCCTGATCTTCCAGGCCAAGCACAACCGCTTCGTCGCCTACAGGCAGCCGGAATAAAACGAAGCCCAGGACGGATTAAACAGGCCTCCGGCAACGTTCTTCGAATGCAAAGGCATTCGAAACCGGAGGACCGACATGCGTAGACCCATTCTCGTTGCCGCCATCGCCGCTGCCGCGACGCTTGCCGCATCTGCCGGCGCAGCCCTCTCGCAAGACAAGAGCATGAGCTTCTTCGTCACCAGCGCCGGCTCCGGCAAGGGCGCCGATCTCGGTGGCCTGAAGGGTGCCGATGCGCATTGCGCCTCGCTGGCGGAAGCGGCCGGCGTCACCGGCAAGACCTGGCATGCCTATCTTTCCTCCAGCACCGAAGACGCGCGCGACCGCATCGGCAAAGGCCCGTGGTTCAACGCCAAGGGCGAGAAGATCGCCGACGACGTCGCCTCGCTGCACGGCGACGCCAACGGCATTACAAAGCAGACGGCGCTGACCGAGAAAGGCGAAGTGGTCAATGGCCGCGGCGACAAGCCGAACCGCCATGACATGCTGACCGGCTCCAAGCCCGACGGCACGAAGATCGCCGACCAGACCTGCGGCGACTGGACGATGAGCGGCGCCGAGGGCGCGGCGATGATGGGACATCACGACCGCACAGGGCTCGACGAATCGGCGGCGGCGAAGTCGTGGAATTCCTCGCACGCCTCGCGCGGCGGCTGCAGCCAGGAGGCGCTCAAGGGCACGGGCGGCGACGGCCTGTTCTACTGCTTCGCGACCGAGTAGCTCGATCGTTCACGGGTCTGTGACCGGGGCGGTGGAAGCGTGTGCCGCCGCCCTGCTTTCGCCGTACCGAGGGACTTGCTAGGATCGGTCCGAATCCGACATTTGAGCAAAGTGAGGAATGCCCATGGCTGCCACCCCCAGCGTAGCATTGGTCTGGTATCTGGTGATCGCCGGCCCGCAGGGCGGCATGGTGGTGCTGCCCAGCACCTTCGACACCCGCGAACAGTGCACCAACGCCATCACCGAATATCAGAAGCAGCCGACCCCGCAGGGCTGGGCCGTCCAATGCGTGCCGAGCGCCTCGCCGTTTACCGATGAAGGGGACGCGGAGACGCCGTCGGCGCAGTAGCGACGCTCAGCGCTGTCCGCTCACACTCAACGCCGGCTTGTTGTTGATCGTCTGGAACACCACGCAGTAGCGCTAGGTGAGCTTCATCAGCGAATCGATGCGCTCCCGCGGCTCGTCGGTGTCGAGGTCGAATTTCAGCCTTATCTCGCGGAAGCCGACCGGTGCGTCCCTGGCGACGCCGAGGGTGCCGCGAAAATCGAGGTCGCCCTCGGCCTCGACAGTGGCGTTGCCGAGCTTGAACTCCAGCGCCGTCGCCACCGCCTTCAGCGTCACGCCGGCGCAGGCGACCAGCGCCTCGAGCAGCATGTCGCCGGAGCATAGCTCTGGGCCCGAGCCGCCGGTCGCCGGATGTAGGCCTGCGACGGCAAGCGCCCTGCCCGTCTCCACCTTGCAGGCGATCGACTGGTCGTCGAGCGTACCGCGGGCTCTCAGCGTGATCAGCGCTCGCGCGGCATCGTCGCGATAGGCTTCCTTCAGCGGCGCCTGCATGGCCTTGAGTGCGGTCGCGTCCATAAAGGCGAATTTCCTTTCAGCGGTGTTGGCAGTTGATAGCACATAATTCCAGCTGGGTTCCTCGCCCCCATGAAGTGGGGGAGAGGTGGCTCGGCGAAGCCGAGACGGAGAGGGGGAGCGCCCTACGAAGGCCCCCTCTCCGTCCGCTCCGCGGCCACCTCTCCCCCGCCTTTGGCGGGGGCGAGGAACCCAAGTTCTGAGACGCCCATTTGACTTCGCCGGCCCTAGCCATACCTTTGCGGAGATCGTTTCCAGCGGAGTTGTCATGCGATCCAAGCTCGTTCCCCTCATCCTCCTGCTGCTCGCCGCCCTCGCCCGACCGGCCCTCGCCGAAACGCCGGAGCGGCCGGCGCCGGCCGGTGGCGTGCTGTCGCTGTTGCCGCCGCCGCAGGTGACCGAGCATTCGATCACGCTTGGCGGGCGCAAGCTGGATTACCAGGCCAAGGCCGGCACGCTGTCGCTCTTGTCGGGCAAGGGCGAGGTCACGGCCGAGATCTTTTATGTCGCCTACACGCAGCAGTCGCCCGCCCCGGCGAAGGACCGACCGATCACCTTCGTCTTCAATGGCGGGCCGGGCGCGGCGTCGGCTTACCTGCATCTCGGCGCGATCGGACCGCGCATCGTCGAGACCGCTGCCGACGGCGAATTCCTGCGGCCGCCGCAAAAGCTGATCGACAATCCCGACAGCTGGCTCGACATGAGCGATCTCGTCTTCGTCGATCCGGTCGGCACCGGCTACAGCCGCGAGGCGCCGGGGCACGAGCCGAAGGAATTCTGGAGCGTCGACGCCGACGCCAGCTCGGTCGGCGCCTTCATCCGGCTCTATCTGGCGCAGAACGGCCGCACCGAAGCGCCACTATTCCTCGCCGGCGAAAGCTATGGCGGCTTCCGCGCGGCGCTGCTTGCGCGCACGCTGCAGGAGGATGTGGGCCTCAGCCCCAGCGGCATCGTGCTGATCTCGCCGGCGCTGGAATTCATGCTGGTGCGCCCTGACCAGTTCGACCAGTTGCACTGGGCGCTCGAACTGCCGTCGCTGGCGGCGACGCGGCTGAAGGGCGATGGCTTGAGCGGCGATGCGCTGCGCGACAGGCTGGCCGAAGTCGAGCGTTACGCGCTCGGCGATTACCTGACGGCGTTGAACAGCGGACTGGAGCAAGGCGGCAAGCTCGCCAGCGGGCGCGTTTCGGAGATCACCGGCCTGCCGCTCGAACTCGTTCAACGCAATTTCGCCCGCATCCCGACAGGGTTTTTCGCCAAGGAATTCCAGCGCGCCACGGGCAAGGTGCTCAGCCCCTATGACGCCACCGTCGGCACCGCCGACATCGAGCCGCAAAGCCCGCGCGACGCCGGCCCCGATCCGGTGCTCGACCGCAGCATTCCGGTGCTGACCTCGGCCTTCGTCGCCTACGCCCGCGACGAGCTCGACTACCGCACCGATGTCAGCTACCGGCTGCTCAATGGCGAGATCAGCCACAACTGGGATTACGGCACCTCGGGCCAGGGCTATGCAGGGGTGATGAACGACCTGCAGCGGGCGCGCTCGCTCAACCCGGCGCTCGGCGTCGTCATCGTCAACGGCTACACCGATCTCGTCACGCCCTATCTCGCCTCGCGCTATCTGGTGAACCAGTTGCCAACGCTCGCCGACGCCAAGCCGATCCGGCTCGACGTCGTCGAGGGCGGCCACATGATGTATCTGCGGCCGGACGGGCGACGCGCGCTGAAGGACGCGGCATCGGAGCTCTACCAGGCGACGCAGTGAGCGCTAAGCTGCCTTCGCTTGCAAGCGGTCCCGCGCCTGCATCAGGGCAAAGCCAAGCAGGTTCTCACCGCGCCACAGCAACGGATTGGCGGCCTTCTCGTCATCGGCCGCGAGGCCGATGCCCCAGATGCGGTCGACAGGGCTCGCCTCGACCAGCACCTTGTCGCCAGTCGCGAGCAGAAACGCGCCCAGATCCTTGTTCTGGCTGAATTTCTGAAAGCTGCCCTCGGCGACGATGCCGTTCTTCTCGCGATCCCACAGCGCGCCATCGAAGCCCTTGACCTTGCGGCCCAATTCCTTCGCCTGCTTGGGGCTGCCGGCCTCCACTATCCGCGCCGCCATCTCGGCGTCGCCGAACAGGCGCGCCTTGGATGCCATCATCCAGTGTTCGGCCGTCGCATAGCGCGAACCGGCAACGGTGAAGGGCGCCGGCCACCACTGGCTGAAACAGGATACCGTGATGCTGCCGTCCTTCGAGGGCTGGTGGCCCCAGAAGAACAGCAGGCGCGGGCGCGATTTGGAGCGGACGGCTTCTTCGAGCCAAGCGCGGTCGTAGGTCATCGCGAACACCTTAATTCTTGTCCGCCAACGAGCGTCGCAACCGGTCGTCGAGATTCGCGAATTCGTCGGCCAACCTGTCACAGGCAGCGCGATCAGCCTCGCAGCGGATTTTCCGTTTTATGATCCAATGGCCTTGCGAGTCCTTGCCCAGCCACCGGCAGGCGACGGCGGGATAGGCCTTCTCGGAGGGCTTTGTAAAAACCCATTGCGTCACTCCGTCGTCAGCGACGAACACGTCGAAGCGATCTGATGCCGGGGCTTGATGGAGGCTCGCCCGCACCTGCCTGAGAAAATCCGCCGTGCCGGCACCGTGGATGTCGCACATCGTCGAAGGGCCGTGCGCATAGCGGTAAACGGTTTCGGCGCCGGAGATATCCGCGCTCCCGATCAGCATTGCGCCCGCCACAAAGATTGCTTTCACCCGATGCTCCTCCCCAGCCTTGGCCACGCTATCATCCGGTGCAGGGTTTGCCATCCCTGCGCCAACGCAAGCGCCCTGCTGGAGCAGCGCAGCCCTTGCGTTCACTCGTATAGCTGCCACCTTCAGGCAAGCAGATCGATACCATGGCCGATGTCGTCGTCCTCGAAAGCCGCGAAAGGGTGCTGGCCGGCATCCTGTTCACGGCTGCCGCCTATTTTCTGTTTTCGGCGCAGGATGCCTCGATCAAGCTTCTGGTCGCCGGCATGACGGTCTGGCAGATCATGTTCTTCCGCTCGATCACGGTGCTTGTCGCCTGCGGCGCGATCGGCGGGAAGCGGCTGTTCGCCGACACGATAGCATCGCCGATCGTCAGGCCGATGCTGGTGCGCAGTGCCTTCACGCTCGCCGCCTGGCTCTGCTACTACAATGCGGCGCGCTCGCTGCAGCTCGCCGAGCTCACCACCATCTATTACGCCGCGCCGATCATCGTCACCGTGCTGTCTGTGCTGATCCTGGGCGAGACGGTGCCGCTGCCGCGCTGGATCGCGGTGTTCATCGGTTTCGTCGGCGTCTTCATCGCCTGCGATCCGACCCGGCTAGGCATATCTCTCCCGGTCCTGCTGGTGCTGGCGGCGGCCGTGTTCTGGGGCATCGCCGTGGTGCTAATGCGCAAGACCGCCATGCAGGAGCGCACGATGATCCTGCTGGTGCTCAACAATTTCTACTTCCTGCTGTTCTCGGCCGTGCCGGCGTTGATCTGGTGGCGCATGCCGGACGGAACTCAGCTGCTGTTGCTTCTCAGCGTCGGAGCGCTCGGCGGCGTGGCGCAATATATGCTGTTCGAAGGCATGAAGCGCGCGCGGGTGTCGATCGTGGCGCCGTTCGAATACACTTCGCTGGTGTGGGCCTTCGCGCTGGGCTACGCCATCTGGGGCGACGTGCCGCGCGCGGAAGTGTTCATGGGCGCGGCGCTGATCATCGGCGCCGGCCTGCTGGTCGTCGGCAACGAGCGTTTCCGCAAACGGGAGCAGGCCTCATGACGGAAGGCTGTCAGGAGCAACTGGCTAGGGTGGCGTCGTGACCGATACGCTCGACATGCCCGAAAAGCTCGCGCCTGCCGCCCCCGACACAGCGGCCGAGCGCACGCTCGGCATCATCCTGGTGTCCGCCTCGGCGATAGCCTTCGCGCTCACGGGCGTGCTGACCAAGTCGATCCATGCCGATCCGCTGACCATCACCTGCTGGCGCGGCTTCGTCGGCTCGATCCTGATCACACTCTATGTGCTGTGGCGCCGGCGCCGCTCGGGCGGGCGCGAAAGCCTGAAGCTCGGCTGGCGTGGCTGGCTGCTTGCGATCGAGGGCGCTGCCGCCAGCATCGCCTTCATCTCGGCCTTCAAATTCACCTATGTGGCCAATGTCGCGGTGATCTACGCGACCTCGCCCTTCATCGCGGCGCTGCTTGCCTTCGTGCTGGTGCGGGAAAAATTCCGGCTGCAGACGATGGTCGCGGCCGCCGTGTCGCTCTGCGGCGTCGCCATCATGGTCGGCGCCGGCCTCGGCAACGGCCATCTGTTCGGCGACGGGCTGGCACTGCTGATGACCGCCGGCAGCGCGCTCTATATGATCATGGTGCGGGCCTTCCGCGATTCGCCCGTCGTCTGGGCTGGTGCTGTCTCGGCCTTCCTGCTCTTCGTGCTCGGCTGGTTCGTCACCGACCCGCTCGCCGTGTCGGCTCGCGACGTGGTGCTGCTTGGGGCCTTCGGCTGCTCCTTCGCCATGGCCTCGATCCTGTGGACGGAAGGCTCGCGGCTGATCCCATCCGCCGAAGCCGGCCTGCTCGGCTCGGCCGAGGTGCCGTTCGCCATCCTGTTTGCCCTGGTCTTCCTCGGCGAAGCCCCGCCATTGGCCAGCGTCATCGGTGGCGCCATCGTGCTATGCGCGGTTTTCGCCCATGCCGGGCGCGACTGGCTGAAGGCCAAATCGGCGCGTTCGTAAAAATATTTTTCGGGGTCACGGAACCATCATCCGCCTGGGGCATTATTGGATCGACGGGTCACCCCCCAAGTCCCCCCAAACCCCTCGACCCGTCCGACTAGAAGCCGACCTGCAAAAAGGTCGGCTTTTTCTTTGGGGAATCCCTGGGAATGACGCAGTGGTTTTTCGTTCAGGACGGCAAGGCCAGGCCGCTGCCGAGCAGGTCGGCCAGATCCCTTGCCGGACGCTCGGCCTCACGGCCGAGCCGGATGGCGAAGTCGGCCATCGGCAATGGCGGGAGATCGAATTCGGGAGGCGCCTCCACGATGCCGGAATGGGCGAAACGCCGGGTGCGCGGCGTCAGCGCGATGCCGGCATCGACCGCGGTGCGCAGGCCTGAGAGGCTGGCGCTGCCGGCGGCGATGCGATAGCGGCGGCCAGCAGCGTCGAGCGCATTGAGCGCAGCCTCGCGGAAGCCGCAATAGGGGTCGAGCAGCGCCAGCGGGACTGCTTCCTGCCGGGTCGCTAGGCCTTTTTCCGAGCAGAGCCACAGCATCGGCTCGCTGATCACGGCCGCTTCGTCCGGCGACGCGGCATGGCGCATGGTGATCGCGAGGTCGAGCTGGCCCGCCTGCAGCGCCGAGCCGAGCTCCTGGGAACGGCCGACGCGCAGCTCGATCCGTACACGCGGATGGCTGACGGCGAACGCCCTGAGCAGGTCCGGCAGGCCGTGATCGGCGAAATCCTGCGTCGTGCCGATGGCGATGCGGCCGCCGGCTCTCGCGCCTTTGAGCGCCAGCCAGGCCTCGGTGTGGACGGCAAGGATGCGCCGCGCGTGGCCGACAAGGTCTTCGCCGGCCGGCGTCAGCCCGCGCCCCCTGCCCTGCGGGGTGAGCAGCGGCTCGCCGACGATCTCTTCCAGCCGCTGCATCTGCGCGGTCACCGCCGATGGCGTGCGGCCGACAGCGGACGCGGCTTTTGCAAGCGAGCCGCCATCGACGAAGGCGAGGAAGGTTTTCAGCAGGTCGGGATCGAGCATCTCCATACTTCGATAATATCGAACCTTTTGTCAAAAACAATTCGATTTTATTGACGAGTGAATGAGCTCACACCTCTTCCATCGAAGGCGCCAGACGCCAAACCCGAAGGAGAGAAAAATGCCTATCATCAACGTCAGCGTCACCGGCAAGCCGAACGCCAAGCTGTCCGCCGCCATCGCCAAGGATATCACCGAGATCACCGCCAAGGAGTTGCGCAAGGATCCGACCATCACCGCGGTCGCCGTCAACTACATCGACCCGCAGCACTGGTTCGCCGGCGGCAAGTCGCTGGCCGAGCACGGCACCAACACGTTCTGGCTGGACATCAAGGTCGTCGACGGCACCAACACCAAGCTCGAGCTGGAGGCCTATCTCAAGGCGATCTTCGAGGCTTTCGGCCGGCTGCTTGGCGGCGTGCATGAGGAAAGCTACGCCCTGGTGCACGAGGTGCCGGCCGCGGCCTACGGATTTGGCGGCAAGAGCCAGGAGTTCCGCTTCATCAGCGGCAGGTTGAAGGCGGCGTAAGCGTCGTCTTCCCCTTCTCCCTTGTGGGTGAAGGGAAGCTTGCTCCACTCCACATTGACCTTGCCCGCACTTCCGCTACCCTCTGCCATCGAAGCGGCCGCTCAAGAGCCGCGCCCTGGAGGAGACTGGGAGAGCGGCATGATCCTGACCCTGGCGCTGCTGGCGGGCCTTGTCTTTGCCTGGTTGCTGATCGCCGTGATCGAGCGGTTCCGGCTCGACCTGCGCTTCACCCAGGCGCTGCTCTACGTGCCGTTCAAGCTCGCCTGGCGCATCGCCGACAATCGTATCCGCATTGCCCGCAGCGCCAAGACGCCGGTCATCTATGTGGTCTCGCACCAGTCGCGCATCGAGCCGGCGCTGATGCTGTCGCTGCTGCCCGACGACACGCTGCATATCCTGGACGGGGCCTCCGCGCGGTCGCCCTGGCTCGAGCCGTGGCGCGAGCTTGCGCGGACCATCGCTTTCAATGCCGAGCACGTCTTCGTCAGCCGCCGGCTGGTGCGCGTGCTGAAGGGCAAGGGACGGCTCGCCGTCTACCTGCCCGACAATGTCGAGCCGGACGTCAAATCCTTCCGGCTGTTCCGTGCCGTCACCCGCATCGCCACGCAGGCCGACGCGCGCATCGTGCCGATCTTCGTTGCCGGCACGCGCGACCTGCCGTTCTCGCTGACGCCGAAGGAGAAGGCGCCTCGCCACTGGTTCCGGCGACTGTCGGTGAGCGTGCTGGAGCCGATGACCGTCGCCGAGCTGGTGGCGCGCAACCCCGACATGGCGTCCAACACCAACGCGCTGTTCGACCGCTTCGCCGAGGCGCGGCTCCACGGCGCCAATCTCGACCGCGGCCTGTTCCTCGCCATGCGCGACGCCGCCGATCGCGTCGGCGCGTCGCATCCGATCATCGAGGATGTGATTTCCGGCTCGCTCGGCTATCGCAAGCTGTTCATCGGCGCGCGCGTGCTCGGCCGCCATTTCGAGGCGGCGACAGCGCCGGGCGAAGCAGTCGGCGTGCTGTTGCCCAACGCCAATGGCGTGGTGCTCACCTTGGTCGGCCTGATCTCCTCGGCCAGAGTGGCCGCCATGATCAACTACACGGCCGGTCCGGCCAGCGTGACCGCGGCGGTCCGTACCGCCGTCATCCGCACCGTGGTGTCCTCCCGCGCCTTTATCGAGAAGGCGGCCATCGACGACATCGTCGCCGCGGTCGAGGCGGGTGGCGCCAAGATGCTGTGGCTGGAGGATGTGCGCGCCGGCGTCACAGCGCTGGACAAGGTCGCCGCCGCGCTTTTGTGGCGATTGCCCTTGCAAAGGCAGGAGGCGGGCAAACCAGCGGTCATCCTGTTCACCTCGGGCTCGGAAGGCACGCCGAAGGCGGTGGTGCTGTCGAACCGCAACCTGCTTGCCAATGTCATGCAGGCCGAAGCGCGCGTCTCGGTCTCGCCGGCCGACATCCTGCTCAACGTGCTGCCGGTGTTCCATTCCTTCGGGTTGACCGGCGGCACCATCCTGCCGCTGGTGCTGGGCATAAAGCTGTTCCTCTACCCCTCGCCGCTGCACTACAAGATCATCCCCGAGATCGCCCGCAAGGTGAAGCCGACCGTGATGTTCGGCACCGACACCTTCCTCGCCAACTATGCCCGCACCGCCAAGGACGGCGACTTCTCCAGCCTGCGCTTCGTCGTGGCCGGCGCGGAAGCGGTGAAGCCGGAAACGCGGCGCACTTATCGCGACCGCTTCCAGGCCTCGATCGTCGAAGGTTTCGGGCTGACCGAGGCGGCACCCGTGGTGGCGGTCAACACCGCCATTCACGGTCGCGACGGCACGGTCGGGCGACCGCTGCCGGCCATCCGCATGAAGCTCGAGCCGGTCGAAGGCATCGCCGAAGGCGGCCGCCTCTGGCTCGACGGGCCGAACATGATGATGGGCTACATGACCGCCGACAGGCCGGGCGAATTGCAGCCGCTGGAAGGCTGGCACGACACCGGCGACATCGTCTCGATCGACCGCGAGGGCTTCATCACCATCCGCGGCCGGGCCAAACGCTTCGCCAAGATCGCCGGCGAGATGGTATCGCTGGGCGCCGTCGAGATGCTGGTGCAGTCGCTGTGGCCGGAAGAGCGCCACGCCGCGGTGGCGGTGCCGGACAAGCGGCGCGGCGAGCGCATAGTGCTCGTCACCACCGCCGACGATGCCAGCGCCGAGGAACTGCGCCAGTTCGGCAAGAAGGCCGGCGCGGCCGAGCTGATGGTGCCGAACGACATCATCAAGGTGGACGAGATCCCGGTGCTGGGCTCCGGCAAGACGGACTATATCTCGGCGCGCAAGCTGGCGATCGATCGGTTGGGGCTGAGCGCGGCGGCGTAGATAAGGGCGCAGCTACCCGATATCCGAAGGCGGCACCTTCTCGCCTTCCAGCCGCGCGCGCTTGGAATAGGCGCGCACCGAGAACGGCAGGAAGAGCAGATAGCCGCCGACCGACGCGGTCAGCGTGTACCAGGGATAGGCCATCAAGAGCAGGATATAGAGCACCACGCCGAGGATGACCGGCAGCACCCTGTCGCCCGGCACCTTGACGCTTTTGCCGGAATAGACCGGCAGGCGGCTGACCAGCAGAAACGCGACCAGGATCGTGAAGCCGGTGGCGATGAAGGCGGCCGGCCGGGTGGGCTCCAGCCCGAGGCGCAGGAAATAGAGATAGAGCGGCAGCATGACCAGCACGGCGCCGGCCGGGGCCGGCACGCCGACGAAATATTCGGACTGCCAGGCCGGCTGGTCGTGGTCCTCGGCCAGCACGTTGAAGCGGGCGAGCCGCATGCCGCAGGCGATGGTGAACAGAAGTGCCGCGATCCAGCCCGGCGAACCGGCGCGGTCGAGCAGGAAGGCGTAGAGCACCAGTGCCGGCGCGACACCGAAATTGACGATGTCGGCCAAAGAATCCATCTGGGCGCCGAATTTCGAAGTCGCCTTCAGCATGCGCGCCAGCCGCCCGTCGATGCCGTCAAGGAAGGCGGCAAGCAGCACCATGACGACAGCGATCTCGAAGCGGTTCTCGAAGGCGAAGCGGATGCCGGACAGGCCGGCGCAGATGGCGAGCACCGTCACCAGATTGGGCAGCACCATGCGCATCGGGATCTCGCGGATGCGCGGACCGCCGCTGGCATGGGCCTCGAATTTTTTGAACGGCGCGCCCAAGGCTCAGGAAATCCTGACCAAGGGCGTGACCGCGGTGCCGCCGAATTCGGCAAGCACGGTCTCGCCGCCGACCGCGGTCTGGCCGACCGCGACGCGCGGCACGGCGTTCGACGGCAGGAAGACGTCGACGCGCGAGCCGAAGCGGATCAGGCCGAAACGCTCACCGATGGCGATCGAGCCGCCGGCGTCGGCCCAGCAGACGATGCGCCGCGCCACAAAGCCGGCGATCTGGACGGCGGCAATCGTACCGTTCGGGCTGTCGATGACCAGGCCGTTGCGCTCGTTCTCCGCACTTGCCTTGTCGAGCTCGGCATTGAGGAATTTTCCGGGCTTGTGCTCGATGCGCGTGATCCGGCCGCGCACCGGAGCGCGGTTGATGTGGCAGGAAAACACGTTCATGAACACCGAAATGCGGGTCATCTCGCCGGAGCCCAGTCCAAGCTCGCTCGGCGGCACGGCGGGTCCGACCGCCGAAATCACGCCATCGGCCGGGCTCACCACCAGCCGATCGTCGACCGGCGTGACGCGCTCGGGATCGCGATAGAAATACACGCACCAGGCCGTGAGGATCAGCCCGATCCAGAACAGGATCGAGGAAAAATAGCCGAGAAACAGCGTTGCCGCGCCAAAGGCGGCGATGAAGGGATAGCCTTCGCGGTGGATCGGAACGAACGTATTCTTGACCGAGTCGAGAAGGCTCATCGGGCTTGGGGCGGTCCCTGTTTCAGGTTGCGCCTCAATAGCCGAAAGCCCTCCTCCCCGCAACGCAACAATGGCGGAGGATGGGCGGAGCACGGATACCGCGAACGGCAGGTATTTACCGGGCGGCAGCGGAGCGGTCAAAATGCGCGCCGAGTTCAGGCATCGTAGCCTCGGCGAGCTTTTCGTAATCCTCGCCACACAAGAGCACACTGCCATTCGGCGAAGACAGGGAGAGGAAGGTCCGGTCAGACGCCAGCACCACCCAATTCACAACTGGCCCCTCCGCCGTTTGCGCCACCGAGTTAGCTGAAACGATGGCACCTAGCGGATCAAAGCCCGCCTTGCGTAGCAGAAGGTCGACAGCGACAGGAGCATGATTTTGTTCAGACAGTTGGATCACTGTCTCAATCTCGGACTCCTCCGCCCGTCCAAGCAGTGTCCCGACACTCGGTGCGTTAGCTCCCAACGGGTTCTCACCCGGGCGCATGACAGGCGGGTCTTCAGGGGCGACATACTCGTAAACTGCCACGCGTGTCTTTGTCGCGGCGCATAGCCGAAGCTCGTTCGCGCTGGTGCGCAGTTGGAAAACCATCCGCTTTTCGCCCTCGACGTCCAGCATCCTCGCCATGCCGAACCTCAGTTTGATCTCCGATGGCGATATCGTTGCGCAGGCGAGGCCGGCGCCGACTTCGCGCTGGCTCAACATCTGACGCACCAGTTTGCTAACCGACTCGTGAAGAAGCCTGCCCTCGCGCTGGGGGTTGGACAGCACTAGTCGATCGATCGCATCATCGTAGTTGTCATCATCGACGATTTGCAAATCGGGCCAAGAAGCGATCCAACGCGCGAGCAAATCCTCCATCGGCATGGCGTCATCGGCTTCGTAGAATGCATCATCAAGTGTATCCAGGAAATCGTCGCGACCACCCTCGAAGCCCGTTTGTTTCGCTGCTTCGTCAGGATGCTTGGCAATCCAGGCTGACATCTTTTCCAAAGTTGCCAGCTGCCCTTTTGCCCCACACGCGCTGAGCCCGGCTCTGGCGTCGGCAATCATGGTGTCGATTTCGCTGCCTGCATTGTGGATGAATTGACTATGGCCGCCGTTCTTTACCTCCGAGGAGTACCCGTCCGCGTGAAAGACCTGCATCGCTTTCGGGTTGATCTCCGGATGGCGATAGAGCCCTTTGGAAACCATCGTGACTACGAATTGCATGACAGCGAAGACGAGATGAAATGACTCTTCGTCGAACTCTTCGACCTTTGAACGAGGTACTATAATCGAAGATACCAGAAGGCCATCTCCCCTATCTGCGGAAACCAGCGATTTCTTCTCGGCGGCCTTGTTGGATTTGCGTGAGAAAAACCAAAACATTCGAAATGCTTCCGCGAGACGAAAAAACGAGGCCGAGATTATCTGTGACGCGACAATATCATCAGACCTTGGATTTTAAAGTCACCCGAATGTAACCGAGTTTGTTGGCGCAAGGGCCGCGCGATGGGCGGGCTCAAATTATTGAACGACTATGTCGGCGCGCCATAAGCTCGCTCGTCCTTGGCCAGACAAAGCGCCCACGGAACCAGCCAATGCCATCATCAAGCAGCGTCAGGAAAGCCAATATCATCACCGGGGGCCTTGCCTTCGGCGAGTCGCCGCGCTGGCATGACGGCCGGCTCTGGCTCTGCAACTGGGGCACCGGCGAGATCGTCGCAGTGGACGAAGACGGCAAGAGAGAGATCATGCTCACGATGCCGGCCGTCCTGCCCTTTTCGATCGACTGGCTGCCGGATGGACGATTGCTTGTCGTTTCCGGCCGGGAGGGCCTTCTGCTCCGGCGGGAAGCGGACGGAACCCTCGCCACCCATGCCGATCTCAGGCAATTATCGAAAAATCCCTGGAACGAAATCGTCGTCGATGGGCGCGGCAATGTCTACGTCAATGGCGGCGGGCCGGCACCGGCGCCGGGCGAGCATTTCGGACCGGGCACGATCGTGCTGATCACGCCGGACGGCACGGTCCGGCAGGTCGCCGAGGATATCGCCTTCGCGAACGGCATGGCGGTGACGCCGGACAACCGAACGCTGATCGTCGCCGAATCCCACGCCAGGCGGCTCACGGCCTTCGCCATCGGCGAAGACGGGAGCCTTTCCAGGCGGCGCGTCTGGGCCGATCTCGGCGACGACTTTCCCGACGGCATCTGCACCGATGCCGAAGGCTGCGTGTGGTATGCCGACGTGCCGAACCGGCACTGTGTCAGGGTGCGCGAGGGCGGCGAGAAAATCGACAGGGTCGAGGTCGATCGGGGCTGCTTTGCCTGCATGCTGGGCGGATCCGACGGCAGGACGCTGTTCATCCTCGCCGCCGAGTGGCGTGGTTTCGAAAACATGGTGAGCGACGCCCGCACCGGCCAGGTGCTGAGCATCGCCGCATCTTCGCCCGGAGCCGGCTGGCCGTCTTACACCTCCGGCACCCGCTGGTAGTTGGCGATGTCGGCCTTGACGCCGAGGCGGGCGATGGTTTCCTGCGCGCTGAAGGCGATGCGCTCATGCGCTGCCTTGACGATCGGAACCACCTTGTCGACCGCCGCCTGGCTTTCCCATTCGACCATGGTGACGATGTTGAACTCGCCGGGGCCGGAGAACTGTTCGAGCAGGAAATCCTGCACGAAGCCTTCCTGCTGGCGCAGCAATTCATGCGTCATGAAGACCTTGCCGATGATCTCGTCGCGCGCCGCCGCCGGCACGACGAATTTGTCGACCCGGAACACGCTGCCGGTGTGGTGATTTGTGGTGCTCATTTCGATCCATCTCCGTTTGGAAGGTTGCTTGGCAGGAGGCTCGGAGACGGTTTGCAAGCTCAAGATAGGTTGAGGTCAAGGGGATTTTTGCGCCGGCGGTCGACGCTGCTGATCTCCCCCCTTGTGGGGGAGATGTCCGGCAGGACAGAGGGGGGGCGCGAAGGAACGCGGCCCTTCTGATTTCAGCGAGGACGAACCGCGAGCCAGCAGATGTTTGTGGATCTGGAAGGCGTTGACAGGGTCGCGGGACAGCGCCCTCCTCTGCCCTGCCGGGCATCTCCCCCACAAGGGGGGAGATTAGCGCTCCATCGCCTCAGCTCACCTCCGACGTCCTGCGCCGCACGATCACGCCCAGCTCATCGCTTTCGCGGGCGATGCGCAGGCGCTCCTCGGCCTCGGTCGCCTCGCGCTGGCGATCCCACATCGAGGCGTAGAGGCCGTGTTTGGCCAGCAGCGCCGCATGCGTGCCCCGTTCGGCGATCTGGCCGTCCTTCAAGACGATGATCTCGTCGGCCGAGATCACCGTCGACAGCCGGTGCGCAATCACGATGGTGGTGCGGCCCTTGCTGACGAGGTCGAGGGCTGCCTGGATTTCCTGCTCGGTGTGGCTGTCCAGCGCCGAGGTTGCCTCGTCCAGCATCAGGATCGGCGGCGCCTTGAGGATGGTGCGGGCGATCGCCACGCGTTGCTTCTCGCCGCCCGACAGTTTCAGGCCGCGCTCGCCGACCATCGAGCGATAGCCTTCGGGCAGCTTGTCGATGAACGGACCGATCTGGGCGAGCTCGGCCGCCTTGCGCACCTCTTCCTCGCTGGCGCCGAAGCGGCCGTAGCGGATGTTATAGGCGATGGTGTCGTTGAACAGCACCGTGTCCTGCGGCACCATGCCGAGCACGGCGCGCAGGCTCTCCTGCGTGACGTCGCGGATGTCTTGGCCGTCGATCAGCACCTGGCCGCCCTGGACGTCGTAGAAGCGGAACAAAAGCCGCGAAATGGTCGACTTGCCGGCGCCGGAGGGCCCGACGATCGCCACCGTCTTACCCGCCGGCACCTCGAAGGAGACGCCCTTCAGGATCTTGCGATTGGGATCATAGGAGAAATGCACGTCGCGGAATTCGACCTTGCCCGGGCCGACCTTCAAAGGCTTCGCGTCCGGCTTGTCGACGATTTCCTGCGGCACGTCGAGCAGGTCGAACATGTGTTCGATGTCGGTCAACCCTTGCCGAATTTCGCGATAGATGAAGCCGATGAAGTTGAGCGGTACCGAAAGCTGGATCAGCATGGCGTTGATGAAGACGAAGTCGCCGACGCTCTGGGTGCCGGCCTGCACCTCCAGCGCCGACATGCACATGACGATGACGGTGCCGAGGCCGAAGATGACGCCCTGGCCGAAGTTCAGCCAGCCGAGCGAGGTCCAGGTCTTGGTCGCGGCGATCTCGTAGCGCGCCATCGAGCGGTCGAAGCGCTCGGCCTCCATGCGCTCGTTGGTGAAATATTTGACCGTCTCGAAGTTGAGCAGCGAGTCGATCGCCTTGGTGTTGGCGTCGGTGTCGCTGTCGTTCATGTCGCGGCGGATCGAGATGCGCCAGTCGCTCGCCCTGACCGTGAACCAGACATAGACGGTGACGGTGATGGCGACCACGGCGACGTATTTCCAGCCATAGGTGAAGGCGAATATGCCGGCGGTCAGCGCGAATTCCAGGATGGTCGGCGCCGTGTTCAGCATGATGAAGCGCACGATCGTCTCGATGCCCTTGGTGCCGCGCTCGATGATGCGCGAAAGACCGCCGGTGCGGCGCTCGAGATGGAAGCGCAGCGACAGCTGGTGCATGTGGACGAAGGTGCGGAAGGCGAGCTGGCGCACGGCATATTGCCCGACACGGGCAAACAGCGCGTCGCGCAGCTGGTTGAATCCGAGCTGGATCAGGCGCAGCACGTTGTAGGCGACGACCAGCGCCACCGGCGCCAGCAGGAAGGACGGCAGCGGCGGCGGCGTTTTCGCGGCATGGGCCAGCGCGTCGGTCGCCCATTTGAAGAAATACGGGCCGGCGACCAAAGTGAGCTTGGCGACGACCAGAAGCAGCGTCGCCCAGGTGACGCGGGCTCTGAGATCGGCGCGCTCGGCCGGCCACATATACGGCCAGAGATTGCGCAATGTGGTGAGGGTGCCGGCTTCGGCGGATACGGTCTTTTCGGCCACTAGTCATGCCTTTTGGGTGAGAAGCTGGGGCAGCAGGAGTTGACGAGTTCGGTGAGCGAGGCGGAGACGCCCGCCAGGGCGGCATGGTCGACCGCGTAGCGCGAACGCTGGCGGTCGGCCTCGAAGCGGACGAGCCCGGCCTCGACCAGGATCTTCAGATGCTGCGAAACGGTCGACTGGGCAAGGTCGAGATGGTCGACCACCTCGCGGCACGAGCAGCAGGCGCTGGCCGAGAGGCGCTTCAAGATCTCGATGCGCGCCGGATGCGAGAGCGCCGCCAGGCGCAGCGCCATGGCGCGGCTCTCCGTGCAGCGGGTTTCGGGGGATTCGGTCATCGTCCATCGCCGATAGACGATGAAGGGTGACAGGGCAAGCTAGGCGGATGGGTAGCAAGGATAATCTCCCCC
>NZ_QMBP01000037.1 GCF_003289945.1 Mesorhizobium hawassense
CAAGGCGGCGGTCGCCTACTACGCCAGCCTCGGCGTCACGATAGCGCGCGTCATGACCGACAACGGCTCTTGCTACAGATCGAAGGTCTTCGCCAAAGCCTGCCGCGATCTCGGTCTCAAGCACGTCAGGACAAGGCCCTATACCCCCAAGACCAATGGCAAGGCCGAGCGCTTCATCCAGACGGCGCTGCGCGAATGGGCCTATGCCATTGCCTACCAGACATCCGATCACCGCGCCGCCGAATTGCCTGGCTGGTTGCACAGATACAATTGGCATCGCCCCCACGGCAGCCTAAAGGCAAAACCACCTATCAGTCGCCTCGCCCTAACCCAGGACAACCTGTTGAGGCTCCACACCTAGGCGGCCGCTCATTCGGCATCGAGCATCAACGACGACGGCTGAAACTACTTGTTGAGGGAGAGCACGATGCACTCCGCGAAAGCGCACTCCGCGAGCACGTCCGCAGCTAATGCAATACGCTCTCCATGGGGCAAGAGGAGTATCGGATGACACGCGACCGGATGATTGCTCACATTCGCGCGGCGGATGCCGTTGCGCGAGATGTCGTCACACATGGGCATCATCCATTCGGGGCGGTGCTGGTCGGCCCCGACGATGCGATCCTCATGCGCCAAGGCAACATCAACACTGTGCGCCACGCCGAAACTGAACTTGCCAGGCGCGCGGCGGATGCCTATTCGCCTGAATTTCTACGGAGCTGCACGCTGGTATCAACCGGCGAGCCCTGCGCGATGTGCACCGGGACGCTCTACTGGGCGAATATCGGCCGGCTGGTCTACGGCTTCGAGGAGAGCCAGCTTCTGGCTCTGACTGGCGACCACCCGAAAAATCCAACGATGAGCCTGTCGGCGCGTGTCGTGCTCGGCTCTGGTCAGAAGAGCATCGAGGTGCATGGCCCGTTCCCTGAAATTGAGGATGAGGTTCTCGCTGCCCATCGAGATTTCTGGCGCCGGTAGCCTGGCGAGAGAAGGTGGACCGCGGGACAGTTCGAACACGGCGATCTCACCTTACCTGCCGCCTGTGTGTAAGGGCGCCTGCGGCGATATAGTCCGGTTGGGGAGAGGGACGCGAAGTGGCTGACAAAGCTGATCGGTTGGCCGACTTGGACGCCGCGATGCATCGTTTTGCCGAAGCTTGGGCAAGCGGCGATATAGCCGTATTAGAAGCAATTTTATCGCCAAGCTACAACATACCGACGCGTTCGGGGAATTTCACGACCGCTCAAGTTGGCTGGAGTACGCCTAGCGACGAACTGGCCGCACTACCCGCATAGGGTTTCGTAGCCTTCGTAGACGCCGCGTGGGGGATATCGCAATTCTCACAGGTGTTAACGACATCGAGGGGTCAGGTGCCCTTAGCGCTTCTGATCAGAGCGACTTTACAATCCGGTTTACTCAAGTGTGGGCGTGGGACCAAGAGCGGTCGCTTCGAGAAGCGTTCCAGGCGACGCGCATCCCATAGGGCGCTGCGGGTGCATGCAAATGTTGCGCTCAACCCCAAAACGCAGCCGATCTGGCGGTCAGCGGGGGACAAACTCGGGGGGCATCCCTCAGGCTGTCGCTGTTAAGGGGAAGAGAGGCTGCACTCGGAATACCTGGCCGGGTCGCCCTGCGTGAAAGGTGCGGTCCAGGCCATTCGGATTTGATGAGCTAACATACCTGACGTTGCACTCATCGGATTTTCCCCGGCCGGCCAGTGCAGTCCGAACCAACGGAAGCGATGCCCCATCTATCTCTATGCCGGTGGGGACCGACTTGTCTTTGGCCAGTGATTTAAGTTTGGCTGCGCTGCCTGCGCTCGCGGGCGACAGTTGCCAGGTACACTGTTGGGTCCTGCTCATTCGGCTGCGCAAAAGCATTTGCAACATCGCAAGACTTCAGGCCGAGATCCTGGAGCTCGCGTGTGTTCATCGACGCAAACGGGGCGAGTTGCGTGCGATGTGCCCAAAACCGTGGCAGCCACAGAATGGCAGAAGCCGCTACGTTCAGAAGGACAAAAATGCAGCTGACAGCAGGACTCTCGTGGCTTCGCGACCGGGTCCTGTGTAGGAATTCGAAGGTGGACATCGCGTTCTCCCCTCTTAAGCCGCCTGATATGGCGGCAGTCGCAGACTAGGCGAGCTTGCGGGGCTAGGCCTGATATCCAACGGAAAGACTTCCGAAATTGAGACGAAACGTGCTGGGGTCAAGAACCGATCGTTGCTAATTGAGAGTTTCCTAATATGAAGAGATTCGGTATACCTAGGCGCCCTTCAGGGGAGAATGCCGTTGAGCGAGGCCGATCACGCGCGCAAATCTCTGATTCGGCTTGGCGCATACGCCTTTGACCGGGAGCGGGGTCTCCTTTTGGAAAACGGCCGCCCTGTCTACGTTCGCGCGAAGACCTTTTCACTGTTGGCCCATCTGATCGAGAACGCAAACCGCGTGGTGAGTCGAGATCAGATATTTGAGGTCGTGTGGCGGGGCCTCATCGTCACTGACGACGCGTTGACACAGACGATCCGCGATCTTCGGAGCGTCCTCGGGGAGGAGGGGGCAGTCCTGATCAAGACGGTCGCAAAGCGCGGCTACATGCTCACGCTCGAGGAGGACGCAAACGATCGAAGCGCTGATCCAGCCATCGCGGACGTTCCAACGAATGTTGGGCAGCGTTACCCCTCGTCGGAAGCTCAGCGCGAAACGACGCCCGACGCAACCAATTTGCCATGCGACCCCTCCTTGCGGCGTGCGTTCGAGTTGTTGGCTCGTGAAAGCCGGTCGACAATGCCTCTTTTGGGGCCGGTGCGATCGGCTGAGGCACAGTCTGCTCGCGTCTCCGGGCGAGACAGGCCGGCGATCGCGGTGCTGCCGTTCGCGCTCGAGGATATAGCCTCCCAGCGCCTCCATGTCTTGAGGGATGGGTTGCTGAGGGACATTATCCGCGACCTTGCCCGACTGCGAACCGTCTTCGTCATCGCAGCGAATTCGCTACAGGCTTTGTCATCCCTCGGACTGAACAGCCTGGAGGCCGGCCGGCTGCTTCGCTGTGATTATGTATGCGCCGGCAACATCACGCTGCACGGACCGACGCTGCGGGTCGATGTCGAGTTGATCGCGGCGGCTGATGGCCGCGCGCTCTCTTCCGAAAGATTCTCGAAACCCCTCGCATTGATCTCGCAGTTCGGGCAGGCCTTGGCCGACGAGATTGCGACGCTAATCGCAGACGAAGTCAATCTCGCGGAGCGCAATATCGCGACCCGGCGGGCTCTTCACGAACTGGATGCATGGCAAGCCTATCACCGTGGCCTGGGCCACATGCACATGTTCACCGGCCAGGACAATACGGTCGCGGAGGATTTGTTCAAGGCCGCAATCGACCTTGATCCGCGCTTTGCCAGTCCCTACGCGAGCCTGTCCTTCACACACTTCTTGAAGGCATTCCTGTTTGATCCGTCACATCTCTCGGTGGAAGGGCAACTCGCTCATGATCTTGCTGCACGCGCGGTGGCAGTCGACCCCTATGACCCCGCGGCGCATTGCGCTCTCGGGCGCGCCCTCTGGATCATGGGCGCGCTCGAAGAAGCCACTGACGCGCTGGAGCGGGCAACGGTCCTCAGCCCCTCCTATGCCTTTGGGCATTACGCACGGGCGTTTACCGACGGCTGGTCAGGGGATGCAACGGTTGCCATTCAAGCGGCCGACCATGCCAGAGAACTGTCACCGTTTGACCCTTTCCTAGGTCCCAATCAAGCGGTGCGGGCAATTTCCCTGCTGCGGCTCGGAAGAGCCGACGAGGCTGCTGCGTGGGCCGTGCGCGCTACGCTCCATCGCAACGCTCACGCCCATATAAGGCGTATTGCGGTCTTGTCGCTGACTGCGGCCGGTCGGATCAACGAGGCGATGCATCTGGCACAGGTGGTGAACGGCGAAAGCCCGGAGAATGGAAACGAACTATTCATCCGCACGAGCAGAATGCGGCCCGATGATGAGAAGCTATTCCGCGACCTGGCGCGGCAAAGCGGGTTGTGCTGAGCGAAGCGAGCCCAACGCGAAAGGAGGGGCAACGTGAGTGAGACCCGCAACCTCGCGGCGATCCTGGCCGATGTCGTCGGATACAGCCGGCTGGCTGGGTCGAACGAAAGATTCGATCGGCTGATCGCCGCCGATGATCTTGGACACGGTCTTACGTCATAGACGGGGTGAAGGGCAGCTTTTTGCGCCTCTCTTCGCTGGGTTCGTACGCCCGAACGGCTTCGACCGACAATTGCGATTGGCTGTCTCCGGATAGACTACTCGGGGACATCTCCGTCATACGCGGGCAAGTCGCCAACTTCATCTATCCAGGTCTGCGCCGAACCGCGCCAGCATTGAGCCCGCGGGATGAGGTCGGCGCGCTGACGCAGTGAGCCAACCCGCAGTCCGAAGAAGCCGTGCGTGCCATTCTCCGGTCTCGAATAGACCGAAGTTCCGCATTCCGGGCAGAACGCTAAGACGCGACGGTTTCCGCTCGCGGCAGTTTTCACGTATGTCTTTGGTTGGCCCGAGAGAAAATTGAAGATTCCATCGACCACCGGCACTGTCACACGGAACGCCGAGCCGGAGAGAGTTTGGCAATCCGTGCAATGGCAGATCTCGACTAAGTTGGTATCCATCTCAGCCTCATAGGTGAGGTAGCCGCACAGACAACGACCATCGACCTTCATTGTCACTCCGCTATCTGCAGGCGCTGCCGGCGATCCTAGACAGCATCCATCCGGTAATCTGAGCCTGCCGCAGTGGATAGGCATTGGCAAGTTCCGGGCTGTCGGCGGTTGCACTGGTTACTGCCCAAGGCCGCGCGTTTAACGGCGAATTTCCATCACCAAGATCGCTGCAATCACGATCGCGGTGCCCATGCCTTGAAGGAGCGAGACACTCTCGCCCAGCACAGCTATGGCGAAAAGACTCCAAGGACCGGCTCCAGGTTGCTGATCATGGCGGCGCTCGCTGCGCCGACATAGGTCATGCCTGAGATAAACGCGAGCGTTGCTACCGTGGAGGCAATGGCGACGCCTACAAAGCCAGGGCATGCGAGCATCATCGTCCAGTGTCCCAAAAGCGCAAAGTGTCAAACGGCTTCCAAAACTGACGCCCGATCGGCGTCCAATTTTGACCCTCCTTATGTAATGCGCGGCGATCAGCGTTCGCCCGGGCGGAGCTGGTCAGGATTGCTCAGACCGGGCGAGCGCGGATGACGCTTGGGAGCTTGATGGGTGATCAGGCGCGGTTCTTGAAGCGCCAGGGGATTCGTTTCCGGTCTCGATGATCTCGCAATGATGGGTGAGGCGGTCGAGGAGCGCTGTCGTTATGTTGGCGTCGCCGACGACAGCGGGCCATTCTCCGAACGCCAGGTTGGTAGTGACGATGATCGAGGTCCGTTCGTAGAGCCTGCTGATCAGGTGGAAGAGCAATTGCCCGCCGGCCTGCGCGAACGGGAGGTAGCCGAGTTCATCGAGTACGACGAAGTCGAGCCGGGTGAGGTAATCGGCGATACGGCCTTGCTTGCCGCCGCGGTGCTCGGTCTCGAGCCGGTTGACGAGATCGACGACGTTGAAGAAGCAGCCACGTGAGCCGTTGCCGATCAGGGCGCGGGCAATGGCGATTGCCAGATGCGACTTGCCGGTCCCGGTGCCACCGATGAGCACGGTGTTGCGCTGATCGGCAACGAAGGTTCCGTTGGCGAGATCACGTATGAGTGGCTCGTTGACCGGCGTGCCGTCGAAGTCGAACTCCTCGATGTCCTTGGCTAGCGGCAGCTTGGCGACGGCGAGCTGGTATTTGATGGAGCGCGCCTGCTTCTCGGCGATCTCGGCCGACAGCAGATCGCCGACGATCCTTGGCGGCTCGTGCTGGCGCTTGATGCCTGTCGCCATGACCTCGTCATAGGCGCCGCGCATGCCATAGAGCTTCAGCGTCCCCATCAGATCCAGAACCTGCGTGCGTTCCATCAGCTTGCCCTCCTGAGGCTGTCGTAGCGGGCGCAGTCGGCCTGCGGTTCATGCTGCAGGCGAAGAGCGTCCGGGGTGATGATGGTGATGGCCGGCGCAGGATCGCGACGTCGCGCCAGGATGTTGATGATGACGGCGGATGAGCAGGCATTCTAATCGAGCGCTTGCTGGCAGACAGCCTCCACGGCGTCGATGCCGTCGGTCAACACCGTGGCCAGGATCGACACCATCTGCCGATCGCCGTCATGCGCCGCCTTCAATTTGCGTCGGATACGCTCCATCGCTGATGACAGAGCCCAGTCCCGGAATGGCGCGCCATTGCGCAGCGCACCGGGCTTGCGGGCAAGCACAGGGACGTAATGCCAGGGATCGTAGACCGTCTCGTTGCGCCCGAAGGAGCGGGCATGCTCGGCAACGACCACGCCGTCCTGACGGATGACGATCCGATCCGCATAGGCGTGGATCTCGACCGGGCGGCCGACGGCCGTCGACAGGACCGAGTATTTGTTGGTGTCGAAGCGGACCGTGCAGGTCTTCGACACCGAGGCCGGCACCGTGTGGAAGCCGTCGAAGGGGCCGCGATATTCGACCAGCTTGCCACGCTCCTCCTCGAACGCGTTCCAGATCGTTCGTTCCGGCTGTTCGATGTGACGGTGCGCCTTGGCGTAGGCGACGCATTTGTCCTGCAGCCAGGCGTTCAACTCCTCGTAGGTCTTGAAGCGCAGCCTGGGCGTGAAGAAGCGCTCGCGCACCAGTCCGACCTGGTTCTCGACCTGACCCTTCTCCCAGCCGGAGGCCGGGGTGCAGGCGACCGGCTGCACCAGATAGTGGCTGCACATCTGCAGGAAGCGGCGATTGTATAGCCGGTCCTTGCCGACGAACACCGTCTCCACCGCCGTCTTCATGTTGTCGTAGATTCCGCGCGTGCAGGCGCCGCCGAAGAAGGCAAACGCCCGGTCGTGGGCGTCGAACACCATCTCCTGCGTCTCGCGCGGATAGGCCCTCACGAACATCATGCGGCTGTGGCAGAGCCGGACATGGGCGACCTTCACGGTCACCGTCACGCCGTTGATCAGGACGATCTCGTGGCTCCAGTCGAACTGGTAGGCCTCGCCCGGCGCGAAGAACAGCGGCACATAGGCGTCCGCCGTCGCCGACCCCTGCGCCTTCGCCCAGCTCTTCGCGTAGCGGCGGACGGCGTCATAGCCACCCTCGTAACCGAGGCTGCAAAGCTCTTCGTAAATCCGGATCAGTGTCAGTTGCTCGCGCGCCGCCTTGCCACGGTTGCCATTCAAAAACCCGTCAAGCTGATCCTGCCACGGACCGATCTTCGGCTTGGGCTGCCGCTCGCGTTCGTAGGAGAACGACGTCTCGTCGGATCTGAGAATCTTGCGGACCGTGTTCCGAGACACATGTAGCTCGCGGCAAATCCGCTTGAGCGACCATCCTTGCACATGGAATGCGCGCCGAACTCGGGCAATCGTATCCACCGACTTCATCCCCACACCATCCGCTCGTAACGACGAGCTGATGGTCGCAAAATCAAAGCATCAGGGGGGGTCAAAATTGGGCTCTGACTCAATCTTGCTGCATGTGAAGGCTGATGTCGCGATTTCCGAGGGGAATCAGCGATGGAACGGAGATTTGGGTCGACGAGATTGGCGCCAGCCGGATTTGTCGTCGACCAAGCTGAAATCGACACGGATTGCATGTTTCTTGATGTGCGCGCAGCGGCGGTTTCGGCAACATGCCCATGCTGCGGGACCTATTCCCGTCGAACCCAGAGCCGATGCATACGGCAAGTCGCTGATCTGCCTATCGCTGGCCGGCGGGTTGTCCTGCGGGTGACGGTTCGTCGTTTCTGGTGCGAGGCCGTTCTTTGCCGCCGCCGCATTTTTGCCGAGCGGTTTGGCACCGATATTTTGGCTCCGTTGTCGCGAAGGACCGGACGCCTCGAGACTATCGTCCATCACTTGGGACTGGCGCTCGGCGGCCGGCCGGCCGCGGCCTTTGCCGATCGCCTCATGATGCCGGTGAGCAACGATACCCTGTTGCGTGTCGTGCGCCGGCGGACTGAACAGCCGCGCGATAAGCTCTCCATCATCGGCATCGACGACTTCGCATTCCGGCGCGGCCAGCGATACGGGACGATTGTCTGCGATCTCGAACGCCGCAGGCCGGCGACATTGCTGCCTGATCGCGAGCAGGCGACATCGCAGGCATGGCTCGCAGGCCATCCGTCCATCACGACTGTCGCGCGTGACCGGGGCGGCGGGTATGGCGAGGCGATCGCCAAGGCGTTGCCGCATGCCGATCAGGTAGCCGACCGCTGGCACCTAATGGAAAACGCCAGCCGCGCCTTTCTCGATGCGGTCAGCAAAACCATGCGTCAGATCCGAAAGGCAGTCGGCAGCGCCGTCATCGATCCTGGACTTCTCACCTATGCCGAGCGGCTGCAATATGACGGATACCTCCGCCGGCAGGAGACGAACGAGGCCATTCTGGAATTGTCGAAGCAGGGCTTTCCGATCAAGCAGATCGTCAAGCGCACCGGGTATAGCCGTAAACTTGTCCGCAGCGTCCTGCGTGGCCAGCGCTCCGACGTGTTTCGCGTCCGCCAGAGCTCGCTCGAGGAATGGCTTCCCTGGCTCGACAGCCGCTGGGGGCAAGGCGCGCGGAACGCATCGGCGCTCTGGCGCGAAATGCGCGAGAAGGGCTTCCACGGCCAGAGCGGTGTCGTCTCCGAATGGGCGCGGCGCCGGCGGCTGGCCGAAAAGGCCGATCAAAGCGCGCTTGCTCGCACGCCTTCGGCACGAAGTATCGCCAGACTCATGACGTTGGCACGCGACGACTTGTCCAAATCGGATGCCGTGCTGGTTGCCGCGATCGAGAACAATGTCCCTGAACTGACCATCGCGCGAACGTTGATCGATGACTTTCACCGGATGATCCGATCGAAGGCAGTCGCAAAATTGGATGGTTGGCTCGAGGGCGGCAAAGCAAGTCTCGTGAGCTCCTTTGCCAACGGGGTCGAAAAGGACATTGCCGCGGTCCGCAATGCCATCACATCACCTTGGTCGAATGGCCAGACCGAGGGCCAGATCACCAAGCTCAAACTTATCAAACGACAGATGTACGGCCGCGCGAAGATCGACCTACTCCAGGCCCGCCTCGTCGGGGCAAGCTAGGCTGGGGCCGCAGCGAGAATGCGTCAGACCCAAAATTGGACGCCGATTCGCAACCGCGAAAGACCGGCACGCTTGAGAACCCGGCTGACGGTAGCGGGCGAGACGCCGACCTCATGGGCGATGTGCTTGCCGGTCCAACGTTGCCGCCGCAGCGCCATGATGCGCTCGGCGATCGACGCAGCGGTGGCCTGTGGCATATGGGCCGGCCGCGAGGAACGGTCGATCATGCCGGCCCGTCCTTCGGCCTTGTAGCGCTCGACCCAGCGCGCCACGATCTTGGCTGACACGCCATAGACGCGCGCCGCATGGGCTTTGGAAAAACCGCCCACTATCACCGACAGCACCATCTCCTCTCGACGCAGCGGCGTGAGACGGGCATTCTTGTGAATGTTCATTCGGACCCTCCGGTGAGTACTGAAGCCTGGTAACTCCAGTCTCCTCGGTCAGGTCCGAATGGACAACTTCCTGAAGGCTCACAGCTAGGGTGCGCTCAGAGGTTTGCCTGCGCTCCTCTCCGCCAGCGCTGCGTAGAGGTGAGGAGTTAGCGGCGCGAGCACCGGAGCCGGTCAGACGGTTGTCGCTGGGGAATCAGCCCCCGACTATCTGCACCGATCGCCACGACCGTTTCGAACGAGCCAATCGACGTTCCCGGAAGAAACGCCAACATCCTTGAACATGCTGTCGTCAGCCCCGAGCAGCCGGCGTTTCACTAGCCACAACTCCACCTCGCGCCGGATGGTCCGCATTGTTGCCTTGGCCCGATGCCGGGCTTGTTCAGTGGCTCGAAGCTGCAGGTCGTGCGCAAAACCCGGATCCAGTTCGATAGATCTTTCGATCAGCAAACGAGCGGGCCGATCCCCTTTGACCGACTGGTTGACCAGCGCCCGCCCGCGCACGAAAAGGTCGTAGGCTTCAAGATTCGCTGGCTTTTGACCTGCAGTGGAAGGCACAGGAGGCAGCAGATCAGAAAGGCTGTTCACGATCCTTGCCACTATCTCATCCTGCAGCGCAAAGATATCTGCGAGATCCCGATCGAACCGTTCGGCCCACAGTGGGCGATTGTCGAGCGCATCGATGATCTGGGCGCTGATCCGGACCCGATCCGCGGCGCGGCGTACGCTCCCTTCGATCACGTAGCGCACGCTGAGATCCGTGGCGATTGATCGGATATCGGCCTGCTTGCCTTTGTAAACGAAAGAGGAATGGCGTGCGATCACCAGGAGACCGGCGACCTTCGACAGGTCCGTGATCAAATCCTCGGCCAATCCGTCGCCGAAATACTCTTGCTCTGGATCGCTGCTCATATTGGTGAACGGCATCACGGCAATTGAAGGCGTTGACCCAGTCGCTTGCGGCAGCGGCGGATCGACTGCGGTGTCGACATCGCGATTTCGTAACGGCGTGGAATGGACCAGCCTGTACCCCACGCGCGGAACAGTTGCTATCCACTCTTCGCCGTCAGCCGCCCGGCCGAGGACCTTGCGAAGTGCGGCGATCTGAACGGTAAGATTGCTCTCCTCGACATTCGTGCACGGCCACGCCGCATCCATTAATGCTGACTTCGTGACGACCTCGCCATTTGCTTCCAATAGGGCCTTCAGTAGCGCCCGGCCTCTGGTTCCGATGGCAACCGACGACCCACGTCGCAACAAAGTCCCGCTTTCGCAATCGAATGCGAACAAGCCGAACGTGACGAGCTCAAGCGCCATATCCAATCATAGCGTGTTTCCGAAGATTTCGGAATTGTTCGGGATGGCTTTCAGGACCGGAACCCGTCGAAGGCCGATAATCCGGCCGCACGACGCACTACGAAGACGATGGGAGGAGTTCATGAGCAAGCGAACTCGTGTTGGGTTTGGCTGCGGCCTGGTGTTCCATGTAGCAGTTGGCGTTTCAGAAACCTTCGCGGCCAACATGCCGAGTGACCCCGGCATCGAACTGGCCGGAGGCAGCATAATCGAACCCGGCAACAATGGGCGAGACGATTTGGTTGGCGTAACAACTATCCGAATAATAGGTCCGGCCCACGATCAGGTACTCGGGACGATAGTGTATGACGTTCCGTATAATGGACTAGCACCTGCCCATCGATGGGGTGGCCCGCGCTGAGTCGCAATATCATGTCATCGATGGCTTGGTGCCAGCGGTGCATGTCGCAGAGCCCACAACGATCATCTGGGCACCCGCTCTCATGAGGTGCCCTGCAGGAAGTCGATCCCTCGGCATCTCCCTGTACGACGACACTTCATATCTCGCCGAAATAGCGTGCACGTGCATGGTCGTCCGAGGGAGCCTCGGGCCCCAGCCCGATCGCATCGGGTACCCGCGTCGGATCGCGAGCAAACAGTGCAAACGCATTCTCACGTCGTCGGTCGGCCGCTGCTCCAGGTTCGAACAGGAGGGCCGTTTGCATGGCCTCTAGCCGTCGCATGCGTCCGCAAAAATCATCATGGTCTTTGGCATAGGCCTCCGCAGCCGACCGCCAATCTGAGCTCTCCAGCAATCGGTCCTTCAACAAGCGGACGTCCCGGAGTGTCCTGGACAGGCCACGGCCCCACGCCGGGTCAGTGGCGGCCGCCGCATCGCCCACCAGAACAACGCCGTCGCGGTAAGGCTTGTCGACCCAGCGCTGCGATCCGTCGAAGCTGGCGAAGGGGCCTGCCTGTTGTGAGCGGTCGAACCAATGGCCCGGAGCGCCCACGTCTCGAAGCTGTCGTATCATTTCATCGACCGAACGGCGGCCTGACAGCCGCGTCCCCACCGCATCGTTTCGGTAGATAAGATAGATACGGTTACGCTGAGGTGCGATGCGCATGGCAATCACCATGCGCCCGCCCGCTGGATCATAGAAGAGATTGATCGTGTTCGCCGACGGTCTGACCTCGCCGGTGAGGAACTCCGAAAAGTTGACATCCCCTTCCAGAACCATTCCTGCTGTGAAGAGCTGCTCTGACCCATGCTGCACCTCAAAGCCGAGAGCCGAGCGCAGCCGGGAATCTCTGCCGTCCGCCAGAACCACCAAACGGGCAGATAGACCTTTCGCATCGCCGCCGACATGAACCCGCGGCATACCTCCAAAAGTCACAGCGGAAACCACTTTCCCACGCATGACTTCGGCACCATGCACTTCGGCGTTTTTCAAGAGAACTGCCTGCATCTCTGGATGCGGAAACGTCATGCAGGAGGTCGCAGCCGGGGTCGTCGCCGGCAAGTCACGTACTGTGGGACGCAAGCCGTTGGTGAAGTTGGAAAAGTAGGCCACTTCGATAGCGCACTTCCTTAGCAGCAAACCGTATACGCCCAACCGGTCCGCCTCAAGACTGCCCCATGGCATCAGAAGTTCGCCGCGGATGCGGTCCCTGAACTCCTTCTGCTGTTCAATGATAAGAACTCTGGCGCCGCAACCGGCTAAGGCGATCGCCAGCGAAGAACCCGCCAGCCCGCCGCCGACGATGATCAGGTCGTAATCGGCGCGAATCCGGGCGGACAGCGGAGTCTCGCCATTTCTATTCTCTGGCATGCCCCCAACCTAATGAATATTTCAAGTCGCTAATATAGTGTGCTCCTGCCGGCATTTAGTCAAACCTCTCCGGCGAGCAGGGGGGCCATGCACTTCGAGTGTACAATTGCGGCAGGCGGCGGGCATCTGAAAGGTGACCTTGCTATGGTCTACGTGGCCTTTGCGATTGCGATGATGACGGTCATCATCCGCCGCTATCGCGACATGCCGATGTTGGAATCCATGGCTCTCGCTTGCTTCGCTGCAGCCATCGTTGCCTTCTTTTTCGCTGACCCATTCGATGTCCGCATCGGCGAGGTGGCGCTGCTCGGTTTTTTTGGCCTCATCACCCTAGGCGTTGCCCTTGGCGTTTACGCGATGGGCGCACGGCGCCTGCCCGCCGCTCAAGCCACCCTGTTGAGCTCTGCGGAGATGCCTATGGCTACCCTCTGGGTCTGGTTGTTTTTCAATGAGATGCCCGCGACGGAAACGTGTGGGCGGCGCATTGGTGCTTGCAGTGATCTTGGGAAACATTGTTACGGAGTTGAGAATCAGCCCGACTGCTGAGATCGCTTAGAGCGGCAGGTACGGTAGCCCTGATCGTCACCTCGGGGGCTGCGAACCGTTTGAGTGCGTCATTTAATTAGCAACAATGTCAGCAACAGCTGTCCGCCGGATATCGCAAAATGACGGCATCTCGGCAACGTGCGCTAGTTCGCAAGCTGGCACCGAGACGAGTCTCACGACTGCACAGCGTCAATCGTTGATTTGGCCAACTTATCGATAGGGTCGGGACGACAGCATTTCGGCTACACGGTGCGGAGCCACCAAACCGGCGCGCGTTGCCGATATGCCCATATTCAGTTCCCGAGCGCTCCGCCATGAATGTTCTGGACTTCGAACGCTGTCTCTTGGGGTGGCGAGGTGAAGCCGCCCTTGATGCCCTTGCTCATCGTGGGCATCAGGATTCCATCGCGGAACTTCTCCCAACTCTCTTTGGAGTCGTGGATGGCAACGATCGTCCAGCCCCCCGTGGACGGCCCAGCCGCATGGAAGGTCTGGCCCTTTGGCAGAGCACCGCCTGCTGGATGCACAGCGGCGATCGAGGCCTCGTACTGTGACTTTGTCCCACCCGGAAAGTGGTGAACTATCCCATAAGCCATCTCGTCCTCCATCGTGACGTTTGAGCGGTTGCAGTTTGTAGGCCATGGCGCCAACATTAGCGACTCCTCATGTTATCAATATTTGCGTGAAGTCCTCGTTCGGCGATCCGCGCCATTGGCAGCGGCGACGTTGGCGGGATTTCAGGGTCACGCGGAAAGCACAAGAGTGACGAAAGCTTCGCCCGCCGGGTGACCGCCGCCTTCGAACGCAAATCTGACACGTAGCGGCCGCGATCTGGCCGACAGGTTTGCGCCGCTTGTCGGCCGTTGAGGAGCACCTTTGCCAACTCGTGAAAGCAGAGACATTGCCGGTGACGAGGCTTGGCTGTCGCGGTCGCGACAGAGGCAAAGATCAGTCGAGGCTGATCCGCGTTCCCTTAGCGCCGTTGAGCAGCCGCTTAAGATGGAAGCCGGCGAGCCGGTCGTCCGGACAATTGCCGATCTGCGCGGCGAAAGCCGTCACCGCGTTTGCATCGCCGGCCTCCAATCTGCCGAAGGCTTCGAGATAGCTCGCCGTCGAAGGATCATCATACTGCTTTGACGACAAAGGCTCGAACGCACGCAGCGCCTCGGCCCTGCCGCGCAGCATCAGATCGCCGACCGGCCGCCCGCGGAAGCCGTCGACCCTTGCAGCCGCGCTCCCGCTGACGCAGATACGCGTGCCCAGCTGCTTGTTGGCGCTTTCCAGCCGCGCCGCGATATTGATGGTGTCGCCATAGGCCGTGTAGTCGAAGAAGCGGCCTCCGCCGAAATTTCCGACCAGCGCCGGGCCTGCATGGACGCCGATGCGGGTCGTACCGACCGCGACGCCCTTGTCGCGCCAGCTATCGCGGAACGATTGCGACAGCGCGTCGAGTTCGAGCGCGCAGGAAACCGCGCGCGCCGCATGGTCCTGCTGCTCGCCAGGCGCGCCAAACAGCACATGCAGCGCATCGCCGACGATCTTGGCGACAGTGCCTTCATGCGCGAACACGACGTCGGTCATGCTGGTCAAATAGTCGTTTAGGAGCGTGCCTAACGTGGCAGGGTCGATTGTTTCCACCAGCGTGGTGAAGCTGGTAATGTCGGTGAACAGCGATGCGACCTCGCGCCACTGCCCGGCTAGCGCCGATCCGTCGGCGTCGCCGGCCAGTCGCTCGGCCAGATTGGGCGAGAAGTAGCGTGACAGCGATGCATGCGCGCGCTCCGCGACCGCTTGCCGCCGATGTGCCTCGTGCAGCACCTCGCGATGCTTCAAGGTCTTCGCGATCGTGGTCTCCAGGTCGGCGAAGTCGATCGGCTTAGTGATGAAGTCGAAGGCGCCGCGGTTCATAGCAGTACGGATGTTGGCCATGTCGCCGTAAGCGGAGACGATGACCGTCGAAAGCTGCTGCCCTTCGGTCTGCTGCAGCTTCTCCAGCAGCGACAGGCCGTCCATACGGGGCATGTTGATGTCGCACAGCACCATGTCGATGTCGCTGTTGCCGTCGATGACGGATAGGGCGTCCACACCATCGCTGGCAAACAGGAAAATGACCGCGCCGTCGCGGATCTGACGCCGGAACTTCTGGACGATCAGGACCTCAAGGTCGGGCTCGTCGTCGACCACGAGGATGCGCGCCGTCACGCCACCATTCCCAGCCGCGTTTCGATTTGTTGCCTGAGCGCCGCAAAGTCGATCGGCTTGGTCAGCAGCGCTTCGGCGCCGTTCTCCAACGCCCTGCGCCTGGTTTCGGCGTCGCCATAGGCGGTGATCATGACGACCGGGACGTCGGGCCGCAGGATCTTGATCCTTGGCAGCATCTCGAGCCCGCTCATTCCGGGCATGTTGATGTCGGACAGCACCAGGATCAGTGTCACCCCTTCTGCGTGGTCGATCTGCTCCAAGGCGTCGACCGCCGATTGCGCGAACTCCATTGTGAAGCGGCTGGCTCGGATGTCGCGGCGGAACTGCTGGCGAAAAAGCGGCTCGACGTCGGGCTCGTCGTCGATGACCAGGATGAGGAGGCTCATGCTTCAGCTCCCAATTTTGCGAGCGAGGCCGCAGCGCGCGGCAGCACAATCCGGAACTCGGTGAACTCGCCTGGCTGGCTGTCGACGTCGATCGTGCCGGCATGCTGTTTGACGACGATGTCGTGGCTGAGTGACAGGCCGAGCCCAGTGCCTTCGCCGGCTGGCTTGGTCGTGAAGAAAGGATTGAACATCTTCTCCTTCACCTCGGGCGGAATGCCGGTGCCATTGTCGCGGATCCTGATTTCGACACGGTCGCCGAGGTTCCTGGTGGTGGCGGAGAGCGTCGGCTCATAGGCCGCGCCATTCGCCGCGGCGTTCCGCTTGGCCGTTGCATAAAAGCCGTTGGAGATGAGGTTGAGAAGCACCCGCGTGATCTCCTGCGGGTAGAGATCGACATCCCCCGCCTGCCGGTCGAAATTCCGCGTCAACGTGATGTTGAATCCTGGCTTTTCGGCGCGCGCCCCGTGGTAGGCAAGGTTCAGGCTCTCCTCCACGATGGCATTGATGTCGATCGCACGATGCTCTCCTGAACCCGCGCGCGAATGCAGCAGCATGTTCCTGACGATGGAATCGGCCCGCTTGCCGTGCTGGACCACCTTGTCGAGATTGCTCTTGAGCATGCCTGTCAGCTCGGCGACCTCTTCGCGCATGGATGCCTCCAAAGGCGCTCCGGCCAGCACACTGCTCAAATCATCGATGAGTTCGCCGGAGAGTGCTGAGAAGTTGTTGACGAAGTTGAGCGGGTTCTTGATCTCGTGGGCGATACCGGCGGTCAGCTGGCCGAGTGAGGCGAGCTTCTCCGTTTGCACGAGGCGGTCCTGCGCAGTCCTCAGATCTTCGAGCGAGCGTGACAATTCGCGGGTACGCGCCTGCACCTCGTCAAACAGCCGGACGTTCTCGATCGCTATGCCGGACTGGTCGGCAAACATCTCGACGAGTTCGATCTGTCTCGGCGTGAAGTCTCGCACCTGTGACCGCGTCAGCGCGAACACGCCGACCGGCGCGCCTTCGCGCAAGATCGGAACGCATAAAATGGTCCGATAGCCGCCAAGCTTCTGAAGTTGCGTTGCCCCGTAGTCAGGGTCGGCGAGCACGTCTGAAACGTGAACGGCGCGCGCTTCGAGGGCCACCCTTCCGGTGACGCTTTCGCGACCGGCGACGAAGGGATTGGCTTTGGCGAAAGCCGCGGCTTCAGGCAAATTGCCGTAGTTGGCCGACCACCGGTAGAGATCGCCGTCGCGCTTGAAGATGACGCTCGTATCCGCGTCGCACAACTTGGCCGCTGATTCCGCCAGCGTGTCGAGCACCGGCTGAAGGTCGAATGTGGAGCGGCTGATCGCCTTCAGCACGTCGGCTGTCGCCGTCTGCTGCTGCAGCGACTCGCTCAATTCCGCCGTGCGGGCTTGCACCTCGTCGAACAAGCGGACATTTTCGATGGCGATCACTGCCTGGTCGGCAAAGGTTTCGACGAGTTCGATCTGCCTTTCGGTGAAGGGCCGCACCGTCGAGCGGGTGAGGGAGAAAACGCCGATTGGAACTCCCTCGCGCAGCAGCGGCACGGCCAGCACGGTGCGGTATCCGCCTAACCGCTGTCCTTCCCACAGCGCATAGTCGGCGTCAGCCAGCACGTCCGGAATCTGGACGGCCTTGCCTTCGAGGAGGACCCGACCGACCCCGGTGCCGCGCCCCGGGACGTGCACAAAGCCGCTGAAATATTCCCGGAGCTCGGCCGGATAGCCGTAACTCGCAGCCTCGACGAATTTGCCGTCCGTCTCGCGCACGATTGAGGCGTTGTCCGCTTCGCACAGCCGGGTCACCGATTCGGCCAGAGCGTCGAGCACCGCCCGGAGGTCGAACGTCGAGCGGCTGATCGCCTTCAGTACGTCGGCCGTCGCCGTCTGCTGCTGTAATGCTTCGCCAAGCTCGGCGGTGCGCGCCTGCAACTCTTCGAATAGCCGCACATTGCCGATTGCGATGACGGCCTGGTTGGCGAAAGTTTTGAGGAGGCCGATTTGGGGGTCGCTAAAGGGCCGCGCCTCGATGCGACGAATCATAATCGCTCCGATTGCTTTCCCTTCCTGCAACAGCGGAGTGGCGAGAATCGCGCGAAAACCAAGAAGTTGAGCCATCATTCGGGCAGTGGCAAACTCCTCTCCAGCGATGGTCAAGTCGGGAACGTGGACCGGCACGCGATCCAATACGGCGCGGCCGGTAACGATGTCGCGCGCGACCGGCAAGCCAGTTCCGTCAATCGGGATCGGTCCGTGATGCGCTCCCACAGCCAGCCTGTCGGAGCGCAGCAGATAGATCGTTGCGTCATAGGCGTCGCAGAGCCGAGCGGCTCTTTCAGCTACGGCGTCCAGCACAGGCTGAATGTCCGTAGGAGACCCGGCGATCACTTGCAATATCGCGCCGGTGGCCATCTGCTGTTCCAGCGACTCGGCTAGGTCGCGGTTGCGGGACTCCACCTCTTCGAACAGCCGCACATTCTCGATCGCGATTACCGCCTGATCCGAAAATGTCTGCACCAGTTCGATTTCACGTGTACTGAACGGTGAGACCGACGAGCGGGCAAGGACGAAGACGCCAGTCACGGCCTCGTCACGCATCAGCGGAACGCCCAGCAGCGTGCGGAAGCCGCCGAGCCGCTGGCCTTCGATGTTGGTATACTCCGGATCGTCGAGAACGTCGACAATCTGCTCTACGGTCCCGCTCTGGGCAACGCGGGCGGCGATGCTGCCCCGGCCCGGCGTGACCGGGAGATTGTTCATGTGGTCCTGGAATTCCTGGCTCCATCCGATCTGTACCGTCGGCTGCAACAGGTCGCCCTGGCGCAAATAGATGTAGCCCATCCCGGAATGACAGAGGTCGGATGCGGACTTCACAAGCGTGTGCAGCACGGAATCGAGATCGAACGCCGAACTGCTGATCGTCTTCAACACTTCGGCTGTCGCCGTCTGCTGATCCAGCGACTCGGCGAGTTCACGATTGTGCCCCTCGATTTTCTCGAGCAGCCGGACATTTTCGATGGCGACCACCGCCTGTTCGGCGAAGCTCTCGACCAGTTCGACTTGACGCGGTGAAAACAGCCCGATCGTCCGCCGCGCCAAGCCGAATACGCCGATGGTATCCTGACCCCGCTTCAGCGGAACAGAAAGTACTCCGCGGAAACTGCCCACGATTGCCGCTTCCGGCCTTTCGTATTCCGGATCTTCAAGCGCGTCCGCCACATGGATCGTCACTCCCTCCAGCGCGGCGCGGCCCTGGAACGTTCCTCGTCCCACGACGTGTGGGTTGGCTCGTTCGTATGCATGCAACTCGGCAGCCTGTCCGCCCCCTGCCATGAACCGCAATGTATCGCCAACGCGCAACGTGATTGCGCCCATGTCCGCCCCCGCTAGGCGTACTGCCGAGTCGACCAGTGTCTGGAGTACCTGTTGAAGATCGAAGGCCGACCGGCTAATCGCCTTGAGAACATCCGAGGTCACAGTCTGCTGCTCCAGCGCCTCGCCGAGATCGCGCGTGCGCGCCTGCACCTCCTCGAAGAGGCGGACATTTTCGATGGCGATGACGGCCTGGTCGGCGAAGGTCTTGAGCAGCTCGACTTGTTTTTCGCTGAACGGTCTGACTTCCGTTCGGCGAATGACGAGCGCTCCAATGGCCTCGTCCTCACGCATCAAAGGGGTGGCGAGAATTGTCCGGTGACCAAGCCGCAGCGCCATCGATCGGCCTGCAGGGAACTCGGACTCCAGCTCAAGCAGATCATCCACATGCATCGGGCTGCGATCGATCACGGTACGGCCGGTGACCCACTCCCGCGTGAGCGGAAAAGTGGCGAAGTCGATGGGGATCGGCCCGTGGTGTGCGCCAATGGCCAGCGAGTCGCCTTGCCGCAGAAAGATCGCAGCGTCATAGGCGTCGCAGAGTTGTGCGGCGTTTTCGGCGACCGCATTCAGGACCGGCTGGATGTCGGTCGGCGATGCGGCGATCACCCTGAGAATCGCACTTGTCGCAGTCTGCTGTTCAAGCGCTTCCGTCACCTCACGGTTGCGCGCACGCACCTCGTCCAACAGGCGGACATTCTCGATGGCGATCACCGCTTGGTCGGCGAAAATCTTGAGCAGCGTGATTTGCTTCTCGCTGAAAGGTTTGACCTCGATGCGCCTGATGACGAGCGCGCCGATAGCCTCGGTGTCACGCATTAGAGGTGTTGCTAGCATCGTGCGGTGGCCAAGCCTTTCGGCAAGTGTGTGGCTGACAGGAAACTCCGCACCAGCAACGGCTATGTCGTTGACATGCACAGTCTTGCAGTCGGCGAAGGCGCGACCGCAGACCCAATCGCGTGCGACCGGCCTCGGTTCGAAGTCGAACGCGATGGGGCCGTAGTGCGCTTTGGGGAAGAGTGTCTCGTCTCGCGCCAGGAAAATGCCGGCGTCATAGGTGTCGCAGAAACGCGCAGCACTCTCCACCACGACCTGCAGGACGGGTTGGATGTCGGTCGGCGATGCGGCGATCACCCTGAGGATGTCACTCGTCGCAGTTTGCTGTTCAAGGAGATTGGCGACCTCCGCGGTGCGCACCTGATTTTCTTCGCGCGCCGCTTTCAACGCGGATCGAAGCGAGCTGATCGTCATCTCAGAGTCGGAGTCGAGCCCTCCCACTGAGGTGCTCCTGTTTTCTCTCTGTCAGTGTCGGCTTTGGCCAGCCCAGCGTCAAGTTTGGTGACCTGCAATGTTGGTATGTGACGCAGCGCGGCCGCTTTGGTGAGGCACCTGAGCGTCGGCTTTCGGAGCTGTTTGCGGGTAGGGGATATGTCCGAGATTATAGGTGGAGTGCCCGCTTCTTCGCATCCTGAGCTAAAACAAGTCGGTCGGCTTCAGCCCCGAATACACGTCGAGGCAGAGCTGCGGAGCACGCAGCCTTGTCCTTCAAGATTGGCGATTTTTGTGCTAATTTCTCAGCCGCCAATGCGCGCGTACGGTCCATTCTTCAGCAGACTCGGAGCCCGCGATGCCCCCGGTGAACGAGACATCCTTCGAGACCGCTCTGGATGAACGTGTCCAGGATATGCTTGGTGCTTGCACGCGATGTGGCAAGTGCGCTGAGGTCTGTCCAAGCCTGGCCCCCGCCGGGGTTTCGGATGCGACGTCCGAAGACCTCATCGACGGTATTCTCGATCTTGTGCGAAACGGTAACGGTCCGGAAGCGTCGCGCAAATGGGCAGCCGCTTGCATGCTCAGCGGAGAATGTATCAAGGCGTGCGATTATGGCGTCAATCCGCGCTTTCTCCTTGCGATGGCACGCCTCGGCGTCGCGAAGTTCGATAAAGAACCTGTTGAAAGACGCCGGCAAGCCGTGGAGAGATACCGCGAAGTCAGCCGCGGTGTGACGATGCTGTCGCGTTTGCAGCTCGAGACGGAGGTGCTGGAACGGCTGGCCCAAAAGCCAGCGTCAGAATCCATGCCGGCCGAGCCGGCGGATTTCGTGTTTTACAGTGGCTGTAATGTGCTCAAGACGCCCCACATTGCCCTGCTTGCCCTCGATATAATGGATGCGCTCGGCGTCAGTTACCAGGTAATGGGTGGCCCTAGCCATTGTTGTGGCATCGTGCAACTCAAGTCCGGTGATGCCGAGATGAGCGGTCGGATGGGCTCGAGTTCGATGGAGAAGTTGTCGCACTCCAGATCGGGGCAGGTGATCACGTGGTGTCCGACCTGCTACGTCCAGTTCACAGAGACCATCCTGCCGACGGTGGAACGACAGCGCGGCTCCCGCCCGTTCGAGATGAACCCATTCCTAAGATTCCTCGGCGAGCGGTTGGGGCAGCTAAAGCCGCATCTGCAGCACAGGGTCGCCATGCGTGTGGCGCTCCACAAGCACCCTGGCGTAGCGGGCATCGTGGAGGCCGCCACCGAAATCCTTAAGATGGTTCCCGGCATCTCGCTTATCGATCTGAACCAGCCGGCTTTGGGTCTGCAGAGCGTGCATGTCGGTGTGCTTCCAAAGTTCAAGCGTGAATTGCAGCTTAGGGAACTTGAAGCGGCGCGTAGAGCTGGTGTTGATGCTTTGGTCGCAGTTTATCATTCCGATCATCGCGAACTGTGTGCACACGAGCGCGATTGGCCATTCCGCATCATCAATATCCTTGAAGTGGTTGGTGAAAGCATGGGGCTGTATCGGCATGATCGCTACAAGGAGCTCAAGGTCATGCAAGACGCCGACCAGATCGTCAAAGAGTGTGGGGACCTAATAGCAAAGCACTCCCTCGATCCTCGAGATGCTCGTGACGTCGTTGTCAGGGTGCTACTGGGTGAGCAACCGCTTCCTCTTAAGGCCAGTACGCCAGGTTGAATTTTGGCGTCCTGGCCAACGTATCGTTTGGAGGCGTGGCAATTTGGTCGCTTCAGGTCTGGACGCGGCTTTCCCAGGCGGAGGAGATTTTCTTGACGTTCGACAAAATGGGTTCTGGAATTGAGGAGCCGGCTGTCGTTGCTGAATCGGATCATCGTTGGCGGTCATAGCAAGCTGGCGATCGCAAATTTTGGGGATCTCGGTGCACAAAACTTGGAGTACCGGCCAGCTCAGCCAAGAATTAATCGCCCTTTGGCGTACCGGAGGCCAGGCCGAGCCTTTCTCTCGGCGTTTTGCGCAATTCGATCTCCACGACGCCTATGATGTCGTGGCAGAAGTCGCACGATTGAGACGAGAGCTTGGAGAGCGAACCGTTGGACGCAAGATCGGTTTCACAAATCGGTCAATTTGGGGCCAGCTTGGTATCGCCGCTCCTATCTGGAACTTCATTTATGATACGACCGTTAGTGAGGCTGTCGCGCACCCGTCGATCAATCTTGACGGGATGCCGGAACCTCGGATCGAGCCCGAGATGGTCCTCCACCTGGCGTCGGCTCCAGTTCCAGGAATGTCAACAGCCGATCTTTTGGAATGTGTCGATTGGGTGGCGCCAGCCTTCGAAATCGTGTTTTCAATTTTCCCAAATTGGAAGTTTACGGCTGCGGATGCGGCAGCCGCATATGGAGTTCATGGCGCTCTGATTTTGGGGGAACGCTTTCATCTGACCGGCTCGCAACCTCAGGGAGACGACCAGCTTCATTCATTCACGGTCGAGTTGGAAAGTCAGGCTGGTGACCTAAGGCAAGGTCGCGCGACTGATGTCCTTGGCGGCCCCTTGCAGGCTTTGAAATTTCTGACGGAGGAAATCGGGCATCGCCCGGAATGCGAACCTCTCCACCCGGGGGAACTTATCACCACAGGAACGCTGACCGAAGCAATGCCGGTTAGGTCAAGGGATGTATGGACAGCAAGGTTTGGCGGAATCCCGGTGTCGCCCGTAAAATTGAGTATCGAATAGCCCGGGCCCAGCGCTCTAGGCGACTTCGCCATTAGATACTTTCGCCGACTGCAAGGAGAGTCCGTCGCCTGATACGCGAGACCTGTCCGACTATGGTGTTGCTGGGCGAAGACAGACGGGTACGTTCTCGCCCGGGGCAGCGTTATTCCGGCAGCCCCGCCTTTCGCAAACCTTTTGCAAGCAGAGCCATATCGGCCGGACGGCTGGTTGAAACGACGTCGGCGAGATTGGAAATTCGTTGGCCGGGATCGAGGCCGAGAATTCGGCTCACGACCTTCTGCGCATCCTCGGTTCGGCCGGCGAGAGCATAGCTTGCAGCCGCAAAGCGCAACGACCCCAAAAAGTCCGGCTTTTCCCGCAACGACCTTTCAGCCCAAGATGATGCCTCCTCGAATCGACCGGCGAAGAGATGAGCCACTGCTACCGCATTCTGCATGTCGAACATGAGCGGGTCGACTGGGCTCATGCGCATCGCGGTCGCCAGGTGCCGGAGTGAGGTTTCCGTATCGCCGAGGTCGGCTCTGACCCAGCCGCTGAATAGCCACGTGGTAGCCAGGTTCGGATTGAGCGCAAGCGCGCGATCAATGAAGGCTGCCCCGCTGTTGTTGTCGCCCACCACGTAGGCGAGCGCGGTCCCGCCCCGGGAAAGCGCGATCGCGTCATCCCTGCCCAAATCCACGGCCTTCAGAGCCAGGCGCTCCGCCTCGGCGGTTTCCTGCCTGCGATCGGTCATCCAGCCGTTCGCCTTGCGCATGACGGCACACCAGGCGGCCATGCCGTATGCCGAGGCAAATTCAGGGTCGAGTTCGATGGCTTTGTAGAACGACTGAAGGGCGTTTGCGGTGGATTCCCTGGTCAACTGGTGGAGGCTTGCTATTCCGCGCAGATAGTGGTCGTAAGCGTCAAGGCGCTCGGTCGGCTTGCGCTTGGCCCGCTCGATCTCTGCCTGTTCCAGCTTCGGAGCGATCGCTCCGACGACGTTCCGGGTCACTTCCTCCTGCAGGTCGAAAACGTCCTCCAGCCCGCCGTCGAAACGGTCGGCCCATAGATGCGCTCCCGTTGTCGCGTCGATGAGCTGCCCGGTGATGCGCACCCTGCTCGCCGCCTTGCGGACGCTCCCTTCAAGCACGTAGCGCACACCAAGCTCGTGTCCGACCTGCTTGATGTCCACGGCCCGGCCCTTGTAGGTAAAGCTCGAGTTGCGCGCGATGACGAACAGCCAGCGCGTCCGGGACAGCGCGGTGATGATCTCCTCAACCATCCCGTCAGCGAAGTAGCCCTGCTCGGGGTCGCCACTCATGTTGTCGAATGGCAAGACCGCGATGGACGGTTTTTCGGGAAGCGTCGGCGTATCCCTCGTGGACGATACCGAAGTGGGTTTCGCTCGACTGACCCGATAGGCGCGCACGGCCTCCACGATGTTGTGGACCTGATGGCTACCGAGGTCGGTGTAGGCATAGTCCAGTTTGCCTTTGACCTGCTCGTGGACGTTGCTCGCGATGCAGACGCCGCCAGGTTCTGCAAGCTTTTCGAGCCGCGCGGCGATGTTCACGCCATCACCGTAGATCGTATCGTCCTGTGCAATCACGTCGCCCAAATTCACGCCCATGCGGAAAGTCATGCGCTTGTCTTCGGCCAAGCTTGCATTGTGAGCGGCCAATCCCTCCTGGGCTTCGACCGCACACTGCACCGCGTGGACTGCGCTGGCGAATTCGACAAGAAGGCTGTCGCCAGCGGAACCGACGATGCGTCCGTGCGAC
>NZ_QMBP01000038.1 GCF_003289945.1 Mesorhizobium hawassense
CCGTGATATTGATCGTGATGGTCGACGTGGATGTATTGCCAAGGCCGTCGGTCACGGTGAACGTGAACACGTCCTGCCCGGGCTGCACATTGGCGCCATCATTGCCCGCCGGGACGTTCGCTTCCGGCGACGTCAACGTATAGGTGTAAGTGCCGTCCGCGTTGAGATGCAGGATGCCATACGTCCCGTTGATGTTCGTGCCGACATTGCCTGTCACGTCGCTGCCGATGTTGCCGGCCTGAACACCGGTCACGGTCGCGCCGTCGGGATCCGAGAAGGTCAGCGTGCCCGTCGTCGTCTCCGAGCCGTTGCCCGCATGCGAGCCGTCCACCGTCCCCGGTCCCAGGTCGCCGGCCGGCGGCGTCATGTCGATGCCCGCTTCGTTGACTGCAGCGACCTCTGCCGTCACCAGCGGTTGGCCGCCGGTCACGGTGATCGTCAGCGTCGCGGGCGAGGTGTCGCCGTCGCCGTCCGTGATCGTGTAGTTGAAGACGTCATTACCGGCTGTCGTGTTCGAATTGGCATGGTAGCTGTAATCGCCATTGGCGTAGACCGTCAGCACGCCATGCGCTCCGGTTACCGTCGTGACGCCATTGCTCGTTACCGAACCCGTCCAGGCGATCGACGCGATCCCGTCGGCTCCGGCGGTGTCCGCGGCGCCGATGCCATGCGTGCTCGTGCCGAGCTCGACATTGCCCGTCACCGTCTCGCCGGACTGCGCACCGTCCGTGTCGTTATGCGCCGTCGGAACGTCGTCCTTGATCGAGATCGTGATCGTGGAGGTGCTGGTGTTCCCAAAGCTGTCCTTCACCGTATAGGTGAACACATCCTGTCCGGGCTGCACGTTGGTGCCGTCGTTGCCCGCTGGGGCATTGGCTTCCGGATTGGTCAGCGTATAGGTGTAGGTGCCGTCCGCGTTGAGATGCAGGATGCCATACGTCCCGTTGATGTTCGTGCCGACATTGCCGGTCACATCGCTGCCGATGTTGCCGGCCTGAACACCGGTCACGGTCGCGCCGTCGGGATCCGAGAACGTCAGCGTACCCGTGGTGGTCTCCGAGCCATCGCCCGCATGCGAGCCGTTCACCGTCCCCGGTCCCAGGTCGCCGGCTGGCGGAGTCGTGTCGATGCCCGCTTCGTCGACGGTGGCGGCCGCCGGCGATATCTGCGGCTGGCCGTTGGTCACTGTGATCGTCAGCGTTGCCGGCGAATTGTCGCCGTCGCCGTCGGTGATCGTGTAGTTGAAGACGTCGGTGCCGGTCGGCGTGTTCGGGTTGGCCTGATAGCTGTAATCGCCATTGGCGAGGACCGTCAGCACGCCATGCGCGCCGGTAACCGTCGTCACGCCGTTGCTCGTCACCGAACCCGTCCAGGCGATCGATGCGATGCCGTCCGCTCCGGAGGTGTCCGCCGCTCCGGCGCCATGGGTGCTCGCGCCGGTCTCGACATTGCCCGACACCGTCTCGCCGGACTGTGCGGCATCCGTGTCGTTGTGCGCCGTCGGCACGTCGTCGATGACATTGATCACCAGGTTGCCGGTAGCGGGCTGGCTATCGAGGTCGGTCACGACGACTTGGAAGCTGGGCGCCGCTTCCGTATTGGCGCCGTCGCCGCCCGTGGCGCTGTGGTAGTCAGTCGTCAGCGTGTAGCTGTAATGAATCGTGCCGGCGCCGGTGGCGCTGTTGTACTCGTACCAAGCGCTCACCGCGCCGCCTGTGGTGGGATCCGTGAACGTCGTCGGGTTGCCTGAGTCGCTCGACAGCGCATGGCCACCCAGCGTTACGGAGTTCACTCCATCCTGCGAGGTGAAGCCGATCGCGCCGCTCACCGCGTTCGAGCCGTCATGCAGCGTACCGCTCGCCAGTCCCGCCTCGTAGACGATCGCGCCGGCAGCGCCCGCGGCCGGGATGTCGCCAAGCGTCGGCGGTTCGTTGCCGATGTTGATCGTCAGCGTGGTGTTCGACTGGTCGCCGTCGCCGTCCGTCAGCGTGTAGTGGAACACGTCGCTCACGCCGCCGGGCGTGTTCGCCGCGCGGTCATAGGTGTAGTGGCCGTCCGAATAGAGCGTCAGCGTGCCGTACTGGCCCGCGATGGTGGTGCCGGTGACGGCGGATGTCACATCCTGCGGCGCACCCGTGCCATAGGCCGAGGTCACGCTGGCGCCGTCGGCGCCCTTGACGTCCGCGCTCGTGGACGGGTCGGTCTCGCCGGCGCCCGTCATCACATTCCCCGAGATCTCCGCGTGGCTGCCCGCCGCGACGCTGTTGGCGTCTGGGTTCGCCGTCGGCACGTCGTCGACGATCTGGACCGAGAGCGTGCCGGGAAGCGAGACGTCGCCGTTGCCGTCGGTGACCGTCACCGTGATGTTGTCGAAGATGGAATCGGTGCCCGCGCCGGGGTGAGGCTCGCTGTGCAGCAGCGTGTAGGTGTAGCTCACCTGGCCGGTGGCGGCGTCGTAGCCGTTGATGGTCAGCGTGTTGCCGAGCGGCGTCGTGATGTCGATCGGCGTCGATCCGCTGTTGGCGAGCTCGGCGGCCGAAATAACCTGCCCGTTGATGTTCACCGAACCGATGCCGTCCGGCGAATTGATGGTGAAGGTACCGGTGTTGTGCTCGGAGGGGTCGTCGTCGACCGCGGCGCTGGTGCCCGCTTCGCCGGACCCCGTCGCGCCGGCGGTCTCCAGGCCCTTCTCGTTGACGGTGGTGTCGCCGCCATCGACCGAAGGCGTCAGGTCGATGATCGTCGGCGTGGAATTCTCGCGCACGAGACCCGGGAACAGGTCGCGGTGCTCCGGCTGGCCGAACGACAGATCGGTCGGCGGGAGGAGGGCGGTAAGTCCGAAGCCGTCGCCGATGCCGCCGGGAGGCTGTTCGAAATTTCCGCCCGCGCTGCTCGGCGAGCCGTTGCCGCCGGCCGAGATCGAGCCGTCGGCGCCGAAGGCGACATCGACATGGCTTGCCTCGAGAGCGGCGATCAGGGCGACGCGCGGCACCTCGACGTCGCCGATGATGAAGGTCGGCACGTTCAGCGCGCCGTCCTTGATGACGATCTCGGAGCCGTCGGGCTGCTGGAGCACGAGGTTGTGCCCGTCGACCTTGATGTTGTCGATCGAGACATTGGCCGGGAGCTTCACGACATTGCCGGCTTCGGCGTGATATTCATGCGGGACATTCGTAGCCGCGGCATTCGCCGCCGGGGCGTTGCCTGCTGGGGCGTTTCCTGCGTTGGAAGCCGGAGCATTGGAGGCCGGAGCGTTCGCATCGCCCGCCGGCTGGTTTGCCCCTTGAGCATTGGCCCCGCCTTGCGCCGGCGCGCCGCTGCCGACATCGACCGGCACGGGCTCACTTGCCGCCTGGCCGCTTGCCGCGACCTGGACCCCCGTCGGGATATGGTTTTCACCAGCGCTGGTGTGCTCGTCCCACGAATTTGAAACGGCGTCGAATTCGATATTGTTCGTCATAGCTAAAGCCCCTCCGGCATTTCCCGGAAAGAGACATGCGGGGCCCGGACTTTGCAACAGACCTTCAATCTATTTCATATATTGCAATATGTAGAGAATCGCATTTTTTACACTTGGTAAATCCTGATGATATATCCAGATATGCATTCTCTTAAGGGATGTAGGATTGGCTGCGAGGTGCGACGCCGGTCTGGTAAATGGAAGTATAAATTTGAATAAAATTTTATGGAAAATAGAATAAACTGATTCGCGGAAACTTACCCACCTTCCTTTCCGATAATTTGAGACAAGATTGGTAGCGTCCACAGTCAAAGGTGGGCGTTATGAAAATACAAAAAGCAGCCCCGGGGATGGCGGGGATCAAGGTTCTCTTGCTGGCGATCGGCCTTGCCGGTCTGGCAAATCCATCGTCGGCGAGTGCGAATTCGGCTGCGGATCCGGCCCCGCAGATGGTGCTCGCGCCGGCCAGCTTGGGTGGCGTTTCACTGGCCCGCCCGCAATCCTGGCGGCCGGCCGCCCCATACCGGATCGCCGATGTTTCGGCTGGCTATGCGCCGGCACTTGATGACGTCTCGACCGCCACGGCCGATGCCGGCATCGACCCGATCCACACTGCCGCGATCATCCCCGGCGTTTTCGGTTCCGTCGCTTTGTCGATGCGCAACTTCCCGGTCGCGGCGCGCTGGGCTCCGGTCTACAAGGCCATTGTCGATTGCACCGCGGGCAGCCCCTGCGACCGCGAAAGCCCGGCTTTCACGGAGATCATCAACATTGCCGCCAACAAGGGTTTTCGCGAGAAGCTCTCCTTCGTCAACAGCAGCATCAACCGCCTGATTGCCTATCGCAAGGACAGCGTCGTCTACGGCAAGCTCGACTATTGGGCGAAACCCTCCGAAGTCCTCGAACATCGCGCCGGCGATTGTGAGGATTTTGCCATACTGAAGATGGCGGCGCTGCTGCGCGCCGGGATTCCGGCGCAGAGCATGTCGCTCGTGGTACTCCAGGATCGCCGCCGCAAGTTCTTCCATGCCGTTCTGTCGGTGAGCACCGGAAGCGGCGCCTTCATCCTCGACAGCCTCGGCAACGCCGTCATGCGCGACAGCGATCTACCCGATTATGTTCCCCTCTATTCCTTCAGCACCGATCGCGCCTGGATCCATGGCTCGAAGTCCGGTGCGCAGATGGCCGATATCGCCGGCGGCTTCGCGACGGTGGCGCCCGGCGAAGGCTCGCCGGAACCATCGGTCGCTACGAGCCTGAGGCAGTAACCCGAAGCGGTTCGGCGTTTCGCGCAAACGCTGAACTTTCTCTATCTCTCGGTTCTTTCGCAAATTCAGGGCGGGAAAGCCGCTATGCGCGTTTCCCGGAATTGCCCTAGCCGTTGAAGACGAAAGCCATCAGCAGTTCGGGCTCGGTGACTGGCGCCCGCACGGCGCTGAGCTGGCCGCGATAGCGGCGCTCGCCGGCGCCGATGACGAAGCCGGTGCTGACCGGCGTGTCGCCATTGGCGTCGAGCCGGGCGAAGATGTCGGGAACGTTGAGGTCGAGCGCCAGCTTCAGGTCCTGCCGCCCATCCTCGCCTGGCGCGCTCGGCAATTGACGCCTGACCAGTTGCTGGAACGGCGTGTTGAAGGCCAGGATCTTCTTCGACGAGGACAGCGCGAACGCGGGCGAGGGGCAGGCGATCAGAATCGCATTGATCGTGCGGATCGAAGCGAGCTTGCGCAGCTCCATGCTTTCCTCTGCAAGGCCGCGCATGCAGGCAACGCGGATCGCCGAGGTGAGATTGCCTTGGTCGGGATGCTGTTCTGCGATCTCCTCGACCAGCATGCCGATCGTGCATTTGCGGCTTTCCGCCATGTGCTTCAGCGATACCCAGAAGGCGCGTTCCAGCCGGATGCCCCGACGCACGCCGCCGCGCGCCACGACCCGGAACTCCGGGCCGAAATCCTCGGCCACGAGCGACGGCAGCAGCCGTTCGCGCGGCGTGTCGGGCTGGGTGGCGCTATCGCTCACTCATCGCCTCCTGGCGCGCCTTGTTGATGGGCTTCAACAGATAGTTGAGGATCGTCTTGCGCCCGGTCTTGATGTCGACCGAACAGATCATGCCGGGGATGATCGAATAGGTCTTGCCGTTCCTCGTCAGCGTCGATTTCTCGGTCGCGACGCGCACCTGATAGTAAGGCTCGCCCGTCTTCTGGTCGACAAGACTGTCGGCGGTGATGTTGGAGACCTTGCCCTCGATGCCGCCGAAGATCGAGAAGTCATAGGCCGTGACCTTGATCAGCGCCTCCTGATCCGGCTGGATGAAGGCGACGTCGCGCGGCGAAACCCGTGCTTCGACCAGCAGTGTCTCGGAGGTTGGCACGATGCCGGCCACCACCGCGCCCGGCTGCACGAAGGCGCCGAGCGTGTTGATGTCGAGCGTGTTGACGATGCCGTCGACCGGCGAGCGGATGTCGGTGCGCGCCACCTTGTCGGTGGCGCCGCGGATGGTTTCGTCGACCACGGAAAGATCAGCGAGCGCCTGCGTCAGGTCGCTCAGTGCTTCCTGCTGCAACTGCACGCCCAGTTCGTTCACCTGAAGCTGCGCTTCGGTGATTGCCGCCTGGCTCTTCTTGATCGTCTCGCCGGCAAGGGTCAGCTGCCCGTGAAGGTCGGTCTGTTCCCGCTCGACGCGGATCTGTTCGGTCCTGGCCATCAGGCCTTTCTTGACCATCGGTTCGACCAGCGCCGCTTCCTGGTCGGTGACGGCAAGGCTCTTGGCCAGGCGATCGGCATTGGCGTTGGCCTCGTCCAGTTCCTTCTCGCGCTGATCGAGGCGCGATTTGAGAACGGACAGCTTCACCTCGAAATTGTCACGGCGCGCGACGAGCAGCTTTTGCTCGTTGTCGCAGATTTCCGGCGCGACCTTCCGGATTTCCGCAGGGCAGGGGAATGCCCCTTCGACATTGCCGCTCTGCTCGAACTGCAGCCGCGCGATGCGCGCCTGCAGCGCTCGCGCCTTGGCCTTCTCTTCGCCAAGGCTCGACGTATTGCCCGAGTTGTCGAGACGGATGATCAGGTCGTTCTTCTTGACCGTCTGGCCGATCTTGACGGCGATCTCCTGCACCACGCCGGGTTCGCTGGCCTGGATGATCTGCGTCTTCGAGGCGGGTATCACCTTACCTTCGCCGCGCGCGATCTCATCGACCTCGGCAAACGATGCCCAGGCCGTGAAGCACACGAACAGCGCTCCGACGATATAGACGGACGCCGAGGCGAAAAGGGGTGGGCGATCTTCCTTTGCAAGCATGTCTGTACGTTCCGGTCAGGCATTGCCCTTCTGCAATGCCTGGATGACTTGTTCCTTTGGCCCGTCCGCGACGACGCGGCCTTGATCAATGACGATGAGGCGGTCCGCGAGTTCGAGCATGCTGTAACGATGGGTCGACACGATCAGCGTCGTGTCGCGCTCGAACGCCACTTTGAGCTGCTTGATCAGCTGCCGTTCGGAAGCGAGATCCATCGAACCCGACGGCTCGTCGAGGAAGACGATCTTCGGCTTGGTCAAAAGCAGTCGCGCGATTGCCACCGCCTGCCTTTGTCCGCCCGAGAGATTGGTGCCCCGCTCGCCGACATTCATGTCGTAGCCGCGCGGATGCCGCGAGACGAAGTCATCGACGCCCGCGGCTTTCGCCGCGTCGATGATCTCCTCGTCGGTCGCTTCCGGCGCCGCCATCAAAAGGTTTTCCTTGATGGTTCCCGAAAACAGATCGCCGGCCTGCGCGACGATGCCGACCGCGGCGCGAACCTCCGACGGGTGGTATTGGCGGATATCTATGCCGTCGAGCAGCAGCTCTCCCGACGTCGGCAGGAAGAGCCGGCCGATCAGCCGGCCCATCGTGGTCTTGCCGGAGCCGATGCGGCCGATGATGCCGATGCGCTCGCCGGGTCTGACCGCGATGTTGAGCCCGCTCAGAACCTCGTTCTCGGTACCCGGATAGGCGAAGCCGACATTCTTGAAGACGAGCGCGCCGCTGCGGATCGGCCGGTTGACGAAGCCGACCGTGTCCGGGCGGTCCTCCGGCTGCGACATGATCGTGTTGATGATCCTGAGCGACAGCATGGCCTGCCGGAACCGGGCAAGCGTGATGGCGATCTGGCCGAGCGGCGCAACGGCCCGGCCGGCGAGCATGACGGTGCCGATGATGGCGCCTGTCGAGACCTGCCCTTCCGAGAACGCATAGGCGCCGGCCACAACCAGGGCGACGGTCACGAATTGCTGGATGGCGCCGGTGATGTTGCCGGCCGCCGCCGAGAGCTCCTTGATCTTCTCCGAGGTGTTGGCCGCGTTCTTCGAATGCTCGCCCCATTTGCGCAACAGGTAGGCCTCGGCGCGCAGCGACTTGATCGTCTCCAGCGTGGAAATCGATTCGACCAGCAGGGCCTGACGCTGCGAGGCCTCGTTCATCGAGGCGGCGACCCGCTTGCCGATCCGCCGCTGCGTGACCAGCCCGACGATGACGGAGATGACGAAGGCAAGCGCCGGTATGATCACCAACCAACTGCCGATGGCGTAGATCACAGCCAAGAAGAGGAAGACGAAGAGCGTGTCGATGAAGACGCTGATGGTGTTGGAGGTGAAGAACTCGCGCACGAATTCGTACTGCGTGACACGGTTCGCATATTCGCCGGTCGAGCCGGGCCGGGCCGAAAGCGAGGAGTTCAGCACTTTCTCGAACAGCAGATAGGAAATCCGCAGGTCCGCCTTGCGGCCGGCGTAGTCGATCAGCGACGCCCTGGCCGTCTTGAGGAGTAGGTCGAACAGGATGGCCGCGCCGATGCCGATCGCCAGCACCCACAGCGTGGCGATCGCCTTGTTCGGCAGGATGCGGTCGTAGACGTTCATGGTGAAGATCGGCGAGGCGATCGCCAGCAGGTTGATGAAGACCGCCGACAGCACCACCTTCGAATAGGTGCGCCAGAACGCCCCCATGGTGCCGGTAAGCCAGTGACGCCTTTCGATCCGCGCGGCGGTGCCGACCGTCATCTCTTCCGCCGTGTTGGCATAGGTGATCGAGAAGGACGTGCCGCCGCTGATATAGCTTTCGGCAAGTTCCGATCTGTCGATCTTGGTGCGGCCGTTTTCCTGCGGCGCCGTCAGATATTGCCCGCCCTCCATTTCCGCCAGCAGAGCGACCGGCAACTGGCTGACGCGGAAGACGATAGCCGGAAGATCGAAGCGGCCGCGCAAGAAATCGCGATTGTTGAAATCCTGGACTTCGAGGCCGATGCGTTCGGCCAGGTGGCGGATTTCGTCCGGCTCGATGCGGGAATCCGAAATCGGCACGCCGGCGAAAAGCACGGTTTCCGCGCTCGGCCTGCCGAGATAGGCCGCAACAGCGCAGAAGCAGGCTTTGAAAGCCTCCTTGGGCGAAAGGATGTTCGGTTGCTGGTTCACGATCTGCCCCGAAGGACGTAAGATCGATGCTTACATTAGCTACTTCTTCCTTACCGGCGCAAGAATGTCGAACGGCAGATCGTTCTTCTGTTCGGACGGCGTCCGCGCGTAGGTCTCGGTGTCGGCCGTTGCCGGCACGCCGAACTCCGTCCGCGCATAGGCGTCCGACTGCTTGGCCGGCTGGATGTTGAGCGTCTTCAGCAATTCCCCGGTTGCGGCCAGCAACCGGTATTCCGCAAACAGCGACGCGTAGGACGACGTGTCGGCCAGCGTTGCGGTGTTGAAGCGCGTGTTCTGGGCATCGAGCACATCGAGCAGCGAGCGCTGCCCGACCTTGAACTGCTCGCGATAGGAGGCGACCAGCTTTTCATTGGTGGCCGCCTGCTGCCGCAGCGTCTTTGCAAGGTCGGCCTGTCGGAAGCGGCGGTCCCAGGATGTGCGGACGGCTTCCTCGATCTCACGCTGCACCTGATGCAGCGCAAGACGCTGCTCGCTGGTGCGGCGGATCTGCTCCTGCTCGTTGGCCTTGTCGATGCCGCCGCGATAGAGGTTCCAGCGCAGCACCACCCGGGCCTGCAGGTCGCTCGCGTCGCCATTGTCGCCGTCGATGTCATATCCGCCTCGGGCAACACCCTCGGCCGTGATCGTCGGGCCGTATTTCGCCCGCGCCGCATCGACCAGCGAAGCGGCCGCGTCGATGTCGCTGTTGGCCATGTGGACGCGCGGATTGTTCTGCCTGGCGAGCCCGATCGCATCGTCCAGCGACCGCGGCAGGGCGGCTGAGACATCGGCCGGTCGCGACGCGCTGGTCAGCGGCTTGCCGACATTCTTGAAGAAGCGGATTTTGGCCGCCTCGAGTTCTTCGGTCGCTTCCTGCATCCGCGCCTTGGCGGCAAAGAGGCGCTCCTCGGCCTGCTGGCGGTCGGCGTCGTTGAGCGCGCCGCCCGCGATGCCTTGCTTGATGTCGCTGAGGATGGACTGATGGAAGCCCAGGTTCTTCTTGGCCTCGGCCACGATCGAAGCCTGCAGCATGTATTCCAGATAGTCCTGGACGACCGCGAGCCCGATGAACTCCGACCGCTCCAGAACCCGGAAGGAGGCGCCGTCGACGCGCGAGGCCTGGCGGCTCAGTTCGGCCCGCCTTGCGCCGCTGTCATAGAGCGTCTGCGAGACGGTGAGGTCGGCTTCGTTGGGATAGAGAGCGTCGTGAGATTCGCCGAGCACGCGCCTTGTGTCATTGTCCAGGCGGCGTACCCCGGTCGACGCTTCCAGATCGACGCTGGGAAGATACAGGCCTTTTGCCTGACGCAGCTCGAATTCAATCGCTTCGCGGTTTTCGATCGCCTGTCCAATCTCTGGATTGGATTCCACGGCGACGGCAACGGCTTCCTTGAGCGTGAGTGCGCTGGCGCTACTGCAAGCCAGCATCGACACCGTAATGGCAAGCGCAAACCGCCAGCCGACGGTAACTTTACCCGTCCTGGTCATTTCTACCCCGTGACTATCCCCGCGCCATTGTGTTTTTATTGGCGCTTATTTTGCCCAAGCCTGCCACCGGAGCTTTCGGCGAGTATCTATCAGATTTTTCGTGGATGTGAGTGCATAATGGATTAGGCACCTCTTAAAAGTGTGATTCCGGCCATTAGTGCCGGGGCCTGTAGCAAAAATGGCACAGAAACCGGGTCTCCCAGGCGAGGGGTCCTCGGCCCGAAACAGGCCACTATGGTTAATGATCTGGAACCGATGAAGATTCGTAAGGCCGCCACGCGCAAGGCATATTTCAGCAACGCGACCGACCGATCGAGCCGCAAGGATTTGGCTCTAGTCTGTGGATAAATGCCTAAGCCACCGACCAGCCACCGTCGACGAGAATATTGGCGCCCGTGATCAGCGACGCCGCCGGCGACGCCAGGAACACCACCGTCCCGGCCACATCGATCGGGTCGCCGATACGGCCGAGCGGGATGTGGCCCAGCACATGGGCGTGAAAATCCTTGTCGGCGAGCGAGGGCCGGGTGCCGTCGGTCCAGATAAAGGTCGGCGCGACGCTGTTGACGGCAATGCCGTGCTGCCCCCATTCGGCCGCGAGGCAGCGGGTCAGATGGTTGATCCCGGCCTTCGACATGCAATAGATCGCCTCGCCCTTCAGTGTCACCGTGCCGGCTTGCGAGCTGATGTTGATGATGCGGCCGGATTTCCGCGCGATCATCAGCCGGCCGACTGCCTGTGTGGTGAAGAACGTGCCTTTGAGGTTGACGTCGACGGTGAGGTCGAAATCCGCCTCGGTGACGTTCTCGGCCAGGTTTTCCGGCCCGAGCCCGACATTGTTGACCAATACGTCGATGCGCCCGAAGGTGGCATGCGCCTGCGCCACGGCACTGCGCACCGTGGCGAGATCTGTCAGGTCCATGTGCACGGCCAGCGCCTTGCGCCCGATGCGCTCGATCTCGGCGACGAGGTCCTTGCCGTCGGTGGCGCTGCGCACACCGACGACCATGTCTGCGCCGGAGCCGGCGCAGGCGAGCGCGCAGGCGCGGCCGATGCCGCGCGTCGCGCCGGTGACCAGCACCACCTTGCCGTTCAGATCGAATTTTGGCGTGAAATCGGTCATTTCCAGCCTCTCCCCGCGTCAGCTGGTCCGACATTAACCGGTCGCGCCGCGAAAGCCAGAAGGTCGCGCCTTGCTGGGGAAAATCTGCTGCGGCTTTGCAAAGCATGCCCAAGAAATCGCCATGCCCGTCTGCTTTGGTTGGCAAACCGCGATCGTCGCTGTAATGCGAGCCGGAAGCAAAGCGTGGACCTTGTTGCATGACCAATGTCGCCCTGACCGGACTTGCGCGCGACCTCGCCAAACGAGCCACCGAGGGCAGGCCGGTGCGCATAGGCGTCATCGGCTCCGGCGAGATGGGTACCGATCTGGTCACGCAGGGCATGCTGATGCCGGGCATTTCGATCGCGGCTATTTCCACGCGGCGCCCGTATACCGCCCGTGAGGCGATCCGTATCGCCTATGGCGACGAGGCAATGGCAGCCGAGGCCGAAACCGCCTCCAAGGTCACCCAGGCGATCGAGGGCGGCAGGATCGCCATCACCTCGAACGAGATGCTGGTCACCAACCCGTTGATCGACGTCGTCATCGACGCCACGGGAAAACCGGGCGTCGCCGCCGATTTCGACCTGATGGCCATGGAGCATGGCAAGCATCTGGTGATGATGAATGTCGAGGCCGACGTGACCATCGGCTGTTACCTGAAGCAGCAGGCCGACCGGTTGGGCGTCGTCTATTCGGTCGGCGCGGGCGACGAGCCGTCGAGCTGCATGGAACTGATCGAATTCGCCTCGGCGCTTGGGCTGACCATCGTCTCGGCCGGCAAGGGCAAGAACAATCCGCTCAACCACGACGCCGTCCCGGACGACTACCGGGAGGAGGCGCAACGCCGCAACATGAACCCGCGCATGCTGGTCGAGTTCGTCGACGGTTCGAAAACCATGGTCGAGATGTGCGCCATCGCCAACGCCACCGGCCTGGTGCCGGATGTTCCGGGCATGCACGGTCCCAAGGCCGATCGCGACCAACTGGCCAGGGTGCTGATCCCGAAGGAGGATGGCGGTCTGCTGTCGAGGAAAGGCGTGGTCGACTACACGATCGGCAAGGGCGTGGCGCCAGGCGTCTTCGTCATCGTCGAGGCGATGCATCCGCGCGTCGTCGAGCGCATGGATGATCTGCATGTCGGCAAGGGCCCTTACTACGGCCTGTTCCGGCCCTACCACCTGACCTCGCTGGAAGTGCCGCTGACCGCCGCCCGCATCGTGCTCCAAGGCAAGCCCGACATGGTGCCGCTGCCGAGGCCGGTGGCGGAAGTCTGCGCCGTCGCCAAGCGCGACCTCGCCGTGGGCGAGAGCTTCGATGCCATCGGCGAGACCTGCTATCGCTCCTGGACCATGACGGTCGCCGATGCCCGCGCCAGCCGCGCCCTGCCGGTCGGGCTGCTCGAAGGCGGCAAGGTGCTGAAGCCTGTCAGGAAAGGCGAGTTGCTGACGGCGGAGAATTCTGCGCCGGACCGCACGACGAAGCTCTACGCCTTGCGGCAGCTCCAGGACGAGATGCTGTACGGCGCGAAGATTACTTCCCCAGCTCTATCGACCTGAGTCGCGCCGCCTCCACCGCTTCCGTCACGAGTTTCGTCAGCCGGTCCCCGCCCATGAGCACGGCAAGTGCCGCGGCGGTCGTGCCGTTGGGGCTGGTCACCTGCTGGCGCAGCACGCCCGGCTCCTCGCCGCTCTCGCTGGCGAGCGAGGCGGCGCCGAAAACAGTCTGCATGGCAAGCAGCTTGGCGGTCTCTGTCGGCAGGCCGGCCTTTTCGGCCGCAACCGTCAGGGCCTCGATGAAGTGGAAGACATAGGCCGGGCCGGAGCCGGAGACGGCCGTCACGGCATCCATGAGGCCCTCGTCATCGATCGTCGTCACGACGCCGCTCGCCGAGAGCAGCTCGGCGACGAAACGGCGAACGTCGTCGGAGACCAGCGGGTTGGAAAAGACCACCATCATGCCCTTGCCGATCGCAGCAGGTGTGTTCGGCATGCAGCGGATGACCGGCGCGAGCTCGCCCAGGATCTCCTCGAAGGTCGCGACCGGCGTGCCGGCGGCGATGCTGAGAAAGCTGGTCCTGCCGTCGCCGAAGCGCTTGTACTGCGCCGTCACCTCGCGGATCACCTGCGGCTTTACCGCGATGACGACGAGATCGGGCACTGCATCGGCAGGAATGCCTGCGGCGTCGGCCGTCGCGCGGCAGCCGAGATGTTTGGCGCGCTGGCGCAGTTCCGCATTGGGTTCGACCACGAACACCGCCGACGGCTCGAGCTTCGCGGATTTCAGCCATCCCGCGAGCATGGCGTAACCCATATTGCCGCAACCGGCGAGAACGAGCCTGATCGTCATGAAAGCCTCCGCAAAGCCTCTCCTTAGACGCTAGAGGAGCGGCGGGAAAGCCCAGTTCGGCGCAGACCTCTCGGCCAGGATCAGTTGCGAAGGCGGACCGGGATCGGCCGCAGCGAAACTTGTCTCAAGCCAAGCACGCCCAGCACGAAGAACAGCCAGACCGGATCGCCGCGATGGAAGAAGAAGCTTTCCAGGAAGCCGTTCAGCGCCGTGAACAGTACCACCATCATGAAGAAATCGCCGAGGAAGATGTTTTCCTTGCGCGCCGGGATGCGCATGTAATCGCGCAAAGGCGCTATCAGGAAGGTGTAGACGGCGACGCAGAGCGCCGGGACGCCCATCAGCACGGCGATATCGAGATAGCCGTCATGGCCATGCACGATGGTGCGGATGTCCCAGGGCCGGTCGAAGGGCTGGTCCTGGTTGAGCAGCAGCGGCGTTCCCCAGAAGCTCTCGTAGCCGTAGCCGGTCCATGGCTTCTTCGCCAGCATCTCGCCGGCGAACTCCCAAAGTGTCGTACGCCCGGTATAGGTCAGGTTCGGAAAATAGATCGCCGCCAGATGCTTCACCGGCGGGATGAAGACGATACCGAGCGTGCCGACGGCGGTCGCGATGATGGCGAGCGCAAACAGGATCGGCGTGCCGAGCCGCATGCCGATGAGGCTGGGCAGCACGACGATCATGATCGAGAACGGCACCAGTCCGGCCGTGGTCTTGGATCCGGTGTGCAGCATGAAGATCATGGCCGCGCAGAAGATGCCGGCCCCCCACCAGCGCTGACCGCGCCGGAAGAGATAGAGGCCGGCGAAGCTGAAACAGGCCATCACCGGCCCCGCGATGTTCTTGTGCGTGAACACACCGCGCCACAGGCCGGCATGCTCGGGCTCCTGCGAGTCGGCCGTGTGCAGCGCCTCGTGCGGGAAGACGATCAGGCCGATATAGGAGAGGCCGATGACCACCACGGCAGTGAAGCTGACCACGCGGGCAAGGGACTCGGCGTCGCGCGGCAGCACCAGGATCGTCGCCATGGTGATGATGCCGATCATGGTGAAGGAGGCCGCGCGCATCGCCGTCGGCGGATCGGTCGCCAGCACCACCGACAGGAAGAAGAAGCCCAGCAACAATGCCCAGGACGGGCTGACCAGCGAACGCACCACTCGCGGATCGGCGAAAGCGAGCAGCGAGAAGATCGAGACGGCGCCGAGCGAGCCGAAGCCGAGCTGGTTGACGATATCGCCGCCGTCGCCTGTCAGTTCCGCGCCGGCCGGCTGGAACGGCCGGAACGAGACGATGATGACGGTGAACAGGAGCGCGGCGATAGCCGTCGCGACTCCTTCCCTGGTGAAGGCGGCGCTGAGCGGCGCGCGCTCAATTCCTCTCAGGCTGTCGGTACTGCTCATTGGCATATCCGAATTCGGCAAGCACCCGGCCGAGCGCGACATAGACCGGATAGAGGCCCGTCGTCAGCGAGCCGGTGCGCGCCAGCCGGATGGCGCCGCGCAGCGGCGAGGCGGCAAGCAGCGCCAGGCTTTTCAGGAAAACCTTGAGGCCGGCAAGCGGCGTGCCGGCGCGCTTCTTCTTTTCGACCAGCGTCGAGATAACACCATTGCGCAGGCTGCGGGCGCGGATCCAGTCGGCCTCGACGCGCCGGGCCGGTACGGTTTCTTTGACCTTTGCTTCCGCGCACCAGCCGAGCACGAAGCCTTTCTGCGCCGAACGGCTGAGGAAGTCGGAATCGCCGCCGCCCATGAAATTGAACCGCAAGTCGAGGAAGGGCGGTCCCATCGCCGCCAGCACGTTGCGACCCACCAGCAGATTGCCTGACGAATAAAGCGCCGGCACGCGGCCGGTTTCCCGATAGGGCGGTGCAAAGACTGGATGCTCGGCCCACCTGGCGTGGCTCGGATCGGCGAAGACCGGCACTTGCGGGCCGCCGACGATGTCGGCGTGAAGCGTCTCGGCGGCCTTGCACATGCGCTCCAGCCAGTCTGGCGCGGCGATCTCGTCGTCGTCGATGACCAGCAGGTGCCTGAAGTTGGGAAACTGCAGGATCGCGGTCTGCCAGCCGGCATTGTAGGCGCTGCAATTGCCGCGCTCATGCGCGATGATCACCATGCCCGTCATCTCGCCGCTTTCGAACAGCGGCAGCACCGCGCTGGCGCCCTCGCGCGCCTCGGTCTCGTTTTCCACGACGACGACGGCGAAGCGCCGGCCGGTCCGCTGCGCCTTGAGCGAGGCCAGGGTCTCCAGCACCTGCTGCGGCCGCTTGAAGGTCGGCAGCGTCACGACCGCCTCGACGGCCTCGGCGGCAAGCCCCGGCGACCGCCCGGCTATCGATACAGAAGCGTCGGACGGCAAAGGGATCATCCGTTTCCAGCAGCGTGGGTTTGCGCTCTCGATAGCATCGCGGTGATAACGTTTCGTTAATCACCTTCGCGGCCGGCTGTTGGAAAAGCCGGGTCTTCGGCCTTTGACGGTGCCATTTAATCAAGACTTCACCGCGTTTTGCTACCGGCTGCAGCCAAGGATAGGTGAGATGCATCTGCTGTTCGCCACATCGATCGTGCCCGATGGTGCTCTCGCCTCGGGCTACGAGATTGCCAACGCCGCGATCATCGACGCGCTGCGGCGTGCCGGCGTGCGCGTGACGGTGATCGGCTTCATCTGGCCGGGCAAGGCTCCGTCCGATCCACAGAACACCATCGTTCTCGATGCCGTCGAGGTCCGCACCGAAAGCGCTTCGCCGCTGCAAAAACTTGTCTGGCTGGGCAAGGCGGTTCTCTCCGGCCTTACCTTTTCCTCGGTCAAGCTGCGCGTCGTCCCGGATACCGAAGTCCGCGATGCGATCGAGCGCGCCGGTCCCTTCGACGGCTATGTCCTGAATTCGGTGCAGTTCGCCGGTGCCTTCGAGAAGGTGCTCGCCGGCCGTCCATTCGTCTTCGTCGCGCACAATGTCGAGCATCGCTCGGCCGAGGAAAATGCCGCCGCGGCCGGCGGCGCGTTCCAGCGCTGGATGTTCCGCCGCGAGGCCAGGCTGCTCAAGGTTATGGAAGAGCGCCTCTGCGGCGCCGCGCGTTTCGTCTTCACGCTGGCCGACGAAGACCGCTTAGCGCTCGGCATCGCCTCCGACAGGCGCTCGGCGGTCTTGCCGCTGGTGACCCGCGCGCAGGTGTCGGCTGGCAAGGCGCAGCGCCCCATCGATTGCGACGCCGCGCTGATCGGCACCTGGACCTGGCAGCCGAATCGTATCGGGCTCGACTGGTTCCTGACCAGGGTGGTGCCGCATCTGAAGCCGGATTTCCGCATCAGGATCGCCGGCAGCATGCCCTCCGGCGTGACCTCGGCGCATCCCGGCGTTTCTTTCGTCGGCAGGGTTCCGGATGCGCAGGCCTTCGTGCGCGGCGCCGCCGTCATCCCCTTGATCAGCACCGCCGGCAGCGGCGTACAGCTGAAGACCATCGAGACTTTCGAACTGGGGCTGCCGTCTGTCGCCACCAGCCGCTCGCTGCGCGGCATCGGTTATCGCCCCGACAATTGCGTGGTGACCGACGATCCGATCGCCTTCGCCGCCGCTCTCCAGGCGGCCGCGGCCAATGTCCGCGACGTCGACGGCAGCACCTTCCATCGCCGTCAGTTGACGGCGCTCGACACCGCGATCGGGCTCGGCCTGGAGCAGCTCGGCGCCGTCAGGCAGGAGGTGGCCGCATGAACATGCACACCGCGCGCGCCGCCTTCGGCTTCGACACGCTGAAGACCATTTTAGGCATTCCGGTGCTGGCCATACGCTGGGACGAGGCCATAGCCTTGCTTACCAGGCTGATCGACGAGCGTCGTTTCACCAAGGTGAGCTTCCTCAACGCCCACAACGCCAACCTGGCCTGCACCGATGCGGTCTTTGCCGAGGCGCTGGAAAACTTCCTCATCCTGCCGGACGGCGTCGGCGTCGACATGGCGGCGAAGCTGCTTTACGGTGCGCCGTTCCCCAGCAACCTCAACGGCACCGACTTCATTCCGGCCTTCCTGCAGGCCTCGTCGCACCCGCTGACGGTGGCGCTGCTCGGCACGACGCGCGCCAATGCCGAAGCCGCGTGCGCGAGGCTATCGACGCTCGCCGTGCAGCACAATTTCGTCGTCATCCATGACGGTTTCTTCTCCGCCGCCGAGGAGCCGGCGATCCTTGAGCGCATCGCCAGACTGCGGCCGGATGTGCTGCTTGTCGCCATGGGCGTGCCGCGTCAGGAATTGTGGATCGAGCGGCACATCGACAGCCGTCACTGCACGCTACCGGTCGCTGTCGGCGCGCTGCTCGATTTCATGAGCGGATCGGTGCCGCGCGCGCCGCTGTGGCTGCGCCGGCTGCGGCTAGAATGGCTGTTCCGACTCTGGATCGAACCCGGCCGCCTGTGGCGGCGCTATATCGTCGGCAATCCGGTGTTCCTGTGGCGCGTCGTCAAGCAGAAGCTGTCGCTGGGACCACGGCCGGTGGAGGCGCGCCGGTGAACAGCCGCTTCGTTCCGGATACCGCCACCAAGATCGACCCGCTGCCGCGCGCGCCCATGGCCGCGATCGTCACCGCGAGCTACGCGCCGGATTTCGAACGCTGCCGGCTGTTGTGCGAAACCATCGACCGCCACGTCACCGGCATGGCGCATCACTACATCCTCACCGAGCACCGCGACGTCGCGCTGTTCCGCCAACTGGAAGGCAGCCACCGCAGCGTCGTCGACGAACGCGACCTGCTGCCGCGCTGGCTGCATGCTTTCGACGATCCGCTGAGCGGCTTTCGCCGCCGCATCTGGCTGAGCATCAGGACGCAGCCATTGCGCGGCTGGCACGTCCAGCAGTTGCGCCGCATCGCCATTGCCGGCCACGCCAGGGAAGACGTGCTGGTCTTCTGCGATTCCGACGTCACCTTTGTGAAGCCGTTCGACACCGATGCCTTCTGGCACGACGGCAAGGTGCGGCTGTTCCGGCGCGACGGCATGCTGTCGAACGATGGCCATGACGAGCATCGCATCTGGTCACGCAATGCCGGCGCAGCACTTGGCATCGATCCCGCCAATCCGTCGAGCCACGATTACATCTCGACGCTGATCGCCTGGCGCCGCGAGACGGTCAACGCGATGTGCGAGCGCATCGAGAAAGTGCATGGCCGCGACTGGGTCGGCGTCGTCGGCTCGGCGCGCCAGTTCTCCGAATGCATGATCTATGGCCGCTATGTCGACGACGTGCTTCAAGGCGCCGGCCATTTCCACGGTTCGGAGGAATTCTGCCACGTCCACTGGAACGGCGAGGCCCTCTCGGATGAGGCGTTCCGCCGCTTCGTCGACGCCATGGCGCCGGAGCAGGTGGCGATCGGCATGCAGTCCTTCATCGGCACCGATGTCGAGCGCATCCGCCGCCTGATCGGGCTGGACTAAAGCAATTCCAGGAAAAGTGTTTACGGTTTTCCGCCCGGAATTGCGTCAAAACAAAGAGATAGAGCGGCTCGCCGTTTCCGTGAAACGGTGAAACGCTCTAGCCTACGCGGGATTCAGGTCAGGCCGGCCTGACCTGAATCAGATCGCCTTGGCCGGCCGGCGCATCGCCGAGTAGGTCAGCAGCATCGAGGCGACATAAAGCAGCAGGAAGACGATGTTGAGCGACAGCACCAGATCGGCGGTGTCGGGGATGGTCGTCAGCACATAGATCAAAAGCACCGCCTTCAGGCCGGCGAGCAGGCCGAGATTGATCGCCCGCACCGCCGTCTGGCCGCGCGCGAAGAGAAGCTCGGCCTGGTATTCGACGAGGTTGCGCAAGCCCGGCACGCAGACCGCCAGCGCCACCAGCGGCGCCGCCTCGGCGACATTCCTGCCGAGCGCATTCGGGAAGAAGTGCAGCACGATGCCGAGCGACACGAGCGCCAGTGTCGAGACCAGGAAGACGCCGCCTTCGATGCCGCTCTTGACCGCCAGCCGAGACAGAAGCTCCGGCGCCCGCATCATGCGCTGCACCAGCATCATCGAGAAGGTGCGGATCGGGATCGCGGTGAGATCGACCAGCCGCATGATGATGGCGTAGATGCCGGCCAGATGCGGTCCGCCGATCGACAGCACCAGGAGCTTGTCGAACTCCATCTGCAGATAGAACAGCACTTCGGATCCGGCGACATAGATGGAATCGGCGAGCCGCCGGAAGTAAAGCTCGGCACGCAGCCTCAGCCGCTGGCGCGGATAGAAGAAGACGAAGGCGACGACGAGCGAGGCAGCGTTGGCGCCGATATAATACAACGACCACACGCCGATCGAGTGCTGCGCGCCAAGCATGAACAGCACCGCGCCGATTGCCCTGAGCGCCGTCGCCAGGATGGCGAGCACGGCTGCCCGCCCGAACTTGCCGAGCCCGTTGTTGACGATCAGCGCCACCTCGACCGGTCGCCACAACAGCGCCTCGGCGAAGACCACAGCGGCGAAGGCCGACAGCGGCACGGTGCCGGCGAAGAAGATCAGGTAGACGATGTAGGAGGCGGCGGCGAGGAACGGCAGCGACAAGATGCCGAGAAGCAGGAAGCCGGCGGTGAAGGTGCCGATCAGATTGGGGCGGATCGTGGCCGTGCGGTAGAGCGCCGAGATGAAACCGAAGGCCAGGATGCGCGACAACATGATGCCGGCGGCAGAGGCGGTCGCGAACATGCCGAACTCGGCGATCGACAGCGTGTTGGCCAAAGCGATGAAATAGGCGAGCGAAAACACCAGCCGGCCGCCGGCCCCGCTGATCGCCGAGAAATAGTCGAGTACCAGTTTCCGGCGGGTGGCCACCAAGTGGCCGATCCGCGCGAAAGTCCGCCTTTGCGGCATGTCGCTGGCCTGGGTCATGTCGGGAGCGATACATAGGCTGGAAAGTTTAACGCGGCGTTCTGGCGGCCGCCTCGGCGGCGCTGAAACGCCGCGAACACGGCAAGAAACCGCGAGAGCACGGATGCAAAATTAACCGTTTGTTTCCTATGCCCGTTTAGCGTGACTTAACGATTGGCCGATCCGCCGCTCCCAAGCCGCCAGAGAGTAAGTTCCAGGACAATGGTTGACAGGGATAACCGTGATGACTGGAGGCGCGAGCGTTCCCTGCTCGCGCTCGGTCAGGCCATGCGCGGCGAGGACAACAACACGGTCGCTATCGGCGACCGGGCCGACTCTTCCTGGCGCGAGGATGCCGCCGCGCGCCATCGCGCCGCGCGTTCCGAGCGCGAGGCGAAATCAAATCCACAGCCTACCGATACCGGCGAGCCTGGCCGCGATCAGGCTCTGCTGAACGCGGATCCGGTCGAAGCCGCGGACGACCGGGCGGGGAGAGATCGGCCCGCTTCGCCCGGCCAGGGCTACGAGGCCGCGGGCAGCCATAAGCCGCAAGCGGCTCCCGAACCTCGTTATGCAAGCCGGCCATCCGCGGCCGAGGATTCCCAGGAATGGAAACCGCTGATCGACCCGATGCAGGTCGTTCACGGCGTCACGCGATCGAAGGCGCTGATCCTATCGACGACGATCCTGGGCGCCGCCCTTGGTGTCGCCATCGCGCTGTCGACCCCGAAGAAATACGAGGCCACCACAGACGTCATCGTCGACCCGCGCGACCTCAAGCTCACCGATCGCGACCTGACGCAGAACGTTGTCGCCTCGGATGCGACGCTCGCCATCGTCGAGAACCAGGTCCGCATCCTCACCTCGGGCACCGTTCTCAACAAGGTCGTCACCGACCTCAATCTCACCAACGACCCCGAGTTCAACGGCCAGGGCACGGGCGGCCTCGGCCTGATGTCGACGCTTCGCTCGATCCTGTCGCACCAGGATGCCGGCCCCGCCGACGAAGCGCGCAAGCGCGCGCTGGCGGTCGGCAATCTGGCCGACAGTCTCGACGTCGAGCGCGGCGGCAAGACCTTCGTGGTCTCGGTCAGCGCCACCACGCAGAATGCCGAGAAATCCGCCCTGATCGCCAACACCATGGTCAAGGCGTTCAAGCAGATTTCCAGCGAGATCCAGTCCAGCACCGCGGGCCGCGCCAATGACGAGCTGACCTCCAGGCTCGATGAATTGCGCAAGGGCGTCGAGACGGCCGAACGCAACGTCGAGGACTACAGGGCGACGCACGACCTCGTCGACGCGCAGGGCCATCTGATCAGCGACGACCAGATGCTGAAGCTCAACGAGCAGCTTTCGGTCACCCGCGCCCGCACGCTCGAACTCAACGCGCGCGCCGCCTCGGCGCGCTCGCTGAACGTCAATTCGGTCCTCAGCGGCACTTTGCCCGAGGAAATCAACTCCAACATGATGAGCGAGCTGCGCTCGCAATATGCGGCGCTGAAGCAGGAAGCCGACCGCGCCGAAGTCAAGCTCGGGCCTCGCCATCCGGAGATCGAGGCTCTGAACGCCCAGCTCGCAGGGGCGCGCGAGCGCATCGGCGCCGAATTGCAGCGCATAGCGTCCTCGCTTCAGGTCGACCTGAAGCGTTCGGTCCAGCTCGAGCAGGATCTTTCCTCGCGCCTGGCGCAGGCCAAGGTGCAGAGCGGCGACGTCAACAACAATCTGGTCTCGCTGCGCGAGCTGGAGCGCGAGGCTGCCGCCAAGCGTTCCGTCTACGAGCAGTTCCTGCTGCGTGCCAAGGAAACCGGCGAGCAGAAGGACATCAACACCGCCAACATCAGCGTCATTTCGGACGCCTATGCGCCGCTGCAAGCCAAGGGTCCGTCGCGCGCCGTGATGGCCGTGGCCGGCCTGGTTGCCGGCCTGTTCGCCGGCATCGGTCTCGGCGCGCTGCGCGGCATATTTGCGAGCCTGCGCGAGACTGCCGATGGCCGCTCGCGTCGCAGGGTCGATGAGCGTGCTCCCATGGTGGAGAACACCTCCAACCGTGCGGCTCCGCCGCCATCGCCACCGCTCGTCACGCCGCCTCCGGCCCCGCCTGTCACTCCGCCGCCGGCCCGGCCTGTCGCCTCGCCGCCGGCAGCATCTTTCACGCCGCAGCCACCGGCTCCGTCTTTCCCACCACCGCCGGCTCCGTCATTCGCGCCGCCACCGGCCGCGTCATTCACGCCGCCCCCAGCCGCGCCCTCCACGCCGCCGCCTGCCTCACCCCCGATCCCCCCACCGGCGGCGTGGAGGGCGCGGCTGGGGGCGGCGTGAATGACGCGGCCGGTGGCGGCGCGAATGACGGAGCCGGCG
>NZ_QMBP01000039.1 GCF_003289945.1 Mesorhizobium hawassense
GCATCTGCCGGCGCCACGTGAACAACAGGTTCGCATTGATGTCGTGCCGCCGCGCCACCAGCGACACCGACGCCCCAGGCTCACAGCTCTCGGCCACCAGCCGCTGCTTCTCTTCGAGGGTGTATGACTTGCGCCGGCGGGCGCGCGCCGTCTCGCCACGAGAATCTTGGCCTGCCACTCCGTCCGTCGCGATCGTGTCCATTAAGCCCCGCTCGTGGACACTATCTTCAGCGTCCAGAGCCCGACCCCTATCCGATCCGAACCCCGCCACGGAAGGCGGTCGTCACCGGGCACTTACCTTCAAAGCTTGATAGCAGGCGAAGGTCGAGTCAGCATTGCCCATCGTCGAGCGCTGGCTGCTGGCCGTCTGCGCCATCGCAGCTCTTAAAGGCTGGCAGAGGTTTACGCCGCGATCGGATCGCTGATAGCCGATTGACGAGCGACGCCGGGTGCCGCGCTGCGTCGCAGGACCCGGCGGGACTTGTTCGTTGAGATCGAACGGCCGGCGCTGTGGTCGTGCCGGCAAATGCTACGTGTGCAGAATGGCGCATTCGCTGCTCGGGCCTCGACGATCATGTCAAGTTTGATGCGCATTGCTGCTCGGTCTGCTGGCGCTTCGCGCGACAAATCGAGGTCTGCATCCGCGATTTAGGCTGCCCGAGCCCCACCGAATTACACAGCAAACAGCAACTAGCGAAGTCCAAACGCAACGCCAGCCGTTGCCCGGTTAAAAGTCGCGAAGAATGGTATCGAGATCCTCTAGCATCACAATCGACCGCTGCTATGGCTCGCAACTTGAGTAGCCAGCTGAAGCCTTCACCGCCCGGCCGATTTCTCGATCTATCTCCCGGCTCCCCTGAGTGAGGAGTGCGCTTACAAGAACGTTTGCAAGACCGAAAACCCGACTCGGTCGGACCCGCGATCATCGTGTGGCAGATGTGCTGGCTCGATCTGGCGTCGCTGAAATGCGTTCAAGCCTGTTCAGTCGATTTTGCAGTGCCTGCCGGTCGGGGACGAGGTTGTCGAGGTGCGGCTCCATTGGCCACTGTCTTTGAGCCAATCTCTTGACCAACGTCCTCGTACCATTGACCAGAAACACCCCGCAATCATAACCGTTCTGCTGCTGGGCCATGCGTGCTGGCATCAAGACCGCGCCTAGCCTTTGGGCGAGTTCTTGGGCAATGATGCTGTTGCGCCCGCCGACCGCAGAGTCATAGTGATAGGCGACCGTATCTCCTCCCGCGCGGCGGTCAACCAGCAGTAGCGACCAATGCGTGCCGCCACCACCCGCGTGAGCGTCGTTCAAAGGCACGAACAGGTGCCTCCCGGTATCGTTGCCATCCTGATCGTTGACGATCGAGTAAAATGTCTCGCGGAGAACGGCTTCGTTGTCGGTCATGCGCAGCAGATGGGCTTGCGCCGGCCGCACGAACCGCGTCCGAGCGGCCAAATCCGGATTTTCTCTCTGCAGCTGCTGCTCCAGGAGCGAGTAATCCGCCGTGATGTGCTCGTCCCCCAGCCAATCCCTGGGGCCGAGGTCCAGCGAGCTGCGGTCTTGGCGCGAGGCTCTCGGAGCCAAAGACCCCATCTCAGCAAATGATGCTGCGGGCGCGATCCCCGACGGCCCATACGATTTGGACGATTGCGGCGGCACCCTCGATGAGGAAGATGGCAGCGCAGAGTGAGCTTCGTCTTCCAGCTCGATAAAGTCCTCAAGTCCGGCAAAGACCTGCGACGATTTCGGCGACGATCCAGCCTGCGGAGGCACCCTCGATGAGGAAGATGGGGGCGCAGAGTGAGCTTCGTCTTCCAGCTCGATAAAGTCCTCAAGTCCGGCAAAGACCTGCGATGATTTCGGCGACGATCCAGCCTGCGGAGGCACCCTCGATGACGAAGATGGGGGCGCAGAGCGCGCATCGTCTTGCAGCCAGTCGTCAAGGTCGGCAAAGACTTCCGACGATCTCCGTGACGATGCAGGCTCCTGTTGATTGACGGCGCGTAACACCTCCCAATCCTGCTCGGCCGGAGACATCGGCAACAAAGGAAGGCTCGGCGCGATCGAGGACTCACGGGCAGGTTCGGCAGCCAACGGGGCGTCTATCGCCAATGCCGATTGTTGGGGCAGGGAAGCTACCTCGTGGGTCTCTTGCGCGCCAGTAGCCATCGGCACGCCCGGCGATGCAGCATCCCGTTGGTTGAAGGCGCGCAACACCTCCCAATCCGGCGATGTGGGAACGCTCGGTACCGCTGCCTCGTACGACCCGCCTTGCTGCCGACGCGAGCCCTCTCTCCCATCGGCTGCCAAACCCAGCGCTTTGTTTGCTGCCACGATTTGTTGGTATTTCTGGAAAACGCTCCATGCGGTGTCGAACTCAAGGCGCGCGTCCTTTCTGTACCCTGCAGCCGCCTGGCTCAGTTCGGCTGGCTCCATCTGCGTAATGCTCTTGCCGAAAGCCTTAGTAAGCTTCGCTTCGAACCCACCCAAGAGTGAGCGGTATTTCTTCACCGTCGTTTTGGTGTACCCTTCGGCGGCGGCAGCCAGGTTCATGGCATCGTCGATCAGCTGCTTGCCGTCTGAAATAGGATTCGGTGTGTGGGTTGTTACCCGCTCTCCGGCTTTGGCCTGCCGAAGTCTTCTCAACGCTTGTATGCTACGTCCAGCATCGGGAAGCGGAGAGGCCTTCGCCATCACGTCCAAGTCCGGATCCTCAAGCCGGTCAGCGATCTGCGTCCCGTGCTTATCTGCAAGCCATCTGCTAAGCTTGCGCAGTGCCGCTACATCTTTCCAGATCGTCCCAGCATTCACTTCGGAGGCGGTGGCTTTTGTGTTGTAGTTGGCGAAGAGTTCCTCATCGTTCTTCGTGCCAGGGTTACGAACCCGGGCAGATGCCATGCGCGCTCCCGAATTATATTGCCGAGCCCTTCTCAATGCAGCGTTTGTATTCCAGAGTAATCTGGTATCATTGCCGGCAAAGGCTTGGGCGAGACTGTCCAACTGCCGATCTTCAATCCGACCATTGATTTGGGTCCGGTGGTTATCTCCCAGCCATGCGCTGAACTTGCGCAACACCCGTATGTCAATTCTGGCTTTCTCTTTTGGCACGTTGCCAACCGCAGCTTTCCTGAGGTTTGCGAAGAGTTCTTCGTCCCCCTGAGCGCCTAGCCGTTGGACTCGACTGGCCGTCGTCACACGTGCTGCAACGTCGGCCTGCCGCAAACGCTTCAGGCTCGATCCTAGTCTCCACAGAAGGGTCTTATCGCCGGCTGCGGCCTCCACAGCCAACCTATCCAACTCTGTATCGTGAATTCCGTCGCCGATTTGCCTCTGGTGCTTTTCAGAAAGCCATCTGCTGAACTTGCGCAGCGCCACGATGTCGCTTTTAGATGTGCTTTTGTTTACGCCATCCATTCTGGCCTGAGAGCGGAAGGCGGTAAAAAGCGCTTCATCCGGCAGAGAGCGATCGAAGACGCGCATTGCGGTCTGCCGGGTTGCCGTAGACGGCTCCAATCCCGCGTGGGCATTCGGGGATCGCGGAAGCTCTACCTGGTTTAAGTTTTGGGCGCGCAATTGCGACGAGGCGCGACTGGAAATCGGCGTGGGTGTCACATACTCTACTGCCGTGGCCTGCTGCAGCCTCCCCAAGGCGATTATCATCTGACGTAGCAACTTGGCACCGTCGCCTGCGACCTCCCGTGCCAGACGGTGTAACTCCGGATCATGAAGTCTTCCGCCGACGTCGCTCTGGTGGTTTTCTACAAGCCACCTGCTGAGCTTGCGCAGCGCCACAACGTCCCTTCTAATCGTGCTGTCGTTCACCCCTCTGTGTCTGGCCACAGAGCGGTAGGTGGCAAAAAGGGTTTCATCGGCTTGAGTTAAGTGTCGCGTGCGCAACTGCGATCGGTTCTCAGAAAGCAGTCGCGAACTGCCTTCCCCGTCCCTTTCTCCCAGCAGGCTTCTCGGTTCATCCCCATGAGGATCCCGACCGGCCGGACCCGTGTTTGGGTCAACGAGTGGAGGCTGACTCAACTGCAATTCGTTTAGGTGCTCCGGGGACCTCGATTGGTGCGGTCGTTGCTCCGGGTCGTCGCTGAGAGCCGAGCCTGTGCTGTTCTTGCTGTTCGTCATCCTTTTCTCCCAACTAGGAGTGCTTTTCCTTGATCCAATGTGGCGAGCAAAAAGCGGGCTCGGCAAGGACAGGCTCGGGGCACCCAGCAGCCCGAAAGCTGTCCTCAGGACGCGTCTTGTTCGTCCGCCGATCAACCCCACCGGCGACAATGTCGCCGGCATTATCGACGAACGGCCTCCGGCCGGCGTCGTGGGCCTGCCGCATCGGCATCGGCAGTTTGGCGCCAGACGCGGTAGAGATTGCAGAAGCGGTGAAATGTTCGGCCAACACGTCCGCACGCGGCGCGATCGAGAAGCTCACACAATGATCATCATACGAATCGCGTACGCCAGTTTACTGTAAGAGACCGGCTCGGCAAGCCACAGAACGAAGGAGTGATCATCACACGTATGCGGCACATCGCGGTCCATTCGGCCCACGAGGATCACTGGCACTGTCTTGAGGGCGGCACATGTTGCTTTTGCAGGTATTCGCCCTGCCATTGACTGGTCATAAATCACAAGATCGGGGGCATTTCCGCTGCTGATCCAGTCGCCAAGGCTTTTTACGCTCCTAAAGCCGACCGGCACGTACCCCAAGGCGGAAATTTTGTCCTCATAGGCCTTCAACGTTGCTCGACGGCCCGCTACGACCGCAACAATCTCTCCATTGCCGGGCGATTGGCCGAAAGTGCGAAATGGGCTGCCAGTTGTGAGGCTCTCCTTTTTTGAAGCCGGTAAATAGATGTCGAAGCGCGTTCCCTTGCCAACAGTTGATGCTACGTCAAGGTGGCCTGTGAGCGCATTCACATCGCTCAGCACCGCCGCAAGGCCAAGTCCCGTTCCGCCGGTGCGCAAGCGTGTCGTAAAAAAGGACTCGAAAATACGCGGAAGAACGGCGCCTTGAATCCCCGGGCCGTCATCGCTGACAGACAGGACCACATAATCCCCAGGTGTCAGGAACGCGTGGGTGAGGGTCTTCGCTTGATATATATGAGCGCGAGACACACTGACCTCAATACGCCCTCCGTTCGAGAAAGCATCTGACGAATTCTTGCAGAGGTTTAGCAAAATTTTCTGTATGTCAGTTGGACTACCATCGATCACCGCTTCCCACTTCTTGACCTTTAATATTAGTTGAGCTTTCGCGCCAATGCTGACCCGCAGTAATGGTGCGAGCTCTATCACGACTTCGGAAACATCAAATGGCGTTATCGGCCGCTTCCGGTTCCGGCTAAGTGACAAAATCTGGTCGATTATCATCTTGGCCCGGTTGCTAGCCAAGATGATCTGGCTAATATAAGCTCGGGTTTTCGAGCGACGTCGCAACAGACCGTGTGCCAGCTCGGCATAGCCGAGGATTGCTGCTAAGATGTTGTTGAATTCGTGCGCAACGCTGCTTGCAATCGTCCCGATGCTTGTCAGTCGCTCTGCCTGCTCAAGCCGCTTCGCCGAGTCATTGCGTTCCGCGTGCATACGGTCTAGACGGATATGGTTGCATACGCGCATCGTCGCGCGCGCAAAAATCCGGAGTTCATCTGCGGCCGGAAGCAGTTGACGCTCTTTAAAGACTAGGCAACAAACCGCTATCTGGTCATCGCAGACCTTGCAGGCTAGAATTTGACAGACGCCGGAAGCGTATTGAGCAGCCTGAACCACCTCTTGGGCGGAAACAACGCGAAACACTGGCTCTCCCGACTCGACAAGCGAGGTGGCTTGATCGATCAGCGTGGCCTTCCAGACAGGCATCCGCGTGTTCGCCACGAAGCACTCGGCATTCCTCCTTATACCTGCACTCACCAGTGCGAGCGCACATTGATCGGCATTGAATGCGCGCTGAACGGCCCTCAGCGCCGACCTGGTGGGTGAATTCGGCAAAGCCTTCGTCGCTTGATCGCCCCCGAAGCAGGCCTCGATCTCACTGACTGCCGATTCCAGTTCCAGACGCCTTGTCAACCGGTTGGTCCGCAGATGGAGTCTGAAGAGTAACGCAAACGCAACGAAGCTAAGGCATAAGCAGAGCCGGACACAGAAGGCTCGCGTCCGCTGCACCCTCGAGCTAGCCAAACTGTAGCTTTTCCGATGCTCCTGCTCCAGTTCGGTCGCTTTCGCGATGGTATCGGATGAAGCGATCCGCTCGGCAGAATCCGTCAATTTCGGCAACAGGGACAAAACGGCGCGACCGCTGCGGATAATCTGTCGGTTAGCAGGATTGTCGCTAGGCGAAAGCAGACTGAGATGTTGGTCGATGTGTGACGCCAAGCTCGCATTTGGCCTGGCTGAGAACGTTAGGACCAAAGTGGAGAGGTCGGGCTTGTTCGACGCCGTCCCTGGAATCGTCTGTACAGAGCGCTCAAAAGTTGCAAGCGAGGCCCGCAAAAGCGCAGCGTGCGTGGCCAATGCTGAGACAGCAACATCAGTTATCTCGATCGACGCTCTGAGCTCCTTGAACAACCTGGAGAGCTCATACGAGTTATCATATGGCACTCTTTCGAGAAGCTGCTGCAAATTTGTCAGGCTTTTTCCCAAAACCTCCTTGGTAATGCCGACCGCGGGTAAGTCCCACAACATCTCCGCACGAGCCTGGAAGACGTCGCGCTGCATTAATGCGCAGTTGATCTGAATGGTTCGCAGTTCGCTCAGAATAGCCTCGCTGGTTTCGGCGTCGTCGTGCCCCTGGCTCGCAGCCAGCACGCCAAATAGCGCCGCCATGGCGATTGCCAGGGCGATGTGGGCGTTCAGTTTTTTGTGCTGGGCAATCGGCAACGAGGATTTCGCACCGCGCGTCGTCCGACAGCTAGGTCTGACTTCGAGCTCTCGTTGGGAGAGATGAATCCACGGCTGTTGCTGGACCAAAAAAACCATCTGCCCCTCCGGTTGACAGAGACCGATGACAGGAGCCAATCCCACTGCAGTAACCGACATTGAAGGCGTTGCGAGTGCCCGCAGCTTAGAAGGTGAGCTTCTCGACGTCATGCTCTATACGACCCCCATACGATGAGCAGATCGCCTCCGTCAATTTCGGACCAGTGGCGCGTCTTCGCTCAAGCTCCTTTGGGGTTCCTACCGCAGGCTCTTCAGCCTGGTTATCCATCAAGCTGCCCTCATGGGAGCCGCCTGAGGCGGTCCGCCGAAACTGACGAGGTCAGGAACACGCTCTAACGTGTGTGACAGCGTGGTGTCGAAGGAGCCCGGGTGGCAGCTCCGGCAAACTGTGCCGAACCAGTGGAAGCAACGGCAACCGCACGGCGATGGCCAGCCTCGACCACCAAGCTAAATGTTGGCCGTCTATGAGATAAACGCGTGTAAAGGCAATCGTCGAGCGGCAGCAGCGTATGCCTGCGGAAGGCGACGATCAGTGCTTCCTCTTCCTTTGAGTTAGCGCCATTTTCCGCGGTCAGGGACATTCACTCAAGGGCATGCTGGCCACCCTCCAGGATGCTGTTCCGGACGATATCGGCGCTGAAGGCAGCGCTGGCCGCGGCGCTGGCCAGAGCCGAAGACGAGGCCGCGCGCCCTGCGCTGATCGAGGCCCATCTGGCGGTCGCCAGGGCCAAGTCATCGGATGATGCGGCGCTGATTAGTGCTTTACCCCGTGGAGTACAAAAGGCTCCAGCTCCACTCCCGCTCAAGATTCAACATCATCCGATGGGGGTTCGTCCTGACCGAGGCGCCTTATCGTCCAGAGCGGCCTCTGCTTCTTTGGGATTCGATCAGTTCCTCCCGCGCTTGTTGGTGGGCGTTGCTGACCGATGCCGAGATTTGGGCAATCTCCACAAATTGGGTGGACGATCCGAGTGCACCGTGTTCTCGCACTATATTGGCTGCAGCTTCAATTGCGTGTATGCTGCGGTCAACATCCGAGGAGCGCTCACCTGCTTGGTGCTGCTGACGTGCATCCGGCGCTATTTGCCGCAACTCGCCGATTGGAACCCGCTGCTGTTGATTTGCATTGAGGTGACCGTAGCCCTTAATTAGAGCGCTTGCCGCGTTGTTCTGTGCGATAAGGTCGGGCGGATTTTCAACCACCTCTATCGCTCTGTTGACAAGTCGCTCTCTGCTTTCATTGTCCAATTTACCCCAGGCCGGGGCTATCTTGGAGATCGCCAGTAACTGAGTGCGCGATTCAGCAATGCTGAGGATTTTGTCGACGAGGGCAGACTGCTTCTGCGCGGACTGGAAGTCAATAATGTCTTTGACTGCGGCTGTCTGATACCTGGCGAAGCCGCGATCAGGATCGTTACCATGCACTGTTCCGCCTACGCCGTCGTCGTATAGATTACCGGCGGCCCTGCCAAGTCGGTTGATTCGCTCGTCGAATCGCCCAAGTTCAGTTCCCTCAAGTACCTGTCGCGCCGCGCGTCCCGAGGATTTGAAGGCGCCCAGGTTACGTGCAGTTTCGCGCGGACTGGAGCTTACCAGTCCGTCTGCCACGTCGGACAACGGTCCGTCGGACCTGTAAAGTTGCTCTGCGGCTCTTCCGACGCGGGATGAACTCTCAGCGGCGTGACCGGGATTTTGATTGCGATCCATGTGAGTCTCCGATGTTGTGCCGACCGCCGAAGACTAGCTTAATGCCAAACTGGCGCCCAATGAACTGAGATCCAGTTTCATTTGTAGCGCCGCGCTACACCTGTAGTATTGCAGAATCCGGCGCCCGCCTGGATTTCGTCCAGCCGGCGGTCTGAGCCAAGCGTTTGATCTCCTGCGAGGCCAACCCTAAACGTTGATCGGTTTCGGCGGCGGCCCCACACATGGTGCCTTCATGGTCCTACTGGCCTGAAGAGATCTTGCTTCAAGCGCGCGTCGATTGCTGCGTTCAAGCCCGCCCCATGGCGTTGAGTTTAGGAATGGACCGCAACGGAAGTACTTCTCTATCACGAATTTCACGAAAGTTACATTTGAAACGCATTCCAATTAACCCCGCTTGATTGGGGTAACGCCCGTGTGTATTCTATGAGTTGCTACTTGCTTGGCGTTGCCATATTCGGCCTTCGGGCGATTTGTCTTGCCGCGAATTCGCGTGCATTCGGTTCGTTCGTGGTGTGGCGGCGGTAGAGAAGGCGAATGTTCAAAAACGCACCCATGATGGAACGATGATCTCAGCCAGAACAACGCCCCGGCGAATGATTTTGAGTGTCATGTGCTCGCTGCTTTTTGGCTTCTATGCAGCAAGTCTGTACGCAACTTTTCGAGGCGGGTTTAACGGCGAAGCCTTGATGACGTTTGACTTCCGTGCGTTCTGGTTCGAGACGCCTCTTTATCTGGGTTATGCAACCCCGGTCTTCTATCGCGGTGCAACCATCGCCATCTTGGTGACAATAGCCGCATTGTTAATTCAGTGGGTCGTTTTTCGCCCCGGGCCTGAACATCATGGGACAGCGCGCTGGGCTCGAAAGGATGAAATGCAGCGCGCAGGGTACCTGCGGCGGTACCGTCGAGTCACGGGACCGGTATTTGGGAAAACGAGTACTCCTCGGTGGCCCGGTCACTACTTAACCAATGGCGATCAACCCCACAGTCTCGTGGTTGCGCCGACCCGCGCGGGCAAGGGCGTAGGCGTAGTCATTCCGACGCTACTTACGTTCAAGGGATCGGTGATAGCTCTCGACGTTAAAGGTGAGCTCTTCGAGCTCACCTCCAGGGCGCGCAAGGCTGGCGGCGACGAGGTGTTCAAGTTCGCTCCGATGGACCCGCAAGGGCGGACCATTTGCTATAATCCCCTGTCAGATCTGGTGGCGCTGCCTACACATCAGCAGTTCACTGAAGCTCGCCGAGTGGCTGCTAATCTGATTTCGACAAAGGGCGAGAGTGCGGAAGCTTTCCTCAGCGGCGCACGAGATATCTTTGTCGCCGGGATTTTAGCCTGCATTGAGCAGGGGACACCAACAATCGGAGCTGTATATGATCTCTTCGCTCAACCCGGCGAGAAATTCAAGCTCTTCGCGCGCTTGGCAAGCGAGACTCGCAATAAAGAGGCACAGCGCATTTTTGACGATATGGCGGGCAATGACACAAAGATCCTGACATCCTACACGTCGGTGCTTAGCGATGGTGGGCTCAACTTGTGGGCGGACCCCCTCATTAAGGCGGCGACGAGTCGCTCGGACTTTTCAGTCCATGATCTGCGTCGTCGCAGGACGTGTATTTACCTTTGTGTGAGTCCGAACGACCTTGAAGTGATCGCACCTTTGATGCGCCTGTTTTTCCAGCAGGTCGTTTCAGTTCTACAGCGGTCGCTGCCTACGCGGGAAGAGAAGCACGAGGTTCTGTTTCTGCTCGATGAATTCAAACACTTGGGCAAGCTCGAGGCGATTTCGACGGCAATCACGACAATCGCCGGCTATAAGGGCCGCTTTATGTTCATCATCCAAAGCCTTTCTGCCCTGACTGGCGCTTACGGCGAGGCTGGCAAGCAGAATTTTCTCAGTAACACCGGGTTGCAGATCTTTATGGCTACGGCAGACGACGAGACCCCCAATTACATTTCGAAGGCCATTGGTGAGCGTACCTTCCAGGCCAGATCGACCTCATACAGCCAGATGAAAACGTTCGATTTGAATATCCAGAATTCGCATCAAGGAGCACCACTCCTCCGCCCTGAGCAGGTGCGCCTGCTCGATGAAGAAGATGAGATCGTTCTCATCAAAGGTCGGCCACCAATGCGACTGAAAAAGGTCCGGTACTATTCCGATCGCATTTTGAAACGCATCTTCGAGAGCCAGATAGGCGCGCTCCCGGAGCCGGCGCCATTGATGATCTCAGGCGCGGAGGCTTTCACGGATTCGGATGAGCTGTTATGCGAACTAGAAGATGACTACGACTTCACATTCGAGCCTCCGCCTCACGAGGCGCAGGTCGGGCAGAAGAATTGATGAGCTAATTCAAGCATTCCGGCATTGCACCAAAATGCCTCCTCCCGCGGCAACTGGAACTTGGGAGACTCGGTATTGCGCTCCCGGCCAGCCCCGACTGATCGAGTGCCTGTGTTTGGCCGCGGTCGGTTCGCGCGTAACCAGCATAGCTGCGCTGGGCTCGAAGCCGATGTTCGATTATGCGACCATCGTGCCACCATAGCTGACATCCACGCCGGTGTTTAAAAAATAGCCGACACCGCGTGATGTTTTGATTAGGCGAGGCTTTCCTGCGTCCACCTCGAGCTTACGACGCAAGCGCAAGATTAGAACATCGACACTTCGGTCAAATACCTCCTCACCTCGCACTCTGCTTAAATTCAGGAGTTGCTCTCTCGACAAGACAACGCGTGGGTTCTCCAGGAACACCATCAATAAGTTGAACTCGTTTGACGTAAGTTTAACCTCGCCACGTCCTTCGCACATCAATCGGCGTTGCTTAAGGCCGAGCTTCCAGGAGCCGAAGCGGAATGAGCGCTGGTCCTTTGCCGCTGGCCGGCGGGGGTGCTGGCGCAGAGCGACTCGAATGCGGGCGAGGAATTCGCGCAAACCAAAAGGTTTTGAGATGAAATCACTGGCGCCAAGTTCCAGGGCGACCACCTTTTCCGCTTCGTCAAGTCGGTCGCCGCTGATGACGATAATTGGAATGTCTGATCTTGGGGTCAGATTGCGAACGATTTCGAGCCCGTCCTCTCGCCCCAGATTGAGGTCGACAACGATGACATCGACCGGCTCATGCGAGAGCACATGGTTGAACCGAATTGATTCGCAAACCGCAGTCACTTTGAAGGCGTGCATCGTGAGATACTCAAGAATGAGACGCCGCATGGCCGCATCGTCATCAATGACAAGAATGTGTTTCAACGAGTCACCTCTAGGGTTTGCATAAATTGCCAAGATTTCGGCACTTGCGGGTGCCGAACAGCTTATGAACCTCATCTGCGCATCGCTCGTGCGGCACCATGCAGACAGCCATGGTCTCGATCGTAAGATTAAATGCGACGTTTGATTTGATGCTTGCGCCAGTCTGCCAGAGAATCCTGATGGCGACCTGGCGTGCCTTTCTTTGCTCGAGAACCACCTCCTGGAAGCGCACGATACGTCTCATTCTGGCTGGGTGGTTTCTGAGCGACACATGGCCGACCTGAAGCGCGGCGTTCGCCGAGCCCGCTCGGCGCCATACCGAGCATTCCCGCCATAGTGCCCGACGCTTCTCTGCTGCAATCTCGTGGAGCGCGGCGATTGCGATGGCAACTTGGTCCGATTCCAACTCCTTCAGGACGGTTTTGGCGATCAACTCAACTGCTAGTGGTGATAGAACCTCCCTACAGAGAGCTGCCGGTCTGGTTGCGGTCCGCCCGGCCGCAGTAGATGCGGGATGCACGCTCAGATCCGCTGGAGCGAACGGTGCGCCTTCCGCATTGGCCGAGGGCCGCCAGGCCTGCAGCAAAGCCATGCCCTTGCGCGGGCCGCAGTGGCCAGCTTCATATCGATTGGTGTCGTCGACGAGGCGTAGCTGATTGGCCATGAACGCCTCCCAGTTAATATAAACAAGGATGTGCGTCTTGGATGCAACCAGTCGTCAATGGAACACCTTCGAGATTGTGCGGCGCGAACCCGGACCTTGGCGGACTGCATCTAGTTTGCGCCGGCCGTGACGTATGCGCCGGCATGGGCCGGGTCGTGCAAAGTATGATGGACCTGTGCGATGGTGACGCCTCGCCGCACCAGCTCATGGGGCGCTGGCCCGCGCATCGGTCGCACAGCACGCGTAGGCCGTGGCTTAGGCAATAACGCATGGCGCGCGGTCCGAAGCATCAGGATTGTCCCTCGTACTCAGCCCAACACGTTGGCGTCTCGGCCACCTTCACCGAGGTCAGTTCGGGCAGAAGCGGCTTGGTCTGGTCCCAAATCCAGATTGCGACACTTTCCGCTGTCGGATTTTCGAGGCCGTTGATCTGGTTGAGACACTGGTGATCGAGACGTTGCAGCAGAGGTCTAAAGGTGGCCTCGACATGGACGAAGTCGACAACGAAGCCAGTATCGGGATCAACGGGACCTTCGAGTCGCAGCTCCACGTGGTAGGAATGACCATGCATTTGATGGCAGCGATGGTTTTCTGGGGCTTTAGGAAGGCAGTGCGCTGCCTCGAACGTGAAAGCCTGCGTGATTTTCATGGTATCCTATGACTGTCTAGGGCTTGAGGGGGGGACGGCAAGCCCCGGCTATATCCTGATGGTTCAAAATGCTCGCTTTTTAGGGCCGTCCTCGCCTGAGCTGGACAGCAAAAAGCATGCCTGGCAGCGACTTTTGCTATGGGGCAGGGATGCGATTCGTGTGTCCCGGCACACGTGTGCACATGTCCGGAGAGGGCTCAAGTCATCCAAGTTGATTCGTTGGCATCAAGTTAGCTGAACGTCCTCAACTGCTCTGTTCAGGTTCGGTCGCCGGCCGTGTCCGCTGCAGCGTCGGGTAGTTCATTGACCCAAATGTCCCAATACCAAAAACAGGCACCGATCCTTTGACGTACCGCGTGCAAAGCTGCGGGAGCTTTGGGTTGCCGCCATTGTTGAGCCGACCGGACAATGCGAATTTCTCGAAGCGACGGTCGGTAAAGAGGCTGGCATAAGGCATCCTCCCAGCCGTCACTCACTTTTGAAAAGCTCGCGTTCCAATTGGTGAATCGACGCCCCATTCTGGACATATGTGTGACTCGGTTTTGCCGCAATCTCCAGCGACTTAGGCTGCGTTGCCTGAGACGGTTCGGCCTGCTACTGACTCGTTGCCCCAGCCCCCGCACACCTGTCGGCGTCGGGCCGAACCAACTCCGGTAGTTGCCGCGACCATCCCGGGGAAACCAAATGTATCAAATCCAGCAGTGGCGTAGCCACCAACCGTCGTCAAACACCAGCCGCCTGATCAGGCCGCTCGTCGCCTGAAGGGGCTATGATTCATCGCGCGATCGGCACTGAAAAAGCCTTCGCATCGATTGGGTTTTTGTGCCTTTCTTCTTTCGAGCCCGACATACTCTGCCGCGTATCTTTTTTTGGCGACAGCAGTCATTGCAGTGTTCGCCAAAGCTCAAAGTATTTCAATTGCCGTTTCTGTCCTTGGTTGCCTCTTTTTCCGCCGGAATTCTGTCGACATTCTAGGTGTGTTATCTTTGGCCGCATTCTGCAGCCTTTGCCTCTGGCATTTTGGCTTGCGCCGCGGAAGCGGCCATCTCAATTTCCCGGGGGCATTGGCGGTTTCTGGCATATTGGTCGTGTTGGCTGCCGCTGCCTCTTCAAATCGACTCCCTGGATTCGAAAACGTGAAGGTACCGGACCGTGTTGAGATCTCCCCGGGGGATCCCCGTTCAGTATGTACCTGAATTTTGATAAGGTATTTACGGCGCTCATTTTGGCATCTGTTGGCCGCTTTTTCCCACCCTTCTCAACAGGAAGCATTCACTCACTCTGGGCGCCCGGCAATCTGTTCCGGCCTCGGGCATGAGTCGGGCCATCTTAAGGTCAACTGCATGCCTCTCGGCGATGGCCGATCACGAAAAGCGCGGACACTGAAGGAAGTTCGACCGAGTGCGCTCGGAGCATAGTTCTGTTTTTCTGAATTATACCCTGCTCAACGCCTTGTTCCCCTCCCTTATCATGCTTGTCGGTTCGACGCTGCTGCTCGGTTGGTACTGGCCGATAATGGGTCTGATCGTTGGGAGCGGTTCGCTGGTCTACCTGGTAGTTACGGGTCTCATGTCCCTTCGCTATGTCGCGGCCGCGGCAAGCCTGGCCAACCGTTGGGACACAAAGCTTGGCGGAGCGCTAGCAGACGCAATCAGCTGCAACACAGTGGTCAAGGCTTTCGGTGCCGAGGCCCGGGAGGATCAGCGCCTCGCCAAGATCATCGCGAAGTGGCGGCACCTTATGCGCAGGACTTGGGAACGTGCCGCCATCAGGGGCACAGGCCAGAGCTTCATGCTGGTCATTCTCAAAGCTGCTGTTGTCGGCTATGCACTGCATTTGTGGTCCCGCGGCCAGGTAAGCGCGGGTGAAGTTGCCTATGTGCTGACCTCCTTGTCCGTTCTTTACGGTTATCTGCGAAACCTTGGTTTGCATCTGCGCAACGTGCAGCGATCCGCCAGCGACATGGAGGATCTGGTCGAAATTCAGGGTCAGCCGCTCGGCGTCGCCGACCATCCGGGCGCCAGAGCTATCGGGATCATGAAGGGCCGCGTTGAATTCGAGAAAGTTGATTTCTTCTACGGCGACTGCCAGCTGCCGCTTTTCAATGCTCTTTCGGTCTCTATCAAGGCCGGCGAGAGGGTCGGATTGGTCGGCCGCTCCGGCTCGGGCAAGACGACGTTTGTGAAACTCATCCAGCGGCTTCACGACCCGAACGGTGGTCGGATCCTGATCGACGGGCACGACATCTCGACAGTGTCACAGGCCTCGCTGCGCTCTCAGATCGCGATCGTTCAGCAGGAGCCGATCCTTTTTCATAGGTCGGTTGCCGATAACATCGCCTACGGCCGCCCGGGCGCCGATCAGGCTGAGATTGAACAAGCTGCCCTACTCGCCAATGCGCACCACTTCATCAGAAGCTTGCCGGACGGCTACGGCACGCAAGTCGGCGAGCGTGGGGTGAAACTTTCCGGTGGTGAGCGCCAGCGTGTCGCGATTGCTCGCGCCTTCCTGGCCGATTCGCCGATCCTGATTTTGGACGAGGCTACATCCAGCCTCGATTCAGAGTCGGAGGTCTTGATACAAGACGCGATGAACCGGCTAACTCTCGACCGCACCACGATCGTCATCGCTCACCGGCTTTCGACCATACGCACACTCGATAAGTTGTTCGTGTTCGATGGTGGTCGGATTGTCGAGGAGGGTGACCATGAGAGCCTAATGCATATCGATGGCGGCGTTTATCGCCGCTTGTTCGAACGGCAGACGCTGGAATTGACGGGGAATCTAACCCAAAATCAACTTTGCCGCGATGACGTCGCGGGCGCCCGTTGGGCCAGATCGTGATCACGCGGTCGCACGCATCCGCCGGCGGCGCTGTAGCGAGGAGGGGATTGTTATCGCCTCGCGATGCGACGCGCAATATCGTGCCGCCTTGCTTCAGCCTGAGAGCGATGTCGTCGTCGGAGCGCACCTCCTCCGGCGTTTCCAGCGCGAACATTGCCTTGATCTGGTGGCGAACGGCTTCGGCGGAGTGCGTCATGCCGCCTCGGGAGGAGGCGATTGCGGTGGTGAAGAAATACTTCGCCACGCGGCGTCCGCATATACTCATTCGACGTCACCCGGCTCACCGTCGAAGCATGAATACTGGTCGCCTCGGCGACGGCTCTGAGGTTGAGTGGGCGCAGGTGGGTTACGCCATGTTCGGAGGAACGCATCCTGCTGACGGACGATTTCAGCCGCTACCTTAAGGATTGTGTTGCGTGCTGGTCGAGGCTGCGGATCTGCCAGTTCGCACTGCTGAAGCATTCGTTCAGCAACATTTTGCCCTTCGGGTTGTTGGCGGTGAGACGAGAGATCTCGATATCATCAGTGGCTTAGCAGTGTTTCCGGATTGAGCTCAATTTGCCATCAGCTCTCCCGCCGGGCGAGGGCTCAAGTATGATGGCTTCCGGTCTTCCTAAGTAGGATTGATTTCCAGGTTTCGGATCGAGCGCACGAATTTCGTGCAACATATCGTGAAGGTCATCCTCATCGACCCTGCAGGCGCATGTCAATGACTTGAAATCGCATTTGGCAAGCAGTTCTAGGCTAGCTACCAACGCCGCCATGGCCGGGTCGAATCGGTCTTGTTGACGCAGCTGGATCTCCAGGCACTTGCTGAGTGATCGTGCAAAAAAGTTCGGCGGGTCAAAAAGCTGGAGCGTCCTCAGAACTCGCTCCACATCGGCCTACGGCATGTCCAAGCTTGGCACTATGCTTCAGGATCGGCGCCGCACTTATCTCGTCTTGAACCGTCACCTTCCTGACAAGACATTCGGCCACGTCGCAAAGCTGCGGATCTGGCAGCGTCTTCAGGATAATCCGTTGCGCGAGGAAGCACGTATGACGCTGAGATTGTCAGCAGTCCCAAATTCGTTAGGCGCGCTCTACCTACCTCTTGCAAGAGATCGCGAAGCTTGCGGATACTATCGATTTCGCCGAGGCGTGGCCAGGAGATGGCAGGGACATGATCTATCAGACCGCCCATCGCGCGTGCCGGGACGCGTGGGACGGCTTGAACCCCTCAAGTGCGCTCCGCAGCGCCTTATCGACTTGCAAACCTCCCTGCCGTGGAAAGGTGCAAAGGTTGGTCCGTTCGCACGGAGCCTGACCCAGGCACAGGTATCGGGGCTGGCCAGCGCTCTTCGACTCTGCCACTTAGCTGAGTTGCCCGCTTGAGCAGAAGCGCAAACGCAATCCTTGCTGCTTGTCGTCGCCTTAGGGGAGGGAATGATGGCCGGCTTGACCAGATTTGAGAGGCCAGTGGTCGTTCGGATTGGCCATCACAGCGCCGAGCGGAGTGTCTTCGATGTCAACGATGCGGCGATGATCCTGGTCCGAGACCTCCAGAGTCAAACCGAAAAACGCAGACAGGCCATGGATGCTTGCCTGCAGGTGTTGCGCGGTGAGACGCATCCGCCTGCCGCTCGACGGGCCTTCGTCGCCGCGGCGCTCGAGGCAAAGATCCTGCGCAGCGATTGAAGTTGGCGGTGTGTTTATCGCACCGATAAGGCAGCTCATCGGTGGGCCACTCGTCTGTGAAGTCTGGTGCCTTGCTCATGATGGGCCTCTTCCGGTAAAGGTCCGCGCCCATGCGGACGGTTCAGCCCCGCTTCAACATGGTTCCCGTGCAATTTGGATACGTTGTAATGAGCCGGCAGGCCCGACCGTTCGTTGTGGAAGTTAAGCAGAAGCGTAGTTTCCAAAAGCGCGGCCCTTCCATTTGGGCCGATGTCGATCTTTCAAAAGCTTTTGCCGATGCAACGAAGGAATTCGACGATATCAGTCCGCCAAATCGTCGGCTTGTTGACTCTAGTGGCGTGTCCGTTGATGCTGAACCTGTAAATAAAGCAAAAGGCGAACATCCCATGGCGGATCCTGAGCAAACTGAGACAGCTGAGCCCGTTTCGAAGGGGACGACATCAGAAACAAAGAAGGCCCGCCGGCCGCGAAGCGCAAAGACGGAGTTGAAGCCATCCCCTCGTAAGAATGGCGCCACGCCACCGCTCGCGACCTCCAAAGCCGAAGCCCCTGTGCGGCCCGGTCGAAAAATATACTCCGAGCAGGAGCGTGCCCAAAAGCTCGCTCAAATTGAAAAGTCGGTCAACGGCGGGGCCACCCTCAAGAGCGCCGTAAAGCAGGCCGGCACCTCCGAACAGACCTATTATCAATGGAAGAAGAAGGCACGGCTGCCTGCCACAGCAGGTGACGATCTCAAGGACCTGGTTGCGCTCGAAGAAGAAAACAAGCGCCTGAAGAACATGCTTGCGGAACGTCTACGCAAGGAGAACGCGGAATTGAAGAAAAGACTCGGACTGCAATAGC
>NZ_QMBP01000040.1 GCF_003289945.1 Mesorhizobium hawassense
AGTAGGCAGTAGGCAATAGAAGAGAGTGCCTACTGCCTACTGCCTACTGCCTACTGCCTACTGCCTACTGCCTACTGCCTACTGCCTACTGCCTACTGCCTACTGCCTACTGCCTACTGCCTACTGCCTACTGCCTTCCTGATACACCCCATCACCACCTCGGCGGCGATCTCGCCGGAGGGCCGCTCGGTCGCCATGCGGCGGGCGATCTCGGCAAAGCCGGCCTTTTGCCAGGCGCGCATGCCGGTGTCGGCAAACAAGGCTTCCAGCTGCCGGGCAAGGTTCTCCGGACGGACATACTGGTCGTAGAATTCCGGAACCAGCGCGCGGTCGGAAATCAGGTTGGGCAGCAGCGCCGACCATGTCGTCACCAAGTGCTGCAGAAGCTGGCGCGCGATCGGGTCGAGCTTGTAGCAGGAAACCATCGGAACGCCGGCCAGCGCCAACTCGAGCGAGACCGTTCCCGACGCGATCAATGCCGCGTCGGCCTTACCGAAGGCCTGCCATTTGCGCTCCGGCTCGGTGATGATTTCCGGCTTGTCGTCCCAGCTCGCGACCGACGCCTTCACCAGCTCAGTGACATGCGGCACCGTCGGCAACAGCAGGCGCAGGCGATGGCCGCGCTGGCGCAGCGACGACATCGCCTTGCCGAAGGGTTCCATCAGCCGGCGGACTTCGCCGCGGCGCGAGCCCGGCAGCACCAGCACCGTCTTGACCCGGTCGTCGGCGAGGTCGCGCGGCTGGCTCTGCGCCTTGGCGGCGCCGAGCACGCCGGGATCCTGCGTCAGCCGGTGGCCGACATACGTGCCTGGCGGCCCGCCAAGGCGAGCAAGCGCCTTCACCTCGAACGGCAGGATGCAGAGAATGTGGTCGACATAGGGCTTCATCGCCACCGCCCTGCCCGGCCGCCAGGCCCACACACTTGGACAGACATAGTGGACGATCGGGATGGTCGGTGCCGCTGCGCGGACCTTCTTGGCGACGCGCAGCGAAAAATCCGGACTGTCGATGGTGACGAGGCAGTCGGGCCGCTCGGCCGCGATGGCCGCCGCCGTCTGGCTGATGCGGCGCATCAGCCGCGGCAGGTCGCGCAACACCGCGCTGAAGCCCATCAATGCGATCTCGCTGCCGTCGAAGAGCGGCGTCATCCCCAGCTGCTGCAGGTGCCTGCCGCCGATGCCGACGAGTTGAACCCTGCGGCCGGTCGTGCGTTCGAGCGCCCGCACGATATCGGCGCCGAGCAGATCGCCGGATTCCTCGCCGGCGACGATCGCGAGCCTGATCGGCTTGTCAGCGGCCATCAGACGGCTCCGTAGAGGGAAGACCGACGATGAACAGGCCAAGCGCGTTGGCGCGCGCGAGCGTGGTCGGACCTTCCAGAATGAGCGAACGGCCGGCCTCGACGGCGATGCCGGCAAGGCCTGCCGCATGGGCGGCCTCGATCGTTTGCGGCCCGATGGAAGGCAGGTCGGCACGCAATTCCTGACCCGGCTTGGCGCATTTGACCAGCACGCCGCGCGCCTTGCCGGCCAGCCTGCCGTGGCCGCGCAATTCGCGCGTTCTGTCGAGCAGGCCGGCGGTGCCCTCGATACCTTCCAGCGCGACGGCTCGACCTCCGATCGCAATCGCCGCCTGGCCGATATCGAGCGCGCCGATGGCCTTGGCAGCCTTGCGCGCGGCCTCGATGTCGCGCCAGTCCGACTGATTTGGCTCGGCCGCCGTCAACGCGCCTTCGCCGGCTGTCAGTTCCGGAACGACTTCGTGGGCGCCGACGACCTTGATGCCGCGCGTTTCGAGCGCTCGGGTCAACATCTTCAACAGGCCGTCATCGCCGCGCCGCAGGGCTCTGACCACCAAGGGAATTATCGCCAACAGGCCGAGCGTCGGCTTTATCTTGCTCAGCCGCGGCCTACGCTTGATCTCGCCGGCAAGGACGAGGTGCGTGATGCCCTGGCGTTTCAACAGTGGAAACAGCAGCCCGATATCTTCCAGCGCGAGTTTTTCCTGATCGAAAGCCGCAAAGTCCGCCTCGCGGTCGACCTCACCCTCGGCGATGATGATGAAGGGCACAAAACCATGCTTGACGAGACCGTCGGCGACTTCGACGGGCAGGCTGCCGCCACCGGCGATGATGCCGACTTTTGCGCCCGGCGCGAGTGAGAGCCTCGGCGGCGCGGGCTCAGCCCTTGTCATCGCCATCGTCATCGTCGCCGCCACCCTTGAGCGACGGGACGGCAAAGTGCCGCTTGCCGCGACTGGTGATGAAATCGATGATCTTCATGGCCGTTGGCGACCCGGCGAATTCGGCCTTGGCGAGTTCGACATTCTCGCCGACCGTGCGGGAGCGATCGAAGATCGCCCTGTAAGCCTTGCGCAGCAGGTAGATTTCGGAGCGCGGCAGGCCGGCGCGCTTGAGCCCGATGATGTTCAAGCCGCGCAGGCTGGCCCGGTTGCCGACGGCAATGGCATAGGGAATGACATCACCGACAAAAGCCGAGCACCCGCCAAGGAAAGCGTTGTCGCCGACGCGCACGAACTGATGCACGGCGCTCAGGCCGCCGATATAGACGTTGTCGCCGATCTCGCAGTGTCCGCCGAGCGTCGCGCCGTTGGCGAAGGTGGCATTCTTGCCGACGACGCAATCATGGGCGATGTGGGCATAGGCGAGGAAATTGCCGTTGTCGCCGACAGTCGTTTCGCCACGGCTGGTATCGGTGCCGACATGCATTGTGACGCCTTCGCGAATGGTGCAGTTAGCGCCGATGACCAACGTGGTGCGGCCGCCCTTGTGCTTGGTGTTCTGCGGCGGCGCCCCGAGCGTGGCCATCGGATAGACCTTCGTCCCGGCGCCGATGGTCGTTGCGCCCATCACCGACACATGGCTGACCAGCTCGACGCGGTCGCCGATGATTGCATCGGCGCTGACATGGCAGAAAGGTCCGATGCGGACGCCTTCGCCGAGCTGGGCACCTTCCTCGACGACCGAGGAGGGATGAATGGATGTCTGGACTTTCATGAGCATTTCGAACCGTCAGCCGGTAACCATCATGGCCGAAACCTCGGCTTCGGCGGCTTTCGCGCCATCAACCATCGCCTCGCAGGCGAATTTCAACAGGTTGCCGCGCTTCTTGATCTTCTTGACGTGGATCCTGAGCTGATCGCCCGGAACCACCGGTCTACGGAATTTCGCGTTGTCGATGGTCATGAAATAAACCAGCGACGGCTTTTCCGTATTCAGGCTGCGAATGCAGATCGCGCCGGCGGTCTGAGCCATGGCCTCGATGATGAGCACGCCGGGCATGACCGGCTGCTGGGGAAAATGGCCCTGGAAGTGCGGCTCGTTGATGGTCACATTCTTGATGCCGACCGCGGACTCGTCACCGTCGATGTCGACGATGCGATCGATCAGCAGGAACGGATAGCGGTGCGGCAGGAGCTTCATCAGCCCCATGATGTCGACCGCCTCGAGTGTCGTTGCCACCATGTCAGCCATTTCCGTCGCCTTGCTTGCGCGTCCTGGCCATCTTGCGCAGCATCGCTATCTCGCGCATAGCTTCCGCCATCGGTTGCGCCGGGTAACCTCCCCAGACCTCGCCTGCCGGCACGTTGTTCATGAATCCGCTTCTCGCAGCAAGCTTGGCTCCTGGTCCGATGGTCAAATGATCGGCGAGGCCGACACCGCCACCCATCGTGACGTTGTCGCCGACGACAACGGAACCGGAAATACCCGAAAGCCCGGCTATAATGCAATTGCGGCCGATGCGAACATTGTGGGCGATCTGCACCAGATTGTCGATCTTGGTGCCCTGGCCGATGACGGTATCCGACATCGCGCCCCGGTCGACGGTGGAATTTGAGCCGATCTCGACATCGTCCTGGATGACGACACGGCCGATCTGCGGCACGCGTTCAGGTCCCTTGGCGCCGCCGACGAAACCGAAACCGTCCTGGCCGATCCTCGCGCCGCCATGGATGATGACGCGATTGCCGAGAAGCGCGTATTGGACGCTGGCGCCAGGACCTATGTAGCCGTCGCGGCCGATCTGGCAGGAACGGCCGACAACGGCGTGGGGCGCAATGACCGTGCCGCTGCCGACGGATGCGCCGGGACCGATCACGGCACCCGCCTCGACAATCGCCCCCTCCTCGATATGCGCGGATGGATCGACAAATGCATGCGCCGAGATGCCGGTTTCTCCGGTCATCGGTCCCGGGGTCGCGGCCTGCGGAAACAACAGGCGTCCGACCATCGCGAAAGCCTGTTGCGGGCGGGGATGCATCAGCACCGCCATGCCCGGCGGCGCCTTGCTGGCAAAATCTGCGGGGCACAGGACCGCCGCCGCCCTGAGCGACGGCATCAACGCGAAATTGCGCTTGCCGTCGACAAAGACGAGCGCGCCATTGCCACCCTCATTGGCAGGAGCCAGTGCCTCGATGGCAATTTCGGCCTGAGCAGAATCGGACAGGCTGGCGCCGGTCAGATTCGCGACCTCACCAGCCGTATACCGGCGTGAAGGCGCGAAGAACACCGGATCGGTCATTCCAGAAGCAATATCCAGCTGGGTCGGATCAGTCTAGTCCGGGCCGTCAGCCAGCCCGGAAACTCGCGACCACGAAATTAGAAGCGGGTCGCAATACCGAAGTTGAATTCCTGCACGTTGTCGCTCGCCTCTTTCTTGACCGGGATCGCATAGTCGATACGGATCGGACCGAACGGCGATGCCCACATCAGGCCGAGACCGACAGAAGCGCGGAGCTTCATACCGGTTGACGACGAATCGACGCCTGTAAGCGTATTGCCATAGAGCGTCGCCGCATCCGCAAAGACGGCGCCACGCAATCCGAAGCTCTCCGGAATGGCCGGCAGCGGGAACTGAGCTTCAGCCGAAGCATTGAAGTAAGTCGTGCCACCGAGATGGTCGCCGCTGGTTCCTGAGGCAACCGGACCGATGCCACCATATTCGAAGCCGCGAATCATCCGGTCGTTGCTCTGGAAATAGTCGAAGACACGCAGATCGTTGCTGCCATAGGCCGCAAGATAGCCAGCACCGCCCGAAACCAACCCAACCACGTCAAGCTGTTCCGACAAGGTCTGGTAGACGCTGGCGCGCCCTGTGACCTTCACCCACTTCGCATCCCCGCCAAGGCCGGCAAATTCTGTCGTGCCGGTGACGTACAGACCCTCATGCGGATTCTTCATGTCATCGATGGTGTTGTACACCAACCCGACGCTGACCGAAGACTTGAGCCACGGACTTTCGGCAATGCCATTAAGAATCGCCGTGGAAATGGTGCATTTGCTCGGATCGTACGCCCCACCGGCGTCCACGCACCCGTCCGCGAGAGAATACTTCTCTTGGGAGATGTTATAGGCCAGCTGTGTCGAGATACTGTCGGTGATCGGCAAGCCGAACCGAACGGTCGCGCCAGTGACGTCGCTATCGTAGTGAGAATACTCGCGCGTCGACTTGTAGATGTCGAAGCCCGCGGCGATGCGCCGGCCGAGGAAATACGGCTCGGTGAAGGAAACGCTGTAGTCGCGCGAGTGCTTGCCGCCGCCGGCCGACAGCTTGATATACTGGCCGCGGCCGAGGAAGTTGCGTTCGGTGACCGAACCCTCGACCGAAGGGCCGGGCGTGTCGCCACCGGTCGAATAGCCGGCGCCAACCGAGAATTCGCCGGTCGACTTCTCGACCACCGTGACCACGAGCACGACCTGGTCAGGCGCCGAGCCTGGAACCGTCGAGATGTCGACTGACTGGAAGTAATCAAGGTTATCCAGCCGCTTCTTCGCGCGCTGGATGAGAACCTGGTTGAAGGCGTCGCCTTCGCTGACATCGAACTCACGACGGATGACATAGTCGCGCGTGCGGTCGTTGCCGCGGATTTCGATGCGCTCGATATAGGCCTTGGTGCCCTGGTCGATGGTGTAGACGACCGAAATGGTGTGGTTCTCGAAATTGCGGTCGCCACGCGGCGTCACCTGGGCGAAGGCATAGCCTGAGCCCGCGACCTTCTCGGTCAAAGCGACGATCGAATTCTCGACATCCTTGGCGTTGTAGACATCGCCCTTGTGGGTTTCGACCGCGGAATTCAGCGACTTCGAGTCGACCTCAGGGATGGTGCTTTCCACGCTGACGTCACCGAACGTGTAGCGGTCGCCTTCCTGCACGGTGATGGTGACCGTGTATTTGTTGGTGGCGTCGTCCAACTCACCGACGGCCGAGACGACCTGGAAATCGGCATAGCCGTGATTGTAATAGAAGCGGCGCAGCAACTCCTGGTCGGCGCGCAGCTTGTCCTCGTCATAGACGTCGTCGCGCAGCACGAATGACAGCCAGGACGAGCGCTTGGTGTTGATGACATCCGACAGCCGGCGGCTGGAATAGGCGTGGTTGCCGACGAAATTGATCGCCGCGATCTGAGTGCGGCCGCCTTCGTTGATGTTGAAGACCACGTTCACGCGGTTGTCGCCGAGGTCCATGATCTGCGTGGTCACGGCGGCGTCGTCGCGACCGATGCGCTTGTAGGCCGCCTTGACCGCCTCGACGTCGGCGTCCAGCGCCTGCTGCGAGAAGGTCGCGCGCGGTTTCAGCTGGATACCCATCTGAAGCGCGTTGTCCTTGATCTTCTTGTTGCCCTGGAACAGGACCTGGTTGACGACCTTGTATTCGGAAACCTTGACCACCAGGCTCGAACCGACCTGGTTGATCTGAACGTCCGAGAACAGCCCGGTGCCGAACAGCGCCTTGACGGCATCGTCGATATCGGAGCTGGAGAAAGGCTTGCCCGGCTTGATCGCAATGTAATTGCGGATGGTCTCGGCATCGACGCGCTGGTTGCCGCTGACCTCGACACGCGAAATCACCGCGGCCTCAGCCACCGACGTTGCAGCGAACTGCACTGCGAGCGCGCCTGGCAGAACCAGAGCGGCGGACAAAGCCGCCGCGGAAGCGGCGCTCAGAAACTTGGATGCTGCCTTCATCGGGCTTTTGTACCTTTTTCTCGTAGTCCCCACGGCGAGAAAACCGGACGTGCGGTATTTTCCCTTACCGTATTAACCGGATTTTCCCTACACGCAAGGCTCCCGGTTAATTTGTATTTACTTAACCGTACCGCGTGGCTTTCGCGTCACGCATATCCCCACGCATGGTAAACGGCATCTCAATGCGATCGGGACTGAAGCCAAATTTCTTCATGATTTCAGCACCCAAACAGATCATTCCAAAAAACGAAGCCCATGAAGCCGAGCACCAGGAATAGCCCGGTCCGATAGGCCATCTCCATCATTCGCTCCGAAACGGGCCGCCTGATGACGGCCTCCACGCCGTAAAACAAGAGGTGGCCGCCGTCGAGAGGGGGAATCGGCAGGAGATTGAGGAATCCTATTCCGACTGACAGAAATGCAACAAGCTGCACCAGCCACTCGAAACCGAGCTTTGCCGCCTGACCCGACATCTTGGCGATTTTGATCGGACCGCCGAGTTGGCATTTATCCTCGCGTCCAAGCGCAAAGCGCTGCAGGAACTGGCCGGTACGCTGGATCACGTGCCCGGTTTCCTCCACTGCCGCCACCACGGCGCCGGCCGGTGAATAGGAGACCAGGCGCGGCTGGCCGAGCTCGGCATTGTTGACGACGCCGATTACCGCGATCTTGACCTTGTTGCCCAGCGCATCCTGCTGCTCCATGGGCTCCGGCGTCGCCGTAACGTCGATTTCCTTGCCGTCGCGCAGCATGGTGAAGGCGATGGCGTCGCCTGCCCGGCCCGAAACAAGCCGCTGCACGTCGGCGAAGGTCTCCACCTTGCTGCCGTCGACTTTGACGAATCGGTCGCCTGCCTGAATTCCGGCCTTCTCCGCCGGGCTGCCCTTGGTGACTTCGGCCACGGTCGGCTCAAGGACTGGACGGCCGTAGAGGGAAAACAGCACCGCGAACACGGCAATCGTCAGCAGGAAATTGAACAGCGGCCCCGCAACGACGGTGGCGGCGCGTTTCCAGATCGGCTGTGTGTGGAACGCGACCTCGCGCTCGGCTTCGGTCAGTGATTCGATCTCTTCGGTGCTCGGCTGGCTCGACGTCGCGTTCATGTCGCCGACGAATTTGACGTAACCGCCGAGCGGAATGGCGCACAGCTTCCAGCGTGTGCCGTGGCGGTCGTTGAATCCGAACAGCTCGGGGCCGAAGCCGATGGAAAAGGCCTTCACGCCAATGCCGCACCAGCGACCGATGAGATAGTGGCCCATCTCGTGAACGAACACGACCACGGTCAGCACGAACAGAAACGGCACCAGCGTGCCAAGGACAAAGCCCTGCGTGCTGAAGAGCGCGTGGAAAATGTCGTTCAAGTCATGCCCTCAAATTTGCCGCCGCGCGACACTCACCCGCGACTGTGGCTCAATCCGGGCGAATCCGTGGCTCGTGCCGCTTTTCGCCTTACCGCGTTCAGTTCGGAAACAGCCCCAATGCCGGATGCTCGGCGCCCGCCGCGACCCAGCCGATCACGTACAGCGCCAACGCGGCGGCGACAAGCCCGTCCACTCTGTCCATGACGCCGCCATGGCCGGGAATGAGGTTGCTCGAATCCTTGGCGCCGTGCCGGCGCTTGACCCATGATTCGAACAGGTCGCCGATCTGCGAAACGACCGAAAGCGCCAACGCGACAAGGCCAAGCTGGACCAGATTGCCGGCGCCGGCCGCGACTGCCAGCAAAAGTCCCGCGACAACGCCGCCGACCGCCCCGCCCAGCGCGCCGCTCTGTGTTTTGCCGGGCGAGATCGACGGCGCAAGCTTCGGGCCGCCGACCGCGCGGCCGACGAAGTAGGCGGCTATGTCGGTCGCCCAGACCACGGCGAACAGGAAGAGAATGGCGATCAGGCCGGAATGGTCGCCGTCACGGAGGTAGGCGAGCGAAAAGCCTGAAAGAGCCGCGTAGGCCAGGCCGGAGGCTTCCCACGGCGCAGCCCCCCGGATGCGAGTGGCGATGGCCGCACCTGCCACGAGGATCGCGACAAGCAGCAGCAGCCATGAGGCCGGCAGGCCTGCGATCAGCGCGCCGATGAAGACCAGAACCAGCACTTCCGGCAAGAAGCCGAGTGCCGCGCCGTTGCCGGGGCGCGACAAGCGCGTCCATTCATAGAAGATAAGCGCCGCGATTCCCCCGCAAAACAGGCGAAACGGCAAGCCGCCGAGCCAGGTGACCACAAGCGTCAGAGCCGCCATCACGACTGCCGAGATGACGCGCTGCTGGAGGTTGCTCATTCGTGGCGGCGCCTAAAGCGCGACATCGCGGGCGGCAAGCCCGCCGAAACGTCGTTCGCGGCCGGCAAAGTCGCGCAAGGCGTCGGCCAGATGCTCCCGGCTGAAGTCCGGCCAGTAGCAAGGCAGGAAGACGAGCTCGCTATAGGCGGCCTGCCAAAGAAGGAAGTTCGACAGCCTGAGCTCGCCGCTGGTCCGGATCACCAGCTCGGGGTCAGGAATGCCCTGGGTGTCGAGCGAAGCGGCGAAGCTCTCCGCCGTGATCGCCTCGCTCGCCATGTCGCCGCGCGCGACCGCCTCCGCCAGTTTGCGGGCGGTGCGCACGATCTCGTCGCGGCCGCCATAGTTGAAGGCGATGATGAGCGTCAGCGACTCATTGCCGGCGGTCAGCGATTCGGCCTCCTGCAGCAGGCCTCTGATGTCGGGCTGCAGCCCCTGCTTGTCGCCGATCACCCTCACCCGCACGCCGTTCTGATGCAGTTCGGCAAGATCGCGGCGGATGAAGAGTTTCAGCAGGCCCATAAGGTCGCTGACCTCGGATTTCGGCCGCGACCAGTTCTCCGAGGAAAAGGCGTAGACGGTCAGGTAGGAGATGCCGAGTTCGGGCGCGGCGCGGACAGTCTTGCGCAAGGCCTCGACGCCGGCGCGGTGGCCGGCAAGGCGCGGCAGGCCGCGCGCCTTGGCCCAGCGTCCATTTCCATCCATGATGATCGCGACATGCGCGGGCGTTGCCATGATCTCGCTTTCGAGCCGGAAAACCCGACCCTAAACCTGCATGATTTCAGCTTCCTTATCGGAAAGCAGGTGATCGATGCTGCTGATCATCTCGTCGGTCAGCTTCTGAACCTGGTCGGACCGCTTGCGCTGATCGTCCTCGCTGATGGTGCCGTCCTTCTCAGCCTTCTTGAGGAAATCCATGCCGTCGCGGCGGACATGGCGGACCGCGACGCGCGCGTTCTCGGCATAGCCATGCGAGATCTTGACCAGTTCCTTGCGGCGCTGCTCGTTGAGCTCCGGCAGCGGAATCCTGAGCGTGGTGCCGTCGACGATCGGGTTGAAGCCCAGATTGGCTTCGCGGATGGCGCGATCGACCGCGCTCACCATCGACTTGTCCCAGACCGACACCGAAATCATGCGCGGCTCCGGCACCGATACGTTGGCCACCTGGTTGATCGGCATCGCCGTGCCGTAGGCCTGCACCTGGACGGCGTCGAGCAGATTGCTGGAAGCCCGGCCGGTGCGCAGCGAAGCCAGATCGTGCTTGAAGGCGGCGATCGCCCCGTCCATGCGTCGCTTCAGGTCTTCGTACTCGCCACTCATGATCATCTCCTCGACCCGTTCACCGGGTTCACTGATTGTGTCGTTATCCCGTCCGCGATCCGTAGTCGCTTAACGGATCCGGGCCCCGATTATTTGTCCGCGACGACCGTGCAATGGCCGCCGCCCCTCAAAATGTCGCCGAAACCACCTTTTTCGTGGATCGAATAGACGATTATCGGAATGTTGTTTTCGCGCGCAAGTGCAATCGCTGCCGTATCCATGATCGCAAGCCCGCGTTTGATGACTTCCGCGTGGCTGATGCGGTCGAAACGGACCGCGTTCGGGTCCTTCTTGGGGTCGGCCGAATAGACGCCATCGACCTGCGTGCCCTTGAACAGCGCGTCCGCGCCGATCTCCGCGGCGCGAAGGGCCGCGGCCGAATCGGTGGTGAAGAACGGATTGCCTGTGCCGCCGGCGAAGATGACCACCTTGCCCTGGTTCATATAGGCGGTTGCCTGGCGCTGGGAAAAACTCTCGCAGAGTTCCGGCATGGCGATGGCCGAAAGCACGACCGCATCGACGCCGATCTTGTTCAGCGAGGTGCGCAGTGCCAACGAATTGATGACGGTGGCCAGCATGCCCATGTGGTCGCCGGTGACGCGGTCGCCGCCCTTCGAGGCCACGGCCACGCCACGGAAGATGTTGCCGCCGCCGATGACGACGCCCACTTCGACTCCCAGCGCGCGCGCCTCGGCAATGTCGGCGGCGATACGGTCGACAACCGAGACGTCGATGCCGAAATGCTGCTCGCCCATCAATGCTTCGCCGGAAGCTTTCAGCACTACACGTCGATAGAGGGGCTTCACCGTCATCTCATTCCTCGAAATCTCGGCACGGCAATTTTGGAGGCAAAACCCGCCCCCGCTTCATCCGGCGATGCTGTCATGACGGGTTGACCCGATACACGAAGGGCGCGGCGATGTCACGCCGCGCCCTCGTGCAAAATTCCAGGCTTTTTCGGTCAGCTGCCGCCTTCTTGATCAGTTGCTTGAGATGCTGACCGCCTTGCCTTCGATCATGACTGGAGGCGAATAGCCGGACGGCTTGTCGCCGGTCACGGCGCCGCCGGTCACCCGGACCTGGATATCGGAGCCGAAATAGGAATGCGGGAACGGCGCCGGCGAGGCGCTGACCTTTTCCAGCCGCTCGCGAAGCTCGGCGGAGAGCGAAAAATCGAGCGCGCCGAGATTGTCCTGCAACTGCGCGAGTTTCGTCGCTCCAAGGATGACCGAGGCAATGCCGGGCTGCGTCGCCACCCAATTGAGCGCGACCTGAGCCATGCTGCGGCCGAGCTCGGCTGCCACCTTCTCGAGCTCCGCCACGATCGCCCAGTTGTGGTCGTTGAATTTCTGGAAGCCGGGATGCGTGGTGTTGCGGAAACCGTCGAGCCGGCCGGCATTGCCGTCCTGCGTCGGCCTGTACTTGCCGCTGAGCAGGCCGCTGGCGAGCGGGCTCCACACCATGATGCCGGCGCCGTGATGCGTGGCGAACGGCACGTATTCATGTTCGATCGTGCGTTCGGCCAGCGAATATTCGAGCTGAAGCGCCGAGACCGGCTCGTAACCGCGCAATTCGGCGACCGCCTGGGCGCGGCTGGCATACCAGGCCGGCACGTCGGAAAGGCCGACATGGCGCACCTTGCCGGCGCGAACCAGGTCATCCAGCGTGCGCAGCACCTCCTCGGCCGGCGTGATCCTGTCCCAGACATGCAGCAGGTAAAGATCGATATAGTCGGTGCCGAGCCGCTTCAGCGAGGCATCGACGGCCCGCATGATGTTCTTGCGGCCATTGCCGCCGGCATTGGGGTTGCCCGGGTCCGAGTTGAAGGTGAATTTGGTGGCGATCACCGCCTTGTCGCGCAGGCCGCGCTCGGCGACGAATTCGCCGAGCCAGGTCTCGCTGGTGCCGCCGGTGTAGAGGTCGGCCGTATCGAAGAAGTTGCCGCCGGCTTCGATGTAGGCGTCGAATATGGCGCGCGCGGTGTCCCTGTCTGCTCCCCAGCCCCATTCGGTGCCGAAGGTCATGGTGCCGAGCGCCTGCCGGCTGACGCGCAGGCCGCTGTTGCCAAGCGTGTAATAGCTCATGCTCATAGTGGTCTTCCAATCCTGATTTGACGGTTGCTGCCGGTTATTGGCCGGGGGCCGTCTTGACCCAGGGATTGCCGCGCTCATGCGTCATGCGGAAGGTGAAGCCGTCGACCTTCCAGCCCGCGCCGGAGCGGATCAGGTGGTGCTCGTAGGTGCCCCAGACCTCCCAGAGCGGGTCGCCATTGCCTTCCATCCGGTTCCAGGCATAGCCGTTGGAGCGAACCGTTGCGGCACCGGCCTCGAGCACGACCTGATGGTTGGTGCGCAGGTGCAGGCTGGTCTTGCTGCCCTTGAGGTTGCCAGCCCAGGCGCCGATCAGTTCGTCGGACGCAATGTTGGCCGCGGGCTGGCCGGACAGGCTGCTTAAATCGGCGGTGACGCGATCGGCGAAGTAGCTGCGGGCGAGCTTCCAGTCCTGCGCGTCCACGGCCAGGTCGATGGCGTCGGCGATGCGGACCACCGCGCGCTCGTCCGCAAGCGCCTGCCAGCTGACCGGTTCGGCGCCGCCGGCATCGACCGGCGCCAGCGCCATGCCTGCGGCAAAAGTTGCATGTCTCAACACGTTCATGTCTCTTCTCCTTGTGTGGATAGCTCTGCGAACGGATGGATGATTTGTCGGCGCGGGAGGGTTTGCCTTCAGCGCTTCGCCAGCGCGTCGACCACAACCTGAAACCGGCGCGGGTCGAAATAGTCGTGATAGGCGCTGATCAAGCCGTTTTCGAAACGGAATACCGCAATGTTGCTGTTGGTATATTCGGTGCCGCCTTTGATCACGGCGCGGTTGCGATATTCGACCACGACGGCCTCAGAGTCCGCCGCCGGATAGATGGCAGTCAGCTCGGATTCGAAGGATTCGAAATTGTCGAACAACCCTTTGAAGGCGTCCACGATCGCGGCCTTGCCGTCTATGCTGTCGCCAAATCCTGCCGGCGGATAGATGACGATGATCCGGCCGTTTTCCGCCCAGAGCTCACTCCAGCCATCGATATCCTTGCGATGCATCAGCTCGAAGAAACGGCGGACCGTCTCGAGGTTGCGGGCCTGATTGGCGTGAAGGTCGGTCATCGTGGGTCTCCGGGCTTTGGCTCATGCGCGCCGTTGATGCCGCCTTAGATGCGCCTCTTTTGCTTGCCCGATAAGGTTGCATGATCTGCATGGACTATGCGATATCATTCATGAATGGACCGCGATCTGCTCACGCATCTGCCAGTCATCGTCGCCGTGGCCCGGCGCGGCGGCTTTGCGCTCGCCGCGGCTGAACTCGGCATGAGCCCGTCTGCGGTCAGCCATGCGGTGCGGCTGGTCGAAGAGCGCATTGGCCAGCCGCTCTTCGCCCGCACGACTCGAAGTGTTTCGCTGACCGAAGCCGGCAAGGCGCTGGTGGAGACTGCGGCCCCAGCGCTACAGGATATTGCCGAACGGATGGACCGCATCCGCGGCATCGAGGGCCGGCCTTCCGGCCTGCTCAGGATCAACGTCCCCAACATTGCGGTTCCGCTGGCAGTGACTGCCGTGGTCGCGGCGATGGCGGAGGGCTATCCGGATGTGACGATTGAGTTGCTCACCGACCAGGGGCTGGTCGACATCGTCGGCGAGGGTTTCGATGCCGGCATCAGGCTGGGCGAAATGATCGCGCAGGATATGATCACCGTCAGGATGACGCCGCCGTTCAAAGCCGTGATCGTCGCCTCGCCCGCCTATATCGGAAAGCATGGGCGTCCGCGCGACGTGGCCGATCTCGCCAACCACAACTGCATCGGCTACCGGCTGGTTCACTCAGGCGCGCTTTACCGTTGGGACTTGACCGAGAACGGCAAGGATATCGTGGTGGAGGCGCGCGGCACCGCCGTCGTCACGGATTCGCTGGCCGCCATCGATCTGGCGCTGGAGGGTGTGGGCCTCTGCTACGTGTTCGAGCCGCTGGTACGGGCCGATCTCGCCGCTGGCCGCCTTACCCAGGTCCTACCGCAGACGGCGATCGAGGAACCGGGCCTCTTCCTCTACTTCCCGCGCCGCGCGTCGATGGCGCCGAAGCTGAGGGCTTTTATCGACACCGCACAAGAAATCGGCCGGGAATCCATGCGGACACCCGGCCGAGTTGCCTGAGCTCGTAAGCTCTTCACTTTAGGGGAGACGCCGGGCGTTCCCCTTGGATCAGAGCTATTTCTTGACCGCGGCCGCGACTTCCGCCGCGAAATCGGTCGTTTCCTTCTCGATGCCCTCGCCGAGCGCGAAGCGCAGGTAAGCGGTGATCTTTGCCGGAGCGCCGATCTCCTTCTCGGCATCCTTCAGCGCCTTCTCGACGGTGATGTCGGGATTGAGCACGAAGGCCTGCTTCAGGAGCACCACCTCTTCATAGAACTTGCGCAGGCGGCCCTCGACCATCTTCTCGATGATCGCTTCCGGCTTGCCGGTCTGGCGCGCTTGGTCGGCGAAGATCGCCTTCTCACGCTCGACAGCGGCCGGATCGATTTCTTCGGCCGTCAACGCCATCGGGCTGGTGGCGGCGACATGCATGGCAACCTGACGCGCGAACGCGTTGGCCGCATGCTCGTTGCCCGTGGTCTCGATCGCGACCAGCACGCCGAGCTTGCCGAGGCCATCGGCAACGGCATTGTGGACATAGGTCGCCACCGCGCCATGCGGCACGGTGAGCTTGGCCGAACGACGGAAGCCCATGTTTTCGCCGATGGTACCAACCGCATCCTTGATGGTGTCGGTGACCGACTTGTCGGAGCCGGGATACTCGGCGGCAGCCACGGCCTCGGTTGTGCCGTAGGCGAGTGCCACCTTGGCGACGTTGGCAACGATCTCCTGGAAAGCCGCGTTGCGAGCGACGAAGTCGGTCTCGGAATTGACCTCGACGACCGCGGCTTCGCGAACACCGGCATCGACGCCGATCAGGCCCTCTGCCGCAGTACGACCGGCCTTCTTGTCGGCCTTGGAGATACCCTTCTTGCGCAGCCAGTCGACGGCCTCTTCCATATTGCCGTTGGTTTCGTTCAACGCCGCCTTGCAGTCCATCATGCCCGCGCCGGTCAAGTCGCGGAGTTCTTTGACCTGTGCAGCCGAAATGCTCATTGTCGCCTCTTTGGTTCAAAATGCGCCGACGCACCAACCGGGACTCGGGTGATGCGCTCGGCAGAAGCGCTTTAGCGCGCCAATTTATTGGAAAGATGAAGGCCGGAACCGGCCTTCGTTATCAAGCTTCCGGAGTCTCGGCTGCCGGAGCGTCGAGCGCCGGCTCGACCGGAGCCTCGGCCGAAGCGCCGATGTCGACGCCGAGCGCGCCCTGCTGACGGGCGATGCCGTCGATGGCCGCCTTGGCGATCAGGTCGCAATAGAGCTGGATGGCGCGGGCCGCGTCGTCATTGCCGGGGATCGGGAAGTCGATCTTGTCCGGGTCGCAGTTCGAATCGATGATGGCCACGACCGGGATGCCGAGGCGCTTTGCCTCGAGGATGGCGATCGCTTCCTTGTTGGTGTCGATGACGAACATCAGGTCCGGCGTCGAGCCCATGTCCTTGATGCCGCCAAGCGCCTTGTTGAGCTTCTCGCGCTCGCGGTCGAGGTTCAGGCGCTCCTTCTTGGTGAGGCCCTGGGCCTCGCCGGCTAGCGTCTCGTCGAGCTTGCGCAGGCGCTGGATCGAGTTCGAGATCGTCTTCCAGTTGGTGAGCATGCCGCCCAGCCAACGCGAGTTGACATAGTACTGGGCCGAACGCTGCGCGGCGTCGGCGACGATGTCGGACGCCTGGCGCTTGGTGCCGACGAACAGCACGCGGCCGCCCTTGGCGACGGTGTCGGACACCTGCTTGAGCGCCTGATGCAGCAGCGGCACCGTCTGCGACAGGTCGATGATATGGATGTTGTTGCGGGCGCCATAGATGTAGGGCGCCATATTCGGATTCCAGCGGTGGGTCTGGTGGCCGAAGTGAACGCCAGCTTCCAAAAGCTGACGCATGCTGTAATCTGGCAGAGCCATTCTTTAGTTCCTTTCCGGTTGGCCTCCACGGACACAGGCATTTCGGACGGGATGTCCTGATGCCACCGGAGGTTTCAGCCGGATTTCTCCCGGGCAGACACCAAAGTCCGTGTGTGGAATGAGCGCGCATATAGAGGGGAAGCGCTACAAACGCAAGCCGGGCGCCGGAAAACTGTCGTAAGCACATGAGTTGTCCGGGTTAGGTAGCACACGAGTTGTCCGGTTTTATCGCCAGCGAATGGAGACTGGGGATGGGACGGACAGCATGGCTACAGGACCGGAGAATGCAGAAGTTTCGGGACGTTTTAAGCCGCTGGAATGGCGGCGATCTTTCGATGCTGGAGGCTGGTGAGCTACTGGGCATGTCGGAACGGCAATTTCGGCGTTATCGCGACCGCTACGAAGAGGCTGGGGAGGATGGCTTAAGGGACCGGCGTTTGGGCAAGCTTTCGACGCGTCGGGTGCCTGCG
>NZ_QMBP01000005.1 GCF_003289945.1 Mesorhizobium hawassense
GGGGGAGATCAGCAGCGGCGTGCTCAGCGCCATTCCTCCAACGCGATTGCGGAAAGCGTATGCGCCAGCCAACCTTCCCCCTTGCGGCGAAGACACCCAGCGGGGCAAGAAAGTGACTGCACGCCAATTGAGCGAGCCTGAGCCACCGTCAAAGGCAAGAGCATGAATAGTTTCCTGGACGAGGTTGAAGCATCGTTTCCCGCAGCGCTGCACCTTCCTGAAGAGCTCAGGATGGCACTCCGCTGGATGGAGCAAAATGGCTTTGTCCAGCAGGAGGCAATTCGCTACTGCGGACTTTATCCTGCAAGTGTGCCGCGAGGATTGCGCTCGGCATCGGCCCATTTCACCAAGGTTGATTCTAACCATGCGGGATACTGGCTGGGCAATCACGACACGTCGGTCACAAGCAGGCTGGCGCCATTTATCGTTACTGGGGCCGATGGATCCTACGCGGGGCTTTGGCTGGACGATAGCGGACGGCAACGATTCGTGCATATGGGCTCTGGGTCCGGTTCCACGCTGGCCTGTGTGTTGGTGAGCAATGCTGTCGATCTCTTGCGCTTTTTAGCCATCGGCTATGAGGAAACATGTTTGCCGGATCTTTTCGACCTTACACCCGAAGGCGCTTACGCGGAGGAATATTCGAACGATCCATACCGCCCGCCTTTAGAGTTCCGGCATTGGGTAGAAACCAGCTTTGGGGTTCAAATCCCAAAAACTGCCTCAGAGATTGTCGGGCAGACAGCGTGTATGGACGACGGTTATTCTGATGATCCCTTCTGGCAATGGGCTCGCAAGGTTGCCGCTTAGAATCCCATGACATCATTCCATCTCGTCGAATCCTCGATCGCCGATCTGCGCCGCGCGCTGGAGGATGGCATGGTCACCAGCGTCGAGCTCACCGCCGCGTATCTGCGGCGCATTGCGCACTACGACCGGCACGGCATCGCGCTCAACGCCGTGCCGATCCTCAACCCGAACATGTTCGAGGAGGCGGAAGCGTCCGACCGCCGCCGCCGTTCTGGCAAGTCGCTCGGGCCGCTCGACGGCATCCCTTACACCGCCAAGGACAGTTACAAGGTGAAAGGCCTGACGGTCGCCGCCGGCTCGCCGGCCTTCGAGCATCTGACGGCAAGCGAGGACGCCTTCACCATCGCCCGGCTGCGCGCCGCTGGCGCGGTGCTGATCGGTCTCACCAACATGCCGCCGATGGCCAATGGCGGCATGCAGCGTGGCGTCTATGGCCGCGCCGAGAGCCCGTACAACAAGGATTTTCTCACAGCTGCCTTCGGTTCGGGCTCGTCGAACGGCTCGGGGACGGCGACGGCTGCCAGCTTCGCCGCCTTCGGGCTGGGCGAGGAAACCTGGTCGTCCGGGCGCGCTCCCGCCTCCAACAACGCCCTGGTCGCCTATACGCCGTCGCGCGGTGTGATCTCGGCCCGCGGCAACTGGCCCCTGGTGCCGACCATGGATGTCGTGGTGCCGCACATGCGCAGCGTTCCCGACCTGCTGGAACTGCTCGACGTCATTGTCGCCGACGATCACGAGACGCGCGGCGATTTCTGGCGCGTGCAGCCCTGGGTGGAGATCCCGAAGGCCTCGGCGCTGCGGCCTGCAAGCTATGCCGCGCTGCCGCTGCAAGGCGCGCTCGAGGGCAAGCTTCTCGGCGTGCCGAAAATGTATATCGGCAGGGATGAAGGCGCGGACCGCCCGATCGAAACCCGCGCGTCGGTGCTGGAGCTCTGGCGGCAGGCGGCGCGCGACCTCGAAGCGCTCGGCGCCGAAGTGGTCGAGGTCGATTTTCCCGTCGTCTCCAATTACGAGCGCGACCGCCCCGGCGCGCTGTCGATGGCCGATCGCGGCCTGGTGCCGCCGGACTTCGCCGAGCGCGATCTCTGGGACCTGTCGATCTGGTCGTGGGACGATTTCCTGCGTGCCAATGCCGACCCGGCCATTCCCGATCTCGCCTCTGTCGACGGCAGGAAGATCTTCCCGCAGCCGCCCGGCGCGCTGCCCGACCGTTACGGCGACGCCGACTTCGATCTGGCGCACTATGTCGAGCGCGCCCGGACAGGTGTGACGCCGCTCATGGAGATTCCCACCATCGAAGAGGGGCTGAAAGGCCTTGAGGCAACGCGCCACGTCGACTTCGAGGCGTGGCTCGATGCCAACGGCCTCGATGCGGTGGTGCTGCCGGCCGTTGCCGATGTCGGCCCGGCCGATGCCGACGTCAACGAAGCCTCGGCCGCGCTTGCCTGGCGCAATGGCACCTGGGTCGCCAACGGCAATCTCGTCTGGCGCCATCTCGGCATCCCGACGGTGACGGTGCCGATGGGCACCATGGCCGATATCGGCATGCCGGTCGGGCTGACTTTTGCAGGCAGGGCCTATGACGATGTCGCGCTGCTGACGATTGCCGGCGACTACGAGCGCGCCACGCAGCGCCGCACCGTTCCGCCACGCACGCCGGCGCTGGCCGACGACGTGTTCGAGGGCAGGGCGGGTGCTGCCTGCGATGCGCCGCTCGGCCTCACGCTGAGCGTCGAGACGATCCACGGTGGTGATACCGATGAGATTGCGATCGTGCTAGCGGTTGGGGCGGAGGAGCCGGCCGCCGTGAAAGTCCACGTCAACGGCGAATCGGTCCTCATGCAGGCAAACGGCAGCCGCCACACCGGCCGGGTGGTCGTGCCTGCCTCGACGCATCAAGGGTTTCATAGCGTCTGGCGAGCGGCCTATGGCTCGATCGTCACGGCAGTGGTGCGGTTGCCGGATGGGCGCGCAGGCGGTGCGTATGTTGTGACGGGCGGGATTGGCTGAGGCGGCGAAGCTGCTGATCTCCCCCCTCGTGGGGGAGATGGCCGGCAGGCCAGAGGGGGGGCGCTGTCCCGCCGGCGTCTCAATCAACCTTCGCGCTTGGATAAGACCCTCGCAAGGCAAATTAGGAAAGCCGCGTTCCTTCGCGCCCCCCTCTGCCCTGCCGGGCATCTCCCCCACAAGGGGGGAGATTGGCAGTTTCGGCGCCGCCGCTACCCCACCAAATCCACCACCAGCGCCATCACCCCGAACACCGCTCCAACGGCGCATACCGCGTTCCAGCCGCCCCAGGCCCAGGCGATGCCGGCCAGCAGCGAGCCGATCGCGCCGCCGATGAAGAAGATGCCGACGAACAGCCCGTTGATGCGGCCGCGCGCCTTCGGCTGCAAGAGGTTGACGGCGCGGCGGCCGAGCGTCTGATCGCCGACGACGCCGATGTCGAGCAGCACCGCGCTCGCGCCCATCAGGATGAGCGGCAGCCATGCGCCGCCGGTCGCGGCGGCTCCCGCAAAGGCGGCGAGTCCGAGCGCCGCAATCAGCACGAGATGGCAGGCAATCGTCGCCGGCCGCGTCCAGCCGCGGTCGCCGGCGCGCCCGAACAGCGGCGTCCCCGCCGCGCCCCCGGCGCCGACCAGCGCGAACAGCGCGATGCCCTTCTGGCTGAGGTCGAAAGGCGGAGCCGCGAGCCTGAGCGCCACCGCCGTCCAGAACACGCTGAAGCCCGCCATCACCAGGGCTGCGGTCAGGGCACGCCGCCGCAGCACCCGCTCCTGGCGCAGGAGCTCGAGCAGCGAGGCGATGAGCGCTGTGTAGCTCGCATGCGCCAGTGGCCGGCGCTTCGGCATGGCGAAGCCGAGCAGGAGGGCGAGCAGCGCCAGCGTCGCGGCGACGATGCCGTAAAAGGCGCGCCAGCCGAAAGCGTCGGCGACGAGGCTGGCCAGCGGCCGCGACAGCAGGATGCCGATCATCAGCCCGCTCATCACGTCGCCGATGACGCGCCCGTCCTGTCCGGGGGGCGCCATGGAGGCCGCGACCGGCACCAGCACCTGGATGCAGGAGGACGCCGCGCCCAGCACGAACAGCACGAGGAGCAGCGAAGCCGCCGACGGCGCGACGGAAGCGACCGCCGACGCCAGCACCGCCGCGCCGAGCATGCGCAGCACCAGCACGCGGTTCTCGACCAGGTCGGCGAGCGGCACCAGGAAGAACAGCCCGGCGGCATAACCGAGCAGGGCGGCCATCGAGACGAGCCCGGCCTCGGATGCCGCCGCGCCCAGCGACGGGCCGATCAGCCCGACCAGCGTCTGCGGCGCGAAGATGTTGGTGATGATGATGCCGACCGACCCGGCAAACAGCAGTGTCTGCGCCCGGGTGATGGTTTGAACGCCGGTCTCGGCAGGGGCCGCGGCGAACGCCGCCGGCACCATTTCAGCGTTGTCCGATCCGTCCATGATGAGTCCTCGCAATCCTCATATCTCACGAGTACTTTATTCCAGGTCAGCATAATGCTACAATTCAAATGACCTGATAATGATTATGCGAGATGCGCATGAACATTCACGATCTCGAAGCTTTCGTCGCCGTCGTCGAGACCGGCTCCATCGTCGGCGCCTCGGCCAGGCTGAACCTCACCCAGCCTGGCGTGACGCGCCGCATCCAGAACCTCGAGGAACGGCTGGCCACCCCCTTGCTCGACCGCCAGTCGAAGCCGTTGAAGCCGACGGTCGCCGGCCGGGAGGCCTACGAGCATGGCCGCCGCGTGCTGCGCTCGCTGGAAGACCTGAAGGCGGGCGTCTCGCTGGACGGCGCGGTGCGCGGCGAGTTCCGCCTCGGCATCATGCCATACCTGTCGACCAGCGCCTTGTCGGCGCCGCTCGACAGCCTGCGCGAAGCCTTCCCGCAGCTGACGCTGAAGATCACCTCCAGCCTGTCGCCGCGCCTGGTCGAGCAGGTGCAGCACAGCGAGATCGACGCCGTCGCCGTCTGCCTGCCCGAAGGGGTCGCGCCGCCGCCGGAGCTTGCCTGCGACGATCTCGGCGCGCAGTCGGTGCTGCTCGTCGCTTCGCCGGACCTCGGCGTGCCGAGGCCCGTCGAGATCGGCGCGCTGTCGCGCTACCCCTGGGTGCTCAACGAAACCGGTTGCGGCTTCCGCGCCTTCATCCGACATCGCTTCGAGGTGGCAAGGCTGCCCTTCCATGTCGGCGTCGAGGCGCAGGGCGCGGACTTGCGTATGTCGCTGGTGGCGCGCGGCCACGGCATCGGCATCGTCACGCCGGGCGCGCTGTCGGGCAGCCAATGGCGCGACGCCGTCGAGGCGGTCGACTGCCCCGGCTTCAAGCCGCAGGTGCGCTGCTGGCTCTTGCACCGCCCGCCCGCCGGCAGGCTGGCGCGGCCGATCGCGGTTTTCCGCGATGCGCTGGCGGAAGCGCTGAAAGGCCCAATGCCGCTGATGTCGTAGGGCGGGGCGCCGGAACCGCCGATCTCGCCCCTTGTGGGGGAGATGGCCGGCAGGCCAGAGGGGGGCGCTGTCCCGCAGGCGTTTCGGTCAACCTACCGACCACTGGGATCGATGCTGGTGGGCCAACTGGGGAACGCCGCGTTCCTTCGCGCCCCCCTCTGCCCTGACGGGCATCTCCCCCACGAGGGGGGAGATCACTCTCTCCCCCGCCTTGACCCATCCCCCACCCACGCTATCTTCGCCGCCATGCCAGACACCGCCACCGCACCGCTCATCGTCATCGACCTGCAGACCGGCATGTTCGACGGCCGTTTCGAGCCGCCGATCCATGACGCCGACGCCATCGCCGAGCGTACGCGCGCACTGATCGACTGGGCGCGCAACTCCGGCCGTAAAGTCGCGTTCGTGCGCCATGACGGGCCGGAAGGCGACCCGCTGGCGCCAGGCGCTTCCGGCTGGCCGGTCTGGCCGCTGCTCGGCCAGGCCGCCGACGAGCCGACCTTCGGCAAGCGTGTCGGCAACGCCTTTTCCAACCCCGAGCTGGCCGAATGGGTGGCCTGGCAGGGCGCCAGGAACGTCGTACTCATCGGCGCCCAGACCGATTTCTGTGTCGCCGCCACCGTGAAGGGCGCCTTTGCCGAAGGGCTCGGCGTCACCGTGGTCTCCGACGCGCATTCGACGCTGGACAGCGACAAGGAAAAGGCGCCCGACATCATCGCCCGCCACAACGAGGCTTTCGCGGCGCAGGGCGTGCGGATGACGACGACGGCTGAGCTGGTTGGCTGAGCGCGAGAACCCGAGGAGCCCATCTTGCCCGACCTCGCTCTCCCCGCCGAAGGTGGCTGCCGCTGCGGCCGCGTGCGCCTGAGGATCTTGGCGAAGCCGTTGCTCACCATGGCCTGCCATTGCACCGGCTGCCAGTCGATGTCGTCCAGCGCCTATTCGCTGAGCGCGGCCATTCCCTCGCAAGGTTTCGAGATCACCAAGGGCGAGCCGGTGATCGGCGGGCTGCATGGCGCGTCGAGGCATTATTTCTGCGGCCACTGCATGACCTGGATGTTCACCCGCCCCGAAGGGCTCGACTGGTTCGTCAATTTGCGCCCGACCATGCTCGACGAGCATGCCTGGTTCACGCCCTTCATCGAGACCTGGACGGCAGAGAAATTGCCCTGGGCGACGACGGGAGCGGTACACAGCTACACGGCGCTGCCGTCCTTCGAGGAGTATGAGCCGCTGGTCGCCGAATACGCCGGCGCGCAAGCCTGACGAAGTGCACGGCTGGTCAAAAAAACGGCGACCTGGTCAGGTCGCCGTTGGCATCTCCGTCAATGGTCGACGCGTCCGTTGGGGGCGCATTGTTGGGGATGTGCTTGGGCGTCCGCGTCGACCACGGCGGCCTCATACCGCAGACTCCACTATCGCATTTTTTTGGTGCGCGGAAACTTACGCGAAAGCGGAATAGGCGGGGGTGATCTCCCACAACGAGCGAAACACTTTCCAGCCCCGCTGCATTGACCTCATTCATCGGAAAGGCGACGAGTAACCCGGTCACTTTCAATGGATTGCATCTTGAACCAGACTCATTTTCTCAACGCCCGGCTGGCCGATGGCACGGTCGCCGACCTCACCGTGGCTGGCGGCCGCTTCAGCGCCATCGCGCCGGCCGGCAACGCAGCCAGGTCCGGCGCCGTCGATCTCGCCGGCCGGCTCGTCCTGCCGGCTTTCGTCGAAGGCCATATCCATCTCGACACTTCCTTCTACGGCGATGCCTGGCGCCCGCACGTTCCCTGCGCCAATGGTTTCGACGTGCGCGAGCGGGTGGCTTTCCAGATGCGCAACCTCGAGCAGGCCGCGCCGATGGCGGAGCGCGCGAAAAACCAGCTCGAGCTCTGCGTCGGCCACGGCAGCCTCGCCATGCGCAGCCATGTGATGGTCGATGCGGCGGTCGGGCTGAAGCATGTCGAGACGATCCTCGCCGTGCGGGAGAAATACCGCGACCTCATCGATATCCAGCTCGTCGCCTTTCCGCAGAGCGGCATCCTGTCCTCGCCCGGCACCGCGGAGTTGCTCGACGAAGCGCTCAAGCTCGGCTGCGACCTGATCGGCGGGCTCGATCCGGCGAGCTTCGACCGCGATGTGAAGGGCCATCTCGACGTCGTCTTCGGTCTTGCCGAAAAGCATGACGCCGGCGTCGACATCCACCTGCATGACCGCGGCACGCTTGGCCTGTTCGAGATCGAGGAGATAGTCGCCCGGACCACGGCATCAGGCATGCAGGGAAAGGTCGTCGTCAGCCATGCCTATGGGCTGGGCGACATCTCCGCCGATGCGTTGGCCGGAGCGGGCGAGCGGATCGCCGCCGCCGGCGTCGCCATCATGACCAACGCGCCCGGCGATCATCCTTTCCCGCCAGTGGCCGCGCTGCGCAAGGCGGGTGTCACGGTCTTCGCCGGCTCCGACAACATCCGCGATTCCTGGTGGCCCTATGGCGATGGCGACATGCTCAACCGCGCCAACATGATCGGCTACCGCTCCGGCTTCTATGAGGATTGGGAACTGGAAGCGGCTTACGACGTGGTGAGCCATGCCGGCGCCAGGGCGCTGGGGCTGGAAGGTTATGGCATCGCGGTTGGTGCGAAGGCCGACTTTGTGGCGCTGAAGGCCGAGCATGTGCCGGAAGCAGTGGTGGCGGTGCCGACGGAGCGCACGGTCTATCGCGCAGGCAGGGAAGTGGCACGGGGCGGGAAGGTGAGCTTTCTAGGCTGCCCTATATATCGCTCGCCTGACATTGCCTGAAACGGTAGACTGAATCCGAATGGCTTTGGAGGGATAGCCATGTCGCAATTCAATGTCGGCTTCGTCATTTTCCCGGGCATCACCCAGCTCGACTTAACCGGCCCGTTCGAGGTCTTGAGCCGGCTGGCAACGCCTGCCTCCATGTCCGTACCGAGCCGGTTTCCGCAGGCGAAGACCTTTGTCGCGGCCAAGACCATGGCGCCGGCCGTGAGCGACCGAGGCCTTCTACTGCTGCCCGATTGCACCTTCGAAGACTGCCCGCCGCTCGACCTGATCTGCGTGCCTGGCGGCGCAGGCATCATCGACGCGCTCGCCGACGTCGAGACGATCGGTTTCATCCGCCATCAGGCAGCGAATGCCCGCTACGTCACGTCGGTCTCCATTGGAGCTTTCCTGCATGGCGCCGCCGGGGTGCTGAAGGGGCGTCGCGCCACCACGCATTGGGCGCATACCGACCTGCTGCCGCTGGTCGGCGCCACCCACGAAAAGGCGCGCATCGTGCGCGACGGCAACATCTTCACCTCGGCTGGCGTGTCCGCCGGCATCGACTTCGCTTTCGCGATCGTCGCCGAGCTTGCAGGACCTGAGGTCGCAAAAGCCATACAGCTTTCGATCGAGTATGACCCCGCGCCGCCTTTCGATGCCGGCCACCCCGACAAGGCATCTGAAGCGGCAGTTGCGCTAATGGTCCAGCGCAACGCCGCCGCCCACGCAGGGATCGAGCAGGCGCTGGGCAGGCTGTCGATGTCGGCGAACTGAGCCGCAGGCCCTCCGTTGGCTTGACAGCCTGTGTGCCGATACCTCACCTTCCGCGCGAGGTTGGGGAACAAGGACCATGAAGAAAGAATACTCGAAGCCGACGCTCGTCCGCATAGGCCGGCTCTCGGCCCAGACCGCGCAGCAGGCCGGATCGGATTCGCAGGCGCCGGAGTAAGGCGCGGCTTCTTTTCGACGGGAATGTGAATCAGAACATCGGGCGATGGGCTTAAGCGTCTGCGGTACAGGCCATGCGTTCCGACACCCGGCACGCAAGCTGTGCGGCCGATCCCGGTAAATTAGTTTGCATGCATATGTTTCAAGCCATCCCGGCTTCGTGAAGCATTTCACCGTTCGCGCGCAATCCCCTGGTTACAGACGCATCGCAAAAGCGGCGCCGGGTGAATGGGCGGCGCCGGTTTGCGCCGCTGATTTATGGGAGTTTGCGATGTTCAAAAGTCTCAACCGAATCCGCGCCGCCTTCGCGCAGGCCAGCAAGCGCCGCCGCACGACGCGCGAACTCAACGAATTGCCGACCGAGATCAAGAAGGACATCGGCTGGCCGGACAGGGCCGAGCCGGACGAAATCCGGTTGCCGTTCTGAGGCAAAGACAAACGCGCCGCCCCAACGCGGGCGGCATGTCGCCGGGTTCGGCCGCCGGCGTCGGCCGATCACACATGGTGGTCCGGCCACGCCTTTCAGGAAACGTCCTCAGCCAATTTCGGCAACGACTGTCCCGGACACCGGATCGGTCACGCCGAGATCGCCGCCGAGATCCTCCAGCATATCGCGGAACGTGTCGAGAATGCCGATCATCATCGGGCGCGCCGCGGCGAGGCTGTCCATGTCGTTCCACTCGCCGACCATGCAGAATGTGCGCTCGCCGGTCTTGATGAGCGCACCTTTGCGAAAGCCCTTGGCGTTCAGCGAAACCTTCGCGTGCGCGTCGACGAAGGCTTTCTCCTTGCCTGGCTTGGTACGAAAACGGACGACGTTGTAGGCGGTCATGGCGTCCTCCCGTCAGCCGGCGGGCTTGTAGGCGCCGGCTGCCTTGTTGGCGGCCGCGATCACTGCCTTCATGTCGAGCTCTTCGAGGACGACGAGATCGCTCACCGAACCGCTTGCCCGCACGGCAAGCGTCATACCCATCCCGGCAATCTGGTCCGGAACCTCGCCATTGACGATGACGTCGTAGAGGCCGCGCGTGAACATCAGGCTGTTCATCCGGCCGCCGACGCTTTCAAACAGCGCCGCGATGGCTACTTCCCGGTTCGATCCTTGCATCAGCCCTTTGGCGGCATGGGGTTCGTAAGTCGCGAGTATGGTAACCTTCATGGGATCCTCCTCCAGATATCATGAGCGCCCGGCTGCTCGAGCAGCGCGGACTTGCTGGCTTTTCCTTGGTATTTGACCTGGTCCGTGGACCGCCGGGACGACATGGCCAACGGCGGTTCAGCCGGAGCATGGCTTCGGCTTCCTACAATATGCGCTTTTTCTAATATAACGACAATCCCGCCATGTGCCGGCGGCGGGGGCCCTTGCCCGCTTATCGACCGTCGCGAGTGGCTGTCGTTATCCCAGCCACCACCACAGCCCGCCAATCGCAAACGCGATGGCCAGCGCGACGCCAGCCAGCATCGCATAGGATCCCATGATCATCCCGCTGATGATCTTCTTGATGCTGGCACGGTCGTTGAGGTTGGGGAAGGGCTCATTGGGCAGCGCGACGCCGAGGAAATCGCAGAGCGGCGCCCAGCCGTCGCTGGCCTTGAACACCAGGAGCTTCTCCGGCGGCACCGCCGCCTTCACCTCGGAGATATAGGCATTGTAGCGCGCCACCGCCTTGTCGCGGTCGTCCATCACGCCCTTCAGCGTTCGGCCCCAGACCAGCTTGCGTGACATGTCGCCGAACTTGCGGCCGAACGGCGTCAGCCATTCCAGCACTTTGAACTGCCAGACATTTTCCGTGAAGTAGATCGTGTCGATGGTGCTGTCGTACCAGGCTTCGGCGCCGCGCGGATGCAGCGTCAGAAGCACTTTTGCTTCCGGATAGGCAGCCATCAGCTCGCGCCACACGCAGCAGCCGGGATTGTCGACGGTCGCCCGGTAATTGGCGAAGACCCGGTTCCAGTCGTGCTGGCTGCCCGGCTGGCTGTTCGCCACCTTGCGCCAGAAGTCGAGATGGCCCTTGTTGGCCTTGTTGATGATGACTTCCTGCATATGGTAGCTCGGAAAGCCAAGCCGGTTCAGCGCGGCGAAAGTCGACCATGTGCCGGTGCGGCCGAACCCGGCCCCGATGAGTTCGAGTGTCATGCGCATCCCCCTGCAGCCGGATTGTTTTTCTCTCAGTTGCCGGCTAGCTGGTTGCGATCGTGCGCCTGGCCAAACCATGGCGCAATGGTTTTTCATTAGCATTTGCGAAAATCCGGGGCCAACGCATGTCGCCCAAAAGTGCGAATCGGTTTTGCGAGTACGATTTGCGTGAAAGAATGTCGTCTGAACGATGCGCCATGACCGTTTTGTGTATTCACGCGAGGCGCCGCGACTGATAATAGGTCAACCAAGCTGACCTAAATAGAAGCACTGCGGGAGGTGCGCCTTGACCCTGTTGAACCTTCTGGCCTCGCGCTCGTCGCGCATGAAGGCTTCGGAAATCCGCGAGCTGTTGAAGCTGCTCGACCAGCCGGACATCATTTCGTTTGCCGGCGGCATTCCCGACCCGTCGCTGTTTCCGGCGCAGGCGATCGGCGATGCCTACCAGGCCGTGCTCGGCGGCCCGGAAGCAGGGACGGCCTTGCAATACCAGGTCAGTGAGGGCTTCCTGCCGCTGCGCAAATGGCTGGCCGGCCAGATGGGCAAGCTCGGTATCCAGTGCGACGAAGGCAATATCTTCATCACCTCCGGCTCGCAGCAGGCGCTCGACTATCTCGGCAAGCTCTTTTTGTCCCCCGGCGACACGGCCTTGGTCACCTGGCCGACCTATCTCGGCGCGCTGCAGGCCTTCAACGCCTATGAGCCGCGCTACGACCGGCTGAACACCGCCGGGGGCAACATGACGCCGGAGGCCTATCGCGCCGCTGCGGCTGCGAATGGCGGCAAGGTGAAATTCGCCTACCTGGTGCCGGATTTCGCCAACCCGACCGGCAACACGCTGGACGCCAGGCAGCGCGAGGCGGTGCTCGACCTTGCGGGCGACCTCGACATCGCCGTGATCGAGGACGCCGCCTACCGGGCGCTGCGCTATGACGGCGAGGGCGTGCCGCCGATCCTGGCGCTCGACTGCGCCCGTTCGGGCGGCATCGACAAGGCGCGCACGCTCTATTGCGGTTCCTTCTCGAAAATCCTGTCGCCCGGCATGCGCGTCGGCTGGGTCTGCGCGCCGCGCCATGTCGTGGAAAAGCTGGTGCTGATGAAGCAGGCCTCCGACCTGCACAGCCCGTCGATCAACCAGATGGTCATGCACCGCGTCGCCGAAACCATCTTCGACGATCAGGTGGACAAGCTGATCGGCGCCTATCGCAAGCGCCGCGACGGGCTGCTTGGCGCGCTCGAAGCCAATATGCCCGACGGCATTTCCTGGAGCCGCCCGGACGGCGGCATGTTCGTCTGGCTGACGCTGCCGGAAGGCACGGATGCCACCGAATTGCTGGCGCGTTCGGTCAAGGAGGCGCGCGTCGCCTTCGTGCCCGGCAACGCCTTCCACGCCGACGGCACCGGCCGCAACACGCTGCGCATGTCGTTTACGTTGGCCGACGACCGCGCGGTGGGCGAGGGCGTGCCGAGGCTGGCCAAGCTGCTGAAGTAAGGGACGCGCGGCGTCTAAGCTGCCAATCTCCCCCCTCGTGGGGGAGATGTCCGGCAGGACAGAGGGGGGCGCGAGGAACGCGGCCTTTCCGTCTTGTCCGTCTTCCAACCGCTGAGACGCGGGCGGGACAGCGCCCCCCTCTGCCTTGCCAGGCTTCTCTCCCACAAGGGGGAGATCAGCAGTTTAATTCGCCGGCTATCACCTGTCTCTCGCGCAGGCGTGATTGGTAGTGCGCAGGCGTGATTATCGGCCCGGCCGGTTCCTCGGCTAGGGTCGCGACCGATCCAACACCCCCTGGATCGACCCGACCGTGGTGTCCCACCTCCATGGTCCGTATGAAAGAGCCCCGACGGCCTCCACCGGCGGGGCTTTTTCGTTTTCCGTGCAGGCCGGCGCGTCGGCTGCCCTCTTTCGGGCCGCTTTTGCGCTACGCTGCGTTATCTCAGGGAGGATAGGATGAGTTTGCGCCTCGGCTTCATCACGCTAGCCCTTGCTGCCTTCGCCACCCAGGCGCAGGCGTTCGAGATCTCCAGCCCGTCGGTCTCCGACGGCAAATGGGATGCGAAACATCTCGGCGACAAGGCCGGCTGCGGCGGCAAGAGCGTCTCGATCGCGCTTGCCTGGAAGGACCCGCCGGCCGGCACCAAAAGCTACGCGCTGACCATGTTCGATACTGACGCCAATGGCGGCAAGGGTTTCTGGCACTGGCTGGCCTGGAACATCCCGGCCAGCGCCAAGGGTCTGAGCGAAGGCGCCGGCGCGCAGGGCGGCAAGCGCATGCCCAGGGGCTCGGTGCTGGGCAAGGGCGGCGTTGGCCGCGCCGGCTATTTCGGCCCATGCCCGCCGCCGGGCAGCGGCGAGCACCACTATGTCTTCACGCTCTATGCGCTCGGCGAAAAGACGCTGCGCATTCCTGACAATCCGCTGCCGGACATGGTCTCGGTCGCCGCCAAGAGCTCGGCGCTGGGCGAGGCGAGCGTGACGTATACATACGGGAGGTAGCGGAGTTGATCTCCCAGCGACCTTCGCATTCGTCATCCTAGGGCGAAGCAAGGAGCGAAGCGACGCGCGCAGACCCTAGGATCCATGCCGTGGCGCTAAAGCGTTGCAACGGTTACAGAATTCTGCACCGTTGCGCTCCACGAGAGAGGTCACGGCATGGATCCTCGGGTCAAGCCCGAGGATGACGAAGCGTTGGCTGGGCCGAGAACCAAGCGCTGAAAGCTGCCCCCCTCTGGCCTGCCGGCCAAGCATTTACTCCGCCGCTTGCAGCTTGTCCTGCGTCTTCGTCTCGAAGTCGCTGGCGTCGTGGCGCTCGCGCAGCTGGAACGCCGGATCGCCGGACATGCGGTTGACCATGCGGCCGCGCTTCACCGCTGGCCGCGCGTCGATCGCGTCGGCCCAGCGCTGCACGTTCTTGTATTCGTGCACCGAGAGGAACTGATGGGCGTCGTTGTAGCTGCGGCCCTTGGCGAGCCCGCCATACCAGGGCCACACCGCCATGTCGGCGATGGTGTAGTCGGGGCCGGCGAGATATTCGCTCTCCGCCAGCCGGCGGTCGAGCACGTCCATCTGCCGCTTGGTCTCCATGGCGAAGCGGTCGATGGCATATTCGATCTTCTCCGGCGCATAGGCGTAGAAATGCCCGAAGCCGCCGCCGAGATAGGGGGCCGAGCCCATCTGCCAGAACAGCCATGAGAAGGTTTCGGCGCGTGCCGCGCGCTCGGTCGGCAGGAATTCGCCGAATTTCTCGGCGAGATAGGTCAGGATCGAACCGGACTCGAACACCCGAACCGGCTTCGGCTCGCTGCGGTCCATCAGCGCCGGGATCTTCGAGTTCGGATTGACCTCGACGAAGCCCGAGCCGAACTGGTCGCCGTCGCCGATCTTGATCAGCCAGGCATCGTATTCGGCGCCCTTGTGGCCGAGCGCCAGAAGCTCCTCCAGCATGATCGTTACCTTCTGGCCGTTGGGCGTGGCCAGTGAATAGAGCTGCAGCGGGTGCTTGCCCACCGGCAGTTCCTTGTCATGCGTCGGGCCGGCGATCGGCCGGTTGATCGAAGCGAACTCGCCGCCATTCGGCTTGTTCCAGGTCCAGACTTTCGGCGGGATGTATTGGTTCATCGTGACGGCCTTGCGGGTTCGGGAGGGCAGCGACGTCTGCTGATGCCGATAGACTTAGGTGCGGGTTTGCGCGCGTCAAAGAAAAAAGTTCAATTTTCGTTGAACTAGTGCTTGGGCCAGCATCTTTCCCTTCTCCCACAACAAGGGGAGAAGGGAAATCCGCCCTTGCACCGCGCGCCTTTGGCCATACTTATAGAAAAACACCCGCAATGCAGGATGGATCGATGACCATCGAGAAAATTTCGCGCTCCGTCGTTGCCGTGCGCGCCACGGTTCCGGACGACGCTTTCACCGCCAATGCGCTCGGCACGCGCCGCGAGGGCAGCGGCGTGGTGATCCGCGACAACGGGCTGGTGCTCACCATCGGCTACCTCATCACCGAGGCCGAGGAGGTGTGGCTGACCGACCAGGACGGCCGCGTGGTCGCGGCACATGCTCTGGCCTATGACCAGGAGACCGGCTTCGGCCTGGTGCAGGCATTGTCGCCGCTCAATCTGCCGGCGGTCCAGCTCGGCAACGCCAGCAAGGCCAGTATCGGCGACGCCGTGACGCTCGCCGACGGCATCGGCCAGCAGGTCGACGCCCACATCGTCACCAAGCAGGAGTTCGCCGGCTACTGGGAATATCTGATCGACGAGGCGATCTTCACCGCGCCCGCGCATCCGTCCTGGGGCGGGGCGGGCCTGTTCGACCGCGACGGCAAGCTGCTCGGCGTCGGCTCGCTGCGCCTGCAGATGAGCCGCGCCGGCGAGGTTGCCGACATCAACATGGTCGTGCCGATCGACCTCTTGCGGCCGATCCTTGACGACCTCATCAAGCGCGGCCAGGCGGCCAAGGCGCCGCGTCCGTGGCTCGGCGCCTTCTCGGCCGAGTCGAACGGCATGGTGGTGGTGATGAGCGTGGCCGAGGGCGGCCCGGCGGCAAAGGCGGGCCTGCGCCAGGGCGACATCATCTCCGACGTGCGCGACGGCGAGGTCGACGGTCTCGCCGATTTCTACAGAAAACTCTGGGAGAACCCGGCCGGCTCGGAAATTCCGCTGCGCGTCGTGCGCGACGGCCGCGAGACCTGGCTGCGCGTCAAATCCGCCGACCGCAATTCCTTCCTGAAGAAGCCGCAGCTGCAGTAGCGCCGCCCGCCCGATGCATCCGAGGCTGCTGACGACCTTTCTGGCGGTCGCGCGAACACGCAACGTCACGCGCGCCGCGCAAGAGGTCAATCTCGCCCAGTCGAGCGTCAGCGACCAGATCCAGGCGCTGGAGGCCGAGCTTGGCGCCAGCCTCTTCACCCGCTCGCGGCAGGGGCTGGACCTGACGCCGGCGGGCGAGGCGCTGAAACCCTACGCCGAGGATCTGCTGGCGCTCGCCGACGACGCACGCGCCGCCATCGACGCCACCAGGGCAGGGACGGCCGGCAGCCTTTCGATCGGCGCGCTGGAGACGATCGCCGCCGCAAGGCTGGCTCCATGGCTCGCCGCTTTTCGCGCCGCGCACGCGGGCATCGATATCAAGCTCAGGATCGCCGGCAGCGGCGAGTTGCTGCGCCGGCTGGGCGAGGGCGAGATCGACGTCGCCTTCTGCTTCGAGCGGCCCGCCGATCTTGAAGTTGCCGACGCGCCGGACCAGCGCCTGATGAGGCGCGTCGTGGCACACGAGCCATTGGCCCTGATCGCGCCGCCCGGCGACAACCGGGTGGATGTCGATCTGGCGGCGCTAGCCGAAAAGCATTTCGTCGCCACCGAGACCGGCTGCGTCTACCGCGCCATGGTCGACAAGGCGTTTGCCGAGGCAGGCCTGGGCAAACCCGGCCTCGCCGCCGAAGCCGGTAGCATCGACGCCATCGCCGGGCTGGTGGCGGCCGGCGCCGGCTTTGGCCTCGTGCCGCGGCTGGCGGTCGCCGCCGCGATCGATCGCGGCGAGGTGGCCGAGCTTGCCTGGCCCGGCCCGGTTCGCTCGGCCGACATCGTCATGACCTGGCGGCGCCGCCGCGTCCAGCCGCCGGCGCTGAAGGCGCTGCTTGCTGCTGTCGATGAGGGCTTTGCTTCGGTCAGCTCAGCCGGTGCCCGCCCTCGACATGCAGTGTCGTCCCCGTCGTAAAGCCGTTGCCGATCAGGAAACGGATCGCGTCGGCAATGTCGTCTGGCCGTCCGACCCGTCCGGCCGGCAGGCGCTTCGCCATCGCGGCCAGCGTCTCGTCCTTTTTGTCACCGGCGACGAACTCCCAGATCGGCGTGTCGACCCAGCCGGGCGAGACGGCGTTGACGCGGATCGGCGCCAACTCGACCGCCAACGCCCGCACCAGCCCTTCCAGCGCTGCGTTGACCGCCGCGACCACCGCGCCGCGCGCCGCCGGCCGGTAGGCGGCAATGCCGGAGACGAAGGTCAGCGAACCGCTCGACGCCAGCTTGGGCGCGCCATGCTTGGCAAGCAGCAGCGGCCCATAGAACTTGCTCTCCACCACCCGCTGCGCGGCCGAAATTTCGATCTCGGGCAACAGCCGGTAGGCGCCTTCGATCGCGGCGGCCGTGCTGACGATATGGTCGAGCCGACCGATACGCGCGAAAAGTGCCGCGACCTCATTCTCGCGGCTGATGTCGACCGCCGCCGTTTCGAGCGCGTCAGGGCGGCCGAGCCCGTCCCGCGCCGCGCTCAGCTTCGCTCCGCCGCGCCCGGCGATGATGACGTGCGCGCCTTCCTCGAGGCAGCGCCCGGCGAGCGCCAGCCCCATCCCCGAACTGCCGCCGACGATCAGGATTTTTTCCATGTCCATGCCTTTCCTCTGCATGGACGCCGATGTGGCAGGCGGCCGCGCGAAGCGGAAACGGAAGAAACCGATAGTGCTATCGGCGAGTCCGATGGCATTGGCTAGCTGGCCGGTTGCCGTATTTCGCCAATCAACAATCTACAATCTGCAGATATTGGGGCACCGCAAGCCCGCGCATCACGTGGTCTCGCGTCATGATCGGGATTTTGCGAACCCGGGCGGTAGCGATCAGATAGCAGTCGCCTGGGTCCTTGTGGCCAGTCACCGTCACCACGGCTGCCGCCTCTATCGCGATACGCTGTTTGATTGGAATGATTTTAGCCGCAGTAGCTTCAATTGCGGCCGAAAACCAGCGTGCCGGAGTATTGGCACCGAGGTCAGGCGGTGCCTTGTGCGCGGGCTTCCGCGCTGCAATAGCCAACTCCCATGCTGTGATCGGAGATACGAAAAGCGTGCCGGCGTCTTGATTTTCGCCGATTGCCACCAGCGCATCATTGGAAAGCGGCTCGGCGCCACTCACTAGCCAGTAAAGAACGTGAGTGTCGAGCAGGATGCCCGGCACTATCAGCCTTTAGCCGCGTGTTTCGCAGTCTGCGGCTTGCCTTTGAGGGCTTGCTCGGCGATAGGCTTCGTCAAGTCCACGTTCTTCTTGATCGCGAACTTGCTGCCTTTCAGCGATTGCGCGCCGCGCACGGTCACAAACTGACCGGTCTTCGCGTTGCGGACTGTCACGTTTGATGCGGTGCTTGTCTTAGCCATGCTCCCTATATAGCCACTTTCGCACGTTCGGACGAGGGCAATTGTGTTCAGGGGTGACGATGCTCGTTGAAGGAAGACTTCTGTAATGGCCCCGATCAAGGTCGATCCCGACAAGGTCCGCGAATTCCCCGATGCCGAGAGCTTCCTTGCCTGGCTGGCCGACAACCACGCCTCTGAAAGCGAGGTCTGGATCAAGGTCCACAAGGTCGGCTCGGGGCTGGCTTCGATCACGCCGAAGCAAGCGATCGACGTCGTGCTTTGCTTTGGCTGGATCGACGCGGTGCGCAAGTCGCTCGACCACAAGAGCTTCCTGCAGCGCTACACGCCGCGCGGCAAGAAGAGCATCTGGAGCAAGATCAACATCGACAATGTCGCGCGGCTGGTCGAGGAGGGCCGCATGACCAGCCACGGCCTGCGCGAGGTCGAGGCGGCCAAGGCCGACGGCCGTTGGGACCGCGCCTATGGCGGCTCGAAGGACATGACCATCCCGCCCGACCTGCAGGCGGCGATCGATGCCGAACCGAAGGCGAAGAAGATGCTGGAAACGCTTTCCGCCCAGAACCGTTTCTCGCTCGCCTTCCGCACCCACAACATGAAGACCGAGGCGGGGCGCAAGAAGAAGATCGCCGATCTGGTGGCGATGCTGAAGCGGGGCGAGACGATCTATCCGCAGAAGAAAAAGTAGAGCGCGATCCCCAAAAAGGGGATTCCGGTTTGGCAAATATCACACGCAGCCAAAGCCCGAGAAAACAAAAACGCCGTCCTTTGGAGGACGGCGTTTCCGGGAAGCGGTGATCCCGGTTCCCTTTGAAGCGGCGCGGGATCATCCGTCATGAAGTCTTGCGCAATAGCTTAAAAAATCTGGCGGGAGTGGGTCTTATGCGGCCTGCTTCTTGGTGTGCTTCTTGTGGGCGTGCTTGTGCGCGCGCTTCACATGATGCTTGCGCACGTGATGCCGACGGTGCTTGCGCAGGTGATGCTTGCGGGCGTGATGACGGCGGTGATGCTTCTTGTGCTTCTTGTGCTTCTTGTGATGCGCGACCTTGGCGGCGGGCTTCGCCGTCTCGGCGGCGGCCGGAGCAGCGGTGGTCGAGGCCGGAGCCGTGGTGGTCGTCGCCGGCGCGGTCGTCGTCGTCGTGCTGGTCTGGGCGTTGGCGGCGGGCACCGCGAAAGCGAGCGCGACGGCCAGGCCGAGCGCGGAAAGAAGGGTCTTTTTCATATCGGCATTCCTTTTCGAAGATCGATATCGGATTGTCGCTCGCCGCATTCGTCGGCTGCTCCGGGTATCGTTATGACAGCCGGTCTTTTCGCGAGTTTTTCCAAACTGTTGAATCTGGTTTCTGGATTGTGTCCGGCATTTCCCCACCCGTGGAATGGATGGCTGCCTGGTGGTCAAAATCCGACGCTTGGTATCCGATGCGGAACGCGCCTTTCGACCGACCCAGGCGGACTATCGGACTCGACGATGGCATCCAAGCCGCTGCTGGGCTAATGTTGCCCGAACGAGGCCAAAACGCTGTCCGGCCGATAGACCTGTTGTTAACACCAGCGTCTGGCGCCACTTCGTACTGGAAGATCAGTTCCGATGCCTACGTTGCTATCGCTGCCTGACGACATATCGATCGAATCGGCGCTCGGGGAATCTGTCCTTGAAGCCGCTCGCCGGGCAGATGTCCCGATCGCCTGCGCTTGCGGCGGCAAGGCCAAGTGCTCGACCTGCCGGATCTGGATTCTCGACGGTGCGGACGGCTGCCCGGAGCGCACCGCGCTGGAGCGCACGCTCGTGGAGCGATTGGGGCTTGGCAACAACGTGCGTCTGGCTTGCCAGCTCAGACCTGCCTCCGACATCACCTTCCGCAGGCTCGTGCTCGACGAGACCGACCTGCGAATGACCAGTCAGTTGCTTCCGCACAGGTCCACGAGCGCGGGCGAGCTGAAGTCGGTCGTCATTTTCTTCAGCGACGTGGCCGGGTTCACCCACTTCTCCGAGACGTTGACGCCCTACGATGTCATGTATCTGCTCAATCGGTATTTCACTCAGGTCGCCGAAGTCATCGAGCTCAACGACGGCTACATCGACAAGTTCGTCGGCGACGGGCTTATGGCGATATTTGGCGTGAACGGCCAGGACGATGCACCGGTGCGCGCGGTCAATGCGGCCCTGCAGACCCTTGCCACGGTCGATCGGCTAAAACCCTTTTTTGCCTCGATGTACGGCATCGACTTCGATATTCGCGTTGGTTTGCATCTGGGCGAAGCGGTGATCGGCTCGGTCGGATCACCCGGCAACGAGCGCCTGACGGCTATCGGCGATGCGGTCAATGTGGCGAGCCGGGTCGAAGCGGCCAACAAGGAGGCCGGAACCCGCCTCCTGATTACCGAGACGCTCTATGAACAGGTAAAGAATGAGGTTGAAGTATCCGATTTCATTCGGGTGCGTTTGCGCGGTACCTCCGACCGAATTTCGCTGTACGAGATAAAGAAGCTGAAGGTTGAAGCCGAGCGCCGGCTGAACGAAAAAGGCGCGCGGGAGACTATGCAACTGGGCGGCAAGACGTGGCACCGGGCGGTCGCCACGAGCGAACTGAAGGACGGCGACCACAAAGTCATCGAGTTCCAGGCGCTCTATGCCGTGATTTTGCGCAGGGGCGGGCGCGTCTATGCCTTTAACAATGCCTGCCCGCATTTGAAGTTGCCATTCTTCGAGACTGCCTCGCGGGCCAACGGCCACGCAGGACGGGCGAGCACTTTCGGCGAGGACGGCACGCTGGTGTGTCGCTGGCATCACAGCGGATTCGATCTGGATACAGGCGAAATCGTAAGGTGGTGCGAGGCGCTCAACGAGGACGGAACTTCGGCCGGCATGGAGATGCTCGGCGATATCTCGAAGAACCGGGCTCCGTTGCGTCTCATTCCATGCCGCGAGGAGGACGGCTACATCTGGGTCGGTCTCGATTGAGCGTGCCGGCCATCGTCCAAAATTCCCGCCAATCCGCTGTCGGTCTCGACCAGTGGCGGGTTCCTCCAGCCGTTAGGCCCTGAGGCCTCCTCGCCACGCCGACCGGGCTTATGACTCCTTACCACGCGTCAGATTCTGACCACTGGCGCTCGGCGAGGAGGGGCAGTGCTCCCGGATGCGGCTACCTCCTTCTGCGGGGCGGCGATGGCGATCCGGTTTGCTCGAGACCGCGCCCATTCATGAGCCGCATTGCGCAGTGAGCGCCAACTCGGCGCTCTAATCGGTCGGCGTGATCGATCCCATCTTTGCTGTCGATAAGAGGAAATTGAAAGAGCAGGAGCAATGACCAACAACAAGGATCATTCCGGCAGGGTGGCGCTGGTCACCGGCGGCAACCGAGGCATCGGCCTGGAGGCGGCGAGGCAACTGGCCGAACTCGGCTTCACCGTGCTCATCGGCGTGCGCGATCTCGCCAAGGGCGAGGCGGCGGCGAACACGCTGGACGGCAAGGTCGAGGCCATCGCGCTCGATGTCGCGGCGCCCGATGCGGCAGCGCAGGTCGCGGCCGAGGTCGAGCGCCGCTTCGGCCGGCTCGACGTCTTGGTCAACAACGCCGCCATCCATTACGACCCATCGGCGCGGGCGCTCAAGCCCGACTGGACGATGATCCGCGAGGCTTTCGAGACCAATGTCTTCGGCGCCTGGCGCGTTGCCGCCGCCTTCGCGCCGTTGCTCAGCGCCTCCGGCCATGGCCGGCTGGTCAACGTCTCGTCGGAAGGCGGCTCGCTCGCCTCGATGGGCGCCGGCGCGCCGGCCTATTCGACCAGCAAGGCGACGCTCAACACGCTGACCCGCATCCTGGCGGGCGAATTGCGCGGTTCGGGCGTGCTGGTCAATTCGATCTGCCCCGGTTGGGTCGCGACCGACATGGGCGGGCAGGGCGGTCGTCCTGTCGCGCAAGGGGCAGCCGGCATCGTCTGGGCCGCGACCTTGCCGGACGACGGCCCGACCGGCGGCTTCTTCCGCGACCGCAAGAAACTGCCGTGGTGAGCGGTTCGAGAAATCATTTAATGACGGCAAGGGTATCCAAAATGGCTATATCATATTGTTTTTAAACAGTTTTCCACTATTATGATGGGGGACTGGCATAAAAGTGGAAAAATGCATATAACAAACTGAATAATAGTGATTTTCCACTATCAGAATGGAGAGGCAACGGAAGAGTGGAAAAATTGAGCCTGAGGGAGCTGACGGGCGAGCAAAGGCGCCAGTTCATCGACACCCAGCAGGTCTATGAGGCCTGGCTGAGCGCCGAGGCTGAGCGCATGAGGCGCTTTGCCGGCAGCATGCGCTGGGTTGAGCGCAACGGCGCCGACTATCTATTGCGCAAAATAAGGCAGGCCGAAACCTCGCTCGGTCTTAGAAGCCAGGAGACGGAAAAGGCATTTGCCGCTTTCTCCGAGGGCAGGGACCTCAACAAGGATCTGCTGGCAGGCCTGTCCGCGCGCCTGGACGGATTGGCCAAGGTCAATGTGGCCATGGGATTGGGAAGGGTGCCGGCCATCGCCGCACGCATTCTGAGACGCTGCGCCGAGACGAACCTCTTGGGAAAACAGTTGCTCGTCGTCGGCACGAATTCCCTGTTTGCCTACGAAGCGTTGGCGGGGGTCCAGATTTCCAGCGGGCTCGTCGCGACCGGCGATATCGATCTGCTCTTCGATTCGCGCCGGCGCATCAGCTTCGTGACGTCGGAGAAAATCAGCCAGTCGGGCCTGATAGGCATCTTGCGGAAAGTCGACAAATCCTTCAGGCCGCTGCAGCCGAGAGCCTTCAGGGCCACCAACCGCGACGGCTATCTGGTGGACCTTATCCGGCCGCAGGCAAGAAATGTTCTAGGAGACCGGTCGCCGGCGTCGATCACCTCGATTGCCGATGATCTTGAGGGCGCGCCGATCGACGGGCTGCAATGGCTCATCAACGCGCCGAAGACGGACGGCATCGCCATCGACGAGCGCGGCTATCCCGTGAAGATACCGACGATCGACCCGCGAGTGTTTGCGCTTCACAAGGCCTGGCTGGCGCGGCGGCCCGACCGCTCGGCCGTCAAGGCAAGCCGCGATCGCGAGCAGTCGGAGGCCGCGGCGCTCATCGCCGAACAATATCTGAAGCTGCCTATGGACGAAGACGAAGAGTATCTGGCGGCTTTTCCGGCAGCGTTGCGCGAGGCGCGCTCGACGCTTGCTCCCCACAATCCACCGGGGCTTTCGGAAGACGCGCCGATCGAGCCGGACTGGTAGAGCGACGCGCCTTGGAGCAATTCCAGGAAAAGTGTGAGCGGTTTTCCGTTTGGAATTGCGTAAAAACAAAGAGTTAGAACGGTTCGCCGGTTCCGTGTGAAACGGTGAACCGCTCTAGGCCGCGTCGTTCTTCCCGATCTCCTGCAGGTAGAAGATCTTGCTAGGCTGCAGGTGGTTGACGCACAGCTGCGCCAGCTCCTGATTGTCGCGGTGTTTCATCGCCTTGATCATCAGTTCGTGCTGCCGGCGCGACACCTCGAGCTGTTCGGGGTCGGCCAGTGAATTGGCCCGCACCGGCAAGCTCAGCCGCATATACTGCTCGATCGACGACACCAGGTAGTCGTTGCCGCAGGCCGAAAACATCGTGATGTGGAAACGATCGTTCGCTTCATGGATGCCGCGCAAATTGCGTGCGTCGACTTCGCGACTATAGGCGCCATGAATCTCCATCAGTTCCTCGATCAGCGCCTCGCTTGCCGGCAGTGGAAGCATGAGCGCCGCCTGCCGCTGCAAGAGCTCCCGCACCTCGTAGATCTGCCGGACCTCCTCGGGCGACAGCCTTCTCACCATCGCGCCCTTGTTGCGTTCCCGCGTGGCGACGCCGAGTTTTTCGAGCTGGTAGAGCGCCTGGCGGATCGTATGCCGCGACACCGGGAAGCGGGCAAGCAGCACGTCCTCGACCAGCCGCGTGCCCGGCGCCAGCCGGCCGAAGATGATGTCTTCCTCCAGCGCCCTGACCACATCGGCTTCCTTGCCGCCATAATCCGTCACGGTGAGCATCCATAATTGCTTATCGGCAAGCGGAGTTTGCCGCGTTCGTCCTGCTCCGGCAATCGCGTGATCGTGCCGGTCCGCGCAGCAACCTCACGTGGTCGTGACCCCATGGGCCCGGGCAGGGGGCGGCATGCTACGAAAATAGCATTCTCCGATCGCGAAACTGAATGCTACGGTCGCCGCGCTTGCAATTCAGGCAGGCAGCGGTCCGCGGCACGGTGGAGGTGACGCGGGACGCTTGTTTTCAACGAAAATCGGGGCGGGACAGTTGAACCATCGCGAGGCCGGCGCGTTTGACGTGGTTGGCCACAAGGGAGGAATACCAGTGAAAGCATCCTATCTCGTCTCGGCCGCGTTGCTTGCGGCATCGGCAATGCCGGCGGCGGCCGGCCAGATCTCCGACGGCAAGGTCAAGATCGGCATCCTCAACGACCAGTCGGGCGTCTATGCCGATTTCGGCGGCAAGTGGTCGGTCGAGGCCGCCAAGATGGCGGTCGAGGATTTCGGCGGCAAGGTGCAGGGCGCGCCGATCGAGATCGTCAGCGCCGACCATCAGAACAAGGCCGATATCGCCTCCAACATCGCCCGCCAATGGTACGACACCGAGCAGGTCGACGCGATCATGGAGCTCACCACCTCGTCGGTGGCGCTCGCCGTCCAGGGCATTTCCAAGGAAAAGAAGAAGATCGATATCGTCACCGGCGCCGCCTCCACCGACCTTACCGGCAAGCAATGCTCGCCCTATGGTTTCCACTGGGCCTACGACACCCATTCGCAGGCCGTCGGCACCGGCGGCGAGCTGGTCAAACAGGGCGGCGACAGCTGGTATTTCATCACCGTCGACTACGCCTTCGGCTATTCGCTGAAGGACCAGACCGCCAAGCTGGTCGAGGCGAGCGGCGGCAAGGTGCTGGGCGAGGTGCGCTATCCGCTCGGCGCAACCGACTATTCCTCCTTCCTCCTGCAGGCGCAGTCCTCCGGCGCCAAGATCGTCGGCCTTGCCAATGCCGGCCTCGACACCTCGAACTCGATCAAGCAGGCGGCCGAGTTCGGCATCGTCGCCGGCGGCCAGAGGCTGGCCGCGCTCCTCTTCACACTGGCCGAAGTGCATGGCCTCGGCCTGCAGGCGGCGCAGGGTGTGGTGCTCACCGAAGGCTATTACTGGGACCGCGACGACAAAAGCCGCGACTTCGCCCAAAAATTCTTCAAGCGCACCAACCGCATGCCCAACATGATCCAGGCCGGCACCTATTCGGCGGTGACGCAATATCTGAAGGCCATCGACAAGGCCGGCACCGACGAGACTGAGGCGGTGGCCAATGAGCTGCATGAAATGCCGGTCAACGACGTCTTCACCGCCAACGGCAAGGTGCAGGCCGACGGCTCGATGGTGCACGATATGTATCTCTACCAGGTCAAGAAGCCGGAAGAGTCGAAGAAGGACTGGGATTACTACAATTACCTGGCGACCATTCCGGGCGACAAGGCCTTCATGAAGGCCGAAGACAGCGGCTGCCCGCTCGTCACCAAGTGACGCTCGACACCGCCACCGCCGTCCGCCCGGACGGCATCGACCGGACGCCGCGGGTGGTGCTTTCCGCCCGCGGCCTCAGGCGCGACTTCGCCGGCTTCGTCGCCGTGAAGGATGTCGACCTCGACGTCCATCATGCCAAAATCCATGCGCTGATCGGCCCGAACGGCGCCGGCAAGACGACCATCTTCAACCTCTTGACCAAGTTCCTGCAGCCGACCAGCGGCAGGATCGAACTGCTCGGCAGCGACATCACCCGCACGCCGCCGGCGCGCGTTGCGCGCATGGGTCTCGTGCGCTCCTTTCAGATATCGGCGATCTTTCCGCACCTTTCCGTCCTCGACAATGTGCGCGTCGCCCTGCAGCGTCCGGGTGGGCTGGGCTACCAGTTCTGGCGCCCGGTCTCGGCGCTCGACGCGCTGACGCCGAGGGCGCGCGAGCTGCTCGCCATCGTCGGCCTCGACGATGCCGCGCATCGCCTGGCCGGCGATCTCTCCTATGGCAGGAAGCGCGTGCTGGAGATCGCCACGACATTGGCGCTCGACCCGAAAGTGCTGCTGCTCGACGAGCCGATGGCCGGCATGGGGCATGAGGATGTCGGCATGATCTCCGGCATCATCCGCTCGCTGGCGAAAGACCGCGCCGTGCTGATGGTCGAGCACAACCTCACCGTCGTCGCCGATCTCTGCGACTGGATCACCGTCATGCAGCGTGGCCAGGTGCTCGCCGCCGGCGACTACAAAACCGTTAGCAAGGACGAGCGCGTGCGTGTCGCCTACATGGGGACAGCGCATGAAGAGGGTCGGGCATGAGTGAGCCGCTGCTTGCCGTGCGCGATCTCCACGCCTGGTACGGAGAAGGCCACGCTTTGCACGGCGTCGACCTCGACGTCATGCGCGGCGAAACGGTGACGCTGCTTGGCCGCAACGGCGTCGGCAAGACGACGACGCTCCGCGCCATCATGGGGCTGATCCGCAAGCGGACGGGAAGCGTCACCTTCAATGGCAAGGATCTTCTGCGCCTGCCGCTGCACCGCGTCGCGCATCAGGGCATCGGCTTCGTGCCGGAGGAGCGCGGCATCTTCGCGACCCTTACCGTCGACGAGAACCTGATCTTGCCGCCGGTGGTCGCCAAGGGCGGCATGAGCGTCGAGGAAATCTTCGAGCTCTTCCCCAATTTGAAGGAGCGCCGCAACAGCCAGGGCACGAAACTCTCCGGCGGCGAACAGCAGATGCTGGCCATCGCCCGCATCCTGCGCACCGGCGTCGAGATGCTGCTGCTCGACGAGCCGACGGAGGGCTTGGCGCCGGTCATCGTCCAGCGCATCGGCGAATTGCTGGCGACGCTGAAGAAGCGCGGCATGACCATTCTCTTGGTCGAGCAGAATTTCCGCTTCGCCGCCCGCATCGCCGACCGCTTCTACCTGATGGACCACGGCAAGGTGGTGGAAGGGTTTCCGGTCGACGAGTTTTCCGCGCACACCGACAAATTGCACGAGGTGCTGGGGGTATGATCGCATCATGTTGACGGTCTTCGGCATACCCATCCAGGCGCTGCTCGGCCAACTCCTCGTCGGCCTGATCAACGGCTCGTTCTACGCCATGCTCAGCCTTGGCCTCGCCGTCATTTTCGGCCTGCTGCGCATCATCAATTTCGCCCATGGCGCGCTCTACATGCTGGGCGCCTTCATCGGCTATCTGCTGCTGGTGCATCTCGGCATCGGCTACTGGCCGGCGCTGGTCATTGTGCCCTTGCTCGTCGGCTTGCTCGGCATGCTGGTCGAGCGCCTTGCTTTGTCGCGGCTCTACCGACTGGACCCGCTCTACGGCCTGCTCTTCACCTTCGGGCTCGCCTTGGTCATCGAAGGCGTGTTCCGCTATTACTACGGCGTCTCCGGCAATCCCTATGCCGTGCCGACGCTGCTCGCCGGCGGCACCAATCTCGGCTTCATGTTCCTGCCCAACTATCGCGGCTGGGTCGTGGTTGCTTCGCTGATCGTCTGCATCGGCACCTGGCTTTTGATCGAGAAAACCAGGCTCGGCTCATACCTGCGCGCCGCCACCGAGAACCCGGAACTGGTGCAGGCATTCGGCGTCAACGTGCCGCTGCTCTTGACGCTCACTTACGGATTGGGCGCCGCCCTTGCAGGGCTCGCCGGCATTCTCGCAGCGCCGGTCTACCAGGTCAGCCCGCTGATGGGTTCGGATCTCATCATCGTCGTCTTCGCCGTCGTCGTGGTCGGCGGCATGGGCTCGATCCTCGGCGCCATCGTCACCGGCTATATGCTCGGCCTCGCCGAGGGCCTGACCAAGGTGTTTTATCCGGAAGCCTCTAACCTCGTCGTCTTCGTCATCATGGCGATCGTGCTGCTCCTGCGCCCCGCCGGCTTGTTCGGAAGGGACGCCTGAGATGAGCGAGGCGACCCTTCACGCGGAACGCGCCGCCGCCTCCGTCAGGCTGGAACGGGCGCTGGTGGCGCTGGGCATCCTGGTGCTAATCGCGGCGCCCTTCGTCATCTACCCGATCTTCGTCATGAAGATGCTGTGCTTCGCTCTGTTCGCCTGCGCCTTCAACCTTTTGCTCGGCTACACCGGCCTGCTGTCCTTCGGCCACGCCGCCTTCTTCGGCGGCGCCGCCTATTTCTGCGCCTATGCCGTGAAGGCCTGGGGCTTGCCGCCCGAGGCCGGTATCCTGCTCGGCACCGCGGGCGCCGCGCTGATGGGCCTGGTCATGGGCTTCCTCGCCATCCGCAGGCAGGGCATCTATTTCTCGATGATCACACTGGCGCTGGCGCAGATGTTCTATTTCTTCTGCGTCCAGGCGCCCTTCACCGAGGGCGAGGACGGCATTCAGGGCGTTCCGCGCGGCCATCTCTTCGGCGTCGTCGACCTCGGCGTCACCATGAACATGTATTTCTTCGTGCTCGTCGTCTTCCTGATCGGCGTCTTCGCCATCTGGCGCATCGTCAACTCGCCCTTCGGCATGATCCTGCGGTCGATCCGCGAGAACGAGAACCGCGCCATTTCGCTCGGCTATTCCGTCGGTCGCTACAAGCTCGCCGCCTTCGTCATGTCGGCGGCGCTCGCCGGCCTTGCCGGCGCCACCAAGGCGATCGTCTTCCAGTTCGCCACGCTCACCGACGTCACCTGGCAGATGTCGGGCGAGGTGATCCTGATGACGCTGCTCGGCGGCATCGGCACCATGGTCGGCCCGGTTGTCGGCGCCGGGCTGGTGGTCGGGTTGGAGAATACGCTGGCGACCTCCGGCTTCCCGGTGACCATCGCCACCGGCCTGATTTTCATGGTCTGCGTGCTGATCTTCCGGCGCGGGATCGTGGGCGAGATTCATGCACGGTGGCTGGGGCGGGGAGGCAAAGGCTCCTAGGCCGCCGCCTCGAACCGCTCGATCTCTTTGAGCTCTTCCTGAAGCGACGCGCCCTCGACAGCCAGATCGTAACTGGCCTGCATGTTCATCCAGAACTGCGGTGTTGTGCCAAAGAACTTTGCCAGACGCAAAGCCGTGTCCGGCGTAACAGGCGTGGTCTCGTTGGCCAGGCGCTCGATACGCGTGCGTGGGACGTGAAGCTTCTTCGCCAGCGTATACGGTTTCAGGTCGAGCGGCTCGAGAAACTCGGCCCTCAATATCTCGCCGGGGTGAATGGGTCTGTCGAGGTTGATCATTCGGTTCCGCTCCTGCGAAGAGAGCTGGTCGGCTCGTTAGTGATAATCGGTGATCTCTACATCGTCCGCCCCGCCATCGGTCCATCGAAAGCAAACGCGGAATTGGTCGTTGATGCGAATTGAGTACTGGCCGGCGCGATCGCCTTTCAGCGCCTCAAGTCGGTTTCCCGGCGGGACCTTGAGATCCACAAGTTCGGTGGCGTTATCGAGCATGAACAATTTCCGCTGAGCGGTACGAACCAGATCTGCCGGAAACCCTTTCGGAGCTTTGCCTGTCGAAACCGCTTCCGTGGTCTTGTCCTTGAACGAACGTATCATCCACCGCCCTCGAATCGTATCCTACCATGATACGTTCCTCCGATCAAGAAGAAAGTATCGTTTCATGATACGAGATCTCGAACAGACTATGCCCGTCAAGGCCACGCGAACGCCATACGTCAGGCAGCGCGCTTCGGTTCCACCGCGAACGGGCTGAGGCCGAGCCACGTCTGCATCTGCTTGCCGATGGCCTTATCGCCGGTCAACGCGACTTTCGCGCCGGCCTTCTCGACGGTGAGCAGCCCCATCCAGATCGCCGTCATCGTGTGCAGGTCGGTCGAGACGTAGAGGTCGACCTCGAAGCCCGGATCGTACCAGCACAGATCGACCTCGCCGTGCTTTTCGACGATCAGCCACCACGAGCGTTTCGACGCCGGCAGATCCTGATACAGAAATTGTATTACGGTTCGTCCTTCGGGTAGCGGCGAGGGGTTCAGGTTGCGCCGCATATCCCACATCAGCAGCGACGGATCGAGGTTCTTCAGCGACAGCCGGGACTCGACCCATTTCTGTCCCCAGAAGCCCATCGCCTCGACCACGGGGCGCAAATCGCGGCCCGCCTCGGTCAGCCGATAGTCGAAGATGCCCTTTTCGCCGGGGACTTCCCCGCGCTCCACGATCCCGGCCAGCTCCAGCTCCTTCAGCCGTTGCGACAGAAGCGTCGGCGACATCTTCGGCACGCCGCGGCGCAGGTCGTTGAAGCGGGTCGAGCCCGCCACCAGCTCGCGCATCAGCACCATCGTCCAGCGGGTGCACAGCACCTCGGCCGCCATGGATAACGGGCAGAACTGCTTGTATCCGTGCTGTGCCATGACCGGTGTCCCTCCCTCGAAGCCGGAGCGAACATTAGCCCTTCATGAATGAAGCCGCGAGTACAGAAACTGTACCTGCCAGTACAGATCGCGGACTGGTTGGCGCAGGCCCCGCCATGCGAGCTCCTTGGCCGACGCACGGGATTTCCCTGTGCGCGGCAACCAGGAGAGTCAAGCATGACCGCTTACCTCATCGCGGACATCAAGGTGAAAGACCCGAAATGGATACCGGCCTACGCCGCTTCGGTGCATGAGCTGGTTCACAAGCATGGCGGCAGGTATCTGGCGCGCAGCGGCAATGTGAAGACGCTCGAGGGCGATCCGCTCGACACGACACTGATCGCGCTAATGGCATTCCCGTCGGAGGAGGCGGTGCGCGCCTTCACCAATGATCCAGCCTACGCACCCTTCGTATCGGCCCGCCAGGGCGGCAGCGACAGCCGCTTCCAGATGATCGACAACACCGATGTGGCAGGAACGATTTCATATCTGCCGAAGGGATGATCGGCGGCGGCCGCATCGAACCCGGGATCATCAAGCACAAACAGCCACGGCGCTTGCCCGTCGCGCCGCCGTATTTCCGGCGGCCGGCCAGCCGGGCTTTTCAGGAAGAACGAGAATGAACATGACACCGAACTTTTGGAACAGGCTTCTCATGGCGGCGGCCCTGTCGTCGGCCTGCACGACCCTCGCGCAGGCGTATCAGGACGGGGCTGCCTCCGTATCCGGCGCCAGCCCGCTGGCCGGCAAGGTACGAGCGGCCAACAGCCGGTTTCTCGACGTCAAGGCTGCAACGGCCGAAGGGTACGCGCCCATTCCCTGCGCCAGCGGCATAACCGGCGGCGCGATGGGCATCCATTACGTCAACGGCGATTATCTGAAGGACGACAAGGTCGACATCGCGCGCCCCGAAGCGGTGATGTACGAGCCGATGGCCGATGGCTCGCTGAAGCTGGTGGCGGTTGAATACATCACCTCGAAAGGGCCGGCGGCGCTGGATGGCCAGCTGTTCAACTTCAACAGCGCGCCCAACCGCTACGGTCTGGGCGAGTTCTACGAACTGCATGTCTGGGCCTGGAAGGACAACCCGACCGGCACCTTCGTCGACATGAACCCGAAAGTCTCGTGCGAACACGCGATGGCGCCGACCCAGTAGGAGCAGATGCCAGGCGGCGCCATGCCGCCTGGCGTTTCTACGCCAGCGACACCTCCAGCCCGACCTTCACGCGGTCCATCGCCACGAAGGTGCGGAACCGTTTCACATTGTTGTCCGCGAAGAACAGCCGCCTTGTCAGCGCCTCATAGTCGGCCATCGAAGCCACGGTGACGACCAGGATGAAGTCGGCCTCGCCGGTGACGTAATAGCATTGCTGCACTTCCGGCACCGCGGCAAAGCCGCGCTTGGCGGCGTCGATCAGTTCGGCGCGCTCGCTCTCCACCTCGACCTCGACGAAGATGGTGATCGGATGGCCGACCCTGGCCGGATCGACCAGCGCGACATTGGCGCGGATGACGCCGGTCTCCTCCATGCGCCTGATGCGCCGCTGCACGGCCGGCGCCGACAGATTGACCCTCTCGCCGATGACGCGTTGCGGCGTCGTGTTGTCCCTTTGCAGGATGGCGAGGATCGCGCGGTCATAGGCGTCGAGTTCAGGCGAAGCGGACATGGTGGCGTTCCAAACGAAACAAACTTGCATTTCAACCGCCAAAACAGAGCGCCTTTCTCGCTCGGCTTGCAATAAATTTCCAGTCATCGAGACGGAGAAAGCCGACCCATGTTCCTGCTCAATCGCCACCCGGACCATCGCCGGCCGCTGACCGAGGAAGACGCCGCGACGCTTGGGCTCGCCGAGGCCGCCGAAGCGGAACGCTTCCTTGCCGCGCGCGACAACCGTGCCGAGACGCCGCTGCATGCCTTGCCGGCGCTGGCCGGCGAGCTCGGCATCGGCGCGCTGCATATCAAGGACGAGGGCAAGCGCCTCGGCCTCGGCAGCTTCAAGGCGCTGGGCGGGGCCTATGCCGTGATGCATCTGGTGCTGGAAGAGGCGGCAAGGCGGCTCGGTCGCGTCGTTGACGTCGCGGAACTGCATAGCCACGAGGTCAAGGCGGTCGCCGCCGGCATGACCTTCGCCTGCGCGACCGACGGCAATCACGGGCGCTCGGTGGCGCAGGGCGCCGGCCTCGTCGGCGCGCGCTCGATCATCTTCGTCCATTCCGGCGTCAGCGACGAGCGCGTGGCGGCCATCGCCCGCTTCGGCGCCGAGATGGTGCGCATCGCCGGCGACTACGACCAGTCGGTCAGGGAAGCCGCCCGCGTCGCTGACGAGCGCGGCTGGACCGTCGTCTCCGACACCTCCTGGCCGGGCTATGAGCGCATTCCGGGGCTGGTGATGCAGGGCTACACGGTGATCGTGCGCGAAGCGCTGAAGCGCTTGGCCCAGCCGCCCACCCACGTCTTCCTGCAGGCCGGCGTCGGCGGCTTCGCCGCGGCGGTGGCCGGCCATCTCGCCATCGTGCTCGGCGAGGATCGCCCCAAGGCAGTCGTGGTCGAGCCAGCGCGTGCGGCCTGCCTCTATGAAACCGCGAAGGCCGGGCGCCCCGTCGCGATCGAGCACAGCAAGCCCACGGTGATGGCGATGCTCGAATGCTACGAGCCGTCGCTGGTCGCCTGGCGCGTGCTGTCGCGCATCGGCGACGCGTTCATGACCGTGGACGAGGAAGATGCCGTCGCGGTGATGAACCGCCTGGCGCGACCTTCGGGCGACGACCCTGCGATCGTCTCCGGCGAGAGCGGCGGGGCGGGGCTCGCCGGGCTGATCCGCGCCGCCGGCGACAGGAAGATGCGGGCCGCGCTCGGCCTCGACACGGCCTCCCGCGTGCTCATTGTCAACTCCGAAGGCGCGACCGACCCCGGCCGCTATGCCGAGTTGGTCGGGATGGCGCCGGACGAGGTGACGCGGGAGAAGCAGCCGGCATGAGCAACCTCACGATCAACGCCGACCGTCTGCTTCGCCGCATCGAGGAGCTCGGCAGCCTTGGCCGCGATGCGCAGGGCCGGCTCGTCCGCGTCGCCGCATCCGACATGGACAGGCTCGGCCGCGACCGCCTCGTCGGCTGGCTGGAGGAGGCGGGGCTGGACGTTGCCGTCGACCGCATCGGCAACATCTTCGGTATCTGGAAGACCGGCGCCAACGCAAGCCAGGCGCCGATCATGCTCGGCTCGCATATCGACACGGTGATCGACGCCGGCATCTATGACGGCTGCTACGGCGTGCTCGCCGGCCTCGAGGCGATCGAGAGCCTGAAGGAGGCCGGCTTCGCGCCGGCGCGCCCGCTCGTCGTCGCCGCCTTCACCAACGAGGAGGGCGTGCGCTTTTCGCCCGATATGATGGGTTCGCTGGTCTTTGCCGGCGGCCGCGACCTTGGCGAAGCGCTGGCCTCGGTCGGCACCGACGGCACGGTGCTGGGCAAGGAGCTGGAGCGCATCGGCTATGCCGGCAGCCTCGAGCCCGGCTTCCTCGAGCCGCATGCCTATGTCGAGCTGCATGTCGAGCAGGGGCCGGTGCTCGAGCGCGAAGGCATCGCCATCGGCGCCGTCGAGAACCTGCAGGGCATTTCCTGGCAGCGCATCACCATCGGGGGCGAGGCCAACCACGCCGGCACCACGCCGATGTCGATGCGCCGCGATGCCGGCGTCGCCGCCGCGCGGGTGATCGGCTTCCTCGCGGACCGCGCCGACGCCTCGTCGACGCGGACGGTCGCCACCGTCGGCACCATCGCCTTCGAGCCCAACGCCATCAACGTCATCCCGTCGCGGGCGACCTTCACCATCGATCTGCGCGATCCGAACGAAACCCACCTTCGCGAACAGGAAGCAGCGCTCGCCGCCTTCCTCGAAAAACTTGCCGCAAGCGCCGGTGTCACCATCCATGCCGAAAGCCTGGCGCGTTTCGAGCCGGTCACCTTCGATGCCGGCATCGTCTCGCTGATCGAGGATGGCGCCAGGGCCGCCGGCTTTTCCTGCCGGCGCATGACCTCCGGCGCCGGCCACGACGCGCAGATGATCGCGCGCATCGCGCCGTCGGCGATGATCTTCGTGCCCAGCCGGGGCGGCATCAGCCACAATCCAGCCGAGTTCACCGCCCCCGGCGAACTGGTGGCCGGCGCCAACATCCTGCTCGGCGTCGCCGCCCGGCTGGCAGCCGACTGATTGCGGAGAAAACGCATGCGGGCGTCGCCGACACCGTGCCATCGGGTCAAAATACCCCCAAAAATAGTCAAGTTTGATGTTTCGAGTCGCTGCGAAGCGAACATTCGGCGACATCCAATCGAAACAAACTTCAATCACTTAGCCAATTAAGGCGCCAAAATCCCGCCGGATTCGCGCCCGCCAACAGAGTTTCAGTGCCTTGCAGGAAAGCTAGCATGCTGCTTCTCAACCAACGTCCAGAACACAACCAGCCGTTGGTTGCCGCCGATGCAGAGGCCCTCGGCATGGCCGGCGGCGCGCGAGCCGAGCATTACCTCGGGGCGCGCGACGACCATGCCGAAACACCGCTGCACGGCTTGCCGGCGCTGGCCGATGAGCTCGGCATCGCGGCGCTTCATGTGAAGGATGAGGGCCAGCGCCTTGGCCTTGGCTCCTTCAAGGCGCTGGGCGGCGCCTATGCCGTCGTCCGGCTGGTGCTGGAGGAGGCCGGCAAGTGGCTTGGGCGCGCCGTCGATATCAGCGAGATGAACGACGCCAAAGTGCGCCAGATCGCGTCGAGCATGATCTTCGTCTGCGCCACCGACGGCAATCACGGCCGTTCGGTCGCGCAGGGCGCCGGCATGGTCGGCGCGCGTTCGGTGATCTACGTCCATGCCGGCGTCAGCGCCGAGCGTGTCGCGGCAATCGCCCGCTTCGGCGCCGAGATCGTGCAGGTCGAGGGCGGCTATGACCATGCTGTGCGCGAAGTCGCCCGCGTCGGCGCCGAGCGCGGCTGGAAGATCGTCTCCAACACCTCCTGGCTGGGCTATGAGCGCGTGCCTGGCCTGGTCATGCAGGGCTATACGGTGATCGTGCGCGAGACGCTGCGGCGCATGGCCGAGCCGCCCACGCATGTCTTCCTGCAGGCCGGGGTCGGCGGTTTCGCGGCGGCGATCGCCGGCCATATGGCGGTAATGCTGGGCGACCGGAGGCCGAAGGCGATCGTGGTCGAGCCGAAGCGCTCGGCCTGCGTCTTCGCCTCGGCCCAGGCCGGGCGACCGGTATCGATCGCCAATCAGCAGTCGACCGTGATGACGATGCTCGAATGCGCCGAGCCGTCCCTCGTCGCTTGGCGCGTGCTGATGCGAGTCGGCGATGCCTTCATGACGGTGGACGAAGAGGACGCGGTCGCGGTGATGAAGCGGCTGGCGCGGCCCCTGGGCAACGATCCGGCCATCGTCTCCGGCGAGAGCGGCGGAGCAGGGCTCGCCGGACTGGTCCGCGCCGCGGGCGACAGGCAAATGCGCGCCGCGCTCGGCCTCGACAGCCATTCGCGCGTGCTCGTCATCAACTCGGAGGGCGCGACCGACCATGGCCGCTTCGCCGAGCTGGTCGGGATGGCGCCGGAAGAGGTGTTCCTGCAGACTGCCTGAGACAGGCTTGAGGGCGACGATGACTGAACTCGACCGACAGGCACTGCTCAGCGAAATGACGGCGTGGCGGCATGATCTCCACGCCCATCCCGAATTCGGCTTCGAGGAAAAACGCACCGCCGCCTTCGTCGCGCAACAGCTGCGCGGCTTCGGGCTGCAGGTCGCCGAGGGCATCGGCGGCACCGGCGTCGTCGGCACGCTGACGCGCGGCAGCGGCAATCGCGCCATTGCGCTGCGCGCCGACATGGACGCGCTGCGCATCGCCGAGCAAGGGACCGCGCCTTATCGCTCACAGGCACCCGGCACCATGCATGCCTGCGGCCATGACGGCCACACATCGATGCTGCTCGGCGCCGCCAAGCTGCTCGCTAGCGAAGGCGGCTTCGACGGCACCGTGCGCTTCATCTTCCAGCCGGCCGAGGAATGGGGCAAAGGCGCGCTGGCCATGCTCGACGACGGTCTGTTGGAGCGCTTCCCCTTCGAGGAGATTTTCGGGCTGCACAACATGCCCGGCCTGCCGATCGGTCATTTCGAGACGCGGAGCGGCCCGGTGATGTCCGCCGAGGACAATTTCGAGATCGTGCTCAAGGGCCTCGGCGGCCACGCGGCGCGGCCGCATGCCGGGCAGGAGACGCTGGTCGCGGCCTGCGCGCTGGTCGTCAATCTGCAGACCATCGTCTCGCGGCGCCTGAGCCCTGCCGATATCGCCGTCGTCTCGGTGACCGAGCTCATCACCGACGGCACCCGCAACGCGCTGCCCGGCATGGCGCGCATCCTCGGCGACTGCCGCAGTTTCCGGCCCGAGGTGAGCGCCGCGATCGAGACGGAGATGCGCCGCATCGCCAAGGGTACGGCGCAGGCCTATAACGTCGGGACCGATATCACTTACACGCGCGAGTTCGTGCCTTTGATCAACGATGCGGCGCTGGTGGATGAGGCACTTGCGGCGGCCAGGACGGTGCTGGCCGACGATGCCGTTGGCGTCGCCGCCGACGACGCTGTTCGCGTCGCGGCTGAGCCGATGACCGCCTCGGAGGATTTCGCCCGCTTCCTCGACCATGTGCCCGGATGCTTCGTCTTCATGGGCAATGGCGACACCGCGCCGCTGCACAATCCGGCCTATGACTTCAACGACCAAGGCCTGCTGCACGGCGCGCGGTATCATGCGGCGGTGGTGAGGCGCAGGCTGGCGGTGGGCGGCTAGCAATCTCCCCGCTTGTGGGGGAGATGCCCGGCAGGGCAGAGGGGGGCGCTGTCCCGCCGGCCTGCTGAAGCTTGGGTTCCTCGCCCCGCCAGACGCGGGGAGAGGTGTCCGCGAAGCGGACCGAGAGGGGCCTTCGCAGGGCGCTTCCCTCTCCGTCTCGGCTTCGCCGAGCCACCTCTCCCGACATTCGTGGGGCGAGGAACCTTGATCCTGCAACGCCGCGATCCTTCGCGCCCCTCTCTGGCCTGCCGGCTTTCGTCGCTCGGAAAGCCAAGCAATTGGCTTCCCGTCCGCTGCGCGGACCGCTCCTCAACCCCCACAAGGAGGGAGATTAGCTGTACCCCCGGTAACTCTTTCTTCTCTGCTTTCATGCAATATTGCTGGGACGGGACGGCAAGAACAAAGAATGGCGGACGACAATAAACGCAATGGCAAGTTCTGGGCGCTGGCGCTCGACCGCGCACATCTCGGCCTATGGGACTGGAATCTGTCGACCGGCGATTGCTACTATTCGCCGACCTGGTCGAAGATGCTGGGCTATGAGGAGGGCGAGCTCGCCAACACCTCCGATCTCTGGCTGAAGCTCACCCATCCCGACGACCGCCAGCGCGCGCAGGAAAGCGGCGACCGCCATATCGTGGGCCTCGTCGAATCCATCGAGACCGAGCTGCGCCTGCGCCACAAGGACGGCCACTGGGTCTGGGTGCTCGACCGCGGCGGCATCGTCGAATGGGACGCCGACGGCAAGCCGTTCAGGCTGATGGGTGTGCAGACCGACATCACCCGGCAGAAAGAGGCCGAGGCGGCGCTGGAACAGGTCAACATCCGCTTTCGCCTGGCGCTCGCCGCCAGCGGCACCGGCATCTGGCACCACGATATCGGCACCAGGAAGAGCTATTGGGACGCGCGCAGCCGCGAGATATTCGGCCTCGTTGCCGACAACGACGAGGTGTCGGCCGAGCTGTGGCACACCTATCTCCATCCGGACGACAAGGAAGCCACCGAGCGCGCGCATGAGATCGCGCCGGGCTCCAACGAAGTCGTGGCCTCGCAATACCGCATCATCCGGCGTGACGGCCAGGTCCGCCATCTCGAATCTCTGGTGCGCTTCGTCGCCGATGTCGGCTCGGCCGGCCAGGTGCTGGGCACTGTGCGCGACATCACCGAGGAGAAGACTCGCGCCGAGGGGCTCGCCTTCGCCGCGCGTCACGACGCCCTGACCGGGCTGCTCAACCGCTCGGCCTTCGACCGGCTGCTTGCCGAAAACATCGCCCTGGCCGAGCGCCTGCCGCTTGGCGTGTTCTATGTCGACCTCGACTACTTCAAGGCGCTCAACGACTATGCCGGCCACGCCGCCGGGGATCTGGCGCTGAAGAGCGTGGCTGCCGGGATCCTCGCCAGCCTGCCGGCGTCGGCGCATGCGGCGCGCCTCGGCGGCGACGAGTTCGCGCTGATGGTGCCGAACTGCAACGACGCCTGTGCCGAGCGCCTTGCCCGCGCCGTGCTCGCCGCCGTGCGCGATGCCGATCTCGGCTCGGCGGTCAGCTCGCGCCGCCTTGCCGCCAGCATCGGCATCGCCTTCGTGCGCGACCGCAACATGAGCGTGGCCGACGCGCTCGCCTGCGCCGACGATGCCTGCTACGCCGCCAAGGCCGGCGGCCGTGACCGTTTCGCCGTGTTCTCGCCGGAGTCGGTCGCCGGCTCCGGCGGCCTCAACGCCGCGCGGCTCGCCGCCGACCTGGTCGACGCGATGGAGGACGGCCGGCTGAAGCTTTACGGCCAGGAAATCCACAAGCTCGGCCTGCCATGGAAGGACAGCCGTCATGTCGAGGTGCTGGCCAGGCTCGAAGGCCGCAACGGCAAGATGATCCCGCCCATCGATTTCGTGCCCGTGGCCGAACGCTTCGGCCTAGCCGCGCGGCTCGACCGCTGGATCATCCACACCGCGATGCTGCGCCATGGCGAGGCGATGCGCGCCGGCGCCATCTCGCTCGACTTCAACCTGTCGGCGCAGACACTTTCCGACCCGCAGCTCTGGAGCTTCGTCGACGAGGCCATCGCCGAAAGCGGCGCGCCTCCGTCGGCGGTCGGCTTCGAGATCACCGAGACCGCCGCCGTCACCAATTTCGACGCGGCCGAGGCATTCGTGCGCCGGGCGCGCGAGCGTCATTGCCGCGTCAGCCTCGACGATTTCGGCGCCGGCATGAGCTCGTTCGAATATCTGAGGCGCTTCCCCATCGACGCCATCAAGATCGACGGCTCCTTCGTCGAGCACATCGCCTACAGCCGCTTCGACCGAGAGATCGTCTCGGCGATCACCGGCATCGCCCGCTCGATGGGCGCCGCCGTGGTAGCCGAAAAGATCGAGGAAAAGAACGCGCTGGAGATCCTCATGGGCATGGGCGTCGCCTATGGCCAAGGCTATTTCCTGCACCGGCCCGAGCCGCTGGAGGCGATCGTGGCAAGAGCCGCGATTTCAAGGGAACGGCCGCATGCCAGGCTGGGTGCTATAAAATAAGCACTTACTAAAATTGAAATTACTCATTTAAGGGCCCCGTAATCCGCTACGATGATGATCCGAGTCACAAAGCGAATCGGAGCGCCTGGATGAAAACCCTTCCCTTGCTTGCGGCAACTGCAATCGGCCTGCTCGGCCTCTTCGCCACCCAGCCATCCCATGCGGGCTCGGATAACGGCGGCGGGCTGACGGCGACATCCACGGCCGACGATAATGAGGATCAGGTCAATACATCCAGCGTCGGCGACGACCATGAGGCCGCCGAGAATGACGAAGGCGGGCAGAATGGCAGCGGCGCCACTTCCGGCTCGCATGAAGGCGACCAGGGCGACGACGACCACGAAAGCGGGGACGATGGCAGCCATGATGGCGGCGGCGACAGCGGCAGCCATGACGGAGGCGGCGACAGCGGCAGCCATGACGGTGGCGGCGACAGCGGCGGCGACGACTGAGCGTCCGGATTGAAGGCCGCAATCCCGGATGGTGGTTTCCGGCAAGCAGAGGCGAGTCCCCGCTTGCCGGCGTCGTGTAACGGACAGGCTCCGCGGCCTTGCCGCGGCCCTCTTTCGGAATTGAGCCAAAACGAGGAGATAGCGCGGTTCATCGTTAAAAGGTGAACCATCGTTCTATCGAACTCTTAGGATACTCGGGCTATTGCCTGTGAAACGCTCCGCTCGGGACATGACGTCTTGGCTTGACTGTCCGGCGTCCGGTCCATGACGGAGGGGCGCCAGCGAGACCGGCGATGTCTTCGACGCTCAACACCGCTCTTGTAATCCTGCAGCAGCAACGTCTGCCGCCAATGGCTAGGCCGTCGGCGGACAATCTCGTCGCGACCACCGACAGCGCCTCCGGCCCCGCGGCTTCGCCGCTCATGCCGGCGGAGCCCGCGGTCTCGGCATCCATGTTCAGTCTCGACAGCCTCAACATCACGGCGACGAAGGTCCGGCTGATGCAGCGCGCGGGCAAGGAGTTCCGTGTCGATCAGGCCGACTACGAATCCGTGTCTTCCTACGGTTCGGCGATCAAGAACGCCGTCGAAGCGTTGAAACGGCAATCTCCGTCGGCGGTCCCCAAGATAGAAAGGCAGCTTGGCCTGGACCAGCTTGGCGTTTCGCTGGATACGCTCGTCAACGCGATCGTCGATCCGCGACACGGCGACCGGTTGGATGCCGCCTTGAAGCAGCATGCCGGCGGGCAGGGCAACCAGTTGGACGAGCTCGGGCTTTACGGCGGCTGAAGCCGGTTATCCCATCAGCCACCGCAACAGGCCCGCCGAGGCCACCCCGATCACCACCGTCGGCAGCATCGACAGCCGCGTCGCGGCAAGCAGGGTGATGGCGAGAGCCGCAAGGTCGGCCGGGTTCTTCGAGACGAAGTCCGGCGCGATCACCGAGATCAGCACGCAGCCGGGCGCGGCTTCCATCACCGCCGTGGCGCGCGGGCTGAGCGTGCGGTTCTTGAGCATCACATAGCCGCCAATGCGGGTGAGATACGTTACCCCGGCCATCGCCAGGATGGCGAGCACGGTCATCGGGTCGATCATTTGTCACCTGCCAGGAACCACGCGGCCAGCAGGCCGGACAGCGCGCCGGCCGCCACATACCAGGCGCCGGGCACGACGAGATAGATGAGCGCCGCCACCGTGAGGCTGACCAGCCATGGCCGCGCCGCGGCAAAGCCCTTCCACATGCCCCGCAGCAGCACCAGGAAGACGGCCGGGAAGGCCATTGCGAAGCCGTATGTCTCGACGTCACCGAGCACCGGGCCGAGCGCCGCGCCGCAGGTCGTGAACGCGACCCAGGCGAGGTAGAAGGGCAGGCCGGCGCCCAGATAGAAAGGCAGGCTGAAGGCCGGCCGCAGGCCGTCGGCGGCACGGCGTTGCGCGTCGGCCAGGCCAACCGCCCAGCTCTCGTCGCACATCAGGAACAGCGCCGGAAAAACCTGCCGCCTCGGCAAATGCTTGATGAACGGCGCAAGTGCCGCGCCCATCAGGAAATGCCGGCTGTTGACCAAAAGCGTGATGGCGGCGATCAGAAGGATATGTGGCGGCGAGGTCCAGAGCTGGATCGCGGCGAATTCGGAACCGCCGGCGAAATTGAGCCCGGTCATCAGCGACACCTCGACGACGGAAAGGCCTTTCTGCGCCGCTTGCGCGCCAAGCACCAGCGCATAGGGGATGATGCCGAGCAGCACCGGCGTCGAAGCGGCAAGCCCGCGCCGGAACTCTCCGCCGCGCCTGCTGTTGGTCTGGCCCTCGGCGAGGGCGATCTCGGAAACGCTCATGGCTCTGCCTTAGGCGGGCCTCGCGGCCGCCGTTCTCCTGTTCGGTTGTCGGATATCGGTGGCCGCACCATAGCCGAAACGCCGGGCAATCGGGTTGCGAAGATGCGCCGTTTCTGCCACGATTTGGCATTGGATAGCGTATTCAGGCAAAAGATTGGAATCATGCACCATGAAGCTGGATGACATCGACAGGCGCATCCTGCGCGCCCTGCAGCGTGACGGGCGCATGGCCAACAACGACCTGGCGAAGGAGGTCGGCCTGTCGCCGTCGCCCTGCCTGCGCCGCGTGAAACTGCTGGAGGAGGCCGGCGTCATCGACCGCTATGTAGCGGTGCTCAACCCCGCCAAGATCGGCCGCGGCCAGACCTTCTTCACCCGCATCTGGCTGAAGCAGCAGGACGAGGACACGATCGAGCACTTCGCCGCCGAGGTGGCGAAATTCCCCGAAGTGATGGAGTGTTACCTGATGCTGGGCGACTGCGACGCCATGGTGCGGATCGTAGCCGCCGGCATCGACGACTACCGCCGCTTCCAGTCGGAGCATCTGAGCCGCATCAAGGGCGTCCAGAACGTCAAGACGGATGTGCCCAGCCAAACGATCAAGCAGACTTCGGAGATGCCGCTTTAGGGGCTTCTTCCCTTCTCCCTGTTCAACGGGGAGAAGGTGCCCGAAGGGCGGATGAGGGGCGGCGCAGCGTTCGGCGTCCTGAGAGCCGACGGCAGCGCAACGACGACAAACTCGCGGCCTCGGTTCTGCCCCTCATTGCCCTGCCGGGCATTTCTCCCCGTATAGTGACGGGGAGAAAGGGGCGGCGGCGTCGATTTCGCAAATCGCGGACGCTTGCAATCTAAACGTCATCAATGATGCGCATGCCCCTCATTCCGCTTGCGCGTCGCTGCAGCCTTCTTCGCCGAGGCCGAACGATCCGCCGCGGAGCGCTCGCCCGAGGCCTTGCCGCCCATCCTGCCACCCTTGTGCGCGGCGGGATGGCCGGTGTGCTGGCCGCGCCCAGACCCGCCTTCCTTCTTGCCGCCGCCATCGTCCTTGTTGACGGTCGCCCAGGCGCGTCGCTCGGCTTCCTTCTGCGAAACGCCGCGATGCTCATAGCCCTCGGCGATATGGTCGGCCTTGCGTTCCTGCTTGTCGGTGTATTTGGATTTGTCGCCACGTGGCATGTTTCTTCTCCGTGATTGGAGGCGGGTCAGCTCTCCGCCTTCATGGTTCGCGCGATCTCGAGCAGCTTGTCGCGGTCATGCCCGTGCTCGCGGATCAATTCGCGCGCCTGCTTTGGCGACAGATCGGTGTTTTCCGCCAGGAACCGCACATCGGGATCGTCGCCGCCCTTGGTCGGCAGGTTGCCGGTCGCCGGCGCATGGGCGGCGTCAGGCCGGTTTGGGATGTTGTCGTTTGCCCGGGTCATCGCAGGGCTCCTTTGCTTTCAGTTCGCCGGCTGCCCGCGGCGCGCTTCCTTCTTGCGGCGCAGCACCTCGTCGGTGCCGACGATGTCCTTCGCGCCGCCGCTGATCGCGGTCGAGACCACGGCCGGCGGATCGCTGGCCGGAAAACTGTCCTCGAGGCCCGACTGCAACTGCTCTTCCAGCGTGCCCGGATTCTCCGACCGGCCTTCGGTGCGGCGCTCCTCGATCTGTTCCAGATCTTGCTTGGCGTCGGGGTGCTCGCGCACGTTGCGCAGCGTCGAAACGATGAGCTCGACGGCGAATTCCTTCATCGCCTCGGCATTCGGCGCTGCGACGTTGGTTTCCTCGATCAGCCGCACCAGCGATTGCTCGATCTTGTCCAGCTCGCGCATGCCTTGGCCCGCCAGTTTCTGGGCCAATGACTGGATCAGCAGCGGACCGAAGGTCGAATAGGCCTGCATGCGGGTCTCGTCGACACGTTCGGGATGAAGGGTATGCAGGGACATTGGTGCCTCCATGAAACATCCTGCTGCGGCGGCCTTTGAGGCGCCGGTCCTAGGGGAACTGGAGCAGGCGTAAGATGTTCCATTGCGGATGCAGCGGCGGAGGAAATAACGTTCGTCAAGCGGGCATTGGCAACCGATGTTCCGGCCGCAACATTTCGTGACCCCTGATCAGACTGAAGTCCGACCGAGACAACGCATTGGGCTGGCTTGTGCAACCTATGTGCTTTCTGCGAATTGGTGTGCGGCCGACGAGAAAGCCCCCTCCATCGCCGGCCATTCTGGTGCCCGCCGATCGCCCCCCGCGCAATTTCGGCGGGCACCAATATCCACAAACGAGAAGGCCGCGAGAGTCGGCTTCGGAGCGAGACGACGTTTTGACCTATATCTACGCCAAGCCCGCCCGGCAGGACGCCGAAAGCCTGCCTGCCAATGACAACAACCATGCCACCCGTGCCGACCTTTCCTTCCTCGATGTCATCAACGACGAGGACGAGGTCGCCGACATTGCCAGGCGCGCCGAGCGTCTCGGCCACGTCACGCTGATCGCCATGGCGATCGGCCTGGCGGCCCTGCCGGTGCTTTGCCTGATGCTCGTGTGATTCGGGTCGGACGGCGCTGCCGCGCGCCAATCTCCCGCAATGGTTGAGCGCTAGCGTCCGGAAAAGAAGGCGTCGAGCGTGGCCGCCGTCTCGATCGGCGATTCCTCCGGAAAGAAGTGGCCGCCGGGCGGGGCGCCGCTGCTGACGTCGTCCGCCCAGTTTCGCCACAGCGCCAACGGTCCGCCCTCCTGGCCGTACCATTCCGCCAGCGCGCCATGCTCGCTCCACAGCGCCAGCATCGGGCAGCCGATGCGCCGGCCCGCCTCCCGGTCGGCACGGTCGTGCTCGCGGTCGAGTGAAGCCGCCGCGCGATATTCCTCGCAGATCGCATGGATATGCGCCGGGTCGCTCAAAGCATCGACATAGGCCTGCCGCACGCCGGGCGGGAACGCGTCGGGCGCCGATCCCCAGCCGGCAAGCGCATTGTCGACGATGGCCTCGGCGGCGGCCGCCAGGATCGTCTCCGGCAGCGGTTCGGGCTGCGCCAGCAGCGACCACGGCCAATAGCCGAGCGCCAGCCTTGCGTCGGCACGGTCCCAGGCATCGGCGGTCGGGATGATGTCGAGCACGGCGAGCTTCCCGACGCGGTCCGGATGGTCGAGCGCCAACCGGTAGGCGACGCGCCCGCCGCGATCGTGGCCGGCGACCATGAAGCGCTGAAAACCGAGCGTCTCCATCAGCGCCACCATATCGGCTGCCATGGCCCGCTTGGCGTAGGGCGCATGGTCGGCGGAGGATGGCGGGCATGAGCTTTGCCCGTAGCCGCGCAGATCGGCGCAGACGACGGTGAAATCGCGCGCCAGGCCGGGCGCCACGTCGCGCCACATCAGATGCGTCTGCGGAAAGCCGTGCAGCAGGAGCAGGCCGGGCCCGCTGCCGCCACGGCGGGCGAAGATCCTTGCTGCGCCCGTGTCGATCTCCAATGCCTCGAAATCCGCGAACATGCTCGCCTCCGGCGAATGGGATGCTGGCCTCAGCTCCAGGCCGAGTGCAGCGTCAGCGAAGCCTCGAATATCTGCACCTTCTCCGCGTTGCGCAGCTTGACGGTGATCTTCAGCCGCTCGGCTCCCGGCGCCTCGTCGCGGGCAACGTCCTGCAGGATGCGCAACGCTTCCAGGCCGGCGCGCTCGCGATTGGCAAAAAGCTGCCCCTGGTCGTCGACCTGGCTATGCTCGGAATTATAGAGGTCGAAATAGTAGCGTTCCATCGTTGAAGCGTTCCCGGCCGTTCGCAAGGTTCAATCCCCGGCCGCGATCATGGTTCCAAGCATTTGATCCTGAGGGGAAATCCATGTGCGCCGCTGCCACGGCGCACGGCCGCCTGCAACCAGCCCCGCCCTGCGGCGTTAGCAGTTGCGAATGGAGGACGCCGGATGCTGGAATCGCTTTATCTCAACCTCGGCCAGCACGACGCCTTGTCGGAGGAAGAAAAGGCGCTGCTCGCCGGCGCCATGTCGCTCGAAAAATATGTCGCCGCCGGCGAGGATATCGTGACGGAAGGAGCCCGCCCGATCCACAGCACGCTGATCGTCGACGGCCTCGCGGCCCGATACAAGGTGCTTGAGGATGGCGGGCGCCAGTTCACCTCGCTGCAGGTCGCCGGCGACTTCGTCGACCTGCACGCCTTCCTCTTGAAGACGATGGATCACGGCATCATCGCGCTGTCGCCCTGTCATGTGCTGGCCGCCGAGCACGGCAAGCTCAAGGCGATCACCGAGCAGGCGCCGCATCTTACCCGGCTCTTGTGGCTGGATACGCTGGTCGACGGCGCCATCCACCGCGAATGGATCGTGGCCATGGGCCGCCGCTCTAAGATCTCGCATCTCGCGCATCTGATCTGCGAGCTGTTCGTCAGGCTGCAGGTGGTGAAGAAGACGCGCGACATGAGTTTTCATCTGCCGCTGTCGCAGGCCGAGCTCGCCGACGTGCTCGGCCTCTCGGTCGTCCATATGAACCGGGTGATCGGCACGCTGCGCCGCATGAACGTCATCAACTGGACGAGCCACCGGATCGTTATCCTCGACTGGGAGCGTCTGGTCGCGATCGCCGAGTTCGATCCGACCTATCTCAGCATGACGCGCGAGCCGAGATAGGTCGGCGATAATTGGATATCTAACTGGGCGGCGCCTTGGAGCGCGACGAGAGCTCGTCCAGCATGGTGAGCGCCGCGCTTGGCGAGGCCGGTTTCAGCAGGCCCTGTTGCATCGCGACCTTCTTGAAGGCGGCAAAGGCGATCGCCGGCCGGCAGGTGCCCGCGATCGCGTCATCCACCAGGCGGACCGCCTCGAGATAGTCCGGCGCCTCCTTGTTCCTCCAGGTTCCGGCCAGCGCCGTTTTTGCTTCGGCGACCGTGGTGACCAGCATCGATCCGCCGCTGATGAAGCGGATGGTAAGTGGCAGAAAACGGCTCATCTCTGTTTCACCACCCCAGCCATTCGCGGGTGCGCAAGGCAAGGCCGACAAAGGGCGCGGCCGTAATCACCGCGGCGGCGAGGACGAAAAGCGGATTGTTGGTAGGCAATGATTTCATGATGCACCATAAAAAGGGGTTGGCGGTAAACGATGACTGTGCCGGTCGGTTGCATCCGGCGGGCAAGTCCGCGCTAAAATCCTGATTTTACATATTGCTCGCGGGCCGGATCGGCGGCGCCGGCCGATGCGGTGGCCTGGGACGCGGCCTGAGCGGCACCTCGGCCAGCGAAGCGCGGATCACCCTGACGGGGACCGGCGGCATGGCGGCGCGCCGGCGCAGCAATGCGGCCGAGAGGCTGCCGATAAAAATTCGAACGTCCATGGGACTCCTCCTGAAGAGTCCCCCCAGGGACGAACGGTTAGCACCGCGCAGCGGCGGCCGCATTTAACTTTGATGTATGCCTGGGGCCGCGCCGAGATGCGGCAAACCGGCCCAACCTTTTCCCAACCCAACCTTTTTGGCCGGCAGGCGTTGTCCCTTCAACAAAGGAGAATGTCATGCCGACCAGCAGCCGAACGAAATCCGACGCCGCCCGGAAATCAGGCGCGGCCAAGAAGACGGACACGCGGAAGACCGCGCGCAGGCAGCGCAGCGTCCAGCGCAAGGTCGACGCAACCGATCGCCGTAAACCGAAGCCCAGAGCGTCAGGCGCGATGCAGGCCGGCGCCCGCCGCTACCCCACGCCGCCTTTCCCGAAACAGCACCATCCCAAGCCCGGCGAGGAATGGGCGATCGAACCGGCCCCGCTCTATGACGCGCCGTTCTGGCAAGGGTCGGGCAAGCTGGAGGACAAGGTCGCGCTGGTCACCGGCGGTGACTCCGGTATCGGCCGCGCGGTGGCTGTTCTGTTCGCGCGCGAGGGCGCCGATGTCGCGATCGTCTATCTCAGCGAGGACCGCGACGCCAAGACGACGAAGCAGGCGGTCGAGGCGGAGGGCCGGCGCTGCATCATCTTGCGCGGTGACGTCGCCAAACGCGCCTTCTGCCGCAAGGCGGTGGCCGAGACGGTGAAGGCTTTCGGCAGGCTGGACGTGCTGGTCAACAACGCCGCCTTCCAAGTCCACTCGGCCGACTTCGCCGATCTCACCGAAGCGCATTTCGACACCACGCTGAAGACCAATCTCTACGGCTATTTCCACATGGCGCAGGAAGCCGTGCCGCACATGAAACCGGGCTCGGCGATCGTCAACACCGGTTCCGTCACCGGCATCGAAGGGTCGAAGGAGCTGATCGACTATTCGATGACCAAGGGCGGCATCCACGCCTTCACCCGCGCGCTTTCCGGCAATCTCGTCGGCAAGGGCATCCGTGTCAACGCGGTGGCGCCGGGGCCTGTGTGGACGCCGCTCAACCCGTCCGAGAAGGAACCGGAAGACGTCTCGCAGTTCGGCGCCAAGACGCCGATGAAGCGGCCGGCCCAGCCGGAGGAGATCGCGCCGGCCTATGTGTTTCTCGCCTCGCCGCAATGCTCCAGCTACATCACCGGCGAGATCTTGCCGATCATCGGGGGTTACTGACCTATCAGGAGGATCCCATGAAAAAAGCGCTTCTCATCGCAGCCCTCACGCTGATCCCGGCGCTGCCGGCGGCGGCCCAGACGGCCGCCCAGCCGATAGATCAGCTGACGCAGAACTGCCAGGTCAAGCCCGACGCCAACGACGAGCAGCAAAAGCAGAAGCAAGAGGCCGCCACGGACGAATTGTCGAAGCAACTCGGCAATTGCGGCGGCGTGCTGAAGCCGCCGCCCACCGGCGACCAGAACGCCGCTGAACCGCCGCCGACCGGCAGTGAGATGCCGGTGATCAAGCCGGGCGAGGTCCCGCCTCAGACGAGCAAATGAGGCCAGCCTCGTCGACGATAGGAGTCAATGCTTCCGCTTCCCGCCTTGAACCCCTTTTTCGACCGGGGCATGGGCCTCGCGGATCAACTGCAGAGCCTCGTCGCGGGTGAGGCCGCATTTGCGGGCAAAATAAGCCGCCTCCTGGATCTCGGCGCGGGAGGCTGCCGCGGTGCCGGAAGTGGGCTGCCTGTTTTTCTTCTTGGCCATCGGTTCACCGCGCCATGAATCACTTAGTCAGCTAATTATATATCGATTGTCCCGCGTTGCAAATTTCGACGGCGTCCGCTCAAAATCGCGCGAACCGCTTCTCCACCTTGCGGGCGAACTTCACCCGCTCCTCGTGGGAGATGCTTTCCACCGAATATTTCGCCAGATAGAGGTGCTTCTCCGTGCGTCCGCACATGGATTTCAAGCCGCGCAAAAGCACCTTTCTGCCGGGGTCCTGCATATAGAGCCTGGTGTACCACCATGGCGATCCGGTGGTGGTGACCACGCCCATCCGGCGGATGTTCAAGAGCGCTGGTTTGATCATGCCGCCATCCGTCGGCAGTTCGAAGGCCACGCCCGGCCGCCACACGCGGTCGAAATATCCCTTGAGCATCGCGGGCATGCCCGACCACCAGGTGGGGAAGAAGAACACGCAGGCTTCGGCCCATTGCAGCGCGTCGATATAGACCCGCAGATCCGCCGGCACCGGCGACGGACCGGCGTGCCCCTTCAACTCCTCGACCTGCATGACCGGATCGAATTTCATGGCGTAGAGATCGAAGTCGACGACCTCGTCGCCCCTGGCCTTCAGGACTTCCACGACGTGCCGGTGAAGCGACGCCTGGTAGCTGTCCTGTGCCGGATGCGCGTAGACGAGATTGACCTTCATCGCATGCCCCCACGCGCCTCTGATCCTGTCTTGAGGCTAGTTCAACGCCGTTGCTCTGCCTAGTCGTGCGTTGGACATCGACAGGCGGCCGGAACCATCGCGCCGGCACCGGGTTGTGCTCAGCGGGCCGCGTCAGCCGGACCTGGTGGCAAAGAGAACAGGGCTGGTTTCTCCGGCTTCACGCCCTGGCCAACGAAAAGGCAGTCGAGCTCTTGTCCCACCCGGCCCGCTCCGTATTGGGCTTGGGTAGAAAATGGCAGAAAAGACGCAACCCACCAGAGACGGCGCCCCTGTCGCGTCCGAAATGGCGACGATGCCGGGCTGGGTCGACGAAGGCTGGATACTGCTGAAGGAAAGCGTCACCGGCTACATCAACGACAATGCGCTGAGCCACGGCGCGGCAATGGCCTTTTACGCCACCACGTCGCTGGCGCCGATCCTGCTGATCGTCGTTGCGATCGCCGGCTTCGTCATCGGCAACGATGCCGCCCAGCTTGCGCTGTCGGCCGAGATATCCGGCGTCATGGGCCCGCAGAGCGCAGACCTGCTCAAGGCCACGATCGAGACCGCCGCGCATCGCTGGTCGGGAACGCTTGCCACGCTGATCGGGCTGGTGACGCTGTTCATCACCGCGTCGGGCGTCTTCGGCGAGATGCAGCAGTCGCTGAACGAGATCTGGAAGGTGAAGCCCAACGGCGTGTCGCTGACGCGCATGGTCAGGGCAAGGGCAGCGAGCCTCGGCCTTGTCGGCGCGCTCGGCTTCCTGCTGCTGGTCTCGCTTGCCGCCAGCACCGCGATCTCGGCGCTGGGCGAAATCATCAACCGCGGCCTGCCCTTCGGCGAACTGATCGTCAGCGCCATCAACACGGCCGTCTCGTTCCTGCTGATCGCGTTGCTCTTCGCCGCGATCTACAAGGTGTTGCCGGACCGGACGCTGAAATGGCGCGATGTCGGCATCGGCGCGCTGGTCACGGCGCTGCTCTTCACCATCGGCAAGTCGCTGATCGGCTGGTACATCGGCACCAGCGCCATCGCCACCTCATACGGCGCGGCCGGCGCGCTGATGGTGGTGCTGGTCTGGGTCTACTACTCGGCGCAGATTTTCCTCTTCGGCGCCGAGATCACGCGCGCCTATTCGGTGCGCCGCGGCAGCCGGCGCGATCTGGCGCCGGTGGTGGCGAGAGCGAATGACCGGGCTGCAGCCAAGCCCAGCGCAACGATGCCCGTAGCCGCAGCCGGTGTTGGCCCGCGGGCGCCGCGGGCGTCGGCATTTGATAAGACCGGCATATGGATTGTCGTCAGCAGCCTGATGACGCTGCTGGTGGCGGGATATGTGCGCCGCGGGGACTGAAGCCGTGAAGCCGTTCTATTTCCGCTCTTCCCGCCTCTTCTCGATCTCGTAGGAAAGCCAGCGGCAGAACATGCCGATGATCGAGGCGGCGGCTCCGCCGAGCAGGCAGGCGATCAGAATTGAGCTTTTCGAGGCGCTCTCCCAACTGACGGTCGCGAGCAGGATAACGCTCACCGTGGAGATCACGTAGCCTGTGCCTTTGAGCAGATGGAGCGACGACCTGGTCATGCTGGGTTGCCTTCCAGATGGAATAATCAAATCCTGGTCCGGTTCCATTCGCCCTACAGGCAACGGCCGCCGCCATTCGATTGAGCGATGCGTGGGAACCAACGGCAACGAGCCCCGGTGACCCGCCGGGGCTCGTTAAAAGCTGGGCCGAAGAGAAAGTCCGGCCGTCGACTGACCGCGATTATGCGGCTTCGGCCGCGAGGTTGACGGCCGATTCGGCAAGCTTGGTCAGCGCGACGTCCGTCTCCTTCTCTTCACTCAGCGTCTTGTCGAGCAAGGTGACCGCTTCGGTCAGGCCGAGCTCCTGCGCCCAGGTCCTGAGCGTGCCGTAGCGCGAAATCTCGTAATGCTCGACGGCTTGGGCGGCGGCCAGGAGACCGGCATCGAGCGAAGGCGAGCCCTTGTATTCGTCCATGATCTCGGCGCCTTCCTCGGTGATGCCCATGATGGCGGCGCAGGTCTTGCCTACCGGCTTCTTGTCGATCACCTCGAAGACCTCCTCGAGACGCGCGACATGTTCCTCGGTCTGGGTGCGATGCTTTTCGAAGGCTGCCCTCAACGCGTCGTCCTGCGCGGCCTTCGCCATCTTGGGCAGCGTGGCGAGAATCTTCTTCTCGGCGAAATAGATGTCCTTCAGCGTGTCGTGGAAAAGTTCGTTCAGGCCTTTGTTCGAGGCCGCTTTCGTCGTCGCCATTTCCGCATCTCCTGGCTGGGGTTGGATCACTACCAACACGAAGTCACGGGACTTGTTCCACCAAGAAAATCCGTGCGCGCCTGGCTGCAAATGATCAATTGGCATTTTGACCTGGGCGAAGGTTCGGACGCCGCGGATTCTCCGGTATGCGCGGAGCTGCTCGCCTTTGCATTTCTTTGATTTCGTTTGGAACTTTTTGCCAGGGCAAGCGCTGTTCAAAGCAGTTGTTTCTAAAACTGGCAGGGAGTAAGCAAATGAATACCAAAATGCTTTGCATGAGCGCGATCGTGTTTTCACTCGCCACCGGCGCGGCGATGGCCAGCAGTGCCAAGGGCACGTCGGCACTGGACGACCCGCAAAAGATGTCGCCCTTCTTCACCGACGCCGGCATGAAGACGATGAGATCCGGCGACGAGTTCAAGAAGGCCTGGCTGGCCATGACCGAGGAAGACCGCACCTCGATCAAGAAGGACTGCGGTGACGACACCATCGCCAAGCAGCACGACGATTTCTGCAAGATGACCAAGCAACTCGGGGGCGCCAACTGACGATGCCAGCCGATCGGTGGTAAGGAACGGCGGCTGTCTCGGCCGCCGTTTCTGTACGCGGAAAGGCGCGGCCCGGGATGCCAGAGCCGCCGCCGCGCATCAGCAGCCGGCAATCTGGCGCGGGCCGCGCGCAGCTGTCGCGGGGAGGCGGCGCGGGAATGTCGAGCGCCCGCCCTAAGCCGTTGTACGAGGCGTACGGAAATATTACGCGGCCTTACCTTGCCGTGAATGAAATCGAGCGCTATATATCCGCTATCGATCTTGTTGAATGAACGTTGTTTTTCGGGCGCTGCCCTGACGATTTTTCCTCTCAATTTCGAAGATTGTGACGTCCGGCGAGTGAGCCGGGCGGAAAGATTTGGCGTCGATTTGAAAGGAAATCGCATGACTACTGGAACAGTAAAGTTCTTCAACGCAACCAAAGGCTTCGGTTTCATCGAGCAGGGCAATGGGCAGCCTGACGTGTTCGTCCATATTTCGGCGGTTGAGCGCGCTGGCATGCGTTCGCTGGTCGAGGGCCAGAAGGTGAGCTTCGATGTCGTCAAGGATAACCGCAGCGGCAAGAGCGCGGCGGAAAACCTCCAGGCGGCCTGAACCCAGGTGGCCTAAACCATGCGTCGGCGCCCTTGATCACGGATGTACTGACATCGGCGCCGAGGTTTTGAGGGAAGGTCGGGTTCGCCCGGCCTTTTTCATTTTGCACAGCGAGGTAACACATGGCTGAGATGAATGTGTTCAAGCCGAAAGGCGACGCCAAGAACGACGCCACCACGAAAACCGCGCGCGCCATCATCGATGGCGAGTCGGCAGCCAGGATTGCAAAGACCGCGCGTCTTCGCGAGGCCCGGCTGGCGCAAGGATCGATCGAAGAGGCGCCAAGAAAAGCGAAGAAAAAGGTGGCAGGCAAGTAAGCCTGGCCTTCCGATCCTGCCGCCTTCAGGCGCGGTCCGCGCATCTTCGGAGATGTCGGAGCGGTCACCGTCACATCGGGCGATCAAGGCAATTGGTTCCGAAGGGGCTGACCTTGCCGATGTTCACGATGAACTTGAGCTCATGCTTGGGCCAATGCCCATCGGGCAGAGCCGATCGCGCTTCGCGTGGCAGGTCGCGACATCAGCGGCGATCATCGTGCCGAACGGGTCTTGCGTCACCGGAAGCCGAGGAAGCCCAATATGAAAAGGACGATGACGACCGCTCCGACGAGCCAAATGATGTTGTTCATGTCTTCTCTCCAATGTTTGAGCGCCGCGTAGCCGCTGAAGTCGATTCCTGCGGCGACGCGCAGCTTGTCCCCTTCAACCAACGGGAGCAGGTTGCTTGCGTTCCCGCCTTCGGCCCACGGTCCAGCGCGCATCGGACCGAAGTCTTAGCGGCGGCCGTCACGGCCGTTCTTGGCAGTCGATACGGCGGACAGATGGCGTGCCGCTTTCGCTATGCAGTCGTGGTCTAGATCCAGAAGTCCAGGATTTCATCCACGGGAGCGACCTCGACGTGATGAGAGTATCGTTTGGTGAATAGCCTGAGGATGCTCTCATAGGCTTCGTCGGAGGTGCTGCAGATCGCGTCTGCGGCTAGGACCGTGCGGAAGCCGAAATCGATGGCTCCGAGCAGCGTGGCCAGGACGCACATGTCGGCCTCGCCGCCACTGACGATCAGGGTGTCGACATGGTCTGCGGTCAGTGCGCGTCGCAACGTTTCGCCGAACCACGGCGAATAGACGGGTTTGTCGAACTGGAGTGCTGGCGGGACGAAGACCTGCAATTCCTGCGCCAGTTCAATGATTTCGGCTCCGGCATTTTCCAGCGTCATCTCGCTCCAGCGTTCGTAGTAGCTTCGCCATTGGCCATGTCCGTCTCCGGGACGCCGCGCGGGAATGAACCGCGTGAAGATGGTTCGCGGCGGCCTCTTTTCGATAAGCCGGACCACTTTAGGCAGGGTCTGGGGAAACCACTCGACCGCCCATGGCCCTGGAGGCATGAACATGCGTTGCATGTCGACGCAGATATGCATCGCGTTCAATGGGATAGGGCGAGAGATAGGCATAGGCTGCGCGCGCTCAGCCAGCAAATTTGCGTTTGAAGGATTTCATCCCCTTCTTCAGCGACGTCCGCGCCTCGGCGGCATCCTGCCAGCCCTTGACCTTGATTTTCTTGCCGGTGCCGAGCACCGAAGAAAGGAAGAACTGCTCGATCTCGCGGCGAAGCTCCCCGGGCACATCGGCCGCTGCCACCGGCTCATCCGGCGCGTCTTCCTTGCGCGGGCAGAAGATGAACCTGTCGTTGCGGACCTTCGAGCCGTCGGGATCGCGCTGCCTCAGTCTCAAGGCGCCGAGCAAGTCGCATTTTATGACCACGCCCGGCGCCGTGGCGGCCTGATGGATGACCAGTCCGTCCAGCGGGTCACCATCGTCCCCTAGGGTCGAAGGCACGAAGCCCCAGTCGTACGGATAGGTGTTTCCGACGGGAAGAGGGCGGGAATATTCGAACACGCCTGTTTTCGGCTCATAGGCCAGCTTTACGGCGGAGCCGCGGGGTGTTTCCACGACGACGCGAAACAGCTTGCGGCTCGTCGTGGGAAGTTTCGAATAATTGGTCATAGCGCACCGCAAACCGCCAAAGTGATGCCAACTTGAACCTCTGAAACGGCTGAATGTTCCGGCGCCGAGAGCTGCTCGCAAAAAAGGGCGCTGCCGCGCGGCAGCGCCCTTCGCTTCAGGGCTCGGCTGCTACCAGCCCTGCATGCTGTACCAGTCGTCGATGTCGCGGCGTACGCGATCCTTCTCGAGACCGTAACGCTCCTGGATCTTGCCTTCTAGCTGGTCGCGCTTGCCCGCGATGCGGTCGAGGTCGTCGTCGGTGAGCTTGCCCCACTGTTCCTTGACCTTGCCCTTCATTTGCTTCCAATTGCCTTCGACGCGGTTCCAATCCATTGCCGGACCTCCTGTTGAACACTGATGGCTAACGGCAGCGCGGTCGCGAGGTTCCTGCCCAAAAGCTTTTCTCCGGCGTGTCAGACCCAAGATACGGGAGTCCGGCGAGGCTTCATCCGGCCGTCGCAATGATCCGGCAAATTAGCAGATGCTGAAGGAATGACCTTCCGGTCGGCATGTTCCCAAGACCTCTCTGCCCGGCGCCTGGTCCGGGCTTCTTTTTGGGCGCCGGTTGGAGCGGGTCCGTGGATGGCCACGGCGTCCTCAAAAATCCGCGAGCGGCGGAACATTCGCCCGGTGCCTTTGTTCTTGCATGCAGGATGGCGCGCAGCCCCGCTCCCCCCGCGAAGACGCGCCACCGGACCGGGTCCAGACCCGAGCAAGCCCGCCTCGGCCGTCCCTCGCCGGGGCGGGCTCCATTTGTCAGGAGATCAGAAGGATTATGCTTCATCAGGCAGCGCAGATCGCTGAGCAGGCCCACAGGGGCCAGAAAGACAAGACCGGCAGACCCTATATCGAACATCTGCGGCGCGTCGCCGATGCGGTTGAAACGCTCGACGAAAAGACCGTCGCCTATCTGCATGACGTCGTCGAGAAGGGCGAGGGCTGGAGCCTCGACCGGCTGCACGGCGCCGGCTTCGGCCTGCCGGTGGTGGCGGCGGTCGATGCGCTGACCAGGCGCATGGACGAGAGCGAGGAAGGCTTCATCTGCCGTGCGATTTCCAATGAACTGGCGCGGCCGGTCAAGAAGGCCGATCTCAGGGACAATCTGTGGCAGGCTCACCAGGCAGGCATGGCGCCGGACAAGTACGAGACCGGCCTGACGATACTGGATCGTCTCGACACCAGGTCCTGAGCCTCAGTGCCGAGAAGCGATTGCCTTTGCCTCGCGAACCAGTGAGCTCCAATTCAGCCCGATAAGATAGATAAGTTCGAGCGCCTGCGCCTCGCTGATGCCGGTCTCGTCGACCAGCCGCTTCACGAATTCGTCGAGGCTAGGTTGGTTTTCGTTCCAGACCGGATCCTTGTCAGCCATCGCGTCTTCCCTACGGGATCAACGCGACGTCAGATTGCGAGTTCCGTGTCTCGGCGACGATGATGGCGACCAGGATGGACTTTCGGTCCTTCAACCGGCAACAGGCTATCCGTCCAGCTGAAGCAACTCGGTCGGCAATTCCGCCGACGTCCGCTCCCGCAACGCCTTTTCGAGGTCGTTGCGATTGTCGGGGCCAAGGACCTCGGGCAGGTCGAGCGCCGTCAGCACGTGCTCGTCGAACTCGATCGGCGCCCCGTAGAGCTGTGAAATCTCCATAACCAGGCTTTCAATGTCCTCGCGTGCGATGTTCTCGGCGAGGTTCTTCAGCCTGATTTCTTCCGACAATCCGATGATGTTGACGATGCCCTTGGTCCGCAAGGCGTGCTGGACCTTGCAATGGGCGTCATCGCGCAACCGGTTGGAAAATCGTCGTGACATTGGAAAACCCTCCCTTTCGCGGACGGTTTGTCCCTCTGTCCGGCACCATGCGCCTGCAGCCGCTCAATGGCAATACACAAATGTTAAAACACATAAATAAATCAATGAGTTAGCATAAGGCAACAAATGTGATTTCGTAACATGATGGGGATCGTTAGCGTGCCGCGCTTTTCTCGGTTTGACCGTTCTTGACGTTTTATGGGGTAAACCCTACTTTTACTCACAGTGAGACACTTACTCATTTGTAGCACTGGTTGTCTTGAGGGTGGCAGGGATGGCGGAGCTCGAACGGCCGCAAAGGCTGCAGATCATGCTGACGGAAGAGGAATTGGCGGCGCTGGAGAACTGGCGCTTCGAGAAGCGCATGCCGAGCCGTTCGGCAGCGGTGCGCGAGCTGTTGCGCCGCGGGCTGGCGGTGGAAGGCTTCCTGACCGCCGACGCGGGTACGAAATCGCAGGATTTCGGCGTGATATCGCCGGAAAACAGGGCTGTTGACGGCCCCAACAACTCAAAGCCGTAGCGGATGCGATTTCGCCTCGCCATGTTGCCCCGATTTTCACCGGCCCTAATTAAATGCGCATGATCAGTTCCGGGGGGATCTTTCGACCCGATGCGAATGCCGACGCGCGGCTCGCGGCAATCGTCGATTCCTCTTATGACGCCATCATCGGCAAGACCCTGAACAGCGTCATCACCGACTGGAATCACGCGGCTGAGCGCATGTTCGGCTACAGCGCCGAGGAGGCCATCGGCCAGTCGATCCTGATGCTGATTCCCGAGCATATGCAGGGCGAGGAAGTCGAGATCATCGCCAAAATCCGAGCGGGCGAGCGCATTCCCAGCTTCGAGACGACCCGCAGGCGCAAGGACGGATCGCTGATCGCCGTTTCGCTGACCGTATCGCCGATCAAGAACGGCGCCAGTGAGATCGTCGGCGCCTCCCAGATCGCCCGCGACATCAGCGCCGCCAAGGAAAGCGAGCGCCGCATCCGGCTGTTGATGCGCGAGGTCAACCATCGCGTGAAGAACCAGTTCGCGGTGATCCTGTCGATGGTCAGGGAAACCAGCAAGCGCTCGACCGACCCCGCCGAGTTCGAGCAGATGATCCGCTCGCGCATCATGGCGCTGTCGCGCTCGCACGATCTTCTTGTCACCTCGGAATGGGCCGGCGCCAGCCTGTTCGACCTCGTCCAGGAGCATCTGAAGCCGTTCGGCCATGAGGAGCGCATCTCGCTATCCGGGCCGCTGCTGACGCTGCAGTCGAACGCCGTGCAGAATCTCGGCATGGCCTTCCATGAGCTCGGCACCAACTCGTCCAAATATGGCGCGCTTGCCGCCGAGGGCGGCCATGTCGAAATCACCTGGAAGGTCGAGACGGACCCCGAGGCGCGGCGGCGCTTCCATCTTTTGTGGCACGAGACATCCGGCGCGGCGGCCGTTGAAGCCACGCCGAAGACGGCCGGGCGGAAGGATGCCGGCGAGCGCAAGGGTTTCGGCACGGTGGTGCTGCAGCGTGTGGCGCCGCAATCGCTGAGCGGTTCCTCCACCCTCGAACGCACGCCCGGCAGCGTGAAATGGCAGCTCGACGCCCCGCTGGAGGCAATCGTCGTGCCGCAGCTCGGCGCCGATACCGAGAGCGACTTCAGCGTGTGAGGGGCCGGCCCTGCCAGTTGGCAGATGTCAACGCCGCCGCCGATTCATCGACGGCATACGCCCGGTTCGTCCCGTTCTCGCTCGGCGCGGCATGTGTCGGCACGCCGTCAGGCTCGTCCAGCATCGGTGGCGGAGCACCGCTTCCGCGGTTGCGGGCCATCGATGCCGTCTCGCGGTAATCCCAAAACAAGCTTGCGATCTCGACGATCGCCAGCACCCAAAAGCTCGTGAACGCGACGATAGCCAGCACACAGAGCGCAAGGAGCTTTCTCATGCTTTGCAGGTAGGTAGGCGCCGGGCAGGGCGCAAGCCACAGTTGCCGGCACCTCCTTGCGGAGCGGTAAAAGCGTAATTACATCAATGCTGAGCGTGCGATGTCCACGCGGATACGGTTGCTTTGGTCAAGCTTCATCTATGGAGGTTGTCATGGCAATGATGGAAGCAAGAAAGAGCCTGGACTGGATCACCTTGGTCCTGGCGATTTGCCTGTTTATCTCACCTTGGGTCATCGGATTCACCGCGGCGATGGTGCCCGCGTGGAACGCCTGGATTGTCGGCGTTCTGCTCGGCGCGCTGGCGCTGGCGATGTTTTCAGTGTTCGCCGAGTGGGAAGAATGGGTAAGTCTGGTCCTCGGGCTCTGGCTGATCGTGTCGCCCTGGCTCTTGGGCTTCAAGGCTGACACGAATATCATGACCACGCACGTCGCCCTCGGCGTGCTGGTGGTCGTGGCTTCGGCCTGGGCCGTCTGGGACTTCCGTCATCCCCACGCCCATGCGTGAGCGGTGACTGAACGGGAGCCCGCCGCGCGAGCGGCGAGCTCCTGTGGAAGCAATTGTCCGGCGAGAGTGACGCGCTTGCACGGGCAAAGCAGACGTTGTCGGCCGGCCGCCTGGTTCTCTCGAAAATGTGTTGGAACGGACCGCACCGAAACTGCCCGCCGCTATGGTGATCGTCGGTCCCTCGACATACCTTTTTTGCGGCAAGGTCGATCCAGGAAGAGGGAGCATTTCCGATGCAGCCGATCGTAAGGGTATCCATCCTTCGATGCCCACCGGACAGGTTCGGCGAAATGCGGCAAATGATGGTCGAGCTCGAGCAGACGCTCCGCCCCGGCATCGAAGAGATGCCGGGATTCCTCGCATTTTATACTGGCGCGGACGAGGCGACCTCGTCGCTCTCGAACGTGAGCCTATGGGTCGATCTCGACGCGGCGAAGCAGTTGGATCGGTTTCAGCCGATGCTGGATTCCGGCAAGCCGTTTGTCGACAAGGGCGCGACTTTCGAGCGGCCGGTCATGAACTATTCGACGCTTTGGCAGATGCAATCCGCGTCAAGGAACTGAGGTCCGCAGCGGGGCGAGCGGGCTTGGCCCAAAATCGCGAACAGGCGGTGCGGCGGTTTTCCGTTCTGCGTCAGGAACCCTATCGGCCTGAACGGCGGCAGCGTCTTCACGCAATTGCTGCAACTGGAAACGATTTCGTGCATTCTTGGGAATGGCCTCGATGCTCAACCCCGACACACCCGCCAAATGCTGCTCCTATTGCGGCGGCCGCGACCATGATTTCGAGGAATGCCCGAAGCGCAAGGCCGACGCCGAGAGGGAGCAGGAGACGGCGCGCAAAGACCTTAATCCGGCTGGCGAAAGACTTCCTTCGAATTAGGTGAGGGGACCCCTTAGGGAGGGTCAGGTGCTTCGACGATCACCACTATTTAGCCTTTTAGCGGCAAGATACATCAGCGCCGACGCGGCCCGTCTCCTGTCCCATCCGGCGGCCTCGGCTTGCTCCAGCAAATTGTCGATGTGAGCAACCAACGCTTCTTGGCAATCATCGTCGTAGCGGGCTGCGTTTGCCTCAAGGGACGGGGATTTAATCGCGAGTTCATTTGCCATGGAAATTGCTCGATCAGGTGGAAATGGCTTGGAGCATGGTTGAGGCGGCGTTGGCCGCCGCCTCAACCAGTTCAGACGTGCGAGGGCCGAGCCTTCCAATAAGGTGGCGGCATATTTCCGTCCTCGATAAGGATGTCCTTCTTGCGGGCAAAGGCGGCAAAGATTCCCCTGGCCGTCTCCGCCTCGATGTCTCCGACCAGCGCCGCTTTGCAGGCGCGGATGGCAGCTTTCTGCTCGGGACTGTTGCCACACCAATCGGTGGCAAACTGATATGCGTCAACCACGGTGTTGAGCTGACGAGGAAACCCCATGCCAACCCAAACCCGGATCGGATTTTCGAACGGTTTTGAAAGCATCGCGACCTCCATCGCGAGACTTCAGGCGGCTAGCCCGCCGCGGCCGCCAACGCTGACCATCCAAGGCGGCGGTGCGCTTACTTCTTCAAGAATCTTGGCTGCTTTTGCGAAGCCGGAGAAGGCGTCTCTCGCGGCCTTTCGCGGGAAGTCGCTGTCGAATGCCCTTTGGCAGGCTCGCAGCGCCGTGTGGTAGATCGGGCCGCGCCTGTTTTTCGGCCATTCGTAGAGAAATTCCAGGGCGTCCTCAATGCATGCAATCTCCTGGATAAGGCTGCTTCCGCTCTTTACGAAAAGAGGGCTGTCAAACATACGATCGTTCATAGGATCCTCCAATTCGAACGAACAATTGAGTTTTCGGAGAGCCGAAACCTACAGCAGCGGTTTCGACCTAGCGGCGATATGGGTTCGAGGATTTTGGTCGTCAAGAGGATTCGCAAAGGCGTTTTTCCATGGCTCTCGCTTGAACCAGCGGCAGCTACGCTCACTGCCAATCCTCTACGCCGTCTTGTCGAGCGCCTTACGATCCACGAATTGAAATTTGAGCTCACGCAGATGCAGGTGGACGTGGCTTCTGCATCTTTAGAGGATGGAACATAAGCCATCGGGCCGGCTTAATCCGTGGGTGGCACAGCCTCGCCAGATGGACGCGCTACCTTCGGGCTGCCCACAGTTCGAGAGCCCGCTATCGTCCCTCAACGGTGGCGAGCTCAAATCGCACCTTCCCTCAGCGGAACCTAATGTGTTGCCTCCCGCTTATGCCGAGATGAGCACACGCGGCATTGACTTCTTCGACAAGTGGATGGCGGAACACCTGCCCAACGCCATGACTGACGATCCGGTCGCGGTGAGCGACCTTGCCGACGAGATGATGAACGCCGCAGCGCGCGAAGGCATCCCAGCCAGTGAGATCAACGAGGAGGTCGAGAGCGTATACCAGGTGATTTTCGAGGCGATGTTTCATCCGGAAGGCAACTTGCCCGAGGGCGAGGAAGCCGTGTTGAATTTGTTGGCGGCTCGGCTGGCGAGGGAATCCAGCATCTCGAAGGACCAGGCCGGCGAACTGATCAAGCGCATTGGCACCGACTGGAATTCACTGCTTAATGAAGCTCACTTCCTGAAAGAGCTTGAAGGACGGTTGGCGCAGGAATAATGCCTCAGCCGCTGATTGATCGCAGCACAACCCGTCGACCAGTCTTCCCGCCGACGGGTTTTGTTTACCATGCGCAACCGATGTTATCGCAGGATCTGTCGTGATGGTGCCTAATGGCTATGCCTTAGTCCCCGAGACGACGGCAAAGGCCCGCGCCATCATAAGCGGAGCTCACCCGCTCGGAACATTTAAAACCATTCCACGTTGCCGGTCGATGACCAAGAAACAATCCAAAGACCAAATTCCAGCATTCGAACTCGACGTTATGCGCACGGCATTCAGGCGATGGGTGGTCGAGGACAACGTTCCCGAGGATCAATGGCGACCGCGCGCCAGGAAGCTGGTCCGCATCATGACCGGCGACGACTACGTTGATCCCAACAAGGTGGAATGGATCATCCGCAAATAAGTCTCCGTGCGCCGAGGACGGCAATCAAGCATCTGCTAATGGAACGATCGGGACGCGGCCAAGTTGGTTCTCAGGCGGCGCGAACTGGGCTGCCCTGGCGTGCCGCGTCGGGTGGGGTGTCATCGCAACCAGGCCCACACTGGAAAAGCGTATCCACAGGGAGGCCCGATAAAGAGCCCGTTCGCTCCCCATGGCGTGCGGGCTCTTTCAATGCTTGCACATGCCGGGACACGAACCACGCGATGACGCCTGCATGATCACTGGGACCGTGCGCTCTCCAGAAGTCTCGTAGCGGCCGGCCGGCCGTCCTGCCGTTCCGAATAGGCGCGATCAATGCCATGCACGGTGATCGCGAATGTCCCATTCTCGGTCCTGCCGATAAAGCCCTTCGCCTTGAGGTACCAGAGGTGGAACTCGAGGTGATCGCGAGGGCAACCTGACAGGCGTTCCAGCTCTTCGTCGCCGATGCCAGGATTGTTGACGTCTTGCCGGCGCCGCGCGCAAAGCAGCGACAGCACTTTGGCCTGAACGATCGCATCCTTCTCTACGACGAGTGGATCGCTGGCTTCCTGGGTCAACTCACGGCTGTCGCCCAGATGCTGTCCGTATAAAATGTCGTACTGCGCGCGAGCGGCGGGATCTTTGAGTGTATTGTGCGCCTCGACGAGATCGCTAAAGCGCCGCTCGTCGCCAGTCTCCCGATTGTCCGGGTGGTAGCGTTTAGCGAAGTAGCGGAATATTCGCTCTATAGTTTCTGGTGCCGCCCTCGGGCTGATTTCCAGCAGATCATAGTAGTCAACAAATGTCATCGTGGCGCTTCCCCAAGCCACCACCCCCAAAGATAGATTCGCGTAAGGTCGCCACGCAGGCAAGCAACCTATCGATGAATTCAACCGGATAGTTAATTTCAAAAACAGAGCCGGCGGGCCGAGACGTGGGTTGTGGTGTCCAGTCTCGGCCCTAACCACGATACGGCATGGGCGGCGGCCCGAACCCTGACTTTTTCTGGGATGGTCTGCGGAACAGACCCTGATCCGGTCTATAGTCCCGGAGGGGGTGCGCGGGTGGCGGACATCATCTCGATTGAAACAGGCGCGGGGCCTGCCGGACGGCTGTCGGCGGGACGCCTGCGGTTTTGCGTTTTCATCGCGATTGCCGCCTTCATGATCGCCGGTCCGGCCGCGGAGCAGGTCTTCGGGGTTCAATCGCCGTGGCTGCGCTCCTGGACCATGTTCAGCGCGATCGGGCTCGGCGTCATCGACGCTTCCTTCGAAATCCGCCAGCCCGACGGCGCGCTCGTCCCGCTCGACCGGTTCGCGATGCTCGATGCTCCTCGCAACGGCAAGCTGAAGTGGATCCAAAACCCCGAGGAGTTGGCTTCCGTCATCAAGCGGCTCTGCACGGCCGCCGGGCAGGGCTCCGACATTCGTGTCCGCGCGCGGCTGGCCACACGCGACGGCTGGCAGATCATCCATACCGATGCCGAAAATGCCTGCGCCGACTGACGCCGCCGGCTTGCGTCCGATGCACGCTCTTGCCGCAAGCTTCGTGCACTGGGCGGTCGGCACCGAGGGCTCGTCGCGCTCGTCCGCGCTGATCCGCATCGGCCTGGCGATGCTGTTCTGGTCGCGCTGGGCCGGCGAGCTGCTGTTTTATATGGACCAGTCGCCGATCGGCTTGTTCCTGGCGGCCAACTTCTTCGTCGCCACGACGCTGCTCTTCGTCGGCTACCAGAGCCGCGCCGCCGCCGTCTGGACCGGCGCGGTTGGCCTCGCGATGTACTATTATTTCGGCTTCCAGTTCGGGCGCGAGCCCTGGACACATCATCATACCTATCTGCTTGCCGTCGCCGCGCTGTTGATCGCGCTCACCCCCTGCGACCGCTCCTATTCGCTGGACCGCTATCTGGCGGTGATGCGGGCCGAACGCGCGGGCCTGCCGGCGCCTGCGGAGCGCGGCAATCTGTGGGGCCTGCGGCTGATCGTGGTGCAGCTCTGCGTGCTCTATTTCTTCGCCGCCTTCGACAAGTCGAGCTACGCCTTTCTGAGCGGCGCGCGGATCGAGGCGATATTCCTCTGGTACTATGCGGGTTCGGATTATCCGGCCGGCCTTGCCTGGTTCGCCACGATCGCATCCGTCGCCGTCGTCGCGCTGGAATACAGCCTTGCCTTCGGCCTGCCGTTTCGCGCGACGAGGCGCTACCTGCTGCTGCCGGGCCTGGCCTTCCACGCCATCATCTATGTGACGCTGCCGGTCTATACGTTCAGCGCCACGATGGTGTTGCTCTATCTCGCCTATTTCGATGCCGATGCCGTCGACAAGGTCATCGCGCGTCTCCAGGGGATCGGATTGAAAGAGGAAATTTCGTGAAGCGTGATTTGTTGTTTTCAGGCGTCGCCGCGGCGGCCCTCGGTTTGGCCATGGCCTGCGGCGCGGCGCATGCCGGCACTGCTGACGACTATTATCCGAAGCGCGCATGGGGCTCCTTCGAGGGCGGCCAGATGAACACGTCGCTGCTCGTCTTCCGCGACCTCAACAGGAACGGCGTCTACGATATGGGCGACCGCCCGATGTCGCGCGTGGCCGTCGAGCTCGACAAGCCGAACGGCAGCACCATCATGCGACTGACCAATGCCGGCGGCTTCGCCAATTTCCGCATGTCGGTCATGCAGCGCGATTTCGAAGTGGTCGATCCCGGGCACTACGCGTTCCGCGTCGTGCCGCCGCCGGGTTATTCCGTCACCACCGGCAACGCCGCGCAGGAGAGCGACTATGTCGTTTCGCCCGGATCGCCGGGCGACATGATCGCCACGCGCACCACGCATCCGGTCGGCATCGCGGCGGATCTGACGATCAGCGGCGCGGTCGCTGCCGGATCGAGCGTTTCCCTGACGGGGCCGGGCGGCGCCTCGTCCGTCGCCAAGGTCGGCCCGGACGGGCGCTTCAGCGCGGCCGTGACTTCAGGCGAATGGCTGGTCGATTTTTCGGCCAACGGGGCGACCGAGCGGCGGCATGTCGTCGTCGGCGCGGCCCCGGTGGTGATCTCGGCATTTTCGGGCAAGGGCGGACCGGCCGAGGCGCCGCTGACGATCGAGCATGTCGTCGGCTTCGACGACCTGATGACGTCGCCCGGCGTGTTCGAAGTCCCGTCCGGCTATGGCGGCCTCGACTGGTACAATCTCGTCGCCATGCACCAGCGCTTCACCGACGGCCCAGGCTACGTCAACACCACCATGTCGGGCGAATTCATCGCCTATAACAGCTCGGGCCACCCGGCGCAGGTGTTCAGCGACAAGCCGTTCGATTTCACCGGCGCCTATTTCGGCGCCGGCTGGGACGACGCCGAGGGCGAGACGCTCATCCTCAAGGCCTGGCGGGGCGATCAGCCTGCCCATGAGGATCAGCTGGTGTTGTCGGCGAACGGACTGGTCTATTTCGCGGCCGACTACAGGCGCATCACGCGGCTCGAAATCCGGACGCAGCATTACTGGCAGGCCGCGATCGACGATTTCGCTTACCGCACCGGCCCTTAGCACCAGGCAGCATTCGAGGGCGCCTGAGGTCAAGCCGCCTCAGCAAGATGATCTCGTGGAGGTTCCGCAAGAGCGGGGGCCTCCGTCCGAATGGCCGGCGGTGGTGTCGTGATGGCTGGGGCCATGGCCGCCGTTGCCGCCCGAGCTACCATTGCCGCCGGAACTGCCATTGCCGCCCGAGCTGCCATTGCCGCCCGAACTGCCATTGCCGCCGGAACCACCGTTCCCAGCGGAGCCGCCATTGCCGCCGGTTCCACCAGAACCACCGTTCCCGCCGCCATTTCCGGCACCGCCGTCTCCGCCATTTCCAGCGGAGCCGCCATTGCCGCCATTCCCGGCGGAACCGCCGTTGCCGCCCGCGGAGCCGCCGTTACCGCCTACGGAACCACCGTTCCCGCCGTTACCGCCCGCGGAACCGCCATTTCCGCCGCTGCCACCGGCGGAGCCACCATTGCCGCCGTTGCCGCCCGCGGAACCGCCATTGCCGCCGTTGCCACCGGCGGAGCCACCATTGCCGCCGTTGCCGCCTGCGGAACCGCCGTTGCCACCATTGCCGCCCGCGGAACCACCGTTGCCGCCGTTCCCGGCATTGCCGCCGTTGCCGCCTGCGGCGCCGCCATTGCCTCCATTACCGCCATTGCCACTGGCGGCTTGCGCCAGAAGGGCGCGCTTGGCCTCCTGCAGCATGGCCTTCGGATCCATCGGCCGGTGGAGGCCGTCTCGCGGCTCCGGCAGGACCGACGCCGCGCGCGTTGCCATCGGCAGCAGCATGGTCGATGCGAGCAGCGCCGCCGCCAGAATGCGGCAGGAGCGGCGCGCGACACCGGCATTCGCCATGACGGCGAAAAGCCCCGAGCGTCCCGCCGATCCGGCAGGCTCCGCGCCTGTTTTGATTGAGATGATATCAGCCACCCGAATACCCCCGGGCGCGACTATAGACCGGTTCGGCATCCGGTCTTCGACCATCCCAGAAATAGTCAGGGCCCGGCGCCGCGCCCGCCCGCCCGGCGCCCATGGCTCACTTGGTCTGCGCGCCTCTCACCATGCGCCCGGCCGCCTCGGCGAACGAGATGTCGCCCTTGATCTCGCGCATCGCCATCGACGTCACGGTCCGGCGCACGCCGGGCAGGCGGCTGAGCTCCTCGCGCAGCATCCGGTCGAGCGCCATCATGTCGACGGTGACGATCTGGAGCAGATAGTCGGCCTCGCCGGTGGTGGCGTAGCAGCGGCGGATCAGCGGATGCTTCTTGACCGCCGCCTCGAAGGCGTCCGACACCTCGAAGTCGATCGACACCTGGATGAAGGCCTCGATGCCGAAGCCGATCCTGGCCGGGTCGATGCGGGTCGAATAGCCACGGATGATGCCGGCCTCCTCCAGCGCCTTCACCCGTTTCCAGCACGGCGTCTTGCTCAGGCCGACCTCCTCGGCCAGTTCGCCGAAGGAGAGGCGCGCGTCGCGCTCGAGCGCGGCGACTATTCTGCGGTCGAGGGTATCCAGCATCATTCGTTCTCCTGCTTGGCATGAAAGACCGAAATCCGTCCTTCATTTAATGCCATTTGGATAACAGAAAGGAACAATGTTCAAGCCGAAAGCGCTATCCTCTTTGCAACATCCCAAACCATGCCCGCGCGAGGAGATGAGCCATGGACAAAAAGGACTATCACGCCCGCATCGAGATGCCGGAGATGCGCGACTATGGCGTCTACCTCCAATGCGACAAGCTGCTGACCTGCCAGAAGCCGCTGTCCGAAATGGTCAACGCCGACGAACTGCAGTTCCAGATCGTGCACCAGGTCGAGGAGCTCTGGATGAAGCTCATCGCCTACACGCTGGTCGACGTGCTCGATTATCTGGAGAGGCAGGACACGCACCGCATCGTCACGCTGATGGGCCGCGTGCACCGGCTGATGCGCATGATGACGGCGCAGCTTGATCTTCTGGAGACCATGTCGCCCAAGGAGTACCAGCAGATCCGCCTGCAGCTCGGCAATGGCAGCGGCCAGGAATCGCCGGGCTTCAAGTTTCTGCTGCGCCTGCCGCCGGATCTTTGGCGGACCTTCAAGCATGCCTATCTCGATGGCCGCGGGCTCTCCGTCGAGGACATTTATGACGCCCGCTACGACCACGGCGATTCCTACGTCGTGGCCGAGGCGCTGATCGAGTTCGACGAACTGTTCCAGAAATTCCGCGCCAACCACCTTTATCTCATCCACCGCTCGATCGGGCTCGGCTCGAAGTCGCTGAAGGGCAGGCCGGTGGAGATCCTCGAAGGCGGCGCCCGCCACCGCTTCTTCCCCGAGCTCTGGGATATACGCTGCGACATGACCGACCGCTGGGGCGCCGAGTACGGCACCGTGCGCGACTCGATCAGCCATCCGCCGCAGGCGAAGGTCGGCTGAGCCTCCTTCCTCGCCCCGCGCGAAGCGGGGGGAGAGGTGGCCGCGAAGCGGCCGGAGAGGGGCCTTCATAGAGTGCCGAGCCGGACGGGAAGGGCTCGTCGCGTGGCGTTCATCCTGCCATCGCCGGCGCTGCCCCCTCTCCGTCGCGGCTTCGCAGCGCCACCTCTCCCCCGCCTGCGGCGGAGGCGAGGAAACCGAGCCCCTCCAACAAAAATCGCACCCCCTGTCGGAACCACCACGGCTCGTCCGTCCTTGGGACACATCACCCGCTTCAACAATCCGGAGGGATACTCGTGGAAAGCACCCAATCGACCTGGCGGACCATTGCCATCCTAATCGCCCGTCTGATCTTCGCCGCCATGTTCGCGATGGGCGTCGCCTTCAAGTTCATGGATATGGGCGCCACCGCCGGTTACATCGCCGCCGCCGGCTTCCCGTTTCCGCTGTTCCTGGCCTGGTGCGCGGCGATCCTCGAGACGCTGCTGGTGATCGCTTTCCTCACCGGCGCCTTCCTGACGCCGCTGGCGCTGATCGGCGCGGTCTATGTCACCTTCCTCGGCTTTGCCTTCCACGGCCCGTCGCACTGGGCCGCCGAGCAGGCTGAGTTCGGCGCCTTCATGTCGCATTTCCCCTTCGCCGCCGGCCTGCTCTACGCCGCCGTGCACGGCCCGGGCAGCGTGCTTGCGCTGCGCCAGGGCTGGCCGGGCCGGGCGTGACCCTTATTTCCTTCTCCCCGTTCAACGGGGAGAAGGTGCCCCGAAGGGGCGGATGAGGGGCGGTGCCGGCATCTCCAGGCAAGGCGCCTTCCCACACGCCTCACATCTGGTCGTTATACGGCTCCTTCATCTGGCCGACCATGCGCGCCAGCTTGGAGAAGGACGGAATGTCTGCCTCGGGCTGGCACTGGTTGGCGAGTTCCAAGAGCCGGATCGGAAAATTGACGGCGTCGCGGCTCGACGCCGACATGCCTTCCGAGCGCTCCTCATTGGTTTCGCTGGCCTCGGCCTTGCGCAGCGCGATGTCGATCTCCTCGACGCTCAGCACGCCTTTCTTGACGAGCACGTGGTTTATAGCGGCGACGGCCATCAGCAGGCCCTCGAGCTGAAGATTGGCGACGTTCATGGTGCTTCCTCCCATTGACCTCGCCTCAAGAACGCATGAGCGGCATTTCCGATCCGGAGGCGACGATGCGGCCGCCAGGCAGGAAGCTAGCGCGGTCTGGCCGGGCTCAGCGCGTTGAGCGCCAGCAGCGCTTGGTCGATCCGCCACTCATCCCCTGACCCGACCGTGCCGCCCGCCGACAGCAGCCGGTCCACCACCGGTTCGCTGGGCAGCCAGCGCCGCATGGTTTCGATCGCCTCGTCACCCGCTCCCTGCCAGAAATCGCGGTTGGCCCTGTCAGAGAAAAGCCGCTCAGCGGTACCGCGAAAGAACTCCGCCAGTTGCAGCGTCGCGTTGGGCGACGGCGACGAAAGCCAGGCGGCCAGCGCCGCATCGAGGTCGCTATCGATAAGCGCGATGCCGTTGAGCCAGCGTTCGGGATCGTAGTCGTCGGGGTGCTGCTTGAGCGCATAGCGCCATGCGCCGGCAAACACGGCCTGCACCGCCGCCCGCTCCTCGACCGACCAGGTCGGCCACCCTCCATATCTCAGCTTGCCGGCGATGGCGGGCGGATCGATGCCGGGATGGCTCTGGTCGCCGATCGCCAGCTCGAGAATGCGCGGCAGGAAATGCTTGTAGTCGTCTTCGCCGCCGACGGTCGTCATCGCCCAGGAGGCGTAAGGCCCGAGCTGATCGCTGGTGAGCTGGCGCAGCGGTGCCGAACTCAGTGTTGCCAGGATCGCGGCTGGATCGCGATAAGGCGGCGCGTCCAGCCAGCGCGGCGGCCGGTAGGAGGCGAACGCCTCGTAGCAGTCGTCGATCACATCCTGAAGTTCAGGTGGCGTTCCGATCTCGTCGAACATGGCTTCCTGCTTCCACCCGGCCCATGGGCCTCCTGGTGGATTTCACTCGCGCGCCCCTTCGCCCGATCGCTCCTCACGCCGCGCCAGGCGGGCATCGATATCGCCGAGTTTCCGCGCGATCGTTTCCAACGCCGCCGCCGAGGTCCGCTGGACGCGCACCAGCTTCATGCCGAAATAGACATAGATCCACAGGATCAGCACCATCGGCAGCCACGAGATGACATAGCCGAGCAGGGCCGTCATGCCTTCGCTCATCGGCTAGTTGCCCTGCATGATCTTGATGACCTTGCTGTTGTCCGCCGTCGACGACCAGAGCTTGAGGTAGTCCGCATAGCTTATGCGGCCCTTGGCGAAGGCGTTCCAGAGGCGGTTGCAATATGTCGAGGGAAGGCGCTCCAACCCGACGTTGAAGACCTGGCTCTCGAGCTTTCGCTCGGCAAGTGGCTTGGCGGTCTGGCGCGCCACGCAGCCTTTGATCACATCCCGCTTCACCGCCGGGCTCCCGTGCATCACGGCCTGCGCGGTGTTCCATTGGCCTTCGGTGACTGTGTTGCAGCCCGCCAGCATCGCGGCGCCGAGCAGCACCGCGCCAAAACGCATATTGAAACGCATGTATCCCCCTGAAATCAAATCGCGCCTGAACCAAGCAAAATTCCGTGACGCGGACAAGACGGACGAGAACAGTTTCAAACAAATAGTCTTGGTCCACTGCTTCGATTTGGATGTTCGAAGTCCGGGCTAACTTGATAGCGGCGCACAGGGGAAACGATATCGGGTCGATTGCGTGATGGAACCGGGCGCGGAAGGTCTTCGAAGGATCACTTCCCGAGGAGCCGGCTCAAGCCTCCATGAGCTGTTCGCCATATTCACTCCAGATCTGCCTGACTTCGCGGTTGCCGAGGGGCGGCGTCTGGCGGTCGCCATAGAAGATGGCGACGGCGCTGAGGTCGTACTGGCCCTCGGCCTGGGCGATGAATCGGATCGCTTCGCCGAGCGGCCTCGAATTGAAGATCGGATCGGCCTGGCCCTGGCCAAGGCTGCGAACGCCCGAAATGCTTGCAGGCACATGCCGCATCCGAAAGACGGATGCCATGGCAGGTCTGTCCATGCCGCTCTCCGCGATTCCCTAACGGAATGATCCCATAAGCTCCGGCTAATGACCAGCCCGGGACAACCGGCCACAACAGAAGGGCAGGGGCGGCACAACCTTGGAACGAAAAGACCTGCAACAGAAAGGCCGGGCGCAACGGCCCGGCCCTTCTTTCCGCGCGGCCGCTACAAGGCGCCTACGCTCACTACTGCGGGCGGTCCCGGCCGGATGTTGCCGTGACCGAAATCTTACCGATGCCAGCGACGGAGCCAGTCCGGCTCGGGGTCGGCACTGCGGCTGATCGCCATGCCTGCCAGCAAGCCGACCAGGCCGCCGATCAGCATCGCCGTCGAGAAGGTACCGGGGTTCTGCTGCACGGTTTCCGACACGCTATGCGCCTGGCTGCGCAACTGCCTGGCCGTGCGGGAAGCACGGTCCGACGCGCCGCTATACAGGTTCGAAGCACGATCCGTGGCGCCGCTGTAGAGGTTCGACGCGCGGTCGGCCGCGCTCTGGTACCAGCCTTGCGCGGTCTCGGCGGCTTCCTCGGCCTGGTCGGAAAGCGCGCGGTTCAGCCGGCTCACCTCTCGCTTCAACTGCGCGATCTGCTTCTTCGTGGCATCTTCGGATGCCTTGGAAGAACGCGTGCTGCCGCGCGAGGCGGCGCTACGCGACGCGCCACTGCCGCGCGACGTGGCGCTGCGGGGACGCGCCGAGCTTGTTGTCGACGTTCCGGTGCCGTTTGCAGCGCTGCCGGTAGTGCTTTCGTTGTCAGCCATGGGGTTTCTCCTTTTCGCCCTTGAAACGGCCGGGGAGCCGCATGGTTCCCGCCCGAAATCTCCAAATGCCGAGCTGTCGGACCTGGTCATAAACCGATGGCCGCGGAGCTCACTCCACGGCCATTGCTCGATGAATGCGGCGTGAACCTACTTGCCGCAATTCTTGTCGTTCACGTTCGGCTGCACGGTGGTGGCCGTGGTGTTGTTGGCATTGCCCTGCGCGCCCTGCGGGCTGTTCGGGCAGTTCTTGTCGGCGTTGGAATTCATGTCGCCGCCGGTGATGCTGCCGGTCGTGCCGGTATCCGGCGCCATCTGGTCAGGCGGTGTCGCGGCCGGCGTCCTCGGCTCGACGGTGATGCTCTGGCCGCTGCCGCCCGCGCCGTCGTTTCCGGTGGTGCCGGCTGTCTGGGCCAGCGCCGCGGTGGCGAGGCCGATGGTCAGGGCCGAAGCCGCAAGGATCCTCGTAAGCATGATTCTTCTCCTCTGTTGCGAGACGCTCTTGCAGGGTCTGTCGCGTTGGCGACTAAGGGTGGAACCCGTCGCATCACGGTTGGTTCCGACAAAATTCGCCCGGATTTCGGCTGGCGGTTCAACCCATGGCTGTGGCGCGCGGATGGCCTCGCCCTGCATGGCCTTCAGAAAGATAGGAAAATATACCTGTAACCTGTTGCCCGGTGAGGGCAGCTATGCTACTATTTTGTCCATGGTGCTGATTTGCGCCAACGACCCGCCGCGAGGCGGGTTTTTTGTCGCCGGTGCAAACAATTGCTGAAAGGCTGGCGGGACAGCGCCCCCCTCTGTCCTGCCGGACATCTCCCCCACGAGGGGGGAGATTGGCAGTTCCGCCGACGGCGCTCTTTCTTTGCAAGGTTGGCGATTGGCGAAAGCCGAGGCGACATCTGATCTCCCCACCTATGGGGGAGATGTCCGGCAGGACAGAGGGGGCGCGAAGGAACGCAACGCTTCCGATTGCCAACGTTTTTGCCCGAGGCCCAGATGCCACGCTACGCCACCATCATCACCGCCGATGACGGCGCCGAGATCGTCAGCGCCATCGGCGAGTTCGAGAACGCGCACCCGCCACGCCGCCATGGCCGCGTCGAGCAGGTCGCGCCGGGTGTGCTGATCGGCATGGCGCGCGGGGGTCCCGTCGAGGCGGTCGCCGGCTTCGGCTTTCCGCGCCAGGGCCTCGACCCATCGGCGGTCCGTGCCGCGACGGCCAAGCTGAAGGCGATGGCCGCGCCGGCCACCGATAGCGAGCCTCCGAAACCCGTCCGCGCCAAACCGCGAAAAAAGCCGGCGCGCAAGGTCCGCAGGGCGAAGCCGGCAAAGCCATCCGATGCGATCGCCCATGGCTGACGAAAGCAAGGCTGTGCGCCGCATGCCCGCCGGCGCGAAGCGGGCAGGGCGAAAGCCGAAGGCTCCTCGAGTCGAGGCCGCTCCGCCCGCCCGCCCGAAGCGTGCGCGAAAAACGCTCGTCGACGACTTCGCCGCCGCGCTGCGCGCCGATTTTCGCGCCCATGGCGCCGGCGTCATCGCGGCGGTCAGGGCCGAAAAGCCCGATCAATATCTCAAGGTCGTGCTGACCCTGCTGCCTAAGGATTTTTCAGAAAATCTCGATGCCGACAAAAACAATCTCGAGCAACTGAGCGATGAGGAGATCCGCAGCCGTATCCGTGGCCTCGAAGCCAGCCTCCGCCCGTTCCTCCTTGATGCGAACCTACCTGGCGCTGCTGGAGGAGGTGGAAAGGCGGCGCAACCGTAATCGGCTGGCGGCCTATCGGCCGTACGAGCGCCAAGCCTATTTTCACGCGGCGGGCGCGACGCACCGCGAGCGCCTGTTCATGGCTGGCAACCAGCTCGGCAAGACCAGGGCAGGGGGCGCGGAATGGGCCATGCACCTTACCGGCCGCTATCCCGACTGGTGGGTGGGCAAGGTTTTCGACACTCCGGTGCGGCTCTGGGCCGCCGGCGTCACCGGTGAAGGCACGCGCGACAATCCGCAGCGCGTGCTGGTCGGCCCGCCGCAGCAGCAGGGCGCATGGGGCACCGGCATGATCCCCGCCGATGCGATCGCCGGCACCGTGATGGGCCGCGGCGCCCCAGGCGCGCTGGACAGCGTCATCGTGCGCTGGGGCGGTGGCGGCGACATACAGGCCGGCGAGAGCGTGCTCTCCTTCAAGAGCTATGAGAAGGGCCGCGAGAAATGGCAGGGCGAGACGCTGCACGGCGTCTGGTTCGACGAGGAACCGCCGCTGGATATCTATTCCGAGGGGCTGACGCGCACGAATGCCACCGACGGCATCACCATCGTGACCTTCACGCCACTGCTCGGCATGAGCGATGTGGTGCTGAGGTTTTTGAGCGCCGGCGAGGTGGAGAGGATTGGCAAGAGGTGACGCCGGTTCGCCGGCGGACTTCGTTCTTCGCTCCATCCCGCAATTGTCAGGATGGAGCGTCGCCTTCGCGTGCCCGGACGCGAAAGTTCAGAGGGGCGCCGGCAGTGACGACTGCCATATCGCATGCTGCGATATGGTGTTGTGCTCGATGCAATCCGCGGCCAGTTTGCTGATCTCAGGATCGGCGGACGCCTTCGCCCATTCGACATAGGCGTCAACGACCACCAACCTCGCTCGGCCGGCCAGGCCCAGACCGTAACGCCGCACGACTGGCTCGGCATGGTCCAGCATCGCGCGGATCATGCCTGATGCATCGTCGCGCCGCTGCCCGGTAATGTCCGCTATCGCCGAAAACGGCGTCTGTGGCCTGAGCGACGCGGCGCGCTGGCGGGCAAACTTCAACTGCCAGTCCTTTGCAAAGCGCACGAACTGGACGGCTCCCATGCGCACGCCTGGGTGCTCATCATCCAGAGCAAACAGGGCTTGCGCGAGATAGTCGTTCTGGCCGCGCGTGCTGCATCGCAGGATAGACTCCACGGCATCGAAGCGCGTTCGCGGGTTGTCATCCGCCAGCAGCGCCGCCAGTTCGCCCACCATCGAGCTGATGTTCTGGTTCTGAAACGTGGCTAGAAATGCGCCTGTCGCTCGCGTCCGGGGATTGGCCGATGTGAGCAGGCGACGCAGGCTTTCCAACGGAACCGTCTTGCCGAGCTCACCGAGAAAGTCGTTGGCCAGTGTGCCGTCGTCGTCATCGGGGGGCGACAGCAGCCCCTCCAGCATCTCCTGACCTGTCATGGCATTTGTCGATTTGCGGAGCGGCACCAGGATCTTGCCGGCTTCGCTGAAGAAAAGATGAGCGGTCTCTCTGTCCTCGGCGGACAGGCGCATCGCCTCGAATAGATCTGTCATGGCAAAGGGTGGCTTTCCCACCCGCGTAGAGTAAAGGCCGCGCACAATGCTGAGGCCCAACAAACATCGGTGTCGCCGATGCGGGGCAAGACCTACCGCACAAGGCCGAAGATGAAAAGACGAGTGGCCAAAATTTTGCGGTGCAAGGCCCGACCTGAGCAATACGCTCCAGGGTTGCGAAATATCGCTCCCCAATTAGACTGCATGCCGAATGATTTCACAGGGCGGCAACCGTGAACAGACGAGTGGTTTTGACCGGTGCTCTGTCGGCGCTCGCTCTTCAACCGGCTCTGGTCCGCAAGGTGCTGGCAATGGACCCGCCGGTGCCGAAATGGCGTCCCTCCTTTTCCCAGCCGCTCGACCGCATCGAGGACCGCTTCAGCTATTACTTCAATGGCGGACGTGATTTCGCCGTGCTGCGGAACGGCACCTGTGTGTTGCTGGACGACGGCTTGTCCGACGGCGCCGCGTCCATGGCCGCGGTCGGAACCCTGTCGCGGATAATCAACTATCACCCCGACATGCAGCCGTCGCCCATGGATGACGGCAATGTCCTGGTCGGCTACGACCATCCCGCCTTCAATGTGGTGCTTTCCGATATTGCCAAGGCGCACTGGGCCGAGATCGAGGCGCGCCATCTGGATGGCCTGGCCAAGGATGAAGTGCTGGTCACGCCGCTTGGCGCGAACGTCTTCGACGAGGTCGGCAAGAAGGCGCTGCTTGGCCGCTGTTACATGTTCATGGATGCGCTGGCGCCGAAAGTGATGCACATCCATCGCCGGTCGTGACAGGCATGCGCAAAGCGTCAAAACTGCTTCTTCTTGGCGTGCTGCTCTCGGCCTGCACCGGCTCCAGCGGCGACTGGCGCGCCGAGGCGATCGCGTCGGCCGAGGCCAAGATGCGCGGCCTGATCAACGATCCGGCGGTGACCTTCGCGCATGTCGACCTCACCGGCGACAGCGCCACCGGCCAGACCTGCGGCGTCATCATTGCCAAGATCGGCATCTACACCAAGGAAGCGCGCTTCATCGTCTATATCGACGGTGCCGGCCCCTATGTCGAACCGGGCCTCGGCTCGTCCATGTCGCAGGCCGATTTCGACTGGGCCTGGAAGAATGATTGCGTGAATGAGGGGTATAAGGGCTGAGCGCTTTCCTCGCCCCGCGCGAAGCGTGGGGAGAGGTGGCCGCGCAGCGGCCGGAGAGGGGCCTTCGTAGGGCGACAGCTTCGCCGCTCTCGCCCGTTGATCGAACACCGGCGCCGTCCCCTCTCCGTCGCGGCTTCGCCGCGCCCACCTCTCCCCGCTCTCGCGGGGCGAGGAACTGGAGCTGCCATGTCCCGACACGTCACCTTCATGACCATCGACGATGCCGGGCATTATTCGCCGCAGCAGCGCGCCGCGATCGTCGCTGCTTTTCGGACATCGTCTTCGAGGTGGTGATCCGAAGGTTCAAACCGACTTCGGATTCCTGATCGCGCAGCGTGAAGGCGAGGCGGCCGATTTTCTAAACACTGACGTCATCGCGACGGTTTTTTTCGAAACCTCCGTGAACCATTTCATGTCTCCAGGCGACATATCGCTGCAAATGGACGTTCATTGCACGGAGAAACTCGGATGACCAAAGTGCTTCGCAATACTCTTCTTGCCGTTGTCGCCGGCGCTGCGTTTGCCGGTTCGGCAATGGCCGACCAGCAGAGCGCCAAACAAGGATGCAGCAACCCCACGAACGACCTTTGGAGCGGTCGCTGCTGCGGCACCAGCGCCAATAGCTGCCTTGGCGGCGGCCATGATCACGACCACGGTGGCCGGGGCCGGGAGCGCTGATCTCCGTAAATCCCGAACACCCGCCGCGCATATGCAGGGGGGTGCTCGCCTTCGGTGGCTGACTAATCATCGCGAAATCCGCCAAGCCTTGGCGGACAGCCACTCGAGCCGCTGGAAGAAGCCGGCCGTAACGCCTATCTATGGAGCAATCCAAAGGAGGTGTGACATGGCTTTATCCACCGAACGCGCGGTCCTTGCCGGCGGCTGCTTCTGGGGCATGCAGGATCTGATCCGACGCTTGCCCGGCGTGGTTTCAACGCGGGTCGGCTACAGCGGCGGCGATGTCGCCAACGCCACCTACCGCAACCACGGCACCCATGCCGAGGCGATCGAGATCATCTTCGACCCGGCAAGGACCAACTTCCGCACGCTGCTCGAATTCTTCTTCCAGATCCACGATCCGACGACCAGGAATCGCCAGGGCAACGATATCGGCATGAGCTATCGCTCGGCGATCTACTACACCAGCGATGAGCAGAAGCGGATCGCCGAGGATACGATCGCCGACGTCGACGCGTCCGGCCTGTGGCCGGGCAAGGTCGTCACCGAACTCGCCCCGGTGGGCCCGTTCTGGGAAGCCGAGCCCGAGCACCAAGACTACCTCGAGCGCTATCCCAACGGCTATACCTGCCATTTCGCACGGCCGGGGTGGAAGCTTCCCGTTCGCCAGAAGGCCGCCGCGTCATAGGCCGGCAGCGGAACTATCGGATAGCGCCGTCACTTCAGATCCAGCCCGCCATGCCGGAAGGCATGGCGGGCTTTTTTGCGTTCCTGGGGTGCCTTGGCGGCGAAGGCGGCGCCGTTTCACGGAAACAAGGAAACCGCTCTATCCATTTGTTTTGGCGCAAATTCTGTACGGAAAGCCGCTACGCGCTTTCCCGTAATTGCCTTGCGCGCCTCAGCCCTTGGCGCGGCGGCCCTCGTGCTCGTGGCTGCCGATCCAGTGCGCGCGGATACGGTCGCTGGCTTCGAGATAAGCCATGTCGATAAGATATGTCAGGAGCTTCTCGCCATCGGCTTCCGCCTTCTGGCGAAGCTCCCGCAAGATCCCCTGCGCAAACTGCAGGTTTTCCATTTTGCTAGGCTGGTCCATGGGTGCCCCCCAAATGTCTGCGCGGTAAGTTTGGCTCACTATGCTTGTATGAAGATTGTTGCGTCACTCGCGGTGAAGCTGCACTCGGTTGCACTGTCGCCCGATCAACGAACCTGTTGGACATTGGGCCGAAATGTCGATATTTTACGCGCCCAATCGGACAGCGACCATGCACGAAGATGAGGGCAGCACTCCTGACAAGTTTCAAGCCATGCTTGACGTGATTGCCAGAAGCGAGCCCTCGAATGCGAGCGGGCAGGCCGATTTTGGCCGGTTGAGAGCCGATGCCGCCAAAGCCGCCGGCGTGCTGATCGAATTTTATGGCGATGCGGCCCTGGAGCGGGCCAGGCTTATAGAGCGCCGATCGCCCCAGTCGCATTTCGCGCGCTTGGTCACGGCTGAAGTCGGCAGGCGCGGCAAACCGCAGCCTGGAAGCTAGTCCGGAAACGATCGGCCTCAGGACGATCTTCGCCTCCTAAGTCTTCCGTCAAGCCGCTGCTCGACCTCTTCCTCGATATTGTCCAGAAGATAGGACAACATGTCGTGTCCGATAGCCTGCGCGATGTCCTTGGCCTGCCCGACATGGTTGTGGATCTCGCGCAGCGCCTGCTCCTCGCACGCGGCATCCTTCGTCAGATCGACGAACCAGCCGGGATAGAGCGCTGCCTCGCCCACCTCGTCGACATAACATTGGCCGACGGCCAGGATCTTGCGCAGCCCCATCTTTTCCGAGCGGACCCTGTAGACTTCCCTGAAACCGGACCTGCGCTCTATCGCCTTGCGGATAGCCAATCGGACCCTTGGACGGTCATCCCGGTCGATGCTTTGCATCCATCGTTCCAGCGACGCGCCATGCGAGAATTCGTCGAGCGTCAGGCCAAAATAATCTGAAAGATTGGCGTCGCCATAGACACGGTCACGCTTGATGTCCCAGGTCCAGAACCCGTCGATCGGTGGATACCGCATATGCATGTTTCGGCCGTGTTCAGTCGCCGACGTCATGAAAACCGCCCCGTCCGGTTTCAAGATTCGGCAACACTATGTAGCAAAAATTGAAAGAAACAAAGATGGCCTTTTGTACAAGGAACGAAGTCATAGGGCTTATTGGTTGCGGCAATTTCGAGCTTCATATTCGACATAACCAGAAAGACCATGCTTAAGAAAATTTCTTGAGCCGAAAGAAATTTCACTTGGCGTTGCAACTGCTGCTTGGTACTTCACGCGATAAGAACAGAGAATAGCAAGCGAAACAATCCCAGAGGTTGTGTTGCCCCAAGAAACATGGTTGAAAATTCTTATATTTGTCAGGCGGATAAAACTCTATGCGTGCTGCTTTCCGAAACCGAGCCGGTCCACGGCCTCGCACTTTGCCGCGTTGCAAATGCTAGCGGCAGCTGGTTGGCCGGCAAACCGACCGGTGGTTGAAAACCGCCAAACCCGGGAAAAGTCCACGCGGATCAATCGCCAGCCGTCTGTTTCCCGGACATTCCGGGAGGCTCCGTTAGACTGAAGATCGCCGTCGTTCAGACTTAAGTCCGCCAGGAACTCGACCTAGGCCGACCTTTGCTGCGGTTCCCGGCCGACGTCATCGCCGGCAGCCGAATCATCGGCGATCCGATCATGTTCAAACTGCTGAGCCTCGGGCACGACCTGCAACCAGGACTCGCGGCGTCCGGTCCAGAGCTCGTAGCTCGGCATCAGCCCTTCGGTTGGCGCGATGTCCAGGCTGCCGATCGTGACCTCTGCCTCGTCCTCGCCGATGAACGGAACCCGGCTTCCGCAGGTCGGACAAAAACTTCTGGTGCCATAGCTGCTGGTGATGCCGGTCGTTTCAAACGCGTTGAGCGGCCACACCGCATACGCATGAAACGTCGATCCGCTCGTCTTGCGGCAGTCCTTGCAGTGGCAAAGGCCGACCCGCAGTGGCTCGCCGGCCACCTTGAACCGCACGCCGCCACACAGGCAACTGCCGCTACGCATGATATCGTTGGACATGGCCGTTCCTCCTGCAGCCTGATCCGGCGCGGCACGCCGTTCGTTACAATTCACGGGGGTCGAAACGGTTCCGCGCGCCATGCATGTCGCCCAAGAGTGCCTGGCGGTTTTGGGAAGACGACATGCAAACACCCAAAGTGCGTCGGCGCGACGCGTTTGCGAGCGTGCGTCGTTCAGTCGGGAAAATCGAAGACCGGCTCCTGGCATCGATAGAGGCGGCATTCGCCATCGCGGGTAGGAACGGGGATCGATACCGGCACCTCCGGCCAGTCGCATTCGTTGCCGAACTGGCGCACGAAACGGTCATAGGTGTTAGGCCCGGTGGTGAGCACCGCGGCGTGCCGGCTTTGAATCAGCGCCTGCGCCTGGGCGCAACTCATGACGCGCGTGTCCTGCCGGGTAGCATCGGCGGTGCCGGTTGCGCACGCGATGATACCGGCAAAAAGTGCGATCGACAGGTTTCTCATGGGACACCAGGCCTCTCAGTTTCCGGTGTCAAATATGGATCGCGGCTAAAACACCGCAAGATATTTCAGCAACGAGATGATGCCGATGATGATGACGATTATCTGCGCGATCTGCCGCGCGCGGGCATCGAGCGGCAGGCGCTGCACCAGATAGAGCACCAGGATGATTACCAGGAAGGTGATCAGAATGCCGATAAGTACGCCCATGTCTGCCTCCGTTCTGTCCCATGATCACCCTAAGCGGGCTGCCTCAAACGTCGCGTGTGCGAAAATGGTTCCACAGGGGTGAGGTGGAACAGGAGATGAGGCCGATCGTTGTTCAGCATCTTCGAATATTGAGGTCGAACATGAAGGACATATTCAGCACGGCTACCATCATCGCTTCGATCGCAATTGCCATTGCGCTGATGTTTCTGGTCCCCATCAAGCTCGAGGCCAACCCTGGGTCGCCAGTTGTTTCATCCCATTCGGTCAGCGGTGAATAGAAGGCCCGCATGTCAGCGGAACATGCGTGCCGCTTGCGAGTTGATCTCGTCATAACAAGCGCGCGGGATCGCACAGTCACAAGAGGAAGAAACCATGGGCCTCGGCACAATTCTCATCATCATTCTCATTCTCGCCCTACTTGGCGGCTTCAGCGGCCTGGGCGGCGGTCCATTTTACGGCACCGGCTATTATGGCGGCGGCGGTCTAGGGCTGGTTCTTGTTATCATCATCATTCTGGTGGTGCTTGGAAGGATCTGATCGCAGACCGACCAATTGAGCGGGCTCAGTCAGCCAGCGCGTCCCTGAGCTTCGCCGCCAATTGTTCCAGCGTGAACGGCTTGGCGATGAAGTGCACATCGTGGTCGAGCACGCCATTGTGCACGACCGCGTTGCGCGTGAAGCCGGTCATGAAAACCACTTTCACCGAACGGAAGTTTTTGCGGGCCTGTTCGGCCAACTGGCGGCCGTTCATGCCGGGCATGACGATATCCGTCAGCATCAGCGCGATGGCCGCGTTCTCGCCGAGCTTGCGCAATGCCTCGTCGCCGCCGGCGGCCTCGATGACGGTATAGCCGAGCTCGAGCAGCGTGCCGGCCGTCGAAGCACGCACGCGGGCGTCATCCTCGACGAGCAAGACGGTTTCGGTAGCCGGGACATCGCTTCTGCCGCTAGCCCTTGCAGGCGTCGCCGCTTCTTCCGAACCGGTGAAGCGGGGAAGATAGATTTTGATCGTCGTGCCTTCGCCGGGTTCCGAATAGATTTTGACGTGTCCGCCGGACTGCTTGACGAAGCCGAACACCTGGCTGAGGCCAAGTCCCGTTCCTTTGGCCGCCGGCTTGGTGGTGAAGAACGGCTCGAAAGCCTTGCCCATGATGTCCGACGACATGCCAGCGCCGGTATCCGTCACCGCCACCATGACATACTGGCCGGCCTTCACTTCCGGATGCGCCGCCGCATAGGCCTCGTCGAGATGGCAATTGGCCGTCTCGATGGTGAGCCTGCCCTTTTCGTTCATGGCGTCGCGCGCGTTGACCGCCAGGTTGATGATGGCGTTCTCGACCTGGCTGGGGTCGGCATGCGTTTTCCAGAGGCCGCCCGCCAGCACCGTTTCAATCTCGACCGCGTGACCGAGCGTGCGGCGCAGAAGATCCGACATGCCGGTGACCAGGCGGTTGGCGTCGACGATCTGCGGCGCCAGCGGCTGCTGCCTGGAAAAGGCAAGCAGCCTCGCCGTGAGATTGGCGGCGCGCGCCGCGGCATCGGCAGCGGCCTCGACGAAACTCTGCACGTCGTGCTCGCCGCGGGAGAGCTTGCGCTGCGCGAGGTTCATGGCGCTGGTGATGACCGCCAGCATGTTGTTGAAGTCATGCGCGATGCCGCCTGTGAGCTGGCCCACCGCCTCCATCTTCTGCACCTGGCGAAGTTGCGATTCCGCCTGTTCACGCGTCTCGATCTCGTTGAGCAGTGCCGCGTTCTTGGCGCTCAACGCCTCTTGCGCGGCGGCCACCTCCCTGAAACGGCGGCTGGATTGGCGGATTGTGAAGATGCCGAGCAGCAAGATGCCCAGCAGCGCCGCGAACGAGCCGGCGCGCAGCCACCCTTCGATCTGTTCCATACGCTCGCCGCGGGCGGCGAGGCTTGCGCCGTCGATGCGCCGTATCGCGTCGATATTGGCGCGGATCTGGTCCATGTCCAGCTTGCCCCTGCCGCCGCGCACGATATCCAACGCCTTCGCCGTGTTGCCCGTGTCGTAGAGCCTGATCGTCTCGGCGAGCTCCGCCTGCTTGCGGGCAAGCGCGTCCTTGATGCCGACGACCTGCTGCGCCCGATCGCTGCCGGCCGGAAACATCTCATCGGCACGCTTGAGCAGCGCCGGCAGCGCCTCGACCGCATGTTGATAAGGCAAGAGATAGTTCTTCTCGCCCGTCAGCAGATAGCCGCGCTGGCCGGTCTCGGCGTCCTGGGCGAGCGAAAGCAGGCTCGCGAGCGTTTGCTGGGCTTCGATTGCTTCGAGGCTGGCGTCGCGGTCGGCGATCTGCGTTTCGGCCAGGATGGCGCGTCCGCCGATGATCAGCGAGACGATGGCAAAGCCGGCAAGGAGCGGGAGCGCTTGCCATCGCAGGGCGCGTCGCAGTCGGGCAATCATTGCTTTGTCGGGCCTGAGGAAACCGTGAGTCTCGGCAAGTGGTAGGCGGCGGCAAAGCGCAAGGCAAGAGCGTGGTCCACAACGCAATGATTGCAGCACGCTGGACCTATTTGGCTACGTCCAACGTTAATGATGGCGGCCTTGATCAATGTCAGAATACCGGACTGCGCCGCGGCGTCGTTTTGCGGCCGGCAGCTGCCTGTTCCCGTAAAATTGCTAGCTGCCGCGCTCGCTGCATTCGAGGCAGACGATGCTGTGTCCCGGGCAGTTGAGCCGGTGCGTGCCGCCAGGGCAGCAATGGCCGTTCGAGCTCAGCCAGCGCGCGCAAACGAAAACCTTTTTCGCACCGTGACAGCGGGAGCATTCCTGCGGACGCATCAATTCCTCCCGTGATGGGACGCGATGTTCCGCTTCAACGACCGTACTCATCCGTTTAGTCCCCAACCCCCTGGATTATCGGTCACAAATGTTAATTCACTATTCTTTACATTAGGGTTTATGAATGTGAAAGCCGCGAAAGCGACATAAGGCTTTCCGGCGGTTGCGCGCTTTCCCTTTGCGCTGCCCTTGCTAAATGTGATGCCGCCGGATGCGCCGGCGGATTCTGCCGGCAGGGCAGGCAACGGGAAGCTTTTTGCAATGACATGGACCGGCGCGGGCGCGCTTTTCACCCTGGTGCTCACCTATGCCGGCGTCGCCGTCGGCCGTATTCCGGGCCTGCGCCTCGACCGTGCCGGCATCGCGCTTCTGGGCGGCGCCGCCATGATCGCCATCGGCGCGATCAGCATCGAGGATGCCTACAAGGCAATCAATTTAGACACCATCACGCTGCTGCTCGGCATGATGATCGTGGTCGCGCATCTGAAGGTGTCTGGCGCGTTTAGGGCGCTCGGCGGCTTCGCCATCGAGCATGCCCATGCGCCCTTCATGCTTCTGGTCATGGTGACGCTGTTGACCGGCGTGCTTTCGGCCTTCCTGGTCAACGACGCGATCTGCCTGGTGATGGCGCCGATCGTCGTCCACGTCACGCGCGTCATCAATCGCAACCCGGTGCCTTACCTCATCGCCACCTGCACGGCCTCGAACTGCGGCAGCGTCGCCACCATCACCGGCAACCCGCAGAACATGGTGATCGGCGCGCTGTCCGGCATTTCCTATCCGGCCTTCACGCTGGCGCTCGCGCCGGTGGCGCTGTTCGGCCTGCTCTGCGTCATCGTCATCGTGCGCGTCGTCTACCGCGCCGAATTCTCCCGCCCCGCCGAGCTCAGCCCGGAAGTTTATCGCGGCCGCATGCTGCCGGGCCAGGTGCTGAAGGCGACCATCGTCTGCGTGCTCCTTGCGCTCGCCTTCTTCGCCGGCGTTCCCGTCGCCAAGGCGGCGCTGATTGCCGGCGCCTTCCTGCTGGTCACCCGGGCAATCAAGCCACGGCGCATCTACCGCGAGATCGACGGGCCGCTGCTTTTCATGTTCGCCGGCCTGTTCGTGGTGGTGGCGGGCGCCGAGCGCACGCTGCTCACGCCCGACATGATCGCCTGGGCCAAGAACATTGGCCTCGACGATGTCTGGCGGCTCTCCGGCTTCACCGCGGTGCTTTCCAACATCATGAGCAATGTCCCGGCGGTACTGGCGCTTCGCCCCTTCATTCCCGGCTTGGAAAATCCGGAGCGCGCCTGGCTGGTCGTGGCGATGAGCTCGACCCTTGCCGGCAATTTCACGCTGCTCGGCTCGGTCGCCAACCTGATCGTCGCCGAGCAGGCGAAGGCGGCCGGCAAGGAGCTTTCCTTCTCCGCCTTCTTCAAGGTCGGTCTGCCGCTGACGCTGGTGACGCTTCTCGCCGGCACCGCCTTGCTGGCCTGGTCCTGAAGACGGCTGCCCCTCGGACCACTCAATTGACCCGACGGGAGCATCACGCTCTAAGCTTGGTGTTTGCCTGCCATCCTCGCCCGTATCAGCGTCGCGGCGGCATGGCCGGCGGCGTTGACGTAGTCGGGATTGGGATGGATCAGCATGCTGGAAAAAGCGCCGTCCATCAGAAGCACGATCTCGCGCGCCAGCATCTTCGCCGCGCCGACATGGTGGCTTGAAAGTGCGCTGGCCAGCCATTTTTCGAAATTGGTCTTGTGGCGCGCTCCAGCCTTCACCGCCGGATGCCCCGGCGTTGCAGCGAGCTCGGCCGCCGTGCGCAGGAAACCGCAGCCCTTCCATTTGGGGTGGCGCGCCACCCGCGCCAGGTTGGTGAAAATTGCTTCCACCTTTTTATCCGCGCCGCCCTCCGCCGCGTCGAACCAGCCGGCCATCTGCTCGAGATTGGGCTGGTCGCGGCCGTCGAGATAGGCCGCGATCAGGTCGTCCTTGCTCTTGAAATGATAGTAGAGCGTGCGCTTGGTGAGCCCGGCTTTCTCGGCCACCGCATCGACGCTGACGCGGCCGATGCCTTCGGCATAGAACAGCTTGGTCGCCGCGTCGACGAGGCATTTTCGCGTGGGATTGGGCTTTTCGTTCATCCTGTAAGTATACCGACTAGTGAATATACAAGCAATCGAAAGCCTGCTCCTTGTCCCGCGCAATCGCTGGAAAGGATAAGTCATGACCGACCTTGTGCTGAGCGAGACGCGCGACCGCGTCGCCATCCTCACCCTCAACCGCCCCGACAAGCTGAACGCGCTGAATTACGCGCTGATCGACCGGCTGCTTGCGCTCCTCGACCAGATCGAGACGGACGATGGCGTGCGCGCCGTCATCCTGACCGGGGCAGGCGAGCGCGCCTTCTCCGCCGGCGCCGATATCCGCGAATTCTCATCGAGCGTGACCGAAGGCACCGATGCCGCCCTGCGCGATTTCGTCATGCGCGGCCAGCGCCTGACGGCGCGGCTGGAAGCGTTCCGCAAGCCGGTCATCGCCGCCGTCAACGGCCTTGCCTTCGGTGGCGGCTGCGAGATCACCGAAGCAGTGCCGCTGGCAATCGCCAGCGACCGCGCCTTATTTGCAAAGCCCGAGATAAAACTCGCAATGCCGCCGACCTTCGGCGGCACGCAGCGCCTGCCGAGGTTGGCGGGGCGCAAGCGCGCGCTTGAGCTGCTGCTCACCGGCGATGCGTTCTCGCCCGCGCGGGCGCTGGAGCTCGGCCTCGTCAACCAGGTCGTGCCGCACGCCCGGCTGATGCAGGCCGCGCTCGACCTTGCCCGGCGTATCATCGGCCATTCCCAGGCGGCGGTGGCGAGCATCCTCGCCGCGGTGACGCGCGGCATCAACCAGAGCATTGCAGAAGGCCTGCTGGTCGAGGCCGATCAGTTCGCGCGCGTGGCGCCTACGGCCGATTTGCGCGAGGGGCTCGACGCCTGGATCGAGCGGCGCCAGCCGGCCTATGACGGCTCACGGACGCACAGGCCAACGGAAGCGGGTGCTCCAGGCTCGGCACCGGGTCGGAACCAACTCCTGACGACACTGCTGTAGGCGAGGCGATGGAGGACGCGAGGCCCAGCTGGATGGCTCGCGCCTCCCGGGGCGCAGCGTCAGGCAGCCGATTTCAAGTTCGTTCCGTCTGTTGGCCGCACGCGCGCCGCCGCCGCGAGCAGATCGGTCTGGGTGATCAAGCCGAGAATGTGCCGCTCGCCATCGACGATCACCACGGCATGGCTGCGCCCGTCGGTCAGCACTGGCAGCAGGCCCATCGCCGGCGTGTCGGGTGAGGCGGTACCGGCCTTCGACATCACTGCTTTGACCGTGTCGGTCGCCCTCGTCAGCTCGCGCAGGCCGACCGCGCCGATGAGCCGGCCGTCCGCGTCGACCACCGGCAAGGTGCGGATGTTGTGGTCGATCAGTTGCTGGCGCGCCTCGTCGGCCGAAGCGGTTTCCGGCACCGAGATCACATCGCGGGACATGATGTCCCGGCACAGCAGCGTGCGATGCGAACGCACCATCGCCTGCAGCTCGACCTGGCGCAGCAGGCGCTCCAGGTCGTCGCGGTCGATGTCGAAGGTCTCGTCGAGCGCGGAGAGCGCCGCGTCGACATCCTCGGGCCGGAAGCCGACGCGCTCGGCAGGCGGCCGGTCGGCGGTGCCGTGGCCGCTGGCGGCGGGTTGATGCGCATGCGGATAGTTGCGCCGCGACAGCTTGTGGAACAGGAAGCCGAGCGCCACCAGGAGGATCGAGTTCAGTGCCACAGGCACGAAAGGGAACAGGAAGCCAGCGGCCGCCACGGCCGGGCCGCCGATTACGCCCGTCAGCGCGGCGGCGCCGCCGGGCGGATGCAGCGAGCGCGTGAATGACATCGCGGCGATCGCCAGCGCAACGGCAAGGCCGGATGCGATGACCGGATCATGCACGAAACGCGCGACCGTGACGCCGACAAGCGCCGAAATCGTGTTGCCGCCGATGATCGACCAGGGCTGTGCCAGCGGGCTCGATGGCACGGCAAAGAGCAGCACCGCGGACGCGCCAACCGGTGCCACCAGCATCGCCACATATTCGCCCTTGCCCATCGCCAGCCCGCTGACCACGCCGGTCAGCGCGATGGCGACCACGGCGCCGAGGCAGGCGATCATCCGCTCGCGCAGCGTGGCGCCTGCAAGGATCGGAACGAAGAGGCGAAACGCCATGGCAGGTCCTGGTTCGAAAGGGTGGAATTGCGCTGCACGCAATGCCGCTGAAAACACGGATTTGGAAGCCAAGCCAATCCGTATTTTTGAGGCCGAAGAGAATATTATTGCGCTGCCGGCCATACAGCATGGCCGCCTGCGGCAACCGGGCAAAACAGGCCGCGCACCGGCACCGCCACAAGGATCATGATCATCATTAAGTCGAGCGAGGCGCGGCGCACCTCACTCGACAGGCAGGTCGGATTAAGGGGTCACCTCGATACGGCCCTTCATGTTGGGATGGAAGCGGCAGAAATAGTCGACCGCTCCCGCCGCTTTCAGCGTGACCTTGCCCTTCGACTTTGCCGGGATCATCACGTCCCAGCCGCCTTTGACCGTGGCGGTGTGGGCGAGGATGTCATTGTTCGTCCACTCGATCGTGTCACCGACCTTGGCCTGAACGTTGGCGGGCGAGAACACCAGCTTGTCGATCGTCACCTCGATGGTCGCCGCGAAGGCCGGCGATGCGCCGAGCGCCAATGCCAGCGCTAGAAGCAGCGGTCTCATTTCAGCATGCCGGCGACATGTTCGGCATGCTGTTCATGCCCCTGGAAGATCTTGAGGCCGGTCTCCAGCAGGCTTTTCAGCTCGGCATTGCTGGCCGAGGGGATGAGCAGCGTTTCGAGCGCTCCGTCGACCTGCTTGTGATAGGCCACTTCGTTCTCGATATAGGCCTTGTCGAAGTCGGCACCCTTGAGCTTCGCCAGCTTGGCGCGCTCTTCCTCGGCGGCCTTGGCCAGCGCCTTGCTGGTGTCATTGTCCTCGGGCGTGACCTTCAGCTTCTTCACCAGGTCGAGCGCCTGCTTGTTGACCGCCGCATGGTCGCGCTCCATGTCCTTGGCGAAATCGACGACCTCCTTGTTCTTGGACTTCTTGATCGCCAGCTTGGCAGCTTCGATGTCGATCGAGCCTGCCGTATAGGCGATATGGGCGATTTGCGGGTCGGTGGGCTTCTCGGCGGCTAGGGCCAGCGGCGCGGTGCTCATCAGGAAAAGGGCGGCGAGGGCGGCGGTCGGTCGCTTGAACATGGCATCTCCTTCGCCCGGCGCGTGGCCTCGGGCTTTGTCTGGGGTTAACGGCCATTGGATGCGGAGAGGCGCGAAACGTTCCCGGGAAAATCAGCCCTCGAAACCCAGACGCTTCATCACCGCCTGGGTCAGCCGCTCGCAGCGCCGGCCGGCGAAGGGGAAGGCGTCGAGCAGCACCGGACCGATCTCGTCATCCAGCGCCTTGCGCACCAAGGCGCGCGCCCGGTGCAGCCGCGTCTTCACGGTCTCGGGCCGCACGCCCAGAAGGTCGGCGGTCTCCTCGATGCTCAGCCCCTCGATGACGCGGGCGACGAAAACGCCGCGGTAGACATCGGGAAGGCTGTCGGTCGCCCGTTCGACGAGACCGAGGATCTGCCGCTGCGCCATCGTCCGCTCCGGATCGTCGCCTGGATTGAGGTGGGTTGGGTTCAAGGGAAACCGGATGATCTGCGCCTCCGGGTTTTCGGGCATCGCCACGAAGCGCTTGCGCTTGCGCAACCGGCCGAGCGCCTCGTTGATCACGATGCGCGACAGCCAGGTGCAAAGCGACGCCTCGCCGCGGAAGGCGTCGAGACTGGCGAAGGCGCGCATATAGGCCTCCTGTACGATGTCCTCGGCCTCGACATCGTTGCGCACCACGCCGCGCGCTATGCGGTAGAGCCGCTGGTTGTGCGTCTTGATGATGGCGCGGCACGCATCCGGATCGCGCGCCAGCGCCCGGCGCACCAGCGCCATGTCGCCGGCCTCGACCGCGCCGATTCCGGCGGCTTCAATAGCAGGCCTTCTCATCTCGCTTCGATCTCCCGGCAGCCGTTGCATCCGCGATTGGATGCGCCTGCCGGCAAAAGGTTCCCGAACTGGTTTTGCGCGGCCATGCTATCGCTTCAGCAGTGGCTTGTCCGCGGCCGCTGGCGCCTGCCGGTCGGCCTGTCAGCCGGCGGCGGCCGCCGCGGCCAGCCCGCGCAGAATGTCGGCCTTGAGATCCTCTACATCCTCCAGCCCGATCTGCAGGCGGACCAGCGGCCCGGCATAGGAGCCTTTGGCAAGGGTGCGGTCGCCGAGGAAGACCGGAACGGCGAGGCTCTCATAGCCGCCCCAGGAATAGCCGAGGCCGAAGATTTTCAGCGCGTCGAGGAAGGCGTGCTGCGCCTTCTGCCCGCCGCCGGCGAGCACGATCGAGAAGATGCCGCTCGAGCCGCAGAAGTCGCGGTTCCAGAGCGCATGGTCGGGATGGCTTTCCAGCGCCGGATGCAGCACCTGCGCGACGCCCGGCTGCGTCTCCAGCCAGCGCGCGATATCGAGCGCGCTCTTGCGGTGATGCTCGAGCCTTACCCCCATGGTGCGCAGGCCGCGCAGCACCTGGTAGATGTCGTCCGGTCCCGAACAGCAGCCGAGCGTGCAGAAGCCCTCGTAGAGCTGCTTCCAATAGGTCTCGTTGGCCGACACCGTGCCAAGCAGCACGTCCGAATGGCCGGCCGGATATTTCGTCGCCGCATGGATCGAGATGTCGACGCCGTGGTCCAGCGGCTTGAAATAGAGCGGCGTCGCCCAGGTGTTGTCCATCATCACGATGGCGCCCGCGTCATGCGCCGCCTTGGCGATCGCCGGGATGTCCTGCACCTCATAGGTGTTCGATCCCGGCGATTCGGTGAACACCACCTTGGTGTTGGGCTTGAGCAGCGAAGAAATGCCGGCGCCGATGCGCGGCTCGTAATATTCGACCTCGACGCCGAGCCGCTTCAGTATCGTGTCGGCGAAGTGGCGCGTCGGGTGGTAGACGCTGTCGACGATCAGCAGGTGATCGCCGGCGCCAAGGAAGGTCAGCAGCGGCACGGTCACCGCCGCCAGCCCCGAGGGCACCGCGATGGTGCCGGCCGAGCCTTCCAGCGCGTCGACGGCGAGCGTCAGCGCGTCCATCGTCGGCGTGCCGCGCGTGCCGTAAGTGTATTTCTGGCTGCGGCTGGCCATCGAGGCGGCGTCCGGATAAAGCACCGTCGAGGCATGCACGACCGGCGGGTTGACGAAGCCGAAATAGTCGCGCGGGTTGTTGCCGGAATGGGCAAGCCGCGTGTTGATGCCCATTTCGATGCCGTCTTTAGCCATGGTTCGTCGCCAGCCAATTGATGTAAGGGGTCGAATGATGTGAGGGGACCAGCCATAAAGCGGCGGCAAGGCCCGCGCAACCGCGCCGGGTCCGCCAAAGCCGGTCTTCCGCTAGGCCAATCCAGCGGCGCACGCGCCCAATAAAGCACCGCTATTGTCGAAGCGGATTTCGGCCTCCGACGAGGGATTCGCGACGACGCGACTTGACTGATTTGTTCGCAGCGTCTGCCGGTTTCATGGTGCTCTTGTCCGCAATTCAGGCATTTGCGGCAATTGCTTTTCAAACGTGTCGCAATTCGGTCATTTCCCTTGACCTCACGGGAATAATCGCCTTCGATGCGTTTCGTGAATGGGAGGCAGCGCATCGGCAACCGATGCGGGTCCGGGAGCGGACCTTAAGTGGGAGCTGCATTCACAAACGAAAAAAGATCAAGCGTCGCCTGGCAGCAGGGGCGCCTGTAACAGAAAAGGGTCTGTGGGTCATGAAACACATTGCAATCGGCATCCTTGGCGCCGCCGCGCTCGGGTTCATGGCGTCCGCCGCTTCGGCCGGGACGCTCGATACCGTGAAGCAGAAGGGCTTCATCCAGTGCGGCGTCTCGACCGGTCTCGCCGGCTTCTCGGCACCGGACGACAAGGGTGACTGGAAGGGCATCGACGCGGATTTCTGCCGCGCCGTCGCGGCCGCCGTGTTCGGTGACGGCACCAAGGTCAAGTTCACGCCGCTCAGCGCCAAGGAGCGTTTCACCGCGCTGCAGTCGGGCGAGATCGACATCCTGTCGCGCAACACCACCTGGACCAGCAATCGCGACAGCGCGCTCGGCCTCGATTTCGTCGGCGTCACCTACTATGACGGCCAGGGCTTCATGATCAACGCCAAGAAGCTGCCGGGCGTGAACTCGGCTCTGCAGCTTTCGGGCGCCGCCGTCTGCGTGCAGAGCGGCACCACGACCGAGCTGAACCTCGCCGACTACTTCAAGAAGAACAAGATGGAGTACAACCCCGTCGTGTTCGAGAAGCTGGAAGAGGTCAACGCCGCCTATGACGCCGGCCGCTGCGACGCCTACACCACCGACCAGTCCGGCCTCTACGGCATCCGCCTGACGCTCTCCGCTCCGGCCGACCATGTCGTGCTGCCCGAGATCATCTCCAAGGAGCCGCTCGGCCCGGCCGTGCGCCAGGGCGACGACCAGTGGGCGCATATCGCGCGCTGGACCTATTTCGCGCTGCTGAACGCCGAGGAAGCTGGCGTCACGCAGGCGAATGTCGATGAGATGAAGACCTCGACCGACCCGAACATCCAGCGTCTCTTGGGCACCGAGCCCGATGGCAAGTACGGCGCCGATCTCGGCCTCTCCAACGATTTTGTCGTCAACATCGTCAAGGCCGTCGGCAACTACGGCGAAATGTTCGAGCGCAATGTCGGCTCGGGCAGCCCGCTCAAGATCGCCCGCGGCATCAACGCGCTGTGGACCAAGGGCGGCCTGCAATACGGCCCGCCGATCCGCTGATCGAAACGTGATCCGGGAGGCAGGTGCCTCCCGGTTTCTCTTTCCAGGGGACGGTCCATGGCTTCGCAGGAAATCCTTCGCGAGGAGCCGAGCCGCGGCTCCTTCATCAATGACCCGAGAATACGCAGCCTGTTCTTTCAGACGCTGGTCGTGATCCTACTGTTCAGCTCGATCTGGTGGATCGTCCACAACGTCATCGAAAACCTCCAGCGCCTGCACATCGCGTCAGGCTTCGGCTTCCTCAGGAGCAGGGCCGGCTTCGACATCTCCGACACGCCGATCGCCTACACGTCCGACTCGACCTATTTCCGCGCGCTGGTCGTCGGTTTGCTCAACACGATCATCGTTGCCGTCGCCGGCATCGTGCTTGCCACCGTCGTGGGCTTCACCATCGGCATCGGCCGCCTCTCGCAGAACTGGCTGATCCGCAAGATCTGCACGGTCTATGTCGAGATCTTCCGCAACATCCCGCCGCTGCTGGTCATCTTCTTCTGGTATTCGGGCGTGCTCGCCGTGCTGCCGGCGCCGCGCGAGAGCATCCATCTGCCCTTCGGATCCTTCCTCAACCAGCGCGGTTTCTATTTGCCGCGCGCCGTCTGGGGGGATGGCTCATGGCTGATCGGCGTCGCATTGCTGCTGGGCATTGCCATGGCCTGGTTCGTCGCCCACAGGGCGCGGCAGCGGCAGCGGGCAACCGGACAGCAATTCCCGGTGTTCTGGACGTCGGTGGCTCTCATCGTCGGATTGCCGGTGCTCGCCTTCCTGCTGAGCGGCATGCCGCTCACCTTCGATTTCCCGAAACAGTCGACCTTCAACCTGACCGGCGGCTTCTGGATCAAGCCGGAGTTCCTGTCGCTTCTGCTGGCGCTTTCCTTCTACACGGCGGCTTTCATCGCCGAGATCGTGCGCGCCGGCATCAGGGGCGTCAGCAGGGGCCAGAGCGAGGCGGCGGCAGCGCTTGGCCTGCGTTCCGGCCCGATCCTGCGGCTGGTGGTCATTCCGCAGGCGATGCGTATCGTCATCCCGCCGCTGACCAGTCAGTATCTGAACCTGACCAAGAACTCCTCGCTGGCCATCGCCATTGGCTATCCCGATCTGACAGCCACCGCCGGCACGGTGCTGAACCAGACCGGACAGGCGGTGGAGGGCGTGTTCATCATGATGATCGCCTATCTGGTGCTGAGCCTCGTGACGTCCTTCGTCATGAACATCGTCAACGCCAGAATGGCGCTGGTGGAGAGGTAGGGCCATGCAGGAACACGATATGTCCTGGGTGCGCACCGAGATGGCGCTGGCGCAGCCGGCGCCGGCGAGGGAACGCGGCGCCTATGCCTGGGTGCGCAAGAACCTGATCGGTTCGGTCGGCGACACGGTCCTCACCGTGTTGGGCGTCGCCATCGTCCTGTGGATTGTGCCGCAGGTGATCAACTGGGCCTTCATCAACGCCGTGTGGACCGGACCGGACCGCACGGTATGCACCACCGCCTCGCAGGGCGGCATCCAGCCCGACGGCTGGACCGGCGCCTGCTGGGCCTTCGTCAACGCCAAGTTCGGCCAGTTCATGTTCGGCACTTATCCGATCGAGGAGCGCTGGCGGCCGATTCTGGTTGCCATCCTGTTCGTGGCGCTGCTTGTGCCGATGCTCATCCCACGCGTGCCGCGCAAGGGGCTGAACGCCATTCTGCTCTTTGCGGCGCTGCCGGTCGTCGCCTTCTTCCTGCTGGTCGGCGGCGTGTTCGGTCTGCCGCATGTCGAGACCCCGCGCTGGGGCGGCCTGCTGGTCACGCTCAGTCTGTCTTTCGTAGGCATTGCGGCATCCTTGCCGCTCGGCGTCATCCTGGCTCTGGGCAGGCGTTCGAAGATGCCGATCGTCAAAATACTAAGCGTCGTCTTCATCGAGACGGTGCGTGGCATTCCGCTGATCGTCGTGCTGTTCTTCGCCAGCGTCATGCTGCCGCTGTTCCTGCCTGAGGGCGTCAGTTTCGACAAATATCTTCGGGCACTGATCGGTGTCTCGCTGTTTGCCGCCGCCTATATGGCCGAAGTGATCCGCGGCGGCCTGCAGGCGATCCCGAAGGGCCAGTATGAGGGCGCCGATTCGCTCGGTCTCGGCTACTGGCAGAAGATGAGCCTGATCGTGCTGCCGCAGGCGCTGAAGCTGGTGATCCCGGGCATCGTCAACACCTTCATCGGCATGTTCAAGGACACCAGCCTGGTGCTGATCATCTCGATGTTCGACCTGCTGGGCGTGGTCAAGCAGAATTTCGCCGACGCCAACTGGGCGACGCCGCAGACCGCGAAGTCCGGCCTGATCTTTGCCGCCTTCGTATTCTGGCTGTTCTGCTTCGGCATGTCGCGCTATTCAATGTACACGGAACGCCGGCTCGACACCGGCTACAAACGATAAAAAAGGGGAATTGGCCATGTCCACCGAAAACGCCGTCAGCGCGGAAGACCTCAAGGTCAATACCGGCAAGATGCATGTCTCGACCACCGATGTCGCCATCGACATCGTCGGCATGCACAAATGGTATGGCGAGTTCCATGTGCTGAAGGACATCAACCTCAAGGTCATGCGCGGCGAGCGCATCGTCATTTGCGGTCCGTCCGGCTCCGGCAAGTCGACCATGATCCGCTGCATCAACCGGCTGGAGGAACACCAGAAGGGCAAGATCATCGTCGACGGCAAGGAGCTCACCAACGATCTGAAGAAGATCGACGAGGTGCGCCGCGAGGTCGGCATGGTGTTCCAGCACTTCAACCTGTTCCCGCACCTCACCATCCTGGAGAACTGCACGCTGGCGCCGATCTGGGTGCGCAAGATGCCGAAGAAGCAGGCGGAAGAGATCGCCATGCATTTCCTCAAGCGCGTGAAGATCCCGGAGCAGGCCAACAAGTACCCTGGCCAGCTCTCAGGCGGCCAGCAGCAGCGCGTGGCGATCGCGCGCTCGCTGTGCATGAACCCGCGCATCATGCTGTTCGACGAGCCGACCTCGGCGCTCGATCCCGAAATGATCAAGGAAGTGCTGGAGACGATGGTGGGCCTGGCCGAGGAAGGCATGACGATGCTGTGCGTCACCCACGAGATGGGCTTTGCGCGCAAGGTCGCCAACCGCGTGATCTTCATGGATCAGGGCCAGATCGTCGAGCAGAACACGCCGGCCGAGTTCTTCGATCATCCGCGCCATGAGCGCACCAAGCTGTTCCTCAGCCAGATCCTGCACTGAACGGACGCGCCATATCGATTTCGAGAAGCCCGGCCGCCTCGGTCGGGCTTTTTTGCGTTCGGACGATCGGGTAAGGATCGCTCCGTCAAATGCGACGGAACCGCCGCGCCCGATGAGAAAATTCCTGCGTTTCCTGGCGATGCTGGTTGCCGCGATGGCGCTCGCCGCCGGGCTCGGCACGCTGGTGCCGCGTCCGCTCTGGCCCGCCGCCGCGGGAGGCGAGGGCACGCGGCACATCCTGGTGCTGAAGAACCCGATCCACACCGATATCGCCGTTCCTCTCGATGACGGCGTGCGCCGGCGCTTCGCCTTCCTCGCCGATGCCGGCCTGCCGATAGAGGCCACGGATGCGCGCTACATCGTCTTCGGCTGGGGCGGCCGAGCCTTCTATCTGCAAACGCCGACCTGGTCGCAAGTGAAGGCCATGCCGGTGGTGAAGGCGCTGACCGTCGACGCTTCGGTGATGCATGTCGATATCGCGGGAGCGATCAAGGAGCCGCATCCCGATGTCGCCGGCTTCGACATCGACGCGGCGCATTTTTCGGCGCTGCTCGATTATATCGCGGCGAGCTTCCAGCAGGGGCAGAACAGGCCCGTGGTCATCGAGGATGCAGGCTATTCAACCTATGACCGTTTCTACCAAGCCAACGGCCATTTCAACGCGCTGGTTGGTTGCAATACGTGGACGGCGGGAGGTTTGCGCGTGGCCGGCCTGCGTACGGGATGGTGGAACCCGTTGCCGGTATCGCTTTGGTGGTCGATGGGGCTGTATAACTAAGCGCTTGAGGCAGTTTGCTAACGCCTCGTTCCTTCGCGCCCCCCTCTGTCCTGCCGGACATCTCCCCCACGAGGGGGGAGATCAGATGTCGCGCCGGATTTCGCCAATCTCCGACATTGCAGGACGAGCGCCAGCGCCAAGGCTGCCAATCTCCCCCCAAGTGGGGGGAGATGTCCGGCAGGACAGAGGGGGGCGCTGTCCCGCCAGCCTATCCAACTTTTCGCCCGCTAGGCATCCGCTACCGCCGCACCACCTTCCGCTCCTCCCACCCGTACAGCCAGTCCAGATCGGCCGCGAGCTTCTCCGCCGGCCGGGCCGTCAGCACCAGGTTGCGGGCAACCGCCACCGGCCCGCGGGCGTGCCAGGCGAGGCGATTGAGCGCGCCGCGCTTCAGCACTCTTTCGACGCGCGGCCGTCGAAGATTCTCCCACACGGTCAGGCTCTGCTTCAGGTCGCCCGGAAAATCGGCGACCAGATTGGCGAGCATCGAAGCATCCTCGATCCCCATCGCCGCGCCCTGCGCCGCGAACGGCGTCATGGCATGCGCCGCGTCGCCGATCAGCGCGATGCCCTCCGGCATCGTCCAGCGCCGCTGCTCGACCGTATGGATGGGGAAGGCCGTCCATGGGCCGGCGAGCGCCACCAGCCTCGACAGCGATGCCGCCGTGCCGCGCATGGCGCTTGAGAGGATGGCGGGGTCGGCGTGGCCGGACCAGCCTTCGGCGATGCGCTCACCCTTGGTGAAGGCGGCAAGGTTGAAGGCGCTGCCCTTGCTCACCGGATAGGCGACCATGTGGAAGCCGGGATGCAGGAAGGTGGTTACGCAGTTGTTGGCCCCGATTTGCGCAAAGGCCTGGCCGGCGGTGCTCTGTGCCGCAATCGTCGCGCGCCAGGCGAGCTCGCCGGAGAAGCGGCTTGCCGCGAAGCCGGCCGTCCGGGCAAGTCTCGCGCGAACCGAGGACCACACGCCGTCCGCGCCGACCAGCATGCCGCCCGCGACCTCGGTGGCCTTGCCGTCGGTCTCGACCGTCGCGGTCACGCCTTGCGGGTTGATCGCCATGCCGGTCACCCGCGCACCGGTGACAAGCTCGATGTCTGGGCGTTCGGCCACTGCTGCCATCAGCGCCGCCTGGAGATCGGCGCGATGCGCGGCGAGATAGGGGGCGCCCCAGCGGCTTTCGCCAGCCGCTCCAAGCGGCACGCGCGCCAGCTCGCGCAGGCTTCTTGCGTCTTTCAGCACCACCGCTTCCGGCCGGATCGCGTTGGGCAGCAGGCAGTCGAGCACGCCGAGCCGGCGCAGGATTCGGGTCGCGTTGGGGGAAAGCTGTAGGCCGGCGCCGGCCGCTTCGAGCTGTTTTGCCTGCTCGAACAATGTCACCGGGAAGCCGCGCTCGGCAAAGGCTAGCGCCGCCGTCAGCCCGGCGATGCCAGCCCCGGCGATGACGACTTGCCGGGACCGTGTCTCAGTCATGAGCGGGGAAGGAGGTCAGGCGGCCTGGTCGACATAGAGGCAGCCCGCGGGCTGCGTTTCCGTCGCCTTCAGCGACGGCGAATAGCGGTAGAGCGTCGAGCAGTAGGGGCAGACCTTTTCATTGTCGTCGCCCATGTCGAGGAACACATGCGGGTGGTCGAAAGGCGGATTGGCGCCGGTGCACATGAACTCCCTGACGCCGATCTCGATGACCGGATGGCCCGCGTCGTTCTGGAAATGGGGGATGCTACCGCCTGCCATCGTCGTCTCCAATTGGGTTCGGCCAGTGGGTGTGACCAGCCTGCATCTGGAGCATAACAGGCCAGTTTGCAAGATCGATGAAATCAAACTGTCGCAAAAGGCTGGCAGAGGATAAGTTGAGCCGGTTAAGCGCATGCGGCTGGGCACGGAGCGATTCCGTGACCGATCATGCGTCACAAACAAATGTTAGAGCGTCGCCGGACGGCAATATGCGGCGCTCCTGGAAAGTTGCGGGCAGAGCGGGAAACCATGAACGAACTGAAGCCGGTGCAGAGCGAGTTCATCACCGTCGAGGCTGCGAGCCCCGATGGCGGCAATCCCGACCGTTTCGTCAACCGCGAGTTCTCCTGGCTGCAGTTCAACCGCCGCGTGCTGGAGGAATCGCTGAACGAGCGTCACCCGTTGCTCGAACGCGTCCGCTTCCTGTCGATCTCGGCCGCCAACCTCGACGAGTTCTTCATGGTCCGCGTCGCCGGCCTCGCCGGCCAGGTGCGCGAGGGCATCGCTCTGAAGAGCCCGGACGGACGCACGCCCGAGCAGCAGCTCGAGCAATTGCTGCGCGAGGTCGAGCGCCTGCAGGAGGACCAGCAAAAGAGCCTGTCGGCGCTGATGGTCCTGCTCAACAAGGAGGGCATCGAAAGCATCACCCGCGATGCGCTCACCAAGGATGAGAAGGCCTGGCTGGAAGATCATTTCCAGGAGCAGGTTTTTCCGGTGTTGACGCCGCTGTCGATCGACCCGGCGCATCCGTTCCCGTTCATCCCCAATCTGGGCTTCTCGATCGCGCTGCAATTGCGCCATCGTAAGAACGGCGAGGAGATGAGCGCGCTCTTGCGTCTGCCGGTGGCCCTCAAGCGTTTCATTCGCTTGCCCGACCGCAAGCATCATATCCGCTTCATCCCGCTGGAGGAGGCGGTTGGCATCTATATCGGCAAGCTTTTCCCCGGATATGAGGTCAAGGGCTCCGGCACGTTCCGCATCATCCGCGACAGCGATATCGAGGTCGAGGAAGAGTCCGAAGACCTGGTGCGGCTGTTCGAGACGGCGCTGAAGCGCCGTCGCCGCGGTTCGGTGATCCGCATCGAATTCGACACGCTGATGCCGGCTCAACTGCGCGATTTCGTCGCCGGCGAGCTCGGCGTCTCGTCGAGCCGCATCAGCGTCTTGACCGGCCCGCTGGCGCTCAACCAGATCTCCGAGATCGTCGCCATCCCGCGCGACGACTTGAAGTTCACGCCCTACAATCCGCGCTTCCCCGAGCGCATCCGCGAGCATGGCGGCGACTGCCTTGCCGCCATCCGCGAGAAGGACATCGTCGTCCACCACCCTTACGAATCCTTCGACGTGGTGGTGCAGTTCCTGCGCCAGGCGGCCGCCGATTCCGAAGTGGTGGCGATCAAGCAGACGCTCTACCGCACCTCCAACGACAGCCCGATCGTGCGCGCGCTGATCGACGCCGCCGAGGCCGGCAAATCGGTGACGGCATTGGTCGAGCTCAAGGCGCGCTTCGACGAGGAGGCCAACATCCGCTGGGCGCGCGACCTCGAACGCGCCGGCGTCCAGGTCGTGTTCGGCTTCCTGGAGCTGAAGACGCACGCCAAGATGTCGCTGGTGGTGCGCCGCGAGGACGGCAAGCTGCGCAATTACGTGCATCTCGGCACCGGCAACTACCACCCGGTCACCGCCCGCATCTACACCGACCTGTCCTTCTTCACCACCGACCCGACGATCGCGCGCGATGTCGCGCAGATCTTCAACTTCATCACCGGCTATGCTGAGCCGGCCGAGGAGATGCGCCTTGCGGTGTCGCCGTTCACGCTGCGCAATCGCATCCTGAAGCATATCGCCGAGGAGATCGCCCATGCCCACGAAGGCCGGCCCGCGCGCATCTGGATGAAGATGAACGCGCTGGTCGATCCGACCATCATCGACGCGCTCTACGACGCCAGTCGTGCCGGCGTCGAGATCGACCTCGTCGTGCGCGGCATCTGCTGCCTCAGGCCGCAGGTGCCGGGCCTTTCCGAGAACATCCGGGTGAAATCGATCGTCGGCCGTTTCCTGGAGCACAGCCGCATCTTCTGCTTCGGCAACGGCCACGGCCTGCCGTCGGACGAGGCGGTCGTCTACATCTCGTCGGCCGACATGATGCCCCGCAATCTCGACCGCCGTGTCGAGACCCTGGTGCCGATCACCAATCCAACTGTGCATGAACAGGTGCTTGGCCAGATCATGCTGGGCAATATCATGGACAACCAGCAAAGTTTCGACGTGTTGGCTGACGGGACCTCCCGGCGCGTCATGCTGGAGGAGGGCGAAGAGCCGTTCAACGCGCAGGAATATTTCATGACCAATCCGAGCCTCTCCGGACGGGGTGACGCGCTGAAATCGCATGCACCCAAGCGCATTGCCCAGTTCAAGCGCCGCAAGAAGAACGGCGCCGCGTGATCTCAGTTTCCCAGGGCCGGCTTCAGGACCGGCGGCCGCTGTCGATCATCGACATCGGATCGAACTCGATCCGCCTTGTCGTCTATGAGGGGCTGGCGCGCTCGCCGACGCTTTTGTTCAACGAAAAGATGCTGGCCGGCCTCGGTCGCGGCATCGTTTCGACCGGCAAGCTCGACCCCGAAGCGGTGACGCGCTCGATGGAGGAATTCCGCCGTTTTCGCGCGCTTTCGGACCAGGCGGGCGCCGAGCACATATATGTGCTGGCGACCGCCGCCGCGCGCGAGGCGGGCAACGGCCCCGATTTCATCCACCGTGCCGAGGATGTGCTGAAGACCGAGATCCGCGTGCTGACCGGCCGCCAGGAAGCCTATTATTCGGCGCTCGGCGTCATTTCCGGCTTCCATCCGGCCAACGGCATCGCCGGTGACCTTGGCGGCGGCAGCCTCGAGCTGATCGACATCAGCCGCGAATCGATCGGCGACGGCATCACGCTGCCGCTCGGCGGCCTGCGCCTGCAGGACATGGCCAAGAACTCGCTCGTCCAGGCGCAGAAGATCGCGCGCCAAGAACTGGCGCGGGCAAAGCTGCTCAAGGGCGGGCAGGGCAGGGTCTTCTACGCCGTCGGCGGCACCTGGCGAAACCTCGCCAGGCTGCATATGGAGATGACCAACTACCCGCTCGGCGTCATGCATCACTACGAGATATCGGCCGACAGCGCGCTGACGTTTCTCAAGCAGGTGGCCAGGGGCGAGGTAGAGAAGGTGAGAGGCATCGAGGGCGTCTCCAAGAACCGCCGCTCGCTGCTGCCTTACGGCGCCGTCGTGCTGCAGGAGATCATGGCGGCGATGCAGCCGTCGAAGATCGTCGTTTCGGCGCAGGGCGTGCGCGAAGGCTTTCTCTATTCGCTGCTCGACGCGGAGGAGCAGAAGTCCGACCCGCTGATCTCGGCGGCCGAGGAACTGGCTCTCTTACGCTCGCGCTCGGTGCACCACGCGCACGATCTCGTCGAGTGGACCGGCAAGGCGTTCAAGGCCTTCGGCATCGACGAGACCGAAGACGAGGCGCGCTACCGCCATGCCGCCTGCCTGCTCGCCGATATCGGCTGGCGCGCGCATCCGGAATATCGCGGCCGGCAGTCGCTGAACATCATCGCGCATGCCTCCTTCATCGGCGTCGACCATCCCGGCCGCGCCTATCTGGCCCTGGCCAACGCCTACCGTCATGACGGCATCTTCAACGACGGCATCGCGCCCGAGATCAAGGCGCTGGCGCCGCCGCGCCTGCTCGAGCGCGCCCGCACGCTCGCGGCGATGATGCGCGTCGTCTACCTGCTGACGGCGGCGATGCCGGGCGTGATGCCAAGGTTGAAATGGGAAAGCCGCGGCAACGGCGCGCTGGCGCTGGTGCTGCCGGCCTCGCTTTCCGACCTCTATGGCGAGCGGCCGGCCGGCCGGCTGGCGCAGCTGGCCCGCATCACCAACCGCCGCCTGGTGCTGGCGGTCGAGGGCGGCCCGAGCGTTTCGGTGAAGTGAGCATCGCCAACAGCTAAGGCTGGTGGATCGAAGAGAGCGCCGACCGGGGATGGAGACGTCCATGAACTTCAGTCAGATGCTGCTGGTGGCGCTTTCGGCTTGGTGTTTCCTCGGCATCGGGTCAGCCGAGGCGCAAACACTTTTCACGCTGTCTGTCGTGTCCAAGGGGACGTTCAAATTCGATCAGGCCTATCCGATAGGTCCTTTCGGGAAACTTCCGTTCAACTTCCATGGTGTCCGGCCGCCGAACCCTCGAAAGGGAGAGACGATAAATTACTTCGTCTTCAAACCAAGTGAAGACGTGATCGCATCGATGAAATCGATGTCCAAGGACAGGCTGTTTTCAACGATTGAGCCATGCTCATGGGGCATCGACAAAACCCTGTCTGAACGAGCCCAGATGATCGGCGGCGAGCTTCGGTCCATTCTGGGGCGGACCGATCTATTACCCTATCTGAAAAGAAAGGGCCTTATCGAGTCGGATGGTTACATCTATGTCCCGATAGACGCCAACCTCCGCAATTACGTCAGAAGCGGCACCGAGTATGGGTATGAGTGGGTGCAGGAGGCGGGGCGAAAAAAGCAGCTCTGTCTTCATATCGGCGTCGGTCGGATGGGATATGGCGCCTTTGCCTCGCAGCCCATAAATGTGAGCCGCCTCGCCAACTTTGTCTTCTTCGACTGACGGAGCCCCTATTCGCGGCGGTGATCTATGCCGGCAAATACAATTGCCTTGGGCGCCTGGGTGAGGCCGACCCGTATCTGGCGCGAGATCATTGTGGCAAATCTTCTGCGTGCCTGAAGCGCAAACTCGTCAGGTGACGTCGGCGCCAACGCCTATATCGCGCCCGTCGGCCGACCACGCGCCGGCGCCGGCCATGGCGAGCGCCAGGAACCCGCCGGCAATGGCGATGTCCTTCATCAGCATCTGCTGGTGCAGGAAAGCGAGCGTGGCGTCGTCGGCGCCTTGGCCATAATGGCCGATGAAACCGGCGACCACGCAAAAGGCGGCAAGCAGCAGCGCCACGATCCGTGTCTGGAAGCCGATCAGGATCAGCAATCCGGCGATCAACTCGAACAGGCCGGTGCCCCAGGCGGCCAGGGTCGGCAGGGGCAGGCCGAGGCCGGCGAAATAGCTGGTCGTGCCGGCGATATTGGTGAGCGCCTGGAAGCCCGAGGGCACGAACAGCGCGGTGAGCAGCAGTCGCGAAATGAGAAGCAGTGCGTTGCGGAACATGGCCACCTCCCTTGCCGTCTGCGACGCAGTCTACGCCCGCAATGGAAAACGAAAAAGCGGCGCGGAAAATTCCGCGCCGCTTAGTTTAGGCAGTCTGGGAGGAGAAGAAATCAGGCGCGCTTGGCGTCGATCGAAAAGGCGCCGGCGCCGGAGGAGGCGAGGAGGATGAAGCCGCCGGTGATGGCGAGGTTCTTCAGGAACTGGATCATCTGCATCTGGTCGGCCCAGCCGGTGTGAGCGACGAGCCCGGTGGCGATCGTAAAGATGGCGAGCACCCAGGCGGCGATGCGGGTCTGGAAGCCGACGAGCACGGCAAGGCCGCCCAGCAGCTCGATCAGGCCGACGACGATTGCCGTGACGGTCGGCAGCGGCAGGCCGAGGCCGCCGAAATAGGCCGCGGTGCCGGAAATGGCGGTGAGCTTGCCGAAGCCGGAGAGCAGGAAGATGACCGCGAGCAGGATGCGGCCGAGCAGGATCGTGGTGGAGCTGTTGGACTGGGCGCCGGTACCGGCGACGGAAGAGTTGATGGACATGGCGGTTCTCCAAACGGGTTGAATGCCCAGTCAGATAGACGATGCGGACTGTTCACCAAAAGCCGCCTATGTGGCGACACATTGTTCACAGAGCCTATGTTCTATGGTTCTGAAGCCGGCGCGAAATTCATGTCGTCAGAATCGGCAACGGGAGCAAATTCTCCCACCGCAAAATCCCTCTCGCCTCGTCATCCACGGGCGAAGCAAGGTGCGAAGCGACGCGGCGCAGACCCGAGGATCCATGCCGGGACTTCAAAGCAGCCGCCGCGGTGTAGGTTCTGCTCCGCTGGGATCCACGCCGGAGGTCACGGAGTGAGTTCCAGGTCTTCGCGACGGAGCTCCGCTCCTGCTTCGCCCTGGAATGACGACGCCGCGAGGTCGGCCGAAACGACGAAGGCTTACCCCGGATGCGTCATGTCCTCGGGGCGCACCAGCCGGTCGTAATCGGCTTCGCTGACCAGTCCGGTGGCCAAGGCTTCCTCGCGCAAGGTCGTGCCGTTCTTGTGCGCGGTCTTGGCGATCTTGGCGGCGTTGTCATAGCCGATGGTCGGAGCCAGCGCCGTCACCAGCATCAGCGAGCGGTTCAATGCTTCACGTATGTTGTCTTCCCGCGCGGCGATGCCGACCACGCAATTGTCGGTGAAGGACACGGAAGCATCCGCCAGCAGCTGCACCGATTGCAGGAAGTTGTAGGCCATCAGCGGATTGTAGACATTGAGCTCGAAATGGCCCTGGCTGCCGGCGAAGGTGAGCGCGGCATTGTTGCCGAACACCTGCACGCAGACCTGCGTCAGCGCCTCGCACTGGGTCGGGTTGACCTTGCCCGGCATGATCGAGGAGCCCGGCTCGTTTTCCGGCAGCGACAGCTCGCCGAGGCCCGAACGCGGGCCGGAGCCGAGCAGTCGGATGTCGTTGGCGATCTTGAACAGCGCCCCCGCCGCCGCGTTGATCGCGCCATGCGAGAACACCATGGAATCGTGGGCCGCCAGCGCCTCGAACTTGTTCGGGGCGGTGACGAAGGCGATGCCGGTGATCGACGCGATGCGGTCCGCCACCTTTTCGGCGAAGCCGACCGGCGCGTTGAGGCCGGTGCCGACGGCGGTCCCGCCCTGCGCCAGTTCCTGCAGGCCGGGCAGCGTCTGCTCGATGCGCCTGATCGACGAGGCGACCTGCGCGGCATAGCCGGAGAATTCCTGGCCGAGCGTCAGCGGCGTGGCGTCCTGCGTGTGCGTGCGGCCGATCTTGATGATGTGGTTGAAGGCGCGCGCCTTGGCGTCGAGCGCCTTGTGCAGATGGTGCAGGGCCGGGACCAGGTGATGCACGACCCGCTCGGCGCAGGCGATATGCATGGCCGTCGGATAGGTGTCGTTCGACGACTGGCTCATATTGACGTGGTCGTTCGGATGCACCGGCTTCTTCGAGCCCATGACGCCGCCGAGCATCTCGATCGCCCGGTTGGAGATCACCTCGTTGGCGTTCATGTTGGACTGCGTGCCCGAGCCGGTCTGCCACACAACCAGCGGGAAATGCTCGTCGAGCTTGCCCTCGATCACTTCCTGCGCTGCGCCCACGATCGCCTTGCCGATCGCTGGATCGAGCCGCTTCATTTCCATGTTCACTTCGGCCGCGGCGCGCTTGACGATGCCGAGCGCGCGCACGATCGAAGCCGGCTGCTTTTCCCAGCCGATCTTGAAATTGCCCAGCGAACGCTGCGCCTGAGCGCCCCAATAACGGTCGGCCGCGACCTCGATGGGACCGAACGTATCGGTTTCGGTTCTGGTCTTTTGAGCGCTCACTGGAAATCTCCGGTCTGTCGATTTGGGCAAGGGCCTATCGCGTTGCACAAAAGGCATCAAGCGGAGATTGCGGGCGGGAACAGCGCAAATCGTTTGAGATGGGTCAATCTCCCCCCTCATGGAGGAGATGCCCGGCAGGACGGAGGGGGGGCGCGGAGGATCAGGATTGCCCATCGACAATCCCCCCGCCGCCTTCGCCGAGACCATCGGCCGGACTTTCGGCGAAGGCTGAACTCAGCCGAACATGGAGCGCAGCATCGACATCGGGTCGTCGATGAAGCCCAACGCATGCAGGACCATCGCTATCGCGAAGGCGACGATCAGGACTCGGCTGGCGATGGTGAAGGCAAAGCCCAGCGGGTTGCTGTCGATCTCGAAACGATAGATGTCATCATAGGCCACGCCTGAGGACAGCGATCTGCATATGCCCCAGACCCCCGCCAGGGCCAGAAGGCCGAAGACCGTTGCGGTGAACCATTGCGGCATGAGCGACATCCAGTTGGATGGCGGCACCATAGGCCTTGTCGATTAAGCAATCGCTGATGTGCCGAGCAATGAACGCGCGGTCGGCGAGAGCCGCAGCACTTCTGTTGGCCGCGCCAGGCTCTGTTCGGCGGATCGCTGGAAAGCCTGCAGGGCAGGCGAGGCGGCAAGTGGTGCCCGGCTGAAGGCGTGGCGAGCCTCGTTGTCGAAGCCGGTGGCGGACAGGAAGACGTTCTCGCCTATCCGCACCGGCAGGCGCGGGAAGGTGTTTTCGGAGCTCTCCGTCACGAATGCTCCCAGCAGGCGAGCGCCGTTCGCTGCAAGCTGCGGAACCGCTTCTGTTCGAAAGCGCTCGGTGAAGCCCGCTTCCTCGCCTGGCCGCAAATGATGAATCGAAACCTCAACAATACCGCCTAAAGCGTTTTCAGAATTTGGTTTTCCGGCTTCGGCGGAGGTTGACCTTCGCCGCCCCGACAAGTCGAACCCCGCACCCTGCCATGCCGGCTTCAAGAGCAGCACGTCGTCGGAATCGATCATCGTCGCGTTGGCGGCGTCGCGATGCGCTGCCCAGACCGGCCCGCCATAGAAGGCGGTCAGCGCATTTCTCCGCGCCTCCATGTCCTCGAAGCCGCGCAGCCATACGAACATGTCGGGGCGGTCGAGATCGCGGAATTGGCCGATGACGGTCATGCCGGTCGCTTCCTGCGTTTCGACGAATTCCCGGTCGAACAGTGCGATCAGCGTTTCGCACTGTCCGGGCTTCAGCGTGTATTGGCGGAACTCCACAATCGGCGAGGCAAGGCGCGGGGAAGTTTCGTTTCGAACAAGATCCATCATCGGTTCCAAAACAGGGTAATCGTCCTGTTGGTAAAACAGACCGGTTGTCCTGTTTTGTCAATCTGCTATCGTTGAGGAATGTCAGGAGAGTTTGCAAAGCGTCCGGCATCTCGGCGCAGAAAGCGCACCAACGACCCGGAGGGCATGCGCCGGCGCGTGCTCGACGTGGCCGAAGACTCCTTCCAGGCGCGCGGCTATCACGCTTCGAGCCTCGGCGACCTGATGGCGGCGGCCGGCGTCACCGGCGGCGCGCTGCACCATCATTTCCCGACCAAGAAGGCGCTGGCGCTGGCAGTGATCGGGGAGCGGGTCGCGGCGGCGGTCGAGAAGACCTGGATCGAGCCGGTGCTTGCGGCAGCCTCGGCCCGCGAGGGCGTTCGCACTGTGTTCGGGGCGGTGGCGGCGGAGCTTGAGCAACAGGGCTATGTGCGCGGCTGTCCGCTCAACAATTTGGCGCATGAACTGTCGCTGGCCGACGACGAGTTTCGGTCGGCGCTGGCCGGAATCTTCGCCGGCTGGCGGCAGACCATTGCGGACAAGATGCGGGCTGACCAGACGAATGGCGGGGAGGGGGGGGTTGACCCGGATCGCTTCGCGGCGCTTGCCGTCGCCGCCTATTCCGGCGCCATGTCGATGGCCAAGACGTCACAGGATGCCGGGGTCTTGCGGGAGTGCTTGAAGGGATTGGAGAGCGTCCAGCCGCCGCCGAGCGGACCGGCAGCGAGGCGCCGCCGCAGGGTGTTGGTGCACATCCGGTAATTATTCCGTCATTCCCCGAGATGCTTCTGCATTCGAGGAATACAAGGTCGCGCTTGGGTAGGTGGCATTGCCCCTGCTGGCCCCCCAGCTCCCCTGATGACCCCAAAGCGGGTGCTGTTCGGAGATTTCCAACTCGTATTGCCTTTGCAGGGCCGCTCGGAGGCCCCCGTCCTGAAGTTCGAACCACCGACTGCGATAGTCTATCGCCATGCCTCACTCCTTCAGCGGCTTGATCGTCTCGAACCCCACCTCGCTCTGCGCGCTCGTGCCTTCGTCGTAGCGCCGCGCCAGCACCGCTTGCAGGTCCGGCGAATAAAGCGCGGTGAAACTGTCGATCACATTGCCGGAATCGCCGGTGATAGTCTCGTCGACCACCAGCACATTGTATTTGCAGTCGCCGAGCTTGTAGCTGTCCTTGCCCTTGACCGTCACCGCCAGCGTTTCGGTGCCCTTCGGCGGCTTCTTCGACGACAGCCGCACGAAATCGATCTTGCTTTTGGCGTCGGCCTTCAGCGGGAACAGCTTCTTCAAGTCGCCGAGCGGGATCATCGACAGCCGTCCGGTGTCGCTGTCGCGAAAAACCTCGATCAGCCCGGCATAGAGATACTGCGTCTGCGGCGAGTCCGACTGGTATTTGTTGGCGACCGCGACCATGCCGCCCGGCGCCGGGCGGAACTCGCTGCTGATACCCGCCTTTTCGAGCACGAAGCCGGCTTTCGCGGATTTGGCGTCGATGCAGTCCGCGGCCTGCGCGGCGCCGGCGAGCATGGCGAGCGTCATCCCGGTTGCAACGGTTTTCATGCCTTCCTCCCCTGGGTGCATTCCGGAAGGAATGACAGACCCCCGCCTTGCTGTCGACCCAAGAGCTTTTGATGCCAAGGCATCAAAAGTCTCGAGCGCGCCAAACTGGACGAAACGGCGTCGAGCATGTTCAATCATTTGACGATGAATCGCCCTTCGCCGCCAACCACTTCGCGCCGCATCTTCATCGCCCGCTTGGGCGGCCTCGCCGCCGCCTGCGCCTTGCCGCGCGTGGCCTTCGGCCAGACCGGCAAGCGCATCCAGCCGGTCGACGCCACCTTCCTCTTCATCGCCGATATCCACGCCTGCCGCATGGCGAGCGGCTTGAGTCCTCATTGCGCGCAGGAGGGTAAGACCGACGCCGCGCTCCTGCGCAACGTCGCGGCCCTGAACGCCATTGCCGACAGGGAGTGGCCCGCCGAGATCGACGGCGTTTCCACCGGCCTGCATTCGGCCGGCACCCGCATCGGCACGCCGCTCGGCCTCGTCACCGGCGGCGACATCACCGACGATGGCGGCGGCCAGGTCACCGAGCCCAGCGAAGGCACGCAGCTTCTGCAGTTCTCGCAGCGCTATCAGCAAGGCGTCGGGCCGGACCGCGTCCACATCCCCGTCTATGTCGGGCTCGGCAACCACGATCTCGACCAGAACGGCTCGCGGCCGCATGTCGACTGGTATCGCCGCGAACTGCGCGACTATGTCGAGGTCAACCATCGCCCCGGCGTGTTCTTCAAGCCGCCGGTGCCGGCCACCGAATACGACGTCGACACCGATTGCTATTCCTGGGACTGGGGTGGCCTGCATCTCGTCCAGACGCATCGCTTCGCCGGCGACACCGGCCATGGCGCGCCGAGCAGCCTGCCCTGGCTGAAGCAGGACCTCGCCACCTATGCCGGCGACGGCCGTCCGGTGATCCTGTTCCAGCATTATGGCTGGGACACGTTCTCGACCGAGCGCTGGGATCCAGTGAAGCGCACCTATGACGACGATGGCGCCGGCCGCCCGCATTGGTGGGGCGACGCCGACCGCCAGGCGCTGCTGGCGGCGATCAAGGGCTACAACGTCATCGCCGTCTTCCACGGCCACCAGCACGAGGTGCCGATGATCTACCAGCGTGACGGGCTCGATCTGGTCAAGCCGAAGGCCGCCTATATGGGCGGTTTCGCGCTGGCCAGGGTCACGGCCGACAACATGGATGTGGTGCTCGGCGAAGCGGCCGGTGACCATGGCGAGATCGTCTTCACCAACGCCTTCGCCAAGCAATTCCAGACGGAAAGAGGCCGCCTCGCGGCGGCCTCTTTCCGTGCGCCTTGTTACCAAGGCAAAATGGCTCAGGGACTAGAACGCCTTTTTGACCTTGTCCTTCACGTCGCCATAGGCCTTCTGCACCTTGCCGGCGAGCTTGTCGGCAGCGCCTTCTACCTGGGTCCGCCGGTTGCCGGTGGCCTTGCCCGCCGCCTGCTTGACCGAACCCTTCATCTGCTTGGCAATACCGGCGACCTGATCCCTGTTCACCATGCGCGCATCTCCTGGGTCTCAATGGGAGCTGAATGCGAGAGCCGCATCCGGGTCTCATAACGTGCCGAACCGGTTTGGGTTCCCGACCCCGGCGACGTCTTTGCGCCGACGGTTGCGTCGCGCGACGCAATCCGGTTAGGCTTCGCCGCGGCTGCGAGTGAGGGCGGCCGGGGGGAACCTTGTTTTGCGTCTTCGCGTGGCCTTTGTCGCAGTGCTGATGGCCGTGGCCGGCTGCGTCGCCGACGATGTCGGGCCGATCAACGTGCTGACCACCGAGGTCGGCCATCCGTCGCCCACCTACATCCCTGATCCCGCCGATGACGGCTCGACGGTCGTTGGCTTGGCATTCTCCGGCGGCGGCACGCGGGCGGCGGCTTTTTCCTATGGTGTGTTGCGGGCGCTGGACGACGTCGTCATCGACGAACGGCCGAAGCGGCGCACGCTGGTCGACGACATCAGGATGATCTCCGGCGCTTCCGGGGGCGCCATCGCCGCCGCCTATTTCGGCTACAAAGGCAGGGACGGCTATCAGGATTTCCGCGAGCGTTTCCTGACCCAGAACGCCGAGGCCGATCTCAGGGAAGCGATCTCGCCGGTCAATCTGGTGCGCGCCTATTATGGCGGCGTCAACGACCGCAGCGGTTTCGCCAGATGGCTGAACGACCACTTGTTCGACGGCGCGACCTTCAAGGCGCTGCACAGGCCGAAAGGGCCGATCGTCTGGATCAACGCATCCGATATCTACAACCGCACGCCGTTCCTGTTCACCTACGACACTTTCGCGGCGTTGTGCAGCGATCTCGACAAGGTGCGGCTTGCCGACGGCGTCGCCGCGTCGGCCGCCGTGCCCGTCGTCTTCGCGCCGATCGTGGTCGCGGCGACCAGCCCTGATTGCGGCTATCACCGGCCCGGGTGGCTCAGTCAGGCGCTGGCCGACCGCAACGCCTCGCTGCGGCTCAAGGCCTATGCAGGTGCGCTCGACGCTTACCAGAACGCCGGCCCGCACGATTATGTGAAGCTGCTGGACGGCGGCCTCACCGACAATATCGGCGTCACCGGCTTCACCCTCGAACGCTCGGCCGCCGGTACGCCGTATGGGCCGCTGTCGCCCTCCGAAGCCGTGCGCCTGAACACGCTGATCTTCATCGTCGTCGACGCCGGCAGCGGCTCCAACAAAGCCTGGACGAAGTCGCTGCACGGACCGAAGGCCAGCGAGCTTTTCAATGTGACGACCAGCACCACGCTTGCGGCCTCGGTGCGCGACGAGTTCGATGCGCTGAAGCTTGCCGTCTCGCAGTGGAAGGGTGAACTGGTGCGCTTTCGCTGCGGCCTGCCGGGCTCTACCGTTTCGGCCTATCGCGGCTCGGCCGGCGGCTGGAACTGCCGCGATGTCCGGCTCGTCGTCCAGCATCTGTCCTTCGCCGATGTCGATCCGGCGACCGAAGCGAAGCTGAACGACATCCCGACCAGGCTCAGGCTGCCGGTCGACCAGGTCGACCTCCTGATCGGCGCCGGCCGCAAGGCGCTCGGGGTCAATCCCGACATAAACGCGGCGGTCGCCGCGATCCGGGCCCGCGCCGGCATCAGACCGGCGGCGATCACGACGGCCGCAGTGAATTGACATCAACAGGAGACGGTCTTGGCAGAGTTCACCCTTTATATCGGCAACAAGTGCTTTTCCTCATGGTCGCTGCGGCCATGGGTGGCGATGAAGCACCTGGACATCCCCTTCGAGGAAAGCTTCGTGCGCCTGCGCACCCCGCAGACCTTCGCCAATCTCGCCAAGGTGTCGCCGACCGGGCTTGTGCCGGTGTTGAAGCATGATGGCAGGATCGTCTGGGAAACGCTTGCCATCCTTGAATATCTGGCAGACCTCTTTCCCGAGAAGAAGCTCTGGCCCGACGACATCGGAGCCCGTCAGCTGGCGCGGTCGGTGGCGACCGAGATGCATTCCGGCTTCCGCGAGGTCCGTTATGGCTGGCCGATGAACCTGCGCCGGCCGAAATCGCACAAGCCGCTCGATGCCGAGGGCGAGGCGCAGCGGGCGAGGATCGAGGCGATCTGGCGCCAGTGCCGCGAACAGTATGGCAAGGGCGGCCCGTTCCTGTTCGGCCATTTCACCGCGGCCGACGCCATGTACGCGCCGGTGGTCACGCGCTTCGATACTTATGGCGGCGAGCTGGCGCCGGTCACTCGCGGCTATGTCGATGCGGTGCTGGCGACGCCGGCGATGCGGCACTGGTATGCGGAAGCGGCGAAGGAGCCGTGGCCGGAGCCGGGGCCGCACGAACAGGATTAAGCAACACGGGTTTTGGATCCCGGAGGACGACGATGGCCAGTGCCGACGAAGCGGATGCGACCAAGGCGCCAAAAATCTTCCATTGCCGGCTGATCCCGCCGCGTCCGGACTTCGCCTTCACCATGACGGATGAGGAAAGGGCGCTGATGGGCCGGCATGCCGACTATCTGCGCGCCAAGCTGCGCGAAGGCATCATGATCATGGCCGGTCCGGTCGCCGATCCAGCCGGTCCCTGGGGGTTGCTGATCCTGCGCGCCGGCAGCGAAGCCGAGGCGAGGGCGGTGACCGACGCCGATCCGGTGGCGCGTTCGGGCCGCGGCTTCCGCTATGAAATCCTGCCGATGTTGAGCGTCATCATGTAGGCGGCACACAAAAAAGAACGCCTCTCGGGCGTTTTACGGCGCGGGAGGCGTTCTTTTTGTCAACCTTTCCGAGATTTCTCTCTGAACTGCTGACCGTACCCCAATGCACGGATGCCGAAATGGTTCCCACCCATCGCAATTTATTTGGTATCCGGCGCTCCGGAACCGAATTCAGCCTTGCCGGTGGCCACGGATGTACCGGCGCCGATAGACGGCGAGACGAAGGTCAGGTCGTTGCCTGACCTTTTTCGTTTTCGGTCGGTGAATTGTGCGCCGCAGGTCGATTTGGATGTGCTAAGCACCGCGCCAGCAAATAGAATGCTCAGGACCAGGTGAATATTTTGTCCCTCACTTCGAAGACACAAACCGACTTGAAGCCACAAGGCGGTCAGGCTGAATCGCTTTTCAGCAGGACCCGGACCCAGTCGATGTCACTCGACCGCATCATCTCCGAACAGGATGCGGTCAACCAGGCCCGCGAGGCCAAGACCGCGCGGCTTCGCGAACTGCGCCTGGAAAAGGAAGCCGAAGAGAAGGCGGCCGCCGCTGTCGCGCCCAAGCGTGCGGGCAAACGCTGATGGCCACCAAGCGCGTGCCGCCTACGCCGATCGCCGCCGATGCGACCATCGCCGACATGATCGAAACCCTGGACAAGCCGGTTGAATATGTCCGGCGCGTGCTGGAAAAGCTGGAACGCTGCAAGCGCGCCCATGGCGATGCCCAGGTGCGGGTCGGCGTGCGAGGCCGGGCCGAAGCGCCGAATTATCTGATCGAATATGTGCGGGAAGACGCCAAGACCCGCGAGCGGACGACGCATCAGGATGCCGCCTATAGCGGCAGCACGCATCGTGAGTTGGCGCCGCACCATATCGAAGCAGCCGCGAGCTGGTCGCCCGAGGAGATGAACATCACGGCGGTTTCGGCGCTCATCGGCCGCCTGCGCAATCCGCGGGCGCCGTCATCGCAGGTTTCAAACGAGGACTGAAATGGCCATCAAGTTTTCCGCCAAGGATCAGCCGCCGGCTCCGGCCGCTACCGCGAAACCGGCCAAGCCGGCCGCGCCGAAAGCCGACAAGTCGCTCGACGTCGATCTGTTCGAGCAGCCGGCCCAGAAGCCGCCGCGCAAGACCAGGAAGAAATAGCGATTGCCGCACGAGGCCGACCACAGCCATTTGCCCTTGCCGTCCGGCACGGCGGTCGATCCCGGCTGGCCGGCGGGCGAGGGCACGGCGGTGTTCGACTGCCAGAGCTGCGGCGCCTGCTGTTCCTATTCGGCCGACTGGCCGCGCTTCTCGACCGAGGACGACGCGCAGCTCGACCGCATCCCGGAGAAATTTATCGCGGCCGACCTCTCCGGCATGCGCTGCGACGGCGTGCGCTGCTCGGCGCTCACCGGCGAGGTCGGCAAGCACACCGCCTGCGGCATCTACGATATCCGCCCCGATGTCTGCCGCGCCTGCATGCCTGGCGGCGATGATTGCCTGATGGCGAGAGCGGCGCATGGGTTCGAACTGCCAATCTCCCCCCTTGCGGGGATTGAGGACTGGTCCGCGTAGCGGACGCGAAGCCAATTGCTTGGGTTTTGCGAAGGACGAAAGCCCGGCAGGGCAGAGGGGGGCGCTGTCCCGTCGGCGTCTCAGTCGAGCTTCGATCGCACACAAGAACGGGATTCGATCGGGAAGAACAGAGGCGTGGGCGTTCCGTCGCGCCCCCTCTGGCCTGCCGGCTCTCGTTGGGCCGTCAGTCGTCGCATCATTGGCCGCTCAGGCCGACGCTATGACTCACTGCCCCATTTTGGATTCTGTAAATCGCCATGCAAGCAATAATCCAACGCGCGTAGCGTGATGGCGGCGGGGCGGCTTTCCCAAAATGAAGCGGGAAGATTGGCGATCCGAACGACACGTTCCCGCGCCTGCTCAACGCCCATGTTGAGAACCAGGGAGCCATCCTTGCGCTCGCGCAGCCACTTTTCGATGTGGTTCCCGAGGTCTCGGATATTGCGCACGCTCAGGCTCATCGCGAGATTGGTCTCCAGCGCAGCACTGGTAGGGTCGGGCCATAGGGGGGCCAGCGCAAGTTCCGCGTGCGTCGCCTCATCCTTCTGCAAAAGAGCACAATCCGCGCAGATCGCGGCGCGCTGCGCCGCCCGCCATCTGGCCATGTCGGCGCGTCCGGTCGGACCGTATATGCTTAGTGTGTCGAGAAAATCTCTGTAGGAACGGCCCTGATCGAACGGCAGGTCCTGAAATGCGAGCGTATCAATTGCCTCGACCAGCGAAACTGCTCTCCGGGCGGCTCGAGTTGCATCTTGCCAAGCTGTGACCGCATAATCGCTGCCTATAATGTTGCGATTGTAGAAGTCCGGAAGGCCTTCATCGAGTATGGCCAGTGGCGCGGCAAGGGCATCGAATGCTTCACGCCGGGCATCGCTGCGCACACCATCGAACACGAATTCGCTCCATGCCACGAAGATGGCCCGAATTGCGTGCAGGCGAATGGGAAGCTCCGTTTCGCGGTACAATCCCCATGACCCCTCGCCAATTTCTGCAACACCGGGGAAAGCTCGCATGGCAGATCGCAATGCGACAAGACGTTTGTTCGCGTCGTCCGACAGATTGGCAAGCATCATGCGGGGCGAAACGTCTTCCGGGCGTCGCTTGTCCCAAAATTTCAGCCAATCAGGTGAGTGCACTGGGGTTTCGAAGCCCATCTTGTTGGATTGTTCCTAATATTGCCTACACATCATGTCTAAGATGCTTCTGATCTCTATCTGTCGCGCTTTTAGCGCTCAAGTAATTTCCAACGGGGTTGGTGTTTCCGAAAACGCCCTGATTATGCCGAACTGCCGCATGATTGTTTCGCGGAAATCTGTCATCCTGCAGTGAGCGGCATATTTTGGCGGCGGCATAGCGGAGGAAACGCATGAGCATCGAATTCCTGTTGACGTCGCTGATTATCGTGGCTTCGCCCGGCACCGGCGTCCTTTACACGCTGAGCGCCGGCCTTTCGCGCGGTGCGCGCGCCGCCGTCATTGCCGCTTTCGCCTGCACATTGGGCATCATCCCGCATATGGCGGCCGCCATCACCGGCCTTGCCGCGGTGCTGCACACCAGCGCCGTCGCCTTCGAGACGCTGAAATATCTCGGCGTCGCCTATCTGCTCTACATGGCCTGGAACACGCTGAAGGAGAAGGGCGGCCTCAGCATCGACGAGGATGCCGCGCCGCGCTCGACCGCCAGGACGATCACCACCGGCATCCTGGTCAACGTGCTGAACCCGAAACTGTCGATCTTCTTCTTCGCCTTCCTGCCGCAATTCGTCAGCACCACGGAGCCGCATGCTTTCGCCAGGATGCTGGAGCTCTCCGCCGTCTTCATGCTGATGACCTTCGTCATCTTCGCCATCTATGGCGTGTTCGCGGCTTCGGTGCGCAGCCATATCGTGTCGCGGCCGAAGGTGCTGATCTGGATGCGCCGCACCTTCGCCGGCGCCTTCGTCATGCTCGGCGCGAAGCTGGCGTTGGCGGATCGCTAGCCGGCCGGCTGGCTCTCGGTTCCAGCAGCCTCGTCGATTCCGGGGCCCGACGCAGCCCGAACGCCGAGGCGCCATGCCGATGGCGGGACGCCGATCATCTTCTTGAAGGCGCGGCTGAACGCGGCTTCGGATTCGTAGCCTATGTCCGCAGCGATGCTGGCGACGTTGCTGTTGCCGGCGCTGAGCAGTTCCGAGGCGATCTGCATGCGCCATTTGGCGAGATAGTGCATCGGCGGCATGCCGACGATTTTGCTGAAGCGCTCCGCAAGCACCGTACGCGACAAGGCTGACTCTTTCGCCAGCGCCTCTACCGTCCAATTGTGCGCCGGCCGGTCGTGGATCAGCGCCAGCGCCTTCGACAGATGCGGATCGCGCAGGCCCGCCAGCCAGCCGGTCTGCCGCGGCGGCAGCGATTCCACATAGCGGCGCAGCACGTCGACGAACATCAACTCGCTGAGCTTGGTCAGCACCGTCTCGCTGCCGGCCCGCTTCTCCGCCAATTCCGAGACCGCCAGTCTGATGAACTGGCCGAGCCAGCCGCCATCGCCTTTCGCGTCTCCGGCCTTGATGACGGGCGGCAGCGCTTCCAGCAGCGGATTGAAAGGCAGCGCATGGCAGGCGAGATAGCCGCAGACCAGCCGCGCCGACAGCGATCCGTCCTTGACGTAGTTGAGGGCGAAAGGCTGTTGGCTGGCGGCAGCGATCTCCAGCACATCCGCCGTCGGCGGCTCGGCCCTCATGTCGGGATTGCTCGACATGATGTGCGGGTCGCTGTGGGTGAAGACCACGACCTCGCCGGCCTCCATCGGGATCGCCGCCTGGCCGACGATGCGGGCAAAGCAGCGGCCTTCCGTCAGCACGTGGTAGGAAATCAGGTGATCCGCGCCCGGCAATATCCGCGGCAATATCGAGGACGGCGCCGGCGAGCGGATGGCCCACGGGTCCTGAGCCTCGATGTCGAAAAAGGTCGCACCGGTGAGGCGCACCGTTTTCAAAAGGTCAGACAGAGCATCCCCGGCCATTCCACCCATGTCCCGCTAGAGCAGTTCCAGGAAAAGTGTGCGCGGTTTTCCGTCCGGAATTGCGTCAAAACAAGTAGGTAGAGCGGTTCGCCGTTTCCGTGAAACGGTGAAACGCTCTAGTTGCGCGGCAATCCGGCGCGACATCCCTTTCCAGTTCCGGACGCGCTGTCAAGTAAGGCGGACGCCACGTCATTCCGTTCCTTGCCGGACGCTTTAAACCCCTGCGGCGCTGCGCGGTGTCGTCTCAAACCGGCACCGAGCGCAGTCGAACCGAACCTAGATAAGGATCAACAGTCATGACGGTACATAAGGGCGGGTGTTTTTGCGGCGCCGTGGAAATCGAAGTCCACGGAACCGCCGAGGCAATGGGTTATTGCCATTGCAGTTCCTGCCGTTCGTGGTCGGCGTCTCCGGTGAACGCTTTCACCTTGTGGAAGCCCCAGAACGTCAAGGTCACCAAGGGCGTGGAGTTCTTGTCCGGCTTCGAGAAGTCCGAGATGAGCGATCGCCAGTTCTGCACGAAATGCGGCGGGCATCTGATGACGGATCATCCGCCGCTCGGACTGGTCGACGTCTACGCGGCCACCATACCGACGGTGGAATTCACGCCGGGGGTCCACGTCAACTACGCCGAAACGGTCCTGCCGATGAAGGACGGGCTGCCGAAGCTCAAGGATTTTCCGGCCGAGCTCGGCGGCTCCGGCATCGCCGTCCCGGAATAGGGCGGGACGATGGCTGACGATTTCAAGCAATCGCACTTCACGACAGGAGAACAGCAATGGATATCGCGACGTTTCGCGCCACGCAGGAGCCGATCAAGGATCTTTATCGCAAGGACGCGCGGGCCGCGCTTCTTACCTTGAAGGCCAAGGGCAGCGCCGACGACACCAAGGTGACCTGCAAGGTCGAGACCGGACGTGGGCTTGCGCTGGCCGGCATCCATCCGAAGGCCGGCGGCAGCGGCCGGGAGCTTTGTTCCGGCGACATGCTGCTGGAGGCGCTGATCGCCTGCGCCGGCGTTTCGATGCGGGCGGCCGCGGCCGTGCTCGAGATTCCGATCAAGTCGGCGGAAATCTCCGCCGAGGGCGACGTCGATCTGCGTGGCACGCTTGGCGTCACCGAGGGCGTGCCGGTCGGCTTCAAGGAAATCCGCCTGCGCTTCGACATCGAGTCGGACGTCGAGCAAAGCCGGCTGACCCAGCTGCTCGAACTCACGGACCGGTACTGCGTGATCTTCCAGACGATCCAGCGCAGCCCCAAGACCTTCGTGAAACTCAACAGGGTGGTCTCGTAACCCTTTGACTTTGCCCGGAACCCAATCCTGGCGGGGCGGGTTCCGGGCCGCGGCCTGAGCGCGACCTTTCCGCGCCAGGCCCTATCCCTTCACGTAGCCTATCGCCTCGACGCTGCGCCCGTCCGCGGCGCGCGTCAGGCTGACGCCGCGCAGCGAACTGCCGTCGGATATCCAGAAGCGCCAGCAAGGCAAGCTGGGCTCTGGGCCCAGCAAGCAGACACCAAAGCGTTGGTCGCTCGAACGCACGGATTGTCGCCTCCTCGGCTCTGCTGCCTTCACGGCATCACCGCACACGATCATTGCTATCGAGAAGTTCGCGTCGGCATTCCCTTGCTTGATCAAACGCAATGCGGGCCGGGTCACGGATGGCTAGGAGAGCCGTGGTTGAACGGAGCGAAACCTCATGCGCTTTCCCGCTGTCTTGGCTCTTTTCGCCGGCGTTGCGCTGGCTGGTGGCGGCTACGCCTTTTGGAATCACGAGAAGGCCGCGCAATTGCCGGCCGGTCTTGCGGCAGCCAACGGCCGCATCGAAGTCGAGCGGGTGGAGATCGCCTCCAAACTTGCGGGCCGGGTGGCCGAGATTCGAGTGAAGGAAGGCGATTCCGTCCAGGCGGGGTCGGTTGTCGCCAGGCTGGATACCAGCGAATTGTTGGCGCAACTCGCTGCGGCAAAAGCTGCGGTACAGCGAGCGGAAGCAGGCATCAGCCGCGCCAGGGCCGACATCGTGATACGCCAAGCGGAGCATCACCTGTCCGAGGTCGAGATGCAGCGCGCAAGCGAACTTGAACGGCGCTCGGCCGGAACCACCGCGGAGGCCGAGCGGCGCACGGCCGAGTATGATGTTGCCGGGGCGCAGATTCTGGGGGCTCGCGCGGCGTTGGAGGACGCCACCGCGGCGAAGGTGGCAGCCGAGGCCCAGGTCGACCAGATCGAGGCGACGATCGCCGACACGACACTGACGACGCCGACTACAGGCCGCGTGGAATACAAGTTGGTTCAGACGGGCGAGGTCATAGCGGCCGGGGGCCGCGTCGCCACGGTTCTCGACCTGAACGACGTCTTTATGACGATCTTCCTGCCGACAGGAGCGGCTGGCAGCGTTGCCATGGGGTCGCAGGCCCGCATCGTCCTCGATGCCGCCCCAGGCTACGTGGTCCCGGCAACCGTGTCCTTTGTCGCCGCGCAGGCACAGTTCACGCCAAAGTCGGTCGAAACGGAGAACGAGCGCGAAAAGCTCATGTATCGCGTGAAGCTCGCAATCGATCCGGCGTTGCTTGAGACATATCGCGGCTACGTCAAATCCGGCCTGACCGGCAACGCCTACTTGAAGCTGGATCCCGCCGCCACCTGGCCGGCTTGGTTGGAGCCTCGTTTGCCCGATGTTGGTGAGTGAAGCCCCGGCCATCGACGTCTCCGACGTCACCCATCGCTATGGCGCGGTGACGGCGCTGAAGGATGTCTCCGTGTCCGTCCCCGTCGGCGCCGCGACGGCCATCGTCGGACCGGATGGTGTCGGCAAGTCCACCCTCCTGGGATTGATAGCTGGTGTTCGGCGCTTGCAGAGCGGAGCGATCCGTACGCTTGAAGGCGACATCGCCAAGGCGGCCCACCGCGACGCGGTCTCCCCTCGTATCGCCTACATGCCACAAGGGCTCGGCCGCAACCTCTACCCGACGTTGTCAGTCTACGAGAACATCGACTTCTTCGGGCGTCTGTTTGGCCTGGCGGCGAGCGAGCGTCATGCGCGCATTGCCCGTCTGCTCGCGGCGACCGGGCTCGAGCCGTTTCCGGATCGGCCGGCTGGCAAGCTCTCTGGCGGCATGCGGCAAAAGCTTTCGCTCTGTTGCTCGCTCATTCATGATCCCGATCTGCTTATTCTCGATGAGCCCACGACCGGCGTCGATCCGCTTTCGCGCCGCCAATTCTGGGCCTTGATCGACGAGATCAGGGCTGACAGACCCGGGCTGACAGTGCTGGTGTCGACCGCCTATATGGAAGAGGCCGAGCTTTTCGATCGACTGATAGTGATGGACGCCGGGTGCGTGCTCGCCGACGGATCGATGGCGGACATTCTCGCCCGCGCCGGCGCGAACACCCTGGAGGAAGCGTATGTGGCGCTGCAGGCCGGCAGCGAGGCAGGCACACGCACCGCATTTCACATGCCGCCGCGAACGGCTCGCTCTGACCGGCCGGCGATCGTCGCCGAGAATCTGACGCGCAAGTTCGGAGACTTTACGGCCGTCGACGGCGTGAGCTTCAGCATCGAGCAGGGCGAGGTTTTCGGTTTTCTCGGCTCGAATGGCTGCGGCAAGACAACGACGATGAAGATGTTGACCGGCCTGCTCGGCATCACCGAGGGCAGGGCTGAGCTGCTGGGTCGTCCGGTCCAGGCGGCCGAACTTGAGACCCGCATGCGCGTCGGCTACATGTCGCAATCCTTCTCGCTCTACGAAGAACTGACAGTGCGCGCGAACCTTGTCTTGCACGCGCGCCTTTACCGAATACCGGCAAAGGAGCTTGGCCCGCGCGTGGACGAGGCACTCCAGGAATTCGATCTCGCCGCGGTGGCTGACCAGCAGCCGATGAGATTGCCGCTCGGCGTCAGGCAGCGGCTGCAATTGGCGGCCGCCTGCCTGCACCATCCGGAAGTGCTCATCCTGGACGAACCGACGTCGGGCGTGGACCCCGCGGCCCGCGACATGTTCTGGCGAATTCTGGGGGATCTGTCACGGCACGAGGGTGTGACCATCTTCGTCTCGACGCATTTCATGAACGAAGCCGAGCGATGCGACCGCGTCTCGTTGATGCATGGCGGGAAGCTGCTTGCCATCGGGTCGCCGCAGCAAATCACAGCATCAAAAGGCGCCGCCACGCTCGAGGACGCTTTCATCGCCTACCTGCAGGAGGCGGACAACGAGCCCTCAACCGACGCAGCCCCTCGGCAGCCGCCGGTTGCCGCACAACCCTCCACGCGGCGCGCTTCCGGTCGATTGCGCGCTTCCCTGGGACGCACCTGGGCATTCGCGCGACGCGAGGTGCTTGAATTGGCACGCGATCGCATTCGTCTCGCCTTCGCGCTCGTTGGTCCTCTGATCCTCTTGGTCACCTTGGGATACGGGACGACCTTCGATGTCGAGAACCTCACCTTCGCGGTGTTCGATCGCGATCAAAGCATCGAGAGCGGGCGCCTGGTCGAGAGTTTCTCGAGCTCGAGATACTTCAAGGAGCAGCCGCCCCTGAGCAGCGAAGCCGCCATCGACCGGCGGTTGCTCGCCGGGGAATTGCGCGTCGCAATCGACATCCCGCCGAACTTCGGCCGCGATCTCATCAATGGAAACAAGCCGGAGGTCGCGTTCTTCCTGGATGGGGCCAATCCTTTCCGCGCCGAAACGGCGCGCGGGTATCTGCAGGGAGTCGTGATGTCCTACGTGGAGGACCTGTCGCTCCAAACCTACGGGGAGGTTCCGGACCTCACGCCGCTGCAGGTCGACACCCGGTTCCGATACAATCAGGACTTCCGCAGCGTGTTCGCGATCACGCCGGGCACGATCATGCTCTTCCTCATTCTGTTTCCCGCGATGTTGAGCGCGCTCGGGGTGGTGAGGGAGCGGGAAGTCGGTTCGATAAGCAATCTCTACGCCTCGCCGGCCACCGTCGGCGAGTTCCTTCTCGGCAAGCAGGCGCCCTACATCCTCCTCGGCTTCTCCAGTTTTCTCAGCCTCGTCGCGCTTGACGGCCTGCTGTTTGGCGTCACTGTCAAAGGCTCGCCGGCTGCGCTCGCCTTGGGCGCTTTTCTTTACATCTTCGCGGCCACCGCTCTCGGCACACTGATATCCAGCTTCGTCCGCACGCAGATTGCGGCCATCATCGCCAGCGCGATCATCACCACCGTTCCGGCAATCAATTTCTCCGGATACCTCTATCCGGCGGCGACGCTGGAGGGGGCGGGCCGTTTCATGGGCATGGGATTTCCCTCGCTTTGGTTCCAGAACGTGAGCCTTGGCGCCATCACGAAGGCGCGCGATTTCGCTGCCTTCTATCGCGAATATCTGGTCCTTTTCGCCTTCGGGGTAGGCTATCTCGCCGTAGCACGGCTCTTCTTGCGCAAGCAGGAGGCGTGAAGATGGCCGGCTGGCTTTCCAACGTTTTCCGTCTCGGCCTGAAGGAACTGGCAAGCCTCGCCGCGGACACGGTGCTGGCCGCCTTCATCGTCTACTCGTTTTCTTTTGCCGTCTTCAGCCAGGCAACGGGAATCAAGACGGAAGTCGCGAACGCGCCGGTGGCCATCGTCGACTCCGACCACTCCTTGCTGTCCACGCGCATCCGCGATGGGTTTCTCCAGCCATATTTTCGGCGGCCGGCTCTGATCGACCGTTCCGGGATCGACGACGTGATGGACCGGGGCGTGTATACGTTCGTGCTTGATATTCCACCGCGTTTCGAAGCCGACGTGCTGCTGGGGCGCCATCCGTCGGTGCAGCTCAACGTCGATGCGACCGCGATGACGCAAGCCGGCGTCGGGGGCGCGTATGTGGAGTCAATCGTGCAACAGGAGACGCGAGACTATCTCCACACGCACGGCGTGGACGATCAAATCCCGCTGACCGCCGTCGCGCGGACCTTTTTCAATCCAAATCTGGAGGGGCTCCGGTTCGAGGCGATCATGGCGGTTCTCCAGAACATCACGATGCTGTCGATGCTGCTTGTGGGCGCGGCCGTGATCCGGGAGCGCGAGCATGGGACGATCGAACACCTGCTGGTCATGCCTGTGCGGCCGAGCGAGATCGCGGCCGCGAAGATCCTGGCCAACGGCCTGGCCATCCTGGTCGCAACCGGGCTGTCGCTCCTCATCGTCGTCGAGCATCTGCTGCATGTGCCGATCCAGGGTTCCATCTTTCTCTTCCTCGGCGGCACGGCGGTCTACCTTTTCGCGATTGCATCCCTTGGCATTCTGCTCGCGACCATCGCCAACACGATGCCGCAATTCGCGCTGCTGGCAATGCCGGTGTTTCTCGTCCTCAACATGCTGTCGGGAGGCGTCACGCCGCTCGAGAGTATGCCCGAGCCGCTCCAGCTTGCCGTTCAGGCCTCACCTGCCATGCACTTCGTCAAGTTTGCTCAATCGGTGCTGTACCGAGGCGCCGGCGCCGATGTGGTGTGGCCGCAAATCGCTGTCCTCAGCCTTCTGGGCACAGTGTTCCTCGCCATCGCGCTCTCGCGTTTTCGGGCGATGCTGGCTCGTGTTCAATAGGTTGGCAACCGGCTTGGGCCGCAGCGCCGACGCTACCGTCCGAGACGGTCGCCGCGCTGGTTGAATCGGCAGTGCTGGCGGGCAAGGTCGCGCAGCAAGCGGACGCGGCCGGCTGACGCCGCTCCGTTCTGCGAGGACTATGCGCCCTGGTTGGGGAAGCAGGCGGTGGCGCTGAGCAGCGGGCCGTTGGCCAAAGCGGTCAGGAAGGACGGCAGCACGGTCGAGAATGTGTACGAGATCCGCACCGTGGTGAAACCCGTGAGGCCCGAGCAGGTCGCGTTGTTGTCGATGCTGATGCTGGTTCCTGCCAGCGCGATGCCGTCGCTCGCGGCCATGCCGCTGATGTAGCTGATGGTGTTGACGGCGTCGTAGACGCCGTTCTGGGTGCAATTGCTCTGCAGCACCCCCACGCAGCGCGCACCGGCCGTGGCCGTATCCTGCAGCACATGCTGCGCCCAGAACATGCGGCCGAACTCCACCGTGCCGAACAGCACCAGCACGAGCGGCACCGACAGCAGCGCGAATTCGACGGCGTTGGCGCCGCTCCTGTCGCGGATGAACGCCGCCAGCCGCTTCAAGACAAAGCGCCTCATTTCGGTTGCATCATGGCTTGGACGGTGATGATGCCGCTGTTGACGACGCCGAAGCCGCCGAACAGGGGCGAGAACGGCCGGCTGGCGCTGATCGTCACGAACTTGCCGGCGATGCCGCCCGCCGGGCAGGTCGAGCCGCAGGTCGCCGACGCGCCCCAGGTGACGCTGCCGGCGGAGCCGGTCGGACAGTAGCAGAGGTCGGCGTTGGAAGCTGTGCCGCTCTGGGTCGCGGTTGCGGCGGTGGTGTCGTAGGAGACGGCGGCGCCGTTGTTGATGACGACCTGGACATTGCCGCCGCCGCTCCCTAGCCCGCCCGCCACCACGGTCGTGATATTGGCGGCAAGCGTGCCGCCGCCGGTGGAATTGACCTTGTCGGCGCCGAGCAGCGCGTAGTTGGAACCTGCCGACACCGCCGAGCTCAGATCGAACTTCGCCTTCAGCGAGGCGCCGATGTCGACTGTTCCGGCCAGGATCAGGATCAGCACCGGACTGATCAGGGCGAACTCGACCGCCGAGGCGCCGGATGTCTCGCGGGTGAGGAAGCGGCCAAACGCGGACCGCCGCATTGCATGCGCCCGAAATGCGTGCGTCATGACGGTTTTGAAACCTCTTGTGATCGTCACTGGACGAGACTCACTTTGCTGCTGGCGCTTGAACTGGAGGCGGCAATGCATTCCGACGCCGCGGCCGTGCCGCCCGACAGCGAGATCAGCGAACCGATCATCTGCAGGCACTTGCTGGAATCGGTCGAGGAACCAAGAACGCTGGAGCCGCCATTCATGATGATCGGGCCGTAAGGGAAATAGAACGCGCCCGAGATCTGCGCGTTTGAACCGCCTTCGGCGAAGGTGGCGCCGGCGGTGACCGAAGTCGATGTCGGCCCGATGACGGCGAGCTTGGCGGTAGCGCCGGTCTGCGGCGCGTTGAGCACGATGTTGCTGTAGCCGGCGGCCACGCAGAACACATAGCCGTTGCAGCTTCCGGAGCTCGACTTGGCCTTGCCCGACAGCACCAGCGTCACGTTGTTGCCATACACGCTGATCGTCGAGCCGCCGCAGCTGGCGCTGCCGCCGCCGCTTCCGCCCAGCGCGAAATAGCCGTCGATCGTGTAGACGCCGGCGCCGAGCAGGATGGCCCCCGAGGCGATGAAGTTGCCTTCGATGTCGTGCTGCGCCGTGGCCGGCACGACGAAGCAACTCCCGCCGCCGCCGCCGTTCACATTGCCGATGACCTGGAACACGCCCGAGCTGGTGGCGTCTGCCATGACGGTCGTGGAGCCGCCGCCGAGCGTGATGGCGTCGCCATTGCCGCCGGGGCCGATCTTGTAGCTGTTCGAGGTGCCGGAGCCGAAGGTGATGCTGGCGCCGCCGGTGTTGTTGAGGCCGCCGGGCAATTCGAACGTGCTCGGCCCGCCGAAGGTGAGCGTGCTGGTGTTGCAGAGGCTGACCCGCGCGATGCCGCCGCACGTGTTGTCGCTGATGCCGATCTTGAACGTGCCGGCGCCGAAGGTCGTGGTGGCGCCGCCGCCCGTTGTCAGGCCCTTGGCGAAATTGAAGGGTCCGGCGCCGAAGGTGGTGGTTCCGGCGGTCGTCACCTGCTTGCCGAAATTATAGGTTCCTGCGCCGAAGGTCGTGGTTCCGGCGGTGGTCAGCTTGCTGGCGAAATTATAGGTGCCCGGGCCGAAATTGGTGGTCGCGCTGGTCGTGAGATCGCCGGCGATGTTGTAGGTGGTCGTGGCCGCGCCGCTGGTGGCGAAGTTGAGGTTGATGCCGCCGCCAATGGTGATGGTGCCGAAATTGACCGTGGTCTTTGAGCCGCAGTTCAGCGACCAGGTCGATGTCGATGACGTCCAGCTTGCCGTGCAGCCGAGCGCGGTCGCCTGGCCCTGGGTGGAACCCTGGTTCCAGGCGAAGTCGATGTTGTTGCCCGTGCTGTTGGTCGGCGCTGACGGGGCCGTCGTCGCCGACATCGCCGCGACCGTCGAGAAACGCGCGACCGCTGCGGCTACAGCCGCATTGCCGGCCAGCGGATCGGGTGTCGATTTCTTGGTGATCACCGCCGCCGTGCCGTTCGGGCCGGTGATGCCATTGCAAGGCTGGCTGGGCGCCGCCGCCGAGTTGTAGTTCACGCCAACCGCCGAGATGGACGTGCCGCATGGAACTGTCACTGTGTTGTTCGACGACACCGTGCATTTGGGCGCGGTGATCTTGGTGCCGCCCGAGAGCGTGATGCCGGTCTGGGTGCCGTCCAACGCCAGCATGCAGCCGGGGGTCAGCGGCTGCGCGCCGAGTTCGGCGACGGCATTGGCATAGATCGGCAATTGCTGGCGGTTGTCGAGCACGCGCGCCAGAAGCAGCTGTTTCTGGGTGCGGATCGACACCGAGACGGCATTCATGCCGGAAGTCTTGGGAGAGGTGACCAGCGCCGCTTGGACATCGGCGGCCGGGACACCGTTGAGCGCTGCGACATTGACCGCCGCCGCCGACATCTGGTCGGTCGATTTCGTCGCATTGTAGGCGAGCGCGCCGGCATAGGCCGCAAGGTCGGCCGTGCGCTGGTTGCCGGCGCGCTCGACCAGCGCGCCGCCATATTCGGTGACCAGCGCGGCCATGCCGATCAGCAGCGGCAAAAGCAGCGCGGACATGATGAGGACGTTGCCGTCGCGGTTATGGACAAACCGGCGGAGAATTTGCATCGATGAGGACCTGACACCTTACACGCGCGAGCAACTCAAGCGTGCCCTGGTTCATTAGTAGGCGCGAATGTCTTAAAAATTATTGTCCGACAAATACGGCAATGGTCACGAGCGCTTGATCGAAGGGGCTGATTTTGTTGAAGAATTGCACAAAGTTTAGGCAGCCGGTGGGGCGACATGGCGGCGTTGCCGATGAAGGGCGGATCGCCGGACGCTCAAACTATCGCGCCGGGACAACGAAAAAGGGCGGCATTTCTGCCGCCCTTTCCGTAAGCGCGAATGGGTTGGACTTCTTAGAAATCCATGCCGCCCATGCCACCCATGCCGCCGCCGGGCATGCCGCCCGGCATACCGCCGGCAGCTTCCTTCTTCGGAGCTTCGGCGATCATGGCTTCGGTGGTGACGAGCAGGCCGGCGACCGAGGCAGCGTCCTGGAGAGCGGTGCGCACGACCTTGACCGGGTCGACGATGCCCATGGCGATCATGTCGCCATACTCGCCCGTCTGAGCGTTGAAGCCGAAGGTAGCGCCCTTGTTCTCGAGGATCTTGCCAGCAACGATCGAAGCTTCCGCACCGGCGTTGGCAGCGATCTGGCGAGCCGGAGACTGCAGCGCGCGACGCACGATGTTGATGCCGGCAGCCTGATCGGAGTTGACGCCGGTGGCCTTGACGTTGGCCGAAGCGCGCAACAGCGCAACGCCACCGCCGGCGACGATGCCTTCTTCCACGGCCGCGCGGGTCGCGTTCAGGGCGTCGTCAACGCGGTCCTTCTTTTCCTTGACTTCCACTTCGGTCGCACCGCCGACGCGGATCACGGCAACGCCGCCGGCGAGCTTCGCCAGACGTTCCTGCAGCTTCTCCTTGTCGTAGTCCGAGGTGGTTTCCTCGATCTGCTGCTTGATCTGGGCGACGCGACCCTGGATCTCGGCCTTCTTGCCGGCGCCGTCGACGATGGTGGTGTTCTCCTTGGAGATCGACACCTTCTTGGCGCGGCCGAGCATGTTGAGGCCGACATTCTCGAGCTTGATGCCGAGGTCCTCCGATATGACCTGGCCACCGGTGAGGATGGCGATGTCTTCCAGCATGGCCTTGCGGCGATCTCCGAAGCCCGGCGCCTTGACGGCGGCGATCTTCAGGCCACCGCGCAGCTTGTTGACGACCAGCGTGGCCAGAGCCTCGCCTTCAACGTCTTCCGAGATGATGAGCAGCGGCTTCGAGGTCTGAACGACGGCTTCCAGGACCGGCAGCATGGCCTGCAGGTTGGAGAGCTTCTTCTCGTGCAGCAGAATGTAGGCGTCTTCCAGATCGGCGACCATCTTGTCGGCGTTGGTGACGAAGTAGGGCGAGAGATAGCCGCGGTCGAACTGCATGCCTTCGACGACTTCCAGCTCGGTCTCGGCGGTCTTGGCTTCCTCGACGGTGATGACGCCTTCGTTGCCGACCTTCTGCATCGCTTCCGCGATCATCTTGCCGACCGACTCGTCGCCATTGGCCGAGATCGTGCCGACCTGGGCGACTTCCTCGGAGGTCTTGATCTTCTTGGCAGCCTTGCCGAGAGCAGTGACGACTTCACTGACGGCGAGGTCGATGCCGCGCTTCAGGTCCATCGGGTTCATGCCGGCGGCAACGGCCTTGTTGCCTTCCTGAACGATCGCCTGGGCCAGAACGGTCGCGGTGGTCGTGCCGTCGCCGGCGATATCGTTGGTCTTCGAAGCGACTTCGCGGACCATCTGGGCGCCCATGTTCTCGAACTTGTCCTCGAGCTCGATCTCCTTGGCGACGGTGACGCCGTCCTTGGTGATGCGCGGGGCGCCGAACGACTTGTCGATGACGACGTTGCGGCCCTTGGGGCCGAGCGTGACCTTCACCGCGTCGGCGAGGATGTTGACACCGCGCAGCATGCGCTCACGGGCGTCGCGGGAGAATTTTACGTCTTTTGCAGCCATAGTTAGCTCCTGACAGGGACTCGGGAAGAGCCCGAAAACTCAGTTGATGGAGAGGCCGATATTCAGCCGATGATGCCCATGATGTCGGATTCCTTCATGATCAGAAGGTCTTCGCCATTGAGCTTGACTTCAGTGCCCGACCACTTGCCGAACAGGATGCGGTCGCCGGCCTTGACGTCCAGCGGCACGAGCTTGCCGTTTTCGTCGCGGGCGCCGGAGCCGACGGCGATGATCTCGCCTTCCTGCGGCTTCTCCTTCGCCGTATCCGGGATGATGATCCCGCCGGCGGTCTTGGATTCGGATTCAACCCGGCGAACGACCACGCGGTCATGAAGCGGGCGGAACTTGGACTTTGCCATGTTTTCTTCCTCGAATGAGAACGGTGAGAACTGTTCCTCCATCCGGCGAGGCCGCCGGATATGAGTTAGCACTCATCTAGGGCGAGTGCTAACGTGGCGCTGAGATAGGCCGGCGACTCGTCAGAGTCAAGGCGCGCGCAAGGGGCCAATGGCGCGAAATTTTTCTCGCGCGGAGCCCCAGGCCGAAATGCGCGGGCGGCCGCGAGGCGCCGACGAGCAATCCCGCTCGTTAGGCCAAGCGCTTCGGCGACCGCAGCACCAGCAGCGGGCAGCGTTCGGCGAGCCCGTATGTGCCGGTCGAGGCGATGCCGACATCGCCGAAATATTCTTCGGCCTCTTCGACGATGGCCGCGGCCGGCGCAAAACTATAGACGGCCGGCGAGTTCCGGTAGACATCGATCGTGCCGATGACCGGCAACTCCCACCCGGTGCGTTCGCAAAGTTCGGCACGGTCGGGAAACAGCGCTTCGAATTGTTCGAGGATTTTCCTCACCGGCATGACATAGTCGGGCGCGCCGCCGGTTGCGGTCATCGCCACGCGCCATTTCAGCTCGTGGAAGGTCGCGACGCCGCCGCTCATCGCCAGGGCGCGGACATCCTGCGGGTCGTCGCGCGTTTCGGGGCAAGCATAGAGCCTGATGCCCACGCGGCCGTCGGCGTTGAGAACGCGCGCGACCGCCGAAAACAGTTCTCGCCTTGCGTCAGTGCCGCCGACGACCGAGAGGCACCCGTCGCCGATCAGTGCCTCGACGCTCGCTTCGCCGAACGGCAGCTCGAACCAATCGCCTCGCACCGCCTTGCGCGTGTCGGTATCGCCCGGCCAGATGCCGGCGATCATGTCGGCGGACTCGTCGACCGCAACCATCGTGGCGCCAAGCCGGGCAAGCTCGGGTGTCACGCCGAGCATGACGACATGCGCCCGGCCAAGGTCGAGCTCACGATCGTAGGCCTCGACCACTTCCGTCGGCGGCCGCAACGGCGAGCCGAGCAACTGCCAGTGCTTGCGAATTGCATTCCAGTGCTCTGTCATGCAAACCCTGGGTTGGTTAGCGCGTTGCATTCGATCGAATAATCGAGGGCGCTCAGGAAGCCAAGTGGGGCGCATGGCACGCATCGGGGTGATTACACATGAGTTCGACCGCTTCGAGAGCCGGCGCGGGCTGCTGCGGCGGCGTGACAGTCCGTACATGCTGTTCGACCTGCTGGAGGAGCTGAAGCGCCGCGGCCATTCGGTCCGGATCCTGCGCGGCACGGCGGCGAAGCCGGCCGCCGATGTCGCGGTGCTGCATCTCGACGCCACCGTGACGCCGCCCGACTATTCCGACTATGCGCGCAGCTTTCCCTTCTGCCTCAACCTCGGCGCCATCGACATTTCGAAGCGCCGCATCAGCGGCGCCGTGATCGGCAGGGACGACGGCTGGAAGGGACGGGTCATCGTCAAGAGCAGTCTCAACCACTGGGGAACGCCGGAAGAGCAGCTGAACCTCCGCGCGCGGCGCGCCGGCAAGCCGGAGCCGTTTCCCGGCGCCGAAGCTTTCGAAAGATACGAGATCCATGCCTCGCTCGCCGACGTTCCGGCCGAACTCTTCGAGCGCCAGGATCTGGTCGTCGAGAAATTCATTCCCGAGCCGGAGTCGGACGGCTTTGGCGCGCGCTTCTGGCTGTTCTGCGGCGAGCGCGAGCGCTGCACCCGTCATGTCTCGCCGCAAAGCCTGGTCAAGGGCGACGACACGATCCGCCGCGAGGCGGTTCCGGTGCCGGACGAGCTGCGCGCGCTAAGGCGCCAGCTCGGTTTCGACTACGGGAAATTCGATTTCGTCTTGCATGAGGGCAGGGCGGTGTTGCTCGATGCCAACAAGACCCCTGGACGCGCCAGGAGCCTCTCCAGCTTCGTCGCCGCCGGCAATTCGAATCTCGCCGACGGCTTCGAAGGACTGATCCGTAAAGTTACCTAGATGTTCATGCCGCCCGACACTTCGATGCGCTGGGCGTTGACCCAGCGGTTGTCGTCGGAGAGCAGCGAGGCGATCATCGGGCCGATATCGTCCGGTACGCCGACGCGACCGAGCGCGGTGACGCCGGCCACCATGCGGTTGATCTCGGCATTGTCGCGCACGTGGCCGCCATTGAAGTCGGTGGCGATCGCGCCGGGCGCTACGGTGTTGGCGGTGATGCCGCGTGCACCGAGTTCCTTGGCGAGGTAGCGCGTGAACACCTCGATGCCGCCCTTCATCATGGCATAGGCCGACGATCCGGGTGCTGCGAAACGCGCCAGCCCGCTCGATATGTTGATGATGCGGCCGCCATCGTTGATCAGCGGCAGCAGCGCCTGGGTGAGGAAATAGACGCCCTTGAGATGGGTGTTCATCAGCGTGTCGAAATCCTCTTCCGTCGTTTGGGCGAACGGCTTGCTGAGACCGGTGCCGGCATTGTTGACGAGATAGTCGAAGCGGTCGCGCTGCCAGGTCTCCCGCAGTGTCTTCCTCAGCGCCGCGACGAAGGCCGGAAAGGTGGCGACGGCGCCGGTGTCGAGCTCGAGTGCCGCGGCGCGGCCGCCGGCCGCCTCGATCTCGGCGATTACGGTCTTCGCCTCATCGGCGCGCGAGCGATAGGTGACGATGACGTCGACACCCCTTTGGGCGAGGTGGAGCGCGGTATTGCGGCCGAGGCCGCGGCTGCCGCCGGTGATGAGGGCGATGGGACGGGTGGTCATGACGAAATCTCCTTCTGTCTGGATGGAGACGTATATACTCGCCTAAATCGGTGATATAATCGGGCATGGATTGCCAACACTATTCAGCATGTGCGAACAATCGGTCATGGATCGGATTGACAGCATGCGGCTCTTCACCCGCGTCGTGGAACGGCGCAGCTTCACCGCTGCCGCCGCCGATCTCGGCCTGCCGCGCTCCAGCGCCACCGCCGCGATCAAGCAGCTCGAGGAGCGGCTCGGCGTGCAACTGCTTCGCCGCACCACGCGCCACGTCACCACGACGCTCGACGGCGAAGCCTATTACCATCGTTGCATCGGCATCCTCGCCGACATCGAGGACGCCGAGGGCACCTTTGGCGCGCATGAGGTGCGCGGGCGCTTGAGCATCGACATCAACGGCAACATGGCCCGCACCCTGGTCATCCCGGAACTGCCGGCGCTGCTTGCCCGGTATCCCGGGCTCAGCGTGCATATCGGCGAGGGCGACCGCTTCGTCGACCTGGTCCGCGAGGGCGTCGATTGCGTGGTGCGGGCAGGAACGCTGCCCGACAGCGACATGATCGCGCGCCGCATCGGCATGGCGCGCGAGGCGACGGTTGCCAGCGCCGCCTATGTCGAGCGCCACGGCCTGCCGCGCTCGCTGGACGAGCTTGCCGGGCACTTGATGATCGGCTTCGTCTCGTCGCGCACTGGCCAGGTGATGCCGCTGGAATTCACCGTCGACGGCAAGATCCGCGAGATCGTGCTGCCGTCGCGTGTCACGGTCTCCAATTCCGACACCGCCGCCACGCTGGTGCGCCAGGGTTTTGGCCTCTACCAGGCGCCGCGCCGCCGCTTCGCCGCCGACATCGAGGCTGGCCGGCTGGTCGAGGTGCTGCCCGGCAACCCGCCGACACCGACGCCGATCTCGGTGCTCTATCCGCCCAGCCGGCAATTGTCGCCGAGGGTCAGGGTGTTCGTGGACTGGCTGGTGGAGATTCTGGGGCCGAAGCTGGATGCTTCTTCGTCATCCTAGGGCGGAGCGACGCGAAGCGGAGCGCAGACCCTAGGATCCATGCCATGACGCTAAAGTGTTGCAACGGTTGAGAATTCTGCTCCGTTGCACCCTTCGGTGAAGGTCACGGCATGGATACTCGGGTCAAGCCCGAGTATGACGACCACTGCGGCGCGCCGACCTACAAAAACAGCCGCAACTGCGTGTGGATGATCGACCTATAATCCTCGATCGTGCGCCGACCTTCTTCCTCGTCCTGCGTCAGCGCCAGCCGCACGACGCCGCCGGCAAGCTGGAAGATCAGGAACACGACGCGTCCGAACGCCTCGCGCTGCTCCGCTCGAAGCATCGGCGCGACATGGTCGCAGAGTATCTTCGCCTGATGCCTCGTCTCGACAATGTCGAGATGCTGCAGCGCCTTGTCGGCCTGGATGGCGTTCTGCAGGTCCTGGATCGCCGGATCCGCCGCGACGCGGCCGTAATAATCGTCGAGCAAACGGTCAGCCGCCGCGGTCACGTCGCCCGGCCCGCTTATCCCGGTGATGATCGCACCGAAGCGGGCGCGGCTTTCCTCGGAAAACCGCTCGTAGAGCATCGCCAGGATCGCCGACTTCGACGGAAAATAATGATAGACGGTGGCGATCGGTCCGCCGGCAAGCGCGCCGACTTCCTTCATCGTCACCGCGTCGATGCCCTTTTCGCCGATCAGCCGCATGGTCGTGGCGAGGATCGCATCGATACGCTCGCGGCTGCGCTCCTGTTTGGGCCTGCGCCGCGGTTCCGTCGCCGTTCGTTTTGCATCCGTCATGGCCCGCATCTTTCCCGGAAAAGTGCGAATTCGCGGTTGACAAGAAACATGATCAAGTATCAGTTTCGCTAAATGCTGACAATCTGTCAGTTTTTCGATCGAGCTGCAAGGGAGAGCACCTCGTGACTGCATCGCAAGCCGCGCAAGCGGAAAATGGCGATTGGCTGGTCGGCAACCCGAGCGGCCTGCAACTGGCCTCGGCGCTGTGGATCGGGTCGGTCGGCCTGCTCATCCTCGGGCTGCAGCCGGTGCTGCTCGGCGCGCTCTACACCGAAGGCCATGTCACCGGCGACGAGCTGGCGCTGGTCGCCACCGCCGAGATGATTGCGATCGCCATCGGCTCGGCGATCGTGGCGATGCTGCTCCCCGCCAGGAACATGCGCTGGAAGAGCGCGGTGCTGCTCGTGCTCTTGGCGCTCGCCAATTTCTGGACCGCTTATGCCAGTAGCCCCAACGCGCTGATCGGCGCGCGCATACTGGCCGGCCTTGCGGAAGGCGGGCTGGTCGCCGTGGCGACGGAGCTGATCGCGCGCTCGCGCCGGGCCGAGCGCATCGGCGGTTATTTCGTCACGCTGCAGACCTTGGCGCAATGCGCGCTGGCGCTGATCCTCGCGCTCTATGCGGTGCCTGCGGCCGGCTCGGCCGGCGGCTTCATCGCGCTCGGCGTCGTCTGCCTGCTTTCGCTGGCCGTCGCCTGGACGGTGGCGGACGATTATGCCGACCTGCCGAAGGAAGAGCAGTTCGCCAATGTGGCGACCGTACCGGCGATCACCGCGTTGCTGTCGATCTTCTGCTATTTCATGTTCTTCGGTGCCGTCTGGGCCTTTCTCGAGCCCATCGGCGCGCAGTTCGGCATCGACGGCCGCACAGTCGGCCTGATGGTTTCGGCAAGCCTTGCCGCGCAGGTGATCGGCGCCCTGACCGCGACCGTCTTCGAGGCGCGCATCGACTATCGTTTCGCCATCACGATCATCGGCATCGTCGCGACGGTCAGCTCGGTGCTGCTCGCTTCAGGTCCGGGCCTTTCGGTGTTCTGGGCAGTGGCGCTGGTGATGGGCTTCATTCTGCTCTTCATCGTGCCTTACCAGATCCGCTTCGCCATCACCGCCGACGAGACGCGCACCGCAGCCCTCCTTGTGCCGGCCGCACAACTCTTCGGCCTCGCCATCGGCCCGATCGCCGCCTCACTGTTGATCGACGGCGCGAACTTCCGGCCCGTGCCCGAGTTTGCCGCGGCGACCGCATTGGCCAGCGTGCTTTTGCTCGGCGTCTTCGTGCTGGTCGCGCGCCGCAGGGGCAAGGCCTGAGCGGGAGGATCGAGATGGCAAACACCTGGAGCAACTGGTCGGGCTTCGTCACGGCGTCGCCGAAATCGATCGCGACACCGGCCGATGCCGGCGAACTGGCGGAGCTTGTGCGCTCGGCGCCCGGTCCGCTGCGCGTCGCGGGTGCTGGCCATTCCTTCACGCCGCTGGTGCAGTCTAACGGCACCATCGTCTCGCTGGAGAAGATCGAGGGGCTGGTCTCGCACGATGCCGCGAACAACCGTGCGCGGGTGAGGGCGGGCACGCGGCTCGGCGCCCTGATGCACATCCTGCAAGGCATCGGCCAGGGCCTGCCCAACATGGGCGACATCGACAAGCAGGCGATCGGCGGTGCGCTGGGCACGGCGACGCACGGCTCCGGTCCGACGCTCGGCGCCTATCACACGCAGCTGGAGACTGTTCAGTTCGTCGACGGGCAAGGCAAGTTACGGGAATACAGCCGGGCAGGGGACCAGGACATGATCCACGCCACCGGCGTGGCTCTGGGCGCCTTCGGCGTGCTGACCGAAGTGAGGATGAACAACATCGCGACCTACCGGCTGCGCCGCCGCAAATGGGTGCTGCCGATCGACGACATGCTGCGCGATTTCGAGACGATGATGGCCGCGCATCGCTCGGCCGAGTTCTACTACATCCCGTTTTCGGGCTACGCCCAGTTCATCGCCAGCGATTTCAGCGACGCGGCACCCACGCCGCGGCCGACCGAGGACGACGAGGAGGGGCTGGCGACCTTGCGCAAGCTGCGCACCGTACTGCGCTGGCTGCCGTCACTGCGCCGCGCGCTGATCAAGGGCGCGGTGAAGAAGGTGCCGTCCGAGGACTACGTGCAGGACTGGCTCAACGTCTACGCCAGCGACCGTCGCACCAAATTCAACGAGATGGAGTACCACCTGCCTTACGAGGAGGGTCCGAAGGCGTTGGCCGAGATCATCGCGCTGACGGAAAAGCACTTTCCGGAAGTGTATTTCCCGATGGAGGTGCGCTCGGTGGCGCCCGACGAATTCTGGCTTTCGCCCTTCCACAAGCGGCTGACCTGCTCGATAGCAATCCACCACGATGCGGCGAATGACCCGCTGCCCTTCATGCGCGCCGCCGAGCCGATCCTGCGCAAATATGGCGGCCGGCCGCATTGGGGCAAGATGCACAGCCTCAAGGCGGCGGATTTCAAAAAGCTCTATCCGCGCTGGGATGAGGCGATGGCGGTGCGCCGCGACATCGATCCGGACAATCGTTTCGTCTCGCCCTATATGGCCGGCCTGTTCGGCATCCCGCAATGAGAGCCTATTTCGCCGCCCTGTCCGAGGCACTGAGGGCCGCCGAGATTTTCCGGCCCTGCCTCGTGCTCGACCGCGACCGGCTGGACGGCAACATCGCGCAGGTGAAAAAGAGGCTGGCGCCGGGCCTCGCCGTGCGGCTGGTCGACAAGTCACTGCCTTGCATGCCGCTGATTTCGCACATCGCCAGGGCGCTTGGCACCAACCGCTTCATGACCTTCCACCCGCCGGTCACGCAGGCCGTGCTCGACGCTTTTCCCGACGGCGACCTGCTCTACGGCAAGCCGATGCCGGTGGGTGCCGCCAAGGCAGCACTGACCCAAGGCAGCGCCGGCTGGTGGTCGCGAGTCTGCTGGCTGATCGATACGCCTGAGCGGCTGGCCGATTACGGCGCCTTGGCCGCCGCGCTCGACACCGAACTGCGCTTCGCCTTCGAGGTCGATGTCGGCCTGCATCGCGGCGGCTTTCGTGATCCCGCCGAGATCAAGGCGCTGACAATACCGGGGCGCATGCGCTGCGAAGGCATCATGGCCTATGAGGCGCATGCGCCGGAGATACCGGGACTGTTCGGTGGTGCGGGAAAAGCACTGAAGCAGGCCTCGGCCAAAGCCGCGGAGTTCGTCGCTGCCCTCGACCCGGACCAGCGCCGTATCCTCAACATAGGCGGCTCGAAGACGGCGCTGCTGCATGGCGGCGGCGTCGCCAACGAAGTGTCGATCGGCTCGGCCTTCGTGCTGCCGAGCGACTTCGACATGCCCGGCCTCGACGGCTTCCAGCCGGCGGCCTTCATCGCCACGCCGATCCTCAAGGCGCTCCATCCGATGCTGCCCGGCCCGCCGGCGGTTTCCAGGGCGCTGCAGGCGCTTGGCCTCTTCCCGCGCAAGGGCTGCTATCTCTACGGCGGCAAATGGATGACCGAACCGGTGTTTCCCGAAGGCATGAAGCCGAACGGCTTGATCGGCCTGTCGTCCAATCAGCAATTCATGGGCCTGCCGGCGGGAGCAGATGTGAAGCCCGGCGACTACGCCTTCCTGCGGCCGACGCAGAGCGAGGCCGTGCTGCAGCATTTCGGCGCAATCGCGGTGTTTGCCGGTGGGCGGATAGTGGAGTTCTGGCCGGTGCTGCCGATGGGGTGAGGGCGCACGAAGGCCGCGACAATCAATTTATTGACTCAGTCAACTAAATGATTGATCCTGTCCAGGACAGGAGGATTCCCCATGACCATCCACGACCACCCCGGCAAGGAACGCATCGAGACGGTGCGCGCCTTCAACCGCTTCTACACCCGCCAGATCGGCCTGCTCGACGAGGGCCTCCTGAAGAGCCCATTCTCGCTGACCGAGGCGCGGGTGCTTTACGAGCTTGCGCATCGCGACGGGCTGGTCGCCAGCGACCTGGTGCGCGATCTCGGCCTCGACCCCGGCTATGTCAGCCGGCTCTTGAAGAAATTCGAGGAGCGCGGCCTGGTCGAGCGCGAAGCCACCGAAGCCGACGCGCGCCGCGCCTCGATCGCGCTGACGCCGGCGGGCAGGCAGGCTTTCGCGCCGCTCAACCAGGATTCGCACGACCAGGTGCGCGCGCTGCTCGACCGCCTGGCGCCCGTCGACCAGGAGCGGCTGGTCAAGGCCATGCGCACCGTGCAGGACCTGCTCGGTGACAGGCCCGAACCCAAGGTGCCCTACATCCTGCGGCCGCTGCAGGTCGGCGACATCGGCTGGGTCACGCGCCGCCAGGGCATGCTCTACGCTGACGAATATGGCTGGGACGAAACCTACGAGGCGCTGGTCGCCGAAATCCTAGGCGAGTTCGTCAAGAATTTCGTCCCGCAGTGGGAGCGCGGCTGGATCGCCGAGCGCGAGGGCGAGGTGGTCGGCTCGGTTTTCGTCGTGCGCAAGTCGCCCAAGGTGGCGAAGCTGAGGCTGCTCTACGTCGAGCCCGCGGCGCGGGGGCTCGGCATCGGCCGGCGGCTGGTCGACGAATGCATCGCCTTCGCCCGCGCCAAGGGTTATCGGACGCTGACGCTCTGGACCAACGACATATTGGGCTCGGCCCGCCGCATCTACCAGGAAGCGGGCTTCAAGCTGGTCGATGAAGAGCGCCATCATTCCTTCGGCAAGGACTTGGTCGGCCAGACCTGGAACCTGGAACTCTAGTCCGTGAGGGCGCTCCGCGGCATTTGCCGGAGGCGGCCAGCAATGCTATGACGAAATGGTCGAAAAGGACCTGGAGCGGCACCCGGTAAGCCCGTTCCCTTCCGCCTGATGGAAGCTCCGTTCCCGCCCAATGCGGAAACCCACGGCAAGCTTGAGGCGCGATTTGCGCCCGGCTTGGCGTTCGGGGTTTCGCTGATCGGCGCTCCTTCGTTTGCCAGGCCCCAACGAAGGAGAAACGAAATGCCCATCATTCGAGCCAAGACCGGCGTCGTCACGCAGATCAATGTCTTCACGGTGCCCGACGGTGGCCAGCAACCGCTGATCGACCTGTTGCAAGAGGCGGCAATCAGTTGCCGGACGGTGCCCGGTTGGATGTCGGCCAGCTTGCATCGCAGCCTGGATGGCAGCCGCGTGGTCAACTATGCGCAGGCGCAGGATCAAGCCGCCATGCGTCGCGTGTTCGAGCATTTGCTGGCGAACGGTTACTTCGATCGCAACAAGGCGCTGGGCCAAGCCAATCCCGGCCTCTACGAGGTGGCGCTGATAGTCGAATAACGGCCGGGCGGCGGTGGGCCGCAGGCCCATCCGCCGCCCGCTTGGGTCAGCCCTTCACCGGCAGCCAGATCTCCAGCCCGCCATTGCCGGTGCGCGCGTCGAATTCGGGTCCATAGCGCTCGAATTCGGGGGCGTCGGCGATCTCGTGGCCCGAGGCCGGCAGCCAGCTGTTCCAGATCGTGTTGATGGTGCGGCGGATGGTCGAGATGTGCTGGCGATGCGAGAACACCGCGTATTTCCGCGCCGGCATCCGCACCCGATGGAAATCCTTGGGCAGGTCGGAAAAATCCTGCACCTCGACGCCGGCGACATAGTCGAAATTGCCGGCGTCGTCGCCATTGGTGCAGACGCCGTAGAAGACGCCGGGCACCGCGCCGGGAATGTTGCCGATATAGGGCGCGAAGCGCTGCCACTGCATCGGGATGCCGGCGCTGGTTTCGCAGCTGTAGCGCTCGCCGAGCCCGGCAATGAGGAAGGGGCGGCTGGTCTCGAAGCGCGGCGGCTCGAGCGTGGTGAGAAGTGAACTGTCCATCAGTATAGGCTCCACGAGGTCGAGGTTTCGGGTCGAGCCCTGCGCGCGCACCAGTTCCGGCGTTGTGCCGAACGCGTCGCGAAAAGCCCGCGTGAACGCCTCATGCGAACCGTAGCAGGCATCTAGCGCGACCTGGAGAATGTCGGGCGCGCCGCCGGCCAGCTGGCGCGCCGCTTCGCTCAAGCGGCGGGCCCGCATATAGCCCATGACCGACCGTCCGGTGGCGGCGCCGAAGGCGCGCGTCACATGAAAGCGCGACACGCCGCTGCTTTGCGCGACATCGTCGAGCGAAATCGCATCCGGCAGATGGCTTTCGACAAACCACAGCGCTTTCTCGGTCGGGTTCATGTGCCTCCTTCTCGCATTGGCCGGACAATTGTGTCGCGTCCCTGCACCACCAGTTTGATCGAAATTGCGCAGGGCGCAAATTTGAAAGAAAAGGGTCATCGAAGCGATTGCGCAAACGTTTCGATAACTCTATGGTTTCAGGAAATCCGCCACAGAGCGGACGGGAAACGCAATCTGAGGGAGGAGCGCTTGTCAGCACTCCGCACGAGCCGTCATGCCGACAATGGCTGAGGTCGCGCGCCGCGCCGGCGTCTCGATTTCGACTGTCTCGCATGTCGTCAACCGCACGCGCTTCGTCTCGCCCGAGAAGGCGCAGCTGATCAATGACGCCATCGCCGCCATGGGTTACCAGCCCAATGAGCTGGCGCGCTCACTGAAGGTCGCGTCCACCAACAGCGTCGGCCTCGCCATCTCGGCGATTTCCAACCCCTATTTCACCGACATCATCTGCGCGGTCGAAGCCGAATGCGCTCGCCTCGGCCTGATGGTGTTCCTATCGGACACGCAGGAAGACCCCGACCGCGAGTTGCAGGTGGTGCGCGCTTTCCACCAGCGCCGCGTCGATGGCGTCATCCTGGCGCCGTCCGGCGCGCCGCAGCGCGCGATCGACTATCTCGCCGACAAGAAGCTGCCTTGCGTTTTGATCGACCGCTTCGCCGACGATCGCTTCGACCAGATCGGCGTCGAGAACGAGACGGCGATGCATGCACTCATCGACCATGTCGCGTCCTTCGGCCACGAGCGCATCGGCTACATCGCCGGCCAGCCGGGCCTTGCCACCACGCGCGAACGCATCGAGGCGTTTCGCGGCTCACTCTCCGCCAATGGACTTGAGTGCCTGCCGCGCTATGTCTCGCCGGAGAATGTCGACACGGCGAGCGCGACCGCATCGACGCATGCGATTCTGTCGCTCCCAGTGCCGCCCACCGCTCTGGTCACCGGCAACAACATGACCACCATTGGAGCTGTCCGCGCCATCCGTGAGAAGGGGCTTTTGATCCCCCGCGATCTCTCGCTGGTCGGCTTCGACGATTTCGAATGGGCGGACTGCTTCGAGCCGCGCCTGACGCTCGTCGAGCAGCCCTGCACCGAGATCGGCCGACAGGCTGCAGCGCTGTTGAGCGCGCGCATCGCCTCCAGCGACGCCGCCCCCCGCGCCGTGCGCCTGCGGGCGACGCTGCAGGCGCGGGAATCCTGCGCGAGACCGGCTGAAGTGAGGCCAGCATGAGCGCGGCACTCCTTTCCGTTACCGGTGCCGTGAAACACTTCGGTGGCGTGCAGGCGCTGTGCGGCGTCGACTTCGATTTGAAGGCCGGCGAGATCCATGCGCTGCTCGGCGAGAACGGCGCCGGCAAGTCGACGCTGATGAACCTTCTGTCGGGCGTCCACACGCCGGACGAGGGCGAGATCCGGATCGACGGCAAGCCCGTCACCTTCAACAACCCGCGCGAGGCACAGGCCGCCGGCATCGCCACCATCTTCCAGGAACTCGACCTCGTGCCATCGCTCGACGTCGCCGCGAACCTCTTCCTCGGCCGCGAGCTGATGCGGCCGGGCGGCCTGCTCGACGTGCCGGCGATGCGCCGCGAGGCAAGGAAGCGGCTGGAGGCGATCGAGCTCGCCATTGACCCCGCGCGCCTTGTAGCAGACCTTTCCATCGGACAGCGCCAGGTGGTGGCGATCGTCAAGGCGCTGTCTTATGCCTCGCGCGTGCTGATCATGGACGAGCCGACCGCCGCGCTCACCGTCGGTGAAGTCGAGCGCCTGTTCGACATCATGCGCAAGCTCGCCGCCACCGGCGTCGGCATCGTCTACATCTCGCACCGGCTGGAAGAGGTGCCCGAGATCGCCGACCGCGTCACGGTGATGCGCGACGGACGTGTCGCCGGCGTCACCGAGCCCCACGCGCCGCAGGCCGAGCTGGTGCGGCTACTGGTCGGGCGGCCGCTGGACGAGCTTTATCCTGGGCGCGCGAAGAGCGCCGGCAAAACGCTGCTGAGCCTCAAGGACGCCAGCTTCAGGCTCGCCCGCGAAAGCGCCGGCTGGCAGCCGCCGACCGGCGTCTCGCTCGACGTGAAAGAGGGCGAGATCGTCGGCCTCGCCGGCATCATGGGGGCAGGGCGCACCGAGCTGCTCTCCGCGCTATACGGCACTGGCCTTGCCGGCCGCTGGCAGGGCGAGGTCGCGGTTGACGGCCGGCCGGTAAAACTCGAATCCATCCGCGCGGCGCGCAAGGCGGGCATCGCCTTCGTCACCGATGACCGGCGCGGCAGCGGCCTGATGCTGAGGATGGCGGTCGGCCTCAATCTGGTGATGTCGGTAATCCGCCGCATCTCGCCGGCGGGCCTGATGTCGCCGCGCCGACAGGCGGAGGCCGTGAGACAATCCTTCAGCCAGTTCGACATACGCCCCAAGAACCCGGACATCGCGGTCGGCGCGCTCTCCGGCGGCAACCAGCAGAAGGTGGTGCTGGCCAAGGAAATCCTCGGCAATCCGCGGCTGCTCCTGCTCGACGAGCCGACGCGTGGTGTCGATGTCGGCGCCAAGGGCGAGATTTACGCAAGGCTGCGGGCGTTGGCGGCGCAGGGGCTGGGCATATTGGTCGCCTCCAGCGAGATGCCGGAGCTGATAGGCCTCTGCGACCGGATCGTGGTGCTGCGCCAGGGGCGTAGCGTGGCGGAATTCAATGGCGGCGTCGACGAGCATACCGTGCTTGCCGCGGCAAACGGCAGGGAGGCCTGATGTCGGACCAGAAGATTTCGGTGGCGACAAGCCTGGCGCCGGCTGCACCACAAAAGCATCGCGTCGACCCGTTGGCGATCATCGTCCGCTTCCAGAGCCTGATTGGCCTGGTGCTGGTGGCGATCGGCGGCGTCATCTTCTCGCCCAGGCGCCACGGCGAGATCCTGTTCCTCAACCCCGACAACATCGCCAACATCGTGCGCGCCGTGTCGGAGACCGGCATCATCGCCATCGGCATGACCTTCGTCATCATCACCGCCGGCATCGACCTTTCGGTCGGCGCGGTGCTCGGCCTTTCCAGCGTCGTCACCGCCTCGATGATGATCTCGGGCGGCTTCGGCCTGATCCCGACCATCCTCGCCGTGCTCGCCATGGGCATCGTCTTCGGCGTCGTCCAGGGCACGATCTCCACCCGTTTCCGCCTGGAGCCGTTCATCGTCACGCTGGCCGGCCTGCAGGCGGCACGGGGTCTCGCGCTGATCGTGTCCGGCAACCAGTACATCAACATTTCCTATGGCGACGGACCGGGCCTGGCGCCGCCGGTATTCGCAGTGCTGGGCGAGCGGCTGTTCGACAACACCGTGCCTGTCGCGACCATCGTCTTCATCATCTTTGCCGCAATTGCCACCATCGTGCTGAACACCACGCGTTTCGGCCGCTACGTCTATGCCGTCGGCGGCAACGAGCGCGCCGCGCGCATTTCCGGCGTGCCGGTGTCGATGGTGAAGATCTCGGTCTACGCCATCACCGGCTTTGCCTCGGCAATTGCCGGCATCGTGCATGCCGGCCAGTTCAACTTCGGCAGCGCCAATGACGGCATGGGCTATGAGCTCACGGCCATCGCCGCCGTCGTCATCGGCGGCACCAGCCTGTTCGGCGGCGCCGGCTCCATGGTCGGCACCGTCGCCGGCACCATCATGCTCGGCGCTTTGGCCAACATCCTTCAGCTCAACAACATCACCCCCGCCACGCAGTTGCTCGCGACCGCTGCGATCATCGTCTTGGCGGCGGTGCTTCAATCCCTCGTTCGCCGCCGCGAGGGATTGGGTCGATAGGAGGCCGGCGGCACCGGGAAGAGACTGTAACCAGGCCCCGGCACCCCCGCCGGACAAGGAGGAGAGTAGTATGAGAACCAAAACAGGATCGCGCGTCCTTCGGGCCGCGCTGATGGCAGGCGCGAGCCTGTGCATCGCCGGCAGCGCCTATGCGGCCGAGCCGCTGGTGAAGGCATGCGCCAAAGATGGCCAGTTCGTCATCGGATTCTCGCAGGCCAACAACGCAGAGCCCTATCGTCAGCACGTCAATGACGAGCTGACGGCGGCGGCCAAGGAAGTGCCGGGCTTCACGCTGCAGATCGCCGACGGCGCCGGCAACGTCAACACGCAGACCTCGCAGGTCGACAATTTCATCACCCAGAAGGTCGATATCCTGCTGATCTCGCCCTTCGAGGCGGCCCCGCTGACGCCCGCGGTGAAGCGCGCCATGGATGCCGGCATCCCGGTCATCGAGCTCGACCGCAAGACGGTCGGCGATCCCGGCAAGGACTACACGGCCTTCATCGGCGGCGACAATTTCAAGATCGCCCAGGAAGCCGGCAAGTACACCGCTTCGAAGCTGCTGCCCGATGGCGGCGAGGCGGCGGTGCTGGAAGGCCTGCCGAGCTCGACACCGGCGGTGGAGCGCCTCAACGGCTTCAAGGAAGGCGTGAAGGGCAATTCAAAGATCCAGATCGTCGCCGAGCAGGCCGCCGACTGGGTTCCGGATAAAGCCCAGACCGCCTTTGCCGCCATGCTGCAGGCGCATCCCGACATCAAGGTGCTCTATGCCTCGAACGACATGATGGCGGCCGGCGCGCTGCTTGCCGCCAAGGGCGCCGGCAAGGACGTCAAGATCATCGGCACCGACGGTCTGCCTGGTCCGGCCGGCGGCATCGAGGCCGTTGCCAAGGGCGACTGGGCGGCGACCTTCACCTACCCGACCGGCGCCAAGGAAGCGATCGACATGTCGAAGAAGATCCTGCTCGATTGCGCCACGTCGGTGGATACGACGGTGACCGTCGATACCACCGCGATCACGGCGGAAAATGCCAAGCAGCTGATGGGCAAGTAAGCTCGCTTCGCACGACCTTTCCAGGGCGGGGTTCACGCGAACCCCGCCCTGTTTGTATTGCAGGCCGGCCGACACGCCGACAGCCGGTTTGATCGAAATTGCACACTGGGCAATAATGCGCTTCGAGCGTGCCGCATCGAAGTGGAATCGACGCGGCAAATGCGGATAGGCGGGAAGGGGTGTCCCGATGACGACGGCGACGGCCGATCAGGTCTTCCGGTTTGGCGGCTTCACGCTCGACCTTGCCATGGGCACGTTGCGCGGCGTCAACGAGCCGCTGTTCCTGCGTCCGAAGGCTTTTGCGCTGCTGTCGCATCTTGCCCGCAATATGGGCCGCGTCGTGCCGAAATCGGAACTGATGGATGTGGTGTGGCCAGGCGTCTACGTCACCGAGGATTCGCTGACGCAGTCGGTGCGCGAGATCCGCAAGGTGCTGGGCGACGACATGGTCCGCACCGTCTCCAAGCGCGGCTATATGCTGGCCGCCGAAGCCGAGGCCGCGCCCGAGATCAGCACCCAGCCGATCGTCGCGGTGGTGCGCTTCCGCAATGAGAGCGGTGACCCGGCCGACGAGGCGATGGTCGATGGATTCGCGGAAGACCTGATCAACGGCGTCGCGCGCTTCGGCACGGTCACGGTGCTGGCGCGGAACTCCAGCTTCTCCTTCGCCTCCTTCGGCCGCGCCGAGTGGCCACAGATCCGCGCCCGCATCGGCGCCGACTATCTGGTCGAAGGGTCGCTCCGCCGGCAGGGCGAAAATGTCGTGGTGGCGGTCAGCCTCGTCGATATCGGCACGGCCAGCCAGTTATGGGGTGACCGCTTCCAATCCCATGGCGCCGGGCTTTTCGCGATCGAGCGCGAGATCGTCGAACAGATCGTCAGCCGGCTGGTGACCCGCGTCGCCAATGCCGGGCTGCAGCAGGCTGCGAGAAAACCCGAAACCAGCCTTGCCGCCTACGAGCTTCTTCTGCGTGGCTTCGCCATGTTGCGCGATCCGGCACAGACCGATCAGCGCGCCGCCGAGGCCCTCTTCGAGGCGGCCGTGGCCAAGGATCCGAACTACGGGCTCGCCTACACCTATCTTGCCCTGGCGCGCTCGCTGGACGGTGAATTCGGACGCGCCAGCGACGCCGTGCTGGAAAACGCGCGCGACCTTGCCGACAAGGGCCTGGCGCTATCGCCGGACCAGCCGACCGGACACCGCGTGCAATCGCTCATCCGCCTCTATATGCGCGACCACGAAGCGGCCGAGCAACACATGCGCATCGCGCTGCAATTGAACCCTTACGATGCCGACAGCATCGAGCAGATGGGCATGCTGCTCACCATGCGCGGCCGCCCGCTCGAGGCGCTGACCTGGCTGGCGCGCGGCATCCGCATCGATCCGCTGCATCCGCACTGGTACCAGTTCGACCGCGCCCTGGCGCTCTACATGATGGGGGAATTCAAGCAGGCGGCCGACGCGCTGGAATTGGCGACGCGACCGGCGCCGTGGATCAGGACGCGGCTGGCGGCCTGCTATGCCCAGATGGGCGAAATGGAGAAGGCGCGGCGGCAGATATCCCTGATCGAGGAGGGCGATCCGTTCTCGCCGCTCGATTATGCGCTGCGCGGCGTGCCGTTCGAGAACCAGGCCGATGCGGAGCATCTCGCCGAAGGCGTCAGGCTTGCCCTCGGCGAGACAGAAGCAATTCCAGGAAAAGCGTAAGCGGCTTTCCGTCCGGAATTGCGTTGAGGCAAAAAGCCCGATCAATCGGTCACGACCACGATGTAGCGGCCCTGATAGAGCCGATAGTAGGTGCCGCCGCAGCGCCAGACTTCGAAGCCGTTGACCTTGGTGCGAACGCAGCCGCCCGGCAGCGTCGCGACCCAGACGTTGGTGTGGCGCAGCACGCGCCACGTCGTGTTGCGGCGCACGACGCCGGCGGCGGTGGTGCGACGGGCGATGCCGGCGGCGCTGCGCGGCGTCCACGGCGCGCCGATGCGGGCCTCGGCGGTACTGACCAGCGACAGCGCCGGCACAGTGCTGTCGACGAGCTCGACGGCGGTGAGCGCGAGCGCGAACAGGGCCGCCGCCGAACGATATTTCTTCAAGGATTTCAAAGACATTGTCGTTTCTCCAGAGGTTGGTGGTTGAAGTCTAGTGGGAGGATGCGGCGGCAAGCCGGGCCGAACCCGCCAGTGCCGCCAGGTGAGCAACCACGAACAGCCAGTGCGCCGCGGTTGTGACGTAGCCGACGACGAGCACGTCGGCGGCGACGAAGAACTGCCAGAACGCAAGGTTTGCCGTTCCGAGCAGCACATGCACGGCAGCCAGGACGGCGTGCCAGTTGCGCGAATAGGCGATGCGCCAGAGCGCCACGCCGATGATCAGGGCAAGCCCGTGCGCCTCGATGAAGCCGATGCCGCTGCCCGGCGCATCGCCAAGCAGGATCGCTTCCGGGCCGCGCCCGAAAAAGGAGCCTGCGATATCGGTGAAGAGCCCGCCTGCCGATGCGAGAATCAGGAAGCCGGCGTTGAAGCGAACGAGAAGATTTCCATAGAAGGGGGGCATGATCGTTCCTTTCGGTATGTCAGTGGGATGGCCACGGCGGCATCTCCGCCGTGGCTTGTCTGCTCGCTCAGGCGGCGATGGCCTGAGGTTCTGCGGTGGCCGTGACCGGCTCGACCCCTGCCGCGACTTGTTCCGGCGCCTTGATGCGGAACCACGCGACGTAGAGCGTCGGCAGGAAGACCAGCGTCAGCACGGTCGCCACCATCAGCCCGCCCATCACCGCATAGGCCATCGGTCCCCAGAACACGGTCGGCGCGATCGGGATCATGCCGAGGATCGCCGCCGCCGCCGTGAGCAGGATCGGCCTGAGCCGATGCGTGGTGGCGCTGATCACCGCCGCCCATGGCTCTTCGCCGGCGGCGATATGCTGGTCGATCTGCGCGATCAGGATGACCGAGTTGCGGATCACCATGCCGATCAGCGACATCACGCCGAGGATCGCGACGAAGCCCATCGGTGCGCCTGACAGCAGCAGCGCGCCGGCGACGCCGATGATGGCCAGCGGAGCGGTGAGCAGCACCAGCACCAGGCGCTGGAAACTCATCAGCTGGATCATCAGCACCGTCGCCATGATGAACAGCATCAGCGGAAACACCACGAAGATGCTGGCCTTGGCCTTGGCGCTGTCCTCGATGACACCACCCTGTTCGACGCTGTAGCGCGCCGGCAGCTCGGCCTTGAAGGTGGCGATGGCGCTCCCCAGCCGCTTCGACACGGTAGTGGCGTTCTCGCCAGGGGCGACGTCGGCCTGCACGGTCACGGTCGGCAGGCGGCCACGGCGCCAGATCAGCGGCGGCTCGGTCTGGTAGCTGAGCTTCGCCACCTGTTCGAGCGGCACCCGGCGTCCGCCCGAAGCGCTGATCGTCAGGCCGCGCAGCGTGTCGATGCTGGCGCGTTCCGAATCCACGGCGCGGGCAACGATGTCGATCAGGTAGGTGTCGTCACGCATCTGCGTGATCTTCGAGCCGGACAGGATCGCGTTGATTGTCTCCGACAGCTGCTGCGAGGAGATGCCCAGCGCGCGCCCGGTCCTGGTCGACCTCGACCTTGATGACCTTGGCCGGCTCGTTCCAGTCGTAGTTGATGTTGCGCACCGAGGCGTCGCTGCCCAGCACCTGCGCGAACTGCTGCGCCAGGCTCCGTGTCTTGTCCGGGTCGGGACCCGAGACGCGAAACTTCAGTGGCCAGCCCACCGGCGGTCCAAGCTCCAGCGGCGTGACGCGTGCCATGACGTCGTCGAAGCCGGTCGACAGCTCCTTCTCCAGCCGGTCGATGACCGCCTGGCGCACGGCATGGCCCTTGGTGACCACCACGGCCTGGGCGAAGAAGTCGTTGGCGAGCTGCGCGTCGAGCGGCAGGTAGAAGCGCACCGCGCCCTGGCCGACATAGAAGCTCCAGTGGTCGATGTCGGGATCGGAAGCGAGCAGCTTTTCGACCCGCCCAACGACGGCGTCCGTCGCCTTGATGGAAGCAGTGCGCGGCAGTGTGAGGTCGAGCATCACCTCGGGCCGGTCCGACTTCGGGAAGAACTCCTGCCCGACGAAGCCCATGGCCACGACCGAGAGCGCGAACAACCCGGCGGTCGCCGACAGCACCAGCCACTTCGCCCGCATGGCGGTTTCGAGCAGCGCCTGGAAGCCACGCGCAACGCGCGACGGCTGATGGCTGCCGCCATGGCCCTTGATGCGGTCAGGCAGCAGGAACACACCCGTCAGCGGCGTGAACAGCACCGCGACCACCCAGGAGACGACGAGCGCGATCGCAACCACCGCGAACAGCGAGAAGCAGTATTCGCCGGCGCCGCTCTTGGCGAAGCCCACTGGCACGAAGCCGGCGATCGTCACCACCGTGCCGGTCAGCATCGGGAAGGCGGTCGAGGTGTAGGCATAGGTGGCGGCCGAGATCTTGTCGTAGCCTTCCTCCATGCGGGCGATCATCATCTCGACCGCGATCATCGCATCGTCGACCAGGAGGCCGAGCGCGATGATCAGTGCGCCGAGCGAGATGCGCTGCAGCGAGATGCCGAAATACTCCATGGTGACGAAGGTGATCGCCAGCACCAGCGGGATGGCGACCGCCACCACGACGCCTGGGCGCCAGCCGAGCGCCAGCAGCGAGACGGCAAGCACGATGGCGATCGCCTCGCCGAGGCTCTTGGTGAATTCGCCGACGGATTCTTCCACGACATGCGACTGGTCGGCGACCATGCCGAGCTCGGCGCCGAGCGGCAGTTCGGCCTCCATCTCATGCATCTTCTCCTTGACGTTCTCGCCCAGCGCCAGCGCGTCGCCGCCAGCCGTCATCGAGACAGCGATGCCGACCGCGGGCTTGCCGTTGAAGCGGAACATCGGCTGCGGTGGGTCGGAATAGGCGCGCTTGACCTCCGCGACGTCGCCCAGGCGGAAATAATGGCCATTGGCGTAGAAGTTGATCGCCTTCAGGCTTTCCTCCGAGGTGAAGGATCCGGAAACGCGGATGGCGATGCGCTCGGGACCGGCATCGACCGTGCCGCTCGGCGTCAGCGCGTTCTGCGCCTGCAGCGCCTGCGTCAGCGTGCCGACGTCGAGGCCGAGCGCCGCCACCTTCTGCGTCGAGAATTCGAGATAGATCTTCTCGTCCTGCTGGCCGATCAGGTCGACCTTGGCGACGTCCTTCACGGTGAGCAGCCCGGCGCGCAGGCTGGTCGCCATATCCTTCAGCTCGCGATGGCTGAGACTGTCGGAGGTGAGCGCATAGATCAGCGAATAGGTGTCGCCGAACTCGTCGTTGAAGAACGGACCCTGCACGCCGGACGGCAGCGTCGGTTTGATGTCGTTGAGCTTCTTGCGCACCTGGTACCAGAGCGGCTGCACCTGGTCGCCGGCAACCGTATCCTTGAGGTTGACGAAGACGACGGATTCGCCGGGCTTGGTGTAGCTCTTGACGTAGTCGAGGTCGGGCAGCTCCTCGAGCTGCTTCTCGATGCGGTCGGTGATCTGCTCCACCGTGTCGCTGGTGCTGGCGCCCGGCCACATCGTCTTCACCACCATGGTCTTGATGGTGAAGGGCGGATCCTCCTCGCGGCCGAGGCCGCGATAGGCGTAGAGGCCGGCGAGCGCGGCCGCGATCATCAGGTAGACGATGAAGCTGCGGTGGCGCAGCGCCCATTCGGAAAGATTGAAGCTGCTCATGACAAATCCCTCTCGGCGCGCGCGAAGGCGCGTTCCGCCGGCTTCTGCCGGCTGGCGAAAACAAATGGCGGTTGGGTTTGCGGTCAGCGCCCGCTATTCGGCGGGCACCGTCGCTGGTCAGGCCAGGCTGTGCATGGTGCCCGGCACGCGATAGGGCGCGCGCTCCGCTGTTCTCGGCCTGATGGCGAGACCGGCGAGATAGCGCTGGAAGCTCGCTGCCTCCTGCACCGGCGAAGCCAGCGCGACATGGCCGTCCGGCCGCACCAGATAGGCGGCGTCGCGCTGCAGGCCGGCTTTCGCGGCCACGTCAGACCAGGCGAAGGCGTGGACCGGAATGCCGGTCGATGCCAGCATCGCCCGGAACTCGGCATTGACCTCGCCATAGACATGGACCTGCCAATCGAGCGAGCGCAGCGGCTCGAAATTGTCGCTGCCCGGCGTCGGCACATAAGGCAGGCGATCGCCGCCGCTGACTTTTCCCGCGGTGCCGGAGCTGATTGGCCCGGCGCGGTACTGGATCGCCGCTTGCGAGATGACGCCGAAGAAGGCGCGCGAGCCGAACGACGTGTGCAGCGCGATGTTCAGGATCTTCGGCATCAGATAGCGCCGGAACAGGCCGATGAGCCGCGAGCGGCTGGTGATGAAACGAAACGCCGTGTCGGTGCTCTCGATCAGCTTGCGGGCAAAAGCGATGCGCTCCGGCTCGTAGCTGTCGAGCAGGCGCGGATCGGCGCGGCCCTGGACAACGGCGGCGAGCTTCCAGGCGAGGTTCACTGCATCGCCCATGCCGGTGTTCATGCCCTGGCCGCCGGCCGGGCTGTGGATGTGGCCGGCATCGCCGCAGAGGAACACGCGGCCGACGCGGAACCGCTCGGCGACGCGGTGATGGACGCGGTAGGTCGAGAACCAGTTGACCTCGTCGACCTTGACCCCGGTGTCGCGCTCGACATCGGCGCGGATCGCTTCGAAGGTGATCGTGTCGTCGGCCTCATGCGCCTTCGGCACGATGCCGATCAGCCTGACAGAGCCGGACTGCCGGACCGGCATGACGATGGCGAAGCCGTAAGTGCTGATCGTCGTGTCCATGCCATTGCGGCTGATTTCGCCGGTGCCTTTCACGTCGGCGACATAGAAAGCCTGCTCGTAGGTGCCGCCGGGAAAGCCGATGTTCAGCCCATGGCGCACGGTGCTGCGGGCACCGTCGCAGCCGGCGAGATAGGCGGCGTTGACCGTCTCGGTCCGGCCGTTCTTGCTCAGCGTCGCGATGACCGCGTCGCCCTTGTCCTGGAAGGCGACCAGCTCCGTGCTCCGCTCGACCTCGACGCCGGCGCGCTCCAGATGCGTGATCAGCACGCGTTCGTGGATGTCTTGCGGCAGGGCGAAGGCGAAGGAATAGGGGCTTATGCCGCGGCCGAAATCCGAGAGTGGCAACCTTGCGGCGACGCCGGCCGGCGTGTGCACGGTCAGCCGCTCGAGCTTTACGCCCGCCGCCAGCACGTCGTCGACGATGCCGACCTGGCGATGGAACTCCAGCGTGCGCGCCTGGACGGCCAGCGCCCGCGAGGTCTCGCCGGGAGCGGCGGCTTTGTCGAAGATGCGCACCGGCACGCCAAGCCTGGTCAGCCAGAGCGCGAGCGTCAGCCCGGTTGGGCCGGCGCCGGCGATGAGGACCTTGGTCTTTGACATGGTCATTTTCCTTCTCCCACGATCATACGAACTTTTTCATGTTCCCGCAGCCGGTTTACGCCGGCGGTGACGACCCGGTCGCCTTTGGCGAGCCCGTCGCTGACGACGACGCGGTCGGTTTCGTAGCGGGCGATGGCGACGGGCTTCAGCTCCACCGCCGAACTGGCGTCGACCACCCAGACGGCCGGCTGGCCGTCCTTGTCGAACAGCGCGCTGCCGGGCAGGGTCACGACCGGCGCGCCTGCGATCTCGACGCGGCCGGCGACGCTGGCGCCGAAGCGCATCTCGTCCGGCGCGTTGTCGAGCGAGACCTTCACCTGGAAGGTGCGGGTGGCGGCGTCGGCCATCGGCGCGATCTCGCGCACCGTTCCGGTGGTCGTGATCGCCGGATTGCTGAGCAGCGAGACCGTGACGGCTGGGATCTGCTTGCCGCGCTGGTCGCTGGCAAAAGCCGCTTCCGCGATGGAGAACACCGCGTCGCGGGTCTTCGGATCGGCGACGCGCACCACCATCTGCCCGACATTGACGGACTGGCCGGCTTCGGCGCCGGTGGCGGTGACGATGCCGTCGAACTCCGCATGCAGCTCGGTGTAGCCGAGCTGGTCCTCCGCCATCGCGAAGGCGATCTTCGCCGATTTCAGCTTGGCCTCGGCCGAGCGCAGATTCTTCAGCGTCGCGTCATGGTTGGCGCGGGTCGTAAAGCCCTTGGCGAGCAGCGCGTTGATGCGCGCTTCGGCGGCGCTGGCCTCGACCAGCACGGCCTGTGCGGCCGCCACATCGGCCTCGGCGCTGGCGAGACGGTTGCGGTAGTCCTGGTCGTCGACGCGGGCGAGGACCTCGCCCTTCTTCACCGTGGCGCCGATCTCGGCGACGCGCTGGATGAGCTTGCCGGAGACGCGAAAACCGAGGTCGCTCTCCAGTCTCGGCTTGATCTCGCCGATGGCGACGCGGTTATCCGCGACGGGAGCCGGCGAGACCGAAACCGCCTTGACCAGCTTGGTCTCGGGCGTCGCCGGCGCGGCGTTCGATGCCTCGCTTCTGGCGCCATGCCAGACCACCGCGGCGCCACAGGCGAGGGCGGCGACCGACCCAGCGACGAGGCGGCGCCTGAGCGGCTTGTTGTGAAAGAGTGCGGCAATCATGTTGTCTCCATGCCCAAGGTTGCGGCCGCGCTTGGGAGGACGCGGCAGGCTGAAAATCGTGCTGGCTGCGAGAAAAACCGGTGTTTCGGCTGACTTGCGCCGGCCAGAATGTTTTGCGATTTCGGCGCCGGGAAATCCCGAACGGTTTCTGAAAATTTTCCGATGTTTGGGTGAGGCGGCCTTTTGGGCCGCCGTCATCAGATGCTGGAACGGGCGCTCACACCGTCCAGAAATAGCGCACGATGTGGAAGAAGATCGGCGCGGCGAAGACCAGGCTGTCGGTTCGGTCGAGCATGCCGCCATGGCCTTCGATCAGGTGGCCCCAGTCCTTGACGCCCTGGTCGCGCTTGATCGCCGAGGCGACGAGCCCGCCGAGAAATCCCATCGCGCAGGCGATGAAGGCGACGGCCGAGGCCTGCAGCGGCGAGAACGGTGTGATGAAGGAGAGCAGCGCGCCGAGCAGGCTCGACGCGACCAGTCCGCCGATCAGTCCTTCCCAGGTCTTCGAGGGCGACACATTAGGTGAGAACCGGTGCTTTCCGAACAGCTTGCCGAAAATGTACTGCAGCACGTCGCTGCCCTGCACGACGATGATCAGGAAGGCGATGAGCAGCAGGTTGCGGCCCTCGAAGCCGGGCACGTTGAGCGTCAGCAAAGCAGGCACGTGGCTGACGCAATAAACCGAGATCATGATTGCCCATTGCTGCGCCGAGACGCGTTCCAGAAAACGTTCGGTGTCGCCATGCAGCGCCGTGATCGCCGGCATCAAAAGGAAGCAGTAGACCGGGATGAAGATGACGAACAGCCCGTACCAGGCCGTCCACACCAGCCAGTACTGGAACGGGATGACGATGCCGAACATGCCGAGCAGCACCCAGTGGTCGCTGCGCCGGCTGTGCGTCAGCGTCACGAATTCGCGCAGCGCCGCGAACGAGATCAGCGCGAACAGGATGGTCATGCCGTAACGGCCGAAGAAGAAGGCGACCGTCATCAGCGCCACCATCACCCACCAGGCATTGATGCGCTGGGTGAGGTTGACGAGCGTCGCGCTGAGCGGCTTCGGCGCGCGCATCGAAAGGATGCCGGCGGTGACGCTGGCGGTGCTCAGCACCACGAAAAGGCCGATGATGAGAATGCTGATTTCGTGGCGCATCAATCGTCTCGGTCGGGGCGCGGGTCGAGCGCCAGGAGGGCGGCGCGGGCGCGCTGCAGGAAGGCGCGGCGTTCCTCGCCCGGCGCTATTGCCACCGGCGCGCCGAAGACGACGCGGCAAAGCAGCGGCACCGGCAGGAACTGGCCCTTGGGCAGCACGCGCGACATGTTCTCGATCCAACACGGGATGAGCTCCACATCCGGCCGCGCCATCGACAGATTGTAGAGCCCCGAACGGAAGGGCAGCAGCTCGTCGCTCGAGTTGCGGGTGCCTTCCGGAAAGATGATCAGCGAGTGGCCCTGCTCGAGCACGGAGAGCATGATCGAGATCGGGTGCTCCGCCTCGCTTGTCCAGGTCCGGCTGATCAGCACGGAGGACAGCATGTCCTCGGCGATGAAGCGGCGCAGCCGCGACTTGCCCCAATATTCGGCCGCGGCGATCGCGTGCGTCTTGGCGCGCTCCGTCTCGCTGAGGCAGGCCGACAGCAGGATGAAATCGCCATGGCTGGTGTGGTTGGCGAAATAGATGCGCTGCCGGTCCGACGGCTGGCTGCCGCTCCAGATCGGCCGCACGCCGGTGACGGCCCAGGCCATCGCCGACAGGCCGACCGAGGTCACCGTCTGCAAAAGCGTATAGGTGCGCAGCGCAAGCTTGCTCATCTGGGCATCCAGAAACCGGCCCAAAGGAATGCCACGACGAAGACCGCGAAGGCGATGCGCTGCCGCGCCAACAGGCGGCGCGTTCCGGCGATGCGGTCGTCGAGCGGGCGCGGCGCGGCCGGAGCCGGTTTCAGCCGCATGCGCGCCAGGATGTCGTCGATCGCCGCGCCGCCGGAAAGCTCGTCGTCATGGCTTGCCATCAAACGAAAGAGCAGCGCATCGAAAGACAGAAGCGCCGAAAATCCAAGCACCACCACCGCGCTCGCCGCCGCGGCGAGCAATCCCAGCATCGCGAACGGAGCATGCAGCGCGCCGCGCGCCGAAGCGACCAGTGGCGCGACGCTGTCGCCGGCAATCACGATAGTGGCGGGCCATGCCGCCTGCGTGATCAGCATGGCGGCAAAGCGGCCTGCTTTTTCCTGAAAGGCGGCGTCGCTCATGCCGGCTCGTCCAGTCCGAGCTGAAGATGCACCGGCCGGCCGGACGCCGCGAGCTGCTTGCGTGCCTGCGCCGGCGTGTGCGAGCGGCCGCTCGCGACCAGCCATCGAGCGACGACGGTGGCGCTCCGCTGGAAGCCGAGCGCGCAGCAAACCAGCACCGTGCCCTGCCGGCGCGCCGGTTCGATCGCGGCCACCGCCTGGTCGAGCGTGTCGGCGGGAGGCGAGAGCAGATCGAGCATGGCAAAGCTCACCCAGCGGCCCGTCGCATCGTGTGGCCGCTCCAACTCGGCGGCAAGGTCGATCACCGTGCCGAAGGCGTCGGCTTCGGCGGCGTCGGGAAAGCGTCCGAGGAAGACGCCGTCGGTGACCGTCACCACCGGTGGCAGCCTGCGCGTCCAGGCCCAGACATTGATTTTTGCGCCCAGCCGGTACGGCCAGAGCAGGATACGGCTTGCCAGCGACACGCGGCCGTCCGGCGTCTTCTGGAACACTTTCGCGCCGGCTCCGGCATAGGCGAAGGCGGCGATGGCCAGCGCCAGCGCCGGCCACAAAAGCGCAAGCGCGACCGCCGAGAAAAAGGCGCCGAGCGCCGCGACGGCAAGCGCCAGCACGGCGCCGAGCCCGTAGTACAACAGGAGCCGCCTGGCCTTGGCATCGGCGGTCATGTGGAAGTTTGTGACGGGCAGCTCGCCCTTGGCCGGAAACAGCCACAGCGCGAAGAAGCCGAGCAGCGCGCCGGTCGGAATGTCGATGAAATGGTGCTGCCACGTCGTCAGCACCGAGGCGCCGATCAGAAAGCACCAGCCGTGCCAGAGCGTGAGCAGCGGGCCGGAAAGGCGCTGGCGCCAGTGATCCCAGATGATCACCAGCAGCGCGATGTGCAGCGAAGGGACCTGGTTGAACGGCTTGTCGAAGCCGCCGAGCACGGCAAACAGAAAGGCGGGCAGGCCGGTGGTCGCCGGCCGCACGAAGGTCGCGGCCAGCGGAAACAGGATGAAGCACGAGACGGCGACGACCTGCGCGGTGAGGTAGCGGCCGGCCAGCCTGTTCACGCCCTGCCTGCTGTTATTGAGCAGCAGCGACAGGGCGTAGAACAGGTTGATCGACCAATAGGGCACGATCGTCCAGGCGAGGAACGGAACGTGGTGCTCCCAGGAGAAGACGATGCTGCCGACATATGAGCGCGTCGAGGCCAGCCAGTTGGCGAAGCCATAGGTCGAATAGAAGAACGGCGCCAGGAAGGCGAGCCAGACGGCAGCCCGGATGACGACACGTCCATAGGGTTCGGCGTCAGGGCTGTCTGAAAGTGGCGGGGGCTCGGCACTGTTGGGCATGCGTGGGCGGTTCCTAAACCCGCCTTGCCAGCGAGACGGTGAAGATGCCCCACTGGTCGATGCGCTGGTCGAGCTTCTCGAAGCCGGCCGCCTCGACCAACTGGTCCATCTCGGCTTGCGTGCGCCGCCGCATCACCCAGGCCTGGCCGCCGCGATGCGAGGTCAGGCTGCGCGCGATCATCTCGATCTGCGGGTGCCAGGGCTGGTTGGTGTAGATCAGCAGGCTGCCCGGCAGCATGGCGCGGGCGAGGCCGCCGAGCGAGCGGGTAATCATCGCATTGTCGGCGAACAGCTCGTAGAGCCCGGAGACGATGGCGAGGTCCGGCGCCGGCTTCAGCGACGCAAGCCCATCGCCGTCGAAAGCGTCGGCGCGCCGGAACGAGACGCTCGCCGGCATCTGCCGTTCGGCGATCAGCTTGCGGCCGAGCTCGACATTGATGTCGGAATAGTCTTGCAGGCGCACGCTGGCCGGTTGCTCGGGGCCTTTGGCGATGGCGTCTAGCACGTAGCGGCCGTGGCCGGCGGCGATGTCGAGGATGTGGCCTGCCCGTCCGGCTGCCTTCAGCTTTTCCAGTGCCTGGCCGATCAGTTCTTCGAGGTTGAGCTTGCGCTGGCGGATGCCGCGCCAGCCAATGGCGTCGAGGAAGGTCCGGTCGACCATGCGGCCGATCGGCCCCAATCCGCGCGCGTCGTTCTCGTAGACATAGTCCAGCGTCGAGCCGGAATCGAAGCCGGTGCCGACGCCGATCTTCATGCCGCGCGAAAACCAGCTGCCGGCGCGAATGGAGGCGCGGCTCATCGCCCAATAGAGGCCCCTGGGCGACAGAAGATCGAGCGGCGAGGCGAGCCTGTCGGCCTCGTCGCGCGTATAGCCGGCGATGTCCGCTTGCTTCAGGTCGACGGCGGGCGCTGGGGTCAGAAACTGTGCTTCGAGGAACGGCCGGATCAAGTCGAGCGCGTTGCCGCGGTCGCGCTCGCCCAGCGTATCGTGGAAGAAGCCCGGCAGCACATGCCGCTCCTTGATGCGGCTGCCGAGATTGACGAAGAACTCGTGCTGCGGGCCGTGCCGCACCACCCAGTCACTGCCGGACAGAAGAAGCTGCGTCGGCATGGTGATGGCGCGGGCGTCAGCAACGATGCGCGCCGCGTGCTGGTAGAGCTCGACCAGGATGTTAGAGGCGATCGGACGCGTGATCAGCGGATCGTTCTCGAAGGAGGCGATGCGCACCGGGTCATGGGTGAGCAGGCTCGCCTTGACGTAGGAATTGACGAAGAAGCGCCCCTTGAGCTTCTGCCAGAACGCAATGCCCTCCTTGGCGAAGGGGACGTAGAGCTTGACGGAGAAGGCGGGTGAGGCGAGCACCATGGCGCGCAGTTTCGGTGCGTAATCATGCACCCAGGCTGCGGCAAGCACCGCGCCGAAGGATTGCGCGATCAGCGCGATATCCTGTGCGCCGAAACCGTCTTTGGCGGCGATCTCGCGCATGAAACAGGCGATATCGCGCACTAACGCCGCGAAGGACGGGGCATAGCCGCGCTCGCCGGCAGAGCGCCCATTGCCGCGCGCGTCCCAGGCATAGAAGGCGTAGTCCGGCATGCGCAACTCGTCGACGAGATGCGCCATGCGGCCGCCATGCTCGTGGCCGCGATGGAAGAGCACGACCGCACCTCTGGGCTCGGGCGATACCGCCGGCCAGAAACGGTAGAATATCTCGGTGCCGTCATGACTGCGGAACGTACGTTCCTGCGCCTGCCGCGCAACGCTCTCAGCCGGTGCGGTGGCGATCTGTTCGTGAAGCATGCTGTTCCCCTCCGACGGCATCGCGGGCCTCGATGCTTAGCCGGTGTTGCCAGTAAGACCGGCGCGTATCCGGTTTATGGCGGTCAGCAGCGAAAGCGTAGCCATGGCCGGAAACACAAACGGCACGATCGCCGCCGGCCACAGCCCGACGGCGCACAAGGCCGCGACCACGCCGAGCCCCAGCGCCCTGTCGCTCTTGCCGAACGGCCCGGCATAGTTGCGCCCGACCCCGGCGGGAATGCCGAGCACGCCGGCGAATTCGGTGAGCATCGCTCCGATGGCGAAGGCGACGACACCCCAGACGCCAAACTGCGGGAAGGCCGCGAACGGCAGGATCAGCGCGAGGTCGGAAACGACGTCGCAGAATTCGTTGAGATACATGCCGAGCGTCGAGGCCTGGCCGTGTTCCCGTGCCAGCATGCCGTCCATGGCGTTGAGCGCCATGCGCACGAACAGCACCAGGGGTATGAGCAGGAGCAGCAGGCGCGAACCGGGCGAGGCCGCGATCGCCAAGCCGGCCGCGATCGAGAGACCGGCTGCCAGGAGGGTGATGCCGTTGGCTGTCACCCCCACGGTCGCCAGCCGGCCGACAAGCGGCCGCAGCCTGTCCTGGAAGGCCGGCTTCAGCGCATAAAGCGTCGGCATTGCGTGATCCCCCGATCCTCGGCGCAAGCTTTACCATGGGTGAGCCGGGAGGCGCTAGCGTGCGACAGAAAACACAGTGAATTTTCAGACGGTTGATGCCTTGCTGTGAATGCATCGCCTCAAGCCGTGGCAGCGGATTGCCCAATTCACCGGGCGCTAACCATGAACGCATCGCATGCCTTACATGCCGATTTGCCGGCTTCTGGCGCAAAGCTTCCTCTTGAATAGTAAGCACGCTTATTATATCTATCGCTCATGGTTTCAGATGGCATCGACAGATTGGGATTTTTGATCCACGACGTGCAGCGTCTCATGCGCAAGCGCTTCGAGGCGCGCGCCAGCGGGTTGGGGCTTTCCTCGGCGCAATGGCGGCTCATGGTACGCGTCGCCAAGGAAGAAGGCATCACCCAGGCGCGGCTGGCCGAACTCCTCGAAATCGAGCCGATCAGCGTCTCGCGGCTGGTCGATCGCATGGAAGAGGGCGGCTGGATCCAGCGCCGGCAGGACGCGACCGACCGGCGCGTGCGCATGATCTTCCCGACCGAGAAGGCGAGCGCCGCCTACGCCGATGTCAAAAGCCTTGCCGGCGAGGTCTACGAAGAGTCCTTGACCGGTGTTTCGCCGGAAGACCGGCGCATGCTGATCCGGGTGCTGGACACGATCGTGCAGAACCTGACGGACGGCGAGGCATCGTCCCTGGAAAAGATGAAGAGCAAAGAAGGGGCGGCAGCATGAGCGCGGCAGCCAAAAGAGAAGACGACAACGTCACCAAGCTTGCGTCGGCGCAGCCGATCGCTGAAGCGCCGGCAACTGCTCCGGTCGCTGCCGCGCCCGCGCCGCAGCCAGCTCCGGCCGCGCCGAAGAAGAAGCGCCGCCTCGGCCGCTTTCTGTTGATGGTCGCCTTGCCGTTGGCGCTGCTTGCCGGCGGCTCGTATGTCTGGGTGACCGGTGGCCGCTACCAGGAAACCGAGAACGCCAATCTGCAGCAGGCGAGGATTTCGGTCGCCTCCGACACGGCCGGCCGCATCGTCCAGGTCGGCATCGCCGACAACCAACTGGTCAAGCAGGGCGACCTTCTCTTCGTCATCGACCCCGAACCTTACAGGATCGCGCTGGCCCAGGCCGACGCGGCGGTCGCCGCCGCGCGGCTCAATGTCGAGCAGCTGCGCGCCGCCTACAGCCAGGCGATGGCGCAGGAAAAGTCCGCCGGCAGCGAGGTCGACTACGCGCAGTCGCAATATGGGCGCGCCGCCGATCTGGCGCAGAAGGGCATCAACGCCAAGTCGTCGCTCGACGAAGCCCGCAACGATCTCGACAAGGCCAAGCAGCAGCTTGCCGTGGCCGAGCAGGGCATCGTCAGCGCCAAGGCGGCGCTCGGCGGCAACCCGGACATCGAGACCGACAAGCATCCGACCGTGATGTCGGCCTTGGCCGCGCGCGACAAGGCCGCCTACGATCTGGCGCAGACCACGGTGAAGGCGCCGGCGGACGGCGTCGTCTACCAGGCCGCATCCTTCAAGGTCGGCCAGTATGTCGCCGTCGGCACGCCGCTTTTCGCGCTGGTCGAGACCGGCGACACCTGGATCGACGCCAATTTCAAGGAGACCCAGCTCACCAACATGAAGCCGGGCCAGAAGGCCGAGATCGTCGTCGACACCTATCCGGGCCGCACCTTCGAGGCGACCGTCAAGGCGATCGGCGCCGGCACGGGCGCGGAGTTCTCGCTGCTGCCCGCGCAAAACGCCACCGGCAACTGGGTCAAGGTCACGCAGCGCATTCCCGTGCGACTGGAACTGACCGATCCCGACGCCAAGATGGCGCTGCGCACCGGCATGAGCGCCACCGTCACAGTCGACACCGGCGTGGCGCGCGGCCTGCCGTCGATCTTCGGACACGCCAAGGCGGGCGAGAACGGGCAATAGAAATCAGCGGACGCCCGCGGTGGATGGCCGGCGGACGCAAAGCAGGAGATCGGTCCGATGGGGAGGGGTGTGACGGATAGGTAGGCAAGCGGGCCGCACTGCGGCTCGATTGAGACCTTAACCTTCGGCGCGGACCCGTTGGTCCTCAGATTTCCGGGCGGCAGGCATCCGCTCCAACAGAGACATTCGGTCGATGTAACCCCCACATCGACAGTCGCGTCCCACCGCGATGAAGGTCTCTCAACGGAAGGCTTTGCCGCCCGGAAACCTAGAGGCGGATGATTTCAGGTCTGTTCGACCTGATATCTGAATACGCCTCTAAATCAAAGAGATAGAGCATGATGTCGTCCGAAAACCGCGTCACACTTTTCGGCATTGTGCTCTAGCGTACACGTTTTTGTTACTTGCTGGAAGTTCAGCATCATGAGCACGCCCGAACCCTTCAAGGAAGTGCCGCATCGCGGGCTGATCACGGTTGCGCTGATGCTGGCGACGATCATGCAGGCGCTCGACACCACCATCGCCAATGTCGCGCTGCCGACTATGACCGGCGACCTCGGCGCGTCGCCCGACAACATCAACTGGGTGCTGACCTCCTATATCGTGGCGGCCGCGATCATGACGCCGGTTACCGGCTGGCTCGCTGACCGCCTCGGCCGCAAGCAATTGTTCCTCGCCTCGGTCGTCGGCTTCACCATTTGCTCCATGCTCTGCGGCCTCGCCTGGAGCCTCGAAACGATGGTGCTGTTCCGCCTGCTGCAGGGCGTGTTCGGCGCGGCCATCGTGCCGCTGTCGCAGACCTTCCTGCTCGACATCAACCCCAAGGAGCGCCACGGCCAGGCCATGGCGATCTGGGGCGCCGGCATCATGCTGGGGCCGATCCTGGGGCCGACGCTGGGCGGCTGGCTGACGGAAAACTTCAACTGGCGCTGGGTGTTCTTCATCAACCTGCCGGTCGGCATCCTCGCCTTCATCGGCATGGCCGCCTATCTGCCTGTCGTCGCCAAGCGCGTGCGCGGCTTCGACTTCTTCGGCTTCGCCATGATCTCGCTCGGCGTCGGCGCGCTGCAGCTTCTGCTCGACCGCGGCGGCGAGGTCGACTGGTTCAACTCGGCCGAGATCTGGATCGAGCTCGCTCTGTCGCTCACCGGCTTCTGGGTGTTCATCATCCACACGGTGACGGCAGAGCATCCCTTCATCGATCCCAAGATATTCCTCGACCGCAATTTCGTGACCGGTCTGGGCTTCATCTTCGTCATGGGTGTGCTGATCCTGGCCTCGATGTCGCTATTGCCGCCGATGCTGGCCAACATCTTCGGCTATCCGACCGTTACCATCGGCGTCGTGCTGGGGCCGCGCGGCATCGGCACGATGATCTCGATGCTGGTCGTCGGCCGCATCATGCACAGGATCGATGCGAGGATCCTCGTCGCCATCGGTTTCCTGCTCACCGCGCACTCGCTCTACACCATGGCGAGCTTCACGCCGCAGATGGACAATTGGCTGATCCTCACCTCTGGGGTCGTCCAAGGCCTCGGCATGGGCATGGTGTTCGTGCCGCTGTCGACGGTCGCCTTCGCCACGCTCGACGCGCGCTACCGCACCGACGCCACCGCGCTGTTCAGCCTGGTGCGCAATTTGGGCTCGTCGATCGGCGTGTCGGTGGTCGCGGCGCTGATGGTGCGCAACACGCAGATCAACCACACCGAGCTTTCGGCCTTCATCAACCCGTACAACCCGAACCTGTGGGCCGCCTCGCCGGCGGCCGCCGCCGGCAACGCCGCGGCACTGTCGCAGGTCGACCGCGCCGTGAACGTCCAGTCGATGATGATCTCCTACATCAACGACTTCAAAATCCTGATGGTGATGACGCTGGCCGCGATCCCGTTCGTGATCCTGCTGCGCAAGCCCAAGGCCGCGCCGGCCGGCGGGGCGCCCGCCGCGCATATGGATTGACGCTTGCGGATTGGCGCGGCGGAGCCGCCGCGCCTGCATCCGGGACTGAAAATCGTGGCCGGGGGAACAGCGCAAGGATTCCCGGATATCTACAACCGACCGCACCTGGTTCATCTACCATTAGTATATATCGATCACGATGTCGTCGCTTTTGGGTTGAAAGCGAGCCGTGTTGCTTTGCGCCGGCACCAAACTGGAGGAACTCTGTTTGGGCGAGAAATCATCCAGGAAAGCTGCTGAGACAACCGAGTCGGCCAATCTGGCGGCGCTGGCGAAGCTGACCATCGCTTCATACGAAACGCTCGAGCGCGATCTGCGAGCCAGGATCGCAACGCTCGAAGGGCAGGCGCTGCGATTTGAGACGGCGATCGACAACGTTTCGCAAGGCATCTGCTTTTTCGACGCCGCCGAACGGTTGATCCTGTGCAACCGCCGCTACGCGGAAATCTACCACATTGCGCCTGAGCAATTGCAGCCGGGTGTGACGCTCCGGGAAATCGTCGAACGTCGCGTCGCCGCCGGGACATCTGTGACCGATGCCGACGCCTATCTTGCATTGGCCCGCGCCGTCAATTCGGGCATGGCTCCAAGGGTATGGACCGCCAACCTCGCCGACGGTCGGACGGTTCAGGTCTGCCATCAGCCCATGGCCGACGGCAGCTGGGTGGCCACGCATGAGGACATTACGGCGCTCGTTGCCAACCGACAGATCGTCGACGAGCGCATCTCGCTGCAAACGCTGATCGACTGGGTCCCCGATTATCTCTGGGTCAAGGACACGGAAAGCCGCTTCGTCGTGGCCAACAGGGCTCTTGCGGTTGACAGCGGGCGGGAGAAGACGAGTGACATGATCGGCTTGACCGATTTTGATCTCCATGCCCCGGAACTTGCGCAGAAATTTCGCGCGGTGGAGCAGAACGTGCTCAGCAGCGGCCAACCCATGATCGACAAGGAAGAGTTCATTGTCGACGCGTCGGGCGCCGGCAAGTGGTTGTCATCGACAAAGGTGCCGTTGCGCAATGCCCACAATGACATCATCGGTCTGGTCGGCATTGCTCACGATGTCACCGGACGCAAGCAGGCGGACGTCCTTCGCGAGGGGCAGGCGCACATCCTGGAAATGATCGCGATGAGCGCCCTGCTCGAAGACGTGCTCGACCGTCTGATGCGCCTCGTCGAGTCGCAGCTGACCGGGATATTCGGTTCCGTCCTGCTGCTGGACAAGGACGGCAGCCATTTGCGGCACGGCGGCGCGCCGAGCCTGGCGAAGGAATATACCGCTGCCATCGACGGGATCGCCATCGGCCCCAAGGTTGGGTCATGTGGCACCGCCGTCTACCGGCGGGAGCCGGTCATCGTCGCGGACATCATGCAGGACCCGCTTTGGGAAGAATACCGTCAGGTGGTGGCGCCCTTCGGCTATCGTTCCTGCTGGTCGACCCCGATACTGTCGCATCAAGGTGCCGTGCTCGGTGTCTTCGCGATGTATTCGATGACGGTTCGCGAACCGACCGACGCCGAAACACGGCTGATCGACTTCACGACGCGGATTGCAGGGATCGCCATCGAGCGCAAACTGGCTGAAGACCAGATTCATTTCATGGCCAACCATGACGTGCTGACAGGGCTTCCAAATCGCGCTCTGCTCGAGGACCGGCTCTCGCAGGCTCTGCTCTATGCGCAGCGGTACGATCGCTGGGTGACGGTGGTGTTCATCGACCTCGACAATTTCAAACTCGTCAACGATACGCTCGGCCACAGTGCCGGTGACGTGCTGCTGAAGACCGTCGCCAACCGCATGGTAGACTGCGTAAGGCCGACCGACACCGTCGTGCGGCTTGGCGGCGACGAGTTCGTCATAGTCCTGTTCGACCAGCCGACGAACGTCGATCTGATCTCCGAGACCCTGCAAGAGATCCGGGCGGCTATCGCGGAGCCGGTTCATCTGGGAAGGCATCGGCTGAGGGCGACGGCCAGCATCGGCATCGCCAACTATCCCAAGGACGGGACGAGTCCGGATCAGCTGCTGGCCAACGCCGATGCCGCAATGTATCGCGCGAAGGAATTCGGCCGCGACAATTTCCAGTTCTACGCTCCCGAGTTCAACACCAGGGCGCATGAGAAATTCCTGCTTCAGGAGGAGTTGCGAAATGCCCTGGCGCGTTCGGAATTCATTCTGCTCTACCAGCCGCAGGTCGATCTTCGCTCAGGGGATGTCTTTGCAGTCGAAGCCTTGCTGCGCTGGAAGCATCCGACACGAGGCATGGTGGCGCCGGACACGTTCATTCCGACCGCCGAGGAGACCGGGCTGATCGTACCGATCGGCGACTGGGTCCTGCACGAAGCCTGTCGGCAGAACAAGGCCTGGCAGGATGCCGGTCTGCCGCCCCTGACCGTCTGCGTGAACGTCTCGGCGCGGCAATTCAGGGAACCGAACCTGATTGGCCGTGTCGTGAACGCGCTGACCGACAGCGGCCTGGAGGCCAGATATCTCGAACTCGAGGTAACCGAGAGCCTTATCATGCAGGACGTCGAATTGGCGGTCGCGACGATGGACGCCTTGCAGAGCCTGGGGGTTCAGATATCGATCGACGATTTCGGAACAGGCTATTCCAGCCTCAGCGCGCTCAAGACCTTTCCCGTGGCGCGGCTGAAGATCGACAAGTCATTCATCAAGGATCTCGCCGCCGACGAGAACGATCAGGCTGTCGCCAGCGCCGTGATTTCACTGGGTCAGAATCTGCATCTGAGGGTCATTGCCGAGGGCGTCGAGACAGACGACCAGGTGGCCTTCCTGCGCAAGAACAATTGCGATGAAATGCAAGGCTATCATTTCAGCAAGCCGGTCTCTGCCCAGAGCATCGAGAAATTGCTCCACACGGCGAGCGCGGCGGATGACGGCCGAGGCGTTCCGGCGTCGGGAACTCTGACGACAAAACAGGGATAGGCGAGGCCTATCTCCCGAGCACGAGGCTCCAGTAGCGCAGGCTCGGATCGCGGCCGTCGCGCACATAGGCGAGGCCGAAGCGGGAGAAGTCCGGGTCGAGCATGTTGCGGCGGTGGCCGTCCGAATGCATCCAGATGTCGAACAGCTTCTGCAGGTCGAAGCGGCCCTCGGCGATGTTTTCGGCTGCGGCGCCGCGCACGCCATTGTCCTTCATGCGCGAGGCGAAATCCTTGCCCCAGCCGGTGGTGTGGCTCATGCGTTGGCGCGACGCCATGTACCCGGCCTGCTGCAGCGCCGCCTGTTCGAGTTGCGTATCGGGAGCCAGCGCCGGCAGCCCGCCCGAGGCGCGAATGCCGGCAAGCGTCGCCGTGGCGGACGAAGAAACGCCGGCGCCTTCGCCGGTCGGCACGGACACGGTGCTGCAGGCGGCAATGCCGGCAAGCGCCGCCAGGCCGGCGGCTTTGAACAACGTGCGGCGGTTCGGGAGGGCGGTGATCGAGATGCTCATCCGGCCCCTGATACCGGCGATCGTGGCTTTTGCCGGGCAATCGATGAAAATCGCTTGAAGCGGCGACTTTTCCCGGAAGATCGGTTATCATCCCGGCGTTCTTGAAAGTGGCAGCCACGGGCGGGCCACCCAGGCGGTGACCGCCCCCCGAGAGATACGGAGGACGGTAATGGCCGGTTTTCATGTCATGGCGGACGCGCGCGGGATGCATGTGCAGCCCACGGTGCGCCACATCACCACGTCTGATCTCTGGGACGCGTTGCGGCTCGGCGCGGAGGATTTCTGGGCCAAGCCTTCGCATTATGTGTTCCTGTGCCTGATCTATCCAATCGTCGGCTTGATCCTGACGCGGTGGACCTCCGGCTCCAGTGCCATTCAGCTCGTCTATCCGCTGATGTCCGGCTTCGCGCTGATCGGCCCTTTCGCGGCGATTGGCCTTTATGAGATCAGCCGCCGGCGCGAGCTCGGCATGAGCAACCGCTGGCACCATGCGCTCGATGTTCGCCATTCGCCGGCGCTGCCGTCGATCGCGGTCATCGGCATCCTGCTCTTCGCGCTGTTCCTCTTGTGGCTGTTCACCGCGCAGTCGATCTACACCAGCCTGTTCGGCGCGGAGCCGCCGGCCTCCGTCGGCGCTTTCCTGCGCGACGTGCTGACGACCAGCAAGGGCTGGGCCCTGATCCTGCTCGGCAACGCCGCCGGCTTTATCTTTGCGGTCATTGTGCTGGCGACGACCGTCGTCGCCTTTCCGCTGCTGCTCGACCGCGACGTCGGCGCCGTCTCGGCGATCGAAACCTCGGCCCGCGCTGTGATGGCCAACCCGCTGACGATGGCGCTCTGGGGCCTGACGGTCGCCGTCTTGCTGGTCCTCGGCTCGATCCCGCTGTTTGCCGGCCTTGCCGTCGTCATGCCGGTCCTCGGCCACGCGACCTGGCACCTTTATCGCAAGGTGGTCGAGCCGGAGCAGATCCGGCCCGTACGCCGGCCGATGTAGGAAACGGCTGCGTTTCTTGGGTTGACGGCTATCTTTGCGCCTCGGTCGCCATCCTCAGCGCCAAGGCTGTCAGCACCGTGCCCATCATCCAGCGCTGGACGACCAGCCAGAACGGCCGCCCGGCGAGGAAGGTCGCGATCGACCCGGCGGTCACCGCGATGATGGCATTGACCGTCAGGCTGATCGAAATCTGCGTCACGCCGAGCACCAGAAGCTGTGACAAAACATGGCCTTTGGCCGGATTGATGAACTGCGGCAGGAGCGACAGATAAAGCACGGCGACCTTCGGGTTGAGCAGGTTGGTCATCAGGCCCATGACGAAAAGCTTGCGCGGCCTGTCCCTGGGCAGCTCGCGGACCTGGAAGGGCGATCGCCCGCCGGGCTTGAGCGCCTGCCAGGCAAGCCACAGCAAATAGAGCGCGCCGGCGAAGCGCAGCGCATCATAGGCGTAAGGCACGGCGAAGATCAGCGCGGTGATGCCGAAAGCCGCCGACACCACGTAGAACAGGAAGCCCAGCGCGACGCCGCCGAGCGAGATCAGTCCCGCCTTCGGCCCTTGCGACAGCGAGCGCGAGATGAGGTAGATCATGTTCGGGCCTGGCGTCAGCACCATGCCGAGGCAGATCAGCGCAAAGGTCAGGTGGTTGGCGGCGTCGGGCATCGGAGTCTCCGGGTGGCGGCGGAACACCCAGCACGCGCCTCCGCCAACCGCAAGAGCTTGCAGGCGGGAGCCTTTGCGCCAGCGCTGACAATTACTCAGCGACGACCGAGGCCGCCGGGCGGGGCGAGACTATAGGATCGGCATGACGAAGGACGATCTTCCAGGCGTTTTCCTCGCGTCGAAAAATAGTCGTGGTTCGAAGCGCTATCGGCACCAGCTTGTCGCTGCCGCCGACCTTGGATCGGACCCGCTCGATCTCGATGATGTAACCCAGATCCGCCGTGGCGTACTCGGAGATGCGCTCGAAGCCGATGACCTCGCCGTCCCGGTAGTTGGTAGCGGCGCGGTCCATCGTTTCGGCGGCTTGCCTCCATCCTTTGGCCGGCGGGCCGAATGGATTGGCGATGACGACGTCATCCCGTTGTGAATGGAGGCTTTTCAAAGGCTCGGGATCGCCTTTGACGAAGGCATCTACGGCTAAATGATCCTGCTCGATGAGTTTCGCGAGGTCGGCCAACATCTCAGCATCCTCAGATGATAGGGAAAGAGGATACTATCCAAAAACCAGCCTCTGGTCCTGCCTATTCACTTCTTGGTACGCCAGCATCGGTCTATGGGCCTACCCGACGACCCGCAGGTTCGACAATTCGTTCGCTATTTCCTTGAAATTGTCCGACAGCGTCGCTCCGGTAGCGTTCCAGAACAGCTTGGCCGGTTTGCTGGGATCCGTCGGGTCCTTGCGGAAGCGGGAGTCGGAAGAGCAGGCCTTTAGCGCGGCCATCGCCTTCTGGTCGCTGGTGCTGGTCGACGACATGTCGAGCGCCACCGTCATCACCATGACGTTGGCCGCCTTGGCGTTGTCGCACAGCTTCGCCATCTGCTCGTTCATCGCCGCGGTGTAGTTGCTCGACGAATAGTTGAACTGGCCGATGGCATTCGAGGTGCCGCCGAACAGGCGGGTGACCGAGGTGCCGTTGTAGCCGACGCCGGTATAGCCATAGGCGGCATAGGTAGACTTGTTGCCGGCCGGGTCCGAACTGACCGTCGAATAGGTGTTCTCGCCATCGGTCAGCACGATGACCACCTTGTCGTTGCCGCGCTCGGTTTCCGGCCGCCCTTCGGTGAAAGGCGGGGCACTCGAGACGGTGCGCCAGCCCCAGGCCATGCCTTCCGGCACATTGGTGTTGCCGTTGGGCTGCATCAGGTCGATCGCCGCCTTGACGGCCGCAAGCCCATCCGTCTGGGTGACATCGGTGAGCGGCGTGATCGGCGTCGTCGTGCAGCTGTAATTGGGGCCGGCGCCTGAGCTCAGCACGGGAGCATTGATCGGCCGTGGCATGAAGTACTTGGCCATGTTCGACTGCCTGGTTTTGCCTGTGGTGCTCGACGGATCGTCGTTCCACCAACTGTTGGCGGCGCCGTAGGTCACCGGCTTCGGCTCGTCAGGATCTTGCGTGACATACCATTGGTTGCCGGGCTCGTCCGGCGCGAACATCGGCACGAACATCGTGGCGGGATCGCCAATGCCGATGCCGGTGTTGTTCGGGCCGCCGGAAGCCGGCGTGTCGTCGACATTAAAGGGATAGGGCCGCACCTCGACGCAGCCCTGCCAGCTCGCGAATGGGCCATAAGTATCGGTGTAGTCGTATTCGTTGTGGCTGCGCTTGCATGTGTTGTCGGAGCGGTATTCGTCACACACGACCCGCTTACTGCCGGCGATGCGTTCGTGGCTGGTGACCACCTGCATGTCGCGATAGAGCGAGAAACGGCTCAGCACTTGATTTTCCGTCTCGCCCCAGCCGGTACCCTTCTTGTACCAGATACCGTTGCTCTTCTGCGCGTATTTGGAAGGCGCATTCAGCGTCGACCAGTCGAAATTCTCATTGGCGATCGGCGACAGCCCATAGACGTCCATCCAGGAGGCGTTGTCGTTCTCAGGCCCGACATTGACCGAGGCCGCGAACGGCACGAGGCTGAACTGGACCGGCTTGTCGATCTGCTTGATCTGCGCCGCTTGCTGCGCCAGCGTGTCGACAAGCTGCTTGGCGGCCTGCTTGAGCAAGTCGATGCGCTTTTGTCCCGAGCCGGTGCCGGGTGTCGTCATCGAGCCTGAATTGTCGAGCACCATTGCCACTTCCAGCGTGTTCTTCAGCCGCACCTGGGAGTCCATGCCGAGCTTGACCGACTTGTTCGCATCGACCGTCGAAGCGCCGACCAGCAGCGCGGACGACGGATAGAAATAAGGATGATAGTTCAGCGTCGCGCTCATGGTGAGCAGACCGCCGCCAGCCTGGTTGGTGGGCAGCGTGATGTTGAGCCCCACGTTGGCGGGGTCGATATTGTTGAGGTTGGCGTTGAAGAAGTCGGCCGCGTAAGCCCTGATCTGGTCGTCCGTGGCACCTTCGGCAAGCCGCCGCGCCGCGGCGAAATTGGCCGCGTCGAGCGCGTTCAGCACCATCTGCTTCTGACGGTTGAGCTCGCTGAAATCGACGGCCATCGCCACCGCTCCCATCAGCGGCACCATGGCGATCGCGGTCATGAGGGCGTAGTTGCCGCGGCGGTCACGACAGAATTGATGCCAGAATTTGCGCATTGCTCTCGAAGCGGCCCCCCGCCGGCGGATTCTCTATCGGGCGACACTTCCACAAAACGCTGAAGGACCGGTTTGGCAAACCGGTCGATTGCTTAACGGCGGCTTCACCAACCGCTAACCAAACCGATTGCGGTGGCATGCCGCACGATGAAAAACGCCCGCCTTCAGGGCGGGCGTCGCCGATCGTTCGTCGTGCCGCTCAGCTGACGATGCGCAGGTTCGACAGTTCGTTGCCGATCGCCTTGAAGTCGTCCGACAGCGTCGCGCCGGTCGAATTCCAGAACAGCTTCGCCGGCTTGGTCGGATCGGTCGGATCCTTTCGGAAGCGCGAGTCCGACGAGCAGGTCTTCAAGGCTGTCATCTGCGCCGCCTCGGCCGTATTGGTGGAGTCGAGGTCGAGCGCGATGGTCATGACGATGACGTTGGCGGCTTTCGCGTTGTCGCACAGCGTTGCCATATGCTCGCTCATCGCCTTGGTGTAGTTGGCGTTCGAATAATCGGTCTTGCTGACACTGGTGCTGGTGCCGAGGAACGGCCGGCCGTAGGTATAGGTGCTTCCGAACGGCTTCGACTGGCTGCTGGCGCCGTTGCCGTAGGCAAGATAGCCCAGCGAGGAATAGATGGCCTTGTTGCCGGAAAGGTCGTTGCCCCCTTGGTTCCAGTTCGTGCCTGAATAGCTCTGCGCGGTCACCGATGTCGGCGTGTAATAGGTATTGGCGCCGTCGGTGAGCACGATCAGCACCTTATCGTTGCCCTTTTGGGTTTCCGACCGGCCCTCGGTGAAGGGCGCGCCGCTGGAAAGCGTGCGCCAGCCCCAGGCCATGCCCTCCGGAACATTGGTGGCGCCGACATCGACCATGGCGTCGATCGCGTTTTTGACGGTGGTGGCGCCAGCCGCGGTCGAAACATCGGTCAGAGGTGTGATCGCGGTCGTGCTGCAGCTGGTGTTCGGCCCGGCATTCGAGCCGTAGGCGGGCGTGACCTTGGTGCCGTAGTTGAAATATTTCGGCATGTATTTCTGGCGCGTCGGGTTGTCGCTGCTGGACGTCACGTCGAGGTGCCAGTTGTTGTTTGCCGGCCGGGAACTGCTATCCGTGTTGTCGGTTTCGTCGGGCGCGAACATCGGCACGAACAGTGTCGCCGGCGTCGAGGTCGAGGCTGCAGTATCCTGGATGTTGTACGGATAGGGACGCGACTCGACGCAGCCGCTCCAACTCGCGATCGGCGCATAGACGATGTTCGACGAGCAGTTGCCGTTCGAGGTGGTGCACGAGGAAATGCGCTGCATCCATTTGTAGAGCGAGAAACGCGTCAGCGGCCTGTCCTTCTGGGTCGCATCCCAGCTCGTTCCGCGCGCGTACCAGATGCTGCCGACCTTTTCGACGTATCGCTGCGGCCAGGGCGAGTTCGCCTGGGTCATCGTCGTCCAGTCGAAATTCTCGTGCTGGACGGGCGAGATGCCGTCCTGATCCATCCATGTCGCCGTTGAGTTGCCCGAGCCGATATTGACCGAGGCGGCAAAGGGGACAAGGCTGAACTGAACGGGGTTGGAAATCTGTTTCATCAGCTGCGCTTGCCCCGACAGCTGATCGACAAGCTGCTTGGCGGCGCTCTTCAAGAGGTCGAAGCGCACCTGGTTCGAGCCGTGACCGAGTTCTGTCATCGAGCCCGAATTGTCGAGCACCAGCGACACTTCCAGCGTGTTCTTGAGCCGGATCTCGGACCTGGCCGAGAAGTTGAGGTTCGTCTGGCCGGCTGTTCCGCCAAGCAGCGCGACCGCGGCCGGCAGGAAGTAGGGCTGGTACTTGAGGGCGGCCTCGAGAACCAGCGTGCCGCCGCCCGCATTGTTGTTAGGCAAGGTGACGGTCAGCGTCGTGTTGGCCGGAAGAACGTGCTTGAGATTGGCCTCGAAGAATGTCTTGGCATAGGCCTTGGCATCGGCGTCGCTGGCGCCAGCGACGATCTGCTGTGCCGTCGCGATGCCGGCGGCATCGAGCGCGTTCAACGTCTCCTGCCGCTCCCGCACCAACTCGGTATAGTCGACCGCCAACGCCACGCCGCCCATCAGCGGTATCATCGTGATGGCCGTCATCAAGGCATAATTGCCTTGTCTGTCGCGTAGGAATTTGCGGATCAATGCCCTTAGCCCCCGCCAAGATCCTATAGTTTCTGCCTCATCTTCGTCATGAATCGTTAAATTTTAGGCTTCTCGAAAGCAGCAAGATCGCGCAGCCCTTTGACGAGGCATTAACCCTGTGCGCCCAAACCAACAGTCCTGGGCCATCGCCGATCCCCGTCGCCTGTCCGCGCCTGGCGGGGAAGGCCGCTCGGGAAAGCTGGTGACAGGATGAGGCGCTTCGGCTATGCGGGGCCGACCGCGGCGGCCTTCAGCGCGACGCATTCAAGATCAAAATCAGGGAAACGGCATGGCGGATTCGCCTGACATCATCGCTTCGCTCGACGATCTGGCGGGGCGCTACGCGGCCATCCTGTGCGACGTGTGGGGCGTCGTGCACAATGGCGAATGGCATTTCCCGGCCGCTGCCGCCGCGCTTGCAAGGGCGCGCGCGGCCAATGTGCCCGTCGTGCTGATCACCAATTCGCCGCGTCGCAGCGCCGACGTCGTCGCCCAGATGAAGGTCATCGGCGTACCCGCCGATGCCTTCGACCGGGTCGTTACGTCCGGCGACGTGACGCGTGACCTGATCGCCGAGGGACCGAGGAAGATTTTCCACATCGGCCCCGAGCGCGATTTCACCCTCTATGACGGGCTCGACGTCGATCTCGTCGAGGAATTCGAGGCCTCGGGCCTCGTCTGCACGGGGCTCTATGACGACGAGGTGGAAAAGCCCGCAGACTATGCCGATTTGCTGCAGCGGTTGCGCGCCCGCGATCTGCCGTTCGTTTGCGCCAACCCGGACATACTGGTGGAGCGCGGCGAACGCACCATCTGGTGCGCCGGCGCGCTCGCACGGGATTACGCACAACTGGGCGGCCGCACGCTGATTGCCGGCAAGCCTTTCGCGCCGATTTACGATGTCGCCATGAAGGAGGTCGCCAGCCTGCTCGGTCGCGCCGTCGAGCGCAATGAGGTTCTGGCCATCGGCGATGGCATGATGACCGATGTCAAGGGCGCGGCCGACAACGGTTTTGACGTGCTCTACGTCTCGGGCGGTATCCATGCCCGCGACTATGGCGATCCGCTGCGGCCCGATCCCGAGAGACTGGCGGGCTTCCTCGAAAAGCATGGCTACCGGCCGGTGGCCGTCATTGCGCGTCTGCAATAGGTTGATGGTCCGGCCATGACGGGCATCTCGACATGACGCAAGCCTTCGAACGTCTTTCCGCCGTCGCGCCACTGCCCGAGCCTCTGCGCGGCGGCGTCGTGGCGATCGGCAATTTCGACGGCGTCCATCGCGGCCACCAGTCCGTGCTGGAGCGCGCGCTGGCCGAAGCCCGCCGCAACGGCGCGCCCGCCTTGGTGCTCACCTTCGAGCCGCACCCGCGCAAGGTGTTCCGGCCGCAGGTGCCGCTCTTCGTTCTGACACCGCCGCCGATGAAGGCGCGGCTGCTCGCCGGGCTTGGTTTTGCCGCCTTGATCGAGCAGCCGTTCACGCGCGATTTTGCCTCGCTCTCGGCCGAGGCGTTCGTGACGGATGTGCTGGAAAAGAATCTCGGCATCCGCCACGCCGTCACCGGCTTCGACTTTCACTTCGGTAAGGACCGCCAGGGCGGGCCGGCCTTTCTGATGGCGGCGGGAGAACGGCACGGCTTCGGCGTGACGCTGGTCGACGCCTTCCGCGACGAGGGCGCCGAGGTGGTCTCGTCGAGCCGCATCCGCGAACTGCTTGCCGAGGGCAAGGTGGAGGAGGCCGCCGGCCTGCTCGGCTATCGCTTCACCGTCGAGGCCGAGGTGATCGGCGGCCAGCAGCTTGGCCGCACCCTCGGCTTCCCGACCGCCAATATGCGGCTTTCGCCGGAAGCCGCCTTGAGGGAAGGCATCTATGCCGTCCGCTTCCGTCGCGCCGACGGCACGCTCCATGACGGCGTCGCCAGCTTCGGCCGCCGCCCGACCGTCGACGACAATGGCGCGCCGCTGCTCGAAACTTACGTCTTCGATTTTTCCGGCGATCTCTATTGCGAGACCTGCGAGGTGTCGTTCTTCGGCTTCCTGCGCCCGGAGCTCAAATTCGACGGCCTCGACGCGCTGGTGGCGCGGATGAAGCAGGACGAAGCCGAGGCGAGGGCGTTGCTGGCGGGCGTGCGCCCGCTGTCCGAACTGGACGCCGAGATCGCGTTCTGATCTTTCGCGCGCGAATTCATCGTGGGCCAGAACAGGCAAAAACCGTCACCATATGCACGCGCGGCGTGGCTCGCGCGGTGCCCGTGGCCCCGGAAATTGTGGCTTCCTCTCAATTCTGCTCTACTGCGGAAGTTGGGAGATGCTCATGACGAATGTCCTCGTGGCGATTGCCTGTCATGGCGGCAATATGAAAGTGCAGTGCGCCGTCAGCCTGGTTGCCTTGTGCTCGAGCTTCGCGGCGAAGGGCGTCCTTTTCGAGATCAGATATCGCGACAGCGCCGACGTCGCGGCCAATCGCAATTTTCTGGCCTCGATTGCCTTGTCGCAGCCTGAGCGCACGCACCTGCTGTTCGTTGACAGTGATATGGAATTCAGGCCGCAGACGGTGTTTAGGATGCTGCAACTGGCACGGCCGGTTATCGGCTGCGTCTACTCCAAGCGGCGTCCGGCTTCTTCCTCGATCGACGACTTCGTCGTCGACGTCGGCGATCAAACCAGGCTTCACGTTCTCAATGGTATTTGCCAGGTCGCCGGCGTGGGCATGGGACTGACGCTCGTCCAGCGCAGCGTTCTCGAGCGGATGGCCGGCACGGGGGAGCTTCGCCAATGGCGGCCCGACGGGGCCGGTCCGCCGCAATACGGCTTCTTCGATCCGATCGCGACGAAGAACAGCTATGCTTCCGAGGACCTCTCTTTCTGCAAAAGATGGTCCTCGCTCTGCAATGGCGAGATCCATGCCCTTGTCGACGAGGAAATCGGGCACGTTGGAGAATTTACCTACAAAGCTCGCCTGGTGGATCTTATCGGTGGGTCGCGAGGCGACTCCAACCAAAAACCTCAGGCGTGAACCAACTAATCGAGGTGGCGCTCGATATGGAGCGATGCGCTCTAAGGCACGGGCCGGCGTGAGCGCCCGCTGTCGCAACTGGATGCCGCGTTCTGATCGCTTGTTGCTTCTACCGCTTGAGCGCCAGCCCGATGGCGATGAGGCTCCAGCCCTGGAAGACCAGGTCGATGGCCAGGAACATGCCGAGCACCCACAGGCTGTTGACCGGCCAGCGCATGGCGATGATCAGGCCAAGCAGAATTGAGATGATGCCGGCCGCGAGCAGCCATCCCCAGCCTTGCTCCGGCCGGTGGTTGAAGGCGACCGAGGCCCTTAGCAGCCCCGAGGCGACAAGCGCGATCGCCAGCAGCAAGGTGAGCACCGCCGAGGCAAGCAGCGGGTTGTCGAAGGCAAAGAAGCCGGCGACCGCGTAGAGCAGGCCGCTCAGCAACCAGTAGAAGAACCGCCCCCATGTCTTGACGCCGAACGCATGGATGATCTCGATGGCGCCGGCCATCAGCATCAGCCAGCCGACCACATAGACCGAGGCCACCGTGGCGATGAACAGATTGCCGAAGGCGATGCCGCCAAAGATCAGCAGCAGCACGCCGAGCGCCACGAACCATCCCCATTTGTCCCGCGTCCGGCCGATTGCGTCTTTCAGGGCGTCACCTTGCAAGGTCATGATGTTCTCCCTCGAATATCGCCGCGCCGCTTGCGGGTGAAAGGCAGGGTAATGCTGATGACCCCGTGCGTCCAGCGAGCGGGGGCGAGACGCCGGACGTTGCCTGGCTGTTGGTTGGGTTATGCTTCGTCCGGGAACGGCGCAAGCACCGCCTCCAGCGTCTCGCGGCCAGCCTGCTCCCAGCTTCTCGCAATGAATTCGCCGGCCTTCGCCTCCCACGAAGAGCGAACCTCCGGCGAGGTGATCCACTGTCGCATCGCGTTTTCCCACCCGTCGACGTCCAACGGATCGAGGCAGAGCCCGTACGGACCGACCACTTCGGCGATGGCCCCGCCCGTCGAGGCGATCAGGGCCTTTCCGTAGGCCAGCGCCTCGACGGGCGGCAGCCCGTATCCCTCATAGAGGGACGGATACACGCAGAACGCATTGTTCCGGTAGAGGATGGACAGCGTCGCGTCATCGACGTTGTCGAGATGGATGAGGCTCTTGCCATAGTCGGGATGGCTGTGGAGCTTGGCCAGGATGCCTTCGACCAGCCAGCCGCCGCGTCCGACGAAAACCAGCTTGATGCCGCTATGCGTGACGGTCCCGTCCAGAACGAGGCGCCGCCAGACATCCATAAGCAGCGAATGATTCTTGCGCGGTTCGATCGTGGAAACGAACAGGATGTAGCGACCCGTCTCGAGACCGTCCGGAAGACTGGCGCTCGCCTTGGATTTGCGGACGGTGTCGCAACCGAGCGGGATATGTTCCAGCTCCGGCAGGTGGCTGCCAAGCTCGGCGGCATACTCCTCGACATCGGCGGTGACCCGCTTCGACGTCAGGATGAACCGGTCCGCCAGCCTGATCGCCAGCACCACATAATCCGTGAATCGCTTGACGTCATGCGGCTTGTACCAGTCGGGAAACTGGATCGGGATGATGTCGTTCAGCAGCACGATCAGCTTTGCGCCTTCCAAGCGGCACTCGCGCGAAATGACCTCTATATCGGTGTGCGACCAGTCATTGTTCATCAAGAGCAGATGGTCGCCGGACGCCGGCTTGTATTCGTTTCCGGCCACCGTCCGCAGCGGCACGACCCGGACGCGGGAGCCGTCATCGCGAGCGACCAGCCGCCGCTCGTTTGGCTTCATCAGCCGGTTTTCTATCCGCTCGAGCAAAGCAAGAAGACTGCTGTCGGGATTGTGCCGGGTGAACGCGCCGATTTCCGTTATCAGGATGCGGCGCGGTTTTATGATCACCATCAGCAACTGCCGCGCCCAGTTCGGCCAGTGGTCGTAGAACCGCACCTTGATGCGGGCGGGATCCGGATAAAAATGCATGTCGCATGAGATGTCTCCGGCGATGATTTCCGCCGCTATTTGCGGCGAGACCTGCCTGAGGACCCGGTCGATCGGGTCGAACACCGTGAACGCGACCTCGGAAGTCTTGAACACGGCCGCCGCCGCTGTGTAGCGGCGTTGCACCCGGACCAGACCGACCGGAGGGCCGAGCCAGCGCGCCATGCTCGTGAGGTCGACGACAAGCCGCATCAGTTCCGCCGCATTTTTGCAGGACGCGCGGTCATCCTGCGCCAGGCCAGTCGAGGTCCGAGCGCCAGCGTCCTGAAGGAGGGGGCGCCGACGGTCGCGAGGAACAGCAGCTTGCACGTGGTGGCCAAGGGTATGCCCGCGGTTCGCAACAGCAGCTCGATGTCGCGTCTTTCCAGACTGGAGATGCCGACGCCCGTGGCGGCGCGCCATGCCAGAAAGGCTCCGATGGCTTCAGCGGGTTGGCTGCTTGCGTCGAACGGCTCGGCGCGGGAGCGGCGCAACAGCGCCGACTGCCTGGCCAGCGCCGCGGCCGCTTTCTGCTGGTCCTCCTTCACGCGCGAGATCTGTCCGGGATGCGAGCGCAATTTCACCAGCCGCGCATCCATATTGGCCAGTTTTCCTGTCTCGGAAAGCCGCAGCCACAGATCGTAGTCCTCGGCATAGGTGAACGCGCTGCGGTAGCCTCCCACCTGTCGGACCGCCTCGGTCCGGAACATAACCGTCGGATGAAGCATGGGATTGTATCTGGCAAGCGCGTCCCGCAACTGCTCGCGGCCGATGGGAACGTCCATCGGTTTCAACGGCTTTCCATTGCGGTCGATTTGCAATCCCGCGGTTCCAAGCAACTGCAGGTCGGGATCCGCCTCGAAACACGCTGCCTGCAGGCGCAACCTGTCGGGCAGCGAGACATCGTCGCAATCCATCCGCGCCACAAGGGGCGCCCGCGCGAGCGAAATCCCCATATTGAGCGCATCGACGATCCCTTTGCCGCGATTGGCGACAACTTTGACGCGGCTATCGCAGTCGCTGATCGATGTTGCGATCGCGGCGCTGTCGTCGCAAGATCCGTCGTCGACGACGATGACTTCGATGTCCGCCAGATCCTGGTGCAGAATGCTTTGAAGGGCTTCGCCGAGATACGGCGCGCCGTCTCTCACCGGAATGACCACACTTACCGTCGGCAATTGTGCTTCCCTGGGTCGTCGGGGCGTGATGGCATCGGTGGCCGGTTCCGTCATCGTGTCGACCGCCAATCGCTTTGTCGCGCCGACGTCTGCGAGACGTGAAGCACGGGCTCGAGCAAGCGCAAAACCGCTTCGCGCTTCTTCGCCTTCAACGAGAGGTCGCCGTCGAGGCCGACTTCGTGAAGCCAGCTGCCCCGCCATTCGCAATAGGCCTGCTTGAGTTCAATCCCGGGCAAGGCCGCGAATGCGGTTATCGGCCGTTGCGGCACGGCATTCGGGTCCACATCCCGATAGAGCACCTGCCAGTTGGCACCGCCGGTATCGAGGCCGGCGAACCAGTCGAGTCCGAAATCGAGAGGCTTGCGGCTAACGGCGTCGAATCGAAAGAAGCAGTAGCCGGCCCACAGGTACCACTGCGACCCTGCCCAGCGCAGATCGCCGTGGAACGCCGCGCGCGCGAGCGGTTCGAAGGGGTCGCATGGCTGCGTCGGGAAAAGATCTTGGTCCAGAAACCCGAACGCGGTCGGCGCGGCGGGTTTGAGAACGTTATGCCACATCCAATTCAGCGCCGCGCCGTGGGACCGGCTCGGGTTCTTCACGGTCCAAGGATTGGCCGGCAACCTGACATAGGCAGCGCCTCGGGCAATGCATACCTGCCTGTTCTCGCGCGCGGAAGCTTCGCTGGCGCTGTTGTCGGCCACGATGTGGAGATCGTGGCGAACAAGCCCTCTCGTCAGCCGCAACTGCAGATCCAGGCACTGGGCATCGCCGAAGGCAATTGTAAGCAGGACATTGCGCCCTCGGGTGGCATCGCGGATATCTGAAATGGCGCCGTCCTTGGCCGGCTGACACACAAACCTCCGGTCGATTTTCCGATAACGGGCAGTCTTGATGGCATGTATCAATGGTTGCAGTCTCAGCCATTGCCGCAACTTGTATTCGCGCAGGGCCTTAGGCACGGGTGGGGCTGCTTTCAGTCAAATTCGGTCTGGCTGCCGCGGTCGACCCTCGGAATCTTCATGAGCGCGCTCCCGGCTGGCTCTTCAGGAAAAGCTCGAATGCGGCAGCATCCAAGTCTTGATAACCGGCTATATACGGCATATTCGTGTTTTCAACACGACTAACACTAAGCGCCCTGCTTTGTTTGTTTGAATGAAGAAGTCTGCGGCGCGCCCGGAGACTCTCCGCTCGATCGGACTTGGGCAAAATGGCGCTCCGGAACATGCGATGAGAATCTGCTGTGCAATCTCTGCCCTGTTTATGAACGGAGGCCTCCAAAGGGATTGTCTTAACATCAGCGACCGCTTGGTCAAGCGCGGTCATGGCGTGACGATCCTGACGACCCGTCAGATCGGCCACGTCGAGAGTTCGGCGACGATAAAGGTCTGTCCGGCACGGGTCATCTCCAATCCTGGCACCGAATATGCCTTGGGAAGGACCGTGCTCGCGGCCAGACGGGACTTCGACTGCGTGGTCGGTTTCAACAAGATGGCGGGTCTGGACATCTACTATGCCGGTGACCCGCCTTATTTTGTCTCGAAACTTGGGTGGTGGCGGCCGTTTTCGCCACGTTTCATGCGCCAGCAAAAGCTGGAATCGATGATCTTTGCCCCTGGCAACGCGGTGCAGATCATTGCGCTCAGTGAGCACCAGGCAGCGCTTTACCGCGATTTCTGGCGAACTGAGGAAACCCGCATTCATGTCATAGGACCGACGCTCGATCCGAAGCGCTGCAGGCCGGAACTGCTGACCGGCGACCGCAATGAGATCCGCGATCGTTTTGGGCTTCCCCGCGAAGCCGTCATCGCCTTGAGCATCGCCAACAGAATGAAGGTGAAAGGTCTCGACCGGGCCGTAAAGGCTCTTGAGCCGTTCCCGAACATCCATTGGCTGATCGCCGGGCTCCGAAAAAACAGCGAGGAGGAAACCCGGCTTCGCGGCCTGATTGCCCGATCCGGCATGTCGGATCGGGTCACGCTTCTGGGCATCCAGGAGGACATTCCGGCGATCGTGGTCGCGAGTGACTTCATGCTGCACCCGGCTCGCCTGGAAAATACGGGCACGGTGATTCTCGAGGCGCTCGCAAACGGCCTGCCCGTCATTGCCTCGGACGCTTGCGGGTATGCAAAATATGTCGAAGTCAGCGGGGCGGGGCTGGTTGTGGCCAATCGCGACGATCCCGAAATCTGGCGGCAGGCAATCCTGAAAGCCTGTGACCCGGGGATCCGGGCCCAATGGCACAAGGCGGCTCTAGCCTATGGCGCGTCGACGCCGCTCACCGGCGGACTGGAAACGGCTTGCGACCTGATCGAGGCGTCGCCCCGCAATCGGCGTGTCGGTTAGTCCGTTCGCCGGGTTCGATGTCACCGATTTTAAGTCAAATTTTACCGAACGCACGGCATGGCTTGAGCGTCGGCAGGTGGTGTTGCCGGCGCGTTTCGCGTAAGGGGTGATGATGCGTATTGTCGGGAAGATTCCGCTGGCCGTCGCCATCGGCCTGTTCGTCGCCCCTGTCGCCCAGGCGGGCCAAGGCGGCAGCTGGATATCCGGCGACTGGTACCTGACGCTCGGCGCCACCGGCCTGGTCGCGCCGAACTTCGAGGGCGGCAAGAAATATATGTTCAGCGCCCAGCCGATCATCTTGCTGGGCAAGGCCGGACCGGAGGCGCGCTTCACCTCGCGCAACGACAACATCTCGCTGGCGCTGATCGACGACGGCTCGGTGCGCGCCGGTCTGACCGGCAAGTTCCTGTTCCATCGCACCAGCAAGGACGAGCTCCAGGGCCTCGACCCGGTGCGCTTCGGCGGTGAGGTGGGCGGCTTCTTCGAGTTCTATCCGCTGGACTGGCTGCGCGCCCGCGCCGAGCTGCGGCATGGCATCCGCTCCCATAACGGCTTCGTCGCCGACATAACGGCGGACGCTTTTTACGACATCACGCCGACGGTGCGCATCTCGGGCGGGCCGCGCGTGTCCTTCGCCTCGTCCGGCTATTTCGATGCCTATTACGGCGTCAACGCCACCGAGGCGGCGGCATCGGGGCTCAGCGAATACCATCCAGGCGGCGGCGTGAAGTCGACCGGCCTTGGCGGCGCCATCACCTGGAAGGTGACCGAACCGATGACGGCGAGCGTCTTCACCGAATATTCGCGCCTGATGGGGCCGGCAGCCGATTCCAGCCTGGTCAAGGAGCGAGGCGATCGCAACCAGTGGATGTTCGGCGTCTCGACCACCTACCGCTTCAATTTCACGATGTAGTAGGAGTCGCTTCGTCGTTGCCGATCAGGCCGGGTCAGGTTCGAATACGAAGAGACCCACATCGATGCTTCCGCCCCTGAAGCCTGCCTCGCAGTAGGCCAGATAATAATCCCAGAGGCGACGGAAGCGCTGGTCGAAGCCCATCGCCTGCACTGCCGCCGAACTCTGGCGGAAGCGCTTGCGCCATTCGGCGAGCGTGCGCGCATAGCTCTGCCCGAAGAAATCGGATGACACCAGCTTGAGGCCGGCATTTTGCGCGTGCGAGGCGATCAGAGCCTTGGTGGGCAGCATCCCGCCTGGAAAGATATGGCGTTGGATGAAGTCCGGGTTCCCGCGGTAGCGTTCGAATCGGCTCTCGTCGATGGTTATGACCTGCAGCACGGCTTTACCATCGGCTTTAAGCAACTGCCGGAGCTTGTTGAAATAGGTTGGCCAATACAACTCGCCTACCGCCTCCAGCATTTCGATCGAGACGATGCGGTCGAACGAGCCCTGGCAGTCGCGGTAGTCCTCGAGTTCGAGCCGTAACCGGTCGCGGACATCGCTACGCTCGGCCACTTGCCTGGCATGGTCCAGTTGCTCGGTTGAAAGTGTGATGCCTTTGACTTTCGCGCCGGTCCTGGCGAGCCGCATTGCCAAGGCTCCCCATCCGCAACCAATCTCGACAATATCGGCGTTTGGGGGCGGGGACAGAAGTTCCGCGATGAGCTCGAGCTTGTTTTCCTGTGCCTGCTCCAGCGTCTCGCAGTCGCCCCGGTAGAGTGCCGATGAATAGGTCATGCTCGGATCGAGCCATTGCCGGTAGAAGTCGTTTCCGAGGTCGTAGTGAAAGGCGATGTTGCGCCGGCTGCCTTGGCGGCTGTTGGCGCGCAACAAATGGCGTAGCCGGTTGAACAGCCGGATCGGAAGCAGCCCTGAGATTGCCTGCTCGATTTCGGCAATGTTCACGGCGGCGAGTTCGAGCAAGGCCGGGAGGTCAGGGCTTGACCAGTCGCCATCCATATACGCCTCGGCAAAGGCGATGTCCCCGCCCGCCAGCAGGCGGCGCACTGCCCGCCAGCGATAGAGCGCCACCGTCGCCTCAGGACCGGGCATGCCGGTCTGGTGTTCAACTATCGCGCCGCTCGGGGTGCGAACTGTGATCCCGCCTGCCTTGAGGCAGCCGAGCAGTCGCTTCAAGAGCCGACCGACGAAGAGACCTGGCCAAAGATCGGTTTTCGTCCTGCTTTCACTATCCAGTGACATCCGACTCGATCTTCCTCCGTGACGGTTTGTGCATGGCGACTTGGGTAACGGGGCGATGAGGCGGGGCAGGCCGCTCGTAAAGCCGCATGCCCTTCGCCCACAGCAGCAGAGCTTCCCAATGAATGCCGGCGATCACTTTCAGCGTCAGCAGTGGATAAGCGAAGAAGGCGCTTATCAGCGCCGCATCCGTCAGCTCGCGCCGCTTGCCTGAGAAACCGGCGACGATCAGCGGCCCATCGGCGTCGCTGCCGGTGATGTGGACAGCGACGCCTTCGGCGGGCAGTCCGATCCGGAAGCGATAACCCATTCCCATGGCGATGAAAGGCGAGACGTAAAACCGCTTGGCGCAATGCTGCCTGACGATACCCTCGTCACCACCATCGCTGACCGGTATGAGGTAGCTGTGGCGCTGGCCGAAGGTGTTGTTGACCTCGTAGAGGATCGCTGCAAGGGCACCTTGCCGGTCATGGCAGAAATAGATGCTGAGCGGATTGAACGCGTAGCCGAGCATCCGCGGCATCGAAAGCAACTGGATTGAGCCGCCGGTCTCGATACCACTCATCTCTAGTTGGCGTTCGACGTAGGCCTTCAGCGATCCATCTGCCCCATCGCCGTGATCTTTGTCGACGAAGCTGAAAAGGCCGAACCGGTTGCGCGAGAGCAAGCGAAGGCATTGGGTCAAGCCATCGATCTCGTCGAGATCGAGCAGGAGGAAGAACATGCGATAGGACAGCCGGTGCCGACGCGGTTTCAGCCGCTGGTGCACGACTTTGCCGGCATAGAGTGCTGACCGCCGCGCCAACATCACGCCGCCGCCAGATGTTGCCGCATAGCGGAGAGATGGATCCGGCCCGATTCATTCGGCACATTCCACGGGCGTCTCACGCCGCCCAGTGCCTCGGCGACCGCGAGCCCCGCCTGCAGGCCGTCTTCGTGGAAGCCGGCGCCGAAATAGGCGCCGCAAAACCACGTATTCCTGCTGCCCTGAAGCGACCAGAGTTGCTTCTGCGAGCGCATCGCCACGGCATCGAATGCCGGGTGTTCGTAGACTTGACGATGCAGCACCGAGCTTTCCTTGGGTTCTACAGCGGGATTGAGGGTGACGAACAGCTCCCGGTCGTCTGGCAACGACTGCAGCCTGTTCATCCAATACGTGATGGAGAGCTTGCGGGTTTCACCTTGCGTCTCGGTTAGATAATTCCAGCTCGACCAGGCGCGCCTTCTGCGCGGCATCAGGCGCGGGTCGGAATGCAGCACCGCCTCATTGCGGCTGTAGCCGAAACTGCCGAGCAGATGGGTTTCGTCGTGGCTGGGGTCGGCAAGCATGCGGAGCGCCTGGTCGGCATGCGTGGCGACCACGACATGGTCGAAGCGGTGCTCGGTGCCTTCAATGTCGGTAAGCCAGGCCGATCCGCCGCGTCGGGCGATCGAACGCACGCCGCGGCCCGGAATGGCGCGATTGCTGACACTATTTGCCAGCCGCTCGACATATTTGCGGCTGCCTCCGTCGACCGTGCGCCAAATCGGCCGGCCGGCGAGTTTCAACAGGCCGTGATTTTCACAGAACCGAATGAAGGCTGCCGCCGGATAACTGCCGACCTCTAGCGCCGGCGTCGACCAGATTGCCGCCGCCATAGGGTAAAGATGATCTTCGCGGAACGCCGCGCCATAGCCTTTGGCATCGAGATATTCTGCAAGGCTGATCTCGCCAATGCGCGCGATATCGTAAGGCGCTTCGCGATAAAAGCGCAGCAACTCCTTCAGCATTTGCCAGAACCGCAGACGCCCGACGTTCGCCGGCTGCGCAAGCAGCCCGCCGAGGCCGGTGCCGGAATATTCCAGCCGCCCGCCGTCGAGAGAGACCGCGAAGGACATGTCGGAGGCTCTGGTGCGCACGCCGAGATGCTCAAACAGCGCCGTCAAATTGGGGTAAGTGGCCTCGTTGTAGACGATGAAGCCGGTATCGACCTGCGTGCCGCCGGCATCGATTGTGTTGCTGTGGCCGCCGAGACGTTGTTCCGCCTCGAAAAGCGAGACCCTGTGGCGCTTCGAAAGCAGCCACGCCGAGGACAAGCCGGAAATACCGCTGCCGACAACGGCGATGTCCATCGCCATGTCGGGGTTGCTACACATGCTCCTGATTGTCATCCGCACCCTCCAGCCTGCTATGGAAGGGGCTGTCTTCTCCCCTAACTTGAACTTTTACGCAGCTGTGGGGATTGTGGATCACCGGTCGGACAATATTTGCGCGGCTTGGTGATCCGAAATCGGCCGCGGCGCGTAACAGGGCGCATGAATGCATCGGGACATGGTTTCACGACTGCCGACAGGGTCTTACCCGTCTTCGATCTCGCGACGATCGGACTGGTGGTAACCATGCGCAAGGACGAAGCCCTTCTTTCGGCAGATGAAGCTGGCCGGTTGCTGGTTGCGGTCGCGGCCGAGCGCGACAGGGCGGCCTTTGCCGCGCTGTTCGGCTTCTATGCACCGCGCCTCAAGTCCTTCATGCGGCGGTATGGGATGAGTGCATCGGCCGCTGAGGATGTCGCGCAAGAGACCATGCTGCTGGTCTGGAAGAAGGCTTCGTATTTTGATCCATCCCGCGCCGGCGCATCGACCTGGATTTTCACCATCGCCCGCAACGCGCGAATCGACCGGCTGCGCAAGGAAGGTCGTCCTGCGGCGATTGCCACCGCCTTCGATCCTTCGGACGAACCGGAAGGTCCGGCCTCCGGTGAGGCGGCGGTGATGACCGCCGAGCGCGACGAGCGCGTGCGCAACGCAATCAGTCGCCTGGCGGACGAGCAGGCCGATGCCCTGCGGCTGTTCTTCTTTGGCGACAAAACCCAATCGGAGATAGCCGGCGAACTTGGTATTCCGCTCGGCACTGTAAAGTCGCGCTTGAGGCTGGCGCTTGGCCGGCTGCGCCAAATCCTGGACGACCTCAAATGATCAAGCATCATCCGAGCGATGAGACGCTGTTCCGCCACGCTAGTGGCACCCTGGAGCCCGGACCGCGCATCGTTGTCGCTGTCCATGCCGGTGGCTGTCCCGTCTGCGCCGGGCGGATCGGCGAGTTCGAGGCCTTTGGCGGTTCGCTTCTGCAGGAGATCGAGCCCGAGGAAATGGAAACGGGGGCGCTCGATCGCGCCATGGCGATGATCGAGGCCGATAGTTCGGGCCGGCGCAAGACGGCGCCAGCGCCCCGGCTGGCGCGCGCCGATGTCGGCATCCGCTTGCCCGAGGCGCTGGAAGGCTGCGGCATCGGGCCATGGCGCTGGATCGGACCGGGAGTGCGCTGGAGCCGCGTTACGCTGGCGGGTGACGTTGATGCAAATGTCATGCTCTTGAAGGTCGCCGCCGGGCGCAGGCTGCCGGAACACACCCATGTGGGCTCGGAATACACGCATGTGCTCAAAGGAGCGTTCTCCGATGCGCGCGGCCGCTACGGCCCCGGCGACCTGGACGAGGCCGATGACGACGTCCAGCACCAGCCGATCGTTGACGACGATGGGGAATGCATCTGCATCGCCGCGGTCGAGGGCCAGACGAAGCTGCGCGGCCTTTTCGGCAGGCTGATCCAGCCTCTGTTCGGCTGAACCCGTCGATGGGGATCGTCTTAGTCATCGTCGTTGCCGCGGTCGGGCTCGCCGCGACCATGGCGGCGGCATGGCTGGTGGCGATGAGCAGCGGCAGGTCGGGCTGGGTCGATGCGATATGGTCCTTCGCGGCCGGCATCTTCGGCGCCTTCGTCGCGGTTGTTGCCCAAGCCGATAGCGACAATAATCAGCGGCAATGGGTAATCGCCGTCCTCGCGCTCGGCTGGTCACTTCGGCTTGGCTTCCACATCGTCGCGCGGACTATCGGCAGCGATCACGACGATCCACGCTACGCCCAGCTGAAGCAGGACTGGGGAATGGATTTTAAGCGTCGGCTGTTCTGGTTTCTCCAGATCCAGGCAGTGGCCGCCTTCCTGCTTGTCATGTCGATCATGGCCGCGGCCCACAATCCGCGGTCGGGGCTGGGAGTAGCCGACTGGGTCGGCATCGCGCTCATCCTGCTGGCGGTTGGCGGCGAAGCGCTGGCGGATCGCCAGTTGCAGGCTTTTCGCGCTGATCCGGGCAACAGGGGCAAGGTTTGCGATATCGGCCTGTGGGGCCTGTCCCGGCATCCCAACTACTTTTTCGAATGGCTTGGGTGGGTGGCCTATGCGGCGATCGCTGTCGGATCTCCGTCGGCCTATCCATGGGGTTTTACGGCACTGGCGGGCCCGGCGCTGATGTACTGGCTGCTGGTTCATGTCTCCGGGATCCCGCCGCTCGAAGCGCACATGCTGCGCTCGCGTGGCGATGAGTTCCGCCGTTACCAGGCACGGGTCAATGCCTTCTGGCCTGGCGCGCCGAGGCAGGCAATTGTCAGTGGAGGGAGATGACGTTGGGTTTGATCTCATCAGCCATCCAAGCCGTCGAGCGAACGCCGATTCCGGATAGCGCGACCCGCTACGGCATCGGCGTTCTTGTCGGGAGGACGAGGCGGCGGCTGGCGAGAGCAGGATCCGTCGATGAAAGGCGCTTTGCCGCCGATATGATGCGCTATTCGATCGCGGAGCACACGTCAGCCGCAAACGAGCAGCACTACGAACTGCCGCCCGAGTTCTTTGGGCTGACGCTCGGCCCCAATCGCAAATATTCATGCTGCCTCTATCCGAACGGCAACGAGACACTGGCCGAGGCAGAGGTCGCCGCGCTGGAGCAGACGATCGATCACGCCCGGCTTCGTGACAGACAGTCGATCCTTGAGCTGGGCTGCGGCTGGGGTTCGTTGACGCTGTTCATGGCGGAGCGCTTCCCGGCGGCCCGCATCGTGGCCGTGTCCAATTCCAGGCCGCAGCGGCTGTACATCCAGGCCCAGGCGGCGGCACGGCGCCTCAGGAATGTCGAGGTCATTGCCGCGGACATGAACGCGTTTGAGCCGCGGGACCGGTTTGATCGCGTCGTCTCGGTCGAGATGTTCGAGCATATGTCGAACTGGCGTGATCTGCTTGCGCGCATCCGAACCTGGCTGGAGCCAGAAGGCAGGCTATTCGTCCACGTCTTCAGCCATCGCTGCAGCCCTTATCGTTTCGACCATCGTGACGATGCGGACTGGATCGCCAGGCACTTCTTCACCGGCGGGATCATGCCGAGCCATGGCTTGATCAGCCATTTCCCGGACTGCTTCGCGATCGAAAGCGACTGGCGTTGGAACGGCATGCACTACGCGCGCACCGCGCGCCAATGGCTGGCGCGCTTCGACGACAACCGCGACCGGATCCGCGAAATTCTCTCGGATGTCTATGGCGCCGATGCAGCGCTTTGGCGGCGGCGCTGGCGGCTGTTCTATCTCGCCACCGAAGGCCTGTTCGGCCATGCGCAAGGCAGGGAATGGGGCGTGAGCCACTATCTGCTGCGACCGGCCGGCTGATATGGACTGGCTGATGCGCCTTTGGTGGCGGGTCGCCGACTATGCCGCGCATGACGATCCGTTGAGCAATGCAGCCAACTGGGTGGCGGTTGTCGTTGCCTGGAACCAGCCCTTTTATCCTCTTTACCTCTGGGCGGTCGTCGGCGGCGACAAGGTCTGGCCGTCCTTCCTGACCTTCCTGTCGACACCCTTTTTCCTGGTGGTTCCTGCAGTCGCGCGCCGCCATTCGCTCGCTGCGCGCGCCATGCTGTCTGTGGTCGGCATCGCCAACGGTATTCTTAGCACCAAGGCGTTTGGGGTCGAGTCGGGGGTCGAGATATTCCTCATCCCCTGCGCGCTGCTGTGCGCCGCCTTGTTCAGGCCTGCCGAGCGGGCATTGGGATTGGTCCTTGTCACGCTCAGCGCCGTAGCCTACCTCATCCCGGCGCGTTTCTACGGCCAGCCGCTGGTCGATTACACCGCTGCCGACAACAGCGGCATGGCCGGGCTCAACGCCATGAGTGCTGCTTTCCTTGTGGTATTCATCGGCCTGCTGTTGTCGGGAGCTGTCGCCGCCTCGGAACAGCTCGGTATCAGGCGCCGCGAAGAAAATGGCGGGTCAGGAGAAAACCCAGAACCGCCGCTGTCGCACTGAGCAGCGAGCCCCAACAAATATCCGTGAGCGTGATGATTGTGGGCCAGCCCCGGATCGTTGCCTGGTTGGTGAGATCGTAGGTCGCGTAGGCGAAGAACCCATAGAGCGCACCATAGAGCGCGGCCGTCGTCCACCGACCGGTTGAAAACGCCGGCGCCGTCGCAAAGATGATGAGACCTGCGACATAGATCAGGTAGAAAGCCGCGGCCGGCACGGGGTTGAATGCATCAACCAGCATGTCGCCCAGGTAGCGGCGGTACAGGCGCTGCGACATCGTCGTGAGCCATACCGCGTCAATGGCCAGGAAAGCGACCAGGGTGGTCGCGTAAGCCAGGGCGTACCGCATCATGAAGCCTTCCCCTCGCTGCTTGAACCTCCGGATCCATCCTTCATGGACTGATAGACGATCAACGCCCTCTCTCGGGCGGCGCCGTGGTCCACCAGCGGAGTTGGATAGGTCTTGCCGAGCTCGATCTTGCTGTCTTGCAGCAGGGAAGCGGGAGCTTCCCATGGCCGGTGAATGTAACGGTCCGGCAATGCGCCGATTTCCGGGATTTGGCCACGAACATAGTCGCCTTGCGGGTCGAACTTCTCGCCCTGCAGGACCGGGTTGAAGATGCGGAAATAGGGTGCGGCATCAGCTCCCGATCCGGCCACCCATTGCCAGCTTGCCGCATTGTTGGCGGCGTCCGCGTCGACAAGCGTGTCCCAGAACCATTTTTCGCCGTGGCGCCAGTCGATCATGAGATCCTTGATGAGAAAGGATGCCGCGATCATCCGCACGCGGTTGTGCATCCAGCCCGTTCGCCACAATTCGCGCATGCCGGCATCGACGATCGGGTAGCCCGTCAGCCCGTGTTGCCATGCCCGAAGCGCCCGCTTGTCGTCGCGCCACGACATCGCATCGAATTCCGGCCGGAAGTTGCGTTGGGCAAGGCCGGGATTGTGAAACAGCAGATGATAGGAGAATTCCCGCCAGCCGACCTCTGAACGGAACTTGGACGTTCCCGAGCTTTTCGATCTGCGCAGGCTGGCGAATATCTGGAACGGCGTAATTTCTCCGAAGGCGAGATGTGGGGAAAGCCGTGACGTTGCAAGCCTGCTCGGAAAGTCGCGTCGGCGCTCATAGCCGGCCAGATCGCGTTCAATGAACTCCTGAAGTCGGGCTTGGGCACCTTCTTCGCCGGGTCTCCAAGTCTGCCGGAGACCTTGCGCCCAGTCGGGTTTGGTCGGCACCAGGTCAAGCTCGTTCAAGCTCAAGCTGCCCAGTTCACCCTGCCACCCGTCGACCCGGCCCGGAGGATCGATCGGATCGCGAACATGGACTTTATCCGTCATTGCCTTCCAAAATGGCGTATAGACTTTGTAGAACCCGCCAGATCCGGTCTTGAGAAGCAAAGGTTCGTGCAGAAGCGCCCCGTCGAAGCTCTGCGCCGTGAGGCCCTTCTCGCGCAGTCCCGCCTTCAGCCTGGCATCTACCGCCGCTTCCGACGGGTCGTAGCGCCGATTCCAGAGCACCCAATCCGCGCCACTGGCGGCAATCGCCTTGGCGACGACCTCGCCGGTGCGTCCCCGCGCCAAGAATAGATTCACACCGGTTTGGCCAAGCCGACGGCCAAGGGCCGCGAGCGAGTGATGCAACCACCAACGGCTGGCCGCTCCCATCGCCCTGAGATCCTTGGTTTCCTCGTCGAGAACATAGAGCGCCACGACCGGAGCGCCGCGATCGGCCGCCGTCGCGAGCGCGGCGTTGTCATCGACGCGAAGGTCGCGCCGGAAGAGTACGATGGTGGGTGCTGGGGTTTGTCGGCTCATTCCGTCTCGCCAATCAGTTCGCCGGCGTCCAGCGGACGTTTCTACAAATCAGACCTGCGGCCATGCAACCGCGCGTCGTGAGGCCACCATTCGTCACCTTCAACATCATAGAATAGGTGCGGTTTCGTTTGGGATCGTAGGCCTTTCCCGTCAAAGTGCCTTGCGACGCCGGTTTCAGCGTCATGATCAGCTTGTCGCCGGCCTGCTCGCCTTTGCTGGTGTCGCCGATCCATAAATTGGTCGCGCACAATTGCTGTCCGCATTGCGTGATTGAAACCTTGGCATTGCCATCGTCGCGCATCCATATGCCGCGGCTGTCCGAGAATGCGTCGGCTTGCGCAGCCGATGCGAGAAACATGGCACACAGGAATGAGGTCGCCCCTTGCATCGTCCCGTTCTCCGCTCGCTGACCGGTTCTGCTGGTTCTACGGCGCCGTCGGAGGTTTGGATCACCTAATAGATCGCCGCCTTTTGCGGCGCGTGTGGAGGCTGGCAAGGCGAATTCTCATCGAGGCGGCTTCCTGCCTTGAAATCCGCGCTTTATTCCTGCCGCGCCATCCGCTAAAAGCCACGCCATGACCAGCTTTTCGCGCCTTTTCGCGATCGCGATACGAATTACGGGCCCGGTGTTCCGGGTGGCCTGAGCGCCGCTGGAGCCGCCGGGAGTTTTCGCGCGCGCCCCTCGCGCTTTTTCAGAAATCAACGCATATCGCCCGAGCTTTGTGCCGCCGGGCAATTTGAGATGGCAGATCGATGACCGATACCCCTACGACCGATACGTCCGAGACGATCGACTATTCCAAAACGCTTTATTTGCCGCGGACGGATTTCCCGATGCGCGCCGGCCTGCCAGAGAAGGAGCCCGGCCTGGTCAAGCGCTGGCAGGACATGGACCTTTACAAGAAGCTGCGCGAGGAGGCCGCCGGCCGCGAGAAATTCGTGCTGCATGACGGCCCGCCCTACGCCAACGGCAACATCCATATCGGCCATGCGCTGAACAAGATCCTCAAGGACGTCATCAACCGCTCCTTCCAGATGCGCGGCTACGACGCCAACTACGTGCCGGGCTGGGACTGTCACGGCTTGCCGATCGAATGGAAGATCGAGGAGCAGTATCGCGCCAAGGGCAAGAACAAGGACGAGGTGCCAGTCAACGAGTTCCGCAGGGAATGCCGCGACTTCGCCACGCATTGGATCAAGGTGCAGGGTTCAGAGTTCCAGCGCCTCGGCGTCATCGGCGATTTCGACAATCCCTACACGACCATGGCCTACCACGCCGAGTCGCGCATCGCCGGCGAGCTGTTGAAATTCGCCATGTCGGGCCAGCTCTATCGCGGCTCGAAGCCGGTGATGTGGAGCGTGGTCGAGCGCACCGCGCTCGCCGAGGCGGAGGTCGAATACCAGGACTATGAGAGCGATACCATCTGGGTGAAGTTTCCGGTCGCGAGCCTCGCCCAGGCGGTCGCCGGCGCCGCGCCGGCGCTGGATGGGACCGCGCTCGATCTGGTCGAGGCGCATGTCGTCATCTGGACGACCACGCCCTGGACCATCCCCGGCAACCGCGCCGTCAGCTATTCGCCGCGCGTCGCTTACGGCCTCTATGCGGTCACGGCGGCCGAGAACGCCTTCGGCCCGCAGCCCGGCGAGAAGCTGATCTTTGCCGACGCGCTCGCCGATGAAAGCGCGGCCAAGGCCAAGGTCGCCTTGAACCGGCTTCACAGCGTTTCGGCCGAACAGCTTGCCACCCTTACGCTTTCGCATCCCTTCAAGGGTCTCGGCGGCGGTTACGAATACCCCGTGCCGATGATCCCCGGTGAGCATGTCACCGACGACGCCGGCACCGGCTTCGTCCATACGGCGCCCAGCCATGGCCGCGAGGATTTCGACGCCTGGACGGACGCGGCCTCGGAGCTGCGCGAGCGCGGCGTCGACACCGCGATCCCGTTCCCGGTCGATGATGCCGGCTTCTTCACCCGGGACGCGCCCGGCTTCGGCCCGGACCGTGAGGGTGGAGCCGCGCGCGTCATCGACGACAACGGCAAGAAGGGCAACGCCAATCAGGCGGTGATCGACGAGCTGATCAAGCGCAACGCGCTGTTCGCGCGCGGCAGGCTGAAGCACAGCTACCCGCATTCCTGGCGCTCGAAGAAGCCGATCATCTTCCGCAACACGCCGCAATGGTTCGTCTACATGGACAAGGATCTCGGCGACGGCACGACGCTGCGCAGCCGCGCGCTGAAGGCGATCGACGACACCCGCTTCGTTCCGGCTGCCGGCCAGAACCGCATCCGCGCCATGATCGAGGAGCGCCCCGACTGGGTGCTGTCGCGCCAGCGCGCCTGGGGCGTGCCGATCGCCGTCTTCGCCGACGAGGATGGCAATGTGCTTAAGGACGAGGCCGTCAACAGGCGCATCATGGACGCTTTCGAGAAGGAAGGCGCCGACGCCTGGTTCGCAGAGGGCGCCAAGGCGCGCTTCCTCGGCAATCACGATGCCTCGAAGTGGCACCAGGTGATGGACATCCTGGACGTCTGGTTCGATTCCGGGTCGACGCATGTCTTCACGCTCGAGGATCGTCCGGACCTCAAATGGCCGGCCGATGTCTATCTCGAGGGTTCGGACCAGCATCGCGGCTGGTTCCACTCCTCGCTGCTCGAAAGCTGCGGCACCAGGGGCAGGGCGCCCTACGAGGCGGTCATCACCCATGGTTTCACCATGGACGAGGAAGGCCGCAAGATGTCGAAGTCGCTCGGCAACACCGTGGTGCCGCAGGACGTCATCAAACAGTCTGGCGCCGATATCCTGCGGCTCTGGGTCGTGACGACCGATTATTGGGAAGACCAGCGGCTCGGCAAGAACGTGCTGCAGACCAATATCGACGCCTACCGCAAGCTCAGGAACACCATCCGCTGGATGCTGGGCACGCTTGCCCATGACGACGGCAACGATGTGCCGGTCGAGACTATGCCGGAACTGGAGCGGCTGATGCTGCACCGGCTGTCCGAGCTCGACGAAGCCTTGCGCCAGGGCTACGACGCCTTCGAGTTCAAGCGCATCACCCGCGCGCTGCTCGACTTCATGGTGGTGGAGCTTTCGGCCTTCTATTTCGACATCCGCAAGGACGCGCTCTACTGCGACGGGCCGTCGAGCCTGCGCCGCAGGGCCGCCGTGCAGGTAGTGCGCCACCTCTTCGAATGCCTGGTGAAGTGGCTGGCGCCGATGCTGCCCTTCACCAGCGAGGAAGCCTGGCTCGACCGTCATCCGGAAGCCGTCTCGGTGCATCTCGACCAGTTCCCGGCGATCCCGCAGAACTGGCGCAATGAGGCGCTGGCCGAGAAATGGCGCAAGGTGAGACAGGTGCGTCGTGTCGTCACCGGGGCGCTGGAGATCGCGCGCGCCGAGAAGCTGATCGGCTCTTCGCTGGAAGCCGTGCCGGTGGTCACCATCGATGACGCGGCATTGGAAGCGGCGATCGCCGATGTCGACATGGCCGAGATGGCGATCACCAGCGACCTTGTCATCAAGCACGGCAAGGCGCCGGAAGGCGCCTTCACGCTCGACGACGTCAAGGGCGTGGCGGTGGTGGTGGAAAAGGCCGAGGATCGCGGCCTGGTCAAATGCACGCGCTCCTGGCGCTACACCGCCGATGTCGGGCAGGATCCGGAATTCCCGGATGTTTCGGCCCGCGATGCGGCCGTGCTGCGCGAACTGAAGGCGCTCGGACGTTTATAAGTGCATGTCGCCCAAAGGCATGCCCTCGGGCTTGACCGAGGGTGTGCAGCGGTTTTGGGCTAACGACATGCACCCATCAAATAAGTGCAAAAGTGCCACGTCGGGCGGTGCGAATCCGCCCGCGCGTTGCCCTTAATAAGTGGTTGAGGTAAACACGCGACACTCCGGCAGACAAATTGTCGCCGGATTTCCATCGCAAACGCGGGGAAGAAGCGGACCGTGCCCTTGGCCGGTGGCGACCGAAAGGCTGTTAGAGTGGGACTTTTTGGCATGACCGACAGAACGTTTGCGCGCGCCCTGGTGCTGGCGCCGCTTGTGGTATCGGCCATCGCGCTGTCGGGCTGCATGAGTTCGCCCACCTACGGAACCGACAAGACGGCTGCCGCGCAACTCTTCGATGACGTTTCCGGCGCTGCCTCGATCACGCCGAAGCACCGCGATCCGATCGACTACAAGCCACGTCCCGATCTGGTGAAGCCCGGCCCGGGGCAGAAGGAAACCCTGCCGCCGCCGCAGCAGAGCATCGAGACGGCGAGCGCCGATTGGCCCGAATCGCCCGAGGCGCGCCGCGCCCGCATCCGCGCCGATGCTACCGCGCATCAGAACGACCCGAACTACCAGCCGGAGACAGTCGAGGATGTGCAGACCGACCCAGTGGCGGTGAAGAAGGCAATGGCTGATTCGGGCTCCAGCCACCCACCACGCTGGTCACCGGATGATTCCAGCGTTACGCGCCGTAACGAGATTCAGCGCCGGCTTGCCGATCAGAAGCAGGGCGACCCGACCACCCGCAAATATCTGAGCGAACCGCCGCTTGCCTATCGTCAGCCTTCCGATGCCGCGCCTCAGAACGAACTCGGCGAGGACGAGTACAAGAAGGAGCGCCGCCTCAAGGCGCAGGCCGAAGGCAAGAAGGGCGGCTGGTTCGACTGGCTCGGCCTTTAGAGCCGTCTGTCGACGGGCTTACGCGTCCCGTCTGTCGCGAAAAAAATCCTTGAGGATGAGGGCGGCGCCACTTTCGCCGATCCCCGGATAGATGTCCGGCGTGTGGTGACAGGTGGGCGAAGCGAAGAAGCGCACGCCGTTGACCACCGCGCCGCCTTTCTCGTCGGCGGCGCCGAAATAGAGCCGCCGCAGCCTGGCGAAGGAGATCGCGCCGGCGCACATGGCGCAAGGCTCCAGCGTCACATAGAGGTCGTGCCCCGTCAGCCGCTCGCTGGCGAGTTTTTGGCAGGCCTCGCGGATCGCCAGCATCTCGGCATGCGCGGTCGGGTCCGCCAGTTCGCGCGTGCGGTTGCCGGCTTTCGCGATCACGGTGCTGCCATTGGCGATCACCGCGCCCACCGGCACTTCGCCGCGTTTCGCCGCCGCCGCCGCCTCTTCGAGCGCCAGGGCCATGAAATCAGGCCGCTTCACGCGGTTTCCATTCCGATTACTCCTCGCCACCCGGCAGTGATCCTGTTATCTAGCGCGAGACCCAGAAAACCGGAATCGGTTTTTGCCGCGCTGGCATAGCGCAAAAATCAAGATGACACTGCCTGCGTTGGGCGTCCGCAAGGGCGCGCGGCGCTGTAGCAGGTGAAGACGAGCAAAGTAATGGACGACGACAAGAAATCTTCACGTGGGCCGCGCAAAGGCGGTTCGAGACCGACGGGCCAGCATGGCCGCGACGGCAAGCCGGGCCTCGGTCCCAAGAAACCGTTCGTGAAGCGCGATCGGCCGAAGGCCGCCGAAGGCGAGCGCCCCGCACGCGATTTCAAGCGCAGCTATAAGCCCCGCGAAGCGGGCGAGGGTGCCGAACGCGGCGAACGCCCGTTCCGCAAAGGGCCGCCGCGTGACGGCCAGTCCTTCGAGAAGCGCGAAGGCCGCAAGCCCTACACACCGCGCGGTGACCGGCCCGCGGCGGAAGGCGATCGCGGAGACTTCAAGCGCAGCTACAAACCGCGTGAAATGGGCGAGGGTGCGGAGCGTGGCGCCCGGCCGTTCCGCAAAGGCCCGCCGCGCGACGGCAAGCCTGTCGAGAATCGCGAAGGCCGCAAGCCCTACACACCACGCGGCGACCGGCCGATGGCCGCCCAAGGCGAGCGCGGCGAACGCCGTTTCGAGCGCCCCAGGCGCGAGTTCAGCGATCGCCCCGGACGCGACTTTGCCGATCGCCCGAAGCGTGATTTCAGCGATCGTCCGCGCGGTACCGCGGGAAAGCCGGAGGGAGGCTTCAAACCGCGGCCGCGCCCCGCTGAAGCGGCTTCGGAAACCGGCGAGCGCATCGCTAAGCGGTTGGCGCGCGCCGGCATCGCCTCGCGCCGCGACGCCGAGGAACTGATCGCCGCCGGCCGCGTCAAGGTCAACGGCAAGGTGCTTGACTCGCCCGCCTTCAACGTCAGCGCCAGCGACATCATCCATCTCGACGGCACCGAGATCCCGCCGATCGAGCGCACGCGCCTCTTTCTGTTCCACAAGCCGGCGGGCGTCGTCACCACCAACCGCGATCCTGAAGGCCGCAAGACCGTCTTCGACGTGCTGCCGGCCGACCTGCCGCGGCTGATGACCATCGGCCGGCTCGACATCAACACCGAAGGCCTGCTGCTGCTGACCAATGACGGCGGGCTGTCGCGCGTGCTCGAACTGCCGGCCACCGGCTGGCTGCGGCGCTACCGCGCGCGCGTCCACGGCAAGGTCGAGGAGAGCGCGCTTGCCGGCCTGCGCGACGGCATCGCCGTCGACGGCGTGTTCTACGGTTCGATCGAAGCCTCGCTCGACCGTGAGCAGGGCACCAATGCCTGGCTGACGCTGGGCTTGCGCGAAGGCAAGAACCGCGAGGTGAAGAACATCCTCGGCGCGCTTGGTCTCGATGTGACTCGGCTGATCCGCATCTCATATGGGCCGTTCCAACTCGAGGACCTGCCTGAAGGCCACGTGCTGGAGATCAAGGGCCGGGTGCTGCGCGATCAACTTGGCGAGCGGCTGATCGAGGAAGCCGGCGCCAATTTCGATGCCGATATCCAAAAGCCTTTCTCCAACAAGCCGGTGCGCGGCAGCGGACCGCGTCGCGAGGAGGCCGACCGGCCAAAATTCACGCGCGACGGCGACCACCGACCAATCGGGGAGGGTGGACTGATCAAGGCGCGCAAGCGCCGCGAGGGCAGCCGCGACGAGGCGCTGAGCAAGCTCTCGACCAAGCCCGAACGGGCATTTGGCGAGCGCGGCCCGAAATCCGATCGCGGTGGTTTCGGCGACAAGCCGCGTGGCGGATTTGGCGACAAGCCACGTTTCGGCGGCAAGAAATCCGAGCGCGAGCAGCGGCCGATCGAGCCGCCGGGCCAGCGCAAGGCCAATGTCTGGATGGCGCCTGGCGCCCGGCCGATCGGCAAGGGCAGGGCTGAGGCCGACGCCGCCAAGGCGGCGGAGGCAAAGGCGCGCAAGGCCGCATTCAAACCGGGTGGTAAGCCGGGCGGAAAGCGGTTCGACAAGCCACGCGGCGAGCGCCCTGAGAGCGGCAACGATAGGCCGCGTGGTCCGAAAAGGGGCGGCGATGCGGATCGTCGGCGGTGAGTTCCGCGGGCGTCCGCTGGCGACGCCAAAAAGCAATGCCATCCGCCCGACCACCGACCGCACCCGCGAGGCGCTGTTCAACGTCCTGGCACATCGCCACGCCGAAAAGCTCGAAGGCGGCCGTGTGCTCGATCTCTTCGCGGGCACCGGCGCGCTCGGTTTGGAGGCTTTGTCGCGCGGCGCCTCCTACTGCGTCTTCATCGAGGAATCGACGGAGGGTCGCGGCCTGATCCGGGAGAATGTCGAGGCCTACGGGCTAACCGGCCGCACCAAGATCTTCCGCCGCGACGCCACCCATCTCGGCGAAGCCGGCACGATCTCGCCCTTTGGCCTGGTTTTTGCCGACCCGCCCTATGGCAAGGGGCTGGGCGAGCGCGCGCTGCGCTCGGCCAAAGCCGGGGGCTGGCTTCTGCCCGGCGCGCTCTGCGTGGTCGAGGAGGCTGCCTCTGCGCCGTTCGAGGCAGGTCCGGGTTTTTCCGTGGTGGACGAGCGCGGCTATGGGGAGACGGTCATCCGCTTCATTGAAGCGGGCTAGCGCCGCCTCGAAAATGACTCACAATTCACTTTGCCTCGCCAACAACGTTGCCTATCGTCGCGCAACCAGGACCGGAGAACTTGATGACACCAACGCGGATTGGGCTGCGCGCGGCGCTTCTCACGCTGGCGCTTGCGGCGGCGGTTCCGGCCCGTGCGGCCGACGATGGCGAGGTCAAGGATTTCCTGCTCGACAACGGTATGGAAGTCGTCGTCATCCCGGATCACCGCGCGCCGATCGTCACCCATATGGTCTGGTACAAGATCGGCAGCGCCGACGAGCCGCCCGGCAAATCCGGCATCGCCCATTTCTTCGAGCATCTGATGTTCAAGGCCACGACCAACCATGCCGCGGGCGAGTTCGACCGTGCCGTGTCCGAGATCGGCGGCTCAAACAACGCCTTCACTTCCTATGATTACACCGCCTTCCACGAGACGGTGCCGCCTTCGGCGCTCGAACAGATGATGGGCTTCGAGGCCGACCGCATGCGCAACCTCATCCTGACTGACGATGTCATCAAGACCGAGCGCGACGTCATCCTGGAGGAGCGCCGCTCGCGCATCGACAGCAACCCGCAGGCGGTGCTCGACGAGGAGGTCGATGCCACGCTCTGGCAGAACCAGCCCTACCGCATTCCGGTGATCGGCTGGATGCAGGAGATGGAGCAACTCAACCGTCCCGACGCGACAGCCTTCTACGACAACTACTACCGGCCGAACAACGCGGTGCTGGTGGTCGCGGGCGACGTCGATTCGGACGCCGTCAAGGCGATGGCAGAGCGCACCTACGGCAAGGTGGCGCGCGGTCCCGATCTGCGCCCGCGCATCCGCCCGGTCGAACCGGAGCAGAACACAAAGCGGACGGTGACGCTCACCGACGCGCGCGTTTCGGTCCCGAGCTTTTCCACGCAATGGGTGGTGCCGTCCTATCACACGGCCAAGCCCGGTGAAGCCGAGGCGCTCGATTTGCTTGCCGAGATCCTCGGCGGCGGCAACCGGAGCCGGCTGTACCAGGGGCTCGTCGTCAAGCAGGGGATCGCCTCCGACGCGGCCGCTTATTTCCAGGGCACGATGCTCGACGCCACCAACTTCACCGTCTATGGCGCGCCGCGCGGCGACGCCAGGCTTTCGGATGTCGAGGCGGCGGTCGATGCCGAGATCGCCCGCATCGTCAAGGATGGCGTGAGCGATGATGAGCTGGAGCGGGCCAAGACCCGCTATGTGCGCTCGATGATCTTTGCCCGCGACAAGCAGGACGACATGGCCAACATGTATGGTTCGACACTTGCCACCGGCGGCAATGTCAAGGATGTCGAGGAATGGCCGGACCGCATCCGCAAGGTCACCGCCGACGAGGTCAAGGCGGTCGCCGCCCGCTATCTGGCGCTCGATCGCTCGACCACCGGTTATCTCTTGCCGCAGCAGCAGGCGGGGAATTGATGATGAGCATGGTTCTTGGCCGCGTGAGCGTACCTGCCGCTTCGGCACGCGAGGAAGGCAAGCTCTATCGCGCCGTTGCCACCCTTTGCTTCGCCCTGTTCTTCTTGCTTTTGCCGGTGCTCGCTGCCCGCGCGGAGATGAACATCCAGGAGGTGAAGTCGAAGAAGGGCATCACCGCCTGGCTGGTCGAGGATCATTCGATCCCGCTGATTTCCGTTCGCTTCGTCTTCGACGGCGGCAGCGCGCAGGACCCGGCCGGCAAGGGCGGCCTGGTCAACCTCATGACCGGCCTGTTCGACGAAGGCGCCGGCGACCTCGACAGCGACGCCTTCCAGCAGAAGCTCGACGATGCCGGCGCCGAGATGAGCTTCCAGGCCGCCCGCGACGGTACCTACGGCTCGATGCGCATGCTGTCGGAGGAAAAGAACGAGGCGTTCGGCCTGCTGAAGCTCGCCGTCAACCAGCCGCGTTTCGACCAGGCGCCGATCGACCGTATCCGCGCCCAGGTGCTCTCCGGCATCCTCGCCAATGAGCGCGATCCGAACACGGTGGCGCAGCAGCGCTGGCTGCGCGCCATCTATGGCGAGCATCCGTATTCGCGTTCCGACCAGGGGACGAAGGACAGCCTGACCACTATCACCGCCGATGACGTCCGGGCCTTCCACAAAGCCAATTTCGCCCGCGGCGGCCTGCATGTGGCGGTGGTCGGCGACATCGATGCCGCGACCCTGAGCGCCAAGCTGGACGAGGTGTTCGGCGATTTGCCTGAAAAGCAGACGCTGGCTCCGGTGGCGGATGTCACGCCGAGGCTCGGGCAGCAGCTCGAAGTGAACTACGACTTGCCGCAGACTTCGCTGCAGTTGGCCTGGCCGGGTGTGAAGCGCAGCGACCCGGATTTCTTTGCCACGGTCCTGATGAACGAGATCCTCGGCGGCTCGACCTTCACCTCGCGGCTGTTCGCCGAGGTGCGCGAGAAGCGCGGCCTTGCCTATGGCGTCAGTTCCGATCTCGTCGACAACGAGCACTCCCACGCGCTGCTGGTGACGACGGCGACGCGTTCGGACCGTGCTGCCGAAACGCTTTCGATCGTGCGCCAGGTGGTGAAGGACATGGCTGAGAACGGCCCCACCGAGGAGGAGCTTGCGGCGATCAAGAAATACATGATCGGCGCCTACGCCATCAACAACCTGGATTCCTCCAGCTCCATCGCCGCGACGCTGGTCGAACTGCAGGTCGACGATCTCGGCATCGACTATATGAAGCGTCGCGCCTCGCTCATCAACGCCGTGACGCTGGCCGACGTCAAGGCGGCGGCGAAGAAGCTTCTGTCGGCCGATCCCGCCGTGATGGTCATCGGCCCGCCTCTGGTGCAGATAGCGGGAGGCGGCAAGGGATGAGCCCGACCTTCGGGGTGGCTTTTGGCGGCGGCGGCGCGCGGGGTCTGGCGCACATCCATGTCATCGAGGCTCTCGACGAACTCGGCATCAGGCCGGTGGCGATCGCGGGCTCGTCCATCGGCGCAATCATGGGCGCCGGCATGGCCGCCGGCATGACCGGACCGCAGATCCACGAATACGCCCGTTCGATCCTCGGCAGCCGTGCCGAAATGGCGGCGCGCATGTGGCGGTCGCGGCCGGGCACGATCGCCGAAGCCATGCAGGGCGGCATACGCGTCGGCCAGTTCAACATCGAGCGCATCCTGAAGGCATTCCTGCCTGGGGATATTCCCGATACCTTCGAGGAGCTGAAGATTCCGCTCAAGGTGGCGGCGACCGACTATTTCGGTCACAAACTCGCGGTGTTCGCCGAGGGCGAACTGCATTCTGCGCTCGCGGCCTCGGCCGCCATTCCGGCGGTGTTCCGGCCTGTGGTGCGCGATGGCTGCCTGCTGATCGACGGCGGCATCTACAATCCCGTCCCTTTCGATCTGCTCGAAAGGGATGCCGACATCATCATCGCGATCGACGTGGTCGGCGCGCCGAGCGACGCCGAACGCAGGCATCCGACCACGGTCGACCTGATGTATGGCGCCTCGCAATTGATGATGCAGTCGATCATCGCCAACAAGCTGCAGCAGTCTCAGCCCCATATCCTGATACGCCCGAAAGTCTCGAAATACCGTGTGCTCGATTTCCTCAAGATCGAGGCGCTGCTGGCCGAGACAATCGAGATCAAGGACGAACTGAAGCGCGCCGTCGAGAAGGCGGTGGAGGCGCATGGCGGCAGGCGCGGGAAGAAGAAGGTGGTCTGAAAGCTCCGCTCTGCGCGCATCCCTTCAGGCGGATGGGATGGCGACCGAGGTCCGACGCCTGAAGTCTGATGGTACAGCGCATAGGTCTCCCATAGGGATGGACCTAAGAATAACGTGAAGTATTCTTTATGCTGGCTGGCCGCTTATCGCGCACAGGCTTCGGTCTTGTCGCTAATTCTTTACAGAAATGCCCGTTGACGCTCGCTCCGGTAGAGTTAATAATGTGCTAATATAAGAGTAGCGTGAAAAGCCTCCCGACCGGCAACAACGAGTAACGGCGCTACTGGGGTAGGAATCGCATTGCGGCATTTTCGCCGCCGTCGCCGTCATCCTTGAGCAGTAAGCCGTCGAGAGCCGCCACTCGCCGGCCAGAGCAGTTGGTGCGGCTTGCTCGACGTTATGCAAATCCTCCCTTTACGGAGTAGGCGCTGATCTCAGCGCCCCTTGGCATGGGTGTTTGGCCTGCCTTGCGCGGCCATTCATGCCAACGGCGGCAACTGACGCGCCCGGGATGTGAAAGGCGAGTCGTGGCCGTGGGGTTCAGTAGCGCGTCGCTCCGGTGGATCGGCAAAGCGAGATTTGGTTCGGTGCAGGCGAAGGTCAGGCTTTTTGGCTTGACGCTGGTCGCATGCGTTGTCGGATACTTTCTCTTTGGCTCCGGCCGGCATGTATCGATGGGGCCGATGCTCCTCGCCCTGGCGCTGGCGGGTTTCGGCATACTGGCCATATTTCGTGCCCGCGCTGACGCGCTTCAGACGATACGGAACGCCATAGCCGACACGCCCCGCCGGATCTTGCCGGGCGGCAAGCCGTCGGCGTCGAGACCGGTTGGCAAGAGGCGGTCCGGCTCCGCTCGCTCGGAGCTCGCCGCGGCACTTGCCAGCTGCCGCTCGGCCTTCCTCGCGGTCGGCCTGTTCAGCGGCATGCTCAACGTGCTGATGCTTGCAGGCTCGCTCTACATGCTCGAGGTCTATGATCGCGTGCTGCCAAGCCGCAGCCTGCCGACGCTCGTCGGCATTACGATCCTGCTCGTCATCCTCTATTGCGGACAGGGCTTTCTCGATTTCGTGCGGGCGCGGGTTCTGGTGCGGATCGGCGGTGCGCTCGACGAGGCGCTCGGCCACCGCGTCTATACCTCGATGCTGAGACTGCCGCTGAAGGCCGGGCGCGACGGCGACAGCCTGCAGCCGATGCGCGATCTCGACAGCGTGCGCGGCTTCCTGTCCGGCATGGGTCCGACGGCGCTTTTCGATCTGCCATGGATGCCGATCTACCTGGTCATCATCTTCATGTTCCACTGGGTGCTCGGCGTGACGGCGCTGCTCGGGGCGATGGTGCTGGTCGTGCTGACCCTGCTTGCCGAGCGGCTGACGCGACAACCGGTATCGGCCGCCACCTTGAGCGGGAACCGGCGCGGCGGGCTTATCACCGCCGGCACGCGCAATGCTGAAGTCGTCGCCGCCATGGGGATGGCCGGCGGGCTGGCGTCGCGCTGGCAAGATGCCAACCTCGAATTCATTGCCGACCAGCGCAAGGTCAGCGACGTTGCCGGCAGCTTCGGCGCGGTATCGAAAGTGCTGCGCATGCTGCTGCAGTCGTCGATGCTCGGCATCGGCGCCTGGCTTGTGATCGAACAGGAGGCGACGGCGGGCGTCATCATCGCCGCTTCCATCCTCAGCGGCCGCGCGCTGGCACCGGTCGATCTCGCGATCGCCAACTGGAAAGGTTTCGCAAGCGCGCGCCAGGGCTGGCAACGGTTGACCAAAGTGCTGGCGGCAATGCCCGCTGAGACCGAACCGCTCCAACTGCCGGCGCCGAGCGCCAGCGTGGTGATGCAAAACGCCTCCATCGCGGCTCCGGGGGTGCAGCGGTTGCTGGTCCAGGACGCCAGCTTCGCCATGGAAGCCGGCCATGGGCTGGGCATCATCGGACCGAGCGGATCGGGAAAGTCCACCCTGGTGCGGGCTCTCGTCGGGGCCTGGCAGCCCATAGCCGGTCGCGTCAAGCTCGATGGCGCCGACCTCGACCAATGGTCCTCGCAGGAGCGCGGCCGCCATATCGGCTACCTGCCGCAGGACGTGGAGCTGTTCGCCGGCACCGTCGCCGAAAACATCTCCCGCTTCGAACCGGACGCCGACGCCGACGCGATCATCGCCGCGGCCAAGGCCGCCGGCGCGCATGAGCTGATCGTCAGTTTCCGCCAGGGCTATGAGACCGAGATCGGCGACCATGGCGAGGCGCTTTCGGCCGGCCAGCGTCAGCGCATCGCGTTGGCCCGCGCGCTCTACCGCGATCCGTTCCTCGTGGTGCTCGACGAACCGAATTCCAATCTCGACATGGACGGCGAGCAGGCGTTGATCCGCGCGATGCTCGGCGTTCGCGAGCGCGGCGGCATTGTCGTCATTGTCGCCCATCGTCCGAACGTGCTGACCGCCGTCGATTTCATCATGGCGATGAACCAGGGGCGCATGCACGAATTCGGACCGAAGGACGAGGTTTTCGCCAAGATGTTCCCGATGCTGCGGTCGGTCCCGTCAGGCAGCCCGCCGCCGCGGATGGCCGCGGAAACAGCCCCCGTGACTGCCGCCACCCGAACCGGGGGAGGGAACTGACATGGCTGCGTTGGGCGCCTCCCAAATGTCGATCCGCTTCTACACACGGCTTGGGCTCGGAGCCGTGCTTCTGCTTGCCGGCGGCGTCGGCGGCTGGGCATCGGTCACCGAGATTGCCGGGGCGGTCATCGCGCCCGGCACGCTCGTCGTCGATTCCCACGTCAAGAACGTGCAGCACGCGACCGGCGGCGTCATCGCCGAGATCGATGCCCGCGATGGCGACAAGGTGAAGGCCGGCGACCTCCTGCTGCGCCTCGACCGTACCGTTCCAGCCGCCAATCTCGCGGTGGTGAGCAAGGCGCTGGACCAGCTCACGGCGCGCAAGGCCCGGCTCGATGCGGAGCGCCAGGGGAGCGACTCCATCGTCTTTCCGCGTGAGCTTTTGGATCGCGTCGCCGATCCTGACGTCGCCGAGGCGGTGGCCGGTGAAAAGCTGCACTTCGAGACCCGGCGCACCTCCCGCGCCGGCCAGAAGAGCCAGCTTGGCGAGCGCATTGCCCAGCTCGAGAAGGAGATCTCCGGCGACGTCGCGCAGGCCGATGCCAAGAGCAAGGAGATCCAATTGGTGCAAAAGGAGCTCGCTTCGGTGCGCACGCTCTGGGCCAAGAAGCTCATCTCGATCGATCGCCTGACCTCGACCGAGCGCGAGGCCACGCGCCTCGATGGTGAGCGTGGCCAGCTCATAGCCGCGCAGGCGCAAGCGCAGGGCAAGATCGCGGAGACCAAGCTGCAGATCATCCAGATCGAGCTCGACCACAGCACCGAGGTGAACAGCGACCTGCGCGACATCGACGGCAAGATGGGCGAGCTTCTGGAGCGCAAGGTCGCAGCCGAGGATCAGCTGAAGCGTGTCGACATTCGCGCGCCGCAGGACGGCATCGTGCAGCAGTCGCTCGCCTATACGATCGGCGGCGTGGTCACGCCCGGCCAGACGATCATGCAGGTCGTGCCGGACAATGACAGCCTTGCCGTGGAAGCCAAGATCACGCCGAGCGACATCGACAAGCTATGGGTCGGCCAGTCGGCCTCGCTGCGCTTTTCGGCGTTCAACACCCGCACGACGCCGCAGATCGACGGCGTGGTCGAGCGGACCTCGCCCGATATCACAACCGATCAGCGCACCGGCGCCACCTACTACACCGTGCGCATCAAGACGACCGCCGCCCAGGTCTCGCGTTTGGGCGAGGTCAAGCTTGTGCCGGGCATGCCGGTGGAATCCTTCATCAAGACCGAAGACCGTTCGGTGATCTCCTACCTGGTGAAGCCGTTGCAGGACCAGATCACCCGAGCCTTCAGACAGTAAACCCGCTCCGGCGGGAAAATGGACAGCAGATACGGAACGTAACCGCATTCGAATTGAAGGGGAAATGTCATGGCCACTGGCGATATTACCGACAATCTGACAGGCGATCCGCTCACCACATCCACCACGACTGAAAGCACTTCCTCCAATCCCCTTCCGCCGCTCGCCGTCTCCCTCGACCAGGCGGATCTGGATTACGCCCCCGGCGAGACCGTCGGGATCACGGCTACCGACGTAGCGGATGGCGGTTCGCTGTCGTTCTTGGTCGCGCATCGCAGCGCCGGCGCTGACGGAATCCTCGGTACTGCCGACGACGTGCTTACATACGACCTGACCGGCACCGGCACGCCCTGGACCGTCACCGATGGTGGCGTCGGCGATCTCGATGGCGTCGTCAACGGCTCGATCCAGACGTCGTGGTACGTCAACGGCGACGCGGCAAACCAGGCCTTCACGCTGACGGCGACGGACCAGGCAAGCGGCCAGGTCTCGACGGTGAATTTCACCGACGCCGCGACCCTGGTCGATCTAACTTTCAAAACCTCCGTGACGATCAACGGCGCGATCTTTTCGTCCTCGGATGTCGCCACCGGCGCCGGAACGGGTTTGCTTGATCCCTTCGTCCGCATTCAGAACAATGGCACGGAGCAGGGCTACAACACCGACGACAATGTCAAAGTGCTCGATGATACCCAAAAGGGCGGCAGTCAGTATGTTCATTCACTGAACATCGCCGACATTCCGATCCAATACGTGAATGGTGTCGGTTACTATCGATTTGATCTCGACATCAATGAGTCCAACACGTCCGCCGCGCAGAACCTTTCCCTGGATACGCTCCAGATCTGGCAGGCCACCGCCGGCAATTTGAGCAATTACGCGCCCGGAGCAAATCCGGATCAGGGAACCGGCGCCTTCCCGGTCGCTGACGGCGCCACGATGATCTACAATATGGATCAAGGCGGGGATAAGTTCGTCGGCCTCAACGGTGAGCTCCAGCCGGGCAGCGGCAACACCACCGACATGTCGTTCCTCATTCCGGTCGCCAGTTTCGATCCGACTAAGCCCTTTATCTATCTCTATTCCGGCTTCGGCTACCAGGCCGGCACCTTTCAAGGTCAGACGGAATCGGCGCCGAGCACCTGGACCGCTGATTCCGGTTTTGAGGAATGGAATCGCCAGATCGGCCAGGTGATCGATGGCCACAAGTTCAACGACCTGAACGCCGACCACGTCTGGGAGGCCGGGGAGCCGGCGCTCGCCGGCTGGAAGATCTATCTGGATGTGAACAACAACAACACGTGGGACGCGGGCGAACCGTTCACCTTCACCGACGCAAACGGCTATTACAAATTCACGGTCACGCCCGGCACCTACACGGTTCGCGAGGTGCAGCAGGCGGGATGGTCGCAGGATGCGCCGAACAATGCGCAGGGCGAATACAACATCACCGTGGTGGCCGGCGCGGACAGCCACAACAACGACTTCGGCAATTTCCAGTTGGCCTCGATCTCGGGCCACAAATATCTCGACGCCGACGGCAGCCTGGCGACGACCGGTGACCGCACCGTGGTGAGCGGCTGGACGATCACGCTCTACAACGACGCCAACCACAACAACATCGCCGATGCCGGCGAGCAGGTGGCGCAGACGACGACCGACGCCAACGGCCTCTACCAGTTCACCGGATTGCTGCCCGGCGACTACCTGATCAAGGAACAGGACCAGGCGGGCTGGACGCATGTAAGCCCGGTGCAGATCAACCAGAACAACGTCACCTCCGGCCAGAACCTGACCAACCAGGACTTCATCAACACGCAGCTCGGCTCGATCTCGGGTCACAAATATGTCGACGCCGACGGCAACCTGGCGACGACCGGCGATGAGACCGGGGTGAGCAACTGGACGATCACGCTCTACAACGACGCCAACCACAACAACGTCGCCGATGCCGGCGAGCAGGTGGCACAGACGACGACTGATGGCACAGGCGCCTACCAGTTCACCGGGCTGGCGCCTGGCGACTACATCATCAAGGAAGAAGATAAGGCGGGCTGGACGCATCTGAGCCCGGTGCAGATCAACCAGAACAGCCTGACCGGCGGCCAGGACCTGACCAACCAGGACTTCATTAACTTCAAGCTGTTCGAGGTCTCCGGTCACAAGTTCGAGGACGTCAACGGCGACGACGGCACGCCCGGCCACACCTCCGACGACAAAGCATGGGCCGGCGTCACCATCTTCATCGACGCCAACAACAACCAGACGTTGGACCTCGGCGAGCTGTCGACGACGACGGACGCCAACGGCTTCTGGCAGTTCACCGGGCTCGACGCCAGCTATGCCGGCGACAAGGTCTACGAGGTCCTGCCGGGCGGCTCGGTGCAGACGCTGGGCCAGGCCGGCTATACCATCACCGGCACCTCCGGCACCAACCAGGACGATCTCGACTTCGCCAACTTCAAGCTGTTCGAGATCTCCGGTCACAAGTTCGAGGACGTCAACGGCGACGACGGCACGCCCGGCCACACCTCCGACGACAAGGCATGGGCCGGCGTCACCATCTTCATCGACGCCAACAACAACCAGACGTTGGACCTCGGCGAGCTGTCGACGACGACGGACGCCAACGGCTTCTGGCAGTTCACCGGGCTCGACGCCAGCTATGCCGGCGACAAGGTCTACGAGGTCCTGCCGGGCGGCTCGGTGCAGACGCTGGGCCAGGCCGGCTATACCATCACCGGCACCTCGGGCACCAACCAGGACGATCTCGACTTCGCCAACTTCAAGTTCTTCTCGGTCTCGGGCACCAAGTACGAGGACCTGACCGGCGACGGTAAGACGGCGGACGACATTCCATGGTCGCACGATCCTGTGACGATCTACATCGACGAGAACGGCAACCACGTGTTTGACGCCGGCGACCTTTCAACGACGACGGGGGCCGGTGGCGCCTGGTCGATCGGCGGTCTGACGCTCGCGGATGTCGGCAAGAGCATCTACGAAGTGGTGCCGGCCGGCTCGCAGCAGACCGGCATCCTCGTGCAGACGGTCGACAATCCCGGCAGCGGCGGCGTCGACACCGGCAACGACTTCACCAACTTCCTGCCACCGGCCGGTCAGGGCTTGACGCCTGGCTTCTGGAAGAACCACATCGATATCTTGAACCAGGAATTGGGCGAGTTCCATTCGGGCTGGACCTCCAAGACCTCCTTTGAAACCATCTTCGGTTTCCAGAACCTGTCGAAGATCCCCGGAACACCCTCGATCGCGGATGCGCTGGGAGCCCACGGTGGTGGCGTGAACCACCTCGAACGTTCCTCGGCTGCGGCGTTTCTCTCCGCTGCCGTCACTGCCGTGCCCGACGGCCCCGGCGGAAAACCGGAGCTCAATTTCAGTTTCTCCGCGTCGACCAGCTCGAATCCGGCCATCATCTCTATTCTCAATCTGATCGACGCGAACCACGACCACACGCTGCAACCGGGCGAGGTGACGGCCGCGGTGCGGGATGTCCTCAACGACACCGGCGCCCCGACCAACAACTTCGGCCTGACCGGACAACCGGGGATAGACGATGTCGCCAACGCCTTCGACGCCATGAACAACCAGCCGCATCCGGACGCCAGTGTCTTCCTCATTTGACGAACTGTGCGCAAATCTCGAGATCGGGGGCACCTTGCCCCCGATCGTTCGGTCAAAGAGCGCAATCAAATAAAGGGCTCGCGCGACTGACGCAGGCGGGCAGAGTACGAGACCGAACGGCCCACGACAACTTTCCTAAAGCGAACGGAGCGGGCGCTACTTTCTCAATTGTCAAGTTGGGCTCCGCACCTTCAGGAGGGAAAGCTGCGCGGAGTGACCCGGCAAAAAGAAAAGCCCGCCATTCGGCGGGCTTTCTTTGCTTTGGCTGGAGGCCCTTGCTTAGTTGAACTTGTACTTGGCGTCGATGCGCACGGTGTGGAAGGACGGCGTCGAGGTGATGGTGCCGTCCGGCGCGCCGAGCACCGACGAGAAATCGTGCTTTTCGAACTGCGAGTAGCGATATTCGAGGCCGACCGTCATCTTGTCCGACACGGCCGTTTCGAGGCCGGCGCCGACCGAGAAGCCGCTCGACCCCCAGTCGACGATGTCGCCGATCGGGTCGGAAGCGTTGAGGTCGAAATGCTGCCAGCTGTAGCCGGCCAGCGCGTAGGCGAGCGTCGCTTCGTTGACCTTCATGCCGACGCGCCCGAGCACGTCGAAGCCGTAGTCGGTGTCGAGGTTGATAGAGCCGCCGCCGAGATCGAGCTTCGAGGTCATGCCGGAATAGCGCGCGTCGACCAGAACGCCCGCAACCCAGGTGCCGAAGTCCTGGTCGTAGCCGAGGCTGGCCTCGCCGAACACGCCTTCGCCGCCAATGCCGTTGAGCTTCACGCCGGCCGGCGGAACTTCGAGCTGATGCACCGACGCGCCGGCGCCGAGCCCGCCGCCGACATAGAAGCCGGTCCAGTTGTAGGTCGGCGTCTCGAAGCTCGCGCCACCGCCATTGGCCGCGTTGAAGCGGTAGCTGGCAGCGACCTCGAAAGTATGGCGGGAGGTATCGAGGTTGAGTGCGCCGTCCGGCGCGCCGAATTGTGACAGGAGATCGTCCTTGGTGCTGAAGCGGGTGTAGCGGTACTCGCCCTTGAGCGTCCAGTTGCTGTTGATGGCGGTTTCGACACCGGCACCGACGAAGTAACCGCCCTGGTCCCAGTCCATGCCGAAGCCGGCATTGGTGTCGAGCTTGTACTTCTGCCAGGCGTAGCCGCCCAGGACGTAGCCCAGCGTGCTCGGCGTCACGAGATAGCCGGCGCGCACGCCGACGTCGAAGCCGTAGGTTTCCTTGACATCGGCATTGAGGCCGAACGCATCGAGCGAGGTCTTGATCGTGCCGACATGCGCGTCGAGCAGGCCGCCGAGCAGGAAGCGCTGCGACACCATGTAATCGTAGCCGACGGTAGCCTGGCCAAAGATGCCTTCGCCGCCGATGCCGTTGAGCGAAATCGGAGCGAAATCGGTGCCGATCTCATGTACATTGGCACCGGCGCCGACACCGAAGCCGACATAGAGACCGCTCCAGTTGAAGCCCGGAGCCGCCTGCTCCTGGACGACGTCGGCGGCATGCGCGGCCGACATCAAAGCGAGCGCCGAAACGGCGCCCAGCAAAACGGATTTCGCAGAAATACGAAGAAACATAACCCCATGACCCCAATTTAAACCCGGCCGTCTTCTAGCAGGGGTTGTCGAAAATATTGGTGGCAGAAATGCCACAGTCAGGGTCAAACTGCCCGGCGTTTAGGCAATTTCCCGCAGGATTCCGGGGAGTTCCGGCAAAATCCACCCAAAAAAGGTCAAGTCGGTTGTGGAAAGTCGGCACAACTGATCCGCCCACTGAGGTTGCGGAGCAGTTGTGCATTCGCAAGCGCAATCGCCTGGCAGCAGTTGACGCTCCGGCGAGGCTCGCCTCCTAACGAAGCGCCGCCGTCTCATCATCACAATGAATGGCGACAGGGCGCGACTGTCCGTGGGAGCTTCGAAGTCTTGAAAGTCAGGCAACCTCGAAGGGCGGTGTCTACGTGAAAGCAGTTGGCCTCTACCGATGTCCAGGAGATCCGCCATTCGCCTGCGTCCTGGAGGGGGCCAAAGGCACATACGTCACTGAAAGCGCGTATCGTGCCGGGCGGCACAAGCCCGACTTCGACGCGTTGCCTTGGGAGAGCGAATACCGGGCCATAAAGGAACGAAACGCGGCGGAGTAGACGCGCGGACGCTCCGTCAGGCTTCTTCGTCCATCTTGTACAAGGGCAGATCGGAGTTGACGATCAGCCACTGCCTGACGATCAAGCGCAGCAATTGCGGTTTCGAGACCCGCCTCTCGGCCGCCACGCCCTCCAGCGCAACCTCGACGTCGGCTTCCAGGTTCACGTCGCCGCCGCGCGCATTTCGCAACAGCAGGGCAGCCCGGCGAATCAGCGCCCTCAGGTCGGCGCCCGACATCTCCGCGCTGCGATCCGCGGCTAGTTGGAGCTCTTCGATGAAGTTCGCCGTCGCCATTCCGCTACCCTAGTGCCGCTGGGTGAAACCGGCCACCAACCATCCGGCGATTCTGGGGTCATCCACAAGTCATTGGGCTCGGCGGTGGAAAAGGTACAGGCTCGGAGGCAGCGGTCGCGGCGCGCGCTGCTGAAGCGGTCCGGCACCCGTTTGGCCGGGGGGAAGGCCAGCACGGGCGCCGGGCCTGACCGGCGAGGGCTCCTGTTGGCGGCACCGGCTGATCAATTATATGCAATTTCGCTAATATATTCGCCGTGCGAACGAAGGATGGAGGAAGGTTGATTCGATGGCGTGGGTCATTTGGCCGACGCACGGACCTGCCGGCCAAAGAAGAAAGCCAGGTCGGCCCTAGACCAAACCCCCAACATGGGGCTGTATGAGCTTTGACGCATTCCAAGTAACGCATTGCAGACGATCATGGCATTTGGGGTTTTCATTCACCGCTCCGATTCGATCTACGACGACAGCCCTGCTGAGCAATACCAGTTTCCTCGCCAGTATCTGGGTCGTGTGGAAGCATGCGTCGGCGACTGGATCATCTACTACGAACCGAGCAAGGTGAATGGCACCCGCGGCTATTTTGCTGTCGCCAAGGTCCAGCAGGTCATTCCCGATCCTGCTGCGCCGGGTATGTGTCGCGCCCTGATCGAGCCTGGCACCTACCTAGATTTCGTCAAACCTGTCCCATTCAACGGAAGCGACGGTCTCGTCGAGCGCGGCCTGCTGAACGATGAGGGAAAACTTTCCGGTCGTGCCCAATCAGCCGTCCGCGCCATCAGCCCAGCCGATTTCAATCGCATTATCGATCTCGGCCTGGATACGAACGAATTGCCGCTACCGCGCGTCGATGAGGTCGATACCGGCCTTCAAGAAGACCAGGCACCATTCGAGTTCGAGCAAACGCGCAATCGCGTAAGTTACCTTGGCTCGCGTATCGTGCGGGACCGAATCTTCCGCCGCATCGTCTTGCGCGCCTATGACGAGCGCTGCGCCATCACGGGACTGAAGTTGATTAATGGCGGCGGCCGAGCCGAGGTATCGGCTGCCCATATTCGCCCGGTCGAGGACAACGGCCCGGATGTCATCAACAACGGGATCGCTCTGTCAGGCACGGCGCATTGGATGTTCGATCGTGGCTTGATCAGCCTGTCCGACGATCTGGAAATCCTGATCTCACGGCAGGTCAACGATCGCGACAGCGTGCAGGGGTTCATCAACAAGACGCACCGCGCGCTCCGGCCGCGTCGACAGTCGGATCGCCCGCATCCTCGGTTCTTGCAGTGGCACCGCGAGTGTTGTTTTAAGCAGTGAGAGGCCGCCACCTTGGACGGTGCCACGTCAATCGCCGGATCGGTTGTCACAAAAAAATCCTTGCCTTCACGTCCGTCTTCACCATAAGCTCCCCAACTGAGAAAACCTTTTCCCAACCCTTTGCTTTCGACATCCGCCCCCCGGTCCGAATGCGCAGGCCTCTGTGAGAAAAGGTTTTCTCAACTAGGGAGGGTCCTGCGCCGAAAATGGTTTCAGACGCCGAGTCAGCGCCTGTCTTTGCCAAGCCCGTCACGCTCCGCGAGGTGGCGGTGTCCGCCGGCGTCAGCGTCGCGACGGCCTCGAAGGCGCTTAACGGGCAGGGGCGCATGACCGCCGAAACGCGCGAGCGCATCCGCGAGACGGCCAGGCTGCTCGGCTTCCGGCCGAACAGTCTGGCGCAGAGCCTGCTTCGGCGCCGCTCCTTCACCGTCGGCCTGCTGACCAACGATACCTATGGCCGCTTCTCGCTGCCGCTGATGGCAGGTGTGTCCGACGCGCTGGTCGACAATGGCGTGTCGGTCTTCCTGTGCAATGTCGAGGACGACACGCGGCTCGGCCAGTTGCATGTCGAGGCCATGCTTGACAAGCGCGTCGACGGCATCATCGCCACCGGAAAACGCATCGATCGCCATCTGCCGGTCGACCTCGCCAACCTGCGCGTGCCGGTCGTCTATGCCTTCACCCAGCCCGACGCCGGCGCGGTCGGCTTCGTCTCCGATGACGCCGACGGCGCGCGGCTGGCGGTCGAGCATTTCTGCCGGCTCGGGCGGCGCCGCATCGCCCATGTCAGCGGTCCGGCGAGCTTCGCGGTGGTGAACACACGCGCCGGTGCTTATCGCGCCGTGCTTCAGGAAAACAATCTGCCGGCCATCGAGCCGCTGCTCGGCGCCTGGTCGGAAGCGTGGGGCCACGAGGCGGTGGCAAAACTGTTCGGGGGCAGGGGCGAGCGGCCGGACGCGGTCTTCTGCGGCAACGACCAGATCGCCCGCGGCGTCATCGACGCGCTGCGCGAGCGCGGCATCCGCGTGCCCGACGAGGTCGGCGTCATCGGCTTCGACAATTGGGAGATCGTGGCCGAGGCGACGCGCCCGCCGCTGACCTCGGTCGACATGAACCTGGCGAGCCTCGGCCGCGAGGCCGGGCTCGCGCTGCTTTCGCTCGTCGACGGCCAGCCGGCCGCGCCGGGCATCAGGAAACTGCCGTGCCGGCTGGTGGTGCGTCAGTCATGCGGCAGTCCGCCGGAATGAAGCAACAAGGCCGCGCGCCGGATCCGCCGGGCGGCACGGCCAAAACTGGGAGGAGAACCATGAGGAGGAACAACGTGAAAACCATGCTTGCCAAGCTGGCGCTTGCCGCGGCCGTCATCGGCGGCGGCCTGCAGGCGGCGTCCGCCGAGACCGCCAACATCTGGGTTCGCGCCGACGGCTCGAACTTCATGCCGCGCATCGTCGACGCCTTCAACAAGGCGCATAAGGACCAGATCAAGCTCGACATCATCCCCAATGCCGAGATCATCCCGAAATATGGCGCCGCCGCCGCCGGCGGCACGGCGCCCGACGCACTGTCGCTCGACCTGATCTACACCCCGTCCTTCGCCGCCGCCGGCCAGCTCGAGGACATCACCGACTGGGCGAAATCCTTGCCCTATTTCGCCAGCCTGTCGCCGGCGCATGTGAAGACCGGCACCTACAAGGACCACATCTACGGCCTGCCGTTCTCGGCCGACGCCTCGGTGCTGATCTGGAACAAGAAGCTGTTCAAGCAGGCGGGGCTCGACCCGGAGAAGGGGCCGACCAACTGGGCCGAGATCGAGGCCGATGCCGAAAAAGTCAACGCGCTCGGCGGCGATATCAAGGGCTTCTATTTCTCCGGCAATTGCGGCGGCTGCAACATCTTCACCTTCACGCCGCTGATCTGGGCCTCGGGCGGCGACATCCTGTCGGAAGACGGCTCGAAGGCGACGCTCGACAGCCCGCAGCTGCGCGGCGCCATCGACCTCTACCGCTCGATGGTCAAGAAGGGCCTGGTGCCTGAAGGCGCGCAGACCGACACCGGCTCCAACTTCTTCGCCGCCTTTGCCGGCGGCAAGATCGGTATTTCGCCGTCAGGCGCCTTCGCCATCGGCGCGCTCAACACGCAGTACCCCGACATCGACTACGGCATCACCTTCCTGCCGGGCAAGGATGGCGGCTGGTCGTCCTTCGCCGGCGGCGACAATTTCGTCGTCACCAAGGGCACCAAGAAGATCGGTGTGGTGAAGCAGTTCCTCGACTTCGCCTATTCGCTCGAGGGCCAGACGATCCTGGCCAAATATGGCAGCCTGCCGGTGCGCAACGACATCGCCAAGGATGCGCTGAAGGACCTCGACCCGCGCTACCAGGTGGCGGCCGAGGCGATGGCCAAGGGCAAGACGCCTTATTCGGTGGTGTTCAACGACCTGATCAACTCCGCCAACGGGCCGTGGACGCAGATGGTCAACGAGGTGTTCTTCGGCGACGACGTCGACGGCGCCATCAAGAACGCGCAGGACACCATGCAGTCGATCATCGACCAGGCGCCGAACAAGTAACACAGGGCCTACAGGCGGCGGGCAATGCGCAACGCCTTGCCGCCGAAAGCTCTGACCGGCCGCCCGCCCGTCTCCCTGGCCGGGCGGCCGGACGATGCATCGCTGAATGGCAGGATATTGTGTTGAGACAGCGTTCGAACGGCTCGATCTGTGAGCAGGTGGGCTCCCCCTTCTCCCCTTGTGGGAGAAGGTGGCCGCGAAGCGGTCGGCTGAGGGGTGCTCCAGGGAACGCCAGCGTCTCACTCCGCTGGAACACCCCTCATCCGTCGCCTTCGGCGACACCTTCTCCCACAAGGGGAGAAGGGAAAGCGCAGCCATGACCGCCATCACTGCAACCGCCGCCCGCGCCAGACTCCGCACCGCCACCAACCTCAGGCAATGGGTCGGCCTGCTCTATGTCCTGCCGGCCGTCGCTTTGGTCACCGTCTTCTTCGTCATCCCGCTTGGCATGACGGCCTGGATGTCGCTCCACAACTGGCCGCTGATGGGCGAGCATTCCTTCGTCGGTCTCGACAATTACGTCGCGATCCTGCGCGACACGCGCTTCTGGAACGCGCTCAAATTCACCTTCTATTACACGATGATCGTCACCATCGCGATCTTCGCCGTCGCGTTCCCGCTGGCGATCTTCATCGAAAAGCCGCGTCCGCTCACCAATCTCTACCGCACCGCCTTCTTCATGCCGGCGGTGGTGGGTTTCGCGTCGGCCAGCCTGCTCTGGTCCTGGCTGCTCAATGTCGATTCCGGCCTATTCAGCCCGGCCGCTTACGACCTCGGCCTGACCGAGAAGAAGGTCAATCTCCTGGCCACCTTCCAGCCGGCCTTCTGGTCGATCATCGCCATGGTGGTGTGGAAGGTCGCCGGCTTCACCATGATCATCCTGATGACCGGCCTGCAGTCGATACCGCAGGATCTGCAGGAGGCCGCCGTCATCGACGGGGCAGGGCCGTTCGCCAGGTTCAGGGCGATCACCTTGCCGCTGATGCGCCGCACCCTGGCGCTGGCGCTGATCCTGTCGGTCGCGGGCTCCATCCTTGCCTTCGACCAGTTCTACATCATCCTGCGCGGCGGCCCGCGCAACCAGACGCTGACCGCCGTCTACTGGATCTTCAACCAGTCCTTCGTCTCGTTCAAGCTCGGCTACGGCGCGGCGCTCTCCATGGTGCTGCTGGTCATCCTGGTGGCGCTCAGCCTCGTCCAGCTCTGGCTGCTGCGCAAACCCGAGGGGCTCGACTGATGGCCGAGGCGATGTCTAAGAACCGCAAGGCCGCCTTCAGCCTCGCCCGGCATTCCACCGGCATCATCGCCTCGGTGCTGTTTTTGGCGCCGATCGTCTGGACCGTGCTGTCGACCTTCAAGCCGGCGCAGGAGGCGCGCCAGCCGCCGCTGCCGCCATGGCCGACCACCGGCTTTTCGATCGAAAATTACGAGACGCTGAACTCCTTCGGCGACGGGCTCTGGGTCTCGGCGCAGAACAGCATCTATGTGTCGGTGATGACGGTGCTGCTCTCGGTGCTGGTCAGCGTGCTTGCCGGCTACGGCTTCTCGCGCTTCCGCTTCCCGTTCCGGGATTTCTTCTTCGTCCTCATCCTGTCGACGATCATGATCCCGTTCCAGTCGATCCTGACGCCGATCTTCCTGGTGCTGACCAGACTCGGCCTGCACAACACGCTGACCGGGCTGGTCTGCGTCTATGTCACGCTGCAGCTGCCGTTCTCGATCTTCATGATGCGCAACGCCTTCGACGCGGTGCCGCGCGAGATCGAGGAGGCGGCGCGCATGGATGGCGCCAACAACGTCACCATGCTCGTCAAGGTGATGCTGCCACTGGTCTGGCCGGGCGTCGTCACCATCGCGCTGTTTGCCTTCCTCGGCGCCTGGAACGAGTTCCTGGCGGCGCTCGTGCTGATGACCGACCAGTCCAAATTCACCCTGCCGGTGATGATGACGGCGCTTCAGTCCGGCCGCTTCGGCGCCATCGACTGGGGCGCGGTGCAGGCCGGCGTCACGGTGATGATGGTGCCCTGCCTGATCCTGTTCCTGGCACTGCAGCGCTTCTACATCCGCGGCCTCATGGCCGGGGCCGTCAAATAAATCGCATTCGATGGAGTGACGTTATGACCGCATCGCAACCCGCCGCCGCAACCGGGACTGCCAAGCCGAAGCTCGCCTTCCGGCCGCTGCCCGTGCCGCAGGTCGATGTCCGAGGCTTCTGGGGCGACCGTGTCGACGCGGTGGCCGCCAAGACAGCCGGCATCCTCTACGACCGCTGCGTCGAGGCGCGCATGCTGGAGCAGATCGATCCCGACCGGCCGTCGCCCGGCCTCGTCATCCCGTTCCATTCGCCGTCGCCGGACGAGGCGAACGCCCAGGGCGCCGAGTTCACCGGCTCGACGGTGACGACGCAGATGTTCTGGGATTCCGACTGGGGCAAGACCATCGAGACGGCGGCCTATTCGCTCTACCGCCGCCGCAACCCCGATCTCGAAAAGAAGATCGACGCCGTCATCGACATGTACGGCAAGCTGCAGCAGCCTGACGGCTACCTCTCGAGCTGGTACCAGCGCATCCAGCCCGGCCTGCGCTGGACCAACCTGCGCGACTGCCACGAACTCTACTGCGCCGGCCATCTGATCGAGGGCGCCGTCGCCTACTATCAGGCGACCGGCAAGCGCAAGCTGCTCGACATCATGAGCCGCTACGCCGACCACATCGCCTCGAGGTTCGGCCCCGAACCGGGCAAGCGCAAGGGTTATTGCGGCCACGAGGAGATCGAGCTGGCGCTGGTCAAGCTGGCGCGGGTGACGGGCGAGAAGAAATACATGGAGCTCGCGAAATACTTCATCGACCAGCGCGGGCAGCAGCCGCATTATTTCGACGAAGAGGCGCGCGCTCGCGGCGCCGACCCGAAGGCCTATCACTTCAAGACCTACGAGTATAACCAGTCGCACAAGCCGGTGCGCGAGCAGGACAAGGTCGTCGGCCACGCGGTCCGGGCGATGTACCTCTTCTCCGGCATGGCCGATGTCGCCACCGAATATGGCGACGACAGCCTGCGCACGGCGCTCGACAGGCTTTGGGACGATCTCATGACCAAGAGCCTCTACGTCACCGGCGGCATCGGCCCGTCGGCGCACAATGAGGGCTTCACCAGCGACTACGACCTGCCCAACGACACCGCCTATGCCGAGACCTGCGCCTCGGTCGGCCTGGTGTTCTGGGCAAGCCGCATGCTCGGCATGGGGCCGAACACCCGCTACGCCGACATGATGGAGCGCGCTTTATACAACGGCTCGATCTCGGGCCTGTCGCTCGACGGCTCGCTGTTCTTCTACGAGAATCCGCTGGAGAGCCGCGGCGGCCATCATCGCTGGAAATGGCACCGCTGCCCGTGCTGCCCGCCCAATATCGGCCGCATGGTGGCCTCGATCGGCAGCTATTTCTACGGCCTCGCCGACGATGCGCTGGCCGTGCACCTCTACGGCGACTCGACCGCCCGCTTCGAGATCGCCGGCCGGCAGGTCTCCTTGGTCCAGACCTGCAACTATCCCTGGGACGGCGCGGTCGCGATCGAGGTCGGGCCGGAGGCGCCGGTGGAGTTCACCCTCCATCTGCGCATACCCGCCTGGTGCCGCAAGGCGGCGCTCAAGGTGAACGGCAAGATGCTCGATCTCGAAGCGGCGACGAGCGACGGCTACGCCGCGATCCGCCGAGAATGGCGCCAGGGCGACCGCGTCGAGCTCGACCTCGAAATGTCGATGGCGCGCCTCTTCGCCAACCCGAATGTGCGCCAGGACATCGGCCGCGTGGCGCTGGCGCGCGGCCCGCTGCTCTACTGTGTCGAGGAAACCGACAATGGCGGCGGGCTGCACCGCATCGCCTTGCCGCGCACGGCCAGGCTGGAGGCGCACAAGGAACCGAACCTGCTCGGCGGCGTCGTCACGCTCTCGGCCATCGGCAGCCGCGCCGAAACCGAGAACTGGGGCGCCGATCTCTATCGTCCCGAACCGCCGGCGACGGAAGAGACGAAGCTCAAGGCCGTTCCCTATTTCGCCTGGGACAACCGCGATCCCGGCGAGATGCTGGTCTGGCTGAGGGAAGGGTAGGGCGGCTTACCTCAAAGATGCACGAAGGCCGTCAGCGGCAGGTGGTCGGAGGCGACGCGCGACAGCGGTGTATCATGCGCCTCCACCGCTGAGACAAGGTCGTGCCGGTTGCCCATGATGCGGTCGAGCGCCAGCACCGGCAGGCCTGACGGGAAGGTCGGCACCGCCGGCGGCGTCGGACCGAAGGTGGTGTGCAGCGTGTTCAGCGCCGAGCGGTTGCCGAGCCGCCATTCGTTGAGGTCGCCGAGCAGCAGCGTCGGCCTTTCGTCGGCGCTGCTCATGATGTCGAGCACGACGCGCGCCTGTTCTGAGCGCGAGCGGCGCAGCAGGCCGAGATGGGCGGCAATGACGCGCAGGCTCCGTTTCTCGTCGAGATCGATCTCGGCGACCAGCGCACCGCGCGGCTCCAGCCCCGGCAGCTTGATCTGGTGGACGTCGCGCACCGTGCCGCGCTTGAACAGAAGCACATTGCCGCGCCAGCCATGCCCCTTGCCGTTGCCGCTGACCGGCACCGGAACCAGCCCCGTCTCCAGTTCCAGGCGGTTGAGGTCGAGCAGTCCGGCTTTGTCGCCAAAGCGGTTGTCGGCTTCCTGCAGCGCGATCACGTCCGGGCTCATTTCGCGGATGACGCGCGCCGTCCTTTCGGGGTCGAACCTGCGGTCGGTGCCGATGCATTTGTGGACGTTGTAGGAGGCAACCACGATCTCGGCGCCGTTGACGCGCTTGCGCGGCGTCGCCTTCGCTTTGCGCGCGCTTCTGCCGCGGATGGAGAGCAGTACGGTCTCGGGGAGGCTGCGGCCTTTGATGTCGTTGATCTCCATGATCCCGATGCTCGGTTCCTGTTCTAAAGATAGGGCGATCCCAGCCACAGCAAGCGGTCGAAGACGCGGATAATGAAAGGCCTTTCCTTCAGCGTCTGCAACGTCACCGGCTTTGCGGTGGAAATGGCGGCCGCGATGCGGGCGTCGATCTCGGCGGCGAAATTGTGGTCCAGCACTTCCATGTCGATCTCGAAATTCAGCCGCAGCGAGCGGGCGTCCAGATTGGAAGATCCGACATAGGCCCACACGCCGTCGATCGCCATCAGCTTCGAATGGTCGAACGAGCCTTCGTGACGCCAGACATGGCAATAGTGCTTCAACACCTGGTCGAACTGCGCCGTCATCGCATGATCGACGAGGAAGAGATTGTTCACCGCCGGCACGACGATGTCGATTTCGACGCCGCGGCGGCCGGCCGTGGTCAGCGCGCTGATGAATTCCCGGTCCGGCAGGAAATAGGGCGACATGATGCGGATCGATTTGCGGGCGACCGAGAACGCCCCCATCAGCAGCTTCAGGTTGGTTTCGTTCGAGGCGTCCGGCCCTGATGCCACCGCGCGCACCAGCATTGGCTGCCCTGGCGGCGGGACTGCCCGCTCGACCTGCCAGGGACCGTCCTTCAAGGCCTCGTTGCCGGCAAAGCGCCAGTCCTCGGCGGCGACCGAGAACAGATCGGCCACCACCGGCCCGCTCACCTCGAAATGCGTATCGCGCGAGCTTTCCGAGCCGGCGAATTCGGCTGAGAAGCCTTTTCGGATATTCATGCCTCCCGTGAAGGCCACCATGCCGTCGACGATCAGGATCTTCCTGTGGGTCCTGAGATTGGCATAGGGAAGCCTCAGGCCCATGACGATGTTGCCGTTGAAGAGATCGACGGTGACGTCGGCTTCCCTGAGCTCTTTCAGGATGCTGGGTACCGAATAGCGCACGCCGACGGCGTCGATCAGCACCCGCACTGTGACGCCGCGCTTGACGGCGTTGCCGAGCGACTCGACGAAAATCGCGCCAACTGCATCATTGTCGAAAATATAGGTCTCCAGAAGCACGCTGCTTTGTGCTGCGTCGATCGCCCGGCACATCGCCGTATAGGCCTCGTCGCCGGTCTTGAGCACGGCGATGGTGTTTCCAGAGGTGAGGGGACGCCGCACCACCCGGTCGCCAAGCGTCTTCAGCCCGGTGAAACGCTGGCCGTATTCGGCGCTGATCAGGGCTTCCAGCGCAACGTCGCGGTCGTGCCTGGCCGCGGCCGCCTCGCTGGAAACTGGGCGCATGGCGCTGATCGTCGCGCGGCGGATGCGGTTGATGCCGGCAATGGCGTAGATGATCGCGCCGAGGAAGGGCGACAGAAGCATGACGCCGACCCAGCCGGTGGCGGCGCGCACGTCCTCCTTCGTCATGATGGCATGCACGATGCCAACCGCCGCCATCGCCAGCGAGAGGAGCAGGATAAGCGTCGACCAGTGACTCGCAATCGCCTCGAACATCGGCCCGACTATTGTGCGGACGGGCGCGGAAGGCAATGCGGGCGGTCGGCGCAAAACAAGGAGAAGCTCTTCGCGGGTGATCAGGAGGCAGGTCGTATGGCTGATCGTCGAAGTTTGACCCGTCCTTAAGTCCATTGAGCGAGCCAGAGTTTGTTCAGGTCGGATGGCCACCCGAGGGCATTTATCACATGCGCTTATAGGCCCAAGCGTAATTAAGCGCCTAATCGCTGGGCTCGCGAGGCGTTTGCGGACGGACCGCATCGATCTCTTGTATTAGCATCGCGTCGATCCGACCGTCCCCATCGAGGATGTCGCAGGCGTGATCAAGGATTTGATGACGGGAGGCAAAGTCCTCAACTGGGGCCAAAAGGCCTTCTGGCACTGACCAATCGCTGAGGTGCCCGCAAAGAGCGTCGCATGGCCGATGCGGTTGATGCCATAACGATGCAACCGCGACGGCGCACGCCATTTTCCTCGTTTGCCGCGTGAAGGACCTTACGAAGCGGACGCAGCGACCTTGGGGCGGGTGCCGCGTCCGAACTCGACGTCCCAGCTGCGTTCCGCCGGCGCGGCTTCGCCGCTCAGCCCGAGTTTCGGGAAAAGCAGTTCGGCGACGTTGAAGACCTCTTCCAGATGCGGGTAGGCGGACGCGATGATCGTTTCGATGCCGATCTCCTGATACTCGCGGACCCGCGCCGCGACATTGTCGGGATTGCCGACGAGCGCGGTTCCGGCGCCCCCGCGCACCAGCCCGGGGCCGGCCCACAGGTTCGGACCGACAACCAGCCTGTCCCGCCGGCCCTGATGCAGTGCCGACATGCGCTTTTGTCCGACCGATTCCGAGATGTTGACGAAGCCGTTCTGGGCTTCGGCGATCAGGTCGTCGGTGACGTGGCTGATCAGCCGGTCTGCTGCTGCCCAGGCCTCGTCCTCGGTTTCGCGCACGATCAGATGGATGCGCAGGCCGAAGCGGATCGTGCGGCCCTGCGCCGCCGCGGCCTTTTTCACGCGCTCGATCTTTTCGGCAAGCTGGTCGACCGGCTCGCCCCAGCTCAGATAGGCGTCCACATGCTTGGCGGCGATCGCGATGCCGGCATCGGAAGAGCCTCCAAACCAGAGCGGCGGATGCGGCTGCTGAATGGGCGGGAAGGAGATGTCGGTGCCATGCGCCGAAAGGTACTTGCCCTCGAAATCCGCCGGCTCGCCTGACAGGATCCGCCGCCAGATGGTCAGGAATTCGTCGGTCTGCGCATAGCGCTCGTCATGACCGAGCTTGTTGCCGTCGCCGGCAAGGTCCGCCGGATCCGCGCCGGTGACGACGTTGAGCAGTACCCGGCCGCCGGAAATGCGGTCCAGCGTGGCCGCATGGCGCGCGAACAGGGCCGGGGTCCCGCTGCCCGGCCGCAGCGCCACGAGGAACTTCAGCCGTTCGGTGAGCGGTATCAGGCCGGCGGCCACGATCCAGGCGTCCTCGCAGCGTGTCCCCGTGGGCAGGAGCACGCCCTTGAAGCCAAGCCGGTCGGCGGCCTGCGCGATCTCCTTGAGGTAGCCGAAGGTTGCCGGCCGGTGGCGCTCGTCGGTGCCGAGATAGGGGCCGTCGCCATGGGTCGGCAGGTACCAGTAGAGATCGAGCGGACGGGTGTTGTTGCCGGACATCGGATTGTCTCCTTCAGCGATTGTGGGATCGGGTCTAGCAAGCCTCAGAGCTTGCCTTTCCAAGGGATGAGGCGGTGTTCCAGCCAGCGCATGCCGCTGGTGAAGGCGAAGGCCAGCACGGCGATGACGATGAGGCCGACGAAGACGACGTCGGTCGCGAGGAAATTGGCCGCCGACATGATCATGTAGCCGAGCCCGGACTGGGCCGCGATCAGCTCGGCCGCGACCAGCGTCGACAGTCCGGCGCCGATGGCGATCTTCAGGCCGGTCAGGATCTCCGGCAAAGCGGATGGCAGGATGATGCTGGTGAAGAGTTGCAGCCGGCTGGCGCCGAGGGACAGCGCTGCGTTGATGCGTTCGACGGCCACCGACCGGACACCCGCCTGTGCCGCAAAGCAGATCGGGGCAAAGGTCGACAGCGAGAGCAGAACGATCTTGGAGGTTTCGCCGATGCCGAGCCAGATGATCAGCAGGGGCAAATAGGCGAGCGGCGGCAAGCCCCAGTAGAGATCGATCGGCACGCTGAAGATGCCCTTGACCCAGCGGTTGAGCCCCATCAGCAGGCCAAGCGGAATGCCGACGAAAATGCCGACGCCGAGCGCCGCGGCAATGCGGCCGAGGCTTGCCAGGGTGTGGTCGAGCAGCGTGCCGTTGGCATAGCCGTCGGCCGCGACGGCGTTGAACTGGGTCAGCACGTCGGCCGGCGACGGCAGGAACAGCGGCGACGCCCAGCCGAAGCGCGCGGCGAGGAACCACAATGCGATCAGCCCCGCCAGCGTGACCAGGCTGATGCCGAACGTGCTTGCCGATGCGGACCGGCGCGGCGGGGGAGACGGCCTTCGCTGGGCCGTCGCGGGCGGGAACGAAGTTCGGGAATTGGCGGCAAGCGTCATTGCAAGGTTCCTCTGCGGGCGCCTTCCGGCTGGTGGATGAGCGAGCGGATTTCCTGCCGCAGTTCGATGAAGCGCGGGTGGGATTGGATCGGCCCGATATCGCCGCTTTCGGCGAAGTCGCGCACGAAGTCGGCGTCGAAGCGGGCGACGATACGGCCCGGCCGGGGCGACATCACGACGATGGTCGTGCCGAGTGTGAGGGCTTCCTCGATCGAATGGGTGATGAACAGGATCTGCTTGCCGGTCTTGGCCCAGACCGAGGCCAGAAGCTGCTGCATCGTCTCGCGCGTCAGGCTGTCGAGGGCGCCGAACGGCTCGTCCATCAAGAGGATTTTCGGATCGGTGGCCAGCGCCCGGGCGATGCCGACGCGCTGGCGCATGCCGCCGGACAGTTCATAGGGCGGCTTTTCGGCGAAATCGGCGAGCCCGACCAGTTCCAAAAGGCGCCTCGACCGCTCATGGCGTTCGCCGCGCGACACGCCCCGGTACTTCAGGCCGAGCGCGACATTGTCCAGCACATTGGCCCAAGGCAGCAGGGTATCCTTCTGGAACACGACGCCGCGATCGCCGCCTGGCGCCACGATCTCCTGTCCGTCCAGCGTGATGGTCCCTTCGGAGAGCGGCAGGAAGCCGGCGATCGCGTTCAGCAATGTCGACTTGCCGCAGCCGGAAGCACCGACCGCGACGACGATGGAGGCGGGGGCGATATCGAGCGAGACGTGATCGAGCGCATGCACGTCCTGGCCGTCGGAAGCCGGGAAGGTGACGCTGGCATCGCGGATTCGTAGCATGATGGCCTCCGGGCGATTTGGCCGGCGCGCCGGCCAAATCGCGTTTCCTTCAAGGGTTGCTAGTTCGAGGCCTTGGCCACTGCCGCGTATTGCGGATCAGCGAAGACCGCGTAGCTGTCCTTGATCGAGGTGATCTTGTGCTGGTCCCTCAGGAAGCTCGCGGTGTCCTTGAGGATTTTCGCGACCGCGCTCTTCTCGCCACCGCCCAGCCATTTGTCGGAGACCTGTTCGTCGAGCGGCGGGACGACCGTCGTCTTCAACTGCTCCGAATTCTCGGCCGCCGTGCCACCCTGCAATTTCGCGATCAGCTTGGCGCTCTCGGAGTCCGGGCCCCAGGCGGCCGGGTTGCTCAGATAGGCCTGGTTGTAGCCGTCGATCAGCCGGACATACTGGCCGAGGAACTCCGGATTGGCCTTGGCGAACGCGCCGGTGACGACCAGCGCGCTGAAGGTCGGGGCGCCGCGATCGGCGACCTGGCCGGCCGTGAGCAGGACCTTGCCGTTCTTCTTCAGTTCGGACAGCGCCGGATCCCAGACGAAGCCGCCGTCGATGTCGCCACGCTTCCAGGCCGCGACGATCTCGGGCTGCGGAATGGCGATGACCTGGGTTTCCTTTTCGGAAATGCCTTCTTGCTTCAGAACGGCCAGAAGCTGGTAATGGTCGGTCGAGACTGGCGCCGCGGCGAGCTTCTTGCCGCGCAGGTCCGCCGGCGACTTGATTTCAGGCCGCACCACCAGGGCCTCGCCGTCACGCGAGACCGACGAGATGTAGAAGGCCTTCACGTCGATGCCCTTGCTGACGGCCGCCGAGAACGGGCTCGACCCGACATCGCCGATCTGGACGTCGCCGGATGCGATAGCGGCGAAGATGTCGGCGCCGGAATTGAAGCGGCGGAATTCGATGTTCCAGCCGGTCTTCTTGGCAAGGTCGCCATTGGCGATGCCGAGATTATAGGGGTTGGCGCCGGTCTGGTAGGCGATGACGACTTTCTTGTCGTCCCCGGCGTTCGCCGCGGTGTGCACGGATGCGAGGGCAAGCCCGAAAAGGGCGGCGGAAATCAATTTTCGCATGGGCTTTAAATCCTTTGAACTGAGGGCACAGCCTCGATTGCAGCCAACCAGAGCGGCTGTGAATTAAAGTCTACTAAGATTATAGAATTAGACAGGAATGATATTCCGAAAGGGCGATCCACGATGAAAAAGAATTGAGCTGAAATGCGGGGCGACGCTGGAGGGGCGTTCTACGCTGGGGAGGGCGGCTGGGTGGTCGCCCCTCGCTATCAACGGTACGGCAGTGGCCGTTCAGCCCACGCTCGATCGGAACCGGAACTCTGTGCGCCCGGGGATAAAGCCTGTCCGAATCCGGTGCCGAATGAAAACAGACCGGAGGCGCAACCCGGATACGTGTTTTGGCGTTAGGTGTCAGTTGCTGAATTTATCCACGTTGCAAGCGGTGGCAACGCCGCGAATGGGGAGCATGGTTCATGCCTCCACTGGTGCATTTTGTGATCAAGAACTTCGGTATGGGCGCGGTCATCGGATTGACGGTGGCGTGCTGGCTTGTGGCTTTCGGCGCTGTCGGCAGCCATATTCCATCAGGCAGTGGGGCTTATCTGGCTGTTGGGATGATCGCCTACTCGATGGCCTCTTGCTTCGGAATGGGATTTCTGGCCACAGCCCTGATGTTTCTCGAATAGGCCATTCGCCCAATGCCGGGACGATGCTAGCTCAATAGGAAGAGCCTGCCTCTCGGCGCAAAGCCGGCAGCGCTATGCTGGGGCAAAGCCGGCAAACTATTTGACGCTGAGCGTGTCCAGCCACCGCGTGACCCGCTCGACGGTTTGGCGTTCCTGAGGAGCCTGCATCGAAAACCCCTCTGCCAGGCTTGCTCGAGGAGCATGGCTGGCCACGACGGCCAGGCTGTTGCCGAGGCCATATCCGCCATGCGTGATGAAAGGAATGACGGTCTTGCCCGCAAGGTCGTGGGCGACGAGGAAGGAGCGAATGACAGGCGGCGCGGTCTCGCCCCAAATCGGGAATCCCAGAAACACCGTCGCATAGGCTGCAATGCCTGGGAGGCTCTCCTTGAGAGGCGGCCGGTCGCCGCGATCGCGTTCCTGCCGCGCCTGCTCGACGGTCGCGGAATAGTCGGCCGGATATGGTGTCGCCGGCGCGACCTCGAACAGGTCCGCCGGCAGGGTCCGGCTGAGCAGGCCCGCGATGACACGGGTGTTGCCGCTGCGCGAGAAGTAAGCCACCAGGGATCTGCTTTCCCCGAGCGGCGCGGCGTCGGCGGACGCGACTGAAGTCGCGCCACTGGCCGCGAGCGGCAACAGCAACGATGACATGAGGATTTTTCGCCTGGTCGGGTTGTCGGCATCGGTCACGGTGCAACTCCGATCAGAGTCCGGTCATCTTGAGCGCGGCCTCGGGCAGACGTTCGCCCCGCACCTCGATCTCGGCCAGGGCGTCGGCGAGTTCCCGCAGGTCTTGCGGGGAGAGCGCGACGTCGACCGCGCCGAGGTTCTCCTCGAGACGGTGCAGTTTGGTGGTGCCGGGGATCGGCACGACCCAGGGCTTTTGCGCGAGCAGCCAGGCCAGCGCGACCTGGGCGGCTGTGACACCCTTGCGCCCGGCCACATCCTTGACGACCTCGACCAGAGCCATGTTCGCCTTGCGTGCCTCGGGCGAGAAGCGTGGCACGTTGTTGCGGAAGTCGGACGGATCGAACTTCGTGTTCTCGTCGATCTTGCCGGTCAAGAACCCAGCCCCCAGCGGACTGAACGGAACGAAGCCGATGCCGAGCTCCTGGCAGAGCGGCAGGACTTCGGCTTCGGCGCCGCGGTAGAACAGCGAGTATTCACTCTGTATCGCCGTCAACGGCTGCACCGCATGGGCGCCGCGGATGGTCTGGCCTCCTGCTTCGGAAAGCCCCCAATGCTTGACCTTGCCTTCGGCGATCAAGTCCTTGACGGCGCCTGCCACGTCCTCAATCGGCATGTTCGGGTCGACGCGATGCTGGTAGAAGATATCGATGCGGTCGGTCTTCAGGCGCTTGAGGCTGGCCTCCGCCACCTGCTTGACGTGCTTGGGCTGGCTGTTGGTGCCGCCGGTGCGGGCGCCTGTCTTCAGATCGATGTCGAAGCCGAACTTGGTGGCGATCACCACCTCGTCGCGAATGGGAGCTAGCGCCTCGCCGACGAGTTCCTCGTTGACGAAGGGGCCGTAGGCTTCGGCCGTGTCGAACAAGGTGACGCCGCGATCATGGGCGGCGCGGATCAGTTTGATCATCTCCACCCTATCGGCGGGTGGCCCGTAGGCGGAGCTCATGCTCATGCAGCCGAGGCCGAGAGCGGAGACCTGGAGGTCTCCGAGTTTTCTGATTTTCATGGCAGTGTTCCTTTTGGATTTGTTGGTGCGGGTCAGGCCTTCTCCGGCGCTTCCACGCCCGAGAACACCTGGACGCTTTCAGGCAGGCGTGCACCTTTCGTCTGGATCGCTCCCAGAGAAGTATCGAATTCCGCAAGTTCATCCGGCGTGAACTGGACCGCGGTGGCGCCAATATTGTCGATCAGGTGCGGCATCTGTGTCGTGCCGGGAATGGGCACGATCCACGGCCTCTGTGCCATTAGCCAAGCCAGCGCCATTTGCGCCGGCGTGGCCTGCTTCCGCTCGGCCCAGCTCTTGAGCAGGTTCACCAGGGCCAGGTTTTGCGGCAGGTTGTCCGGCGCAAAGCGCGTCTCCAACCTGCGGATATCACCTTCCGCGAAGCGCGTATTCGCGTCGATGGCGCCGGTCAGGAACCCCACGCCAAGCGGGCTCCAGGGCACGAAGCCGATGCCGAGTTCCATGCATAGCGGCAGAACCTCTTGTTCCGGGCCGCGCCACAACATCGAATATTCGCTCTGGACCGCCGTGACCGGCAGCGCGGCATGCGCGCGGCGCAGTGTCTTCAGACCCATCTCGGACAGGCCCCAATGCAGGACCTTGCCCTCAGCCATCAGGTCCTTGACCGCACCGGCGACATCCTCAATTGGCACTTCAGGATCAACGCGGTGCTGGTAGAGCAAATCGATCCGGTCGGTGCGCAGGCGTTTGAGCATACCCTCGACGGCAAGCTTGACGTGGTCCGGGCGGCTGTTCAGCCCCGGGCGCCGCTCCCCGGTTTCCAGATCGATGTTCCAGCCAAATTTCGATGTAATCACGACGCTATCGCGGAATGGCGCGATGCCTTCGCCGAGGATGCGTTCCACCTCGTGGGGGCCGTAAGCCTCGGCTGCGTCGAAGAAGGTGACGCCGCGGTCGAAAGCCGTGCGAATGATTTTGATCATTTCCGGCCGCGGCGGAATGATCGTCTGATAGGTCCGGCTCATGTTCTGGACGCCGAGGCCGATGCTGGAAACCTCCAGCGAGGCGAGCTTGCGCCGCCCGCTCACGGATGCCGCGCCCGCGATGTTTGGGGCTTCAGCCTGTTGGGCCATGACCTGCGAGCCGGCGCCGGCGAGAAATGGCATCGCCGCGAGACTGCCGGTCGCGCCCAGGAAGCCGCGGCGCCCCATTCTCAAGATAGCTTCGCTTGCCATATCTGCGGATCCTTCCATCATGATCAGAGGAGTCTGGGGAACACGCGACGAAGATAGGGGCTGCGCCACTTTGCGATAAGTTGCTATAGTCTGCATGATCTTGTTAGGTGGGCTAATAAATAAGCCATGCAGAACTTCAACGATCTGGCTACGTTCGCATCCGTGGCCCGCGAACGGAGCTTCACCCGCGCCGCGGCCAAGCTTGGCGTATCGCCTTCGGCGCTCAGTCAGACCATCCGCAATCTCGAGGAGCGTGTCGGGCTGCGGCTTCTGATGCGGACCACGCGCAGTGTTGCGCCCACCGAGGCCGGCGAGCGCCTGTTGCGCACGCTGGCGCCCCGCTTCGAAGAGATCGAAGCCGAACTGGCTACCTTGAACGAACTACGCGAGAAACCCGCCGGAACGGTGCGCATCACAGCCGGCGAGCACCCGGCAATCTCCGTACTGCAACCCGCTCTGAAGCGCTTCCTGCCGGATCATCCAGATGTGCAAGTGGAAATCATCGTTGACTACGGCCTGACCGATATTGTCGCGGAGGGTTACGATGCCGGCGTGCGCATGGGCGAGCAGGTGGCGAAGGACATGGTGGCGGTCCGCATAGGGCCGGACATCCGCATGGCGGTCGTCGGCTCACCGGCATATTTCTCGCGCTTTCCCGCGCCGGAAACGCCGCACGACCTCGCTGCGCACAAATGCATCAACATGCGGATGCCGACCCATGGCGGACTGTTTCCGTGGGGTTTGGAGAAGCACGGCCGGGAAGTTAAGGTACGCGGCGACGGTCAGCTGGTGTTCAACAATCTGGGCATGCGCCTGAGTTCGGCTCTGGATGGCCTGGGGGTCGCCTATATGCCCGAGGACCAGGTTCTTCCCTACGTCGACACGGGGCGGCTCGTCAGGGTGCTGGAGGACTGGTGTCCTTACTTCCCAGGTTATCACCTCTACTATCCGAGCCGGCGGCACACGTCGCCGGCCTTGTCCCTGCTGGTGGACGTTTTGCGTCACCGAAGCGCCTGATTCAGTCAGTGCGTCCGTACGGCGGTCCGCCGCGCAAGACGCGGAGCCGCTGGCCTACAGCTTCCTGAAGAAGCCCGACAGGATATTCGGACCCGCTTCGCCGGGGCGCAGCCTGATCCCGTCCTCGAAACAGTTCAGCGTCACGCATTCGAAGCCGTAATGCGTAAGCAGTGCCACCAGCGAGCTACGGTCGAAATGGTGCAGGTGCTCGTTGGGCAGGCGCATGCGCCACTTGGCGAACCATGTGTCGCCGTCGGCGCCGAGCTCGCGCCAGCGGCAGTAAGGGACGGCGACGGCCAGGTGGCGGGCCTGAAGGCGGGATAGGAAACTCAAATCCGGGATGTGCTCGAGCACGTCGAACATGGCGACCAGATCCCACGCGCCGGCGAGCGCCTCTTCCCAATCGACGAAGCGGACGCCCTTCGGCAGGGGAAATTCAGCGATGTCGCAGCCGGCGCAATCGGCGACGCCGGTTATCTTGGCGGCCTCGATGAATGTGCCAGTGCCATATCCGATCTCCAGCACGGACCGAGGGATCTCGCCGGTGATGCCAAGCACCCAGCCAAGCCGCTGATAGCCGAGCTTGATGGTCCGGTCGCTCAGGTCCTCGTAATAGGAAATGTATTTTTTGTCGTACTTGATCGGCGTGAAGTCGATCTGGTGGATCACGCCGAACCTGTCCACCCCATAATTGTCCAGCATGCGTCCGCGCAGCCTCCGGAATGGTCAATGACAGGTCGCTGTGGCCTCGAGCGCTTCCGCTCGGGCAGGTCCGGGCAAATTTCCGATCCGTCGAACCGAAGCGTAGAACCGTGGATAGTCGCCGGAGCACAACTCGAACAAGCGGAGAAACGCCGGAACCTGTTCGCCGTAGACGGCGGTCGCGGCGAGCTTTGCGTTGTTGATCGGGCTGTCGAACCAGGCGTCGTATCCGCGGTATCCGCCCCAGCGCCTGTCGCGCATTTGCCGGTAGCGCATCCGCAGCCTGTCGATGGTGGCTGCTTTGGCGGCGGCCATCTGCGCCGGGCTGCGCGGGCTTCCATAGACCTGTTTCAGCTCTTCCCGGGTTTTCGCTATCAGTGCGAGAAAATCCGCCCTGCGCTTGCGATCGGCTTCGTAGCCGCGCAATCCGGCGCGATTGCCGGTGGCGTGCAGCCATTTCCTGGTGCCGGTGGTTTCGACGGAAACCGCGAAAGCCTCGTTGAACGCGGAGTCGTTGTTCACATAGACTTTCTGATGCGCCAGTTCATGAAAGACGAGGCTGGCGATATAGGTGTCGTCCTGGCGAAGCATGGTGCTGAGCAACGGGTCGCTGAACCAGCCCAAAGTGGAATATGCGGTAACGCCCGACACATAAACGTCCAGCCCCTGCCGCTGCAGTTCGGCGGCGCTGGCAATCGCGTCTTTCCGCGAAAAGTAACCCCGGTAGGGAACGCAGCCGAAGACCGGAAAGCACCATGTTATCGGCGTGAGCGAGAACTGCGGCGCGGCGAAGACGGCCAAGGTCACATTGTCCCGACCGATGTCGACATAGCTGCGGTAGCTGCTGTTGTCGGGCAGCGCCAGTTCTTCGGTGGCAAAGCGACGGATGGCGCTTGCCGAGGTCAACTTGGCACGCAATGCCTTTGGCGTCGATGGATCATGGATCAACTTTGCAACATCTTTGCGCGCCGCCATGATCTCAACATGGCCCTCCAATGACTGCGCATAATAGGAAATGCTGGTGCACCCGGTCACGCCGGACGCCATGATCAGAGCGGCAAGCATTCGTAAAACGCGCTTCACTGCTTGCCCACCGCTTGCTCATCCCCCTGGAGCAAATGTCCCCATTCGCGCCCGAGTCTCAAACAGGCGCGCCTGTTTTCGTCAAGACCCGGAGAGGCAGCGGGTCGGACTTTCGATTTTGGCAGGATTGGCAAATGCGGCCATTCGCCTACGAATTGACGGATTTTCACCGCAGCGCGGAGTCGGCGACATGCGGACTGTCCATTGGCGGCCGAGCGGGGTGACGCCGAGATAGCTCCACACGGTGCCAAACGCTTCGTCGCCGCGGTTTGTCGACGAAGTGGTGCAGAAGATGCGGTTGCCGTTGTGGATGACGACGTTGTGGCCGTGCCATTCATCGACGCCGAGGTCCTTATCCCAACTGTGCTTGGCTAGTCCAAAGACGAACAAGGGGCACCCGAATCGGCTCGGTTTCCGGCTTGCGGGTCGGGTATTTGTCTGACATGATTTACTGTTTTCTAATTTAGTCCGGCAAGTGGGGTGTCAGGATGGCTAAGGAACCTTCGAATGCCGCTGCGAGTAAAGCGGACGTAAATCTGATAGGTAATGCAGAGGGAAATGGCCTGAACTTCATGGCCTCCCAGGCTCGCGAGGGCGGGGCAGGCGGTGATGCTCCTGGTGTCGACAAGATACGCGACCTTTTGTTCGGCAATCAGATGCAGGATTACGACCGCCGCTTCTCCAAGCTTGAAGAGCGGTTCCTGCAACGCTTCAAGGATGTCGAGTCCGAAGCCAAGCGCAATCTTGAAACCTACGAGTCGAACGCCAAGAAGCAGGTTGACTCGCTGGCGACGCAGTTGCGCAACGAAAAGGATGCGCGCGCCGAGGCCGACAAGGAGATCGACCGCAATCTTCGCGATCAGAACCAGGCGCTCGAAAAGCAGGTGCGCGCGTTGTCGGATCAATTGAGCGAGCTCGAGCGCGAAATCGCGGATCGCATGAACAGAAGCGACCATCTGCTGCGCGAGGAGATCAAGCAGAAGAACGAAAGCGCTCAAATGCTGATGGAGAAGATCTTTTCCGACCTCAGCAACGTCAAGACCGACCGGAATCTTCTGGCCGGCCTGTTCGTCGAGGTCGCGAAATGTCTCAACCAGGATCCCGTCGGCAGCAAGGGCAATTCGGAGCGTGGCTGGAAAGTGAGTTGATCGGAACTTGACGTCGAGCGTCGAACCAATCAGCCTACCTCAAAGACAAGCTTCGAACGATACCGGAATTGATCGCGAGGCTTTGGCCCGCCTTTTGGTGGAAATTGCCCGGAACGTCGATCCGGACAACCATGCCCTTTACGAAGGAGTTCCAGCCGCCGACCATCGGCTGGAAAGACTCCGCCAGTTGCTCGTCGGCGTCGAAATCTCGGAGCTGTCACGCGTTACGCACCTGCTCGACGAACCCGAGCAGCTTGCCACCGCGGTGGGCAACGTTCTGCCCGAAGCAACTGCGCGTGCGTCCCATGCGCAACTTGGCGAGGCCCTTGCCCCGGCCGTCGAGAGGGCCGCGCAGCGATCCATCCAGAAGAACCCGAACACGCTAACGGATATATTGTATCCGGTGTTTCTGCCGGCCATTCGCAAGTCGATCGGCGAGAAGATCGACCAGACCTTCCAGTCGTTGAATGAGTCTCTAAGGCATATATTTACATGGCATGGATTGAAGTGGAGGTTTGAAGCCTGGCGAACGGGGACAAGCTTCTCGGCGGTTGTTCTCAAGCATTCTCTTATCTATCGCGTGGAACATGTCTTTCTCATCAGCCGCGCTTCCGGGCTGCTGATCGCGCATGTAACTTCCCAAGACGCAACCAGCGAAGACCCTCAACTGATTTCCTCGATGCTGAGCGCGATCCAGGATTTTGTGAGGGACTCCTTCAACGAGAAGGAAAATAGCGGCCTCGACACCATTCGGTTCGGGGAGCTTCGCCTTTGGTCGGAAGTCGGACAGTTTGCGACCTTGGTTGCGGTGATCCGGGGAAATCCCCCGGAGGAACTGCATGAAGTCATTCGCGATGTACTGCTTCGCATCCATCAAGAATCCTCGCGGGCCCTCGAGCGGTTCGACGGCGACAGTTCCCAGTTGCCCGGCGTGGAGACGCAGTTGCAGACCTGCGTCGAACTGCAGCACATGGATTCGAAAGAGGGATTTCCGTGGCTGGTGGTGACGGCAGCCCTGCTGGTTTTGACCGTGGCGGGCGGCTGGTTCTTTCTTTCCTGGCAAGCCGGGCAGCGCTGGCAGACCTATCTGTCGCGACTGGCGACGCAGCCGGGGATCGTCGTTTCCGAACAGAAAATTCGCGGCGGCCAGTTCTACATTGCCGGCCTGAGAGACCCGCTTGCCGTCGACCCGCAGTCGCTGTTGTCTGGGACAGAGGTCGATCCCGCTCGTGTTCATTCAAACTGGCAATTCTATCAGAGCCTCGAGCCGGTGTTCGTGTTGAAGCGGCTGACGGCGTCGCTGGCGCCGCCGGATTCGGTACGCCTTTCGGTCGCCAACGGTCGCATCGTTGCCGAGGGTGAGGCCACCACCACGTGGATCAACCGGGCGCGGGCCGCTGCCCAGCAGCTTTCGGCAGGCGGACCGGTCTTCGACATCTCCGGGGTCCGTGACGTGAGCGCCGAGGAGCGCTGGCAGGCCTATGTGTCGCGACTGGAGACCCAGCCTGGCATCGTCGTCGCCGATCAGAATGTGCGCGACGGCCAATTCTATATCACCGGTCTGAGAGACCCGCTTGCCGCCGACCCGCAATCGCTGTTGGCCGAAACGCAGGTCGATCCCTCGCGTGTTCATGCAAGCTGGCAATTCTACCAGAGCCTCGAGCCGCAGTTCGTGATGAAGCGGCTGACGGCGTCGCTGACGCCGCCGGATTCGGTGCGGCTTTCAGTCGTCGACGATCGCATCGTTGCCGCGGGTGAGGCCACCACCGCGTGGATCATCCGGGCTCGGGTCGCCGCCCAGCAACTTTCAGCTGGCGGACCGGTCTTCGACATCTCCGGGGTCCGTGACGTGAGCCCCGAGGAGCGCTGGCAGGCCTATGTGTCGCGACTGGAGACCCAGCCTGGCATCATCGTCGCCCAACAGAATGTGCGCGATGGCCAATTCTATATTACCGGCCTGAGAGACCCGCTTGCCGCCGACCCGCAGTCGCTGTTGTCGGGAACGGAGGTCGATCCCGCTCGCGTTCATGCAAGCTGGCAATTCTATCAGAGCCTCGAGCCGGTGTTCGTGTTGAAGCGGCTGACGGCGTCGCTGTATCCGCCGGACACGGTACGACTTTCGATCGTCAATGGCCGCATCGTTGCCGAGGGAGAGGCTCCCGACACCTGGATAGATCGAGCACGCGCAGCGGCTCGGCAGCTTTCAGCAGGCGGACCGGAGTTCGACATCTCCAAGGTTCGTGACGTGAGCCCCGATGCACGCGCGGCGGAGCACTGGCAGTATTATGTGTCGCGACTTGAGGCCCAACCGGGAATCATCGTCGCTCAACAAACGGAGAGGGGCGGACATTTCTACATTTCCGGTCTGAGAGACCCTCTTGCCGCCGACCCGCAAGCTTTGCTGTCGGGAACGGGGGTTGATCCTGCCCGCGTTCATTCACAGTGGCAATTCTATCAGAGTCTCGATCCGAAGTTCGTGGTGAAGCGGCTGACGGCGTCGCTGTCCCCACCGAAAACGATTCGGCTTTCGATCATCCAGGGTCGCATCGTTGTCGTGGGCGAGGCTTCTGCCGGCTGGATCAGCCGGGCGCAGGCCGCCGCCGAACAACTTTCGGCGGACGGAGTGGTTCTTGATGTCTCGCAGCTGCGCGAGCTGAACCTGGCGGAACTGAATCAATTGAGAGAGGCCATCCAGACGACCGATATTTTCTTCTCTTCCGGCAGAGTCGTCCCGGGACCGGAGCAGACGCCGGTACTCGACAGATTGGCTGATCAGTTGAAGGAATTCGCCGAGAATGCCCGCAAGGCAGGCGTGACGGCGCGGTTCATGTTGACCGGCCATTCGGACACAACGGGCCGTGAGACGGCCAACGCGTCGATCAGCGCCGCCCGCGCCGAGACAGTTCGCGCGCTTCTCAACAAGCGCGGCGTCGCTCCGGAACTGCTCTTGGTTCGGGGCGCCGGCACCTTTGAGCCGGCGGTGCCCGAAAATAGTCAAACGGGGAGCTCCACCAATCGCCGGGTCTCGATTACTGTGAATCTGGAATAGGGCGGAGCCCAGGATGCTGCAAAAGAAGATCTGCATGTTGGGCGGGTTTGCTGTCGGCAAGACGAGCCTGGTGCGCAGGTTCGTGCAAAGCATCTTCTCGGAAAACTACCTGACCACGGTGGGCGTGAAGATCGACAAGAAGAGCGTCGCCTTCCCCGACAAGACCGTCGACCTGATTTTGTGGGATCTGGCCGGCGAAGACGATATCGGCTCGTTCCGCGTCAGCTATGTGCGGGGTGCGACCGGGCTCGTGCTGGTCGTCGATGGAACCCGGCCCGCCACTCTCGGCGTGGCGCTTACGCTGCGCGAGCGGTGCGAGGCCGAATTCGGCGCCATGCCGTTCATATTGCTGTTCAACAAATCCGATCTGACCGATCGGTGGGCGATATCGGATGGCGAGATCGACGAACTGAAGCAACGAGGATGGCAAGTCTATCTGACAAGCGCGCTTTCTGGCGAACATGTCGAAGAGGCGTTTCGTCAGCTTGCGTCGATGGTCGCCAAGTAGACCATGGCCAGATTGCCGAAAGAAGTCAGAAGCTGGATATACGACTTCTTCTCCAATGAGCGCTTTGCCGCATACCTGAAAATCGATGCCCGGCAATGCATAGAAGCGAAGGGCGGCAACCTCGAGCATTACGGGCTCACGTCGCTTGGCACCGGCGAGCCCGTCGCCGGTCAGCTCGAAATCATGGAAGGGCTGCTGCCTTGCCCGGAGCTTCCATTCCATATGCCCATGATGGAACTGCCCGGCGGGCGTGTCGCGGACCTTCATTTCTTCGGCGACGACGGCTCGGTGTGGCTGGTCTTTCTCGACGCCACTGCCGAACGCGACCACCAGCAGCGGCTCCAGCAGAAGGCTTATGAAATGACGCTCCTGCAGGAGAGGGAGCGTCAACTCAATGCGAAGCTGCAAGCGACGAACGAGGCATTGAGGGAGAGCCAGGAGGGTCTGTCGCGCGAATACCGGCGCGCCGAATCACTGCTCCTCAATATTCTTCCGGCATCGATCGCGGAGCGGCTGAAAGCGGACGAGCAAATTGCGGACAACCACGCGGAGGTGAGTGTGCTTTTTGCTGACATCGTCAGTTTTACGGAAAGAGCGCGGAGCGTCGGGGCAGTGACGACGCTCGCTATTCTAAATTACTTCTTCAAGGCGGCGGATCTGCTCTCGGAACAACATGGCTGCGAAAAGATCAAGACCATCGGCGATTGTGTCATGGTGGTCGCTGGCCTGCCCACCGCTCGATCCGATCATGCGCAAGCCCTTGCGCACTATGCGCTTGAGCTGCGGGAGGCGGCCAGGCGCGAGCGCTTCGCGGGCGAACCGCTAAGTCTCAGGATTGGAATTCACTCCGGACCGATCGTGGCGGGCGTCATAGGCAAAAGGCGGTTTGTCTATGACCTGTGGGGCGACACCGTCAATCTCGCCGCGCGCATTCAGAGGGCCGCGGAGCCCGATGAAATCCGTATTTCGGATGGAACTCACAAACTGCTTGGACCAAATTTTGCCTGCGAGCCACTCGAGGAAACGGAATTGCGCGGTACAGGTCGTGTGCGAATGTGGCGGCTCCTGGCCTGATGCCGCTTGGCGGTGCCGACATTTGGCGTGTTCGGCGTACATTTGAGTACGTGTCAAACCTCATTCTCGTCTGGCAACAAGCCGCAGCCAGGGCACGAGGTGGAACGCTGCCATCAAAAGATACATCGGCACCATGCCGCTGAGCACAGAGGCTCCGGGGCCGGGCATGCACATCATGTCCTGGCCACCATAGGCAGCCGTGACCAGTGCCATCGTTGCAAAGGTCGGCGCCGCGGCGAGGCACAGCCAGTCGGCGAGGCCGAAGCCGCTCAGGCCGGCCGGACGAGGGGAGTCGATGCTCATGATAGCCACCTTCTGAAGCGGTCAGGTTTTCAAGCATGGGAACAAGGCGATGCGATCGACTCCGGCGGCGCGCGGGTTGCGCCGCCGGAGTCGCCTTATCCTCAGGCGTCCTTGTTGCGGAACGCCGCTTCGCCGGCATCCGACACCTCGACCCATCTCTGGTCGGGCGCGGCGCCTGCATCGTAATTGTCGTGCCAGTTCCACCACTTGTAGGTCTGGGTCTGCGGATAGCCCTCGGGCGAATCCTCCCACACCTCCTGGCGGCCGAGCGGCGTGATGTCGAGATAGCTCCAGACCGTGCCAAACGCTTCGTCGCCGCGGTTGTTGACGAAGTAGGTGCGGAAGATGCGCTTGCCGTCATGGATGAAGACGTTGTGGCCGTGCCATTCGTCGACGCCGAAATCCTTGTCCCAGCTGTCGGTGATGGTGTACCAGGGCATCTTCCAGTCCATCCGTTCCTTCAGCCGCTGGATGTCGGCCTGCGGCGCGCGCGAGGCATAGGCAAGCGTGGTGTCGCGGGCGTTGAGATGGGCGAGGTTGCCGACCTGGTCGGCGCCGAGCGAGCAGCCGCGGCAGGCATGTTCCGGCCAGCCGTAGACGCCCGGCTCGAAGAACGCGCGGTAGACGACGAGCTGGCGGCGCCCTTCGAAGAGGTCGAGTAGGCTCACCTTGCCGTTCGGGCCTTCGAAGACATAGTCCTTCTTGACTTCCATCCACGGCATCCGGCGGCGTTCGGCGGCCAAGGCGTCGCGGGCCCGCGTCAGGGTCTTTTCCTTCACCAGCATCTCTTCATACGCGCCTTCCCAGGCGTCCTGCGAAACGACCGGCGGTGTCTTCAAGTGTTGGGTCATTGCTCTTGTCCCGTTCTTGGGTTTGGTTGGGGGTGACGGGGACAGACATAGGGCCGCATGCTTCGATGGTGAGAGTTACAAGTGTGACGCGATTTGCTGCGGCTGAGGCTAGGGCATGGACTCGCTGATCAATGCCGCCGGCCGCGCGCTTGCCGCCGGCGATCCGCTCGGCGCCTTGAAGCGCGTCGCGCTGCGCGACGACGCGCCGGCGCTGGCGCTGCGCGGCATCGCGATGGCGCAGCTCGGCGATTTCGCCAAGGCCAAGGCGCTGCTCAAGGACGCCGCCCGCGCCTTCAGCCCGAGGGAGACTGTCGCCCGCGCGCGCTGCGTCGTCGCCGAGGCCGAGATCGCGCTGGTCTCGCGCGACCTCGGCTGGCCGGAGAAGGCCTTGCGCGCCGCCCGCGCGACGCTCGCCACGCATGGCGACCGGTTGAACGCCGCCTATGCCGGCAGCCTCGAGGCGCGCCGCTTGATCCTGATCGGCCGGCTCGACGAGGCCGAGCGCCTGCTGGCCGGTTTCGATCCGGCGCCGCTGCCGCCGGTCGCGCGCGTCGCGCATGAACTCGCTGCCGCCGGCATCGCGGTCCGGCGTCTGCGGACGAAGCCGGCGCGCGCCGCCTTCGGTCGGGCATCGCTTGCCGCGTACGAAGCCAACATCCCCGCGCTGAAGGCGGAAGTCGAGGCAGCGTCGCTCGTGCTGAGCACGCCGGTGGCACGGCTCATCGGGAAGGGCGTGGAAAAGCCGCTGATGCTCGACGAGGTCGAAGCGCTGCTGGCGTCGGGCGCGCTGGTCGTCGATGCCTGCCGCAATGTCGTGCGCCAGGCCGATGCTGTGATCTCGCTGGCGACGCGGCCGGTCCTGTTTGCGCTGGCCCGCTCGCTTGCCGAGGCCTGGCCGGCGGATGCCTCGCGCGAAGTTCTCCTGAGGCGAGCCTTCCGGGCAAGGCATGCCGATGAATCGCATCGCGCGCGGCTCAGGGTCGAGATGGGGCGGCTGCGCGCCGAACTCGCCGCGCTGGCCGAAATCAATGCGACCGCCGCCGGTTTTGCATTGACGCCGCTGAAGGCCGCCGAGGTCGTCGTGCTGGCGCCGCCGGTCGAGGACGAGCACGGCGCGGTGCTGGCTTTCCTGGCCGACGGCGAGTCCTGGTCGAGCTCGGCGCTGGCGATCGCGCTTGGCGCCAGCGCACGTACTGTCCAGCGCGCTCTGGAGCAGCTCTCGGGCGAGGACAAGGTGCTGGCGGTCGGCCGCGGTCGGGCGCGCCGCTGGATGATGCCGCCGGTGACCGGATTCCCGACTGTGTTGTTACTCCCGGGTTCGCTGCCGGGCGTTTAGCATGTCTCCCGAAAGTGGACCCCGATTTGGGGAAAAGACATGCGCAAAACGAAAGCTTGCTCCACATCGTTCAGTTTTTGATGGAGATTGGAAAATGAAAAAAGCAGCCGCCGAAATCCTGCGCGAATACGGGCCGTTCCCCGGCGCCGAGCGCGTCAATGGCGTCACCTATGACGGCAAGAGCGTATGGTTCGCCGACGGCGACAAGGTGAACGCGCTTGATCCCGAAAGCGGCATGATCGTGAAGTCGATCGATGTCGCTTCGCATGCCGGCACCGCCTTCGACGGCAAGCACCTCTACCAGATCGCCGAGGACCGCATCCACAAGATCGACCCTGGCACCGGCAAGATCGTCGCCACCATCCCGGCGCCGGGACATGGCGGCGATTCCGGCCTGGCCTGGGCCGAAGGCTCGCTCTGGGTCGGCCAGCACCGCGCCCGCAGCATCCATCAGATCGATCCCGAGACCGGCAAGATCATCCGCACCATCGAATCCAACCGCGTCGTCACCGGCGTCACCTGGGTGGATGGCGAGCTCTGGCACGGCACCTGGGAAGGCGAGGAGAGCGATATCCGCCGCATCGATCCTAAGACCGGCGAGGTGCTGCAAACGCTTGAGATGCCGGCCGGAACGGGCGTGTCGGGGCTGGAATCCGATGGCGCCGGCTGCTTCTTTTGCGGCGGCGGCGGCAGCGGCAAGGTCCGCGCCGTGCGCCGTCCGGGATATGATGCCGGCAAGTAACCGCTGGCCGATCAGGCCGCCTCGCGCACCGGACGCGACATGGCTTTGCCGGAAACCTTGGTGGTAGTCGGCCCGTCTATATGCGCCCAGGCCGGCCGCTCGAACAGAAACGTCCCGAAGCCGATCCGCTTGACGATGAAATAGAGCAGCACCGGGCTGATGACCGAGACGAGCAAAACCGCGAAGCTCAGCATGCCGGTGTCGGTCAGAAGGCCGCTTGCCATCGCGGCGCCGCGGAAGAGCGACATCGGGATGGTGAAGGCGACATAGACGACCAGCGAATGCTCGCCCAGCCAGCGCAGCCATTCCATCGAAGCGAATTTCGACAGGAAGCCGCCGGCAACGCAAAGCGCCACCGCGCCGGCAACGGCTAGCGCCAGATGCAGCGGCGGCCAGGCCGCCAGGCCCATCTGCATGCCGACCGGCTGCAAGGCATAGCCGGGCGAATAGACGAGCAGGCAGTTGACGAGCGCCCAGGCAAGCAGGCCAGCCGTGGTCATCGCCGGCCGCGCCTGCGTCCACGCGACCAGTCGGAACACCAGCGGCGCCAAGACGAAGCCGAGATAGAAGAACACGAAATAGGCCGCGAACTGCTCCAGCGCGTAGCTGTCCGGCTTCGGCGCCCACATCTGCAGCGCGGCGGCGAGCGGGATGACGACCCAGTGCGGCACCTTGAATTCGCGCAGCACGCGTATGACGATGCCGAAGACCGCCAGCATGTAGATGAACCACAACACGCCATAGGGCTCGACCGTGGCCATTGCGAGGTCGTGTAGCATGCCGGCGGGATCGCCGCTGAAGATGCCGATCTTCAGCCCGATCGAGATCACCGCCCACAGCACGTAGAAATAGAGATAGTGGACGACGCGCCGGTCGACATAGCGCCGCCACGGCCGGTCGATCACCTGCGACAGGAACAGGCCCGAGATCAGGAAGAATTCCGGCATGCGGAACGGTGTCGCGAAGCCGATGGCGTAGTGCAGGAAGCCGATGTCGTTGGTGTATTCGCCAGTGTTGTAGGCGGCATACATCATCACCACCAGGATGATGGAAAGGCCTTTTGCCGTGTCCACCCACGGCATGCGGTTCGGGCTGCTCATACGCGATCTCGAGGGAATGTAGCTGTCCAAATTGTAGCGGACGGGCAAACCCGGCGCAGCATCAGGCTTCCATTAACGTAAACGCGGTCTCTTCTCAGGGCTCGCGTCAACCGTGACCTGATGCCTTAACCGGCCCGGCGCTGCGCGGCTCGCGCATCGCCACCGCGACGATCGCGCCCGACAGGAAGGTCAGCGCCGCGATCACTGCTATCGCCGCGACGAAGCCGAAGAAATCGGCGATCAGGCCGGCGGACAATGCACCGATCGCGTAGCCGAGGTCGCGCCAGAAGCGGTAGACGCTGAGCGAGCGCGCCCGCCAGGAGGGATGCGATGCGTCCGATACCGCCGCGATCAGGCTCGGATAGACCATCGCCGTGCCGAGGCCGAGCAGCACGCTGGCCAGCAGCCACCAGCCGAAGTCGCGCGTCATGGCGGTGGTGAGAAGCCCCGCCGCCTGCACCCACATGCCGGCCGCGATCAGCCCCTTGCGGCCCCAGCGGTCGCTCAACGGTCCGGTCGCCACCTGGAAGACGCCCCAAACGGCCGGATAGACGGCCTTGAGGATGCCGATGCGCTCGATGCCGAGCCCGTTGGCGACGAAGAACAGCGGAAACAGCCCCCAGCTCATCCCGTCATTCAGATTGTTCACCAGCCCGGCCTGCGAGGCGGCGAACAGATTGCGGTCACCGAAGGAGGTCAGCACGAATATCTCGCGGAAGGAGAGCGTCGAAGCCGCTTTCGGATGATTGGCCAGTTCCAGCCGCACATGCTCGCGCGTGTCGCGCACGAGCAGGATCGACAGCGCGGCGCCGACGATCGCGTAGCCGACGCCGAGATAGATCGGCACCGGGCGCAGCCCGTAGCGGCTCGCCAGATAGCCGGTGAGGAAGGCGGTGACGCCGACGGCGAGATAGCCGGCGAACTCGTTGAGGCCGACGGCGAGCCCGCGCGATTTCGGTCCGACCAGGTCGACCTTCATGATCACCGTCATCGACCAAGCGAAGCCCTGGTTGATGCCGAGCAGCGCGTTCGCGGCGACGATCCAGCCCCAGCTTGGCGCCCAGATGATGATGAACGGCACCGGCAGGCCGAAAAGCCAGCCCAGGATCAGCACGTCCTTGCGGCCCCATCTATCGGCAAGCTGGCCGGAGACGAGGTTGGCGCAAGCCTTGACCACGCCGAAGCTGACGATGAATGAGACGACCAAGGTGGTCGAGGCGACGCCGAATTCCTCCGCGCCGATCAGTGGCACGACTGTCCGCTCGATGCCGACCATGCCGCCGACGAAGGCGTTGATCAGCACCAGGAGCGAAAACTGCTTCCAGTTGGCCTTGAGGCCGAGCGCCACGGCGGATGCCGCTGCGCTCAAGATTTTGCTCCGGCGTTGACGGCGCGCGTGCGTGCGGCCTCGGGCGGCGGGGGAGGGATGTCGGCCGTCATGACGGCGACGAACTCACACTCGTCCTCGATGCGGAAGGCCTTGTTGAAGCGCCGCTCGAAACCGATCGTCGATGTCGGCTTGCCGCTCAGCGAGCGGCCGCAGACCGAGCCCGAATAGGCGCCGGGCAGCACCTCGATATGGTCGGGCAATTCCTTCAGCCGGCTCACGCTGGCATAGAGCGCGCGCGCCCCGTCCTCGGCGCTGGAGGCAAGTTCGGTGCGGCCGAGATCGCCGACCATCAGCGTGTGTCCGGTGAGCACGAACCAGGGCTCGGGCGATCGGGTCCGGTCGGTGACCAGGAGGCTGAGATGCTCCGGCGTATGGCCCGGCGTGTGCATCACCGTCGCCGTGACATTGCCGAGTTCCAGCACCTCGCCGTCCTTCGCGCGCCGGAACGGGAAGCCCGCTTCGGCGCCTTCGAACAGCACGTATTCGGCGCTGGTCGCCTCGGCCAGCGTTCGCCCCGCCGAGATGTGGTCGGCGTGGATATGCGTGTCGACGACGTAGAGGATGCGCATGCCTGTCGCGCGTGCCGCCTCGACATAGGGCGCGATGTCGCCGACCGGGTCGACGACCGCCGCGGACGCCTTGCCGCCGCAACCGAACAGGTAGGAAGCGGCAACCGGGTCGGTGTGCAGGAACTGCCTGAGAATCATCGCTTTTCCTCCGAACGGACGGCTGAGCGGATGGGCCGCCCAGCTTGACAGTGCGCCGAAACTATCATTCAATCATTCCATTGAATGACGATGCGTCGTAGAAGGACCGATGTCAATCCGCAATCCGAAGCAGGCGCTTTACGAGCAGTTCGCGGTCGTCGCCAAGGCGCTCGGGCACCCGCTGCGCCTGGAGATGATCGAGCATCTGGCGCAGGGCGCGCGCAGCGTCGAGGCGCTTGCCGCCAAGCTCGGCCAGCCGGTCGCCAACATCTCCCAGCATCTGCAGGCGCTGCGCCGAGCCGGCATCGTCGTGGCCGAGCGGGACGGCAAATTCGTGCATTACTCGCTGGCCGATGCGAGCGTGCTGTCGGCCTTCGCCGCCGTGCGCAGCGTTGCCGAACGGCAGCTTGCCGAGGTCGACCGCATCGTGCGCGGCTATTTCGACGCGCGCGACGACATGCGGCCCGTAAGTCGGGACGAACTTCAGGCGCTGATGCGCGACGGGCTGGTGACACTGATCGACGTCCGCCCGGCGGACGAGTTCGCACTCGGCCATGTGCCTGGCGCGATCAATGTCCCGCTGGGACAGGTCAAGGCCTGGTCAGCCGACGCCGATGCCTGCAGGGAAGTCGTCGCCTATTGCCGCGGTCCGTGGTGCGTGATGTCTTTCGAGGCGGTGGCCGCACTGCGCTCGCTTGGGCATGCGGCGCGTCGACTGGAGGACGGCATGCCGGAATGGAAGGCCGCAGGCCTCCCGGTGGAAGTGGTTGGCTGACATCGTGGCCAAAAGATTAGATGGCACGGAATGCTTGTTGGCCGAGGTTCCTCTGAGCGCCAATTGCAGACGCTTGGTTACAACATGGCGAATGCCTCGAGTGGGGAGCGGAACTGGACCGGCCGCAATCGAGCCAGATCCTCGAAAGACTACCGTTCTGCTTGCGACCAAAGCGCTGTTCGCCGTTAAGGGCGCTCAGGGTCTTTCTCGGCAGGCTGCCGTTGCTTACACTGTAACGCTCGGTCACAAGCGGTCGGGCATTTCCAGACCTTGGCGCGCCTGGGTATTAAGAGCCTGCTCGGCTCGTGGGCGCGATCTAGTGTAAAAGCGTTGCCCTCCGTAAGAAACTGGCGTCCGCCCTCTGCGTGCTATAAATTGACTATCGACGCCGTCCTAAGGCCGACCGCCATTTCAGCATGCCCAAGGACGTATGTGCCGCACATGGCTCAAGCCACCCGCCCGCACATCCGTTGTGGATTGACGCGCGAGGAGGATCAGCATGTCAGAACGTCTCAACACTGGCCCGCTGCAACTTGGCGAAACGGCGCCCAATGTCGTGCTCGACGCGATTACTCGCGAGGGCAAGATCGCCATCGACGACTTCCGAGGCGAGAAGCCAGTGCTGGTTGGACTGTATCGAGGCCTCCATTGTCCTTTTTGCAGGCGCCAAATCGCCATGCTTTCGCAACTTGCCCCAGCCCTCAACGAGAAGGGCATCGAAAGTCTGACAGTGGTCAACACGCCCATTGAGCGGGCGCGCCTCTATCTGCGGTACCACCCGATGCTCGGCCTGCTCGCGGCATCCGATCCGGAGCGGACTTCACACCGCGCCTTTGGATTGCCGAACATGCAGATCACCGAAGACGAGAGCGCGTGGCCGCAAAAGGTTTCGATGAGCGATGTGAAGTCGATGCGGGTCGACTTGCCGGGCGAGATGCCGGAGCCGATGGACCCGTTTGCGGCGCTCGAATATCTGAACAAGAAGGACGGCTACGATATCACGGAAGCGGATCAGCAGATGATGGCCACCGGCGTTGGGCAGCTCGTCGGTCAGTTCTTGCTGGACCGCGATGGCGTGGTTCGCTGGACTTCCAACGAGGTACTCGATGGCGGGCTATTCGGCGCCCCGAACACTCAGGAGCTGATGTCGGCAGCGTCGCAAATCGGAAGGTAAAGAGCAGCTTCGGTAGTGGAGGCTAGGCGCAGGATTGCGCGAGTTGACGGCCGTCGCCTGTTAGGAGCCCACAAACCGGACCGCTCCCCCTGCCGATGAACCCGGAGGGGCGGTCGTGCAGCCCTTGCTGCGCGCCGCGTCGAGGACGGAATGCCGGAATGGAAGGCCGCCGGCCTGCCGGTGGAAATGGCCGCCTGATAGTGTGGCCAAACTGATGGTCAGCGCTCGGGCAATCCCGCCAGCTTCAAGCCTTCGGCCACCTTGTTTGCCCATCCCGGGGTGTTGTGGAAGACAGGCAGCGACCGGAATCGCTCGATCGTGAAACTCGGCTGGGCGGCCATGAGCTTTTGCGCGGCCCAGCGGGCAGTCTCCAGGTCGCCGTTCATCGCCGACCAGGCGGCGAGGTATCGATAGGACGTGATGATGTCGGGGTGGGCGGCAATGACCTCACGAGCCATCGCGACGGCCTGGGAAAGGGAGCCCGTCTTTGCCAAGGCATAGCCCATTCCCAGTCTCACGGCGAACGCGAACGGATCCATCGGGCTCAGCGCCATCGCTCGCTGGAACCGGTCCTGCGCCAGGCCGGCTTCACCCCTATAGATCGCGATCCAGCCACGGCGCGCCCATGCCCACGCATTGTTCGGATCAAGCGCGAGCGCCTTTTCGATAAAGGTGGCGGCGCGCTCCTGATCACCGCCCATGCTCAAGGCCGCGCCAGCGGCGGTCAACGCGGTTGGATCATCGCCGATCGAGCCGGCAGCCTCGACCGCCGCGACCGCCTTTTCCAGCTCCCTTTCCGGCTGCTCGGCCCACAGAAACACGGCGTTCGAGGCGTGGCACCACGCCAGGAGCGCATGCGCGCGGCCATAGGCCGGATCGATGGCGATCGCTTTCTTGAGCAGCTCTATTGCCTGGTCGTTGGTGTCCTTGCGGCGGCCCCAAATGTTCGGATAGGCGCGCATGACGAAATCATAGGCCCGCAGGCTGGTTGGCGGCTTGCGCCTGGCAAGCTCGATCTCGGCGCCGCGGATGGCCGGGTGGATGGCGCCCGCCACCTGTGCCGCGATCCTGTCCTGGAATTCGAAGACGTCCTCGGCCGCGCCCTCGTAGCGCTCGGACCATAATTGTGTCCGCGTCTCGGCATCGACCAGTTGCACGGAAATGCGCAGCCGGTCGCCGCCCCGCCGAACGGTGCCCTCGACGACATAATTCACGCCGAGTTCCTTGCCGACCTCGCGCACGTCGACGAAGCGGCCCTTGTAGGTGAAGGTGGACTGGCGCGCGATGACGAAGAAGTTCCGGATACGCGAAAGCGCGGCGGTGACCTCCTCGACAACGCCGTCGGCAAAATACTCATCATCCGCCCCGCCAAGATTGTCGAAAGGCATCACCGCCACGGAAGGCTGGTCGTGCGGCCTTGCCGGACTGGCGACAGGCTGTGCAGGTTGGGCGGCGTCGTGTGTGGGCGCGGACCGGCGATCTCCGCCCCGCATTTGCAGCGACGCCGCCAACGATTGCGTCTGTGCCTCGGGTTCCAAGCCCAGATGCTTCTTCAGCAGCGCACGGCAGGTCTCGAACTGGCGCAAGGCCGCGTTTTCGTGGCCCCTCGCGGCGTGGATGCGCATCAATGCCCGATGCGCCGGCTCCGCGGTCGGATCCGAGGCAAGCAGCCTTTCCGCCAATCGTTCGCAGGCAGTTTCGGCCGCGGATGCGGATTCGGGGGCCGCGAGGCTCAGGCGCTCCGCCAATTGCTGCGCCTTTTGCCGGTATCTCACCTGGTACGGGCCGAACCATTCATCCAGACCGTCGGGAATGACTTCGCCCGCAAGCAGATCGCCACGGTAGAGGTCGGCGGCAAAGGCTAGCTCCGCCGTCCCGCCTTCAGCGAGCTTGCGCTCGAAGAGCCAGATATCGGCTTCGTCCGGACCGGCCGTCAACGCAACCGTTTCCTGATCCCCGTCGATGGAAATGGCCGCATTGCCGGCGGCGGGAAACCATCGCCTGATGTCTGCTAGGGCCTGACGCAGGCTGTTTCGCGACTGCGCGTCGCCCCGTCCGGGCCAGAACCCTTCAGAGAGCGTTTCGCGGCGGTGGCCGCGGCGTCCCGCCAGGACCAGGGCGGCAAAAAGCAGCGCCGATTTGCGCGTTGCGAAGCGGACAGGCTGACCCTCTGCGGAAGTCACTTCGAGACCGCCAAGCAACCGGATGCGCACGACGCCCTCCGAAATTCGAACGCGCCGACAGAATAGCATCTTCGCCGGTCGATTTAACGCGGATTTAACGGCGGTCCGCCGGGCTTCCCCCAATGGTTCACGCCTGGCTGAACAATTGCAGATCGCCCGTGTGACAAGCTCCGGCCGTAATCTGGAACGGGAGAAGCGAAATGGCACACACGGAAGCTCACGCGAAGACCGGCGCGTCGAAACGCCGGCTGCTTGGGATAGCATCAAGCACCGTCGCTGCGGCAGTCGCCGCCTTCGTGGCATGGCGGCGCAGCATCGCAGGACGCAGGGCGCTGGCGGACCTGTCGCCCCATGAGTTGAGGGATATCGGCTGTCCGGAGCCGCCTGCGCCGAAGTTCGTCGTCGGGGTCGGCCTCATGACGGACCTGATGTCCATGAGGTGAGGTGCGCCACCTATCTCGCGTCGCTCGAAAACCCGAGCGTCGCTGCCGCCGCCAATCATGGAGAGTAAGCATGCATGAGAGGGCTGATGCGCCGATTGCACCCACGACATTTTCGCGCGGGGAAGCGCTGAGCATCCTTTCGGCCGGCATTGCAGGGCCATGCTGCGGCGAGGCCAATGAGATGCTGGCATGGCTCTATCTGCTGCCGCCCAGCGAGGCTGTATCCAGTGAGATGGGCGCCGAACCGCCAGTCGATCGCCCCCGGCTGTGGCTTCGCCTGCGCAGTCTCTTTCGGACTTGAGCTAGCCGACATTGGCCCTCCCGTGGGGGGGCGCGCGGTGAGGTCCGATCAAACCCGCCAAATGCGACCTTCGTGATCAGAATCCGATGGACGTTCCATGCTGACGGTCGGCCCGCCTGGTTACAGGCGAGCCAGGCATAGGCCACTGAACCCCCGGACTCTCAGTCCTTGGCGCGCTCGACATAGGAACCGTCGGCGGTCATCACAACGATACGCGTACCGGCGGAGATGTGCGGCGGCACGGTCGTGCGCACGCCGTTCGAAAGCACGGCCGGCTTATAGGAGGACGACGCCGTCTGGCCCTTGGTGACCGGCTCGGTGTCGACCACCTCGAAAGTGGCGCGCTGCGGCAGCACCAGCGAGATCGGCACGCCGTTGAACTGCGCCAGCTGCACGGCCATTCCTTCTTGCAAATAGGGCGCGAAGTCGCCGACGACGCCTTCCGAGGCCACGACCTGGTCATAGCTTTCCGGATTCATGAAGTGAAATCCTTCGCCGTCGGAATAGAGGAAGGTGTGCTCGCGCTCCTCGACATAGGCGCGCTCGACCATTTCGGTCGTGCGGTAACGTTCCGAGATCTTCACCCCGTCGCCGATGCGGCGCATGTCGAGCTGGGTCACCGGCGTACCCTTGCCAGGGTGGATGTTTTCGGCAAAGAGGATGACATAGAGCTTGCCGTCCTTATCGACGACGTTGCCTTTGCGTAAGGAGCTGGCGATGACCTTGACCACGATATTCGATCCCGTTCGAGTTTTTCGGCCTGCGAGCGTCGATTTCCGCGAAGCGGCGACGGCGGCCATCGCGTGCGCCCTAGCGCATCTTGCGCCGAACCGCCAGCCTTGCGCGCGATTTTCCTGCCCATGACCGCCGCTTCGCCCTGGTGGACGCCGCATATCCATGCCGACCGCCGGCCACGCCTGATGGCGCGCAACGCCATCGCCGCGGCGCTGCGCGGCTGGTTCTCGACACGCGATTTCATCGAGGTGACGACCTCGGCGTTGCAGGTCTCGCCCGGTAACGAGGCGCATCTCGCCGCCTTTGCCACCGAAGTCATCGGACCCGACGCGTCGCGCCGGCCGCTCTATCTCCACACCTCGCCGGAATTCGCCTGCAAGAAGCTGCTCGCCGCCGGTGAGGAGCGCATCTTCAGCCTCGGTGCCGTCTGGCGCAACCGCGAGCGCGGGCCGCTGCACCACCCCGAGTTCACCATGCTCGAATGGTATCGCGTCGGCGAAACCTACGAGCGCCTCATGGCCGACTGCGCCGAATTCCTGGCGCTCGCCGCGGAAAAAGCCGGCGCCAAGAGCTTCCGTTTCCGTGGCCGTGAGGCTGACCCCTTCGCCGAGCCGGAACGGCTGAGCGTAGCTGAGGCCTTTACCCGATATGCCGGCATTGACGTTCTGGCGACCGTCTCCGCCGACGGGACCACGGATCGCGACGGGCTACATGCGGCGTTGGTCAGCGCCGGAATGCGCACCGCGCCCGACGACAATTGGGCCGACCTGTTCAGCCGGGTGATGGTGGAGAAAATCGAGCCGGTCCTGGGGCAGGGGCGGGCGACCATCCTCTGTGGCTATCCGATTTCCGAAGCGGCCCTTGCCCGGCCGAGCGCGCAGGATCCGCGCGTCGCCGAGCGCTTCGAGCTCTATTGCTGTGGCGTCGAGCTTGCCAACGCCTTTGGCGAACTGACGGATGCGGCCGAGCAGCGTCGCCGCTTCGTTACCGAGATGGACGAGAAAGAGCGCATCTATGGCGAGCGCTATCCGCTCGACGAGGATTTCCTCGCGGCCTTGGCGATCATGCCGCAGGCCTGCGGCTCGGCCCTAGGCTTCGACCGGCTGGTCATGCTGGCGACGGGAGCGCAGAGGATCGACGACGTGATCTGGGCGCCGGTGGCGACGCCGTGACAGGTTGCGGACCGGGTGATTGATCCGGTCGAGCACCAGGACCATCCATCTCCAACTCCCGGCGTTTCGGCGCGGCTGCCCAGCACGCCGGGGCGCCACCTGTGCCCTGTCGGACGACAACGCAATTCAATTCATTCGCTTCGGACCGGTTTTCTAGTAGGCTGTGGCCGGCAAAATTGAGGATCCGACGTGACGGCAGTCGACGATCGTCTTCTCGAAAGCAAGATGACCAAGGTTGAGCAGGCGCGAGCCTGGAGCCCACGCGTCATCTCGAAATTCGAGACGTTGATCAGGAGTGCCGACGACCAGTCACTCTTTCGCGTCAATCCTCTGGCCTTTGCCCGCGACCGCTCAATCGCCGAGCCTGAAGCAATCGACCTGTTCCTTCATGCCGCCCGCTGCGGTTTGTTCGACATGAGCTGGGATGTGCTGTGCCCCCAGTCCGGGATGGTGCTCGATAGTTTCGGCGCGCTGCGCACGCTGAAGACCCACTACGTCTGCGGCCTGTGCGACGTGTCGGGTGACACGGACCTCGACGACTTCATCGAGGTCTCTTTCTCAATATCGCCGAAGCTGCGGCGCCTGCCGCACCACAATCCCGAGACGCTCCCCGTCGAGGATTTTCACTGGAAACTCCACTTCGGGCACGACGGGCGGCTGCCGGGCCAACACGTTCGCTTTCTTGACGTTCTGCGCGGCTTCGTTCGGGGCATGACGTTTCTGCCGCCGGGCACCACCACGGTGCTCCACGCCGACCTGGGACCGGGCGCCCTTTCGGGCGTCAACGTGCAGACGCAGGCGGCGTTCGCCGTGCCGATATCGGGCGAACCGGTGTTGGTCCCGACGCTTCTGAAGGTCGACTATGACGGTAAACGCTTCTTGCCGGCGTTGCCCGCTGTTCCGCCCGGTCCGATCGCCATTGAGGTCGCGAACAAGGGGCCGGTGCGAGGCTCGTTGCTTGTCATCAACTGGCCGCCCGAGCTTGTCGCGCTGACCACCAAACCACCGCTCGATTTCGACCCTTATGTTTCAGGCGGAGCGTTGCTTGCACGGCAAACCTTCCGCCAGCTCTTCCGGTCGGAACGCGTCGACGAGAAGGAAGGACTCGGCATCCGCCAGGTCACTTTCCTGTTCACGGACCTCAAGGGTTCGACCGCCATGTATGAGCGCCTGGGCGATCTCAACGCCTATGCTTTGGTCCGTGAGCATTTCGCTCTGGTCAACGCGGCGGTTCACCAACATTCCGGAGCGGTCGTCAAGACGATCGGCGATGCGGTGATGGCGGCATTTTCGCGGCCGTCGGATGCGATTTCGGCCGCGCTGCACATCTTTGAAGAAATCGATCGCTTCAACGGCGACCATGACGGACCGGGGATCATTCTCAAGATCGGTGCCCATTGTGGACCGTCGATCGCCGTGACGCTCAACGACAACCTGGACTATTTCGGCCAGACGGTGAATGTCGCCGCGCGCGTGCAGTCCTTGGCTGAAGCCGGCCAGGTCTGCATCTCGGAGGCGCTTCATTCCGCGCCCGGGGTTGGCGAAATTCTTGCCGGCCATCGTGTTGTGGCTTTTGACGCGCCTCTTCGCGGTGTGGACGGTGAAGCAACCGTCTATCGAATTGGGCCGGGATAGGTGGGCATCGGCCGTTCGGGCAGGTCCAGCTTGGAGCGGGCAAAAGGCGCGTGGCGAGCTGCTTCCATTTGTTCGTCAAAAGCACCGCGCCGGCATGCGGATAGGCACGGCAACGCAGCCGATCACTGCTGTCACCTGCGGCCTCGATCGCCTGCCTCAAATGCGCCGACATCTGATGGCCAACGGGTCGAAATCGACGCCACTGGGCGCGGCACCGGATTGGTCTTCGCCCATTGCACAAGCGCCGGTGGAACAATAGATGGTGCGGGCAGGCCTTGCTTGGCTGACTGCCCCTGACGGATCGCTTGAACAAACAGGACCAACCGCATGACCGATAAGCTCGACGCAGCGAAATTGACCGATCGCGTCGCGGCACTCGTCGAGGCTGGCAGGCGCGCCGGCGCCGACGCGGCCGACGCGGTGGCGGTGCGCGGCCGCTCGGCCGGCGTGTCGGTGCGGCTGGGCAAGGTCGAGGCCACTGAATCGTCGGAAAGCGAGGATGTCTCGCTGCGCGTCTTCGTCGGGCAGCGTGTGGCGAGCGTCTCGGCCACCGCGGCTTCCGATCCGAAGGCGCTCGCCGAGCGCGCGGTCGCCATGGCCAAGGTCTCGCCGGAGGACCCGTTCCAGGGTCTTGCCGACCCGGTGCTGCTTGCCCGCAATTTGCGCGATCTCGACCTTTTCGACCCGACCGAAGTATCGGCCGACCAATTGAAGGAAGCGGCACTTGCCGCCGAAGCGGCCGCTTTGGCCGTCAAGGGCGTCACCAATTCCGCGGGCAGCAACGCCGGCGCCGGCCTGGGTGGCCTGGTGCTTGCCACCTCGCATGGCTTTGTCGGCCAGTATGTCGCGTCGCGCTTCTCGCGCTCGACCAGCGTCATTGCCGGCGAGGGTACGGGAATGGAGCGCGACTATGAATTCTCGTCGCGCCAGCATTTTTCCGATCTCGACGCGCCGGAAGACATCGGCCGTAAGGCCGGTGAGCGCGCCGTGCGCCGCCTCGGCGCCCGCAAGGCCGCGACCGGTCCGGTCGACGTCGTGTTCGATCCGCGCGTCGCCCGCGGCATTGCCGGCCATCTCGCCGGCGCCATCAACGGCGCCGCGGTCGCCCGCAAGACCAGCTTCCTGCGCGACATGATGGGCAAGCAGATCGCCTCGGCCGCGATCACCGTCACCGACGAGCCCTTGCGGCGGCGTGGCCAGGCCTCGCGCCCCTTCGATGGCGAGGGCGTCGAGGGCGATAAGCTGCTGATGGTCGAGAAGGGCGTCCTGAACCACTGGTTCCTGTCGACTTCGGCCGCGCGTGAGCTCGGCCTCGTCACCAATGGCCGCGGCTCGCGCAGCGGCTCGTCCGTTTCGCCATCCTCGACCAACCTTGCCATCGAGCCCGGCGAGCGTTCGCCGGAGGACCTGATCGCGTCGCTGAAGAGCGGCTTCTATGTCACCGAGGTGTTCGGCCAGGGCGTCGACATGGTGACCGGCGAGTACAGCCGCGGCGCGTCCGGCTACTGGATCGAGAACGGCGCGTTGGCCTATCCGGTGGCCGAGGTGACGATCGCTTCGAACCTGAAGACCATGTTCCTCAACATGGTGCCGGCGAGCGATCTCGACCGCAATTTTGGCACGGCGGCGCCGACGCTCCTGATCGAAGGGATGACCCTTGCCGGCGCTTGACCAACTGACATCGAGCGCGACCGCAGAAGACCTCGCTCTGCTGCGCGAGGCGGCCCGCGAGGCCGGCCTGATCGCCATGCGCTATTTCGGCAACAACCCGCAGGTGTGGATGAAGGGCGGCACCTCGCCGGTGAGCGAGGCCGACCATGCGGCGGACGCCTATCTGCGCGAGACCTTGCTCAGGGCGCGCCCGGATTATGGCTGGCTGTCGGAAGAGACCGCCGACGATCATGCCCGACTGTCGGCCCGCCGCACCTTCGTCGTCGACCCGATCGACGGCACGCGCGGCTTTCTCGACGGCCTGCATTCCTGGTGCGTCAGCGTCGCCGTGGTCGAGGACGGCCGCTCGCTTGCCGGCGTACTCGAATGCCCGGCCAAGCACGAAACCTATTGGGCGCTGCCGGGCGAGGGCGCCTATCTCAACGACAAGCCCATCCATGTGCGTCCGCTTGGGCGCGACGTCGATATCGGCGGACCCAAGCCGCTGGTCGATCGGATGCCGGAAGCTTGGCAGGACAGGCTGCGGCGCACGGCCTATATCCCTTCGCTAGCCTACCGGCTGGCGATGATTGCAGCCGGCAAGCTCGACGCGACCTTCGTCAAGCCGAGCGCGCATGACTGGGACATCGCCGCCGCCGATCTCATCCTCACCGAGGCTGGCGGGGCGTTGCTCGACCGCGACGGCAAGCCGCCGCGATATGCCGGGGAAGTGATCAATCACGGCGCGCTCGCCGCCGGCAGCGGCCAACTGCTCGGCGTGCTGACCGGCGTCATTGCCGGACTTGACCAAGGGTGAGGCAGTCGGCGGTTCCAAAACCGCCCGCTTTGGTCTAGACCTGTCACAATTCATGAATACGCGTAAAGGATCGGCATGGCCGTGGAAGACGGAAAGAAGCAGCTTTTGCACCTGGTGTTCGGCGGCGAGCTGAAAAACCTGGGTGGAACCGAGTTCCGTGATCTCGAATCCCTCGACATCGTCGGCATCTATCCCGACTATCAGACCGCGCTTGGCGCCTGGAAGGCCAAGGCGCAGGCCAGTGTCGACAATGCCCATATGCGTTATTTCGTTGTTCATCTGCACCGTTTGCTCGATCCAGAATCGAAGGTCGGCGGTTGACGTCGATGGAGCATGAGGCGGTGAAAGGAGCGACAGGGCGGCGCTCCGCCCGAAGCGGCGGAACGCGCACGCTGTGGCGGCGCATCCGCGAGCCATTGGCGCAGTCGAATTTCGTCAAGAATTTCATCGCCAACCTGTTCGCCTGGTTCGTGCGCCTGATTCGCCTCACCAGCCCGCTGGTCGAAGGTTCGACCCAGGTCGCCGGCGGCGCCTATGCGCATCTCGAGCCCGGCATCATCGCGCTGTGGCACGGCCAGCATATCCTGACCCCCGCCTATTATCCCAAGGGCCGGCCGCTGGTCGCCATGGTGTCGCGCAGCGCCGACGCCGAGCTGCAGGCGCTGATGATCGAGAAATTCGGCATCGAGGCGGTGCGCGGTTCGGGCGGCCGCGACAGTTCGAGGCATCTCGACAAAGGCGGCGCCAAGGCCTTGATCGCGCTCAAGAAAGCACTCGTCGCCGGCAAGAACGTCGCCATGATCGCCGATATTCCGCACGGCACGCCGCGCGACGCCGGCATGGGCATCGTTCTTTTGGCAAGGCTTTCCGGGCGGCCGATCCTCCCCTCGGCCATCGCCACCAGCCGCCGCAAGGTGCTGGAGAAGAGCTGGGACAAGACCACCATCAACCTGCCTTTCGGCCGCTCGGCGGTCATCGTCGGCGCGCCGGTCTTCGTGCCGGCCGATGCCGACGAAGCCGAGATGGAGCGCAAGCGCCAGGAGGTCACCGCCTCCCTCAACGCCGCGATGGCCGAGGCCTATCGCCTCGTGGACGGCGGCAAATGAGCGAGCGCTGGGCGCGTGCGGCGCTGACCGCCTATCGCTATGCGGGGGCGGCCGCCTATCCGCTCGTCGGTCCCTATGTCGCTTGGCGCGCCTCGCGCGGCAAGGAGGATCGTGCTCGCCGCCGCGAGCGCTACGGCGTCGCCGGCCGTCCCCGGCCGGAAGGGCCGGTGATCTGGATCCATGCCGCGAGCGTCGGCGAGACGATCGCGGTGGTGCCGCTGGTCGAGAGCATCCTCGGCTACGGCGTCAACATCGTCCTGACCACCGGCACCGTGACCTCGGCCAAGGTCGCCGACGAGCGCCTTGGCGACCGCATCATCCACCAATATGTGCCGCTCGATCTCAAGCCGGCGGTGAGCCGCTTCCTCGACCACTGGCGGCCGGAACTGGCGATCATCGCCGAATCGGAAATCTGGCCGATGACCATCCTGGAGCTTGGCGCCCGCAACGTGCCGCAGGTCCTGGTCAATGGCCGGTTGTCGGACCGCTCCTTCATGTCCTGGACGAAGCGCGCCAGCGTTGCCGAGGCGTTGTTCGAGAACCTCGCCCATGTCATCGCTCAGTCGGATGTCGACGGCGAGCGCTTCCGTGCGCTCGGCGCCCGGCCGGTCACCGTTTCCGGCAACCTCAAGGTCGATACCAACCCGCCGCCTGTCGACGAACGGGCTTTGGCCACCTTGCAGCGTCAGATCGGTGCTCGCCCGACCTGGGCGGCGATCTCGACCCATGACGGCGAGGAAGTCGTGGCCGCTGAGGTCCATGCCAGCCTGCACAAGCGCCATCATGGGCTCCTGACCATCATCGTGCCGCGCCACCCCGACCGCGCCGATGCGCTGGCCGCGCAGATTTCCGGCATGGGGTTGACGGTCGCAAGGCGCAGCAAGGGCGACCGCATCTCGTCCGACACCGATATCCTGCTCGGCGACACGATCGGTGAGATGGGGCTTTACCTGCGACTGACCGAGATCGCTTTCGTCGGCCGTTCGCTGACCTCGCAAGGCGGCCAGAACCCGCTCGAGCCGGCGATGCTCGAAACCGCCGTGCTTGCCGGCCGCAACGTGCAGAATTTCCGCGAGGCCTATCAGCGTCTGCTCGACAGCGGCGGCGCCAAGCTGGTGCGCGACCGCGACATGCTGGCCGGCGCCGTCAATTTCCTTCTGACCAATGAAGCGGCGCGCCACGAAATGATTGCTGCCGGTGCGGCCACCGTCGACGAGATGCGCGGCGCGCTTGCCCGCACGCTGAAATCGCTGGAGCCCTATATCCAGCCGCTGGTCGTCAAGGCGCGCCTGAAAGGCGCGAACGGGCGCTAAGCATTCCGGGGAAAGTGTGTAACGGTTTGCCGTCCGGAATTGCGTATAACAAAGGGATGGAGCGAATGACGCCAAAAATCGGACCCGGTTTTTGGAGAAGCTCATGCGCGAAGACAAGGCGCATGGGACACTCGCGATGACCAGCGAAGCGCCGCCCTTCTGGTGGGAAAAGCCGGACTGGCGCGTCTTCGCGCTGTCCCCGGCCTCGGCGGTCTATGGGCTGGTCGCCGGCCGGCGCATGCGCCGCGCCCCGCGCGAGAAGGTCGCGGCGCCCGTGCTTTGCGTCGGCAACCTTACCGTCGGCGGCAGCGGCAAGACGCCGGTGGCTATTGCGCTGGCGAAGCAGGCCAGGCGCATGCAGCTCACGCCCGGCTTCCTGTCGCGCGGACATGGCGGCTCGTTCGCCAAGCCGCATGTCGTCGATGCGCATCACGATGCCGCCAAGCATGTCGGCGACGAGCCGCTGCTTCTGGCCGAACATGCCCCGGTCGCGGTGACGGCGAACCGCGCCGCCGGCGCGAAGCTACTCATCGAGGAGCATGGCTGCGATTTCCTGATCATGGATGACGGCTTCCAGTCGGCGCGCGTCCATATCGACTATGCGCTGGTGGTGGTCGATGCCCGCTTCGGTATCGGCAACGGCCGCGTCATTCCGGGCGGACCGCTGCGCGCCAAAATCGTCGATCAGCTGGTCTTCACCAGCGGCTTGCTGAAGATGGGCGAGGGGGCTGCCGCCGACGGCGTCGTGCGCCAGGCGGCACGCGCCGGCCGGCCGATCTTCCTCGCGCATGTCGAGCCGGCGGAACCGTCGCGCTTTGCCGGCGGTCGCTTCCTTGCCTTCGCCGGCATCGGCCATCCGGAGAAGTTTTTCGACACGGTGCGCGGCACGGGCGGCGAAGTCGCGCTGTCGCGCGCCTTTCCGGACCATCATTTTTACGCCCAGGACGAGCTTGCCGACCTCCTGGCGCTCGCCCGGCAGGAGGGGCTGCGCCTCGCCACCACGGCAAAGGACGCCGCTCGGCTGCGCCACGGCGAGACGCCCGCCGGCTTCCTCGATCACCTGGACGTGCTCGACATCGAGGCGGTGTTCGAGCTCGATCACGTGCCTGCCCGCATCATCGACGAGACGCTCGACGCCTGGCGTCAGCGCAAGATGCGGGGCTGAGTTTCGGGAGGCGAGCCTCCGGCGCCCCGCCGTCAGCCGATAAGCCGGCGGAAGTAGCGAACCGTCTCGCCAAGCCCGTCCTCGAGAGCGACACGAGGCGACCAGTCCAATGCCGATCGCGCCAGGCTTATGTCGGGCTGGCGCTGTTGGGGATCGTCCTGCGGCAGCGGCTTGAACTCGATCCTGGACGTGCCGCCGACGATGCGCAACACGAGTTCGGCGAGTTCGAGGATCGTGACTTCCATCGGGTTGCCGATGTTGATCGGTCCCACGACATCGTCGGGCGTCGCCATCATCCGGGCAATCGCGTCCACCAGGTCGTCGACGTAGCAAAAGCTGCGCGTGTGGCTGCCGTCGCCATAGATGGTTATGGGCTCGTTGCGCAGAGCCTGGACGATGAAATTGCTGACCACGCGCCCGTCCGACGGCTGCATGCGCGGCCCGTATGTATTGAATATGCGCATCACCTTGATCGGCAGTTTCGAGCGGCGCCAATAGTCGAAGAACAGCGCCTCGGCGCATCTTTTGCCTTCATCGTAACAGCTGCGAGTGCCGATCGGATTGACGTGGCCCCAATAGGCTTCGGTCTGGGGATGGACCTGGGGGTCGCCATAGACCTCCGACGTCGATGCCTGAAGAATTTTCGCGCCGGAAGCGCATGCGAGGTCGAGCATGTTGATCGCTCCATAGACGCAGGCCTTTGTCGTCTCGATCGGAATGCGCTGATAATGAACGGGCGAGGCCGGGCAGGCGAGATTGAAGATTTCATCGGCCTCGGCCTGAAGGGGCAGGGTGACGTCGTGCCTCAGCAGCTTGAACCGCGCATTGCCCGAGAGGTGGCGGATGTTTTCATCCGAGCCGGTCGAAAGATTGTCGACACATGTGACGTCGCGGCCCTGTGCAAGCAATAGGTCGCACAGATGCGAACCGATAAAGCCGGCACCTCCCGTCACAACAGCCTTCACATCATCCCCCATTATCCACTGACCGGTGCCTATCGTCGTAGATTCGCGAAAGTGCGACGCGACGGCGGCGACCGCGATATCGCGAGAGACAGCCGCAGCTCTCTTAGCGAAGCCGCCGCATCGCTTCCAGGATGGTTTCGTCGCGCTCGACGTTGAGCCTGCTTTCGAAGTCGAGATGCCGATTCTTGTCGCGCGACTCGGAAGTCGATGCGTCGCCGCGCCGGACTTTTTGGTCGAGATCGGACAGCGATCGTGACCAATAGTGATTGATCCTCAAGATATCGAGTTCGGGAAGCATGCCGGGCGCGATAATCCGTCGATGGGTGTCCATCCCTTCGCCCAACAGGAATTTCGAGAGATGCACACCCGGCTTGTACACCAGGCGAGGGTTGACGATTGTCTTGACCGTCGTGATGTCCGGTCCGGCTCGCATCGTGTAGGCTTCAACCACCGGACTTCGTGGCCGCTCGATATGGCCGGAAGAGCCGTAAAACGCTTGCCAGACACAGACGCCCGGCAGGTCGCGATAGGCCTCGAGGACAGACCGCACGTCACGCCCGTCGGGCGCGAAAAGAAACTCGTCGATATCGAACAATCCGATCCACAACGCTTCATGCCAGCACCTGCGGATGCAGTCCGCATAGGCCGACAACTGACCCACAGGCCGTGGCCAGTCGACCAGGGTGACAAGCCCTTCCCGGATGAACGGCTGCAGCACAGCCTTGAAGTTGTCGGTCGAGAAGTTGTTGTAGAGGTAGAAGTGTTCAAATCCCACCGACTGGTGGAACCTGATCCATTCGGCCAGGAACGGTGCTTCCTCGCGAAAAATGGCGCAGGCCGTCAGGTTGAATCTGGGTGCCCTGGACACCGCCCGCTCGCGCATTTTCGCACGGATAGTGAGCGGCGTTCGAACCGCGGCCTTCAGGGACTTCTTGAAGCTTTTCAACGTGGTACCCCAGGCAAGATTCGGCTTGATAGCGACGGCACCAGGGGCCGGTATCCTATCCGCGCTTGCGCAGTTCCGGATGCAACTCGATCTCGCGGGCAAGCGAGACCGCCGCGTTCACATAGGGCTCCTGCCGGGCGACGCTCCAGTATTTGAGCTCGTCGAGGGGGATGTTCTCGCCCGTCACCGCGCAACGCACGAACGAGCCGGGACTGGTGACCTGGAAGTCGCCGTCGAGATAGCGGATCCGGGCTTCCCTGCCGCCCGGGCCTTCGAAACGGTTCATCATGAAAGGACGCTTGAGTTCATCGGGTTTCAATCGCCACAAATCGCAAGCAACGTCAAGCTTGGCGCAATGCTCGTGCGCTATGGCTGACCGGCAATTGGTTTCCGGTAGCCGGCATGGACATCACCTCGACCCGCTTGAACACGCTGATCAGTGACGCGCTCACCCCGCAACCGGTGCCGTTGCCCAAGGCTGATCCGGCGACGACGGCTCTGATCAAGACGCTGGTCCAGCCGCCGACGCCGCCAAGCGCGCAGGCGGCGCAGTTCGCGGCTCAGGCGCTGACCAATTCGCTGCAGGTGCCCCTCGCGCGATCCTCGCAGCGCTCGTCTTCCAATCCGGTCGAAGACGCCTACCGGGCGATGATGGAACCGGACGCCGACGCCGAGTACACGCCGTCCAGAACGCAGCAGGGTCGGCCGCTCGGCGGTGCCGAGAACGGTCCACGCGCCAACGCCACGGCTCAACCGCTCGTCGCCGCCGGCGCGGCTGCAGCCGCGCCCGTCATGCAGCCGCCGTCATCGGTTGCGGCCGCTGTGCCCGCTTCGCCCGCGCTGGTCGCGGCCAACGCCAACGCGCCGCAACCCCGTGGCGCAGGCGGCCGCCCTGCCGGCCATGCGCCGCGCTCCGAGTCCGTGTCGGTATCGCTGTGGACGATATCGGTCGTCACCGCCGTCGTCTCGGCCGTGACCACCACGATCATTGTTTTTCTGCTTCGCTAATCCCTAGACGTCATCTTGCAGGAAAGCCTCCAGCTTTTCCGGAGCAAGTCCTGCCTGTTCGGCAATGCGCCTGGCAAGGTCCGCCGCCGCCGCGCGCGGCCGGCCGACCGGGCGGTCCATCCAATAAGACACCGGATTGAGCGCAACACGCTCATCGACGGCAACAATACGGCCGGACCCGAGCTGGTCCGCGGTCAGCGGCGGCCGCGCCAGCGCGATGCCCAACCCATGCGCGGCCGCGTCGAGCACCAGATTATAGTCCTCGAAGCGCCGGTCTTGCGGGCGCGGGCGGTAGTCTACGTCCTGCGCCGCGAACCAGGCGCGCCACGCGGAAGCGTCGGAATCGTTGATCAGCGGGAACTTCAGCAGCCGGGCCGGGTCGCCGCGTCCGATCTCCTTCGCCAGATCCGGCGAGGCTATCGGAAAAATATGCTCCTCGAAAAGCTGCACCGAGACGCGGCCCGGGATACGCCCGCGCCCGCAGCGCACCGAAAGGTCGATGCCTTCGTCGGCGAGATCGGCCTGGCGGTTGTCGACGTCGAGCACGATGCGCAGCTTGGTGGGGCTGTTTTCGAGCGCCGCCATGCGCGGCATCAACCACAACCCGCTGACCGAGGGGATGGAGGCCAGCCGCACCACGGCGGTGCCGCGCGGCTCGACCCAGCGGTCGGAGTTGAACGAGATCAGCGCGAAGGCCTCGGTCGTCCTCAAGTGCAGCCGGTTCCCCTCGATCGTCAGCGTCACGCCGCGCGCATTGCGCTCGAACACTTTCAAGCCAAGCCAGTCTTCCAGCTTGGCGATCTGGCGGCTCACCGCGCCGTGGGTGAGGTTGAGTTTTTCAGCCGCCGCCGAGAAGCTGCCGGTGCGCGCCGCCGCGTCGAAGGCGCGCAGGGTTTCGAGCGGCAGTATCTGTTCCGAGCTGTGATCCATGCTCACAGCTGACCCTCGAATTGGTCGTTTGTCAATCGGCCGGCAATGACGTTTTCTGCGTCCATGACACAGAAAGACGAGGCTACGGCAATGAGCGCTTACACCGGCACGTTGAATGAGACACAGCGCATGGACAGCACGGCGGCCATCGCGGTGGCGCTGACGGTGCTCGGCTGGGCCTCGGCTTTCCCGGCGATCCGCGCCGGCCTGGCCGCCTTCCAGCCGCTGGAGCTCGGCGCGCTCCGCTTCGCCATCGCCGCCGTCCCGGCCGCCATATTGCTTGCGGTGAAGCGCCCGGCGCTGCCCAGGCTCGACGAATTGTGGCGCTTCGCCTTTGGCGGCGCCATCTTCGTCGCGCTCTATACCGCCATGCTCAATTTCGGCGAACTCACCGTCTCGGCGGGCGCGGCCGGCTTCATCATCAATGTCAGCCCGATCTTCACGGCTTTCATGGCGATGGCGCTGCTTGGCGAGCGCTTCTCGGGGCTCGCCTGGCTCGGCACGGTGATTTCCTTCACCGGCATCGGCATCATTGCGGTCGCCGACGGCAACGGCCTGCATTTCAACGCCGGCGCGCTGCTGGTGCTGGGCTCCGCCCTCTGCTCCGCCGTCAACACCATCGTCCAGAAACCGCTCTTTGCCCGCCATCATCCGCTGACGATCGCCGCCTCCAACATGGTGCTCGGCGCGCTCTGCCTGTCGCCCTTCCTGCCGGAAGCGTTTTCGCAGGCAGCGGTCGCCGACAATGCCGGGCTCGGCGCCGTCATCTATCTCGGCATCGTGCCGTCGATGATTGCCTACGCCGCCTGGGCGACCGCGCTGTCGCGCCTGCCTGCCGCCCGCGCCTCGAATTTCCTCTATCTGGTCTCGCCGACCTCCGCCCTGATCGGCTTCTTCTGGCTGGGCGAAGTGCCGAGCCTGCTTGGCATCCTCGGCGGCGCGCTGGCGCTGGGCGGCGTGATCGTGGTGAATTTGAAGCGATAAATCAGGGAGTTGAGACCGTTTCCGGACTCGAAATGATAGGTTCCTTTCGCCGTTCCGCAGCCCCTTGATGCAGTCACGAAGGAGGCTATCTTGATCCGCCTTGATGGAGGGGATCGAGATGGGAAGAGGGATCGTCGCTGCGGTTGGCTGCCTGCTGCTGCTCAGCCAGAAAGCGTTCGCGGGCTGGTATCAGGTGAAAAATTACGAAGGCTCCATCGGTCCGAATCCGGTTCATCTGTCGCTCCAGAGATATGACGGCTTCGGCAGCGGGATCACGGTCGAGGGAAGCTACTTCTATGATGCCAAGCAGAGCCCCATCGCGCTCTACGGCAAAGCCGAAGGAACTAAACTCACGCTTTGTGAGATCGCGGACGACAAGGAATTAGATCGAGTGTTGGTGATGGGATCAAAGACGCCCGTCGACACAGCGAGATGCCCGCTTTCGCTCGACATCAGCCAAAGCGGTGCAACGGGGACCTGGATCAAGGGGCTGGAGAAGTTTCAGGTCGTGCTTAAGGAGGTTGCGGGCCTCGACGATACGGCTGAGGGCAGGGTCAGGGGAATCGTCGAGATCCCCTTTTGGGCGCAGACGGCCGCCCATCGATTTGCCGGTATCTTCACCAAAACCGAAGCCGGCATCTGCATGACCAAACTGCAGGTCATCAGCAAGAAGACCAAGAAAGCTGTTCAGAGCATTCGGTTCGACGACCCGGACTGCAACGCCGGCATGCTGATGACGCCCATCTATATGAACGTTCAAAAACAGGGCGAAGAGATTATTTCCGTGAATTTTCGCGGCGGCGGGACCGGCTATACGGTGGAGTATGGCTTCTCTCTCAAAACCAAGAAATATCGCCGATTGGTGCACTGACCGGATCGCTTGCAGGTGGCATTTCGCCGGGATTTGTCACCGCCGTCCGAACAGCCGCTCGATATCGGCGAGCTTGAGCTCGATATAGGTCGGGCGACCATGGTTGCAGGTGCCGGATCCGGGCGTCGCTTCCATCTGGCGCAAGAGCGCGTTCATCTCCTCGGCCTTGAGCAGCCGGCCTGAGCGCACCGAACCGTGGCAGGCCATGGTCGCGGCGATCTTGTCCAGCCGTTCCTTCAGCGTCTCGACGGTGTCGTTGTCGGCGATCTCGTCGGCAAGGTCGCGCACCAGCTGCTGCACATTGGTCTCGCCGAGCATCGACGGCGTCTCGCGCACCGCCACCGCACCCGGTCCGAAGCGCTCGAGGCCGAGGCCGAATTTGGCGAGCATCTCGGAATGCATCGCCAGCCGATCGGCATCTTCTTCGGGCAGGTCGACGATCTCCGGCAGAAGCAGCATCTGCGAAGGCACGGCGCGCGCATGCAGCGCGTTCTTCAGCGCCTCGTAGACCAGCCGCTCATGCGCGGCATGCTGGTCGACGATGACCAGCGAATCCCGCGTCTGGGCGACGATGTAGTTCTCATGCACCTGCGCGCGCGCCGCGCCCAGCACCATGCCGAGCAGCGTCTCGGCCGGCTCGGCCATGCCGGCTCGGGCGTCGGCGCTGGCGAGCGGTCCGGTGTCGAAGGCGGCCTGCTCATTCTCGGCGAAGCCGTTTCGTGGCGGCCGTGGCTCGCCGACGTCGAGCGGTCGCTGCGCCGAGCGCAACGGGTCGAAGCCGTTGGAGCCGGGGGCATGATAGGACGCTCCGTAACTGCGATGTCCATTGGCCGGACCGGGATGCGCATAGGACGCCGCGCCCGGCCGAAACGCCGCCATCATGCCCGCGGCGCCCGTGGTCGCGGCGCGGATGCCGGCGCCTGCCAGCGCCTCGCGGATGGCGCCGACGATCAGCCCGCGCACCAGGCCCGGGTCGCGGAAGCGCACATCGGCCTTGGCCGGATGGACGTTGACGTCGACGGTCGAAGGATCGAGTGACAGGAACAGCACCGTCACCGCATGCCGGTCGCGCGGCAGAACGTCTGCGAAGGCGCCGCGGATCGCGCCCGCGATCAGCTTGTCGCGCACCGGCCGTCCGTTGACATAGGCATATTGCTGCAGCGCGTTGGCGCGCGTGTAGGACGGGATCGAGACGTGGCCGGCAAGATGCACGCCGTCGCGCATGGCATCGATCGCAATGGCATTGTCCGGAAAATCCTTGCCCATCACCTGCGCGACGCGCGCCAGCCGGCCTTCCGCCGTGTCGTCGGTCGCCGGCAGCTCCAGTGTCGAGCGGTCGGAGCCGGCAAGCGTGAAGCGCACGGCCGGGAAGGCGATCGCGATGCGCTTCACCACATCGCCGGTGGCCGAGCTTTCGGCGCGCTCGCCCTTCATGAATTTGAGCCTGGCCGGCGTGGCGAAGAAGAGATCGCGCACCTCGACCGTGGTGCCGCGATTGGCGGCCGCCGGTTTCACCGCCGACACGCGGCCACCATCGATGCCGATCTCTGCCGCGCTGTCGCCACTCGCCGTGCGCGAGCGGATCGACAGCCGCGCGACGGACCCGATCGAGGGCAGCGCCTCACCGCGGAAGCCGAGCGAGCGGATATCGTGGATGTCGTCGGAGAGCTTCGAGGTGCAGTGCCGCGCGACCGCCAGCGCCAATTCCTTTTCGGGAATGCCCGAGCCGTTATCGGTGACACGGATCAGGTTGAGCCCGCCGCCGGCGGTGACGATCTCGACCTTGTGCGCGCCGGCGTCGAGCGCATTCTCGACCAGCTCCTTCACCACGCTCGCCGGACGCTCGATGACCTCGCCGGCGGCGATCTGATTGATCATCGTTTCGGAAAGCTGGCGAATGGGCATCCGGCGATTATAGGCGGATTCGACCGGCGTGGGGGAGGGGCAGGATGACAACAATTAACGAGGTGTAGGGGGGTATGCCAATCGCCAAGATATTGCAGTGATTTGAACCAATTCCCATGTTGATTTGGTGACCGTTGCCGCAATCGGGGCGGCGCTGCGATGGGACCTCGGGAGACTTGCGTGGATCTGGTCTTAGAAGTCTTGATGGAAAAATGGGCGAGGTGGATAAAAAACAGAAGAAATAGGACGATCCGGATCGTGCTATTTTCGCTCTGGACCGCAATGGCAGCCAGCTTGGCAGCGGCCTTGTTTTATCTCGCGTACGTAAGAGATTTGCCCGTATAGGCATGTGCGCCTAGAGCAGTTAAGTCACGCCTGCGCCACCAGCCAATCCCTCACCCTGCGCGCATTGTCGCTGGGGTCGCGGTTCTTTGGCCAGATGACATGGAAGCCGATGCCGGTCCTCATCACGTGATCGGTCACCGGCACCAGCAGCCCGGATGCCACCAGGCGCTCGACCAGATGCCGCCATCCGAGCGAGATGCCTTGCCCTTCCATCACCGCCTGGATCACCAGCGCATAGTCGTTGATGCGCAATCCGCGCTCGGCATTGCGCAGGCTGGTTCCGGCCGACGCGAACCATTCGTCCCAGTTCGGCGCCTCGCGATAGGGCTCCTCGAGATGGATCAGCCGGTGCGTGGCCAATTCCTCGACCGTCTTCGGCTTGCCGAATTTGGCGAGATAGCTCGGCCCCGCGACCGGGAAGATCTCTTCGTCGGACAGCGACAGCGTGTGATAGTCCGGCCAGTCGCGCGGCACTCCGCCGCGCACGCCGAGCGGAATGCCCTCGGCGATGATGTCGAGGTCGCGGTCGGCGGTCTGTATGCGCAGGTCGATGCCGGGCAATTCGTCGCGGAACTGCTGCAGGCGCGGCATCATCCAGAACGAGCCGAACGCGGTCGAGGCGGCTAAAGTCACATGCCCGCCGGTCGCCTGCAGGCGAAGGTCTTCCGCCGACTTGCGGATATGCGACAGGCCGAGCGAGACATCGGCATGGAAGCGCTCGCCGGCCTCCGTCAAAAGCACCTGGCGGTGGCGGCGCTGGAACAGCTTGGCGCCGAGCTGCTCCTCCAGCCCGCGCACCGCGTAGGAGACGGCCGCCTGGGTCATGCCGAGCTCGCGTCCGGCGGCGGTGAAGCTGGACAGCCGGCCGGCCGCTTCGAAGACGATCAGGCTGCCGGCCGAGGGCAGGAGGTGGCGCAGGCTTCGCATAAGGTGAGCTTATACAGAAGATCAGGATTTTCCAGCGTCACAGTCACATTTTGCCTCGCTAACTTGGCTGGCGGGAAGAAGGAGGCTCCATGAACGCACCGGCCGTTGAATTGACCGAACAGACCCACCGCCGCGGCGGCGGCCGGCTTGGCCGCAAGGCGCTGAGAAGCGCGCCGATAGCGTCCTTCCCGACCCTTGTGCGCAAGATCCCCGTTTATGAGATCGTGCCCGATGAGGCAGTGGAGTTGATCCACGAGGAATCGCTCAAGATCCTCGAGGAGGTGGGCTGCGAATTCCGCGACGACGGCGCGATCGCGCTCTGGAAAGCGGCCGGCGCCGATGTCAGGGAAACGCGCGTCCGCATCGACCGCGCGCTTCTGATGGAACTCGTCTCGAAGGTTCCGCCGGAGTTCACGCTCAATGCGCGCAATCCCGAGCGCACCGTGCGCGTCGGCGGCAAGAACTCGATCTTCGTGCCGATGTATGGCGCGCCCTATATCCGCGACCTCGACAACAAGCGGCGCTACGGCACGCTCGCCGACCTGAACAATTTCCACAAGATGGCCTATATGGCGCCGGCGCTGCATTCCTCCAGCTCGGTCATCTGCGAGCCGATGGAGATCGCGGTGCCGAAGCGGCACCTGCACATCATCCACTCGGCGCTGAAGCATTCCGACAAGCCCTTCATGGGCATCGTGACGTCCAAGGAGCGCGCCGAGGACACGATGGCGATGGCTGCTATCGTCTTCGGCGAGGCGTTCGTGCGCGACAACCCCGTGCTGGTGGCGATCACCAACTGCAATTCGCCGCTGGTGTGGGACGCCACCATGATCGACGCCATGCGGGTCTATGCGAGCCACAACCAGCCGCTGATCCTGGCGCCTTTCGCGCTGTGTGGCGCCTCGACCTCGGCTTCCGCCGTCGGCGCGGTGGCGCAGGTCAACGCCGAGGCGCTTGCCGGCGTGGCGCTCACCCAGCTCATCCGCCCGGGCTCGCCACAGATCTATGGCCAGTTCATGGTGACGGTCGACATGAAGACCGGCGCGCCGATGGGCGGCACGCCTGAAGCCGCGCAGATGATGTATCTGATGGGCGCCCTGGCCAGGAAGTACAGACTGCCGTGGCGTACCTCCGGCTTCCATGTCGGCTCCAAGCTCAACGACGCCCAGGCCGGCTACGAGGCGAACATGCTTATGCATGCCGCTATCCTTTCCGGCGCCAATTACATCTGGCATTCCGCCGGCTGGCTGGAAGCGGGGCTGACCTGCGGCTATTCGAAATTCGCCACCGACTGCGAGCAGCTGGTCGGCTGGTATAAATATGCCGGCGGCGTGCCTTTCGACGATTTCAAGGAGGCGATGGCGGCGATCCGCGAGGTTGGTCCGCAAGGGCATTTCCTCGGCACGCAGCACACGCTCGAGCATTTCGAGAGCGCCTTCTTCATGCCCAGCATCATGGACTTCAATTCCTTCGAGCAATGGAGCGCCGAGGGCGCCAAGGACCATGACACGCGCGGCCGCGAAAAGGCGCGCAGCATGCTCGCCGACTACCAGGAGCCGAAGCTCGACGAGGGCATTGCCGAGGGTCTCGCGGATTTGATCGCGCGGCGTGAGGAAAAGCTGCCCGACAGCGTTAGTTGATGGAAGGCAGCGTCAGTCCGAGCAAACGGGCGAAGACCCGATCAGATCAATGGGAGAACGAAAATGACACTTTTCAGAAGCAATGGCGACCGGGTCCCGGCCGCTATCGAGGCGATGGCCGAGGAGGCGCGGGCAGGCCGCGTCGACCGGCGCGAATTCCTGGCGCTGGCCAGCGCCTTCGGCGCATCGACGGCTTTCGCCTATGGCATGCTCGGCCTTGCCGCGCCGACCAAGGCGCTCGCCGACGAGCCGAAGAAGGGCGGCACGCTGCATGTCGCCATGTCGGTCAAGGCGCAGAAGGATCCGCGCACCTATGATTGGACGGAGATGGCGAACGTCACCCGCACCTGGCTGGAGCCGCTGGTGCGCTACACGCACCAGTTCACCTTCGAGCCGGTGCTGCTCGAAAGCTGGGACGTCAATGACGACGCCACCGAATACACGCTGCATCTGCGCAAGGGCGTCACCTGGAACAATGGCGATGCCTTCAACGCCGATGACGTGGTCGCCAATCTGAACCGCTGGTGCGAGAAGGGGGCTCCCGGCAATTCCATGGCCGCCCGCGTCGGCGCGCTGGTCGATACCAAGACCGGCAAGGCGAAGGACGGCGCGATCACCAAGGTCGACGACCACACGGTCAAGCTGAAGCTCAACGAAGCCGATATCGCCATCATCCCGGGCCTCACCGACTATCCGGCACTGGTCGTGCATCGCGACTTCGACAAGGATGGCGCCGATCCGATCAAGAAGCCGATCGGCACCGGAGCGTTCGAGCTGGTCTCCTACGCGGTGGGATCGAAGGCGGTCGTCAAGCGCCGCGAGAACGGCAAGTGGTGGGGCGGCGAGGCGCCGCTCGACGGCGTCGAGTTCATCGACTACGGCACCGACTTCAACGCCACGCTCAACGCCTTCGATTCCGGCGAGATCGACCTCGATTTCGAAACGCCGGCCGACTACATCGATCCGCTCGACAAGATGGATCTGGTGAAATCGGAGGTGGCGACGGCGACCACGCTGGTTGCCCGCACCAACATCACCCATAAGCCTTATGACGACAAGCGGGTGCGCAACGCGCTGCAGATGGCGGTCGACAACGACCAGGTCATGCAGCTCGGCTACAATGGCCGCGGCACGGTCGGCGAGAACCACCATGTCAGCCCGATTCATCCCGAATACTATGCACTACCCAAGAAGGAGCGCGACGCCGCCGGCGCCAAGAAGCTGATGGCCGACGCTGGCCAGGCCGACTTCGAGCATGAGCTGATCACGGTCGAGGACGAATGGCAGAAGAACACCGGCGACGCCATCGCCGGCCAGTTGCGCGACGCCGGCATCAAGGTCAAGCGCACCGTGCTGCCCGGCTCGACCTTCTGGAACGACTGGACGAAGTATCCGTATTCCATGACCATCTGGTACATGCGTCCGCTCGGCGTGCAGGTGCTGGCGCTCGGCTACCGCAGCGGCGAGGCCTGGAACGAGACGGCCTTTTCCAACCCGGACTTCGACGCCAAGCTGAAGGAGGCGCTGTCGCAGATCGATGTCGCCAAGCGCAAGGAGGTGATGAAGGACGTCGAGGCGATTCTGCAGGACTCCGGCGTCATCATCCAGCCGTTCTGGCAGAAGCTCTATTGCCATATGAACAAGAAGGTGAAGAACTACTCGATGCACCAGACTTACGAAATGGACTTCCACAACGTCTGGCTGGATGCCTGATCGCGCCCGGGCTTCATGAGCCGCAAAAAAGCCGATATGCAGGAAGCGTGGTGGCGATCTTGCCACCACGCCGCCGAACATCCGGAGATCCTGCATGAGACCGATAGTGCTGGCCGCCGCCATGTCGATTGCCTTGCCTTGCGCCGCGCTCGCCGGGCCTGCTTCGAACGCCGTGAAGTTCTTCTACGTGCCTGAAGTGAAGTTCGAGGGGGACGCGAAATACCGCGACCGCTTCACCGAACCGGTGACCAAGCTGTTCGAAGCCAACGACAAGGCGCAGAAGGAGAAGCCCGACGAGGTGTCCTGCCTCGACTTCGACCCAGGCCTCGACGCGCAGGATTTCGATCAGAAGACCGTTTCGAAGACGCTGAAGCTTAAGGAAGCCGTCAATGGCGACACCGCCGAGGTGACGGCAAACTTCAATCTCTTCCCGCAAGGCGATGACTCCAAACGCGAAATGGTGTGGTCGCTGAAGAAAGTGGACGGCAAGTGGAAGATCGCCGACATCGCCTCCAAGACCAGCGACTGGAAGCTCAGCGCGCTGGCATGCGGCTCCTCGACGGAGTGACGCCGTGCTTCGCCGTCTCGTCCTCGCGCTGTCGAGCTTGTCGATGCTGGCCGCGGGGCTGAACGGCGGCGCCTGCGCGCAGGGGCTGTTCGGCGCGCCGCCAAAAGCCTCGTCCGGCGACAAGTCGCCGCCTGCGGTCGACAAGTCGCCACCTGTGGTCGACAACTCGCCGCCGGCGGCTACGGAACCGGAAAGCAAGCCGGCCGAACCGGCGCCCGTCGCGCCTGTTCTGCCAGGATCGCCCACGGCGGTGGTAAAGCCTTTTTATGAGCATCTCGGGCTGGAACTGGACCCCGCCCAGCGCAAGAACTTCGTCGATCCGGCGAAAACCGTGCTCGACAAGAGCGATACGCTGCGCGCCTCAGGGCAGGGCGAGTGCCTCGACCCCAACATGGCGCTCGACAATGCCGACTATGACAAGCTCGCCATCGACAAGAGTCTGCGCACCATGGAGGCCGTCAATGGCGACCAGGCAAAGGTGGTCGTCGCCTTCGTCGTCGAGGGCCACCAGCATCGGCTGGAATGGAAGTTGAAGAAGGTCGGCGGCGACTGGAAGGTATCCGATCTTCTGTCGGTGACCGGCGAATGGGCGCTCAGCCAGTACCAGTGCGAGTGAGTTGCCGATGAATGCGCCGCTGGGTCATTGCCTATGAGAGTTCGCGCTTTGCTCGGGCTCGCGCTGGCCGCGATGTGCATCGTCGGTGGCATCGGCACGTGGCGCGTCGGCACGATGCTGATTGCCCGGGAGCCGCGTCAGACCCTGACGGCGCCTGGCGACCTGCCCGTCGACCGGGTCGCGCTGGATCAGCCAGGCACGCCCGATCTTGTCGGCTGGGTGGCCGAGCGTCAGGGCAGTTGCGGCGCGATCGTTCTGCTGCATGGCCGCGGCGCCAACCGGTTGGCCTCGGTGCAAAGGGCGAAAATGCTGTTCGACGCCGGCTATTCCGTGGTCCTCTTCGACCTGTCGGGTCACGGCGAGAGTGGCGGCACCGTTCAGGGCTTCGGCTACAGCGAAGGGCAGGACGCCGCCCGAATCCTTGCCTATGCAAGGCAGCGCTTTCCCGGTCAGAAAATCGGCGCGCTCGGCTCGTCGCTGGGCGCCGCATCGTTTGTCTTTGCGGCGCCGAAGGCGCAGGCCGACGCCTATGTGCTCGAACAGCTCTATGCGACGTTGCGCGCGACGACGGCCTGGCGCATGCCGTTCCCTGCGTTGCGTCGCTTGCAGGCCGATATCCTGCTGGCACAGATGTCGGTGCGCCTCGGCTTCGGCGCCGACGACGTCAGGCCTGTCGACCGCATCGGCAAGATCGGCAAACCGCTGATCCTGCTGGCAGGCGGTGCCGATCCCTTCATCGATCACGGGCAGGTGACAGCCTTGCATGACGCCGCGCCGACCTCGGAGCTCGTCTGGTTTGAAGGCGCCGGCCATGTCGACCTGATGCGTTACGACCAGTCGCGCTACCGCGGCTCGGTGCTGCCGTTCCTGTCAAAGAACCTCTGCCAGGCCGGCCATGTCTGAGCGCTCAGCCTCTTCCGCGATAGGGCGCAACGCCCGTGTCGGGCAGCCATACGTCCTTGGGCGGTGCGCCGGTCTGCCAGAAAACGTCGATCGGGATGCCGCCCCGCGGGAACCAGTAGCCGCCGACGCGCAGCCAGAGCGGCTTGGTCACCTCGACGATGCGGCGGCCGATCATCACCGTGCACTCCTCGTGGAAGGCGCCGTGGTTGCGGAACGAGGTCATGAACAGCTTCAGCGACTTCGATTCCACCAGCATTTCGTCGGGTGCGTAGTCGATGACGATGTGGGCGAAGTCGGGCTGGCCGGTGACCGGGCAGAGCGAGGTGAATTCAGGGCAGGTGAAGCGCACGATCGCCGGCGGGCCGTCGCCGCGCTGGAACGGCACGGCCTCCAGGACCGCCTGTTCGGGGCTCTGTGGAGTCTCGACGTGCTTGCCGAGTTGGGTGAGGTTCTTGGCGTCGGTCATGGGCGGCTCCTTGCTGCCACCCAAAAGTCCGAGCGGCAGGCAAAACAAGGCGGAAATTACGCCGCAATCTTTCAGACGCGGCGGGTTTGGGCCGCTCATTAGCACAATTTGAAACGGCAGGAAGACGATGACCAGCAGCGACCCGCTTCTCCAACCCTACCAGCTCAAGCACCTGACGCTGAAGAACCGGCTGATGTCGACGAGCCATGAGCCGGCCTATTCCGAGGACGGCATGCCGAAGGAACGCTACCGGCTCTACCATGCCGAAAAGGCCAAGGGCGGCATGGCGCTGACCATGACGGCGGGTTCGGCGATCGTGTCGCGCGACAGCCCCGCCGCCTTCGGCAACCTGCATGTCTATGACGACAGGATCGTGCCGTGGCTGGCCGAGCTCGCGGATGCCTGCCATGAGCACGACTGCAAGGTGATGATCCAGATCACCCATCTCGGCCGCCGCACCGGCTGGAACAAGGCCGACTGGCTGCCGGTGCTGTCGGCCTCGCCGGTGCGCGAGCCGGCGCACCGCGCCTTTCCCAAGACCATCGAGGAGTGGGATATCGAGCGCATCGTCGCCGACTATGCCGCCGCCGCCCAGCGTTGCCAGGCGGCCGGGCTCGACGGCATCGAATTCGAGGCCTACGGCCATCTGATGGACGGTTTCTGGTCGCCGGCCACCAACCGACGCGACGACGATTTCGGCGGCTCGCTCGACAACCGGCTGCGCTTCACCGACATGGTGCTGGACGCGGTGCGCAAGGCGGTCGGGGAAAAATTCGTCGTCGGCATCCGTATGGTCGCCGACGAGGATTTCGCAAAGGGTCTGTCGAAGGAGGAGGGCGTCGAGATCGCCAGGCGGCTCGCCAGTTCCGGCAAGGTCGATTTCCTCAACATCATCCGCGGCTCGATCGAAACCGACGCGGCCCTGACCAAGGTCATTCCGGTGACCGGCATGCGGTCTTCGCCGCATCTCGATTTTGCCGGTGAGGTGCGGGCGGCGACGAAATTCCCGACCTTCCACGCGGCGCGCATTTCCGATGTCGCCACCGCGCGTCACGCCATCTCCACCGGCAAGCTCGACATGGTCGGCATGACGCGCGCCCACATCGCCGACCCGCACATCATCCGCAAGGTGATGGAAGGCCGCGAGCACGAGATTCGCCCTTGCGTCGGCGCCACCTATTGCCTGGACCGCATCTATGAAGGCGGCGAGGCGCTCTGTGTTCACAACGCCGCGACCGGCCGCGAGGCCGATATCCCGCATATCATCAAAAAGAGCGAGGGGCCGAGCAAGCGCGTGGTTGTGGTGGGCGCCGGCGCAGGCGGCCTGGAAGCGGCGCGCGTCGCCGCCGAGCGCGGACATCAGGTGACCGTGCTGGAAGCGTCGAGCCAGGCTGGTGGCCAGGTGAGGCTGGCAACCCAGAATCCACGCCGCAAGGAACTGATCGGCATCATCGACTGGCGGCTGGCCGAACTCGACCGCCTCGGCGTCGAGATCCGCTACGACACCTGGGCCGAGAAGGACGACGTGCTGGCGCTGGCGCCGGATGTGGTGATCGTGGCGACCGGCGGCCTGCCGCAGAACCCGCCGCTGACGGCCGGCGACAATCTCGTCACCTCCAGCTGGGACATCATGGCGGGCAGCGTCAAGCCGGCCGAGAACGTTCTGCTTTACGACGACAATGGCGGCCATCAGGGCATGGGTGCGGCGGAGTTGATCGCCAACTGCGGCTCGAAGCTCGAACTGGTTTCGCCGGAGCGTTTTTTCGCGCCGGAAATGGGCGGCCTGAACCACGTTCCCTATATGCGCGCTTTCCACGAAAAGGGCGTCACCGTCACCATCAACACAAGGCTGCGCTCGGTGCGGCGCGAGGGCAACCAGCTTATCGCCGAGCTGGCTTCCGACTTCGCCGACGGCTGGCGCGGCGAGCGGCGGATCGACCAAGTGGTGGTCGAGCACGGCACCGCACCGCTCGACGACCTCTATCTGTCGCTGAAGCCGCTGTCGAAGAACGCCGGCGCGGTCGATTACGAGCGGTTGGTGAGCGGCGGCGAGATCTTCCCATCGCGCAATCCCGACGGCGGCTTTGTCCTATTCCGCATCGGCGATGCCGTCGCCTCGCGCAACATCCACGCAGCCATCTATGACGGCATCCGGTTCGGGATCCGGATTTGAGCACGGCCACGTGACGCGCAACGGACCTTTGCAAGGAGAGCCACCTGCCGCTTTGGCCCGTTGCGCGCCGCGCATGATCGGCTTTCGCCGACCGTGCGGTTCTAAAACATCCTGGCGGTCGCCATGCAAAGCACGGTGATGACCAAGAGCCCGCCGGCGATGCGTTCGCCTCTGGTCATCTTTGCCCGCAATTGGGTCTGCGTCGCCTGATCGGCGCCGGCCAGTTGCCTGCTGGCGGAGGCGACAAGTGCGCCCTGCACGCCGGCGGCGATCAGCGCCGTCAAAATGCCGAGCGCCAGCACCTTCTCCATCGAGCCGAACGAGCCCTCATGGAAGAAATACCAGAGCAGTATGCCGGTCAGGAAAACCATGCCGGAGGCGCCAAGCTGCGGCCGGATGAAGCGCTCCGCCTTGATCTCCGTATCGCGGGCGACCGCGATGGTCGTGCCGGCCCAGAAGACGCCGGCCATGACGTGCAGGCCGATGACGACGATATAGACATATTGCATGACCACATTCCTCTCTGCCGCCCGCCGCCTGCGCGCCGACCATGATGCGGCGCCATCAATAAGACAAAGTTAGATATCTAACGGTTAGATGTCAATTCATTCAGCCGAGTTTCACGTCCCCGCTGCTTGCACTACTGTCACGTCATGACACCGTTTGACCGCCCGCCCGTCGGCATGAATCTAGCCCGCACAGCGAAGGTGGTGGCCCAGGCTTTCGACGCCGCGCTGGTCGAAGCCGGCGGCACGCTGCCGGTCTGGCTGACCCTGCTGTCGGTCAAGTCGAAGGAACTCGCCAACCAGCGCGAGCTTGCTGGCATGATCGGCATTCAGGGCGCGACGCTGACGCATCACCTCAACGCCATGGAAGCGCAAGGGTTGCTGACGCGACGCCGTGATCCGGAGAACCGCAGGGTCCATCAGGTGGCGCTGACGGAAGCCGGCGAAGCACTGTTCGAAAAGCTGCGGCTCGCTGCCGTCGCCTTCGACAAGCGGCTGCGGGCTGACATTCCCGATGACAGGCTGGCCGAATTCGCCGAGGTGCTGGCGATGCTAAGGGCGAATGCGGCAGTGCATCAGTCGTAACCCGCTATCGCGCCGAAGGCGTAGTGGCGCAGCCTGAGCAATCCTAGCAAGCCGCCATGCCAGTGTGGCTGTCTCAAGTCCCAGTGGATTGCCCAGGTCAGTTGGGATTCGGGTGGGCCGGCCTCACCCCAATAACAATTGACCCTAAGCGAGGCTGCCCCGCAGCACTTTCAGCTTCGCTTTCTTCGGGCTGCGCGCCAGCAGCCATTCGCGCGCCTTGTCCTGCGGCATCGGGAAGGCGATGGAATAGCCCTGCACCTGGTCGCAGCCGATCGCCATCAGCGAGTCGAGCTCGGCCTCGGTTTCGGCGCCTTCGGCGACGATCGAGATGCCGAGTCCCCGGGCAAGCTCGGTGATGGCACGCACGATCTTGGTGTTGTCGCCGTTCTCATTGATGTTCTGAACGAAGCGACGGTCGATCTTCAGCCGGTCGATCTCGTTCGGGTTGACGTGGCTGAGCGAGGCATAGCCGGTGCCGAAATCGTCGAGTTCGAGATGCACGCCGGCGGCGCGGATGTGCCTGAGCTTGGCGGCGATGCCGGTCTTCTCGTCGTCGAGGATGACGGATTCGACGATTTCCAGCGACAGCTTCTGCGGCGCCAGCCCGGCGCGTTCGAGCGTGCCGAACAGGAAGGCGTCGAAATCGGGCTCGCGCAGCTCCGTGCCGGAAACGTTGACGGCGATGCGCCCGAAATCGATGCCGGCGCGATCCCACTCGGCGGCTTCTTCGATCGCCTTGCTGATGACGATGCGGCCGATATCCGGCATAAAGCCGCATTTCTCGGCGACGGGAATGAATTCGCCGGGCGAGATCATGCCGCGCGTCTCGTGCTTCCAGCGCACCAGCGCCTCGATGCCGCTGATCTTGCCGCTGGTCAGCGACACCTGCGGCTGGAAATAGACCTCGAAGCTCTTGTTGGCGATCGCCGTACGGATGTCCTGCTCGAGCTGCTTGCGGTAGTCGAGCTCGCGCCGCAGCTCTTCCGAGAAGAAGGAGAAATTTCCGCCGCCCAGCTTCTTGGCCGAATAGAGTGCGAGATCGGCATGGACGAGCAGGTCCTGCGCGTTGTCGGCGTCGACCGGGTAGACCGCGATGCCGGCGCTGGCGCCGGGCATGATGGTCGTGCCCTGGAACGTGATCGGCTCGTTGATCTCGCCAAGGATGCGCTTGGCCAGCGCATGGATGTCCTCGGTCGAGCCGGCGCCGTTGAGGATCATGACGAACTCGTCGCCGCCAAGCCGCGCGCAGAGATCCGACGCGCGGCAGGAATCGCGCATGCGCTGCGCCGTCACCACCAGCACATAGTCGCCGGCGGCATGGCCGAGCGTATCGTTGATCTGCTTGAAGCGGTCGAGATCGAACTGGATCACCGCCAGGCGCTCGCGGCGGCGGTGCGCCCCCTTGATCAGCGTGTCGAAATGGTCGGTGAGGAAGGTACGGTTGTGCAGGCCGGTCAGGCCGTCATGCACGGCGATGAAGGCCATCGAGTTGCGCGCGTCGACCAGTTCGCGCGTCTTGCGCAGAATGGCGTTGGACATCGGCCGGAAGATGAACAGCGCCACCAGCACGATGACGCCGAGCGTGGCGAAGAACAACTTGCGGTGCAGGTCGAGGATGCTGCTGGATTTTTCGTCGGCGAAGGCGCTGATGCGCTGGCCGAGCGCGGCATAGCCGGACATGGTCGCATTGGCCACTGAGGCATCGAGGCCGACGCGTTCGCCGCCGCCCTTGTAGCCGTCACTCTGCATGCCGAGCTGCGACTCGAAGGACGAGACCAGCCTGTCGCCATTGGCGACGAGGCCGACCGAGAAATAATCGAGGTGGAACGGCTTGTTGAACAGCACGTATTCGATCGACTTCGGATCGTTGCGCGCCGGCGACAGCGGGTCGGCGCCGGTCTCCTTGAGCAGCTGGTCGTAGCTGGTCTCGAACTCGCCCGTCGCCTGCTTGAGCGCGGTCACCAGCGCCGGCTGCTTGTCGCGCGCGGCGGCGCCGGTGGCGCTGGCCAGGAAGACGATGCGCTGCGACAGCGCCTTTTGCGTCGAGACGATGTCGAGCAGCGTGTCGTTATGCTGCTGCTGCGCCATCAGCTGCTGCAAGAGCACGAACGAGGCCACCACCATGGCGGCAATGATCGTCAGCGCCAGCCAGTAGCCGGTCTTGATGAGCAGGATCAGCTTGCGTGAAACGCTATGCACTGGCTGCTGCGACATAACTTGAGTGACCCCTTCGGTCGACGGATTCCTGCCAAGGTTCTGGCGGGAAAACGCTTGCCCTGAAAGGGTTAACAGGTCGGCAAGGCAGGCCGGCGGCGGTCGCGGCAGCGTGACAAAGCTCGCGAAATGGTTATCACGTCCTTTCCCGCACACCTCATTTTTGCGCGCATCGGCGCCGCGCCGCTGCGAAACATCGCGACCGGGCTTTCGCGACGCCACCGAAGCGGTCGCTTTTGCGATGGATTTTTTGGAGCCGTAGCGCGACAGTCCGGCCACGAACCGAACAGGGCCGGACCATGAGCAAAGCATTCCTTTCCCACATCGACAGCGAGCTGCAGGGCCTGAAATCGGCCGGGCTCTACAAGTCCGAGCGGGTCATCTCCTCGATGCAGTCCGCCGAGATCGAGGTCGGCGGCGAGAAGGTGCTGAATTTTTGCGCCAACAACTATCTCGGCCTCGCCGACAGCCCGGATCTGCGCGACGCGGCAAAGCATGCGCTCGACCGCTACGGCTACGGCATGGCCTCGGTACGCTTCATCTGCGGCACGCAGGAAGAGCACAAGGAGCTGGAGGCGACGATCTCCTCCTTCCTCGGCATGGAAGACACCATCCTCTATTCGTCCTGCTTCGACGCCAATGGCGGCCTGTTCGAGACGCTGCTCGGCGAGGAGGATGCCATCATCTCCGATGCTCTGAACCACGCCTCGATCATCGACGGCGTCAGGCTTTCCAAGGCCAGGCGCTTCCGCTACGCCAACAACGACATGGCCGATCTCGAAGCCCGTCTGAAGGAGGCGAAGGATTGCCGCTTCCGGCTGATCGCCACCGACGGCGTCTTCTCGATGGACGGCATTATCGCCAACCTCGAGGGTGTCTGCGATCTCGCCGAAAAATACGATGCGATGGTCATGGTCGACGACAGCCACGCGGTCGGCTTCGTCGGTAAGAACGGTCGTGGCTCGGCCGAGCATTGCGGCGTCGAGGGCAGGGTGGACATCATCACCGGGACGCTCGGCAAGGCGCTGGGCGGCGCCTCCGGCGGCTACACCTCGGGCAAGAGGCAGGTCGTAGACTGGCTGCGCCAGCGCTCGCGGCCCTATCTCTTCTCCAACACACTGATGCCGGCGATCGCCGGCGCCTCGATCAAGGTGTTCGACCTGATCCGCAATGGCGACGCGTTGCGCCAGCGCCTATATGCCAATGCGGACCGGTTTCGTTCGCAAATGGGTAAGCTCGGCTTTACGCTTGCCGGTGCGGACCATCCGATCATCCCGGTGATGCTGGGCGACGCGGCGTTGGCGCAGGAGATGGCGCAGCGCATGCTGAAGCGCGGCATCTACGTCATCGGCTTTTCTTTCCCGGTGGTGCCGAAGGGCCAGGCGCGCATCCGCACGCAGATGTCGGCCGCCCATTCCAGTGCCGATATCGACCGCGCGGTCGAGGCGTTCGGTGCGGTCGGAAGAGAGCTGGGAGTGTTAAAATGACCAACAACGACGGCATTCAGTGCTGGTTCTGTGGCACGGGGATCGAAAAGGAGGATACCCAAGCCGTCGAGGTCTCGCTTCGGAATCTTTGGTCCAACGAAGATGATCCACCCAAGCAGTATTTCTGGCTGCACTCTGTTTGCGCCCTCGAAAAATTGCAAGGCAAAGGGCCAAAGCTTGATCTGGATGTATTCACCGACAGCAGGTGATAGTCCGCATTAATTCCTTAATTTGCTGATTGGTTTGAGGATCGAGAATGTCCAACATGATGAAGGCGCTGGTGAAGGCCAAGGCCGAGCCGGGCATCTGGATGGAAGAGGTGCCGGTGCCGGACATCGGCCCCAACGACGTGCTGATCAAGGTCAAGAAGACCGCGATCTGCGGCACCGACGTCCACATCTACAATTGGGACCAGTGGGCGCAGAAGACGGTGCCGGTGCCGATGGTGACAGGCCATGAATTCGTCGGCACGGTCGCCGATTTCGGCGCGGCGGTCACCGAATACAAGGTCGGCCAGCGCGTCTCGGGCGAAGGGCATATCGTCTGCGGCCATTGCCGCAACTGTCGCGCGGGCAGGGGCCATCTCTGCCGCAACACGCTTGGCGTCGGCGTCAATCGCCCCGGCGCTTTCGGCGAATACATGGTCATCCCGCAGCACAATGTCGTGCCGATTCCCGACGACGTGCCGGACGAGATCGCCGCCATCTTCGATCCGCTGGGCAATGCCGTGCACACCGCACTGTCCTTCGATCTGGTCGGCGAGGACGTGCTGGTCACCGGCGCCGGGCCGATCGGCATCATGGGCGCGCTGGTCGCGCAATGCGTCGGCGCGCGTAAAGTCGTCATCACCGACATCAACCCGGTGCGGCTGGATCTGGCGCGCAAGCTCGGTGTGCAGCATGTGGTCGACGCCTCGAAGGAAAGGCTGGGCGACGTGATGCCGTCGATCGGCATGACTGAAGGTTTCGACGTCGGCCTGGAGATGTCGGGCGCGGCGCCCGCGTTCCGCGACATGATCGACACCATGAACAATGGCGGCAAGATCGCCATCCTCGGCATCGCGCCCACCGGCTTCGAGATCGACTGGAACAAGGTCATCTTCAAGATGCTGCACCTGAAAGGCATCTACGGCCGCGAGATGTTCGAGACGTGGTACAAGATGATTGCTTTGGTGCAGGGGCCGCTGGACGTGTCGGGGCTGATCACGCACCGGATTGGGATCGATGATTTCCAGGTAGGCTTCGACGCGATGCGGAGTGGGAGTTCGGGCAAGGTGGTAATGGATTGGTAAGAGGTCCTTACCGAGGCAGGAGGACGCCTCCCATCCTTCGTCATTCTAGGGCGGAGCAAGGAGCGAAGCGACGCGCGCAGACCCTAGAATCCATGCCGTGACGCCTGAGATCCGCCACGGTCCAGAACGTTCACCAGCCAACTCCGCGAAACAGCTCGAACCATTCCGGATTGGTCTTCTCGATCAATTCGATCTTCCATTTGCGTGGCCAGCGCTTCAATGACGTCTCTCGCTGAATGGCGTCAGCGATGTCGAAATACTCTTCGTACCAGACCAAACGCTGCACGCCGTAACGGCTGGTGAAGCTGGAGCCTCGGCCGGTCTTGTGTTCGGGGATCCGACGCGCAAGGTCGTTGGTGACACCGATATAGATCGTGCCGCCTTTCTGGCTTGCGGTCATGTAAACGTAGCCTGTCATGGACCGATCCTAGCTGGCACCATCGCCAACGGCTATTTCTGGACCGTTGCATTCTACGGCCAATGTCGCGGCATGGATTCTAGGGTCTGCGCGCGTCGCTTCGCTCCTTGCTCCGCCCTAGAATGACGAAGGATAGGAGGCGTCCTTTCTCTACGAACAAGATAACGCCCTCTCCAACGCCGCCACTCCATTAACAATCGCCACCCGCTCCTCCACGCTCAGCCTCGCCAGCAATTCCCCTTCAAAAGCCTTCGCCAGCGGCACCATCTCGCGATAGGCCGCAAGCCCGGCCCTGGTCAGCGCCAGGTGCTCGACGCGCCGATCGTTCTCGTCAGCCGTCCGCGTCAGCCAGCGCCGGCGCTCCAACTCGGCCACGGCGCGCGACACCTTGGCCTTGTGCATCGCCGACTGCTCGCCGAGTTCCGTCGCCGTCATCGTGCCGCGCTCGCCAAGCCCGGAAAGCGTGCGCCATTCCGGCCGGGTCAGGCCGTGGCGCTCCTTGTAGATGCGCGAGAATTCGCGGCTGACGGTGTCCGCCAGCCGATAGAGCCGATAGGGCAGGAAGCTTTCCAGCTCCAGAATGTCCGGTTCCATGATGCGCGCCTTGACCGTTGATAGTTACATTTTCGATGGTTACAAATGAAACCAGTTTGGTCAACATCGCCGGCAGGCCGTGTCTCGGGACGCTTGCAAGCCGGGATCAGGGAGGATCGGATGGGCTTTTCCTACATGCCGGGCTTCGGCAATGATTTCGAAACCGAGACGCTGCCCGGCTCGCTGCCGCAGGGCCGTAACTCGCCGCAGCGGCCGGCCTACGGGCTCTATGCCGAGCAACTGTCGGGCTCGCCCTTCACCGCGCCGCGCGGCACCAACGAGCGCTCCTGGCTCTATCGCATCCGGCCGAGCGTGAAGCACACCGGCCGCTTCAAGAGCGCGAGCTATCCGCTGTGGAAGACCGGACCCAGCATCGGCGACCACGAACTGGCGCTCGGCCAATACCGCTGGAACCCAACGCCGATGCCGAGCGAGCCGACGGACTTCATCTCCGGCATGCGTACCTTCACCACGGCCGGCGACACGGTCGGCCAATCCGGCATGGCAGCCCACGTCTATGTCGCCAACCGCTCGATGGCCGACGACCATTTCTTCAACGCCGACGGCGAGTTGCTGGTCGTGCCGCAGGTCGGAGCGCTGCGCTTCGTCACCGAGATGGGCGTGATAGAGCTTCGGCCGGGCGAGATCGCCGTGCTGCCGCGCGGCCTCGTCTTCAAGGTCGAGCTCTCCGACAAGGAGGCGCGCGGCTACGTCTGCGAGAATTATGGCGCCAAATTCACCATGCCGGACCGCGGCCCGATCGGCGCCAACTGCCTGGCCAACCCTCGCGACTTCAAGACGCCCTGCGCCTGGTTCGAGGAGAAGGAGACGCCCTGCCGACTGATCGTCAAATGGTGCGGCACCTTCCATGTCACCGAGCTTGGCCATTCGCCGCTCGACGTCGTCGCCTGGCACGGCAACTACGCGCCCTATAAGTATGATCTGGCGACGTTTTCGCCGGTCGGCGCCATCCTGTTCGACCATCCCGATCCGTCTATCTTCACCGTGTTGACGGCGCCGAGCGGCGAGGAGGGCACGGCCAATGTCGACTTCGTCATCTTCCCGCCGCGCTGGCTGGTGGCGGAAAACACGTTCCGGCCGCCCTGGTACCATCGCAACATCATGAGCGAGTTCATGGGCCTGATCCACGGCCAGTACGACGCCAAGGAGGAAGGTTTCGTCCCCGGCGGCATCAGTCTGCACAATCAGATGCTGGCGCATGGGCCGGACGCGAAAGGTTTTGAGAAAGCCACCCGCGGGGACTTGAAACCGGTCAAGCTCGACAACACCATGGCCTTCATGTTCGAGACGCGTTTTCCCCAGATGCTGACACGCTATGCCGCCGAGCTCGGCACCTTGCAGGAAAACTACATCGACTGCTGGGCCGACCTGAAGAAGCGTTTCAACGGCACCCCCGAGGGCGACTGGTCTTGAGCGCAGGCAAAGCGATGGACCGTCTCGTCCTTCTCGGCTCCAAAGGCGGCCCGGCGTTGCGGCCGGGCGGGCCATGGCCGAGTTCGTCGCTGCTTGAAATCGGCGGGCGCAACTTCGTCATCGATTGCGGGCTGGGCGTCACGCGCGGCCTGGTCGATGCCGGCATGAGCCTGAAGGCGCTCGACCTGATCTTCGTCACGCATCTTCATTCGGACCATGTTCTGGAGCTCGGTCCATTGATCCTCACCGCCTGGACGGCGGGATTGGCGACGCCTGTAACCGTCTATGGACCGCCCGGCACCAGCCACTACTGGCAGCGCTTCTGCCAAGCGATGGATTTCGACATCGAGATCCGCATCGTCGACGAAGGCCGGCCGGACATCCGCGAGTTGGTTACGGTGAAGGAATTCGCCGAGGGCGTGATTCTGGAGGAGGGGGGCTTGACGGCGTCGGCGCTGCGCGTCGACCATCCGCCGGTGACCGATTGCTTCGCGTTGCGTTTCGAGCATGGCGGCAGGAACGTCGTGTTCTCCGCCGACACGGCGTTCTTTCCACCGCTGGCCGGCTTTGCCAAAGGGGCCGACATTCTTGTGCATGAAGCGATGCTCGAGGAGGGCGTCGAAAGGCTGGTTGCAAGGACCGGCAATGGCGCTCGGCTCCGCGAGCATCTCTTTGCCAGTCACAGCCTGGCTGAAGAAGCCGGGCGTATCGCCAGCGATGCCGGCGTGAAGCGGCTGGTGCTCAATCACCTCATTCCCGCCGACGATCCGGCGGTCGGCGAGGCCGACTGGATTGCCGCCGTCAGGAAAACTTGGTCGGGTGACTTGACGATTGCTTGCGACGGCCTTGTTGTGGGGCTTCTGGAGTGACGATGGCCGACGAGAAGCTTTGGGACGAGGTGAGCGCATCCGGGACGGCGTCCTCGGTACAGCTCTCTTCGTTTCTGGACAGTGTGCAGGACCTTCCATCCTTTGTCCGCTTCATTGATGCATTGCGCGAGGATCGCGAAGATGCGGACTGCAAGGAGGCAGCGAGGCCCGCAGGACCCTATTCATCAGGCTGGAACGGGTGGGAAAACGGCTCGATAGCAAATTTCCTTGAAGCCTCGGTCGCCTGGGCCACCACCTGGACCGACGACAGCCGCGGTGATGCGGCGCATCTCGCAGCCGACAATCCCTGGAAGGCGGCGGCCAGAATTCTCTATGCCGGCAAACATTACGAATGATGATCGGGAGGACTGATGAAGCTTGCCACATTGAAGAACGGGACGCGCGACGGGAAGCTGGTCGTGGTCTCGCGCGATCTGACGCGGTTCACCGACGCTTCCTTCCTGGTGCCGACGTTGCAGGCCGCGCTTGACGACTGGCGCCGCATCGCGCCGCATCTTGCGGCTATGGCGGAATCGCTGGAGACCAACGCCGTCCCTTCGGCGCGCTTCCACGAGCATGATGCGCATTCGCCGCTGCCGCGCGCCTATCAATGGGCGGACGGCTCGGCCTATGTGAACCATGTCGAGCTGGTGCGAAAGGCGCGCGGCGCCGAGATGCCTGCAAGTTTCTGGACCGATCCTCTGATCTACCAGGGCGGCTCGGATTCCTTCGTTCCGCCGCGCGACCCGATCCGCATGGCCGACGAAGCATTCGGTATCGACATGGAGGCGGAAGTCGCCGTCATCGTCGACGATGTGCCGATGGGCGCCGAGCTGGACGAGGCGAGGGACGCGATCAGGCTGGTGATGCTGGTCAACGACGTGACGCTGCGCGCCATCACCGGCCCGGAACTCGCAAAGGGTTTTGGCTTCTTCCAGTCGAAGCCATCTTCGGCCTTCTCGCCGGTCGCGGTCACGCCGGACGAGCTGGGCGATGCCTGGGACGGCAGCAAGGTCAACCTCGCTCTGCTCGCCGATCTCAACGGCAAGCCGTTCGGCCGTGCCAATGCCGGCGTCGACATGACGTTCGATTTCCCGGCGCTGATCGTGCATGCCGCAAAAACCCGGCCGCTCGCCGCGGGCACCATCATCGGTTCCGGCACCGTCTCCAACAAGCTGAACGGGGGGCCGGGCAAGCCGGTGTCGGCCGGCGGCGCTGGCTATTCCTGTATCGCCGAACTGCGCATGATCGAGACCATCGAGGGCGGTGAGCCGAAGACGCCCTTCCTGCGCTTTGGCGACACGGTGCGCATCGAGATGAAGGACAAAACGGGACATTCGATCTTCGGCGCCATCGAGCAGAAGGTCGAGAAATACGAGGAGTGAGGCCCGAACGGTGACCCTGCTCGAGCATCTGCGCCGCATGGCCCGCAACAATCTCTGGTCGAACGACCGGCTTTACCGCGCCGTGCTTGCGCTGAAGCCCGGCGAGTTCGAAGCCGGGCGCACCAGCTTCTTCCCGTCGATCAGGGAGACACTCAACCACATCCTCGCGGTCGACCTTCTCTATTTCGACTTCCTGACGGATGGCGGTCTCGGCGCGGCGGCCTATGACGACTTCGTTCCGTTCGACGGTGCGACGGGCCTGGCGGCGGCACAGGCCGATTTCGACCGCAAGCTCATCGTCTTCTGCGACGGCCTGTCGGAAGCCGACCTCGACCGCCGCGTCATCACCGACCGGCGCGAGGACGGCATGATCCCCGAGAAGATCGGCGACATCCTCGCCCATGTCTTCCTGCACGACATTCACCATCGCGGCCAGGTGCACGCGATGCTCTCCGGCACCTCTGTCGCGCCGCCGCAATTGGATGAATTTCTGCTCGACTACGACATCAAGCTGAGGAAGGACGAGGTCGAGCGGCTGGGGGTATGAGGTTAGACCAGCGCGACATCATAGCGGGCGAAGTGCGAGTCCGATGTCAGGATAGTCAGGCTCTCCAACCGTGCCTGCGCTATCAGCAATCGGTCGAATGGATCGCCATGGTGAGGGGGTAGATCGCCCACCGCATGCGCGTGCTGTAAGGTGACGGCGAGCGGCTGAAATTGCATCCTTGGAAGCAATGTCGGCAGGTCATCTGGCGCCTGGAGTTTTCCGATCGATCGTTTGATGGCGATCTCCCAAACGCTCGCCGCGCTCGCGAACACCACAGCTTCCGAGTTCAGGATGGCACGGTGCTGTTCGCTGAGACGTCGATCGTCCGAAATCGACCAGAGGATAATGTGCGTATCGGCGAGAAACGGACCTGTCGTCATTTGACGTACTCGTCCCATTCGGGACCGAGTTCGTCAAAGTCGTCCGCAATCCAGATCTTGCCTTTTAAGGCGCCGATACGCGGCAGCGGCTCCGCTACTGCTGGTGGTACGATACGTGCGGCAACCTTGCCATGGCGCGTAAGCACGATCTCCTCACCGGCTTCCGCGCGGCTTACGAGTTCCGATAATTTGGCCTTGGCTTCGGCGATGGAGACATTCATGAGCACGATCCTTTATGACCATAATTTAGGTCATAATTGATCGCGCTGCAAGATATCCGCGCGTCGCTTACGCCGCCTTGCCGTCCAGCTTGATCACGCCGCGCTTGATCTGGTCCTGCTCGATCGATTCGAACAGGGCGCGGAAATTGCCCTCGCCAAAGCCTTCGTCGCCCTTGCGCTGGATGAACTCGAAGAAGATCGGGCCGATGACGGTCTTAGAAAAGATCTGAAGCAGGATCTTGGTCATGCCGCCGTCGACGACGCCTTCGCCGTCGATGAGGATGCCGTGCTTCTTCATGCGCTCGATCGGCTCGTCATGGCCGTTCACCCTGTCATGCGACATGTCGTAATAGGTGTCGGGCGGGCCGGGCATGAACTTCAGGCCGTTGGCGGCGAGCTTGTCGGTTGCCTGGTAGATGGCGTCGGTGCCGACCGCGATGTGCTGGATGCCCTCGCCATTGTACTTTTTCAGATATTCGGCGATTTGGCTGGTCTCGTCCTTGGACTCGTTCAGCGGAATGCGGATCTTGCCGCAGGGCGAGGTGATGGCGCGGCTGACCAGGCCGGTGATCTTGCCGTCGATGTCGAAGAAATGGATCTGCTTGAAGCCGAACAGGTCGCGGTAAAAGTCCCACCACTTGTCCATGTTGCCGCGATAGACATTGTGGGTGAGGTGGTCGAGGAAATAGAAGCCGACGCCCACGGGCTTCGGGTCGCGCTCGCCCAGCCACTCGAACTCGGCGTCATAGGCCGAGCCCTTCTCGCCATAGCCGTCGATGAAATAAAGCAGCGAGCCGCCGATGCCGACGATCGCCGGCACGTCGAGCGCCTTGTCGATGCCCTCATAGGGTGTGGCGCCCCTCGACACCGCATGGTCGAAGGCATGCTTAGCATCGACCACGCGCCAAGCCATCGAGGCGGCGCAGGGCCCGTGCTTTTCGACGAACTTCATCGCATGCGAGCCGGGCTCGGCATTGACGACATAGTTGATGTCGCCCTGGCGCCAGACGGTGATGTCCTTCGAACGGTGCTTCGCCACCGCGATATAACCCATGCGGGTGAAGAGCTCGGCGAGCTTTGCCGGCTCGGCATGCGCGAATTCGACGAATTCGAAACCGTCGGTGCCGGCGGGGTTTTGCTTGCTGATCCTGGCCGGTGGGGCGTCGTGCGGGAAGGGGCCCATGGCAGTCCTCCAAAAACTGTTGCGGCCGTGCTTGGCCAACTTTCACCATGATAGCGCGGAGCCGTCGCACGGTGCTTGCATTCAACCGCCTGAAATGCGCATCATGTGCGTAATTTGTGCATGAAAGGAGAAAAAACCATGGATGATGCGCGCCTGGATCAATTTGACCGCAAGATAATGGCGCTTTTGCAGGACGATGCGCGCTACACCAACAACGATCTTTCGGAGCGCGTGAACCTTTCGCCCTCCCAATGCTCGCGCCGCCGCCAGCGGCTGGAGGATGACGGCTATATCAAGGGTTATCGAGCGGTTCTCGATCGCGACAGGCTCGGCTTTTCGCTGGTCAACGTCATCTCGGTGACCCTGGCGACCCACAATCGCGACAACGCCCGCCGCTTCGGCGAATTGGTGGCGCGGCTGCCCGAGGTGCAGGAGGCGCACGCGCTGACCGGCGAGATGGATTACATCTTGAAGGTGGTGACGCCCGATCTCAAATCATTGTCGGAGTTCGTCAACGGTGTTCTCCTGCCGCACGAATCCGTGCAGCATGTGAAGACGGCGATCGTGCTGGAGACTTTGAAGGAAACCGGCGCACTGCCGATTTGAGTGGGAGCCATGTCCAATCTTCAGCTTGCCGGGTTCATTCTTTTTGTGGTCGGGCTCGTGCCGTTCACAATCGGCGGTCTGATTTTTCTCCGCCACGGCTATGACACTTGGAATGCGGAGCTATTGGCCGATAAAGGCTTGTCGTGGTGGGATAGAAAGCTTGGGTTCCAGGGTCTCTTAACTCATCCCAAATCGCGCTGGTGGTGCGCTATAGGCTTTCCGATTTGCCTCGCCGGCTTCGTACTGCTCGTTGTCAGCACGATCCCCCTGGACCAACTCGTCCTATTCGTAGTCTTGTTTGCCGCTTTCTTTGGCCTGCGCCACATCATCGCCAACCGGCATCGTTAGCCGGCAGGCAGGTGGCAAGGCCAACTTGCGTCACCCCCGCTGCTGCTGAATCAGCCCATAAAGGTTGGTGCAGCGCGCGCCTGAGCGGCAGTACGCGAACACCGGGCCTTCGAGCTCGTCGAGCGCGGCTGCCTGGTCCTCGACATTGTCCATGGTGATCTGGCCGCTGATGACCGGGATATAGCGGAAGGCGAGCCCTGCCGCCTCGGCCGCAGCCTGGACGCTCCCAGCCGATGGCTGGCCCGGCTGCTCGTCGTCCGGCCGGTTGCAGATCACGCTCTTGAAGCCGGCGTCCTTGATGGCCGCGATATCCTGCGGCTGGATCTGGCCGGAGACCGAATAGTCGTCGCTGATCTGGCGGTATTCCATGGTGTCGTCCTCGCGATCTCTTTGGGGTCAGTCTTGCCACTCCGGGAGAGGGGCGGCAATCCGCATTGAAGGAATTCTCTGCCAAATAGACATCGCGCGCGGGAAATTCCAACCGTCTTCCTTCCTTCTCCTCGTTCACGGGGAGAAGGTGCCCGAAGGGCGGATGAGGGGCGGCGCCGGCGTTGGTCATTGTCCTCCAGGACGTCAGCTCAGCTTCCCAGGATCGCGCCTTTGATCTGCGTGATGTTGTTGTGCATCATGTCGATATAGGTCGAGGCCGGGCCGTCCGACCCCGACAGCGCGTCGGAATAGAGCGTGCCGCCGACCTTGATGCCGGTCTCGCCGGCGATCTGCTCGATCAGCCGCGGATTGGTGATGTTTTCGACGAAGATCGCCGCCGCCTTGTCCTGCTTGACCTGTTTGACCAGCTTGGCGACGTCGGCCGCCGACGGCTCGGAATCGGTCGAGATGCCTTGCGGCGCGAGGAAGGTCAGCCCGTATTCGTGCTCGAAATAGCCGAAGGCGTCATGCGAGGTGATGACGACGCGCTTGGCCTCCGGGATCGACTGGATTGCCGCCCTCACTTCGCCTTCCAGCGCATCGAGCTTGGTGGTGTAGGCGGCGGCGTTGGCCTTGTAGCTGTCGCAGCCATCTGCGTCGGCCGCGCAGAACGCGTCGGCGATGTTCTTCACATAGATCTTGGCGTTGGCGATCGACTGGAAGGCGTGCGGGTCGGTGACGGTCTTGCCGCCGCCGGTGTCGGCGCCTTCGGCAGCGTCCGCATCGGCGAATTCCGGCTTGAAGGCGATCGGTGTCACGCCCTTGGTCAGCGTCACGATCGAGGCCTTGGTGGCGCTGGCGTCGACCAGGCGCTGCAGGAAACCTTCGAAATGCAGGCCGTTGACCAGCACGACATCGGCGCCGGCCATCGCCACTGCGTCGGCCGGGCTCGGCTCATAGACATGCGCGTCGCCGTCCGGCCCGACGATGGTGGTGATGTTGACGCGGTCGCCGCCGACATTCTTCGCAAAGTCGGCAATCACCGTGAAGCTCGCCACCACTTTCAGCGGCGCCGCGAAGGCGGACGAGGTTGCGAAGGCGCCTAATGTTATAACGCTCAGAGCCAGGGCGGCACGGAAGGATTTCAACATCGGGGACTGTCTCCTTGCTTGGGGATGGGGTCAGGCGGTCCGGTGGCGGTGATGCACGATGCGGGCGCGCAGCACGCCGCGCGTGCCGAACAGGATCGAGCAGAAATAGACGATTCCGGCCGAAAGGATGATCGCCGGGCCGGAGGGCAGTGAGGCGTGGTAGGACAAAAGCAGCCCGGCGATGCAGGAGGCAAAGCCGATCAGCACGGCGAGCACGCACATCGGTTCGACGCGCACCGTCCAGAAGCGGGCGGCGGCGGCCGGCAGCATCATCAGCCCGACCGAGAGCAGCGTGCCCAGCGCCTGAAATCCGCCGACGAGGTTGAGCACGACAAGCCCGAGGAAGATGAAATGCACCGGGCTGCCCATGCGGCTCACCGAGCGCAGGAACAGCGGGTCGAGGCATTCGGCGACCAGCGCGCGCCAGAAGACGGCGAGGCAGGCAAGCGTCACCACGACGATGCCGCCGATCAGCGTCAGCGCCTCGTTGTTGAGCGCCAGCACGGTGCCGAACAGCACATGCATCAGGTCGACGCTGGAGCCGCGGATCGACACCATCAGCACGCCGACCGCGAGCGAGATCAGATAGAAGGCCGCCATCGAGGCGTCCTCGCGCTGGATGGTGAAGCGCGAGACGGCACCCGCGCCAAGCGCGACGATGATGCCGGCGACCAGCCCGCCGATGGTCATCGGCAGGATCTCAAGGCCATAGAGCAGGAAGCCGGCAGCGGCGCCCGGCAGGATGGCGTGCGCCATCGCGTCGCCCGACAGGCTCATGCGCCGCAGCATCAGGAAGACACCGACCGGGCAGGCGCCCAGCGACAGCATCAGCGAGCCGAACAGCGCCCGCTGCATGAAACCGAAATCGGCGAAAGGCGCGATGAACAGGCCGTACAGAAAATCCATCACGCCGCCCTCGGTCCGGAGCCATGCTGGTGGTCGTGGTGGTGATCATGCGCATGATCGTGATGATCGTGCGGATGATCATGACTGTGATCGTGATCCTCGGGCTCGCACCACGGCGCGTTTTCTTCCCACGCCTCGTGAAAGCGCCGCGCCTTAAGCAGGTTTTCCGGCCGCAGCGTTTCCTTGGTGTCGCCCCAGGCGACGGGCTGGCGCGCCAGCAGCAGCGTCTCCGGAAAATTCTGCCGCACCAGATCGAGGTCGTGCACCACGACCATGATCGTGCGTTCCTCGCCATGCCAGCGCTTGATCAACTGGACGAGGTAGCCGACCGTCTTGGCGTCGACCGCGTTGAACGGTTCGTCGAGCAGGATCAGGTCGGCGTCCTGCAAAAGCACGCGGGCAAACAGCGTGCGCTGCAACTGGCCGCCGGACAGCGTGTCGATCGGCCGCTTCTCGAAGCCGCCGAGCCCGACCGCCATCAGCGCCTTGCTGACGGATTCGCGGTCTTCCTTGGTGTAGCGGCCGAGCATGCCGCGCTTCGGCCACAGCCCGAGCGAGACCAGGTCGACCACACGCGCCGGAAAGGAACGGTCGAGCTCCGACTGTTGCGGCAGATAGGCCGTGCGCACGCCGGGCACGCGGACCACCGCGCCTTCCATCGGCTTCAGCACCCCGACAATGCCCTTCATCAGCGTCGACTTGCCCGACCCGTTGGCGCCGACCACGGCCGTTAGCGAGCCTTTGCGGACAACGCCGTTGAGGTGATGGATGGCGGGATGGCTGCCATAGCCAAGCGTCAGGTCGCGGAAGGTCAGGCAGGCATTGGTCATCAAACGGCGGTCCGCGAAATCGAGTGCGTTGTCGATTTGTGATGTTATTACATTAGTCAACACGGCGGCCGGGCGCAATTGTGTCACGACCGGTCAACTCGCCGTGTACGCAAGCAGGGCATACCCACACAATTGGCTCAATTGGTTTCGCGCCCGCCGGCCTTGCCCCAAGCCGGCCCGGACTCTAAAGAGCAGCGACTCCAGGAAACAAAGGAACCTCTCGAATGAGCATTCGTCGCATCGATGTCGGCCCGCGCATGAGCCAGATCGTCATTCACGGCAACACCGTCTATCTGGCCGGCCAGGTCGGCGAGCCCGGCGGCAACGTCGCCTCGCAGACCCGCGACATCCTGAAAACCATCGACGAATTGCTGGCCAAGGCCGGCACCGACAAGACCAAGATCGTTCAGGCGATCATCTGGCTGGACGACATGAAGACCTTCGCCGAGATGAACGCCGAATGGGACAAGTGGGTGCCGCAGGGCCACACGCCCGCCCGCGCCACCGGCGAAGCCAAGCTCGCCACCCCGGAATATCTGGTCGAGATTATTGTGACGGCGGCGCTGTAAAGCGCTTGTCCCCTTCTCCCCCTGTGGGAGAAGGTGGCCGCGAAGCGGCCGGATGAGGGGTGCTCCAGGGAACGCAAACGTCTCACTCCGCTGGAACACCCCTCATCCGTCTCGGCGCTATCGCGCCGATCCACCTTCTCCCGCAAGGTGAGAAGGGGGCGCCGGCACTATCCCTGCGACGGCGTGAACCGTGCCACCAGAGTGTGGCTCTCCGCCGGATAGATGAACCGCACATGCGTCACCGGGTGCTCGGCGCTCCAGGTGCGGCGCTCGACCACCAGACAGGGCGCGTTCGCGTCGATATCAAGCGCATCGGCGATTGTCTCGTCCGCCGCCATGGCGCGGATGCGGTGCTCGGCTTCGCTCCACGGCACGCGGCCGATCAGCCAGGGGCCGGGTGCGATGTCGAGAAACTCTTCCTCAGCCGCCTCGGCTACCGCTGACAGGTTGATCAGCCGCTGCTCGAGCGCGAACGGCCGTTCGCCGGCGAAGTGCAGGCCTTCGAGCGCAAGCACTGGACCCGCGGCGGAAAGCCCGAGCAGCGCACGGTCGTCGGCACCACTGCGCCGCTTGACGCGTTCTAGCCGCTCATAGCGGTAGGGCAGGCCGAGCGCCTCGACCTCGATCCTGATGTCGTGCAGTTCCAGCACCGCGGCCTGCGACTGCGGCTGGCGCACGAAGCTGCCGGAGCGGCGGCGCCGCTCGATCAGGCCGGCCTTGGCGAGCTGCGACAGCGCCTTGTTCACCGTCATGCGCGAACAATTATACTGAGCCGTCAGCTCGTGCTCGAAAGGAATGCGATGGCCCGGCGCCCAGGCGCCGGAAAGAATCTTGTCGCGAATATCGGACAGGATGCGCTGATGCAGCGAGAGGATCTCGCCGCCTTCGACATCATCTGTTTCGACCAGGCTCATCGGGCGTTCCTGTTCAGCCTTGCGACAACGCGGTCATGACTTCGCGAAACCGCTTGGCGACTGCCTCGCGCTTCGCATGTCTGCCGCCGGTCACCTGTTTCTTGCCATGCACCCAGACGCAATCGACCTTGCTGCCATTGGCAAAGATCCAGGCGTCGAGGATCGCGTCGCCGGTCTTGCCGGCAAGTGAGGGATGGTCGGCGTCGAGCGATACGAAATCGGCCCGGCCGCCGGCGGCAATCCGCGAGGGGCCGGCGCCGAGCGCCTGGCTGCCGCCGTCGAGAGAAGCATCAAACAGCGCGCCCCCCGTCGAGCCGCCGGCCCGCGCCATCACATTGCGGGCGCGATGGGCGAGGCGCTGCGAGTATTCAAGCTGACGAAGCTCGTCAGGCAGGCCGATCAGCACATTGGAATCGGAGCCGACACCGAAACGGCCGCCATGCTCGACGAAAAGCGGCGCGGCGAACGTGCCGTCGCCGAGATTGGCCTCGGTGATCGGGCAGAGTCCAGCGATGGCGTCGGCCTTGGCCATGGCAATCGTCTCGGCTTCGGTCATATGCGTGGCATGGATCAGGCACCAGCGCTTGTCCACCTTGGCGTTGGCCAGCAGGAACTCGACCGGGCGCTTGCCCGACCAGGCGATGCAGTCCTCGACCTCCTTCACTTGTTCGGCGACGTGGATATGGATCGGGCCGTTCGGCGCCATCGCCGCGACGGCGTCGAGCTCGTCCGGCGTCGCCGCGCGCAGACTGTGCGGCGCGACGCCGACGACGGCCTGCTCCAGCGAACGAACACCCTCGCGGCTTCTCTCAAGCAGGCGCCCGAAGCGCCCGACATCATTGATGAATCGCCGCTGGCCTTCATTCGGCGCGGTGCCGCCGAAGGACGAATGGGCGTAAAATACCGGCAGCAGGGTCAGGCCGATGCCGGTATCGGCCGCGGCGGCGGCGATCCGCTCCGCCATCTCGGCGATATTGGCGTAAGGCTGCCCGTCGCGGTCGTGATGCAGATAGTGGAACTCGCCGACGCGCGAAAAGCCGGCCTCCAGCATTTCGACATAAAGCTGCGCCGCCACCGCCTCGACCTGGTCCGGCGTCATCGACAGGGCGAAGCGGTACATCACCTCGCGCCAGCTCCAGAAACTGTCGGCCGAAGGGCCGCGCAGTTCGGCGAGGCCCGCCATGCCACGCTGGAAAGCGTGGCTGTGCAGATTGGGCATGCCTGGAAGCAGGATGGCGTGGCGCTCGTCGCTCGGTTGCGGGGTAGCGGCGGTTTCGACCTTCGAGATGCGGCCGCCGTCGACGGCGATCCTCACATTTCCTTGCCAGCCGCCGGGCAGCAGCGCCTGTTCCGCATAGATCGCCGTCACGTTGCTCTCCGAATCTGAATGCCTAGATGACATTACCACTTGCGTCGCGTTCCAATATGTATATACATAATCGCCATCCAAGCAAACGGAAAAGATGATGGGTGGACCAAACGGGAAGAGCGGCCTTCGTCTGTGGCGCAATGCGCGCCTGGCGACCATGGCCGACGGCGCGGCCGGTGTCGGCATCGTCGACAAAGGCGCGATCGCGGCGCGTGACGGGCTGATCGTTTATGCCGGTCCCGAGGCCGATATGCCGGCTTCCGCCGGGCAGGGCGCCGAGACCGTCGACTGCCAGGGCCGCTGGATCACACCGGGCCTGATCGACTGCCATACCCATCTTGTCTATGCGGGAAACCGCGCCAATGAATTCGAGATGCGACTTGCCGGCGCCACCTATGAGGAAGTGGCCCGCGCCGGCGGCGGCATCGTTTCCTCGGTCAGGTCGCTGCGCGCCGCCAGCGAGGACGAGCTCGTCGCTCAGACGCTGCCGCGCCTCGACGCCCTGATGGCTGAAGGCGTCACCACCGTTGAAATCAAATCGGGCTACGGTCTCGATGCCGACAATGAGAAGAAGTCGCTGCGTGCCGCCCGCCGTCTGGCCAATGAGCGTCCGGTGACGATCCGCACCACTTGTCTCGCCGCCCACGCCCTGCCGCCGGAAGGCAAGGGCGACAAGGACGCCTTCATCGATCTGGTCGCAGGCACCATCCTCCCCGAGGTTGCCGCTGAAAAACTCGCCGACGCCGTCGATGGTTTTTGCGAGGGCATCGCCTTCTCGCCGGAGCAGATGGCGCGGGTCTTCGACAAGGCCAAGGCGCTCGGCCTGCCGGTGAAACTCCACGCCGACCAGCTTTCCAATCTCCACGGCGCCGCCCTTGCTGCCCGCTATGGCGCGCTGTCGGCTGATCATCTGGAATACACCGACGAAGCCGGCGCCGCGGCGATGGCCAAGGCAGGCACCGTGGCGGGCATCCTGCCCGGCGCCTACTATTTCATCCGCGAGACCAAGAAGCCGCCGGTCGACCTGTTCCGCCGCCACGGCGTGAAAATGGCGGTCGCGACCGACTCCAATCCCGGCACCTCACCGCTCACCTCGCTGCTACTCACCATGAATATGGCCGCGACTTTGTTCGGCATGACCGTCGACGAATGCCTCGCCGGCGTCACCCGCGAGGCCGCGCGCGCGCTTGGCCTGCTCGGTCAGACCGGCACACTGGAGGCCGGCAAATCGGCTGACCTGGCCATCTGGGACATCGAGCGCCCGGCCGAACTCGTTTACCGCATGGGCTTCAACCCGCTCCATGCCCGCATCTGGAGAGGACAATGACCGAACTTACCTTGACGCCAGGCAACGCCACGCTCGCCGATTGGCGCGCTATCTATCGCGGCGCCGTGCCGAAGCTCGACGATGCCTGCCGGCCGAAGATCAAGGCCAGCGCCGAGGCGGTTGCCCGCATCGTCGCCAAGGGCGAGCCGGTCTATGGCATCAACACCGGCTTCGGCAAGCTCGCCAGCGTCCGCATTCCGGCCAACGACCTCGAAACGCTGCAGCGCAATATCGTGCTCTCGCATGCCGCCGGCGTGGGTGAGGCGATGCCGGTCGCCGTGGTGCGGCTGATGATGGCGCTGAAGCTGGCGAGCCTTGCCCAGGGTGCTTCCGGCGTGCGGCCCGAAACCATCGAATTGCTTGAGGCGATGCTGGCCAATAACGTCATCCCGGTGGTGCCGGCGCAAGGCTCGGTCGGCGCGTCCGGCGACCTCGCGCCGCTCTCGCACATGACGGCGGTCATGATCGGCGTCGGCGAATGTTTCACCCCGCATGGCCGTTTCCCGGCCAAGGTCGCCTTCGTCTCACATGGGCTGGAGCCGGTGACGCTCGGCGCCAAGGAAGGCCTGGCGCTGCTCAACGGCACCCAGTTCTCGACCGCTTTTGCGCTCGCCGGCCTGTTCGAGGCCGAGGTGCTCTACCAGTCGGCGCTGGTTGCCGGCGCGCTGTCGACCGACGCGGCACGAGGCTCCGACGCGCCCTTCGATCCGCGCATCCATCTCTTGCGCAAGCATCGCGGCCAGATCGAAACCGCCGATGCGCTGCGCAATCTGATGGCCGGCAGCGCCATCCGTGAATCGCACCGGGTCGGCGACGAGCGCGTGCAGGATCCGTACTGCCTGCGCTGCCAGCCGCAGGTGATGGGTGCCGCGCTCGACGTGCTGCGCAAGGCCGCCGACACGCTTCAGACCGAGGCCAACGGCGTCACCGACAATCCGCTGATCTTCGCCGAGGACGACACCGCGCTTTCGGGCGGCAATTTCCACGCCGAGCCGGTGGCCTTCGCCGCCGACATGATCGCCCTTGCCGTCTGCGAGATCGGCTCGCTGTCGGAGCGTCGCATCGCCATGCTGGTCGACCCGGCACTGTCCGGCATGCCGGCCTTCCTGACGCCGAAGCCTGGTCTCAATTCCGGCTTCATGATCCCGCAGGTGACGGCGGCGGCGCTCGTTTCGGAAAACAAGCAGAAAGCCTATCCGGCCAGCGTCGATTCCATCCCGACCTCAGCCAACCAGGAAGACCATGTCTCGATGGCCGCCCACGGTGCGCGCCGGCTGCTCGGCATGATCGAGAATGCCACCGCCGTCATCGGCATCGAACTGCTGGCCGCCGCGCAAGGCTGCGATTTCCACCAGCCTCTCACCTCCAGCGCCGCGCTCGAAGCCGTGCGCAAGCTGGTGCGGACCGAGGTCCCGCATCTCGACAACGACCGCCATTTCCATCCCGACATGGAAAAGGCGATCGCCATGGTGCGCAGCGGCGCCACCGTGAAGGCGGCGAGCGCCGTCGCGCTGCCGTCGATCGCGGGAGCGGCGTGATGGCCACGCCATCCTGGCTCAGCGTTACCCAAGGCACGGCGCCGCTGCTGGTCTCGATCCCGCATACGGGCATCGACCTTGCCGGCCTCGACGGCCGGCTGGTCTCGACATGGCTGGGGCGGCGCGACTGCGACTGGTGGATCGACAATCTCTACGATTTCGCCGCCGACCTCGGCGCGACCGTCGTCCACACCGCCATCTCGCGCACCGTCATCGACGTCAACCGCGACCCTTCCGGCGTTTCGCTTTACCCCGGACAGGCGACGACCAGCCTCTGCCCCACCGACACATTCGACGGGGATCCGCTCTACAATATGGGCGACGAGCCGACGCCGGCCGAGATCGATGAGCGCCGCGAGACCTATTTCGTACCGTATCATGCTGCCTTGCAGGCCGAGATCGATCGGCTGCGCGGCATGCACGAAAACATCGTCCTCTACGACTGCCACTCGATCCGCTCGGTGCTGCCGCGCCTCTTCGAAGGCACGCTGCCGGTGTTCAACCTCGGCACCAATGACGACAAGAGCACCGATCCGGTGCTGCAGCAAAAGGTGGCCGCCGTCCTCGCCGCGACCGGCGAGACCTGGGTGGTCAACGGCCGCTTTAAGGGCGGCTGGATCACCCGCAGCTTCGGCCAGCCGCAGAGCGGCGTGCATGCGCTGCAGATGGAGCTGTCCAACCGCGGCTACATGCGCGAGCCGGCTGAGAAGGGGTCGCCGGAAAACTGGCCGGTGCCTTACGACGCGACCTATGCCGCGCCGATCCGCGCCACGCTGAAGACCATCCTCGAAACCGCGATCGCCTGGGCGAAAAGCTGACAGCCGGCGGGGAGCGATGACCGCATTTGCCAGGACTGCTTTTCTTGCGCTGCTCGCTGCAGCCTCCGTCGCTCCGGCCGCCGCCGCCGAAGTCGCCATGAAAGGCCCTGAAATTCTGAGCGCGCTCAAAGGCGCGCACGTCCAGGGCGAAAACTGGTCGCAGGAGTTCGATGACGGCGGCGCCACAACCTACACGAGGGACGGCAAGCACCAGGCCGGTCGCTGGGATGTCCGGGGCGACCAGTACTGCTCGCTCTGGCCGCCGTCCGACAATTGGGTCTGTTACGACATGACGATCGACTCCGCCGACCCCGCCCATGAACAGGTGACCTGGATCAGCGCCGACGGCCACCGCAACCCCGCACATCTCATCCGAAAGGGACAATGATGAACGATCCCCGCCACAACATCCGCGAAGTCCGTGCACCCCGCGGCGACAAGCTCAACGCCCGCTATTGGACGACCGAGGCGCCGCTGCGCATGCTGATGAACAACCTCGATCCCGAGGTCGCCGAGAACCCGAACGAGCTCGTCGTCTATGGCGGCATCGGCCGGGCGGCGCGCACCTGGAACGACTTCGACCGCATCGTCGCTTCGCTGAAGACGCTCGGCGAGGACGAGACGCTGCTGGTGCAGTCGGGCAAGCCGGTCGGCGTCTTCAAGACCCATTCCAATGCGCCGCGCGTGCTCATCGCCAACTCCAACATCGTCCCGCACTGGGCGACCTGGGAGAAGTTCAACGAGCTCGATAAGAAGGGTCTGATGATGTACGGCCAGATGACGGCCGGCTCCTGGATCTATATCGGCACGCAAGGCATCGTGCAGGGGACCTACGAAACCTTCGTCGAGGCTGGTCGCCAGCACTACAACGGCAATCTCAAGGGCAGGTGGATTCTGACCGCCGGTCTCGGCGGCATGGGCGGCGCCCAGCCGCTCGCCGCCGTCATGGCCGGCGCCTGCTGCCTCGCCATCGAGTGCAACCCCGACTCGATCGATTTCCGCCTCCGCACCCGCTATCTCGACGAGAAGGCCGAGACGCTTGACGAGGCGATGGAAATGATCGACCGCTGGACCAAGTCCGGCGAGGCGAAGTCGGTCGGCCTGCTCGGCAATGCGGCCGAGATCGTGCCGGAGATGTTCAGGCGCGGCATCCGCCCCGACATGGTCACCGATCAGACCTCGGCGCACGACCCGATCAACGGCTACCTGCCCAAGGGCTGGACGATGGCCGAGTGGCGTGAAAGGCGCGTCTCCGATCCCAAGGCGGTCGAAAGGGCCGCTCGCGCGTCGATGCGCGAGCATGTCGAGGCGATGGTGGCGTTCTGGAACGCCGGCGTGCCGACGCTCGACTACGGCAACAACATCCGCCAGGTCGCCAAGGAAGAAGGTTTCGAGAACGCCTTTGCCTTCCCGGGTTTCGTGCCGGCCTATATCCGGCCGTTGTTCTGCCGCGGCATCGGCCCGTTCCGCTGGGCGGCGCTCTCCGGCGATCCGGAGGATATCTACAAGACCGACGCCAAGGTGCGCGAGCTCACCCCCGGCAACACGCATCTGCACAACTGGCTCGACATGGCGCGCGAGCGCATCTCGTTCCAGGGCCTGCCGGCGCGCATCTGTTGGGTCGGCCTCGGCGACCGCCACCGGCTCGGCCTCGCCTTCAACGAGATGGTGGCCAAGGGCGAGCTCAAGGCGCCCGTCGTCATCGGCCGCGACCATCTCGATTCCGGCTCGGTCGCCTCGCCGAACCGCGAGACCGAAGCGATGAAGGACGGTTCCGACGCCGTTTCCGACTGGCCGCTGCTCAACGCGCTGCTCAACACCGCGTCCGGCGCCACCTGGGTGTCGCTGCATCATGGCGGCGGCGTCGGCATGGGCTTCTCGCAGCATTCGGGCATGGTGATCGTCGCCGACGGCACGCCCGAGGCGGCAAAGCGCCTGGAGCGCGTGCTGTGGAACGACCCGGCGACCGGCGTCATGCGCCACGCCGACGCCGGCTACGACTTCGCCATCCAGTGCGCCAAGGAGCACCAGCTCAACCTGCCGGGCATCCTGGGCTGAGCCGATGCGTATCCTTCGTGCCGCCGGCTACCGCGTCATGCCGTGGAAGAATGGCGGCGGCACGACCACTGAAATCGCCGTCTCGCCGGATGGCGCGGGGCTCGACGATTTCGACTGGCGCATCTCGATGGCGCGCGTCGAAAGCGGCGGGCCATTCTCCAGCTTTGCCGGCATCGACCGGACGCTGTCGGTGCTGACCGGCGAGGGGATCGTCCTCGACATCGCCGGCCGCCCGCCGGCGCGGCTGACCACGGTTTCGGCGCCGCTTGCCTTTCCCGGCGACGTGCCAACCAGCGCAGGATTGATCGGTGGCCCGATCACCGACCTCAACGTCATGACCCGCCGTGGCCGCATGGCGCATAAGGTCGAGCGCCGACCGCTCTCCGGCGAGATACGCGTTGCGCCCCGTGCCGATACGACGCTCGTTCTGGCCGTCAATGCCGGCATTGCTGTCTTCACGCACGATGCGTCGGACCTCGGACCGCTCGATACGCTGGTCCTCGACCAAGATGGCCCGGAATTGCGGCTTGAGCCCAAGGGGCCGGGCCTGCTTTTCGTGATCGAGCTCCACCGCCTCGCCGCCAACCGTTAACGGCTGTCGCCAAACATGATCGCGGCTGGGGCGAATTATCGCCCGGCCCCTTGCATGTATCACGAAAAAGCCTGAATCCTTGCCCTGATCCAAGCGGGGGGCGAAGAGCGAGGGGCGTTCGCCCACGAGCTGTCGAAAGGGCACGCCTCTGTTACGGTGCGCAACAAAAACTTTCGGCCAAACCGTCATGCAACCAATTGCAATTGAACCGGTTTTAGGGGCATTGCCGTGGCGGTGACGCCGCATTGCGCCCCGCCTTACGGAATTTTCAATGAACATTCAGACGAACCCCAACAAGATCGAACACGCAGGCGCCGGTTTCCCGGCGGCGACGGATGCGCCGATACGCTCCAACTTCCTGCCTGAGGACCGCCTGCGCGCCATGGGCGTTTCGCTCGCCAAGGGCGAGGTCAAGGAACTGTTCGGCCTCGCCCCGTTCGAGTTCCAGGCCCGCATCCGCGACAGCGCCAAGAAGATTCTCGAAGTCTACCGCTCGACCAATGCCGCCCAGGCCAAGGGCGAGACCATCACGCCGGCGGCGCAGTGGCTGCTCGACAACAATTACCTGGTCGAGGAAACCATTTTCCAGGTCAAGCGCGACCTGCCGCGTCGCTTCTACCGGCAACTGCCGACGCTGACACTTGGCGACGGCACGGTGCTGCCGCGCGCCTTCGTCGTTGCCTGGAGCTATGTCGAGCATTCCGACAGCTCCGTCTCCGCCAATATGTTCAAGGCGATCGTCGAGGGTTTCCAGTCCGTCGAGCCGATGAAGATCGGCGAGCTCTGGGCGCTGCCCTCGCTGCTGCGTTTCGTGCTGATCGAGAACCTGCGCCGCATCGCCGTGCGCGTCGAGCGCACCAGGCAGATGCGCCATATCGCCAACGAGGTCGCAGATCGCGTTCTGGCAACCGACGACAATGCCGACCGGACCAGGATTCTGTCGACCTACAGCGCGCATGCGCAGGACACCACCTTCGCCACCCAGCTGCTCTATCGCCTGCGCGACGGATCGCAGAATGCCGGCCGGGCGCTGGAATGGCTTGAAGGCGAGTTGGAAAAGACCGGTTCGGATGCCGAGGAGATCATCATCTCGGAGCATCAGACGCTCTCCAGCGGCAACGTCACCACCGGCAACATCATCCGCGGCCTGCGCCTCATCAACGACGTCGACTGGACGGTCTGGTTCGAAGGCGTCAGCCGCATCGACACGCTGCTACGCGAGAAGACCGATTTCGCAGCCCTCGACTTCTTTTCGCGCGACCAGTACCGCACCGCCATCGAGCAGCTCGCCCGCCGCTCCGAGCTTTCCGAATACCGCGTGGCCGAAAAGGCGATCGAGCTTGCCGGCCACACGCCCGGCGTCACCGATGCGTCCGGCGTGCCCGAAACCGCCGACCCCGCCGTGCACACCGATGTCGGCTTCTTCCTGGTCGGCCCGCGCCGGCAGGAACTGGAGAAGGCGATCGGCTACCGGCCGCCTTTCTATGTGACCTTCAAGCGCGGCTTTGCCAGCGCCGGCTGGCTGGGCATTGTCGTGCCGGTATTCCTCCTAACGGCGCTGCTCTTGGTGCTGTCGGGCAGGGCGCTCGCCAATCTCGGCCTGTCGGTGGGATCGATCACGCTAATGCTGGCGCTGTTCGCGGTGCCCGCCAGCGAAGGCGCCCTGGCCTTCTTCAACACCGTGGTTGCGATGTTCCTGAAGCCGACCCGGCTTGTCGGCTACGATTACAACAAGCACGGTATTCCGGCCGAGTCGCGCACGCTGGTCGTGGTGCCCTCGCTGATCGGCTCGCGCGACGATGTCGAGGAAAACATCCGCAACATCGAGGTGCATCACCTCGCCAACACGGCGGAAGAGATCCATTTCGCGCTGTTGTCCGACTGGCCGGACTCCAAGACCGAGATCGACGCCGCCGACATCGAGATCCTGCAATATGCCCGCGACGAGATCGCCAGGCTCAACGCCCGCTATCCGTCGGAAAGCTCGCCACGCTTCTATCTCCTGCACCGCCGCCGGCTCTACAACCAGGCGCAGGGCTGCTGGATGGGCTGGGAGCGCAAGCGCGGCAAGCTGCACGAGCTGAACCTCCTGCTGCGCGGCGACAGCGACACCACCTTCCTGCCGCTCGACGTGCCGCTGCCGGAAAAGGTCGTCTATGTGATGACGCTCGATGCCGACACGCGCACCACGCGCGACGCGGTTTCGAGCCTGGTCGGCAAGCTCGCGCACCCGCTGAACCGCCCGCATTTCGATCCGGTCAAGCGCGTCGTCAGCGCCGGCTACACCATCCTGCAGCCGCGCATCACCGCCTCGCTCACCAGCGGCGACGACGCCTCCTTCTTCCAACGCGTCTTCTCGGCCAATCGCGGCCTCGACCCCTATGTGTTCGCCGTCTCCGACGTCTATCAGGACGTCTTTGGCGACGGTTCCTTCACCGGCAAGGGTCTCTACCATGTCGATGCCTTCGAGGCGGCGCTGAAGGACCGCATCGACGAGAACTCCATCCTCAGCCACGACCTTCTGGAAGGCGCCCTTGCGCGCGCTGCATTGGTAACCGACGTCGAGCTGGTCGAGGATTATCCGACCCGCTACTCCGTCGACGCCTCGCGCCACCACCGCTGGGCGCGCGGCGACTGGCAGCTGCTCGGCTTCATCTTCGACCCGCGCTCCGGCGTCCCGGCGCTGTCGCGCTGGAAGATGGTCGACAATCTGCGCCGCTCGGTCACTCCGATCTTCTGGGTCATGGCCTGCGTCGCCGGCTGGACGCTACTGCCCTTCACCCAGGCCGCTCAGTGGCAGGCGCTGATGATCCTCAGCCTGTTCATGGCGCCGACCTTCGATATCGTGAACGGCATCCTGCCGAAGAGCGGCGACCAGACGCCGCGCGGCCATTTCTCGGCGCTTGCCCGCGACACCGTGTTCGGCACGGCGCTCGTGGCGCTCAAGGTTCTGTTGATGGCGCATCTCGCCTGGATGATGGGCGACGCCATCGTCCGCACCATCTATCGGCTCTTCGTCAGCCGCCAGAACCTGCTCGAATGGCGTACCGCCTCGCAGGCGGCCAAGGGCGGCAACGATCTCGGCGCCTATTACGGCATGATGTATGGCGCGGTGATCATCGGCGTCGTCGGCCTAGCCATCCCGGTGCTCGCCGATTCCACCGGCGCCTTCGTCGCCTTCTTCTTCGCCATCTTCTGGATCGCGTCGCCCGCCGTCGCCTGTTGGATCAGCCGCTCGGCCGAAACCGAGGACAGGCTGCGCATATCGAGCGCCGACATCCATGCGCTGCGCACCTTCGCGCGCCGCACCTGGCATTATTTCGAAACCTTCGTCACGCCCGAGCAGCATCATCTGCCGCCGGACAATTTCCAGGAAAGCCCGGCGCCCGTGGTGGCGCCGCGCACCTCGCCGACCAACATCGGCGTCTATCTGCTGTCGGTCGTGTCGGCGCGCGATTTCGGCTGGATCAGCCTGTCGGATGCCATCACCCGCATCGACGCCACGATGACGACCATCGAGAACATGCCGCGCGATCGCGGCCATCTCTACAACTGGTACGACACGACGACGCTGAAGCCGCTTTATCCGCTCTATATCTCGGCGGTCGACAGCGGCAACCTCGCTGGACACCTGGTCGCGGTCGCCGCGTCCTGCGCCGAGTGGGCCGAAGCGCCATCCGTGCACCTGCAGGGCGATTTCGAAGGCATCATCGATACCGTCACCATTCTCGACGAAAGCCTGGACGATCTGCCGGACGACCGGCGGCAATTGCGGCCGCTGCGCCAGCGGCTCGCTGATCGCCTCGACGGCATGCGCCGCGCGGTGACGACCATCAAGGCGCAGCCCGAAATGGCCTCGATCCGCACCATCAACCTTGCCGTGCTGGCCGGCGAAATCCGCAAGCTCGCCACCGCCATCCACACCGAGGCGGCCTCTCCGAAGAGCGATGTCATCGCCGACTGGGCGGAACGGCTGGAAGCGACCTGCGAGGCGCATGTGCACGATTCGCACAATGACGAGAGCGCGGTCGCCGCGCTGCGCGCCAAGCTGCTCGCCTTGCGCGAGCGCTGTCGCCGCTACGCCTTCGAGATGGATTTCTCCTTCCTGATGCGCCAGGAGCGCAAGCTTCTGTCGATCGGCTACCGGGTCGAGGATCGCCAGCTCGACGAGAGCTGCTACGACCTGCTTGCCTCCGAGGCGCGGCTCACCAGCCTGTTCGCCATCGCCAAGGGCGACCTGCCGACCGAGCATTGGTTCCGCCTGGGACGCCCGATCGTCGAGATCGGCTTCCAGGGCGCGCTGATGTCCTGGTCGGGCTCGATGTTCGAGTATCTGATGCCGCCGCTGGTGATGAAGGAGCCTCAGGGCTCGATCCTCAACCAGACCAGCAAGCTCATCATCAAGCGCCAGATCCAGTATGCGCGTTCGAAAAACGTGCCCTGGGGTATTTCGGAAGCGGCCTACAACGCCCGCGACCGCGAGCTCACCTATCAGTACACCAATTTCGGCGTGCCCGGCCTCGGCCTGAAGCGCGGCCTTGGCCAGAACACCGTGATCGCGCCCTATGCGACGATTCTCGCGGCGCAGTTCAGCCCGCGCGAGGCGGTGCAGAACCTGCGGCGGCTGCGCTCGATCGGCGCGCTCGGCCGCCACGGCTTCTACGACGCGGTCGATTTCACGCCGCAGCGCGTGCCCGACGGCACCGATCACGCCGTGGTGCAGAACTACATGGCGCACCATTCCGGCATGTCGATCGCCGCGGTGGCCGACGCCATCTTCGAGGGCCGGTTGCGCGAGCGTTTCCACAGCGACCCGGTGATCGAATCGGCCGAGCTCCTGTTGCAGGAGAAGGCGCCGCGCGACATCCCGACCGCCACCGTCAGGACGGAAGCCGACGAGCGCGCCAAGGACGAGACCGAGGCCGAGAGCCCCGACAGCCGTGTCGTGCTCGACCCGATCAAGGCGCTGCGCGCGACCAACGTCATGTCCAATGGCCGCTATTCGGTCATGGTCACCGCGACCGGCTCCGGCTACAGCCGCTTCGGCGAGCTTGCCGTCACCCGCTGGCAGCCGGATCCGAGCGAGGACCGTCTTGGCTCCTACATCTTCCTGCGCGACGCCGCGACAGGCGACTGGTGGTCCGCCACCGCCGAGCCGAAGCGCGCCGAGGGCGAACGCGCCCAGACGCTGTTCGGCGACGACAAGGCGAGCTTCACCAAGTCGGTCGGCTCGCTGCGTTCGGAAGTCGAATGCATCGTCATTTCGGAAGGCAATGGCGAAGGCCGCCGCATCACGCTCTACAATGACGGCGCCACAGATCGGCACATCGAGGTGACCTCCTTCGCCGAGCTGGTGCTCGGCAACGAGGCCTCGGACAACGCGCATCCGGCGTTCTCCAAGATGTTCATCGAGACCGAGATCGCGCCGAACAACGGCGCGATCTTCGCCACGCGGCGCAAGCGCGACAAGAACGAGCCAGACCTCACAATGGTGCATTTCGTCACCGACCCGGCGGGCCCGTCGCGCGATGCCGAGGCCGAGACCGATCGGCGCGCCTTCATCGGCCGTGGCCGCACCATCGCCGATGCCGTGGCCTTCGACCCCGGCGTCAGGCTGTCCGGCGGCCAGGGCTTCACGCTCGACCCGGTGGCGGCGCTGCGCCGCCAGGTGCGTGTGCCGGCCAACAAGAAGATCTCGCTGACCTTCTGGACCGCCGTCGGCGCCAACCGTGGCGAGCTCGACGAGGCTATAGCCCGCCTCGACCACCAGGAGAGCTTCGCCCGCCAGGCCATGCTGGCCTGGACGCGCAGCCAGGTGCAGACGCGGCATCTGGGCTTGAGCCTCACCGACGCCGCCAATGTGCAGAAGCTGGCGCGCTACCTGATCTATCCCGATCCGTTCCTACGCTTGCCGGCCGAATCCATCGCGTCGGGCCTCGGCCGCCAGTCGAGCCTGTGGCCGACCAGCATCTCGGGCGATTTCCCGATCTTCCTCGTGCGCATCGGCGACGTCGCCGATCTCGAGATCGTCGCGCAGGCGCTGCGCTTCCAGGAATATATGCGCGCCCGCGGCATGATGATCGACTTCGTCGTCGTCAACGAGCAGGCCTCGTCCTATGTGCAGGACCTGCAGCGCGCGGTGGAGACGCTGTGCGAGAACAGCCGCCTGCGCGGCCGCGAGCTGGGACCACGCCAGCACATCTTCGCGGTGCGCCGCGATCTGATGGACGAGCCGACCTACAAGACCTTGCTGTCGGTGGCGCGCGTCGTCCTGCATACGCGCAACGGCACGATCTTCGATCAGCTCGAACGCGCCGAGACGGCGGCCCTCCAGGCCCGCGATGCCTTGCTGCAGGCGGAAGGCGGCAGCCCGCGCGAGCCCACTCCGCCGCTGCCCTTGCCAGTGCCGGCAAGCCGGGATGGCGGCGACATCGCCGCCGACGGCAGCGGCCTCAGCCTCTGGAACGGCTTCGGCGGCTTCGACGGCGACGGCCGCCATTATGTGACGCGGCTGACCGGGCGGCGTTCGACGCCGCAGCCCTGGATCAACGTCATCTCCAACGCCTCCTTCGGCTTCCATGTCTCGGCCGAGGGCGCCGGCTTCACCTGGAGCCGCAACAGCCGCGACTATCAGCTGACGCCATGGTCGAACGACCCGGTGTCGAACCGGCCGGGCGAGGGCTTCTATATCTACGACCAGCTGAGCGGCAAGGCGTTCTCGCCGATGGCCGCGACGGTTCGCGATCCGTCGATGACCTACGAGACCTGGCACGGCCAGGGCTTCTCGACCTTCCGCTCCAGGCGCGGATCGCTGGCGATGGACCTGACGCAGGTGGTCGACCCCACCGATCCTGTGAAGATCAGCCGGCTGCGCATTCAGAACGCCGGCTCGGCGCCGGCGCGGTTGCGCGTCTACGCCTATGCCGAATGGGTGCTGGGCGGCCACCGCTCGCGCACCGCGGCGACCATCGTGCCTTCTCGCGACGCTGCAACGGGCGCGCTGCTGGCGCAGAACCCCTACGGCCTCGACTTCGGCGAGCGGGTGGCCTTCCTGGCGGCCGCCCATCCCGTCCAGTCCGTGACCGCGGACCGTTCCGAGTTCATCGGCAGGCACGGCACGACCGAGTATCCGCAGGCCGTGCTGGGCGGGCTTGGGCTTTCCGGCCGCATCGAGGCGGGCGACGATCCGTGCGCGGTCGTCACCAGCGACATCGAGATACCGGCCGGCGGCGACGTGACGCTGTTCTGGCTGCTCGGCGACGCGGCCACGCCCGCCGAGGCCAGCGCGCTGGTGCAGACCCATCGCGGCAAGGATTTCGACCAGCGCCTGGCCGACAATGAAAAGGCCTGGCGCGGCTTCCTCGACACCATCCAGGTCGAGACGCCGGACGAGGCGATGAACGCCATGGTCAACCACTGGCTGCCTTACCAGAGCCTGGCCTGCCGCATCCGCGCGCGCTCGGCTTTCTACCAGGCAAGCGGCGCCTTCGGCTTCCGCGACCAGTTGCAGGACACGCTGGCCTTGCTGGCGCACGACCCGAAGCTGGCGCGCGACCAGATCCTCAACGCCGCGCGCCGACAGTTCCCGGAAGGCGACGTGCAACATTGGTGGCTTCCGCGCACCGATGCCGGGGTGCGCACCATGATCTCGGACGACGTGGTCTGGCTGGCGCAAGCGACGGCCCGCTACATCGAGGTGACCGGCGACGCCGCGATCCTCAAGGAGCAGTTGCCGTTCATCGACGGACAGGAGCTCGGCGAGGGCGAGCATGACGCCTTCTTCACGCCCGAGATCACCAAGAACACAGCGTCGCTCTACGACCATTGCGCGCGGGCGCTCGATCTCGCGATCAAGCGCAGCAGCCCTGCAGGCCTGCCGCTCATCCTCGGCGGCGACTGGAACGACGGCATGAACCGCGTCGGCGAGGGCGGCAAGGGCGAGAGCGTGTGGCTGGGTTGGTTCCTCCTGAAGACGCTCACCGACTTCGCGCCTGTCGCCAAGGGGCAGGGCGACGCCAAGCGGGCGCAGGCCTGGACAAGACACGCGGACGCGCTGAAGCGAGCGCTGGAGAGCACGGCCTGGGACGGCCAGTGGTACCGGCGCGGCAGCTTCGACGACGGCTCGCCGCTCGGCTCGCACAATTCGGACGAGTGCAAGATCGACTCCATCGCCCAGTCCTGGAGCGTGCTGTCGGGCGAGGGCGATCCGGCGCGCTCCACGACGGCCATGGAACAGGCGACCAAGATGCTGGTCGACGACGAGCTCAAGATCGTCAAGCTGTTCACGCCGCCCTTCTCCAAGAGCGAGAAGGACCCCGGCTACATCAAGAGCTATCCGCCGGGCGTGCGCGAGAATGGCGGCCAGTACACCCATGCCGCCACCTGGTTCGTGATCGCATTGGCCGAAATGGGCCGCACCGACGAGGCCTATCGCTGCTTCTCGATGCTGAACCCGGTCAATCACGCTTCCGACGAGGCAGCGGCCGAACATTACCGCGTCGAGCCCTATGTCGTGGCCGCGGACATCTATTCCGGCGAAGGCAAGGGCGGGCGCGGCGGCTGGACCTGGTACACGGGCTCGGCCGGCTGGCTTTACCGCGCCGCGGTGGAAGGCATCCTCGGCATCGAGCGGCGCGGCAAGGAGATCACGTTTAGGCCGAAGCTGCCCGGGCACTGGGACGGCTACGCCGCGACGCTCAAGATGTTCGGCGGCGAGATCAAGGTTCGCGTCATCCGCGACAAAAAGACCAAGTCGATCTCGCTAGAAGTCGACGGCTCGAAGAAAAAGTCGGCTTCTTTCGAGCCGAAAGCCGGCGACAAGACCGAAGTCGTCGTCAGGATACCTGCATAAAATCAATGGCTTGGCTTGTTGGTCGCGCATCCTCCGGGGTGCGCGGCCAATCGCCGTTTTTTACTTGGTGCGGTTGCCGCGCCGGATTCCTTGCCTTCCTTTAGGGCAGGCTAAGCAAGCTGCCGGTGATCAAAAATGTGGCAGCGCGGGGCAAGTGCCATTATTTTGCCGCAAGGCTGACATTTCACCTTTTATCTCAAACCGTTAGGTGATCACGTCAGATTTCGTACCGTCGTCATCTTTTGTTCGCTAAATGGGAACGGAAGGGATAGACGACGCATTGTTTCGCGACACGTTTACCGTTACGTGTCAAAAAATGGTGCGGTGCACAATAGCGGCATTGAGCACGGACAAGAGTTTGGCGGAGTAGCTGAAGTGTCACTTCTGCAGATCTACTTTAGAGCGCTGGGTTATCTGGCGGCCGACAAGAAGCGCGTCGCGCTGATTTGCCTCGCCAACGTCGCGCTCGCGGCGATCGCGATCCTCGAGCCTATCCTGTTGGGTCGGGTCATCGGCGCCATTTCCGAAAAAGGCGCGGTTTTCTCGACGCTCGCTGTCTGGGCCGCCCTCGGTGCCTTCAACGTCGTCGCTTTCGTGCTGGTGGCGCGCGGCGCCGATCGCTTCGCCCATGCCCGCCGCTCTGAAGTGCTCTGCCAGTCCTTCGAGCGCGTGATCACCATGCCGCTCGCCTGGCACCACCAGCGCGGCACCTCCAATTCGCTGCACACGCTGCTGCGCGCCGTCGAGACCCTGTTCAGCCTGTGGCTCGAATTCATGCGCGTGCATCTGTCGACCGCCATCGCGCTGGTGCTGCTGGTGCCGACCGCGCTTGCCATGGACGTTCGCATGTCCATCGTGCTGCTCGGCCTAGGCGTGCTCTACGTTGGCATCGGCCGTATCGTCATGCGCCACACCAAGTCGGGGCAGACCGCCGTCGAACGCCACTACCACACTGTCTTTGCCCATGTCTCCGACAGCGTCAGCAATGTCGCCGTGCTGCAGAGCTACAACCGTATTGGCCATGAGACCGCGACCTTGAAGCGTTACGTCAAGGACCTGCTCGACGCGCAGAACCCGGTGCTCGACTGGTGGGCGATCGCCAATGCGCTGAACCGCCTGTCCTCGACCATCTCGATGATGATCGTGCTGTCGATCGGCGCCTATCTCGTCACCCAGGGCCAGCTCCGTGTCGGCGATGTCGTCGCCTTCACCGGCTTTGCCGGAATGCTGATCGCCCGTCTCGACCAGATGTCGGCTTTCACCACGCAGATTTCCGAGGCGCGCGCCAAGCTCGAAGACTTCTATCGCCTCGAGGACTCGGCCGCCGAGACCGTCGAGCCCGATGGCCTGCGCGAGCTCACCAACGTCACCGGCCATGTGCGCTTCGAGGACGTCAGCTTCGAGTTCGCCAACTCCGGCCACGGCATCGAGGACGTCTCGTTCGAAGTCCAGGCTGGCCAGACGGTCGCCATCGTCGGCCCGACCGGCGCCGGCAAGACGACGCTCATCAATCTGTTGCAGCGCGTCTTCACGCCCTCCAGCGGCCGCATCCTGATCGACGGCGTCGACACCCGCACCGTGACCCGCAAGTCGCTGCGCCACTCGATCGCCACCGTCTTCCAGGACGCCGGCCTGCTCAACCGCTCGATCGAGGACAACATCCGCGTCGGCCGCGCCGATGCCAGCAATGACGAGGTGCACGCCGCCGCCAATGCCGCCGCCGCGCAGGACTTCATCTTGTCGAAGAGCTGCGGCTACGACACCGTCGTCGGCGAGCGAGGCGGCCAGCTCTCGGGCGGCGAGCGCCAGCGTATCGCCATCGCCCGCGCCGTGCTGAAGGATGCGCCGATCCTGGTGCTCGACGAGGCGACCAGCGCGCTCGACGTCGAGACCGAGGACCGCGTCAAGGAAGCGATCGACGAGCTGCGCCGCAACCGCACGACCTTCATCATCGCCCACCGCCTGACCACCGTCCGCGATGCCGACCTCGTCGTCTTCATGGACAAGGGCAAGGTGGTTGAGATGGGCGGCTTTACCGAGTTGTCGCTGCGCAACGGCCGTTTCGCCAGCCTGCTGCGCGCCGGCGGCCTGCTCAATGACGAGGAAGTCCGCCGCCTCAGCCGTCCGGTGACGGAAGCGGCGTAAGTTCTTCCCTTCTCCCACAAGGGGGAAGGGAAAGGCGCTCCCCGATTGCCCCCGACACACTGCCGGTCTATTTAGGACTGCATGAGCGACACAACCTCACGCTTCAGCGCCTGGACCGATCTCGCCAATCCGACGCGCTTCGTCGGGCTGGCCGACAAGGTCATTCCGTGGCTGGCCGCGGCCGCGGCGATCCTGCTCGGAGTGGGCTTGTATATGAGCTTCACCGCGCCGGAGGATTTCCAGCAGGGCATCACCGTGCGCATCATGTATATCCATGTGCCTTTCGCCTGGCTCGCCATGATGTGCTACACGATCATGGCGATCTCGGCGCTGGGCACGCTGGTCTGGCGCCACCCGCTGGCCGATGTCGCGCTGAAATCGGCGGCACCGATCGGCGCCACCTTCACCGCGCTGGCGCTGATCACCGGCTCGATTTGGGGCAAGCCGATGTGGGGCACCTGGTGGGTGTGGGACGCGCGGCTGACCTCGGTCTTCGTGCTCTTCCTGATGTATCTCGGCATCATCGCGCTGACCCGCGCGCTGGACGATGCCGGCCGCGCAGCCTGGGCCGCCGCCATCATCACGCTGGTCGGCTTCATCAATATCCCGATCATCAAATTCTCGGTCGACTGGTGGAACACGCTGCACCAGCCCGCTTCGGTCTTCCGCCTCGGCGGCCCCACCATCGACCCCTCGATGCTGTGGCCGCTCGCCGTGATGGCACTGGGCTTCACGGTGCTGTTCTTCGCGCTGCATCTGATGGCCATGCGCACGGAGATTTTCAGGCGCCGGGTGACGGCCATGCGCAGGGTTGCGGCAAGGCAGGCCGCTTAACCTTCTCCCACAAGGGGAGAAGGAAAAGCCACTCACCCCATCTTCCCACGCGCCGCCACCGGCAGCGTTGCCAGCACCTTGTCACCGTCGATAAGATGCACCTGGTCGAACAAATTCGTCACCACGCAGCAATGGTCGGGAACGACGCGCACGCGCTGGCCGATGCGCAAGCCGGCGCCTTCGGCAAGCGTGACGGTGCCATGCTCTTCGCTCAAGCCCGTGACGCGGGCGCCCGGAATACCGAGCAGCTCGCCGAACTCCGGCAGCCCCAGCGTGTCGGAGGACAGCGCCTTGCTGCCGCTGTCGAGGATGGCGCGCGTCGCCGTCGGGTGGCTGACCACAGTGGCGAGTACCGTCAGCGCGCAGTCATCCAGAGTGCCGACGCCTTTGGCGACCTGGTAGCGGTCGAGATAGATGTAGGTGCCGGGCCGGTATTCGGTGACGACGCTGTCCTCGCCCGAGCGCCACATGTCCGGCGTGCCGCCGCTGGAGATGCGCGCGCATTCGAGACCGGCCGCGGCAAGCGCGCCGCGCGCGGTCTTCAGCCAGGCCTCGGCCTCGGCGGCGCGTCCCGCCGCCGGATAGGTCATCAGCCCGCCGAAGGCGAGGCCCTTTGCCTGGTCGATCACCTTCGCCAGCGCCAGCGCCTCGTCGGCACTCTGCACGCCGCAGCGGCCCATGCCGGTGTCGCACTCGACCAGCACGGACAGCGGATGGCCGGCATCGGTGAAGGTGGCGGCAAGTCCTTTGAGCGTCTCGCGGCTGTCCGCCGTCACCGACAGTGTGACGCGGCCATGCAGCGTCTTGAGCCGTTCGAGCTTGCCGCGCCCAAGAATGTTGTAGGGCAGAAAAATATCGTCGAGCCCGGCATCGGCCATCACCTCGGCCTCGCCGATCTTCTGGCAGGTGATGCCGACGGCGCCGGCCGCGACCTGCTTCTTCGCCCAGTAGGGCAGTTTGTGCGTCTTGATGTGCGGGCGGAGCTTCAGCCCATGCGCGTCGGCATGCGCCTGCGCGCGTCTGATGTTGGCTTCGGCGCGGGCCGCATCGATCAGGATCGCCGGCGTGTCGAGGTCGTCTATGCTTGGCATGAAAATCACCGTTCAGGGCATGTCTTCCGAACGGCGACCCGCTTCCGGACAAAGACATCGCGTTAAATCAAATCAGTTGGGTTTATGGCCCCGAACGCAACCGATGTCACGGGCCAGAACCGTGAGTTTGCGTCGACAGCGAACCGGCATTGGGCTATTCGGAGGGGCAGATTTCAGCAGGCAGCGGCAGGAAGGAAAAACCCATGAAGCGCTCCAAGATCAACGACATCATCCGCGAAGCCGACGCCTTCATTCGCTCTTTCGGCTATATCATGCCGCCCTTCGCCTATTGGTCGCCCGAAGAGATGAAGGCGCGCAGGGCCGACTCCGCGGCCATCTTCACCTCGCGCCTCGGCTGGGACATCACCGACTACGGCCAGGAGAAGTTCGACGAGCTCGGCCTGTTCCTCTTCACCGTGCGCAACGGCCGCTACGAGGACATGAAGCTCGGCATGGGCATGCTCTATGCCGAGAAAATCATGATCTCGCGCAAGGACCAGCTCTCGCCGATGCACCGCCACAACATCAAGGCCGAGGACATCATCAACCGCGGCGGCGGCAAGCTGGTGCTGGAACTGTTCATGCACGACCGCGACGGCGGCATCGACCCGAAGGCCGAAGTCTCGGTGCCGGTCGACGGCACCATCACCAGATTGCCGGCGGGCGGGCTGCTGAAGCTCGATCCCGGCCAGAGCGTCACGCTGCTCCCCGGCGTCTGGCACGCCTTCTGGGCCGAGGGCAAGGCCGTGCTGATCGGCGAGGTCTCGACGGTCAATGACGACCTCACCGACAACGTCTTCCGCGAGCCGATCGGCCGCTTCTCCAACGTCGACGAGGACGTCGCCCCGGTGCACCTTTTGGTGTCGGATTATGAAAAGTGGGTGGGGTAGGAGCGCTCATAGGCGGAGCGCCCATGTTCAATGAACGATTCTTCGTAAGAAGCTAGGGATGTCTTCAGGTCGGAAAAACATCGACGACTCCCCCGTTGCGGCTAGGGCGTCCCTCAATTCCTGCGAAACGACGATATGGTTTAACTGCTGCTCGTCCCTTGCCAGGTGAAGGCCTCTCAAGCAGTTTTCATGGTGAACGTAATAACTGCATGAAATTATATGTGTTACCCCGGATCGTTCGATCTTGCTGGTAACGTCTGATCGTTCGGGGTCGATGCAGCGCACCCGGCCCAACGGAAGCACCCAGGAGAATTTCTGGGTCACGCCATCTCGGGCAACCAAGGTGATTGGATAGAATTGGACGAGATGCTTTGGCACGAACTGCAGAATTATCTTTTGCCACAAATCGTCGACGGCTGGTGGGTCACCGACTGGCGGGCAGTGAAGGCGCTCGAAATTCTTCACGTTTGATTTGGCACGAAACAAGGGACGGCCGCGACTTGTGTCGATCGGGATCGCCGTCATCGCGTCTGATGCGTTCACCGGTGAACTGTAGTCAAAAACCGCTGGCTGGAACGGAGTGTCTAATCGATCGTACCATACCCAAGCCATTTCAAGTGTCCCGGATAGCCAGTTTCTGGCGTGCCCAAATCTGCCTACCGCGCATACTTATCCGCCTTGCGGTTCCCCAGCAGCAGCTTGCGTTCCAGGTGCGCGCGGAGCTCGCCGTAATAGGCGGTGAGAAATGCCTTTGAATCGATCGGCTCGACCCTGGCGCCGATCTTGCGGGCGATGGTCTCGGCCACCGCCTTCAGCGCGGAATAGTCGTCGCGGCGCAGCACTTCCTCGAGCTTCTGCAGTTCGGCGATGCCATAGGCGTCGAGCTGCGCCGGGCTGAACTGGAAGCGCGCCGCGACCGGGTCCTTGCGCTGCGAGAGATCCTCGACCAGTGCCACTTTCGGCGCTTCGACCACCCAGGTGCCGGCAAGCAGGTCGCCGATTCTGAGCCGGTCGCGGTTGAACAGCGGGAACAGCGAGAACAGCAGCGCCCAGACCAGGCCGAAGATGGTCGTGAGCGTATCGGCGACGTCGGCGCTGGCGCGCGCGGCGAGGATCGACAGCGGCAGGAACACTTCGATCTCGCGCATCAGGTTGCGCGCGATGACCTGGTCGAGGGTGAGGCCGGCGCCGCTGCGCGAGGCGACCCTGGTGCCGACCAAGCGCTTGCCCGGCGTGGCGGCTCGCCGGCCGGCCTCGAAGGCGATGAAATAGACGTTGCGCAGGAAGAAGATGAAGATGATCCAGACGATGAACAGCGGTTCCGCGTCCTTCACGCCGAGGCCGCCAAGTCCGAACAGCCCGACGAGGCTGACCACGACCGCAGCCACGATGATGATCACCACGTCGAGCAGGAACCCCGCAGCGCGCGTGCCGGCATCCGCCAGCTTGACCCTGAGGTCGACGCCCTCCGGCGTGACCAGCGGGCGGATTAGCGCCGCCGGGCTCCTGGTCTTGACCTTGGCCCTAGCGGTCGCCATGCCGCACCATACGGAACAGGTAGAAATATGAGATCCAGAAAGCCAGCATGCCGCCGCCGATCGAATAGCGGACGATGTCGCTGGTGATGGTCTGCCGGCCGATGCCTTCGAGGAGGCCGGCAAAAAGCAGCATCACCGTGACGCCGATCATCGCGGTCGCCGCCACGCGGCCGGCCCGTGCGGCGGCGGCCATGCGGGCCAATTCGCCGGGGAAGGCGATGCTGGTGCCGATGCGCATGCCCGCGGCACCCGCGATGGCGATGGCGAACAGCTCCGTCGTGCCGTGGATCGAAAGCCAGCCGCCGAGCTCGAAGCCGAGCCCCTTGGCGGCATAGATCTGGAAAATAGCGCCGAGCATGCAGCCATTCATCAGGATGATCAGCACGCTGGGCACGGCGAAGGCGAAACCCAGCGCGAAGGCCAGGATCGAGACCTGCGTGTTGTGGGTGAAGAGATAGGCGGCAAAGCCCGACAGAAAATGATCGCCGCCGCCGTAAAGCACGCTGCGCAGCGTCTCGGCCGACGAATCCGGGTTGCGCCCGCCCGCCAAGCTCGGCGCGATGATGGCGTCGTACCAGCGCTTGTCGGAGGCGACCAGCCAATAGCCGGCAATCGCGCCGATCACCGTGAGGGCAACCGACGTCCACACTTCGCGCCAAAGGTCGCGGATCGCCGCCGGCCAGTCGTGCAGGAAGAAGTCGCCGATGCGCGTCCGCAAGCTTCGCCGCGCGCCGTAGAGATAGAAATAGCCGCGCAGGCAGAGCGCCTCGAGATAGGCGATCAGCGCGCTGTCGAGCGAGGTTGCGCGCGCCACCGAAAGCGAGGACAGCGCCGAACGGTAGAGGAGCGGCAGCGACAGCAATTCGTCTTCCGACAGCGCGCGCGGCGCGCGCTTCTCGACGCGCGCCAGCAGCGACTCGAAGGCCTTCCAGTCGGCTTCGCGCTCCTGGCGGAAGCTGGCCAGCGACTGGCGCACCGCATCGGTGCCGACGGACAGCGTCATAAGAGGTTCTCCTCCTTGAGCTGGATATAGCGCTCGACGAGCGCCGGGCCGAGCCGCTGGTGGTCAGCCTCGATGACATGCGCGCCGAGCAGCCTGAGGCGGCCGATCACCACTTGCCGCTGCCGCAAAAGGTCGCCGGCAGTGACGGCGCGGGCGACATCCTCGGGCGTCGCCGGCGCCATGTCGGCCAGCGTTTCGAGCTCCACATCCCGCATCAGCATGAACAGCACCAGATGCCGCTCCGTCAGCCGGCCGACGGTGCGCAGCATCAGTTCGGCGCTGATCGGATCGACGAAATCGGTGAAGATGATGACCAGAGAGCGCCGGTCGAGCTTGGCCGAAAGCGTCGTCAGCGCCAGGGTGAAGTTGGTTTCCTCGCTCGAATAGTCGATCTCGGCGGCGCGCTTCTGGATCATGGTGAAGCTTGGCGAACCGCGCACGGCGCCGCTGGAGACACGCGGCCTGGCGTCGAAGGAAAAAAGGCTGACGAGATCGCCACCCTTGAGCGCGATGAAGGCCGACAGAAGCGCTGCCGTCACGGCGCGGTCGACTTTCGGCACGCCGTCGACCGGCTCGCACATCAGGCGGCCGCTATCGATGGCCAAGACGATGTTGTTGTTCTCCTCGATTCGGAATTCGCGCGCCAAGAGCTTGCCATGGCGGGCGCTGCGCTTCCAGTCGATCATGCGCCGGCCCATGCCGGGCTGGTAGTCCTTCAGCGCTTCGAATTCGCGGCCCTGGCCGGCGCGCTTTTGCGCATGGCCGTCGGCGAGGGCCGAGCGCTGCAGGAGCGTGATCGCCTCGTCGCGCGCGCTGTTGACGTTGGGCAGCACCGCAACCTTGCGGTCGACGGGCAATATGACCTGGTTCCACACCAGCCCGAACGGGCCCTGCCAGCGCAGCCACAGCCGGTCGAAATTCGAGATGCCGCGGCGGATGGCCTCGAATTCGAGGTCGAGCGTGCCGCCATTGGCCGGCAGCGCGCCGCCGGTGCCCGCGACCGGCTGCACCCGCTGGTCGTGCCCGACCCGCGCCTGCAGGCGCCGCAGCCTTGCGCCGAGGCCGGCCGCGATATGCAGCGTGAAGCGCCCGCCGACGCCGACCTGCGGCGGCGCCGTCAGCGTCGCGTTGAGCGCGGCGCGGCCTCGTCCGGCGGCCGCGTCCACCGCCAGGAAGGCGAGCAGCAGGCAGATCCACGACAGGCCGAGATACCAGACAGAGGGCAGCACGAGCGCGATCAGGAAGGCCGGGATCGCCCCCGCCGCCGCCGCCCAGACCGCTCGACCGCTCGGATAGATCAACGCGGCGCTTCCGTATGGTCGACGAGGTCGGAGACGATCTGCTCGACCAGACGCCCATCGATCTGCGCCGCCGGCGAAAGAACGACGCGGTGGCGCAGCGCCGGCACGGCCAAAGCCTTGACGTCGTCGGGAATGACGTAGTTGCGGCCATCGAGCGCCGCCCTGGCGCGCGCGGCCCTCGCCAGCATGGCGCCCGCCCGCGGACTGGCGCCGACTTCGAGGTCGGGGCTCTCGCGCGTGCCGCGCACGAGGGCCGCGATATAGCCGACGACATCGTCGACCAGCGTGACGTCGCCGACCGTGGCGACTGCTGCTTCGAGCGTCTTGCGATCGGTCCGCGCCTTGATGCCGTATTGCTCGATGTCGTGCGAGGCCGAGCCGCCGCCGTGATGGATGATGATGGCGCGCTCTTCCTTGGGATCCGGATAGCTCACCCTGTGCTTGAACAGGAAACGGTCGAGCTGCGCTTCGGGCAGCGGATAGACGCCCTGATGCTCGATCGGGTTCTGCGTCGCCACCACCATGAAATTCCCGCCGAGCGAATGCGTGGTGCCGTCGAAGGTGACGGCGTGCTCCTGCATGGCTTCGAGCAGCGCTGCCTGCGTCTTCGGCGGCGTGCGGTTGATTTCGTCGGCAAGCAGAAGGTCGCAGAAGATCGGGCCGCGCGTCAGCGTGAATTGCCCGGTCTGGAAATTGTAGATGTTGGCGCCGACGATGTCGCCGGGCATCAGGTCGGGCGTGAACTGGATGCGGCCATAGGTTATGCCGAGCGCCTGCGCGAAGCAGCGCGCCGTCATGGTCTTGGCGGTGCCCGGCGGGCCTTCGAGCAGGATATGGCCGCCGGCGAACAGCGCCGTCAGCATCAGATCGACGGTGTCGCGCTGCCCGGTGATTGCTTTTGCCACTTCTTCCCTGATCGCGCTCGCCAGTGCCTTCACTTCATCGACGTTCACCGAGCCTCCTTGCCGTCCAGTCATGCAGCTGTTCGGCTGCCTCATGCATTGCGGCCAAATTGTTGGATTCGTTCGCGGCTTTGAAGCGCTGGCTGAAGCCGCCCGCCTCGCCCTTGTCGCGGGAATCGAGCCAGTGGTCGAGCGCTTCGCCCTGCAGCCCATGTGGCGCACCGAGCAAGGCGCCGGCGCGCTGCCGCACTAATGTCGCATAGCGGTCGCCAAGCCCCTGCAGCCGCCCGGCGCGTCTCAGCAGCGTCGCCGTGGTGTCGACCAGCGCCCGCTTGCCGAAGGCGATGGCGCGGCCTTCCGCGCGCGGCGGGCCGAAGCGGCCGAGCCCGTGCAGGAAGGCAAGTGCGGCCGCCACCAGCACCGAAAGCGTCAAAGCCAGGAAGGGCGGTTCGACCAAGAGCTTGGCGAGATCGTATTTCTGGCCGATGCCGTGCAGCGTCAGGTCGAACATGACCGCACCGACGCGCGACTCGATCATCTCGATGACAGCAAGCGCTGCGACCGCTTTCTGCTCGTCACCCAATGCCGCGTTGTTGATCAGATCGGGATCGGTCAGGATATAGAAGGGCTCACTGTCGAGTTCCGTCAGGATCGCCTTGCCGTCGCGGGTCGCGATCAAAGGGTCATCGTCGGCCACCCATTGCAGCTCGTCGGGTACCGGAATTTTGTGGCCGTCGATATCGACCTGGGCGGCCGTGCTTTTGCCTTCGCCGAGCTTCGCCTTGGCGATGCGGCCCAGCCAGTCATTGACGACGGTGGTCGGCAGCCGTTCGATCCTCATCTCCCAGCCTTCGCGCTCCTGCGACGGCAAGGTGATCCATTTGGGCAGCACGAAGAGGGTGGTCTTGCCCGAGCGAAGCTTGATGATGCGGTCGAGCGCGGCCGGGTCGCTGTCGGGCGCTATGGTGACCACCAGCGGGATTCTGCTGGACAGGTCTTTCTCGTTGCGGGCCATGAATGCCGGTCCGCCGGTCAGTTTGATCCATTCGACAAGCCCGGCATAACCGGTGCCGCCTTTCGAGAGTGGCGTGGCGCCGCCTTCGGGCTTGCGGAAATCGGGCGCATAGGTGGAGAGCAGGAAGAAGCCGGCCGCCGCCAGCAGGCTGGCGAAAATGCCCCAGAAAAGCGTCTTGCGACTGAACGGTTCCTGCGCTGCTTCCGTCGTCGCCGCGCTCATGCCCAGGCATCCCGGAAGGCGAAACGCTCATAGGCGCCGCGTGCCTGCTGCCAGCCTTCGGCGCCGACCGGGCGACGGGCGAACAGCGCGGCTTCGACGATGCGGGCGATCTCACTGAAGGCGGCGCGGGGCCGGGTGGGGATCGAGCCAGCCGCCGCGATGTCGCGCGCGGTGAGCGAGGGCCGCAGGAAATCGGGCAAGCGGGTGGCGATGTCGGCGACGCTGCGGCGCAAGAGAAGATGCACCGCCTCGTCAAACTCGCCGCGCGCGGCCAGCGCATCGGCCTCGGAGAGCAGGACCTGCGCGGCACCCGCGTCCGGCCGCCACTCCTCCGTCGCCGCCTCGGTTTCCTGGCGCTTACGCCACCATGGCAGCCGCCAGGCGACACCCTGTGCCTCGAGAACGAGAAGCAGCACGATGATCGCGACGCCGATGATCACCGCGCCCCAGAACAGGTAGATCATGTAGGGGCCGAGCTTGGCCAGGGCATCCAGCAACGGCTTCAGCCACTCTGGCGGCTCCGGCCGCACAAAGCCCGGCAAGGCAAACTGTATCGAATCATCGGCCAGCAGTTGCTTGTGCACTTTGGCCAGCCATTCGGGATCAACCGTGTTCAGCCGCGCGGCGTCAGTCACCCGCTCGTTCCCCCTGCAACCTGCGGTTCGCGGCTGACACTGGCAATACGCCATGACAATTGCAAGTGCACTGGACGTAGCCCTTCAATCTTGGCAAATTTACTTTGAAGTTGTCGATTGGACACGGCGGCGACTCGGGGGAAATTATCATGACCACTGCGACATTGGGACGGCCCGGCAGATTCGAGATCGGCAGGGTGTTCAACAACACCTTCGGGGTGATAGGACGAAACATCGGATTGTGCATCGGGTTGGCGGCGCTGTTCTCAGGGCTCCCGGCATTGATCATCAGGGTTTTGACGCAACCGCAGATAAATGCCGTGGTACAGGAGGCTCCCAACGGAAACGTCAATGCTGCGTTCCAGAGCTTCTCATATGTCAGCGTGATTGGCGGGCTGATCGCCTTCGTTTGCGGGCTGCTGCTGCAATCGGCGCTGGTGCGGGCGACCATCGAGGACCTCAACGGCAAGCGGCCGTCCTTCGGAGACTGCATTCAGATCGCGATCCGCTTTCTGCTGCCGACACTGGGCATTGGCCTGCTTGTCGCTCTCGGCGCGGGTCTCGCGACCCTTGCGCTGATCGTGCCCGGCGTAATCCTTTGGCTTGGCTGGTCGATGTCGGTCCCGGTTCTCATTCAGGAAAGGCAGGGCGTGTTCGGCTCGATGTCACGCAGCCGCGTGCTGACCAAGGGCAGCCGCTGGTCGCTGTTCGGCCTGTTCCTCATCCTCATCATCATCGCGATGATCGTTCAGTGGGGAATGCTGCTCTTTCTCGTCATGTTCGGCGGTATCATTGCCGAGATTGGAGCGGCATTGGTTCAGACGATTGTTTCGATGGTGCTGTCGATCGCGACCGCGGTGAGCTACGTCGAACTGCGCCAGGCCAAGGAAGGCACCAGCATCGACGAACTGGCCGAGATCTTCTCGTAACCGGGCGCGGCTGTCCGGCAAGCGAGGAACGGAACCGTCGCCAGATTGGCGGGGGAGGCTTCGGCTTACCCTCCGCTTCCTGTCGGCGACACAGGCAATACGACAGGAGAATTGCAACGCCCCCAAACCGCAAGTATCAATCTTGCGGATACTGTTCAATTTTGCGTATTCATTAGAAGGGGGGAATATAATATGGCGTCGATCGCAAGCGGCAGGTCGGAGAAGTTCAGGATTGGCCGGGTGTTCAGCAACACATTCTCGGTCATCGGCCGCAGTTTCGGTCCGCTGGCCGCGATCGTCGGCCTGTTTTCAGCGGCGCCTACGTTGATCTACAATTTTTGGAACCTCACCCAGCTTGCCAGGATGCGTGAGGCTGCGGGCGCCTCTGCCTTCGATCGTCCGGACATGGCGAGGTTGGCAGCCGTATCGGTGGTCGCCGGCCTGGTGTTTCTCTTGCTCGGCTTGCTTGCGCAGGCAGCATTGGTACGGCTGGCGGTCGAGGACCTGAACGGCAGGCGTCCGGCGGTCGGCGACTGTATCCAGATCGCGTTGCGCAGGTTCTTTCCGATGCTGGGCATCGGCTTCATCGTCTTTCTTGCGCTGATAGTGGCCGGCATCGTGATCGGTGTCGTCGCCTCGATTTTCGCCTTTGGTGGCGCCTTCGTCGGTGCGCTCATCGGTATTGCCGTGGCAGCGATCCCGGCAGCGATGTGGTTCATCAGCATTTCGGTTTCGATCCCCGTGGCGGTTCAGGAAAGGCTCGGCGTGTTCGGTTCGATATCGCGCAGCCGGGCGCTGACCAAAGGCAGCCGCTGGCCGATCTTTGGCCTGCTACTGGTCATTGGCATCGCGGCCGGGCTGCTTCAGGCGGCGTTCTCGCTGCTGTTCAGATTTGCCCTGGCGACCGCCAGCGGCCTCAGCGGCTCCGGCATCATCGTCGGGGCAGTGGGAGGCAGCCTGCTGTCGAGCATCTTCTCGGCGGTGATTTCGTTGGCGATCGCCGTCACCTATGTCGAGCTGCGCCAGGTCAAGGAAGGCGCCAGCGTCGACGAACTGGCGGAAATCTTCTCTTAGCGAATGGCTTTAAATTCATGACGTGGGCGACCCAGGGGCAGTCGGGGAAATTTCAAGTGGGGAAAGTAATCAACAATACCATCCGCTTTATAGGACGGAATTTGATCCTCTCGCTCGTTTTTGGCGTGGTTTTCTTCGTACTGCCCCTGACGTTGGTTAATTTGTGGGCGGTCCGGTTCTGGCCAATATTGGCATATCTGATGGGTGTGTATGGCGGCGGCAGCCCGTGGTCGATCGTGGCCAACCTGGGCTCCGCCCTTGCTTCTGGACTGTTAGTCATTGCGGCAAATTTCCTGGGATTTGCGGTCCTTTCGAGAGCGGCGATAGACGACATCAATGGCAGTCGCCCATCGGTTGGCGGCTGTATTCAGGCAGCACTGCGGCACTGTCTCCCTATCATGGGGATAGGTTTTGCAATTTATCTTCTCTTCTTTTTCGCGAGCGATGCGCCGCTTTACACCGGGTTTCTCACTCCCTCGGAGGGACTCGCTGTTTTGATTGCGTCCTTTATCTTTTGGGGGCTGGGAATGTCTGTTGCCGTTCCCGTCGAGGAGCGGCTTGGGAGGGGCTCTTCGATGTCGCGTAGCCGCGCCCTGACCAGAGGATATCGCTGGCCGATATTCGTCCTGTTTTCGATCGTCTTTGGGCTGTGGTTCGTCACGCGCGTGGCCTTGGCTTTCATGTTTAGACCCAGGCCGGATTTGATTACGTCAATCTCTGCACTGATCGTCGGTACAATCCCGAGCGCGATTGTATCAGCAATCACGTGGACGGTGACATCCATAGCAATCACGGCCACTTACGTTGAGTTGCGGCGCATCAAGGAAGGCACCAGCGTCGAGGATCTGGCGGAGATTTTCTCTTGAAGGGGAAGCCGTTCCGGTTGATCGGGCGGCCGCGTCTCAGTGACAACAGCTAGGCCCCGACTGCACGCTCGTCCGGCACAGGCATGACGAAGTAATCGCCACATCAGCCTTGGCCAGCGCCGCGGCAAGCTTCGCCTGCAACCCCGGCAGCTCTTCTTTCTCGCCGCGCCGCTTCAGGCATTCGACCAGCCCGTGCAGCGCCCAGACATTGTCGGGATGCTGGGCGCAGCGCTGCACGGCGCCGCTCAAGCCGAGATCGTCGCGATAGACCTGCTCGGCCTCGGCCGCGTGGCCCTGATCGAGCAGCAGGGCGGCCAGCGCGTGGCGCGGCGGATGCATCCAGGCCCATGGCTCGGTGTAGGATAGATTGTCGTCGAGCTCGACCGCGTGGCGGAGGTGCTCGTAGGCCTCGCCGTGCCGGCCCTGGTGGTAGGCGAGTTCGCCGTCGAGCAGCGCGGTGCCCACCGCGAGCGAGGCTTTCGTCGGGTTGCTGAGGAAGCGGCGTTCCGGCGAAATGCCATCGATTTGCCGGCTAAATAGATCGCGTTCACGCTCGGCCGCCGCGAAGTCGCGCAGCGTCGCATGCGCCACGCCCTTGGCGTAATGCTGCAGGGCGGCGGTCAGAACGTAGAGTTCCGGCTCGCCGTTCATCGGCTCGTCGATGATCTCGCGCCAGCGCCCGAAGCGCACCTGAACATGCGATTTCATCGCGCGATAGCCCTCGACTGTCTGTGTCAGCTTCGGCCGCTCGGCAATGCTGACGACATCGCGCGTCACCAGGCTGCGCACCTTGTCGGCCGCCCACAGCGCGGGGCGGTATTGGCCGAGGAACATGCAAGTGAACATCATCAGATGCAGGTCGTGGCAGCAGCCGAGCAGGTAGTAGGTCGGCTCGCCGGCATAGGCGAGATAGAGGTCGTTGGCGCGCACCGCCTTCTCGCTGGCGATCTTGGCCTTCTCATATTCGCCGCACAGCACATGGATATGCCCCGGCATGTGGTTCATGTGGCCGGCGTCGGGACACATCGTGCCCAGCCGTTCCGCCGAGCGCATGCCACGTTCGGGCTGCGTCGACATTTCGAGCAGGTGGATGTGGAGATGCAGCGCCGCCGGATGCGGCGTGGTGCCCGCCTCGTCCGACATCCGGATAGAGCGCTCGCAGATCTCCAGCGCCTCGAGCACGTCCGAATTCGGCGCCGGCGCGCCTGTCTTGAGGTTCCACAGGCGCCGCACCGTGCGCATCATCAGCGCCTCGACGGTCAGCGCCATCACGTCATGGTCGTCCGGGAAGTCCCGAAAAACCTGCCGCATCGCTGCGGCATAGGCATCGTCCCATTTTTCGAATTCGCCGGCGCTCACGCCATGCGGTTCTTGGAAGCGGGTGCCGAGCGCCTCGATCAGCCGCTGTTCGACAGCGCTCGCTCTCGCCGCATTGGCTTGCGCAAGCCGCACATGCTCGAAACAGCGTTTGGCGACATGGTCGGCCTCAGCCTTGCCATGCTCTTTCCAGGTGAGGTTGTAGAAAGGTCCGGCGGCATAGGCGATGCCCCAATGCACGAAGGCGCAAGCTGGATCGGTCTCCAGCGCCTTCTCGAAGCACTTTATCCCTTCCTCGTGGTTGAAGCCGTAGCACCAGTTCAGCCCGATATCGAACCAGCGCTGCGTCTCGGTCGAGGATGTGGAAATGGGCCGGCGGTAGGTGCCGAGGTCGAAGTGATCCATGCTCTGCTGTCTTCTTGCATTCCGGGCGGCGAGGCCGCTCAGGCGCAATCTGAGCCGAAAGGCATGGGCTTGGCAAACAGCTTCTCAGCTGTCGAACCGGGAAGGGCGAAACGATTCCAGCAATGGGCTGGGCGTGCCGCTGACGATCTCGCCGGCCAGCAATTCGCCGGCGACCAGACCGAGCGTCGCGCCGCTGTGGCTGAAGACGACGTGGTAGCCGGGGATGCCGGTCAACTGGCCGATCACCGGCTCGCCATCCGAGGGTATGGGCTTCGGCCCCATATGATGGCTTGCCATTGCGAGCGTCGGATTGCCCTCCAGCACCTTCGAGGCTTCATCGAGCAGGCCCGCGATCGTCGATGGCTTGGCCTCGTAGGTGCCGTCGTCGCGCACGATGACTTCCTCCTCCGACCATGCCGAGTCGAGCGCGAAACCGCCGTTCGGCGTCGGCCGGATGGCGACGCGCGGCGTGTTGAGCACGGCGCGCAGCGGGTGTTGGATCGGCTTGCTGAAGACGAGCAGCGCGCGCGTCGTGCCGTCGCCGATGCGCCGGCCGGCTTTCGCCGCCATCGCCGGCACCGCCGGGCCTGTCGCGACGACGACGGTGTCTGCGTCGATGATCTGGCCGGAGGCGGTTCTCACGCCGGTCGCGCGGCCATTGGCGAGGATGACATCAGCTGCCCCGGCATCCGTGATGATCCGACCGCCGCGCTCGCTGAACTCCTTCAGCAGCAACCCGATCAGCGAAGGCAGGTCGACCCAGCCTTCGCCGGCATTGAAGATGGCGCCTTGGCGAGTGACGGCCTTGGCGTCGACACCTGGTGTGACGGCAGCGATGTCGCCGGGTGAGAGAAGCCGCGTCTGGTAGCCGAGCGCCTGCTCGTGGCGGAAGATGTCCGCGATCTGGTTGGTGGTATCGTCGGCGTCCCAGGTGAGGCCGCCGTCCAGCCGCAGCCACGCGCCGCAATTGTGCTTGGCGGCCAGCTTCCTGTAGCGGTCGAGGCCCGCCATGCGGAACTCATGGTAGGCAGTCGAGCGCTTTCGCGCCGAATTGAGCCAGGCAAGCGAGCGCGACGATGCGCCATTGGCGACGGGCCCGTCGGTGACGATCGTCACTTGCGCGCCGAGCCTGGCGAGATGGACGGCGGTGGAGACGCCGAAGATGCCGCCGCCGATGACGGCGACCTTGAGAGCGGATTTTTCAGTCATTCATGCAAGCTTTCGGTGCTCAGATCATGGTTTTGGGAGAGGGCGCGGCGGGATGGCTCACAGCACCTCGGCGAGGAATTGCTTAAGCCTTGGGCTCTTCGGGGCGTCGAATATCTCCGCCGGCGGGCCGACTTCGACGATGCGGCCCTCATCCATGAAGGCGACCTGGTCCGCCACCTTGCGGGCAAAGCCCATCTCGTGGGTGACGACGATCATCGTCATGCCGCGCCGGCCGAGATCGGCCATCAGGTTCAGCACGCCCTTGACCAGCTCGGGATCGAGCGCGCTGGTCACCTCGTCGAACAGGATGACTTCGGGCTCCATGGCAAGCGCCCGGGCGATCGCGACGCGCTGCTGCTGGCCGCCCGACAGACGGCTCGGCCGGTAATCGGCGCGCGCCGCCAGACCCACCTCTGAAAGCTGCGCTTCGGCCAAATGCCGTGCCTGGCTTCCCGCCATGCCTTTGATCCTGGTCAGCGCCAGCATGACGTTCTCGATCGCCGTATGGTTCGGGAACAGGTTGAAATGCTGGAACACCATGCCGACACGGCGGCGAAGCTTTTCAGGCTTCATTGCCAGGATGCTTTCGCCGTCGAGCAGGATGTCGCCGGCCTTGGGCTCGACCAGCCGGTTGAGGCAACGCAGCAGTGTCGACTTCCCGGAACCCGAAGGGCCGATGACGCAGGTAACCGTCCCCGGCTCGACCTTGAGGCTGATCTGCTTCAGCACTTGCAACTCGCCATAGGCCATGTCGAGATCGCGCACCTCGAGGCTGCCGGCCTTGATGGCCGGTCGCGCCGCCGGCGAGGCCTTGCCTGTCTTCAACTCGCCGACCTCGACAAGCCCGCTGACGACGCCGCCCGGCTTCTGCTTGCCGAGCCGCAGCCTGCTGTCGATGGTGTTGACCAGATGGGTCAGCGGCACGGTGATGATCAGATAGAACATGCCGGCCAGCAGCAGCGGCGACAGATTGCCGGTGACGACAGCCTGGTCCTGGCCGATGCGAAATATCTCGCGCTCCGAGGCAAGCAGGCCGAGGAAATAGACGAGGCTGGAATCCTTGACGTTGCCGATGAACTGGTTGACCAAAGCGGGAAGCACGCGGCGTATGCCCTGCGGTACCACGATCAGCCTCATCCCTTGGCCGTAGCTCATGCTCAGCGCGCGGCACGCTTCCATCTGCCCGCTTTCGACGCTCTGGATGCCCGAGCGAAAAATCTCGCCGATATAGGCGCCGGCAATCAGGCTGAGCGCCAGGATACCGAGCGGGTAGGGCGAGGGGCCGAACAACTCGCGGCCGATGCGGGCGAAACCCTGGCCGATCAGGAGAATGGTGAGGATCGCCGGCAGCCCGCGAAAGATGTCGGTGTAGACGCGCGCCGGGATCCGCAGCCAGGCGGAGCGCGAGATGCCCATGACCGCAAGCACCATGCCGATGAAGATGCCGAGCACGGTCGATGCCGCGGCGAGGATCAGCGTGTTCCTCAAGCCGACGGCGAGCAAGGACGGCAGCACCGATGCCATCGCGTCCCAATCGAAGAAGCTGCGCCGAAGGTTTTCCAGCCAATCCATCCGCCAACCTGCCTTGCGCAAAGGCATACCTGTTGCCCGTGCGATCGCTCATGCCTGCATAAAGGGCCGCCGGCATTCACGCCGGCGGCAGTGCTGAGGTCACTTCTTGGGGAGATATTGCTCCGGCATCGGCGATCCGGGGAACCATTTCTGGTAGAGATCGCGCCAGGTGCCGTCCTGCATGGCTTCGTGGATGCCCTTGTTGAGCGCTTCGCGGAAGGTATCGTTGCCCTTGCGGATGACGAAGCCGGCCGGCGCGTCGAAGGACGGGATGTTGAGGGCGATCTTCAGCGCCGGATAACGCTCGCCATATTGCTTGGCCGCCTCATAGTCGAGGAAGTGACCATCGACCGTGCCGTTATTGAGCGCGGCGATGGCCGAATTGTTGTCCGGGAATTTCACCAGGTCGGTGCCCGTGAAGTTCTTGGTGGCGTAGATCTCCTGCAGCGTGCCCTGCACGACGCCGAGACGCTTGCCTGCAAGACCTTCGGCGCTGGTTATCTTGGGGTCCGAGGTCAGCACCGACAGGTATCCGGCGAGATAGCCGTCGGAAAAATCGACCGTCTGCTTGCGCTTCTCCGTGGTTCCGATCGCCGCAACGGCCACGTCGAAGCGCTGGTTGGCGACCGAAGGCATCAGCGCCGAAAACTCCTGGCCGGTGAAGGTCACCTGTTCCGGCTTGAAGCCCATCCGCCCGACCACATTGAGAAAGAACTCGAGATCGAAGCCGGTGAACTTGCCGTCGGCGGTGGTGAAGGCATAGGGCTTGGCGTCGCCCATCGTGCCGACGCTGATCGTCTTGGGGTCGATGAGATTGTAGGGATTGTCCGCCGCCCAGGCCTTGGGCAGCGACAGGGCGGCAAGTGCTACCGCGAAGACGAAGGAGCCGATGCGCTGCCGCCGGCTCGATATGAAAAGACCTCTGATGTTCATGGTTGTTCTCCACTCTGAAGATCGGTCCGTGCGGGGTGCAGCGAACATTTCGATACGGCCTTGCGATCTGACGCCTCCCGGCGCTCTTTTTCTTGTGAGACCGGTCTCAAAAGGCAATGAGACCGGTCTCTTGACATTTGTAGGCATGGGAACGACGATCCGTCAAACAAATTTGAAGGCGACTTGTCCACAATGAAGCGGCCACCCAAGGCTCCCTCCGTCACCGTCAGCGACGTCGCCCGCGAAGCGAAGGTTTCGAAGGCGACGGCGGCGCGCGTTCTGGGCGGCTATGGCACTGTGAGCGAGGCAATCCGCGCGGCCGTGCTCGAAGCGGCGAAGGCGCTCGACTACCGCCCGAACGAACTGGCGCGCAGCATGACGACGGGGCGCTCGGGCAGTATCGGCGTCGTCGTCGGCGACATCGAGAACCCGTTCTTCTCGCTTGCCGTGCGCGGCATCAGCGATGTGGCGCGCCTGTCAGGCATCAACGTCATCCTGGCCAATTCGGGCGAGGACGTCGAAGCTGAGAAGAGCGCGATACGTGTTCTGCTGGCAAAGCAGGTCGACGGCCTGATCGTGACGCCGGCCCAGTCCGGGGACATCGGCCATCTTGCCGAGATTGCCTGTCCGCTCGCGCTGCTCGACCGCGCTTTGCCGGAGCTCGACGTCGACACCGTCACGGTCGACGACCGCGATGCCGCGCTGCGCGCCACGCGCATGCTGACGCGAGCAGGGCACCGACGGATCGCCTATGTCACCGCCGCCGTTCTGTCGGGCGAGTTTCGTGGCGCTGCCTCGAAGATCAATACCTCCACCGTGCGCGAGCGCATCCTGGGCTTCCTCGATGCCTGCCGCGATGCAGCGATCGAAGGAGCGGAGCGCAACATCCATTTCGGCAGTGGACGATCGGAGAGCGCGCATGCCGTGATGCAGCGCCTGCTCCGCAGTGACAACCGGCCGACGGCGATCCTGGCGTCCGACAGTGTCGTGGCGCTCGACCTGTTCAAGGCGATCCGCGAATGCGGCCTCAACATCCCGCGCGACATATCGCTGATCACCTTCCACGACGCCGACTGGACGAGCGTGACGACGCCGCCGATCACGGTCATCGACCAGCCGGTCTATGCGCTGGGAAAATCGGTAGCGGAGCTGTTGATACGCCGCCTGAAAGGCGACGACCGGCCGCCCGAAAGGATCGTGCTGCCAACGACGATCATCGAGCGAATGTCGGTGGGCCCGTCGTCAGCGACATGAGGGTTGAAAGCAACGGCCGGCGCGGCTTTGAACGCCGCGCCGGCCGCGTGCCGTCCCGGGAGGATCAGGACTCCAGCCAGACTTTCTCGAAATGCTGCTCGAGCGACTGGTGCTGTTCACAGCCCTGCACGCCCTTGCGATAGGTGCGGTAGACCGAGCGCCAATAGGGCTGGATGATGATGCCGGAGTCGCGCAAATTGGTCTCGATCTTGCCCATGATCTCCTTGCGCTGCGCGGCGTCCGGTGTTGCGAGCGCCTTGTCGAGAAGCTCGTCGAACTCCTTGTTCGCATAAGCGCTTTCGTTCCAGGCCGCGCCCGACTTGTAGGCAAGCGCCAGCACCTGCACGCCGAGCGGGCGGCCGAGCCACTCGGTGCAGGAATAGGGGAACTTGCTCCAGTCGTTCCAGAAGGTCGCGGCCGGCAGCACGGTGCGCTTGATCTTGAGGCCCGCCTCGCGGATCTGCGCCGCGATCGCGTCGGCGGTGCTTTTCTGCCATTCGATGTCGACCGAGATCAGCTCATATTCATGGTCGGCCTTGCCGGCTTCCGCGATCAGCCTCTTGGCCTGTTCGACATCGCGCTTGGCCGGACCGATATCGGCGAATTCCGGATGCATCGGGCCGACATGGTGGTTGTCGGCGGGTTTTCCGCGACCATCGAGGCCGAGCTTCAGCACCGCCGCATTGTCGACGGCAAGCTGGGCGGCGCGGCGCACCTTGACGTCGTCATAGGGCGCGTTGCCGACATTGAAGCGCGCGACGATGGTCGAGCCGGTGGCGATCTCCGAATTCCGCAGGCCCATCTTGTCGGTCTGCGAGACGGCGTCCGAGGCGGTCTCGTGGTCGGTGTCGATCTCGCCGGATTCGAAGGCCGACAGCATGGCGTTGGGGTCGGAGCCGTAATCGACCCATTTGATGCCGTCGAGATAGAACTCGCCCTTCCACCAGGGCTTGTCCTTGCGCTTCACCTCCGCGCCGGTCTCGGCGTCCCAGCTCACCAGCTCGCACGGGCCGGTGGTGATCGCTAGGGCCTTCTTCGGGTCGGCGTCGCCCTCATAGGAGCGATGCATGATCAGCGCCGGATAATCCGCCATGCCGGCGATCAGCGAGATGTCGGGCTTCGGCAGGTTGAGCTTGACGGTGTAGTCGTCGACTTTCTGGATGCCGCCATCGACCGGCTTCTTGGTGTCGGCGTTGACCAGCGCGCCCATGCGCGCGGCAACCGAATTGCCGGCGACGGAGGCGTCGCACCAGCGGTTGAGGTTGTGGATCACGTCGTCGGCGTTGAAAATGTCGCCATTCGACCAGGTGATGTCCTTGCGCACGTGCAGCGTGATCGTTTTGGCGTCGTCGCTGGTTTCCCAGCTTTCCAGCAGCCACGGCTCGAAGGAAAAGTCGGTCTTCCAGCGCACCAGATATTCATTGCACTGGCGCGCGACATTCGACATCTCGACGCCGTCGAAGGTGCGCGGGTCCTTGAAGCCCTTGACATTCATCGCCACGCGCAAAGTGCCACCGCGCTTCGGTTCGGCGGCGCGGGCGGGCGAGGCGACAATCCCGCCCAGCGCCATCGCGCCGGCGGCGCTGACGCCGAGGCCGGCCATCAGCGCCAGATATTCGCGCCGGCTGATCGCGCCAGTCTTGAACTCGTCGGCGGTCGGCTTCGCTTGCGGGTGCAGTTTTCTGTCGGTCAGCATGAATTTCATCGTCGTTCCCTCTGTTGTTGGGCGCCCCGGGATCGTCAGGCGCGGGGGCGGACGCGACCACCGGGGCGCCGTTGCCTGCGCGGTGATGATAGGTCTGCTTTCCGCGGCGAAATGTTTGGTTTGCCGCAGTTCTTGTGCGCTGTTCCGCAGAGCGCCTATCTCCCCCCTTGTGGGGGAGAACGGATTTTCACTGTCCGAACCGGATAGATAGGTAACAGAATGGACCGATTAGATGGGTGACAGTTTTCTCGCCCGCCGGGAGGACCGGCGATGGTTTGGCGAGAGACAGGGCTCATGGATGAGCGGCTTCGTTTTGTTGTGGAATGCCTATCTGGCGAGGAGACGATGACGCAGTTGTGCGCGGCCTTCGAGATCTCGCGCAAGACCGGCTACAAATGGCTGGAACGCTATCGCGAGTTCGGCCCGCAGGGTCTGCACGACCGGCCGCGGGCGCCGCTTGACCACGGCCGGGCAACGGCAGCGGACCT
>NZ_QMBP01000041.1 GCF_003289945.1 Mesorhizobium hawassense
GCCCCCGATCCGACACCAGACTGGCGGCCTGACCGTGGCCGCGATCACCCGGGTCTACACCCTCCCGCTTGCCGCCGAAATGCTCGGCGAGGACGCCGAACTGCTGTGGGAGGTATATGTCGACATGGAACCGGAGGACGGTTGCCTCTGGGTCTGCGGGCCCGACGATCAACAGATCCCCGCCTTCACAGACTTCGGCCTCGAATGCCTGACAGACTTCATCCGCGAACACAAAGCCAATCGCGGCAGAGTCAAAATGATGGCCGGTAAGAGCCCCGGGTCATGACCGGGCGCTTACCTTTGAAGTCCAGGACGGCAAAAGAGGTGCAGTCCGCCTGTAAGGATGAAGATGATACGATGGCCGCGCGGCGCGTCGCGGGTGGGCACTTTTGTTGAGACCGGTTACAATACGCAGGGCCTGCATTCCGCGCTCCATTATCTGATGGCGGAGGCATACGAACAGAAGCATTCAGGTCGACGACAGGTGGAAAGGCGGCAAAGCTCAAGGTGTGACGATGGCCGCGATTCTCCCTGTCTCAGTTGGGGTGCACGGTAACCGGTGTTCTGCTCCCACGTTACCCACCGTGATCTGCGATCGCCTGTCCATGGACGAGCAACGGGAGTTTCTCCATGGAGAGTACGCTGGAGGTTCTCACAACCAGGAAGTCTGGGCGTGAGGTTCACCGGCATTAGCCGGATGAGGTGAAGGCGCAGATCGTTTCGGACAGCCTTCGGCCCGGCGCGATGGTAAGTGAGGTCGCGGAGCGGCATGGGTTAAAAGCCGAACCACCTCTCCACTTGGAGAACGATGGCGCGGCAGGGCCAGTTGCTTCTGCCCGCACCCGAAGACCCGATGGACTTTGCAGCGGTAATCGTTGATCCACCCGTTTCGGAGCCGCCGATCAAGAAAGCCAATCGCCCCGATTATCGGTATCCGCAGAGCCTTCGCGATGTCGAAGACCTGCTTGCCGAACGCAGGATTGAAGATTGAAGTGTCGTTTCAGACAGTGCCGGAATGGGTGGCGAAACTTGGTCTCAAGTTCGCTTATCAACTCCGGCGGCGATCACGCGGCAACTTCGCCGACAAATGGCACCTTGATGAACTTGTCGCATCGATCAAGGGCAGGAAATACTGGCTGTGGCGTGCGGTCGATGCAGAAGGCTACGTTCTCGAAACCCTGTTACAAAGCCGAAGGAACAAGAAGGCAGCGCCGTGGCTCGTGCGCAAGCTGCTCAAAAGTCAGGGCATCACGCCGAGGGTGATGGTGACCGACAAGCTGCGTCCTATGCTGCCGCTCAAGCTGAGTTGATGCCCGCCGTTGAGCATCGATCGCACGGGGGTTGAACAACCGCGCCGAAATTCGCATCTGACGCTGCGGCGGCGAGAGAGGCGGATGATGCGCTTCAAATCGACGCGCCAATGTCACGGTTTCGTCTTGGTTCACGGCCAGGTCGCCAACCTCTTTCATCTCCATCGGAAACATCTCACCGCCACCGATCATCGCCAACTCCGCACCCAAGCTGTCGTGAAATCGCATTGTCGATTGACGCTGAAAGGCCGACAGTAGCACCCTTGAGATCCTGGCTTCCATTAAGTCGACACCACCGCCGTGAGTGCACGGCCTGCCTGGAAAGCACACGCTCGGCCTCACGTGGCAATGTTCAAAGAACGTGACAACGCTGTTAAGCTTATCGACCTTGACTTGAGCGTTCTCTGCTTCTCGAGGAGGACGCTAAATCCGTTCGTGCGTTACCGGCGCCCTGCTGTTCAGCACCTGGACGATTAGATCCTATTGCCGTTATGTATTCCGACGGCACGACGGGAGGCCGGGGCAGCGAGTCCAGTCGGCCGACTGCCTCCAGAACGGATATCACTGCGGATTGGTGATTGGGCGAATGAGGTTCCATTCCGTATGTATCGCGAATCATCCGTGATGCAATATCCTTTTTTTTGTCTTCAGGACAAAGCTTCAATGCGTTGCGTACACTTTTGGCGAACTCGGGCGAGATCACTTGTGGCTCTGCGTATTTGCCAAACGATGTGGGTGCGCGTAGCTTAGTCCGCACCTCCGTGTGAATGCCGTTATCCGAACGCAGTATCGGAACCAACCCCTCAACACGGTTTTTCAGGAATCCGGCATGGCTTTTGTCCATTGACAAAGTAACTTCCCTGGCAGGCGCAGGGCCCCACGCGCTATCTTTCAACCGAACAGCGGGACCGTTGGCCCAGGCATCCATGACCACGGTCGACGTCTGGTCGCGGTCTCCGCGCCGCAGTTCGTTCCAGGTGTGCCCCGCACGGACTTCGTTTGCAGCACCTTCGTCGGTTATCTCTCTCAGTGGAACTGTATAAGAAGAAGTGATGCTACTAATCTCGCCCTCCGCCATGTGTGGGGCGTGGACAATGGCGGAAAGGAGAGCAGTCTGATCGCAGACCGCTGCTCCCATGACTACGGCCCGTGCAGCCTTTGCGTCGTAGTCCCAACCCTTCATTGTAACCGACGATCCGATGCCGTTGTGGCCGTGCGAGGGATCGTCGTCCACCTTAACGTTTCCCCGGCCATGCTTGAGCAGTAGGCGGACATCGTGAACCGTTTGCCCGGCTGTCGCAAGTCTTCTCGGGCTCGCGACTTCGTCACCGAGGACACTCGTTCCCATATGGTAGGCGGCCTGCTGGATCTGATATTGCTCCAGAGCCTCATTTTGGGGCCATCGCAACCTTCCGGGAGGCGTACCCAGGGAGACCGTCTGCGCTACATGTGGAGGCGATCCGGAGGATCTGGAGAAGCAAATTCCCATATCTTTTCACCTTTTGATCACCAATTGTGAGGTGCGAGAGAAGCCGCCTAACCGTCACGGCAAAATATTTAAAGTGGTTAACTAAAGCGTAGCAGTCGCCAGCTTGGCGGCTGCGTTGTAGCGTTGTTGGCCATCATATCTCACGTTTAGTTTACATATCTCACGTTGAGTTTACAGCTACAGGTAAGCATCGAACAGTGGCTCTGCTAAACCGATATTGGGTTACGTTTGTAATAGTAATTCCCACGCGGGCGGCGTTTATCCTTCAACCGTTAATCTGCAGACAACGTGACATCGCCGACGCACCTTCCTCGAGACGGATCGTGACCGGACCCGCCACGATCTCCGCGCGGGAGACTGATTTGGTAGGTGACCGCCCCGGCGCGTCAATCGGCGCGGGCGGCTCGACAATCATGGCCGTGAATTCGACCACGTCTTCCGGCTGCGGCAAAAGCAGCTTGCCTTGCCGCGCCAGCGTGCGCGAACTCGACAGGTGGTTAGCCTTCATCCCGTAGCGGTCTGCCACTTCCCCGTCACGCCCGGACACAACCTCTCCGAAACGATCCGCGCCTTCACCTCATCAGGCCAGGGGCGACGGGTCTCACGTCGACCTCGCCGCGTCGTGAGGACCTCCAATGTAGACTCCCTGGAGAAACTCCTTATCGCTTGTCCATGGAACGTCGATCACAGATCAGGCGATAGCTGTGGGGACTGAACACCGGTTACGGTGCACTGTAGGCTTCGGCGACTTACCAAAACCGATGCACGACTTTTTGCTGAACCTGCAACATCTGCGTTGGGCTGTTCATATTATGCCTGACTATAAGGCGCGGAGCCGATCAATGCTGCTTGAGAAGATCGGCCACAGTCTCTCCGCGCCTGCGCGCATCGGCCGCAAGCCATATCTCGCCCACCTCGTATACCTCTCCGTGAGAACGGAAAGGCACGATCACGTCGACCGCGGCCGAAAGCATGTCGAGAAGCGTCCGATCTTCCACTGCCGCTCCTTGGCGGCTGCTCTTGACCAGCGAAAAGAGCTTTTTGAAGCCCTGGACGGGATCGGCTCCGTGAATGGTCGATATCGATCCGGCATGCCCCGATACGACTTCGCTGAGATATGCCCAAGCGGCATCATCGCGCATCTCGCCAAGCAGTATTCGATCGGGCCGCATGCGCAAGCTGGCCTGCAACAGTTGCTCTGCTGTCACCGCACCCAAGCCCGCTCGATCTTTTGGATAAAGTAGCCGCACATGATTCTCATGCGGAATTACAAGCTCAAGAGTGTCCTCGATTGTGATCAGCCTCTCCTGCGGGGGTATCGCGCTGATCAACGTCTTGCTCATGGTTGTTTTTCCGCTGCCTGTGGGCCCACAAAGCAACATTGTCAGCCGACCCGTGACGCAGGCGCGCAAAAACTGCTCCAAGTCACCGAGATCGTAGTACCGAAGAACCTCGTCGTCCTGCTGGGTTTGGCGCTCTTTTCGAGACCCCCATCGATTCCATCGCGCGGACTCATAACGCGCCGACACTTCCTTCAGTTGGGTAACACGAGAAGATGGTCGCCGTATAGTAAGGCTGACCGTTCCTGATGGAACTGCAGGCGGCAAACAGATCTGCAGCCGCTCTCCATTCGGCAACTCGGTAGAGCAGAGAGGATTTCGAGGTCCAACATCTTGCTTGCGCAGCGCGCCCGCCAAAATCGCAACGTCCTCCAGATCGTCATAACTGAGTGGCAGAGGATGCTTCGTGAAGAGGCCGGCCTGCCGCACAAAGGCTTCGCCGGGGCGATTAATAGCGACCTCTTCGGTACCCGGCTCCTCAAGCCATTTCAAAACAGGTTGCAGAAGCAACCGCAATTGCGGGTCAGCGTCCGATCGCATGTGTGTTTCCAATCTTCGTCGTCAGTGCCGTGTCGGCGCTACGGTTGCCCGTTCCGTTTTCTGCTTACGGCAGTAGTCGCGCGAAGCTCATACACATCCGAAAAATCCAGATCCTTGGCCACAAAGATGGATGCCGTATCCCCCTGGTTTTTCCTTAGGGTTGGCGGGATATCCACCGTTGCTCTCAGTGCCGTATCGATGGTTTGTCCGCCATTGCTCTGGAAGTTGTTGATACTGCCTCCCCCGCCCGAGTTGGTGGCGTATTGGCCGGCTGCCTGGAGACCGCCTTGAACGACACTTAAGAGCACAGCGCCCCCAAAGCGCTGCCAAAAGTGGTTATCCACCAAACCGGGCATTCCCGAGCGGCCGAGCTCGTCGGCGCCTGGCGATGCTAGCGAAACGACGGCATGATCAGGCGTCTCGATACGGCTCCAAATTACAAAGACGCGCCCATCGCCCTGCCGGAGGCCGCGCTGGATCTCACCAACGACGGTCGTCCCGCGGTCCAACAGCACCACGTTGTTAGTTGCCCCGCGAATGTCTTGAGGCAACACGCACTTCACATAGCCAGGCAAATTTGTATCGACCGCCGTCTGCAAGATGCATGGAATGATCGTCCCTTGCGTGATTACAAAATCAGGATGAGGCAGGAGCGTGGCCCGGCTTGGCTCCGGCATGTCCGATTTCAATCGGCTAGAGAGATCGTTGACACTTGGAACCTCAGCGACAATCCCCGGTTGCTTGTTCTCGCGCGGTTCGGAATTGTCGGGCGGTTGATCGTTGCCGGTGTAGGCAAAGATCGGCGTTTGAGCCGACGAATCAACTGCCGGCTCCGGGGGCTTATCAACTGCCGTGGCCGGCATCGGCGCTGATGCAGGATCTGATTCCTGCGGCGTTGGCGTTGCTGCGAGATCGAGGGGCTGCGCTGTTTGCTTGGGCGGCCAAGATGGGGCGGGACGGAATGGTTCGGTGTTGGACAGAACCGGGCTGGAAACTCGCGGTGTGTCGTCTTGTGTGTTGGAACGTGCCCCGAGCCAGATGAGTGAAAGCGAAAGCGTTAGAACAAGACCAGCGACCGCCAGTTTCTGGGGTCCCGAAAGACGCCGGCGGCCCGGTTCTGCGACGAGCGATCCGGACGCATCAACATCATGCAGCGATTGTGACCCCGCCACATTCATCGTTTCCATCCTTTCAAAACGCGCCACACGTCGGGCCGTATGGTGCCGGTGCCCGGAACTCGTCCCACGGGATCGAACGCCCTGTTGAAGATCGACAAAACCGTTTTGCCGTCCCTTAGGCGCCATTCCCGCGCCACTGCGGCGACTTCGACGTAGTCTCCCTTGACCGAGTAGTTGACGGCTGCTTCCTTGCCATCGGGATTGATGACGTACAGCGAGGGAATGCGCGAGTTACCTGGGAAGCGAAATGCGGTGGTATAGCCGTCGTCGAAAACTTCGAGCGGCGCGAGAGAGCTATCACCCTTTGCGACGTAGCGGAAATTCTTTTCGTAGGGCGTCGCAGAGGGCCGATTCAACAAGTCCTGCACGCGCTGGTCGTGCAGAGCTTTCGCTCTGGTCTCGTCAACGGCCGAGCGCCTTTGTGCTTCCCTTCGCCGAGCAGCCGCCTCGTCGCCTGGGTACGTGAACTGCACACTGTAATACAGGTCAGCCTGCTGCTGATCCAGTTTTGACATTGCTCTGGTGGAAAGACTGAAGACGTATCTTCGCGTACCGGCATCGCTCGTTGTCAGAACGATGACCGGCTGGGGCGGCAGCACCTGGCTCGCCTTGAAGAAGAGATAATTGGCACGCGGGAGCGCTGCCAACTCTTTACTATTGGAAACTGCTACCGCAGACACCACCTCGCCAGCACCGAAGGCGACGACCAGAGTCGCCCCCACCGCGGTCGACAGACGCACGACCTGGTCGGGTTGGTAGGCCAGGTAGCGCATGCGCCGATCAAGCTTACCTGCGATGGGCGTGTCTTCCGCGTGTGCCCCCGGCATAGCAGAAAGCAAGCAGGCTAGGGTGAGAAGCGTTGCTCTTGTCATGGCTGTCTGCTGCCCACGCTCGACACAGTGTCTTCCGAGGCCTGGTAGGAGCTAACAACAAGTCCTCCAGGATTGGTTAGCCTCGAGCGGCTAGGCAGATCGGCCACCCGCTCGTAGCGCAGGGTTGCTGTCCACGTACTCTCGACTGGGCTCTGCCCATCCAAAATAAGGGTCCGTTTGTAGCGGATCTGCTGAACGTTTGGAGCGATATCATTCGAGGAGATGTGCTCGACGTCGAGCTTGCCGTGCCCGCCAACAGTGACCTGCGGCGAGGCGGGATTCGGATAATTGAAGAAGCTTTGATATTCTTGTCGCACGTTAGGCGCGCTGAAACTGGATATGAGGTCATAAGCATACTGAGCTGTGTCTGCTGTGTAGCTCTCGCGTAGGCGCACGTATTCCCATAGCGAAGCGTCTACGACAGCCTTTTCCTGGGTTGGGGGCAATCGAGAGACTGACACTTCGCTATCCATAGTCCCATCCGGCCTCACCCAAAGAAATACCGGCACGAGCTTGGTCAGCGGCACCATGGTGGCGATGGTGACCGCTTGTGCAAGGTTGCCAAGCAGCGCCGCCACCGCAATCGCCATAAGGCCTTTTGACAGACGCCGGGCAGACTTGGCTCTTGAAGTCTGAAACGCTTCTACTTGCTTGTAGTGCGCAGCCAGCGTTTCTCTCTCCACCAGCAGGCTATGTTCAGAAACGTTCACTTAGGCTCTTCCGCACATTCAACCTGAAGGTCCTCAGGGGCGGCTTCCCATTGTGCTGGATTGAGTTGGAAGGGTTTCCCATTGCATGTCGCAAGCTGCTCGCTTGTCTTGCAGGCGGCCAGAACTGCTATTGAGATCAACACAACATATTTCATGTTTCCGTACCCTGGTTTGTCTAATTGGCTTTTCAGAGCCCCGTCTTGGCGAAGTGGCGATTGAAGCCGCCAAGCGGCCGGTTCGAAGCCGCCCAACAGCTTCCGGCGATGCTGGTGGCGATCGTTGGCAGAGCAACGATCAGTGCATCGCCAGCCAGGAAAAACATATCAAGTTCGTAAAGACCGATGATCTTGGCTGCCGTCGTGCCCGACACTTTGATCGCAGCAAGAATAAGTACCAACGAGACTTCTTCCGTCGCAATAACTATCGTCGCGACCACATTCAGGAGCAGAAGCAGCAACCCATACGAGAGCAGTTGGGCAATCCATTTTGACGCCATGTCGCGAGTGTGGTCGAACAGGTAAGCCACGAGAACGAGGGGGCCTATGGCCAAAAGGACTTTTGTCAGAATGCCAACGGCATCATAGATCTCAAATGTCGTCCATAGCGCTCCGTAAAAAACCCACTGCGCACCCTCGAAAGCAATTATGTCCTGGCTATTCATCGGGCCGATTTCAGAAGCAATAGACTGGAAAAGGATCTGAGTAAGGCCAAACATCACGTCGAGCTTTTGGGGTATGTCGAAGAGCTGCAGGCCACTGCCGCTTATCTGACGAGCAAGCCTTGGAATTGTTTCCTCGAAGACTGACACAATGTAAGCATGGTAGTTCGCCTGTCCCAAGATCAGGGCGACCACAATCGACACCATGATGACGCGCGTGATGCCGCCACGCGCGTCGACATGGCCGCGCATGACCAGAATTCCCTGGACGATGATCCAGAGTGTGACGCACGCCACAAGAGGCGCACTGATCGCGTCCTGGACCCTGCCGAGCACGACCTGCAGCCCCGCCGAGAAGGCTTCCTCAAAGATCGTGTGTATGGCGGTAAACGGGGCGGGTATTCTAAAAGTCATTGCATTAGCCTGATTTGTCGCGGCTCATCGCAGCAGAGCTACTGCGCTAAGCCACCTATGGCAGGGGACCGAAAATGGCTGCGGTTTTCTGGCGTTCTTGTCGTTGCTTGGCGGCCTCTTCCACGTCGTGAAGGCCCGCCTGTGCAGTGGTCATGGTCAGCAGGCTCGTGGCCTGTATATTCTGGATTATCGCATCATGAATCTGCTTAAGAAGCAGGCCGTTGGTGACGGTCGCCTGCATGATGTTGCGCGTTCTGGAGAGTTGGTTAAGCGTGCTGGAGTTTTCTTTCAGGCGTCTGTCCATTTGTTCCAAGTTATCGGCTGCAATCCCTATGGCATTGGCAGCACCAGCGATCTGTTCCCGCAGCAGTGCCGCCTCCGCGTCGGAGCCAGTGACTGTGCGATCTTTGTCAAGGGCGACCGCTCGGGCAGTTCTTGAGCCCAGCGTTTCGCCGTCAAACATCTGTTTGCCTAATCCTCCAGCGGCGGGATAACGACTAGGTTGGTTAAGAGAGGTTAGCAGGCCAGTCACGGCAAATGTCGAGCTTAGCATTTGTAGCAACTCGATACTCTTTGCTACCGTCATTGCTGTATTAGTTACAGTTGCTGCCGAACTAAACGCAGTCAGCGTCGTTTGGGTTTCTGTTACGGGGTCGCTGACCATGAACTGTGCTCGCGCTGGTTGCTGCAGAGCCATCAACGCAGCCAGCGCCGGTGCTGTGATATGGGCAAATCTCATGACAATTTCTCCATCATTCTTGAATTTCATGGCTTCTGGCCATGAACTCGTCTAACCACTTCTCCGGAGCGTCACCGTACTCAGCGCGAAGCTGGTCGGCGAAGCGCACTGTGTTGGCGCGTCCAGATAGCACGGCGACATACTCGCGCATGTGCCCAAGATCGAACTCGCAGACAACGCTTCCACTCTCGCGCTTGAGCAAGAACTTCCGGCTTCCGACGGCCATCTCCTGACGGATCGCCTCGAATTCCTGTGCCGTGCACTTCAGGCCATCGACGTACGCAGATCGGTCCGCTGTGGGTGACGGGTAGAAGATCTTCGTCATACACTGAGCAACGAGGCTCGCTCCGAGCCGAGATTCTAGCACGTGCTCAGGCTGTTGAGTGGCGAGTATCAACATGCCGTTGTTCTTGCGCACGGTAAGCAAGAACTTGTCGATAACGGCCGAGAATTGCGGATTGAGAAGGTAGAAGCGAAATTCGTCGCAGCTCATGACAAAGCGACGGCCGTCCACAACAGCACCCACTCGATGCAAAAGATATGCGGCGGCTGGCGCACAGACCTCCTCATACTCCAGGAGCTGCGTCATGTCGAAGCCAGTAATGGAGGCATCCAAATTGACTTCGTCTGCCTCCCCGTCAAAGGCCCATCCAAGAGCGCTTCCTCTGCACCACCGCTCCAGTCTTGCTCCCGCGCCTTCGGATGGACTGTGCAGCAGAAATTCGCGTAGACCAGCCAGCGAGCGCATATCGGGCTCGAACGAGAGCTGCCGCACAATGGCGCGCTCCAACCGCCGGTTTTCCTCCGGTGAAATCGCGCCACGGCCGTCACTTTCGATCAGCGCCACCACCCACTCGCGCAGAAAGTCGCGCGAGGCGGAGCTGTTATCCAGCCCACGCAGGGGCGCCAGGCCGCTGGGTACGCCTCTTCGCAACGCCAGATATGTCCCTCCCGTGGCCCTTACCAGCAGCTCACCACCGCGGTCCTTATCGAAAAATACGATCGCCCCCGTCCGATCGATCATGCTTTGCCCAAGCATAGCCAGGAGAAAGGTCATCAGAGTGGTTTTGCCTTTTCCGACGGGCCCGAAAATTGCAGTCATACCGACGTCATTCTCATGAGGCACATAGTCAAAGGAGGTTCCACCGTTCGTGCGAAAGCGCGCAACCGCGTTACCCCAGTGGCCGGAGCTGGTGCCGCTTGGAAAATTTTCGAATGAGACGAGCCCGGCGAAATTACGAGAAGTGATCGCTCCGGGCCGCGTGCGCCACTTGGTGTTCCCCGGAAGTTGTGACCAGTAGGCTGCTTCCATGCCGATGCTTTCTTGCACAATCACGGCGCCAGCATCTGTCAGCCGTGCGCGCGCACTGGCCCCGCGATCTGCCAAGCCATTGAGCGTGTCGGCATAGACGCACAGGCTCAAATGATGCGAGCCCATGACGAATTCATTGCTAGCCAATGCATCCTCAGCCTCGGCAAGTTCTTTGATCTGGCTAAGGGCCTTGTCGCCAGCGCTCGTCATCTGGCTGGACTTGAGGCTCAGCTTGGCATGGGCCTGTGCGCGAGTGAGGAAGGAAAAGCTCTGAGTGAGTACGAGCGGGAAGTTGGTGGACAGTAGCGAATTTAGCATGCCTGGCCGCGTCGCTGCCGGATATTCACGGAATGAAAACAACGAGCCGACGTAGCTGTCTCCAGGGGCGCGAATCTCCAATGCTCGTTTCCCACATATCACCCGGTCAGTGTAGATCGAGGCGCCGAGGGAGCCGCTGACCATGGGAACCGGCAGGAAACGGCAAGTCAATATAAGCCGCAGCGCTTCCCCAATTTCGGAGAAGAGCACGCCGGCCTGTTCGCGAACGCCGAGCCGGCGCAGACCGTAACCGCCGAGTGCGCTAGAAATGATGTGCCAAAGGTCTTCCAGCACGCGCATCTGGCTGGTCAAATCGTTGTGGTTCCTCCTCGCGTTGGATCTGGCGAAAACCCGAGAGCTGATTTTGCCAACGGGGGCGCGAGGCAACACGATAACGGTCAGGAAGTGCTCGTTGCGAAATAGTTTGCCATGCAGCACACGGCGGTCATACGCCTCGCTCAGACTCCTAGCGAATGCACTTTGAAACCGCCTTGTCGGAGGGATGGGCACGTCAGAGTGTCGCACGAGGTGCGCATATAGCGAGACGTTGTCATCAGCGATGTTGCGCAAAAGGTTATTGAAGGCACGGCAGCGTGCGTTGCGGATGTCGGTATCTTCGAGTTCAAACGGCAGGCCATTGACATGCGCCATGGCCATGACGGATCCGTCTTCCATCAGAACAACTTCGTCGCTGACGTGCCCGACATAGGGGAGATAGATCTCGCCAGACCTCTCGAAACTGCCGCCGCCGCCGAAAATCACAACATTCCTCTTCCGCGTTTGGGCACTCTGATCGGATTGGGGCTGACGCTCGCCCCTCCCCAAACCGCCCCATCGACACTTCTGCCTGCGGTCTGCAAATAAAGAAGCACGACGCTTGCGGCGTTATAATCGCGCTCAACAACAACCCGCGCTCCAAACCAAACCGGCACGAGCACGACTTCGTAAAGCGGGTTCTGAAGGAGGACGATGAGAAGTCCTGCCAACATCATAAGCAGTCCGGCCAGTGTTAGCGGCACACCTAAGAACAATGCGGGGCGTGTTGCCGCCACATAAAGTGTGCTCACCTCCAGCCGGACGCTCATTAGCCAGTTCCTATGAGCGCCTTACCCAGAAAGCTGGCCCCAAACATGATGACGATACCGCCGACCACACCGGCAACCAGACCGAGCGAAGCGCGGCCAAACATCCAAGATAGCCCAATGGCCACGATTCCGAGCACTGCAAGCGACTGCCCAAAAGGGCCAAGTATAAATGTGCAGATATTCTCAACCATTTTGGAAGGATCGGCCCCACCCGTCACCTGGGCCACGGCCGGCCCGCTGTACAAGGCGCTCCATGCTGCAGCTCCAGCAGCGACCCCCGGAACATATTCAGCGCGCGTACGCAGCATCGCAAAAAGCTCAGGAAGACGCCTTGCAAGGGCTCGAAATCTCTTGGGTAACTCCATCGTTGCATATCTCCTTGTGTCAATCGAATACGAGTTGGTTTGCGTTCGCGGGTTCCCGATCCTTTGAGGTCTGACTTGGTAGGGCAGATGACGCTGCCCGCGAACGATTTTGCCGATAGGAACCCCAAACGTCCCAGGCCTCTTCCGGGGGCGTCATTTCATCAGCCCGCAGGCTTGGTTCGAGCAGAGGCGGCAAATTCTTTCGGGCAGATGTCTCACGCTTTCGGATCTCCCGACTAGCGGCTTCAGGCTTCAGCCCAAGCAACCCCGGCACGACTTTGGCGGCGGCCTCGACCTTCCGCACATAGCCGTTGGCAAAGCCACGTTTGAAATTGCCGGTATTGTAGGCTGAGATCGCACGGCGAAGCGCCATTTGCTCCGCCGCAGCAGTAGCGCCTCCAACATATCGACTTTCTAGCAAGTGGGCGGCGGCCGAAAGGGACGTACACGGTTGAAATGCTGTTTCAGGTGTGAGTTTGAGCTTGGAGAAATTGTTGCTGTTAATTTGCATCAACCCGACGTCGACCGAGTGGTCCGCCTCGAGGCGCACTTTCAGATTTCGCGCCGCCTGCAAATGATCATCCCAGCGAAGCGTTTCATTCGTCGTGTTGTCATAGGCCACCAGCGGGTCAAAGCCACTTTCAACCTTTGCTATTGCGGCGAGCGTTGAGATAGCAACCCAAGGCGCGCATCCGCGAGACAGATGGTTGAATTCTCGTGGAGAAAGTGGTGCGGGTTCGCCCGGAACGGACGTGGACGCCAACAACACAAGAGCCAAAGGCCAAGCTGCAATAAACATTGCCTGTCACATATCCTCGTGAGCCAACGCGAGACTCGTCTCTGTCCCGCATGCGCTTATCGGCGAGGTGTGTTACTCGATAATTTTGAAATGCATTGTTTTCCGTTTCAAATGAAGCAATCGGCATTTTTTTTCAGCGTGAACAGATGCAGGCCACCTACCATTAGCTCGGAGGGGCGTCTGACCGCGTGTGCGGCAAGCAACTGAAGGCGTTGCTGCCCGTCCCTCTCGAGGCGACAGAACGGCATGGTCATTTTGAACTAGCGCCCGAAATCCGAGGCAAATTGCTGGCGATGAGCGCGGCCACGATCGACAGGACAACTCGGTCCGAGAAGGCTTGGGAGCTCTCCGACGACGGCCCGCGGCGCGTGCCCTGCAACGCAGCTTTGAGAACGTCGGCGGATTAGGACGATCCGTATGTCTCCGGCGAGGGCCGCCTTGCGCGAGCATGGCATGGTAGCGAGTCTGCGCTCTTAAGGTCGTGCTTACGACCGCAGTTAGCAGCACAGCATGAGCCATGTGACATTATTGACCGGGCCGGAGCGGCGTCGTCGTTGAAGTGAAGAGGATCAGTGCCGGATACTGGCCGCGGCGTTGGCGCCCGGTGCCACGGTGGCGGCGGTGGCGCGACAGTACGATGTCGCGACCAGCCTGATCTATAAGTGGCGGCGCACGGTGAGAGCCCGCGAGACCGGCTTTGCCGAAGTTGTCGTGGTTCGCGATGAGCCTGTCGCCGCTTCGGTGCCGGCGGCGCCACAAGCGGTGATCGAGCTGGAGATCGCCGGCAAGGTGCGGCTGCGGATTCCGCTGACCACGCCGCCGACACTGGCGGCGGCGATGGTGAAGGCGCTGGGCGCTTCATGATCCCGGTCCCGAGCCAGGTGCGGATCTGGTTGGCGGTCGGCCGGACTGATATGCGTCGCGGGATGCAAGGCCTCGCTCTGCAGGTTCAGGAGACGTTCGGCCGGGATCCGAATGCCGGCGATCTTTATGTCTTCCGCTGCCGCAGGGGCAATCTGATCAAGATTACTGGCATGATGGGCTGGGCATGTCGCTGTATGCAAAACGGCTCGAGAAGGGCCGGTTTCTATGGCCGTCGCCGGCGGACGGCACGGTTTCCATATCACCGGCGCAGCTCGCCTACATGCTCGACGGGATCGATTGGCGCAACCCGCGCCACACGTTCCGACCGCAGCGCGCGGGCTGAGTTTTTCTTTGAGTTTGCGCCATTTTTCCGCGAGTCAGCGGACGCGTTTTATGATTCACTCCAGGACATGGTTGCCACCGCCTAGGATGCTGTTCCGGACGATATCGGCGCGCTGAGGGCGGCGCTGGCGAGAGCCGAAGACGAGGCCGCGCGCGCTGCGCTGGTCGAGGTCGAACTGGCGGTCGCCAGGGCCAAGGCATCGGATGATGCGGCGCTGATCGCACATCAGGATCTGACGATCCGCAAGCTGCAGCGGGCGCTGCATGGTCAGAGTTCTGAACGTTCCGCCCGCCTGCACGACCAGATGGAGCTCACCTTCGAGGAACTCGAGAGCACGGCGGCGGAAGACGAGATCGCCGCCGAACAAGCCGCGGCCCGGACCACCGAGGTAGCACCTTATGTGCGCAAACGACCGGCGCGCCAGCCGTTTCCCGAGCACCTGCCGGGCGAACGCGTGGTCGAGCCGGCGCCGACCGCTTGCCACTGCTGCGGCGGTCATCGGCTGCGCAAGCTGGGTGAGGATATCACCGAGACGCTGGAGGTGGTGCCGCGGCAATGGAAGGTGATCCAGCACGTGCGGGAGAAGTTCACCTGCCGCGACTGCGAGGCGATCAGCCAAGGCTCCGGCGCCCTTCCACGCCACCCCGCGCGGCTGGGCCGGTCCCGGCCTGCTGGCGATGATCCTGTTCGAGAAGTTCGGCCAGCATCAGCCGCTCAACCGCCAGGCTGAACGCTATGCCCGCGAAGGCGTGCCACTCAGCCTGTCGACGCTCGCCGACCAGGTCGGCGCCGGCGCCGCGGCGCTGATGCCGCTGTTCAAGCGGCTCGAAGCCCATGTCTTGGCCGCTTCACGTCTGCATGGCGACGATACGACGGTGCCGGTCCTGGCCAAGGGCAAGACCGATATCGGCCGATTATGGACCTATGTGCGCGATGACCGACCGTTCGGCGGCGCCGATCCGCCGGCGGCAGTGTTCTACTATTCCCGCGATCGCCGAGGAGAACATCCCGCGGCGCATCTCGCCGGCTGGAGTGGCATTCTGCAGGCCGATGCCTTTGGCGGTCATGGCGATCTCTATGCGACGGATCGTCAGCCGGCGCCTGTTCTGGAAGCCAGCTGCTGGGCCCACAGCCGGCGCAAAGTGTTCGAGCTGGCCGATATCGAAGCGGCGGCGCGCAAGAAGGCGCGCGGCGAGAAGCCCAACCTGGTCTATCCGCTCGCGGTTGAAGCCGTGAAGCGCATCGATGCCCT
>NZ_QMBP01000042.1 GCF_003289945.1 Mesorhizobium hawassense
ACGACAAGACGATGCGCATCAGCCACGAAGCCATCTATCAAGCTCTCTTCGTTCAGGGTCGGGGAGCGCTACGCCGCGAACTGTCGGCCTGCTTGCGAACGGGGCGCGTGCTGCGGGTCCCCAGGGCCCGCGTACGCAGTCGAGGTAAGAGCTTTGTCTTGCCGGAGATCATGATCAGTCAACGCCCCGCCGAAGCGGCCGATCGCGCGGTGCCGGGTCACTGGGAAGGAGACCTCATCCTTGGTCTTGGCAGCTCGGCGATCGGCACGCTGGTTGAGCGTACGACACGCTTCACGATGTTGCTGCATCTTCCCCGGCTTGCGGGGCATGGCGAAGCTCCGCGCATGAAGAATGGCCCTGCTCTCGCGGGACATGGGGCCGAAGCCGTGCGCGACGCGATTACGCGCACCATCATCACCTTGCCCGAAGAACTGCGCCGTTCGCTGACCTGGGATCAGGGAGCCGAAATGGCTCAGCACGATCGTCTCAAGATCGACGTGGGTGTCCAAGTCTACTTCTGCGATCCGCAAAGCCCCTGGCAGCGCGGCACCAACGAGAACACCAATGGGCTGCTGCGTCAGTACTTCCCGAAGGGCACCGACCTGAGCGTCCACAGCGCCGACGAGATCGCCGCCGTGGCCGCGGCCCTTAATGCCCGACCGAGAAAAACCCTTGGCTGGAAAACGCCGGCGGAGGCGCTTGACGAGTTGCTGTCGTGAGTGAACACAATCAGTGTTGCGACGACCGCTTGAATCCGCCTTGGCTGCCTTGGTCGCTGTGGTGCAGCAGGCTGTCGGGCCGACCTCTGCGCCAGATCGCCATGATGAGCGCGTCGGTGACGAGCTGCGCCGTCATCTCCGCCTTCATCGCCCAGCCGACGACGCGCCTGGAGAACAGGTCGACGACGGCCGCAACGTAAAGCCAACCTTCAGCGGTCCAGATGTAGGTGAAGTCGGCGATCCACTTCTGGTTCGGGGCCGATGCCTCGAAGGCGCGGTCAAGGAGATTGTCCGATACTGCCGCGCGCTCGCCCATGTCCTTCGGCAGTCCGCGGCGCCGAGGCCGGGCCCGCAGAGCGTTCTGACGCATGAGCCTCTCGACGCGATGCAGGCCACAGGACAGGCCCTCGGCCAACACGTCATGCCAGACGCGCCTGGCGCCATAGGTTCGGTCGCTGCTCTTGAAGCTGCGATCAATCGCCGTCACCAGAACCTCGTCGTGCCGGGAGCGAGCGCTGGGACTGCGATTAAGCCAGGCATGGAAGCCTGAGCGGGAGACATCCAGCGCGTCACACAGCCATGCCACCGGCCAGATGTTCCGGTGCCTCGCGATGAAAGCGAACCTCATGTCACTTCCCTCGCGAAGTAGGCTGCGGCCTTTTTTAGGATGTCGCGCTCCGCCTTCAGCTTAGCGACTTCCTTGCGCAGCCGGTCAATCTCGAGCTGCTCCGGCTTCATCTGCCCATGGCCGGGAAACGCATGCTGCGGATCCCTCGACAGATCGCGCACCCATTTGCGCAGCACGTTCTCGTGGACATCGAGGTCGCGGGCAGCCTGGGCCACCGCAACGCCCCGATCCTTGATCAATCTCACCGCCTCAAGCTTGAACTCGCGGCTGAACTTCCTTCTTTGCATTCCCACTCTCCAGTTCCGTCAAACACCTTATCTCGGTGTCCACGAAACCGGCAGCAGGCCAGCGCACCCAGTGACGGTCATAGGACGTGGCCGCGGGTCCTCATCGCGCAGCGACTTGTCCATGACTGCTCACGTGCACGGAAGCTTGTCTCGCGAGACTGTCCCGGGGACCGGTAGACTTCCGAGGCGAGCTCGCCTTAGTGACACGAGCATACACATTGGATTGCATAGCCGGTCCATCCAGGGTTCGGAAGTTGCAGCCATGCGCCTCGACGGCGGAGCTCCGGACAGCGAGCCTGTCTAACACGGGGCTTGGAGTGTCGGCGATACAAGTCGGCCGATCGCGATCAACCTTTCATTCTTGCTGATTCTCGACCGCTCGCCAACTACTGATATGCAGTGTGGATTCATGCCTTACGGGAAGGCAATTTGCTCAAGTCACACCTGCTACCCTTGTCGGGGCATACAGCTGGAAGCGAGGGACCGGATTTGTTATTCGACTATATAATCGTCGGCGGGGGCTCCTCCGGATGTGTCATAGCGAACAGGCTATCGGCCAACGGAAGTCGCGTCCTGCTCATTGAGGCTGGCCCTGACTTTTCCCCAGATGCCATCCCTGATGATATCCTCGATGGCAACCCTACGAGGGCTTACTACAATCCTCGTTATCAGTGGCCCTCACTCAACGCGACCATAGTGCAGGATGTCAGCAGACGCACCCACTATGAGCAAGCCCGGGTCATGGGCGGGGGCTCTAGTATTAATGCACAGGTGGCTAATCGGGGAGCCCCCTCGGACTATGATGAGTGGGCGTCTATTGGTGCGACGGGCTGGGATTGGGCAGGTGTTCTCCCATATTTCCGTCGACTTGAATGCGATTTAGATTTTGACAATGAATTTCATGGCAACAACGGTCCACTGCCGATTAGCCGCGTGCGTAAAGCAGAATGGTCTGGCTTTATACGCGCTGTATCGACGGCTTTTGAAGACAGAGGTATACCGTTCCGGCCAGACTTTAACAGCGGGTTTGGCGATGGCCACTCAGTGGTTCCATTGACGAACCGCAACGGTCGTCGCGTCTCAGCTGCAATGGCCTATTTGTCGGAGAGCGTCCGAGCTCGGCCCAACCTGACAATCCTGCCCGAGACCACGGTCGTACGGTTAACCTCTTCAGCACGTCAAATAACTGGCGTGGAGACCGAAAGTAAGAATGGCCGGCCCTCCTATCGCGCGTCAACGGTGATCCTGTGTGCCGGGGCCATTCATTCGCCTGCCTTACTGATGCGATCCGGGATAGGTCCAGCGGAGCAGCTAATAAACCTCGGCATTCCAATAGTCGCAGACATAAAGGGCGTCGGGAAAAATCTTCAAGAGCACCCAGGGGTCGCCATCTCAGCGTATCTGAGCCCGGACGATCGCATGGCGGCTAACGCGACCGGCTATATTCAGATGCATGCTCGTTACTCGTCAGGCTACGAGGGCTGCCCGTCAACAGATATGGCCATCTCAGCCCTCGCAAAGTCTGCGTGGCATCCGATCGGCAGGCGCCTTGGCAGCTTGGCTTTTTGGGTCAACCGGGTCTACTCAACAGGAACGGTTTCGCTCAAGAATTCTTCACATGCTACCGAGCCGGAGGTGAATTTCAATATGTTGAGCGACAAGCGCGATGCTGAGCGACTGAAGGAGGCGTTTCGGTTTGTAGCACATCTGCTTGAGCACAAAGCGCTGGTACCGGTCGCGCTCGATCCGTTTCCTTCTGCCTGGACTGGGCGAGCAAAGCGGATCAGCAAGTACAGTCGCCTCAATTTGGGGCTTACCTCCATTGTCGCCACGCTTATGGATAATTCCCCGTGGTTGCGTCGAAACCTCATAAGGTCTGCGATCGCCGATGGTCACATCATATCAACACTTCTCCAGAGCGACGAGCTTCTTGACCAATTTATACGCCAGAATGTCTTTGGAAATTTCCATCCGACTTCAACTTGCCGGATGGGAACTGTTATGGACCCAACTAGTGTTACGGATTCGTTCGGTCGCGTCCACCGAGTGGGGGGGCTGAGAGTTGCCGATGCGTCGGTGATGCCATTCTGCCCTCAAGCAAACACGAATATCCCAACAGTTATGGTTGCAGAGAAGATTTCAGACGCGATGCTTAATGTGCGTTAATGGAGGCGTGGGTGCCGTAGCGGTTGGTGTCGCAATTCGGCCGCGCAGTCTCCGGTAGGTTGAATGCGGTGAGGTTAACCTGGGTGTTGATAGGATTGATGGCCAGCCTGTGACAGCTCGATTTTTCGTATCGAGCTTTGCCGGTCGGGGAAGGTTCCTAGCGGCGGCTTCCTAGACAAGCACGGGCAGACGTCTGCCTCAGTCTGGCCAAAGGTCGTGCAGAACTCTGGGAGTTGCAGCCTTAGCCTCTTCGATCTCTGCTGCAGACAAACGGTCCGCCAATTGGCCTAGGACCGAGCGGGCGACCTCTTCCGGATCCACTGCCGGGTCGCGGTGGACGCCGTCGTGGATCCGATTGAGAAACGAGTTCCGGTTTCTGGCTATGGCGCGGCGGCCGGGGTGCCAACTCTCGTAGTAAAAGCCGCGCAGTAAGGCTGGCAGCTGCGCGCCCATGTACACGGCCTCGTCGCGACCCAGGCAGTCGCGCAGCGCGTGCAGCGTCGCAATCAAAGCTAGGAAAGCCCGCTCGCGATCATGCCAACGAAGTCTCCACGCCAAATCGCTGACCCAATTCTGGGTCGCCTGCAACGCATAGGTGAGATCATGACCCACGAGCATGAGTATTTTTCTGTTCTTGAAGGTTGTTAGCGGAGCACGGAATAACGGCTTCCGTTTGCCAGCCGCCGCGCTATACGCGCGACGCGCAAGGATAGAATTTGGGCGAGTTCTTTCGGCGTATCAACCGAGGTGCCCGGGCTCGTCGCCATGCAGTCTACAGACGCCCGAGAACACCAGACACTACTGCAACTCTCGCGCGCGTCCGGCGCCATTCCCGGTTTCGACTGACTCGTAATTGCGCAGCATCATTTCCGCGACGCTGAACGCGTGGCGCCCTTCCCGCGAAGCCAGGCGCGCGTCGACGTCGGGATAGATAAAGAAGGGAAGCGAAATTCGGTCGGTCAGACCATTGTGCGCGACCTGATGCGGCGTACTCTTGAAGCGGTCGTCGCTCAAAGCTTGAAGCATATCGCCCAAATTGACTACGAGACTGTCGGGCAAGCTTGGCACTGGCATCCAGCGCCCGCGCAACCACACCTGCAAGGACCGGGTGGGGAGTTCCTCCTGCAGCAGCAGCGTGAAAAAGCCACCATCGGTGTGCTTGGCGCACGTGCCACCGCGAGCTGGATACCGAATTACGCGCTGCTCGAGCGTCGGCGGGCTGAAATACTGTTGGAACCAGCCCTGCTCCATACCGATCACGTCGGCAAGCGCGGTTCCGAGCTGCGGGACGACTTCGCGGAGCACGGTTGCCTGCAGGGCAAGCAGGCTCCGCGCGAAACCAGGGGCCAAGGCCTCATCCGGAAACAGCGTGCTCCCTCCAAACGGACGGCGGTCGCCTTCGTTGTCGATTCCGAGATCGAACACTTCCTTCGGATCGCCGCCGGCGTCGGGATGCAGGATTTCCCCGTGTAATGGACTGTATCCACGGGCGATAGTGGGATAGATCCCTTGAGCGGCGTGACCAAAGCGTTGCTTCATCGACTGTGGCAACGCGAAGAACCGTCGGGAGGCCTCGATGGCTCGCGCGATCTGTTCCTTTGGGATGCCATGCTGGACAAGGTAGAAGAATCCGTAATCCTCGCATGCCATGCGTAAGCGCTTGCGCTCTTCGGCCCGCGTTTTATCGGTTGCCAGATTTTCCAGTGATATTTGTGGTAGTGTGGTCATAATTGTTCATCCTTGGTCCATTGGCCTGTAAACTTCGTCGCAAACTCAGTAGGTTCCGGCACAACGTGCTCACATCCTTGGAGAGCGACGCCGCTGCAAACCGGCTCGCACAGCCAATCCGACCGGACGTCGCTGCACGAAAGACGCGTCCACCCGACGTATTCCAGGCCTGTCTATCAGGATCGACGCTGATTTGGACATGTCGGTTGCGGCGGGGTTCCTTTCAGGCCATCCACGGTAAAGCGTACTTCCATTGTGTTAAGTACATGATGCCTTCCTCCATTTGTCGTAATGCACATGGGTGTGTTCGACATCTTTACCTATATATCTACCGAATATCCGGCTATATCAATACAATATAAGATAAGAATTTGTTGCAAAGCCATTAAGCTCGGACCACCACTTCTTAACATTTCTCATTTTTCAGTCCGATTTCAGAGGCGGCGGTAAAGGGCTCTTCCTAGTAATGATCGACAAAAGCCTGGCAGGGTTCACCGAAAATGCCAGAACTCGCTCGATGTCGTACCTTCCCAGGATCTGCACCTCACAACAGATTGTATAGTGCCCCCCCCGAAGGCCTCAAGGCGGCGGTCAGCAAGTCGCTGTCGGAGACATGGCAACCTCCGCGTCCACCCCATGCGAAGCGTGCTGGACTCTCCCGGCAACGATTTGGAGTAAGTCAGCCCTGCCACCACTTCTCGCATCGCCTCACCGCCATGGCCGACGATACCTTGCTGCCGCTCTCATTCCAGACGTTACGCGCAAGAAGATCACAGCTGCGTTTGTGGCCGACGCATCACCTCGGATGGCGGCGTCATGCTTTTGGCCGCGGCCGAGCGAGGGCTTGCAACTGGCCGACAGGCTGGCCACTGCGATCCAGGATTCGCGAAATCCACAGCGGGTGACGCACGCCAGGCCGAAATTCTGCGCGCCCGCATCTTTGCGACCGGGCGGCTATGAGATGCCAACGATCTCGATTGGCTGCGCACCGACGCGGCCTTCAAGCTCGCCTGTGGACGGCTGCCCGACAGAGGGAATTGATCTGTGCTCGCAGCCGACCTGCTCGCGCCTGGAGAACCGCCAGAACATGCGCACCGTCATCCGGCTCGGGTGGGTGCTGGTCCATCTGTGGCTGTCGAGCTATGCCGCGCCGTCCAAAAGCGCGACGCTCGACATCGCCGACACGCTTGATGTCGTTCACAGCCATCAGCAGCTCTCGCCCTTCAACGCCCCATTACGACGAGCGCTGCTTCCTGCCGACCGACATCTGTGACGCCGCGACCGCCGGCAAGACTCCGCCCGGCAAGGAGATTCGCGACCATCTGCGCCGCTTGTCCAGCGCATCCGCGCGCGCTGGCCGGCCACCCAACCCTGGTCCGCGGCGACGGCCAGCTATTGCTAGTCGCAGGTCATGGCCTGGTGCAATAACAACGCGCTCGACTAACTCTTCGGATTGCCCGGCAACAAGGTTCTCCCGCGTCTCGCTGATGAAGTCGCCAACGATATCCCCAAGTGTAACAGTGCCGTCCTCTATCACAACACACCACCCCATGACTGGGTATAAAAATATTTTTGCGTTTCCAGATCAATTATAGTTCTATCATCCCGCGCTTTAGCACTTCTATGGCCGCGGTTATTCTGCTATTAGCATCCATTTTTCTCATCACGTTTTTTATGTGGAAATTAACGGTATTTATAGATAGCCCTAGTATCTTTCCTATTTCCCACGACGATTTCCCTTTCGCCGTCCATAATATGCACTCTTTTTCTCTTGGGGAAAGGTTAGAGGTGCTTTCGATGCCTGCCGCATTAGCGAATTCCGCGACCCTCAGATGAAAATGTAACGCCGCAAGTTGCAAGTACGTGATTGTTCTATTTGGGAATTCACCGTCCCGAGCCTGAGCAAAGTTCATGATCGCAAAGCTGCCGTCGGGGCCGTGCAATGGGACGCTAACGCCTGACCTTAAGCCAAAGGCGGCAGCCTCGTCCAAAACGCGCCGCTCGTCTTCAGTCGTGCTTTCGTCGTTGTACACCTCGCTCCAACGAAAGGCTTCTATTCGTCTCCGACCTCTCTTGATAGTAGGGTCTATCTTGTCATAGCCCATTTCGAGATAGTGTTCCCGCCATCCATCAGGGTAATTTAGCATGACCGCCGGATCGCCTCGCACCGGCTTTAAGCCTTTCTGGTCTCGCGAACCATAGGCGACCCACGGGCAATCAAAATTCAGGGCAAAAGCAGATAGCAGGTCGAACAACTGCTTGGGTTGTCCGATACCATAAGTCCGGTCGAGAAGACGGCCAAGTTCGACCGCGAACGCCCCCCTGGCAGCCCCAGGGAAATTCATCCTGGGGCTCAAAAAGAGCTGGTCGGACACTCTAGGTGAGAGTTCTCGAAATTCAGTGACAGCAGTCATTCGCCGGTGTTGCATAGGCTCTGCTCCGTAGCCATTCGTTTGGATGTAGCCCCTTTGGCGCACCACAGATTCCGGCTTTTGCCAGCGTCGGAGCGAGCTGCGTTTCGACGTAGGCGTCAAAGATGCGCCAGTTCATCGGGTGCCGACGACGAGAGCTGCGGTGAGCCATGGCAGCGCAGCCCGGCGATGAGATGTAGTCGGCGCCTTTAAACCGTTGCCTTTCAGGCAACGGCCAGGCGCGTCGTTCCATCGTCGATGACCACCACCAGCCGATGTTCCCGGCCGGTCTTTGGATCAGCCGAGAGTTGCGACTGGGGGACCCCTCCGTTGACGGCCGATGTAATAGCGCAAAGATATCGGTCAGTGGCTGCGACATTCACGTCAGGTCCACCAGAGCACAAGATCCGGCCGCGCAAACCCGAAAAAGCTGTTCAGCACCAGACGACGTCTTCCGTTGCCTGATTGACCCGTAACCCCATGAACGAAACCGCCATCGATCAGGGCGATATCCCCGGCCTTGAGCTGGAACTCGCGACATGGAACGGCCGCGAGATAGGCTGCCAAGTAGGGATAGCCCGTGGTCTCGACACCTTGCGACTTTCGGTCCGCGACTGTCGGCTTATGACTCCAGAGCCGCAGATTGCCACCTTCCTCGGACATGCTGGGGTAGAAGTTGAGCGCGGCGACGGTATTGTGCGCCACCGAAGAGAGCTCGTAATCGTTCCCGGCACGTAACACTTGAGCGACATCGTCGTGAGGGTCCAAGGAATACGTGCCGCTGCCAGACCAGCTGAGGCCGCGACAAACATTGGCCTTGCCATGTTCTGAACAGGCCAGCCGCAATTCAACTCCCTGTTTGTGAAGCTCGCGCTTCAACGCGTCGAATAGGGCTCGGACCGGGTCAACTAGATTGCCAAAAAGGGCGTCAACGTGCGGCCTCGCATTTTCCGCCTCCTTGAAATAGGTGGCTGCATCCTTCCTGTAGTGGGATGCGCCGACATATTGTCCGGGGACGCCATCTTTGCGCTCCTTGAGACCGGAGCTGCCAACAAAGTTCGTGGTGATCTCCTGGGCTACTTCGGTGCTGAAAGCTTGGCTGATATGCAATGCCGTGATCTCACCCTTCAGGATCGAGATGATCTCCGCAGTGCTTATCGAGCCGGTTCGTTCTTTGATTGTAAGAGGCGAGATGGCCGGCGTTTGAGCTACTTGGTTAGTCGCCATTGGTTTTCTCCTGTAGTGCGTGATCGAGGATGGCAATGCCGTGATCGAGTTCGTCATCTGAGATGGTTATCGGCGGAAGGACTTTGATGACGTCGCGATTTGGCCCCGAGGATTCGATCAGCAGGCCGTTTTCGAACGCGACATCGTGCACACGGCCAACATCGGCCTGGGAACGGCACTTGAGGCCGGCCATCAGACCACGGCCGCGCTTTTGTTCGATGCACTTCGGGAATTTCGCAACGAGGCGATCAAGGTGTTCTTGAAGTTTGACGGCCGTCCGCTCGACGGCTGTAGTAAAGACCCTGTCGGACCACATTGTGCACATGGCCGCGGAAGTCACGAAGGCGAGATTATTGCCTCTAAAGGTCCCGCTATGTTCTCCCGGATTCCATATGTCCAAGTCGGGGCGAATCAGGACTATGGATAACGGACTACCTGACCCGCTTAGCGATTTCGAAAGGGTCACGATGTCGGGCTCGATTTTCGCGAACTCGAACGAGAAGAAATCGCCCGTTCGTCCCGAACCTGCCTGAATGTCATCCACGATGAAAACAACGTCGTGCTTACGGCAAATGCGCTGAATTTCTGAGAGCCAAGGTGCGGATGCGGTGTTCATGCCGCCTTCTGCCTGGATGGGCTCCAGGATGATTGCGGCCGGCTTTTCTATCCCGCCGCCCGGGTCGCCCAATACGTGATCAATGTAACTCGCGGAATCGAAAGTTTGGTTGGGATAGTTCTCGTAAGGGACACGGATCACATCGTGGCGAGCAACGCCGCCAAGCTGTCTGGTTGACGCTGAACCCGACACCGCTAAGGAGCCGAGCGACATGCCATGGTACGAATTTGTAAAGGCCATGACACTCGAGCGGCCCGTATATTTTCGCGCCAGCGCCAACGCTGCTTCGTTAGCGTTTGTCCCGGTTGGCCCAGGAAATTGAATCTTGTAAGAAAGGCCACGGGGCTTCAGGATCGACTCGACAAACACTTCGATGAAACCACGCTTTGCGGCTGTATACATATCAAGCGACAATACGATATTTTTATCTACAAGGTATTTAATTGCAGGTTCTATAATACGTGGATTGTTATGACCGTAGTTGAGCGCACCAGACCCAACAATGAAATCAATAAAAGATTTTCCGGCCTCGTCCCAGATTTTCGCTCCCAGAGACCTAGTGAATACTGTCGGAAACGATCTTCCATAGCGACGAACGTTAGACTCGTAAGCTTCGAAAATGTTGATGTCCATTAAAGGGCCTCTCTGTAGGCTTGCGATCGACGCTGCAGGTTCTATGTCACGCATTCCAAACCATTGTCAGCCAATCGTAGCTTAAGGCGAACGTATCATTTTCAGCGACTTGCATTCGCGAAGACTCTGTAATTTTGTTTGACGAAACTGTTGCAGCGCTTTGATGTCGATAGGCGTGACAGTCAGTACTCGCTTTTGCGGCAGCGCGATCGGCGGCGTTGTTGGCGGGGGCGACCGGCACAATCCACCGGTTTTTCCGGCAGGAGTGCAACCACGATGCTCTGGTATTTTCGTACGTCGGCCGTGACGGGATCCGACGAGTGGCTGTGACAGATAGCAATGCCTCTCCTCCGATGTGACGGCGAGACTGGTGCTCGCTTCAGTTTTGTCTTGGAACGCGGACGAGCCAGACCGCGATTCGCGCCAGAACTGGAACTGACCGCGGCTTCTAGTCGTGGCCGTGATTGCGCTGTTCCCTGGGCGGCGCATTGGTCACCTCAAGGTCTATTTCGTCAACCCGAACGATGTCGGCGTTTTGGACGCCCCAAACGCGGCCGGCGAGGTCGGCGCCGTGGCCAGTGGCGATGGGCCTAAATTGACGATGGGTTTCGATTGCAAGACGCTGACGATGACCGCCGCAACATTCCAGACCTTCGGCCGCGGCGGGGCCATAACCGCATCCCCGGTATTTACCGAATTAATCGTCGGCAAGACCATCCATTAAGCCCTTCAGATCACCGATCAGGACATGGCGAATTTTCTCGCTGCCCTGCCACCGCACACGACATACTCATCGCTCGTCCGCTTCATCCTGGAGCGCAGCTTGCGGCTGATGAGCGAGTTCTTCCGTGCTTTAGGCATGCTTTCGAAGAGACACAGGATTTCTCACGCCCCGTCCTCGTCCAGGCGTCATCGCCATGAACGACGTGATAGCAGCGTTTCTTGTGGTGATAGGCTTCGCGGAATCAGAGACGCTTCCCGCAACCTCGCGCATGGGACATTTTCCACCTATTGGCACGATGCAACGAGATCCGGTAACCGCACTCGTCCACTTCGGCGGTCTGGTATCGACAACCTGCCTGGCCTGGGCGCTAGACTTCGAGCGCGTCGAGACAATCGGCTTGGACTCTGGCAGCAGCATCGGACCGAGCTTGATGTGCGGGCTTGCCTGCTCGGGTGCATTCGAACAGACCCTCCGGCCTGGCGTAGGCGGCGAGGGGAGGACCAGATGATTGATATGGCCGTGCTCGGCCAAATCAGTGATACCACGCTCACGCGCGGCGTCGAAATCGCACTGAACGCGAACGTCTAACAAATACCTTCGTGCATAGCCGCAACCTTCTGTTTCTCGGCTTTGTGGCCGCAATAGCTTACCGGATGGGCGCGAATACCTCGCGATCAGCGTATCCGAGAGGATCGTTTCAGCTACCCGGATTGTCGAGATGACGCGGCCAAAGCGATGAAAGTTATCCTCATCCTTGGAATGGAGGCGGTTTCGTCATTCACACACCCCTCATGCGACGCGAGAAGGCGCAGACCTTGGGCGCTGGCCGATTGTCTGGGCAGCGAGGCGCTGGTGAAGCCAATGGAAGCCACACCTGCTATAGCGGAGATCGCGAGCATAGATATAGCTGGGGTTTCGGTTGCGGGAACCGTAGCGAGTGTAATCACCGCCGCGTTTGGTGCAGCAGCTGGCAGAGCGCTGATGAACTCGACCGGGATCAACTCCAGCGGCGAAACGCGCCCACGCCGGCCGGCGCATGTGCCGGCGTCACGTGAACAACAAGTTCGTAGATGTTGTGCCACCGCCGCCCGCGACACCGACGCCCCAGGCTCAGAGCTCTCGGCCACCAGCCGCTGCTTCTCTTCAAGGGTGTATGACTTGCGCCGGTAGGCGCGCGCCATCGTAGACTCTTGGCGAGCCAATCCATCCGTCGCAATCGTGACCATGAAGCCCCGCTCGTGGACACTATCTTTCAGCACCTCGGGAAGAGCCGAAGGCCCGAAATTGCCTGCGACAAACCACCCAAAAGGCCGTTCAAGCGCTACCCGACCGGCTATTCAACATCGACATGGCCAAGGCCCGAACAGCGGAGGGTAATCTCTACCCACATGGCAGTGGAGCGGACCTCAAAGTTCCCTTTCCTCGTCTGATCCAGAAGGCGAACCAGTCACCGCCAGAGTTTTCCTCGACGAATTGGCCCAAGCCGTCCCCTAATCCGAACCGTGCTCACCGACGATGCCTTCCACTTATCCAACCTGCCCAAGAATCGGCAGGAGTGGCCATCCCTTTGAGGGGAACGCCCAAAGCTTCGTTCGAGTCCACTTTTCCGGTCGCTGCCTCCTGGTGGGCGCGTACCGGCCTGCTTCCGAGGACCACAAGCACGTCGGCAAGTCGTCGAATAGGTCGGCCGAGCCAGCACCGGGCTGACATAGCGGCCCGTAGTGGAGGCTTAAGCAAAGCAATCTGGTTCAAGGGGATGTCTGGTCTGCCAAGTCTTTAGCCGACATTTTCGCCCGCGTCTGATCTGAAATCAGTGAAGTTTGACACGTGGACCCTTTAAAAGCGGTAAGTGACGCCTGCACCAATCAACCAGGGGTCTAGCTTGGCCTTGCCTTTCAGATCGGTGCCGGCCACTTTGACGGTAAAATCTGGCTCCAGGAAAAGCTTCTTGACATCGACATTGACCCCCCAGTGCCGATCCAGCATGTAGTCGAAGCCGACCTGCAGCGCGGCACCAAACGTGTTCTTCACACGGAGAGCATCGGCGCTGCCGACACTTTGATTGTAAAAGACGGTGTAGTTCAGGCCGGCGCCGACATAGGGTCGGAAGGCGCCGAAGTCGGTGATATGATACTGTAGCGTGAGCGTGGGTGGCAGTATCCATACCTTGCCGATATTCCCCAGCGCACCGATTGCTCCGCTGCCATCGACGTTGGCGTAGGTAGTGGCGAGTATGAGTTCGGTAGCGATGTTTTCGGTGAAGAAATAAGAGATGTCGAATTCCGGCGTCACGGTGTCTGAATAGGAGAGGTTGGAACCGGCAATTCCACCGACGAATCCTGAATCGTTGGTTTTCACTCCCAACGCGCGCACGCGAATCTGCCAAGGGCTCGACGCCTCCACGGTCCCCTGCTCCTGTGCGATATAACGTTGCGCGGGGTCTGCCGCCAAAGCCTGCTGACCTAGCCCTATGAGGACGGTGAATGCTATCGCACCCTGCGCCACGCCCATCCGCACTTTTGTCATCATGTTCTCTCCTGGTATCCGATAGCAGTAGACTCTGTCGTTTGTGCGCGCGGGATGATTTTTCATCACTCGCGGGTACAGACGTTCTGCGGTGAGCACTGCAGTTGTCGTGCCAATGAGAAGAACGTTGGGGAATCGCAAGATTCGCTTCCGACACACTCGTGCCTCGGAACAGAGACTGTCATGTTTCGAGTTGATATTGTCGTGTTTTCCACAAACTGACTAACACCGAGAGCAGGCGAGAGTTATTCCCAGCCCATTGGCAGAGGATGAACGAGACAATTCCTCATGAGGTGGTCGCGACGCCGGTCATGGGTGGCGGGCTCTTCCAACCACAACTTCAATGTCTCATATGAGAGTGTTTGGCCTGTCAGTCGGGCGTGAGGTGATCGCAATCTCTATCATTTGTAGCGCGGCGATTAGGGAGACCGGTCGGCGGCGATTATGATGGCCGGTGGGAGGCAGCGCCGAGTGGTGTGATTTGGGTATCACCGGGTCGGTTGTCTGGCAACTGGCCAGCGACAATTATCGGAGTTGTAATTGTCGCTGGGTCAGCGTGACGGGCGGGAGGCGGCCGCGGATCTGCGGCGAGTAGTTGTCGGCACCGGCAATTACGATGACCGGTTGGGCGGGTCTTCTGGTTGATCGTTGACGTTTTGCATACCGGCGCCGCGGGCGACGGCGGCTCGCTTCCGATAGCTCTC
>NZ_QMBP01000043.1 GCF_003289945.1 Mesorhizobium hawassense
TGTCGCTGCTGCCGGTCACCGTGACGACGTCGTGCGCGCCCGAAAGATTCAGCGTATCGCTGTTGCCGGCGATGTTGATCGCATCGCTGCTACCTGCAAGCGCGATGGTCACTCCATTGTCGCCTGCCCCAAGCGTCACTGAATTGCCGCTGCCCGCGTTCACAGCCAGGTTCTGACCATTCCTCAGGGTGAGGCTCTCGCCTGTGCCGGTGAGGTTGACGTTTTCGAAGCCGGTGAAGGCCGCTAGGCTATTGAGATCGAACGACCCCGGGCCAGAGATGCTGAGGGTGTCAGTGCCACTGCCGCCGGTTAGGCGATCCCCGGCGTTTAGTGTCGCGCCCGCTCCAATTATCGCGTTAACCGAGTTCGACCCGGCAGTGAAAGAGACTGTGTCATTGCCGGTCCCAAGCGTCACCGAGTTGCCGCTGCCCGCGCTAACGGCTAGGTTTTGGCCGTTCTTCAGCGTTAGGCTTTTGCCGCCGCCGCTAAGAAGTATATTTTCGAACCCGGTGAAGGTGGCCAGGCTGTTGAGGTCAAACGACCCCGACCCGGAGATGTTGAGCAGGTCGGAGTTGATGCCGCCCGAAAGGGCATCCCCGCTGTTGAGGGTTGCGCCCGGCCCGATTGTGGCGTTCACCTGGTTGGTGGCCGAGACGAACGTCACTGTGTCATTGCCAGTTCCCAGCGTAACTGTATTACCGGCGCCGCCATTAACAGTCAGGTTCTGACCGTTTTTCAGAGTTAGGCTCGCGCCCGTGCCGGTGAGGTTGATATTCTCGAAGCCGTTGAAGGCCGCGAGGCTATTGAGATCGACCACCCCCGCAACGTTGAGCGTATCAGTGCCGTTGCCGCCGGTCAGGCGATCCCCGCTGTTGAGGCTGCCGATCGCCGCCGCGTTTATCGTGTTAGAGCCGCCCGTGAATGTCACGGTTGCGATGCCGCCTCCTAGCGCCACCGTATTGCCGCTGCCGCCATTTACAGTGAAGGTCTGACCGGACTTCAGGGTCAAGTTCTCACCGGTGCCCGAGAGTGTGACGTTCTCGACGCCGCTGAGGGTCGCAAGGGTATTGAGATCGAATGATCCCGATCCGAAGAGGACCACCATGTCGGTGCCACTGCCACCGGTGAGGCGATCGCCCGCGTTCAGCGTCGCGCCCGCGCCGATCGTCGCGTTGACAGTATTGGAGCCGGCGGTGAAGGTCACCGTGTCATTGCCGGTCCCGAGTGTTACCGCATTGCCGCTGCCGCCGTTGACGGTGATGTTCTGACCATTTTTCAGGGTCAGGCTTTCACCGGTTCCCGAGAGCGTGACGTTCTCGACACCGCTGAAGGTCGCAAGGGTATTGAGATCGAATGATCCCGATCCGGAGAGGACCGCCGTGTCGGTGCCGCTGCCGCCGGTGAGGCGATCGCCCGCGTTCAGCGTGGCGCCCGCTCCCATCGTCGCGTTGACTGTGTTGGAGCCGACGGTGAAAGCCACCGTGTCATTGCCGGTCCCGAGTGTTACCGCATTGCCGCTGCCGCCGTTGACGGTGATGTTCTGACCATTTTTCAGGGTCAGGCTTTCACCGGTTCCCGAGAGCGTGACGTTCTCGACGCCGCTGAGGGTCGCAAGGGTATTGAGATCGAATGATCCCGATCCGGAGAGGACCACCGTGTCGGTGCCACTGCCACCGGTGAGGCGATCGCCCGCGTTCAGCGTCGCGCCCGCGCCGATCGTCGCGTTGACAGTATTGGAGCCGGCGGTGAAGGTCACCGTGTCATTGCCGGTCCCGAGTGTTACCGCATTGCCGCTGCCGCCGTTGACGGTGAGATTCTGACCGTTCTTGAGCGTCAGGCTTTCACCTGTGCCGGCTAGATTGACATTCTCGACACCGGTGAAGGTCGCAAGCGTGTTGAGGTTAAGCGATCCCGATCCGGAGAGGATCACCGTGTCGGTGCCGCTGCCGCCGGTGAGGCGATCGCCCGCGTTCAGCGTCGCGCCCGCGCCGATCGTCGCGTTGACTGTGTTGGAACCGGCGGTGAAAGCCACCGTGTCGTTGCCGGTTCCAAGGGTTATGGCGTTCCCGTTGCCGCCGTTTACGGTGAGGTTCTGACCGTTTTTGAGCGTCAGGCTTTCACCTGTGCCGGTTAGATTGACATTCTCGAAACCGGTGAACGTTGCAAGGCTGTTGAGGTTAAACGATCCCGATCCCGCGATATTGAGTGCGTCCGCCCCGCCGCCACCCGTCAGGGCATCGCCATTGTTCAGGGTCGCACCCGCTCCGATCGTCCCGTTCACTGTGTTGGAACCGCCGGTAAAAGTCACCGTGTCATTGCCGGTCCCAAGTGCCACCGTGTTGCCGCTGCCTGCGCTGACAATCAGATTCTGACCATTCTTCAGGGTCAGGTTCTCACCCGTGCCGGTCAAAGTGACATTCTCGAAAGCAGTGAAGGTAGCCAGGTTGTTGAGGTCGAACGATCCCGTGCCGGAGATGCTGAGCGTGTCGACGCCGCTGCCGCCGGTCAGCCGATCGCCGCTGTTTAGCGTCGCACCCGCGCCGATCGTCCCAAACACGGTGTTCGCACTCGACCCGTTGAAATTGACGGTATCGTTGGCGGTCGTGAGCGTTTTTGATGGCATGGCGTCCTCCCCGTTTCTTTTTATTGAATCGGCTTATTCAATCGGCAGCCGAAAACGCAGAGGTCTGGCTAGGAGCCGCTCAGGATCTCCGCGAGTGTTACGCCGCCTAGTATTTCCCTGTGGGAATTTTGCCCCGAATTTCCGCTGGCGCGCCGAGCAACGTCTGCCGAAAGGACGGTCGCCGGGGCAGACGCAACTGCCTCAACCAGAATACGCAAAACATGACATGCAGAGCGCATTGCAACGGACGTCCCATCAGGGTTAATTAAGAAAGCACTAATACAAAAAAGAGTCGAGAGGAGAACATGAACTGACTCCGATTTCGTCAAGGCACGACCCATCTGCCGGTGCCCCGCGGGTAATTACCGACGCGAAGCGTCGACCGGGCTGGGCTACGTTGGAAGAAGCCGGCGACGATTTCTCAGCTGTAGCCAACAAGGATGGCTGCCGTGCTGTAAGGGTATTTGGCAGGTATGCGGCAGATCGAGATGCCGATAAGTTTAAAAGGAACAGCCACCACTCGAGCCTGTTCTGTCGTTATATTCGGTCAATGGCACAAAAGAACCTTGGCGGTTTAGACGGAACTTTCCAAGCAGCTAGGGGAAAAAGAAATTTTGGGTAAGTCCCACAAGAATATGAAAACGATCTCAAAAAGCGTGATCGAGATGGGGCTATTCTCCGCGGTTATGAACGTCTTGGTTTTGATCACTCCATTATACATGATCCAAGTATATGATAGGATCATACCGTCGTCAAATACTAATACGCTGTTATATTTGAGTTTAATTGCGGCATTCTCTGTTTTTTTGTTTGGTATCCTTGAAGTGCTTAGGGGCATATATGCAAGCCGCCTCGCGACCCGGATAGATGTGAATTTTGGTTCGACATCCTTTCTCGCCGCCATGAATGGACCGCGGGCTGGACTTGGGGATGTCCAAGCGCTGCGTGACCTAGCCACCGTTCGGGGGTTTGTCGCCTCACGAACACTCTTCTACCTCTTTGATCTGCCGTTTGGCCTACTCTTCATTGGGCTGCTGTATTTCATTCATCCGTTACTGTTCCTCGCGACCGCCGTCGGAGCGGCTTTTATGGTTGGCATAGCAGTGCTGAACCAGGCCGTGACTTCAACCCCAAGCAGAGGAGCCGCAGACAACCTTGCTGCGGCGATGAATTCGGCCCAGGCCTTTTCGCGCAATTTCGAGACGGTCCGCGCGCTGGGCATGGTATCTAATGCAATTGAGTTCTGGGGCGTCCGCTTTTCGGGCTTCCTGCACGCCTCGGATCGAGTTGCCCGTGTCAATGCCTTCTATGGAGGTCTCTCCAGAGCCACGCGAACGGGCCTGCAAATCGCGATACTAGGGGTCGGGGCTTACTTGGTTCTGCACAACGAAATCACTGCGGGCATGATATTCGCTTCTTCGATGATAGCGGCTCGGGCTTTGCAACCTCTTGATCAGATAATTGGAAGTTGGCGGCAAATTGTCGAAGCCAACACAGCGTGGAATAGGCTTTCGATCGCGACTCGCAGTCCGGGGAATTCGCATGACGTTGCTTTGCCGACCCCGAGAGGGGCGTTGACTGTCGATCAAGTCATTTATCAGGTTCCCGGCTCGGCCGACGGCTTGCTACCCCTAATTAAGCGGGTGAGCTTTGAAGTAGCAGCCGGCGAAACAGTTGCCATCGTCGGGCCGTCCCAAGCTGGCAAGTCAACTTTGGCGCGTCTGATCGTCGGTGCCATCGAGCCTCGGTCGGGGGCGATCCGGATCGATGGTGGTGAAATTCGGAATTGGGATCCGGAGGACCTCGGCCGGCAAATCGGCTATCTCCCCCAGGACGTCGAACTCTTCCCAGGCACCATCGGCCAGAACATTGCTCGCTTTACCCCGGATGCGTCGGATGCAAGCATAGTTGAAGCGGCGTTGCGGGCGCAGGTTCATGATCTCATCCTCGGTCAAAAGCACGGATACTCTACTTTGATCGGTCCTACCGGCGTTCGCCTCTCTGGGGGCGAACGCCAACGCATTGGGCTCGCGCGCGCCTTCTATGGCGAACCAAAAATCTTGGTTCTTGATGAGCCAAATGCAAATCTTGATGCGCTCGGCGAGGCAGCACTCGAGCGGGCTATTATGCAAGCCCAAGCGCAGAAGAGAACAGTGGTCGTCATAACTCACCGGCCGTCTCTTGCTGCCAAATGCGATCGCATTCTCATGCTGCGCAATGGACAAGTCGAGATCTTTGGCTCCAGCAAGGAAGTGCTCGACGGGCTCGCCCAGAGACAGAGCCAGGTGCTCCCGTCGGAAGTGTCTCAATCCGTTCCGCCGCACCTTCCTCATATTGACGAGGACAGGCACCAATGACGGTTCGAAGCCAATCCATGCAGGTTGTGGCACAAGCGTATCGTTGGCAGGACAGCGTCGATACGGGCACAAATCGGATTGTTCTGGCTGCCTTCGGGGTCGTGGTTGCATTTCTACTTGGATCCGGATTTTGGGCAGCTACCGCGCCGATTGCGGGGGCAACGATTGCGCCTGGCGTAATAGTGGCCGCAGGTCAAAATGTTATGATCCAGCATCTTGAGGGTGGGGTTGTCCGAAGTATCAAAGTGCGGGAGGGGGATAGGGTTTCAAGAGGCCAAGCACTCATCTTGCTTGATCCGATACTTGCTCAGGCACAACTAAACCGTGTCCTCAAACAATGGGTTGCACGGAAGACTGAAATCGCGCGGCTCGAGGCAGAGCGCGATGGGTTAAAGGAAATCGTATTCCCCAAGGATCTAGGCGGGTATTCAGATGCTTCCGAGTTCAGTGACGTCCTCCGGGAGCAGAGCAAGGAATTCCTGGCTCGGCTCGCCCGTTACACCGCCGAAGCGGAGATTTTGAAACAACGCGTTACAGCTCTTCAGGAGTCTATTGGAGGACTAAGAGCTCAGGAGAAGGGAATGGAGAATCAACTTACGATCGTCAACGAAGAGACGGATCGTAAGAAAAAGCTGTTGGAGAAGGGACTGACAAATCGTTCCGAGTATACGGATTTGCTGCGCAGCAGTGCTGAACTGGCGGGTCAGGCTGGATCGCTGGAAGCCCAGATTGCAAGCTCTGAAACGCAGATTGGAGAAGCTCAAGAGCAAATCGAGCGGCTGACGACCAGTCGCGTTGAGGACGCCGACGGGGAACTTAACAAGGTTCGCGCCGATGTGGCTGATCTTGAGGAACAAATAAATGCCGCTCGATCGGTGCTCGATCGCACTACCATCCGGGCGCCGGTCGACGGCATCATCGTTCGGTCCCTCTATAACTCGGAAGGCAGTGTCATCCGGGCCGGCGAGGCAGTGATGGAGCTCTTGCCCACGACGAACGAATTGATCGTCGAGGCCAAAATAAAGCCGGAAGACATCGACGCGATCCGGGTGGGGCAAGACGCAAATATGATGTTCACGGCCATGAATACGAGAACCACGCCAAAAGTGCCTGGAAAAGTGTTTTACGTTTCCGCGGATCGGTTGGTGACGCCCAACACGGGATTGTCATACTACACGGTGCGCCTTCGAATGGCCGACCAATTGCCGCCACAGATCAAACCGGACCAGATCTATCCAGGAATGCCGGTGGAGACATTTATCTCAACGGGCGAGCGAACATTCCTGGACTATCTTACCAAGCCGCTGTTGGATTCGTTTCAGCGGGCTTTCCGAGAGCGTTAATTTCAGGATAGCCGCGCAATTCTCCAGCTCGAATGCGAGTATCGGGCTTTTTAATATTGGACCTGCCGCTCGGTTAGCATGCAAACTGCAATTTCATCCTAAAGCAGCCCGTCTGCTTACGGCCCCAAATCAGCCGGTCAGCAATGCGCCGCGAAGCAGTCGTTGAAACGGGAAGGGCCGGCGTCGGAGGCGGCCCTTCCCGTTGCAGAGGCTCTGCTCTAGTTCGACAACACCTTGTCGGGAGGCCAGCGAATTGCAGATCAGCACGAGCTTGCCTTTGACGCCCCCCCTGACCGAGCAGCTCTTGGGCGTGACGAGCCTCGGTCAATGGCATCCGCTCGGCCACCATCGGCTTGATCTTGCCGTCGCGAAGCAGCTCGAGTAAGGCGCCGAGATCTTCGCGGAACCAAGCGAGCTTCCACCGTTTCAAATATTGTATGCTGTAGGGGAGTATGCGTCGTCGGCCTGGTGAAACGAAAGCGCGGACCGCATACCACGCGGGTCGTAATACCCCGCGAAGGCGATAACGTAAGCCGCCTGCCAATTGGCCCTTCTGCAGAAATGAAGTGAAGCCATAGGATATGACGCGGCCACCAGGCCTCAGAGTCCGAAACGAACGCCAGACATTGGCTTCGCCGACCCCGTCGAAGACGACGTCCACGCCGTCGTTTGTGAGGCGATGGATCTCCTTGACGAAGTCGGCCCCCTTGTAGTCGATCGGCGTGGCCCCGAGATCGGATACGATATGATGAGCTGTAAGAGATGCAGTCCCATACATCTCTAGACCTGCTAGGCGGCCAAGTTGCAGCAGAGCCGTGCCCACTCCGCCGGCCGCGCCATGAATAAGAACCCGCTGTCCCGGTGAGGCATGCCCAAGGCGATGCATCATCTGATAGGCCGTAACGTAGTTCAGCACGAGGCTAACTGCCTCGGCGGGATCTACACCAGTTGGAACCGGAGTGAGCTCATCTTCCGGCAGGCAGATGAACTGGGCGTAGCCACCATGAATGGGCAGCGCCGCAACCATTTTACCAACCATGGCATGGGACGCTCCCTCTCCGGCCTCGTCGACGATGCCCACAATGTCCCATCCCGGCGTGAATGGCAGGATCGTCTTTTCCGGATGAATCCCCTCTCGCATCAATAGCTCTGCGAAGGAGACGCCGGCGGCGATTGTTCGCACCCGCAGCTCACCTGACGCCGGATGGGGCGCGTCTTCCTCCACGATCTCCAGAACTTCAGGTCCGCCATAGTGGCGAACAACGACGCGAAGAGACTTCATGGCAGGCTCGGTCCAGATTGGACTCCTCCGCTGAGACAAACTCGGACGAAAAGGTAGCGCGCGCTGGGATGAAGCGACTTGCTCCAGATCAAACCCGCCAGAAATCGGTCGCGCCACCCACGAATAGCCCTCATTTGCGCACGTTTCTACGCAGCCTCGGCAGGAGCAGGTCAGACGCCATTGGGCGCGAGTGGAAACAAGTACCGTTTGGGCTCACGGGTTGAACGTCTGATCCTCGTTGTAAAGCCGGAAGCCCTCATTCCGCTTCCGACCCCAAAGAGGACAGCCAGCAAGCGCCTCATAGCGTACTTGACCGGATTTGCCAGTTGCTCGACCCGGTCGCCATTGATCTAAAAGCGGAAATTTCCTCGTGCTGGGTCGCGGCGATCGATTGACTGAGCCGCCGCTTGCACCACTCCGCCCTATGAAATGTTCTGGTTGATATCTTGCCTGTGAAGGCCGGGTTTGTTGAAGAATCCAGCGCCGGACGCGTACGCCAGTCTCTATAGCAGGCGTTGCACGGCAACGAGCGAGCATCCACTCGTCAGGCCGCAACCTCAGTATGTTTAAGAAAGCGGAACGATCCCTTTGAGTGCTGCATAGACCGAGGTTCGCAACCAACGGTCCATGCTGCGGGCAAGGCCGGGGTCGCCGCTCAGGAAAAGGCCGCCCCTTTCTTTCTCGCGCTCGATGCTTGAGCGGCCCTCCAGGATGGCCCCCAGCGAAACAACGCCGGTCTCGACGTAAAGGTCGACGTCCCGGCGCGGGTCGGCCGAGCATAGCTCGGGCACATTCGCACCGGGCTCGACCACAAGCCAGTAATGAGGGTACTTCGGCGGGGGATGGTCGCGGAAATGGAAGCGGATGACGGCACGCCGCCGCGGCAGTTCAGCAAGATCGATCTTTCGCCGCACCAACCACATCAGGGTGGAAACATCCACGTCGGCGAGCGCGACCTCCGCCTCGATGTTGCATTGCGCCCATTCCGCCAGCGCGTTCATCGCCGGCTCGAGCTTGATCGACTTCTCGGTGCGGAAATAGGCGATGGTGCCCGACGCCTCGTCCTCGATGCGCTCGACTAGGCCCAACGCTTCCATCTCCTTGAGCCGCCTCGACAAGAGGGCCGATGAGATGTTGCCTACTCCCTTTCGAATGTCGTTGAAGCGGGTCGAGCCGTTCCAAAGTTCGGTCAGGATTTGGATCGTCCAGCGCGGCTCTAGGAACTCGCAGGCGCGCGAGATCGGGCAGAGCAATCCGTAAGGCCGTCGCGACATGGCTGAACGCTCCTCTGCCGCAAGTTAGGCCTTCTGAAGTGTTTAGGCCAGTTCACAATCTGAAGCTGAACGCTTCCGAAGCTGCCGTGGCGACTTATCCTCTTCTGCCATCATGGTGATCTTCTTTCGCGCAACCTCGACCAACGGAGGATACCATGACCAGGCATAACGCGGCGGAAGCGACACTAGCCCAGGCCGCACGGCGCGCGCCGGGGACCTTTTTCCGTCCGTTCGAACGCCTGCTGGCCCTTGTCCATGAGCGGCGGACCCGCCGCGAGATAGAGCGCTCACTTGGCCGGCTGTCCAATTTCCACTTACGCGACGTTGGCTTGACAAAGTTTGACGTCGAAGCGGCCTGCGCCGACGGCTTCGATCGATCCGCCTCTCGCGCGCTCATGAGCGTAGCGCAGAAGCGATTAGGCAATTGGTAAAGGCCGCCGTCCGACCTCTGCGGCGGCCGATGCGACTTCCAGCCTGAAGATTAGCAATATCTAATGTGATATGCCGGCGGCGAGGGGATTTTTCCATGGCGCGGTCAAACTGGTATCTCGCAATGGCGTTCCTCGCCCTGCTCGGCAATGCCGAGGCCCATGATTGGTATACTGGTAAGACGGACCCAGTTCTCCAGTATGACTGCTGTGGAGGCAAGGACTGTCACCCGATTGATCCGAGCGAAGTCAGGATGACAAAAGATGGCTATTTCGTGCGGCCGCCACGCCCCTTCTACTTAAACGAGCCACAGGAGCCTGAGTGGTTTATACCCCGAGAGCGTGTCCAGAGCTCGCCAGATGATCGCTACCACATTTGTGAGCGTCTGATGACGTTCTACAGATCGATCACTCCCCGCATGCAGTACCAAGCCTATCAGAGATTTAGATGGACGTGCTTTTTCGCACCACCGGGTACAAGCTCAATAGGGCAAAGATAGAAAAACAATTACATTGCATCTGCAGGTGCGAAGAAGCAGTTCTCGTGTTCCTCGGTCGGATGCAGGCAAATATGGAAATTGTCATCGCCTGACGGAAGAATCACGTCGTAAGGCACGAAGTAGCGGTTCTGGTGGGTTACTTTTCGGTGGTCGCCCGGTCGTAGGATGATGACGTAGCCGTCTGGTCGTGGCGTCACCGCTAGGCTTGGGATTTTTTCGCATTCTCCGCTAACTTGGTCGCCGTGGCAGCAGGCAGGTGGATACGTCCAGTTCCCTTTAGGGCTGTGGGCTAAAGCGGTGCTGGCCTCTAGCGCAGTGGCCATGACGACCCCTCCTGCAAGACAAGCCTTACGGTAGGTTGCTCCCTCATGCACCAGACGGCCCTCAAACCCGTCGATGAAGTTCTTGATATACACCATTAGCACATCCTAATATAGTGCCCTAGGTGTGAGCTTTCAGGAGGTTGTCCATTCGGACCGGACCGAGGAGACTGGAGTTACCAGGCTTCAGCGCTCGTCGGAGGATCCGAATGAACATCCACAAGAATGCCCGTCTCACGCCGCTGCGTCGAGAGGAGATGGCGCTGGCGGTGATAGAAGGCGGTTTTTCCAAAGCCCATGCGGCGCGAACGTATGGTGTGTCGGCCAAGATCGTGGCGCGTTGGGTCGAGCGCTACAAGGCCGAAGGCAGCAAAGGCATGGCCGACCGCTCGTCGCGGCCCACCGTCATGCCGGGCCT
>NZ_QMBP01000044.1 GCF_003289945.1 Mesorhizobium hawassense
CAGCATGGAAGGCGCCAGCGACCAGCTGCTGGTGAGCGGCTTCTACAACACCGTCAACATCTCCGGCACCGATGGCACATCAAGGCTCTATGGCTACGGCCACACGGTCTCGGTCTCTTCCAGCAACACGACACAAACGCTTTATGCCTACAACGACACGATAGGCGTCAGCGGCAATGGTCTCACGCTGAACTTCATCACCGATCCAAATCCAGGCAACCCATCCGGCAGCAACCATCTCACCGTGACCGGTAGCGGAGACACTATCTCTCTCGTGGGGCCGCAAAATACCGTGGACGTGTCGGGCAACAACGACAATATTGCCCTGAATAGTGGTACCAATACTGTGAATCTGAATGGCGCCAGCGCAGCCATTCGGCTCGGGTCGCCAGACGCTGGATTGGATCATGTATCTGGATTTACGTCGGGAGATATCTTCCAATTCGACCACACGAAATACGGCGCCGGTCTTGCGAGTGGGGGCGTCGACATCGGTGTACTAGACGCCTCCCATTTTGTAGCAAACGACACCGGGGCGACCAACGCAGACCAAGTTTTCTGGTTCAACACTGCCAACGACGTGCTTTACTATGATGCGGACGGCAGCGGATCTGGGCAAGCTTTGGCGGTCGTAGCGATGGACAGCGGACACGTCCTTGAATACTCGGATCTCTCCGTGGTGTAAATTTGAGGTTGCTGTTTCGTAGCAGGACATCGAGCACATTTCAGCAATGTTCACTGATCGTTAGCCGGTGATGGAACGAGTGGCCGGCAGTTGCACCAGGGTGCAACTCATCCACCCCGCAAAAGCGCGTCTGCTTTCGGACATGCATTTGGAGGTAAGAATGACCGATACCGATTTGAGGCGCAAAGCGGTCTTTCCGACATCGGCCCTGGTGCCCTATCTGTCCCAACACCAGCAACCTTAAAGGCGGGGTACACCGCGCCTTGGCGCGCTAACTTGCTCGCGTTCCCGTTTCGCACGACTTCTCGGAGCGGTGATGCGCTTCTGGCGCGCCGCGGCGATTGCGCGCCCTTCAAGTGCAAAAACCGCCCCGGTCAGACCGGGACGTTTATTGATTTATGATAGAATTGGTTGCGGGGACAGGGTTTGATCCTGGTAACCTCACTTTCGAAGCCCTATCGACAGACAACGGGTTGCATCGCTGTATTGGCGGTACCCTACCACTTGACTCGAACGCCATATCCTAGGCGGGTGGTATGTTCAGGTTATGATGGAAGATGTTGTTGGGGTCATAGCGCGTTTTCAACTGCCGCAGCCTTGCGAGGTTTTGACCATAGGCGGCCAACGCTGCCGCGCCGGCGTCCTCGTCTGCCCCCAAATAATTTGCATAGCGACGCTTGCCAGCAAAGGGCTCGAGGGCATCGAAGCTGGCGCGCGCCCAAGCGGTGGTGCGATCCGCAGAAGCCTTGTCCATCCATTGGCCAAGCACGAGCGTGTTGAAGCCAGTGTCACGGAGCGCGAAGGAGGTGGATTCTACCGGAACGCGCGACGCAGAGCCGTGGAAACCTTCCAGCAAGATCGAGCTTGTTGGAACCGGGCAGCGCTCATACGCGATCACGAGGGCCTCGACAGCATCGTCGTCAAGGCGCGGAAGGAACGTGGACTTCCAGTAGTTGAATGCGCCGGAAGGGAAGCCCGCGTCCAGCATTCCATTAAGATCCACATAGGGTATCGGCCCTAACGCATCCACCGCTACGGTGCCAAGGCTCCGGATCTGGCGTCCAACGATCTCCGCATCTTCGGGTGAGCCGATATGACAGGAAACGATGGCAACGATCGGGGTGCCCGACCCGTCTGGCGCGGTAGTTAAGCCGGCGACGATCATAAGGTCGTCCGAGGCATTTTCAGCGAGGTCCCGGAACCCGCGGAGGACTTGTCTCGCCTCTCGGAATGGAAAGGCAACGATCCCTCCGAACACGACTGGGCCGACGGAATGCAGGCGGAACTCGAAGGAAGCGGCAACCCCGAAGTTGCCACCGCCGCCTCGGAGCGCCCAGAAGAGATCGGGATTTGAGTCGGCGCTCGCCTTCACCACGGAACCGTCTGCGAGCACCAGATCGACGGAGATCAGATTGTCCAGCGCCATCCCGTATTTCGGCATAAGCCATCCAAGGCCGCCGCCGAGGGTAAGTCCAGCAACACCAGTACTTCCAATCACCCCTCCAGTGGTCGCAAGACCATGTAACTGGGTCTCTCTATTTAACTCCCTCCAAGTCACCCCGCCCTCGACTACGGCCGTCCGGGCGGCAGCATTCACATGAACTCCTTTCATCAAGGAGAGGTCGATCATAAGGCCATTGTCGACCACCGCACGCCCAGCGACGTTGTGGCCGCCGCCGCGTACGCAAATCTCCAGACCGGTCGCTTGGGCGTAAAGGACCGCATCCACGATATCGGCAATACCTCGACAACGGGCAATGACTGCGGGGCGTCTGTCGACGAGGCCATTGTGTATCCTCCTTACCTCGTCAAAAGTGGGCGCGCCGGGCTGGAGAATTGATCCGAGAAAATTGCGAGCAAGTTCTGTTGGGACTTCCATGACGCTTCCCCTCCTGTCAGGCGACCGCACTGCCGCGGAAGCCACGGTGAAACCGGCGCAGAAAGCGAACGGTCCGAACGATTCTACGTCGGAATTTATCAGCCAAGGGGATCATGATCCCGGCGACGATCCGATGCAACAGCTGACGTTGCCGCTGGATCTTAGTGCCCGAAACGCGCTGGCCAGGTTCTTATACGGCTTCAGGGGCAGGCGTGAACATTCTCTTTAATATCTAAGCGCGCTCGCCAAAAACCTCAGCCTTGACGCGATGGGCCCTTGCGGATTCTACGTGCCTTCCGCCGCGCCCTCCATCGCCACTGAGAACCCAGCGGCGTCTGCGGCCATGATGGCTGCGAGGCAGGCGCGTGGGTGTCATTCGGGTAGACCTGAGGCGCGCATTGCTTCGATAAGAGGTCCCGCGAGCACCGGCGCGCAACCGATGGCGGAGCACTGACCGGTGCTGCTGAAGTTGGGTTGAAGTTGTATCACGCGCTCGGCAGCCGCTTTCGCATCTTCCATTTGACCGAGTTTAGCAAGCGCCGCTGCCAGAAACATGTGGGAGACACTGAACCCTGGTTTGCTACGAATGGCCCGTTGCGCTGCCACCGCGGCATCTTCATAGCGCCCCCGAAGATAGTGACCCATGCAAATGCCGTGCAGCGCCGCGGTAATCCACGGATCGAGTGGACTAAGGCGGATGCCCCGCTCGCCCCAGTCGATCGCACGCTCGGCTTCCCCTCCCCAGCCCAAAATCAACACGCCCCAAGAATATGCCCACGCTGCCGATGGGGAGATTGCAAGAGCAGCCTCGAACGTCTCCTGAGCCAAGATGCGGTTATGTTCCACAAGACCAATCGCGATTGCGGCATAAACGAGCGCTGGTGCATCGTCGGGACCAAGCGCCACTGCAATATGCGCGTGCCGTCTCGCCGCTCTGCGATTGTCTTCACGCCTTCCCGCTCGGAGATACAGTATCTCGTTGCAAAATGCCGTTTGCCCGCGCGCAAGCGCGTAGTTCGGCTCAAGTAAAAGTGCGCGCTCAAGGAGTGTACCGCCTGCGACGCGCCTTCCGGCATTCCAGTATCCACCAAAGGGGTCGCACGTAGCACAAGGTCATAGGCGTCGAGATTTTCGGGCCGTTTGCGCTTGGCGCGCTCAATTTCGGCTTGGCGCACGCTGGGCTCGATTGCGGCGACTGTGCTTAGTATAATCTCATCCTGCAAGGCAAAGATGTTATCGACGGCGCGGTCGTAACAATCTGCCCATATGTGTGCGCTGATCTCGGCGTCAACGAGCTGGGCTGTGATCCTTACTCGTTCGGTCGCCTTTCGCACGCTCCCTTCCAACACGTAGCGAACACCTAATTCCCGTCCAACTTGCCTGACGTCAACGGTCCGCCCCTTGTAAGTAAACGTTGAATTGCGGGCGATCACGAACAGCCATTTAAACCGGGATAGCGCGGTGATGATGTCTTCCACCATACCATCAGCAAAGTATTCCTGGTCTGGATCACGGCTCATATTCTGGAAAGGCAACACAGCAATGGAGGGTTTGTCAGGGAGCGACAGAGGCTTGAGAATCATTTCGGATCGAATTGCCACCACACCGGCAGTTTCACCGAGCCCAGTCGCTGCATACGTCCTCACCGGCTGTTCGATGTTCTTGACCTGCTGTGCCACAAGATCAGTGAAGGCGATGGGCAGAACCTTTCTGACTTGCCCATAGGTTTCACCAGAGACGCAAACGCCTCCCGGTTGCGCCAAGGCCTGCAACCGCGCGGCGATGTTCACGCCGTCGCCGAACAGATCGCCAGCGCGAACCATCACGTCTCCCACGTGGATGCCGATTCGGAAGTTGATGCGTTTATCAGATGACAGCCCGGCATTCGCTTCAGCCAAGGCGGCCTGCGCTTCCACCGCGCACTGCACGGCGTCCACAGCTCTCCCGAACTCCGCAAGCACACTGTCCCCCGCTGTGTTCGCGATGCGGCCCCTTTGATCCGCAATGGCCTTGTCGAGGATCGTACGGCGCTCGGTCAGCGCCTTGAGCGTGCCGAGCTCGTCGGCACCCATCAGTCGGGAATAGCCTTCAACGTCAGCCGCGAAGACCGCCACCAGGCGTCGCCGCACCCACTTGATTCCACCACTGGGTGCCCCTAAGTGCGCCGCGGTATTTCGGAGGAAGCGGCGGCTCAGTCAATCGATCGCACGACCCGGCACCAATATTTCCGCTTTGGGTAATCCGCCACCGGGTCGAGCCGACTGGCATATCCGGCCAAGTCCGCTATGACGCGCAGGGCTGCTATTCAACGTAGAACCCTAGGGATTCGCCCACGCGAGCTGTTGGGAAAAATATGTGCCTTCCAAAGCTAACCAAACACCGAATCTAGTGTCCCACTTTGTCGAAAAGCATCCCCAATTCGGGCTGATGCGCGACCCAGAAAGTTCGAAAAGCTTCCAGGAACCCCAGCCAAAGCTCAATTGTAGAACTTTCTGACGTCCGCATTGGGCCAAAGCGGTCAGCGGACGAAGCTTTCGTTACTCTTGTGCTTTCCGCGTGGCCCTGAAATCCCGCCAACGTCGCCGCTGCCAATGGCGCCGATCGCCGAACGAGGACTTCACGCAAATATTGATAACATGAGGAGTCGCTAATGTTGGCGCCATGGCCTACAAACTGCAACCGCTCAAATGTCACGATGGAGGACGAGATGGCTTATGGGATAGTTCACCACTTTCCGGGTGGGACAAAGTCACAGTACGAGGCCTCGATCGCCGCTGTGCATCCAGCAGGCGGTGCTCTGCCAAAGGGCCAGACCTTCCATGCAGCTGGGCCGTCCTCGGGGGGCTGGACAATCGTTGCCATCCACGACTCCAAGGAGAGTTGGGAGAAGTTCCGCGATGGAATCCTGATGCCCACGATGAGCAAGGGCATCAAGGGCGGCTTCACCTCGCCACCCCAAGAGACAGCGTTCGAAGTCCAGAACATTCATGGCGGAGCGCTCGGGAACTGAATATGGGCATATCGGCAACGCGCGCCGGTTCCGGCGGACAGCCGTTGTTGACATTGTGGCTGACCATGGCGAGCGAGGTTTGTCGTCGGAGCCGTCACTGAGCGCTTTGTGCGCAACCTCTTGTGTGATCACACTCCACACTTCGACTGATTCATGACATACCGAACTCAATGGCGATCACGGGAATTGGTCGGGTTATCTTTTGGACAGGAGGCAGCCTGTGGATTGGGCAAGCCATCACGCCGATCGCAATGCATTCCCACCATGCCATCCAAGTGAGCATCGGGTTGTCAGGCCAAGTCCGGTTGCGAAGCAGCGATGCGGCATCTTGGAACGCCTATGACCTGGCGGTAATTCCGCCCCACCTGCCCCACTCCTTCCAGGCACCAGGCGAGACCGTCGCCAACCTCTTTTGCGAGCCAGCGTCAGCCCTGGGCCGCGGTCTTTTGCACCGCTTCGGTCAAGGACGCATTGTCGACGTCAACGGTAACGAGGTTGCCAAACATGCCCGAGGTTTGAAACTCGCGTTCGATAATGGGAGCACGGAGGATGAACTCGAGGAAGTGGCGCTAGATGTTCTTTACGATCTTTCTGGATCTGTGCCGTTGAGTCCGGTCGATCGGCGCATCCAGGTCGCCATCAGCTTCATCTCGGCAAACCTGGCAGGGAAGCTCAGTCTGGCAGCACTGGCCCGCCACGTAAAACTCTCTCCCAGCCGGCTCAGGCACCTCTTCGTCGCGGAAACCGGCATCTCGTTTCGGAGCTATCTGCTATGGACAAGGCTAAATCGAGCCCTTGATCTCGGCTTCGGAGGCGCCTCCTGGACCGACGCTGCACACGCGACCAATTTCGCCGATTCCGCCCATCTTAGTCGTACGGCGCGCCGCATGTACGGTATCGCGCCAAGCTCCATCCGTCCGACGGCTCCGTCGACTCAGCGACCGATGACGGCTTAGCCCTTTTGTTCAAGTCCTACTCTCGGAGGCGGCCTATGTGATTGGGCGTCACAAGTGAAGTCGTGCGCGGCCCTTGAACCGCGTACGCTCAATATGAAGGAAGCAGCGATGATCCAGATTGCCGTCCTGCGCGACCAACTCTCGCTAGATCGACGGAGCCTGACCGAGATCGCAACAGCTCTTTCGGTCACTGCAATGGCCGGTGCAACGCTCTACAATCTCGGCTTCTTCGCGCCGGTCGAATGGAGTCTCATCTCGGTGCTCACCGTACAAGACCTATTGATCGGAGCATCGATCGCGCTGCTGCCGATGTCTATTGGGGCTTGGCTCGCGCTGCTCATCGCACGCTTCATTGCAAATGGGCCAGAGCGCCAAATTCGTACGATCGGGATATCAATCGCACTAGTCGGTTTCGGTCTGGCAGGCTCCTGGTACTTCTATGTAGGTCCTCATCAATCGACCGGCGGGCATCTTGCCCTTGCATATCTTGCACTGGCCGGACTTGCCGCCATCGCCAACTTGGTACTGAGATCTAGAATCGTCGGTCTTGCTTGGCTCGCCTTCTCGTTGATTTATGTCCCGTTCTCTTTCGGCGCTGCGGACAGCCTTCGCACAATCTCCAATGGTGCAGCTCCGACAACTGAGATTGAGACTGACAGAGGCGTGGTGAGTGGTCGCGTGTTGAGGATGACCTCGGCGTTTGCCATTCTTTTTGACGGCAAGGCCGTGGAAGTCCTACCCCTCAACAAGGTTCGAAGCATGCGTCGACTATACTCTGCAGCACCTGAGAGCGAGTACCTCAAGAACGGCTTATCTGAAATCGCTCCGCTGCCGAGCTCGGTCGTGGGACACCCCGAAAGCTAGGCGTGCTGCTGCAATCGCATTGTCTGCACGTTCATCGCGCATCCTATCTGCCAACGCTTCTCACCGACCTTCCATTTAATGTTGACCGGCACGGAAGCTAAACGATTGGCGCTGAAGTACCTGACAACCGTAAGATCTTCTCTAGCGGTAGAGCAAGTCGACGTCCGCTTTGCGACGTCGACCGATCTCGTTTGAGCGACCGGAATGTAGCGCATAGCCGCCGTTCAGCCGCTCTATGGAGCGCTTCGTGCGGACGCTCCGACAGGAGGCGTGCGCCAGAAAGTCGATGCTCCTACTAAAATCTATGTCTCAATTTGTCCCATCCGCCCCCGCAGTTCGGGCTGCTTACCGACCCAGAAAGCTCGAAAAGCTTCCAAGAACCCCAGGGAAATTGGACGGCGCATCGGACAAAAAGGGTCGCGGGATATCGTAGCGAACGTCCGAAACGGAGCGGTCAATGTCGTCGGCAAAAGAGCGCCCGAATAGGGCTGTCGGCGGCCCTTTCGCGGGAACGAAAAAGGAAGAGAAGCAGAACTTTCGTGTACGATTTTTGCACACGGTCTCAGCTAACTATCTGATATTCCTTACCTATCAACCCCATCCATCATTGGTGCTACCGCGATCGTCTTCTTCATGGGGCTATTTCATCGCTGCCGCGGGTGTCACAGTCAAATCCATTGCCGCGGCCTATCATATTCTCGTTTGATTTCAAGGAGTTCGAGAGGCAGGGACAAAAGTCCCTCGCCGGAGGGGACCTTTTTCTGGCTCACACTTTTTGTGAAAAGGCAACAGTCCGATTTGAAATTTCCACAAATAAGCGTAAACTTTTTTCGCTCGTGTTTTGAGCGGGAGGCGTGCAGGCAGTCATGTCTGTCCAAGAGGGGCGGGGTTGAGTATGCCCTCATTTTCGATCCTTGGTGCCCGCCAATGGTGGGTTGCCGATGCGCACAGGACGCATCCGCCCAGAATTGCCTAACGGGGCAAGGAGCGGAGGATAGCGACGGCCCTCCCAACACCCTCTACCCCCTGAGTTAATCCAGAACTCCAGTTTCCTTTAACGTTAAGACACGCGGGCCTTCGATGTGGCTGGCGGCGGGAGGATATTATGGCGACCTTTACCATCAACGGCAATCTGATCACCGATGAAGCAGCAGCCATTCAGAACAGCGTCACCGACAATGATGCGGGCGTGGGCGCGGGACCCGACAACGAAGTTGCGTGGTCGACCCTGCTTGCCACTATGAGCCAGACGCTCAAGGACGAACTTAACGCGCTCAGCCTCCTGCCTGCCACCGGCGAAACTGCGGGCGATACAACCGCAACATTTCCGCAAGCGGCAGTGCGGACGATCGGCAGCACCAGCAGCGATTTCATCCAACTCACAGCGACCACCATCACGGACCTGCAGTTCTCGGATTCCTCGGGGAACGCAATCGCCGCCGGCACGGCGACGCAGATTTTCGCCACCCATAACGGCGCGCAGATCTTCCTTTACGCCGATGCCAGCAACAACATCGTGTATGGGCGTGAGGGTACGTTCAACGGCAGTACGTGGGTCGCGAATTCTTCGGGCACCGTAGCCTTCGCGATCGTAATGGACGACACCACCAACGGGACCAACGTGACGGGTGGCAACGTCTGGACCATCCAGTACGAGGCGCTGAAGCACCCAAATACCAGCGGTATCGACGACGCCGACACGAGTAGCCTCGCCGGCCTCGTGGATGTCAAGGCCAGCTTCACCACGACGACGACCGCCAACTTCGGCGATTTCAGCCACGTGCCCTCCGGGCAGGACGCGTGGGCGGCATTCGAGCAGACCGGGACCGCGGGGGCGGACACAAACGATCCCGATATGATCGTTACCGGGCTGGCACCGGGCTCGACCGTCAACGTCAGCACGACGGGCCTGGGCAATAGTTCGCAGTCGATCGGCGCCGGAGGAGGCGTGCGCGTCGACATCGTCAACCACGTGAACTACCCCGACTTTCCCTTGACCAATACGGACGTGCACGATCTGTCGAAAATCAACTACACCTCGCATGTTGGCGCGGCGACGGAGGCGAGCTTCTCGCTGACCCAGGTGAATCCCGGGACTCCGGGCACCACAGTCAAGGTGCACATTTTTGCCTACAACGAGACAAGCAACCTTCAAGGCACAAGTCTGGTTTCGACCGGCAGTGTGGGGAGCACTGGCTTGGCCGGCACTGACCAGACGCTGGTCCCGATCCTCGGCAACACGATCAAGGTGTATTCCGACCTTACGAAGACGAACCTGGTAACGTCAGGCATAACCATTACGGCTGCGGGCGACGGGTCCTACTTCATCAACGGCCTGCAGGTAAACTACACCGTCGACTTCCAGGTCGCCGAAGCCAGCCACATGGACCGCTTCGTGGTCACCAACGCCCAGCCGACCAGTGGCTCCGGATCCAATGTCAGCTTCGATGCCGGCAATTTCTCGTTCAACCTCTCGAACACGACAAGCGGGACCGAGCATAGCGCTGTCGGCAGCAAGCTGTTGTTCGAAGACGACGGGCCGAGTGCGGCGATCGGTTTGGCGACCGGATCTGTGACGCACGACGAGTCGTCGGGTGCGCAGACCGCCAACGGCGCCACCGACTCGGCAACGGCGATCGCGGCGCTGGCCCCAAACGCCGCCGGCGGCGTCAGCAACGCGAGCACGGATTACCAGACCGACGACCCGACCGGGAGCATCTACGCTACGAGCGCGGCCGCGGTCGTCCAGTCCAACAACAGCTCGTTCGGCGCCGACGGGGCTGGATCTAAGGCGTACTCGCTATCGGTCGCGGCCGGCGGGGTGGATTCCGGGCTGACGACGACGGACGGCACGAAGATCTTCCTGTTCAAGCAGGGCGATGTTGTCGTCGGGCGGATCGGCGCCGACGCTGCCACGGCGGCAAACGGTCTGGCGGCATTCGCGGTGGCGATCGACTCCAGCGGTTTTGTCAGCGTGGCGCAGTACGCCTCGCTGCATCACGGCTCCGCCGACAACCCCGACACCAGCGAGGCGGTATCCATCGCCAACGCCGCGCTGCAGGCGGTGGTGACGGTGACCGACG
>NZ_QMBP01000045.1 GCF_003289945.1 Mesorhizobium hawassense
AGAACCGCAAGAAGCGCATCTTCATCGACTTCCACCGCAACGCCCGCGGCCACACCTCCGCCGCCCCCTATTCGCTGCGCGCCCGCACCAACCTGCCTGCCTCGACGCCGGTGAGCTGGACCGACCTGGAGACGATCGACGCGCCCGAGGATCTGAACTACGCCTCGCTGCCGGGATTGCTGGAGACGTCGGGCGATCCGTGGGCGGAGATCGATGAGGCTGCAAGGGATCTGCCGGGGTTTGAGAAGGCAAGTTAGCAAGGGGCGTCGAGTTCCTTCGCGCCCCCCTCTGTCCTGCCGGACATCTCCCCCACAAGGGGGGAGATTGGATGTCGCGTCGGCCTTCGCCAATCGCCGACGTTGCAAGGGTAGCGCCGGCGGCGAAGCTGCCAATCTCCCCCCTTGTGGGGGAGATGTCCGGCAGGACAGAGGGGGGCGCTGTCCCGCCAGCGTCTCAGTCCATCTCCATCGACGCTCGCTACAATTTGAACTATCCTCCGCGCCAACCCACCCCCGAAAAACATTTCGTCAGGAATTCAGTTGTACCATCAGGGGTCGGTGTAGGATTTCGGCAGCCCCAATCGTCCTCCGGACGAAGCGCTGCAAAGAGCATGGACAAGACCATGCTGCAACTAACTGTCAGTGCATGGCCGCGTAGGAGTTCATCATGGCGCCCAGGGCAAGTTGGAAAGGTTACCTCAAGCTCAGCCTCGTCAGCTGTCCGGTCCGGCTTTATCCGGCCACCAGCGCGAGCGAGCGCATCTCGTTCAATCAGCTGCACAAGAAGACGCATAACCGCATCAACATGAAGCCGGTCGATCCAGAGCTTGGCCTGGTCGAGCGCTCGGACCTGGTGCGCGGCTACGAGTATGAGGACAAGCAGTACATCATCATCGATGACGCCGACCTCGATACGGTCCGGATCGAATCCAACCATACGATGAACATCGAGGCCTTCGTCGACGAGGGCGAGGTCGATGTGATCTACCAGGACGCGCCCTATTACCTGGCGCCCGACGGCGCCATGGCGGAGGAAACCTTCGCGGTGCTGCGCGAGGCGATGCGCAAGTCCGGCAAGGTCGCCATCGCGCGTCTGGTGCTGTCCAGCCGCGAGCGCGTGGTGACGATCGGCGCGCGCGAGAACGGTATGTTCGTCTGCACGTTGAGGAACCCCAACGAAGTGCGCGGCACGACTGAATATTTCGGCAACATCCCGGATGCCAAGCCCGACGCGGAAATGCTGCAGCTGGCCGAGGCGCTGATCAAGCAGAAGGAAACCCACTTCGATCCGAAGAATTACGAGGATCGCTACGAGGTGGCGCTGATGGCGATGATCCGCGAGAAGCTGAAAGGCCACAAGCCGATCATCGCGGCCGCACCGGAGCGCGGCAACGTCATCAACCTGATGGACGCGCTGAAGGCGAGCCTGTCGCAGCAGGCGAAGCCCCCGGCCAAGTCGAAGAGCAAGGCCGAGGAAGCGCCGGCAAAACCCGCCAAGAAGGCGGCCGCCGGCGGCGCGCCTGAGAACCCGCTGAAGGCGAACCTGTTGAAGGCCGTCGGCAAGAGCAAGAAGTGACGGGAAGCAAGTGACTGGAAATGCGGGGCCAGCGATCGTTCCCGGCGCCGTCTTCGGCGTCGTCGGCGCGCTGGCCGCTTTTCCATTGCGGCTCGCCGCGCGCGAGGTCGAGCGCCGCCATGCGGAGCTGCGGCGCGGCGTCACTCGCCGCACCTCCCACGTCGTCTTCGGCCGAGCGCTTCTCGCCAGGGCCGGACTGTCGAGGACCGGCGATGCCGAGATCGAGCGCCGGGCGAAGACCGAGCGCCAAGCCAGCCGCCAGCTCGTCAGCGAAAACGGCTTCCTGCGCCTGCTCGGCCTGATGAACGCGCCCGACGCCTCGTCGCTGTCGCGGCAATCGCTGATCGACCAATCGCGGCTCGCCGGCGCCGATCTCGACCTGCTGTCGCTGTTCGATGCTTTCGAGCATGACGGCGAACCGTATTCCTTCCGCGACCTGATCTTGGCAAAAAAATATGCCGGGCTGATCGCCAGCGGCGCCTCCTGGGGCGCGATCGCGCGTTCCGTCCACCGCTCCGGTCCGGTCGCCTCGCTCACCGCCAAGTCGCTCAATCTCGGCTCGCAGCATGGCCGCCCGGATGCGATCTATCTCGACGAGGGCAGGAGCGAGCTCGACGGCCAATTGCTGTTCGATCTTGGATCTTCGGAAGACGACACGCTGGAAGAACTGTTCGCCGAGGCGGAAGCCGCGGAAGAGGAGGGGCGCCACGACGATGCCGCGGCACTTTACCAGCGCTGCATGGCGATCGACCCGAAGGACGCCATCGCAGCCTTCAACCGCGCCAACTGCCTGCGCGGCGCCGGCAGCGTGGCGGAGGCAGCGCATGACTATGCCCGCGCGATCAAGCTTGACCCTGGCTTCGTCGAGGCCTGGTTCAACCTCGCCGGCCTGATGAGCGACGAAGGCAAGACGGCCTCGGCAAGGCGGCATTTGCAAAAAGCAATCGCGCTCGACGAGACCTATGCCGACCCGGTGTTCAACCTCGCGCGGCTGGAGTTCGATACCGGCAATCTGACGGAAGCGCGGCGGCTATGGGTGCGCTATCTGGAACTGGATGCGGAGTCCGAATGGGCGCGGACCGCGCAGAAGGGGATTCAGTTCGTGGATTTGCATATGGCGCGGACCGCGGGGTAGGCAGTGACGGTCGATGCCAAGTTCATTCGAACGCGGGTCGCTGAGGAGCTTCACGCGCGACTTGGCGAGCGATGGTTCGAACCGGGCACCCCAAAGCTGATCATCGCCCGCACGGGCAATCTAACAGACTTCAACATTGAGCTGGATTGCTACACGGACCGCCGCTACGGCGCGTATGACTGCGAGCTTGCAGCGGAGTTCAAATGGAAGAAATTCTCCAAGCTGTGGAAGGATTTCGATGCCTGGTATGAAGTGAAGGATCCGAGTTCGGCTCAGTTCAAAACCGGCAACGCTCGAAAGCTGAACCGCGTATTCCTCCGAAAAGGCTTCAATGCCATAGGCGGAGATTTTCAATCCTCCAGCCGGCCCGTCTTCTGGGTCGCCGACGAACAGGACCTGGATGCCTTCATAGCTCAGTGCGCTGCTGATCTCGAGGGCAAGGTCGGCGCATGGATCAGGCGATGGTTCACCTGGGAGTCGGCGCTCGATGTGATGGACGGTAATTCGCAATTGTGCGGGGCATGGCGAGACACCGCCTATTTCTGCTTGCTCGAGCAGGCTCGTGGGCGTGAAGCCGCTTGCAAGTGGATAGATGGTATCGATGCGACAGGCTGGCCTGGATTGCTAGCAGCACAAGTAGAATATCTGCAATCGCAAGTTTGCGGCCCGGGTGCCGCGCAAGCATAGTCTTGCAGCATAATTCTAGAAGGATTGGTGGGCTTATGTTCAGAAAGACCGTCCCATGACCCACTTCCTCTTCGACGGCGATGACACCGCCCCCGTCACCATTCTGCTCGCCCATGGCGCCGGCGCGTCTATGGACTCGTCCTCGATGGCCGCCACCGCCAAGGCGCTCGCGGCCGCCGGTTTTCAGGTCGCGCGCTTCGAATTCCACTACATGGCGGCGCGCCGCTACGGTCACCGCAAGCCGCCGCCGCGCGCCGAAACGGTGAACCCCGAATACATCAAGGCCATCGCCGATCTGCGCGCCAGGGGCGTGACCGGCAAGCTGATCATCGGCGGCAAGTCGATGGGCGGGCGGGTTGCCTCCATGGTCGCCGACGAGATGTTCGCCAAGGGCGAGATCGCCGACCTGGTCTGCCTCGGCTACCCGTTTCATCCGCCCGGCAAGCCGGAGCAATTGCGGACCAAGCATCTCATCGATCTGAAGACGCCGACGCTGATTTTTCAAGGCACGCGCGACGAGTTCGGCACCAGGGAGGAAGTCGCGACCTACGGCCTGTCCAAGGCCATCGAGGTGGTCTGGCTGGAGGATGGCGATCACGATTTGAAACCGCGCAAGGCGATCTCGGGTTTCTCGACGGCAGATCACTTGAAGACGGTGGCGGAGACGATCAAGGCCAGGCTGGCGCAACCATAAGCAGCATGCTCTCAGGCGTTGGCGCCGCCCCTCATCTGGCTGCCGCCATCTTCTCCCCGTAAAACGGGGCGAAGGGGCTGTCGTCGCTGGTTTCGCCAATCACCAGCGTTGCAAATAGGGGAGCCGGCATGGCGGCCAGCCTCTTTCTCCCCGTTCACGGGAGAAATGCCCGGCAGGGCAATGAGGGGCGGCGCCGACGCGGCGTGGTTGGCAGCCTGCGCATCAGCGGTCCTGGGGCGACCACCCCTTGCGGCCATCTCCGCCTTCCTGCTTCATGCCGGTGATGAAAATCGCCACCTTCAACATCAACAACATCAACAGCCGGCTGGACAACCTGCTCGCTTGGCTCGCCCGCGCCAAGCCCGACGTCGTCTGCCTGCAGGAGCTGAAGTCCCGCGACACCCAATTCCCGCTGACCCGCCTTGCGAACGCCGGCTATGGCGCGGTGTGGAAGGGCGAGCCGACCTGGAACGGCGTCGCCATCCTGGCAAAAGGCGCCGAGCCGGTGCTGACCCGCGACGCGCTGCCCGGCGACGATGCCGACCGCCAGGCGCGCTACATCGAGGCGGCGGTCGACGGCGTCGTCGTCGCCTGCCTCTATGCCCCGAACGGCAACCCGCAGCCGGGGCCGAAATTCACCTACAAGCTCGCCTGGCACGAACGCTTCGCGGCGCATGCGGCTGAACTCCTCGACACCGGCTTGCCGGTCGTGCTCGCCGGCGACTTCAACATCGTGCCCGAGCCGCGCGACATCTATGACACCCGCTCCTATGACGACAACGCGCTGGTGCAGCCCGAAAGCCGCGCCGCCTTCGCGGCACTCGTCGAGCAGGGTTGGACCGACGCGCTGCGCAAAGTCTTCCCGAAGGAGGCGAAGCTCTACACCTTCTGGGACTACCGCCGGAACCGCTGGCCGCGCGATGCGGGCCTCAGGCTCGACCACATTTTGCTGTCAAAGAAGCTGGCGCGGAAACTGAAAGCGGCGGGCATCGACCGCGAGGTGCGGGGAGGGGACAATTCCAGCGATCACGCGCCGGTCTGGGTGGAGTTGGGGTGAGTTCTCCCGAAGAACGCCGAAGGTAGCGATCCTTCGCGCCCCCCTCTGTCCTGCCGGACATCTCCCCCACAAGGGGGGAGATCAGATGTTGCGCGGGCTTTCGCTAATTGTCGACGTTGAAAGAAGGGCGCGGCGCCGAAGCTGCCAATCTCCCCCCAAGTGGGGGAGATGTCCGGCAGGACAGAGGGGGGCGCTGTCCCGCCAGCGTCTCCACGTTTGACCCCAGCATCTCGCAAGTAGTGGCTGTGCAGCAACGACCTCTCACGTTAGCTTTTGCAGGACGTGGAAGGGGGATCTCAGACCTCATGCTTTTCATCTTGGGTAATTTTCTCCAGCCATCGCCTCGCCATGGCTGACACCATCCTCGTCGTCCTCGTCTCGGCCTTCGTCCTTGCCGGCGCCGGCGGCCTGATCGCGGTTGCGCTGCGCCGGCGCCGGAAGCGCCGCAGGGCGCGCGGCAATCCCGATCCGGCCGGCGACTATGCGCCGCGCGCCAATTGGGCGCCGACTTCCGGCAAGCTCAACTTCTCGTCCTTCGTCTACATGGATGTCGATGGCGACGGCGTCTATGGCGGGGCGGACCGGCCGATGGCGGGCATCGTGGTGCGGCTCCATGACGAACGCGGCACCTTCCTCGCCGCCGCGCGCAGCAATGGCGCCGGCTTTGCCAATTTCGCGATGTCGGCCAAGCGCCGCAGCGCGGTGATCCAGCGGCCCGGGCTCTACCGCTTCTCTGTCTCGGTGCCGCCCGGCTGGCGCGCCAGCAGTGCCAACGCGGACCAGCCGGTGCGCCTCATGGAAGCGCCGGGCTCGATGGTCGGCCTCGCCGGCGAGGGGTTGCCGAAACCGGTCGGTCTGGCGCCGGGGCGGACGGTGAGCGGCGGCACGCCGGCAGGCTCCGGCGCCACGCTGTCGGTCATGGGCAAGGGCCAGTTGCTCGAGAGCCGCGCTCTGTCCGCGGACGCCGCCTTCCGCTTCCCGCTCGACGTCGATGCCGATGAGATCGTCGTTACAGGCTCCGGGCTCGACCGAAGGCTCAAACTGTCGGCCTATCCGGTCGATTTCGGCCGGTTGTCGCCCGGCGCGCCGGCGCCCGAGGCAAGGCTCACCACGACTGGCTTCGACGACATAACGCCGCGCGGCCTGTACAAGGTGCCGTCGGGCCATGCCGGGCTCGACTGGCGCAATCTCAACGCCATGTCGCGCGACCACACGCCGAACAGCGAGGGCTATGTCAACGGCAACGTGTCGGGCGCCTATATCGCCTATACCAGCAGCGGCCATCCTGGCGAGTTCGGCCGCGCCGCGCCCTTCGGCTTCCATTCGGTGATGCTGACCGCGGCCTGGCTCACGTCGGAAGGCGAGGTGGCGCTGGTGGAAAGCTGGCTGGGGGGAGAACTGGTCGCCAGCGACGAGGTCGTGCTGTCGGCGCTGGCGCCGGTCCACTACGCGCCTATGCTTAAGGCGGTGACGCGCGTGCGCCTGTCGACGAAGCATCACTGGCAGATGGTGCTGGACGATCTGGTTCTGGTGCTTTGACGCAGGCTGGCCAAAGCACGGCATTCTTGCGCTACCTAACCAAGATCAACGCGCGTCGCTTGAAGGTCGTGCAACGCACGTTCGGTTTAGATGACGGGAGAAGCGGCGCCGTTGGCCGTGATGGCCGAAAGCCTGTCCTTCTTGACCAGGGTCGGCCTCGCATAGGTCTTCTTCATCCAAGCTCTCCTGAAGATTCCGCCGGATGATCTCATGCGCGCGCATTCTGTCAAGCAAGCCTTCGGACGGACCCTTCCGCGCTGCGCATTTCTTCTTACTGCGGTGAATTTATATCGTCAGGTCGTGCTGCCGTTGGCGAGCGAGGCAGTCGCCACAACCGCTGAAAGCTTGCCCTTGCGGACCAAAACCGGCTTCTCGTAAATCTTCTTCACTCCGCATTCCCCCTATCGATTCCGCCGTCAAGGAGCGGCGCCGTTGACGATCGACGCGCCCGCCACGACCATCGAAAGCTTGCCCTTGCGGACCAAAACCGGCTTCTCGTAAGTCTTCTTCATTCGAATTCCCTCCTCGAAATACAGGCGGATAATCTCATATGAGCCGTTTCTGTCAATAACCGGCGGGAAAAGGGCCATGCTGTTCCTGGGGATAGCGTTTTACTGATGTAACCGCCTCCCAATAGTGGGATGCCCGCGCCGGCCGGAACCGGATGCGCAAGATATCGCCCGGCAAAGCTGTGTGATGTCTTGCACTTAGCCTCGGCCGCGAGCTCGGCTATGATGCCTTGGCCGCTTGCCGCCTCCATATTGTTGCGGAGGAAGCGGCAAGGGCGCGGGGGGACGAAATGAAAAGATCGACCGACAGGCTGCTGGCGCTGGCGATGCTGATCGTCGGCATTGCCTGCTTCGCCAGGCTTTATCCGGCGCTGGTCGGCGGGCCGCTGGCGACGGCGCGCCTGGAAGTCTTCGGCGTGGTCGGCGCGCTGTCGGTTCTTGCCGGGCTGCTGTTCCTCGCCGGACTGCTGTCCGCCGCGGCAAGGCATGATCCGACCGCTCCCGTGTTCGGCCGCGACGCCGAGATCGCGCCGACCGGCCATCCGTGGCCGCGCCGCGTCGCGTTGGCTGTCCCGCTTTTGGCGCTGTTCGCCATCGTCGTCGATCAGGTCGATCCCTGGCGGACGCAGGATAACGAACCGGTGAAGCAGGTCGCGACGGCGCCGGTTGAGCCGAAGCAAGCGCCCGAGCCGAAGACAGCCCCTGAGGTAAGCGTCAAGCCAGCCGCGCCCGCGACGGCGCAACAGGAGGCCGCGAAGCCGGAGTCGCCCGTCGAACCCGCCGTGCAGTCCACGCAGCCCACGCAGCCCGTTCCGCCCACGCCGACAGTCGTCGCACCGGTCGAGCGCGAGCCTGTCCAACTCGCATTACCCGCCCAGCAGACCGCTCTCGCACCCGTCACGCCGCCGGAGACCGTGGCGCCGCCTCCGCAGGCGCCTCCGGCTCAGCCCACCGCGCCGGAAGGCCATCGCGACGCCGTCGTCTGGCTGGCGGTTTCGGCCGACGGCCGCGAGATCATGAGCGCCAGCACCGACCGCATGATCAAGCTCTGGGACATCGACGGCCAGCGGCTGATCCGCGACCTCGGCGAGCATAAGGACATGGCCCGCGTCGCGCTCTTCATGCCCGGCGGCAAGACCGCGCTCACCGCCGGCGACGACGGCGAGATCGTGCTGCGCCAGCTCTCCGACGGCACGGTGCTGCACGTCTTTGCGTCGGGCCGGAATGGTGGCGTCAGGGATCTTGCCATCAGCCCCGACGGCAAACTGGCCGTCAGCGGCCACGACACCGGCTCGGTCGTCGTCTGGGACCTGGAGAAGGGCACTGTCCTGCATGTGCTGCCCGGCCATGACTGGTCGGTCAGCTCCGTCGCCGTCTCGCCCGACGGCACGCGCGCCATCTCCGGCAGCATCGACGGCGAATTGAAGCTCTGGGACGTCGTCGCCGGCAAGCAGTTGCGCAGCTGGCACGGCCACGACCGCGGCGCCTATGGCGCGGTCTTCACCGCCGATGGCCACCATGCCGTGACCGGCAGCGGCGACTACACGATCAAACTATGGGACCTCGATACCTTCAAGGAAGTCCGCCGCTTCGACGGCCATTCCGGTACGGTCTATGCGCTTGCCCTATCGGCAGACGGCAAGCGTCTCGGCTCCGTCTCGCTCGACGGCACGGCGCGCATCTGGAACATGGACACCGGCGCCGAGATCGCCGAATTCGACCCCGGCACCGGGCCGATCTACTCGGTTGCCTTCGCCGCCGACGGCACGCTTCTCACCGGCGGCATCGACCGCACCATCCGTGACTGGCCGGCTGCCGGAGGGGACGGCAAGGTGCTGTTCGCGGGCGCGCCGGAGTAGAGCCCTACCGGTTCGACGGGTGCCGGAACCGTGGGTGACCTTTTTTGAGTTGTTCTTCCGGGATGAAGGCTTTTCCGCAATTCCCGCAAAAGAACCCATTCAGGAACTGTTGCAATGGCTCACCCTTCAAAAAAAATCGGTCTCGACATCGTCAACCCGCAGGGGAACGGCGTACCTCTCTCGGGAATCCTGCCCGTTATAGACTTCGTCGATCAGAACCAGCTTGGGCCGAACGGCTCTGTCGGACTTGCACAGCGGACATGGTTCGAGAGCGCTCATCGATGATGCCTTCGCGTGAGGACCATGGCGTGGACTTTAGCAGCTTCATGAAGTGGCGGCGATGGGGGATGCTCGCGAGCGCGCCAGAGCAGAGACGTTGAGGGTTGGCGAAAGCGGTTGAGAGCGCAATCTCCCCCCTTGTGGGGGAGATGCCCGGCAGGGCAGAGGGGGGCGCTGTCCCGCCGGCCTTTCAGCTAATTTCTACCGCCTTCCACGCAGGTCTTACAATGCGGCTATGAACCAGGGCCGTGATCCTTCGCGCCCCCCTCTGGCCTGCCGGCCATCTCCCCCACAAGGGGGGAGATCAGCAGCGGCGTGCTCAGCGCCATTCCTCCAACGCGATTGCGGAAAGCGTATGCGCCAGCCAACCTTCCCCCTTGCGGCGAAGACACCCAGCGGGGCAAGAAAGTGACTGCACGCCAATTGAGCGAGCCTGAGCCACCGTCAAAGGCAAGAGCATGAATAGTTTCCTGGACGAGGTTGAAGCATCGTTTCCCGCAGCGCTGCACCTTCCTGAAGAGCTCAGGATGGCACTCCGCTGGATGGAGCAAAATGGCTTTGTCCAGCAGGAGGCAATTCGCTACTGCGGACTTT
>NZ_QMBP01000046.1:0-2500 GCF_003289945.1 Mesorhizobium hawassense
GGCGCGGGCCGTTTTTGGTGTTGGTTTTGGGGACAGGATTTGGGTTTTCTGTCCCGCGGCGTCGGCTACGCCTCCTTGCGGGCTCCTGATGACCGGTTAAATCGCCGGCCACCACGGCCAGATACAAAAGAGCCCGCACGAGGGCGGGCTCTTTTGTATTTGGTTGCGGGGACAGGATTTGAACCTGTGACCTTCAGGTTATGAGCCTGACGAGCTACCGGGCTGCTCCACCCCGCGTCACCTACGAGCAAGCGTTTGCTTGCGACCTACGAGCAAGCGTTTGCTTGCGTCCATAGAGGTAAGCATGAGCTTACCGGATTCAATGGGTCTGCCAAATGAAAGGGCCGCTTGCGCGGCCCGAGATCCCGTTTGGCGGGCCTTGTCGTATAGAGAAGATTTGCCTTCCATCCGGTTGCGGATGTGAGGTGAACGTGCGTTTGGCAGACCTGGCAGCGACCTACTCTCCCGCGTCTTGAGACGAAGTACCATCAGCGCTGGAGCGTTTCACGGCCGAGTTCGGAATGGGATCGGGTGCAGCCGCTCCGCCATAACCACCAGGTCGGCAAAACGCACGTTCAAATCGAGAAGCTGTTCAAGCGCGATCCAGGGATCGTCGCAGCGCGATCCAAAGGATCGTCGTTTTGTGCCAAGGCGACGTCTGCGTTTTGCTTAACGGGCGAAGCCCGCAAGCGCGACTGCGCGTCGCCGGTCGTCCGGCGCCCTCGCGGAGCATAGGCCCTGAAGGGGCCGCTCATGCGTGAGCGCTGGCAGACCATCCGACTTTGTCGGATGGATATTAGGAATGAGAACGATCAAGCCTATCGAACTATTAGTACCGGTAAGCTTCAAGCGTTGCCGCTCTTCCACACCCGGCCTATCAACGTGGTCGTCTTCCACGGTTCTCAGGGAATACTCGTTTCAAGGTGGGTTTCCCGCTTAGATGCCTTCAGCGGTTATCCCGTCCGGATATAGCTACCCTGCAATGCGGCTGGCGCCACAACAGGTCCACCAGAGATCCGTCCATCCCGGTCCTCTCGTACTAGGGACAGATCCTTTCAATATTCCTACACCCACGGCAGATAGGGACCGAACTGTCTCACGACGTTCTGAACCCAACTCACGTACCGCTTTAAATGGCGAACAGCCATACCCTTGGGACCTGCTCCAGCCCCAGGATGCGATGAGTCGACATCGAGGTGCCAAACAACCCCGTCGATATGGACTCTTGGGGGTCATCAGCCTGTTATCCCCGGCGTACCTTTTATCCGTTGAGCGATGGCCCTTCCACGCGGGACCACCGGATCACTATGACCGACTTTCGTCTCTGCTCGACTTGTCAGTCTCGCAGTCAGGCAGGCTTATGCCATTGCACTCAGCGAACGATTTCCGACCGTTCTGAGCCCACCATCGCGCGCCTCCGTTACTCTTTAGGAGGCGACCGCCCCAGTCAAACTACCCACCATACATTGTCCCGGACCCGGATGACGGGCCGCGGTTAGACATCCATAGTAATAAGGGTGGTATTTCAAGGGTGGCTCCACCTGAGCTGGCGCCCAGGTTTCAAAGCCTACCACCTATCCTACACATGCCACTACGAATGCCAATGTAAAGCTATAGTAAAGGTGCACGGGGTCTTTCCGTCTAACCGCAGGAACCCCGCATCTTCACGGGGAATTCAATTTCACTGAGTCTATGCTGGAGACAGCGGGGAAGTCGTTACGCCATTCGTGCAGGTCGGAACTTACCCGACAAGGAATTTCGCTACCTTAGGACCGTTATAGTTACGGCCGCCGTTTACTGGGGCTTCGATTCAGAGCTTGCACCCCTCCTCTTAACCTTCCAGCACCGGGCAGGCGTCAGACCCTATACGTCGCCTTGCGGCTTCGCAGAGCCCTGTGTTTTTGATAAACAGTCGCTACCCCCTGGTCTGTGCCACCCTCCTCTACTTGCGTAAAAAAGGGTCACGCTTCTTCCGAAGTTACGCGTGCAATTTGCCGAGTTCCTTCAGCATAGTTCTCTCAAGCGCCTTGGTATACTCTACCTGACCACCAGTGTCGGTTTCGGGTACGGTCTATAAGGAGGAGCTATTTCCTGGAACCACTCCGCTGCCCGTTCAATCCGATAAGATTGGACAACTTGTGTGATCCGTCACTACCTCCAGGCCCACGAATATTAACGTGGTTCCCATCGACTACGCGTTTCCGCCTCGTCTTAGGGGCCGGCTAACCCTGCTCAGATTAACTTTAAGCAGGAACCCTTGGTCTTTCGGCGGGGGAGTCTCTCACTCCCCTTACGTTACTCATGTCAGCATTCGCACTTCTGATACCTCCACCGCCCCTCACGGGTACGGCTTCATCAGCTTACAGAACGCTCCGCTACCGCTCGTGATTGCTCACGAACCCTAAGCTTCGGTGTATGGCTTTAGCCCCGTTACATTTTCGGCGCAAAGACCCTTATTTAGACCAGTGAGCTGTTACGCTTTCTTTAAATGATGGCTGCT
>NZ_QMBP01000047.1 GCF_003289945.1 Mesorhizobium hawassense
GCAGGCACCCGACGCGTCGAAAGCTTGCCCAAACGCCGGTCCCTTAAGCCATCCTCCCCAGCCTCTTCGTAGCGGTCGCGATAACGCCGAAATTGCCGTTCCGACATGCCCAGTAGCTCACCAGCCTCCAGCATCGAAAGATCGCCGCCATTCCAGCGGCTTAAAACGTCCCGAAACTTCTGCATTCTCCGGTCCTGTAGCCATGCTGTCCGTCCCATCCCCAGCCTCCATTCGCTGGCGATAAAACCGGACAACTCGTGTGCTACCTAACCCGGACAACTCATGTGCTTACGACACTCGACAATTGGATTCTTGACAATCGCCGGGGGACGATCCAGCATCTTGGCCAAGGGGTTCCCCGCGACGACCCCGTGAGGCGTCAGCCCAACGATCGCGTCCAAACTCTCTTTGTTTCAGGAGGTGGACGCCATGCCGTCAACTACCGCAATTACCGTTCCGCAGCTTTCCCGCCTCGTCGGACTGCCGGATGCGCCCGTTCTCATCGACGTGCGCGTCGACGACGATTACCAAGCCGAACCGCGCCTTTTGCCGGCGTCATGCCGGCGCGATTTCAGAACCGTCTCGACCTGGGCGGCCGAGTTCTCCGGCGCAAAAGTCGCCGTCATCTGCCAAAGAGGACAGAAGCTCTCGCAAGGCGTGGCGGCATGGCTGCGCCACGAAGGCATTCAGGCGGAGTCGCTGGAAGGCGGCTTCGAGGCCTGGGCGGCCGCCAAGGCGCCCCTGGTCAGCGCCGGCGCGATGCCGCCGCGCGACGAGAAGGGGCGCACCGTGTGGGTCACCCGTTCCCGGCCGAAGGTCGATCGCATCGCCTGTCCGTGGCTGATCCGCCGCTTCGTCGATCCCAAGGCGGTGTTCCTGTTCGTCGATCCGGCCGAGGTGCCTCTGGTGGCCGATCGCTTCGCCGCGGTTCCCTTCGACATAGAGGGCGTGTTCTGGAGCCATCGTGGCGAGCGCTGCACCTTCGATACGATGATCGAGGAATTCGGCCTGCGCCTCGAAGCGCTTGATCGCCTGGCGCTGGTCGTGCGCGCGGCCGACACGGCGCGCCTCGATCTCGTCCCGCAGGCGGCCGGGTTCCTCGCCGCTTCGCTCGGCCTGTCGCGCATGTTCCGCGACGATCTCGAGCAGCTCGAAGCCGGCATGCTGCTCTACGACGCCTTTTTCCGCTGGTGCCGCGACGCCACCGACGAGACGCACAACTGGCCGGTCGGGGGCAAGGCGCCATGACCGCGCTTGCCAAGGACGGCGCCACGCGGCCGACCGAAATCACGGCCATGCCGAGCTTCCGCGAAGCGACGCGGCTGTGGGCCAAGATCGGCCTGCTCTCCTTCGGCGGGCCGGCCGGACAGATCGCGCTGATGCACAAGGAACTGGTCGAGGAGCGCCGCTGGATCGGCGAGGAGCGCTTCCTGCATGCGCTCAACTACTGCATGCTGCTGCCAGGCCCCGAGGCGCAACAGCTTGCCGTCTATATCGGCTGGCTGCTGCACCGGACGGCGGGTGGCCTGGTGGCGGGCCTGTTGTTCGTATTGCCCGGCGCGCTGGTCATGCTCGGTCTGAGCAGCTTCTACATGCTCTACAACGACGCGCCGGTCGTCGAGGCGCTGTTCTTCGGCGTCAAGGCGGCGGTGCTTGCCGTCGTCGTCGAGGCGGTGATCCGCATCGGCAAGCGGGCGCTGAGGAACCGCGCCATGGTGGCGATCGCGGTGGCGGCTTTCCTCGCCATCTATGTCGCCAAGCTGCCTTTCCCGCTGATCGTGCTTGCGGCAGGTGTCATCGGCTGGATCGGCAGCCGCTTCGCGCCGGGGCTGTTCTCCGGCTCGGCGCATGGCAAGGGCGCGGCCGATGCCGACCGCCGGGGCGTGGTCGACCAGATGTTCGAACGCGGCGAACTCGGCCACACCTTGCCGAGCCGATGGCATGCGCTTCGCACCATCGCCATCTGGCTGCCGGTCTGGCTCGGTCCGGTGGCGGTAATAACGCTGCTTGCCGGCCCGGCCAGCGTGTGGGCGCAGCTTGGCGGCTTCTTCAGCCTGATGGCCGTCGTCACCTTCGGCGGCGCCTATGCGGTTCTGGCCTATGTCGCGCAGGCGGCGGTCACCTCCTTCGGCTGGCTGTCCCCGGGGGAAATGGTCGATGGGCTGGGGCTTGCCGAGACGACGCCCGGGCCGCTGATCCTGGTGCTGCAATTCGTCGGCTTTACCGCTGCCTATCGTCATGCCGGCTTTGCCAGCCCGTTGCTGGCCGGATCGCTCGGGTCGCTGCTGACGCTCTGGGTCACCTTCGTGCCCTGCTTCTTCTGGATATTTCTAGGCGCGCCCTACATCGAGCAACTGCGCCAGAACAAGGCGCTGGCGGCGGCGCTCGGCGCGATCACGGCGGCGGTGGTCGGCGTGATCATGAACCTTGCGCTGTGGTTCGCGCTGCATGTCGTCTTCGGCAAGGTCGCAAGCGCTGGCTGGGGCGTGGAGGTGCCGGTCCCGTCCTCGCTTAACTGGCGCGCCGCGCTGCTGTCGGCGGCGGCGATGGTCGCCATGTTCAGGCTGAAGCTCGGCATGCTGCCGACGCTGGCGGGATCGGCGCTGGCGGGGCTTGCGCTGCAGGCACTGTGACGCCGCCCGACAAACCGATTACGCCGGGCTGGAACGAAAAAGCCGGTTGCCGGGAATAAATGGCCGAGTCCGCTGGTCTCCAGGGCATGCGCCATGTGTGCGCAACGGCAGGAGACCATCCATGAAGTGGCATGACGATAGAGGTGCGAGGGCTGAAGAGGGCGAAGGCATCAGCCGACGCCGACCTCTGGAGCGCTGGAGCTGGGCGCATCTGTCCTGGGCGATACCGCCCCGCCGCCGGCCGTGATCCGTGCCGACCGCAACCATCGAGAACCACAGCCATGACGGCGAGCACCTCACTGCAGCCAGCGATGCGCCGTTCCCTTCCGAGGCGCGCCGCTCGTCCGAGACACTTGACTCCGGTGACACCAATGCCTTCTCCTCCTCCGAAGCAGGCGCCGGCGCCTGCAGTCGCGATCTTCACCCGCACGAGCAGGGACAGGTCCGCGCCGCCCGCCGGGGGCGGCCGCAAGCCCCTGGCGGGAGCGCCTGACGGTGGAACGGTGTTGAGCGAAAAGATACTGGCCGCGCGTTTTGCCGAAGTGGTGCTGCCGCATCTCGGCGATGCGCTGTCGCTCGCCCGCTGGCTGACCGGCAACCAAGCCGACGCCGAGGATGTGGTGCAGGAGGCCTGCCTCAAGGCGCATGCGGGCATTGCCGGCTTCGCCGGGGGTAACCCCCGCGCGTGGCTGCTCACCATCGTGCGCAACGCCTCCTATACATGGATGGCGAAGAACCGTCCGCGCGGCGTGGTCGCCGTCGGCGATCTCGCCGATCTCGACGATGTCTCGCCGCCGCCGGACAACGACGCCGACAGCCCTGAGGCGGCGCTGATCGCCAAGGCGAACTCGGCGGCGGTGGAAGCAGCGATCGCCAGGCTGCCGCAAGGGTTCCGAGAAACACTCGTGTTGCGCGACATAAACGGCCTCAGCTACCGCGAGATCGCCGCCATGCTCGGCGTGCCGCAAGGCACGGTGATGTCGCGGCTGGCACGGGCCCGCGGCCTGTTGATGAGCGAACTTGGAGGGCACCATGAGCCCGCATGAAAACCGCCCGCGCGAGGATGGATTGCCGCAAGACCCGCAGGATATGAAGCTGATGATCCACGCCCTCGTCGATGGCGAGCTCGATGCCGCGGCGGCGCTTGCCGTCGAGCGACGCATGGCCGCCGATCCTGAGCTTGCCGCCGAACATGCGCGGCTGGTGGCGCTGCGCGGCGCGGTCGCCAACCTGCCGCGCCCGACCGTCAGCGACGATTTCCTGGCGCGCATCGCGGCTATCGCCGAGGTCAAAGGCGTGGAAGCCGAGCCTGTACAGCCCGCAGCGGCGAAGGCGGAGCCACAGCCGTCCGCGCAGCCGCAACAGCAGCAAGGCAAGGTCGTCGAGATGCGGCCACGCGTTTCGGCGCGCTGGTTCAACTCGTTCGACTGGCGCCAGATGGCGGCCTCGATCGCGCTGACGGCGGTTCTCGCCAGCGGCGCGACGCAATGGCTGACGACGGCGGATAATGGCTCCGACAGCTTCGCCGTGGCCGTCGCCAACGGCCATCGCCGCAGCCTGCTCGCCGCGACCCCGGTCGACATCGTTTCGTCCGACCGCCATACGGTGAAGCCATGGCTCGACGGCCGCATCGGCGTGTCGCCGGCGGCGCCCGACATGGCCAAGGACGGCTACGCGCTGCTTGGCGGACGCGTCGAGGTGATCGGCGACAGGCCGATGCCGGCGCTGGTCTACCGCCATCACGAGCACCTGATCACGCTGGTGGCCGCACCCCGGCAGAACGAGGCCAAATCGATGCCGGTGGCGGACGACCTCTCGGCGGGCGGCTTCCTGCTCGTCCACTGGACCGACGACGCCTTCTCCTACTGGGCGATCTCGGATGCCGAACGCCCCGCACTCGACGATTTCGTCGCCCGCTTCCGGGCGGCGATCATCGCCAATCCGGCGGCCGGCAGCCCGGGGTAAGTCGGGGAAGCTCGGGGTAGATTGGAAAAGTGGTGATCCCGACAGGAATCGAACCTGTGACCTACAGATTAGGAATCTGCCGCTCTATCCTACTGAGCTACGGGACCACGCGGCCCGACACATAAACGCTTCGGGCCGGTTCGCCAAGGGGCATGCGATAGTGCTGTCGTAAGCACATGAGTTGTCCGGGTTAGGTAGCACACGAGTTGTCCGGTTTTATCGCCAGCGAATGGAGGCTGGGGATGGGACGGACAGCATGGCTACAGGACCGGAGAATGCAGAAGTTTCGGGACGTTTTAAGCCGCTGGAATGGCGGCGATCTTTCGATGCTGGAGGCTGGTGAGCTACTGGGCATGTCGGAACGGCAATTTCGGCGTTATCGCGACCGCTACGAAGAGGCTGGGGAGGATGGCTTAAGGGACCGGCGTTTGGGCAAGCTTTCGACGCGTCGGGTGCCTGCGG
>NZ_QMBP01000048.1 GCF_003289945.1 Mesorhizobium hawassense
TGTCGCTGCTGCCGGTCACCGTGACGACGTCGTGCGCGCCCGAAAGATTCAGCGTATCGCTGTTGCCGGCGATGTTGATCGCATCGCTGCTACCTGCAAGCGCGATGGTCACTCCATTGTCGCCTGCCCCAAGCGTCACTGAATTGCCGCTGCCCGCGTTCACAGCCAGGTTCTGACCATTCCTCAGGGTGAGGCTCTCGCCTGTGCCGGTGAGGTTGACGTTTTCGAAGCCGGTGAAGGCCGCTAGGCTATTGAGATCGAACGACCCCGGGCCAGAGATGCTGAGGGTGTCAGTGCCGCTGCCGCCTGTGAGGCTGCTGTTCAGGGTGGATGGCGTAGCGAATACCGAGTTGGTTCCATTGGTGAAGCTGACCGTCCCGCTACCTCCTCCCAGTGTGACACTGTTGTCCGAGCCCGCTCCGAATGCCACCACGTGATCATGGCCATATGCGAGTGTCACCGAATTGTTCGACCCAGTGATGTTGACTGAGTCCTGGCTTTGGCAATCAACCTGCACTACGGCATTGTTGCCGGTGATATTGACAGAATTTAAAAATGCATAATAGCCGAATAGCACAGATGCATTATTTCCCACTATGGAAACAGTGGCCTCATGGCTGGAGCCAAAGTCGAGATTAGTATTATCGCCAGTAGCGGTTATAGTGTCGGAGTTGTTCGCTATGCTGAGGTTATTCCCGTCCCCTGTAATGCTCACTACATTGCCGCTTCCCAGATGTAATGTCCGGAACAAGGCGTTGTCAGCGTTAAGATGGAAGGTTGTCCCCGAGGACAAGAAGGTGACAACATTTGCTGTGCCCGTAAGGGTGAGGCTGTCATTCGCTCCTGAGACGGTCACGGTCTCATGATCGCCTGCCACCGTTAATGTCTCGCTGGCGCCGCCAACGTTGACTGCGTTACCGCTACCGGACACCGAGACCGTAGCACCATCATTGCCAGTCGCCAGCGTCACTGAGTTGCCGCTGCCTGCGTCGACGGCTAGGTTCTGACCGTTTCTAAGGGTGAGGCTCTCACCTGTGCCGGTGAGATTGATATTTTCGAAGCCGCTGAAGGCTGCAAGGCTGTTGAGGTCGAACGAGCCCGACCCGGAAAGCACCAGCGTATCAATGCCGCTGCCGCCAGTGAGTTGATCACCAGTATTGACCGTCAGCGCGTTGCCAAAAACCGTCGTATCGGCTGAGGATGCGGGCATGACGTCGTTTGCCGGCGTCAAGTTGATGTAACGCCCGGTGTTGTCGACAAGGATTTCTATCGATCCTTGTGCGAAGATCGCTTCACGCTGGGCGGCAGTAAAATCAAAGCCATTGGCTGCAATGGTGTCTTGACCGGTGCCGCCATTAATCTGGAAGGCGGTTGCAGCATTCGACACTGTAAAGGTGGTGCCGGCAGAATTGGTGCTGGTGAAGTGGACGTCAGCCGCAACACTCTTGCCGGAAAGATCCACGCTGGACCCTGAGGCTTGCACCTCACCCGATCCAATGAACTCGTTGAATTGGGATACAGCGCCTTCCGCGGCAACAACCGCGCCGTTCAAAAGATATAAATCGGGAACCCCACTGATGGTGGTCCCGGAGAGATCGTAGACGCCATTTCCGCCATAAACCTGGACGCTGCCGCTCGAATTCCCGCTGCCCTGGATGATATCGCCGGCGTGGAATTGCGAAGGATCAACGGCGACATAAGCGCTGTTGGCGTTGTTGGAACTATAGATTTGATACGTGCCAGTCGAAAGGAAGAAGTTGTCGGTGCCTTGGTCGTAAATTGTGGCCGACCCGCTCGAAAGGTAGTAAAGGCCGATATGACCCAGCCCACTTTGGTCATCGTAAATTGTGGCCGAGCCCGAGCCCAGATAAATATGGTTGAAGGATCCGGCCCCGATGTGAGCGGTGACCGTGCCTGCGTTGAACGTGAGCGTCTCATTGCCGGAGCCACTGGTGCGGAGTGTCCCGCTGAACGCACTGGAAAGGGTAAGCGAGCTTGCTCCATTGCTCGCCAGGTCAATCTCGTCGAAGCCACTGAAATGGGCCAGTGTGCTCAGGTCGAAGGTACCGGCGCCTGACAGAGCCAGCGTGTCGATACCGCTGCCCCCGGTCAGACTGTCGCCGCCGCTCAAGGTTGACGCTGTAGCGAACACGGTGTTGGTTCCACTCGTAAAGCTGACCGTCCCGGCGCCTGCTCCTAGCGTAACGCTGTTGTTGTCCGAACCGGCTCCGAAAGCGACGACGTGGCCTCCGCCATATGCGAGCGTAACCGAACTATTGGATCCCGTGATATTTACAGTGTCGCTGCTCTGGCATTCGATATTCACGACTGTATTGTTACCAGTGATATTGACGGTATCATACGTAGAATAAAATCCAAATCCAACCGAGCTGTTGTCGCCAGTTATAGAGACTGTGGTGCCGTGACTGTCGCCAAAATCAACGGACGTGCCGTTGCCTGACACTGTGAATGTGTCGTTGTTATTGTGAAGCGCGAGCGTGTTGCCGCTTCCTTGAATGCTCACCGCATCACCGCCGCCTGGGTAGTAGGTTTGCACAAAGGTATTATCGGCGGTGAGATGGAATGTTGTGCCGGCGGCCGTCAGATTTACGGAATTAGCCGTTCCCGAGATCGACAGAGTCGCGTTGGTGCCCGAAACATTCACTGTGTCATGGTTGCCAGTGACGTTCGCGACATCACCATCGGCCTGCAGGTTCACGACATCGTTGTTGCCTGTAACGTTTGCCGTGTTGGATGTGCCGTCTACCGTGAGGCTGCCGTTATCGCCGGTCAAAGTCGCGGTGTTGTAATGGGAATAGATGTCTAGATAGATGCCGCCGTAGTTGCCGTTGAGCGTCACGGATCCGACGTTGGTGTCTGTGGAGATGTGATCGTGGTCGCCTGTGACAATGACGGTCTCGGAGTTGCCGCCAACCAGCACCGAATTGTTGCTGCCTGCCACGGTGACAATATCACCCCAACCAGAGATGGTGGTCGAGTTCCCATCGCCATTGACGCTCATTGTCTGGCCGGCGCCAATGTAGCCGTCGGCGTAAACAAAGGCATTGTTCGCCGTCACTGCCAAGCTGGCATTGTAAGCTGTGAAGTGCAGCACATCGCCGCTGCCGGCCATCGATACCGTGTCGCCGTTGCCGGAGACATTGACGGTGTCGCCGTCACCCGAAAGGCTCAACGTGTCGTTGTTCCCCGCGACGTTCACCGCGTCACCGGTGCCGGACACCGAGACCGTAGCGGCGTTATTGCCTGCTGCTAGCGTCACCGCGTTGCCGCTGCCTGCGTTGACAGTCAGGCTCTGACCATTCTTCAAGGTGAGGCTCTCACCTGTGCCGGTGAGATTGATGTTCTCGAAGCCAGTGAAGGCTGCAAGGCTGTTGAGGTCGAACGGCCCCGAGCCGGAGAGCACCAAGGAGTCAGTGCCGCTGCCGCCGGTCAGACTATCGGCGCTGTTCAAGGTCGATGGCGTCGCGAAAACCGTGTTGGTTCCGTTGGTAAAGCTGACTGAGCCGGTGCCTGCGCCTAGGGTTACGCTGTTGTTCGAGCCCGCTCCGAACGACACGACATGGCTGACACCGTATCCGAGCGTGACCGAACTATTGGATCCCGTGATGTTGACCGTGTCGCTGCCTTGGCATTCCACATCAACGGAGGTGTTGTTACCGGTGACATTCAAGGTGTCGTAAATCGAATAGAAGCCAAAATCGATAGAGCTGTTGTCACCGGTTATCGAGACAGTTGTGACGTGGCTATCGCCAAAGTCGACTGATGAGCCATCCCCTGTGACCGTAATGTTATCGAAATTATTATGCAGCGACAGGCTGTTGCTGTTGCCGATGATGTTCACCGTGTCAGCGCCACCAGGATATGTCTCTGTAAGAATGGTGTTGTTGTTGCCAACGACCGATACTGTGTCATTGGAGCTGCGGATATTGACCGCGTCGCCGCTACCGGACACCGAGACTGTAACTCCGTCATTGCCTGCTACCAGCGTTACCGAGTTGCCGCTGCCCGCGTTCACAGCCAAGTTCTGACCATTCCTCAGGGTGAGGCTCTCGCCTGTGCCGGTGAGGTTGACGTTTTCGAAGCCGCTGAAGGCCGCTAGGCTGTTGAGGTCGAACGAGCCCGACCCTGAGATTACCAGCGTGTCGATGCCGCTGCCGCCGGACAGATTGTCACTGGCGTTGAGCGTCGCGCCCGACCCGATCGTGCCGTTCACCGTATTGGTGCCGCCCGCGAAGCTAACCGTATCATTGCCGGTCCCAAGCGTAACAGCATTGTTGGTCGATCCTGGTCCGCTGAAGGAAATCGTATCTCCATTACCAGTGATCGTTACCGCATTGTTTGAGCCCGTAATGTTTACCGTGTCGTTCACCCCGCCCAACGTCACGCTGTCGTTCGTGCCAGACAGGGTCAGGCTGGTGTTGTCGCTCGCCGTCACACTGTCGTTGCTCGCGGTGAGGCTTAGTCCAGCTTGGCCTCTCGCGTAGGTGACAGGCCCACTGCCTTGCACGAGAACATTGCCGTTGCCGGCAAGGCCGGTGCCAGAGTAGCCGCTCACTACTACAAGGTTGTCCGTTCCGTTTACGGACACGCTTCCATAGCTGCCGGTCACGGTCACGAAATCACTGCTGCCATTGACGCCAACAGAGCTGTAATCG
>NZ_QMBP01000049.1 GCF_003289945.1 Mesorhizobium hawassense
ACCCTACCCCAATGGGACGTCGGCCCATCTTCAAGCGGCTTATCTTCGAGATTGCGCGGGTATGTGGGCCCGTTGCCCAGCTTGCGGGCTTTCGAGAGCAACGGGCCATTTGCCTTCGCCAGGTTGAATGGACCAAGGCGGAACCCGTTATAGCACCGTCGCATGACCTCGCGATAACATGGTTTACATATGGTAAACAAAGCGCGTCGACCGGACTCCGCCGCACGGAGCGTGAGTGGAAATCGGTGGAAAGTGGCCGAGGAGAGGTGTTCCCGCGCAATCGCTAATTTAAGCTTCTGTCCAGCCGGCTCTGCCCGCGAGTCGGTTAGGCCCGACGGTCCATACAATGCAACCCCAACGCATGACTGTCGGGCCGTCCTGGCTGTCGAACTCGCCGGGCGAGACCCCAACAATCTCAACCCGACGAGCCCTACAAACCCGATCGATGCAAGCGATCGGGACCGGATCACCCGGTAGATCTTCCGCTGCAAACGCCATGTCTTCGCGAGAGTGTCGATTTGACACGCAAGGCTCAGAGCACGCGAGCGGCCACCATGCCCATGATGATGGCGAGGACGAAGCCGGCATCGGCAAGCAGCAGCACGAGCGCGACTGCCGCGAAGCTCCGCGGCAGCCGTATGGCGGGTCGAAAGCTGAACGAGGTGGTCATCCATTCAGCTTAGCTCAATCAGCAGTAGCGGCAATCGGGCCGAGGTTGCACGACATGGCCCGACCGAAGTCCCTTCCGGCTGGCAATTTGTGCCCTCCAGCGCCTCAAAAAGTGACGGGGCATCATCACCGTTGTCTCGTTTCGGGACCAAAATGCTGGCATCGGTCTTGCACGGAAGAGATTGCCGGCGTCCTCCCGCCGGTCCTGATCGGGGGATCAGGTCTTAAATCTCGCCGGGCCTGTGGGCTTTGGGCATCAGGGTAGGCCCGGCGAGTTTTTCTTCTTCACCATCATGCAGACTGGCGGGCGCCCCGCCTTCACTCCGCCGCCTGCAGTTGCTTCCGGCGCGCCGGCTGGCGACGGCGGCGGTGGGCGGGCTTCAGCGTGACGGCGGCCTTGCTGGACAGCGCGCCGGTCACCGCGTCGACCATGCCGAAGGCGACGAAGTCGGCGTTGAGGGTGCCGGCCAGTTCGGCCGCCGCCCCGTCGTCGGCATTGCCGATCTCCGACCAGAAGACGATGCCGACGCGCAGTTTCGGCTTGAGGCGCTTCAGCCGCCGCACCATGAAACGCGCGTGCTGGGTGGACTGGCGGTTGAGGAAGCCGATGACGACGGCGTCGGTGGCTTCGAGCTCGAGGCGGCGGACCGCCGACGGTTCGAGATCCGCGAAGCTTGCGCGCGTCGCTTCCGCGCCCTGCACTTCCAGCACCTGCGCCAGCATGGCGGCGGCGGCGTCGTCGAGCTCGCCGCGCCCGCCGGCGCACAGCACCGTGATGCCGGAGCCGTCGGGCAGGTCGACCTCGTCTTCGTCATCGCCCTCCTCCGCGGGCTTGCCGTCGTCGGCCTTCCTGTCCGACGCCTTCTTCTCCGAAGCCTTCTTGTCATCCGCCTCGGCGGCCTGCTCGGCCTCTTCCTCCTCGGCCTCCTGCTGGGCGCTGTCGTCGAGATTGGCGACCAGCGTCATGGCGCTGTCGGCGACCTGCCGGCGCTGCTCGTCGTCCATGACGCCGCGCCCCCGATCCTGCTCGCCGAGCAAGAGCGCCGGGATGGCGACCTGGTCGTAGAACTGGAACAGGTATTTTTCCTCCAGCATCTCCTCGGCATGGTCGGTGGCCTCGTCCGGGTCGCCGGCCAGCAGCCGCTGGTAGAGCCTGGCATGCGGCTCCAGCACCGGCTCGTTGCCGAACAGGACGTCGAGGAACTCGAATTGCGGCACGTGCCGGCCGAGCACCACCAGGCAGACCGTGAGCGGCGTCGACAGCACCAGGCCGATCGGCCCCCACAGCCAGGTCCAGAAGATCGCCGCGACGATGATGGCCAAAGGCGACAGCCCGGTATGCGAGCCGTAGAGCCAGGGCTCGATGACATTGCCGGTGACGAGCTCGACGACGATGAACAGCGCGGCGGTCCACAACAGCAGCGACCAGCCCGGCGCCACGGCGAGCGCAAGGAACAACGGCAGCAGGGCGCCGACGATCGGCCCGATATAGGGCACGAAGCGCAGCGCCAGCGCCAGCAGGCCCCAGAGCAGCGCGTTGGGAATGCCGAGCACCCAGAGCCCGATGGTGATGGGCACGGCGTAGATGATGTTCACCACCAACTGCATCAAGAGATACTGGCCGACGCGCTTGCCGGCATCCTGCAGCGCCTGCGTGGTGCGGTGCAGGTCGCCATAGCCGACCAGCCGGATGAAGCGGTCGCGCAGGTCCTCGCGCTCCATCAGCATGAAGATCACGACGATGATGACGAGGCCGGCCGAGCCGAGCGGGCTGATAAGCGGCCCGATCAGGTTCTGCAGCACCTCGAGCGGCTTTTCATGCGCGACGACCTCGACCGGGATCGGCTCGCGCTTCGGCGCCTGGGCCGCCGAGGGCAGCTGCGGTTCCTGGCGGTCGATCTCCTGGCCGACCCGTTCGATGACGCCGCTGAGGCGCGAGATGATGCCGCCGCCGAGGCCGTTTTCCTTCAGCGCGCGGACCTTGGTCAGGATGTTGATCTGGTAGACGGGAATGTTCTGGGCGAGGTCGCTGACCTGGGTGGCGACCACGAAGGAGAACAGCGAAAGCGCCGCGAAGGCACCGGCGACGCTGGCGATGACGGCCGCGATGCGCGGCACGCCGGCGCGTTTCAGCCAGGACACGACGGGCGCGATGGCGAAGGTCAAAAGCAGCGCGACCGCGATCGGCAGGAACACCTCGCGCCCGAAATAAAGCGCGGCGACCGTGGTGACGACGCTCGCCACCGTCGGCAGCACCGTGCGCGGGTGGCCCCTCGACGCGGCAAGCAGGCTTTCCAGCCTCGGCTCCGGCACCCCATTTCGACGATTGGCCGCCACCATCGAGCCTCCCTGCTGCCTGGCAATGATCCGAGATATTTCGCCGGCGTGCAACGCGCCGAAGCCCCGTCGGTTGCAGACGCGCTAATAAATAGCTGGGGACACGACCTTGCGAGGCGGAAGCAATACGCCGGATCAGGCGCCTGGTGCCCCTCTAGGACCGGTATCGTGTGGGTTTGCGGGAACATGAGACGCCCGAAACCGTTGTGTTGCCGAAGGGGCGTCCAACACAGGAGGCAGCGATGAAAAAGCTTCTGCTTGCTTCGATGATCGCCATCGCCTCGGCGTTCGCGATCGCGCCGGCCAGCGCCGGCGGCGTGCAGCTCGGCATCGGCATCGGTCCGAGCTATGATGATGGCTATTACAACGATAATTACAGCCCATATTATCGCCACCATCGCTACTACCGCGATGTTTACAATGACAACTACGACAATGGCGGCTATGTGGTGCGCTACCATCACCGTCGCCATTGCCGCACCGAACTGGTGAGCCACTGGCGCCACCACCACCGCGTGGTGGAGGAGGTGCGCGTATGCGGTAACGGCTACAACGACTACTAGTGAGCCTGCATGGTCGCGCGGGGTGGTTTTGCCTCCCCGCGCGACTTGTTCATCCAGCGTTGTAATCCACCAACCGCCCGGGCCGCCCAACGCTCGAAGCTGTCCAATCTTGCTGAATCTGGGCGCGCCTATGAGCGCGAATATTAGCGGCTGTGGGAACACCCGCCGCTTGCCGCGCGTTTACGGGGTGATCGACCTTCAGGAGGAGGTTGCCCCATGAATAAGCTTCTACTTGCTTCGGTGATCGCAGTCGCGTCGGCCGCCGCCACGGCCGCGCCGGCGGATGCGCACGGCTTGTTCGGTCTCGGTATCGGACCGTTCGGCGGCTATCCGTTCTACGGCGGCCCGTTCTATGGCGACCCGTACTACGATTATGGCGGCCGCTACTACGGCCCGCGCTACTACGACGACTATCCCGGCTACGTGGTCCGCTATCCGCACTACCGGTACCATCGGTATCACAGGCACTACTATTTCTATCACCACCGGTACCATCACAGGCACCACTACCGGCATCACCACAGGCATTATTATCGGTATTAGCGGCGGCGATCAGCTGATCTCCCCCCTCGTGGGGGAGATGTCCGGCAGGACAGAGGGGGGCGCTGTCCCGCCAGCATATCAGTCTTTTGGTTGTCGCACGTCCTAGTTAGCGTCCGTCGTGGAGCTAAAAACTGACTGGCCGCGATCCTTCGCGCCCCCCTCTGCCCTGCCGGGCATCTCCCCCACAAGGGGGGAGATCGCAGCTCCGGCGCCTTGCAAATCCTTCCCGACATGCCATCTAACTCACCGGCATCCACGGAGAAGCACACGTGACGCAGCGAAGCGGCAGCGCCGACCTGCCGCTGCATGGCGGGTGGGTCCCGAAATGGCTGGGCGAGCGCATGACCAAGCTCGGCGCGGTGCTCTGCGAAGCGATCATCCACCATTATGGCCGCGACGAGCTGTTGCGGCGCCTGGCGCATCCCTTCTGGTTCCAGTCTTTTGGGGCCGTGATGGGCATGGACTGGCATTCT
>NZ_QMBP01000050.1 GCF_003289945.1 Mesorhizobium hawassense
TGTTCTACTATTCCCGCGATCGCCGAGGAGAACATCCCGCGGCGCATCTCGCCGGCTGGAGTGGCATTCTGCAGGCCGATGCCTTTGGCGGTCATGGCGATCTCTATGCGACGGATCGTCAGCCGGCGCCTGTTCTGGAAGCCAGCTGCTGGGCCCACAGCCGGCGCAAAGTGTTCGAGCTGGCCGATATCGAAGCGGCGGCGCGCAAGAAGGCGCGCGGCGAGAAGCCCAACCTGGTCTATCCGCTCGCGGTTGAAGCCGTGAAGCGCATCGATGCCCTGTTCGATATCGAGCGCGCAATCAATGGCCTGTCGCCAGCCCAGCGCCACGCCGTGCGCCAGGAGCGGAGCATGCCGCTGGTCACCGAATTCGAGCGCTGGATGATCGAGACGCGCGACAAGCTCTCGCGCGGACACGATCTGAGCAAGGCCTTCAACTACATGCTGCGTCGCTGGTTATCTTTCACCCGGTTCCTCGACGATGGGCGGATTTGCCTGTCGAACAACGCAGCCCAGCGAGCGCAAAAATTATCTGTTCGCCGGCTCTGACGCTGGCGGTGAGCGGGCTGCGGCAATCTACACGTTGATCGGCACCGCTAGCCTCAACGGCGTCAACCCGGAAGCTTGGTTCGCCGACGTTCTCACCCGCATTGCTGAGGGTCACCCGATTAACCGGATCGATCAACTGCTGGCGTGGAATTGGTCCCAAGAACGTCCGGCTTGACGATCTCATTCCATTGGCGACGCATCCAGAATTGGCCACAAGGAAGGTCGCAGATGCGTGGTGGAAAGCAGGAGTTTCCCATGCAATGGTTGCCAACATGGCGAGCCTGATCTTTACGACGCATCCAGAGGTAGTAATCGATCCGCTTGTTCCAGTTGAGCGTTGGCGACTAAGCGATGCAGGGCTGGCGCGGATGCGGCAGTTCGCTGAAAGTCCGGCCGTCGCAAAAGTGACTTCTGTCTGGGCCAGCACAGAGGCCAAAGCTATCGAAGCTGCTGGGATTCTGGCTGCGCATTTCGCAAAAGCCGGACAGGGGTTCCGCTAATTCCCGGACATCAGTTTCGCTAATGTCGGGACAGTTTGGCGGCGTCGGTCCTCGGGTGCCTTGTTGCGTTCATGGATGATTGATTTCGCCGTTTTCGGCGCCGGTCAAGAGGGGCGCGGCCTTTTGCTTTCGCATGCTGTCGCCCTGGAGCACGATGCGGTGGGCGTTGTGAACGATCCTGTCGAGAATGGCGTCGGCGACGGTGGGGTCTGCGATCAGGTCATGCCATCTGGCCACTGGGACCTGGGCCGTGATCAGGGTGGATTTGCGGCGATAGCGTTCCTCGACGATTTCGAACAGATGGAAGCGCTGCTGGTCGGTGAGGGAGTGAGTTCCGAAGTCGTCAAGGATGAGCAGTTGCGCGCGGGTGAGTTTGTCGATGAGGCGTGGGAAGCGGCCATCGAGACGGGCGAGCGCCAAATCCTCGAACAGGCGCGGCACGCGCACATAGAGCACGGAATGATCGAGCCGTGCTGCTTGCCGGCCGAAGGCGCAGGCCAGCCACGACTTGCCGGTTCCGGTCTGGCCGGTGACGATCAGGTTCTCATGCGCCTTCAGCCATTCGCCCTGGGCGAGCGCCATGGTGCTGCGCCGGTCGAGCCCGCGCGGCGCGGCAAAGTCGATGTTCTCGATGCAGGCTTCGGGAAAGCGCAGCCTGGCTGAGGCGAGCCGGTTCCGGACGCGCTTGTCGGCTCGTATGGCGACCTCCCGGTCGAGCATCAGGCCGAGCCACTCGTCACGGCTGAGCTCATTGGCGTTGTTCCGTTCGGCCAGTTCGCGCCAGGCAGCAGCCATGCCGGCCAGACCGAGGGCCTGCATCTGGTCGAGGGTGGGGTTCGTCAGCATTCTTTCTTCCTTTCCTTCACTGGTAATAGGTGGAGCCGCGGATGTTGGCGTGCTGGGGTGTCGGCTTTGCCGGTTCTGCGGAGTTGGCTCGGTCGAGACCGGCTTTGAGGATGGCGGTGACGGAGGAGTAGGCGATCGCGTTGATCAGCAGCGCGCGCTCGCAGGCGGCATCGAGACGCTCCGGCCCATAGCGCGGCACTAGCGACAGGATGCCCATCGCCGAGCGGTATCCCTGCTCCGGATGTGGCCGGTCGCGCATCATGCGCTCGACCAGGATGGCGGCGTTGGGGCCGATCCTGGCCGCCCGGCTGATCAGGCTGGCCGGCGTGGTGTTGGCGTAGCGCTGGTGCGCCTTGGGCATGTGTTCGTTGACGGTGACATGGCCGGAACGCTGCGAGCGACGCACATGGCTGGCAATACGCTGGTGATCGTGGAAGATCTCGACCACTCGATGCGTGAGCCGCACCTCGACGGTGCGCCCGATCAGCCGGTGCGGCACCGAGTAGAAGGTCTTGTCGACCTCGACATGGTAGTCAGGATGGATCTTCGCCGACTTCCACTCGGCGTATTCGAACGGTGCCGCCGGCAGCGGCTTCAAGGCAGCCCGCTCGATCTCCTCGAACAGTTCGCGGCGGCTTTGGCCGACATGGCGCATCGGCCGGTTGTTCAACTCCTCGAGCAGTTCGGCGATCGCCGCGTTGAGCTCGGCGATCGAGAAGAAGGATCGGTTCCTCAGTCGCGCCAGAATCCAGCGCTCGACGATCAGCAACGCGCCCTCGACCTTGGCCTTGTCGCGCGGCTTGCGGCTGCGGGCCGGCAGGATGGTGGTGTCGTAATACTCGGCCATGGCTGCAAAGGTCGCGTTCAGCGTCGGCTCGAACCACAGCGCCTTGACGACACCGGCCTTCAGGTTGTCGCAGACGATCGCTCTGGTGACCCCGCCGAAGAAGGCGAGCGCTCGTACCTGGCCTTCGATCCAGTCCGGCAGCTTCTGGCTGGAGCTGGCAAAGGCGAAGGTCAGATTGGAGGCGCCCAGCACCGCGACAAAAATCTGCGCCGGGCAGCTGACGCCGGTTGCCGGATCGATCACCGGCACAGTCTGCCCGGCATAGTCCGTCTGCATCACCGAGCCCGCCGCATGCCGATTGCGGAATGTCGCGCTCGTCCGGCGCTCGAAAGCGGCGAAGTGCTCGCAGAACCAAGTGTAGCCGTAGCCGTCGGGATGGGCGGCGCGATACTCCTGCCACAACAGCGTCAGCGTCACCCCCTTGCGCTTCAACTCCCGGGCGATCAGCGCAAAGTCCGGTTCACTCAGGTCTTGCGGCGGACGACCGGCACGGCCAAACAGCAGCCGCTCAAGCGTCGCGTCGTCGTGGCCCGGCGGCAGCGGCCAGCATGACAGCCCGGCCTCCCGCGCCCGCAGCAAATAGGTCGATACTGTCGTCTTGCTGATCTTCAGCCGTTCCGACACCTCACGCACCGAAAGACCCTGCTCATGGGTCAGGCGCAAGATCGCTTGGATATCCCTCACGCTCGTTCGTCTCGCTTGCTTCCGTCTCGGCATGGCCCCTCTCAACGTCATCGTGAGAGGCCAAACTGCCAGAACGGCGCAGCCGAGAACCGACCGCTAAATCCGCTCCCGAAAACTGTCCGGGATTTAGCGGAATCGCTGTCCGCGAATTACTGAAATCACTGTCCGGGATTTAGCGAAAAAGGTGTCCGGGAATTGCCGAAACACGCAATTCTGGCTGCCCGCTTCGGCATCGGCGTGGAGGTGGACCAAGATCTTGGCGAGAACAACAGGAGTGCAACTGGCTTTTTACCACCAGCAGAGTTCGACAAGGTTGCAGATGCCTTCTTTGCAGACCCGGAAAAGGGTGTTCGTGGTTGGGAGCGGGCTATTGATGCACAACAGCGGATCCGTCGGGCGCTCGACCGAATTCTGGCACACCATGGCAGTGGGGATATCGCAGTCGTCGCACATGGAGCTGTTGGAACGCTGCTTCTTTGCAGCTACCTCCAGCAGCCCATCAGCCGGAAGGCCGATCAGCCTTTTCAGGGACACTATTGGACCGCAGCCCTGCCGAGCTTAATGGTCCAACACTCGTGGAAACCAATCGCTCCGCGAGGATAACTGATACGTTCGCAACGGCTCTGAACGCCGACATTTGAGGCCAAGGCCCAGACGCGTTCCATGCAGTAACGCCTCAGGCCGGACGCTTTCAATGAATGTCCCTGTGTACCATGCTGTTCGACGAACCGGCCTCTGCACTCATCCTTCAAAGGAAGTGCTGACACGATGATTGAACTTGTCAAAAGAACGACAATGCTGTGTCCGGGCAAGGTGGACGTGTGGTGTTCATGGATAAGGACTGATTGTTGACCGTAAGTGCCCGGTGACGACCGCCTTCCGTGGCGGGGTTCGGATCGGATAGGGGTCGGGCTCTGGACGCTGAAGATAGTGTCCACGAGCGGGGCTTAATGGACACGATCGCGACGGACGGAGTGGCAGGCCAAGATTCTCGTGGCGAGACGGCGCGCGCCCGCCGGCGCAAGTCATACACCCTCGAAGAGAAGCAGCGGCTGGTGGCCGAGAGCTGTGAGCCTGGGGCGTCGGTGTCGCTGGTGGCGCGGCGGCACGACATCAATGCGAACCTGTTGTTCACGTGGCGCCGGCAGATGC
>NZ_QMBP01000006.1 GCF_003289945.1 Mesorhizobium hawassense
AGGTCCGCTGCCGTTGCCCGGCCGTGGTCAAGCGGCGCCCGCGGCCGGTCGTGCAGACCCTGCGGGCCGAACTCGCGATAGCGTTCCAGCCATTTGTAGCCGGTCTTGCGCGAGATCTCGAAGGCCGCGCACAACTGCGTCATCGTCTCCTCGCCAGATAGGCATTCCACAACAAAACGAAGCCGCTCATCCATGAGCCCTGTCTCTCGCCAAACCATCGCCGGTCCTCCCGGCGGGCGAGAAAACTGTCACCCATCTAATCGGTCCATTCTGTTACCTATCTATCCGGTTCGGACAGCTCGACACCTCTCCCCCGATCGACGGGGGAGAGGAACCGGTGAGCTCGCCAGCCCTGGCTCCCTTCCTCTCCCTCCGGAGGGGGGAGAGGTGGCGCTGCGAAGCAGCGACGGAGTGGGGGAAGGCGCTGCTCAAAAGCGAAGCCGCCTCAAGACATGCACAATCCGACAGAAAACCCAGGCAAGCAGTCATCAGGCGGCAGAATATTTTTGCCGCCGCTTGACATGCAACCAAATGGTTGCATATTAAAGCCATGAGCATGGACGCTGCCTTTCGCGCTTTGGCCGACCCCACCCGCCGGCTGTTGCTGGACAGTCTCCATGCCCGCAACGGGCAGACGCTGAACGCGCTCTGCGAGCATATGGAGATGACGCGGCAGGCGGTGACCAAGCATCTGGCGATCCTCGAAGAGGCGAACCTCGTCACCACCATCCGCCGGGGCCGGGAGAAGGCGCATTACCTCAACCCGGTTCCGATCAACGAGATCGCCGAGCGCTGGATCGGCAAGTTCGAGCGCCATCGGCTGAATGCATTGAGCGACCTGAAGCAACGCCTTGAAAGGGAAGAGCCGTGAGCGAGAACAGCTTCGTCTATGTCACCTATATCCGCACAACGCCCGAGAAGCTTTGGCAGGCGCTGACCGATCCGGAATTCAACCGGCAGTTCTTCCTTTGCTCCTATCAGGAGAGCGACTGGAAGGTCGGCTCGACCTGGAAGCTGATTTTTCCTGACGGCCGCGTCGCCGACTCCGGCGAAATCCTGGAGATCGACCCGCCCAAGCGCCTGGTGATCAAATGGCGCAACGAATGGCTGCCCGAGGTGAAGGAGGACGGCTACACGCGTTGCACCTTCACCATCGAGCCGGACGGCGAATTGATGAAGCTCGCCGTCACCCACGAGGCCGACGGCCCGCACAGCCTGATCCCGAACGTCGCCAAGGGCTGGCCGCTGGTGCTGGCGAGCCTCAAGAGCCTGCTCGAGACCGGCAAGGGCTTCGAGCGCCCGCCATCAAAGGGCTAACCTTCTTCGTTTCGGGCACGAAACAATTACCGGTAAAGGTGAATTTGATGCTTCACTTTTCCTTACCGCAAGCCATGGCGAATGCCGAGACGGTCATGGCCTCGGCCGACCTTCCTGCTTCGCCGGACGAGGTCATGGCGGCGCTCGTCACCAAGCAGGTTGAGCGTTGGTGGGGCTCGATGGGGACCTACCGCATGACCGGCTGGTCTGCGGACCTGCGCATTGGCGGAGGCTGGAGCGTCACGGTGCGGACCGCCGAGGGCGAGCGCCTGCCCGCCGGCGGGAAATTCCTCGAAATCGAGATGCCGCGCCGGATCGTGCAGACGAGGCGCTACGACTGGGACCACCCGACGCTGGGTCGCCGCGAAACCACGGTCGCCTATCTGCTGGAGCCGATCGACGGCGGCACCCGGCTCACCATCTGCCATGGCGGATTTGCCGGTTTCCCGGACGCGGCGGCCGAACACGCCGAGGGCTGGGCGAGGGTGCTCGGGTGGCTGCAGCGGTATTTGGAAGCGAGCCTGGCAAAAACGTGAAGCGGTTCGGCGCTTCCGTGAAACGCTGCGGCGCTCGAGACGAGCGTCGCTCGATCGAGCTCACCTGGAAACCAGGCGATCCTGGGTTCCGCCGAGATAGGTGTTCCAGATGTGATCCGACAGCAGGCGTCGGTAGTCCGGGCTTTTCGCGCCCGAGCGGTAGGACGCACCGCCGACATGGAAGAGGACCTCGTCATACAGTTCGTAGTCGGCGATCGTCCCCTCGACGCTCACCGCGACGCGATTTTTCCGGGCCATCTCGAATTCCGCGACGGGATGCTTCGAATACAGCACCGGCCAGTTGCCGCCACCGGTATCCATTCCAATGTCGAGCCGATTCCTGAAATCGAGCTTCGCATGCTCGACAGCGGCGAAATTGTAGAAGCAGAGGCCGGCCCAGTAATACCAGCCTGGCTCGTCTTCCGCTGCCTTATAGAGGTAGCTGGACCTGGCACGCAGCGGCATCCCATAGCCGATCTTGCTGCCGACGCGCCCAGCGATATCGATCGGTCCGATCGGAAAGCAATCGTGATCGATGAACCCGAACATGTCGGGCTTGAGGTGCTTGACGATGTTGTGGAAGACCCAGGTCTGGGAGACGCCATGCGATCTGGAAGGATTCGCCTCGAAATTCCGGGGCAGTCCGAAATACGCGACCCCGCGCCGCGCGCAGATTGCCTCGATCGAGGTTCGCGCGTCCTGCTTCGACGAATTGTCGATCACCACAAGCCTCGTCCCGGTAGGGAAGACCTGCCAGGCCTTGGTGAGCACGTCGATGATCCACGGCGTGTTGAACGCGATGGCGAAACAATAATTTCGCTCGGGCTTTCCGCTCAGGCCGCTGGCGAATGCACGGCCTTTTGACACCGCGCTCGCCAGGAACTGGCGGTACAGGATCTGGTGACGGAGGCCCAGAAGCGATCGGCCCGCCGTCGTGCGCCGAAAAGTCTCGACAGCCTTTTTGAGCAATGCTTCCCCCGGGGCGTCCGATAGGTTCTAACTAGCATGATGCGGCAAGCAGGAAGCAACGGCTTTCCTCGGCTGGGACCGGTCCTGCCGATCAAATCACGTTCAGCTCCCGGAACGCCCGCCCCTCCGCCACACGGCTGTAGCCAAACGCCGTGCAGTCGATGGTCCGATAGCCGCCATGCATGACGAGTTCTGCGATCGACTTGCCGACCGCCGGCGCCTGCTGCAGGCCGTGGCCGGAAAAGCCGTTGGCGAAGAGGAAATTCCCGACTTCCGGATGCGGCCCGATCACCGCGTTCTGGTCGAGCGTGTTGTAATCGTAATGTCCGACCCAGGCGCGTGTCGGCTTGATCGCCTCGAAGGCCGGGATGCGGGTGGCTAGAGTCGGCCAGATCACCTCTTCGAACAGCGGCCAGTTGACGTCGAAATCCTTCGGGTCGGGCGCATGATCGCCTTCTTCCGGCTCGGCGCCGCCGGTGAGATAGACAGAGCCTTCCGGCCGCACATAGATGCCAGACGGATCGACAAGCAACGGCATATCGGCATATTTCTCGCGCGCCTCGAAGACGAAGACGTTGCGCTTGCGCGGCTCGACCGGCAGCGCGAGCCCGGCAAAAGCCGCGACCTTGCCGGCGTTCGGGCCGGCGGCATTGACGACGATGCCGGCCTCGAGCGTCTCGCCATTGTCGAGCGTCACACCGGTGACGCGATTGCCGTCGCGCACGATGCCGGTGGCGGAAGCCGCGGTGAAATCGATCTTCTTGTCGCGCAGCGCCTTGCGGAACAGCGTCAGCAGTGCATGCGCGTCGAACCAGCCCTCGCCGCTGCGGCCAAAGGCGCCGGCGGAAACATCTTCGACCGACAGCCATGGGAAGCGGCGCGCCAGCTGGTCGGCATCCTCGAGCAGGATATCGGCGCCCTCGGCGACCTGCGTCTCGTGATTGGCCTTCAGGATCGGCAGCCCGACCTCGCCGGCAAGGATCAGGTAGCCGCCCTCGCGAAAGCCGATATCGGCGTCGGCGCCGAAGGTTTCCTTCAGCCGCCGGAACAGTTTCAGCGTGAACTGCGACAGGCGGATGTTTTCAGGGATCGAGAATTGCTGGCGGATCGAAGCCAGCGACAAGGTCGTCGCCGCATGGGAGAATTGCGGATCGCGCTCGATCAGCGCGATCGAGCCAGTAAAGCCTTCCTCGCGCAGATAGTAGGCGACCGAGGACCCGACTATGGCCCCGCCGATGATGACGATGTCGTAGCGCATTTTTTCTCCGATCCAGAGCAATTCCAGGAAAAGTGTGTAGCGGTTACGCTCGACGACTTCGTCGTAGCGGCCCGTCCGGAATCGCGTAGAAAGCCGCCTGCGTCTTCACGCAACCGGCAAGTCGATCTCGAAGCGCGTGCCGCGCTCGGAGTCAACCAGCCTGATCGTGCCATCATGCGCTTTCAGGAGGGCCAGCACGATGCCGAGCCCCATGCCGGTGCCGCCAGTCTCGCGCCGCGTGGTGAAGAACGGCTCGAAGATCCTGGCGCGGTTGGCGGCCGAGATACCGTCGCCATCGTCGCCGATCTGGACGAACACGCGCTCGCCGGCGACCGAGGCATGGATCGCCACCTGTCGGGCGCCATGTCTTGCCGAATTGTCGATCAGGTTGGCGAGCACGATCCCCAGATTCTCGGCCGAGATGCCGAGCCTGATATCGCCGCCGCCCTCGATGCGCGTCTCCAGCCTCGTGTCGATCGGCAGCAGCGCTAGCGCACTGCTGAGCGTCGTGTTTTCGCCGCTCGGCGCCAGGTTTTCGGCGCGCGCCAGGTCGAGCAGCCGGCGCACCAAGAGATTGAGCCGCCCGGCGTCGGTGACGATGTTGTTGGAGAAGCGCTTGCGCTCGGCCTCGTCCATCGCGCCGCCGGAATCGCGCAGCAGTTCCGCCGCGCCCTGGATCGCCGTCAGAGGCGATTTCAGCTCATGCGAGACATGGGTGGCGAAGGTCTGGATGCTGTCGGAGCGCGCCTGCAGCTTGGTCGCCATGTCGAGAAAGGCCGTCGACAGCGCCGCCATCTCGCGCGTGCCGTGGTGGTCGAGCGGCCGGATCGCGTCGCGGTCGCCGGCGGCGATGCGTTTGGTGCGCTCGATCAGCGCATAGATCGGCCGGCTGACGGTGCGGATGAACACCAGTGCGATGAGCAGCGTGCCGCCGAGTATGGCGATCGCCGCCAACGTCACCTTGCCGCGCTCGCCATAAAGATGCTTGACGATGTTGTTGGGCGTTCGCGACAGATAGACGACGCCGGCGACCCGGCCATCGACCTCGACCGGCATGGCGACGAAGACGCGCACCTTGGTGCCGCGGCTCACCGAATAGAGCGGCGGCGGCGGCTGGTCGGGGATGCGCAGCCTGAGTTCGCTGGCATAGGCGCCGGAGAGCGCGGTCCGCACCTCCTCGATTGCTCCGAGCGACTGGCCCACCTCGTCGCCGCCGGCAATCACCACGCCGCGCGGATCGAGCAGCCGGAAGCCGGCAAGCGTCGTTTTCTGCGTTTCGTCCAGAATGCCGTCGAGCCGCGCGCCTATTGCCGCGAAGGTGGGATCGGCGGTGGCGGCAAGCGCCGCCGGCCGCGACGGCATGACATCGTCATAGGCAAGATCGAGGCGCGGCTCGATCGGGTCGTAGGGATAGTTGTTGTCCCGCGTCGGATCGGCCGAGACCGGCGCGCCGAGCTTTTCCGGGGCAATGCCGGCCGCGCGAACCTCGCTGGCATAGATGGCGGCGACGACCGCGCCTTGCGCGATGAGCTCGCCCTCCGTCTGGCGGATCAGCTGGTTCTCATAGAGCCGGAAGAAGAACAACCCGACCAGCGGCAGCGCCATGACCACGATCAGGATGGCGATGACGACGGTGGCGAGCCGCGGCCGCCACCTTTCCTTGCTCAACCACCGCATCGGCCGAGCCGGAAGCCGACGCCATGCACCGTCGCGATCACATCCGCGCAGCCAACCGCCGCCAGCTTGGCCCGCACGTTGCGGATGTGGCTGTCGACGGTGCGTTCCGAGACATGGATGTTGGAGGCATAGGCATTGGCCATCACCGCGTCGCGGCCGAGCACATGCTGCGGGCGGGCGAGAAAGCCTTTGAGGATCGCGAACTCGATCGCCGTCAAGGTGAGCGGCTTGCCGTCGAAGCTCGCCGCATGGCTTGCCGGGACGAGCATGAGCTTGCCATGCGCGAACGCCGGGTCGTCCGCTTCTTCCTCCACCGGCGCCGGACGCGCGCGGCGCAGGATGACGTTGACGCGGGCGACCAGCTCGCGCGGGCTGAACGGCTTGGTCACATAGTCGTCGCCGCCCATCTCCAGCCCGAGGATACGATCGATCTCTTCGTCGCGCGCCGACAAAAACAGCACCGGCACATCGGATTTTTGCCTGAGCCGCCGGCAGACCTCGAGCCCGTCCATCTCCGGCATGCCGATGTCGAGCACGATGAGGTCGGGCGCGCGGCGCTCGACCGCCTGCAGCGCCGCGGCGCCGTCGGCCACCGCGGCCGTCTTCATGCCGGCCTTTTCCAGCGCGAAGCAGATGATCTCGCGGATATGCGGGTCGTCGTCGGCGACGAGGATGTTGTGCGGCATGGAATCAGCGGCCCGGCGATTGGGATTGCGAATTGTCAGGAACCACGAACGGCACTTGCCTGTCGAGATAGCGAAGAAGCCGCCAGTCGCGAAAGCTCCAGGCCCGCCAGCTTTCCTGTGCGGCGAGGTAGCGGACTTTGTCCGATTTCTCCACGGCAACAAGTGCGCGATAGCCAGGCTCGTCGGCCGCTGTCGTTTTGCTCTGATGCTCGATAAGGCGAGCGAATGCCGGCATGGCTGCGGGACCGAGCGAATGCAAATAGGCGAAATCGAGGGGAACGCCTTGACCCGTCATTTCCAGGGAATGGTCGACATTGAAATTGGCGATCGTGGCGGCGAAGTTGACGAAGCAGCAGACATAAAGCGTCGCCGAAAGCGTCAGAAGATTGGCGGAGAGCAGCCATTCGCCGGATTTGGCCAGCGCGATGCGGGCGACGATGAGCGCCAGCCCGGCCGCCACCAGCCCCATCCAGATGAAGGCGGCGACGCGCAGATAGGTCAGCGCATACATCCCCACGTAAAGGTCGAGCCGCAAGATGGAGGAGATGACCAGCACGATGCTCTGCGCCACCCAGAGATAGACCAGCCGGCGGATCAGCGGATCGCGGGACGTTTCGCTGCCCGAGCGCAGCGCCACCAGCACGAAACCGGCGGCAAGCAGCGCGGTGGCGACCAGTGGATAGGCGCCGCGATGCGCGTAGGCGGCGTAGGTCAGCCCGTTGGGAAGCGCGACGCCGCCCCAGAGATAGGTGGCGTCGAGCGCGCTCTGCACCGAAAACAGCGCGTTGAAGACGATCAGCGCGCGAAGAATCGCCGCCTTGCCGAAGAGGACGTCCTCGGCGGATATCCTCGCTGGTCGCGCCACGGGCGCGGCCGGCACGACGCGCCTCAAGCGGGGAGCGAAGCGCGGCAGGCGTGGTCGCAGGAAGGCCCAGACGCCGGCCAGCACGACCAGCCAGAAGATCAGCCGGGGCAGCTCGATCTTGTCGAGCAGCGCATAGAGATCGATCAGTGACAGCCAGTGCTCGATGATCGGGTTGGCGGCGCCGAACAGCGCCAGGAAGGCGAGGCCGAGCGTCAGCGGCATGACCCAGACGGCGATTGCCGCCAGCCGGAGCCGGGGTCGTCCCAGTTGGCGCGCCACCTTGCGCCAGCGAAAGAAGTCGCGGGCGAAACGGAAGGGTGCAGCCAGCAGGAACAGGCCAAGCTGGCGCGCGATACGAGCGGGCCTCGTCCGCAGCCGGCCGGCCAGCGACAACGCGAAGATCGCCAGCGCGGCAATTGCGACCAGCACCGAGAGCGGGCTGACATTTTCGACGAGCGGCAGCAACGCGGCGAACAGCGCCGCCGGCTTCAGCCACACCCTGGCATCGTTCAGCCCGGTCGGATGGATGGCGACGACGGCGGCCGCGAGCACGATGGCGAAGATGAAGGCGCTGATGCCGGCCGGCTGGCCATAGAAAAGAAAATCGGCCAGCGCCACCAAAAGGATACCGGCGCCGACGCGGCGGCAATGGCTCGGGACGAGCGATGCCTTCATCGCCGGCGCCGTCATGGTCGTCGTCGTCATCGCCGTGCCTTCCTGGCTGCTGTCGTCTTGCCGCCGCGTGCCGGCCGCGATCTGAAGGCAATCACCGTCGCCGTGACCCGCCGTCCTTGCGGCTCGACGAGCCACCAGCCTTCGGTGCGGAGCCGGCGCGGCAGGGGCCAGCGGGATGTGTGACGTGTTCGCATGCCGCTTTTTCGCCGGCGGGCGCGGTAAGCGCGCGGCGGAATCCCGGAGCTTTTCAGCAAGGCTTTGCAGTTTTCGTGCAGACCAGCTCTCCTTGAGACGGGACAATCGCATAGGGCGCTCCCCCTCTCCGTCTCGGCTTCGCCGAGCCACCTCTCCCCCACCTCTGGCGGGGGCGAGGATCCCAAGCTTGCAAAGGCCGCGCCGTCCGGCGGTTAGCGTTTCCTCGCCCCCACAAAGTGGGGGAGAGGTGGCTCGGCGCACAGCGCCGAGACGGAGAGGGGGCTGGCGCTGCCATATGCGATTGTCCCGCCCCCCGAGGGGCTCCGCCTTGCCTCACCCGCCATCACCCGGCATAGATCGGCCATGACCGTCGACACCTACCGCCCGCGCCGCTCGGTGCTCTACATCCCGGCCTCCAACGACAAGGCGCTCGCCAAGCTCGCCTCGCTTGCCTGCGACGCGGTCATCATCGACCTCGAGGACGGCGTCCTGCCCGCCGACAAGGCCGCGGCGCGCGACAAGATTGCCGGCATCCTCGCCGGCCCCCAAAGGCGCTGCGAGATGGTGGTGCGCATCAATCCGCTCGCCAGCGAATGGGGCGCCGACGATCTCGTGGCCGTGGCCAGGGCCGAGCCCGACGGCATCCTTCTGCCCAAGATCGGTACGCCGCGCGACATCCTCGAAGCCGGCGACCTGCTCGACGACAATTTCGCGCCGGACAGCGTGAGACTATGGGCGATGGTCGAGACGCCCAAGGCGCTGCTCAACATCGGCGCGATCGCCGAGCTCGGCCGCGACCCGGCTTCGCGGCTGGCTTGTTTCGTTGCCGGAACGAACGACCTGGTGAAGAGCACCGGCGTTCTGGCGACGCCTGACCGGCGCTATCTGATGCCCTGGCTGCTGCAGCTCGTGCTCGCCGCGCGCGCCGGCGGCCTCGACGTCATCGACGGCGTCGCCAATGATTTTCGCGACCTCGACGCCCTGGCGCGCGAATGCGCCGAAGCGGCGGCCGTGGGCTTCGACGGCAAGTCGCTGATCCATCCCGCCCAGATCGAGGCGGCGAACCACGCTTTTTCGCCGTCGCCCGAGGCGCTGGCCAGGGCCGGCGCGATCAGGGACGCGTTCGCGCGGCCCGAAAACGCCGGCAGGGGCGTCATTGCGATGGATGGCCGCATGGTCGAGCGGCTGCATCTGGCGGAAGCGGAGAAACTTCTGGCGAAGGCCGCGATCATCGGCGCATGATGCGCCGGGCGCGAAACACGATTTTCAGAACCGGGAGCGGCTTTCCCGCCCCACGACAGGATAGGCTCCATGAAACTCTACCGCTTCCTCACCGGCCCTGACGACGCCACCTTCTGCCACAAGGTAACGGCGGCGCTGAACAAGGGCTGGCACCTGTTCGGCTCGCCGACTTACGGCTTTGACCAGGCAAGCAATGCGATGCGCTGCGGCCAGGCCGTGGTGAAGGACGTCGAAGGCCAGGAATACACAGCCGACACCAAGCTCAGCGACTGGTAATGGCTTAAGCGCTCAACTCGCCGCCGTCTGCTGCTCGGCCGCCTCCTCGATCCGCTCCATGTCGTCGTCCGACAGGCCGAAATGGTGGCCGATCTCGTGGATCAGCACATGGGTGACGATGTCGCCCAGCGTCTCTTCGTTCTCGGCCCAATAGTCGAGGATGGCGCGGCGGTAGAGCGTGATGCGGTTCGGACCCTCGCCGGTCTGCGGGTTCCAGCGCTCGGCGATGCCGCGCCCCTCGAACAGGCCGAGCAGGTCGAAGGGCGTCTCCAGCGACAGGTCGTCCATGATCTCGTCGGTCGGGAAATCGGCGATCTGGATGATGATCTCGCCGGTGAGCTTGCGGAACTCTTCCGGCAGATGGGCATAGGTCTCCAGCGCGAGAAGCTCCATCTCGTCCATCGACGGCGAGAGCTGGTCGTGCCAGGTGCGTGTCTTGTAGATACGGGCCATGAAATGTCCTTTGATCCCGGCATATAGGCTTTCGCGCCGACAGAGGCAAATGAGCCGGCAATTCCTGGTTTCGAATCCTTTGTGAATCGGCTATGGCTCGGTTCCGGTCATGATTCAGGAGTTTCTCATGCCGGACCTTTCCACCCTCGGACTTTTCGCCATCGCCTGCCTCGCGCTGACCGCCACGCCGGGGCCGGACATGTTGTTGATCGCCTCGCGCAGCGCCAGCCAGGGGCGCGCCTCGGGCCTCGCGACCTATGCCGGCATTGCCGCCGGCACCTATTGCCATGCGCTGGCCGCCGCCTTCGGCCTGTCGCAGTTGTTCCTGGCGGCGCCGATCGCTTACGACGTCGTGCGCTATGCCGGCGCCGCCTACCTCGCTTATCTCGCCTGGAAGGCATTCCGTTCCGACGGGGCGCCGCTCGCGCCGGCCACTGGCCTGCCGCGCTATTCGCGCGTACGCATCTTCCGGCAGGGCCTGCTGACCAATCTGCTCAACCCGAAGATGGCGCTGTTCGTGCTGGCGCTGTTCCCGCAATTCGTGCATCCCGAAACGGGATCCGTGGCGGGCCAGATCCTGGTGCTGGCGACCGTCCTCAATTTGATCGGGCTGCTGGTCAATGGGCTGGTAATCCTGACCGCGAGCCGCTTCGGCGCCGCTCTGTCGCGGCGCACGCGGTTTCGGCGCGCGCCGCAAATCCTGCTCGGAACCGTCTTCGCCGGACTGGCGGCACGGCTGGCCTTCGTCGGCCAGCGTTGAAACCAGGGCGAATCCTTAAGGAATCGATTCCGTTCCCATTGCGATGTATGCAATCGGGAATTGGAATGGGTGGGGCGTCATGGCTCTTGCATGTGGGACGGTTTGTCAGCCGGAGGAAGTTAGGCGCGTGGTGCGCTATTTCCCTTCATCGACAAAGCCGGCGCTGGTTGGCACAGATGCGGGCAACGGCTACCTCAAAGGGGCACAAAGCCCAGCTGGCGCTACGGCCCTTATTTCGGAACTTGTCGCGGCAGAGCTTGGCACGCAGATGTGCCTCGACATCCCGCCATTTGCTGTGGTGTGGGCGATTGAGATCGATATCCCAATGCTCGATCATCATGGCCACATTCTTCCGCCAGCCTTTTTCTCAAAGCACATCGAAGGCGTTCCGAGCGACGGGACCGATGAGTTTGTGAAGCGACTAGACGATCCAAACGACCTTGCCCGACTGATCGTCTTTGATACCTGGATCAGGAATGGCGACCGATGTTTCCCTACGGAGGCAGAAGGCGTCTATAACCTCAATCGGGACAATCTGCTCTTCGAGACGCTTGGCGATAGGCTCTACCGGTTAGCGCCCATAGATCACTCCCACTGCATCGTGGATGTCCAGTTCGATACAGCCGAGTTGAGGGACCAAGCCCTGATCCGCGACGAAAATGTCTATGGCTTTTTCCCGGAATTTCGGCCCTATATAAGTGCGGGCGCAGTCGCAGAAGCAGTGCAGGCGATGCTGTCCATCAACCGCGCAGCCTTAGACGAAATTGTTAATTCGGTCCCGCCAGAATGGGGACTCGGAGCGCAAGAACGACTCGACCTAGCAAGTTTTTTTGAGCAGAGGGCCGATTTCCTTGCTCAATCGTTACCGATGAAACTCGTTGAACAACCAATGCTACGGAACATGCCATGAGCGACCGACAGGGCTTCTATTCCGTTATCCAATACTCGCCGGCTCCCGACCGGTTCGAGTTCGTCAACATTGGCGTCGTCGTCTTTGCGCCGACAGGCGAAGTGCGCGTGAAGGTCGAGCCGGATATAAAACGCATCGAAAAGGTGTTCGGTCCTCAGGACAAACAGCATCTCCGTATGCTCCGGGACTCTATCCAGAATCGGATAAAGGCTGATTTCCCGTCGCGCTGGGATCGCCATTCGGTCGAGAGATTTATCGATCTGCGTTCGGGCATGGTGCAAATGTCGAGGCCTTTGCCCTTCTTGGTCAAGAACGCAGAGCAGGACTTGGCGGCTCTGTTCGAGGAGATGGTCAAACAGTCCCCGAAGCACTTGCGTAGTACCAGAGCTGCGTCGGTGCTTCGTAGGCGCTTAAATCAAGCAGGCGTCCTGAATCTGATCGACGAGCGTCCGCAGGCGGTCCAACTCCCGCAGTCCGTCGAGGTGAAAGCGCCTTTTGCCTACCAGAACGGAGCTTACAACTATATCGATCCGGTGCGGCTGGAGGGTGAAACGAACGAGGCTTTCAAGGAGGCTGCCAGCCGCGCTGTGAAAGGGCAGTGGCTGGAGGACGCCTCGTCGTCAAAAAAGAAGCTGATAGTCGTTGGCGATCTTTCCGCGCAGCCACAGAGCTTTGCTGGGGCTATTCACGACCTCATGCTCGGGCATCATGTCTCGTTCTTCGATATGGACAACCTTGATCCATTAATCGCAGACATCAAGAAGGCGGCCGAGGATCACGGCGGCCCAAAAGCTTATTGATAGCGAGTCGAAAGACGCTCCACTCTCATGAGCTTCAGGTTCCCGACCGGTGGGTTTAAACCGCCCGGATTGCTGCTGACTAAGTGATTTTGCCTTGGGGCGGTGTTGGGACGCTCGTCAGTCATTATGAGGAATAAATTCCTTGTGACTCCGCTTGACTCTTCCGGGTGCCTCTGGAATCTATAGGAACATAACAGGAACAACTGCTGCCGGAAGTGAACGTCATGGCGATGAGCGCCGTGGCGCGGGACACTGTTTTTGCCCTGCGCCGCCAGATCGCGAAGATCGAAGGAACGCTGCCCGAGCGCCTGCAGGCGCCGGCGCCTGGCGCGCCTATCGATGCTACTGGATCGGATATGACGCCGGACATGACGATCATCCGGCACGGCCTTGCCGTGGCTTCGGCGAACGCCTTCCTGCACACCGGCATTGAACGCCTCGACAGCGCCCTTGGCGGCGGCCTGCCCAAGGCAGCGCTCAGCGAGATCCATGGCCTGGAGACCCGCGATGCCGGAGCCGTCGCCGGCTTCGCGCTGTCACTCGTAAGCCTGATCCTCAGAGAGAAGCAGGGCCTGCCGATCCTTTGGGTCGGCACGGCGGAAATTTTCCATGAGGCCGGCCTTCCCTATGCCAGGGGCCTTCACGCTTTGTTCGGCATCGAGCCGGAGCAATTGCTGTTTTCCGAGGCGCCGAAACTGCTCGACGCGCTGTGGATCGCCGAGGAGGCCGCCCGCATGACGGCCTTCGCCGCCGTCATCCTCGAGGTCCGCGGCAGCCCGCAGCGGCTCGACCTCACCGCCACGCGCCGGCTGCACGCGCGGGCTCAAAGCGCCAACCGCCCGGTGCTGTTGCTGCGCCAGGCCGGCGAGGCCGACCCCACCGCGGCGCCCGTGCGCCTCATCGTCTCGGCGGCGCCGGCGGCAAACCGCGAAACGGTCGCCGGGCCGCTCGCCGGCTCGATCGGCCGCCCCGCCTTCAAAGTCGATATCGGCAAGAGCCGCACGGCCCTGCCCGGACAATTCACACTGGAGTGGAACCCCGATGAGCACGCTTTTGCCGAAAGAACAGAGAATTCTGTCGCTGTGGTTCCCGCATCTGGCCGCGGAGCGGATCCTGCGCCAGCGTCTGGGGCGGTCCTGGCGTTCCCGGCCGTCGCAACATCTGCCACTGGTGATAAGCCATCGCGACAACAACACCCAACGCATAGCAGCCCTCGACGAGCGGGCTGAGGCGCTCAAACTGAAGCGCGGCATGGGCATTGCCGATGCCCGCGCCATGCATCCCTCGATCGACGTGGTCGAGGCCGACGCGGAAGCCGACCGGCGCCTGCTCGAAGGTCTTGCCGACTGGTGCGACCGTTACACGCCGCTGGTGGCGATCGACGCCGAGGACGGGTTGTTTCTCGACGTCACCGGCTGCACGCATCTCTTCGGCGGCGAGCGCGCCATGCAGGACGAGATCCTCACCCGCTTCTTCCAGCAGGGTTTCGATGTCCGCGCCGGCCTCGCCTCCACGCCGGGCGCCGCCTGGGCGGCGGCGCGCTTCCATGGCGACCGCATCGTGGCCGGCGGCGAGGAGGAGGCGCTGCTGGCGCCGTTGCCCTTGTCGGCGCTGCGCATCGCGCCGGAGACCCGCGCCGGCCTGGAGAGTGTCGGCCTGCGCACCGCCGGCGCGGTGATGGCGGCACCGCGCGCGCCGCTCGCCCGCCGCTTCGGCGCCACCCTGCTTCTGCGCCTCGACCAGGCGCTCGGCCGCCTCGACGAGGCAGTGTCGCCGCGCCTGCCCGTCGCGCCGCTCTCGGTCGAGCGCCACCTTGCCGAGCCGGTCATGCACACCGACGACATCGAGCGGCTCATAAGCCGGCTTGCCGTCGCCTTGAAAACCGACCTCGAACGGCGCGGCGAGGGCGCAAGGACGCTGGCGCTGCTTCTCTTCCGCGTCGACGGCGCCGTCAGCCGCATCGCCGTCGGCACCTCGCGCCCGATGCGCGAGCCGCGGCTGATCCAGAAACTGTTCCACGAGCGGCTGACCGCATTGGAGCAGAATATCGATGCCGGCTTCGGCTTCGACCTGGTGCGGCTCTCCGTGCTGTCGGTAGCCGCCTTCGACATGTTACAGGGCGACCTGACCGGCGAGGCCGACGACGATGACGCCGACATCGCGCTCTTCGCCGACCGGGTCCGCGCCCGCCTCGGCGAGGCCGCCGTGCTGAAGCCGGTCGTCGTCGAAAGCCATCTGCCGGAACGCGCCGTCAAAACCGTGCCTTTCGCCGAAGCGCCGCAGAGGCGCGCGCCGGCGGCCGGACGGACGGCGCCACCGATGACCATCTATCCGCCGGAGCGGCCGGTGCGGCTGTTCCGCTCGCCCGAGCCGATCGACGTGCCGGCGACCGAAATCCCCGAGGGTCCGCCGATGAATTTCCGCTGGCGGCGCGCGCTTTACCGCGTCGCCCGCGCCGAAGGGCCGGAGCGCATCGCCGCCGAGTGGTGGCGCCAACTGCCCGGCGAGGAAGAGGCGCCGACCCGCGACTATTACCGCATCGAGGACAGCGAAGGCCGCCGCTACTGGCTCTACCGCCAGGGCCTCTACGGCAGCGTCGAGCAGGCCGTACCGCCGCGCTGGTACATGCATGGGGTGTTCGCATGAACGCGCTGACCGTCATCCCCTATGCCGAGTTCGGCATCCGGTCGAATTTCTCCTTCCTGCGCGGCGCCTCGAAACCCGAAGAGCTGGTGGTCACGGCGAAATTCTACGGCTTTGCCTCGATCGGCCTGGCTGACCGCAACACCGTCGCCGGCGTCGTGCGCGCCTGGCAGCAGGCCAGGGTCGAAAAGCTCGCCTATCACCCCGGCTGCCGCCTGGTGTTCGGCGACGGCACGCCGGACATCCTCGCCTACCCGCGCGACCGCCAGGGCTGGGGGCATCTCTGCCGCATGCTCACGCAAGCCAATCTGCGCGACGAGAACGAGAAGGGCGCGACGCTGCTGGAAATGAGCGACCTGCTCGAATGGGGCGATCGGATGTCGTTGGCGATCCTGCCCGATCTGTCCGGCGGCGCCGAAGACAGGCTGTCGCTCATTAGCCGGCTCAAAAATCGTTTTGGCGCGGCGCTCCGGCTGGCCGTGGCGCCGGACTATGCCGGCAATGACCGTTTCCGCATCGAGCAGGCGGCGGCGATGGCCGGAGAGGCGCGCGTGCCGCTGATGGCGACCAATGACGTGCTCTATCACGCCGCCGATCGCCGGCCGCTGCAGGACGTGCTCACCGCGATCCGCCTCAACACGCCGGTTTGCGAGGTCGGGCTGGAGCTGACGGCCAATGCCGAGCGCCATCTGAAGCCGCCGCTGGAAATGGCGCGGCTTTTCCGCCGCCACCCGCAGGCGCTGGCCGAGACGCTGCGCTTCGCCGACGAGCTTTCCTTCGCGCTCAGCGACCTCGAATACAATTACCCGGACGAGCCGACCGAATCCGGGCTCGGACCGCAGGCCGAGCTCGAACGCCTGGCGCGCGAAGGCGCCACCGTGCGCTATCCGGCCGGCGTTCCCGATCATGTCACGCAGCGCATCGACAGCGAGCTCGCTCTGATCGAGCGCCTGAACTATGCCCGCTATTTCCTCACCGTCCACGACATCGTCAAATTCGCGCGCAGCAAGGACATCCTTTGCCAGGGCCGTGGCTCGGCCGCCAATTCGATCATCTGCTTCTGCATCGGCATCACCGAAGTCGGCCCGGAACGCATCGACACCCTGTTCGAGCGCTTCATCTCCGAGGAGCGCAACGAACCACCCGACATCGACGTCGATTTCGAGCATGAGCGGCGCGACGAGGTCATCGCCTATATCTACGAGAAATACAGCGCCAAGCGCACCGCTTTGGCCGCTGCCGTGATCAGCTATCGCGGCCGCTCGGCGCTGCGCGAGGTGGCGAAGGCCATGGGCCTGTCGGAGGATGTCCGCAGCGCGCTGTCCAGCACCATCTGGGGCTGGTCGACCTCCGAGCTCGGCGAAAGGGAGGCCAATGCCGGCGGTCTCGACCGCACCGATCCGCTGTCCAGGCAGGTGCTGGAGCGCGCCAACGAGATCATGGGCTTCCCCCGCCACCTCTCCCAGCATGTCGGCGGCTTCGTCATCACCCGCGACCGGCTCGACGAGGTGGTTCCCATCGTCAAGACGGCGATGGAGGAGCGCAAGATGGTCGAGTGGGACAAGGACGACCTCGACGCGGTGAAGATCCTGAAAGTGGACGTGCTGGCCCTCGGCATGCTGACCTGCCTGAAGCGCGCCTTCACCTTGCTCACGCATCATTATCCGCAGGCGCGGGACGATTATGGGCGGCCGCTGACCCTTGCGACGCTCCGTGAAGCCGATGAGCGTGTCTATGACATGATCTGCAGGGCCGACACGCTCGGCGTCTTCCAGATCGAGTCGCGCGCCCAGATGTCGATGCTGCCGCGCCTCAAACCACGCACCTTCTACGATCTCGTCATCGAGGTGGCGATCGTGCGTCCCGGTCCGATCCAGGGCGACATGGTGCATCCCTATCTGCGCCGCCGGCAGGGCAAGGAGGCGGTCCATTACCCCAGCCTGGAGCTGAAGAAGATCCTCGGCAAGACGCTGGGCGTGCCGCTGTTCCAGGAACAGGCGATGAAGATCGCCATCGTCGCCGGCGGCTTCCGGCCGGGCGAGGCCGACGAGCTGCGCCGTGCCATGGCGACCTTCAAGCGCACCGGCACCATCGGCAATTACCGCCAGCGCATGATCGACGGCATGGTCGGCAATGGCTACGAGAAGGAGTTTGCCGAGCGCTGTTTCAAGCAGATCGAGGGTTTTGGCGAATACGGCTTTCCCGAAAGCCACGCCGCCTCCTTCGCGCTGCTGGTCTATGCCTCCTGCTGGTTCAAGACCTTCTATCCGGATGTCTTCTGCGCCGCGATCCTCAACGCGCAGCCGATGGGTTTCTACCAGCCGGCCCAGCTCGTGCGCGACGCGCGCGACCATGGCGTCGAGGTGCGCGAGGTCGACATCAACCATTCCGTCTGGGACTGCACGCTGGAGGAGACGGCCTTCGATCCGTCGCGCATCCTCGAGCGCCACGCCTCGATGCGTGGCGTCATCGAGACCGCGCATGCCGTGCGGCTTGGCTTCCGTCAGATCAAGGGTCTCTCCGAGGAGCGTATGGATATAGTCGTTGGCCGCCGCGGCGAGGGCTACCGGTCGGTTCGCGATGTCTGGCTGCGTTCGGGCCTCGATGTCGGCGAGATCGAAAGGCTGGCGCAGGCCGACGCTTTCCGCTCGATCGGGCTCGACCGTCGCTCAGCGCTCTGGGAAGTCCGCGCCCTCGACGGCAAGAGCGCCGCCGAAAAACTGCCGCTGTTCGACCAGCCGTCGCTCAGCCTGCGCGAGCTGGAGCCGGAAACCAGACTACCGAAGATGCCGCTCGGCGAGCATGTCGTGCACGACTATCGCTCGCTCGGCCTGTCGTTGAAAGAGCATCCCGTCGCCTTCCTGCGCGAACGGCTGGAGCGCGCCGGCATCACCCCCAATGCCTGCCTGCCGTCGGTGCGCGACGGCCGCCGCGTCTCCGTCGCCGGGCTGGTGCTGGTGCGCCAGCGTCCGGGCAAGGGCAATGCGATCTTCCTGACCCTGGAGGACGAAAAGTCGATCGCCAACGTCATCATCTGGCCGCGCGTCTTCGACCGCTTCCGCTCCATCGTCATGGGCGCGCGCTTCATCCGCGTCACCGGCAAGCTGCAGCATGAATCGGACGTCATCCACATCGTCGCCGACAGGATCGAGGACCTAACCTCCTGGCTGAGCGTGCTGCTGCACGAGGCGCCCGTCATCGAGCATCGACACGACGAAACGGCCCCCTATCGGCCCACGGACCCTGGCCGTGGCATGGCCGTACAGCAAGATACCGCGACGCTGTCCAGTGAGGCCCGGCAGGTCATGCCCAGAGGTCGTAACTTCCAGTAGCCGCAAGCACCTTCGTCATCCACGGGCGAAGCGACGCGGCGCAGACCCGAGGATCATGCCGCGACTTTGAAGAGCCGCGACGGTGCGGAATTCTGCTCCGTCAGGGGAAGAAGATCTACGACGGCCCGCCGAGCCGCGGCTGAGGCGTCAGCATGTCCTCGGCCGAGATCGTGCGCGCTTCCGAAGGCAGCATGACCGGGATGCCGTCGCGCACCGGATAGGCGAGCTTCGCCACGCGCGAAACCAGCTCGCTGCGCTCGGGATCCCAGGTCAGCGGCCCCTTGGTCAGCGGGCAGGCGAGCAGTTCAAGCAATTTCGGATCAACGTCGGCCTTCCGCCCGTCACGTCCATCAGCCACCAACATATCCTCCCGCGACCTGGGATGCGTCGGGATTCAACTCGGGCCGAATCTCGATACACTTACTGGATGCTGGAACCAAAATCGTCATCCTCCCGCGCCAGCGTCATTTCGGTTATCGCAATCAGCGTTTCGGCGCGCGTCTTCAGGTCCGGCGCTTCCAGCAGCGCCTGCTTCTCGGCCGGTCCGTATGGCGCCATCATCGACAGCGCGTTGACCAGCATGCCGTTTTCGGCGCGGCTGACGCTCTCCCAGTCGGCCTCGAGGTCGTTGGCCTGCAGATAGGCGCGAAACGCCTTGAGCAGCGCCGGCCGGTCGACTTCGGCGGCGGCCGGATCTTCCTCGAGGTCGGCCAGAAACGGCGCGATCTTGCACTGCCGGAACGGCGCCTTTGCCGCGATCTCCTGCCCTATGCGGAACCGGCACACGCCCTGCAGCGAGATCAAATAGCGGCCGTCGCCGGTCTCGGCGAGCGAGATGATGCGCCCGGCGCAGCCGACATTGCACAGTTCCGGCTCGCCATCGTCCCGCAAGGCGCCGTCGAGGCTGGGCTGGATCATGCCGATCAGCCGCGAACCGGCCATCGCCTGGTCGATCATCTGCAGGTATCGCGGCTCGAAAATGTTGAGCGGCATGCGGCCGCCAGGCAGGAGCAGCGCTCCGGCAAGCGGAAACACCGGGATTGCCGGCGGCAGATCCTTGGCCAGCCGGTAGAGTGCGTTACCGACGCGCACCGCGACCCTCCCACAGCAATGCCGGCAAGCGCATCAACCCGCAATCTCCTCTCGCACCGCCAAACCCGTCTTGAATGGCAGCAGCACCACCAGCCCCGCCCTTATCTGGCGCTGATGCCCCACAGCTCAAGCCTGCCGGCTACGATAGCCGGTAAAAACTCTTACGAAAACAGCAGCGACGACAGCTTGCGCCGCGCCGCGAGCGTCGCCTCGTCGGTCATTCCCCAAGCCTCGAATAGCTTCAACAGCTGCGCCCTGGCGCCGTCGTCGTTCCACGTCCGGTCGGCCTTGACGATCGAAAGCAGGTTGTCGGCGGCCGCATTCCGCTCGCCGCGCGCGTTCTGAATCATCGCCAGGTCGAAGCGCGCCTGATGGTCGGCCGGATCGGCGGCAAGCCTACGCTCGAACTCGGCCGGATTGCCGAGCGCCGCGGCTTCCGCCGCAAGCGCCATCTTGGCGCGCAGCGCGGCCAGCACCGGCGCGTCCTTCTTGTCCTCCGGCGCCCGGGCCAGGACGGCTTCGGCGCCTTCCGCGTCGCCGGCATCGAACAGGATCTCGCCCAGCCCCGCGACCGCCTCGATCGTCTCCGGCGCCTGCTCCAGGATCGCGTCATAGATGTCGGCCGCGGTCTGGGCGTCGCCGGCCGTGCGCGCCTCGGTCGCCGCGGCAAGCGCGTCCGCGATCTGCGGCGCGCCGCCGCCCTTGCCGCCGATCTTCTGGATGAACTGGGCGATCTGGCTTTCGGGGATAGCGCCCATGAAGCCGTCGACCGGCTGGCCGTCCTTGAAGGCGATGACCGCGGGAATGGACTGGATGCCGAGCTGGCCGGCGATCGAGGGATGATCGTCGATGTTCATCTTGACCAGCTTGACCTTGCCGCCGGCGGCCTGCACCGCCTTTTCCAGCTGCGGCGTCAGCTGCTTGCACGGCCCGCACCACGGCGCCCAGAAGTCGACCAGCACCGGCTGGCGGCGCGATTCCTGGATGACGTCGGCGGCGAAGGTGGCGGTCGTCGTGTCCTTGATCAGCTCGGCGGCCGCCGGCGCGTCGCCCAGCGAAACCTTGGCGCGGTCGCCGGCGCCATATTGCACCGTCTGGGCGTACTGGCCGCCATTGCCGCCAAACGCGCCGCTATACGGATTGTCGTCGCTCATCGTGTCGCCCTTTCGGTCGCGCTCTGGGCGTCGGCGCCCGGCGCGTCATTGTCAAATTTCGGAATCGCCCTCCATGTGGCGATCAAGCCGTGACTTTCAAGATTATGAGACCTTCAAGATAACAGGATCGTGGCCGGTTGCCTCGACGAATCTGATCAGATCGGCGGCGGCGATCGAGGTCGTCGCCTCGTTGGTCAGCGGATGGCCGTTGATGACGTCGTGGCTCATCAACTCCTGGTCGAGCACCGCCTTGACCTTGCCTTGCGTGTCGTTGATCAGGCCGAAAACGGTGACCGCCCCGGGGATGACGCCGAGCAGTTCCATCAGCATCTCCGGCCTGCCGAACGACACCCGGCCGGCGGCGCCGATCAGGTGGTGGATCTGCTTCAGGTCGACCACGGCCTCCTCGCCGACCGTGACCAGGAAGTAATTGTCCTTCTTGTCCTTGAGGAACAGGTTCTTGGTGTGGCCGCCATGGATTTCACCGCGCAGGGCCTGCGAATCGGCCACCGTGAACAGCGGCGGATGCCGCACCGTCGACACGGCAATGCCGAGATCGGCAAGAAAGGCGTTGAGCTCGGCTTCGGTCTTCGGCATTCGGTCCTCGCATCATCGGGAAGCGTCATGCCGTTTACGGCGAACGATGCCATTCCGGCAAGGCCGTGCCGGCCGGGCCAGCGTTTGCGGCTCTGGATTCAGCCGCTTGCGGGCCTCGGGAAAAAGACCGTCATTTCCCTGTTGCAATCGCCGCGCTCTTCGGCCATATAGGCCCGGCTTGCGGCCAAGGCCGCGCGAGCGGGTGTAGCTCAGGGGTAGAGCACAACCTTGCCAAGGTTGGGGTCGAGCGTTCGAATCGCTTCACCCGCTCCAGTTTCCCTTAGGGATCAAGCAACGAAAAGCCGCGGTTCGCCGCGGCTTTTTCGCATTTGGGGGCGAACCAAGAAGTCGTCCCTGTCGATTTCCATCTGCCACTCTTCCCGAAAATACCGCAAACTGAAATCCGGGTTACCGTGTGGCAGGTGCAGAGGGGAACTTACGAAATGGCGAGCGATACACTTGCGCTTTTGATCGACGGCGACAACGCATCACCGAAAATCATATCAGGGCTGCTTGCGGAGATCGCCAATTACGGCCGGGCAAGTGTCAGACGAATCTATGGAGACTGGACGAAGCCGAATCTCAATGGCTGGAAGGAATGCCTGCTTGAGCATTCTCTTCAGCCCGTGCAGCAGTTCGCCTACGCGACGGGCAAGAACGCGACGGACGGCGCGATGATCATCGACGCGATGGACCTGCTCTACACAGGACGGTTTTCCGGCTTCTGCATCGTCTCGAGCGACAGCGATTTCGCAAGACTCGCCTCTCGCATCCGCGAGCATGGCATAACCGTTTACGGATTCGGTGAACGTAAGACGCCCCGGCCGTTCATTACAGCCTGCGACAAGTTCATATATATCGACGTGCTCGGCGGCGCGGCGGTAGAGCCGCCGCAAGCAACGCAAAATATACAAGAGAGCGACCGTAGAAAGTCCGTCGAGGTTGCTGCGGCATCCGTCAATATCGAAGCAGAAAAAGGCAGGCCAGCACAGGGTGGAGCTGCAAGCGGCGAGCTGGACGACACCGCGCTCGACATGCTCCGAAAGGCAGTCGAGGCATCGGCGGATGAAGACGGCCGCGCGAATCTCGCGCGCGTGGGAGCGCACCTTGCAAAGCAATCACCAGACTTCGACGCTAGAAACTACGGCTATCCGCGGTTGAGCGATCTGGCGACCGCCTCCGGTATTCTTGAAGTGGAGCGCGTAGGCGATCAGCCAAAGATTGTCATGGTGCGATTGAAGACGGTTGATGCGCGTCTCGCACCGAGAACCGGCCGCTAGTGCCTCGCCAGACGCCGACGATCAGGCGCCTGGTCGCGCGCGACACTTCGACTCGGTAGGTAGCGTCCGACGTCCGGAAAGTGTCAGCCGCTCCTCAGACTTGAGTCGTATCTTCAACGGACTGTAGAGCCCCTTTTGCTAGGTCCCCGACAACTATATTGTTCGGTGAAAGTGCTGGAGACAATTCAGCCGGGCAGGTTCGCGGGGAGCATTTCCCGCAAATTTTACGTTGGGGCATACCAGAACAAAAAATCGGCCATGAGGTTTACCGCCTTACAGGACCCGTGCGGCCAATGGATGGTCTATGATCTGCTGTCGGATTTGCCAGCGCAGATGCCGGACATATTGCTGCTTGGGTTGACTCGCGAGGAAGCCGAGCGGCTTGCCCGGCAGGCGGATGAATTCCTCTCGGCGCAACAGCCGGGCGCGCCGAGGCGATCGGCGCTCATTGGAGATTTCGGTGCGCTGGCGCAGGGAGCGCCGACGCGGTTCGCTGCGATGCAGGATCCGTGTGACGACTGGCTTGTTTGCGATCTGGCTTCCGACCTTCCGGCGGAGCTGGAAAACCGGCTTCTGATCGGGCTGGCGCGAAGCGAGGCCGAGCAGCTTGCCGGCCTGGCCAATGCGGGAATCATCAGGCGCGCCGGCAATTCGCCCATTCTAGTCGCCAGCGTCGCCTGACGCCGCCAGCCCTCGCTCCGTATTTTCCTCGAATTGCTCTAGCGGCCGATCCCAACCAGCCGGGCCGAGCGGGCAAGCCCGTCGAGGGCGCGCCTGGCCACGCCTCTTGCCGGTTCTGCCACCGGTGCGACGGCGAGGCTGCGCCGCTTTTCCTGCGCAAAGGCTTCGAGCTCGCTGAAGAAGCCGGCGTCATGGAAGCGGAAGGCTTCCACCTTGCGGAACGCTCTCACGCCGGCCTTCTCGGTCCACTTTTCGCCTTCCTGCTTGGTGACGGCAACGTGGGTTTCGCCTTCTATGACCCGCGCCAGCCGCTCCTGGTCCGGCTTCGTGCCCGGCGCGAAGAACCGGACGGCCGCGTCGAAGGCCCGATGCGGATCGGCCACCAGATCCTCGTAGCGCACCAGGAGACGTTCGAAACGGACCGGGCTGTCGACCCACTTGGCCATGAACGCTGCCCAGCCCTCGGCGCGGATGCGCGCGAATTCCTGAAAGCTTTCCTTGGTGTCTGCGCCGCCGTCCAGCAGGTAGAGTTCGAAGTCCGAGATCGTCGCCGGCGTGAGCGAACGGTACTGGATCAGATAGGGCACGTCCGGCAGGATCGGGACGGACAGGTCGAAGTCGTGGTTCTTGGTGAAGTTCATGCCCAGGCGCGTGCACGGGGCGCTGCCGCAGCAGGCCGGATCGCTGGTGTAGAACAGGCAGTACCTGAAGTCGCCGCCGAAATAGGCGAGCGCAAGGCGATGCATCAGGTGATGCCCGCTGCGCGGCCAGCTCACGCCGGCGACGTATCTGACTTTCACGCGACTCGAAGCCCCTGTTGTCACGCGTTTGTGATTGTCTCTCGATAGTAGGCAAAGCGCTTGAAGTCCAGCATCCACGCCCGGCCGCCCACAGGCAACATCGTCACCCGACCACTGCTCTGCAAGAGGGACGCCGCATCAGCCCCACAAGCATCGGGTTGGCAGGATGATCCTTACCACCCGGCGCGCACCGCCCGGGCAGTTGCGCAGAGCGCTGCCGTTTTCAGAGCAGTGGCCTGGCCGCAAGCGATCTTTCGCGGCTGGAATCCGGCTGCGCCGCGCTCGGTCTCGACAAGATCGGCGCGGCCTATGGCAACAGCCAGTCCCGGCCGGAGATGCTGCCGCAGCAATATGATCTGGTTTTCGCGAGTGGGAAACCCGCGCTGGAAGGCGACATGCAGCCGCCTGGCGGCAATCTGAATGGCCCCGAGGACTTCATCAAATCCATATAGCCCCGTTACCCCAGCCGCGCCCTCGTCGTCCGCGGCGTCGCCAAGAGCAGGCTGGTCTCGCTGCCCGTTATGCCTGGGATCAGTCTTATCCGCCGCAGCACGGCGTCGAAATCGGTGAGCGTGGCGGTGCCGAGTTCGACCACCAGGTCCCAGCGGCCATTGGTGGTGTGGATGGTCGAGACCTCGGCGAGGCCGCCGAGCGCCTTGACGACGCGGTCGGCGGCATGGCCTTCGATCTCGATCGTCATCACGCCGCGGATCTTCTGGTCGACCGCGTCGGCGCGCAGCACCACCGTGTAGCCGATGATCTCGCCGGATTTCTCCAGCCGCTCCATGCGCGACCTGACCGTGGCGCGCGACACGCCGAGATCGATGGCGAGGTCGGAGACGCTGCGCCGCGCATCGTGCCTCAGCAGCGTCACCAGCTTTTCGTCGAGAGCGTCCATCTCTTCCATTTCGATCAAGTCATCTATCCAATATGATAGATCAGTCTTCTCGAAATGCCAATTTTCGCTGTTCAAACCGCCAGCCCGTGATGATCCAATCCCGGCATCAATCGCGAGGGCTAAAGAATCATGCGCTGCAGGATCGTCGGCGCGCCGGTGCAGGACGGCGCGGGCAGGATGGGATGCGAAATGGGGCCGAGCGCGCTGCGCACGGCAGGGCTGGTCTCGGTGCTGGCCGAGCTCGGCCATCAGGTCGAGGACTGGGGCACGGTCGAGAAGACCCAGGCCCGTGCCGTCGTCCACGGCAATCTCGCGCTGAAGGCGCTGCCGGAGATTTCCGCCTGGACCGCCGCGATCGCCGAGACCGCCTATGCTGCTTCGCGCGACGCCATGCCGATCTTCCTCGGCGGCGACCATTCGATTTCCGCCGGCACCGTGTCCGGCGTGGCGCGCCGCGCCGCCGAGCGCGACCGGCCACTTTTCGTGCTGTGGCTCGACGCGCATCCCGATTTCCACACGCTCGACACCACCACCAGCGGCAATCTGCACGGCGTGCCGCTCGCCTATGCCAGCGGCCAGGCAGGTTTTCAGGGTTATTTCCCCGACCTGCCGCAGGCCGTCGACCCGGCTCGCATCTGCGCCATGGGCCTGCGCAGCGTCGACCCGGCCGAGCGTCGCGCGCTCACTGAAGCGGGCGTCACCGTGCACGACATGCGCGCCATCGACGAGCACGGCATTGCGCCCCTGCTGCGCGCCTTCCTGGCCCGCGTCGAGAAGGAGAACGGACTCTTGCATGTCAGCCTCGACGTCGACTTCCTCGACCCATCGATCGCGCCGGCCGTCGGCACCACCGTTCCCGGCGGTGCCACCTTCCGCGAGGCGCATCTGGTAATGGAGATGCTGTCCGACAGCGGCCTGGTCTCCAGCCTCGACCTGGTCGAGCTGAACCCGTTCCTCGACGAGCGCGGCCGCACCGCGACCCTGATGGTCGACCTCACCGCCAGCCTGATGGGCCGCCGCATCATGGACCGTCCGACCCGCAGCCATTCCGGGAGCCTCTGAGCATGACCCAGCCTTCGCGCCTTGCCATCGTCCCCTTCGTCAGCGTCGACCGCATGATGAAGCTGGTGCTCACCGTCGGCGTCGAGCGGTTCCTGACCGAGCTCGCCGCCTATATCGAGGAGGATTTCCGCCGCTGGGAGCTGTTCGACAAGACGCCGCGCATCGCCTCGCACAGCCATGACGGCGTCATCGAATTGATGCCGACCAGCGACGGCAAGATGTACGGCTTCAAATACGTCAACGGCCATCCCAAGAACATGCGCGAGGGCCGCCAGACCGTCACCGCTTTCGGCGTGCTCGCCGATGTCGGCTCCGGCTATCCGATGCTGCTGACCGAAATGACCATCCTGACGGCGCTGCGCACCGCCGCCACCTCCGCCGTCGCGGCCAAATACCTGGCGCCCAAGGGCGCGCGCGCCATGGCCATCATCGGCAACGGCGCCCAGTCCGAATTCCAGGCCATCGCCTTCAAGGCGCTGCTCGGCATCGACCGGCTGCGGCTCTACGACATCGACCGTTCGGCCTCGGAAAAATGCGCCCGCAACCTCGCCGGCAAGGGCTTCGACATCACAATCTGCGCCACCGGGCAGGATGCGGTGGAAGGCGTCGACATCATCACCACGGTGACGGCCGACAAGCAGTACGCCACCATCCTCACCGACAACATGGTCGGCTCCGGCGTCCACATCAACGCCGTCGGCGGCGACTGCCCGGGCAAGACCGAGCTGCACCGCGACATCCTCTTGCGCTCCGACATCTTCGTCGAATTCCCGCCGCAGACGCGTATCGAGGGCGAGATCCAGCAGCTCGACGCCGACCATCCGGTGACCGAGCTGTGGCAGGTGATGACCGGCCAGGCCGAGGGTCGCAAGACGGCCAAGCAGATCACGCTGTTCGATTCCGTCGGCTTCGCCACGGAAGATTTCTCCGCCCTGCGCTACGTCCGCGACCAGCTCCAGGCCACGGGCCTCTACGAAGAGCTCGACCTGCTCGCCGACCCCGACGAGCCGCGCGATCTGTTCGGCATGCTGCTCAGGGCCGCGATGCAGCCGGCGGCATAAGCCGAAGGGCGGATGAGGGGCGGCGCAGCGGTCGAAGGTGAGCGCGTTGCTGCCTCCTCGGATGGCTTTTGAAGTCATTCTCGCAGTCTCGGCGCCGCCCCTCATTGCCCTGCCGGGCATTTCTCCCCGTATAGTGACGGGGAGAAAGAGCTGCCACGCATGATTTCGCCAACCACCAGCGTTGCAGGATGGGCGCCGAGGCCGCGGCCAGCAGGCAGATGAGGGCAGCGCCAGCGTCGGCGATTACCAACACTCCTAACGCAAAGCCGCGCAGCTTTCCCGCTCGACCAGCACCGGCGCCAGCACCTCGCGTCGCGAGGGCGCTTCCGGCTCGCCGAGCCGCTCGAGCAGCAGGCTCACCGCCAGCGTGCCGATCTTTTCGACCGGCTGCGCGATCGTCGTCAGCGGCGGCCAGGTGGTGACGGCATAGGGGATGTCGTCGAAGCCGACCATCGACATGTCGTCGGGCACCCGCGATCCGCGCGAGCGCAGCGCGGTAATGGCGCCCATGGCCATCAGGTCGTTGCAGGCGAACACGGCCGTGATGTCCGGCGCCTGCGCCATCAATTGTTCCATCGCCAGCCGGCCGCCGGCGAAATGATAGTCGGAATCGACGATCGACGAAGGCGGAAGGTCAATGCCGGCTTCGGCGAGCGCGCGGACGAAACCGCGCAGGCGGGCCGGGCTGGAGCTCGAATCGCGCGGGCCGCCGATGACGCCGATCTTCCGATGCCCGAGCCCGACCAGATATTTGCCGGCGAGATAGCCGCCATGGTCATGGTCGACCAGCACCGAATCGACATTGACCGACTGGATCTCGCGGTCGAGCAGCACCGCCGGCACGCTCGGCAACATGCGGGCAAAGACCCGCGCATGGTCGGACGAGCCGGCGAAGATCAGCCCGTCGATCTGCTTGGCCATCAGCACCGAGAGGTAGCGCTCCTCCTTCTCGGCATTGCCGTCGGAATTGCACAGGATCACCGTGTAGCCGGAAACGAAGCCGGCGTCCTCGATCTGGCGCGCGACGCTGGCGAAGAACGGGTTGGAGTTGTCGGGGAGCAGCAGGCCGATCGTCTTGGTTTCGCCACGCCTGAGACTCCGCGCCACCGAGTTCGGGCTGTAGCGCAGCGCGCTGATCGCGGCGCGCACGCGCTCGGCCGTTTCCGGCTCGACATGGCGCGTGTGGTTCATCACATGCGAGACCGTTGCGACGGACACCCCCGCGTGGCGTGCGACATCGGCAATCGTCGTCATGGCCCTTGTCCCCGACTGCTCCTGTTTTTTCCGCGCAATTCCGGGCGTCTTCCCGGAACTCAGCGAATCTTGCGCAACAGCCTCTCCCGATACGCGTCTAAAATGACCGCGAGCACGATGACAAGGCCGATTACGATGGGTTTGAAATTGTCGCCGACGCCGAGCAGCTGCAATCCGGTGCTCAAGACCTGCAAAATGCAGGCGCCGACCAGCGTGCCGATGATCGAGCCCTTGCCGCCGCTGAGGCTGGTGCCGCCGATGATGACGGCGGCGATCGCATTGAGCTCGTAGCCGACGCCGGCGATCGGACTGCCGATGTTGAGGCGCAACAGATAGACCATGGCCGCGATGCCGGCGGTGAGGCCGCTGATGGTGAAGGCGGCGACCTTGTAGAAATCCGGATTGTGGCCCGACAGCCGCACCGCTTCGTCATTGGTGCCGACGGCGAAGATCATTCGGCCGAAGACGGTGAAGCGCAGCACGAACCAGCCGGCGGCGATCACCAGCACCGCGACCAGGAAGATCGACGGCAGGAAGTCGCCGATGATCAGATTGCCGAAATCGACAAAGCTCTGCGGCAGGCCGGTGATGGTCGAATTGTCGCTGACCACGCGCGCCGCGCCCGACGCCATGTTGAGCATGCCGAGCGTGACGATGAAGGACGGGATCTTCCAGCGTGTCGAGATCCAGCCGTTGAGGAAGCCGCAGACGGCGCCCGTCGCCATGCAGGCCAGAAGCGCCAGCGTGATGGCGACGGCCGGCGACAGGCTCTCGTCGATCATCACGGTGGCGCCGACCACGGTGCACAGCGCCAGCACCGAACCGACCGAAAGGTCGATGCCGCCGGTGAGGATGACGAAGGTCATGCCGGCCGCGAGCACCGTGTTGATGGCGATCTGCACGAAGATCTTCAGCGCATTGCCGGAGCTGGCGAAATAGGGTGCTGTCGCCGAGAAGAACAACGTGATCAGCACCAGCGCCAGGAGCACGCCGGCATCGCGCACCAGGAAGCGCAGGAATTTTGCGCGGCCGGGGGAAACAGGCGCGGAAACGGTCGTCTCGCTCATGGTCGCACATACTCCTGATAGGCGAGCGACAGGATGCGCTCCTGGTCGAAGTCGGATCGCGGCACCTCGCCGACGATCCTGTTCTTGGAAAAGACGATGATGCGGTGGCACATGCCCATCAGCTCGGGCAGGTCGGACGACACCATGATGATGCCCTTCTGCTGCGCCGCCACCATCCAGAGCAGCTGGTAGATCTCGCGCCGCGCGCCGATATCGACGCCGCGCGTCGGCTCGTCGAGGATCAGCGTCGAGGTGCCTCGAAACAGCCACTTGGCCAGAACCACCTTCTGCTGGTTGCCACCGGAGAGATTGCGCACCGCCTGCTCGATCGAGCTTGCCTTGATGCGCAGCTGGCCGACGAGATCGTTGGCCGCCGCGGCCTCGGCCCGGCGGTTGAGCAGCCCGTTGTGCGAGACTTTGCTCAGATCGGTGATGGTGATGTTCTTGTCGACCGGCATGTCGAGGAGCAGGCCCTGGCCCTTGCGGTCCTCGGTGAGCAGGCTCAAGCCATGCCGCACCGCGTCCTTGGGCGCAGCGATCGCCACCGGCTTGCCGTCGATCTCGACCACGCCGTCGAGCTTCGGATCGGCGCCGAACAGCACCCGCATCGCCTCTGTGCGGCCGCTGCCGACCAGGCCGGCGACGCCGAGGATCTCGCCATGGCGGACGGCGAAGGAAATGTCTGGCGTTGCAGCGTCGCGCTTCAGATTGGCAACGCTGAGCGCGACCTTGCCCGGCACGATCGAGGCGTCGAAACCATATTCGTCGGCAATGTCGCGACCGATCATCATGCGCACCAGGTCGGGCACGGTCAGGCCCCGGAGATCGCGGGTCGCAACCAGCCTGCCGTTGCGCAGAACGGTCACCCGGTCGCCGATCTCGAACACCTCGTGCAGCCGGTGCGAGATGTAGATGATGGTGACGCCCTTGGCCTTGAGCCGCTTGATGATGGAGAACAGCCGCTCGATCTCGGGTGGCGTCAGCGTCGCCGTCGGCTCGTCGAGCACGAGCAGCTTCGAGTCGTAGCTCAGCGCCTTGGCGATCTCGACCAGCTGCATCTGCGCCACGCCCAGTGCCTCGACCCGCGTCCTTGGATCGATATCGAGCCCGACTTCCGTGAGCAGCGCCACGGCGCGGCTGTTGAGCGCCTTGCGGTCGACGATGCCGAAGGCGCGGCGCGGCAGGCTTTCCAGCATCAGGTTCTCGGCGATGCTGAGATAGGGCAAAAGGTTCAGTTCCTGATGCACGATGCGGATGCCGCTCTGCTGCGCGTCATGCGGCGTCTTCGGCTGATAGGACTGGCCGTTGAAGGCGATCCTGCCCGAGTCCGGCTGGTAGATGCCGGCAAGCAGCTTGATCAGCGTCGACTTGCCGGCGCCGTTCTCGCCCAGGATGATGTGGGTCTCGCCGCGCGCGATCGACAGCGACACGTCGCTCAGCGCGACGGCGCCCGGAAAGATCTTTCCGACCCCTTCAAGGGAAAGGATGGCATCGTTCATGCAGCGGAATCCTGAATTGCGCCCGTCGACCGTCAAGGCGGGTGCGAGCGCGCCTTCATCGCCGCCGACAGTTTGCCGGCGGCGATGATAAGACAAGCGAACGCCGGAAGGGAGCGCCGGCGCTGGCGCTTGCCTCAGGCGGTGATCAGCTTGACGTCGGTCTTCACCCAGCCCGAGAACTTCTCGCCCTTGAGCTCGCGCAGACCGTAGTCGATGCCCATAGCGGCCATCTGCGCGCCATACTGCTCGACGGTGGCAAGCATCTTGCCGTCCTTCAGCAGCGGGCCGACGGCCGGGATGTTGTCGAAGCCGACGACCTTGATCTGGCCGGACTTGCCGGCCGCGTCGATCGCCTTGACCACGCCGAGCGCCATCGAATCATTGGCCGCCATCACGCCCTGGATGTCGGGATGCTGGGTGAGGAAGTTGGTCATCAGCGTGTTGGCTTCCTCGGTCTCCCAATGCGCCGTCTTGGAGTCGAGCAGCTTCAGCTTGTACTCCTTGACCGAATCGTCGAAGCCGAGCTTGCGCTCCTTGGCGTTGTCGGCTTCCGGATTGCCCTCGAGGATGACCACCTTGCCGCCCTTGCCCAGCGCCTTGCCCAGCGCGTCGCCGGCGAGCTTGGCGCCGGCGCGGTTGTCCGGGCCGAAGAAAGCGAGGTCGATGCCGGCCTTCTTCTTGGCCCCCTTGTCGAGCGCGACGTCGATGTTGATGACCTTGATGCCGGCCTTCAGCGCCTTGGCGATCGGCGTGACCATGGCCTTCGAATCGGCCGGCGCCACGACGATGATGTTGTAGTTCTGGGTGATGAAGTTCTCGATCGCGTCGACCTGGGCGGCGAAGTCGCGCTCGTCCTTCATGCCGACGGCGGCGAAATCGAACTTGTCCTTGTTCTTGGCCGCGTAATCCTCCGCGCCAGCCTGCATCTGCTTGAAGAACTCGTTGGCCAGCGACTTCATCACCAGGCCGACCTTCGGCTTGTCGGCAGCGAAAACCGGGCCGAGCGGCAAAGCGAGCGCGCCGGCGGCCAGCGCGGTCGTCTTCAGGAATTTGCGGCGCGAGAACGAACCCAGGTCGAACGTTTGGGTATTTGAAATCTTGCTCATGCTTTCCTCCACTTTGACTGAGCCGTAATCGGTTACGTAACCGATTACGCGCCAAGGTAGAGCGTGAGTTCGACAGGTGTCAATATCAGGACGAAGTGTCCGAGGGAGAATCGGCCGCGCTCAGGCCTGACCGTTTCTGGCTTTTCCCGGAATTGTTCTTAAGCCCTGTAGCGCAGCGCCTCGACCAGCAGGCTGAAGGCCGGCGTCGCCTGGCGGCGGCTGGGGTAATACAGGTGGTATCCGGGGAAGGGCGGGCACCAGTCGGCAAGCACCCGCACCAGCCGGCCGTTGGCAAGTTGCGCCGTCACCTGGTCCTCGGGCAGATAGGCGAGGCCGAGGCCGGCCAGCACCGCGTTCAGCCGCAGCCCGGCGGTGTTGAACACCAGCTGTCCCTCGACGCGCACCTTCAGTTCGCGCCCGGCCTTTTCGAACTCCCAGGCATAGAGCCCGCCATAGGTCGGCAGGCGCAGATTGATGCAATTATGGGCAGTCAGGTCCTGCGGCGTCCGCGGCTTGGGCCGCGTGGCGAAATAGCCGGGCGAGCCGACCACAGCCATGCGCATGTCGGGGCCGATGCGCGTCGCGATCATGTCGCGCGCCACCTGTTCGCCAAGCCGCACGCCCGCGTCGTAGCGCTCGGCGACGATGTCCGTCAGTCCGTAGTCGACGACGATCTCCACCTTGATGTCCGGATAGTCCGGCAGGAACTTCGCCAGAGCTGGCCACAGGATGGCGTCCGCCGAATGCTCGCCGGCGGTGATGCGGATGGTGCCGGCCGGTTTCTCGCGCAACTCGCTCAAGGCGGCGAGTTCGGCTTCGATCTCGTCGAGCCTCGGCCCGATCGAGCGCGTCAGGCGTTCGCCCGCTTCGGTGGGCGACACGCTGCGCGTGGTGCGGGTGAGCAGCCGCACGCCGAGCCGCTCCTCCAGCGCCCGCAAGGTGTGGCTCAGCGCCGATTGCGACACGCCGAGCTTCGCGGCGGCCCTGGTGAAACTCCTTTCGCGCGAGACGGCGAGGAAGGCGGTCAGCTCGTTGAGGTTGTCGCGCGGCATTGATGAGGAAGCCTCATAAGTACATGCCGGATATAGCAGCTAATCGCCAGGAATTGCAGGCCCTAAATAGGCGCCATCGCAATCGGCCGTCCCCAATGGGCGGCCCTGAAGCAGGCTGCCCAGCCTCGAAAGGGAAAAGCAATGGATATCAAACGAAGCGGCTCGCAGGCCTCCGCCAAGGGGCCGGGCGACTGGTTCACCGGCACGGTGCGCATCGACCCGCTGTTTGCCGCAAACGCGCCGGCCCGCGCCGCCGGCAACGCCGTCACTTTCGAGCCCGGCGCGCGCACGGCCTGGCACACCCATCCGCTTGGACAGGTGCTGATCGTGACCGCCGGCTGCGGCTGGGTGCAGCGCGAGGGTGGACCGGTCGAGGAAATCCGCCCCGGCGACGTGGTCCGCTTCGAGCCGGGCGAGAAGCACTGGCATGGCGCGGCGCCCACCACCGCCATGACCCACATCGCCGTCCAGGAAGCGCTCGACGGCAAGGCCGTCGACTGGATGGAGCAGGTCAGCGACGCGCAGTACCAAGCCTGATCGCGGAGCAAGCAGAATGTCCACATCCCCTGCACCGAAGCCGAACAAGACGGCCATCCTGGCGATCATCCTCGTCAGCTACGTCATGATCGTGCTCGACACCTCGATCGTGCTCACCGGCCTGCCCAGGATCCACCAGGGCCTCGGCTTCAGCGATGCCGGGCTGGCATGGGTGCAGAGCGCCTATACCTTCGGCGGCTTCCTGCTGCTCGGGGCGCGGGCGGGCGACATTCTCGGCCGCAGGCTTATGCTCATCGTCGGCCTTGGTCTGTTCACGCTCGCTTCGCTGGCGATCGGCGCCGCGCAATCGGCGGCATGGATGATCGGCGCGCGGGCGCTCCAGGGTCTTGGCGCCGCCATCCTGGCGCCCTCGACGCTCGCCTTGCTGCAGACCACCTTCGCCGAGGGCGCCGAGCGCACCCGCGCCGTGTCCTATTACAGCGCCGTGGCCGGCGTGGCGGCCAGCGTCGGCCTGGTGCTGGGCGGCGTGCTGGCCGACTGGATTTCCTGGCGGGTCGGCTTCTTCATCAACCTGCCGATCGGCATCGCCATGATCGTCGCCGCGCATCGCCATATCGCGGGGACCGAGCGGCGCGCCGGCCAGCTGGACATCGTCGGCGCCCTGACCTCGACCATCGGCATGACGGCGCTTGTCTACGGCTTCGTCCGCTCGGCCGACACCGGCTGGACCAATGCCGGCACCATCGCGTCGCTGGCGGGCGCCGTGCTGCTGCTTGGCGTCTTCGTCGTCAATGAATGGAACGCGAAGCAGCCGATCATGCCGCTGCGGCTATTCGCCAGCCGCGAGCGTGCCGGCGCCTATGCCGCCCGCATCCTGTTCCTGGGAGCGATGATCGGCTTCTTTTTCTTCACCACGCAATATCTCCAAGGGGTGCTCGGCTACAAGGCGGCGCTGACCGGCATGGCCTTCCTGCCGATGACATTGGTGAATTTCGCCGTGGCGATGACCGTGCCGCGGCTGACGCGCCGCTTCGGCAATGGCCGATTGCTGGCCGGCGGCCTAACCTTGAGCCTGCTCGGCATGGCCTGGCTGAGCCGCGCCTCGTTCGACACGGCCTACCTGACCGGTGTGGCGCTGCCGATGGTGCTGATCGGCGCCGGGCAGGGCTTGGTGCTCAGCCCACTGACCACGTCGGGCATCGCCGGCGTTGCGCCCCGGGATGCGGGCGCAGCGTCGGGCGTCGTCAACGTCGCCCATCAGCTCGGCAATTCGCTTGGGCTCGGCGTGCTGGTTGGGGTGGCCGCGGCGGGCGCCGGCGCGCTCGATGGTCGCGCGCTGCTCGCCTACCGCTTCGGCGCCGCACTTACCGGTGGCTCCGTCATGCTGGCGCTGCCGCTGCTCTGCGTCTGCGCCTTGATCCTGCGGCCCCGCAAGGCGGCGCTGGCGGTGCAGACCGGAGCGAACGCCTGATCAGCGCGGCCGATGGCGCACGGTCACCGCCAGCCGAGTGCCGGCGCGACATGCTTCAAAATCGACTCGATGACATGGGCGTTATAGTCGACGCCGAGCTGGTTGGGCACCGTGAGGAGCAGCGTGTCGGCCTCGGCGATCGCCTGGTCCTCCTTCAACTGCTCGATCAGCAAATCCGGCTCGGCGGCATAGGTGCGGCCGAACACGGCGCGCTTCTCCGGCTCGATATAGCCAAAGTGGTCCTGGCCCTCGCTGCCCCCGAAATAGGCGCGGTCCATGTCGTTGACGAGAGCAAAGATGCTGCGGCTGACCGAAACGCGCGGCTCCCTTGCGTGGCCAGCTTCCTTCCAGGCGTCGCGGTAGGCCCTTATCTGCTCGGCCTGCTGGATATGCAGCGGCTCTCCGCTTTCGTCGAATTTCAGCGTCGAGCTCTGCAGATTCATGCCGAGCTTGGCCGCCCAGACGGCGGTGGCGTTGGTGGCCGCGCCCCACCAGATGCGCTCGCGCAAGTCGGCCGAGAAGGGTTCGAGCCTGAGCAGGCCGGGCGGATTGGGAAACATCGGCCGCGGATTGGGCTGCGCGAAACCCTCGCCGCGCAACAGGTCGAGGAAGATCTCCGAATGCCGGCGCGCCATGTCGGCGTCGCTCTTGCCCTCCTCCGGCACGAAGCCGAAGTAGCGCCAGCCATCGATCACCTGCTCGGGCGAGCCGCGGCTGATCCCCAACTGCAAACGTCCGCCGGCGATCAGATCGGCCGCGCCCGCATCCTCGGCCATGTAGAGCGGGTTCTCGTAGCGCATGTCGATGACGGCGGTCCCGAGCTCGATGCGCTTGGTTTTCGCGCCGGCTGCCGCCAGCAACGGAAACGGCGAGGCGAGCTGCCGGGCAAAATGGTGGACGCGGTAGTAAGCGCCGTCGGCGCCGAGCTCCTCGGCCGCGACCGCAAGGTCGATCGACTGCAGAAGCGCGTCGGCGCCCGAGCGCGTGCCCGATTGCGGCGAGGGCGACCAATGCCCGAACGAAAGAAACCCGATCTTCTTCATGTGCTCCATTCCAGCTCGTCGCGATTTCTGGACCGCTCAAGCTCTTTTGTTGCTCCAGTGTAATGCCGTAAGGCGTATAACGGCCTCGGCTTCGAAATTGCGTAAAAGCAGATAGCCAGAGCAGCGCCGCGATTCAACGGAAGCCGAATGAACGATCTGTCACCCATTCTTTCGACCGTAACCGCTTCCTTCCTGGCGTCCTTCGTCGAAGTCGTCGAAGCCTTCACCATCGTGCTTGCCGTCGGTGTGACGCGCGGCTGGCGCCCGGCGCTGACCGGCGCCGCCCTGGCGCTCGCTTTGCTGGCCGCGCTGGTGCTCGCTTTCGGACCGTTGCTGGCGCTCGTTCCCATCGCCGTCCTGCAATTCGTGGTCGGCGTGCTCCTGATCCTGTTCGGCATGCGCTGGCTGAGGAAGGCGATCCTGCGCAGCGTCGGCGTCATTGCGCTGCATGACGAGGACCAGGCCTTTTCGAAGGAGACGGCGGCGCTGCAGCGCCAGGCCAACGACCGCCGCGCCGACTATCTGGCGGCCGTCGCGTCGTTCAAGGCGGTGCTGCTCGAGGGCGTCGAGGTGGTGTTCATCGTCATTGCCGTCGGCGCAGCACACGGGCAGACGCTCTATGCCAGCCTCGGCGCACTGGCCGCCTTCGTGCTGGTGATGCTGATCGGCCTTGCAGTGCATCGGCCCTTGGCGCGTGTGCCCGAGAACGCGCTCAAATTCGTCGTCGGGCTGATGCTGACCAGCTTCGGCGTGTTCTGGACCGGCGAGGGCCTCGGAGCCGAATGGCCGGGCGAGGACCTGGCCCTGCTCGGCATCTTCGCCATCATGGCCGCGGCATCCTTCGCCATCGTGCGCTGGCTGCGCGGCGTCTACCCGGCAGCCGCCGAAGGAATCGCCCGATGACCGTGATCCGTCTCGTCCTCAAGGAGCTTGTCGGCATGTTCGTCGACGACGGCAGCCTCGCGCTGCTGGCGCTGGGCCTGATCGCGCTGATCACCGCGGCGGTCAAGCTGATTGCGCTTCCGCCGCTCATCGGCGGCTTGCTGCTTCTCGTCGGCTGCCTGGCGATTCTTCTGGACAGCGCGCGCCGCGCCGCGCGCGGCAAGGCGCGCTGATTGGAGCAAGCCGCCCAAGGTGTGTTGAGATTCAGGTCAGGCTGAGCCACATTTGCTGGCCGCCGCGCTTTAGTAGACGGTGAAAAGCGTCGGCAGGTGGCCGCCAAGGCGGAAATACTCGACCGCCTCGATGAGCGGAAACAGCGCCAGGAAATAGAGCCCGTCGCGGAACGTCCTCCGCAGCGCGCCCGTCGAAAACAGCCACTGGTCCTCGTCGCGGTAGAGCAGCGGGTTCGGCCAGAAGCGTGGCGTGCGTCCGGCATAGGCCGCATGGACGGCGCCGAACTTCCCGGCGAGATACTCGGCCTCCCTGCGCGCAGTGAAGCGGAAGACGAGGAAGCTTGCCAGGCCGAGCATCGCGGCCGCTAGCACCGAACCGAACATCAACCCGATGCCGGCCGCGCCGACGGTCGAGAAGAAATAGAGCGGGTTCTGGGTCATCGAGAATGGACCGGACGTGACCAGCTCGTCATTCTTCCGGCCGCCGACGAAGAGGATGCTCCACAGCCGGCCCAAAAAGCAGGTCAGCACCATCACGAAGCCGATCGTCTCCAAGGCCTCGTGCCCGTTCGATCCTTCGGCCAGCGCCGGCTTGCTGAACAGGAGCAGGATGACGGCAAGCACGGCGGCCACCTGCACGACGATCAGGCGCTTGTGCTGGTCGAACGCCTTCGGCGCCGCTTTGAGGGATGTGAAAGCCATTCTTTTGTCACCGCTCCGGCGCCGACAGGGAACGCCAAGGCTTCTCTAGCTCTTCCACCGCCCGATGACGAGGCCCGTCCAGTGTTTTTGGCCGACCTTACCAATTTGTAAGCTCGCGGACAGGCTGCGGTGATTTGGCCTGCCTAGCTTCACGCTCGCCTCACGAATTTTTGAGGCAGCTCGAACAGGCGCCGCACGGACCGCAAAATGGACATCGCCATGCTCTCTCAAGCCGACCACTTCACTCTCAACCGGGTTCCGGAAGTCACCCTCGATTTCTGGCTGATCAAGATCATGGCGGTGACCATGGGCGAGACGGCGGCCGACTATCTCGCCGTCAATCTCGGCCTCGGCCTTACCACGACGTCGCTCATCATGACCGGCATGCTGATCGTCGCGCTTGTCCTGCAATTTGCGCAAAAGCGTTATGTGCCCTGGGCCTACTGGCTCGCCGTCGTCCTGATCAGCATCGTCGGCACCCTGGTCACCGACAACCTCGTCGACAATTTCGGTGTGCGGCTGGAGACGACGACGATCGTCTTCGCGGTCGTGCTGGCGCTGACTTTCGTCGCCTGGCACGCGAGCGAAAAGACGCTCTCGATCCATACCATCGTCACCACCAGGCGCGAGGTCTTCTATTGGCTGGCGATCCTCTTCACCTTCTCGCTCGGCACCGCCGCCGGCGACCTGGTCGCCGAACGCATCGACCTGGGCTATCTCACCACCGGCCTCATCTTCGGCGGCGTCATCGCGGCGATCGCGTTCGGCTATTTCTTCCTCGGCCTGAATGGCATCCTCGCCTTCTGGCTCGCCTATATCCTGACCCGGCCGCTCGGCGCGTCCTTCGGCGACCTGCTCTCGCAACCGGTCGAATATGGCGGCATGGGTTTCGGTACCACCTTCACCAGCCTCACCTTCCTCGGCGCCATCGTGGTCATCGTTCTTTACATGACCTTGAAGACCATAATCGACGAGGACGACCACGCCCTGCTCGACTAGGCCATGGCGCCGAAGAGCGCGACGCGGTTTCCGGCGACATCAGGCTCCATTGGAGGGCCTCTCGCAAAAATGTGTAGGTGTTTTCCGTCCCGTAATGCGTAAAAACAAAGAGATAGGGCACCAGCCAAGAAAAAGCCGCAGCCGGTGCTACCATGAGGCTGAGGCGGCAAGGACGGCACCGGGCAATGCGACTTCTGCTTGTTGAAGACGATCCAAGAACCGCGGACTACATCGTCCGGGGACTGGCCGAGGCCGGTCATGTCTGCGATCTGCTGCGCGACGGTCATGACGGCCTCTTCGCCGCGACCCGCGACGCCTATGACGTGATCGTCGCCGATCGCATGGTTCCCGGCCTCGACGGCCTGTCGATGATCAAGGCCGTGCGAGCCGCCGGCATCCACACGCCGGCCATTTTCCTGACCTCGATCGGCGGCGTCGACGATCGCGTCGAGGGCCTGGAAGCCGGCGGCGACGACTATCTGGTCAAGCCCTTCGCCTTTTCCGAACTGCTTGCCCGCATCCATGCGCTCGGCCGCCGGCCGGCCGCGCAGGAGCAGAAGACGGCGCTGCGCGTCGCCGACCTCGAAATGGACCTGATCCAGCGCCGCGTGACCAGGCAGGGCCAGCCGATCGACCTGCAGCCGCGCGAGTTCAGCCTGCTCGAAGTGCTGATGCGCGGCGAGGGCCGCGTCATCACCCGCACCATGCTGCTGGAGCGCGTCTGGGACTTTCATTTCGACCCCAAGACCAGCGTCGTCGAGACGCATATCAGCCGGCTAAGGGCCAAGGTCGACAGGCCGTTCGACGTGCCGCTGATCCACACCGTGCGCAACACCGGCTACAGCCTGCATGTTCCGGCCTAGAGCAATTCCAGGAAAAGTGCGAAGCGGTTTTCCGTCCGGAATTGCGGCAGACAATGGCGCAATTCCAGGAAAAACGCGCAGCGTTTGGGCGCGGCGGCTTCGCTGTCGCCTTCCGTCTGGAGTTGCGCAAAACCAAGGACTTGGCAGGTTTGGACATATGGGCAGCGCGCATCCACGGACCGGCGCGTCGTCGGTCATGGATCTTGGATGAGCGAGACGCGCTTCAACCTGCTGCGCAGCACGCCGTTCCGGCTCGCGCTGACCTTCGCCTTCCTGTTCCTGCTGGCTTTCATCCTGTCCGGCGCGATCGTCTATCAATTGATGAGCGCCTCGCTCGCCAGGCAACTCGATCAATCGATCAAGGACACCTACTCCCTGATCGCCGCAACCGCCAAGAGTGACGAGGAGGATTTCGTCGCGACCGTCAGGGACCATGCCCAGTTCAGCCAGGATAAGGACGAGATCTTCTCCCTAACCGATCGGAACGGCAACCGCCTCGCCGGGGATTTCACCGCATCCAGCCTGCCGGACGGCTTTTCCATGTTCGCCGCCAACCTGCCGGGCGTGCCGCCCGATACCGAGTATCGCGCCTATTCGGGCATGGTCGGCGGCACCAATTTGACGGTCGCCTTCTCGCTCTCGGAAACCGAGGATCTCGAAACCATCGTGTTGATGAGCTTTGGCTGGGCCACGCTCTTCATCACCGGCATTGCCGTGGCCGGCGGCGCCGTGCTTGCCTCGCGGATCCAGCGCCGCCTCGACGGCATCGCCAGCACCATGGTCGACGTCTCGCACGGGCGACTCGATGCCCGCATTCCGCTGATCGGCAATGGCGACGACATCGACGCCGTGTCCGCTCAGGTGAATGCCGCGCTCGAGCGCCTGTCGGCCCTGGTCGACGGCATGCGCGAAGTGAGCGCCAACATCGCCCATGATCTCAAGACACCGCTCAACCGGCTGCAGATGATCCTGGAGTCCGCCGCCGACAAGACGGCCTCGGGCGAGGATGTCGCCACCGAGCTGACCGATGCCCGCGCGGAAAGCCAGCAGATCAACAGCACCTTCGATGCGTTGCTGCGCATTGCGCAGATCGAGGCCGGCGCCCGCAAGGCGCGCTTCATCGACCTCGATGTCGGCCCTGTGGTGGAAACCATGGGCGAGGTCTATGCCGACGTCGCCGAGGACGACGGAAAGGCACTGTCCACCAGCATCGTTCCGGATACGAAATGCTACATTCATGGCGATCGGGACCTGCTGATGCAAATGCTCGCCAATCTGGTCGAGAACGCGCTCCGGCATTGCCCGCCGGGCACGGCCATCGAGCTTTCGGTGACCCGGGGCGGCGGCCATGTCCTCATTCACGTGCGCGACAATGGTCCGGGCATTCCGGTCGAGGAACGCGAAAAGGTCTTCCGGCGGCTCTACAGGCTGGACACGAGCCGCACGACGCCCGGCAGCGGCCTGGGCTTGAGCCTGGTCAAGGCGGTTGCCGACCTGCACGGCGCCGCCATCGTGCTGGAAGACCGCAATCCCGGCCTGGGCGTGACGGTCAGCTTTCCGGCCGTGCGAGCTCCCGCCGCCTGAGCCGGGGCAATTCCAGGAAAAGGATCAAAACAAGGAGGTAGACCCTGACGTCGGGCAAACTCGTGGTTCCCGTCGTTCAACCGACCAAATAGGCCGACAACCTTGAGCCGGTGCGAGCGTCGCCACGACGCGGCCCTGACGGCTGGCTTATCGCGGCCGCCAAGTGATGGCGGAGTTGGTCACGTAGTTCCAGGCGGTGCCCACAGCCGCGGCCGCGAGACCTGCCACCCACCATCGCGACGGGTTCGTGTAGAGCAGGCTCGACACGCCGACGCCCGCCACCACACCGAAACTGCACAGGGCCGCGAACAGGCCGAAGCCGGTCAGGAAATGCCAGCCGCGCCGGCGCAGGTCGCGGTAGGTGAAGGCGTTGTTGAGAGAATAGTTGAAGGCCATGGCAGTGAACATCGCGGCCGTCTGGGCAGCGGCAAAGGGCAGGCCCCGCGACAGGAGGGCATGCAGGGCCGTCAGATGAACGGCTACCCCTGCGGAGCCGACCATGCCGAAGGCAAGGAACCGCGTCGAGATCAGGTCTCCCGACGCCTTGGCGATCAACAGGCCGATATATTCGGCCACGACCATGGAATCGAGTTTGCTCTGTCCGTGAAGGCGCGGACCGAACGCATAGGGAATTTCCTTGATCCGCATGGCCGGCGAGGACGCAACGATGTCCAGCAGGATCTTGAAGCCCTGGCGTGACAGGCGCGGTGCGACCGCATCGACGATTTCACGACGAGCCATGAAGAAACCGCTCATCGGATCATGGATCGGCGTCTTAAGGAGCGATTGCGCAAGGCGGGTCGCCAGCCTGCTGCCGCTCGTGCGCAACTGCGTCATCGCGCCGTCGGCGCTCCCGTCCTCCTGGTAGCGGCTGGCGATCACCATGTCGGCCCCGCCCCCGCGCACGATCTCGAACATCGCGGACAGGCGCGTCTCATCATGCTGGAGATCGCCGTCCATGACCGCGACTATCGGCGCCGAACTCGACAGGATGCCTTCCAGGCAGGCGCCGGCAAGGCCGCGGCGAGCAATGCGCCTGATGGCGCGGACGCGATAGTCGATCGCCGCTATATCGCGAACCGCCGCTATCGTTCCGTCCTTCGAATCATCGTCGACGAAGACGACTTCCCATTCAATACGTGCAAGCGCCTCGCGCAACCTGGCGACCAGCAACCCGACGTTGGCGCGTTCGTTCAGCGTCGGGACGACGATGCTGAGCTCGGCGCATCCGCGCATCGCAACGGCATCTCCGCGGGCCGGATTGGCGCCGAGCGGCGTCCCAGTCGTGGCCTGGTTCATGGCAGGGCGCTGCCCGTGTTGGTCGAAGTCCGGCCTTGAGGCGCATGTACCATGTCTGCCCGTTTGACAGGCAGTATCAGCATGTCGAAGACCGGAAATCCGGCGACGCGCTGCGTGACGTGCCGAGCCGGGCCGCTCGCGACGAACAGGCCCGCGAGGTTGTCGCGATACCCCTTTTCGCTAGCGGCCTCGTCGGCGAAATTGAGCGCCGCGATAAGGAACCCCGCGCTGCGGCTGTTCAGCCGGTCATCGTCCATGAACTGGAAATGGCGAGGATCGCCAGGCAGCACCTGGATCGGAAAGTCAGGACCAATCGCCGCGCCAATACGCGCCGCCTGCATCCAGTTCGACGCCACCACGAAGGTGTCGGGAGCCCCGATCTGATTGCTTTCGGCCTTGCCGGTCAGAACCGACCAGTCGACGATCTGCCAATTGATGTCGAACTTCGGCGCCCGGTCGAAGAAAGGCCGGGTGAAGGCGCCGGTGGTGGCCTGCACGGCGAATCCGATCGCCAACGACGGAACCGTGATGGCGGCGACCGCGAAGGATGTGTTGAGCCAGCCGGAATGACGCTGAGAGAAATCGCGGCACCACTGGCCGACGAGCGGAAACGCGAAGAGGAACCCGCTCATCGACCAGTGCGGAAGCGAATGGGCGCTGAGCAGCGCAATCACGTCGAAAAACGCCACCGGCAGGGCCGCGATCGGCAGGAAGAAACGATCGGCGGGCGCCGCGCCTGGCCGGGCCGCGCGCCACAAGCAGGCCATGGCGACCAGCCAGATCGTCGGCCAGAGATAAGCGGCTTGGCCGAGCAGGGTGAGCCCGAGATTCGCCGGATGCAGGAGGTGGCCTTCGGCCGCCATGCCCCGGCCGGACTGGAACGCCAGTGAAATCCAGCCGTGGCGCATGTTCCACAACATGACCGGCGCGAGGCCGAGCGCCGCGACGATGGCCGCCAGCCAAGGTCCCGGCGTGCGCAGCTCGGCGCGGCCCGGCTTCGTCACGACCAGGATCATCAAGGCGGATATCGCGAACAGGCCGGCCTGATATTTCGACATCAGAGCCAGGCCAAGCGCCAGGCCGGCCGCGATCCAGCGTGGCAAGCCATGCCGCGTTTCGCCGCCGAGAAGCATCGGCGCCGCCAGCCAGGCGCTGGCGAGCAGGAAGAAGTCGAGCGGTCCGTCCGGAACGACGAAGTGCCCGGCCGAGATCAGGAAGAACGGCGCCACGCTGTAGCAGGCGACAGCCCAGAAGGCGGCGGCGGCGCCATATGCCAGCCTGGTCAGGTCGAACAGGAGCAGCGCCGACAGCGAGCCCAGCAGCACGTAGGGAAGCCTGACGGCGAAACGGCATTCGCAGCCGGTGACGTCCGCCATCAGGCGCGCGAGCGCGAAACCCAAGGGCGGATGATCGAAGTAGGACAGCGAATGGCTGCGCGACACCACCACCGCATAGGCCTCGTCTATCGACAGCGGAACGACTGCGGCAAGTCCGATCCGCAGCGCCAGGAATATGGCGATCAGCGATACCGCCCAAAGGGTAGGGGATGTTCGGAAGTAGCCTGTCGACTCCCGAGCGGACGGGTTCGCGGCAACGCTGCTCGCCCATGACTGAACGGCTTGCATCGCCCGCTACCGTACCGCCTGTATGTGTACGATGTGCACCAAAGTGACGATGCGGCTTGCGAGTGCTCGGGTGCGGACATGCCCGATCGGGCGAAAACGGTCGTCGGAACGCAGCATTTGTGAAAGCCTCCCTCTTATGCGCGACCGGCCTTCGGCTCGAACCGAACATTAGCCGTAGCTGTTTGAGGGCGACCTTGCCTTTTCAACTATACAGGCGGTTTGCCGGGTCCTTACAAATCGGTAAATCCAGCGTCCCGTATCGCCGGGACATACCGTACCCGTCGCAAACACACGGCCCGGATTCGACTACCTGGCGCCCGCTCGGCGGAAATCCGAGGGCGACATGCCGGCGAGCTTGCGGAACGATTTGTTGAAGGCGCTGAGCGAGCCGAAGCCTGAATCCATGGCGACGCGCAGCACATTGGCGTCCTCATGCATCAACAGCGCCTGCGCGTAGCTCAGCCGCAGCAAATTGACATACTCGTTGAGCGTCATGCCGGTCGATTTCTTGAACAGGCTCATAGCGTATTTGGGATGGATGTCGGCGGCCGAGGCGATGGTTACGCAATCGATGTCGTAGAGGAAATTCTCGGCGATATAGTCGCACATGCGCCCGACATTGCGTGAGGATTGCTGGTCGAAGGGATTGCCGGCCCCTTGCCCGGCCACGCTTCCGGGCACCAGGCGGTAAGGCTCGAAGCGCACCCGCTCGAGCCGAAGCAGCAGCTCGTTGACGGCATGCTCGGCTTTCGCCGGATCGCCCGAGCGCGCATACTCGTTCCAGCGCTTGAAATTGTCGTTGTCCGACTGGTCGGTCGCGTTGGTCACCAGCGTCGCGCCGGTCATCAGCCGGTGGCGTATGTCGGCCGGCAGATGCAGGCGAAAGAAATGCACCAGCGGCAGATGCGCGCCGGCATAGATCGCGTCGTCGGTGAGGTCGTCCATCTGATGCGGCAGGCCGCCCCAGAACAGGCACATCTCGCCTGCCGAAAGCGCGAGCTCGTGATCGTTCATCAGGTAGTGGACGCTGCCGCGAACGATGAAATTCACTTCGACCTGGGCGTGCCAGTGCGGCTTGAGCATGACCAGCGGCTGCGTGTGGAACATCTGCAGCTTGAGCGGCAGGCCTTCGACGCTGCTCGCGCCAGGCTGGTAGAACGGCCTTTCCGGCATCTTACTTTCCGCCAATTTCTTATTCCCTTTGTCCGGGACAAGCCTTCCGCGCCGCATAATCTTAGCCACGCTCACCGTGAGAGAGCAAATGAAATGGGAGGATTTCAATGCGCACTACATTGACTTGCGCCGCGCTTTTGCTTGCCCTGGGTTCAGGCCCGGCGCTGGCGCAGTCCGGCGAAATCACCATCTGGAGCTGGAACATCGCCGCTTCGTCGCTGAAGTCGACGGTCGAGGGCTTCAACAAGAAATATCCCGACATCAAGGTCACGGTTCAGGACCTCGGCAATCAGCCGACCTATGACAAATCGATCGCCGGCTGCGCTGCCGGCGGCGTCGGCCTGCCCGACATCGTCTCGATCGAGAACGGCGAGGCCGAGAACTACTGGAGCCAGTTCCCCGACTGCTTCGTCGACCTGCACACGCTGGGTTATACCGCCGAGGACCAGAAGAAATTCCCCGACTTCAAGCGCACCGAGCTCGAGGTCGGCGACAAGGCCTATGCCATGCCCTGGGATTCCGGTCCGGTCGCCGTCTTCTACCGCCGCGACTTCTACGAAAAGGCCGGCGTCGATCCGGCCACGATCAAGACCTGGGACGATTTCATCGCCGCCGGCAAGAAGATCCAGGCCGCCAATCCCGGTGTCTCGATGACCAATGCCGATTTCAACGGCGACACCGAATTCTTCCGCATGATCTCCAACGAGCAGGGCTGCGCCTATTTCGCCGAGGACGGCCAGTCGATCACCGTGGCCGAGCCGAAATGCGTCGACGCCATGACCAAGGTCAAGGAGATGAAGGACGCCGGCATCGTGTCGTCGGCCGACTGGTCGACCAAGATCACCAACAACACCGCCGGCACCGTCGCCACCCAGGTCTATGGCGGCTGGTATGAAGGCACGGTCCGCACCGAATCGCCGAAGGAAAGCGGCAAATGGGGCGTCTATCTGATGCCGAGCCTGACCGGCGACGGCCCGCGCGCCGCCAATCTCGGCGGCTCGTCCCTGGCCATCACCTCTGCCTCGAAGAACAAGGAAGCCGCCTACGCCTATTTGAAATACACGCTGGAGACGAATGACGGCCAGATCACCATGCTGAAGGATTTCGGCCTGGTGCCGTCGCTGATCTCGGCGCTCGACGATCCTTATGTCGCGCAGGGGCAGCCCTATTGGGGCGACCAGGCGGTGTGGAAGGATATTCTCGCGACGCTGCCCAAGGTGGTGCCGAGCCGCGGCACCCAATTCCAGAGCGACGCCGAGATCATCGTCCGCGCCGTGCAGACCAAATATCTGGCCAACGGCTATCCCGACGCCAAGGCCGCGCTCGACGACGCCGCCAAGCAGATCGCCGCCGCCACCGGCCTGCCGGTGAAGTAGCGCCTCTTCCTTCTCCCCGTTCACGGGGAGAAGGTGCCCGAAGGGCGGATGAGGGGCGGCGCCAACATCGACAATTGGCGCTGCTCCAGCAAACTCAAGGCCTGATCAACACTGCGCCCATCAAGAAGGCGCCACCGGGACAAAGAAAGGAGGAAGACGATGCGCACCCAGAACGCCACCGCGTACCGCTTCCTCACGCCTTACCTTTTGATCTTCGCCATCTTCTGGATCTGGCCGATCATCTCGTCGTTCCTGATCTCCTTCCAGGCGACGCGCACCGTGCCGTGGCGCTTCGCGCCGACTTTCAACTGGGGCCGCCTGATCGGCGACCCCGCCTTCTACAACGCGCTGAAGAATACGCTGCTGATCCTCGTCATCCAGGTGCCGGTGATGATCTCGCTGGCGATCGTCATGGCGGTGCTCCTGAATTCGCCGCTGTTGAAGGCGCGCGGCCTCTACCGCTTCGCCTTCTTCGCCCCGGTCGTGGTCGGCGAGGTCGCCTATTCGGCGGTCTTCCGCCTGATGTTCAGCCTCGATTTCGGCATCATCAACAAGCTGCTCAACAGCGTCGGCCTGACCAAGATCGACTGGTTCTCCAACGTCACGCCGGCCATGGCGCTGATCATGATCGCAGTGACCTGGCGCTGGGCCGGCTACAACGCCATCATCATCCTGGCCGGCCTGCAGTCGATCCCCGAGGACGTCTACGAAGCGGCGACGCTCGACCGCGTCAGCCGCGTGAAGCAGTTCTTCTACATCACCTTGCCGCTGCTCAAACCCGTCATCGTCTTTTGCGCCGTGCTGTCGATCATCGGCACCATGCAGCTCTTCACCGAGCCGTTCCTGATCACCGAGCGCGGCGGCCCGGGCGGCGGCACCGAGACGCTTGGCCTACTGCTCTACCGCCAAGGTTTTCGCTCGCTCAATTTCGGCTATGCCTCGGCCGTCGCCTACACCATGGCAGGGCTCGCGATCGCCATCACCCTGGTGCAGCTCTGGCTGACGAGAGAGCCGAAATGACGGGTGAACCGAAATGACCTCGCGTTTGCAAAGACGGCTCGGCCGCAGCATTGCGCTGCATCTTTTCCTGACGCCGCTGGCGCTGATCTGGCTGTTCCCGCTCTGGATGATGGTGGTGTTCTCCACCATGCCGGACAACGGCATCTTCAGCCCCGGCATCGAGCTCCTGCCGCATGATGGCTTCATCGACAATTTCAACAATTTGCAGCGCGACACCAATTTCGTCGGCGCTATTCTCATCTCGGTCTCGGTGGCGGTGACCTACACGATCCTTTCGGTGCTGCTCACCTCCATGGCCGGCTGGGCGCTGGCGCGCTACGAGTTCCACGGCAAGGGCGCGGTGGTGGCGATCATCTTCGGCACCATCACGCTTCCCTACGCGGTGGTGCTGATCCCGCAATTCATCATGGTGGCGCGCGACTTCGCCCTGGCCAACACCTGGATCGCGCTGATCGTGCCGCCGCTGTTCAATTCGCTGGGCGTGCTCTTCATGCGCCAGGCCTTCTCGATGATGCCGGCCGAATTGTTCGACGCCGCGCGGGTGGAAGGCGTGAAAGAATGGCGCATCTTCCTGTTCGTGGCGCTGCCTTTGGCCCGCCCGATGCTGGCGGCGCTGGCGATCATCCTCTTCCTCGCCTCGTGGAACAATTATCTCTGGCCGCTGCTGATCAACAGCCAGCCCGGCGCGATGACCGCGCCGGTGGCGCTCGGCACGCTGATCGGCCTGACCAAGGTGTCGTGGGGCGGCATCATGGCCGGCGCCGTCATGCTGACGGTGCCGATGCTCATCGTCTTCGTGCTCTTGCAGCGCCATTTCATCGCCGGCATCGCCGCCGGCGCGGTCAAGTAGGAAGGAGCGATATGGCCGCCGTCACACTCACCAATGTCGTCAAACGCTTCGGCGTCTTCGAGGTCGTCCACGGCGCCAATATCGACATCGCCGACGGCGAGTTCGTCGTCTTCGTCGGCCCTTCGGGCTGCGGCAAGTCCACGCTGCTGAGGATGATCGCCGGGCTGGAGGACATCAGCGGCGGCGACATCGCCATCGGCGGCAAGGTGATGAACGATGTCGAGGCGGCCGACCGCGGCATCGCCATGGTCTTCCAGTCCTACGCGCTCTACCCGCACATGACGGTCGAGCAGAACCTCTCCTTCGGGCTCAGGATGAACGGCAACCCGAAGGCCGACACCGAGCGCCGGGTGAAGCGCGCCGCCGAAATCCTGCGCATCGACGAATTGATGCAGCGCCGGCCGAAGCAATTGTCCGGCGGCCAGCGCCAGCGCGTCGCCATCGGCCGCGCCATCGTGCGCGAGCCGCAGGTTTTTCTCTTCGACGAGCCGCTGAGCAACCTCGATGCCGAACTCAGGGTGCAGATGCGGGTCGAGATCTCGCGCCTGCACAAGGAGCTCGGCGTCACCATGATCTATGTGACGCACGACCAGACCGAGGCGATGACGCTGGCCGACCGGATCGTCGTGCTGAAGGCCGGCAATGTCGAGCAGATCGGCGCGCCGCTCGACCTCTATGACGACCCGGCCAACCGTTTCGTAGCCGGCTTCATCGGCTCGCCGAAGATGAATTTCCTCAAGGCCAACGTCGTCGAGACATCGAACAGCGCCGCGATCATCGAGCTCGTCAATCACGGCGGCGCGCGCTTGCGCAAGCCGCTCTCGAATGCCTTTCCGGCCGTCGGCGCCGAGGTCGTGCTCGGCGTCAGGCCGGAGCATTTCTTCGAGGCCGGCGAAGGCGACTGCGACATTCCGGTCAAGGCCGACGTCGCCGAGCATCTCGGCTCGGTCAGCTATGTCTACGCCAATGCCGGACCCGAGGAATTGATCGTCGAGCGCGAGGCCTCGCGCCAGCGCGCCAGCGGCGACCATTTCACGGTCTCGATCAAGGCGGAGCGCTCGCTGCTCTTCGACAAGGCCGGCGCAAGGATCCGCTGACCGCACATTTTCTTGCCGGCATGCCAGCGTGGCGGCGATCGCATGGAGAATTCGATATGACATCCAAAAAGATCCGCTGGGGCATCCTCGGTCCCGGCAGCATCGCCAAATCCTTTGCCGGCGGCGTGGCGGGATCGCGCACCGGCGAGCTGGTCGCCCTCGGCGCCCGCAATCCCGCCAAGCCGGGCCTTGCCGAGACCTTTCCGGGCGCGCGTATCCTCGACGGCTATGACGCGCTGCTCGCCGACGAGAACGTCGACGCCGTCTACATTTCGATCCCGCATCCCGGCCACGCCGAATGGGCGATCAAGGCCGCCGAGGCCGGCAAGCATGTCTTGTGCGAAAAGCCGCTGGCGCTGACCGCCTTCGAGGCCGACGCCATGATGCATGCGGCGCGCAAGGCCGGCACCTTCCTCGGCGAAGCCTTCATGTACCGGCTGCACCCGCAGACCCGGCAATTGGTCGAGCTGATCAAATCCGGCGCCATAGGCGAGGTCCGCATGATCAAGTCGAGCTTCGGCTTCGCCATGCCGGGCTTCATGCCGGCGCACAGGCTCTATGCCAACGAACTCGCCGGCGGCGGCGTCCTCGATGTGGGCGGATATCCGGTGTCGATGGCGCGGCTGATCGCGGGTGCCGCTTCAGGGCAGCCTTTCCTCGAGCCGGACAAGGTCGTCGGCGCCGCCCATCTCGGCCAGTCCGGCGTCGACGAATGGGCCGCGGCCCTGCTGCACTTCCCCGGCGGTATCGTCGCCGAGGTTTCCTGCAGCATCTCGCTCAACCAGGACAATGTGCTGCGCATCTTCGGCACCAAGGGTCAGATCGAGGTGCCCGATTTCTGGTTCGCCGGTGGCAACCGCGATGTCGGACCGGGCCGGATCGAGGTGATCCGGTCCGGTGCGGCTCGCGAGGTGATCAGTCTCGACGAGACCCGCCACCTCTATTCCTTCGAGGTCGACGGCGCCGGCGAGGCGATCCTCGCCGGCCGCCAGGAATTCGCCTGGCCGGGCATGTCCTGGGCCGACAGCCTCGGCACGCTGCGCGTGCTCGACAGATGGCGCCACGCCGTGGGGCTGGAATACGAGATCGAAAAGCCGGCCAAGCGCGTCAACACGCTCTCCGGCCGGCCGCTCCGGACCAACGGCGCCGCCATCGGCAAGCGCGACATTCCCGGCCTGCCGAAACCCGTCTCCCTTCTGGCGCTCGGCTTTGAGGATTTTCGCACCTTCTCCTCCGGCTCGATCCTGCTCGACGCCTATTTCGAGGCCGGCGGCAACCTGTTCGACACCGGCTTCGTCTATGGCGCCGGCTACACCGAGACGCTGCTTGGCCAGTGGCTCGCCAATCGCGGCGTGCGCGAGCAATCGGTCATCATCGCCAAGGGCGCGCATTCGCCGCTCTGCTATCCCGACGTCATCGCCAAGCAGCTGGCCCAGTCGCTCGACCGGCTGCAGACCGACCATGTCGACATCTATTTCATGCATCGCGACAATCCCGACGTGCCGGTCGGCGAATTCGTCGACGCCATGGACCGGGAGGCCAAGGCCGGCCGCATCCGCGGCCTGTTCGGCGGCTCCAACTGGACCATGGAGCGGATGGACGCGGCGATTGCCTATGCCGAGAAGCACGGCAGGCAGAAGCCCGGCGCGCTCTCCAACAATTTCTCCTTGGCCGAGATGCTGGAGCCGATCTGGGCCGGCTGCGTCACCTCGTCCACCGATACCTGGAAGGCCTGGCTGACGGCAAGGCAGATGCCGAACTTCGCCTGGTCGAGCCAGGGCCGCGGCTTCTTCACCGATCGCGCCGGCCGCGACAAGCAGGACAATGAGGAGCTGGTGCGGGTCTGGTATTCGGAAAAGAATTTCGGCCGCCGCGACCGCGCCATCGAACTGGCGCGCAAGCTCGGCAAGAGCCCGATCCATGTCGCGCTGGCTTACGTGCTGGCGCAGCCCTTCCCGTCCGTGCCGCTGATCGGCCCGCGCACGCTGGACGAGCTCGAGGACAGCCTGAAGGCACTCGATATCAAGCTGACGCCGGAGGATGTGGCCTGGCTGGACGAGGGGCCGGAGCGGAGGAGGGCATAGGCGCGCCTAATCTCTCCCCCTTGTGTGGCTCTGTGGGAGATGCCGAGAGGGCAGAGAGGCGCTAACCTGTGCTTCGTCATTCTAGGGCGGAGCAAGGAGCGAAGCGACGCGCGCAGACCCTAGAATCCATGCCGTGACGCCTGAGAGCCGCCACGGTCCAGAACGTTCACCAGCCAATCCCGCGAAACAGCTCGAACCATTCCGGATTGGTCTTCTCGATCAATTCCATCTTCCATTGGCGCGGCCCAGCGCTTCAATGACGTCTCACGCTGGATGGCGTCGGTGATGTCGAAATACTCCTCGTACCAGACCAGACGCTGCACACCATAACGGCTGGTGAAGCTGGAGCCTTTGCCGGTCTTGTGCTCCGGCATGCGACGAGCAAGGTCGTTGGTGACACCGATATAGATCGTGCCGCCTTTCTGGCTCGCGGCCATATAGACGTAGCCTGTCATATTGCGATCTTAGCTGGCGCTGTCGCTAGCGGCTATTCTGGACTGCAGCATTCTACGGCCAATGTCACGGCATGGATTCTAGGGTCTGCGCGCGTCGCTTCGCTCCTTGCTCCGCCCTAGAATGACGAAGGATACGTGGCAGCTTTACGCAGGAGAACCCTCTCTGTCCCCTTTGGCGGCATCTTCAGGCTGCTGGCGTCGCCATATGCGATTGCCCTGCCCTCAAGGGGTGAGATCGCCCTCACCGATCCACCCGCGTCGACAGAATGATCGACGACGACGTCCGCTCCACCCCGTCCATCGCCCCGATCCGGTCGAGCAGCGCATCGAGATCGCGGATCGACGGCGCGTCGACGATGACGATCATGTCGAAATTGCCGCTCACCGAATGCACTGTCCTGACCGGCGGCATCGCCTCGAGGGCGCGCACGACCTTGTCGGCGAGTTTCGGGGTGACGGTGAGCAGTACATGCGCCTTGACCAGCCCCTGCTCGTAGTCGGGCGACAGCCTGACCCCATAGCCGGCGATGACGCCGCGCTGCTCCAGCCGCTCGATGCGGCTCTGCACCGTGGTGCGCGACACGCCGAGTTTTCGCGCAAGCTCCGCGGTCGAGGCGCGGGCGTCGGCCCTCAGCAAAGTGAGCAGGGCTTGTTCGGCTTCAGTGATCATTTCGACGATCTTCCTCGGCGAATCGCTTAAAGGTCGGCTTCATATTGCCAGATTCCACCCTTCCTTTCGACAGGCAAGCTGCGATGATTCCGCCAACTCGAATTTCAAAATTGGCAGGGGTATTGATCATGAAGAACATCGTTGTAGTCGGCGCCGGCAAGATCGGCTCGACCATCGCGGAAATGCTGAGCTCGACCGGCGACTATCACGTCACGCTCGTCGACCGCTCGGGCGCCCAGCTTGCCGCCGCCGAATTGCCGGCCGGCGTCGAGACCCAGGAGCTGGACATCGGCGCCACGGGTGAGCTCGAAAAGGTGCTCGCCGGCAAGTTCGCCGTGTTGAGCGCCGCGCCCTTCCATCTCACCACCCGCATCGCCGAGGCGGCCGCGGCCACCGGCGTGCATTACCTCGACCTCACCGAGGACGTCGTCTCGACCCGCCGCGTGAAGGAACTGGCGCGCGACGCCAAAAGCGCCTTCATCCCGCAATGCGGCCTGGCGCCGGGTTTCATCTCGATCGTCGCCAACGATCTCGCCAGCCGCTTCGACACGCTGGAAAGCGTGCGCATGCGCGTCGGCGCGCTGCCGCAATATCCATCCAACGCGCTCAACTACAACCTGACCTGGAGCACCGACGGCGTCATCAACGAATATTGCGAGCCCTGCGAGGCGATCGTCGAGGGCGAGCTGATCGAGGTGCCGCCGCTGGAAGAGCGCGAGGAGTTCTCGCTCGACGGCGTCACCTATGAGGCCTTCAACACCTCCGGCGGCCTGGGCACTTTGGCCGAGACGCTCAAGGGCAAGGTGCGCACGCTGAACTACCGCACCATCCGCTATCCCGGTCACGCCGCGATCATGAAGGCGCTGCTCAACGACCTGGGGCTGCGCCACCGCCGCGACGTGCTGAAGGACATTTTCGAGAGCGCGCTGCCGGCGACGCTGCAGGACGTGGTCATCGTCTTCGTCACCGTCTCGGGCCGCCGCAACGGTCGCCTGCTGCAGGAGACCTACGCCAACAAGGTCTATTCGCAGCGCGTCGGCTCCATCGTGCGCAGCGCCATCCAGATCACCACCGCCTCCGGCATCTGCGCCGTGCTCGACATGCTGGCCGACGGCTCGCTGCCGGCGATGGGTTTCGTGCGCCAGGAGGATATCGCCCTCGACGCCTTCCTCGCCAACCGCTTCGGCCGCGCCTACGCCCAGTACGAGATGGTGAGCCGGCTGGCGAGCTGAATAAGCTCGCGCCTTTCCTCTCCCCCGTCGATCGGGGAGAGGTGTCGAGCGGAGCTCGACGGAGTGGGGGTCGACCTGCGCCGACGGTTGTTATTTCAACCCGGATGCCTCGCCTTGATTGAGGCCCGGTGGTGGTGAATGGTTGTCGGCGCTTCCACATTTGAGCAGCGGCTTCCCCCACTCCGTCGCCGCTTCGCGGCGCCACCTCTCCCCCCTCCGGAGGGAGAGGAAAGAGGCGCTCCGCTCAAATATGCAGCGCGTGCCCCAGCGCCTTCAACGCCGCTTCCTGGAACCCTTCGCCCTGTGTCGGATGCGCGTGGATGGTGCCGGCGATGTCCTCCAGCCGCACGCCCATTTCCAGCGCCAGGCCGAAGGCCGCCGACAGTTCCGATACGCCCTGCCCGACCGCCTGGATGCCCAGCACCAGATGATTGTCGGCGCGCGCCACGACCCGCACGAAACCGTCTTCGCCCTGCCTGGTCATGGCGCGGCCGTTGGCGGCGAACGGGAACTGGCCGATCTTGATCTCGCCTGGGAGCGCCTTCGCCTCTTCCGGTGACAGGCCGGCGGTGACCAGCTCCGGATCGGTGAAGCAGATCGCGGGAATGGTGCGTTTGTCCCAGCTTCTTTTGTGGCCGGCGACGATCTCGGCCACCATCTCGCCCTGCGCCATCGCGCGATGCGCCAGCATCGGCTCGCCGGTGACGTCGCCGATGGCATGGATGCCGCGCATCGAGGTGCGGCACTGGTCGTCGATGCGGATGAATTTGCCGGCCCTGTCGAGGTCGATCTGCTCCAGCCCCCAGCCTTCGGTCAGCGGTTTGCGGCCGACCGTGACCAGGATCCTGTCGGCGGCGACCTTGGCGTTCTTGCCGTCGGCGGTCTCGACCAGCAGCGCATCGCCCTTGGTCGACAGGCCTTTGGCTTTGGCGCCCAGCATCACCTCGACGCCGAGCTCGCCGAGCCGTTTCAGCACCGGCCTCGTCAGCTCGGCGTCATATTGCGCCAGCACCCGTGGTAGCGCTTCGACCACGGTGACCTTGGCGCCCATCTTGGCGAAGGCCATGCCGAGCTCGAGCCCGATATAGCCGCCGCCGACGACCGCGAGCTTCTTCGGCACTTCGCTCAGCGCCAGCGCCTCGGTCGACGAGATCACCGGACCGCCGAACGGCAGGAACGGCAGCTCGACTGGCGCCGAGCCGGTTGCGATCACCACGGTCTCGGCGCGGATGACCTGCGTGCCGGTCTCGGTCTCGACTTCGACCGTCTTGCCGTCCCGGAACGTCGCCCAGCCCTGCACGGTCTTGACCTTGGCCTTTTTCAACAGCCCGGCAACGCCGCTGTTGAGCCGACTAACGATGCTATCCTTCCAGGCGACGGTTTTTGCAAGTTCGAGCGTCGGCGCGGCGACTTTGATGCCGAGCGGATCCTTGCCGCCGGCCATATGCGCTATCTTCTCGAATTCCTCCGCCGCATGGATCAGCGCCTTGGAGGGAATGCAGCCGACATTGAGGCAGGTGCCACCGGGCTTGCCTGCCTCGACGATGACCGTGTCGACGCCGAGCTGCCCGGCGCGGATGGCGCAGACATAGCCGCCCGGTCCGGCGCCGATGACGAGCAGCTTGCAGGAGATTTCTTTCATGCGGTTACCTCGATCGGTCGCTTTGCCTCGGCACCGTATCGCCTAGGTTGGAGATTTGCCGAGGTGCTTATGGCTTCGTCATTCCAGGGCGAAGTAAGGAGCGAAGCGACGCGCGCAGACCCTGGAATCCATGCCGTGACCTGACGGCGTTGCAACGGTCCAGAATTCTGCACCGCTGCACCCTTCGGCAGAGATCGCGGCATGGATCCTCGGGTCAAGCCCGAGGATGATGAACGCGCGAAGGCCTGCGGCCAACCACGGAGGTTGGTACTTTGCGGCTTCGGGCCGGTCACCGGAAATCTGCGACGATCCTTTTCGGATTGGATCAAAGGGACAAGCATTCCACCCATCCCCTTCAATCCACGAAAATCAGCGCCGGCGTCTCGAGCAGCGCCTTGATGCGCTGCACGAACACCGCCGCAACCCAGCCGTCGATGACGCGATGGTCGAAGCTGGAGGACAGGTTCATCATCTTGCGCGGAATGAACTGCGTGCCGTCCCAGACTGGCCGCACCATGATCTTGTTGACGCCGACGATCGCCACTTCCGGATAGTTGATGACCGGCGTCGTCGCCACGCCGCCCATCGCGCCGAGCGAGGTGATGGTGATGGTCGAGCCGGAGAGCTCCTCGCGGCTTGCCGTGCCGGCCTTCGCCGCGTCGGCCAGTCGGTTGACCTCCGTGGCGCAATCCCACAGGTCGCGCGCCTCGGCATGCTTGACCACCGGTACCACCAGCCCGGCGGGCGTCTGCGCGGCGATGCCGATATGGATGCCTTCATGCTGGTGGATGATGCCGGCATCGTCGTCGAACAGCGCGTTGAGGTTGGGCTGGTCGGCGATCGCCTTCGCCATCGCCCGCATCAGGAAGGGCAGCAGGGTCAGCTTCGGGCGATCCCCGCGCTTCTCCTTGTTCAGCGTCGCGCGCAATTCCTCCAGCGCGGTGACGTCGATCTCCTCGACATAGGTGATATGCGGAATGCGCGACTTCGCCAGCGACATCTTTTCCGCGATCTTGCGCCGCAGGCCAACGACCTTGATGTCCTCGACGCCGTCCTTCCGGGCAAGGCCGGTGGCGCGGGCGACTTGCGGGCCGCGCGCGACGAACGCGTCGATATCCTCATGGCTGATGCGCCCGGCCGGGCCGCTGCCCGTGACCTGGCGCAGATCGATGCCGGCCTCCTTCGCCCGCAGCCGCACGGCGGGTGACGCCAGTGGTTTCTCGCCTTCCGCACGCGGCGCGCCAGAGACGGAAACAGGGCGCGTCGCCTTCGGCGCGGCGGCAATTTTCGGCCCCTCGGCCGGCTTTGGCGCCGCTTTCGGAGTGTCCGGCGCCGGCGCCGGTTTGGCTTCGACCGGCTCGGCCGGCGCTTTCACCTCAGGCGCCGCCTCGGCGACAGCTTTCACATTGCCTTCGCCGGCTACCTTCAGCCGCACGATCGGCGAGCCGATCGCCACCGTGTCGCCGATCTCGGCGCCGAGCCAAAGGATCTCGCCATCGACCGGTGAGGGGATTTCGACGGTCGCCTTGTCGGTCATGACGGCGGCCAGCACCGTGTCCTCGCGCACGAGGTCGCCGACCTTGACATGCCATTCGACGAGCTCGGCTTCGGCGACGCCTTCGCCGACATCGGGCAGCTTGATGACGTGTTCGCCCATCTCAGGCCTCCCCCACTTTAAGCTTCCAATGTTTCGATCAAGGCGCGGCCGACCCGCGCCGGGCCGGGGAAGTAGTCCCATTCCTGCGCATGCGGATAGGGCGTGTCCCAGCCGGCGACCCGCGCGACCGGCGCTTCCAGATGGTAAAAACAGTTCTCCTGCACCAGCGCGACCAGTTCGGCGCCGAAGCCGGAGGTGAGCGTCGCCTCATGCACGACCACGCAGCGCCCGGTCTTCTTCACCGACGCGACAATCGTGTCGAGGTCGAGCGGCAAAAGCGTTCTCAGATCGATGATCTCGGCATCGATGCCCGTCTCCTCGGCGGCGGCCTGCGCGACATAGACCATCGTGCCGTAGGCAAGCACGGTGACGGCCGAGCCCTGACGGCGGATCGCCGCCTTGCCGAGCGGGATGGTGTAGTGGCCGTCGGCGACCTCGCCGAGCTCATGCTTCGACCAGGGCGTCACCGGCCGGTCGTGATGGCCGTCGAACGGGCCGTTGTAGAGCCGCTTCGGCTCGAGGAAGATCACCGGGTCCGGATCCTCGATCGCCGCGATCAGCAGCCCCTTGGCGTCATGCGGATTGGACGGCACCACCGTCTTCAGGCCGGAGACGTGGGTGAACAAGGCTTCCGGGCTCTGGCTATGCGTCTGTCCGCCGAAGATGCCGCCGCCGGTCGGCATGCGCACCACGATCGGGCAGGTGAAATCGCCGTTGGAGCGATAGCGCAACCGCGCCGCTTCAGAGACGATCTGGTCGTAAGCCGGATAAACATAATCGGCGAACTGCACCTCGACACAGGGTTTCAGCCCGTAGGCGGCCATGCCGATGGCCGCGCCGACGATGCCGGATTCGCTGATCGGCGCATCGAAGCAGCGGCTCTTGCCATATTTGGCCTGCAGGCCCTGCGTGCAGCGGAAGACGCCGCCGAAGAAGCCGACATCCTCGCCGAATACGACGACTTGGCTGTCGCACCCCATCGATACGTCCATGGCGTCGCGGATCGCCTCGATCATCGTCCGTCTCGGCATGATCAGACCCCCGCCTGCTGGCGTTGGCGCCTGAGATGCGGCGGCATCTCGGCGTAGACGCCCTCGAACATGTCTCGCGTCGAGGGTTTGCCGCCGGCATGCAGCGTCCCATGGCTCTCGGCTTCCTTCTGCGCCGCGATCACCGTCTCCAGGATCTCGGCCTCCGCCTGGGTGTGGCGCTCCTCGGACCATGCGCCTTTGTGGATGAGATGGTTCTTCAGCCGGATCACCGGATCGCCGAGCGGCCAGGCGTCGGATTCCGCCTTCGGCCGGTAGGCGGAAGGATCGTCCGAGCTCGAATGCGCGCCGGCCCGGTAGGTGACATACTCGACCAGCGTCGGCCCGAGATTGGCGCGCGCCCGTTCGGCCGCCCACTTGGCGACCGCGTGCACCGCGAGATAGTCGTTGCCGTCGACGCGCAGCGCCGGAATGCCGAAGCCGAGGCCGCGCGCGGCAAAGGTGCCGGAGCCGCCGCGCGCAATGCCCTGGAAGGTCGAGATCGCCCACTGGTTGTTGACGACGTTGAGGATGACCGGCGCCTTGTAGGTCGAGGCAAACACCAGCGCCGAATGGAAATCGGACTCCGCGGTCGAGCCGTCGCCGATCCAGGCGGCTGCGATGCGCGAATCGTTGGAAATCGCCGAAGCCATCGCCCAGCCGACCGCCTGGATGTATTGCGTCGCCAGATTGCCGGAGATCGAGAAGAAGCCGTGCTCCTTGGAGGAATACATGATCGGTAGCTGCCGGCCCTTCAGCGGGTCGGCCTCGTTGGAATAGATCTGGTTCATCATCGTGACCATCGGATAGCCGTCGGCGATCAACAGCCCGGCTTGCCGGTAGGTCGGGAAATTCATGTCGCCCGGGGCGAGCGCCTTGCGGAAGGCGCAGCTCACTGCCTCTTCGCCCAGATGCTGCATGTAGAACGAGGTCTTGCCCTGGCGCTGCGCCATCTGCATGCGCGCGTCGAAGGTGCGCAACGTCATCATGTTGCGCAGTCCTTCGAGCAGCTCCTCGTCGCTGAGCAGCCCGGCCCATGGCCCGACGGCTTCGCCGGCGCGGTTCAGCACCCGGATGATGGAAAAGGCCATGTCGCGGATGGTGCGCGGATCGACGTCGATCTCGGGGCGCGGCACCGAGCCCGCCTTGGGAATGGTCACATTCGAGAAGTCGGGCGTGCCGCCGGGCCGCACCTCGGGCTCGGGCACATGGAAGCGCAACATTCCAGCATCGGCCATGAGCTCACGTCCTCCAATGTTGCCCGTGCGATCTTTGCACATCCGCGCCGCCATTTCATCGGGCGAGATGGCAGCCGTCCTCCCGGTCGTCGGCCCCACGGAACCGATGCGACACGCAGACGCCAAGATGCAGATATGACGGCGAAATTTCTTGTCGATGTTTTCGCGCCGCGCGCAATTTGGCGAATGCCGGCAGGGCTTTAGGCGCAAGAGCCGACAAACCCGGGTCGCATGACGGGAGGGCAACCTCTCTATGTCAGCGCCGCCCCTCACCTGCCTGCCGGCATCCTCTCCCCGTATAGTGACGGGGAGAGGGAAGCTGTCATCGCCGATTTCGCCAATCGCCGGCGTTGCAAATTGAGCGCCGAGGCTGCGGCCAGCCCCTTCTCCCCGTCACTATACGGGGAGAAGTGCCCGGCAGGGCGATGAGGGGCAGCGCCAGCTTTCGGCATTGGTCGCCAAGCTGGAGCGATCGCGCGGCGTGAACCGAAAGCTTGGGACACGTGTCCCACACCTGTTCCACCGAAACGCTGGTTCCCGCACCCCGCGCCATGCTAACTCAGCCCACATGGCGCAGAAGAAAGGATATGAGGTCGATTCGTGGCTGGCGAAGCCCGATCCCTCTATGGCGATCATCCTGCTTTACGGTCCCGATCGCGGCCTCGTCGCCGAGCGGGCGAAAGCCTTCGCCGCGAAGACCGGCCTGCCGCTCGACGATCCCTTCTCGGTGGTCAAGCTGGATGGTGCCGAGGTCGACCGCGACCAGGGACGGTTGCTCGACGAGGCCCGCACCGTGCCGATGTTTTCCGACCGGCGGCTGCTTTGGGTGCGCAATGCCAGCGGCCAGAAGGCGCTGGCCGACGACATCAAGGCGCTGACCAGCGAGCCCGCGCGCGACGCCATCATTCTCATCGAGGCCGGCGACCTGAAGAAAGGCACCGGCCTCAGGGCCATCGTCGAGGCCGCCGGCAACGCCATCGCCTTGCCTTGCTATGCCGACGAAGCGCGCGACCTCGATACGGTGATCGACGACGAATTGCGCAAGGCCGGCATGTCGATGACGCTCGACGCGCGCCAGGCGCTGCGCCGCAATCTCGGCGGCGACCGGCTCGCCTCGCGCGGCGAGATCGAGAAGCTGGTGCTCTACGCGCACGGCCGGAAAGAGATCGACGTCGAGGACGTCAACGCGCTGTCGGGCGATGTCTCCGGCGCGTCTTTCGACGCCGCGGTCGACGCCATGCTGGACGGCAAAGTCGGCGACTTCGACGTTGCCTTCAACCGCCATTGCCAGTCTGGCGGCCACCCCTTCCTGGTGCTGTCCTCGGCGATGCGCCAGTTGCAGGCGATCCAGGTGATGCGCGGCCAGATGGAATCCGGCGGCCGCAACGCTGCGTCGGTCGTCGCCGGCGCTCGCCCGCCGGTGTTCTTCTCGCGCCGCAAGCTGGTGGAAAGAACGCTCGATCGCTGGAATGTCGAGGCGCTCGGCCGCGCGCTCGGCCGCCTGCAGACGGCGGTCCTGCAGACGCGCAAGCGGCCGGATCTGTCGGAAGCACTGGCCAGGCAGGCGCTGCTGGGGATCGCGATCGAAAGCGCGAGGCTGGGGCAGAGGTAAAGGGCGGCGATTGACGAAAGCCGACGCGTTGGCTGATCTCCCCTCGTGGGTAGGGCGCAACACACCATTCGTCATTCTAGGGCGGAGCAAGGAGCGAAGCGACGCGCGCAGACCCTAGAATCCATGCCGTGACATTGGCCGTAGAATGCAACGGCCCAGAATAGCCGTTGGCGATAGTGCTAGGTAAGATCGTCACATGACAGGCTACGTCTACATGACCGCGAGCCAGAGAGGCGGCACGATCTATATCGGCGTCACCAACGACCTTGCTCGCCGGATGCCCGAGCACAAGACTGGCCAAGGCTCCAGCTTCACCAGCCGTTACGGTGTGCAGCGTCTGGTCTGGTACGAGGAGTATTTCGACATCAAAGACGCCATCCAGCGTGAGACGTCGTTGAAGCGCTGGCCTCGCCAATGGAAGATTGAATTGATCGAGAACACCAACCCGGAATGGTTCGAGCTCTTTCGCGGAATTGGCTGGTGATCGTTCTGCACCGTGGCGGCTCTCAACCGTCGCGGCATGGATTCTAGGGTCTGCGCGCGTCGCTTCGCTCCTTGCTCCGCCCTAGAATGACGAAGGATAGGAGTGCGATCCCTTCACCGGAGAGCCGCCTTCCCGGTCAGTTCATCATCATGGCGTCCATCGGCTGGAAGGTGGGCAGCGCCTGTGGAAAGACCAGTACCGTCGCGCCGTAAAGCAGCAGGGCGACACCAGACACCTTCGCTATCCGATCTCCTGACGGAAAGGTCTTTTCCGCAAAGATCAGCAGGGTGACCACGGCCATCGCGGCGACGTTCATGATCCCGAGAGGAAAGAGGGCGAGAAACAAGAGCCAGCAGCAGCCCAGGCAAAAGGCCCCATGCTGGAGGCCCATGTGCGCCGCGCCCCAGCGGCCGTCGCGCCATGAGGTCAGGATGAAGCCGATAGGCGTACGGCATTTGGCCAGGCACAGATCCTTCAGCGGCGAGAGCTGATACGCGCCCGCTACGATCAGCAGCGCGCCGCCTATGCGCGCGGCCGCCGCGCCAGACATTCCCATCTGCGCGCCAAGCTTCTCCGCTCCTGCCGCGCCGGCAAAGGCGAGAACGCCGATCACGCTCCAGACCACCATGTAGCCGGCCACGAACACCCAGGTGGAGACGAAGGTCTCGCCGCGCCCCCGCTTGGCGGCTTGAACCTGGTGAAACGTCAGGATCATGGGGGCGGCCGTCGGAAACATCATGGCAACCATCATGACGATCCAGACGGCAAGAAACAGCGGCCCCGTCATGCCCATGGTTGGAGAGTACATTTCCATGCCCATGTCCGCGTCCATGCCGATCTGCTGCCGGATGAGCACGGCCCACGACACCGCGGCGCCGGCAATCAGCAACGCGAGGATGATATTTCGCTGCGATGTCAACGTCATGGGCGAAGCACGTTCCGGCGGCGAGGCCAAAGGCTACGCCTGGCCCGACCAATTGATCGGAGCGTAATGTCCGTTGCGCCGGGAATTGTCCCAATTCATGCCATGGTCGCTGAACGTGCTGCCTTCCGCCCCCATCGCCAGACCGAGCCAGTCGGGATTCACGGGATGGCCGGTGGCCGCCCACATCTGCCCGTCCTCGCGCATTGTCGGCAGCGGTTCGACCGCCATCTTCATGACGCCCGCAATCTCCGCCGACCGCTTCTTGCCGTCTATTCGATAGTCGATCGGAACCTTCTTGGCTCCGAGATTCGTGCCGATCATGGGTGCCAACACCGCCATCGGACCACCCGCGGCGCCGGTGAAGATCGCGCCCAGCGCCTCTGTTTGCCTGTCGTCGGCCCGTTCGTCGATATAGGCGGCGGCCGTCCAGTTGCCGTCGGCCATCGGACCCGGTGTATGGGCAACCATCGCGACGCTGAGGTCATCCAATCGAACGTCGCCGAAATTGCCCTTGTCGATATGAAAGACCAGGCCGACGTCGCAGACGCCTCGCGTCGGCTTCGATGTCAGCTGCGCGTTGGTGGACAGCAGGCAGGGACAAACGACATCGCAGCTACAATTTTCGAAATAACTTCCAGACAATTGCCAACTGGTTGCCATCTTCACCTCCCGGCTCTGTCAGGCGGGTCGGCTCGGCTCGCTTTGGCGAGGTGGCGCCGCCTATACCGTAAAGAAGCGGCATAAAGCCCGACATCGCGACTGCTCGGCACGCCAGGGCATATAGTTTAGTTGTCTCTAATGAGGTTACGCCGATGCCCGGCACTGTCAAGCCGAGGGCCTAGCGCCGGCGGCTGCGCTGACCGGCGCTACTTGGCCGCAATGGAGAGCGCAAGGTTGGAGCAGCGATAGCGGTTGGCCAATCTCCCCCCTTGTGGGGGAGATGTCCGGCAGGACAGAGGGGGCGCTGTCCCGTCGGCTTATCAGTTCTTTGGCCTCGAACTCTCCGGCCGTGACCTTTGGCGGAGGGTGCATCGAGCGAAATTATATAGCCGCTACAACGGCTTAATGTCCACCCTTGGCGCTCGTCCGCTGTTTTGCTCAAAGAGATGATGGCGCTCCGTCGCGCCCCCTCTGCCCTGCCGGGCTTTTCCCCACAAGGGGAGATCAGCCATCAAGCCGGCCTCCGCCAATCACCACCGCCAACGAAAAAGGGCCGGCATAGCGCCAGCCCTTTCATTGTCTATCACCGATATATCAGGCGTATCCAGCCTTAAGCCAAAACCTCAAATGCCGCCAAATACCATTAGGCCCCCAGCCGACTACCGCTCGTCCTTCAGCCGCCGGCACAACTCGTCGAGCTGCTCCAGCGAGCGGTAGTCAACCCGCAGCGTGCCGCCCTTGCCCTTGTGCTCGATGCTGACGATCATGCCGGTCGTGTCGGTCATCAGCTTCTCCAGGGCCAGCGTGTCGGGGTCCTTCTCCGGCGCGCTCGCGGCGGATTTCGCCTTGGCCGGCGTCGGGCCGGCGGGCATCTGCGCCAGCGCTTCGGCCTGGCGCACCGAAAGTCCTCCTTCGACGATGCGTTTGGCGAGCCCTGCCGGATCCTCGGCCGTCACCAGCGTGCGGGCATGGCCGGCCGACAAAGCGCCGTCCACCAGCATGTCGTGGATGACGTTGGGCAGCTTCAAGAGTCTCAGCGTATTGGCGACATGGCTGCGGCTCTTGCCGATGACCTGGCCGAGATCGGCCTGCGTGTAGCCGTGCTCGTCGATCAGCTGCTGATAGCCTTGCGCCTCTTCGACCGGATTGAGGTCGGCGCGCTGCACGTTCTCGATGATCGCCAGTTCCAGCGCGGTGCGGTCGTTGACGTCGCGCACGATGATAGGGATCTCGGTCAGGCCCGCGCGCTGCGCTGCCCGCCAGCGCCGCTCGCCGGCGATGATCTCGTAGCGGCCGGCCTGCGAAGGTGAGGGGCGCGCCACCACCGGCTGCACCACGCCATGCTCGCGGATCGACTGGGCAAGATCGGTGAGCTCGGCGTCGCCGAAATGCCGGCGCGGGTTCTTCGGGTTCGGGCTGACGAATTCGATCGGCACCTTGCCGTCGGCCGCCACCGCCGCGCTCGGCTTTTCCGGCGCCGCCGGACGGTCGATTTCGCCGATCAGCGCCGCGAGGCCACGGCCCAGTCTTTTTCTTGATTGGTCTTCGCTCATTAGTTTGTCCAGATCGTTTCGGAGTCGAATCGGCTAATTAACCAAGGCTGCCGAGTGCCTCTAGCTCAGGCGGCGCGCAGCTTGCGCTCGCGGCGAATCACCTCGGAGGCGAGTTGCAGATAGGCCTGGCTGCCCGAGCACTTCAGGTCGTAAAGGATCGCCGGCTTGCCGTAGGACGGCGCCTCGGAAACGCGCACATTGCGCGGAATGATCGTCTCATAGACCTTGTCGCCCATATGGGTGCGCACATCCTGCACCACCTGGTTGGCGAGGTTGTTGCGCCCGTCATACATGGTGAGCACGATGCCCTGGATGGTGAGATCCGGATTGATCGTATTGCGCACCTGCTCGACCGTCTCCAGCAACTGGCTGAGGCCTTCGAGGGCGAAGAACTCGCATTGCAGCGGAACTAGAACGGAATCGGCCGCCGCCATTGAATTCAAAGTCAAAAGATTGAGCGAGGGCGGGCAGTCGATAAGCACATAGCCGAAAGGCGCCGAACGCTCGGCAGCGGCGCGCAGCGCGTTGCGCAGCTTGAGCACCCGGTCCGGCGCCGAGGCGATCTCCATCTCGATGCCGAGCAGATCGAGCGTTGAGGGAATGATCGACAGTCCAGGCACCGCGGTCGGCACCGCGGCGGCTTCCAGCTCGAGTTCGCCGGTCAGCACGTCGTAGGACGACGTGGTGCGGTCCTTGCGGTCGATGCCGAGGCCGGTGCTGGCATTGCCCTGCGGATCGAGGTCGACGATCAGCACGCGCTCGCCGATGGCTGCCAATGCCGTGGCCAGATTGATGGCAGTCGTCGTCTTGCCGACGCCGCCTTTCTGGTTGGCAACTGTAATGATACGCGGTGCTGTGCTCATGGGCCTGTGCCAGTAATTCATTTGCTTGTCGCCGGGCGCAATTCGGTGATTTCGAGGATGACGCCTTGGGCGTCGGTCACACTCGAATGTTCTACCAGATCGAAGCTCCAGCGGTGAGTGCTTTCTTCCACTTCGGCCCGGTAATCCCGGCCTTTATGGAAGAGCGCGCGCGCCCCTTTGGTAAGCCACGGCGCCGCCAGATCGAGCAAATCCGGCAGCGCGGCCAGCGCCCGTGCCGTGACGATTTCCGGTTTGGAAACAAGCGCATAGCTGTCGTCGATGCGCTTGGCCACGACGCGCGCCGGCAAATCGAACTGACCGATGACGGATTGCAGGAACGACGCTTTCTTGCGGTTGCTTTCGACCAGATCGATCGACGCTCCGGGACGCTCGACAAGCAGGAAGCCAAGCACCAAGCCGGGAAAGCCGCCGCCTGAGCCGAGGTCGACCCAGCGCATTGCCGCGGGGGCGATTCGGGCGAGTTGGGCGCTGTCGAGGACGTGGCGGCGCCAGACGTCATCCAGCGTCGACGGCGCCGCCAGATTGATACTGCGGTTCCATTTCAGGAACAATTGTTCGAAGGCCTGCAGGCGCTCGAATGTTTCACGTGAAACTGGACCCGCCGCCTTTTGCAGGTCATCCCAGGCGCTCACGCCACGTCCCTTCGAGCTGCGTGCTCGGCATTCCGGACATGCGCGACGATGATCGCCAGCGCGGCCGGCGTCATGCCCTCCATGCGCTGCGCGTCGGCAATCGAACGCGGCTGGCGCAGCTTCATCTTCTGCTTCAGCTCGTTGGAAAGCCCGGGCACATCCGAGAAGTCGATCGCCTCAGGGATAAGCCGCGATTCTTCATGCCTGATCTGCGCCACGTCGGCCTGCTGGCGATCGAGGTAGACGGAATATTTCGCTTCCGTTTCAAGCCGCTCAGCCGTCTTAGCATCGAGTTCGGCAAACCTCGGCTCGACGCGGGTCAGCCAAGCCATATCGACGCCAGGATGCGCCAGCAAGTCATAGGCCGAGCGGCGCACCCCGTCCTTGTTGATTTCCAGCCCATGCCGCGCCGCTTCGTTTGGCGTCCAGGTGACAGACTTTGCCAGCGCACGGGCTTCGTCGAGCTTCCGCGCCATCTCGCCGAATCGCAGCGACCGCGCCGATGAAGCGAGGCCGAGCTTACTGGCCAGCGGGGTCAGCCGCTCGTCGGCGTTGTCGGCGCGCAACGACAGACGGAACTCGGCGCGCGAGGTGAACATGCGATAGGGCTCGGCGATGCCGCGGCTGGTCAGGTCGTCGACCATCACGCCGATATAGCCTTCGGTGCGGCTGAGCACGAATTCGTCATCGCCCGCCGCCTTGCGCGCGGCATTGATGCCGGCAAGCAAGCCTTGCGCGCCGGCCTCTTCATAGCCGGTCGTGCCGTTGATTTGCCCGGCCAGGAACAAGCCTTCGACGCGCTTGGTCTCCAGCGTCGTCTTCAATTCGCGCGGATCGACATGGTCGTACTCGATGGCATACCCCGGCTGCAGCATCATCGCCTTTTCCAGCCCGGGGATGGTCTTCAGGATGTTGGCCTGGACATCCTCCGGCAGTGAGGTCGAGATGCCGTTCGGATAGACGGTGTCGTCGTCGAGGCCTTCCGGCTCGAGGAAGATCTGGTGGCCTTCACGGTCGCCGAACTTGACGATCTTGTCCTCGATCGACGGGCAGTAACGCGGGCCGACACCTTCGATCGAGCCGGAATACATGGCCGAGCGACCGAGATTGGCGCGGATCAGATCATGCGTTGCCGGCATGGTCCGGGTGATGCCGCAATGGATCTGCGGATTGATGATCCGGTCGGTCATCAGCGAGAACGGCACCGGATCCTCGTCCGCAGCCTGGCTTTCCAGCGAAGCCCAGTCGATGCTGCGACCATCGAGGCGAGGGGGCGTTCCCGTCTTCAGGCGTCCGAGCTTGAAACCCGCGCGCGCCATCGTCGCAGAGAGGCCCATGCTCGCCTGCTCGTTCATGCGGCCGGCGACGATCTTCTTCTCGCCGATATGGATCAGGCCGCGCAGGAAGGTGCCGGTGGTCAGCACGACGGCGCCGCAGGCAAGGCGACGGTCGCCTGAAACCAGCACCGCCACCACGCGCCCGTCATCAATTTCGAGATCGAGAACCTCACCCTCGACGACATCGAGATTGTTCTGCTGCCGAATCGCTTCCTGCATGGCAAGCCGATACAGCTTGCGGTCGGCCTGGGTGCGCGGCCCGCGCACGGCCGGGCCCTTGCGGCGATTGAGCAGGCGGAACTGGATGCCGCCGGCATCGGCGATGCGTCCCATCAACCCGTCCATGGCGTCGATCTCGCGCACCAGATGACCCTTGCCGAGACCGCCGATGGCCGGATTGCAGGACATGACGCCGATCGTGTCGAAGCGCAGCGTCACCAGCGCCGTCCTGGCACCGGCGCGCGCGGCCGCGCTTGCAGCCTCGCATCCGGCATGGCCGCCGCCCACCACCACCACATCATAGTGATTGGTCATTATCCAAGTATCCGGTTTCAGAGATTGCCTGACACATGTCCCCACGGTACCTTCCTGTCAAGGACGAACAGCCGGCTCGTTTCACGTGAAACATACGTTGCTCCTTCCGTCGGGTGTTTCACGTGAGTCACTCGGGCTGGCAGTCTATGTTTCACGTGAATCACTTACCGATGCAGAACTGCGAGAAGATGACGTCGAGCAGATCCTCGACGTCCACCGCGCCAATGATGCGGCCAAGACGATCGGCCGCGAGGCGCAAGTCTTCGGCTCGCAATTCCTGACTTTGCCCTGACAGTGCTGCCTTCAGGAAATCACGCGTCTCGTTAAGCAGCTCTACATGGCGCAGTCTCGACGGCAGAACATCGCCTGCGCCGCCAGCCGCCGCAGCCGCGCGGGCTCCGATCTCGTTGAGGAGGCGCTCCAGCCCGATGCCTTCCTTGGTAGAGATCACCAGGTCGTAGTCGCTACCGGCGCCGGCACGAGCGATATCGTACTTCGTCCCGATCCTCAGGAGCGGAATGCCGTTTGGAACATCGCTCACGGCCACCGGCTCGGCCATGTCCTCCAGGAGCAGCACCAGGTCCGTCGCGCCCGCTTTGGCCCGCGCCCGCTCGATGCCGATGGATTCGACCTTGCCCGTGGCGTCGCGCAGGCCGGCGGTGTCGACGATGCGAACCTTCAGCCCGTTGAGATCCATCGCCACCTCGAGCAGGTCGCGCGTCGTGCCTGGTTCGTCGGTGACGATGGCCGCTTCGCGCCTGGCCAATGCGTTGAACAGGCTGGACTTGCCGGCATTCGGCGCACCGAGAATGACGACCTCGAACCCATCGCGGATGATTTCCGCCGCCTTGAACCCTTCGATATGCCGCTCGATCTCGCCGATCATCGCCGCCACGTCAGACCAGACCGCCTCCGAAACGGAGCCGGGCACGTCGTCCTCATCGGCGAAGTCGATCTCCGCCTCGATCATCGCCCGCGCATGGATCAGCCGGCGGCGCCAGCCCGAATAGAGCTCGCTCTGCGCACCTTCCGCATTGCTCAGAGCGAAGCGGCGCTGCGCCTCGGTCTCGGCATTCACCAGATCGGCAAGTGCTTCTGTCTCCACCAGATCCAGCCTGCCATTGAGAAAAGCGCGTCTTGTGAATTCGCCAGGCTCCGCATGCCTCACACCTTCAAAGCCGGTGATGGTCTCCAGCAATTTGGCCGCGACGGCGCGGCTGCCATGCACCTGGAACTCGGCGACATCCTCGCCGGTGAAGCTGCCGGGGCCTGGAAAGAACAGAACAAGGCCATGATCGATCACCGAGCCATCCGCCGCCTTGAGCCTACGCAACGTGGTGAATCGATCCTTAACGGCGCCGGCAATTGTTTCGATCACGAATCGAGTCTTCGGGCCGGAAATTCGGATGACGGCAATTCCGGCGGGCAGGCGGCCGCTCGACAGCGCTACGATCGAATCCTTCGAAACCATTGGGGAAACCATTGCCCGACCTGCCGAACCGCCCTAGCGTTTGCTCACATCAAACCACAATGCCGAGCCGCTCATCGTGACCTTGCCCGCGCGAAACCTGCTTGCCGAAGAGGCCAGCCCCTATCTGCAGCAGCACAGCGACAATCCCGTGCATTGGCGGGGATGGTCGCCTGCCGCCCTTGCAGAAGCGAAGGAACTGGGCCGGCCGATCCTGCTCTCCATCGGCTACGCCGCCTGCCACTGGTGCCATGTCATGGCGCATGAAAGCTTCGAGAACGACGCCGTCGCGGCCGTCATGAACCGGCTCTACGTGAATATCAAGGTCGATCGCGAGGAGCGGCCGGACATCGATCAGATCTATATGGCAGCACTTCACGCCATGGGCGAGCAGGGGGGCTGGCCGCTGACCATGTTCCTGACACCCGACGGCAAGCCTTTCTGGGGCGGCACCTATTTTCCGCGCGAGGCGCGTTATGGCAGGCCGGGTTTCATCCAGGTGCTGGAAGCGGTCGACAAAGCCTGGCGCGACAAGCAGCAAAGCCTTGCCGAAAGCGCCGACGGCCTGACCAGCCATGTCGAGCAGCGGCTTGCCGGCGCAAAGGGCAGAGCGGTGCTCGACCGCGATGCGCTGGCCGATCTGGCCGCGCGTATCGACGGCATGATCGATCGCGATCTCGGCGGCTTGCGGGGCGCGCCGAAATTTCCCAATGCGCCCTTCATGCACGCCCTGTGGCTGTCCTGGCTGCGCGACGGCCAGACCGCGCATCGCGACGCTGTGCTCACCAGCCTCGAAAAAATGCTCGCCGGCGGCATCTACGACCATATCGGCGGCGGCCTCAGCCGCTATTCCACCGACGCCGAATGGCTGGTGCCGCATTTCGAAAAGATGCTCTACGACAACGCCCAGCTGATCCGCCTGGGCAACTGGGCCTACGCGGCCACGGGCGATAACTTGTTCCGGATGCGAATCGAAGAAACCGTCACCTGGCTGCTGCGCGAAATGCTGGTCGATGGCGGCGCCTTCGCCGCCAGCCTCGATGCCGACAGCGACGGCGAGGAGGGGCTTTTTTATACGTGGGGCCACGACGAAATCGAAAGCGCGCTCGGCGACAACGCCAAGGCCTTCTTCCGGCATTTCGAGCTCGCCGCGCCGCATGGCTGGGAAGGCAAGCCGATCATCCGCCAGAGCGAGGCGCAGCAACGCGAAGGCATTGTCGATCATGTCCAGCTTGCACCGCTGAAAGCGAAATTGTTGGCAATCCGGGAAAAGCGGGTCAGGCCTGGCCGCGACGGCAAGGCGCTGACCGACTGGAACGGCCTGATGATCGCGGCGCTCGTCGAGGCCGGCCGTGCACTCGCCAGGCGCGACTGGGTTGACGCCGCCGCAAAGGCCTTCGCCCATATTGTCGGGGCCAGCCAGGATGGCCGCCTGCCGCATTCCATGCTCGGCGCGAAGAAGCTTTTCCCCGCGCTGTCGAGCGACTACGCCGCCATGACCAACGCCGCGATCGCGCTGTTCGAGGCGACGGGCGATCCGGCCTATTCCGATCACGCCAGGCAGTTCATCGGCGAGCTCGACCGCTGGCACCTGGATAGCGAAAAGACCGGCTATTGGCTGACGGCCGCGGACAGCGGCGACGTCCCCATCCGCATCCGCGGCGATGTCGACGAGGCGATCCCCTCTGCCACCAGCCAGATCGTCGAGGCGCTGGTGCGGCTTTCCTCGCTTACTGGCGACCTCGATCTCTGGGAAAAAGCCTGGACGACCGCCGAGCATGCCATGGGCCGCGCGTCACAGCAGGCCTATGGCCAGGCCGGCATCGTCAACGCCTGCGCGCTGGCGCTCGAACCGCTGAAGCTGGTCATCATAGACAAGCCGAAGTCCTCAAGCCTCGTCCCGGTCGCGAATCGAAATCCCGACCCACGCCGGGTCGATATCGTCGTGCCGATCGGCACGGATGCGAATCGACCGTTGTTGCCCGGCGGCGTGCTGCCGGCCACCGACAAGCCAGGCGCATGGTTCTGCACCGGGCAGGTGTGTCTGCCGGCGGTGAGGGATGCGGGCGAGTTGGAGAAGCTGCTTCGGCGAGGTGACCGAGGCGCCATCGCCCAACAATGAGCGCTGGCGCTGCCCCTCATCTAGCTGCCGCCATCTTCTCCCCGTGAACGGGGAGAAGGGACTTGTCGCCGCGATTTCGCCAAACCCCCAGCGCTGCACGGAGGGAGCCGGCGTTGCGGCCAGCCTCTTTCTCTCCGTTTACGGGGAAAAATGCCCGACAGGGCCATGAGGAGCGGCGCTGACCTTTGTCATTGTCGTCCGGCGATCGCGCGGTAACGCTGAAAGCAAGAAGGGCGGAAAGTTTCCGCCCTTCCTAGCCAATCACGTATTCATCGAATCGAAGAAGTCGGCGTTGGTCTTGGTCTGCTTGAGCTTGTCGATGAGGAACTCGATCGCGTCGGTCGTGCCCATCGGCGCCAGGATGCGGCGCAGCACGAAGATCTTCTGCAGGTCCGCACGCGGCACCAGCAGGTCTTCCTTGCGGGTGCCAGACTTGAGGATGTCCATCGCCGGGTAGATGCGCTTGTCCGCCACCTTGCGGTCGAGCTGGATTTCGCAGTTACCGGTGCCCTTGAACTCTTCGAAGATCACTTCGTCCATGCGGCTGCCGGTGTCGATCAGCGCGGTGGCGATGATGGTCAGCGAGCCGCCTTCCTCAATGTTGCGGGCTGCGCCGAAGAAGCGCTTCGGGCGCTGCAGCGCGTTGGCGTCGACACCGCCGGTCAGCACCTTGCCGGATGACGGCACTACGGTGTTGTAGGCGCGGCCGAGGCGGGTGATCGAATCCAGCAGAATGACCACGTCGCGGCCATGCTCGACCAGGCGCTTGGCCTTCTCGATGACCATTTCAGCGACCTGCACGTGACGCGCCGCCGGCTCGTCGAAGGTCGAGGAGATCACCTCGCCCTTAACCGAGCGCTGCATGTCGGTCACTTCCTCCGGACGCTCGTCGATCAAAAGCACGATCAGATAGCATTCCGGATGGTTGGCGGTGATCGAGTGGGCAATGTTCTGCATCAGAACCGTCTTGCCGGTGCGCGGCTGCGCGTTGATCAGCGCGCGCTGGCCCTTGCCGATCGGCGCGACCAGGTCGATCACGCGCGGCGAGATGTCCTTCGAGGTCGGATTGTCGACTTCCATCTTCAGCCGCTTGGTCGGATAGAGCGGCGTCAGATTGTCGAAGTGGATTTTGTGACGGATCTTTTCGGGATCGTCGAAATTGATGGTGTTGACCTTGAGCAGCGCGAAATAGCGCTCGCCCTCTTTCGGGCTGCGGATCGGCCCTTCGACCGTATCGCCGGTCTTGAGCGAGAAGCGCCTGATCTGCGAGGGCGAGATATAGATGTCGTCGGGACCCGGCAGGTAGTTGGCGTTGGCCGAGCGCAGGAAGCCGAAACCGTCCTGCAGCACTTCGACCACACCGTCGCCGATGATTTCGATGTCCTGGGCGGCGAGCTTCTTCAGGATTGCGAACATCAGCTCCTGCTTGCGCATGACGCTGGCGTTCTCCACCTCGAGCGATTCGGCATAAGCGATCAGCTCTGGCGGCTTCTTGTTCTTGAACTCTGTGAGTTTCATTTCTTGCATTAGGATAGACTCTGGGTAGGCTTTGGGGAGAAAATCGGCTGAATACGACAAATGCCGGGCGCGGCCGAAAGCGAGAAAAGGGGCGGCGCATGACGGGAAGGAAGACCCGTCTTGTATCGTCGGTCGTCTGAAAGAGCAAGCCGCCTTTTGCTGGGCCTTCTTGCTGGATCGGGAGGAAACTTAGAACGGCTTCACGATGACCAGGATGACGATGGCGATCATCAGCAATGTGGGGATCTCGTTGACGATCCGCCAGTGTCTCGCCGGTTTTTCATTCTTGTCCTCGGCGAATTTCCTGACCGCGCCGGCCAGATAGCCATGCAGTCCCGACAGGACGAGCACCAGGGCGATCTTGCCGTGCAGCCAGCCGCCGTGGAATGCAAAGCCTTTCCAGGCCAGCCAAAGGCCAAACACCCAGGTCACGATCATCGCCGGATTGATTATCCCCCGCAGCAGCCGGCGTTCCATCACCTTGAAGGTCTCGGACTGCACCGAGCCCCTTTCTGCGTCGACGTGATAGACGAAGAGCCGCGGCAGATAGAGCATGCCCGCCATCCAGGCGATGACGGCGATCACATGGATCGCCTTGGCCCAGAGATAGAAACCGTCGCCCGCCACGAAATAGAGCAGCGCGGTCGCCACCACGAGAACGACGATGCCGATCGCCATGCGCTTCATCGCCTGGCCAGTGCTGTTCCCACTGCTCGCGCTGTTCTCATTGGCTGCATTGCTCATCGCTGGCTCCTCACCATTTTCACCATCGCCTCGACATGCGCCACCGGCGTTTCCGGCGTGATGCCGTGGCCGAGATTGAAGATCAGCGGCCCGCTACCCAGGGTCCTCAGGATAGAATCGACGCCGTCGGCCAGCGCCTTGCCGCCGGCGACCAGGCGCAGCGGATCGAGATTGCCTTGCACCGCGCCGTCGCGCTGCAGCTCCCTTGCCATCGACAAAGGCACGGTCCAGTCCAGCCCGAGACCGGTGATGCCGGTCTTTGCCCGATAATCGCGATAACGCTCGCCGGCGCCTTTCGGAAAGCCGATCACCGGCACATCGGGATGCACCGCCTTCACCTGCCGGACGATCTCGGCGACCGGCTCGACGCAGAATGCCTCGAAGGATGGTTCGTCCAACACGCCCGACCAGGAATCGAAAATCTGCACCACGTCGGCGCCGGCTTCGATCTGACGGATGAGATAGGCGGCCGAGTGATCGGCCAGTGCCTTCAAAAGCCGCCCGAAGGCCTCGGGCTCGCGATAGGCGAAAAGCCGCGCCGGCCCCTGGTCCGGCGTGCCGTGGCCGGCAATCATATAGGTCGCCACCGTCCAAGGCGCGCCGCAGAAGCCGATCAGCGTCGTTTCGTCAGGCAGTTTCGCGCGCAGCCTGCGCACGGTCTCGTAGACCGGTTCGAGATTCACGTGAAACATATCGCCGTTCAACGCCGCGATCTCGGCCGCCGTGATCGGCTTCAGGATCGGCCCGCGGCCCTCTTCGAAGCGGACTTCGCGCCCCAAGGCATTAGGCACGACGAGAATGTCGGAAAACAGGATCGAGGCGTCGAAGCCGAACCGTTCGATCGGCTGCAGCGTCACTTCGACGGCAAGGTCCGGATCGTAGCAGAGATCGAGGAAGGACCCGGCCCGCTTCCTTGTCTCGCGATACTCCGGAAGATAGCGGCCGGCCTGCCGCATCATCCAGAGCGGCGGCGGTGAAACCGTCTCGCCCTTGAGGACGTCCAGCATCATCCGTTTCCCAGCCATTCAGCGCTGCCCTCTCCAATCCTCTTAAATCAAATATCTATTTTAAAAGAGTCTTCTGATTCTAAGAGTCTGTTGGTTGTGATGGTTGCGACCTGTCCAGCCTGCGGGCCGAAAAGGCCAGTCAGCATATTGTCGCGTACTCGCTTTCGCAATTTGGAGGGATCTGGGGACGGCGCGGATTCCGGCTTTGGAGTCAAACGCTTGGCTTTCCGGCCTCGAACTCCGTGCTGTGGATGAAACCGGCCAAGAAAAGTTGATCCCCAGTTTTGTCCCCAGCGCCGCGACAAAGCCTACAGCGCGGCGAATTGTGGACAACCAGCCATCTGATACACTCGCTTTTTGACCCGAGGCCTTCCCATCCCGCCTTGTCCACAATTGCCCACAGCCTGGACCCATCCCCTGTGAACAAACCTCAGAGCTTCTTCCACCTGCACCTGATCTCCGACGCCACCGGCGAAACGCTGCTGGCGGCCGGCCGTGCGGCGTCCGCGCAATACAAGGACGCGCGCGCCATCGAGCATATCTATCCGCTGATCCGCACCGAAAAGCAGGTCGCCAAGGTCTTCGAGGACATCGAGGAAGAGCCTGGCATCATCCTCTATACGGTGGTCGACCAGAAGCTCGCGCGCTCGATCGACGAGCGCTGCGCCGCCATGGGCCTGCCTTGCGTCTCCGTGCTGGAGCCGGTGCTTGCCGTCTTCCAATCCTATCTCGGCACGCCGGCCGGCCGCCGCGTCGGCGCGCAACATGTGCTCGATGCCGAATATTTCCGTCGCATCGATGCGCTGAACTTCACCATGGAGCATGATGACGGCCAGCTGCCGGCCAATATGGACGATGCCGATATCGTGCTGATCGGCATATCGCGCACCTCGAAGACGCCGACCAGCATCTATCTCGCCAATCGCGGCCACAAGACCGCCAACATCCCGATCGTCCTCGGCGTGCCGCTGCCCGAAAGCCTGATCGCCGCAAGCAAACCGCTGGTCGTCGGCCTCATAGCCACGGCCGAGCGCATCTCGCATGTCCGGCAAAACCGCATCCTCGGCAATACCAGCAGCTTCGTACCCAACGACTATATCGACCGCGCCGCGATCAACGAGGAGCTCGCCTATGCGCGCCAGCTCTGCACACGGCACGGCTGGCCGATGATCGACGTCAGCCGCCGCTCCATCGAGGAAACGGCCGCCGCCATCGTTGCCCTGCGGAGCAAGAACAGATAACCCATTGCCCCGATCAACCGGGACGCGATGGGCGAAACATCATGGCCGAGAAAATCATCCTCGCTTCGGGCAGTCCGTACCGCAAGGCGATGCTCGTCGATGCCGGCCTCGATATCGAAGCGGTGCCGGCCGATGTCGACGAACGCGCCCTCGAGGCTCCGCTGAAGGATGTCGCGCCGGAGGATGTCGCCTCGATCCTAGCCGAGGCCAAGGCGACCGAGGTCAGCGAGCGCAAGTCCGGCGCCCTGGTGCTCGGCTGCGACCAGACCCTGTCGCTCGGCGACGAGGTCTTTCACAAGCCCGCCGACATGGAAGGCGCGCGCCGTCATCTGCTCGCGCTCTCCGGCACGACGCATCAATTGAACAGCGCCGCCGTGCTTTGCCGCGACGGCGAAGTGCTGTGGCGCCATGTCGGCATCGCCAGTCTCACCATGCGCAAGCTCGATCCCGCCTTCATCGGCCGGCATCTGGCGCGTGTCGGCGCCAAGGCGCTGTCCAGCGTCGGCGCCTACCAGATCGAAGGCGAAGGCATCCAGCTGTTCGAGAAGATCGAGGGCGACTATTTCACCATCGTCGGCCTGCCGCTGCTGCCGGTGCTGAAAGAGCTGCGCGACCTGGGAGCAATCGATGGCTGACAAAAAGGCCTTTGTCACCGGGCACCCGATCGCGCATTCGCGCTCGCCCAAGATCCATGGCCATTGGCTGGCGAAATACGGCATCGACGGCAGTTACCAGGCGCTCGACGTGCGGCCGGAAGATCTTGCCGCCTTCCTGGGATCGCTCGAGCAAAGCGGTCTCAGCGGCGGCAATGTCACCATTCCGCACAAGGAAGCCGCCTTCGCCCTGGTCGAGCGCCGCGACGAAGCGGCGGAAGTGATCGGCGCGGTCAACACGCTCTGGCTGGAAGACGGCGTACTCTGGGGCGGCAACACGGACGGCCTCGGCTTCGCCGGCAATCTCGACCAATATGCGCCGGGCTGGGCGGCAAACGGTCCGACCGTGGTGCTGGGCGCCGGCGGTGCCTCGCGCGCCGTCATCCATGCGCTGAAAGAGCGCGGCGTGACGGATATCCGCATCGTCAACCGCACGCTGCCGAGGGCGCGCGAGCTCGCCGACCGTTTCGGCGCTGGTGTTTCCGCGCATAGCGCGGAGGCCGTGGGCGAGCTGCTGGCCGACGCCGGCCTGCTCGTCAACACCACCTCGCTCGGCATGCATGGCGATGCGACGCTCTCCGCCGATCCGGCCGGGCTGCCGGACCACGCCATCGTCACCGACATCGTCTATGTGCCGCTGGAGACGCCTCTGCTTGCCGCTGCCAGGGCGCGTGGTCTGAAGACGGTCGACGGTCTGGGCATGCTGCTGCATCAGGCCGCCCCCGGTTTCGAACGCTGGTTCGGCCGGAAGCCGGAAGTCACGCCCGAATTGCGGCGCATGATCGTCGCCGACATCGAAGGCCATTGACGGCATGATCGTGCTCGGCCTCACCGGATCGATCGGCATGGGCAAGTCGGCCACGGCCAAGATGTTCGCCGAGGCGGGCGTGCCGGTGCATGATTCCGACGAGACCGTGCATCGCCTTTATGCCGGCAAGGCCGTGCCATTGGTCGAAGCGGCTTTTCCAGGAACGACAGAAGCGGGCGTGGTCGATCGCGTAAAGCTTGGCCAGCATGTGCTCGCCGATCCGACCGCGCTGAAGAAGCTAGAAGCGATCGTGCACCCGCTGGTGCGCGCCGACGCCGACGCGTTCCTGGCCAGGCACCGCGCCGCCGGCGCGCCGATCGCCGTGCTCGACATCCCTCTGTTGTTCGAAACCGGCGGCCGCAACCGTGTCGACAAGGTCGTGGTCGTCACCGCCTCGCCCGACATCCAGCGCGCGCGTGTGCTCGCCAGGCCGGGCATGAGCGAGGCGAAGTTCTTGTCGATCCTCGCCAAGCAGGTGCCCGACGCCGACAAGCGCCGCCAGGCCGATTTCATCATCGACACCGGGCTCGGCTTCGACGCCGCGCGACAGGCGGTCGGCGCGATCATCGCGGAACTGGGGGATAAGCAGGGCGCGTCTCGCTCCTGACGCTTGCCGTCAGCAGCGGGCATTGCCATTTCTTGCCGAAGCACGATGCTGGTCTCGTGCCAGGGACAACTGATTCGAATTCGAATGCGCGAGATCATCTTCGATACCGAAACCACCGGCCTCGATTTACGCGACGACCGCATCATCGAGCTCGGCGGCGTCGAGCTGGTCAACCGCTTCCCGACCGGCCGCACCTTCCACAAATTCATCAATCCGCAAGGCCGCGCCATCCATGCCGAGGCCCAGGCCGTGCACGGCATAAGCGCCGCCGATCTTGATGGTAAGCCAATATTCGCCGAAATCGTCGAGGAGTGGCTGGCCTTCACCGACGGCGCCAAGCTGATCGCCCACAACGCTACCTTCGACCTCGGCTTCCTCAACCTCGAATATAGCCGGCTCGACCAGCCGGCCATCGACCCCGGCCGCATCATAGACACGCTGGCGCTGGCGCGCCGCAAACATCCGATGGGGCCGAACTCGCTCGACGCGCTCTGCCGCCGCTACGGCATCGACAACACCCGCCGCACCAAGCACGGCGCGCTGCTCGACTCCGAGCTGCTGGCTGAAGTCTATATCGAGCTCATCGGCGGCAAGCAGGCGGCGCTGGTCCTGGAGGCCGTGGCGGTGCAGATGAACGGCGCCGGCGAGGTGGCCGATATCGACATCTCGATCGGCGCCAGGCCGATCGCCCTGCCGCCGCGTCTGAGCGAAGCCGACCGCGCCGCGCATGCCGGGCTGGTTTCGACGCTGGGTGAAAAGGCGTTGTGGCTGAAGGTGGCGGTGGGTTGAGCGCCTTTGGCGCGAACGTTGGAGATTAGCCGAACCGCTCATCCCGTCGTCATACTCGGGCTTGACCCGAGTATCCATGCCGTGACCTCTACCGCAGAGTGCAACGGTGCAGAATTCTGTAACCGCAGCAGCGCCTTAGCGTCCCGGCATGGATTCTAGGGTCTGCGCGCGTCGCTCCGCTCCTTGCTCCGCCCTAGAATGACAACCGCACAGAGGTCATCGCCAATCTCAGACGCCTCCGACAAAAAAAGCCCGGCGCGAAGCCGGGCTCTCGATGTGTAGCGGTGCGCCCTCTCAGCTTACCTGCGTCTTGCCTGCCGCCTGGTCCTCGGCGATGCGCTGCTGGAACATCTGCGCGAAATCGATCGGGTCGAGCATCAGCGGCGGGAAGCCGCCATTGCGGGTGGCGTCGGCGATGATCTGGCGCGCGAACGGGAACAAAAGCCGCGGGCATTCGATGAACAGGATCGGCAGCATGTGCTCCTGCGGGAAGCCCGAGATGGCGAAGACGCCGCCATAGACCAGCTCGACATTGAACAGCACTTCCTGGTCGAAGGAAGCCTTGGCGTTCAGCGTCAGGTTGACGTCGAACTGCTTGTCCGAAAGCGGGTTGGCATTGACGTTGACATTGATGGCGATGCCGGGAGCCTTGTCGCGGCCGCGCAGCGAGTTCGGAGCGCCGGGGCTTTCGAAGGACAGGTCCTTCACATACTGGGCAAGCACATTGAGCGAGGGCTGGTTCTGGGTGCCGTTGCCGTTGGCTGCGCCGGTCGCGGCGTCATCGTTGCTGGCCATGAGCCTTTGGTCCTTTTGCCTGGGCAGCACTGCTGACCGGATTGAAATCGCGGGTTCGCTACCATGCTCGGCCGGACAAAACAAGTTTTGCGGCCTTATCGGGCAAAAGGTCCAGGGCCGATGCATGTCGCCCAAAAAATACGCAGCCGTTTTGGGAAAACGACATGCATCAAAACAAAACTCAAAGCGCGTTGGCGCGAATCTGGTTCGACGCGCTTTAATCGTTTTTCAGCCGCCGCCACGGCGAATTGTGATCCGGCCGGTTCGGATAATCGTCGCGGGAATAGTCGCTGTCGTCGAGGTCGATGACAGTGTCGCGCCGGCGCGCCGAAAAGCCGCTGCTGAAGCTGGTCGCCATGACGATGCGGTTCTTGAGCAGGCGCCAGGCGAAGTCGCGCACCGGCGGCAACAGCAGAAGAATGGCGAAAATGTCGGTGATGAAGCCGGGGATGATCAGCAGGATCGCCGCCAGCACGATCATCGCGCCATGCGCGAGCTGGCGGCTGGGATCATGCCCGGCATCCATCTCGGCCCGCACCCGTGTCATGACGCCGAAACCCTGATGCCGCAGCAGCAGGCTGCCGGCGACGCTGGACAGGATGACAAGCCCGACCGTCGCCAAAGCGCCGATTTCGCGGCCCACGACCACGAATCCGGCGATCTCCAGCAGCGGCAGCAGGAGCAGGAACAGCGGGATGAACGAAACGCGCAAGTCTTGACCGATCGCTTTCTTCTTTTGCGGCCCGGCGGATAATCGCCACTGGCCTTGGCGCCCTTAGATAGGTATGGCTGCCTTTGATTTGAATGATTGCGCCTGCCGTTCTATATGCTTTGAGTGTTGAACGCTATGCGACCGCGGTCCCCGAGGGGGTTATGCCGGTCCGGCAAGAACAGGGTTCGAGTTGGCGGAAAATATGGGTTTCTTCGACTTCGGCACGATTTTCTTCCTGATTGCGGCGGTTGTGATCTTTTTCCAGCTGCGCAACGTGCTTGGACGTCGCACCGGAAACGAGCGTCCGCCCTTCGATCCGTATTCGGCGAGCCGCACGCGCGAGGCCGATGCGGCGCAGAAATCCGAAAATGTCGTGTCGCTGCCGCGCAAGCGCATGCCGGGCGAAACCGCGGCCGAGACCTATGCCGACATCGACGCCTTCGCCAAACCCGACACCGATCTCAACAGGGGGCTGCGCACCATCAAGGACAATGATGCGTCGTTCGAGCCCAAGACCTTCGTCGACGGCGCCAAGATGGCCTATGAGATGATCGTCATGGCCTATGCCGATGGCGACAGAAAGACCCTGAAGAACCTTTTGTCGCGCGAGGTCTATGACGGCTTCGTCGCCGCGATCGGCGAGCGCGAGGCCAAGTCGGAGAAAATCCAGTCGTCCTTCGTCGGCATCGACAAGGCCGACATCGTCGCCGCCGAAATGAAGGGCTCGGAAGCGCATCTCACGCTGCGCATCGTTTCCGAGCTGATCTCGGCGACCCGCGACAAGGCCGGCGCCGTCATCGACGGCGACCCGGAAACCGTGGCCGAGGTCAAGGATGTCTGGACCTTCGCCCGCGACACCCGCTCGCGCGACCCGAACTGGAAGCTCGTCGCCACCGAAGAAGAAGATTGAGATAAAGCGGCGGGGCCCCAGTCGTGCCGCTCTCTCCCACGTTCAGCGAAAAATCCTTCACCGATCTCCCGGGGTGGGACGAGGATGGGCACGTTGAGGCCTTCGCCGCGTTCCGCCGCTCCGCCTTCCATGCGCCGGTAAAGCCTTATCGCACCGGTTCGCTCGGCGTCGATTTCGGCGCCTTTGCCGAGGCCTATGCCGAGGCGCGTGCCGTTTCGGCGCCGAATCGGTCCGAGGCGCGATCCTTCTTCGAGCGGCATTTCGTTCCGATGCTGGTGAAGGCCGAAAATGGCTCGGGTCTCGTCACTGGCTTCTATGAGCCGGAGGTCGAGGCCTCGCCGGTCAGGACGGAGCGGTTCGTCGTGCCGCTGCTGTCGCGCCCCGCCGACCTGATCGACATCGACGACGACAACCGGCCCACCGGCATGGACGCCTATCTGGCCTTCGCCCGCCGGACGGATGACGGCCCCGTCGAATATTTCGACCGTGGCGCGATCGAGCGCGGCGCGCTCGCCGGCAAAAATCTCGAAATCGCCTGGCTGGCCGAAAAGGTCGACGCGTTCTTCATCCATGTTCAGGGCGCGGCACGGCTGAAGATGACCGATGGCAGGCTCGCCCGCGTCACCTATGCCGCGAAGTCGGGCCAGCGCTTCACCGGCCCTGGCAAGATCTTGAGCGAGCTCGGCGAGATCCCGCTGGAAAAGGTTACGATGCAGTCGATCCGCGCCTGGTTCAAGGCGCATCCGGACCGGGTCGACGAGACCCTGTGGCAGAACCGCTCCTATATCTTCTTCCGCGAAGCCGCGGTCGAAGACGCCGCGCTTGGGCCAATCGCAGCCGCCAAGGTGCCGCTGACGCCGGGGCGCTCGGTCGCGGTCGACCGGCTGCTGCATACGTTCGGCACGCCTTTCTATATCGACGCTCCGACGCTCACCGCCTTCGATCAAAAACCATTCCGGCGGCTGATGATCGCGCAGGACACCGGCTCGGCCATCACCGGACCGGCGCGGGGCGATCTCTTCGCCGGCTCCGGCGATGCCGCCGGCGAGATCGCCGGCGTGGTCCGTAACGCGGCTGACTTCTACGCGCTTGTGCCCCGCGCGCTGTTGCATGGAGAGCGCCGGTGAGCCGTCGCGACGATCATCTCAGCGACGACGATCGCATCCTGTGGAACCTGGTGGCGCGGTCGGCCCGGCCACTGAAAGGCAAGACCGCCGTCGAGATCCCCGACATCATCGAGCCGAAGCCCGCGCCGGCCGCCGCTCCGGTCAACGGCGTCGCGGCCACAGCCGCCAAACCCAAGCCGCAGCAAGTGGCGCACTCGCTGGATGACCAGACGCTGCACAAGCTGAAAAAAGGTCGGCTGCCGATCGAGGGCCGGGTCGATTTGCACGGCATGACGCAGGACGAGGCCTATTCGCTGCTGCTCACCTTCTTCAATCGGGCGCATGCCGGCGGCGTCCGCTATGTGCTGATCATCACCGGCAAGGGCTCGTCCTCCGGCGGCGACGGCATCCTGCGGCGCGCCGTGCCGGCATGGCTGTCGACGCCGGCCTTCCGCCATCTGGTCTCCAGCCACGATCATGCCGCGCGCAACCATGGTGGCTCCGGCGCGCTTTATGTGCGACTGCGGCGCACGCGTTCATGAGCAGAGTGTCATGACCCCGTTCGGCGAGAAGCTCCGGGCGCTGCGCGCCGAGCGCGGCGTCAGCCAGAAGGCGATGGCCGAGGCCATCGGCGTCAGCGCCGCCTATCTATCGGCGCTCGAGCACGGCCGCCGCGGCGCGCCGACCTGGACGCTGATCCAGAAGATCATCGGCTATTTCAACATCATCTGGGACGATGCCGAGGACCTCGCCCGTCTCGCCGAGAACTCGCATCCGAGGGTCAGGATCGACACGTCGGGCCTGTCGCCGGCGGCGACCGAGCTGGCCAATCTTCTGGCCGAAAGCATCGAAAAGCTCGACGAGGCGGAATTGCGGCGCCTCAGCGCGTCGATTCGCGCGGCGCTTGGGCGGCGAATATAGTTCCAGCCGTCTTGGCACCAGCGGATCGCGACCCTCCGCTGGTGCCTGGTTCGTCTCCATCGAAAGCCGTGAGATCAGTATTTGCCGGCGCCGTTGGTGCTGCCCCGGCCGCCATTGCCGTGATGGTCGTGGCCATGGCCGCCGTCCAGGCAGTTGGCGGAGCCGACGGTGCAGCAGCGGCCGCTCCACAGGTCATTGAGATTGGTCTTGGCGCAGCTTTTGTAGGTCTCGTCCGCCAGGGCCGATCCGGTCAGGGCCGATAGCGCGGCGGCGGCAAGCAGGGTGTTTCGCAGAAAAGAGGTCATTTGAAGTCTCCATGGTTGGGTTTGTCGTCCACGGCTGTGTGTCGCCGGCCCGACGGAAACGGTTCATGGAGTCGTGCAAAAAATTTTCGGAGCCGCGGCTTCCGCCTACTGGACCGAGCCGACCAGCACCGCCTGGCCGTCGCGGATCGAGACCCAGCGTCCGGTATTGTCGATCGCCTGCCGCTTCAGGAAGCGGTAGCCGGTCGCATCCCAGGCTTTGACCTTGTCGGTCAGATTGTCGAGGACGTAATCGCCCTTGTCGGTGCGCACCGTCAAAACCGAATGGCCTTCGCCGTCGGGCTTGCGCACAACGGTGATCAGCAGATCGGCGAGCGACATGCCCATGCGGTAGAGCTGGCGGCGCTTTTCCAGCACATAGTCCTCGCAGTCGCCATAGCCGTCGTCCGGATAGGCCCAGACTTCGTCCTTGCCGTAATGGTCGAGATCGCTCAACGGCTTGACGGCGGCGTTGACCTTGGCGCTCACGCTGACCAGCCGGCGCCACAGGCCGTCCGTCATCTTGGCCGGCTCGAGATTGACGGGGCGGATGTTGCATTCGCTCGGATGCGCCTTGCAGAAATCATAATGGCCGATCGGCTGCGAGGTCAGGCCGCCCGTGTCCATCGCGCCCGCCGCCCAGGCCGGCACTGCCCAATGCGCAGAGATCGCCATCCCTGCGACCGCACACAAACGCAGAATCCGCGTCATCGCTGAGGAAGTCATTGCCCCCGCCGCCTTGTTCTTTATTAACGAAACGTTAAAGGCGATTTACAGTCCGTGTCAATTAGAGACAGCGGCCAGTTTGACGGCATGGTTACTAGCGCGATCGGTAGCGGCAGTTTCGCCACAGAGGCCGCCGCGCAACACCAGCGGCCGCCAGAGCAGCGGCGGAAACAGAGGCAGCTCTGACGCTCAGCTTTTGGCGGTACGGACCAGCTTCGGCTTCACCGCCACGCGGTGCTGGCGGCCATAGCTGGAAATGAAGTCGGCGATGCGCGGCACGATCTCCGAGCGGAAGCGCGAGCCGTTGAAGACGCCGTAATGGCCGACCGCCGGCTGCATGTAATGCGCTTTTTTGTCGACCGGAATGTTGACGCAAAGGTCATGCGCGGCCTCGGTCTGGCCAAGGCCGGAAATGTCGTCGTTCTCGCCCTCGATGGTCAGCAGCGCGACATTGCGGATCGCCTTCGGGTCGACCAACTCGCCGCGATGCTTCATCTCGCCCTTCGGCAGAGCGTGGCGCACGAACACGGTGTCGACCGTCTGCAGGTAGAATTCGGCCGTCAGGTCCATCACCGCCAGATATTCGTCATAGAAGTCGCGGTGTTTTTCGGCATTGTCGCCGTCATGCTTCACAAGGTGCATGAAGAAGTCCTTGTGGGCGATGATGTGGCGGTCGAGATTCATGCTCATGAAGCCCGAGAGCTGCAGGAAGCCGGGATAGACGTCGCGGCCGAAACCCGGCACCGGCCAGGGCGCCTGCATGATCACGTTGTCGCGGAACCAGTTGATGCCCTTCTCCGCGGCCAGCAGATTGACCGCGGTCGGGTTGCGACGGGTGTCGATCGGGCCGCCCATCAGTGTCATGGTCGAGGGCACGAAGGGGTCGCCGCGCTTTTCCATCAGCGCCACCGCCGCCAGCACCGGCACCGAAGGCTGGCAGACAGCCATGACGTGGGTGTCGGGTCCCAGCGCATGGAACATGTCGATGACGTAGTCGATATAGTCGTCGAGATCGAAGCTGCCTTGCGCCACCGGCACCATGCGGGCATCGACCCAGTCGGTGATGTGCACGTCGGCGTGAGGCAGCATCGCCTCGACCGTGCCGCGCAGCAGCGTCGCGTAATGGCCCGACATCGGCGCCACGATCAACAGCTTCGGGTCGGGCTTGCGGCCGGCCGGTAGCGCGCGCTCGAAACGGATGAGATTGCAGAACGGCTTCGACCAGACGGTCTTTTCGGTGACGCCGACGCTCTTCCAGTCGACGACGGTCTTGTCCAGGCCGAATTGCGGCTTGCCGTAACGGCGGGTGGTGCGCTCGAAGAGTTCGGCGCCCGCCGCGACCGAGCGGCCGAAGGGCGTGTGCGAGATCGGATTGAGCGGGTTCGAGTAGAACAGCCGGACGGCGTCGGCGTAGAGGCGCGCGGGCTGCAGCGCCGCATGGTTCAGTTCGTAGAGCTGGTAGAACATCGAGAACCCCGCTGCCGTCCGACGACCAAAAGGGACGACGAACAGCGCCGGCCTTGAATGTCTCTCAGCGAGGTTAACAAGATATTGTTGCGATGCAATACGTCATTTTGTCTGACGAATGCTTCTTTGGTTCAACCTGTTGAAAATCGGGCTCGAGCGGTCGAGCCGGCTCAATGTGCGGTGCCGAAATGTGAAACATATGTGTCCGGCCGCCGGACACCGGCCATGATCCCGGACATGCATTGGATCATGGTCCGATAAACCATGCATGTCGCCCTAAAGTGTGCAGCGGTTTTGGGGCAACGACATGCATCAAAACAAAATTCAGACGCGCGCCATGCAGACGGCGGTCTGGCCCGAACCGATGAAGCCCAGCTGGCCTGCGGCGCCGCGCGAGAGATCGAGCACGCGGCCCTTCACGAACGGCCCGCGATCGTTGATGCGCACGACGACGCTGCGGCCGTTGTTCTTGTTGGTGACCCTGAGCTTGGTGCCGAAAGGCAAGGAGCGATGGGCGGCAGTCAGTGCCGAGGGATTCATGCGCTCGCCCGAGGCGGTTCTGGAATGCAGCGCATACCAGGAAGCGCGGCCGCACTGCGCGGCGGCGGAGGAGGCGGACGAGGCGCCGGCCATCAGGCCAGCCGCGATCGTTACCGCGACAAGCGCGGTTTGGTTGGTTTTCTTCATCTTTAGGGGAGGGCTCCGTTAGAGATAGACCCCGCCGTTAGGTGCCGAATGAGGCGGGAAATGCGGCATTGATCTGGCGGTTCCATGGCAACGGCACACGTTTGGAGTCGCCGCGAAACAGTTTGTCATGATATTTCCGGCACCGGACAGGCGTATTCTCAATGAATAGCGGACCGGCCTTCGCGAATTTCCAGGCAAGATCGGTCCTTGAGATTCAAGTACAGAGGAACGCAACTGCCTCGCTTCCTCTGCGTGTTTTGTCGCGTCCCTGTTGCCATTCAGGATCGACTTCCGGAGAGGGTCTTGCCGATGCGATTGATCAGGTTTGTGCTGGCGCTGATCGTGCTTGGGCTGGGCGCGCTGTGGTCGCTGCAGGGCCTCGGCCTCGTCAAGGGCAGCTTCATGACCGGACAGACGCAGTGGCTTTATATCGGCCTCGTCACCATGCCGGTCGGCATCGTCGGACTGAGCTGGGCGAGCCGCTCGCGCGTCTGATCAAAACTCGGGGCGCTGGCGGGACAGCTGCCCCGCCAGCGTTGAGGGAACGGCCTCGCAGTTCACGCCGCCTTTGCCGACGGTTTGGCTGATTTGACGTGGGTGACGCTGCGGCGTCCGTCGACGCTGACCGGCACGTCGCCGTCGACCGTGGCGCGGCGCACGATGCGGTGCTCGGCGCCATAGTCGTTGACCGCATAATGCTGAGTGGCCCGGTTGTCCCAGATCGCCACGTCGCCGGCCTGCCACCGCCAGCGGACAGTGTTCTCGGGCGTGGTCACGTAGCTCTGGAACAGCTCGTAGAGTTTCGCCGAGTCGCTCTTCGACAGGCCGACGAAGTGCTGGACGAAATTGCCGAGCAGCAGCGAGCGCTCGCCGGTCTCCGGATGCACGCGCACGACGGGATGCTCGGTCTCGTAGACGGTCGAGGTGAAGACCTCCTCGAAATGCTTCCTTTCCTCGGCCGAGGCGCGCGGACGGACGGCGGCGTAGTCATAGGCATTGCTGTGGATCGCCCAGAGGTTCTCCGCCAGGGGCTTGAGCGGCGCAGGCAGGCTTTCATAGGCGGCATGCGTGTTGGACCAGATCGTGTCGCCTCCGGCGGCGGGAATGACGACGCCGCGCAGCACCGAGAATTTCGGATAGGCGTCCACGAAGGTCACGTCCGTGTGCCACTGGTCGGCGCGGCCGCCGCCGCGGCTGGAATCGAGATTGAGGATCGAAGCGGTACCCGCCACCGGTCCCTGCGTCGGATGCGGCACGAGATCGCCGAGGCGCCGCGCGAACAGTTCGTGTTCCGAATCGTCGAGATGCTCCTGGCCGCGGAAGAAGACCACCTTGTGCTTCAAGAGCAGCTGATTGATCGATGCGATGGTGGCGTCCGACAGGCTGCCGCCGAGGCGGATGCCCCTGATTTCCGCTCCGACGCGGGCGGTCAGGGGAACGACATCGCTCGCCGGAATGATCTGGTCGACAAGGACTGGGTTGCTCATGGGGTCTCTCCTGGTTGATGTTCGGGGAAAACGCTGGGCTTTTGGGATCGGTCACTGCGACCAGTACTGCCAGGCCCAGTAAAAACTTTCATCACGCGGCGGCAGGCGGTCGCGTTCGCCGGCAAAGCGCACCGGCACCGGCGATTTCGCTTCGCCCTCGGGTCGCCCGTCTTCCAGGCGCTTGTCGCCCGGCGGCAGACGCAACAGCCATGTTCCGACATGGGCGAACAGCACCGCGGTGGAATGGGTCATCGTCCTTCTCCTTCGCTTCGTTCACTCCCACCCCGCCCAGGGCACCAGCGCGCGCCCGATTGCCTTTCTATCGTCGGCTAATTCTATCGGGTTTGTAGAGTTAAATCCTTCCAGGCAAACGGGCTTTGTTGGAAAAGTGGAGCCGGATACCGGCGGCGCAAGCGCAAAGGGACGGTCGTGGAGGGCGTTGTGGGACGACACCCTCGGAGATCGGCTGGGCCGTCCCTCCAGTCGTCACTCTAGGGTCTACGCGCCGCTTCGCGTCGCTCCGCCCTAGAATGGCGAAGGAACGCAAGGCACCGGATACCGGGCGAACAAAAAATCCGCCCGTCATCCGATCTCGGTAAATCCGTGCTTCAAATCGCGGGCGAATTGGAAAGCCGGTTTCGTGCCCGGCCCGCTTAGTATAGTAATCTTATCAACATTGGGAGTGAGAGGACAATGCGCAATCTTCTGAAGACTGTTCCGGCGATCGTTCGTGGCCCGCAGCCGAGGCCGCCGGCGGCGACGGCCGCGCGCTGATCGCACGATAAAACCCCGGCTCGCAACCATGGTTGGACGCGGCAACTCCATCATCATTGTCGGCGGCGGCGCCAGCGGCGTCGTGCTGGCCGCGCATCTTCTGAAATCGCCCAATCCGGACCTGCGCGTCACGCTGATCGAGAAACGGCCGCATTTCGGCCAGGGCATGGCCTATTCGACGCTGCTTTCGGCGCATGTGCTCAACGTCAACGCCTCCGGCATGAGCGCCTATGCCGACGACCCCACCCATTTCGCCCGCTGGGTGCTGGAGCGCGATCTCGCCAGGCCCGACCAGGGGCCGTTCTATGCGCCGCGCAGCCTCTATGCCCGCTATCTGCAGGAACTGCTCGACGGCCTCGAGGAACGCGAGCGCGAGACCGGGCGCCTCCGGCTGATCCGCGAGGAGAGCCTGTCGATCTCGCCGACGCCGGCGGGCGTCGAGGTCGCCCTGGCCAACGGCACCAGCGTCGTCGCGCATCTTGCCGTTCTGGCCACCGGCCATGACGAGCAGCCCGGCGCCTTCCAGGGGCATGCCGTCCGGATGGGGACCGAGGCCGACACCACGCTCGATCCTGAAGCTCCGATCCTGCTGCTCGGCACGGGCCTCAGCATGGTCGATGCGTTCCTGTCGCTGGAGCAGCGCGGCCATCGCGGCGCGATCATAGCTGTGTCGCGGCGCGGCCTGCTGCCGTCGCCGCACCGCAAGGGCAATCCGATCAAGCTCGATATCGCCGACATTCCACTCGGCACCGAGCTTTCCTATTTCGTCGGCTGGTTCCGCAACCTGATCCGCGAGACCCAGAAGGCTGGCGGCGACTGGCGCGACGTCGTCGACGGGCTGAGGCCTTTCAACCAGACGATCTGGCAGAACTGGCCGTCCTCGGCCAAGCGCCGCTTCGTAGAGCACACCAAGGCCTGGTGGGACATCCACCGCCACCGCATGGCGCCGGAAGTCTATGCGCGGGTCACCGAGGCGGTCGGATCGGGCCGCCTGCGGCTCGTCGCCGGCAGGATCGTGAACGTCCAGCCGAACGACCGCTTCGTGGTCAAAATCCAGCCGCGCGGCACGCAGGAGGTCGAGACCCTCGACGTCGCCCGCCTCTATGATTGCATGGGCATCGCACGCGACATTTCGAGGACGTCGAACGGCGTCGTGCGCTCGTTGATCGAGCGCAGCCTGGCGCGTCCGGACCCGCTGCGGCTCGGGCTCGACGTCACCGCCAAATGCGAACTGATCGCCTCCGACGGCACGGTGTCGTCGAAGCTGCTCGCCGTCGGCCCGCTGACGCGCGGCACCTTCTTCGAGATCGACGCCATTCCGGATATCCGCGTGCAATGCGCAAAGCTGAGCAAGCAATTGCTGGGGTGAGCGCCGCTTTCCCGCAGGGCAGAGGGGCGTTGCCTGGCCAACCTATCCTTCGTCATTCTAGGGCGGAGCAAGGAGCGAAGCGACGCGCGCAGACCCTAGAATCCATGCCGTGACGGTTGAGCGTCGCCACGGTGCAGAACACTCACCAGCCAATGCCGCGAAAGAGTTCGAACCACTCCGGATTGGTCTTCTCGATCAATTCAATCTTCCATTGCCGCGGCCAGCGCTTCAATGACGTCTCACGTTGAATGGCGTCAGCGATGTCGAAATACTCCTCGTACCAGACCAGACGCTGCACGCCGTAACGGCTGGTGAAGCTGGAGCCTCGGCCGGTCTTGTGCTCCGGCATCCGACGAGCAAGGTCGTTGGTGACGCCGATATAGATCGTGCCGCCTTTCTGGCTTGCGGTCATGTAGACGTAGCCTGTCATACTGCGATCTTAGCCAGCACTACCGCCAACGGCCATTCTGGGCCGTTGCATTCTACGGCCCGCGTCACGGCATGGATTCTAGGGTCTGCGCGCGTCGCTTCGCTCCTTGCTCCGCCCTAGAATGACGAAGAATACGTACTGCTTTACGAGGGAGGACACGACAACCCATAGAATTCCATTCCCCCTCCCCCCGCCGGATTGGCACGATCTATCTTCATTCCAAGCGCAAAGGGCCGGAAAAGACACCTCGCGCGATCCGCGAAACCGGAATGGATTTCGGCGGCTCGATGCGCGAGATTGCAGACACCCGCGTCGATCCACGGAGCGACCAGATGAGCGAGCAGACCAAAGCGGCGCCCGGGGGCGCGGACACCAATCTGGCGAGGCTACGCCCGCCTTACGGCTCGGTGCTCGACCTGATCGGCCAGACGCCGATCGTCGAACTGACCAAATTCGACACCGGCAAATGCCGGCTGTTCATCAAGCTGGAAAGCCAGAATCCGGGAGGCTCGATCAAGGACCGCATCGCTTTGTCGATGATCGCGGCGGCGGAGAAATCAGGCGCGCTGAAGCGCGGCGGCACGATTGTCGAAGCCACTGCCGGGAACACCGGTCTCGGCCTCGCCCAGGTCGGCATCCCGAAGGGCTATCGCATCATCCTGGTCGTGCCCGACAAGATGTCGCGCGAGAAGATCCAGCATCTGCGCGCGCTCGGCGCCGAGGTGCGCATGACCCGCTCCGATGTCGGCAAGGGCCATCCCGAATATTACCAGGACATGGCCGAGAAGATCGCCGCCGAACTGCCCGGCGCCTTCTATGCCAACCAGTTCGCCAACCCGGCCAACCCGCTGGCGCACGAGACGACGACCGGCCCGGAGATCTTTTCGCAACTCGAGGGCGATATCGATGCCGTGGTGATCGGCGTCGGCTCCGGCGGCACGCTCACCGGCCTCGGCCGCTACTTCGCGAAACATTCGCCCAAGACCGAGATGGTGCTGGCCGATCCGGTCGGCTCGGTGCTGGCGCCGCTGATCAAGACCGGCAAGATGGAGGAGGCCGGCAGCTGGACGGTCGAAGGCATCGGCGAGGATTTCGTGCCGCCCAATGCCGATCTCTCGCTGGTCAAAAAAGCCTATTCGATCCCCGACAAGCAGAGCATGCTGGCGGTGCGCGATCTCTTGTCGAAGGAAGGTATTCTGGCCGGCTCGTCGTCGGGCACGCTTCTGTCGGCTGCGCTTCGCTATTGCCGCGAACAGACTTCGCCGAAGCGCGTCGTCACCTTCGTCTGCGACAGCGGCAACAAATATCTGTCGAAGGTCTTCGACGACATCTGGCTGGCCGAGCAGGGCCTAGCTGACCACGAACAGCATGGCGACCTGCGCGACCTGGTCATGCGCTCGCCGCGCACCGGCGACATCGTGACCGTCGGCCCGGACGAGAGCCTGCTCAACGCCTATGGCCGCATGCGCCGTTCCGATGTCTCGCAGCTGCCGGTGCTCGACGAGGGCAAGCTGATCGGCATCGTCGACGAGAGCGACATCCTGGCCAAGGTCGACGGCCCCTATGACGGCCGCTGGGACCGCTTCAACGGCCCGGTGCGTTCGGCCATGACGTCCAGCCTGCACACGCTGCAGGCCAGCCAGACGCTCGACGCGCTACTGCCGGTCTTCGACCGCAACGAGGTCGCCATCGTCTTCGATGGCGAGGAGTTCATCGGCCTGATAACCCGTATCGACCTGATCAACCATCTGAGGCGCCGCGCAAAATGACTTCGCCAAGACCGCCAGTTGCCAAGAACCGCCTGGCCTTTTCCACCCGCACCATCCATGGCGGCCAGAGCCACGACCCGCTGACCGGCGCGGTGATGGTGCCGATCTACGCCACCTCGACCTATGGCCAGCAGTCGCCCGGCGTGCACAAGGGCTTTGAGTATGCCCGCAGCCAGAACCCGACGCGCTTCGCCTTCGAGCGCGCCGTGGCCGACCTCGAAAGCGGCTCGGCCGCCTTCGCCTTCGCCTCCGGCCTGGCGGCGATCGGCACGGTGCTGGAGCTCTTCGATGCCGGCGCCCATGTCGTCGCCACCGACGATATCTATGGCGGCTCGTTCCGGCTGATGGAGCGCGTGCGCAAGCGCTCCGCCGGCCTGCAGGTCAGCTTTGCCGATTTCACCGATCTGGCCGCGGTCGAAGCCGCGATCCGTCCGGACACGAAGCTGCTCTGGGTCGAGACGCCGACCAACCCGCTGCTGCGCGTCGTCGACCTCGAAGGCGTCGCGGCTTTGGCCAAGCGCAGGGGGCTGATCACCGTCGCCGACAACACCTTCTGCAGCCCCTACATCCAGCGGCCGCTGGAGCTCGGCATCGACATCGTCGTCCATTCCGTGACGAAATATCTCAACGGCCATTCCGACATGGTCGGCGGCGTCGCCGTCGTCGGCGACGACAAGGACCTCGCCACCCAGCTGAAATTCCTGCAGAACGCCATCGGCGGCATCTCCGGCCCGTTCGACAGTTTTCTGGCGTTGCGCGGCATCAAGACTTTGGCGCTGCGGATGGAGCGTCATTCCGCCAACGGCCTGAAGATCGCCAGATGGCTGGAGGCGCGCAAGGACGTGCGCCGCGTCATCTATCCCGGCCTGCCCAGCCATCCGCAGCACGAGATCGCCAGACGCCAGATGCAAGCCTTCGGCGGCATGATCTCGGTCGATCTCGACCGCGACCTTGCGGGGACGAAACGCTTTCTCGAACGCACGCAGCTCTTCACCCTGGCCGAAAGCCTCGGCGGCGTCGAAAGCCTGATCGAACACCCGGCGCTGATGACGCATGGCTCGATCCCGGCCGAGAAGCGCGGCGCGATCGGCATCACCGATTCGCTGGTGCGGCTGTCCTGTGGGATCGAGGACGGCGATGATCTGATCGCGGATCTGGAGCAGGCGTTGGGCGGATAAACGGCTTAGTCGTGATCCTTCACGCGCCCCTCTGTCCTGCCGGACATCTCCCCCACAAGGGGGGAGATTAGCGGTTGCTGCGCCGCACCACTCCTGCAACGTCAGTGATTGGCGAAAGCCGGCGTGACAGCTGATCTCCCCCCTCGTGGGGGTTGAGGAGTGGTCCACGAAGTGGACGGAAAGCCAACTGCTTGGCTTTCCGAACGACGAAAGCCGGCAGGCCAGAGAGGGGCGCTGTCCCGCCGAGATCTCGCTTTGTGTGCCATTGCAGACCGCAAACCACACTCTAAACTGCCACCACTTTGCGATCTCGGGAGGCGCCATGCGCGTGATCGTGTTGGGTGGCGGCGTTGTCGGCGTCACCACGGCCTATCAGCTGCAGAAGGACGGGCACGAGGTGGTCATCCTCGAGCGCCAGGCTGAGGTCGCCGCCGAGACCAGCTGGGGCAATGCCGGCATGATCGCACCGGGGCATTCCTTCGTCTGGTCGTCGCCCCGGGCGCCGATGATCCTGTTGAAATCGCTGGTGCTGAAGGACCAGGCGCTGCGCTTCAGGCTGTCGGCCGATCCCAGGCTCTACAGCTGGTCGTGGCTGTTCCTGATGGAATGCACGGCCGAGAAGGCCAGGCGCAACACGTTGCTCAAGCACCGGCTCGCCGTCTATTCGCAATCGGTCCTGCGCGAGGTCGTCGCCGACGAGCAAATAGAATACGACCGCAACGACCGCGGCATCCTCTATTTCTATCGCAGCCAGCAGGCGCTCGACAAAGGCGTCGAGCATATGCGGCTCTTGGAATCCGACGGCCAGCTGATCGAGGTGCTCGACCGCGAGGCCATCGTCGCGCTCGACCCGTCGCTGGCCTCGGCGAAGGAAAGAATCGCCGGCGGCATCCATTGCCCGACCGACGAGACCGGCGACCCGGCGAAATTCACCCGGGCGCTGGCGGTAAAGGTGGTCGAGCGCGGTGGCGAGATCCGCACCGGCACGACCATCACCGGCATCGAAACGTCCGGCGACGGCGTCGCGCAGGTTATGACCGACAAGGGCAGCGTCAAGGGCGACGCCTATGTACTGGCGCTCGGCTCCTACAGCCCGCTCATTGCCAGGACGGTCGGCATCAGCCTGCCGATCTATCCGATCAAGGGCTATTCGCTGACCATTCCGATCGGCAACCGGCCGCAGCCGCCGACCATCGCCGCGATCGACGAGCACAATCTGGTCGCCGTCTCGCGCTTCGGCGACCGGCTGCGCGTCACTGCCACGGCGGAGTTCGCCGGCTACGACACCAGCCACAAGCCGGCCGATTTCGCCTTCATGAAGGGCGTGACCGAGGAGCTTTATCCCGAAGGCGCCGACTACGACCGCGCCGAGATGTGGGCAGGTCTGCGGCCAATGACGCCGAACAACCTGCCCGAATTCGGCCAGCGCCGCCTGCGCAACCTCTATCTCAACACCGGGCACGGCCATATCGGCTGGACTATGTCGCACGGCTCGGCCCGCATCACCGCCGACCTGATCGCCGGCCGCAAGCCGGCGATTTCGATGGATGGACTTTTGAACTGAGAGCATGATCCCGCAGGGATCGACCAGGAAAGGGAATGCCATGTCTGTCAGCGCGGCCGTTACCCGCCCTCAGTCTTCGGGACCGGTCGACCCCAGGCCTGTCGATCTGGGCGTATTGCCTTCCGAGATCGACGGCGGCCTCGCCTCGCGCGCGGCGATCGGCCTGGCGATCCTCGCTACCGACCAGACGCTGGAGCACGAGTTCCGCGCGCTGGTGCGCATTCCGGGCGTCGCCTTCTACGAGGCGCGGCTCTTCAACGACAACGACATCACGCCCGACACTTTGCGCGCCATGGGCCCGCGCATCGCGCCGACGGTCGATCTGATCCTGCCCAGCATCCCGCTCGATGTCGTCGGCTTCGGCTGCACCTCGGCGACCATGACGCTCGGCGAGGAGGCCGTCTTCGCCGAGATCAGGAAGGCGAGGCCGGGCGTCGCCTGCACCACGCCGGTCACCGGCGCCCTGGCCGCCTTCAAGGCGCTCGGCGTCAAGGGCATCGGGCTGCTGACGCCCTATGCGCCGGAGATCAACCAGGGCCTGGTCCGCTATTTCACCGGACGCGGCCTCGACATCGCGGCCGTCGCCACCTTTGATCGGCGCGACGACCGCGAAGCTGCCCGCATCTCGCTCGCCTCGATCGAGGCGGCGGCCGAACGCATGGCGCAGGTGCCGGGGGTGGAGGCGATCTTCATCTCCTGCACCAGCCTGCGCGTCGCCGAGGCGGTGGCGGAACTGGAACGGCGCATCGGCATTCCCGTCACCTCGTCGAACCATGCCATGGCCTGGCACTGCCTCCGGCTCGCCGGCATCGATGACGTCGTGCCGGCCGGCGGCAGGCTGTTTGCCTTGCCGGTCAGTTGATCGGCGGCAAACTTTCAGGCGACCGTCATGCATTGTCCAATGTAGCGCTGGTCGACCCCCACTCCGTCTCGGCTTCGCCGAGCCACCTCTCCCCCGATCGACGGGGTAGAGGAAAGGCGCCAAGCCTTTTGCCGGCAACGCTCGTCCAGCAGGGCTCCCTTCCTTTCCCTCCGGAGAGGGGAAAGGTGGCGCTGCGAAGCAGCGACGGATTGGGGGAACCACGTGGCAATCAAGCCTCGGCCGATCAGTCACGCCAGTCATAGAAGATGTGTGCATGCGCTAGACAAAGTGGGGAGAGGTGGCCGCGAAGCGGACGAGAGGGGGCCGGCTCTGCCTATGCGATTACATGAGATCGCCCCCCGTTAACCGAATCGGAAGGGGTTGTTTAACGCTTCCCCTCTATGTCGCGCCCTGGGCGGCACAACAGAGCGAGCATGATGAACGACAGCCCCGAAAAGCGAAACGAATGGCGTGCCATCTTCTACGTGCAGGCGCGCGTCGCCATCCTGTTTGTGCCGGTCGTGCTCAGCCTTCTCCTCATCGGCATTTTCGCCGGCAATGAGCGAAAATCCGTGCCTGATGTCGTCGACCCGACGGTGACGAGCTCGGTGCGGTAAGCCGGAGCCTTTGGCGCCGGCTGGCCGCGCAGCCTCAAACAAATTTCGGGATCGGGCCGCTCTGCGGCGTCGTATCGCCCTCGAGGTCGATGAACACCTCGTCGACGAAGCACCAGCCCCATCCCTCAGGCGGGTCGTAGCCCTCGATCACCGGGTGCTGCGTGGCATGGAAATGTTTTGTCGCGTGGCGGTTGGGCGAGTCGTCGCAGCAGCCGACATGGCCGCAGGTTCGGCAGAGCCGCAGATGCACCCACCAGGAGCCGCTCTTCAGGCATTCCTCGCAGCCGAGCGCGCTCGGCGTGACCTTTTTGATGTCCTTGGTGTGCCTGCATTCGTCCATCGCGGGTTCCTCGCCGGGTTCGGGCTGATCTATTCGTTCGCGGCGGCGCCGTTTCGCGCCAGATAGGCATGCAATGCCGCGACCACCTGCGCGCCTTCGCCGACGGCGGCCGCGACGCGTTTGGTCGAGCCGCAGCGCACGTCGCCGATGGCGAACACGCCGCCGCGGCTGGTCTCCATCAGCCCTCTTCCCGGTGCCGCGTCCGGCCCGGTGCGCACGAAACCCTTCGCGTCCAGCGCCACATTGCAATTCGCCAGCCAGTCGGTGTTCGGATCGGCGCCGATGAACAGGAAGAGATGGTGGATGGCGCGCGTCGTCTCCTCGCCGGTCGCCCGGTTGCGCCAGCGCAGCCGCTCGAGATTGCCCTCATGGCCTTCCAGCGCCGTGACCTCGGTCCCGGTCAGCACCTCGATGTTGGGCTGCGCGGCGATGCGCTCGACCAGATAGCGCGACATGGTGGCGTCGAGGCCGCGCCGCGCCAGGAGCGTCACCTTGCGCACCTGGCTCGCCAGATAGACGGCCGCCTGTCCGGCCGAATTGCCGGCGCCGACCAGCGCCACCTCCTGCTCCTGGCAAAGCCGCGCCTCGATCGGCGAGGCCCAGTAATGCACCGACGTGCCCTCGAACTGCGCCAGATTGGCGATATCGAGACGGCGATAGCGCGCCCCGCTGGCGATCACCACCGTGCGTGTGCGCACCGTCTCGCCGTCGCCGATGGCAAGCTGGTAGCGGGCGCCGGAATTATCGCCCGCCGCGCCGAGCAGCTTCGCCTCGTCGGGGATGACCATCTCGACGCCGAACTTCTGCGCCTGGTTATAGGCGCGCGCCATCAGCGCCATGCCGGTGATGCCGGTCGGGAAGCCGAGATAGTTTTCGATTCGCGCCGATGCGCCCGCCTGTCCGCCGAAGGCCCGACAGTCGAGCACGATGGTCGACAGGCCTTCGGAAGCCGCATAGACCGCCGCCGCCAGCCCTGCCGGTCCGGCGCCGACGATTGCCACGTCGTAGACCTTGTCGGCATCGATGGGGCGCAGCAGGCCGACGCAGCGGGCGAGCTCGTTCTCGCCCGGATTGTGCATAAGCTTGCCGTTCGGACAGAGCACGATCGGCAAGTGATGCGGATCGACACGGAAACGCTCGATCAGCGTCTTGGCGCAGGGATCGGTGTCCGAATCGAGCGCCCGGTGCGGCAGGCCGCTGCGCCGAAGAAAACCCTGCAGCCGCAGCACGTCGCCATTGCCGGGCGGGCCGATGACGACCGGCCCGCTGGCGCCGCTTTCGAGCAGGCCGACACGGCGCAGGATCAGCGCCCGCATGACGCGCTCGCCGAGATTGGCTTCCTGCACCATCAGGTCGCGCAGCCGCTGCGAGGCGATGACGATGGCCTCGACCGGCTCGATCGCCTCGGCATTGACCAGCGACGGCCGGTTCGAAAGCTGCGCCAGTTCGCCGATGAAGTTGCCGGCGCCATGGCTGACGATCGCCTCGCGCGGACCGAGGCCGCCGGCCTGGGTGATGTCGACCTTGCCCGACAGGATGAGGATCAGCCCCGGCGAAACCGTGCCGGCCGTCACGATGTGCTCGCCGGCGGCATAGGCGCGCGCGTCCCCGAAGCGGCGCATGCGCTCGATGTCCGCATCGGTGAGCACGGGAAACATCTGGTCGCGCCGGGCGGCGATGGTCGGGCTGACGGAAGGGGTCATGGCGCGACCGTAGCGCCCGGGACGCCGGGTTTGAAGCGGATTGTTCGGGAACTGGCCGGAAGGGGAGGTCGGCTGAGCTTGGCGCCTACCCGCAGCAGCCGCCCTTGGCCGGTGCCACCATATCCTTGAAAATCACGCAGTCCTGGCCGGGTCCGCCGGCGCAGGCGACATTGCAGCGCGTCACAAATCCTTCCAGCCGCCTTTCGAGAAGGCGCAGCTCGGCGAGTTTCTCGCGCACCTCGTCGAGGTGTCGCTGGGCAATGTCGCGCGTCTCCGTGCAATCGCGGCTGCTGCTGACTGATAGATCCAGCAATACCCGCACTTGATCGATGCCGAAGCCGAAGTCCCGGCATTGCTTGATGAACGTCAGCCGCCCCAAATCGTCATCGTCGTAGCTGCGCTGCCCTCCCGCCGTTCGGTGGGCCGGCGGCAACAGCCCGATCTCTTCGTAGTAGCGGATCGTAGGCGTCGAGACCCCGGCAGCCTTGGCGAGCGTTCCAATCGTGAACACGCGGATGTGAAGGTTCATGACAAAAAACTCCTTGAACCTCAAGTTACTTGAAGGAGTACGCCCTCGCCAAGGTTGAAACTTGCAAGGCTGCGTCGATGAAGAACACCTTGAAACTCGCCGGAGCGGCCACTGCTGCCTGCGCGGCTTGCTGTGCGGTCGCCATCGTGCCGGCAGCCCTTGTCGGCACCAGCTTGGCAGCCATTGCCGCGGCTGCCTGCACTTGGGGCATTGCGCTGCTCGCCCTCGTTGTGCCCGTCGGATGGCTCTATCTTCTCTCCAGTCGCAAAGCCCCGCCAGAAACCATTTTCAACGCGCTGATGGCATCCGCCGAATGCGGCTGCGGTCCGTCTCGCTCTGCCGCCGATGACGAGGCCCCGCCAATCGCCTGCAGCCTTGGCGCATCCGACTTCAAGGAGCGCGTTGCCGACATCCGGGCACTGGCCGGCCGGTCCCTGCGTCACGCGGAACGAACGCCGCTCTCATTGAAGCTCACCTACGGACGAGAGGCATTGGAAGAGGTCACGGAATTGGTGCGCAAAGAGCAAATCTGCTGCGCGTTCCTGTCCTTCGATCTCAAGCGCCGTCCTCAAGACGTGGTTCTTACCATAACCGCGCCGCCAGCGGCGGCCGAGGCTGCCGACATGCTGTTCGGTCATTTCGCCCCCGACCTTGCCGCATCCAATCTCGAGGAGACCGCTTGACATGAACCGTCGTGACTTCCTGACCCTGTCCATCGCGTCCGGCGTCGTCGCCACCGTCCGGCCGGCGTCCGCCCATAACGGCGATGAGATCATTCCCGGCTTCGACGACGCCCTCAAGGCGGGGGGACCTGTCATGATCCACGTCACCGCGCCGTGGTGCGAGGTATGTCAGGCGCAGAAGCCAATCGTGGCGTCCTTGCTGGCTTCGCCGGACTTCAAGAACATGAAGAAGTTCGATGTCGATTTCGACACGCAGAAGGAGATTCTGGCCAGGTTCCGTGTGCAGATGCAAAGCACGATGATCGTCTACAAGGGAGGCAAGGAGGTAGACCGGCAAACCGGGCAGACGGATCCGGCCGCCATCGAGGCGTTGCTGCGCGAGGCGCTGTGACATGCTGCTCGCACTGCTCGCCGGTGCCCTATCGATACTTTCGCCCTGCGTCCTGCCTCTCATTCCCGTCGTCCTGGCGGGGGCGGTGGCCGAGCATCGCTGGGCACCTTTCGCCCTGGCGGCCGGCGTTGCCGCCTCGTTCACCGCGATAGGCATCTTCGTCGCCACCGTTGGGTTCTCAATCGGCCTCGACACCACGGTGTTCCGCTCGGCGGCTGCGCTTCTGTTGATCCCGTTCGGCACCGTGCTGTTCCTCCCGCGACTTCAGACGCATTTCGCGACAGCTGCCGGTCCGGTAAGCAATTGGACGCAGAACCGCTTTGGCGGCTTCTCGACAGCGGGCATCTCCGGTCAGTTCGGGGTGGGGCTGCTCCTTGGGGCGGTGTGGACGCCGTGCGTTGGGCCTACCCTTGGCGCTGCCTTCGTCATGGCCGCGCGCGGCGACAATCTTGCAATGGTCACACTGACAATGCTGGCATTCGGCGTCGGCACATCGTTGCCCCTGCTGGCTTTGGGTTTGATGTCGCGCGAAGCGCTGCTTCGCTGGCGGGGCCGTATGCTGGGGGTGTCCAGCGGCATCAAGACAGCCCTCGGTGCCCTTCTGATCGTGGCCGGCCTGATGACCCTGACGGGATTTGATCGCGCCGTACAAATCCGTCTTGAACAGGCTTTGCCAAACTGGCTGACGTCCATCACGACGCGCGTGTGAGAAGGTATGCCTGTGCTTGTCACAAAACCTTTCGGACGTCGCGGCCCGGGCTGCGACGCGGGAAAGAGGCGGCCGTCACGGAAGCCGGCGATCAACGACAATGTAGCGGAGGATCACGATCCCGTTGGCAGTCGGGATGAATGGCGCCGACCCTTCGCTCTTGGAGCTCCGGGTGGCCTGCCATCCGAAGCTCGAAGAGCAAAGGATGGTGCCCAGAAGAGGACTCGAACCTCCACTCCTTGCGGAACACGGACCTGAACCGTGCGCGTCTACCAATTCCGCCATCTGGGCTGGTGGGCGCTCATGTAAGCGGGCAAACGATACGTGTCAACGCGCTTTTTTCGCCGGCGTCGGCGCTGCCCCTCATTGCCCTTCTTGCAACGCTGGCGATTGGCGAAACCGGCGGCGGGGAGCTTCCCTCTCCCCGTCACTATACGGGGAGAGGATGCCGGCAGGCCGGTGAGGGGCGGCGCCGACGCTGGTCAGATGGGGGTTCCGGCTCTCGCTTGGAGCCTGGACGAGATAGTCGCCGAAGCCGGCGCTGCCCCTCATCGCCCTGCCGGGCACTTCTCCCCTTATAGTGACGGGGAGAAGGAAGCTGCGCCTCAGCCTTCCAGCACGTCCTTCGACGCCACGGTCGAATCGGCGTTGAGCTTATAGATCACCGGCACGCCGGTGCCGAGTTCCAGCTTGACGATCTCTTCGCCCGACTTGCCGTCCAGCGCCATGATCAGCGCGCGCAGCGAATTGCCGTGGGCGGCGACCAGCACGGTCTCGCCGCGCAGCACATGCGGCTGGACGTCGTGCAGGTAATAGGGCCACACGCGCGCGCCGGTGTCCTTCAGGCTTTCGCCGCCGGGCGGCGCGATGTCGTAGGAACGGCGCCAGATATGCACCTGCTCCTCGCCCCACTTCTTGCGCGCATCGTCCTTGTTGAGGCCGGAGAGGTCGCCATAGTCGCGCTCGTTGAGCGCCTGGTCGCGGATGGTTTTCAGGTCGCCCTGCCCGACCACGTCGAGAATATGCTGGCAGGTCTTCTGCGCCCGCTTCAGCGCCGAAGTGTAGGCGATGTCGAATTTCAGGCCGCGCGCCTTGAGCTTTTCTCCGGCGGCGAGCGCCTCCGCGTTACCCTGCTCGGTCAGGTCGACGTCGCGCCAGCCGGTGAACAGGTTCTTCAGATTCCATTCGCTCTGGCCGTGGCGCACGAGCACGAGAGTTCCCGACATGTTTGCTCCTTAGAGATTTATGGAAAAGCCGTCCTCAGCTCAGGCCGAGCACGTCCCGCATGGAATAGAGGCCCGGCTTCTTGCCGCGTGCCCAGAGCGCTGCCTTGACGGCACCGCGGGCGAAAATCGCCCGGTCCTCGGCATTGTGGGACAGCGTGATGCGCTCGCCGGTGCCGGCAAGGATCACGCTGTGGTCGCCGACGACGGAGCCGCCGCGCAGCGTGGCGAAACCGATCGAGCCCGTCTTGCGCACGCCGGTATGGCCGTCGCGCACCCGCACGCTGTTGCCGGAAAGGTCGATGCCGCGCCCGTTTGCCGCCGCCTCGCCGAGCAGCAGCGCCGTGCCCGACGGCGCGTCGACCTTGTGCCGGTGGTGCATTTCCAGGACCTCGATGTCGAAATCCTCCGGGTCGAGCGCCTTCGCCGCCTGTTCCACCAGCACCGCCAGAAGATTGACGCCGAGGCTCATATTGCCGGATTTGACGATCGTGGCATGGCGAGCGGCGGCGGCGATCTTGGCATTGTCGTCGGCCGAGCAGCCGGTGGTGCCGATGACATGGACGATGCGCGCCTGCGCGGCATAGCCGGCGAATTCGACGCTTGCCGCAGGCGCGGTGAAATCGAGCACGCCGTCGGCCTTGGCGAAGGCCGGCAGCGGATCGTCGACGATCGGCACGTTGATGATGCCGATGCCGGCGAGCTCGCCGGCATCCTTGCCGAGATGGGCCGAGTCCGGCCGTTCCACCGCCGCGGCGACGCGCGCCCCGGGCATGGTGTGGATGGCGCGGATCAGCGTCTGGCCCATGCGGCCGGCCGCGCCCACCACCACCAGGCCCATATCGCCGGATTCACTCATGCGCTTCTCCTGACGGTCTTCTTGGCGCGGCTGCGCGGCGCCGGAGTTTGGCCCGAAGTCTGGCTTGCCTTGACGTCGTCGACAAGCCCCAGCCCCTTCTTGCCCTGAATCCGGTGGAAGCGGGCATAGATGCTGTCCGGATCGGCCATCATCGTAGCATGCGTGCCTTCCTCGACCAGCCGTCCCTCTTCCAGCACGATGATGTGGTCGGCATTGACCACCGTCGACAGCCGGTGCGCGATGACGATGGTGGTGCGGCCCTCCATGACATGGGTCAGCGCTTCCTGGACGCGCGCTTCCGCCTCGTTGTCGAGCGCCGAGGTCGCCTCGTCGAGCAGCAGGATCGGCGCCTGGCGCACGATGGCGCGCGCGATCGAGACGCGCTGGCGCTGGCCGCCCGACAGCGTCGAGCCGCCTTCGCCGACCGGCGTGTCGTAACCTTGCGGCTGCTGGCGGATGAACTCGTCGGCGGCGGCCAGTTTCGCAGCCTGCTCGATCTCGGCGTCGGTGGCCGACAGCCGGCCGTAGCGGATGTTGTCGCGGATCGTGCCCTCGAACAGATAGGGCGCCTGCGAGACATAGGCGATCGAGCTGCGCAGCGAATGCTTGGTCACCTTGGCGATATCCTGGCCATCGACCTCGATCGAGCCCTTGTCGACGTCGTAGAAGCGCTGCAGCAGCGCCACCATCGTCGACTTGCCGGCGCCCGAAGCGCCGACGATCGCCGTCACCTTGCCGGCGGCGGCGGTGAAGCTCAGGTCCCGCAACACCGGCATGTCGGGGCTGTAGCCGAACGTCACATTGTCGAAGCGCACTTCACCCGTGGTGATCCTGGCCTCGACGGCATTCGGCGCGTCGCCCTGTTTCGGCTCGAGGTCGAGCAGCTCGTAGATCATGCGCGCGTTGACCAGCGCGCGTTCCATGCCGACCTGCGTGCGCGCCAGGCGTCTTGCCGGGTCGTAGGCCAGGATCAGTGCGGTGATGAAGGAAAACACCGCGCCCGGCGGCTGCCCGAGAAACAGTGCGCGGTAGCCGGAATAGGCCAGCACGGCGGTAATGGCGAGACCGCCGAGAATCTCGGAAATCGGCGACAGCCGCTCCGCTACCCGGGCGATCTTGTTGTTACGCTGCTCGGCCGTGTCGGCCATGGCGCCGATGCGGCGCGCCAGCTCGTCCTCCAGGGTGAAAGCCTTGACGATGGCGATGCCTTGCGTGGCCTCCTGCACGGAGCCGTTCAGCCGCGAATTGATCAGCACGGATTCCCGATTGATCTTGCGCAGCCGGCGGGTGATGTAGATGACGGCCCAGATCAGCGGCGGGCCGATCAGCAGCGAACTCAGCGACAGCACCGGATCCTGATAGATCATGACGCCGACGAGGGCGACCAGCGAGACGGCGTCGCGGCTGATGGAGGTCAGCGTCAGCGACAACAGATCGCGAACGCCGCCGACATTCTCGTTGACCTGCGCCGACAGCCGGCCGGAACGCGTGTCGTTGAAGAAGTTGACGCCGAGCTTCATCAGATGGTCGAAGCTGCGCTTCTGGTAGCGTGCGACCAGATTGTTGCCGATTTTTGCCAATGCCACTGCCTGGCCGTAACCGGCAAAGCCGCGCAGCACCGAGGCTCCCATGAAACCGGCGCAGATCCAGACGATCATGTCGCCGCGCCGTTCGACGAAGATCTCGTTGATCATCGGGGCCATGATCCACGCCGTGAAGGCGGTGGTGCCTGAAACGATCAGCAGGCAGACGACGGCGACGACATAGGTCCAGCGATATTCTTTGCCGTTCTCGGCCAAGATGCGGCGCAGCACCGCCCTGACCTCGGCCGGCTGGACTTTCAGTTTGAGTGGGGTTTGAACGGTCAAATCAGGGGCGCTTCGTGGTTGTCCGCGTGTCAGATGGGCGCATTTCGGCACCCTCTTAGCGCCCCCGCTACGGCTTGCCTATGGCGAAACTTCGTCGCGGCGGCCGACCGCCGTCCCGAAACCGGGCGCGATCAGGCCCGCCAGTGCCGCCCCGCCGTCTGGACGCCGAACAGCGACGGCGTCCTTGCATAGGCGGCAAGCCCGAGCAGCGCCGCCAGCGGATGCGTAATGACATAGACCGGCATTTCGCGCATCAGCGCGCTGTGCGGCGCCTTGTCCTCGAAGGCGGCGCGGAAATTGCCTGCCTTCAGCGCCGGCACGATTTTCTGCGCGATGCCGCCGGTGAGGAAGACGCCGCCGCGGCTCTTGAAGACCAGCGCCAGGTCGCCCGCTGTGCGGCCGAGGCAGGTGACGAACAGCGCCAGCGCCTCCTCGGCCGTCCGGTCGGATTTCGAAAGCGCCGCCGCGGTAACCTCGGCCGGCGTGGCGAAGGGCGCCGGCCTGGCGTCGGCCTTGGCCACGGCGCGATAGACATTGACCAGCCCGCGTCCGCACAGGATCTGTTCGCCGGAGATGCGGCCTTCCAGCCTGTCGATATGCGGAAACACCTCGAAGTCGCGCGGCGTGCGCGGGCCGATATCCATGTGCCCGCCCTCGCCAGGCACCGGGATCCAGCGGTTGAGCGCGTAGATCAGCCCGGCGACGCCGAGGCCGGTTCCGGGGCCGAGCACGACACGGCCCGCATTGGGCTCAGGCGTGCCGCCGCCGATCTTTTCCATATGCTCCTCGCCCAGCGCCACCACGGCCAGCGCCTGCGCCTCGAAATCGTTGAGCACCACGACTTCGCTCAGGCCGAGCGTGCGAAACATCTGCTTCGGCTTCACCACCCAGGGGCAATTGGTAAGGGGGATCTCGTCGCCGTCGACCGGCCCGGCGATCGCCAGCACCGCCGAATTCGGCTGGACGGACGAACGGTCGAGCACCGCCGCCTGGATCGCCTCGTCGATGGTCTTGAAATTGGCCGTCTGGACGATTTGCGGCTCGGTCGCCTCCGAATTGGCGTCGAGCACGATCGAGAAGCGCGCATTGGTGCCGCCAATGTCGCCGATCAGGACCGGAAACCGCAGCGCTGTCTCTTCGCCTGCCATACTCTTGATCGTCCTCTTTGCGGAGCCCCGGGCGCCGTTTCAATCGATTGACTAGCGCATGACCCCCTAAAGGGGAAGCCCGCTTGCGCCTTAGAGCAATTCCAGGAAAAGTGTGTGCGGTTTTCCGTCCGGAATTGCGTCAAAGCAAAGAGATAGGGCGTTTCGCCGTTTCCGTGAAACGGTGAAACGCACTAGTTTCCCGGTCTAGGCCTTGGCAGCGGAATGCCGATCTTCGGTGTTGGCGCGAAAGCACTGGCCGCCGCCGGCAGGGCCGCGTTGTCGCTGGAGATCGCCTCCGCCGGCTCCGTCGGCTGCGGTTCGGCCACGGCGACCGCCGCGGCTCCGCCGTCATGATAGGTCACCGCCTCCAGCGAGGGCGCGTCCGGCGCGTTCACGACGTCCTGGCATTGCTTCGGCAGGTTGGCCATCGTCATCAGGTCGCGCGCCTTCGGCGCGTCCGGGTTCTTGTTCGGCCGCCATGGCTCCGCGGTAAACCACCAGGCGAGCGGCTTGCCGCAGCCGTCATCGTCCGGCGTCGTCTCCTGCGCCTTGCAGAAGGGGGAGCCCGGCTGGCAGCCGATTCGCATGTGGAAATGATAGTCATGCCCCCAGAACGGCCGGATCTTGCGTAGCCAGGTGCGGTCGCCGGTGACGGTGTCGCAGAGCTTCTTCTTGATACCGGGATTGACCAGGATGCGCTCGACCTCCGGGTAGCTCGCCGCGCGCTTCAGCAGCCTTGTGTGCTGCGGCGTCCACAGCGCGTCCTTCACCAGATGCGTTTTTTCGTCGACCATCAACGTCGCGCTCATGCTCTCGCGCTGCGCCGTGGTCAGCGGCCGCTTCGGCATCGGCGTCAGCCAGATGTCGGCGTCGAGCCCGATCTGGTGCGAGGCATGCCCAGTCATCATCGGCCCGCCGCGCGGCTGCGAGACGTCGCCGACCAGAAGCCCCGGCCAGCCATCGGCTACCGCGTCGCGCGACAGTTTTTCGATCAGCGCAACCATCGCCGGGTGGCCCCAGCGCCGGTTGCGGGACGGGCGCATCACTTCCCAGGTCGGGCCGTCCATCGGCAGCGCCACGCCGCCGGTGAAGCAGCCTTTTGAATAGAAGCCGAAGGATTGCGCGGGCGCGACCGCCGGCAGTTCTCTCGCGCCGAACAGGTCCTTCGCGCGGGGCTCGGCCGAAATCGCGGCAGCCGCCAGCGCGGCCAGCGCCACCAGCGCTAGCGCGGCGGTCAGGAACGGTTTGCGGTCAGGCAGCGATCGCAAATTCATCAGGCTGGGTCCCCTTCGAGTCTATCCGTTTGCCGCGAAGTCAGGCAAACCTGATCAGCAACGAATCATACCACGCCGCGCGTCCCGCATCGACCGTCAGCGCCTTATCGCACTGCGCGGCTCGCCGTCCCGCCAGTCACCGTCGGCCCACATTCGCTCCAGCGCCACCCGATAGTTCGGGAACCGGAAGCTGTAGCCAGCCGCCTTGATCGCCTTGTTGGCGACGCGCTTGTTCTCGCCATAGAAAGACCGCGCCATGGGCGAAAGTTGGGCGGTCTCGAACGGAATTTCCGGCGGCGGCTCGACGCCCATCAGTCCGGCGGCGTAAGCCACGACATCCTGCGGCGGCGCCGGCTCGTCGTCGGTGACGTTGAAGATGCCGCCGAGATTGTCGTCGGCCAGATGCCAGAGCGCGCCGGCAATGTCGTCGCAATGGATGCGGTTGAACACCTGATCCTTCTTGACCAGCCGCCGCGCCGTGCCGTCCTCGAGATTGACCAGCGCGTTGCGGCCTGGGCCGTAAATGCCGGAAAGCCGCAGGATCGCCACCGGTTTGCCGATCTCGCGGCCGAGCTTCAGCCATTCCTGTTCGGCCACCACGCGCATCACCGAGCGCTTCGACACCGGGCGGCAATCGCCGGTCTCGTCCACCCAGGCGCCGCCATGATCGCCATAGACGCCGACGGTGGAGAGATAGCCGATCCACTCCAGCGCCGGCATCTCTTCCCGCAGCGCATCGCCAGCGACGTTGAGCACCGGATCGCCGGCTTCGTCGGGGGCGACCGAGACGATGAGATGTGTCGTCCTTGTAAGCGCCTCGCCGAGGTCGGGCGTCAGCGAAGCATCGAATTGCAAGGGCTCGATGCCCACCTGCCGCAAAGCTTCGAACTTTTCCGGCGCCCGGGTCGTGCCGAAGACCGGCGCGCGCTGGCCGTTGGCGCGCGCGAAAGCCCTGCCGGAATAGCCGGCGCCGAAGATGAAGAAGCGTCTTTCGCCCATCAATGAACCCCCATCAATCGGCCCCTACGGGCGGTGTCAGCGCCGCCAGCCATTCCTGTCGGACCACCACATCGGTTTCGGTCTTCGAAGCCGTGGCGGCGAGGTCGCCAAATTCGCGATCCGGGAGCAATCGCGACAGAGCCCAGATTGCCGCACCCCGTACCAGCGGCGAAGCGTCGTCGAGCAGGCGGCGCGCTATAGGTGTCAGCGAGGCATCGCTCGAATTGCCGGCCGCGATCACCACGTTGCGCACAAAACGGTCGCGGCCGATGCGCTTGACCGGCGAGCCCGAGAAGAAAGCGCGAAATGACGCATCGTCGAGGGCGAGCAGTTCCGAAAGCTGCGGCTCGCGCAAATCCGCGCGCGCCGCAAGCTTGGCTTCAGCGGCCGCGCTGGCGAATTTGTTCCACGGACAGGCGGCGAGGCAATCGTCGCAGCCATAGATGCGATTTCCCATCTTTTCGCGGAATTCGCGCGGGATGGGCCCCTTGTTCTCGATGGTCAGATAGGAGATGCAGCGCCGCGCATCGAGCCGGTAGGGCGCTGGGAACGCATCGGTCGGGCAGGCGTCGAGACAGGCGCGGCAGGAGCCGCAATGGTCGATCTCGGCGGTGTCCGGCTCCAGCTCGGCCGTGGTGAAGATCGTGCCGAGGAACAGCCACGAGCCATGCGCGCGGCTCACCAGATTGGTGTGCTTGCCTTGCCAACCGAGCCCCGCCGCCTCCGCCAGCGGCTTTTCCATCACCGGCGCCGTATCGACGAACACTTTGACGTCGCCGCCGACGCGCGCCACGATCTTCCCGGCGATCTCCTTCAGCCGACCCTTCATCACGTCGTGGTAGTCGCGGTTCTGCGCATAGACCGAGATCGCGCCGCGATCGCGTCTTGCTTGCAATCCACGCGGATCGTGGTCCGGACCGTAATTCATCGCCAAAACGATGATCGAGCGCACCTCGGGCCATAGCGTCGAGGGTTCGGCGCGGCGCTGAACCGTCTCGGCGATCCACTCCATCGAGCCATGAAAACCGTCCGAGACGAATTCGGCGAGCCTTGCCGGCGCCAACGGGATCGCGTCCGGCCTTGTCACGGCGACGGCCTCGAAGCCGGCGCGGTGCGCCTCGGCGTCGATCAGCGCGCGCAGGTTTTCAGAAGTCGAGGTCCGCATAATGCGATACCGGCGACAGGCCGCGCACCCGGTCGGAGAGCAGCGGCCGGAACGACGGCCGCGATTTCACCCGCGTGTACCATTCGCGCGCGGCGGTGTGTTCGCGCCAGTCGATCTCGCCGAGGTAGTCGAGCACCGAAAGCGTCGCCGCCGCCGCGAGGTCGGCATAGGTCACCTTGCTGCCGGCCAGCCAATGGCGCGTGCCGGCCAGCCAGTTGGTGTATTTCATGTGCTGGCGGATGTTGGCGCGCGCCGCCCTGATCGCGGCCGAATCCGGCGAGCCGCCGCCGGCGGTTTCCGGCATTACCGGCTTCAGCACGCGCTCACGCACCAGATGACGGGTCACTTCGCTCTCAGCTTTACTCAGATACCAGTCGGTCAGCCGGCGGATTTCGGCGCGCTGCATCGGGTCTTCGGCGAACAGCCGCTTGTCGCGCTTCAACACGCCGCGCGTCTCGTCGAGATATTCGGCGATCACCATGGCGCCGACGATCGGCACATCGCCCTCGGCAAGCAGGATCGGCAGCGTGCCGGCCGGGTTCAGCGCCAGAAACTCCTTGCGCCGCGTCCACGGCTTTTCCTCGATCAGCGCCAGTTCCTCGCCATATTCGCCGAAGGCGAGGCGGACGAACCGGCAGGTGGCGAACATCGGATGGTGGAAAAGCGTCAGCATGGTTCCGCGATGATAGGGCGCACTAGTGTGGTGGATTTGAAGTTCCTGTACCCTCAATGGCATCAGCGTCCAGGAACTTCAAATCCAAAACCACACTAGAACTCAAAGTTGACAGTGTGGCTCAGAATCCGGAATTCGCACATTGCGCTGCTCCGAGGTGCGGCGAATTCCGGATTGCCACACTGGCGAATCGGTACCCGCGCCGGTAAGTCTTGGCGGCCCGTCATGCGGCCGTCACGGTGTTGCGACCTATAGGGGGACTTCCGCGCCGTGACAAGCAAACCGTTGTCCCCAGCTGTCCCCGAAATCCTGAGGTTGCCATGGAAAGCCAGACCATCGTCGAAGCGCTGCTGCTTGGGCTGCTGGAGGGCCTGACCGAGTTCATCCCTGTCTCTTCGACCGGCCACATCCTGCTTGCCGGCCATTTCCTCGGCTTCCACTCGACCGGCAAGGCCTTCGAAATCCTGATCCAGCTCGGAGCGATCCTGGCCATTTTGAGTGTCTATTTCAGCAAGCTTTGGCAGATGCTGTTGAAGTTCCCCAGCGACCCGCAGACCCGGCATTTCGTCATCGGCATCCTCATCGCCTTCCTGCCGGCCGCGGTCATCGGCGCGCTGGCGCATGATTTCATCAAGACCATCCTGTTCGAATCGCCCAGGCTGATCTGCATCATGCTGATCATTGGCGGCGTGGTGCTGCTCGTCGTCGACCGTATCAACTTCAAGCCGGTGCATCACGATGTCGAGCGTTTCCCGTTGAGCGTTTATTTGAAGATCGGCCTGTTCCAGTGCCTGTCGCTGATCCCCGGCACCTCACGCTCGGGCTCGACCATCGTCGGCGCGCTGCTGATGGGCGTCGACAAGCGCGCGGCGGCGGAATTCTCCTTCTTCCTCGCCATGCCCACCATGGTCGGCGCCTTCGTTTTCGACCTCTACAAGAACCGCAACGTGCTGACCTCGGCCGACCTGCCGATCATTTCCGTCGGTTTCATCGCCGCCTTCGTCACCGCGCTGATCGTGGTGCGCTTCCTGCTCGATTACGTCTCGAAGAACGGCTATTCGCTGTTCGGCTGGTGGCGGCTGGTGGTGGGCATTGCCGGGCTGGTGGCGCTATTCATCTGGGGGTAAGCGGGCTTCGCCCGCACCATTCGTCGAGTTCCGTCGCGCCCCCCTCTGCCCTGCCGGGCATCTCCCCCACGAGGGGGGAGATTGGCAGCTTCGCCCGCGGCTCTCTTCCTGCAACGTTGATGATTGGCGAAGGCGACGACGACATCTGATCTCCCCCCAAGTGGGGGAGATGGCCGGCAGGCCAGAGGGGGGCGCTGTCCCGCCAGCCTACGCCGTTGAGCAGACCTCAATTCCGTCCATAAAACGCGTTCTCGACATGCACCGGCCAGCGCCAGGGCAGCACGGCCACCATGTCGAAACGCATTGAAAGCTTCCCGTAATCGGGCTGGCGCGACAGCCACAAATCCGCGGCGCCCTCGATGCGGCGCTCCGATTCACGGCCGATCGCTTCCATCGCCTCGATCAGCGTGCGCCTTGCCTTGACCTCGACGAACAGCACGAGGTCGCCGCGCCGGGCGATCAGGTCGATCTCGCCGAGCCTGGTGCGGTGGCGACGGGCAAGGATGCGGTAGCCTTTCAGCATCAGCGCCAGCGCCGCCAGCCACTCGCCGCGATGGCCGCGCCGATAGGCTTTGCGGCGATGGCCGGCCGTGCGCTCAGCCATCTTTTTGTTCGGCCACGATCTTTTCCAAAAACCGGGTTCCACTTTTTGGGATCATGGTCCGTCCTTCAGCTCCAGGAGCCGCCGGTAAAGCGCTTGCTTCTGGCCGCCGGTCATTTTCGCCGCTTCCGCCGCCGCCTTGGAGGCCGGCATCTCCGCCGCAAGCGACAGGAGCAGCCGGTCGATGTCGGCCGGCTGGCCCTCCGCCGCCTCCGGCGGGCCGACGCAGATGACGATCTCGCCCTTCGGCGTGTCGACCGCCGCGTAGTGGTCGGCAAGCTCGGCCAGCGTTCCGGTCCGCATCTCCTCGAAGGTCTTGGTCAGCTCACGCCCGATGGCGGCCTGGCGTGCGCCGCCCAGCGCCTCGACCATGGCGCCGAGCGTCTCGGCCAGCCGCCGCGGCGACTCGAAGAAGATCAGTGTCGCCGGCACAGCCTTGAAGGTTTCAAGCTTTGTCAGCCTTTGCCCGCCTTTCACCGGCAGGAACCCGGCGAACAGGAAGGCGTCGGACGGCAGGCCCGACGCCGTCAGCGCAGCAAGTGCCGCCGAAGGTCCCGGGATCGGCACGACGCGAATGCCGCGTTCCAGCGCCTCGCCGACCAGCCGGTAGCCGGGATCGGAGACCAGCGGCGTGCCGGCGTCGGAGATCAGCGCCACGCTCTGCCCGGTCGCCAGCGCCTCGATCAGCTTCGGTCCGGCCTCACTTGCGTTGTGCTCGTGATAGGCGGTGGTGCGCCGCCGGATGCCGTAGCGTTCGAGCAGCACGCGCGAGACGCGCGTGTCCTCACAGGCGACGATATTGGCGGCGGCCAGCGTCTCCAGCGCGCGCAGCGTGATGTCGGCCAGGTTGCCGATCGGCGTCGCCACCAGATAGAGCGCTGGCGCGAGCGGCCGTGCCGCGATCTCGGTCTGTCCGATCAGGTAGCTGCGTTTGTCGCCGGTCAAGATAACCCTCCATTCACCCTGTTTGGCATGGCTCACGGCCGGTTGCAAAACGTGAAGTCGCCGCAAGGAAATCGCCATGCCTTTGCCACAGTGAGGAACGAAACCGGCAACGGCGAATTTAACCCCTGATTCCCTGGGAGGAGGCAGGACCGGACGATGCCCAATCGCTTCGACATCTTCATCAGCCGACTTGAAAGCAAAACCGCCCGCGAGGGCATTCCCACACATCCGATCACCGAGCAGCAAGGCGCCCGCCGCGACAAGGCCGACCAGAAGCAGGTTCGCCACGGCGAGGCGCATGGCGAGAAGACCCGCGGCAAGCATCGCCAGAAGCACGACGCTTAAAGACCGTCCTCGACCTTCACGATCTCGCGCCTAGTCATTCCAGGGCGGAGCAAGGAGCGAAGCGACGCGCGCAGACCCTGGAATCCATGCCGTTACAGTGAAGCGCCACCAAACGGTGCGGAATTCTGCACCGCCGCGCCCTTCGCATGGGTCACGGCATGGAGTCTAGCGTCAAGCCCGAGAATGACGAACGCGCGGAAATCGCTACATCCTCAGAGATACCTGCCGACCCTCACCTGCAATAGCCGCACCAGTTCCGGATCCATGAATTCGTAGTCGTCCGGAATGTCCAGGCAGATCACCCTGGCGCCCTTCAGGCTCGACCGGAACTTCTTCTGCAGCTTGTTGCGGTGCGCTTTTTCCATGACGAAGATGATATCGGCCCAGGCCACCAGCTCATGCGTCAGCGGGTTGTCGGCGTCGTGATTGGTGCCGGCCGATTCAACCTCGATGTCGTGGCGCTTGGAAAACACCTGCTCGGCAGTGGGGCTACGCAACCGGTTCTGGCTGCAGACGAACAGGACGTTTTTCAAAAAGGTTACCTGGCCAGATCCGCCACCACGGCGTCGAGCACGATCATGCCGGCGGTCGTGGCGCGCAGCCTGGCATTGCCGACCGGCGCCACCAGTCCTTCCTCCTGCAGTACCGAAAGCCGCGCGCTGGAAAGTCCGCGGCCCGACAGCGCCTCGTAGCGCTGAAGGTCGATACCTTCGGCGAGCCTCAAGCCCATCAGCAGGAATTCGTCGGCTTCCTCGGGGCGGGTCAGGATTTCGCCGCCGGTGACGCCGTGGCCCTTGGCCTCGACCAGATTGGCCCAAGTCTCCGGCATCCGCTCGGCTATTGTCACGGTGCGGCGACCGTTCTCGACGAAACGGCCATGCGCGCCCGGTCCGACGCCGACATATTCGCCGTAGCGCCAATAGGTCAGATTGTGGCGGCTTTCGGCGCCCGGCTGGGCATGGTTGGAAATCTCATAGGCCGGCAGGCCATGCGCCGCCGTCACCTCCTGTGTCAGCGCGTAGAGGTCGGCGGCATGGTCGTTGTCGGGCAGCGTGAATTTGCGTGCCGCGTAGAGCGCGTGGAAGGGCGTGCCTTCCTCGATGGTGAGCTGGTAGAGCGAAAGGTGGTCCACGGCATAGCCGATCGCCTGTTCGAGTTCCGCGCCCCATTCCTCCGGCGTCTGGCCGGGCCGCGCATAGATCAGGTCGAAGGACAGGCGTGGAAAAATCTCGCGCGCGAGACCGATGGCGTGCAGCGCCTCCTCGACATTGTGCAGCCGGCCGAGGAAGCGCAGATCCTTGTCGTTCAGCGCCTGCACGCCGAGCGACACGCGGTTGACGCCGGCGGCCCGATAGCCACGGAAACGCTCGGCCTCGACCGAGGACGGGTTGGCCTCCAGCGTCACCTCGATGCCTTCAGGCACTGTCCAGTTCTTCGCCACCGCCTCCAGCACCGCGCCCACCGTTTCCGGCTTCATCAGCGACGGCGTGCCGCCGCCGAGAAAAATGCTGGTCACCTCGCGCGGGCCGGTGCGAGCGCGCATCGTCGCAAGCTCGGTTTCGAAGGCGCGGGCGAAACGTTCCTGGTCGACCGGCTGGTGGCGGACATGGCTGTTGAAGTCGCAATAAGGGCACTTGGCCGCGCAGAACGGCCAGTGGATATAGACGCCGAAGCCGGGGCTGCGGTCGAGCGGTATGGTCACCGAGCTCATGCGGATCCTGATCGCGCCAGATCCAATCTGGCCAAATCCAATCGCGCTTGCGCGAATTTCTGGAAGGCGCGCGCGCGGTGCGAAAGCGCCGTCGCCTGGCCGGGCTTCCAGCCATGCTTTTCTTGCGCGCTCATCTCGCCAAAAGTCTTGTCGAAGCCATTGGGCAAAAACGCCGGATCGTAGCCGAAGCCGAGCGTGCCGCGCGGCGGCCACACCAGCGTGCCTTCCGCCTCGCCCCGGTAATACTCTGCCTCGCCGTCCGGAAAGGCGAGGCAAATGACCGCGACGAAGCGGCCGGTGCGCTGCGAAGGCTCGGTCGCGCGTGCCTCCTGCAGCGCCGTTTCGGTCTTCTGCATCGCCATGCCGAAATCCCTGCTGCCGTCTGGCTTCTCGGCCCAGTTGGCGGTGTAGACGCCCGGCGCGCCGTCGAGCGCGTCGACGCAGAGCCCGGAATCGTCGGACAGCGCCGGCAGCCCGGTGGCCTTGGCCGCGGCGAAAGCCTTGATATAGGCGTTCTCCTCGAAGGTGGTGCCGGTTTCGTCCGGCTCCGGCAGGCCGTATTCCTTGGCCGACTTCGCCTCGAAGCCGAACGGCGCCATCAGGTCGGCGAATTCGCGCAGCTTGCCTGCATTGTGGCTGGCGACGACGATTTTCTGGCCCCCAAGGGAATGAACAGGATGAGAATGCATCAAAAACCCCAGATCCGTGGTTCGGCGAACTCGATCGAATTGCCCGAAGGGTCGCGGATATAGATCGAATGTCCGCCCTGCGGCCACTCGAAATCGCTTTCGATGGCGATGTTGTTGGCCGTCAGGTGTCCGCGCCACTCGGCGATTTCATCGGCGCTGGCGGCAAAGCAGAGATGTCCCTCGCCGGCCGTGCCATGCGGCGGCACCTTCAGCCTGGCGTCGGGGGCCGGCGGGATTCTTGTCGCCTCGGCGTTGAAGAGGAGCAACACGCCATCGCCGCAGCGGAAGAAGACGTGGCGGCCTTCGACCTTGCCCAGCGCTTCGAGGCCGATGATGTCGCGGTAGAAGGCTTCAGCGGCGTGCAAGTCTGTGACGTAGAGGGCTGATTCCAGGATTGCGGAGGGTATCAATAGGCCCCCCTCTCTGCCCTGCCCGTCCTTCGCAGCAGCTGCGCTGCAGCTACGGAGGGTAAATCGGGCATCTCCCACTCAAGGGGGGAGATTGGCAGCTTCGACGCCGCTGCGCGTCCTGCAACGCTGGAGATTGGCGAAAGCCGTGGTGACACCCAATCTCCCCCCTTGAGGGGGAGATGGCCGGCAGGCCAGAGAGGGGGGCCCAGGCTCGGCATTCGAAAACCTACGCCACCGCCATCTGCTGCAGGCTCACCAGCCGCGAGATACCCTTCTTGGCCAGGCCCATCAGCGCCGCGAACTGTTCCTCGGAAAACGGCTCGCCTTCCGCCGTGCCCTGGATCTCGACGATGCCGCCCTTGCCGGTCATGACGAAATTGGCGTCGGTTCCGGCCGAGGAATCTTCCAGATAGTCGAGGTCGATGACCGGCTGGCCGTCATGGATGCCGCAGGAAATCGCCGCGACATGGTCCTTCAGCACCTTGGAAACGCTCACCATCTGGCGCGCTTCCATCCAGCGCAGGCAATCGTAGAGCGCCACCCAGCCGCCTGTGATCGAGGCGGTGCGGGTGCCGCCATCGGCCTGGATGACGTCGCAGTCGACGGTGATCTGCTGCTCGCCCAGCGCCTGCAAGTCGACCACGGCGCGCAAGCTCCGGCCGATCAGCCGCTGGATCTCCAGCGTACGGCCGCCCTGCTTGCCGGCGGAGGCCTCGCGCCGCATGCGCTCGCCGGTCGAGCGCGGCAGCATGCCGTATTCGGCCGTCACCCAGCCCTTGCCGGAATTGCGCATCCAGGCCGGCACCTTTTCCTCCAGGCTCGCCGTGCACAGGACATGCGTGTCGCCGAACTTCACCAGGCAGGAGCCTTCGGCGTGCTTGGAGACGCCGCGCTCGAAGGAGATGGCGCGCATTTCATCGGCTTGGCGTTTGGAGGGGCGCATTCGGCCTGCTTTCTTCTCGTTTTCGGAATCGTGGCCGGCTTGTAGACGCATGTGGCGCAAGTCGCAAAGGAAAAGGGGGCGCAAAGGAAAACGTCGGGGTGACCGCAACGCGGCACCTGGGTGACCGCAAACGCGGCGCCGGGTTGCGCGGGGGTGGCTTAAGTCTATATCTTTTCTGCAGGAGGTTTCTCGCCGGAATGAACAAGTCAGTCGATCCGACGTCGCAGTCGCCGGTGCTTCAGTCACTCGACATGCGCTCGCGCGATATTTTCCGGCGGATCGTCGATTCTTATCTGCGTGACGGCGAGCCGGTCGGCTCGCGCAGCCTGTCGCGAATCCTGCCCTCTTCGCTTTCGCCGGCCACCATCCGCAACGTGATGAGCGATCTCGAACATCTCGGCCTCATCTACGCGCCGCATATTTCCGCTGGCCGCCTGCCGACGCAGACCGGCCTGCGCTTCTTCGTCGACGCATTCATGGAACTCGGCGACCTTTCCGACGACGAGCGCCGCATCATCGAGGCGCAGGTGCGCGCCTCCGGCTCGGGCGCGACGCTGGAGCACATGCTGACCGAGGCCAGCCAGATGCTGTCCGGCATGTCGCGCGGCGCCGGCCTGGTGCTCGCCTCCAAGAACGAGGTGGCCCTCAAGCACATCGAATTCATCCAGCTTGAGCCGACCAAGGCGCTGGCCGTGCTGGTGTCGCAGAACGGCGATGTCGAGAACCGTGTCGTCGACCTGCCCGCCGGCACCACCGTGTCGCAGCTGCATGAGGCGTCGAATTTCCTCAACGCCCATATCCGCGGCCGCACGCTGGCCGAGGCGCGGGTGGAGATCGCCCGCATCAAGGACGAGACCAGGGCGGCGCTCGACACGCTGTCGCAGGATCTGGTCGAGAAGGGCCTCGCGGTCTGGGCGGGCGCCGAAAGCGGCCTGCCGGCGCGCCTCATCGTGCGCGGCCGAGCCAACCTTCTGGAAAACGTCACTGCCCAGGCAGACATCGAGCTGCTTCGCCATCTGTTCGAGGACCTGGAAACGCAGGATGGGCTGCTGCAACTGCTCGACCTCGCCGAAGAGGGACCGGGCGTGCGCATCTTCATCGGCTCGGAGAACAAGCTGTTCTCGCTGTCCGGCTCGTCGCTGGTCGTCGCGCCCTATCGCGACAAGGATGCCCGCGTCATCGGCGCGCTGGGCGTCATCGGCCCGACAAGGCTGAACTACGCCCGCATCGTGCCGATGGTCGATTACACCGCACAGCTGATTTCGCGCATGCTCCGTTAGGTGTATCGATATTCAGGTGATGCCGGCCTGACCTGAAATCTCGACACACCTAAGGTCGGGGAGCCGCGGAGGGAGAAAACATGGCGCTGGAATCGTTGAAGGCCCAGATCAGCCTGCTGCTCGAGGAGATGATCAACCAGCCCGAGGACGAGCACGAGATCCAGGAACAATTGCGTGAGAAATTGCGGGAGCTGCGCGCCATGGGCCTGCCCTTGCCGGCCGACCTCGTCGAACTGGAACAGCGCCTCGACGACGATCTGGACGTCGAAGAGGAGACCTGAGTTCCTGGCGCTCCGTCGTCAAATCAGCGTGCGCCCGCTTCTCTTAGGAACCATGTGCCCGATATGCTCTCTGCAGGCGCTGATCGATCGGGCGCGTTGGCGGACGACGGAGGAACAGCATGATGCGGATCGTCGGCCTCGCGGGCCTTGCGCTGGTTCTCGCCACCGGCGCCTTTGCGCAGCAGGCAGATCAGCCCCTGCTCAGCGGCGAAAAGGCCTTCGGCGACTGGAAGGCCGACCGTCCGGGCGTGCGCCGGTTGCTCAAGCCTGACGATCTGCCGAAACCCTATTTGACCGAGTCCGCTTCCAATGGCGGTGGCCTCACCGATCGGCCCGAGAACGCCAGGCCCAAGCTTCCGCCGGGCTTCTCCGTCGAGCTCGTCGCCTCCGGCATCGACAACCCGCGCGTCGTGCGCGTGGCGCCGAATGGCGACCTCTTCGTGGCCGACAGCAAGGCCAATCAGATCCGCGTCTATCGTCTGGCCGAGGGCAGCGCCAAGCCCGCCGAGACGTCGGTCTTCGCCGAGGGCCTGACCCGGCCCTATGGCATCGCCTTCTATCCGCCGGGCGACAAGCCGCAATGGGTCTATGTCGCCAACAGCGACAGCGTCGTCCGCTTGCCCTATCGCGACGGCGACCTCGAAGCGTCCGGCAAGCCGCAGACCATCGTCGCCAAAATACCTGCCAACCACCACTGGACGCGCGACATCGCCTTCTCCCCGGACGGCAAGACGCTCTATTTGTCGGTGGGCTCGGGTTCGAACATCGCCGAAGATATGAGCGACGAGCCAAAAGGCGGGGTCGAGGACTGGGCGAAATCGCAGCCCCTGGGCGCCGCCTGGGGCTCGGAGGAGGGTCGCGCCGATGTGCTCGCCTTCGATCCCGACGGCAACAACCGCAGGACCGTCGCCACCGGCCTGCGCAACTGTTCCGGCATGACCGTGCAGCCGGCGACGGGCGCGCTCTGGTGCGTCGTCAACGAACGCGACGAGCTTGGCGACAACGTCCCCTTCGAATACGCCACCGCCGTGAAGGAAGGCGCTTTCTACGGCTGGCCTTGGTATTATATCGGCGACAATGAGGATCCCCGCTACAAGGGCGCTCGCACCGACCTCGCCGGCAAGGTCAAGCTGCCCGACGTGCTGATCCAGGCGCATTCGGCGCCGCTCAACATCGCCTTCTATGACGGCGCCAACTTCCCGGCCGACTACAAGGGCGATGCCTTCGTTACCCTGCACGGCTCGTGGAACCGCGATGTCCGCACCGGCTACAAGGTGGTGCGGCTGAGATTCAAGGACGGCAAGCCGACCGGCGAGTATGACGACTTCGCCACCGGCTTCGTCATTGCCGACGACGCGCTGTGGGGCCGGCCGGTCGGCGTCGCCGTGGCCAAGGACGGCGCGCTGATCCTGACCGAGGACGGCAACGGCACCATCTGGCGCGTTACATATGGTGGGTAGCTGTTCGACTGAGGGATTTTAGAAGGTGCCGTTTGTCGATGGACAAGGCGTTCACCGCTCACCTCCATGAAGTCAGTGAAAACGCTGGCGATTTGCTGAGGCCTCCCAACCTCGTCATTCTAGGGCGGAGCAAGGAGCGATGCGACGCGCGCAGACCCTAGAATCCATGCCGTTACCTTGGCCGAAGGATGCAAACGGCGCAGAATTCCGCACCATTGCGGCGCGTCGAAGTCACGGCATGGATCCTCGGGTCTGCGCGCGTCGCTTCGCTCCTTGCTCCGCCCGTGGATGACGACTGGGTGGTCGTTTCAGCCAATCTCCAAGGCATGCCACCCCACCAACGCAGACATAGCCGGCTGGTCAAAATTCTTCTGCTGCGGAAACCAACTCCTGACACCGCTGGCGTAACGCATCCCGCCGCGAGGGAATTACCAGCAGCCCCGCATTATGGTAGAAGCCGCGCTCCCCACTGGTCCCTTCGGCTAGGCCAAAAACCATGACACTCGCCGGATTCGTCGCTTACAGCGCCACCCTCGCGATCGCCGCCGCCATTCCAGGCCCCGGCGTCACGGCGCTTGTCGCCCGCGCGCTCGGCTCCGGCTTCCGCTCGTCGCTCGCCATGTCGTTCGGCCTTATGTTTGGCGACCTCACCTATCTCACCGCCGTCGTGCTCGGGCTCGCCTTCGTCGCGCAGACCTTCGGCATGGTCTTCCTCGCCATCAAATGGGCCGGCGTCGCTTATCTCGCCTTCCTCGCCTGGCGCTTCTGGACCAGCGGCGTCACGCCGGAAAACATCGAGGCGCGGAAGGCCAAGGGCGGTCTGGTGTCGAGCTTCATCGCCGGGCTGACGGTCACGCTCGGCAACCCGAAGACGATGATCTTCTATCTCGCCATCACGCCGACCATCGTCGATCTGAAGACGATCACCTTTGCCGACTACGCCATCCTCGCGGTGCTCACCGTGCTGGTGCTGTTCGTCGTGCTGGTGCCTTATCTGGCTTTGGCCGCCAAGGCGCGCTGGTTCCTGAAATCGCCGCGCGCGCTCAAGCTGCTGAACCGCACCGCCGCCGGCTTCATGATGGGCGCGGCGGCGGCGATTGCGGCGCGCCAATAGGCTCCAATCTCAACCCGTCCTGGATTTCAGCCAAACCATTCCAGAAACCGCTTGCGGCGGAAAATGCATTTCCGGTGCGGCGCGGTTTTGAGCAATCGTTCCACTCGGATATTTTCGGCCGCCGGCCTATCTTGCGCGGCTGAAAGCCCTATTCTGTCTGCCTGTGCCATTGCCTTGGGAGCGAACCAATGAACAAGCCCGTCACCTCCGCGCGCGTGCCCGGCCGCGGCCGCGTCTTCAACTCGATCACGGAGACGATTGGCGACACGCCGCTGGTCAGGCTGGACAAGTTCGCCAAGGAGAAGGGCATCGTCGCCAACCTCATGGCCAAGCTCGAATTCTTCAATCCGATCGCTTCGGTCAAGGACCGCATCGGCGTCGCCATGATCGAGGCGCTGGAGGAGGCCGGCAAGATTGCGCCCGGCAAGACGACACTGATCGAGCCGACCTCCGGCAACACCGGCATCGCGCTCGCTTTCGCCGCCGCCGCCAAGGGCTACAAGCTGATCCTCACCATGCCGGAGACGATGTCGGTCGAGCGCCGCAAGATGCTGGCGCTGCTCGGCGCCGAGCTGGTGCTGACGGAAGGCCCGAAAGGCATGAAGGGCGCCATCGCCAAGGCCGACGAGCTTGCCGCCACGCTGCCAAACGCCATCATCCCGCAGCAGTTCGAGAACCCGGCCAATCCGGAAATCCACCGCCGCACCACGGCCGAGGAGATCTGGAACGACACCAATGGCGAGGTCGACATCTTCGTTGCCGGCATCGGCACCGGTGGTACCATTACCGGCGTCGGCCAGGTGCTGAAGAAGCGCAAGCCTTCGCTGCATGTCGTGGCGGTCGAGCCGGAAGCCTCGCCGGTGCTGTCGGGCGGCCAGCCCGGTCCGCACAAGATCCAGGGCATCGGCGCAGGCTTCGCGCCAAAGATCCTCGACACCTCGATCTATGACGAGGTGGTGAGGGTTTCGAACGAGGATTCGGTCGCCAATGCCCGCCTCGTCGCCCGCCTCGAAGGCGTACCGGTCGGCATCTCGTCGGGCGCCGCGCTCCAGGCGGCCATCGTGGTCGGCTCGCGGCCCGAGAACAAGGGCAAGAACCTCGTCGTCGTCATCCCTTCCTTCGCCGAGCGCTATCTCTCGACCATCCTGTTCGACGGCCTGGGCGCGTAGGTGCCTGAAAACCCCAGCGCCGAGATCCTTCGCGCCCCCCTCTGCCCTGCCGGGCATCTCCCCCACTTGGGGGGAGATTAGCAGCTTCGGCGCCTAGCCCGATTTTTGCGACGTCGAAGATTGGCGAAAGCCGACGCGACGGCCAATCTCCCCCCTTGTTGGGGAGATGTCCGGCAGGACAGAGGGGGGCGCTGTCCCGCCGACCTAGCCGACCTTTATATAGCAGCATGGCAGCGTCGAACTGGACTGTTCAAAAAGCATCCGTGGCAGGCGGTGCCCGGCTTGAGGCGGGCGTCGCTTCCGGCTGATATCACCGCCGGCCCCAAATCGGCCGGCGGGAGGATTCGCATGTACAAGCTCTATACGCGCCCCGGCAGCGGCGGCTTCGTCGTCGAGGCGGCGCTTGCCATGGCCGATGTGCCCTTCGAGCAGATCGACGTGCCCAAGAAGGATCCGCCCGATCCGGCCTTCCTCGCTATCAGCCCGCTGAACCAGGTGCCGGTGCTGACGCTGCCGGACGGTCATTCGCTGACCGAATCGGCGGCAATCTGCATCCTGCTGGCCGAACGCCATCCGGGAGCCGGCCTGGCGCCGGAAGCGGGCTCGCCGGGCCGGGCCGATTTCCTGCGCTGGATGGCCTTCATGTCGTCGGTGCTCTACCCCGCGATCCTGAGGCTCTATTACGCGCACCGCTATACCGCCGACGGCGAAGGCTTGCAGCCGGTGAAGCAGGCGGCGGTCGCCGAGATGGACCGCGGCTTTGCCATCCTCGACCAGGCGCTGGCCGGGCGCGACTGGCTGGCCGGCGACACACTCTCGCTCGCCGACATCTACCTCGTCATGCTGGTGGCCTGGCATCCCGAGGTGGAGAAAGCGCGCGGCGCCTGGCCAAACATCGAACGCCTGTGGGCGCGGCTGCGAAAGCATGAGCTGATGCGCAAGCTGAACGCATCGCACGAGATGTGGGCTTAGAAGCTCGGCGTCACCTAATTCTTGACGAGCTTGGCCTTCTCGCCCTGCAGGAAACGCCGCAGCGCCGGGTCGCGCTCGAGGCCGATCGCCTGGTCGTAGGATTCTGCCGCCTGCTTTCTGTTGCCGAGCCTGGCGAGCAGTCCGGCGCGGGCGGCCCAATAGGGCTGGTAGTCCTGCAGCCGTTTGTCCTCGCCCAACACGTAAAGCGCCGCCAATCCCGCCGGGGCACCCTCGGTTTCGGCGATCGCCACCGCGCGGTTGATCGCCACCACCGGCGAGCCGGCGACGGCGAGCAGCGCGTCGTAAAGCTGGCGGATCGCCGCCCAGTCGGTGCCGCTGCCGCGCCGGCGCGCCGTGTGGGCGGACTGCACGGCGGCCTCCAACTGGTAGCGGCCGATGATTTTTCGTTGCGCGGCGCGCACCAGCAAGGCCTCCGCCTCGTCGATCAGGCCGTCGTCCCAGAGCGCGACATCCTGCTCGGCAAGCGGCACGAAGTCCCCTTCAGGGCCGCGCCTCGCCGAGCGGCGCGCCTCGGCGAAAAGCATCAGCGCCAGCAGTCCGAGCGCCTCCGGCTCGTCCGGCATCAGCGAGGCGACCAGACGGCCGAGCCAGATGCCTTCGGTGGCGAGGTTGCGCCGCCTGGTATCGGTGCCGGTCGCATCCGACCAGCCTTCGGCGAAGGTGGCGTAGATCGCTTCCAGCACCGCGCCAAGCCGATCGCCGAGCTCCGCCTGCTCCGGCACGCGGAACGGGATCCCGGTCTCGCGGATGCGAGCCTTGGCCCGCACCAGCCGCTGCCCCATCGTCGCCGGCGAAACCAGAAAGGCCGAGGCGATCGTCGCCGCGTCGAAACCGAGGATCGTCTGCAGGATCAGCGGCGCGCGCACGCTCGATTCGATCGCCGGATGGGCGCAGGCGAACATCAGTCGCAACCGGTCGTCGGGCAGCTCCTCGCCGCTCATGCGCGCCTCCATCTCCTCGGCGATCAGCTGCAGATGATCGCGGGCCGCCTCGCCGGTCAGCCGCCGCCGCACCGCGTCCACGTCGCGCCGGCGCGCCACCGAGAGCAGCCACGCTTCCGGCTGCGCCGGCACGCCGGTTCGCGGCCAGCGTTCCAGCGCCGCCGCGAAGGCGTCGGCCAGCGCGTCCTCGGCGCCGGCGACGTCGCGCGTGCGGGCCGCCAGCCAGGCGACCAGCTTGCCGTAGCTACGCCGGGCGGCCGCTTCGGCCGCCGCCCGCGCGATCTCCAAGCGATCATCCATCACAGGGTTCGCTACGCGGCTTCTATGTACTCGGCCATTTCCCAGATTGGCCGCACCTCGACCGTGCCGGAGCTGGACGCAGGGCAGCGCGCACCCCATTCGATGGCGGTGTCGATGTCGGCCGCCTCGATCATGTAGAAACCGGCCAGTTGCTCCTTGGTGTCGGCATAGGGGCCGTCGAGCACATTGGTCTTGCCGCTGGCCAGCCGCACCGAGGTGGCCGCCTGGGTCGGGCGCAGCCGCTCGCCGGCGATATACGCGCCGGATTTCTTCAGCGCCTCGGTATAGGCGCCATAGGCCGCGAGCACCTGTTGGGTCTGCTCCTTCGGAGCGTTCGCCATCGCCGCCTCGTCATTGTAGATCAAAAGCATGTATCGCATGGTCTTCTCCCGTTCTTTCTGAAGGCCGCTTCGTTGCGTGCCGACCCATGTCGTGTGGCTTCGAGCGATTTCGACAGGCGTCCGAAAGTATTTTTTGCCTGCCGCAATCCGTGCGGGCAGGCCGGTCACTCCGTCCTTCTCACTCCGCCGGAACCGGTTGTCGTATTTCCCTGGGCGCCAGGCGCGAAGCGGGCTCCAGCCAGCCGCGATAGCGCACGATCAGCCCGGCGACAGGGTGCGATATTTCGACATGGAAGCGGAAGCGGCCGTCCTCGACGGTTTCGTATGCGTTCGAGCGTGGGCAAAGCCACATCGGCAGCGGCACGCCGAGCAGGCTCCAGCGGCGCAGCACGAGCGAGAGCCGATTGCCGTCGACGACCAGCGCCATGGCGAAGCTGAGCGGCCCGAAGCCCTCGCAAAGCAGCCGCTCCGAACGGCCGCGTCCGGCAAATTGCCGGCTCGAAAAGCCGTGGGTTCCGAAGGTCCGCGTCCAGGTCTCGCCGTCCTTGCCGATATCGAAGCGGACTTTGACCGGGACATCCGTCCCGGCGGTCGGAAAACCGATCAGCCGCGCCGCAAGCCGGCTAAGCATGCCGCCGCCGCGCTCGACGCTGGCGCGGCCCTGCGCCAGTTCCGCTCCCCCATGCATGGCGCGGATCTCGGTCGGAAGGCTTTTCCAGGCATCGCCGAGCAGGTCTGGATAGAGACCCCTGGTCTCGCTGTCGTCCCGGAAGCCGGTATGGATCGTCTTGCTGCCGAACAGCGTCTCATAGTCTTCGAGTTCGACGTCGCGCACCGCCGCCCGCGCGCCCGGCAGGGGCGTGCGGCCGTCGAGCGCCTTGCGGATGATCGCCTCGACCGCCATGGACGGGATCAGCGGCCCGTCATCGCCCTCGGCCAACAGATGCCAGGAGCGCTTGACCGGCCTGCCGGCCTTGTCAACGCCTTCGACCGCGACGAACATGCCGCCGCGATGCTCGCCCCAGCACAGCCGGTTCGTCGCCCAGTGCATCAGCGGCGCCAGCGGCGACAGCGAACCGACGAGCCCGGCGCGGACCAGCCAGGCCAGCCCGATCAACGCCCGGTGCAGCAGCTCCGGCACCGGGCCGGCGCCCATCCAGATCGTGCCCGCTTCCGGCCACAGCGCCTGCAGCGCCCGCAAATCCGGCACGTCGACCAGCGAAAACAAAGTGTTGCGCACCGGCATGCGTCCGGGCGGCGCGATCGTGGTGCGTATCTGCTCGGTGAGCGGATAACCTTCGGCCGGCTTGCCGTTCCGCAGCAGCCCCACCGGCCGACCTGCATAGCTCGCAATGGCACGGATGACGTTCTCGCCGACGCCGGCGAAGGGCGACGGGGCGATGCCGCCGCGAATGCTGTCGACACGCTTCAGGCCTGCCGAAAGACGCCGCACCACCGCCGCCGTCAGCACCGGGAAGCTCGACACGCCGGAGAGCACCATCACGCCGGCCGCTTTGGCCGCCGCATCGAAGGCGGCAACGCCGTCCACGAACTCCGAGCCGTCGGCGAGATCGAGATAATGGATACGCGCATCGATGCAGGCCTCGATCAGCCGGTAGCGCCCCTCGCCATAGGCCTGGAACGGACCACTGGCGTCGATGACGATGTTGGGCCGCATGTCGGCGAGTTGCGCGGCAAGGTCGCAATCGCGGTCGAACAGTGTTGGTACGAGCCTGGCCTTGGTGCCGCCTCGCACTCTGCAATAGGCCTCGGCCTTGCCGAGCGAGCGGCCGGCGACGAGCAGTTTGAGGCGCGGCTCATTCTCCAGCAACTGCACGATGCGTCCGCCGAAGGTGCCATAGCCGCCGACGACCAGAAGCTTCATTTGAACCCCCGATCTCAATCGACCAGCCGCTGCCGCAGTTCGGCGGATGGGATCTCGCAGCTGTCCTTGCGGCCGAACAGCGCGTAGCGGTTCTTGGCGACACGGTCGTAGAGCCAGTCGCGCAGCGGCCTGGGCAGGATGAGCAGTACTTTCGCCGCGCGCCACGGCCAGCCGAGCGCGGCCATGACGGCGACGAAACTGTCGAGCTTGGTGAAGGCCGCGCCGTCGATGATGGCGAGGTTGCTGTCGTAATCGTCGGTCGGCAGACCGTGCTGGCGAAACAGCGCCTCGCCGAGCGGCGACTGCGCCGTGGCGAAGCGGAAGCACCTTTTCCGGTCGAGTTTCAGGACGAACTGGACGAAGCCTGAGCAGAACACGCAGACGCCGTCGAAGACGATCAGCGGATATCGGGCGTCATAGGCCTGGCTCGGAGAGGCGGGACGGGTCGGTTCTGGCAGGTCGGTCATGGCGGCCCCGGCTGCTTGTGCCCTTAGACACTAAGCCAGCCGGCGGCGGCGTCAAAGTCGCGGCGTTGTCGCACGCCAGTTGGCGGCGAGCATGAGGCGCTCAGCGCGGTAGGTCGTGGCGCGCTGGTCGGCGGCCGGCCTGCAAATGCGGCTGTGGTGGGCGCGTTCGCGGGTCATGTCAGTTGATGCTGACGCCCAGCGAATTGGCGCGGCGTGCACAGGCCGGGCCGGGGCCGCGCATGTAATAGCGCTCCGGCCGATAGGTCGGCGCGACGAATTCGCGAATGGCGGCGGCGTAGCCGGCGATGTGATTCCAGAAGTTCATTTTACCTGTCCCTGTCCCGCTTTCGGATGTCCCGTCCGAATTGTTCGAGAGCATAGCGTCGAGGCGTGAATAGTCGGTGAACGTGATGTTAATTTCTGGTCCGAAACTCGCTGCATCATGGCCGGAATGCGGCTGATTCGGGGTCTTTCGGTGCCCTTTGTCGCCATTCCGCTGCGTGTGACTTTTGCATCACATATGTTTCGTTCCGATGTCGCTTCGACGCGCTTCTGTTTCACGTCCGGGCGGCGCCGGAAATTTCGTTGCGTGAGGTGGGGGCCACGGATGGCATCCGTGGCGGAACCGGAGCAAGCCTCCGCCCGTTGCGGTAGGATCGCGTCGCGCAGGGGTTCACCCCGGGAGTTCACCATGGCACCACGCCCGGCCTGGAAGGGCTATCTCAAACTGTCGCTGGTCACCTGCGCCATCGAGCTGACCAACGTCGTCACCCATGCCGAAAGGGTCTCGTTCCGCATCCTCAACCGCAAGACCGGCAACACCGTCAAACGCATCTATGTCGATGCCGAAACCGGCAAGCCGCTGGAGGACGGTGACGAGATCAAGGGCTATGAGGTGAGCGACGGCGATTTCGTCCATATCGAGGAGGACGAGATCGAGGCGGTGCAGATCGAGTCCTCGCACACGATGAGCCTCGACGGCTTCGTCGACAAATCCTCGATCGAGCAGATCTATCTCGACACGCCCTATTACGTCTCGCCGGCCGACAAGGTCTCTGAAGAAGCCTTTGCCGTCATCCGCGACGCGATGGCGGCGAGGAAGATGGCCGGCCTCGCGCGCATCGTGCTCTATCAGCGCGAGCGTCCGGTGGTGATCGAGCCGCTCGGCAAGGGCATGGTGCTGACCACTTTGCGCTATGACGACACGGTGCGCCGGCCGGCGACGGTGTTCGAGGACATCGCGGCGGCGAAGACCGACAAGGAGATGATCGACCTCGCCCAGCACATCATCGACGGCAAGAAGACGAAGTTCGATCCCTCGAAATTCGACGACCGCTACGAGGATGCGCTGCTGGAGCTGATCCGCGCCAAGAAGGCCGGCAAGAAGGCGCCGAAGGCCAAGGCGCCGCCCAAACCGTCCAACGTGGTCAACCTGTTCGACGCGCTGAAGAAGAGCCTCAACGCCGAAGGCGGCGGCAAAGCCGGCAAGGCCACATCGAAAGCGGCGGCCGGGAAAGGCAAGAGCAAGCCGGCGCCGAAGCGCAAATCCGCATAGGAGGATGGCGGCATGGCCGGCCTCGAACAATATCACGCCAAGCGCGATTTCAAGAAAACCGCCGAGCCGGCCGGCAAGGTCGGCGGACAAAAGCAGGGCGGCGGCATCTTCGTTGTCCAGAAGCACGCCGCGACGCGGCTCCACTATGATTTCCGGCTGGAGCATGACGGGGTGCTGTGGAGCTGGGCGGTGACACGCGGCCCGAGCCTCGATCCGCATGAGAAGCGGCTGGCCGTGCATGTCGAGGATCACCCGATCGATTACGCCGCCTTCGAAGGCACCATTCCGAAGGGCCAGTATGGCGGGGGCTCGGTCATCGTCTGGGACGAAGGCAAATGGACCCCTGACGGCGATCCGGCCAGGGGCATGAAGAAGGGCCATATTGATTTCGAGCTGGAAGGCCACAAGCTCAACGGCCGCTGGCATCTGGTCAGGCTGCGGCCGCGTCCCGGCGAAAAGCGCGACAATTGGCTGCTGATCAAGTCGGACGATGCCGCCGCGCGCCCAGGCGAGGATGTGCTTGCGGACGAACCGAAATCGGTGAAGTCGGGCCTGACCATCGAGGAGGTCGGCGAAGGCAAGGCCGCGAAGGGCGAGACACCGAAGGTCTGGCAATCGAACAAGCCGGCCGCCGACAAGGCCAAGGCCGGGCACGCCAAGCGCCTCGACTTCATCGAGCCGCAATTGGCGACGCTGGAAAAGGATGCACCCGCTGGTGAGGATTGGCTGCACGAGGTGAAATTCGACGGCTACCGCATGCAGGCGCAGATCGCCGGCAGCGACGTCAGGCTGCTGACCCGCGCCGGCCTCGACTGGACGGAAAAATTCGACGGTCCGGTGACGGCCGCGCTGTCCGGGCTGAAATGCCGCGACGCCATCATCGACGGCGAGATCGTCGTGCTGGCCGACAGCGGCGTCTCGTCCTTCCCGCTGCTGCAGGCGGATCTGTCGGCGCGTCGCGCCGATCGCTTCGTCTATTATGCGTTCGACCTGATGCGGCTCGACGGCAAGGACTTGCGCCGCGAGCCGCTGGTCGAGCGCAAGCAGGCCCTGGCCGAGCTGCTCGGCGAGCAGCCGGAGAATTCGGCGCTGCGCTTCAGCGATCATTTCCACGAGCCGGGCAAGGTCATGCTGCAGCATGTCTGCCGCATGGGCCTGGAAGGCGTGGTGTCGAAGCGCGCCGACGCGCCCTATCGCAGCGGACGGGGGCTCTCCTGGATCAAGTCGAAATGCACGCTGCGCCAGGAGTTCGTCATCGGCGGCTATCTGCCTTCGGACAAGATCGGGCGCGGCGTGCGCTCGCTGCTGGTCGGCTTCAACGAGGGCGGCAAGCTGCATTACGCCGGCCGCGTCGGCACCGGTTTCTCCGGCAAGGTGGCGGCAGACCTCAAGAAGAAGCTCGACGCTCTTACGGCCGATAAATCGCCCTTCTCGGCCGCCGTGCCGAAGGGCAAGGGGCTCACCTTCGTCAAGCCGCAACTTGTCGGCGAGGTGGAGTTCCGTAGCTGGACGTCCGACCATATAATCCGCCATGCCTCGTTCCAGGGGCTGCGCGAGGACAAACCGGCGGAGGAAGTCGTGCAGGAACAGCCGAAGAAGGCCGAAACCGAAGCAAAGCCGGGTGGCAAGGCTGCGCCGAAAACCTCGGCCGGAACCGCAAAAACCTCGGTAAAGCTCTCGCATCCCGACAAGCTGCTTTGGCCCGACGAAAAAGTCTCCAAGCAGGACTTGCTCGATCACTACGCGCTGGTCTGGCCGCGCATGGAGCAATTCGTCGTCAACCGGCCGCTCAGCCTGGTGCGCGCGCCGGACGGCATCCACGGCCAGCGCTTCTTCCAGAAGCATGCCTCGCCCGGCATGAGCGACAAGATCGCGCGGATGAAGGACCCGACCGACGGCGAGGAGATCCTGTACATCAAGGATTTCGATGGGCTCGCAGCACTTGTCCAGTACGGCGTGGTCGAGGTGCATATCTGGGGCTGCACCCTCGACGCATTGGAAAAGCCGGACCAGATCATTTTCGATCTCGATCCGGATGAAGGTGTCGATGTCTCCAAAGTGCGCGAGGCGGCGCTCGACATCCGCAAGCAGCTCGACGAACTGTCGCTGCCCAACCTGGTCAAGACCTCCGGCGGCAAGGGCTATCACGTGCTGGTGCCGCTGAAACCCTCGGCCGACTGGGACGCGGTCAAGGATTTCGCCCATGACTTTGCCCGCGCGCTGGAGCAGGCCGCGCCCGACCGCTACACCGCGACGCTGTCGAAGAAGGCGCGCACCGGAAAAATCTTCGTCGACTATCTGCGCAACGGCCGCGGCTCGACCACGGTCGCGCCCTATTCCTCGCGCGCCAAGAAGGGCGCGACGGTGTCGATGCCGGTGACCTGGCCGGAACTCGAAAAAGGTGTTGGGCCGAATGCGTTCCCGCTCGGCGATGCTTCCACGCTGGCACAGTTGAAGAAGGCCGATCCGTGGAAGGATTTCTTCAAGCTGGGGAAGGTGTTGAAGCGGGGGTGAATCGTTTGCGCGCAGCCCTACGCCAGAAACACCTTCTCGAACTCCCGCTTTCCCCCCGGCGAAAACACCACGGCGCGGCTGTCCTTTTCGCGGCGCGCCCATTTCTCGGCGATGATCTTGTCGAGGATGGCCGCGCCCAGCGTGCCGGCGAGATGCGAGCGCCGCACGCTCCAGTCGAGGCAGGCGCGGCACACCGGCCGCCGTGCCTTCGCATGGATGTCGATGCCGAGCGCGGTGAAATGCAAGGCGCCGGAGGGCGCCAGCCTGATCTCGTTGTCGTCGCGCAGCAAAAGTTTCCTGTCGAAGAGCCGGTCGAGCATCGCCACCGCCTGTTCGCCGGCGAGGTGGTCGTAGCAGACCCGCGCCACCCGCATCGCCGCGTCGCGCGGGCCGGGCCGCACCCGCTTCGGGCCGACCGCCTCCGCGACGCCGATGATCGCTTCGATCATGCCGGCCACCTGCGCGCTGGCCAGGCCGTAATAGCGGTGCCGGCCCTGGCTGGCCAAGGTCAGCAGTCCGCCCTCCATCAGCTTCGACAGATGCGAGGAAGCGGTGGGCAGCGACACGCCGGCTTCGAGCGCCAGTTCCGACGCGGTCAGCGCCGTGCCGCCCATCAGCGCGTTGAGCATGTTGGCACGCGCCGGGTCGCCGACCAGGCTGGCGATGCGGGCGATGTCGGGTCCTTCACGCATGGTTCGATCCTTATCGAAGCATTCCCGTCAGGGAAGCACTATTCTGCGGTCAGCTCAAGCAGCCGAGGCAAACACTCCTGACAGGAGAATGCCTACCATAACGGCGCAAGCGATGCTTCCACCACGGTCGAAGCATCGCCGCCCGAAAGCCAACCGACGAGGAGACCGACATGACCATCACCTGCTTCATCCGCTACGAGATCGACCCGTTCGGCAAGGCGGCCTTCGAGCAATATGCGCGGGCCTGGGGTCAGGCCATTCCGCGTTGCGGCGCCGAACTGATCGGCTACTATGCGCCGCATGAAGGCTCGGCCACCACGGCCTACGCCGCCTACAATATCGAGAGCCTTGCCGCCTATGAGGCCTACCGCGCGCGGCTTGCGGCGGACCCGGCGGGCAAGGCAAATTACGAGTTCGCGAGGCGCGAGAAGTTCATTCTCAAGGAAGACCGCGTCTTCCTGAGGCTGGTGTCCGGGCCGCATGGTCCGCAGCAGGTTTTCAGGACCTAAAGCAATCCCAGGAAAATTGCATAGCGGTTTTCCGTCCGGAATTGCGGAGAACAAATAGTCGACGGTGAGCGAAGGGATAGAGGCATGATCGCAGTCATTTTCGAAGTCGAGCCGGCGGATGGCAAGCGCGACGCTTATCTCGGCATCGCCGCGGAGCTCAGGCCGCTGCTCGACGGCATCGACGGCTTCATCTCGATCGAGCGCTTCCAGAGCCTCGTCGATCCAAAGCGGGTGCTGTCGCTGTCCTTCTGGCGCGACGAGGAAGCAGTCAAGGCCTGGCGCAACACCGAGGAGCATCGCCAGGCGCAGAAGGCGGGGCGCGGTGGTATATTTGCCGGCTACCGTCTGCGCATCGCCCATGTCGTGCGCGACTACGGGCTGACGGAAAGGGCCGAGGCGCCGCGGGACAGCAGGGCGGTGAACGGGTAGGCACTGGCGCTAAGCATTCCCGATCAGCACGCCGGCCCCGAACACCAGCGCGCCGCCCAGCACCACCTGGAAGGCGGCGCGCCAGAATGGCGTCTGCATGTAGCGGTTTTGGATGAAGGCGATCGCCCAGAGCTCGAAGAACACCACGACCGCCGCGACGATCGTCGCCGTCCAGAAATAGGGAATGAGGTAGGGCATGGCATGCCCAAGTCCACCGAGCGTCGTCATAACGCCGACCGTCAGCCCGCGCTTGATCGGCGAGCCGCGCCCCGAAAGCTTGCCATCGTCCGAGGCCACCTCGGTGAAGCCCATCGAGATACCGGCGCCGATCGAGGCGGCGAGGCCGACGAGGAAAGTCTGGAAGGTCGCGTGCGTGGCGAAGGCGGCGGCGAAGATCGGCGCCAGCGTCGACACCGATCCGTCCATCAGTCCGGCCAGCCCCGGCTGCACATAGGTGAGAATGAACTGGCGCTGCTCGGCGCTCGCTTCCTCGATCTTGATCTCGCCCGGCACATGCTCCTGCTCCAGCTGATGCGCCGAGCTTTCGTGGCCCTGCTCGGCCACGGCGAGATCGTTGAGCAGCTTTCGGGTCGATGCATCGGTGGTGCGCTTGGCCGCCTCGACATAGAAGCGATAGGCCTGCTGCTCCATCGCTTCGGCCTGCCGCCTGACATGTTCGATGCCGAGCGGTTTCACCAGCCAGTCCGGCTTGCGCTCGAAATAGCCTTTCACATGCTCGCGGCGGATCAGCGGGATGCGCTCGCCGAAGCGCTTGCGGTAGAGCTCGATGAGCGAATCGCGATGGCCGTCTTCTTCCTCGGCCATCGCCTCGAACACTTTCGCCGATTGCGGAAAGTCTTCCATCAGCCCATCGGCATAGGCGCGGTAGATGCGCCCGTCATCTTCCTCGGAAGAGATCGCCAGCGCCAGGATCTCCTGCTCCGACAGCGAATCGAACGAACGGCGGCCGAAGCCGAAAACACGGGAAAGCATGATGGGATCACTCTAGATTAGAATCGTTCTAAACTAGGATCTTGGCTGCCGGACGTCAATTGCCGGCGATGGAAACGCGCTCGCAAATGGTTGATCCACCACGTCTGGGCCGACCCTTCATTATTGCCGAATGTTCGCCTATATAGATGGCAACAGCCAAAATTGAAGGAGACCAATCGCATGACGGAGAAAAAGCCGCCGCACGCATTCGATGCGAAACCCGTTCTCGACCTCATCGCCAGCATCGAGGCCGAGCTGCAGCGCCTGAAGGGCCTTGTCGAGGAACAGCTCGAAAAGTTCGACCCCGCCAACCCACACAACAAGACGCCGGACGGCAAGCTGACCGAAGAAGGCGCCGAGTGCTGCTACCGCCTGTTCGACGAAGGCAAGTCGCGCTACACGGTTTCCCAGCAGATGAAGATATCCTTCGCCGCCGCCACCCACCGCTTCAACACCTGGCGCAAGCTCGGCGGCAGCAAGAGGACGAAGACGCTGCTGGGGTGAGGGGCGCCTGCCCGCCACCATCATCATCAACATTGTCTCCATCACATTTTTTCGTTGGCGCGCCGGGATGATTTCCGTGCACCATGGCGGCCCCTATCCCCTACGAGGCCCGCCCATGACCACGCTCCCCGGCATCTCCGACATCCGCGCGGCCGCGGCGCGGCTTTCCGGCCTGGTCGTCGAAACGCCGCTGATCGAATCGCCCGAGCTCAACAAGCGCTATGGCGGCCGCATCCTGTTCAAGCCGGAGACGCTGCAGCGCACCGGCTCCTTCAAGATCCGCGGCGCCTACAACAAGCTGTCGTGCCTAAGCGAGGAGGAGCGCAGCCGTGGCGTCGTCGCCTTCTCGTCCGGCAACCACGCGCAAGGGGTGGCGGCCTCGGCCGCGATCTTCGGCGTCAAGGCGGTCATCGCCATGCCGGCCGACGCGCCGGTGCTGAAAGTTGGCAACGTCCGCAAGATGGGCGCCGAGGTCGTGCCTTTCGACCGCTTCAAGGACGACCGCATGATGGTCGTGCGCCCCTATATCGAACAGGGCATGGCGCTGGTGCCACCCTTCGACGATGCGGCCATCATTGCCGGCCAGGGCACGATCGGCCTGGAGCTGATGCGGCAGGCGAAGGCCCTCGGCGTGGCGCTCGACGCGGTCGTCGTCCCCTGCGGCGGCGGTGGCCTGTCGAGCGGCATCTCCGTCGCCGTCAAGGACGCCTCGCCGCGGACCGCCGTCTGGGCGGTGGAGCCCGAACACTTCGACGACACGCGCCGCTCGCTGGCCAAGGGCGAACGGGTTGCGAACGAACCCGGCCATACTTCGATCTGCGATGCGATCCTCACCGCCGAGCCGGGCCTGATCACCTTCGAGATCAACCGCCGGAATCTCGCCGGCGCCATCGCCGTCTCCGACGAGGCGGTTGCCCAGGCGATGCGCGACGCCATGGCCCATCTCAAGCTGGTGGTCGAACCGGGCGGCTGCGTCGCGCTTGCCGCGCTCGCCTCCGGCGAGATCGACCTCGCCGGCAAATGCGTCGCCGTGGTGCTGTCCGGAGGCAATGTCGATTTCAGCACCTATGCCGGGATCATGGCGGCGGCATGAGCTGCGGCCCAACCATGCGGGAATCGCCGCGATCCTTCGCGCCCCCTCTGTCCCGCCAGCCTTAGGCTTTTGTGCGCAAGGTCTTCCGTGATTTCAGTCCAGCGTCCGCCGGAACCGCACCAGCGCCACGCCGGCGAACAGCGCCACGAACACCACGAGCCAGCCGATCTCCGTCGCCACCGCCGGAAGCTCCGCGCCCTTCAGCATGACCGCGCGGGTGATGCGCAAGAAATGCGTCAGCGGAAAGATTTCGCCAAAAGTCTGCGCCCAGCCCGGCATGCCGCGATAGGGGAACATGAAGCCGGAGAGCAGCAGCGATGGCAGGAAGAAGAAGAAGGTCAGCTGCATCGCCTGCATCTGTGAGCGGGCCATGGTCGAGATCGTATAGCCGAGCAGCACCAGCGAAAGCACGAAGACCAGCACCGAGGACAGCAGCAGCGTCAGGCTGCCGACGAAGGGGATGCCGAACAAGAGCTTCGCAGCCACCAGCACCACCACCACCTGCACGGCGCCGACGACGAGGAAAGGCAGCACCTTGCCCAGCATGATCTCGGCCGGGCTGGACGGCATGGCAAGCAGGTTCTCCATGGTGCCGCGCTCGGTTTCCCGGGTCAACGCCATCGCCGTCATCATCACCATGGTCATCTGCAGGATGACGCCGAGCAGGCCGGGCACGATGTTGTATTGCGAGACGCCTTCCGGATTGTAGCGCCGGTGCACGACGACATCGAGTTGGCCGTGCGCTGCCTCCCTGGCCGCGTCCTGGGTGCCCTGGGCTCTCAGCAGCGCCTGGCCGGCAACGGTGCCGAGCGTGGAGATGGCGCCGCTGGCAACGGCCGGGTCGGTGGCGTCGGCCTCGATCAGGATCTGCGGATTGTCGCCGCGCTCCACCCGCCGCGCGAAGTCGGCGGGAATGGTGACGACGAAGGAGACATCGCCGCGCGCCATCAGGAACTCGGCTTCCTCGGCACTTTGCGCGACATGGTCGAAGCGGTAGTAGCCGGTGGTCTGCAGCGCCGAGACCATCGCCCGCGTGTAAGGGTCGCTGCTGGTCGCAACCAGTGCCGCCGGCAGGCTCTTCGGGTCGTTGTTGATCGCAAAGCCGAACAGCACGAGCTGCATCAGCGGCACGCCGAGCATCATGGCGAAGGTGATGCGGTCGCGCCGCATCTGGATGAATTCCTTGATGAGCAGCGCGCCGAGCCTGGCGAAGGAGAAGACCGCGTTCATGCCATGTTGTCCTTCGAGCCGGACATGAACTGGATGAACACGTCCTCGAGGCTGGTCTTGCCCGGCGTCACCGTCACGTCCTTGTGCTCGTTCTCGACGTCGGCGAGCACCTTTTCCAGCGCCGCCCTGTCGGAGCCGACGACATGCAGCGTCGCGCCGAACGGCGCCACCTGGTCGACGCCAGGCCGTCCCTGCAACGCCGTGGCGACCTGATCAAGCCGCGGCCCCTGCAGCACGAAAGTGGTGAGGCCGGCATTCTTCACCACCTCGTCGACCGTGCCGGTGGCGAGCATCTTGCCGTAGGAGATGTAGCTGATGCGGTGGCAGCGCTCGGCCTCGTCCATGTAGTGGGTGGAGACCAGCACCGTCAGCCCGCCGTCGGCCAGCCTGTGTATCTCGTCCCAGAACTCGCGCCGCGCCTTGGGATCGACGCCGGCCGTCGGCTCGTCGAGCAGAAGCAGCTTCGGCTTGTGCATGATGCAGGCGGCCAGCGCCAGCCGCTGCTTCCAGCCGCCGGAAAGCGTGCCGGCCAGCTGGTTGCGGCGGCTCGCCAGGCCGAGCTCCTCCAGCGTCCTCGCCACGTATTGCTCGACCGGCTTCAGCTGGTAGAGCCGCGCCACGAATTCGAGATTCTCGCCGATCGTCAAATCCTCGTAGAACGAGAATTTCTGCGTCATGTAGCCGACTTCGCGCTTGATCTTGAGCGCGTCGGTGCGGATATCGAAGCCCAGCACCGTGCCGTCGCCCTCGTCCGGCGTAAGCAGCCCGCACATGATGCGGATGGTCGTCGTCTTGCCCGAGCCGTTCGGGCCGAGGAAGCCGACGATCTCGCCTTCGGCGACCGTCATCGTCACATGGTCGACGACGGTCTTGCCGCCGAAGCGCTTGACCAGGCCGCGAACGTCGATGGCGTTCATTGCCCCATATCCGCGAGATCGACATCGACGATCTGGCCGGGCTGCAGCGGCCCGCTCTTGTCCTCCGGTCGCGCCTCGACGAGATAGACCAGCTTCTGCCGGTTCTCGAGCGAATAGATCACCGGCGGCGTGAATTCAGGATCGGGCGAGACATAGCTGACGCGTGCCTTGATCCCCATCCCGCAACCGTCGCAATGAACGTTGAGCTCGGTGCCGACCTTGACCGACGAAAACGCGTTTTCCGGCACATAGACGCTGAGCTTCACGGCGCCGTCCGGCAGCATCGAGATCACCGGCGCGGTCGGCCCGGCGGTGTCGCCGGGATTGCGGATGACGTCGTTTACGCGGCCCGGCGATGGTGCCGTCAGCACGCGCTTCGACAGCCGCCATTGGGCCTGCTCCAAAGTCGACTGCGCCTGCTTGACCTGGTTGTCGGCGGCCTTGATGGTCTCGGGCCGCGCCGGCAGATTGCCGACGGCGAGATTGGCTTCCGCCTGCCCGACCTGCGCGGTCGCCGTCTCCAGCGAAGCCGAGGCGGTGTCGTAGTCGGCCTGCGTGCCGGTGCCGCGCTTGTAGAGGTCGCTGGCGCGGTCATATTTGCGCTTGGCATCGGCGGCCTGGGCCTTCGCCATATCGACCTCGGCCTTGAGCACGGCGATCTCTTCGGGACGCTTGCCGACCTGCAGGTCGGCAAGCTGCGCCTGTGCCTGGGCGAGCGCGGCCTCGGCCTGCGCCACCTCGATCTCGGCGTCGGCATCCTCGAGCGTCGCCACCGCCGCGCCGGTCTCGACGCGGTCGCCGCGCCTAACCGCCACCGTCGCCACCTGGGCCACTTCGATCGGCGCCATCAGCACATATTCGCCCTCGACATAGCCGACGGCCAGAGGCGCCGCCGGCGCGCAGGCGCCGAACAACTGGGCCGCCAGCGGCAGCGAACAGAGAAAGCTCATGATTTGCCCTTCTTGCCGGCGCGCGCATCGCGCGCCGCCAGCATTGCCCTGAGGTTGTCGGTGGTCGCCGCCACCACCTTGGCGGCTTCGGCATTGCCGATCTCGCGCCAGCCCATGCGGCGCATCACCGCTTCGCGGCCGATGCGGAAATAGATGACCTGACCGATCAACGTGAAGACCGTGAGCCGGGTTGCCTCGCTCTCGGCCGGTTCGCCGGTCGCCTGCTCCCAGATCTGGCAGAGCCGCCGGTGCGTCGGCTCGAACACGCCGGCATAGATGCGGTCGAGCGCGGCGGTCGGATGCGAGAGCTCCCGAAGTACGAATTGTACGATCTCGCCGGCCTGCGGACTGACGACGACGAAGCCCACCATCCGCTCGAGCGCCGCGAAAAGCTGGACTCGAGCCGCCTCCGGGGTGAGGGGCGCGGAGGCCTGGACACCGCCCAGCGCCTGTCCGGCGATCCCCTGTATGGTCTCGACGATATGGTCGGCGGCGGCGGCGCGCAGGCCTTCCTTGCCGCCGAAATGATAGGCGATCGAGCCGATATTGGCCCTGGCCTCCGCCGCGATCTCGCGCGTCGACGTACCGTCGAAACCTTGCCGACCGAACAGCTTGAGCGCCGCATGCACCAGCGCCGCGCGCGTTTGATCGGCGGTGGTGGCCTCGCGCGGCTGCTTTTTTACGCTCGATTGCTTGTTCATTCTTCAACTTTAATCAATCGTTTGATTAAAGTCAAATTTGACCGCCGAGTCGGCTTGCCTTCTCGATCCTCACGGGCTTTAGTGCCCGGCCATGGGCAAGGAAGTCGAGCGTAAGTTCCTGATCTCCAGCTCTGCCTGGCGCGATGGCGTCGAGGCGGAGATCCGCATTCGTCAGTTTTACGTCGCGGCCCAGCCCGGTCGCACGGTGCGCGTGCGCATCAGCGACGGGCGCTCCGCCAAGCTGACGCTGAAGTTCGGCGACAGGGCGCGCGAGCGCGACGAATTCGAATATTCGATCCCGCTCGCCGAGGCCGAGGAACTAATGGCGTTTGCCGTCGGACGTGTCATCGAGAAGACACGCCACCATGTTAGACACCGCGGCTATCTCTATGAAGTCGATGTGTTCGGCGGCAAGCTCGCGGGTTTGGTGGTCGCGGAGCTGGAGACGCCGGAGGACGTACCTGACGAAATGCTGCCCGACTGGCTTGGTCGCGAGGTCACCGGCGAGTCGAGGTTTTACAACGCGTCGCTGGCCCTCGGGGGGATTCCGGAGATCGCCGCATGAGCTTCCGCATCGATCCGCGCTTGCCCTTGACCGGCGAGGTCAGGCGCATGTTGGCCGCCGAGATCGGCAAGGCCGTCGGCCATCTCGAGACGGCGCGCGAGAGGCCGGAGCAGGGCCTGCACAAATGCCGCAAGCGGCTGAAAAGCGTGCGCGCCTTGCTGCGCCTGGTTCGTTCCGGAGACGAACCGTTCTGCCAGACCGAGAATGAATGTTACAAGCAGGTGTCGGCCATGCTGGCCGGCCCGCGCGAGGCGACCGCGCTCATCGAAACCATCGACCGCCTCGCCGATGCCTTTCCCGAGCAATCGGCCGGCGGCCTCGACCCGGTACGCGAACGGCTGGTGCTGCGCCAGCACGAGCTTCATGCCGGCCCCGGTCTCGACGCCGCCATCAACGCGGCTGTAGCCGCTTGCCAGGAAGGCCTGGAGCGCATCGCTAGGCTGGCGCTGCCGGACCAGCCGGAGCAGGCGGCCGACATCCTCGCCGACGGTGCCCGCGCCACCTTGCGGCGGGCGAAGAAGGCGCTGGACAAGGCGGAGTCGCGCGGCGAGGCCGATGATTTTCACGACCTGCGCAAGGCGGCCAAGACGCATTCGATGCATCTGTCCTTGCTCGGCCGTCTGTGGCCGACACCGATCAAGGCGCGTCGCAAGGCGGTCGACAAGCTTGGCGAACAGCTCGGCGAATTGCACGACGTCTTCGTCATGCGCGCGCTGCTCGATGCCGAAGGCGAGCCGCTCGGCCCCGCCGAAGACACGAAGCTTCTGCGCAAGCTCTTGAAGCGCTCCGAAAAGAGCCTCACCAAGGCCTGCCTTGCCGATGCCGCCGAGCTGTTCGGCGACAGCCCCAAACGCTCGGCCAAGAGGCTAGCCCGCAAGGCGCGCGACGATCTCGCCGGTCCCCAGGAAGAAGCGAAAGCGGCCTGATCATGGCCTAACCGGTCGGCCTGTGCTAATCGCCGTCTGGCATGAGTGCGCCGGCCGATACCCTCCTGGATCGAATTGGCCGCTGGCTAGCCGGCCGGCTGCAGGACGAATCCTCGGGATATGAGCCCTATACGCCGTCGGATGCCGAAACCCTGCGCCGCACGCTGCAGCCCGGCGACGTCCTGCTCGTCGAAGGCAACCAGAAAATCTCGGCGGCGATCAAATATCTCACCCAGTCGACCTGGTCGCACGCGGCCTTCTATGTTGGCGACACCTTGCCCGAGCCCGAGGATGGATCGGAGCGGCCCCGCCTGATCGAGGTCACGCTCGGCGAAGGCTGTGTCGCCGTGCCTCTGTCGCGCTATCGCACTTACAACACCCGCATCTGCCGGGCGAGCGGGCTGACGCCGGAGGATCGCGACAAGGTCGTCGCCTTCATGGTCGGCAAGCTGGGTCTCCGGTACGACCTCAAGAACATCTTCGACATGCTGCGCTATTTCATGCCGACCCCGCCGGTGCCGGTGCGCTGGCGCCGCCGCATGCTGGCCTTCGGCTCCGGCGATCCGACGCGCGCCATCTGCTCGACGCTGATTGCCGAGGCCTATGGCCAGATCCGCTATCCGATCCTGCCCGAGATCACGCTGGCGCCAGGCCGCGCCTCGGCGCAGTCGAGCTATATGCGGCGCGAAATCCTGCACATCCGCCACCACTCGCTCTACACGCCGCGCGACTTCGACCTGTCGCCCTTCTTCCGCATCGTCAAGCCGACGCTGGAATATGGCTTCGACTATCGGGCGGTGACGTGGGAGGACAGGGCAAGCACGGACGCCGCAGCCGCAAAGGCAGGCGCAATCGCGTCAGACACGTGATGGCTTTCGGCCGGGCTCGGGATATGTCCCATGCGGCTTAAAGCGCGTCGCCTGAATCCGTTTCAGCGCGACGCGCCTTAATGCCGGCCTGCATCACGCCGAAACCGCAATAGCGCCCCGGCTTTCAGCTCTTTGTTCGACCCAGACATGGACCGGTTCGTCCCGTCCGCGGATGTTCACCGGTCCATGATCGCGCGCATTCAACTGTATCGTGGGCGATTCCGCCTTCGCGACCTCGATCAATCGCAACCCAAAGCAAATATTCGTCCGAAGCTCACGGCAGAGCGACTGCAGACGGCTGGCGACGTTGACCGTGTCGCCCACCACCGCGAAGGACAGATTGCGCTCGCTGCCGACCGAGCCGACGACGACCGCGCCATATTGTGCACCGATCCGGACGTCCAGCGGCGGGTATCCCCTGGACACCCGCTGTATATTCCAGTCTTCGAGAGCGGCGACCATCGCTTCGGCGCACTGGATGGCCCGAGTCGCGTCGTCATGGCTGGCGTGCGGAATGCCAAATGTCGCCATGATGCAATCGCCGATATAATTGTCCACCGTGCCCTGGTGGTCGAAAACGACCTGCTCCATGCGACGGTGGAACTGGCGCAGAAGTTCGAACACTGCTTCGGCGGGATGATCCTCGGAATAGTGTGTGAAGCCGACGATGTCGGCGAACAGCACCGCGATATCCTGCCGGCGTACCGGGCCAAAGGGCTCGTCATCCGTGGCGAGCTGGTCGACCACATTGGGCGAAAAATGCCGGGCGAGATTGGCGCGGGCGCGCTCCGCCTTGACATAGTCTTCCGACAGACGTCGAGAACGAGAGACGACCAACGCCATGATCGCGCCGATAATCAGCACGACCAACACGTTGGTCGCCTGCGCGAACGTATCGACGAAATTGGGGTTGAGATAGAGGTTCATCCGCTCTGTCATCGGCAGCGAATAGAGGTTCGTCGCTGGGATGACGGTTCCCGCACGAATGATCACCCATCCTACGCCGATCGACCACGTCAAGGCCGCCAGCACGCCGAGATAGAGCGCCAATCGCGTCGAAAGGGTCAGCGCGCCAAGGCATACGAAGATCAGCAGGAATTTGAAGCTGCCCTCGCGCAGTTGCATCGCGGCTGGCGCGACCTCCTGGGAAAACGGGTTGGGCGTCACCAGCAGAACGGTCAACAGAATGATGTCCAGCGTACCGACGAGGTAGCCGGTCCACCATGGCGCCGTGCGACGGCGCGCAAAGAGAAACTGGATCAGGCCGAGGAACTGGAACAGCACGAGGCCCGCCAGCACGAAGAGCAGCGCCGCATCCCAGCGACTGATCAATGAAAAGAAGCAGAAGATCACGGCAAGCGATGCGGTGCGCGCCCAGAACTGCAATCCAGCACCATGGCGTTCTGCGCGCTCCCGCAATTTCTTCAGGCGCGAATAGCGGCGAAGTTCAAGTGTTGGCGCGGTCGGCATGGGGTCACTTCGATTTGACGGGGACGTGTCACGCATTCGGCAAACCCGCCCTCTACAATCTGACAAATCAGTGCGCGAACTCTATCACGACTCAGCGCCCGTCAAGTGGTGCGCGATAAGCTCAGCCGCCAGATGCAATCCTGCCCGGGATGATTTGGCCGTGTCAGGCCGGCAAAGGACGACGCCCCTTTGCAGGAGCGGCGCGCCGGTCGGCCGCCCCCGCGTCCCTCGGGTGCGGGCCGATCGGCATGATCGCGGGAAATGGCGTCGCGCCGAAGGCAAAGGTCCATTTGTAGCCGGTGAGCTGGTCCTCGGGCGTGGTGTGTTGGTCGTGATGGGCAAGCAGCCTGGCGCGTTCGGCTAGCTCCTCGGCCTCGCGCCGCAGCATCTCCGCCGTTTCCGGCCGCATCCGCCTGGAAAAGCTGATGAAGGTCGCGGCCTGTTCCATGTGGCCGATCGCCCAGCCGATGAAGTTCTTGTTGGTCGTCTCGAAATGCGGCTTCAGCGGTCCCTCGAAATCCCACTGGATCGGCGTGTCGACGAGCAGCCTTGCCGACAGCCCTCGCCCCAGCGCCACCAGGCCGAGTTCCTCGAGATCACGCAGGTAAAGGAACATCGAAGCCTCGCTCAGCCCCTGCGAGCGCATGATGCCCTCGGGCGTGAATTTCTCCGACAGCATGATGAAGACGAAGAGCAGCGCCGGCCGCGCCGCCAGCCTGCGCTCGATCTCCGGCGCGACCCGGTTGGCCGGCCCCGGCCCCCGGTTCATCGCGCCGAGCACGTTCTCCAGCTCGACTTCGGCAGCGGCGCAGATCTCCATCAGCCGGTCGAGCTTGCAATTCTGCTCATGGAAGATGCGCTTCACCGTCGGCTCGGAAACGCCCATGCGTTCCGCCAGCGTCCGGTAGGTCAGGCCCTTGGCCTTCAGTGTCCGTTTCAGCGCCTCGAAGATCGGACCGTTCATGGACTGCGCCTCATTCATGCGATTTGGTATCGAAAAGCGATACTAGCGCTGTTCCGGCTTCCGGAGAAGTATCGAAAACTCTAGCTCTCCCGCGACATCACAGGAGAGCACCCATGAAAAATCTCATCGCTTCAACCGTATTCGCCGTCGCCGCCGCTGTGTCTGCCGCGCAGGCCGGCGAGCTCTGGCGCGCCACCGGGTTCGAGCAGCCGGAATCCGCGCTTGTCGATGCCGCCCACAACCGCATCGTCGTCTCCAACATCGTCGGCAATCCCGGCGCGGCGGACGGCAACGGCTACCTGTCGCTGCTGTCGATGGACGGCAAGGTCGTCGCCCGCCACTGGGTCGACGGCATGGACGCGCCCAAGGGCATGGCGATCGCCGGCGGCAAGCTCTACGCCGCCGACATCACCAAGGTGCGCGTCGTCGATCTCGCCAGCGGCAAGCTGGTCGAGACCATCGACGTGCCCGGCGCCGTGTTCCTCAACGATATGACTGAGGACAGCGCCGGCAAGGTCTATGTCAGCGACATGCTGGCCGACACGATCTACCGCATCGACGGGGATAGGCCGGAGGTGTTCGTCAAGAATGCGCTGCTGGCCTCGCCCAATGGCGTGTTCGCCGATGGCGACAGGCTGATCGTCGCCTCATGGGGCAAGGGCATCAACAGAAAAGACTTCAGCACCGCCGAGCCCGGCGGCCTGCTGTCGGTCGACCTCGCCACCAGGAAGGTCACGCCGCTGCCTGGAGCCCAGAAATTCGCCGATCTCGACGGCGTCATCGCCATTGGCGACACCATCTACGCCACCGCGTACATGACCGGCACGCTTTACAGCTACAAGACAGGCGGCGCGCCGACGGTGGTAGCGCAATTCAAGCCGGGCAGCGCCGATATCGGCACCGACGGTCAAAAGATCTTCGTGCCGCTGATGGGCGAAGGCGAGATCGTGGCGCTGTCACTGGATTGAGCATGCGGAAGTAATTTGTGACGCGGAACGATTGGCGAAAGCCTGCGCGATATCTGATCTCCTCCCTTGCGGGGGAGATGTCCGGCAGGACAGAGGGGGTGCTGTCCCGCCGACATTTCCGATTTATGCATGCAGCGGCACTCTGAGTTCACCTCGCCCTGTCGATCCCCGCGAGCTTGTCCGGATTGCGCACGGTATAGACCGCGGCGATGTTGCCCTCGGCATCGACGGCGAAGCTGAAAGTCTGGACGACGGCGCCGGCAACCGACACCACCAGTCCCGGCCCGCCATTGATGATGGCCGGCCAGACTACCGTATGTTCGGGGTCCGGATTCTTGCGCGCCGCGCCGACGAGGAATTTCGCAACCCGGTCGCGGCCCACCAGAATGTTGAGCGCCGCAGCCACCTTGCCGCCGCCGTCGGCGATGAATTCCACGTCCTCGGCCAAGAGCCGCTTCAGCGGCTCGATGTCGCCGCTGGCCATGGCCTGCTCGAAGCTGGCGACGTAGCGGGCGATGTCCGTCTCGCGCGCCGGGAAGCGCCGGTTGTCCTGCCTCAGCATCTTGCGCGCCCTGGACGCCATCTGCCGGCAGGCGGCGGGAGATCGCTTCAGCGTCTCGGCCACCTCCTCGAACGGCACGTCGTAGAGATCGTGCAGGAAAAGCGCTGCCCGTTCGAGCGGCGACAGGCGCTCCAAAGCCCGCATGACGCTGAACGAGATGTCGAGCGCCGCATCGCTGGTTTCCGGATCGGCGCTGCCGGCCTTTTCCACGATCGGCTCGGGCAGCCAGGGCCCGACATAGGTCTCGCGGCGCTTCTGCGCCGAGCGTAGCCGGTCGAGGCTGAGATTGGTGACGATGCGCGACAACAGGCGCGGCGCGTCCTCGACGGTGTCGGCGCCCGAAAACCGCAGCCAGGCATCCTGCACGATGTCCTCGGCCTCGCCGACCGAGCCGAGATAGCGGTAGGCGAGCCTGATCAGCCGCTTGCGCTGGCCGAGATAGGCCTGCAGGCGTTCATCGCCGTCGGGCTGATGCTCAGGCAAACTCCGCCTCCGCGTGATGTTGCGGGCGGTCTTTCGCCGCCTCGGCCTTCAGCCATGCCAGCACGGGTTCGCAAGCGTTGCCGTGGCCGAGCCCGCGTTTGAATGTCGGATAGAGCTGGCCCGACACGACCGCGGCCGAGAGCCCGGCGACACCCGCTTTGCCCCAGCGCTGCTCGCAGGCGTCGATAATGTCGGGCAGTTCCGGATCGTTGTCGAGAACGGCGCGCGCATAGCGCTCGGCGAGCACCATCTCGTCCGGCAGCAAAGCTGCGGCGCCGTTGAGCAGGGCTTCGATCGCCTTGAGTTCGACGCCTGCCTCCCGCGCCAGGGTGATGACGAGCTTCATGCAGGAGCCGCAATCGGCGCGGCGCGTCGCTGTGATCCTGGCGGTGAAGTAGGCCGCGGCCGGCAACGAGAACCGCTCGTTGGTGAAGGGCGAGATCAGCGCCAGTTTCAAGGCGCCGAATTCGTCGGTATCGACCAGTTCGCGCATGTAGCCAGTGTCATAGCCGTAGCGGTTCTCGAATTTCCATAGCTGCTGCTTGAGGAGCCGTTTGAACATCATGACCTCGCTTTCTTGGTCGCGCGCGGGGAAGGCGGCAAGCGGCAGCAGTCCGGGCACGACGATCAGCAGGATATCGCGCGCGGCCGCGCCCATGGTGGTGCCATGCGCCATCTCGATCAGGTGGCAGATCGCGTGCCCGCCAAGGAAGATCGTGGCGGCGGCGATGAGCCGGCCATCATCCGGCCGCCGGCTTGCCATCAGCAGCGCGGCGCCGGCCGCCAGGAAGGCGAGGCCGATGTCGCGGATGAAATGGATGTTGGCCGGTCCTGTGTCCGGGACGCCGGGAACGGCCGAATACCAGAAGCCCGGGACAATCAGCATGACGATGCCGTTGGCCGCCTGATAGATGCCGATGATCGCGAGAAGAACACGCATTGGTTCGCACCTCCTGCAGCCATGACGGGACAGCCAGCCCAGGTGTGACGGCGGGAGGCGAAATTTTTCATCTCGCTGGAACGGGATTGGACCGGCCATATCGACGGTGCTGCCATCTGGTTCTGTCGCCCGCTCCGGGATATCCGGCCGCAATGAGCGAAGCCGTGAAGACATCCAGCCTGAACGGCGCCGTTTCCCCGATGGTTCCGGTGCTCGTCTGCGCGCTGGCGATCTTCCTTTTGTCCGGCATGGACGCGGCAATGAAGTCCCTGGTCAGCGCTGTCGGTGTCTACAACACGGTGCTGTGGCGTAGCATGGTCGCGACCGTGGTCGCGGGCGCGGCCTGGTCGGCGGGGCCACGCTCGAAACCGACCCTTGCGGTGCTCGGCCTGCATGCGCTGCGCGCTGCCGTCGTCGGCATCGTCCTGGTCTCGTTCTTCTGGGGTCTCGCCAGATTGCCGCTCGCCGAGGCGATCGGGCTCAGCTTCGTCGCGCCGCTGTTCGCGCTTTTCCTCGCCGCGCTGCTCTTGGGCGAGCGCATAAGGCGCCAGGCCGTGTGGGCGTCGCTGGCCGGCATCGCCGGCGTCGCGATCATTTTGGCCGGACAGTTCGGGCAGGCGGGCCATTCGCAGGATGCCGTTATGGGCACGGTCGCCGTGCTCGTATCGACGGTGTTCTATGGCTACAATCTGATTCTCGCCCGGCGACAGGCGCTGTTGGCCAAGCCGGTCGAGATCATGCTGTTCCAGAACATCTTCGTCGGGATCATCCTTGGTTGCGCCGCGCCCTGGCTCGCCGTCGCCCTGCCAAGCGATCTTTGGCTTCCCTTGGTGGGCGTGGCGATGCTGTCGCTCGCCGGGCAATTCCTGATGAGCTGGTCCTACGCCCGCGCCGAAGCGCAATATCTGATCCCGACCGAATACTCGGCCTTCATCTGGGCGCTCGCGCTCGGCTGGTTCTTCTTCGGCGAGGCTGTGGCCTGGACCACGCTGGCGGGTGCCGGCCTGATCGTCGCCGGCTGCCTGATAGCCGCGCGCGCCAACCCGAAACTCGCCGAGCCGATCGAGGCGGCGGTTTGAGCCCTTCCGGACCGACGCGGCGGCTCAGCCTTCCGGGTTCTGAGCCGCGCCGGCCTTGAGGCGCACGCCCCTGCCGCCGCGCTCGCTGGTCTGGTTCTCGCCGATCAGCTCCACGCCGACCGCGTCGAGCGCCTGGATAACCTTCATCAGCGTGTCGACCACGCCCCTGACGACGCCGTCACTTGCCTCCATGCGCTGGATCGTCGGAAGCGAGACCCCAGCCCGCTCGGCAAGCGTCTTCTGGTCGATGCCGGTCAACGCCCGCGCGGCGCGCATCTGTGCGGCAGTGATCATCGGCCGGAATCCGTCTCTGATTCTATGAACGATGCATAGTATAAATGTTACAATGTTTCAAGCATCATTTTAGATGCATCATACATCGATCAATCGCTGCCGGCCACCACTTTGCGCCACTGCAGCAGGCGCGCCGCCAGCCAGCATAGCATGGCCCAGGCAAAGCCCGCGCACCAGCCGGCAAGCACGTCGGACGGCCAGTGCACGCCGAGATAGACGCGGCTGGCGCCGACCATCACGGTGATCAGCACGGCGAGGCAAAGCACGAAGATCTTCGTCCTGCGGTCCGGCAGGAAGCGCGCGGCTAATGAGCCGAGCGTCAGATAGGTTATCGCCGACAGCATGGCGTGCCCGCTCGGAAAGGACAGCGACGTCTCGGTGACGAGATGCGAGACGAGGTCGGGCCGCGGTCGGTCGACTTCCAGCTTGAGCAGGCTGGAGAGTACTTGTCCGCCGGCTATGGCGGCAAATACGAACAGCGCCGTCCCCGGCCTGCGGATCAACAGCAGGTACAGGATCATCGCCGTCGTGAGTAGGATGAGCACCGCCGAACTGCCGAGGGCGGTGATATCGCGAACAGCACCCGGTAGCCAGGATGGCCCGATCGGGCTGTCCGGCTGTCCGCTATTGCGGAAAGCAAGCAGGATCTGGGTGTCGAAGGCATGCAGCGTCGTCGCGCGCGCGGCTTCCACCAATTCCACGAAACCCCACAGCCCGGCGGCCATCACCAGCCCGGCCAGAAGCAGGGGGAACTCGATCTTGCCAAGCAGTGCGCCGACGGATGACTTCATCAAGGTCTCAAGGGTCAGAGTTTCTGCATATAGGGCCCGAGCGTGATCAGCGCGACCGCGGCAACCGCGAGCATCAAGCCTGTTGCCTGGAAAGCATTGAGTCGTTCGCCGTAGAAGGCGATCGCCACGACGTTCACCGCGACCAGTTGGATCACCGCCGACAGGCTGAATGACACCGACATGCCGAACTCGCGTACCAGCCGCAGCATGATCAGATTGCCGGCGGAGTAGAGCGCCAGCGTCAAAACGATCTTGGCGAAGCTCGGCGCCATGCCCCATTGCTTGGCCGCCCCTGCCGCCAGCAGGAACATCACCGTCGAGGCGCCGAGCTGCGCCAGCCCCCAGAAACTCACCTTGCCGTCCCCCATTTTAAGCGTCGTCGCCACGCCGGCCGCAGCCCTTGTTTCGCAAGCGGGTGGAGCCGTCAAGCCGATCGCGGCGGACCATGCGCGCTCGCAAGGAGCCGAAGCCGGCCTGCCGGGCTCATCAGCCGGCGAATAACTCTTGCGGTCTGATCACGGGGATGTCACGAAAATGTGATCGGCGCGCTTTAGGGGTCGAAGGGTCAAAATTCCCAGCCACCTCAAGAAGCCAGAGGACCCATATGACCGTGACCCCTGAGACCCGCTTCCGCACCAGTCAGCTCGAGGAAAATGACGGCCCGCCCGTCAACCCGACCGACAACCGCACCATGGGCGAGATCATCGCCGCGCGTTTCTCGCGCCGCGGCTTCCTCATGGGTTCGCTCGCCGTCTCGGCCATCGCCGCCACCGTCAGCCCGCTGGCTTTGATCGCTGCCGACGAGGCGCGCGCCGAAGAAGGCTCGGCCTTCAAGTTCGACGAGCTGGAGGCCGGCATCGACGACAAGCACCATGTCGCGCCGGGCTATGACGCCGACGTGCTGCTGCGCTGGGGCGACCCACTGTTTGCCGATTCGCCGGAGTTCGATCCGCTGAAACAGTCGGCCGCGGCCCAGGCCAGGCAGTTCGGCTACAACAACGACTATGTCGGCTTTATCCCGATCGATGGCTCGGCCGAGCATGGCCTGCTGGTGGTCAACCACGAATACACCAACCCGCATCTGATGTTCCCCGGCATCGTCTCGATCGTCGAGAAGGACGGCAAGAGGGCCGCCGAGGTGGCACCGCTCTCGAAGGAGCAGGTGGATGTCGAGATGGCCGCCCACGGTGGCACCATCGTCGAGATACGCAAGCAAGGCGGCAAATGGCGGGTGGTGCGCGACGGCAAGCTCAACCGCCGCATCATGTCCACCACCGAAATGGCGCTGTCCGGACCGGTCGCCGGCCACGACCGTGTCAAGACCAATGCCGATCCGTCCGGGACCAAGGTCATCGGCACGATGAACAATTGCGCCGGCGGCGTCACGCCCTGGGGCACTTATGTGATGGCCGAGGAAAACATCCATGGCTATTTCTCGGGCGAGCTGCCGGAGGGCCATAGGGAAGCCGCCAACTACAAGCGCCTCGGCATTCCGGAAGGCGCCTATGAATGGGGCGCCCATTACGACCGCTTCGACCTCGCCAGGGAGCCGAACGAGCCCAATCGCTTTGGCTGGATCGTCGAGGTCGACGTCAACGACCCGAACTCCACCCCGAGGAAGCGCACCGCCATGGGCCGCTTCAAGCATGAAGGCGCCGAATCGATCGTCGCCAAGGACGGCCGCGTCGTCTTCTATCTCGGCGACGATGAGCGCTTCGACTATGTCTACAAATTCGTCACCGCCGGGAAGTTCAACCCGAACGACCGCACCGCCAACATGAACCTGCTCGACGACGGCACGCTGCATGTCGCCAGATTCACCGAGGACGGTTCGGTCGAGTGGATGCCGATCGTGTTCGGAGAGGGCCCGCTGACCGCCGAGAACGGCTTTGCGTCCCAGGCCGACGTGCTCATCGAGACGCGCCGCGCCGCCGACCTGCTCGGCGCCACCAAGATGGACCGGCCGGAAGACATCCAGCCCAATGCCGGCAACGGCAAGGCCTATGTCATGCTGACCAACAATTCCAAGCGCAAGGCCGAGCAGGTCGACGCCGCCAACCCGCGCGCGGCGAACGCCTTCGGCCACATCATCGAGATCGTCGAGGATGGCGGCGACTTCGCCGCCGCCGGGGGCAAGTGGGAGGTGCTCTTGAAATGCGGTGACCCCTCGGTGGCCGATGTCGGCGCCACTTTCTCGACGGCGACCACCGCCCATGGCTGGTTCGGTATGCCTGACAATTGCGCCGTCGATTCCGCCGGGCGCCTGTGGGTCGCGACCGACGGCCAGGGCCCGAAGGCTACCGGCCGCACCGACGGCCTGTGGGCCGTCGACACCGAAGGCGCCGCGCGGGCGACGTCAAAGCTGTTCTTCCGCGTGCCGATCGGCGCCGAAATGTGCGGCCCGCTGTTCGCGCCGGACGACCAGACCGCTTTCGTCGCCGTGCAGCATCCGGGCGACGGCGGCGAGGATTGGGAGGGCTTTGGCCGTCCGTCCTATTACGAGGATCCGTCGACCCGCTGGCCGGACTTCAAGCCGGACATGCCGGTGCGTCCGTCCGTGGTCGCCATCACCAAGCAGGGCGGCGGCAAGATCGCGGTTTGATAACCGAGGTTCTGGAAAGGAGGGGTTCCGGCGATCCGGAGCCCTTCCCCCGCTCTGCGGTCATTCGGTGCGCTGAACCACGGCCATCTTCAGGGTGTTTCTCAAGCAGAAGCCGATACTCTCGTAGAGCCTGATCGCCACCGCGTTGCTCTCACACGCATGAAGGTACGGAATCTCGCCACGTGCCGCGATCCTGAGCCCGACACTTGCGAGTTCATTCTGGCCCGCGGCGAGCGATAGCGGGCGCTTTCGGACATTTGCCCTTCATTCGCCACCGATTGCATCCTATATCGCGCTCACGCGCGGCCGGCATCGGTCGCCAGCGATTCGCGACCTGAGGGCGGCAGGTCATCACTTCTTGGCACGCGGAACTCATGGCGCCCCTGCGCATCTACTTCGACAGGCTTCTCGACGCCGTGGCACCCAAGGTTCCGCGGCGCGAACTGACGGATGAGGAGCGCCTGGTGCTGGTGCGCCGCCACGGCGATTTCTCGCTCGCCTATTCGACGGCCGTGCAGCAGAAACTGTCCTATTTCAGCGATGGCGATGGCTATATCGCCTTCGGCACCAAGATGAGCCGGCATTTCGCGCTGGGCGATCCCGTGGCCGATCCGGCCGCCCGCCCGGCCTATATCAAGCGCTTCGTCGAGGCCGCCGGCAGCCCCTGGTTCGTCCAGATCGGCGCCGACACCGCCAAGGTGCTGGCTGGGCTCGGCTACCAGGTCAATCGCCTCGGCATCGACACCAGGCTACTGCTGCCGGCCCATGATTTTTCCGGCAAGCGCAACGAGACCGTGCGCTATTCCGAACGCTGGCTGACCAAGAAGGGTTTCACCCTTGCCGAGGACCGGGGCGACGGGCTGCAGGACGAGATCATCCAGCTTTCCGCCGACTGGCGCAAGGAGCGCATCATCAAGCGCTGGGAGATGAGTTTCCTCAACCGTCGCTTTTCCGAGGAGATCGGCGCCGACATGCGCCGCTTCCTCCTGCGCAGCCCGGAAGGCCGGCTTCTCGCCATCCTCGATTTCGACCCGCTGTTCCGCGACGGCAAGGTCATCGGCTACACCACCTCCTTCAAGCGCAAGCAGGTCGATGCCACGCCGCATGCCGAGGTCGGGCTGACCAAATTCGCCGTCGACCGCTTCCGCGAGGAAGGCATTTCGCAGGTGACGCTCGGCCTTTCGCCGCTGCTCGACATCGAGCCCAGCGGCTTTGCCGAATCGGATTTCTGGCGCGGCGCCTTCCAGCGCGGCTACGACTCGCCCTGGGTCAACCGCTCGCGCTTCAACCTGCAGGGCCAGGCGGCCTTCAAGCGCCGCTTCCACGGTGTCGAGGAGCCGACCTATATCGCTTTCCGCAAGGGGACTTTCGTGGAGATGCTCGGCCTGCTGCGCCTGTTGAAGGCGATCTGAAGCAGGCTCTGTTTCCTCGCCCCACTTCGTCTACGCTATGCACACTTTCTGTGATCGGCGTGACTGATCAGGCTGCGGCTTGATTGCCACGTGGTTCCCCCAATCCGTCGCTGCTTCGCAGCGCCACCTTTCCCCCCTCCGGAGGGAAAGGAAGGGAGCGTTGCTGGGCGAGCATTGAGGGGCAAAAAGCTTGGCGCGGCTTTCCTCTACCCCGTCGATCGGGGAGAGGTGGCTCGGCGAAGCCGAGACGGAGTGGGGGTCGACCAGCGCTACGTTAGACAATGCATGCGCCAAGCTGCCATGCACGGCCGTTTGGAAATGTGTACCTTGCCGTAGCCCATGCGTGGGTCGAGGAACTCCTTCAATTCCTCAACCGATAACCCGTCCTGAATATCCACGCCACGATCGCGATGCAGATCGCCAGGAACACCAGCGTCATGCCGAGGCTCACGCCGACCGAGACGTCGGCCTTGCCATAAAAACTCCAGCGAAACCCGCTGATCAGGTAGACGACCGGGTTGAACAGCGTGATCGTCTTCCAGATGCCGGGCAGCATGTGGATCGAATAGAAGCTGCCGCCGAGGAAGGTGAGCGGCGTGACGATCAGCAGCGGCACCAGCTGCAGCTGCTCGAAGGTCTTTGCCCAGATGCCGATGATGAAGCCGAACAGGCTGAAGGTCACCGCCGTCAGCACCAGGAAGGCGATCATCCAGAACGGATGCTCGATCCTCAGCGGCACGAACAGCGCCGCCGTGGCCAGGATGATCAGGCCGAGTATGATCGATTTGGTCGCCGCACCGCCGACATAGGCGATGATGATTTCGAGATAAGACACCGGCGCCGACAGGAGCTCATAGATCGAGCCGACGAATTTCGGGAAATAGATGGCGAAGGAGGCGTTGGAGATCGACTGCGTCAGCAGCGACAGCATCATCAGGCCGGGCACGATGAAGGCGCCGTAGGCGATGCCGTCGATCTCGTTGATGCGCGAGCCGATCGCCGAGCCGAAGACGACGAAATAGAGCGACGTCGAGATCACCGGCGAGATGATGCTCTGCAACACCGTGCGAAAGGCGCGCGCCATCTCCACCCGGTAGATCGCCCATACAGCGCGAAAATTAGGGGCAGCGCGCAGGGTCATGGCTCTTGCCTCAGAAGATTGACGAAGATCTCTTCGAGCGAGCTGTTCTTGGTATCGAGATCGCGGAACTGGATGCCGGCCGCCTCGAGGTCGCGGATCAGCGAGGCGACGCCCGGCCGGTCGCTCTGGTTGTCGTAGGTGTAGGTGAGCTCGCTGCCGTCCTCGGACAGCTCCAGCGCGTAGCGCGACAGGCCGTCGGGGATGGCGGCGAGCGGCGCGCGCAGCTCCAGTCGCATCTGCTTGCGGCCGAGCTTGCGCATCAGCTCGGCCTTGTCCTCGACCAGGATGATCTCGCCCTTGTTGATGACGCCGACGCGGTCGGCCATCGCCTCGGCTTCCTCGATGTAATGCGTGGTCAGGATGATGGTGACGCCGTCCTCGCGCAGCCGCCGCACCATCGCCCACATGTCCTGGCGCAGCTCGACGTCGACACCGGCCGTCGGCTCGTCGAGGAACAGCACGCGCGGCTCATGCGACAGCGCCTTGGCGATCATCAGCCGCCGCTTCATGCCGCCCGACAGCGTGATCGCTTTCGAGTCCTTCTTCTCCCACAGCGAGAGGTCGCGCAGCACCTTCTCGACGAACGCCTTGTTGGGCGCCTTGCCGAACAGGCCGCGGCTGTAATTCACCGTCGCCCAGACCGTCTCGAAGGCATCGATGGTGAGCTCCTGCGGCACCAGCCCGATCAGGCTGCGCGCGGCGCGGTAATCGCGGCTGATGTCGTGGCCGTCCACCGTGACGCTGCCCGACGAGCGGTTGACGATGCCGCAGACGATCGAGATCAGCGTCGTCTTGCCGGCGCCGTTCGGCCCCAGCAGCGCGAAGATCTCGCCGCGCTCGATGTCGAGATTGATTTCCTTCAATGCCTTGAAGCCGGTGGCATAGGTCTTCGTGACACCGGATATCGAGATGATGGATGACATGCTGAAAAACGGCCGGCTGGAAATTGTGACCTGATATAGGTCGGTCGCCGTTTTATGCAAACCGGTAATCGCCGCCGCTCCTGACATCTCTGGACAGTGAGCTGGCAGGCGGCGGCATCGACGATTGGCGAAGCGGCCGATGACGGCGTCTTTCTCCCCGTCACTATACGGGGAGAAATGCCCGGCAGGGCAATGAAGGGTGGCGCTGACCTGGCATGCGGAGCCCTGCCGCACTCCTTCGACCGGATGGCTCGCAACTGCCCACTTCCAAACGCCGGCGCTGCCCCTCATCCGCCCTTCGGGCACCTTCTCCCCGCAGGCGGCGCAGGCGGGGAGAAGGAAATCAGGTCTGCGCCGTCCAGAACGCGATCTCCTGCGCCTTGGTCCGGAGCTCGGTCTTCAGCCATTGATCGTCGTCGTCGAGATAGCTCCACGGCGTCTTGCCCTGCGCCCGCATCTCGCGGATGTAGGAGCGGTAGCGGTAGTGGCCGTAGACCGACATCGCATAGGTGGCATAGGCGGCGGCAAGCTTCCGGTGGCCGCGGATGATCACCAGGTTCTCGTCATTCTGCTTGCTCGCCGGCGCCGAGAAATTGTGGCTGCCGGTCACCACCACGCAATCGTCCGAATGCGGGTCGGTCACCAGGATCTTCGAATGCACGATGGCGTGGCCGATCTGCGACAGGAAGGTGCGCCGGTTGACCTCGGCGATCCACGGTCCGAGCGGCGTGTCGAGGCCTTGCGGCTGCGCCACCGCATAGCGATCCGGCGTGAACGTCCGGTCGCTGCTCACCAGGTCGATGTCGAGGAAGTTCTGCTCGGTGCCGCCTTCGTCCGCGCTCAGCGTCGAGACCACGCCGCGCACATACATGCCTTTCTCCTTGGCGCGCTGCCCGGCCAGCGTATGCAGCCCCTGCTTGCCCGGCGTGAACATCAAGAACAGCACCGACTGCCTGGCCGAGCTGATGACGTCGCGCAGCGCCTCCATGTCGGCGCCGTCCGAGGTGCGGGTGAACCAGACCGTCGCCTTGGCGGCTCCGACCGAGAACGTCTTCGGCGCGTCGTTGTCGGCCATCAGCGCCGGCGTGAAATTGGCCGGGTCGGTGGTCGGCGGCGAGGCGTCCTTCAACAGGTCCCAATGGTTGCGGTAATGCTGCGCGACCGCCACGTCCTCGATCAGCAGCCCGTTGTTGACCTGGGTGCACAGGCCCGTGGTGCTCCAGTTGGTGCTGCCCGTCCACACCTTCGCCGGCTTTCCGCCCTCCGAAACCACGACGAACTTGTTGTGGCCGAGGCCCTTCGATTTCAGCATCCGGTCGATGGTCGCGATGCCGTGGTCGTTGAGGTTCTTGCGCGCGTCCTTGTTGCCGTCGCCGCTCTTGTCGGAGCCGTTGGCGAGGATCAGATGCAGGCGCGGCCCAAGCCCGATCAGCGCCGTCTCCAGCCTCGCGTCGCCGAGTTCGTAGAGCGCGGCATGCAGCTCGTCACCGGCAACCTGCGTCAGCCCGACCATGCGCAGGCCGAGATCGCCTTCGAGGAAAGCGCGGAATTTTGCGTCGCCATTGGTCTGCAGGCTCTTCTTGAAGGCCGCCGGCGTGAGCTTGTTCTTGGCCATGTAGCGGGCGACGAATTGCGACAGCACCAGCCCGCGGTTGAAGTAGCAGGAAAAGCCGCCGCCGGCGTCGGTGGCTAACGTCGCCCAGTCCGTCCAGTCGCTGGAAACGCCCTTGGTCAGCGGCTTGCCCGGGCCGGCGCTCATCATCGCCGTCACCCGGTAGCGCACGACGTTGCCGACATCGGCGGCATGGTCGGTCCAGTTGAAGCGCTGGAACGGCCAGACGTCCGACGGCTTGTGGTCGCCCGATTTCGGCTTGTCCTTGGTGAAGCCGACCCGGTTCTCCACCGGATCGATCTTCTCGGTCGCGCCGACCTTGCGGCCGCGCTCCAGCAGGAAGCCGCGGCATCCCGGAATGAAGTCGCTGGGCGCCCAGGCGACGAAGGCGTCGTCGCCATTGGTGTAGACGGAAACCTTGATGCTGACGGCCATCTGTACCTCCCTATACGGCGCCGGCATGCCCGGCTCCACGAATGCAGCCAACGAGAAACGATGCAGCCGACAAAATCCGCGCCGGAAGCAGGCTTGCGGATCAGCCGAAACAGAATTTTAGAAAGGTGTCGGCGATGATTATGTGGTGGCAGAAGATCGGATGTCAATGTTTTGCAGCGTCAAGTATAATTCTATGAACTGCTTCACACTACGGTCTGTTTGCCAGCAAAACAAAGGGCGGATGGTTACGTGAACCATCCGCCCTAACCTTTGATCCAGCCTGGCCGGCGTCTCTCAGCTCTTGCTGGAGGCCAGCACGAGCACCGGCTTCTCGCTGTAGAGCTGCGGGAACAGCGACTTCAAATTCTCGATCTTGGGCAGGTCGTTGTAGACGATATAGGGATAGGTCGGGTTCAGCGTCAGGAAGTCCTGGTGGTAGTCCTCGGCCGGGTAGAAGGTCTTGCCGGTCTCCAGCGTGGTGACGATCGGCTTGCCAAACACCTTGGCCTTGTCGAGCTGGGCGATGTAGCTTTCCGCCACCTTCTTCTGCTCGTCATTCTCGGCGAAGATCGTCGAGCGGTATTGCGTGCCCGAATCCGGCCCCTGATAGTTGAGCTGCGTCGGATTGTGCGCGACCGAGAAATAGACCTGCAGGAGCTGGCCGTAGGTGATTTTCGACGGGTCGTAGGTGATCTCGACGGATTCCGCGTGCCCGGTGCTGCCCGTGCCGACGACTTCGTAGACGGCGTTCTCGGCGCTGCCGCCGGTGTAGCCTGAAACCGCCTTGCTGACGCCCTTGACGTGCTGGAATACGCCCTGCACGCCCCAGAAGCAGCCGCCGGCGAAGATAGCCTTCTCGGTGCCGCTCGCCGCCTTTTCGTCAAAAGCCGGCGGCGGGATCACCACCGCGTCCTCGGCCGAGCGGGCCGGGCTCTGCCAGAAGACGGCCGCCGCCGCGCTGAGCACCAGCGCCGCCAGCGCCCCTTTGGCAAGGAATGGCCGCCGCGCGGCTTTCTTTTCAATGCCGTTCATGTTGGGTCTCCTTGTTGTCGTTTCACTATATACGAACCAAGCCGCCACGGGGTTTTCACTTTGCCGTGCGGCGGCTCATCGCCGACGCCGGCGCTGCCCCCTCTCCGTCTCGGCTTCGCCGAGCCACCTCTCCCCGCCGTTCGGCGGGGCGAGGAACCCAGGCTTTCGAGGGCCGTGCCCTTGGCGGTTGGCGTTTCCTCGCCCCCGCAAAGCGGGGGAGAGGTGGATCGGCGCGCAGCGCCGAGACGGAGTGGGGGCCAGCGCTGACATATGCGATTGCTCACCGAATGGCCCGGACCGCTGGTTATTGAGCCGGAGCCATTGCATCCGCAGGCTTCATGGCATCCGTTGCAGGCTTCATGGCGTCCGCCGGTTTCATCGCGTCCGTCGCCGGCTTCATCGCCTGGGTGCTCATCGCATCGGGCTTCATGGCGTCTGCCGGCTTCATCGCGTCCGTCGCCGGTTTCATGGCGTCGGTGGCCATCGCGTTGGCCGGCTTCATGGCGTTGGTCGTGTCGTCGGCGCGGGCGCCGGCGACGAACACCGAAGCGGAAAGCGCGAAGGCGAGCGCCGGCAGCGTGAGGAACTTGGTCATGGGTAGTCTCCTTGGGTTATGGCGCGCGGAAGCGAGCCGGATGATGCGTTGCCGCGTCCTGCGGCCCCGCGCGAAACGGAAGAAAAATCAGTTGGTGGCCGCGGCCAGGATCGGCCCGCCGCCCGGCGTCTGCACCAGCACCGCGGTGCTCAAGCCGCCGCCGGTCGCCGGCAGCGGCAGCGTCGTCGCCTGGCCGTTCCAGCTGCCCAGCTTTTCCAGCGCATGCACGACATTGGCATGCGGCAGCGTGCGTCCGGTGTTCTCGCCGCGCGCCACCGGCACCTCGACGACGCCTCGTGCGTAGCGCACCAGCCAGATATCGGCGCCGCCGCCCGGCGCCTTGCCGGCGCCGATGCTGAGCTTGCCGTTGCCGAGCGAAAGCTCCGGGCCTTGCGTCACGCCACCCTTGGCGATCTGACTCTGGGCGATCAGGCCCTGGATCTCGCCTGGCCTGGCACCGACGGTATCCGCGCGGCCGTTCACCACCACCTGCGGCGTGAACGGCCCGTCATGGCCGAGCGGCGGCTCGTAGGTCACCTGGCGGTCGGTGAACTCCTTGCGCCCAAAAGTGTCCTTCCAGCCGAGATAGTCCCAGTAGGTGACGTTGAACGACAGCGCCAGCACGCCCGGCTGGTCCTTGACCTTGATCAGGTTGGCATTGGCCGGCGGGCAGGAGGAGCAGCCCTGGCTGGTGAACAGCTCGACCACGGTGAGCGGCTGTGCCGTCGCAGCGCCCATCATTGCGGCAAGCATCGCGCCGGCCAGCAGGCTTTTCATCAATCCAGTCATGGGAAGCAGTCTCCGTAGCGGGGTCATGCTCCCATTTCGCTGGGGCGAAGGGCTTCGTTACAAGCTCACCGGTTTGTGATTGCGGAGATTGGCGAAGGCCGAGGCGACGTCCAATCTCCCCCCTTGTGGGGGAGATGTCCGGCAGGACAGAGGGGGGGTGCCGTGGAGCGCCAGCCTTTGGAGAGGCCACGGTGCAATCAGTACGCGGATGGCCTGCCGTCTTTCTGTGGTCCGCTACCTGGCCAAGTCGGCGGGACAGCGCCCCCCTCTGGCCTGCCGGCCATCTCCCCCACGAGGGGGGAGATCGGCTGTCACTGCGTCAGCACCGTCGTCGACGGGCGCTGGTTGTAATCGCATTTGCCGGTGGTGGTATAGAAGAAGTCGGCGTTGCTGACATCGGCGGGCACCGGGTTGCCGCCGTCTTCCCAGGCCTGGTAGCCGGCCTGGCCGCAGGGCACCGCGGTGAAGATGTTGACGGTCTGGCCGGTCGCCACCTCCGGCATGTTGCCGGCGCTGGCGCCGATATAGAGCCGGTTCGAGGTGGCGGGATCGTCCGACCGCAGCGTCGTCGGACTGCCCGAAGGCACCTTCATCTCCAGATAGAGCTTGTCCATCTGGCTGACGTCGATCACCGCGCCGGCGCCATTGGCGGGGTAGAAGGTGTCGGCGCAGGTCGTCACATATCTCTTGCCGTTGCTGTCGGTTTGGGTGATCGCCCCGGTGGGCAGGCTGTTGAAGTTCTTCACCGTCTTGGTCGTGCAGTCCTGTTGCTGGACCACCGTGCTGGTAGAGCCGTTGATGGTGCTCACCGTGGTCGTGCCGTAGCCCTTCGGATCGCCGTAGCCGTTATAGGCATAGCTGATCGTCATCAGCGGCTTTGCCACCGTGTCGCCGAACTTGGTGCCGTAGAGCGTCATGGTTTTGTTCCAGTAGCCGGACACCTTCGTCACTCTGAAGGTGGACTGCACCAGCGCCGGGGTCTTGCGCACCGAGGAGCCGACGCCGACCTGCACGTTGTCGATGCGGGCGACCTGCATGAAGCTGGTCGGCATCGGGTAGCTTGCCGTGGCGGTGAAGGTCGCCGTGCCGTCGGCGGCGACGGTGACGCCGGTCAGCGTCGCCGTGCCCTGGCCGCTATTGGCCGCATAGGCCTGCTGCAGCGCCGTCTGGCGGTCGGACAGCGCTGTCGTGGTCGGCATCGTGGTGACCGAGATGATTGCGGCGTCTAGCGCGTTCTGCATGTCGCTGCGCGTCGTCACCGCCGAAGTGTAGTCGATAGAAAAGCCGATTGCCGCCACGATCGGGAGCGTCAGCAGCACCATCATCGGCATCATCGAACCGTCGCGGCGCGCGAGGAATTGCCTGGCCGCGCCGGCCAAAGCGGCCGGGCTGAATTTTCGGGCGAAACTGGACATTTTCGGGGCCTTCGTCGTCTCGGGCACTGAGCCGGTCTACCATCCGGAGGCGAAGCATCCGCTAAAGCGGTGCATTAATGTTTAAGCGCATTTGAATATTTCGTGAGGGACGCGTGATGGGGGTCTTTTGCCTTCTCCCCGTTCACGGGGAGAAGGTGGATCGGCGCGACAGCGCCGAGACGGATGAGGGGTAAGTCAGCTCGACAACGATCATCCATCGAGGCGGGCAGCCATCTACCTATCCGCGTCGGCGTCGCCCCTCATCCGCCCTTCGGGCACCTTCTCCCCGTGAACGGGGCGAAGGAAAAAGGCGCCCGGCTTGCCCGCACCCCTTGCCCCTGCTAAAGCGCGCCGCATGACGACGCCCCTCGACCACATCCGCAATTTCTCCATCGTCGCCCATATCGACCATGGCAAATCCACGCTTGCCGACCGGCTGATCCAGCTCACCGGCGCGCTGGAGGAGCGCGACATGAAGGAGCAGGTGCTGGACTCGATGGATATCGAGCGCGAGCGCGGCATCACCATCAAGGCCCAGACCGTGAGGCTGAACTACCGCGCCAGAAACGGCGAGGATTATGTGCTGAACCTCATCGACACCCCCGGCCATGTCGACTTCGCCTATGAAGTGTCGCGCTCGCTGGCCGCCTGCGAAGGCTCGCTGCTGGTGGTCGACGCCTCCCAGGGCGTCGAGGCGCAGACGCTGGCCAATGTCTACCAGGCCATCGACAACAACCACGAGATCGTCGTGGTGCTGAACAAGGTCGACCTGCCGGCGGCCGAGCCCGAGCGCATCCGCGAGCAGGTCGAGGAGGTGATCGGCCTCGACGCCTCCAACGCGGTGATGATCTCGGCCAAGACCGGGCAGGGCGTGCCGGACGTGCTGGAGGCGATCGTCCACCAGCTGCCGCCGCCGCGCGAGGGCGACATTACTGCTCCGCTGAAGGCCATGCTGGTCGACAGCTGGTACGACGCCTATCTCGGCGTCATCGTGCTGGTGCGCATCATCGACGGCGTGCTGAAGAAGGGCCAGACCATCCGCATGATGGGCACCGGCGCGAAATATCTCGTCGAGCGCACCGGCGTGTTCAAGCCAGCCCGCGTCAATGTCGACGAGCTCGGCCCCGGCGAGTTCGGCTTCTTCACCGGCTCGATCAAGGAAGTGGCCGACACCCGCGTCGGCGACACCATCACCGAGGACCGCCGCCAGACGGCCAAGGCGCTGCCCGGCTTCAAGCCGGCGCAGCCGGTGGTGTTCTGCGGCCTGTTCCCGGTCGACGCCGCCGATTTCGAGGATCTGCGCGCCGCCGTCGGCAAGCTGCGCCTCAACGACGCGTCCTTCTCCTATGAAATGGAAACCTCCGCCGCGCTCGGCTTCGGCTATCGCTGCGGCTTCCTCGGCTTGCTTCATTTGGAGATCATCCAGGAGCGGCTGGAGCGCGAGTTCAACCTCGACCTCATCGCCACGGCGCCCTCCGTCGTCTACCGGCTGCTGTTGAATGACGGCACGGTGAAGGAGCTGCACAACCCGGCCGACATGCCCGACGTGGTCAAGATCTCCGCCATCGAGGAGCCGTGGATCCGCGCCACCATCCTGACACCCGACGACTATCTCGGCGGTATTCTAAAACTCTGCCAGGACAGGCGCGGCATCCAGGCCGATCTCTCCTATGTCGGCAAGCGCGCCATGCTCACCTACGACCTGCCGCTCAACGAGGTCGTGTTCGATTTCTACGACCGGCTGAAGTCGATCTCCAAGGGCTACGCCTCCTTCGACTATCATTTGACCGACTACCGCGAGGGCGACCTGGTCAAGATGTCGATCCTGGTCAATGAGGAGCCGGTCGACGCTTTGTCCATGCTGGTGCACCGCACCGCCGCCGAAAAGCGCGGCCGCGCCATGTGCGAGAAGCTGAAGGAGCTGATCCCGCACCACCTGTTCAAGATCCCGATCCAGGCCGCCATCGGCGGCAAGGTCATCGCCCGCGAAACCATCTCGGCGCTGCGGAAAGACGTCACCGCCAAATGTTACGGCGGCGACGTGACCCGCAAGCGCAAGCTGCTCGACAAGCAGAAAGAGGGCAAGAAGCGGATGCGCCAGTTCGGCAAGGTGGATATTCCGCAGGAGGCGTTTATCCAGGCGCTGAAGATGGGGGACTAAGCGGTCCGGCCTTTTGGCCGGGCGCATCGACCCGGTGGGTCGATGCGAGCGCAAGTCCGGGTGGGAGCTGCCGCAGGCAGCGGGTCCCGCCCCGGGGGGGGCGGCAGTGCGGTGACCCTATTGGCGCGCGCAGCGAGCCAAGCAATCGATCCACTAAATCGATGGCGACATTCTACGCCGAGCGCGAGGAACTTTCAGATCGGCACTATCTGCGATACTTTTAAGATAGGCGCCGCTTTGGTGCGCTCGAGGCAAATCGGTATGGGTGTTTACTCGGAACCCCAAGCCTACGGCGCACCTCTTCCGTAGCTGAACCTAAGTCTGTCGAATACGATTGGAGTACGAATCATTCCAATCTAGCCGATGAGCCTTTTGCTGTGAGTCAAAAATCGCCGAAATTTTTTCTGCGTGAAAAGGTTATCGCGCAGATCGTCAACTACGAAAGCCTTAGAAAAACCTGGAAGAAAAAAACTCACACGGACTTCCGAAACTTCTTCTTGCCGGACCCCATCGATCACCTGGACGTCAATATCCAGATTGATGACATCTGCAAGAGAATTGTCAGCAAGATTAAGTCAGGCGAGTACTCGGTCTCTGGAACGAAAAGGTATCTTGTGGAGAAATCCAAAGGCCTTTGCAGGCAGATGACACTTCCATCTATCGAGGACGCGTTGACGCTTCAGTGCCTCGCCGACGCATTTTGGAATGAGATCAAATCCAAAAGTCCATCCAAGAACGCCTTTTTTGAACCCAAGGACCACACATTTTCCAAGACTCTTGATGATATACCTGAGTACGGATCAATAAAAGCGTGGCTAGATTTTCAGAAGAAGATTATAGGGTTTTCGAAAAAGAATGATTTCATCGTCATCGCGGACATAGCAAATTACTATGACTTCATAGACTTTTCACATCTCCGAAATGTGATTGTTTCAACTGTAACAATTCGAGAACCGGTAATAGATTTTCTCATGTACATGCTTTCGGGCATGTGTTGGAAGCCGGACTATATGCCGACGCGTGATGTGGGCATGCCTCAGATCGATATCGATGCCCCACGGTTGCTCGCACACTGTTTCCTATTCGAGCTGGACGCGGTAGTTGAGGACATGCAGTTCGCCAATTATGCGCGCTTCATGGATGACATAGATGCCGGCGTTGACAACATTGCTGAGGCGAAAAAGATTATTAAATCCATAGATCTAACGCTTCAGACCCGTCAATTACGGCTCAATGCTGGAAAAACGCGCATTCTGACATACCGCGAAGCCTGGAAGCATTTTAAGGTGTTGGAGAACGCCATTTTGGATCTCTTTCAGAAGAAGTATATAGAGAAGGATTTACAACTTGCGGCACAGCGTTTGCCCAGCCTTGTACTGAAGTGGCATAAGCGGAGGGCGTTCGACGACGGAAACGGAGAAAAGATTTTAAAGCGAGTCATTACGTTCGCGATAAAGAGTGGTGCGAATCTTGACCGAGAATTTATTTACGACGCAATTCGTTTGAGGCCAAACATTAGAACGTCCGCATTTCGATACCTGTCTCATGAGGGCTTCAGCGTCAAGGATTTGGTTCGCATAAATGACATTATCAAGAGTGGACACGTTTGTGACGACAGCTTTGTAATGGAGTATGCCAAGGCAATTTGCGTGGGGAAGGTAATGGTAGGAAACGAATTTACCAAGATGATGTTAAAGACGATCGAGTTATTTGAAACGGAAGGATTTTATGGCCTATATGCTGCGTTGATTATCCTATACCGCTTTGCTAAAGCGAAAGAAATAATTCAATTTTTGAAGAAGCATGAAGACTCTTGGCGCCACGACGACCATCTCGGACGCGTCGTGGGTGGGTTCGCTCCTATCGCAAGGCGCGACGGGGAATACACCGAATTTAGCAATGTCGTGTTGAAATCGATGAACAGGGGAGCCAAGTCGGTTCAAGATTTTCACTATCGAGTTAGAACGGACGTTAGCTTTTTGTCTCCAATAATTGGGAAAGTCTCGTCGTTGGATAAGAGTTTTCCCTGCGGAATTCGGCTCGGTAAGTGGCTTGTTCTGCACAGCATTCTCCAGAACGAGGGATTGCCGGAGTCTAAGAAGGCAAAGATAAAATCGGTTTTTAAGGGGTTGAAAGATCAACCTCACTTCACGGTTGCGGGCCTTTGAGTTGATCGTCCGGATGGGGCTGCTCCTCTACACGAGCTCACGAGCAAGCCCCTTCCCACCTTCACCATCCCCTCACCTCGTTGTATCCTCTCCTCAGGCTTGGGGACCCATCACATGCGCTCCACCTCGGACACCGTCGCCGCGATCGGCCTCGCCATCGGCGGCGCTTTGGGCATGGCGGGCACTTTCGTTGCCAGCGACGCGCTGCGCGAGACGCTGTGGACCATCGACGGCGTCGGCATCGTCGTCGCGGCGGCACTCCTCACCATGAAATATCAGCGGCTGGGCAATGACCTCGTCGCGGCCGGCTTCCTCACTTTCCTCGCCGGCGAAAGCCTGCTTCTGGCCGGCAATGCAGCGGGACTGCAGGCGAGCGTGCCTTCCTATGCCGGCGGCATTGCGCTCTGGGCGGCGGGGCTGGTCATGGTCAGCGCGCCAAACACCTTCGCGCTCTGGATGCGGCTCACCGCTTTCGTCTCGGCTGTGCTCTTCACCGTCTCGGCGGCGATGATCCTGTGGGGCGCTCCGCTCCTGCCCACCTCCGCGCCGCTGCCGGCGCTCGGCTATCCGTTCCTGGTGCTCACCTTCATAGGCTGGATCTGGACGCTGATGAAGCCGGAGCGGTAAGGATAGGCGCGATCGTTCGCGGCTTGGGGGTCAGCTTGCGCAAATTGTCGTTCGTCAGTCTTTGCCTCGACTTCGTTTGGGTGAATGCAGCCGTCGTACTCGTCGACCGGCTGTTCCCGGGAATTGCCGAGACCGTGCTCGGACAGCCGGCATCCTGGGCGGCGCGGCAAACCCTCTCGTTGGTGCTGCTGGCCGCCATGCGGGGGGCAAACGCCTCGATCGGCGAATGGCTGCTTGGCTATGCGCGGACCGAGCAGCCCGGCCGGCGCCAATGGGCCAATCTTTTGCTCGGCACGCTCGGCTTCGCGTCCGGCATCTGGTACCTGCTGCGCTTGACCGAGCCCGGCGATGCCACGCCGTTCCTGTTCATGGTCGAGGACACGCCGCTGAAGCTCGCGGCGGTGGCGATCTTCAGCGCCTGCTACAGCTGGTGCGGCGCGATGCTGCTGCGCTTCGAGCCGAGGGCGAAATTCTACAACGTCCTGCTGTTCGTCTCGATACTCCCGTTGACCGCGATCAACGTCATCTTCTCCCGCGATGCGATGGTCGCCACCATGGTGGCGCGCGCCGCCAGCCAGGGCCAATCCTTCCCGGTGGAAAAGGCCGAGGTCTATATAAGGGTGTCGCTCTACTTCACCGTCCTGCTGGTCGCGATCATGCTGGCGCTGCTCTATTTCTGTCGCGAACGGCCCGCTGCCGAAAAGCCGCTCGAAGGCGCGCAAGGCGGCAGCGCGTAGCCCTCTCGACTCCAACCGTTTCCGGGCTCAATCTCGTCCGATGGCCGCGCCGCTGGAACTCCGCAACAGCCCGTCGGGAAAGATCTTGCCCGCCGTTGGGCCGTTCCTGATCGGCGGCATTTTCGGCTTCGGCGCGCTGCAGGGCGTGGCTGCGGGGGCGAACAGCGGGCATGTGCTGTGGATCGCGCTGCTCGGCGCCGCCTGCCTGGGGCTCGGTGCTTTCATCGCGCGCGGCGCCTTCGACACCTCGGTCAAGGTGATCCTGGACAGCCAAGGCTTCCGCGATCGCCGCGCCGGCGACGTGCTGGTGCCGTGGCGCAAGGTGAAAAGCGTGCGCCTCGCCGCCGGCGGCAAGGGCGCGGCGATGCTCAATTTCGAGCTCACCGAGGAGCCGCCCGACGAGATCAGATACGCAGCCGCCAACGCCTTCGGCCTGATGCCCTTCGGCAGGACCACCGTGCACATGGAAATCTCCTCGCTCGACGCGCGGGGACAGGACCTGGTCGATGCGGTGAAGACATTCGCGCCGCATGTGGTGGTGCGGCGCTGACTTTCCCCTTCTCCCCCCTGTGGGAGAAGGTGGCCGCGAAGCGGCCGGATGAGGGGTGTTCCAGCGGAGTGAGGCGTCGGCGATGCACACGTTTGTGGCGAACGCCGTGGCCAAGCTGGAGCACCCCTCATCCGTCTCGGCGCTGCGCGCCGAGCCACCTTCCCCCACAAGGGGGGAAGGGGAGGTCGCGCCTCGCGCCCACCCGTGCTCTACTCCCCCGGGGACATCACCATGATTCGCGCTCTGCTCGCCGCCCTTCTCCTCACCTCGCCGGCCTTCGCCGCCGACATGTCGGTGTTCGTGCGCAACAAGCGCTCGGACGGCGTGGCGCTGGAGCTGTTCAGCCGCGACAGCGGAAAGGTCTGGCCGGGCGACGGCAAGGTCTACCTCATCCGCCCGAAGGCGCGGAAATCCGTGCCGATCTCCTGCGACAATGGCGAACGCATCTGCTGGGGCGCCTGGGTCGTCGGCGACGACCAGGTCTCGGCCGGCGTCGGCCCCGACAACGACCAGCCCTGCGACACCTGCTGCTTCATCTGCACCGAGCATTCCACCGAAACGGTGGATCTGGCGGAGTAGCGCGGTCTTTCCCTTCTCCCCTTGTGGGAGAAGGTGGCCGCGAAGCGGCCGGATGAGGGGTGTTGGAAGGAATGAGGCGCCGGCGATTGGGCTCGATGCACCGTTTGCGGCACACGCCCCTGCCAAGCTGGAGCACCCCTCATCCGTCTCGGCGCTTCGCGCCGAGCCACCTTCTCCCACAAGGGGAGAAGGGAAGGCTTCACCATTCCCCCAAATTCAGTCAGCTATTTTCCTCCCCACCCCTTGGCATCGTCCCGCGCCATGCCATCATCCCGTCATCGGCCGTGGGGGCCGATTCGACCTCGGGGGTTACCATGTCCATTCTCTTCGCGCGCCGCGTGGCCGCCGCGCTTTCGTTTGCCGTCCTCCTCGCGCCCGCCGCCCATGCCGGCGACGTCACCTTCCAGATCAAGAACAGCCATCCCAACGCCATGCGCGTCGAGCTCTACAGCCAGGACCGCGACTATGTCTGGCCGGGCGAAGGCAAGGATTTCTACCTCGACGACGGCGAGACCAAGCAATTGCCGATCTCCTGCAACGAGGGCGAAAAGATCTGCTACGGCGCCTGGGTGGACGGCGACGAGGAAACCTATTGGGGCGTCGGCCCCAACAACAAGGAAACCTGCGAAGACTGCTGCTACACCTGCAGCGGCGGCCAGACCGAGGAGATCGATCTGCAGGAGTAGCGCCTCTTCTCCTTCTCCCCTTGTGGGAGAAGGTGGATCGGCGCGATAGCGCCGAGACGGATGAGGGGTGTTCCAGCGGAGTGCGACGCCGGTTGTTCAAGTCACCAGCACTGGGCTAATCTTCCACCATGCCGCACCAGCCCGTAACCCCGGCCAAGCGGAATTTCGCCCGGTCGATGCGCAGTGAGCCGACAGAGGCGGAAGACCGGCTGTGGCAAGAGCTGCGCGGCCGCCGTCTGGACAAGATCAAGTTCAGGCGGCAAGTGCCGATCGGCAGGTTCGTCGCGGATTTCGTCTGCGCTGAGGCCAGACTGATCGTGGAAATCGACGGCAGCCAGCATGCGGAATCGCGCCGTGACCAAGAACGCGACGCCGAACTGAAGGCAAGTGGCTTTCGCGTGCTGCGTTTCTGGAACGACGATGTTCTGAGAGAACTCGATGCGGTGTGCGATACCATCATCGCTTTTGTGCGGGACGTGAGTCTGCAGCCTTGGCGGTAGTAGGGCATAAACCTTCTTGCCAAGCTGGAGCACCCCTCATCCGTCTCGGCGCTGCGCGCCGAGCCACCTTCTCCCACAGGGGGAGAAGGGGAGTTCATTCTTGACGCCCCTCTCACCGCCGCCCTAGCTTCGTCTCCCAGCAACAGGAGACCCCCACCCAAATGGCAGGCACGGTCGAAGGCGAGAAGATCGACGTCGGTTTCAACGGCAAGCGCTGCATCCATTCGCGCAATTGCGTGCTCGGCAATCCACATGTCTTCGTGCCCAACGCGCCGGGCCAGTGGATCCACCCGGAGGCGGCGTCGCCTGAGCAGGTCGTGGCGCTGGCTGAGAACTGCCCGTCCGGCGCCATCACCTATCATCGCAAGGATGGCGGTCCGCAGGAGAAGCCGCCGGTGGTCAACACGGTGCGCCTGCGCGAAAACGGCCCGCTGGCGGTGCATGCCGAGACCGTGCTCGGCGAGGAAACCTTCTTCCGCGCCACGCTCTGCCGCTGCGGCCTGTCGCAGAACAAGCCGTTCTGCGACAACAGCCACATCAAGGCCGGTTTTTCCGCCACCGGCGAGCCGCCGCTGAAGGAAGCGCAGGTGCTGGAAGCCCGTGATGGTCCGCTGAAGGTCACGCCCACCGTCAACGGCCCGCTCAAGGTCGAAGGCAATGCCGAGATCGTCACCGGTACGGGACATACGATCGCCCGCACCACGAAGGTGTTTCTGTGCCGCTGCGGGCATTCGGCGAACAAGCCGTTTTGTGACGGGTCGCATAAAAGGGTGGGGTTCGTGGGATGACGAGCGCCGCGCCGGCGTTAGTTAAGCATGAGGTTTAGCGCCCAGGAGGATATCCATCATGCGCACCATGCTCGTTCTTGCCCTGCTTGCACTGGCCATGCCCGCCTACGCCGCCAATCACGCGGTCCAGATCAAGGGCATGAAATTCAACCCATCGAAGGTCAGTGTCGCTGTCGGCGACACCATCACCTTCACCAATGCCGATCCGATGACGCACACCGCCACCGCCCTCGACGGCTCCTTCGACACCGGCCATCTCGCCACGGGCAAGAGCGCCAAGGTCAAGATCACGGCCGCCGGCGCGCACCCCTTTCATTGCGCCATCCATAGCTCGATGAAAGGCACTGTCACGGCGAAGTAGGAAGCGCCGACGGCGGAGCTGCTAATCTCCCCCCTTGTGGGGGAGATGCCCGGGAGGGCAGAGGGGGGCGCGAAGGAACTCTACGCTTGTCTTTTTTGTCGAACGGGCGCCCCCAACGCTGATCTGAAGGCTGAGAGGCTGGCGGGACAGCGCCCCCCTCTGGCCTGCCGGCCATCTCCCCACAAGGGGGGAGATCAGCTCTCCGGCCTTGGCCCATCCCTCCCTCCTTTATCCGCCAGCCCGTATCGGCTAAGGGCAGGCACCAACCCTTCTTGCCCGGATCACCTTCAAAAATGACCGCCAAGCCTCACCCTCTCTTCCTCGGCATCGACACCGGCGGCACCTACACCGATGCGGTGCTGTGGTCGGAGGAGGGCGGCCCCAAAGGCAAGGTGCTGGCCAAGGCCAAGTCGCTCACCACGCGCCACGACCTCGCCGTCGGCATTTCCGGCGCGGTCGATGCCGTGCTGGAAAAGTCCAAGACCGACCCAGCGGCCATAAAACTCGTCTCGATGTCGACCACCTTGGCCACCAACGCGCTGGTCGAGGGGCAGGGCGGGCGCGTGGCGCTGGTCATGATCGGCTTTTCCGAGGCCGATCTTGCCCGCGACGGGCTGAAGACCGCGCTCGGCACCGATCCCGTGGTGTTCTGCCCCGGCGGCCACGACGTGCATGGCAATGCGGCCAAGCTCGACCTCTCCGGTCTCCAGGCGGCGCTGCCCGAACTCGGCGGCTCGGTGTCGGGCTTTGCCGTCTGCGCCTATTTCGCCACCCGCAATCCGGCGCATGAACTCGCTGCCCGCGACCTGATCCGCGAGAAAACCGGCCTGCCGGTCACCGCCAGCCATGAATTGTCGGCCAAGCTCGGCGGCCCACGCCGCGCGCTCACCACCTTGCTCAACGCAAGGCTGATCTCGATGATCGACCGGCTGGTCGCGGCGACCGAAGGTTTCCTCGCCGAACGCGGCATCGCGGCCCCGCTGATGGTGGTGCGCGGCGACGGCGCGCTGGTGTCGGCGGCCTTCGCCCGCCAGCGGCCGATCGAGACGATCCTCTCCGGCCCCGCCGCCAGCCTGGTCGGCGCCCGCCACATGACCGGGCTGGACGACGCGATGGTGTCGGACATCGGCGGCACCACCACCGACGTCGCTGTGCTCGACAGCGGCCGGCCGCGGCTCGATCCCGAAGGCGCCACGGTCGGCGGCTTCCGCACCATGGTCGAGGCGGTCGCCATGCGCACCTTCGGCCTGGGCGGCGATTCCGAAGTGGCGCTGGAGGACGGCGCGCTCGACCCGAAGATCCTGCTCGGGCCGCGCCGCCTGGTGCCGCTGGCGCTGGCCGGCATGGTGCATGGCGAGGCCGTCACGTCGGAGCTGGAACGCCAGTTGCGCGCGCCCAACCCCGGCCGCATGGATGGGCGCTTCGCCGTGCGCACCGGCGTGCCGGACCGGCTCGCCGCCGGCCTCACCGCGCCGGAAGCCAAACTCTACGAGACGATCGGCGCCACCCCGTTGGCGCTCGACAGGCTGCTTGCCTCCAACGCCCAGAACGCCACGCTCAACCGGCTGGTCGCCCGCGGCCTCGTCCACATCTGCGGTTTCACCCCGTCCGACGCCGCCCATGTGCTGGGCAAGCAGGCCAATTGGGATGCCGCCACCGCCCGCCTCGGCGCCGAGCTGTTTTCCCGCCGCCGCGACGGCCGCGGCCAGGCGATCGCGGCGACGCCGGAAATCCTCGCCGAGCGCGTGCTCGTCACGCTGACCCGCTGGTCGGCCGAATACATCCTCGAAACCGCCTTCGCCGAGGACGGGCTGGATGGCGCCGCCACCGTCGCGCATGCGCTGGTGCAGCGCGCCGTCGATGCGCATCCCGGCATCGCCCGCTTCACCGTCGCGCTCGACCGTCCGGTGATCGGCCTCGGCGCCTCGGCGCCGCTGCATTACGCCGGCCTGCCGCCGTTGATCGGCAATGGCTGCATCGTGCCGGAAGACACCGACGTCGCCAACGCGCTCGGCGCCGTGGTCGGCCAGGTGCGCGTCTCGGCCGAGGCCCGCATCAGCCAGCCGCAGGAAGGCCTCTTTCGTCTGGCGTCGGGCCAGACGATGCGCGACTTCACCGACGAAGCGAAGGCGATCGCGGCGGCGCAAGCCGACGTGCGCGCGATCGCCGCCCAGCGTGCGAAGGACGCCGGCACCGACAGCGCCGAGATCGCCGTCGCCACCGAGTTCAAGGTCTCGACCGTCGAAGGCCAGCGCATGTTCATCGAAGCGCATGTGGTTGCGGTGGCGTCGGGAAGGCCGCGGATTGCGGTGTGAGTGCGGCTTTTCCTTCTCCCTGTTTTACGGGAGAAGGTGCCCGAAGGGCGGATGAGGGGCGGCGCCAGCTTATGTTGCTGTTCTCCTCGACTTCAATCGGCAGACCAACGCATGGTAATTGTCAGCGCCGCGCCGCCCCTCATCCGGCTGCCGCCACCTTCTCCCCGTGAACGGGGAGAAGGCATGCTACACCCTAAGCCGAATTGACCCCGCAACCCCAAACATGCCAAAGGCCCGGCAAAGCCTGTATCTGGAGACGTGCTGATGACCGACCGCATCGAGATCGCCGGGTTGCGGATTGCCCGGGAGCTCCATGACTTCGTGGCCGAGGAGGCCGCAGTCGGCACCGGCATCGACGCCGAACAATTCTGGACCGGCTTTTCGGAAATCGTCCATGACCTCGCGCCGAAGAACCGGGCGCTGCTCGCCAGGCGCGACGCCATGCAGGAGAAGCTAGACGGCTGGTATCGCGCCAACGGCGCGCCGATCGACATGGAAGGCTACAAGACTTTCCTGAAGGAGATCGGCTATCTGGTGCCGGAAGGTCCGGCCTTCAGCGTCTCCACCGACCATGTCGATCCCGAGATTGCCGTCGTCGCCGGACCGCAGCTGGTCGTGCCGGTGATGAACGCGCGCTATGCGCTGAACGCCGCCAATGCGCGCTGGGGCTCCCTCTACGACGCGCTCTACGGCACCGACGCCATTCCCGAGACGGGCGGCGCGGAGAAGGGCAAGGGATTCAACCCCAAGCGCGGCGCCAAGGTCATCGCCTGGGCCAAGGATTTCCTCGACCAGTCGGTGCCGCTGACATCAGGCAAATGGGCTGGCGTCAACGGGGTCTCGGTCGCCAGCGGCGCGCTGAAGCTCGGCGAGGGCGCCGGCGCCACCACGCTCGCCGATCCAAAGCAATTCGCCGGCCATCGCGGCGATGCCGAGAATCCCGAAGCCGTGCTTCTGGTCAGGAACGGCCTGCATATCGAGATCGTCATCGATCGCGCCAACCAGATCGGCAGGACCGATCCTGCCGGCATCGCCGACGTCATCCTGGAATCGGCTCTGACCACCATCCAGGACTGCGAGGATTCGGTCGCGGCCGTCGACGCCGAGGACAAGGTCGTCGTCTACCGCAACTGGCTCGGCCTGATGAAGGGCGATCTGGCCGAGGAGATCAGCAAGGGCGGCAAGACTTTTACCCGCACGCTCAATCCCGACCGCCGCTACACGGCGCCGAATGGCGGCCAGCTCCTGCTGCCGGGACGCTCGCTGATGCTGGTGCGCAATGTCGGCCACCTGATGACCAATCCGGCAATCACCGACCGCGACGGCCATGAGGTGCCGGAAGGCATCATGGACGCGGCGATCACCGCGCTGATCGCGCTGCACGATGTCGGCGACAACGGCCGCCGCGCCAACTCCCGCGCCGGCTCGATGTATGTGGTGAAGCCCAAGATGCATGGGCCGGAAGAGGTTGCCTTCGCCGTCGAGATCTTCGACCGCGTCGAGGCCCTGCTCGGCATGGCCACGAACACCATCAAGATGGGCATCATGGACGAGGAGCGGCGCACCACCGTCAACCTCAAGGAAGCGATCCGCGCCGCCAAGGAACGGGTCGTGTTCATCAACACCGGCTTCCTCGACCGCACCGGCGACGAGATCCACACCTCGATGGAGGCCGGCCCGATGATCCGCAAGGGCGACATGAAGCAGGCCGCCTGGATTTCCGCCTATGAGGCCTGGAATGTCGATACGGGGCTCGAATGCGGGCTCGCCGGCCATGCCCAGATCGGCAAGGGCATGTGGGCGATGCCGGACCTGATGGCGGCGATGCTGGAGCAGAAGATCGCGCACCCCAAGGCCGGCGCCAACACCGCCTGGGTGCCCTCGCCGACGGCAGCGACCCTGCACGCCACGCACTATCACAAGGTCGACGTGCATGCCGTGCAGGCGGCGCTGAAGAGCCGGCCGAAGGCCAGGCTCGACGACATCCTGTCGGTGCCGGTCGCGGTGCGGCCGAACTGGACGCCCGACGAGATCCAGCGCGAGCTCGACAACAATGCGCAGGGCATCCTGGGCTACGTCGTGCGCTGGATCGACCAGGGCGTCGGCTGTTCGAAAGTGCCGGATATCAACGATGTCGGGCTGATGGAGGACCGCGCCACGCTGCGCATCTCCTCGCAGCACATCGCCAACTGGCTGCGCCACAAGGTGTGCTCGGAAATCCAGGTTAGGGATTCGCTGCAGCGCATGGCGGCGATCGTCGACCGCCAGAATGTCGGCGATCCGCTCTATAAGTCGATGGCGCCCGACTTCGACCACTCCATCGCCTTCCAGGCCGCCTGCGACCTGGTGTTCGAGGGCACGAGCCAGCCGAATGGCTACACCGAGCCGGTGCTGCACAGGCGGCGGCTGGAGCTGAAGGCGAAAGGCTAAGAAAAGCGGCTTCTTGGGACGTATCGATCGACCAGCATTGGTCGGCGCCCCCCTGTCAAGCGCGCTGGCTTGGCCGCGACAGGAAGACGTCCGTATGCCTGACATGCGCCGGCGTGTCGCGAAACGGCGCGCAGGGTTTGAAGCCGAACGCCTCGTACACGGCAATGGCGTTTTCCATGTAGAAGGTCGTGTGGATCAGCACGGCGCGAGCCGGGCCTTTGTCGATCTCCGCCAGGACGGCGCCCATCAGCGCTCGGCCTATGCCTTGTCCCCGGAAGGAAGCATCGACGTAGAACCTGTGAAGCTCCATCGCGTCTTCGCCGAACGGGTCGAAGCCGAGGCAGCCCGCCGGCAGGCCTCCGGAGCGCGCAATGAAGGCGATGGCGTCCGGCGCGCCGAATTGCGCGGCCAGCTGAGTGCCGTTTGTTTCAGGATGGAAGAGCGCCCTCACATCCGCCGCCGAGACGCCATGCGGCGCCGAAGCGTCGACATCCCATTGCGCGAGCTTGCGGCAGAGCCCTGCCAGGGTCTCGAAATCTTCTGCGCTGCGCGCCGGCAAAACTGAAATCATTCCTCGCCCCGCGCGGATATGCGCCACCATACCACGCGCGAACGCCGGCGCGAATGCGCGTCGTCAAGACGTTTGCAGCGAAGTCTAAGGCCACCCACAAATGGCTTGACGATTTGTAGTCTACCTTCTAGTAGGTAGGCAGCGAAACCAACAGAGAGAAACTTCATCATGTCTGCGCAAATGAGCGGCCAAGACCGTGCCCAGCCTTCGAATGGCTGGCTCAAAACCTATTACTATCTGCGGTTTGCCGTATCGGCTGTCTGGGTCGTGGCGGCGCTCACCGTCGCCAAGACCGTTTCACCGCTCGCTGCCGTCATGCTGGTGGCCTACCCCGTGTGGGACGCGCTGGCGAATTATCTCGACGCGCGGCGCAGCGGCGGGCTCGGCCGCAACAAGTCGCAGCTGCTCAATTTCGCCGTCAGCATCGTCACCGCGGTTGCGGTCGCCGTTGCGCTCGGCCACAGCATGAACGCCGTGCTCTCGGTCTATGGCGTCTGGGCCGTCGTCTCCGGCGCCCTGCAGCTTCTGACCGCGTTGCGTCGCTGGAAAACAAACGGCGCCCAATGGGCGATGATCCTGAGCGGCGCCCAATCGGCGCTGGCCGGCCTGTTCTTCGTCAAGATGGCCGGCGGCCCCGAGGTCATCGGCATCGCCAACGTTGCGCCCTATGCCGCATTCGGCGCCTTTTACTTCCTGGTGTCCGCCGTGTGGCTGACGGTCGGCGATGTCCTTCGCAAGTCGCCGCAGGCCGCGCGTTGAGATTTCCTCCGCTGGAGGTTAGGCATGTCTATGGATAAGCCCTCGAACACCGCCGATGACATCCTGGCCGCAGCGCGAAGCTTCATCGTCGCCGGCGGCTATAACGGCTTCAGTTATGCGGATATCGCCGAGGTGATCGGTATCCGCAAAGCCAGCATCCATCATCATTTCCCCAGCAAGGTCGACCTGGTGCAGACGCTGGTCAGGCGCTACCTCGAGGATGCCGTCACCGGCATGGCCGAACTCGAGCGCAATGTGCCTGAGCCGCCCGAGTTGCTTCGAACCTACGCCGGCTTCTGGGCCCAGTGCATCGAGGATGCGAGCAGGCCGTTCTGCGTCTGCGCATTGCTCGCCAGCGAGCTTCCGGCCCTCCCGCCCGAAATTGCCGCCGGGGTCCGGGCCTATTTTCAGTTTCTGTCGGGCTGGCTGACCGGCGTCTTCGAACGCGGCGCCGCGCAAGGCACGTTGACCATCTCCGCCGCGCCGCGCATCGAGGCCGAGGCCTTCATGGCGACCGTGCACGGGGCGATGCTTTCCGCGCGGGCCTATGGCGATGTTTTGACCTTCGGCATGATCCTGACGCCGACGCTGCAGAAGTTGATCCCCACGGCCGATTGACCTGCGTCCGGCTATGCCGCCTGCGCCATCCGCTCCGCGCTCATGCGATAAGAAATCGCCTCGGCGAGATGGATGCGGCCAACCGTCTCGCTGGCGTCGAGGTCGGCCAGCGTGCGCGCCACTTTCAGCACGCGATGATAGGCTCGCGCCGAAAAGCCGAGCTTTTCGCTGGCGTCCTTGAGCAACGTCAGGCCGGCCGTATCGGGCTTGGCGATCTCCTCGATGATCGAAGGCGGACAATGCGCGTTTGTGGTGGCGCCGGCGCCCAGCCTTTCCAGCCGCTCGCGCTGCATGGCCCGCGCCCGGGCCACACGCTGCGCCACCGCCGCGCTCGTCTCGGCCTTGTCCGGCCGGATCAGGTCGCTCGCCGACACCGCCGGCACCTCGATCCGAAGGTCGATGCGGTCGAGCAGCGGACCGGAAATCCGCGCCTGATAATCGGTGCGGCAGCGGTCGCCGCGCAGGCAGCGGTAGCCCGGCTCTCCCGACATGCCGCAGCGGCACGGATTCATCGCCGCCACCAGCTGGATGCGCGCCGGATAGGTGACGCGGTGGTTGGCGCGCGCGATCATGCAGTCGCCCGTTTCCAGCGGCTGGCGCAACGCATCCAGCGTCTGCGGCGTGAACTCCGGCAACTCGTCGAGGAACAGCACGCCATGATGGGCGAGCGACACTTCGCCCGGCCGCGCGCGCAGTCCGCCGCCCACCATCGCCGCCATCGAGGCGGAATGATGCGGCGCGCGGAACGGCCGCCGATCGGTCAGCTTGCCCTCGCCGAGCTCGCCCGCCACCGAAGCGATCATCGAGACTTCGAGCAGTTCCTTCGGCGCCAGCGGCGGCAGGATCGAGGGCAGGCGCTGCGCCAGCATCGACTTGCCCGAACCCGGCGGCCCGACCATCAAAAGATTGTGCCCGCCGGCGGCCGCCACTTCGACCGCCCGTTTGGCGCTTTCCTGGCCCTTGATGTCGGCGAGATCCGGCAGGTCGCGCGCCGCCAGCTGAATGCCGGCTTCGGGTCGCGACAGCACCTGTGTGCCGCGAAAATGGTTGGCGATCGCGATCAGGCTGCGCGGCGCCAGTATGTCGAAATCCTTTCCTGCCCAGGCCGCCTCCGGTCCGCAGGCGAAGGGACAGATCAGGCCCTTGCCTTCGGCATTGGCGCCGATCGCCGCCGGCAGCGCGCCGGCGACGCCCGCGATGGTGCCGTCGAGCGACAATTCACCGAGCACCACATAGCCGTTCAGCATATCGCCCGGGATGGCGCCGAGCGCCGCCATCAGGCCGAGCGCGATCGGCAGGTCATAATGGCTGCCTTCCTTGGGCGGTTACGGTAGGCTTTCCCGCTATGACTGATGTTTACCGGAGTAGGCGAAGCCATGTTTTCCGGGCGTCGCAAGCTTTCGGCTGTTTTCTGAGTGCTTCCACTCTTAACCCTTGTTTCCCCTTCGGTGGTGAGCATACTGTGAGTTGCCACTCACCAGAGGTCGCCGCCAATGACAAAACTCACCAAAACCACCGTCGAAAGCGCAGAACTTCGGGCGAAACAGTACACCATCTGGTGCTCGCATCTGAAGGGGTTCGGCGCCTTCATCCATCCGACTGGCAAGCGGACCTATTTCATCGACTATCGGACGTCGGCCGGTGTTCGGCGCCGGATGACCATCGGCACGCATGGGACGATCACGACCGACCAGGCGCGAAAACTGGCGATCGATACCATGGGCGGAGTGGTGCTCAAGAAAGAGGATCCGCTGCAGGAGCGGAAGACCCGTAGGGCTTCCCTGACGGTTGCGCAGCTCTGTGATCAGTACATGAAGGCGGCCGAGAAGGGCCTGATCCTCGGCCGGCGCCGGCAGAAGCCGAAAAAGGCCTCGACGATCGAGATCGACCGGGGGCGCGTCGAGCGGCACATTAAGCCCCTCTTGGGCTCGAAACTCGTTATCGACCTCACCCGGGCCGACATCACCAAGTTTCTGAAAGACGTCGCCGCCGGCAAGACCGCGGTCAAGAACCGCAAGGGCAAGAACGGCGCCCGGATCGAGGTCAAGGGCGGGGTGGGCACCGCGGCGCGCACCACCGGCTTCCTGGGCGGCATCCTGACCTATGCGGTCGACGAGGGCATCATCACCACAAGCCCGGCCCAGGGTGTCAAGCTGCCCGCCGACGGCGTTCGGACTCGACGCTTGGTCGCCGACGAATACAAGGCCTTGGGGAAGGCACTGACAGGCTCGGAAGCCGAATACGACACGCCGCAGGCCGTGACAGGCGCATGGCTTCTGGCGCTCACCGGATGCCGCCTTGGCGAGATCGAGGGCCTGCGATGGTCAGAGGTCGACGAAGACGGCCAATGCTTCCGGCTCACCGATAGCAAGAGCGGCCCGTCGGTGCGCCCGGTGGGGCGTGAGGCATTCGACGTTCTGAAGTCTGCCGTTCGCGTGGCCGGCAATCCCCATGTGTTGCCCGCGCTGCGCAAGGTGGGCCACTATAAGGGCCTCGCCGGCGCCTGGTCGCGCTTCATGGGGCGCGCCGGGCTTGAGGACGTGACCGCGCACACCATGCGCCATTCTTACGCCTCTGTGGCTGGCGACCTTGGCTTTGCCGAGAGCACGATCGCCGCAATGCTCGGGCATGCCGGCGGCACTACGACAAGCAAATACATCCACCGGCTGGATTCGGTGCTGGTCTCGGCAGCGAACAAGGTCTGTGGAGAGGTCTATCGACAGATGACCGGCCGAACGGCGACGCTGTTGGAAATGCCGAAGCGGGCTTAGTCCTTGGGCTTCGGGTTATCGTCAAATGGGTCCTCGAACGGAATGGCGGGGTCATCGCTCGGAGGAGTGTAGCTGTGCACCCGATAGGTATCGTCGTCGAACGGCCTCTCGTTTGCCGCCTCTAGCTCGTCCATATCCCATTCTTCCACTTTGTCGATGACCTTCTGGCGGAAGCTCTTCGACGCCGGGATTTTGCCCTCCGCCACTTCGCGCAACGTAGTGTCGATTTCGTCGACAATCTCGTCGATCTGCGCCTCTAAGTCGCTGCCACGCTTGAGCGCAGCGACGGCCTTCGCCAGGGCGTCCACACGGTCTTCTAAAGTTGCTGGGGCAGGGAAATATTGCTCAAGGCACCAGACCACCGCCTCATTCATCGACATGCCGGCGCGATCGGCCTTGGCTTTGATTCGGTCGCGCATGCCCTCGGGCAGACGGACAAGGAACTGATCCTGGTTTCTGACCAGCGTTTTTTTGGCCACGTCTGCATTTCCCCATGTGTAATAGCACGCGTGCGATACAATTCGCTTGACTTAACCACTCCTGCCTCGAATATACCATTACTCGCACGCGTGATAGTAGCCATTTCGGAGATACCAATGACTGGTGATGACCGTCCCCGCCTGCGCCGATCAGAAGTGCCAGAATACATGCTGCGGAAGCACGGGATCCCGGTTGCTCAGAGCACCCTCAACAAGCTTGCTTCGATCGGTGGCGGCCCGGAAATGCAATATGCGGGCAGGATCCCGCTCTACACGCCGGAAGCCTTGGACGCCTGGGCAGAGAGCCGCCTTTCGAAGCCGGTCACGTCGACCGCTGGCAGGGCGGCCGCATGACCGAAAGCGCCTTTCGCCCAACGCCGGAAATGATCGAGGCCGTCGAAGAGTGGCATCAGCGGCGGCCGGAAGAGAGGGTGCGGCGCGCGCTGGTGCCGGTATTGCGCGATCGCTTCCACCTGACTGTGACGCAAGCCGTTGAGGTCATCCGGCAATCGCATGTCGGAGGCGCGAACGCGGCATGAAGGCTCGCCGGCAGGTCAACAAGGATGGCTCCGAACAGGTGATGCTCGGCAAGGTCATCTTGAAGGAGAAGCCGGTCCGGAAGCGCGCGCGTCGCGTCGAATGGAAGGCCTCGCCGGCACTGATGCGCCTCCGAGAGGTCGAGAAGCTGATCAAAGCCAGGCATGGCGGAATGGTGCCGGAAACCGACGACGCCGACGTCTACATCCGCGCCGCGGCGTTTTCATGTACAGGCCAGGACATGAGGGCTTGGTGCAAGCGGTGGGCGCCATGGGCACCGGCTGATCTCGTCACCCGTATCTCGGCCGCGGCGGCGAAACGGCGCCACATGATGAGTGCGAACGGCGTGGCCGGCCTGTTGATGGTGACGATGGCCGAGCGCACGCGGCTGAAGCTGAACACCATTGGCGCCTGCGACTTGACCTTGGAGGAGAGGAAGCGGTTGACAAAGGAACGGAAGAACGAGCGCGACAGGTTACGGATCGAGGAAAAGCGGCGGACCGCTGGCAAGGTGGATCGCGCCTCCTATCTGGCTTCGCATTCGCTGTCTCGCCTGAAGCCGTGGGAGGCTGAAAACATGAGCCGGGCGACGTGGTATAGGCTGCGTGAGACAAGTCCGTCGCGAGTAGAAGATATCCTTCCAAGTGGCGACACACCTGTCTCACAGGTTCCGCCGGTGCCCGTCATTTCCTCAAAGCGACCATCGACCGGCAAGGCCGGGCGCGGGGGTTTGGGGACCCAGTCCCCAACGGGGTGCCAAGGGGCAGCGCCTCTTGGGAGTGGCGATAAAGCTATCGGAGCTGCAGCATGACCAACGTGATCGCGTTCCCTGGTAGCCCGTTGCAGGCGCTTATCCGCCGGACGGCGCGCGAGCTTCAGCATGCACAAGGTCCAGCAGCCGATGGGCTATGGCGGGAGCGGATTCGCATCTTGCAATCCGACCTGACCCGGAGACGCGTTGTCGGCGCCGAGATGCAGGCAGAGATCGACCAGTTCGCGCTCGACGTGCACGCCGAGCTGCAGCGCCTCAATTGGGACGATTGGCACGCCACGCATCAGCCGGGAGGCGATGCCGCGTGAATAAGTGTTTCAGCGACGGCACGATTTCCACGGGGAAACACTTATGAGCCGTGGTCCTGGTCGCATTCAACAGGTGATCGTTGCTCTAATCGAAGACCCCGACGGCGCTTGGACAACGACGGACATTTGCGGCCGCGTCTATGCCGGCGCCAATCGCATTGAGAAAAAGCACCGGGTCGCAGTATCGCGCGGGCTCCGCACAATTTCGCTTCCTGAAAATTGGTGGGTGGAGAGGCTGGAACGCCAAGGCTCGGAGCATCTTCTGTATAACCGGCTCAGCATTGAAAGCCAGATCACCAAGCGATGGCTCTCCGGCTTCCAGATGCATCCGCGCGATAAGTTCATGAAGCACTGGTCACACCACGTCGACAAGGCACATGAAGATGTCGACGAATATCGGCGCTACTTCGACGCCGATGAACTTGGCCGGATCAAAATTCAGGTTGCTGACAAGCAGAAGGCTGCCGGCCTGATCCGCGCATTCGGTGCAAGCAGCAGCTTCAGCGTCGAGTACCTGCGCCAGGTCGGCGCCGAAATCGCCAGTCTCCTCGAACGGAAGGCAGCCTTGGAGGAAGCGGCACGCTTAAGCGTTTCCGCGCCCTCAGAATGCGCAACCGGAAACACTTATCACCATGATGAGCGTGCAGCATGAACGCCTACCGCTCCGCCGCCACATGGATCGAAACCGCGCTCGGCTGCTTCGCCGAGGCTGCCGAGCGCATGCCAGAAGCGGCTTTCCTCGCCGAGCATCAGGCAGCGCATGACGCGCCGCGCACACCGGCCGGCGATCTCGTCGCAAGCGTGCTTGAACGGGAATGGTGGCGCCGCTGGCCGGAAGGTCGGGAGGATTGACAGCGCGCCTCGTCACCTTCCTCGCCTTCGCGGTCATCCTCGCCAGCGTGATCGGGGTGTTGTGAGATGCTGGCTTCCTACGCCTGGCCGGTAACGCCAGCCTGCTCAGTCGAAATCTATCCCGTTACCTACTTCGACCGAGGACTCGTAGCCGTCGATCCAATCGATATAGCCATGCGTCCCGAACGGATAGGGGTTGTCATCCCTTTCCATCCCCATGCGTGCGGCGACGGCGCCTCTCTGAAAGGCTCTCGAAACAGGCGGTTCGGCGATCTTTGCGGCGTGTCGACCGTACAACAACGATCTTCCAAAATCGATCAATTCAGTCGGGTTGGGGATCATCGGACAAACCTCCTCGGTGGAGTTTCAGCCGGACAAAACATCTTCTGGCCGGCCGGGTTCCAACACATCGCGCAACAGGCCGAAAGGCAGCGTGTTTCAAATGCCTCCTCAATGCGCGGTCGGCGCGATCTTCATCAGCCGACGTCGGGCTGCTTTCGCACGCGCTTGCCCGTTTCGTATGCGACTGCAGAGGGCAAGGCTAACGGCGACGCCGTGGTCCTCGTCCAGCATGGTTTTTGCCTGCTTGACGGAGAGTTCGGCTCGCTTGGCACGTTGCCTGGCGACTGCCATTTCCAAGTTCAGAAGTTCAACCATTGTTCGGCGTCCTGTTCGGTTGCCGTCCCTTCGATAAACCAACCGACGGACCGCCCTTTCGTTCCGGCTGTGCGACATCCTGGACCGGGGGGAGGTGAACTCTCTGCCGACCTCGGAGGCCGCGACCGCTCGGCTGCAAAATTCGCGCGAAACCACATTGATGTTCCGAGAAGGCCAATCTGGTTTTTCCGCGCCCGAAACTTTTTTTCTACAGGTTTAACGACAGAACTAGGCCCAGCGGTCGGCGGCCTTTCGCAGGCTGAAAAGCAAACCTCCCCACCCAGAGGGTGCCAATGACCTTGGCGCTCTCCCTCGTCTTCATGATAGCCAGCGTCGGCATCATCCTAGCCGGCGTTATGGGGTGGCTCCCATGAGCGGCGCTGATCGCAACGCTAAGCCCCGGCAGATGACTGCAGCCGAGATCTTGGGCGACCTTCGGAGCCAGCTAGAGGGTGCGCTCGAGCGGCTAGCATTTCTTGAAGCTCACCTCGATCGCCCCGCGCCAAGCGAGCCCGATTGGATCGATACCGCCGCCGCTGCCTCGCGTTTCGGGCTGTCTCTCGACACCGTTCGGTGGCTGGCTCGTCACAAGGGTTGCGGCCGCAAAGATCAAGGAAGATGGCAGGTGTCGGTGTCCGCTATGCAGAGCTATCGCACCCGCATGGCACTCGCGTTTAACGCGAGTAAAGGCCCTTTCTGACTCGCGTTTCGAATGCTGAATTTGTCGTATGACGGACGACACCCCAAAGAAACGCAGACGGAAACCAGCAGAAGCCGCGGCTCCGCCAAGTGTCGATTTGCCCATCGATACCAAAGCCGTCGAGCTACGCGACATCGCCGGCCGCCTTCGCGATCTGGCGAAGATGCAAAAGCGTTATGCAGCGCGCAAATGGCAGGTCGTCGGCGCTGAGCGTGACGCCATGGATGCCGCTCTCAAGACAGTAGGCACGGAAACGGAAAAACTAATCGCCCGACAGGTGGCGATCGAAACGGGCATTGAGATCGAAGCGCCCAGGCAGCCGCCAGCAGTCGAAACGCACACCTGGGATCCTTTGGAAATCGCGGTGCCTGGTGAGCCTGAATACCCATTCGGGGCTAGGTTCCGCGGCGACCAAAAACTGCTCAGCAAGCGCCGGCGCGAATTCGACCAGTGCTACGCTGCGAAGGTGAACAAGATCGCTGCCGAGGCTGGCGTTGGGCCTAGGCACCCGGTGTACTTCGAGAATCTGCTCGTCGTTCGAGCCGAGGTTCTCGCCGATATCTTCTGGACGGCCGAACGGTTCACGGAGGCGGAAGACCGCATCAAGGCGATAGAAAGCCAAATGGCGAAGGCGACAGATGTCGAGGCCCGCATGGCCGACGCTGATCAACGGACCGCTTCCACCCTCACCGCCATTGAACAGCGCCTGGCCGACGAGCAAGAGCGCTTCAACGAAGCCGACACCTCTCACAAAGCTGATCTCGATGCGTTGAAGTCAGATATCAGCGGCAACCTCCAGCGGATCGAGGCTGGTGCCATCGAAGAGCAACGCCGGTTGGCTGAATTTGCCAGCGCTACCGAAGCCCGCTCGAACGAACTACAGGGGCGGCTGGTCGAAACAGCCAAGCTCCACGGTGCTGACACGGTCGCGTTGATGCAGCGCATCGCCGAGCTCGAAGCAAAGACCCTCGAGCTAGAGAACAGGCCCTCAGTCGACTTCGACGTCCAGGAGGAGACCGAGGACGAGGGAAGGTTCGTGCTGCGTCGCTTCTTCCGTAACGGCGAGTTGTTCAAGGAGATCCGCCACCAAACCAGGAGCCCCATTTGGCGCGGTGTCCACGATCGCAATCGAGAATATCAGCCCGGCGACATGTGCACCTGGGGTGGATCGGTTTGGCACGCCGACAAGCCAAGCATAGGCCAGATCGGGGGAGACAAGGGTTGGTCCTTGATGGTCAAGAAAGGTCGCGACGCACAATGACGGCAGCGGAACAAGCCGAGTTCAAAGCTCGCCTCGCAGCACAGCGGGAACGGGTACTGCGCGCGATCTTCGGCGACCGGAAGGCCGAAGCCAGGCTTGCAGAAATCGAGCGTGGAACAGTCAGGCGGTTGGCGCTCAAGAAAGAGGGCGGCACCGATGCAGATGGTTGAGGTATGGCTCCCCGCCGGCGATGTCGACGAGATCGAGCGCGAAACACAGCGGCAGATGCGGCACTTCTTGCCCAAGCTGACGCTTGCGCTTGGTCGCGAGCCGAAAGAGCGCGAGGTCGACATGCTGCATGCATGCCTCTTCAAGCACTTCTCAGAGGCTCGGCAGGTTGCGCCGGCCGATGCGCTTCTGAATTGAGGTCACGATGACCGTGGATCCCCGCGACCTCATAGGCGACGGCTGCTCTGTTCAACGCTCGGTGGCCGTCGCCGATACAACCAGGGGGGGGTACTTTGATTAAATTTCCGGTTGCATTGGGCAGTAACCGCTCCGGGGTCACGGACAGTTTGCACGCGCGCGCCGATGAACATCTAGAAAATCAGAATTGAGGATCAAAACAGGTGGCAAAGCGAGGCAGACCAACGAGGGCAGCGGCAACGGCGAAAGCGCTGAAGGGCGTCGACGTCGGTCAGATCGACCCGATGCAGGTGCTTCGCGAAATTGCGGCTGATAGGTCGGCGCCGGCGGCTGCACGTCTGGCCGCGGCCAAAGCCCTGATGACCGGTGGCCACAAGAAGGCCGACTGTGACGGTTCCGAGCATGACCGGATTTCCGCTCGAGCTCTCACCCTGTTGAAGGGTGGCCGGGGATGAGAAACCGAGATCGTATTCCGACGATCGGCGAGCATCGCGGCGTTGGCTTGCACGACCATCAGGACGAGGAACGACTTGCCACCGTGCGGCGTGAGATCGATGCCGTGCTGGATCTGACCGACCCCACGCTTCTCGTCGAGACTTGTGCCGACGTCACCTGGAGCCCAGAGGCCAGGCTAACAGCCGCTGCGAAGCTCAAGGCCATGCACCAGATCGCGGCCGAGGACAGGAAGGTCCGACCGACCTTCGACCTTGCCTATGTCGCCGCCTGCACAGCCGGCCTCGATAGCGTCTATTGGCGCAGCCCTTGGCACTACGGCAGCCTGCTCGACCCTGGTCGTGCGCCTGGCGAGGCCGGCCCTGTGCCGCGCGACGTGCCGCTGGAGGATTGCCGCTAAAATGGCATTCATCGCTCCCCTTGCTGGCGCTGCCGTCGGTGGAGGCCTTCTAGGCTCCATCGTGACCACTGCCGTGGGAGTGGGCATCAACCTGGCGATTGCGTATTTCTTCCCGCAGAAGATCAAGGGTCCGCGCGCCGATAGCCTCAAGGCACAGACGTCTCGCTATGGCGAGCAGCTCACCCGCTGGCATGGTTCGATCCGCACCGCAGGTGCCGCGATCTGGCTCAAGGGCAACCACGTCGATGAGCATGTGAAGACCGAGAGGCAGGGCAAGGCGCTCGGCCCGGAGGTGACGACTTACAGCTACACCGCGACCTTCGCCATCGCCTTGGCCTGGAACGGACCAGCCAGCGGCGTCACGCGCATCTGGGCCGACGACAAGCTGATCTATGACGTCTCGGCCGAAGCTCTTCAGGATGCCATCGATCACGGCACCAAGGGCATCGGCATCGCCAAGGGCGCGACGATCCGGGTCTATCTCGGAACCGATACGCAAAAGCCCGATCCCGACATCGAGGCCGACAAGGGTGCCGGCCAAGTCCCGGCTTGGCCCGGCATCGTCTACATCGTCATCAAGAACCTTCCGCTTGATGAGTTCGGTATCCGCATTCCGAACATCGAGGCTGAGATCACGCAATCCTCGATCGCGAGCTACATCAGCAATGCGCTTTCTCCTGCGGTGCAGATCGGTGGACAATGCCCGATCGATACGCGCGGCAATTATGCCGTAGCCCGCAATAGCATCTGGGATATCCCCGGCGGAACACACCGCACTTTCAACTGGACGGACGTCGATACCTTCCGCTCGGTGCTGCTCGACGAGCGCAACAACATCGTCAAGTCTGACCTCTCGAAGTTCCAGATATTCGATGCCGCCACCGGTGCCTTTCTGCAGGAGATCGCGCGCCCGGTTGATTACTCGTCATCGGCCTATTTCGGCAGCCCGGCCGACGACATCACCGTCAACGGCATCACCTACATCCTGGAATGCGCCCAGATGGGCCTGACGTTCGTTTTCACCATGCTGAACGCTGGCACGGCCGGAAACTCGTACTCTGTGGCATGGGCCGGGGAATCGTCCTTCACATACGATCTCACCTGCGGCATCACGGTCGGTCCGGAATTCGGCTACATGGTACGCGGCAGCCGGACGGCCGTTGTCCTCGTCGACATGGGCGCGGTCACGCTGGTCGAAAATTCGGTGACCCCGCCCGGCCTCACCGCGCTGATCTCGGCCTGTTTCTATGATGACGACTCCGACTGTGTCGTCATCGTCACCGCGAACGGCGACGTCTTCGTCTACACGCCCGATCTTTCCACCCTGCTGCGGTCCAGCACCGGCCACGCGCTCACGGTCAACCGCGATAGCTCGCTTTCGCGACGCATGAAGAACACGACCGACCAGATCATGGTTGAGAGTGGCGCGACGAGCACCGGCGGTGGCGCAACGTGGTGGTTCTATCGGCTCTCCGATCTTCAGTTGCTCGATTCCTTCAAGCCGCAGGACGTCGGCTATGTGAACAGCGGGCTTTATTCGAACCTCGCCCTGAACCCCGGCATCGACATGGCGTTCGGGATCAATAGCGTGATCTCGGGTTCGTTCTGGTTCCTGCCACGTGCCGGCCGCCAGCCGGTCAACCTCTCCGATGTCATCGAGAAGGAGTGCCGGCTCGCGGGTCTCCCTTGCGATGCTTCGCTGATCACAACTGAAATGATGGAGGCTGCGTAAATGTCGGGCATTCTCTCTGCTCTTTCGCCGGATTCTTGCATCGTGCTGACGGACGGCTCGATCTATGACCGCGACGGCAAGCTACTGGCGATCAAGCGAAAGGTCGCGGCCTCAAATCGCGTGCCGTTGGCCGTTGCAGCCCGCGGTAACTTCGTCCTCGGCGAATTCGTCTCCGCGATGATCATAGAGGCCGCCGAGGATGTCGGCTTCGACCGGATGCTCGCCGACCTCGAGTCGGAGTTGCTGCCCCATCTCCCTACCGATCGCGACCTGGAAATCTTGGTCGCCGGCGTCTCGGAGGCGGCAGGGCCGATGCATCGGGTCTTCGGCAAAAAACGGACGGACCGCGAGCCGCTGGCTCTGGTCGATCCTGGCCCCATGCATTGGGGTTTTGGAAGCGATGGCCGTGCCGTCAGCCTGGATGACTTTGGCGTTCCGCCACCAAACGGCGAACCGCTGGAGGTATGGTTTGCTCGATATGGTTTGCCCATTTTCGAATTCTTCCGGCGCATCCCGGTGCCGATCGATCCAGAGGACCCGAACACTGATCGCCAACACCTGATCGGCGGTGTCCTCGACATGACAATCGTTGGCAGGGAGGGCGCATCAATCACCCGCCTGCATCGCTGGCCCGACCAGGTGGGCGAGAGGATCACAATCCCTGATATTGGCCGCCACGAGCGCCGCGTTCCGGTCCGGCAGGCAGCATGATGTCGACGAACCAAAAACCCGACCTGCCAATGGTCGACGGGAAAATTCTCGTCGAGCTTTTCGACCTTCGGAAGCGCTGCCTCGCGATGGGTTTCACCGACGCAGATATCGCCGCCTCGATGCGAGAGGCTCCGTGGTGGTTCCCATCTCTGGCTGAACGGGAGAACGCCGCATGACGCTCTCGAATCGGATGGCCATCACGGAGATGGCGGAGTCGCAGAACAACCGCGAAGTCACGGTCAACGAGGCTTTTGCGAAACTCGAGTCCGGCTCGGCGATGTTCGGTTGCGTCTCAATCGGCGATACCAGCCCGCCAGGTTCGCCGGCGGAGGGTGACCAGTATGTTGTTGGCGCGTCGCCGACGGGCGCCTGGACGGGCAAGGCAAAGTACGTCGCCAATTTCTTCAACGGCGCGTGGATCTTCATCCCTCCACTTCCAGGCGCTCAAGCGTATGCCGCTGACGAGGACGCCTATTATTATTACTCCGCTGCAGGCAGTTGGGGCATTGTAACCAGCGGCGGCACCGGCGACGTCGTCGGTCCTGGCAGCGCCGTTGATAGCAACGTCGCCGCCTTCAACACGACCACCGGTAAGCTGATCAAAGATGGTGGCGTCTCCGTCGCCGGGCTTCAAACGCGAGAATTGTTCTTTCTCATCGACGGCGGCGGGGCCGCAATCACGACAGGCATCAAGGGCGATCTGCCACCAATGCCTTTCGCCTGCACCATCCTTGACGTGACGCTGCTGGCCGATCAAAGCGGCAGCATCGTCATCGACATCTGGAAGGATACCTACGCCAATTTCCCGCCCACCATCGCCGACACGATCGTAGCTTCCGCCAAGCCGACGCTCTCTTCGGCTACCAAGTCGCAGGACAGCACACTTACGGGCTGGACGACCGCCGTGGCGGCCGGCGACATCCTCCGCTTCAACGTCGACAGTGCCGCCACGCTCACGCGCGTGACGCTGGGCCTGAAAGTAAGGATCTGATCGAATGGCGCTTCTGGACTTCAATGGCTTCGATCATTGGGAAACATCGCCCAACCCACAACTTATGCCGAACTTCGCGACGTCGACCTCGGCAGGGTTCCAATTGGGGACCGGCCTACTTGGCGGCAAGAGCCTTCAGTCAGGGGCGAGCACGAGAACGGTCCGCTGGAACAACGGGTCGACGTTCTCGACGCTCATCGTCGGCTTTCGCTTCAAGACCGGCACGGGCACGGCGACGACGTCCGACCTGTTGTGGTTTGTCGACGCCGCCACGACGCAATGCGGCCTCTCGATCAACACGGCCAACAAGCTGATTTTCTGGCGCGGAACGAACGCCACGGTGCTCGCCACCGGCTCGACCGTGCTATCGGCAAATTCGTGGTACTTCATCGAGGCGAAAATCACCTTCCACAACTCGACGGGCGCCTACACGATCAAGCTCGGTGGCGCGACGGAACTGTCGGGATCGGGCGTCGACAACTGCGCCACGGCCAACAATCAGGCCGACACGATCAACATCCCGCTGATCAATGGTGGCGTGTCCTCGCAGATGACGGACCTGGACGACCTCTATGTATCGGACACGACGGGCAGTTCACCTTATAACGACCTGCTCGGCGTCATCCGCGTCGAGACTGCCTTCGTCACATCGAACGACAGTGTTCAGTGGACGGCAAGCGCTTCCACCAACGCGAGCTGCGTCGATGAGACATCCGTCAACGATGACACGGATTACAACTCCGATGCCACCGCGGGGCACATCGACCTCTTCAACCATGGCTCGCTGTCCTCGACGCCGGTCACGATCTTCTCCGTCGCGATCAAGAGCCGCGCGCGCAAGGATGACGTCACCGCCCGCACTTACCGCAACAAGTTGAAATCGAGCTCGACGACCAGCGACGGCGGCACGGTCTCGCTCGACACGACCTACAAATGGATCGCCGACAAATTCGACAATGATCCGGCCACCGGCTCGGCCTGGGCAAATGCGGCCGCGGTCAACGCGACCAAGATCGGCTATGAGGTTGTGTCGTAATGGCCACGCAGCGATCAACCCAAGTCGTCCAGGAAACGCTGCTTTCCTACTCGAGCCCTACGAGCGCGCGCAGCACTCAGGTCGTCCAGGAAACGCTCCTATCCTATAGCAACCAGACGTCGATCCGCGCCACGCAAGTCGTTATCGAGGTGCTGCGGACCGTCTCCAGCCAGAGCAATGCGCGAAGCTTCGGCGGGATGATGTAGGGCCAGCACGACTACGGCGGCGCTTTCCCGATCGTCTGTGTAGTTTGCGCAGCCCGGTTCTGGATGCGCTTTTCGAGATATGGCGAGATCAGCAACCCGATCGCCATCAAAACCCAAACTGTCAGCTTGATCCAATCGCGTAAAAGCCACCGCGCACGATAGCGTCTCGCCTTCGTGCGCTTGCGCTCACTCACAAGCCGGCGACGGCGTGGACGATCGCAAAGCCTACGCCTATTGCGAGGCCCGTGGCGAGGCTTTCAGCCAGGCGCAGCGCCAAGGCGCCATAGCGAGCCCGCAAACGTGCTGGCGGGGCTCTCAGAGCCCGCTGCTGTCCCGCTCGCTGTTGCTGCCGTCGGCTCCGGTCGGCGGGCTTTTCTTGCCTAGGATTTCGAATAGTATTTAGCTCGGTAACGTCGAGGGAGGGACCCTCATGCCGATACACCAAAGAGCCAGAGAAGCTGGGATCTTCAACCCTTCGGAAGTTGCGCTGCTCGGTCGCGTGTTCGACAAATTGAAGGACGAACACCAATCCCCGGAGCGACGTGAAGCCCTGGCATCTCGTCTGCTAGCAAATTATCTGGCAGGGATCAGGGATGAGGCTGAACTGTTATCAGTGTCTAAGCTGCCGCTCGGGCGCTAGGTTCACCAGTCTGTCAGTTCCTCACCTCGAGGAGGGAGCAATCGCGCCTGGAACAATGTCGGTGTTCTGAGCCACCTTGATCAGCCAGCCGGACTGTTGCTCCTTTACAATCAGAAGCAGGATACCTTTCCGCGGTCCGGCTGATGAGCCGTCCGGAGCGGATGCGCCGGTCAGAGTCCAGACATAGTGCACCGATGCAACGCCCGGAGATAGTTCGACAACTGACGAGACGACACCCTCTAATTGGCTGTCACGGAACATGGTTTCATGAGTTGCGCGGTGGGCCGCTTCGATCTCGCTGCGATTTTTCCACCACATGCCCACGACGTTGACGAAATTGGCGTTCTCGCAGAACAACGACGCGAAGTCATCCATATCGTGCCTATTCCAGGCATCGGCAAAGGCACGTCCGGCATCTGCGGGTCTGCTGATCACCAGCCCCATGACATGATCTCCGTCACTTCGCTAATAACGGATTGGACGGTAGCGGCATCATAGGGTGTTGTCACGGCGAATGGCGTCACCACGCGGAGAGTGCGGTCATTGGGGACGGTCTTTTTTCAATGTGACGTCTTCCGCTTCGGCGCCACATGGCTTGTGACGAGACGCACGGCATAGAGCTTGACCGTAATCCCGAGGTCCTTGCCGCCGACCGTCACACTGTCACCGTCTACTCTGGTGACTTCCCCGATAAGCTCGATCTTCTGTCCGCTACTGATGTTCGGTGTGGTGTCCACGATTGAGTGCGGTTGGCTGTAGGAAGGGATCAGCACGGCTACCCTGTCCTCAGTGACGCGCTTGCGGATCGTTGCGGTGATCGCAACCGTATCGCCGATTTTGATGCTGCCCTTCGCCATGAGAATGACTCTGGAGCCACATGGAGCTTAGTCAAGAGTCTGCTAATATATGCCAAATGTCCCGGCATGAAACCGAATTGGAAATAGCAGAGAGCCTGGTCCGCGAAGGCGAGTTGCGCATTGCTCGCCAGAAGGTGACCATCAAAAAGCTCGAAGACAGTGGTGGCGCTTTTGTCTACGACGCTCAATTGATGCTGCAGGCCTTGGAGCATATCCAGCAAAAGCACGTCGCTGATCTGGAACGGCTAATGGCCAGTAAATAGACCATTGCAGGGAGCGCAATCGGACCTCAGTCCTCATTGCAGGAATGGAGGTTATCGAACACCATTTGAGTGCTCGCCGACGGTTGAAAACCACTTCCCTCCGGATGGAATGTCGACGGCTAGGCCCGGCTCGCAAATCCTGTGTCACCTCGATCGGCGAGCCGGGTTATATGGGGGCTGGGGCATGCCGCGATTTTTCTTCGACCTCGCCTATGGCGGGGATACTTACCAGGATGCGCAGGGGACCAGTCTGCATGACCTCAAGCTGGCCAGGCAAAGAGCCGTCGCGTTAGCCTACAGGACGGCGGCTGAGGCCAAGAGCCACGATATCGTCTGCACCGTCCGCGACGTCACTGGCAGGCAGGTTCTCCAGATCACGAAGAACGCATAAAGCTCCGTGTGCAGTCCGATTTAGTCAAGCTTGTTCTAATATATCTAAAACCGTTCGCAACCCGAGCCACGCTCATGAGTTGTAGCCTGATGGTCGATCCTTCCGGGGTGTAGCCAGTTCAGCAAAGCCCGTCGCTTACGCTCATTAGCTGCGACGGGCTTTTCCTTGGGGCCATGGTCAGCGATAGAGCTGAGCCTCGTCGCGCAGGAAGCTATCCAGCGTTCCGGCCCCGCCGCGCCCCGCGATGTCGACGAGTTCGACAAACACGGATCCGCCATTGTTCGCGCCTGAAACAGGCTCGGTCATGAAGAAGCTGGCAAAAGCCTCGACAGGAAGATTGGTACTGTTGCCGTTGAGGTCATCTCCGGCTGCCTCCAGCGCGCTGCAGTTCAGGATCGCGCCATAGAGCAATCTGCGATCGACAGAAGTCACGGGCGGCTGGCATGCATTTGGCGGTGTCCCTTTCTCGCCTCCGTTGGACGCATGGCCGACGAGATTATTGGCGATCTCGTATTTGTAGACTTGATAGCGCGTCGGCTTCGTCGTGTTCCATGACGACGGGTAGCTCGCAGACTGGAAGTTTGTGCTCCAATAGCCGGACAGGTTCCAGTTTCCGTCCCCCATGCGTCCGCCCATATACGGCGTAGTGCCGTCCCGCGGCAGGCCCATGTTGCCCGTCGCGTTGAAAGTCAGCTGATTGTAGGACGGGCATTGGTTGCTGTTGCCATTGCCGCCAGTGGACCCGCCCTTTCGAACGTTCGCGGCCGGACCATATTCGGCGCTGTTGAATGCATTGCCGCTCGGGTTAATGCCAAAGCGCACATTGAACGCGTCCTGAACAGGGCCGTTGTTCTGGCCGGTCTTGGTGCTGACGCCTTCCGCCGAGTAGCATCCTAGCGGCCTCGACGTTGCGATCGTCTGGGCGAGCCCCTGGGCACCATTGCCGACGCTGTCAGGCGGCGCCAGAAAGCCGAAATTGCCGGGGCCATAGGCGGCATTGTTTCCCACCAGCCGTAGTTCGATGAGGCGTCGATGCGCCGCCGGATCCGTGACTGCCTGTTCGAGGGTTACACCGCCCGCGCTGTTGGTGCCGTTCACCATCTCATACGGGTTGCACATGAACACAGGCGTGTAGTTGCAGACCCCGGACGTGAAGCCGGCCACCGAAACAGCACCGAAACGGATGCGGTCGTCAGTCGTATTTCCTGAAAGGAAGGACACAGGGAAGATTGCCGAGAATGTCTCCGGATGAGCCTCAACCATGATGAACCGTGTGGCCGAAGCAGAGGCCGCGTAGTTGGCCGATGTGATCAAGTCGGAGTCGTTGGCAGGAATGCTGGAAAGGAAACACCAGGAAATCTGGCCCATCGATCGGCAAGCTGTGTAAGTCGCATCGACCGTCGTCGCTCCGCTGCCGGGGAGGCTGACAATGCCGGCGTCCGAGAAGGTGGTATCATTCGAAACCAGATTTGCTAGCGCGTTCTGGGCACGGGTCCAGGCATCCGACCTGCCGTTCAATTCGGCCGCTGCAGCAAGCGCCAAGGCATCGGTAGCCTTCTGCATGTCGTTGTGCAGATTGGTCACTCGGCTCATGTCGATGGTGAGCGCGGAAAACCCGATAATGGCCGGCAACATGATGCTGAGCAGGATGAGGGCCACGCCTCGCTGATCGTGCCAGAAATTACGCAAAACCCGAAACATTTCCGCGCCCCAACGCAGCAGTTCTTGTTCCCCCCGGAGTACGAAAAAGATGCTCCCGTCCCGTAGAAGCCCGCAAGCTGGACCCTAGGCCTGCAGGGCAACTATTAGGGCTCAAAAGCAGTCGGACTTTTTAGAGTTAACGCTCCACCTTCGGTCGCCTGTTGCGCGGGAACCGCGGACTGTGACCCAAGCATCGTGGGCCGATCTTCTGTTCGCGGCTTAACTCCCGTGATCCGGGTTCAACGGCTCATAGGAGACTTGGAAGGGCATGTGGTTCAACTCCACTCTGCCGCTCGCCGAGCTTAGACAAGGCCTGATCAGCCGGATGGACAGTCACTTGATGGTCGTACTTGCGGCCAACCAACATGAAGACGATTCCACACTGGCAGGCAAACGCGCCAAGCCATACTGTGAGCCAATAACCCGTCAGGGAGCCATTGGTAACTCCCGTCATCTCGCCCCATGCGATCGCGCTTAGAACCGGACCTGCCAGGAACATAAGCACTCCAGCGGTGCCGGGTCCGGTAAATTCTTGCTGGCTCGTTATGTCGATCTTAGTCACGATTTCCCCACCTCCCATTGTGCCCGCTACGCCTTGCCCGTTAATGTTAGCGGGTCGCGTTCTCCAGCAGACGTGTAGCGACCGGCCGACCATCCGGCTGTTCCGAAAAGGCCCGATCAATTCCTTGCACGGTGATGGCGAACGTCCCGTTCTCGGTCCTCCCGATGAAACCCTTCGCCTTGAGATACCAGAGGTGAAATTCCAGGTGCTCGCGAGGGCAGCCCGACAGGCGTTCGAGCTCTTCGTCGCCGATGCCCGGATTGTTGACGTCCTGCCGGCGCCTGGCAGAAAGCAGTGCGAGCACTCTGGCCTGGACGATCGTGTCCTTTTCGACGACCCGTGGGTCGCTGGCTTCCTGCGCCGTCTCACGTTGATGGCCCAAGTACTCTCCGTAATGGATGTCGTACTGCGCACGGGCGGCAGGATCTCTGAGCGTATTGTGGGCCTCTACGAGGTCGCTAAAGCGCCGTTCGTCGCCAGTCTCCCGATTGTCCGGGTGGTAGCGTTTTGCGAAGTAGCGGAATATTCGCTCTATGGTTTCTGGTGTCGCCCTCGGGCTGATTTCTAGCAGATCGTAGTAATCAATAAATGTCATCGTGGTGCTTCCCCAAGCTACCAATCGCCCCAAGTCATAAAATCGCGTAGCGTCGCGACGCTGGCAACCAATCTGGCGGTGAATTCCACCGAACAGTTAATTCAAAGCTGGCTGCGGGCCGAGACGTGGGTTGTGGTGTCCTATCTCGGCCCTGACCACGATCGGCCGGGGTAGGGTCGAGTCGGTGGCTGGTCGAAATCTAGACGCGCCTCGGCAACCTCTCAATTTAGACTGAGTGCCCACAATTGTTGGGCCTTCCGAGCGCCGTCGTTGTTCCGTTGGTAGGGGAGCATGCATTCTGGCTCGGGCTTGCCGATAGCCGCGACTGCGAATGCCGAGCCGCTACCGCGATGACCGCAACCTCCAATCACCAATCACGGACTGGCGCCCGACCAGCGCAAGCAGTGGACGCCATGCCCTTAGCGGCCCGACAGTTCCGCGTTGGGGTGCGTTTGGTTGAACCGCCGGGCCTAACCGACTCAGGGGTGAGCAGAGTCGGCTGGGGCGGAGGTTACATTAGCGAGGCTGCATGTATATCACGGTTGGTTACCTTCCACCGGTTTCCATAAACTCGCCGGGCGAGGCCCCCAACAAACCTCCAGCCCGACGAGCCTACAACCCGACCAGAGTTACGCGATCGGGACCGGGGCTAACCGGCAGCAGAATCCACTGCAAGATGGGTGCCAGCTCGAAGACGTTTCGAAACGATACAGCTTGCGAATAAGCCGCCGCTTATGCATCATCCGCGGCATGCTCGACCATGAATTGACCCAGCGGCCCGGCAAGGGCTGGACACCTTGGCGCGACGGCACCGGCGAGGTCGACATCGACAAGGTTTGGTGGGCCGCCCGGTGTCTCCACTTTCCCAAGCTGAACTCAAGCGCCTGGTTCGACGGTTCGGAGCTCGTCGGGATCGCATTTTGGGGCTACCGCGGCGAAAAATGGTGCATGCGGCTCAAACCGGCCGATTGGCAACCGCTGCCCGACAAGTTCAAGCGCGAGCGAGAGCGCGAGCAGCAGGAAGCGCTTGACGGAATCCGCATTGCCGCCGAGCAGCGAATGCTGGCCATCATTGCCCTCACAGGGAAGCGCCAGAGCGCGCCGGACGCCAGCGCGGTGTAGGACTGCGGAAAGGCAGGACATGCGCTCTAGCGGGCTTCTCCAAGGACCGGTTTGCCCAAGATCGCGACCGCCCTATGCTGGCGTTGTCGAAGGGGCCGAATGAATAGGCCCTGCCGGCTGCGAGAAAGGCGTGCGCGCAATGCCCTACACCGTGATTTGGTATGATCGAAAAGGCATCGTCGAGAAGGTGATCTTTGATGCCGAAAAAACGGCCAAGGATCACGCAATCGCCATGTTCCAAACGCGGAAGGGTGACGACGGGGTCATCTGCGTTGAGGTCCGCAAAGACAGCGGCAGCGTCGTCTTCAGCCATGCGGAGAATTAGAGTGGCGTTGGACAGCGGCGAAGAACGCGCGCTGGCGGGGCTCTGTGGAACCTAATGCCTGCCTTCGACCTTTGTCGGACATGAGCACCCGCGGTACTGACTTTTTGTACAAGTGGATAGGCGCCAACGTTCCCGAGACGGTGGGTGCCGACATCATCTCGGTTGCCGAGTTGACGCAAAAGCTGTTCGCCGACGCAAAGGCGATAGGCATCAGCAGCACCGATATTGAGGAAGACACCGGCAGCGTCTATGAGGTCATCCTCGACGCAATCGTCCATCAGGACGCCGGTATTACAGATTGATGAGATAGTGGACGTGCCGCCCAAGCGAACCTACCGTCTACAGTTCATGCTGAATGCCAAGGAACTGGCGGCGCTGGATGCTTGGCGGTTTGAGAAGAGAATGTCGACTCGATCTGAGGCCGCTCGGGAGTTGTTTCGTCATGGCATCACCGTGACGGGAGACGATGCAGACAGGGCGGGTGGCGAGCGTTCGGCAGACTTTATGGTACTGCCCACTCGGAACGCGCCGAAGCCGAAGGGGCGTTAGAACGTTTTTGGCTTTAGACGGCGCTATCGAAGTGCTAGTTTGTTAGCCCATGGACCAGAAGACCATCGATCAGGCGCTTGCCCTACTCGAGCAATACCGGGCCATCCTTGTGGCGAGCCACGCCCCGATAGGCCCTGATGGCGTGCCAGAGCTACGCACCGCAGCGCAGACCGCCGATCCCCTCGAAATAGCGGCGCTGGAGGATATCACGCAGCTTGATGCCGTGATCGAAAAGATGTCTGCATAGGCTTTCGGGAGTGGTTGATGATTTCGTGTATCAGCCTCACGCCTTCCTCAGCCTCACACCGGCGCCGCCGCCGTTCTCGGGGATGAACTCGACGCCGGCCGCTTCGAGGGCTGTGCGCAACGCGGCGACAGTGGATTGCTTCGCGTCTGATCCGTTTTCGATGCGCGTTACCGTGTTCGCGGTCACTCCAGCCTTTTCGGCAAGATCCCTTACTCCCCAGCCTAGAGCTGCCCTAGCCATCCGCATTTGAACCGGCGTCATTTGTACATTGTACCTATGCAAGTTGACGGAAAGTCGTTTCGTCGCTATCTGTTGGTACGTTGTACACTTAGATAGCTACAGGAGCAACCAATGCCGAACACCCCTGTTCCGGCCGCCGGCGAAGCTTTGCCTGCGGTCATCACTGGACGCTTTTCCCGCCGCGCCATGCTCGTCGGCGCAATAGCCTCGCTACCGGCCGTAGCAGGCGCAGAAAGGGCTCTTGCGACCACAGCCGCCGAGACGTCCGACGAACGCGCCGTTCGCCTCGCAAACGAACTGTCGGAAGCGATGAACGGCTTCATGACGCCGGCCGGCGGCACACCCCATTGGGTTGCTCACATCGGGCCATCAATGCACCCCGATCCAGTCTGGTTCTCACAGGATGCAGGCTCGGCTACCGACCCGCTCGCCGACACCATCGCCGAATACAACGCCAAGCTTGCCGAGTTCTCGGCCATCCCTGTTGAGCAGTTCGTATCGAGCGAGGTCGAGGAAGACATCGTGATGGCGACCTATGGGCCTGCCTCTGACAGGCTATGCTATGCGACGCCGCCGGCAACCAGCCTCCGGGGCGTAGCAGAGGCAATCCGCTACGCCATCGATCAGCGGGCCTTTATCGACATTGCGGCCGAGCGCGTCGTGAAGTCGGCGTTGGCCTATCTTGAGCGGCGGTACCGGGTATGAACGCGCCCGTGGGAAGCCTCAAGCCCTTCGGCATCCCGGCTGGCGTAGATCCCCGCACATGGCGGCAGGCGATCGAGAAGCGCGTCAATGACCTGCTTGACCAGTCGTTGGCCCTGATCACCGCGCTCGACCTCATGGAAGCCGATTGCGACCTCGAGGACGGCGCCGACGCCGAGCCCTGGCTTGGCTGGGGAGAGCGCGGGCCAGTAAGCACCGTGCCATGGCAGGACGGGCGCGGCAGCCCTCATGACGATCGCGAGGAAGAAAACGAACACGGCGGCGACATCAACGACGAGCCGCAAGACGATGACGAGCGGGAGGCCGATGACGCTGAACATGATCAGCCCGGCCATATCGAGGGCGGGCAATCATGAGCGTGCTCGACGTCATGTTCATCGGGACGATCCTCGCCGGCATCATTGCACAGCGGCTGATCGCTGGCTGAAAGTTTTGTCCTTGCGCAAGGACAATTGGCCCGGCTGCTCAGGTGGCCGGGCCTCAATTTTAACCAAATGGTCACCTTTAGGGTTGCAACTTCTGCCAAATGGCAGCATTTCTAAGTGAGTCGCACTAGGGACAGGGAGGTCGCAGTGCACATTGCCACACCAACGCCGGCTCCATCAGCGAGCCCCCGGCACATTCCCGACTTGAGCCTGGAGGCCACCCGAGCCGGACTTACCGAGGCGGCGCTTGAGGCTTTTGTCCGTCTCTCTGATATTTGGCGGATCACAAGTCGCCAAGCGAGCTCCCTCCTCGGAGAACCCGACCGCACATGGTTCCGGATCAAGGCCAGGGAATGGAAGGGCACCCTGTCGCAAGATGCATTGACCCGGGTTAGCGCACTTGTCGGCGTGTACAAGGGTTTGCACTTACTCTTCTCGGATCCTCTTGCTGATGAGTGGGTCCGGCGCCCTAATGCGGACCCATTGTTCAATGGCCTCACGCCAATCGATTTCATGATCAAGGGCGGGATCCCGGCTATGCTCGAGACGAGAGGTTACGTCGACGCACTTCGGGGTGGTCTTTGAGCCCAAAATTGACCACCCTAAGCCAGCGTACAGTTCGGCTCATTTCATCTGCACACCACAAGCCGCCTGTCTTAGAACCGCTCGCCGCTTCATTCGGAGCGAGAACGCTTCTGGAGGATCTTGAGAGCGTGACAAGCGGGCGGCAGGTTGCGCAGCAGGTCGGGATTCCTGGGGTGAGTGCGGCTGGGTTGGCGCAAGGGTACGGATACACCTACATCAACGCCGCTTTTGCCTACACGCGGCCGCAGGGCAACCGCTTCAACCCGAAGGAGTGGGGAGCTTGGTATTCAGCCTTTGCCGCTGAAACAGCGCTTCATGAGGTCGCTTTCCACCTCACCCGCGCGCTCGAAAACGCCGGCGCAGACTACGACAACACCACTCACTATGTGGAGCTTCTTGCTACTTTCAATGCCGAGTTCTTTGATCTCCGAGAGGTTGATCCTCGGCCGGAATGCCTACATCCGAACACCGAATTGGCCTATCCGAAGGGGCAGTCCCTCGCTAACGACCTTCGCGCCAAGGGCATGAACGGGATTATTTATCCGTCTTGCAGGTGCGAAAACGGAACGAACGTCGTGGCGTTTTGGCCCGCCCTCGTCCAAGACTTTCAGAAAGGCGCAACCTGGCAATTGACTTGGGCCGGCTCCCCAACGCCCGAGATTACGAAGACCGGGTGATCTGGGTCACCGAGACTGGTGAGCATCAGGTGAGTGGCGTGAGGTGCAGCGGCATACCGCGCTGATTTCACGATGCAATCTGCGCCGAATGGCTGCCTTCCTTGGGGAGGTCGGCCGGCGCGAGGTTCACCGTCACCTTCTTCGACGGCATCGACAGGCCCGACGCGTGCAGCGCCGCCTGCACGCGCTCGCGGCTTTCGGCCACCGCCTTGTCCGGCAGGCCGACGATCTGCATGCCGACCTTGCCCGGCCCGACCATCACCTGGACATCGACCGGCAAGGCCTCGATGCCTTGGAAAGCCACCGTGCGAACCCGCGCCACCATTTGTCCAGAACCCCCGGCGTCAGCGCGCTCGTCATCCACCATCGGGCCGCGAGCGCATACAATCCAGACAACCATAGATTTTCGAGACGCGCAAGAACATTACAGGAACATCTATCGGCGAAGACGATGGATCTCGGCTAAAGCTTCTTCTGGAGGCCGATGTGCCGCCCTTGGCGGCGTGCTCTTGAATACGGTTTTCCGGTTGGCAGCCATTCGGCTAAGGTGCGGCGGACGCAAAATCGAACCTTAAGAGGCCACGGGGAAATTCGCATGCGGACCGGCTGCGCAATCTTGATCGGGTTTGCACTTGTCACGCCATCTGCCGCCGAGGATGCCCGATGCACGAAAGGACCCGCGCCCATACAATTGGAGGACATCGAGGCCGCGCCCGGTTGCCTGGCGGCGCACAAGCTGCATCAGGCCTGCGCCTGGGGATCGAGTGGCGACGAATTGATGTCGGAGGCGGTCATCGACAAATGCAAGGCGGGATTTTTCGACCAACTGACCCGCAAGCAACGACGCCTGTACGAAAAGCGCCTCGGAGCATGCAGCGAGCGCTATCCTGTCACCGAGCTGGGCGGGTCGATCCAGATATACCTGTCGTCGATGTGTGACGAGGATCTCGCCGCGACCTATTTCGAGGTCGCAAAGCATGGGCGAATTTCGGGGACGCCGCGTTGGAAGGTACCCGATGTACCCGAGTGAACGGATGATCCGTGTCGGGTGAGCTGGCGCATCCGGGAACCGGTGCGCCGTAGGCTCTCCTGCCTATCGGTGCAGCCACACATTCTCGAAATTCTACTCGAAGTTGGGATGGGCCGGGTTGTCCTTCACCGCCGCCACCGAATGGGTCAACAGCGAGCGCCCGTAAGGCTGGATAAGGATGCCTGTTCCTGGAGCGGCCGTTGTCGACGGTCGACCGCCGCATCCTCGAATCCGGCAAGATCGCCATCGACGCGCCGATCGACTTCCTCGAAAGCCTGGACCGCCGCCGCGCGGCGATCGTGATGAAGCCCAGCGTGGTTGAGCGTAAGACGGCTTAGCGGCGGGATATATCGCTGGCGAAAGCAGCTAGAACCGCATTCCTACCGCGAACTGCCAAGCGCTTGCGTGGCGTGATTGGTAAATGTCCAGTCCGCGTCAGACCGGCTGTCTCTGGCCTAGTGGACATCGCGAGGGAGCGATTTGCTTATGAATTGGTCGCCACAAAGTTCCTCGATGACCCGCGGCCGGTCCATGCGTGGCGCGTCTTCGGGTTTGTAACCGAATGGGACAATCGGCAGGTCGACCCTGCAATAGGGCATTGTCAGCTTACGCCCCGACCCCGTCGTCCATTGTTCATCGCGGCAGGTCGTATGAGACTTGATCGTCTCTGGCCAGACAATGCCGACATAGACGTCGCGTCCGTAGCGAGCGACGAAATCTTCTATCGAAACGCGGTATTTGCCTGTGTTGGAGAAGCCATAGACCTGGACGATGCCTTCTATCGCCCTTCCGCGAACCGTTCGTTGGATATTGAAAGTAATGGTAGCCGATCGATCAGCGACCTTGCTGTTCGTCCCTTCTATCGGTGCATATTGAATGCGGACAACTCGTCCAAAGAAGATGCTGTCAGCACGGTTGCGTTGATCGGCGCTCAACGAGTGTTGCATTACGCACGCACCGACAATCTGGCACTGCAAGATAACCAGAACGATAGCAAGGAAGGCTGCTCTCATTTGGTAACCCACCGCTCGCGCTCATCAACACGCCAATTGTCGTGTGGTGCCTATTTCCTCTTCCCTTCCACGCAATCCCAGAACAGGCTCGCAATATCCGCGCCGCCGAAACGCCGCACTTCGCGCACGCCGGTCGGCGAGGTGACGTTGATCTCGGTCATGTAGTCGCCGATCACGTCGATGCCGACCAGGATGAAGCCGCGTTCTCTCAGTGCCGGTCCGATGCGGGCGCAGATCTCGCGCTCGCGCTCGGTCAGTTCGGTCTTTTCGGCGCGGCCGCCGACATGCATGTTGGAGCGGGAATCGTGCTCGGCCGGCACGCGGTTGATGGCGCCCACCGGTTCGCCGTCGATCAGGATGATGCGCTTGTCGCCCTTGCGCACGTCCTTGAGATAACGCTGCACGATATACGGCTCGCGGAACAGCTGGCCGAACATTTCGAGCAGCGAGGCGAGGTTGCGGTCCGCCTCGTGCAGATGGAAAATGCCGGCGCCGCCATTGCCGTAGAGCGGCTTGACGATGATGTCGCCGAACTCCTTGCGGAAGGCCGCGACTTCCAGCGGGTCCTTGGTGATCAGCGTCTCCGGCATCAGGTCCGGAAATTCGGTGACGAAGATCTTTTCCGGGCTGTTGCGCACCCAGGCCGGGTCGTTGACCACCAGCGTCTTCGGATGGATGCGCTCGAGGATGTGCGTGGTGGTGATGTAGTTCATGTCGAAGGGCGGGTCCTGCCTGAGCAGCACCACATCCATCTCGGAGAGGTCGGTGCGCACCTTCTCGCCAAGCGAGTAATGGTTGCCCTTCTCGTCGCGGACCTGCATCTCCTCGAGGCGCGCGAACACCTTGCCGTCGCGCATCGACAGCCGGTCGGGCGTGTAGTGGAAAAGCTTGTGGCCGCGCCGCTGCGCCTCCAGCGACAGCGCGAAGCTGGTGTCGCCGGCGATCGACACGGAGGAGACATGGTCCATCTGGACGGCGATTTTCAGCGGCATCTCGGGTCTCCAGGGCGGTCGAGCATTTCCAGGAAGCGCCGATATACGGAACTCGGCGGCTTCTGCCAATCGGCCAGAGCTTACCGGTCGAAGACCAGGCGCGAATACCCGAGGAAGGAGAGCGCCATGGCGACGATCGAGGCCGCGGCAAGCGCCAGGAGCGGCGGCAGGGCCGGCAGCGCGAACAGCAGCGCGCAATAGACCAGGTAGTTGACGATGCTGGTGGCGATGCCGACGCCACCATAGCGCGCGCCTTCCCGCGCCATGCCCCGGCTCGACGGCGCGAAGGTCAGATTGCGGTTGATCTGCCAGGTGACGCAGAGCGCGAAGCCGATCGACAGCACCCGCGCCGAGAGCGCACCGAGCGGCGTGGTGGAAATGAGCAGCCACAGTGCCGCCGCGTCGGCGACGAAGCCGACGCCGCCGGTAAGGGCGAAGCGCACGAGCCGGTTCACTATGCGGTCCCCTATGCCGCCCTTGGGGCCTTGCCAGGCTCGCTCTTCGGCTGGGCCTGCCCGGACGCGACGCGCTCTGCCCGGCCGGACGAGATCGACAGGTAGAAGATGCGCTTCTGCTCGGCCCGGCCGCGCGACACCGAATCGAGGATGAACCCGGTCATCATGGCGAGCATGGACAGAAGCAGCATGCCGATCGACAGCACCCAGGTCGGCATGCGCGGCACCAGTCCCGTCTCGGCGAATTCCACCAGCACCGGGATCATCAGGCCGATGCTCGCCGCCAGGAAGAACAGCGCGAACGTGCCGAAGAAGCGCAGCGGCTGCGTCTCCTTCACCAGCATGGCGAACATCCACAGAATCCTGGCGCCGTCGCGGAAGGTCGACAGCTTCGACGACGAGCCCTCCGGTCGGCGGCCGTAATCGAGCGCCATCTCGCTCACCGGAAGCTTGAGCTGCGAGGCATGCACCGACATCTCGGTCTCGATCTCGAAGCCGCCGGACACGGCCGGGAAGCTCTTGACGAAGCGGCGGGAAAAGACCCGATAGCCGGAGAAAATATCGGTGAAATCGGTCCCGAACAGGCCTTTGTAGAGCCGGTTGAAGACGCGGTTGCCGAAGGCGTGGCCGTTGCGGCCGGCATCGTCGGTGACGCCGCGCCTGGTGCCGACCACCATGTCCGAGCGTTCGGTCTGCAGGATGTTGATCAGCAGCGGTGCATCCTCCGGCGCATAGGTGCCGTCGCCGTCGGCCATCACATAGATGTCGGCGTCGATGTCGGCGAACATGCGCCGCACCACGTTGCCCTTGCCCTGGCGCGGCTCGCGCACGACGATGGCGCCGCCGGCGCGGGCTTTCAGCGCCGTGAGGTCCTTGGAATTGTTGTCGTAGACATAGATCGCGGCCGACGGCAGCGTCTCGCGGAAGCGCCGCACGACCTCGCCGATCGTCAGTTCTTCATTGTAGCAAGGCAGGAGCACGGCGATGACCGGCTCGTGGCGGACTGCATGCGGCATGTGTGTCTCCGGACGCCCGACCAGCCTCCGGCCGTTCTTATGCCGGCCCCGTCGAGCCGTTTTACTATTTATTGAAGCCGTTAAGGCTAGGTTTAAGCCGATCCTCTCCCTTCGAAGGCTACGGCAATGGGCACAGCTGAGAACGGCGTCGCCACCTGGAAGTCCGATCTCATGCTGGCGCTGCTGGCCGCCTTGCTGGCGCTCGCCTTCGACGCGTGGACCGGTTTTGGCCAACTGACCGATCCCGGCGGCGACAACGACAATATGCTGCGCCTCGTCCAGGTCCGCGACCTGCTTGCCGGCCAGGGCTGGTTCGACCTGCACCAGTACCGCATGGGGCTGGAAGGCGGCTTCGTCATACATTGGTCGAGGCTGGTCGACGCGCCGATCGCCGCGATCGTGCTTGTCGCCTCGGCGCTCACTGGCAGCAGGCCGCTTGGCGAGGACGTGGCGCAGGTGCTTTGGCCGGCGCTGCTGCTTTGGTCGACCCTGTTCTTCACCGCCCGTGCCGCGCGCAGCTTCGGCGGCGGCGGCGCTGTGCTGCCCGCCATTCTGATCGGGGGCGCCGGCTATTATTTCATCGGCATCTACGATCCCGGCGCGCTCGATCACCACAATGTCCAGCTGATGCTCACCATGGCGAGCCTCGCCTTGCTGCTCGAGGCGCCCGCACGGCGCTGGGCCGCGCTGTTTTCCGGCCTCTGCGCCGCGCTGACGCTCGCCGTCGGCATGGAAACCGTTCCTTATGTCGCCACCATCGGCGTTTGCGTGGCGCTGCTGTTCGTTGCCGATGCGAAGGGCGAGCGGGCGATCGCCCGCGATTTCGGCCTCGGCTTCGCCGGGGTCTCGGCACTTGTCTTCGTCGCCACCATTCCGCCTTCCGCATGGGGCGCCGCGCAATGCGATGCCTTCTCGGTCGCGCAGTTCGCCGTCGCCGCCATTGCCGGCGTCGGGCTGGCGGCGATCGCTTCGATCGAGCCTGCCGCTGGCAGCTGGCAGCGCAGGTTGGCGGCGTTGGCCGTGCTGGGCGCCGTCCTCGGCGTCGTTGTGGTGGCACTGTTCCCGCAATGCCTCGCCGCGCCCTATGCCGATCTCGACCCGCGCCTCAAGGAATTGTGGCTCGATCATATCGACGAGGCCCAGTCGCTGTTCACGCTGCTGGTGCGCGATCCGGCGCGCGTGGCGGCGCGATACGCGACGCCACTGGTGGCGATGATCCTGATGGCGCTGCGTTTCCGCCGCGGCGGCTGGCGGCGGCAGGACGGCCTCGTCGCGGCGTTGCTTGCCGTTGCCTTCGTGGTCGGCGCCTGGCAGGTGCGCGGCACCACCTTCTCGATCGCCTTCGCGGTCATCCCGCTCGCGGCGTGGATCGCGAAATGGCGCGCCCGCGCCCAGACCAGCTCGTCGCTCGGCGTGGCGCTGCGCCTGGCGGCCGTCTGGCTGGTCTCGATCAACCCGGTCTGGACAGGCGTCGCCGCGGCCGCCTCGGTGGCCTTCGAAAAGGGCGCGCCTGTCGCCGACGGCGGCACGGCGGATAAGACTTGCGAGAAGGCGGCAACCTTTGCGCCGCTCGGCGCCATGGCCGACACCACCGTGCTGACGATCTCCAATCTCGGCCCGCCGGTCCTCGTCTATAGCGGCCATCGCGTCTTTGCCGGGCCCTATCACCGCAACGTCGACGGCAATCTCCTGGCGCTCGACGCCTTTCTCGGCTCGGCCGATGACGCCCACGCAATCGTCGCGGCGCATCGCGTCGGCCTCGTCGCCATCTGCCCCGGCAATGTCGAGAGCCAAATCCTGACCCGGAAGGCGCCGCAGGGCTTCCTTGCCGGCCTGTTGCGCGGCAGTGTGCCGGATTGGCTCGAGCCGGTCAGCGAGACCAAGGGCAGCCCGATCGAGCTCTACCGCGTCAGGCAAGCCGGCTAAAAGCAGTGCGAAGAAGAGCGCGACGCGGCTTTCTTGCGCAATTGCGCAAGAGAGAAGCCAAACTCAGGAAAAGTCGTCCGATATTTCCATTAGAGCTTACGCATAAACGAATATTTGGAGTAGATCTGAGATATCAATCGAAGCTGAACCGGCGCCGGTGATGCAAGCGGCGGTTCCGGCCGTGGGAAAATCGTTTTCCCGATACTTTTCCTAAACGCTTTGCTGCCAGTCTGGCCGAAAATACCGACATAAGAACAGAGGCATGATGCAAACGACGTTTGGCACCGGTCAGCCAGGCAAGGAAAACACGGATCTGGCTCTCACGGATTCGTTGACCGGGCTCGGCAACCATCGTCGCTTCTTCGACAAGGTCGATCGCCTGATCAGCGACCGCGCCGACGATCCCGCGCCCTTCACCGTCGGCATCCTCGACCTCGACGGCTTCAAGCCGATCAACGACCTGTTCGGCCACAAGGCCGGCGACGATATCCTGATCCAGGTGGCGATGCGGCTGCGCGCCTCGATGGACGGCTATTCCACCGTCTGCCGCATCGGCGCCGACGAATTCGCCTATCTCTACCCGATGGTATTCTCGGAGGAGCAGGCGGCCGAGAAGTCGCGCATGCTGATCGAGATCCTGTCGGCGCCCTATGATGTCGGCGAGCGCACCGCGCGATTGTCGGCCTCGGTCGGCTGCTCGCTGTTCTATTCCGGCGACGAGACCACCGAGATCCTCGTCAACAAGGCAGAGACCGCGCTCTACCACGCCAAGCGTTCCGGCCGCGGCCGCGTCGTCGTCTACACCCGCGAGATGGAAGAGGCGGCCAAGCGGGTCACCCGCATCGAGCAGGCGCTGCGCCGCGCCGTCTCGGCCGGTGAGGTCGAGCCGCATTTCCAGCCCATCGTCGACTTGAACAGCCGCCGCACCATCGGCTTCGAGACGCTGGCGCGCTGGACCGACCGCGACCTCGGCGTCGTGCCCCCATCCGTCTTCATTCCGATCGCCGAGGAGCGCGGCATCATCGGCCCGCTGTCGCAGCTGGTGCTGCGCAAGGCGGCCGAGGCGGCGCGCAGCTGGCCGAAGGAGCTGTTCCTGTCCTTCAACCTGTCGCCGTCGCAGCTCGTCGACCAGAACACCGGCCTGCACATCCTGGCCATCCTCGACCGCACCGGCTTCGATCCGCGCCGGCTGGAGATCGAGATCACCGAGACCGGCCTGATGAACGATCCGGCCTCGGCCGAGAAGATCGTCGAGGATCTGCGCCGCGTCGGCATCCGCGTCTCGCTCGACGATTTCGGCACCGGCCAGTCGTCGCTCGGCCGCCTGCGCGAATTCCATTTCGACAAGCTCAAGATCGACCGCGCCTTCGTCTCCTCCATCCTCGACGACCGGCCGTCGGAACACATCATCCGCGCCATCCTCGCCATGTGCGAAGGGCTCGGCATGGATGTCGTCGCCGAAGGCATCGAGGACGAGGCGCAGGCCGACCGCCTCGTTCAGTTCGGTTGCGCCGGCGGGCAGGGCTACCTGTTCGGCAGGCCGGCCGACGCCGACGCCACGCTCGGCTATCTGCGCGATTCCTATCGCGGCGCGCTGCACGCCAAGGCGATCTGACCAGGCTTTTCCACCTGTTCTGAAGACCGGCGGCAGCCCCGTGGGCGATGCGTCCGTCATTTGTCTGACATTTGGCCGGAAATCCGACGTTTCTCCCTTGCCCCCGCGCTTTGTCTGGCTAGGATGCGCGCCGTCCAAAGGGAGAAGGAAATCATGATGCCATCGGCGCGGTTCGCCGACCTCGACGGCGCCTCGGTGCTGATCACCGGCGGCGGTTCCGGCATCGGCGCGGCGCTGACCGAAGGCTTTATGCGCCAGGGCGCCAGGGTCGCTTTCATCGACATCGCCGAGAAGGTGAGCACGGCCTTGGCCGACCGGCTGGAAAAGGAGCTTGGCCATCGCCCGCTCTATCTCGAGGCCGACCTGCGCGACATCGAGGCGCTGCGCGACGCCGTGGCAAAGGCGGCGGAAGAGCATGGCGATGTCACCACGCTGGTCAACAACGCCGCGCTCGACGACCGCCACGCGGTCGAAGAAGTGACGGTTGAATTCTGGGACAACAACCTCGCCATCAACCTGCGGCCGCATTTCTTCACCGCGCAGGCGGTGGCGCCCGGCATGAAGCGCGCCGGCGGCGGCTCGATCATCAATTTCACCTCGACCTCCTACCTGATCAACCACCCCGACATGCCGGCCTACACCGCGGCCAAGGCGGGCATATTCGGCCTGACCAAGGGCCTTGCCGGCAAGCTCGGCGCCGACCGCATCCGCGTCAACGCGGTGGCGCCCGGCTGGGTCATCACCGAACGGCAGCGCGAGCTCTGGGTCACCGATGCCGGCCTCGCCGCCCATGTCGCCAAGCAGTGCATCAAGGACGTCATGCAGCCCGACGACATGGTCGGCACGGTGCTGTTCCTGGCATCGGATGCCTCGCGCATGCTCACCGCCCAGATGCTGATCGTCGACGGAGGTTTCCTGTGAGCGCGGCACCCGCGGTTGCCGCGCTCGACTGGGGCACGACGCGGCTCCGGGCCTGGCTGCTCGACGGAGCGGGCAAGGTGCTCGCCGAGCGGCGCGGCGACGACGGGCTGATCACCGCCCGCGAAATAGGTTTTGCCAAGGTGCTGGAAGGCCATCTTGCCGCCATGGGCGCGCCGGAAACGCTGCCGGTGATCATCTGCGGCATGGCCGGCTCCCGGCAAGGCTGGATCGAGGCGCCTTATGTCACCGTGCCGGCGCCGATCGGCGCCATTTTGCGCGGCGCCGCCCGCATCGAGCACTCGAGCCGCGACATCCGCATCGTGCCTGGTCTCGCCCAGCGCCTGGCCGATGCGCCCGATGTGATGCGCGGCGAGGAAACCCAACTTGCCGGCGCCGGTTTGCCGGCAAAGGGGCGCCACCTCGTCTGCATGCCCGGCACGCATTCGAAATGGGTCGCGGTCGAGGACGGCGCGGTCGCGGGCTTCGGCACCTGGCCGACCGGCGAGCTGTTTTCGGTGCTCGCCGCGCATTCGATCCTAAAACATTCGCTGGGCGAGCATCCGGCGCCGGTCGCCGCCGACAGCCCGTTTTTCCGCCAATGGTGCGGCCAAGCTCTGCGCGAGGGCGGCGACGTCACCTCGAAACTGTTCGCCATCCGCGCGGCCGGGCTCCTGCAGGATTTGAAGCCGGATGAAGCGGCGGCCTGCCTGTCCGGACTTTTGCTCGGCGGCGAGATCGCCTCGGCAAGGCGTCGCTATGGCGCCGGCGAAACGCCGATGGTGCTGGTCGCCTCCGGCGCGCTGGCGACGCTTTACGGCGCGGCGCTCGACCTCGCCGGCCTTGCCTTCCGCACCGTCGACGCCGATGAAGCGGTGCGCGCCGGCCTTGTCGAGGCCGCTCGCGAGAACGGCATGATTGGAGACGCCCAGTGACACAGACCGCAGTCTTCCCGAAACTCAAGCGTGGCCTCGTCGCCATCCTGCGCGGTTTGAAACCCTCCGAGGCCGTGGCGATCGGCCGAGCAATCCATGATGCCGGCATAGAGGCAATAGAGGTGCCGCTCAATTCGCCGGAGCCGTTCGTCTCCATCGCCGATCTGGTCAAGACGCTGCCGCAAACGGCGCTCATCGGCGCCGGCACGGTGCTGACCGCCGCTGATGTCGATGCCTTGCACAAGGCCGGCGGGCGCCTGCTGGTCAGCCCCAACATCGATGCCGGGGTCATGGGCCGCGCCATGCATCACGGCATGGTGACCATGCCCGGCGTGTTCACGCCGACCGAGGCTTTTCAGGCCATAAAACTCGGCGCCTCGGCGCTGAAATTCTTCCCTGCAAGTGTGCTGGGCGCGAGCGGCATTGCCGCAATCCGCGCGGTGCTGCCGGCAACCACCCTGATCGGCGCCGTCGGCGGCGTTTCCGACAAGGATTTTGCCGGCTACAAGGCGGTCGGCGTCACTGTTTTCGGCCTGGGATCCAGCCTGTTCAAGCCTGGGATGAGCGTCGACGACGTGGCGTGCCGCGCCCGCGCAGCGGTCGCCGCCTGGGATGAAGCCTTCGGAGGATAGCAATGAACGGCGTTTCGGTTTTTTCCGACCATATCTGCGAGCTCGGCGAAGGCCCGAGCTACGATCCCGCCACCGACACGCTGTTCTGGTTCGACATCGTCAACGGCAAGCTCTTGGAAAAGCCGCTCGCCGGGGCGTTGAAGGTGCATGATCTCGGCGTCATGGCCAGCGCCATCGCCGTCATCGATGACGACCGCCAGCTCATCGCCACCGAGATAGGCCTGCAGGTCCGGGACGTGAAAACCGGCAAGCTGACGCTGCACACGCCGATCGAGGCCGACAATCCGCTCACCCGCTCCAACGATTCCCGCGTCCATCCCTGCGGCGCCTTCTGGACCGGCACGATGGGCAAAGGCGAGGAAAAGGGTGCCGGCTCGATCTACTGGTTCTTCAAGGGCGAATTGCGCCGGCTGTTTTCCGACATCACCGTCTCGAACTCGATCTGTTTTTCGCAAGACGGCGCGACCGCCTATTACACCGACACCGCGACCGGCTTTCTGATGCGCGTCGCCTGCGATCCGGCTACTGGCCTGCCGACAGGCGAGCCGAAAGTCTTCGTCGACCATCGTTCTTCGAAAGGCTATGTCGACGGCTCGGTCGTCGACCGCGACGGTGTGCTGTGGAACGCCGTCTGGGGCGGCAGCGCGGTGAAGGCTTATGCTCCGGACGGCAAGCTGCTGCGCGAGATTGCGATGCCGGCAACGCAAGCGTCCTGTCCGGCCTTCATCGGCCAAAAGGCCGACCGCATGGCGGTGACCTCTGCCTGGAAAGGCAAGGATGAGATGCAGCGCAAGCTCGACCCGCAGGCCGGCATGACCTTCCTGCTCGATATCCCGGTCAACGGCCGCTTCGATCCGCGCGTGCTAATCGCCTGATCGTTGTCACGCAACCGCCCGCGCCGGTCGGTTTCCCGCAAGCCGATTGCAACGGTCATGCGATGGTAGCGCCTGATTTTGATCCCGGGCCATCCATGCCGCGCCGCTATCCGAAGCTGATCCTCGTCTACGAGCCCGAAAAAGCCTGCTTCGACCGGCTGGTCGCCAGCGGCCATGCGCCGGAGCGTGCTTTGGAAATCTCGTCTTATCTGGCGCAGTCGACCGACCTGGCCCCAGAATTCGACGCGTTGGCAGCCGCCTGCGACAAACGCGGCGTCGCCTTCGCGCCGGTCCAATTGGATGATGCTGCAAGCGCCTTCGCTGAGACCAACCCGAACGTCTCCCTGGTCTGGACGCTGACCGACGGCATTGCCTATTTCCGCGGTGGCGCGGCACCGGCAATGGCGCGGCTGAATGGCCTGCGCACCATCGGCGCCGACGATTCGCTGTTCGCGCTCTGCCAGGACAAGCTTCGCTCCGGCGCGGTGCTCGGCGCGCTCGGCCTGCCGGCGCCGCAGGCGGGCCGAGCGCGCAACGGCGAATGGCTGGTCGAGCCGCCCGCCTCGTCCGCCGGCTGGTTCGTCAAGCCGAACCGGCTCGGCGCCAAGATCGGCATCTGGCCGGATTCGCGCATCGCCGATCTCGGCCATGCGCTGGAGCTTAGCCGGCGTGTCTTTGCCCACTATCGCGACGACGTCGTCGTGCAGCCCTATGTTGCCGGCCGCAACGTGCGCGCGAGCTTCCTGGGAGTGAGGCCCGAAACCGGCGTCGAGGCGCTCGGTATCTTCTTTGTCGATTCCGGCGGCGATTTCCAGACCATGGCCGACTCGATGGCGCTGTACGGCGAGACCGGTCAGGCCGCCAAGGATGCCGGAACCTATGCCGAGCCGGAGCTCGAGCCGGTCGGCGCAAGCCAGCCGGCCGCCGACCGGAAAATCCGCGCCATCGCGCAAAGGCTGATCGACGGCCTCGGCCTGCGGGACGTCTTTTCCGTCGATTTCCGGGTCGAGCCCGACGATACCGTCCACCTCATCGAGTTCGAAGTCTGTCCTGGTCTGCCCTGCTTCGATTTCCGCGACTATTGCCGCAGGCAATGGGGCATGAGCCTTGCCGACGCGATGGCCGAGACGGCCGCCAACAGGTTGCTCCGTTAGAGCAATTCCAGGAAAAGTGTGAGCGGTTTTCCGTCCGGAATTGCGTCAAAACAAAGAGATAGAGCGGTTCGCCGTTTCCGTGAAACGGTGAAACGCTTTAGAGTCCTTCTACCAGCACGATCTCGCCATCGGCCACTTTCTGGCGGATGGCGACGGCCCGCTGGTATTCCGGCGAGTGGTAGCAGTCATGCGCCGCCGCAAGCGACTCGAACTCGATGATGACGTTGCGGGCGCGCCCAGGCCCTTCGACCTTCTCGTGCTCGCCGCCGCGCGCTAGAAACTTCACGCCGAAGCGGTCGAAGGCGAGCTTGGCGGCCGCGACATAGTCCTTGTAGCCCTCCGGATCACGCACATCGACCCGGGCGATCCAATATCCCTTTGGCATTCTTTTTCTCCTGGTTGTGTTGTCCGAATGAGGGCCGGCGCTACGCGGATTGCATTTCGGCGAGGATCGCCTCGGCCGCCGCCCGCCTGTCCGGCGCGGAGACGATGGGCCGGCCGACGACGAGGTGGCTGGAGCCGTTGCGGATCGCCTGCGCCGGCGACACCACGCGTTTCTGGTCGCCATGGTCGCTGCCCGACGGCCGGATGCCCGGCGTCACCACCGCCATGTCGGGGCCGACGATCCGGCGCACCGCTTCCGCCTCCTCCGCCGAGCAGACGATGCCGCCCATGCCGGCATGCAGCGCCTGCTCGGAGCGCCTGAGCACCAGCGTGTGTGGGTCGTATTCATAGCCGGCGTCGATCATGTCCTGCTCGTCCATCGAGGTCAGCACCGTCACCCCGAGCAGGCACAGATCGCTGCCCTTGGCCGCCGCGACCGCTGCCTTCATGGCTTTGGGGTAGGCATGGAGCGTCAGCATCGAGACACCCATCTTGACGATGTTTTCGACACCCTTGGCCACCGTGTTGTCGATGTCGAGCAGCTTCATGTCGAGGAACACTTTCGTGCCGCCGCTCGCCAATTCCCGGGCGAAGTCCAGTCCGCCGGCGAAGGCGAGCTGGTAGCCGATCTTGTAGAAGGAAATGCTGCCTTCGAGCTCGCGCACCGCTCTCTCGGCGTCCTTCAGCGTCGGCAGGTCGAGCCCGACGATCAGCCTGTCCCGCATCGTGTCGGCCTCCGCGAAATGCATCACGCCTCGATCCGGGTCGACAGCATGCGCGAGGTTTCGATCAGTGTACGGCATACGCGCTCCATCGATTGGTGTAGTCTGTCGTCCCTGAATTGTCCGTCCTCGGCGAAAGCTTCACGGGCCTCGGAGACCGAGCATTCCGGCGTGATCACCTCCATCTGGCAGCGCACCAGCACCGCGCGCAGATGGTTGATGCAGCGTATGCCGGCAAACTTGCCTTCCGAGGATGAGCAGAGCCCCGCCGGCTTGCCGGCGAGCGGCCGGAACGTATGGCTGCCGTCGCGCCGTATCCGGCTCACCCAGTCGATCGAGTTCTTCAGCAGCGGCGGGATCGAGCCGTTATATTCGGGCGTCGCGATCAGCAGCCCGTCATGCGCGGCGATCTGGCGGCCGAGCTTGGCGGCATTCTCGGGGATGCCTTCTTCCTTTTCGAGGTCCTCGTCCATGATCGGCAGCGGATAGTCGCCGAGCGAGATGCGGGTCACCTCCGCGCCCTGCATGGCGAGCTCCTTTTGCGCCACATCGGCGGTCCGGCCGCTAAAAGCGCCGGTCCGGACCGAGCCGGCGAAGACGAGGATTCTTGGGATTACTGCCATCGGCCACCCTTGTTCCAGGACAGGTATCGCCAAGAGGCATTCAAATCAACGAGCGGGTGGCAGAAATCAAAGCCGATTTTGGCGACATGCGCCTGCAGGGTGCGTCGAGATTCAGGTCAGGCCGAGCCGAAAATGGTGGGTCCGAGAACCGGAGCGGAGCGTACTTTTTGTACGTGAGCACCGGAAGCGCAGGAATCCGCCATTTGCAGGCCGGCCTCACCTGAATATCGGCGCGCCCTAATGCGACGGGCGCCGGTAGATCCAAAGCTGCGTCGGCGGAATGTTGCGGAAGATGAAATCGAAATGCTCGACCGTGTAGTCGCCGCGCCCGGCCGGGATCGGCGACAGCGGACCGTAGGTCAGCTGCACGATCGGCCTTCCATGCGGAATGCGGTCGAGCAGGCTTTCGATATAGGCAATGCGCTGGGCGACCGGGAAATTGAGCAATGGCACGCCGGAGACGACCGAATCGAACACCGTGTCGCGCTTGTCGCCGAGCGTGGCGTCGAGGTTGAAGGCGTCGCCCTCGATGACGTTGACGCCCGGATAGAGCCCGCGCAGATGGCGCACGAAGTCGGTCGAGTATTCGACCGCGTAGAGGTTTTCGGGCTTCACGCCCAGGGCGAGGATGGCGCGGGTGATGACGCCGGTGCCGGGCCCGACCTCCAGGACCGGCAGGCCCGATCTCGGATTGACGATCGAGGCCATCTTGCGGGCGGTGATTGAACTCGTGGGGACGATCGAGCCGACCGTTTTCGGTTTGTCGATCCAGCCTTTGAAGAACTTCAGCTCGTCGTCGAATTTTTCCGCCAGCGCTTTGCGCAATCCGGGACTACGTGCCATGCGAGCTCTCCTCAATGCTCAGCCCCCGATCCGCTACTTAGCAGTTGGGTGGGACAAGGCAAGGCATCGTTCTGGCATAAGGTGTTGATGACGCTTGGGAAGCGCCCGCATCTCCCGATGCCGGTGCCAAATACGGACACGATCATCAGCCTTCGCCGAACGACTCGAAGAAGTCCTTCATGCGGGCGAAAAAGCCGCTCGACTGGGGCGAGTTGTCCTTCGAGGACAGCTGCTCGAACTCTTCCAGCAGCTCGCGCTGGCGACGCGAAAGGTTCTGCGGCGTCTCGACCGCGGTCTGGATGTAGAGGTCCCCGACATTGGGCTGGCGCAGCACCGGCATGCCCTTGCCCTTCAGCCGGAACTGGCGGCCGTTCTGCGTTCCTTCGGTGACCTTCACCTTGGTCTGGGTGCCGTCGAGCGTGGTGACCTCGAACGAGCCGCCAAGGGCGGCCGTCGTCATCGAGATCGGCACCTTGCAATAGAGATCGGCGCCGTCGCGCTGGAAGAATTCATGCGGCTTCACCGCCAGGAAGATGTAGAGGTCGCCGGAAGGCCCGCCGCGCAGGCCGGCCTCGCCCTCATTGGCCAGCCGGATGCGGGTACCGTCCTCGATGCCGGCCGGAATGTTGACCGACAGCGAGCGCTCCTCGGTGACGCGGCCCTGGCCGGCGCATTTCGGGCAAGGGTCCTTGATCGTCTGGCCACGGCCCTGGCATTGCGGGCAGGTGCGCTCGATGGAGAAGAAGCCTTGCGTGGCGCGCACTTTGCCGTGGCCATGGCACATCGAGCAGGTCACCGGCTGCGTGCCGGGCTTGGCGCCGCTGCCGGAACATTCCGAGCAGGAGATCGAGGCCGGCACGCGGATCTGCGCCGTCTTGCCGGAGAAGGCTTCTTCCAGCGTGATTTCCATGTTGTATCGCAGATCGGCGCCGCGCTCGCGGCCGCCGGAGGAACGGCGCTGCCGGCCGCCCATCATGTCGCCGAAGATATCCTCGAAGATGTCGGCGAAGCCGCCGGCGCCAAAGCCGTGCGCGGCGCCGTTCATGCCGCCCTGCTCGAAGGCAGCGTGGCCGAAACGGTCATAGGCGGCGCGCTTCTGCGGGTCCTTCAGCGTCTCGTAGGCTTCGTTGATTTCCTTGAACTTGTGCTCGCAGGCATGGTCGCCGGGATTGCGGTCGGGATGGAACTGCATGGCGAGCTTACGGAAAGCGCTCTTGAGTTCCTTTTCGTCGGCGCCTTTTTGCACGCCCAGCGTTTCGTAGAAATCAGCTTTCATTTTTTCCCGCTGTCCGGATGCTCAATGTCTTCAAGCATTGTTGGCGACGTTTGCCGGCACGTTCTTGGATTTAGGAGCGATGTTTCCCGGATGCTAGTACTAAGCGGGGCTCGCTCCGGGTTTTTCCGTCACTTTTTCGAACGGGCCCGTACTTTTTCAACGAAGGTTGCAAAAAAGCCCGGCTTTGCGCCGGGCTTTTGCACCTATCCGCCGTCAGCCGGCTCAGGCCGACTTCTTCTTGTCGTCGTCTTCGTCGATTTCCTCGAAGTCGGCGTCGACCACGTCCGAGTCCTTGGCGGCATCCGCCTTGGCGTCGGCTTCGGCCGCTTCCTTCTGCGAGGCCTCGTACATGGCCTGGCCAAGCTTCATCGAAGCTTCGGCGAGCGACTGAGACTTGGCCTCGATATCGGCCGCGTCGTCGCCTTCGGCCGCGGCCTTCAGCGCGGCGATGGCGTCGGCGATCGCGGCACGGTCGGCCTCGGAGACCTTGTCGCCATAGTCCTTGAGCGACTTCTCGGACGAATGCACCAGCGCTTCGGCCTGGTTGCGGGCCTCCACGAGGGCACGGCGCTTCTTGTCCGCGTCGGCATTGGCCTCGGCGTCCTTCACCATCTTCTCGATGTCGGCATCGGACAGACCGCCCGAAGCCTGGATGCGGATCTGGTGCTCCTTGCCGGTGCCCTTGTCCTTGGCCGAGACGTTGACGATGCCGTTGGCGTCGATGTCGAAGGTGACCTCGATCTGCGGCACACCGCGCGGCGCCGGCGGGATGCCGACCAGGTCGAACTGGCCGAGCAGCTTGTTGTCGGCCGCCATTTCACGCTCGCCCTGGAAGACGCGGATGGTCACCGCGCTCTGCGAATCCTCGGCGGTCGAGAAGGTCTGGCTCTTCTTGGTCGGGATCGTGGTGTTGCGCTCGATCAGACGGGTGAACACGCCACCCAGCGTCTCGATGCCCAGCGACAGCGGCGTCACGTCGAGCAAGAGCACGTCCTTGACGTCGCCCTGCAGCACGCCGGCCTGGATGGCGGCGCCGAGAGCGACGACCTCATCCGGGTTGACGCCCTTGTGCGGCTCCTTGCCGAAGAACTGCTTCACGATCTCCTGGATCTTGGGCATGCGGGTCATGCCGCCGACCAGGACCACTTCATCGATCTCGCCCGCCTTCAGGCCGGCATCCTTGAGCGCCGCCTTGCAGGGCTCGATGGTGCGCTGCACGAGGTCCTCGACCAGGCTTTCGAACTTGGCGCGAGTGAGCTTCATCGTCAGGTGCTTCGGCCCGCTGGCGTCGGCGGTGATGAAGGGCAGGTTGATCTCGGTCTGCGTCGTCGACGACAGCTCGATCTTGGCCTTTTCCGCGGCTTCCTTGAGGCGCTGCAGGGCGAGCTTGTCGTTCTTCAGGTCGATGCCCTGTTCCTTCTTGAACTCCGCCGCCAGGTACTCGACCAGGCGCATGTCGAAGTCCTCGCCGCCGAGGAAGGTGTCGCCGTTGGTCGACTTTACCTCGAACACGCCGTCGCCGATTTCCAGCACGGAAATATCGAAGGTGCCGCCGCCAAGGTCATAGACGGCGATGGTCTTGCCGTCCTTCTTTTCCAGACCGTAGGCGAGCGCCGCCGCGGTCGGCTCGTTGATGATGCGCAGCACCTCGAGGCCGGCGATCTTGCCGGCGTCCTTGGTCGCCTGGCGCTGAGCGTCGTTGAAATAGGCCGGAACGGTGATGACCGCCTTCTCGACCTTCTCGCCGAGATAGGCTTCCGCCGTTTCCTTCATCTTCTGCAGGATCATCGCCGAGATCTGGCTGGGCGACTGCTTCTTGCCACCGGCCTCGACCCAGGCGTCGCCATTGTCGCCCTTGACGATCTTGTAAGGGACAAGCTTCTTGTCCTTCTCCGTCACCGGGTCGTCATAGCGGCGGCCGATCAGGCGCTTGACCGCGAAGATGGTATTTTCCGGATTGGTGACAGCCTGGCGCTTGGCCGGCTGGCCCACGAGACGTTCGCCATCATTCGAGATGGCGACGATGGAAGGCGTCGTACGCGCGCCTTCAGCGTTCTCGATCACCTTGGGGTCCTTGCCATCCATGATGGCGATACAGGAATTGGTGGTGCCGAGATCGATACCGATAACTTTTGCCATTGTTCTAGTCTCTCCTCTAAGCAGGCTCTCAGGACCCTTCAAAAGGCGTTCCGACGAAAGCCCCTGTTCACAAGAAATCCCGTCCCGGTTCCCGCTTTTAGGGGCCGGACGGCTTGGCGCGTATATAAGAACAGCCGACACGGGGCGCAAGCATTCTGCGCAAGCTGTCTGCGATCCGTGTACACAGTGGGGAAAAGGCCTAAATCGCGCATATCGCAGCGGATTTGCCGTCACGAGCGGCCGGGATCGCCGAATCCGGCGCCGGCAAAAACGTCGCAGCCATCGGGATCAGTCCCGAAAAGCCTGCCGGCAAAGCGTCTGGAGGCTTGGAAACACGTTCCTTCCGCCGGTGATCACCCGGGTCCCTTTGCCGATCACGGTCATGGGGTCCGCCTTGAGCACCGTGCCGCCGGCCTCCTCGACCAGCAGCATGCCGGCGAGACAGTCCCAGGCGTTCATGTGCTCTTCGACATAACCGAGCAGCCGGCCGGAAGCCGCATAGGCAAGCATCAGCGCCCCTGAGGCATTGCGGTAGAAGACGCCGCCCTCCGCCAATATCAGGGTGAGGAGCACGACGACATTCTTGGTCGAGCCGCGGTTGGAGAGCCCGGTCCCGACCGAGCCCTCGGAAAGCGATGCCGCATCGCTGGCCTTGATCGGCTTGCCGTTGAGAAAAGCGCCGCCGCCAAGGCGGCCGTGGAACGTCTCGTCGGTCGAGGGTTCATGGATGACGCCGACAACCGTCTCGCCATCCCGCGCGCAGGCGATCACCACGCACCAGGCGGGAATGCCGCGCACGAAATTGGCGGTGCCGTCGATCGGGTCGATCACCCAGACATGACCCGTCGTTCCGGTGACAGCTGCGTGCTCCTCGCCGACGATGCCGTCGTTCGGATAGGTCGCGGCGACCGCCGCGCGAATGAACAGCTCGACCTCGCGATCGCCTTCGGAGACCAGGTCCTGATGACCCTTGCTCTCGACGGTCAGATTGTCGAGGTCGCGAAAATATTTGAGCCCCAGCTCGCCGGCGCGCCGCGCCAGGTCGATGGCAAAATGCATGCGATCGTCGAGATCATGGGTCACGGAAAAGCTCTCTGTGAGGGAGGGGCACTCCGCCCTTAGCAGAGCAATATGTCAGGCAAAAGCGGCGCTGCGATCAGGCCGCCTTCGACATCGATTTGTGCACGTCGGCGAGGATCTCGAAGGAACGCACGCGCGCCGCGTGATCGAAGCACTGCGCGGTCACCATGAGTTCGTCGGCGCCGGTGCGGCTTATGAAGGCGTCGATGCCCTGGCGCACGGTTTCCGGCGAGCCGACGACGGCGCAGGACAGCGCCTGGGCAAGCATGGTTTTCGCCATTGGGTCGAGATCGCGGTCGTAATTCTCGACCGGTGGCGGCAGTTGCCCGGGCCTGCCGCTGCGCAAATTGACGAAGGCCTGCTGCAGCGAGGTGAACAAAAGCTTCGCCTCGGCGTCGGTCGGCGCGGCAAAGACATTGAGGCCGAGCATCACATAGGGCTTGTCGAGTTGCGCCGACGGCTGGAAGCGCGTGCGGTAGACCTCCAGCGCATGGTCGAGCTCGGCCGGCGCGAAATGCGAGGCGAAAGCGTAGGGCAGGCCAAGAAGCGCCGCGAGCTGCGCGCCGTAGAGGCTGGAGCCGAGGATCCAGACCGGCACGGTCTGGCCTTCGCCGGGTACGGCGCGGATACGCTGGCCTTCCTCGGCCGGCTGGAAATAGCCCATCAGCTCGACCACGTCCTGCGGGAAATTGTCGGTGCTTTCGAGATTGCGGCGCAAGGCCCGCGCCGTCAGCATGTCGGTGCCTGGCGCACGGCCCAGCCCGAGGTCGATGCGTCCTGGAAAAAGCGCCGCCAGCGTGCCGAACTGCTCGGCGATCACCAGCGGCGCATGGTTGGGCAGCATGATGCCGCCGGCGCCGACACGGATCGTCTTGGTGCCGCCGGCGACATGCGCGATCACGACGGATGTTGCGGCGCTGGCGATGCCCGGCATGTTGTGATGCTCGGCCAGCCAGTAGCGCCTGTAGCCCAGACGCTCGGCATGGCGGGCAAGGTCGAGCGAGTTGGCCAGCGACTGCGTGGCGGTGCTGCCTTGCGTGATCGGCGACAGGTCGAGAACCGAAAGGTCCGTCATGGTCAGGTCTCCACGATGCGTTTTTCCCGCAGCCTTGCCTCGAAGGCGGCGCGGTCGGGAATGACGATGGCGAGCTGGTTCTCCAGCACGTCGGCGAGTTCGGGAGCTGTCCCGATCTCGCGCTGCTCGCTGCGGCCCCCGGCATGATGCGTCGACAGCCTGTTGTTACGCAGCGCGTAGCGCCGGTCGGGCAAAGCGAGCGCGGCCACCAGTGTAGACAGGAAATGCGAGCTCGGATGCGTCGACAGGAAATGGCTGGCGACCCGATAGTCGACCTCATAGGCTTGGCTCATGTCGAAGCGGTAAAGCGTGCGCCAATCACCGCCGACATCGGCGCCGCCGATATTGGCCTGCAGGCGAAAATGGTCACCGGTCTCGACGACGCGGAAGGTCTCGTGCGGTGTCTGCTGCTCCAGACCGGATTCCAGCAGCAGCGGCGCCGTCAGCGTCAGGCCGCCGAAGCCGACATCGGCGATGTAGGTGCGGCCGCCGAGTTCGATGCGAAGCAGCATATGGCTGCGCGCGGTGATGGCGTCCTCGGGCTGGCCCCACAGCCCGCGCGCCGCCAGCCCGCCGACCGTGAGGCCCAGCGCCGTCAGCGCATGCATGAAGACCAGATTGTGCTCGAAGCAATAGCCGCCGCGGCCTTGGCGAAAGATCTTGTCCTGCAGCGAGGCGACGTCGAGCCCGACCGAAACGCCCATCAAGGCGTCGACGTTCTCGAACGGGATCGTCTGGGGGTGGGCGGCGTGCAGCGCCTGTAGCGTGGCGAGCGAAGGCCCGCTCGGTCCGCCATGACCGATGCGGGCGAAATAACCATCGAGATCGAAGTCGCTCATTCAGGGGACGGGTCCGGCTTGACCGGTCCGATATAGGCACTGGTCGCCGATGCCGCAAACGATCGGCCAGGACATGGCATTGGGCCAGCGTATCACGCGGCGGACTTGTGATCCTGGTCCGCCGTCTCTTCCTCCAAGGCTGCCATGGACTGCTGCGCCGCGAGGAAGTTCCCGACGGGGCTCAAGCTTTCGAAATGGTCGCAGAACACCTTGATGACGACCAGCAACGGCACCGCCATCAGCGCGCCGACGAAGCCCCATAGCCATGACCAGAAGGCAATGGCGATGAAGATCGCCACCGCGTTGATCTCAAGGCGCCGGCCAACCACCATCGGCGTCACGAACTGCCCTTCGACGATGTCGCACAACACCACGAAGGCCGGCGCCAGCAGCGCATAAGCGATCGTGTCGAAGCTGATCAGCGCGATGACGGCGACGAGAAGCACGGTCATCAGCGCGCCGACATAAGGCAGGAAATTGAGCAGCGCCGCCGCTGCGCCCCAGACCAGCGGATTGGGCATGCCTAGCCCCCACAGACAGAGACCGATCACCGTGCCGAGACCGGCATTGATGAGGGCGACCGTGAGCAGATAGTGCGAGATTTCGCGCTCGACGTCATAGACGACGCGCAACGCTCGCTTCTTCTGGGTCATGCTGGTGAAGGACTGGACGATCTTCTCGTAGAACAGCGTGCCCGAGGCGAGCAGGAACAGCGACAGCACGAAGACGATGGTAATCGAGGTGCCTGCTTCGAGGATGTTGCTGGCGGCCGTGGACAGCATGCCGGATGGCGCCACCGCGACCCGCTGGACGCCTGGCTCCTGCGAGGTCTCGGTCAGCGCTTCCAACTGATGCGCGAGATCCATCACCCGCTCGAGCGGCCGCTTGAAGGGCGCCAGCCGCTCGGTGAGCTGGTGGCCGATCGAATAGCTGTTGTTGATCAGCTCGATGATCGGTCCGCTGAGCAAATAGCCCGCGGCGACGAAGACGAAGATGGAAAGCAACACCAGCAGCGTCGCCGAAAGGACCTCCGGAATGCCGCGTTTGCGCAGGACACGCACGATCGGCGTCAGCGTCAGCGCCAGCAGGAAGGCAAGCATCACCGGCATGAAGAAAGCGCGGGCGAAGTAAAGCGCGGCAGCCGTCATCAGAATGAATATCCCGATCACCAGCGACCGCATCAGGCGCATGTCCGCCCAGGCATCGGCACGCGGATCGGGGCTTTCGGCAACGCTCGCGCCCGAAGCGATCGGTTCGGCCTTCATCGGTTCCCCTAGAGCAATTCCAGGAAGAATGTGAGCGGTTAGGCTCGGCGACCTCGCCGTACCCTTCCGCCCGGAATTGCGTCAAAACAAGGCACCGCAACCGGTGCAATCGACGGGAAAACGTGCCTGCCGCGCCAAGGTTCCGTTAGCCGGCGATCATGGAAGGCCCTCGGCGGCCGCCGCTCAGGCGACCGGCACCGGCGCGGCGGATGCCGCCTTTGCCGTCTCCTTGCGCACGATCGGCGCCACCTTGGTACCGTATAGCTCGATCGCCTTCATGATCTTGGCGTGCGGCATGGTGCCGATGGCCATCTGCAGGAGAAAGCGGTCGTTGTTGAAGATCTCGTGCTGGGCGACGATCTTTTCCGCCACCTGTTCGGGATTGCCGACGAAGAGGGCTCCGCCGGGGCCCCGCGCGTGGTCGAAATGGGCGCGCGAGGTCGGGCCCCAGCCGCGCTCGCGGCCGATCCGGTTCATCACCTCGGCCTGCGGTCCGTAGAAATCGTCGGCCGCCTGCTCGGTCGTCTCGGCAATGAAGCCATGCACGTTGATGCTGGTGGCAAGCGAGGCCGGATCGGTGTCGGCGCGCCGTGCCGCCTCGCGATAGATGTCGAACAGCGGCGAAAAACGTGCCGGCTCACCGCCGATGATGGCCAAGGCCAGCGGCAGGCCGAGCACGCCGGCGCGGGCGGCGGACTGCGGCGTGCCGCCGATGGCGATCCAGACCGGCAGTTTCTCCTGCAACGGACGCGGATAGACGCCGCGGCCGTTGATCGGCGCGCGCAGCTTGCCCTGCCACGTCACCTTCACCTGATCGCGGATGGCGAGCAACAGGTCGAGCTTCTCGGCGAAGAGTTCGTCATAGTCTTCGAGATTGTAGCCGAACAGCGGGAAGGATTCGATGAAGGAGCCGCGCCCGGCCATGATCTCGGCGCGGCCGTTGGACAAAAGGTCGAGCGTCGCGAACTGCTGGAAGACCCGCACCGGATCGTCGGAGGAAAGCACGGTGACCGCGCTGGTGAGGCGGATGCGCTTGGTGCGCTCGGCCGCCGCGGCCAGCGCCACGACCGGCGCCGAGGCGGCATAATCGGGGCGGTGATGTTCGCCGAGGCCGAACACGTCGAGCCCGACCTGGTCGGCCAGCTCGATTTCCTCGATGAGGTTGCGCAGCCGCTCATGCGGGCCGATGGCGCCGGGCCCCGGCTCCGGGCTGACATCGGCGAAAGTGTAGAGACCGAGTTCCATTGGGTTATACCCTGAGATGTTCGCGTGGCGTTGGTTGTCGGCCCTAGAGGTAGCCATCTGCCACTCGGCCCGCCAGAGGCTCGATCTGTGAACAGTGCATCGCGATGCCGAGCCGTATCCTTGCGGCAACAGCGCAGATTTTCATGGCTGGCATACCGTTTTGGCGCTTGAACTCGGCGCTTTCGCGCGTATGTAAGCGTCGCGAATAGACTGCAGGGAAGTGCACTTGGCTATCTACAGGGAAAAAGACATTTTCGAGCGGCGCAATGCCGCGAACGAGGCAAAGAAGGCGCTGCTCGAGCGCTTCAAGGCAAAGCCGGCGGCGGATGATCCCGTTGTGCTGGCGCGCCAGGCCGAACGTAAGGCAATCCTCGAGGCCCGCGCAATCCGCGAAGCGGAAAAGGCCAGGCTGAAGCAGGAAAAGATGGCGCGCGAAGCGGCGGAGAAAGCCGAACGCGAAGCCGCGGCCGAGGCGGCGCGTATCGCCGCCGAAGAGGCCGCTGCTGCCGAAGCCAAAATCCGCGAGGCCGAGGAAGCCGAGCGTATCGCGTTCGACCTTGCCGATGAGGCCGCGCGCAAGGCCAAGCGTGACGCACGCTACGCCGCCCGCAAGGCGCGTGTCGGCCGGACGCCTCCGGGCTTCTCCGCCCGCTAAGTTCGGGTTTGCTGGACAAGCAAATCAGGGTCGCCCAAAGCGGCCCTGAACGCGTTTGTGCCCAGAGCAATTCCAGGAAAAGTGTGAGCGGTTTTCCGTCCGGAATTGCGTCAAAACAAAGAGATGGAGCGGTTCGCCGTTTCCGCGAAACGGTGAAATGCTCTAGGCGACCAGCTTCAGGCCGACGATGCCGCACACGATCAGGCCGATGCAGGCGAGCCGGACGACGGTCGCCGGTTCGCCGAGCAGCCAGATGCCGAGCAGCGCCGTGCCGACGGTGCCGATGCCGGTCCACACCGCGTAGGCCGTGCCGACAGGCAACGCTTTCAGCGCCAGGCCGAGCAGACCGAGGCTGACGACCATCGAGGCGATGGTCAGAAGGGTCGGCAGCGGCTTGGAGAAGCCATCGGTATATTTGAGGCCGATCGCCCAGCCGATCTCGAACAGGCCGGCGAAGAAAAGAAAAATCCAGGACATCGAGAACACTCCGTCATTCCGGCATCGGTTGAGATGCGCGGTGTGGCGGGTCGTCTCGGCCGGTTCTTCGAGGAAGCGAGGTCGTCCTCGCTCCTTTTACATAGGGTGCCCTGTTCCCCGATCAACAAAACACCGGCAGCATTTGTCATGCCGCCGGTTCGAAGTTGCGTTGAGCCGAGTCGACCGAATTCGGCTGCTTACTTTTCCTTGATGCGCATCGCCTTGACCGGCGGCGCCTTCGGAGCCGGAGCCGCTGCGGGCTTCTTGGCGTCCTTCTTCGGCTTGCGGGCTTCCTTGCCCGCCTTCATCGCACCTTTAGCCATGATTCGCTCCTCCGATTGTGGACGCGCAAGTGAAACAAGAGAAACGGCGGACCGCAAGAGGCAGCGTCCTGGCTGCGAAGCCGTCCGGCCGGATGTCAACCGATTTCCCGACGCCACGCCCATTCAAGCACGTTGCGGTGGCTTGAACTTCCGATTGCCTGGCGCATTGTCTGTGAAACATCGCCCGAGTGGGCCTCCAAGCTACGCATGTCGCCCAGAAGTGTGCAGCGGTTCTGGGACAACGACATGCATCAAGACAAAGACCTAAAGCGTGTCGACTGAATCGGTTTCAGCGCGACGCGCTTTAGGGCGCATCGGGAGATCGGATGGCAGGACACAGCGGCTCAAAACGGGTGATCTACGCCGCGCTCGCCGGCAATCTGGCGATCGCGCTCACCAAATTCGCGGCGGCGGCCTTTACCGGTTCGTCCGCCATGCTGTCGGAAGGCGTGCATTCGCTGGTCGACACCGGCAATGGCGGGCTCCTGCTCTACGGCATGCGTCGCGCCGCGCGGCCGCCCGACAGCAGGCATCCGCTCGGCCACGGGCGGGAGATCTATTTCTGGAGCTTCATCGTCGCGCTGCTGGTGTTCGCGCTCGGCGCCGGCGTTTCCTTCTATGAAGGCGTCATCCACATCATGGCGCCCGAACCTGTCGTCAACGCCAAGGTCAACTACATCGTGCTCGGTCTGTCCTTCCTGTTCGAGGGCAGCTCATGGCTGGTGGCGCTCAAGGAGTTTCGCCAGCAGAAGGGCAAGCAAGGCTGGCTGCAGGCCGTGCAATCGAGCAAGGATCCGAGCGTCTACACGGTGCTGTTCGAGGACAGCGCCGCGCTGCTCGGCCTCATCGTCGCCTTCGCCGGTATCTTCTCGGCGCAACTTCTGGAAATGCCGGAACTCGATGGCGTCGGCTCGATCGGCATTGCCGTCATCCTCGGCGCAACCGCAGTCTTCCTGGCGCGCGAGAGCAAGGGCTTGCTGCTGGGCGAGCCCGCCTCGCCCGAAGTGCAAAAGAAAGTGCTGACGATCGCCCAGGAGGATCCGGCCGTCCAGCGGGCGAACGGCATCCTCAGCGTCCATATCGGGCCCGAGGAGATCGTGGCGGGCCTGAGCATCGAATTCGAGGATCATCTCACCGCGCCCGAGATCGAAGCCTGCGTCGAGCGCCTGGAGGCAAGGCTGAAGAAAGAGATGCCGCAAATCTCCAGACTCTTCGTCAAACCGCAAAAGGCTGGCACATGGGAGCAGCGGCGCAAGGCTATCGCCGAGGCTTCGGAGCAGAGCTAAGCTCGACACAACGAACTTTGTGAAGAGGACGACCGATGAAGATCAACGGCGGCTGCCATTGCGGCGCGATCACCTACGAGGCGGAGGTCGATCCGGAAAAGACCTCGATCTGCCACTGCACCGATTGCCAACAACTGACAGGCACCGCGTTCCGCGTCACGGTTCCGGCGCCGGAAGGCGATTACCGGATTACCAGCGGCACGCCCAAGGTCTATATCAAGACCGGGTCGAGCGGCGCCAAACGCGCGCAGGGTTTTTGTGGCGAATGCGGATCGCATCTTTTTGCCACCTCGGTCGGCGACGGGCCGAAGATCTACGGCATCAGGGTAGGCACAGCGAGCCAGCGCGAGGATCTCGTCCCGAGAAAGCAGGTCTGGCACCGCTCGGCGTTGCACTGGTTGCCGGAATTCGAAGGCATGACGACCGTCGAAGGGCAGTAGCCTATTCGCCGTCTTCGACGACCCGGAGCCGCAATTGGCCGGTTTTGGAGTCGGCGACACGCGCGCCGGCTTCCGCCTTGGCGGTGCCGTCGCGCGGCGCCTCGGTCTCACCCTCGGCGAATTCCAGCGCTTCGATCTTCTGGCCGCGCTTGGTGACCTTCGACGTCGACACCAGGATGTCGTCGATGTCCCGCGCGGCCTGGCCGAAATGCGTCTGTAGCCGCCGCACCCGCTCGTCGACCCGGCCCACGTCCTCCATCAGCCGGATGACCTCGCCCTGGATCAGATGCGCCTGCTCGCGCATGCGGGCGTCCTTCAGAATCGCCTGGATGACCTGGATCGACAGCATCAGCAGTGAGGGTGAGACGATGACGACGCGGGCGCGATGCGCTTTCTGCACCACGGCTTCGAAATTCTCATGGATCTCGGCGAACACCGATTCCGACGGCACGAACATGAAGGCTGTGTCCTGCGTCTCGCCCTGCAGCAGGTATTTTTCGGCGATATCGCGGATATGCACCTCGATGTCCCGCCGGAACGCCTGCGCCGCCGCCTTCTGCATGTCGGCGCCCTCGGCGGCACGGATGGCGTTCCAGGCCTCCAGCGGGAACTTGGCGTCGATGGCCAGCATCGGCGCGCCGTTCGGCATCCGCACCAGGCAGTCGGGCCGGCTGCCATTGGAAAGGCTGGCCTGGAAGTCGTAGGCGCCGTGCGGCAGGCCGTCGGCGATGATCGCTTCCATGCGCGACTGGCCGAAGGCGCCGCGCGTCTGTTTGTTGGAGAGGATCGCCTGCAATTGCACGACCTGGCCGGCCAAGGACTGGATGTTGCCTTGCGCGGTGTCGATCACCGCCAGCCGCTCCTGCAGCTTGGCCAGGCTTTCATGCGTCGACTTGGTCTGCTCGGCCATCGTCTGGCCGAGGCGACCGGTCATGGCATCGAGCCGCTGCCCCAGCGACTGGGTAAGCTCGGCCTGCCTTGCGCCGAACACGTCGGCGATCGCACCCATGCGCCCATGCATCTCGGCCTGCGCCTGCAGGACGTCGGCAATGCGCGCCTCGGTGTCGCGGGCATGATCCGCGGCTTCGGCCGCGGCCACCGCCCGCGCCTTGCCCGCGCGCCACAAGGCGACGGCCAGCGCCAGAAACAGCGCCACCAGCAGCATTGCGCCGAAACCCAGCGCCTGGCCGAGCGTGATCGTGGTGGCGCCTAGCCGCGCGATCGGTTGCGAAAGGATGGAGGTCATGTCGTTCATGGCGGGCAGCATAACCGATTCGGTCGCGTGGCACAGATCAAAACGTGAACAGGTCAATTGCGCACCGGTTGACGCTTCTCAAGCGAGGTCTTAGGTGAGACGCCATGTCGATCAAGCCGCTCATCATCCTTCCCGATCCCATCCTGCGCCAGGTTTCTAAGCCGGTGGAGCGCGTCGACGCCGACCTGCGCAAGCTCGCCGACGACATGCTGGAGACCATGTATGACGCGCCGGGCATCGGCCTTGCGGCGATCCAGGTCGGTGAGCCGCGGCGGCTTCTGGTCATCGACCTCGCCAAGGAAGGCGAGCCGCCTGAGCCGCATATCTTCATCAATCCGGAAATCCTCGAAAGCGCCGACCAGCGTTCGGTCTATGAGGAAGGCTGCCTGTCGATCCCCGACTACTACGCCGAGGTCGAGCGTCCGGCTTCCGTGCGGGTGAAATATCTCGACCGTGACGGCAAATTGCAGGAGATGCAGGCGGAGGGCCTGATGGCCACCTGCCTGCAGCACGAGATCGACCATCTCAATGGCGTGCTGTTCATCGACCACATCTCGAAGCTGAAGCGCGACATGGTGGTGCGGAAGTTCAAGAAGCTCGCCAAGGACAAGGCGCCGGGCAAGATGGTGGGCTAAGGGGCCGTTTCGGCCGCGCGAGCACCTGAGCCTACCGCAAGACAGGGATCGCAGGACCTCATGCCGCTTCGCGTCATCTTCATGGGCACGCCGGATTTTTCCGCGCCGACCTTGCGCGCCGTCGCCGAGGCCGGCCACGAGATCGTGGCCGTCTACACGCAGCCGCCGCGAGCCGCCGGCCGGCGCGGGCTGGAATTGACGCCCTCGCCGGTGCAGCGTGAGGCCGAGCGGCTGGGCCTGGAGGTGCGGACGCCGGTGTCGCTGAAAAGCGAGGCCGAGCAGCAGGCTTTTGCCGCCTTGCAGGCCGATGTCGCCGTGGTCGTCGCCTATGGCCTGCTGCTGCCGAAAGCAGTCCTGGAGGCGACAAGGCTCGGCTGTCTCAACGGCCATGCCTCGCTTTTGCCACGCTGGCGTGGTGCTGCTCCGATCCAGCGCGCCATCATGGCCGGCGATGCCGAAACAGGCATGATGGTCATGAAGATGGAAGAGGGTTTGGACACCGGTCCGGTGGCAGTGGTTGAAAATTGCGCCATCGCACCCGATATGACGGCCGGCGAATTGCACGACCGATTGATGAATATAGGCGCGTCCCTGATGGTGGAAGCGCTCGCACAGTTGGGGATAAATTGTCTGACATTTACCCGGCAGGCGACGGAAGGGGTGACCTACGCCCGAAAGATCGATAAATCGGAGACACGCGTAGACTGGACGCGGCCTTCTGGCGAAGTCCACAATCACATTCGCGGCCTCTCGCCCTTTCCGGGCGCGTGGTGCGAGGTCGAAATTGGCGGCCGCATGGAGCGGCTGAAACTGCTTCGCTCGACGCTCTCTGATGGCGTCGGCGAGTCGGGAGGAATTCTCGATGACCGGCTGACGGTCGCCTGCGGGGCAGGCGCGGTCCGGCTGGTCGAAGTTCAACGGGCGGGCGGAAAGCCCGCCGCCGCGCGGGAGTTCTTGCGCGGGGCCAAGATCGAAAAAGGAATGAAACTGACATGAGCATGATGTCGATACGCACGGCGACGCCGCGGGATCGCGAGGCGATCCGCCTCGTCGAAGAGCATGCCTTTGGCCAGCAGGCGGAAGCCGGCCTGGTCGACGCCCTGGTCACCGGCGGCGATGCCGTCGTCGAACTGGTGGCGGAAGAAGACGGCCAGGTCGTCGGCCACATCCTGTTTTCCAGGCTTTACGTGCAGAATGGCGGCAAGCGTTCCGCGGCCGTCGCCCTGGCGCCGCTGGCGGTCGAACCTTCCTTCCACGGCACCGGCATTGGCGGCGCGCTGATCCGCGAGGCGCATGTCCGCCTCAAGGAAGCCGGCGAGACGCTTGCCGTGGTGCTGGGCGATCCGGTCTATTACGGTCGTTTCGGTTACACCCATGCCCGCGCCGCAAGGTTCGAAAGCGAATATCAGGGCGAGGCGCTGCAGGCTCTGGCCTGGGGCGACGCGCCGGAGACTGGCAAGCTGGTCTATGCCACCGCCTTCACCGCGTTGGCCGCCTAGGCGAGCGTGAACTGACCGCAGAACATGCCGCGTTTTCGGCTCGATATCGAATATGACGGCAGCCAGTTCGCCGGCTGGCAGCATCAGGCCGACCAGCCTTCGGTGCAGCAGGCGATCGAGCAGGCGATCGGGAAGTTCTGCGGCGAAGAGGTAAGGTTGCGCGCCGCCGGCCGCACCGATGCCGGCGTGCACGCCACCGCTCAGGTCGCCCATGTCGACCTGGCCAGGGACTGGCCGGGCGACAAGGTGCGTGACGCCGTGAACGCCCATCTGCAGTCGGCCGGCGCGCGCGTCGCCATCCTCAAGGCGGGCGTCGTCGCCGATGGCTTCGACGCCCGCTTTTCCGCCACCGGCCGTCACTATCTCTATCGCATCCTCAATCGCCGCGCCCCTTCGGCACTGGAAAAGGGCAAGGTCTGGTGGGTGCCGAAGCACCTCGACACCGAGGCCATGCATGAGGCGGCCAAGGTGCTGCTCGGCCGGCACGACTTCACCACCTTCCGCTCCACCCAGTGCCAGGCCGAGAGCCCGGTCCGCACGCTTGCGCAGCTGGATGTCAGCCGCGTTGGCGACCTGATCGAGGTTCGCACCTCTGCGCGCTCCTTCCTGCACAACCAGGTGCGCTCGATGGTCGGCTCCTTGCGACGCGTCGGCGACGGCTCCTGGGGCGCCGACGATCTCAAGGCGGCACTGGAAGCGCGAGACCGCGCCGCCTGCGGCCAGGTTGCGCCACCGGATGGGTTGTTTCTCATCGGCGTCGATTATCCAGAAGACTTCTGAAGGGCGGCGTCAGCTCGTCGTGCCGTCCGGGAAGTCGAGGCCGAGCAAGGCCTTCAGTCCGAAGAAGACGATCAATGAAGCGATGAACATGCCGGCGAAAACGGCTGCGCCGACTGCGGCGCCCTTGCCGATCGACGTGTTGGTCATGCGCCACGTCAGCACCAGGGACAGCCCAAAAAACAGATAGGAAATCAGAACGACGACGTCATTCGTCGGCGGCACGAAGAGCCCGACCAGTGCCAATGGGAGCATCAGCCAGGCAATGATCGCTTGCGTCCAGTTGGATGCGACGACGTAGTGGACGAAGCGATCGCCGATGCCGGCGCGCGGGGCAACCAGCGCCAGCGCCAGCAGCGGCAGCACCCAGGAGCCGATGTCGACGGTGGCCAGCCGGATCAACAGGCCGAGCCGTCCGGCGAATGCATTCGGGTCGCCGATTTCATTGGCCAGGCCTACCCAGCCGACGATCAGCGCCGGCGCGGCGACGACGATGGCGAAGAAGGAATTCCAGAAACCGTCGGCCGAAAGGTCGAGCAGGCGCAGCCCGTCGGCCTTGCCGAACATCAGTCGCCAGGCGCCGGCCAGCGAAGCATAGGTTTCGTCCGCCGAGAGCATGGTCACGAAAGGCCTTGTCCGAACCAGTCATCGATGAAGCGTTCGTAGATTTGCGTCAGCGTCTCTAGGTCGGCAAGTGCGACGCGCTCGTCCACCATGTGCATGGTCTTGCCGACCAGCCCGAACTCGACCACCGGGCAATAATCCTTGATGAAGCGGGCGTCCGACGTGCCGCCGGAGGTGGAGAGCGCCGGCGTCTTGCCGACCACCGCCTTGACCGAGCTGCTCAGCGTGTCGATCAGCTTGTCGTCGCGGGTGAGGAAGACATGGCTCGGCCGGTCGCGCCAGACGAGCTCATAGTCGACCGGCGTCTTCTTGCCCGGCCGGTATTTCTTGCGCCCGGCGGCCTGGTCGAGTCGATTGTGGATCTCGGCCTGGACCGATTCCGCGTCCCAGGTGTCGTTGAAGCGGATGTTGAACGTCGCCGTCGCCTTGGCCGGGATGACATTGGTCGCCGGATTGCCGACATCGATCGACGTCACTTCCAGATTGGTCGGCTGGAAATCCTTCGTTCCCTTGTCGAACACCGGATGCAGCAGCGCATCGACCAGGCTGATGAGCCCGCGCACCGGGTTGTCGGCAAGCTGCGGATAGGCGGCATGGCCCTGGCGTCCGTTGACGATCACGCTGCCCGACAGCGAGCCGCGCCGGCCGGTCTTGATCATGTCGCCAAGCGTATCCGGATTGGTCGGTTCGCCGACGATCGAGGCGTCCCACTTCTCGCCCTTGGCCGCCGCCCAGTCGAGCAGCTTGGTGGTGCCATTGATGGCCGGCCCTTCCTCGTCGCCGGTGATCAGCAGCGAAACCGAGCCTTTCGGACCGCCATTCTTCGCGACATGGCGCGCTACGGCAGCGACGAAGCAGGCAATGCCGCCCTTCATGTCGACGGCGCCGCGGCCATACATCTGGCCATCGGCGATTTCGGCGGCGAAAGGCGGATGCGTCCACGCCGCCTCGTCACCCACCGGCACGACGTCGGTGTGGCCGGCAAACATCAGATGCGGGCCATTGCCCGATCGTCGCGCATAGAGGTTTTCGATGTCCGGCGTGCCACCTTCCGAGAAGACTGGACGTTGGACCGAGAAGCCGAGCGGCTTCAGCATACCCTCCAGAGCTCCAAGCGCGCCGCCTTCGGCGGGTGTCACGGAAGGGCAGCGGATCAGGGCGGCGAGGTTCTGGGCGGGGTCGGTCGGCAATGTCATGGGCAAAGCGATAGTCGAAAGCGTTTGTCGTGTCACGGTGGCAGATGATCGCCGGTCATGCCGCCGACAATATGGTTTTCGTGGGGTATAGTTGCATGTCGCCCAGAAGTGTACGGCGGTTCTGGACAACGACATGCATCATGGTTGACCACGCCAGGCTAGGACGAATGCATGGCCGGTGAAGCAGGGACCATCGCGATTGCCGGCGCCGGCAGCATCGGCTGCTATGTCGGCGGTTGCCTGGCGCTCGCCGGTCGCAAGGTTGTCTTCCTCGGCCGCGGCCGGATCGTCGAGGCCATGCGCCAAGGCGGACTCCGCGTCAGCGATCTCGACGGCCACGACCGCCGCATCGATGCGCAAGCGATTTCGGCCACCGACGATCCGGCGACCGCATTGCGCGCGGCGGACGTCGTCCTGGTGACTGTGAAGAGCGGCGCGACGGAGGAAATGGCCAGGCTGATCGCCGCCCACGGGCGCCCGGATGCGGTGGTGGTCAGCCTGCAGAATGGCGTCGACAATGCGGACAGGCTGCGTGCCGCGCTCCCCGGCCGGCGAGTGCTGACCGGCATGGTGATGTTCAACGTCGTCCAGTCGCCGGACGGCGAGCTGCCGTTTCGCGTGCACCGCGCCAGCCAGGGCGAGGTGATGATCGACGGCGGCGTCGATGGCCTTGCCGGTCTGCTCGATGTCGACGGGCTTGCCGTCGAGGCGCGCGCCGACATGAAGGCGGTGCAGTGGAGCAAGCTGCTGATGAACCTCAACAACGCGCTGGTGGCGCTCTCCGACCTGCCGCTGGCGAGGCAACTCGCCGATCGCCGTTGGCGCGTCATCCTCGCCGCCGAGATCGACGAGGCGCTCACCGCGATGCGGGCGGCTGGAATAGCGCCGGCGCGCATCGCCAGCCTGCCGCCGCCGCTGCTGCCGAAAGTGCTGCGGCTGCCCGACTGGCTGTTCGGCCTTCTGGCGCGCCGCATGCTGGCGATCGACCCCGAAGCGCGCTCGTCGATGTGGGACGACCTGCAGCGCGGCCGTCCGACCGAGATCGACGAATTGCAAGGCGCCGTCATTCGCCTGGCCAGGCAAAGCGGCATCCCGACGCCGGTCAACGAACGCGTCACTGCCCTGGTGCGTCAGGCGGAAGCGGATAAGTGTGGTCCGCCAGGATTAACGCCGGAAGCGGTTTAGCGACGGTCCTCGATCAGCGTGATCTTCTGCCAGATCTTGCGCGACAGGTTAGAGCTCAGATTCTCGATGTCGTTGACCCCGTCGATGACGACGTCGTCATTGACCGACTGCGCGAACAGCGCCGCGATCTTGCCGGCGATCGACAGCATCTCCGAGCAATAGTCGAGGTAGCGCGCAAGATCGGCTGCGTTGGTGATTCGTTGCGGCGAATGCGCGGTCGGCTTGAAGTCGGCAGACAGCGCCGCCGGGTCCTTGGTCAACTGGTGCATGTCGATGACATGGATCAGCGAGCGCAGCCCGTGCAATTGCCGGAACACCTTCTTGCGCTTGATTCGCTCCTCGGTGCGGACCAGCGCCAGCAACCCGAGCACGGCCAGGATGACGGTGTTGATCGTCGCTTCGATGCCTTGCATCGACTGCACGGCGTCGTCGGCGCCGGAGATGCGGTCGAGCGGCAGGATCGTGCCAACGAACAGGAACACCGCCACGCCGGCGGCGAAGGCGGCGATGATGACGCCGCGCAACCACCAGATCGGTGACTCCAGCGCCTTGGCGGCCTTCGCGAGGTCCCGCGACAGCGACACCAGTTCAGCGGCGACGCCGCGCAGGCCGGCTTCCGGAAAACGCTCGCCGATCCGCACTTCCAGCCTCTCGGCCGTCTCGATGATCAATTGCGGATCGAGCGTGCGGTAGCGCATGGCGGTTTCAGGAATCGCCCGGCGCGTTGGTGCGCCTGCCGTAACGGTTCGGTCCCGGATCGCTGCGGAAACAGGCGAGGACGACGAGCAGGATAGGGCCGATGATGAGCGAGATCAGCGCAAAATAGGTCGGCTTGCCGAAATCATGAAAGCGCTTCGCCGTCACCGCGAAGGTCGCCCAGGCCGAGATCAGCAGCACGCCCCAGCATATCATCGCCCAGTTCTGGCTGGCGGTGGTGTTCAGCTCCACCCGCGCGAACTGGTAGAACGGAAAGAACTGGACAAGCACCAGCAAAACCCCGGCCAGCGCGTAGGCGACCGGGCTCAGCCGCCCCGAAAGGCTGAAGAACAGCCAGAGGAATTGCGATCTTTCAGACAATCGCGTCCGCTCCGTCGTGGAGGATCAATCGCGCAGCAATTCGTTGATCGACGTCTTGGACCGGGTCTTGGCGTCGACGCGCTTGACGATGACGGCGCAGTAGAGGCTCGGGCCCGGTTCGCCATTGGGCAGCGGCTTGCCTGGCAGCGACCCGGCGACGACCACCGAGTTCGGCGGCACCTCGCCGTAAAAAACCTCGCCGGTGGCGCGGTCGACGATCTTGGTCGACTGGCCGATGAACACGCCCATGCCGAGCACCGAGCCCTCGCGCACGACGCAGCCTTCGACCACTTCGGAGCGCGCGCCGATGAAGCAATTGTCCTCGATGATGGTCGGGCCGGCCTGCATCGGCTCCAGCACGCCGCCGATGCCGACGCCGCCGGAGAGATGCACGTTCTTGCCGATCTGGGCGCAGGAGCCGACCGAGGCCCAGGTGTCGACCATGGTGCCCGAATCGACATAGGCGCCGACATTGACGAAGGACGGCATCAGCACGGCGCCCGGCGCGACATAGGCGGAACGCCGCACGATGGAGGACGGAACGGCGCGGAAGCCGGCCTTCTCGAAGTCGACCGCGCTCCAGCCGTCGAACTTCGACGGCACCTTGTCCCACCATACCGCGTGCCCTGGACCGCCCTTGATGATCTCCATGGGGTTCAGCCGGAAGGAGAGCAGAACCGCCTTCTTCAGCCACTGGTTGACGTGCCACTTGCCGTCTTCCTGCCGTTCGGCGACGCGAGCGACGCCGCGATCGAGCAGCTCGAGCGCCGACTGGATGGCCTCGCGCGTCTCGCCGCGCGTCGCGGTCGAAATCGTGTCGCGCTCCTCGAAGGCCTTTTCGATGGTCTTTTCGAGGCTCGCCAGATCGGACTTCGACATGATTTCGCTCCATTACCAAGCTGTTAAGGGGCTGCGCCTTAACCTGTTTAAAAGTCGCGCGGACCCTATGTTAAGGCTCAATGAGGGTCAATCGCGCCTGCGTCACGGGACGGCGCAAGTAAGGGAATTGGACGGGTGGATTCGATGACTCCCATGGAAAAGGCAGGCTGGACGCCGCTGCCGCATTCGGACGAGGACCTGGAACGCTCGAAGAGCGTGCCGGATACCCCGCAGACACGCGCCGAAACCTATCGGCTGGCCTGGAACGACCCCGACTTCATGACGCGGCGCGAATTGCGCGCCGTGCGACTGCAGCTCGAGCTCTTGAAACCGGAAATGATCCTGGCCGAACGCGGCATCCGCTCGACCGTGATCCTGTTCGGCGGTGCCCGCCTGCCGGAACCCGGCGGAGAGGCCTGGGCGGCCAAGAACGAGACGCAGAGGAAGAACCTCGAGGCAAACAGCAAATATTACGAGGAAGCGCGCAAATTCGCCCGCCTGTGCTCGCAGCAGTCGGCCACCTCCTATTACCGCGAGTACGTCGTCGCCACCGGCGGCGGGCCCGGCGTCATGGAGGCAGGCAACCGCGGCGCCGACGATGTCGGCGCGCCGTCGATCGGCTTGAACATCGTGCTGCCGCACGAGCAGGCGCCCAACGCCTATGTCACGCCGGAGCTCTGTTTCAACTTCCACTATTTCGCCATCCGCAAGATGCATTTCGTCATGCGCGCCAAGGCGGTCGCGGTGTTTCCGGGCGGCTTCGGCACGATGGACGAGTTCTTCGAGGCCCTGACGCTGATCCAGACCGGCCGCATGGAGCGCGTGCCGGTGATCCTGTTCGGCAAGGCGTTCTGGCAAAGGGCGATCGATCTCGATTTCCTCGCCGAGCAAGGCACGATCTCGCCCGGCGATCAGGACATCATCGATTTCGTCGACACCGCCGAGGAAGCCTGGGACATCATCCGCCGCTTCTACACGCTCTGAGAGCGCGGCGAAACGAACCCTGCCCGATCTGCCTACACCGGCAGTTCGGCCAGCCAGCCATTCGAGTGCGCGAAGCGCACGATGGCCGCCCGCGAGCGGAGCTCGAGCTTCTCGGTCGCCCTGGTGCGATATGTTTCGATCGTCTTTATGCTGAGGTTGAGCCGGGACGAGATTTCCTTGTTGCTGTAGCCGAGCGCCACCAGCTGGATGACCGACCGCTCCCTCTCGCTGAGATTGCCGGGATCGCCCTGCGGGGCGCTGCGCGGGCTGAGCAGCCGCGCCGCGAGCGCCGGATCGACATAGTTGTCGCCGGCCAGCACGCATCGTATGGCCTGCAGCAGATCGGTCGCGGTCGACCGCTTGACCACGAAACCGCGTCCGCCGGCCGCAAGCACCTGACGCAGGCAGCCCGGATCCTCATGCGCCGTCAGCGCTATGCAGCTGACCTCGGGAAAGCGTTCGCCGAGCCGTTCGATCAGCGTGACCCCGTTGACGCCCGGGAGCGATATGTCGACCACGGCGACATCGGGCAGCGCCTTGCCGATCCCTTCGAGGGCGTCGTCGGCATTCCCGGCCAGCCCGACGATCGTCAGATCGTCCTGGCTGTTGATCATCGCGCCGACCCCGGACAAGATGATCGGGTGGTCATCGACCACGAATATTCGCCTGCAGCACACCTTTAGAACCTCCATCAGTCGATGAAAGGGCTCCTCACCTTGAAGAGGCCCTCTTGTTCTTGATGGTCTAGGCAACTGCCCCGCTTCATGCGGGACGCCCGTCTGTCTCGGCAAGCCGCGAGGCGGCCGCTGCGGGTAAAGCCATCCCCCGCCTAACCCATGATGCCCGGACTATAAGCTGGGACTAAAGTCCGGGATGTGCGGCGCTTCACGTAATCCTTACGTTTACGGAAGAAGCAATTTCCGGACTAATCACATTAATCGTCCGAAAATTGTCCATCAGCCGGCGAGCGGCGCATCGGCATAGAGGGTGGTCCCCTTGCCGTTGGCGGTTTCGACCGACAATTTGCCGCCCACCAGCGCAAGGCGCTCTCTCATTCCGGCAAGCCCCAGATGGCCTGGGCCGGGCTCGGCGCCGCCATCGAAACCGCGGCCATCATCCTCGATCGTCAGGCGCATCCGATCGTCCTGGATATGCGCCGTCACGCTTACGCGGCTCGGCGCGGCATGCTTGCCGATATTGGTGAGTGCCTCCTGCGCGATCCGGTAAAGCGTGAGCGCGACTTCGGTGGGCAGCGGGCTTGAAAGGGCTTCGAGGTCCATCTCGCATTGAATGCCGAGCTGGCCGCAAAGCACGCTGGCCAGGTCCTCGACCGAGGCTCGCAGGCCGAGACGATCGAGATCCGCGGGTCTGAGGCTCCAGGCGGCATCGTGCACCCGGGCGCTGAGCCGGTCGACAAGCATCGCTGCGCGCGCGAGTCGCGGGTCCATCTCATGCGAGTCGGCGCGAACGATGTGCAATTCGAGCGCGATGCTGGCCAGCATCTGGCCCAGATCGTCATGCAGCTCGCGCGACAGGCGCAGGCGCTGTTCTTCCTGCACGGCAATCAAACGCCGCGCCAGGCGACGGCGGAGAGCCTTGTCGTCTTTGCCCGTAGTCATACCCACCCACATCAACCCTTCTCTTCCCATTGCCGTCGCGGGGCTCGCAAGTCACCTGCGGGTCGGCGAGAAAAGGCATGAATGTCCGCGCAATATACACCCGCCGGACGCGATTGTGCCTGTCAGATTTTTCCCGATCTCTTCGAATTTTCCTGACAGGGCTATCAGCAGAAAAACCGGCAGAGCCTGCCGATCAGCCCGAATGTCTCAGCGTCGTTTCTCGGCGCATCCTTTTTGCGTCGTCCCGGTCATCTGGAACTGGCCGGGAAGCTCAACGCAAACCAAGGAGAACGTCATGAGAAAGATCATCCTGGCCGCGGCCGTCCTGTCGGCTCTGACTGGAACGGCATCCGCGGTGTCCATCGGTAGCGGCAACGGGAACGGCAACGGCAACGTCGGCGTCGGCAACGGCAACGGCAACGGCAATGCCAATACCGGCGCCTTCAACGGCAACTTCAACGGCAACGGCAATTTCGGCATCGGCAACGGCAACGGGAACGGCAATGCCAACATGGGCGCCTTCAACGGCAACTACAACGGAAACCTCAATGCCGGCATCGCCAACGGCAACGGCAACGGCAATGGCAACTTCGGCCTCGCCAACGGCAACCTGAACGGCAACGCCAACTTCGGCCTCGGGAACGGCAATGCCAACGGCAACGGCAACTGGGGCGCCGGCAACGGCAACGGAAACGGCAACGCCAACCAGTAACGCCGTCCAAACCGCTAGCGTCGCCAGTCTTTGGCTTGGCCAAGCTTCGACTTGGCCAAGCTCCGAGTTGGAAAGACGCTGACGCCTCTGGGACCGCCGAGCCACGCGCCCGTCCCCCGCGCAAGGCTATCGCGACATGTCGCCGACGGTCCCAGTCCTTTTCAAGCAGAGAGGGTCCCTTTCCGAGCAGAAGTCCCTTCTCGAGCAAATGTCATGGAAGGAGTTCGCACATGAAACGGCGTGTCATAGTGGCACTGAGCCTGGCGCTGCTGAGCGCAACCGCGGCGAGGGCCGACACCACGACGGGCAGCCAGGCCTTCGGCATGTCCCGCGTCCAACAAACCGCCGGCCAGTACGGCCAGTATATCGGTTCGGATGTCAGGAGCATGAACCCGCTCGGCAGCTTGGGCGGCAATGTCGGTTACAAGAACAGCGGCAGCGGCAATGTCGGCGCCTTCAACAGCGGAACCGGCAATGTCGGGGCCTTCAACGGCAACGACAACACGTCCTCGACCAGCGGCAACGGCAATATCGGCTCGTTCAACGGCAACGGCAACACCGGCGAATATGACGGCAACGGCAACATCGGTGCCGGCAACGGCAATTTCAACGGCGGCTCGTACAACGGCAACGGCAATGTCGGCGCCTTCAACGGCAACTTCAACGGCCGGGGGAACCGATGATCGGCCTGAAACCACCCATGTCCGCTCCGCCTTGCAAGAGCAAGGTGGCGGCGAGGCTGCTTGATGGAAACGGCTTTGCGCTCGGCACTTTGCTTGCCGCGATGCTGGTCGCCGACGCCTCGACCCTGGTCAGGTTCGCCGACCTTCCGATCGGTGTCGCCAATGGCCTTGGCAACACCGGCAATTTCAACGGCAACGGGAATTCCGGCAATTTCAACGGCAATGGCAATAGTGGCAATTTCAACGGCAACGGCAATGCCGGGAGCTTCAGCGGCAACTTCAATGGCGGCAACTTCAACGGCAACGCCAATTGCGGCAGCGGCTTCGGCAACGGCCATTCGTCCGACGGCAACGGCAACGGCAAGGGAGCCGCCGGCGCCCCGGATTGGTGCCGGTTCCTGAAGGGCCTGAATGGCCAGCTGGGACTGCCGCCCGGCACGATTCCGGATTTCGATTAGAGCAATTCCAGGAAAGTGCTCGACGGTTGTCCGGAATTGCGTGAAACAAGGAGTTGGAGCAGGCAGCGATTCGGCGCCTTTTGCGCCGACTGAACTAGTTGCGTGCGGACGGCGCGCCGAGCAATCCGGCGTTTATTCAGGCCACGACTTCGACGATTGCCGTCAGGAAGCCGGCGAGATCGTCGGTGACGAAATCGACGTCGTCCTCGTTTGCCGGGTCGCGTTCCCAAATCTCCGAAAAGGTCGGTTCGAAATTGCGCGGCACCACCAGCACCGTCGTCATGCCGAGCTTCTTCGGCACGGCCAGATTGCGCGCCAGATCCTCGAACATGACGGCGTTGTGCCCGGTCACGGAGTGCAATTCGGCAAAGCGCTCATAGGTCTGGCGCTCCGGCTTGGGATTGAGCCCCGCCGCGACGATGTCGAAGATGGCGTCGAAATGCTCCAATATGCCGAGCTGGCGCGCGGTGCGTTCGGCATGCCTGCGGTCGCCATTGGTGAAGATGAATTTGCGTCCGGGAAGCTGGCGGATCGCCGCACCCAGCACCGGATCCGGCACCAGCCTCGAATAGTCGATGTCGTGCACCTTCTCGAGAAAATCGTCGGGATCGATGCCGTGCCGCTTCATCAGCCCGTTCAGCGTCGTGCCGTATTCCAGGTACAGCTCCTTCTGCAGCTTGCGCGCCTCGTCGCGCGAAAGCGTCAGCAGCTCGCCGACATAGGCGGTCATCTTGACGTCGATCTGCGCAAACAGATTCGAGTGATGCGGATAGAGCGTGTTGTCGAGGTCGAACACCCAGTCCGTGACATGGGCAAAGCGGGCGGGATCGGGCGTCGTTGTCATGGCCTTCTTATGGCATGCCGACGTCGGAGTTATCCACAACTTATACGGGTCACGAAGTGTGAAAATGGCGTCTCCCTTCAAATTTTAAAAGTCTGGGAAAGGTCACCTTTAACGCTTGCTGGCACACAAGCTCTCCGTTGGGAGCAAGTGATGAGTCGCATATTTCTGAGGGCCGCTGCCGTGGCGTTCGCTTCGGTCGCTGCCTCGCTTTTGTTGACACTGATTGTCGTTCCGGCAATGGGCTTTCCGATGAGCCGCAGCGTCTGGCTGGCGTCGACGGTTTGCCCGCTCGTGCTCGCCTGGGCCGCCAGCGCCAGCAGCTTCTGGCAGAGCGACCGGTTGCAGAACGCGCATCGCGAACTTGCCCGCGCCCACGCGCAACTCGCCGCCGCGCACAGGCGCCTGTCGGAAAAGGCAAGCCGCGACGACATGACCGGCATGCTCAACCGCGAAACCTTCTTTGCCGCGCTCGACGGTTCGCGGCGCAAGAGCGATCGCGGTGCGCTGCTGATCATCGATGCCGACCACTTCAAGCGGATCAACGACAGCTACGGTCATCTGACGGGAGACGAAGCGCTGCTTCTGATTGCAGGCGCTATCGGGCGCGGCATTCGCAGCGGTGACGTGCTGGGCCGCATCGGCGGCGAGGAGTTCGCGGCTTTCCTGCTTGGCGCCACCGAAGTTGAAGCAAAGCATGTCGCCGAACGCATTCGCCGCGAGGTCGAGTTGATCCGCTTCCGCCCCGTCGACGAGCGCACCGTGCCGCTCACCGTCTCGATCGGCGGCATAACCTGCGGCGAGAGCGCAACCGTTTCCGATTTGATGCGCGCCGCCGATCGCAGGCTGTACGAGGCGAAGAACCGCGGCCGCAACCTTTCGATCCTCGACCGCGAGCTGCCGGAAGCGGCATGAAGCTTCGCCGCCGGCGTTAGGAAGGCCCTAACCATGTCCATATTCAACCGCGCTAAACTTCCAGATGTAACGCGGTCTTCACCTGGGTTTGGCACGGAATTGGCCTTTCCCGACGGCATGTGTGCCGTTCAGGAACGGCATGCGTGGATCGAGGCCCCTATCGAAAGACGTGTCATGAGCAACTTCATGAAAAGAATGTCGCGCCGCGTCATCGTGCAGGCGCTGATCGCGCTGCCCGCGCTGTCGCTGTTCCGCAACCAGCCGGTCGTGGCCGAGCCCGACGAAATCGTCGAGATCAATGGCTGGATCCTGCGGCGGAGCGACCTTGCATGATCTTCGACAGCTACGAAGCCTATAAGCGGGCCGGCTTCAAACCCAAGGCATGTATTCTCGGCTCCGGTCCAGCCGGCACGACGGTTGCCAGGAAGCTTGGCGCCGCCGGCATTCCGGTCGTCGTCTTGGAGGCGGGTTCGCGCGAATTCAGCGACGAGTCGCAGGACTTCTACCGCGGCAAGACGGTCGGCGATTTCTATTTCGACCTCGACATCACCAGGCTGCGCTTCATGGGCGGCTCGTCCAATCACTGGGCCGGCTGGTGCCGCGTGCTCGACAAGCAGGATTTCGAGCCCAAGGCCTGGGCGCCGGACACCGGCTGGCCGATCAGCCGCGCCGACATCGAGCCTCATCTGGCGGAAGTCCACGACATTCTCGAGCTTCCCGACTTCCGCCCCGACGTCCCGGTCTCGGACGACATCCGCTGGGTGCAGTTGATCAAGAGCCCGGCGGTGCGCTTCGGCGAGAAATTCGCCGACGAGCTCGACCAGAGCAGGAACATCGCCGTCGTGCTCAACACGTACGCAACCGAGCTTGCCGGAGACGGCAAGCGGGTCACCGGCGCGAAGCTGTGGTCGAACGGGCAGGAGGCCGGCACCTTCACCGCGGACTATTTCGTCACCTGCACCGGCGGGCTGGAGAATTCGCGTCTGCTGTTATGGTCGAACCAGCGTTCGAATGGCGGCGTGGTGCCGAACGCGACCGCGCTCGGTCGCTACTGGATGGAGCATCCGACCTTCGAGGGCGGCAACGCCATCCTCGCCAACTACTCGGAGTTCGAGGTCGATAACTCGAACGAAGCCTTCTTCTCACCGACGCTGGCGGCGATGGAACGGCTTCAAATCATGAATTTCGGCATCCGCCTGATCGAGTCGCCCTATCCTAATGTCAAAAAGCTGATCGCCGACCTCGCCTGCACCGCTCCCAACATGGCGGAGTGGATGTCGTCCCAGCTTGACCAGAAGCTGCGCTGCGCCGCCCAGCTTTATGTCGCCTGGGAACAGGCGCCGCTGGCCTCGAACCAGATCGAGTTGTCGAAGGCCGATGTCGACCACGCCGGCGTGCCGCGCATCGAATTGCACTGGAAGAAGTCGCCGCTCGAGCGCCGCACGCTGCTCGAGGGTCTGAGGCTCTTCGGCACGACGATGGCGCAGAAGAACCTCGGCCGTGTCCGCATCGACGACTGGATCAGCAATGGCGGCGACTACCCGACCAATGAGGAAACGGCCGGCCACCATCATATGGGCGGCACCCGCATGGGAACCGACGTCTTGAAGAGCGTCGTCGACGCCAATTGCAAGGTGCATGGCATGGACAATCTCTATGTCGGCGGTTCCTCGGTGTTTTGCACGTCGGGCCAGTGCAACCCCACCACTACCATCACCGCGCTCGCCTGCCGGCTGGGCGAGCATCTCGGCAAGGTGATCACGGTCTGAACGCACGAAGAGCAGGCGGCGCCGGCGCCTGGAATGGCAACCGGCACCGCCTTGGCGCGCCTTTGGGTGAAATTGCGGGCGCTACAGCCCGTAGACGGCGATGCGAGCCAGGACCGCCGCCGCGGCCAGCGCCACCAGCAGGATGCCGAGGCCGATGGGCGAACCCCAGCCATACCATTCCATCGCCAGCTTGGCGTATTTGTATTCCTCGGCCGGGGTCATGGGCGCGCGGGTAGAGGTCTCGAACATTGCATGTCTCCGTGTTGGCGGCCGCTTCTGGCTCTTGCCTTGTGGGAGTCGCGGTCGCATATTGCTATTCTCGTCTTAATGTTAGACAGATTGATAGTTAGATGATCGAAATAAATTCGTCAAGCACCAAACGCGATGAAATGACGAAGGCCGTTGGCCTCGCCGTCATGCGCTGGCAAGACGCGACACAGGCCTATGACGAAGCGGTGGGGGCGCGGCTCGGGCTGATCGCGGCCGAACGGCATTGCCTGGGCCTGCTCTATTCCGGGCCGCAGTCGGCGGGCGCCGTGGCGGCGGCGACCGGGCTGACGCCGGCTGCCGTCACCGCACTGATCGACCGCCTCGAGGCGCGCGGCTACGTCACCCGCACCCGCAGCCTGGAGGACAGGCGCAGGGTGGTGATCGAGGCGACGGAGCAGACCAGGGATTTGTCGGAGCGCTATTACGGCACGATCGCGCGGGAGGGCGAAAAGGTGGTTGCGAGCTTCAGCGATGCGGAGCTCGCGACCGTGCTGCGCTTCATCAATGCGGCGCTCGAGCTGCAGAGCGAGCAACTGGCCAGGATCAAGGCCGAGCCAGACAAACATTAGAACGCGCAAAGCGGCTCAGCGGCCTGTCGGCAACTGAACCGCCCTGAATGTCGGTTGGGCGAAAACCGACCTCAGACCGTCGCCGGGTCGAGCGCCGGCTGACCCTTGAAGCGTGAGACGATGCCGGCGAGATCGCCGCCGGCGAAAGCATCGCGCAGCGCATCGAAGGACGGCAGCACGAAATAGGCGCGCTGGAACTTGTCGATCTCGTAGCCGGTGCGCATCACCGTCTCGAGCTTGAACGGCACATGGTGAGCGTCCTTGCTCTCGACCGCGAACTGCAGCTCGGTGAAGGACGACATCAGCCCGGCGCCGAAGGCTTTCAGCGGCTGGCCGGGCTCCTGGATCAGACCGTATTCGGCGCTGTACCAGTAGAGCCGGGTGATCATCTCGTCGCCGCCCAGCGCAATCACGTCCTCGGCCTTCTCGCCATACATCTGCATGAAATCGGCGAACACCGGCTGGGTCAGGATCGGCACATGGCCGAAGAAATCGTGAAACATGTCCGGCTCGACGATGTAGTCGAGCTCTTTTCTGGTCCGCAGCCAGTTGGTCACCGGGAAGCGGCGGTTGGCGAGATGATCGAAGAACGGGCCGGCCGGGATGAGGCCGGGCACGGCGACGATCTCCCAGCCGGTCAGCCTGGCGAGCTTTTCGCTCACTTCATCGAAATCCGGAATCCTGTCGAGCAACCCAAGCGCCGCGACGCCATCCAGATACGAATGGTGCGCGAGCTTCCTGGTCAGCTTCGTCTGGCGGTCGCACAGCGTGCGCCACACCGCCTGCTCCTCGGCGGAATAGCCGTAGCCCTGAGCCACGGTGAAATCGCCGCGGCACACCGAATAGTCGCCGCGAAGGCCCTGAGCCGCGCATTCGGCTGCATAATCGGCAACGCTGATCGTCATTATGTCCTCCTCGAAGATCGTGATCCGTGGATCGTGAAGCGAAGTTTACGGGCAGCCGATGAGGCAAATCAGCCTTGTTTGTAGATAGTCAGCCAATTTTGAGGTAAAACCACTCCGATCAACGCGGGATCGAGAAGACATGCCTCAGTTCGACGAGTTCGAGATAAAGATGCTCGAAATCCTGCAGCGCGACGGTCGCAAGCCCGTCTCCGAGTTGGCGCAGGAGATCGGCCTGTCGACCACGCCTTGCGCGCGCCGCTTCGAGGCGTTGCAGGAAACCGGCATCATCAAGGGCTTTGCCGCGGTGCTCAGTCGCCGCGCCGTCGGCCTGACCGTCGAGGTGTTCGTCCAGGTGCGGCTGGTCAGCCACAGCGACGGCTCGCCCGAAAGCTTCATCGCCGCCGTGCAGCGCATGGACGAGGTCTCGTCCTGCTGGACGATGACCGGCGACCACGATTTCCTGCTGCATGTCATGGTGCCGTCGGTCGACGACTTGAACGCCTTCGTCATGCACCGGCTGATGCGCCTGCCCGGCGTGCGCGACGTCCACACGCAACTGGTGCTGCAGAACATCAAGGGCCCCGGCCACGTGCCGCTCAGCCACCTGCGGCGCTAAAGCAATTCCAGGAAAAGTGTGAAGCGGTTTTCCGTCCGGAATTGCGCCGAGCAAACGAGCCGCGAATCCTATCGGGCGATTTCTCCGGAAAAGCTGCGGCGAAACTGCTGAACCGCGCCAAGGCGATCTCGACATCGGCAATTAGCACAAGCGGACCAATCATGGAGGTCCGCCTTGAACATCGTGCTGATCAATCCGCCGCACACGGCCATCGGCAGCCGCGTGCCCGACGACCATTTGCCGCCGCTCGGCCTCTTGGCCATCGGCGGGCCGCTGATCGATTCCGGCCACCAGGTTCGCCTGGTCGATGCCGAGTTCGGGCCGATGCCGCTTTCGGTGCTGGTCGACGATGCTCTCGGCGGCGATCCGGATTTCATCCTGATCGGTCATTCCGGCTCGACCTCGGCGCATCCAACGGCCTTGAAGATCGCCGACATGCTCAAAGCCCGCGCGCCGGGCGTCATCATCATCTATGGCGGCGTCTTTCCGACCTATCACTGGCGCGACATCCTGGCCGCGACGGACGTCTTCGACTTCATCGTGCGCGGCGAGGGCGAGGCGACCGCGACGGCGCTGGTGGAGGCTATCGAAATGCGCCAGCCGGTGGGAAGCGTCGCAGGCATCGCCTATCGCGACGACCTCGGCCGTGCCGTTGCCACGCAGCCGGCCATGACCATTGCCGATCTCGATGCCTATCGCGTCGGCTGGGAGCTGATCGATCATCGCCGCTACTCCTATTGGGGCGGCAAGCGGGCGGTGGTCATGCAATTCTCGCGCGGCTGCCCGCATCTGTGCAACTATTGCGGCCAGCGCGGTTTCTGGACGCGCTGGCGGCATCGCGACCCGGTGAAATTCGCAAAGGAAATCGCCTGGCTGCATCGCGAGCACGGCGTCGAGCTGATCAACCTGGCCGACGAGAACCCGACCTCCTCGAAGAAAGCCTGGCGCGCTTTTCTCGACGCCATGATCGCCGAGAACGTGCCGGTGCTGATCGTTGGCTCGACCCGTGCGGACGACATCGTGCGCGACACCGACAGCCTGCATCTCTACCGCAAGGCCGGCGTCATCCGCTGGTTGCTCGGCATGGAAAACACCGACGAGGCAACGCTGTCGCTGATCCGCAAGGGCGGCAGCACCAAGTCCGACCGCGAGGCGATCCGGCTGCTGCGCCGGCACGGCATCCTGTCGATGGCGACTTGGGTCGCCGGCTTCGAGGACGAAACTTTGCGCGATCTCTGGCGCGGCTTTCGCCAGCTCATCGCCTATGACCCGGACCAGATCCAGGCGCTCTATGTCACGCCGCATCGCTGGACACCGTTCTTCCGCATCGCCAGCGACCGTAAGGTAATCCAGAAAGACGTGCGGCTCTGGGACTACAAGCACCAGGTTCTGCACATGACACGGCTGAAGCCGTGGATGCTGTTCTTCGCCGTCAAGCTGATCGAGGTCGCCGTGCAGTCGCGGCCGAAGGCGCTGGCGCGCATCCTCTTCCACCCCGACCCCGAGCAGCGCCATTCGATGCGCTGGTACACCAGGATGGGCCGCCGCGTCTGGTTGCGCGAGATCTGGGGCTTTCTCGCCCGCGACAACCGCGTGACGGACGGCCCGACACTCGCCGAATTCTGGGGCGCGCCGCAGGACGCCGAGGAGGAATCGATGATCGTCAGGCGAACGGTCCGCAAGTCGGCCGTGCCTGTCGTCGATGATCAGCACATTCCTGAGAAGAGGAGATTAGCCGGCTGACGATCCGTCAGGGAACGATCAGCGTACCGGCGCCGTGCTCGGTGAAGAGCTCCAGCAGCACCGAATGCGGCGTCTTGCCGTTGAGGATGACGACGCCCTCGACGCCGCGCTCGATCGCCTCGATGCAGGTCTCGACCTTCGGGATCATGCCGCCCGACACCGTGCCGTCCTTGATCAGCGCCTTGGCTTCGGCGACCGTCAATTCGTCGATCAGCTTCTTGTTCTTGTCGAGCACGCCCGGCACGTCGGTGAGGAAGAGCAGGCGCGAGGCGCGGCAGGCTCCGGCAATCGCCCCGGCAAACGTGTCGGCGTTGATGTTGTAGGTATGGCCGTCGCGGCCGGGCGCGACAGGCGCCAGAACCGGAATCATTTCCGAGCGCGCCAGAAGATCGAGCAGCGTGCGGTCGACCTCGACCGGCTCACCGACGAAGCCGAGATCCAGCACCCGCTCGATGTTGGAATCCGGGTCGATCATGGTCTTGCGCGCCTTTTCGGCGAACACCATGTTGCCGTCCTTGCCGCAAAGCCCGATCGCCCATTCGCCCTCGGCGTTGATCAGCGCCACGATCTCCTTGTTGATCGAGCCGGCCAGCACCATCTCGACGATCTCGACCGTCTTCTGGTCGGTGACGCGCAGGCCGCCCTCGAATTTGGATTCGATGCCCATCTTGTTGAGCATGGCGCCGATCTGCGGCCCGCCGCCATGCACGACGATCGGGTTGACGCCGGACTGTTTCAACAGCGCGATGTCGCGCGCGAAGGCCTTGCCGAGCTCGTGGTCGCCCATGGCATGGCCGCCATACTTCACCACCACCGTCTTGTTCTCGTAACGCTGCATGTAAGGCAGCGCGCGCGAGAGCAGCGCGGCCTGCATTTCGGCGTTGGCGGCGACGTCCGTCATCGGTATTGACCCTAGCTGGCGTGGATGGCGGCGTCTTAGCGGGAATTGCCGCAGGCCGCAAACGGCTTTGCGGTCACAATGACGAAATCGTGCGTGTGTTCTAAGCCGGCGCCTTGAGCGGCGCGCGCCGCTTCAGCCAACCCGAGAGCTTCTCCATCTGTGCGGCGAGGGACAATAGCGTCTCCTCGTCGCCCGGCCGGCCGGCGGCCTGGATGCCGAGCGGCAGGCCGTCCGCCGTGACATGCACCGGCAGCGCGATCGACGGCTGGCCGCTGACATTCTGGATCGCCGGCCAGTGCGTGAACCACAGGCTCTTGTCCATCAGTTGGCCGAAGAACGACTTGATCTTGAGCAGGCCGGTCAGATGCAATTTGTCGAGCAGGTTCTCGATGAAGTCGTCGGCGCCCTTCGGGTCCATCGAACCGCAGGCCAAAGGCGGGTGCGCGATGATCGGCATCAGCACGGCGTCGTAGCGCGCTGTCTCTTCGATCAACCGCCGCGCCGTGGCGTTGAGGCGCTGCATGCCGTCATAGACCTCGCCGGCGGACAACATCTCGCCGAGGCGGCCGAGCACGCGGGTGGCGCGCTCGACCTCGCCGATGACCGGCCTCCCGACGCGCTCAGCCTCCGACCGCATCGTGCCGCCGACCGCCGCGGCCACCGTCTTGCAGAAATCGGCGATGAAGTCGCGGCCGATGAAAGGCAGGTCGATCTCCTCCACCGTGTGTCCGCCCTCGCGCGCCAGCGCCACCGCGGTGTCGAGCGCCTGGAGCGTCTCGTCCGAGATCGGCAGGCCGAGCGGCGATTTGCGGTAGACGGCAAGGCTGAGCTTGCCTGGGTCGCGCGCCGCGGCGACCGCGAAGAAGCCCTTCGGCTCTCGTGCCGCGTAAGGCGACAACGGATCGGCGCCGTGCGTCAGGTCGAGCAGCAGTGCCGTATCGCGCACCGAGCGGCTGACGGCGTGGTCGACGACCATGCCGTACCAGCTTTCGCTGGTCAGCGGCGTCAGCGGCACGCGGCCGCGCGAGGTCTTCAAGCCCACCAGCCCGCTGCAGGCCGAGGGCACCAGGATCGAGCCGCCGCCGTCGGAAGCGTGCGCCGCCGGCACCACGCCGGCCGCCACCAGCGCCGCGGCGCCGCCGGACGAGCCGCCCGTGGTGTGGCCGGTGTTCCAGGGGTTGCGGGTGATGCCGAAGCGGGCCGACTCCGTCATCAGCCGCAGCCCATGCTCGGGCGAGGTGCTGGTGGCGATCGGGATCAGGCCGGCGGCGAGATGGCGCTCGACCATCACCGAGTTGTAATCGGCGGTGAAGGGCGGAATGCGGCTGCCGCCATGGATAGGCACGCCCTTGAGGCCGATGCCGAGGTCCTTGAGCGCGAACGGCACGCCGGCCAGCGGCAGCGTGCGGTCGATGATCTTGGCGCGCTCCCGCGCGGCCTCATAAAGCGGCGTGGCGATGGCGTTGATGTCGGACCGTGTCGCCTCGGCGCGCGCGATCGCCGCGTCGACCAGCTCCTGCGGCGCGATTTCGCCCCGATGCACGAGCTCGCCAAGCCCCGTCGCATCCTGTTCCCAAAGCACGCGCTCGATCGACATCCGCATCCTCGATTTTCGCAAAGGCTAGCGGCGCCCGATTCGCTTGGCAACGACCCATTGCGGAGCGTGTCCGGCACCCGTTGCAAATAAACCGCAATCTTCTAATTTGCCGCTATGGTGCCGCAGGACATCAGCAAGCTGATCGTCCGGACTTCGATGAAGGACCGGGCTGCGTTCGATCTGCTCTACAAGCAGACCAGCGCGAAACTTTTCGGCGTCTGCCTTCGTGTCTTGAGGGACAGGGGAGATGCGGAAGAAGCGCTGCAGGAGGTCTTCGTCAAGATTTGGACGAAGGCCGATCGCTTCGCGGTTTCCGATCTGAGCCCGATTTCCTGGCTGGTGGCCATTGCGCGCAACCATGCGATCGATCGCATCCGGGCGCGGCGCAGTCCTTCTGTCAACATCGATACGGCCCTCGACGTCGCTGATCCGACGCCAGGACCTGAGGCCATGGCTGTGGCGGGCGGCGAGACCGAACGTATCCACCACTGCCTCGACGAACTGGAGAAAGACCGGGCGGCGGCCGTCCGGGGCGCCTATCTGAGCGGCGAGAGCTATGCCGAGCTGGCGGAACGCTTCAAGGTTCCGCTGAACACGATGCGGACTTGGCTTCGGCGAAGCCTGCTCAAGCTGAGAGAATGCCTGGAAAGATGACGCTGGCGGAAGACAACGGACCGGAACGTGGAGGCGACGACCTGCTCGCCGCCGAATACGTTCTTGGCGTTCTGGCCGCCGACGAACGCCAGATCGCGTCCCGTCGCATCGATACCGAAACGGCGTTCGCCCGCCTGGTCGATGCCTGGGAGGCCCATTTCGCGCCGATAGCCGCCGCCTATGCCGCGGTCGAGCCTCCGGCTTCGGTCAAGGTGGCGATCGACCGCCGCCTCTTCGCGTCGACTGCTTCCACGTCCCCGGCGCCCGGTGGCGGCTTGTGGACGAGCCTTGCCTTCTGGCGCGGCCTCGCCGCCGCGGCGATTGCCGCCCTGGCGGTCTATGTCGCCCTGCCTTACGTCAACCCGCCGGTCACGCCGCCCGAGACCAGGCTGGTCGCTTCGCTGGCTGCCGACAACAGCCCCGTCAAATACTTCGCCGTCTACGACGCCGCCCGCCATGAGGTCGGCCTATCGCTGGTTTCTGGTGAGCGCGGCGCCGGCAAGGACTTCGAGCTTTGGATGATCGAAGGCAAAAACGCGCCGGTTTCGATGGGCGTCATCCCGGCCGGTCAGACCGCGCGCATGGCCGTCAGCCCGGCCGTCCAGCAGAAGCTGGCGCAGGGCGCCGTGCTTGCCGTCAGCCTCGAGCCCGCGGGCGGTTCGCCGACCGGCCAGCCGACCGGTCCGGTCGTCGCTGCTGGTGACCTGAAGGGCATCTGACCGCCGCTTCGGCACAGTCACGCTTATAGAGATTAATTGAAGTCTATATTTCTGCCTGTCACAGGCGGGGGAAGTCTGCTGTGGCCGCAGGCGGCATCAGCCAAATAAATCGCACGAAGAAAAAATCTTGCAGCGGTCGTGAAACTAACCTTTCGACCCTCCCGTATCTCCTCATGTTCCCAAGGACGGGAAAAACAACCCGAGGAGACTGACACAATGCGTAAATTCGCCACCCTTTTGCTCGCCTCTACGCTCGGCCTTTCCGCTGTCGGCGCCGTTGCCTTTGCCAATCCGATGGTCGGCGGCGCGCCGATGTACGCCAAGAAGAACATCATCGAGAACGCCGTCAATTCGAAGGACCACACCACGCTGGTCGCCGCCGTCAAGGCCGCCGGCCTCGTCGACACGCTGCAGGGCGCTGGTCCGTTCACCGTCTTCGCGCCGACCAACGAAGCCTTCGCCGCGCTGCCCTCCGGCACGGTCGACACGCTGCTCAAGCCCGAGAACAAGGACAAGCTGACCAAGGTGCTGACCTGCCATGTCATCGCCGCCAAGGCGCTGGCCGCCGATGTCGCCAAGATGGCCAAGGCCGATGGCGGCGCGCATCAGGTCAAGACCGTCGGCGGCTGCGAGCTGACGCTGAAGGCCGAGAAGGGCAAGGTCACCGTCACCGACGAGAATGGCAATGTCGCCCACGTCACCATCGCCGACGTCCGCCAGTCCAACGGCGTCATCCACGTCATCGACAAGGTTCTCTTGCCGAAGATGTAACAAAGCGGGCCTGGCCGGCGAAGACATGGCTGAGCGCCGGCTGCATCGTCCAAGATCCGCGCCGCCGGCAAGGGTGTGCTCCGCGTCGTCCCGCAAGGGCGGCGCGGAGCTGCATGCTCAAGCAATTCCAGGAAAAGTGTGAAGCGGTTTTCCGTCCGGAATTGCGGCAAGGCAAAGAAATGGAGCAATTCCAGGAAAAGTGCGAAGCGGTTTTCCGTCCGGAATTGCTCAAGAGACAAACGGTAGGGCGTCACCGGCTTTTGATTTCCGGGCGGTGCTCTATCTTGGCAAAATGCGTCAGGAGGAACGGCCATGAACCGTCGTGATTTTCTCTGGAGCGGCGCCGCCGCGACCGCTCTCATCGTCGGAACCGGAGCGATGCTGCGCGCCGGCGGGCCGAAGCCCGCTCTCGCCGCCGAGACCTTCGAGGTCACCAAGACCGACGCCGAATGGCACGCCATCCTGTCCGACGCCGCCTTCGACGTGCTGCGCAAGCAGGGCACCGAATATCCCGGAACCAGCCCGCTGCTCAACGAGCATCGCAAGGGCGTCTTCGCCTGCGCCGGCTGCGACCTGCCGGTCTATTCGTCGGAGACCAAATTCGATTCCGGCACCGGCTGGCCGAGTTTCTACCAGGAGATCGCCAATTCCATCGGTAAGACCGAGGACCGCTCACTCGGCATGACGCGCACCGAGGTCCACTGCCGCCGCTGTGGCGGTCATCTCGGCCATGTCTTCGACGACGGCCCGCCGCCCACCGGCCTGCGCCACTGCATCAACGGCGTGGCGCTCAGCTTCAAGCCGGCCGCCGCCTGAGCGAGGCTGGACGGAAGGAAAAATTCACCGTCCACTAAAAACATAACCCCGGAAATCGGTGTCGATTTCCGGGGTTATGCATGAGGGCGCCGGGCGGGGGATCCAGCGCGCCTCAATGGCCTCCGCCGCCTCCGCCGCCCTGCGGGGCCGGCTTGTTGATGAACAGCACGAAGAATCCGAGCGAGGCGAACAGCACGGTCAGCATCATGAACACGTCCATGAAGGACAGCAGCGCCGCCTGCTGCTGCACCATGCCGGACAGTTTAGAGATCGCGGCGCTGGTGGCGTCGAGGCCTGCGGTCTGCTCGAAATTCTGCGTCATGTTCTGCAGCTTGTTCTGCGCGGCGGCACTGCCCCACTGCACATGCTCGGCAAGCCGTGCATAGTGGAAGGCATTGCGGTCGATCAGCACCGTGTTGATGACGGCAAGGCCGACGGCGCCGCCGAGGTTGCGGGTCAGGTTGAACAGGCCGGACGCATTCTTCAGCCGTTCCGGCGGCAGCGTGCCGAGCGCGATGTTGTTGATCGGCACCATGCACAGCATCATCGAGCAGCCGCGCAAGATCTGCGGAATGAGCAGCTCGTAGAAATCCCAGTCGGCGGTCAGATGCGTCATCCACCATGTGCCGGTGGCGAAGCCCACGAAGCCGATCATCATCATCAGCCTGAGGTCGATCTTGTTCGACAGGATGCCGGCAATGGGCGCGGTGAAGAACATCGCCAGGCCGCTGACGAACAGCGCCTCGCCGATCATCATCGAATCGTAACCGCGGATACGACCGAGGAACACCGGATAGAGGTAGGTCAACCCGTAGAGGCCGATACCGACGACGAAGGAGAACAGCGAGCCGAAGGCGAAGTTGACGTTGCTGAAGGCCCTGAGGTCGACGATCGGCTCCTCGGCGGTGAAGACGCGCCAGAAGAAGACGATGCCGCCGATGGTCATGATGATGGCGCAGGCAAAGACGGCCGGCTCCTGCAGCCAGTCATGGTTCGGGCCTTCCTCCAGCACATACTCCATGCAGCCGAGGAAGGCGGCCATGCCGGCCAGGCCCCACCAGTCGAACTTGGAGAACAGCTTGAGGTTGGGCTTGTCGAAGTCGATCAGCGCCCAGGCGGCCGTCGCCACCAGGATGCCGGGCACGACATTGATCAGGAACAGCCAGTGCCAGGACATGGCATGGCTGATATAGCCGCCCACCGTCGGGCCGATCGTCGGCGCCAGCGTCGCCACCAGTCCGATCATCGGCGAGACGACGGCGCGCTTGGAGGGCGGGAAGATGGTGAAAGCGGCCGCAAACACGCTGGGGATCATGCCGCCGCCGATGAAGCCCTGGATGGCGCGGTAGACGATCATCTGGTCGATGTTGGTGGCGGTCGCGGCGAGCGCGCTGGCCGCGGTGAAGCCGGCCGCGGCGGTGGTGAACAAAACGCGCGTCGACAGCATCCGGCTGAGGAAGCCCGACAGCGGGATCATCACCACTTCGGCGATCAGATAGGCGGTCTGCACCCACGGGATCTCGTCGGAACTGGCGCTGAGGCCGGCCTGGATTTCCGACAGCGAGGCCGAGACGATCTGGATGTCGAGGATCGCCATGAACATGCCGAACACCATCGCCAGGAAGGCGACGACGCGGCGCACCGGCATATGGTCCGCGGGCAGGGCCGGCGCGGCTGCTGCCGGACGTCCGGGCATTGATCCTGCGGTAATGGTTGCGGTTGCCATCTCATGGCCTCCCTAATTCCAAGACAGGCGCGTTGCGGTTGCGTCCGGAATTGAGTCAAAACAGATATTTGGAGCGGGTCTGCCGCTTTGAAGCAGGCTGGGCGGCTCGGCGCTCAAATGGCCACCGAACCGCCCCCCGATCGCTTAGTTGGTCGTCGAGGCCGGCGCGGTGCGGCTGTCGACCGCGACGACGACGCTCAGGCCCGCGCGCAGCTTGCCGGTTTTCAGCACGTCGGCCGGGACGTCGATGCGCACGGGCACGCGCTGCACAACCTTGGTGAAGTTGCCGGTGGCGTTTTCCGGCGGCAGCAGCGAGAACACCGCGCCCGAAGCCGGCGCCAGCGAAGAGACGGTGCCTTCGAACGTCTGGCCGTCGATCGCGTCCACCGTGATGCGCACCTTCTCGCCGGCCACCATGTGGCCAAGCTGCGTCTCCTTGAAGTTGCCGACGATGTAGAGCTTGTCCATCGGCACGACGACGGCGAGCTTCTGTCCAGGGCTGACGAGGTCGCCCTGTTCCACAGAGCGGTTGCCGACGACGCCGTCATAGGGCGCCTTCAGCACGGTGAAGGACAGGTCGCGCTGGGCCTTGTCGCGGGTAAGCTGCAGCGAGGCCAAAGTGCTGGCCGATTCCGCGCGCTGGGCTTCCAGCACGCCGATATTGGCCTGCGCCGCGGCGATCTGCGCGTCGGCGCCGACGAGCGCCGCCTTGGCCTGGTCGAGCGCGGTCTGGGCGTCGTCGAGCTGAGCCTGCGTGCCGACATGCGTCTTGAGCAGCTGCGCTGCACGATCCTGGGCGCGCGCCGCATTGTCGGCGGCGGCCTGGTCGGCGACCTTCGAGGCCTGGGCCTGCTGCAGCGAGGCCTGCGCGGCCTTGGTCTGCGCGTCGATGCGGTCGAGCGTCTTGGCCAGCGTCGCGATCTGCGCTTCGGCCTGGGCGACGGCAATCTTGTAGTCGCCATTGTCGATGGCGAACAGCGGATCGCCGGCCTTGACCTGTTGGTTCTCGCTCACCAGCACCTTGTCGATATAGCCGGATATTTTCGGCGACACGAACGACATATCGGCCTGGACATAGGCGTCGTCGGTGGAGATCATGAACCGACCGTCGGTCCAGTAGTTATAGCCATACCAGGAACCGGCGCCGAGGAGGGCAAGGCCGATGATCGGCAGAAGGAACGAGCGGACGGAGCGCTTCTTCTTCGCGGGCGCCTCGGCCGCGGGCGGCGCAACAGGGGTGACCGGCTGTACAGGGACTTCCGGCGCTTCGGTCGAGGGCTGGACCTTGGCGTTGGGAAACGTGCGGACTTCGGCGGTGGCGGGCGCGTTCGAGGACATGGTGATCTCTCTAGGATTGTCAGTCAGACTGAACCGTTCGGTTCGAATTGGTGATTGACATAGCGCGGAAACAGGACCATATCAAGAGGAAATCGAACCGGGCGGTTCGAAATATTTTCTGAGGAACGACTTCCATGGTCGAAGCGACAGCCGACAGCGATCTGCTCGACTTACGCAAGGGCCGTCCGGCCGCCGGGCAGGACCCGGTCAAGCGGGCTCAGATCATAGAAGGCGCGCGCCGCGTCTTCATAGACAAGGGCTTTGAAGCCGCCTCGATGAACGACATTACGCGCGAGGCCGGCGTCTCCAAGGGCACGATCTACGTCTATTTCGAAAACAAGGAAGAGTTGTTCGAGGCTCTCATCGAGGAAGAGCGCGGCACCATCTTCAAGAACATGTATGAGGTGCTCGACCACTTCGACGACCTGCGCAACACGCTGGTGAAGTTCGGCATGGGGCTGTCGGCCAAGATCACCTCGGCCAAGGTGATCCAGGCCCAGCGCACCGTGGTTGGCGCCGCCGACCGGATTCCCGAGCTTGGCGCGCGCTTCTACGAGCGCGGCCCGAAGCGTGGCCACGACAGGGTGATGGCTTTCCTCGACGAGGCCGTCCAACGCGGCCTGCTGCAGATCGACGATGTCGACCTTGCCGCCTATCAGTTCACCGAGCTCTGCCTTGCAGGCCTGTTCCGCCAGTGCATCTTTTCCTACCGCACCAAGGCGCCGAGCACTTCTGAGATCGAGCACATCGTGACCTCCGGCGTCGATGTGTTCCTCAAGGCTTACGCCACGGAAAAATTTCTCGCCGAGGAACGGGCTTCGGCATCGGCCTGACCATTCCGGCACGCGAAGTCCGTAGCGCATGGCGCAAGCCTGAGAATTCGCGCCCCGCGACCTGAAAACTCCGACGATGCCGCGGCTGGCACGCATGCCGTGAAGAGCCCTCCGTCGACCTCATTCAAACGTCATCCGGCAGAGCTTTCGGAAGGACCTGTTAACCATCGCTTTCTATGTCTCGGGACACGTTCAATCGGCGAGTCTCGAGTATGACATCCATGCGCTTTCCCCGTGCCAATCATTCCGGCGATTCCGCCTACGGCAACGACGACGATCACCGCGCGGATGTCGAGCGCCGCGGCGGAGTTCCGCAAGCGCAGGCGGGGCGGGTTGTCGCGTTGCGCGTTGCGCCGGCAAGCGAATCGGATGCCGCCCAGGGCGCATCGTTCGATTCGGCCGATGGCGGCGAATTCGGCCGTCCGGCCTGGCAGAATTATTTCTTCCTGGCCCCGAACGTGCGCTTCACCCGCACGCCCGACACCGACCTATCCAGGCGAACCGCCCCGCAGGCGGAAGATGCCGCGCAGAACAAGGCGCCCGTCCGCGAACCTGTCCGCCCCGCGCCGCCGGCCCCGGCGGCAACCAATCCAGTCCGGCCGGTTCCCGCCGCTCGCGCCGCCGCGCCGGCACCAACCAAACCGCTTCGCGCAGCTCCCGCAGTCGCTGCTGTTGCCCCCGCCGCTCCGGTTGCGCCGCCCCAGGCTGCTGCTGCTCCGGCGCCAAAACCGCGCCCGTCCGGGCTGCGCTGGTCCTATCTCTCGGACCATGCCTTTTTCGAGTTCGGCATGCCCTTCCTCGCCGAGCGTCTGGCGCGGGCGCGCCTGAACGAAGCGGGACAGGCGCCCGCCGCCTCGGCGCAGCCCGTCCAGCCGATGCCGGCGGATCATCCGGTTGCTCTGCCAATGCAGCCCCGTGCCGCCTACCTGGGTGAAGCGACGTCGTTTTACCGGGTCATCGAATGGCGCTCCAACACATCGGACGCAACCCCTGCTTCGACGCCGGTGCCGGCTGCGGCCCCCGCCCAACCGATGCCTGCAGAGCCCATGCCGATTTCAACCCCGGCAAGCGCAAGGAAAGCCAGGCAGGTGCCCTCCCTGGCCATCGCCGGCGAAGTCGTGCCGCTGCCGGCGTCCGTCGGCTACGAACTCCCGTCCGAGGAACTGCTGCAGCTACCGCCGGAAGGCCAGGGCTTCTACATGTCGCAGGAGCGAATGGAGCAGAATGCCGACCTGCTGGAAAGCGTGCTGGAGGATTTCGGCGTCAAGGGCGAGATCATCCATGTCCGCCCCGGTCCGGTCGTCACGCTCTACGAGTTCGAACCGGCGCCGGGCGTGAAATCCAGCCGCGTCATCGGTCTCGCCGACGACATCGCCCGTTCCATGTCGGCAATCTCGGCGCGCGTCGCCGTGGTGCCGGGTCGCAATGTCATCGGCATCGAGCTGCCCAACGAAACACGCGAGACGGTCTATTTCCGCGAGCTGATCGGATCGGCCGGCTTCCGCAACACCTCCTGCAAGCTGGCGCTCGGCCTCGGCAAGACGATCGGCGGCGAACCGGTGATCGCCGAACTTGCCAAGATGCCCCACTTGCTGGTGGCGGGCACCACCGGCTCCGGCAAGTCGGTCGCCATCAACACCATGATCCTGTCGTTGCTCTACCGGATGAAGCCGGAGGAATGCCGCCTCATCATGGTCGATCCAAAAATGCTGGAACTCTCCGTCTATGACGGCATCCCGCATCTGCTTACGCCGGTCGTCACCGATCCGAAGAAGGCGGTGACCGCACTCAAATGGGCGGTGCGCGAGATGGAGGACCGTTATCGCAAGATGGCGCGCCTCGGCGTGCGCAACATCGACGGCTACAACCAGCGCGCGGCCGGCGCTCGTGACAAGGGCGAGGTCGTGACCATGCAGGTGCAGGTGGGCTTCGAGAAGGGCACGGGCGAACCGCTGTTCGAGGAACGCGTCATCGACCTCGCGCCGATGCCCTATATCGTCATCATCGTCGACGAGATGGCCGACCTGATGATGGTGGCCGGCAAGGAGATCGAAGGCGCCATCCAGCGGCTGGCGCAGATGGCGCGCGCCGCCGGCATCCATCTGATCATGGCCACGCAGCGCCCGTCGGTCGACGTGATCACCGGCACCATCAAGGCCAATTTCCCAACCCGCATCTCCTTTCAGGTGACGTCCAAGATCGACAGCCGCACCATCCTCGGCGAGCAGGGCGCCGAGCAGCTGCTCGGCCAGGGCGACATGCTGCACATGGCCGGCGGCGGTCGCATTTCGCGCGTGCACGGTCCCTTCGTTTCCGATCTGGAGGTCGAGCATGTCGTGGCGCATCTGAAGGCGCAAGGGCGTCCCGAATATCTCGACACCGTTACCGCCGACGAGGAGGAGACTGACGAGGCGGCCGACACCGGTCCGGTCTTCGACAAGAGCGCGATCGCCGAGGAAGATGGCGATGCCCTCTATGAGGAGGCGATCAAGGTGGTCAAGCGCGACAAGAAATGCTCGACCTCCTACATCCAGCGCCGCCTCGGCGTCGGCTACAACCGCGCCGCCTCGCTGGTCGAGCGCATGGAAAAGGAAGGCCTGGTCGGCGCGCCCAACCATGTCGGCAAGCGCGAGATCCTCACCGGCCGGCGCGACCGCGAGCCCGAACGCGAAGAGACGGATTGATCCCTGACGGATCGGTCCCGGCGGGCGGCCCTAGAGCAATTCCAGGAAAAGTGTGTAACGGTTTTCCGTCCGGAATTGCGCAAAACAAAGAGATAGAGCGGTTCGCCGTTTCCGCGAAACGGTGAAACGCTCTAGCCGCCGTTCGCTACCAGGGCGATCGCCGCGCGCAATTCGTCCAGCCCCGCGGCTTTCTCCGACGAGGTGGCGAGCACCACCGGAAACGCCGCCGGCCGCTTCTTGATCTTTGCCAGCGTCTCCTCGATCAGCCTCGGCACGCCGGCGGCCTTGATCTTGTCGGTCTTGGTCAGCACCACCTGGTAGGACACCGCCGCCTTGTCGAGCAGCGTCAGCACTTCCTCGTCCTTGGCCTTGATGCCGTGGCGGGCGTCGATCAGCACATAGACGCGTTTCAGCGTCACGCGGCCCTGCAGATATTCGTAGATGAGTTTCGTCCACTCATCGACCTTGTCTTTCGGCGCGCTGGCATAGCCGTAGCCCGGCATGTCGACCAGCGCCATCGGCGGCAGGTCGGCGCCTTCGCCGGAAAACCCGTCCGGCACGAAATAGTTGAGCTCCTGCGTGCGGCCAGGCGTGTTCGATGTACGCGCCAGCCCCTTGTGGCCGACCAGCGCGTTGATCAGCGACGACTTGCCGACATTGGAGCGGCCGGCAAAGGCGATCTCAGGCGGGCCTTCCGGCGGCAGGAATTTCATCGACGGCACGCCGCGGATGAAGATCCAGCCGCGGGTGAACAGTTCGGGGCTTATCGCCGTGTCGTTCGTGGTCTTGTCGGGCGCGCTCAAGCCGCAGCCTCCAGCTTTGAGATGTCGGCGCCGCGAATGGCGTTGAGGTTGCGGCTGATCTTGTCGACCGGCCAGTCCCACCAGGCCGCCTTCAACAGCCGCCGCACCGTGAATTCGTCGAAGCGCATCTTCACCACCTTGGCCGCATTGCCGGCGACGATCGCATAAGGCGGCACGTCGCGCGTGACAACCGATTTCGCGGCTATGATGGCGCCGTGGCCGATCTTGACGCCTGGCATGATCACCGCGTCCATGCCGATCCACACGTCATTGCCCAGCACGGTGTCGCCACGGATCTCCTTCGACCAGGTTTTGGGATCGAAACCTTCCTCCCAGCCATTGCCGAAGATGTTGAACGGATAGGTCGAGAAGCCGGACATGGCGTGGTTGGCGCCGTTCATGATGAAGCGCGCGCCCTCGGCGATGGCGCAGAACTTGCCGATGATCAACTTGTCGCCGATGAACGGATAATGATGCAGCACGCATTTCTCGGCGAATTTGTCGGGACCGTCGGGGTCGTCGTAGTAGGTGAAGTCGCCGATCTCGATGTTGGGCGCGTTCACCAGCCCCTTCAGGAAGCCGACGCGCGGATGCATCGCGATCGGATGCTTGATGTCGGGGTTGGGTCCGGTCATCGCGGTCCCTCCATGGTTTTCGCAGGCAGCTTCGGGCGCGGACGGCGATGCCCGCGCGCGATCAAACTAACGTGATCCGGCTGTGGCACCAACCGTTCAGTGGCTGCCGCGGCAGATCACGATCGGATTGGAAAGGGCGCTGTCGAAACCGCTGCCCTGATAGACTTGCACGTTCGACGCGCCGGGCGGCAGCGAGAAGCTTCCCTCGACGATTTTCTGGTCGCCGGCCATCGTGTGCAGAGCCCAGCTGAAGGTGCAGAATTGCGGCGGCGCCTTGGGTTGCACGTGGCTGCAATTGAGCTGCGCGCCGCCCAGCATCGCCGCCCCGCCGCAGCTCACCGCCTCCGCCGCGGCAGCCGGCAAAGCGTATCCCGTGAGCAGCGCCAGCATGGTGATCTTGAGCCGGTTCATCGTCTTGTCCTTGCCCTGAACCCGGCCGCTCCGGCTTGGGTTCTGGCCTATGCGATATTTTTACCAAGCGCCTTAGGCGGTCTTGCGCTGCGCGTCCAGCAGGATTATGTGCATGATGATAATAAGCATGCTCACGAAAGCTTGTCCGCCGACTCCGAAGTCTTCCCATGCCCTCCTCACTCAATATCAGCTTCGTGCTGCACGACGTTGCGCGCCTTTTCGCCAAGCGCTTGATCGAATCCAATCTGCTCGAAGCCCGAGCCCAGCCGGTCACTGACCGGGAGAAAGTCCATGTCTGAATCAACCTCATCCAGAAAGCCCGCCGACGACGACGATGCCGGCGAAAGAGTGAGCGACCAGGTCATCCGCCTGGACAGCCAGCGCGAGCAAAGGCGCGGCAATCCGCCAGTGGTCGAGGATGACGCGCTGGAAGCGCCGGTCGCTCCGGAGCCGGCAACGCTGGAAGCACCCTCGGCCCAGCCGAAACCGGCCGCCGTCATCATTGCCCCGCCGGCTCCCGCAAAACCGCGCCGCGGCCTGACGCGGCCGATCCTGTTCGCGCTGCTCCCGGTTGCGCTGGTGGCCGGCGGCTATTACTACGTCATCGGCGGCCAGGTCATGACCACCGACAATGCCTATATCCAGGCGCAGTCGCTCGGAGTTTCCACCGACGTCTCCGGCACCGTCGATGAGATCGACGTGCACGACAACCAGGCGGTGAAGAAGGGCGACGTGCTGTTCCGGCTGCGGCCCGCCTCCTTCGAGACGGCGCTCGGCGGTGCCGAGGCGCAGCTCGGCACCGTACGCAACCAGGTGCTGACCCTGCAGGCGAGCTACCAGCAGTCGCTGGCATCGATCGACCAGGCTGAGGCCGACATCCCCTATTACGAGTCCGCCTTCCAGCGTCAGCAGGACCTGCTCAAGACCTCGACGGCGTCCAAGGCGACTTTCGACGGCGCCCAGCATGACCTCGTCGCCGCCCGCCGGAAGGTGACCGTCGCCAAGGCGCAGGCGCAGGCGATGCTCGCCCAGCTCGGCGGCGACGCCAGCCAGCCGGTTGAGAAGAACCCGTTCTACCTGCAGGCCCAGTCGGCGGTTGACGATGCTCAGCGAAACCTCGACGACTCCGTCGTCAAGGCGCCGTTCGACGGCGTCGTCACCAATGTCGATGCATTGCAGGTCGGCAAGTATCTGCCGGCCTCGCAGCCGGCCTTCAGCCTGGTGTCGTCGACCGATATCTGGATCGCTGCAGAGCCGAAGGAAACCGAGCTCACCTATGTGCGTCCCGGCCAGAAGGCGACGATCAGCATCGACGGCTATCCGGGCGAGGTCTGGCACGGCACGGTCGGTTCGATCAGCCCGGCTTCGTCGTCCAGCTTCTCGCTGCTGCCGGCGCAGAACACTAGCGGAAACTGGGTCAAGGTCGTGCAGCGCATCCCGATGCGCGTGACGATCGATGATCCGCAAGGCAAGCCGCCGCTGCGCGGCGGCATGAGCGCGGTCGTCAGCATCGACACCGGCCATGCGCGCGGCCTGCCCGACTTCGTCACGGAACTGCTCGAGCGTTTCGGGCAAAAGTCATGACCGCTGCTTCCGCGACAGGCGCGCCCGTGGTCGCCAATCGCGGCGCCATCACCGCTTGCGTGATCCTGGCGGTCATCATGCAGGCGCTGGACACCACCATCGCCAATGTGGCGCTGCCTTATATTCAGGGCAGCGTCTCGGCGAGCGCCGACCAGATCAACTGGGTGCTCACCTCCTATATCGTCGCCGCCGCCGTGATGACGCCGCCGTCCGGCTATCTCGCCAACCGCTTCGGCCGCAAGCGCATCCTGCTGGTGGCGATCACCGGCTTCGTCGTCGCATCGGTGCTCTGCGGCTTCGCGCAGTCGCTGCCGCAGATCGTCGGCTTCCGCCTGTTGCAGGGCCTGTTTGGCGCAGCCCTCGTGCCGCTGTCGCAGTCGATCCTGCTCGACATCTACAGCGTCGAGGAGCGCGGCTCGGCGATGGCGCTGTTCGGCGTCTCGGTCATGGTCGGCCCGGTGCTCGGCCCGGTCATCGGCGGCTGGCTGACCGAAAACGTGTCCTGGCGCTGGGTGTTCTACATCAACGTGCCGATCGGCATGCTGGCCTTCGCCGGCGTCTCGATGTTCGTCCAGGAAACCAAGCTCGACCTTAAGGCCAGGCTCGACTGGCTTGGCTTCGGCATGCTCAGCCTCGCCATCGCCTCGCTGCAGATGTTCCTCGACCGTGGCGAGCAGCTAAACTGGTTCTCCTCGGCCGAGATCATCGTCGAGGCGCTGGTCTGCGCGTCGGCCTTCTACATCTTCATCGTCCACACCTTCACCGCGCGCGACACCTTCGTGAACCCGCGGCTGTTCCTCGACCGCAACTTCGCCGTCGGCATGATCTTCATCTTCATCATAGGCATCACCTATCTCGCCTCGCTGGCGCTGATGACGCCCTATCTGCAGACGCTGATGGGCTATCCGGTGGTGACGGCCGGCATCGTCATGGGGCCGCGCGGCCTCGGCACCATGGCCTGCATGTTTCTGGTCGGCCGTCTCGTCGGCAAGGTCGACACGCGTTGGCTGCTGTTCATCGGCCTCGCGATCACCGCCTGGGCGATGTACGACATGACCGGCTGGACGCCCGACGTCTCGCAATGGACGATCATCAGCACCGGTTTCATCCAGGGCGCCGGCCTGGGCTTCCTGTTCGTGCCGCTCACCACCATCACCTTCGCCACGCTGGCGCCGGAGCGGCGCTCGGAAGGCACCGGTCTCTACAATCTGTCGCGCAACATCGGCTCCAGCGTCGGCATCTCGGTGGTCACCGCGCTGCTGACGCAGAACCAGCAGATCAATCACGCCAACATCGCCACCTATGTGACGCCCTACAATCCGGCGTTCGCCGATCCGGCGATCTCGCAGGCGCTGAGCCCCTACACAGCCGCCGGCCGCGCCGCGCTCGACGGCCTGGTCACGCTGCAGGCGACCATCATCAGCTATGTCGACGACTTCAAGCTGATGATGGTCCTGTCTTTAGCCGCCATCCCGCTTGTGCTTCTGCTGCGCAAGCCCGGCACGCCGGCCAAGGTCGATCACAGCGCTGTCATGGAATGAAAGACCGGGGTCCCGCCCGCGGGACCCCGGCCTGCCGGACGACCTCCCAAACACCGGCGTCGCTGCGCCGGAAGCCATCCGACCTTTTGAGGAGGACTGGATTCTATACGAAGCGAGCCGGCGCGGAGTTTCAGGAACTCCTGACAATTTGCCGATAATTATTCCCGTCGCCGGCGGATCGAGCGGGCAATCACGTATGGGTCTATCGGCGAAGGCCAACGCAACGCCGCCGACCAAGGCTTGCCGGTTATCTGAACTCAGAAAGCTATACGCGATCGCCTTGTCCAAATGGCGCCGACGTTGGAGATAGGCCGAGCCCCCCGTGACGTCGTCATCCTCGGGCTTGACCCGAGGATCCATTCCGTGACCTTTGCCGCAGAGTGTGGCAGTGCAGAATTCTGTAACCGTTGCAACGCTTTAGCGTAGCGGCATGGATTCTAGGGTCTGCGCGCGTCGCTTCGCTCCTTGCTCCGCCCTAGAATGACGACCGGGAAGAGGGACACGGCCAATCGCGAAGGTTGGCGCTGTCCCGTCGGCATCTCCGACGAAAAACCCCGGCCATTGGCCGGGGTTCGTTTTGGAAGATCGAGACCCGGCTATTCCGCCGGCGATGGTTTCTTGCGGAACAGTGCCGCCAGATTGTCCCACAATTCGATCTTGGCGCCCTGGCGCTTCATGATCACGCCCTGCTGCAGGATCGACAGCGTGTTGTTCCAGGCCCAGTAGATGACCAGGCCGGCCGGGAAGCTGCCCATCATGAAGGTGAAGATCACCGGCATCCAAGTGAAGACCGCCGCCTGCGTCGGATCCGGCGGCGCTGGGTTCATGCGCATCTGCAGGAACATGGTGATGCCCATCACCACCGCCCAGGCGCCCATGTGCGGCAGGAAGGCGGGCGCCGCGAACGGCAGCAGGCCGAACAGGTTGAAGATCGAGGTCGGATCGGGCGCCGCAAGGTCGTGGATCCAGCCGAAGAACGGCGCGTGCCGCATCTCGATGGTGATGTAGAGCACCTTGTAGAGCGAGAAGAAGACCGGGATCTGCAGCGCCACCGGCCAGCAGCCGGCGAGCGGATTGATCTTCTCGGTCTTGTAGAGCTCCATCATCGCCTGCTGCTGCTTCATCTTGTCGTCCGCGTATTTCTCGCGGATCTCGACCATCTTCGGCTGCACCTTCTTCATGTTCGCCATCGAGGCATAGGACTTGTTGGCGAGCGGGAAGAACAGGGCCTTGACGATGACGGTGGTGGCGAGGATCGCCAGGCCGAAATTGCCGAAGAATTTGTAGAGCGTGTCGATGAGCCAGAACATCGGCTTGGTGATGAAGTAGAACCAGCCCCAGTCGATCAACAGGTTGAACTGGCGAATGTGACGGTCAGCCTCATAAGCGTTGATCTTGGCGACTTCCTTGGCGCCGGCGAAAATCTCTGTCTCGACGGTCGCGGACTGGCCGGCCTCGATGTTGATCGGGTCGGTCAGGAAGTCCGACTGGTAGCGATGGCGTCCGTCCTCGAAATAGGCGTAGCGCGGCTGGAAGGACTGCTTCTCGGTCGGCACCATCGTCACCGCCCAGTATTTGTCGGTGATGCCGAGCCAGCCGTCGGTCGACTTGCCGGGCTTGACTTCCTTGTCCTTTTCGATGGCCGCGTATTTGTACTCGGCCAGCCCCTCGGTGCCGGTGACGCCGATCAGGCCTTCATGCAGCACATAGGTGCTGGCGACGGCCGGCTTGTCGTAGCGCGTGACGCGCCCGTAGTTGAACAGGCTGACGGCGGCGCTTCCAGAATTCTGCACCGTGTCTGAAACGGTGAACATGTAATCATTATCGACCGAGATGGTGCGCTTGAAGGTCAGGCCCTTGTCGTTGGTGTAGGTCAGCGTCACCGGCGTCGACGCGGTCAGCGTCGGATTGCCTTCGACGCTCCACACCGTGTCCGAGCTTGGCACCGCGCCTGTCTTGTCGGTGGCGACGAACCCGATCTCGGCGAAATAGCCGGTGGGCAGCGCCTGCGGGTTGAGAAGCTGGATCTCGGGCGAGTTCTTGTCGACCGTCTCGGTGTAATGCTTGAGCTTCAGGTCATCGAGGCGCGCGCCGGTCAGGTTGATCGAACCCTCGAGGCTCGGCGTATCGATCTTGACGCGCTTGGTCGCGGCAACAGCCTGGTCGCGGCTGGCCGCCGTCACCGTGTCGCCGCCGGGCGCGCTCGGGATCGCCCCAGCGATGGGAGCCGGTGTTGCGGCCGCGCCAGGATTGGTGCCCTGCGCTTCCTTCTTCTGCGCTTCGACGCGCTGCTGCTCGACGCGGGCCTGCTCGCGCTGCTGCTCCATCTTCGGGTTCATGTAGAACACCTGCCAGAGGGTCAGGATCAGCACCGACAGCGCGATGGTGATGAAGAAATTGCGGTTGTTTTCCATCGAGAGCCCTTGGCCTATCGTGTTCCGCGCAGCCGGCGGGAAAGCTCGGCCTTCAACTGGCCGAACGGTATGGCAAGCACGTCTTCACGCCCGACGATGACATAGTCATTGCCCGGCGCCATGTCATCGGCGGCATGAACGCGCACGGCTTCCCGCAGCCGCCGCCGGACGCGGTTGCGCACCACGGCGTTGCCGACCTTCTTGGTCACGGTGTAGCCGACGCGCGGCGCAGAAGCGTCGCCGCGGTCGAGAACTTCAACGAGAAAAAGCCGTCCGCGGCGTTTCTCGCCGCCGCGCACAGCCAGGAAATCCGCGCGTTTCAGAAGCCGCCCGGGGCTGTTCCCCTTTGGCTTGCCGGTTGCGGGCAACGATCTCGTCTTTCGTTCAGGCGCTGAGCCGCTTGCGGCCGCGGTTGCGGCGAGCTGCGACGACGCCGCGACCACCCTTGGTGGCCATGCGGGCACGGAAACCATGCCGGCGCTTACGGACGAGCTTGGACGGTTGGTATGTACGCTTCATTTGTTTTAATACCGCGGGGTGCGGCCCTTCTTGATTCTGTCACTCTGTAACAGGAGCTTTGCCGGGCCGGCTTAGGCGCGATCGAAACCGCGCCGGGACGAATGGCCCGAGCGTGAGCGGGCTTATAGAAAGAAGGTTTTTGGAAGTCAATCCGCCCGGCCGCGAGGCATTTTTTCACGGGGCCGAGGATGAAATTGGCAAAAAAGCCGCAAATCGCATAATCTTGGCCGATCAAGGCTTCGTGAAGACCGCGTCATGACGAGTGAAGCTCTGTCCACCGATGAAAAGGCAAGGCCGGCGGCGGCGAATTCGTCGCGCCGGGTGCCGCTGTCGCGCGGCCTGTCGACCAAGCTTCTGCTGCTCACCATCGCCTTCGTGCTCCTGGCCGAAGTCCTGATCTTCCTGCCCTGGATCGCCAGCTACCGGGTCAACTGGCTGAAGGAGCGGTTGAGCACCGCCGCCGCCGTGTCGATCGTGCTGTTGCAGGGCGAGCCCAACTCGCTGTCGCACAACGCCCAGAACGACGTGCTGATGGCGATCGGCGCCAAGGCGATCGCCGTGCGCGACGGCGGCGTCTCGCGGCTGCTGGTCGTGTCCGACATGCCGCCGCAGGTCGACGTGCATATCGACATCGCCAATGTCGGCCTGGTCAACGGCATGACCGGCGCGCTCGACACCTTGTTCCTCGGCGGCAAGCGCATGCTGCGCGTCTTCGGCCCGGTCGGCGAAAGCGACAAGGAATTCGAGCTGATCATGCCGGATTACCGGCTGCGCGACGCCATGCTCAGATATTCGCGCAACGTCGCCGTCGTCTCGCTGCTCATCTCGCTGTTCACCGCCATGCTGGTCTATGCGGCGATCGACCTGATCATGATCGGGCCGATCCGCACCATGACGCGCTCGATCCTGTCCTTTTCCGAGGCGCCGGACGATCCCGGCCGGATCATCTCGCCGACGGAGCGCGCCGACGAGATCGGGGTCGCCGAGCGCGAGCTGGCGCAGATGCAGGATCGGCTGCAGAAGATGCTGTCGGAGCAGAAGCACCTCGCCGATCTCGGCCTGGCGGTGTCGAAGATCAATCACGACATGCGCAACATCCTCGCTTCCGCGCAGCTGATGTCGGATCGCCTGCGCCAGGTGAAGGATCCGACCGTGCAGTCCTTCGCGCCGAAGCTGCTGCGCGCGCTCGACCGCGCCGTGTCCTATTCCGAAGGCGTGCTTCACTATGGGCGCACGCAGGAGCCGGCACCGTCACGCCGGCGGCTGAGGCTGCGCCAGCTGGTCGACGACGTGCACGGCCTGCTCGATATCGAGGAAGGCATCGAGTTCATCAACGCCGTCGAGCTCGCCTTCGAGGTCGACGCCGATTCCGACCATCTCTTCCGCGTGCTCACCAATCTGTGCCGCAACTCCGTGCAGGCGATGGCCGCCGACACCGAGAGCGCGGTGGTGCGCCGCCTGGCGGTCGCGGCCGAGCGTCACGGCAGCGTCAGCCGCATCACCGTTACCGACACCGGCCCAGGCCTGCCGCCCAAGGCGCGCGAAAACCTGTTCGCCGCCTTCCGAGGCTCGGCGCGCAGCGGCGGCACCGGTCTCGGTCTGGCGATCGCGCATGAACTGATCCGAGCCCATGGCGGCACGGTCGAGCTGGTCGAATCGATCGGCGGCCGCACCGTCTTCGCCGTCACCATCCCCGACCAGCCGGTACGGCTCGATCAAGCGCGCGGAAGTTTGCGCCGACCCGCCTGAGACGCAGTTCGTCAGGCTCCGCCCCGATCTAAGTCGCGCCACGCTTCAACACGGGCAAAAATCACCTGCGACAAAACTTTTGCCGGATCGGCTTGCAATTCGCGAATTCAGTCGTTAGGGAACACTCCACATCGCGGCCGGCCGTCTCGACCGGATCGCGGGGCTTGTGTCACACACGGCCTGTTGCGCGCCCGTAGCTCAGCTGGATAGAGCACCAGACTACGAATCTGGGGGTCAGGAGTTCGAATCTCTTCGGGCGCGCCATTTCCTGGATTTCATAGCAAAACTTGGCGCGCCAAGTGAAAAGGTCGGAGTGCCTCAACAGTCTGCCGGGCGTCAGTTCTGCTCCAGAAACCGCTGCACCGCGCTGATTGTCGGCCCGGGAGCTTCTTCCATTAGCCAGTGCCCGGAATCGGGGACGACAACTCCGGTCACATTGGTGGCGGCATTGCGCATGACGACCGCCTCCATCTCTCCGAATGACTTGGCGCCGCCGATGGCAAGCACCGGCATTGGCAACTTCTTGGCCAGAGCGGCCTGGTTGTCGACGGCATCCTGGCGGATCGATCGGAACTGAGCGAACGCGGCGCGCATTGCGCCGGGCCTGGCATAGAGTTTCGCGTAGTGCTGGCGGGTCGCTTCATCGAATTTCGCCGGCGTGCCCGCGAAATCGTTCCAGAACCTGTCGAGATAGATGCGTTCGCGGCCCAGCACGAGACGCTCCATGTCGGGACCGCCGAAATCGAAATGCCAGAGCCTCGGATCGCGCACGATATCGTTCCAAGGCGGAATGCCCGGCACCGGCGCATCCATGACGACGAGCTTGTCTGTCTTTTCGGGATAGCGAGCCGCGTAGGCATAAGCGACCATCGTGCCGATATCGTGCCCGATGATATCGGCTTTCCCGACGCCCAAATGATCGAGCAAAGCCTGGACATCGGCGGCCTGGTTCCATTTTTCGTAACCGCCCTCTGTGATCGAAGAAAGTCCCATGCCCCGCAGATCGGGAACGATGACGGTATGATTTTTGGAAAGGTCCACAGCCAGCGGCTCCCACATGTCGCCGGTGTCGCCAAATCCGTGGATCAGCACCACGGCCGGCCCCGATCCACCGATGCGCGCATAGATTTCGGCGCCGTTCGCGGCCACCATTTCAGTTCGGAAGCCCAGAAAAGTGCCGGCTTCCGCATGAGCGGTCATCGACCCGCCTATCGTCAGGAACAACGAGAGCGCTATCACCCTGCCTAGCATTTTTCCCTCCACCATTTCGGTTCACGGATGCTGAAAACTAGAACGATCGTTCTATATTAAGCAAGCACTATTATGGAAACGCTGAGTCGGGAGGTTGACATGGGAGCGGGAAGACCACGCGAGTTCGACATCGACCAGGCGCTCGACCGGGCGGTCCTGCTCTTCTGGCGTCATGGTTATGAGGGGACTTCAATTGCCGACCTTACCGACGCGCTCGGCATCACCCGCGCGAGTCTGTACGCCGCGTTCGGCAGCAAGGAGGTCCTGTTCCAGCGCGTCATGGATCGCTATGAGAGCCGGGCCGGCGCTTACAGGCGCGCGGCGCAGCAGGCTACGGCCCTCGAGGACGCAATTCGGCTCCTGATGACCGGGCCGGTCGAACTGCATGGAGACAAACGCAATCCGCAAGGCTGCCTGGGTGTCCAAGGGGCATTGTCTGTCAGCGCGTCATCGCAGGTGGTTAGAGGCGATCTGGCCACTCGGCGTCGTCGCGGCGAGCTCGGCATACTGGATCGACTGCGGCGCGCGCAGGACGAGGGCGAGTTGCAGGCCAGCGCGCAACCCGGTGACCTCGCCCGATACCTTTCCGCGTTGATATATGGAATGGCGGTACTGTCGGCCGATGGAGCGAGCAAAAAGGAGTTGGCGGCTGTCGCGGATATCGCCCTTCGGGGCTGGTCGAAAATTCAATAGGCGATCCGTGGCGATTGCTTGAACCTGCATCGCAATATCTGACGCTGCCCGCAGCGGGGTACAGTAGCAGCCTGTGCCTTATCGTGGCCGGAAGCGACAGGCTGCCCGTCCAACCACGCTATTTCAGCGGCAGAAACAGCTCCACGACGATCTCGGGCACCGGCCTATCCGGGGCGAAGGACAGCCGCCGCTGGCAATAGAGCGGGAAGTCACGCGCTTCCTCGCCGCTGGCCGGAAGCCAGTCGCGATAAAGATAGAGACCGGCCGGCTCGAGATTGTTGGTGTTGCCGGGGTAGCGCAGCACGGCGCAGCGCCCGCCGGGGATCACGCCGGCCTTCATCTGCTTGTCGTCCGCCGCGATCGGCCGGTCGGTCCCCACGCAGATATCCATGCTGTAGTCGGCGGCGACCGCGGGACATCGCTCGGAACGGAAGATGTTGAAGGTCGGGCTCGTTTCGGGCGACAGACCGGCGGCCTTGCGCCAGGCGATGAAGCGCTGGATGGTGTCGCCGAGCGTTGCCCGGTCGCCCCGATGCTCCATGATCGCCACCGGCGTCGGCGGCATATCGCGGATCGTCACGTCGTCCCGGGTAAAGATTATCTGCATGAGCTTTCTCCTCGCATTGTCGAGCGGCCCGAAGGCCATGAGCCACGCTCCCCAGTTGGGAGATTTGCGGAACGACGAAGGCGATTGTCCGAACCGTTGCCGAAAGGCGCGGGCGAAGGCGTCGGGCGCCTCGTAGCCGGCATCCATCGCGATGTCCGTGACGCTCTCCCTGTCGGCAAGCCTGTATGAGGCGCGCCGCATGCGGGTGAGCTGGACATAGCGATGCACGGACAAGCCGAAGGTCGCCGTGAACTGCCGGTGGAAGTGAAACTTGGAGAAGGCGGCAACGCGGCTCACCGTTTCCAGGTCGAGGTCACCGTCGGGATGCCGGTCGATATAGTCCAGCACCCGCTGCATCCGGCTATGGTAATTCTGAAGCGCCGCTTTCATCGTTCCTTGCTCTGTGGCCGCATCACTTAGCCGCCCAGGGCCATGATGTTCTCGACCGATCTTGCGGTTTGAAACGACCATGCGCGCACCAAAAACCAATTGCAAAATAAAAGCAGTCGATTTAGCCTGCAACCGATTGCATAACGCAATCAGGCTCGCGCGGATCGACCATCGAAGTATCGACTATGGCCAAGCTCGTGTTCGGAATGAACCAGTCCCTCGACGGTTACGTCGATCATACGGAGTTTGGGCCAAGCCCCACGCTCTTCCGCCATTTCATCGAGGATGTGCGGCGCAAGGCTGGCAGCGTCTACGGTCGCCGCATGTATGAGATCATGCGTTATTGGGACGACGATCATCCCGAATGGGATGCCGATCGACAGGCCTTCGCCGCGGCTTGGCGAAACCAGCACAAATGGGTCGTCTCGCGCTCGTTGCGGTCGGTCGGCCCCAACGCCTCGCTGGTCGAGAGTGATCTCGATGGCGCGATGCGCAAGCTGAAGGCCGAGCGCGATGGCGAGATCGCGGTCGCAGGTCCCGACCTAGCGCGAAGCCTCACCGACCTCGGCTTGATCGATGAATATCGGATCTACCTGCACCCGGTCGTGCTTGGCCGCGGCAAGCCGTATTTCGCCGGACCCCGGCCGCGGCTCCGCCTCATGGCCAATGATCGGATCGACGAGGATGTAATCAGGCTGACCTATGCTCCTGCCTGATCGCGCGACTGGAGCGACGAGCCCGGCTCAATAGCCGGAAGGCTCCTCGCTTGCCCCGCCGAGCAGCCTGACATTGAGCCGGCCGCCGGTGAACAGCATGTCGTCCAGGGCCTCGGCGAGATCCCTGGAGCTCACGGCCTCGCCGTCGCCCTGCATGATGCTGGTTTGCGCGGCGCGGCGCATGAGCTCTTTGATGAAGGCCGCGCTGACGCCCTTCGTGCGCATCACCGCCTCGGCCACGATCGCGTCGGGAAGCTTGAGCCCACCGCCATAAAGGCGCACCAGCTTCTCGCGGCAGCCGTCGTCAGGCAGCGGCACCTCGATGGCCTGGTCGATGCGTCCCGGACGCCCTGTGAGTGCTCCTTCGAGCTGCTCGGGCCGGTTGGTGGTCAGCACGAACAGGATGTCGGCATTGTCCTTCAACCCGTCCATCTCGTTGAGCAGGACGTTGAGGAGGGATTCTTCGCACGGGCCGCCCATATTCTCGCGGTCGCGGGCAATGAGGTCCACGTCCTCGATCACCACCGTCGCCGGCTGCAGCAGGCGCGCCAGCGTCATATATTGCGACAGAAGGCCCATCTGGCCGGCCGTGATGATCAGCGTCGTATGTCCGGGCAGATTGGCGGCGAGATAGCGGATGGTGTGCGTCTTGCCGGTACCGGGCGGGCCGTAGAGCAGGATGCCCTTGCGCGTCGATTGCCCAAGCCGCCGCAACGCCTCCCGGCTCTCGATGAAGCGGATCACGTTGCGGTCGAGAAGCTTCAGCGTCTGTTCCGGCAGGATGACCGCGTCGCGCTGCACCTGCGGCAGGCGATGCACCATCACGCCCCTGGAGCGGCCGCGATAATCTCCTTCCGCTTCGAGGGACAGAACCTTGCCGCGATAGGAACGCGCGGCATTGATGGTCGCCTCCAACTCCGAGAAGCAGCGGCCCACCAGCGCCAAGCCGGCTTCGCCGGCGGGCACCGCGATCTCGACGCAGGTTCCGGATTCCTGGCCGAACTCACGGTGAAAAGACAGCACGACCGCGTAATGCAGATCGCCATCGCGATTGAGCCACAAGCCATTGTTGAGGCACTTCGTCGGCTCGGTTTCGCCGATATCGACATCCTGATACTGCGCGGCAGAGATGGTGACGGCGTGCTGTCCTTCTTTGGTCAGCGCGGCATAGGTCAGCGTCTCGTAGCGATGCTGCTCGTAAAGGCCGAAGAAGCGAATGGGCGAGGCCGAGAACAGCTTGTCGAGCGCCACCTGCACATCGGCGCGCATATGGCCGGGAAACTGGCGCGAGGTTGCGGTGATCTCGTCATGCGCCAGTCCCGCGAAATGCCAGGCGATCGCTTCATGGGCATATTTGAACTTTTTGTTGCGCGGAGCCTCCACCGGCTGGTCGGTGGCTGCGTCTTCGGCTCCGCCGGGGGCGGCGGTGATGCGAAGCGGATGGCCGGCCGCCTTGATGCGCTGCTCCGCCGTCTCCAGCATCGCCTTCGCGACTGCGGAAGGATAGCTGCCGCACACGGCCTTTCCCTGCTGCGACACCCTCGCGGCGAAAGTCTCGGCCTCCGCCTCGGATCGGCTGAAGACCGAGCGGATCAGATCGACGACAAACGCCCACGGGGTCTGGTCGTCATTGTGAATGACAAGTTCTAATGTCTCGTCAGGTGTATGACGCACTGTAACGGCTCACTTTCTCAGGCGCTTCAGGTCGCCAATATCTGTGTAATATCGCATGATTTGTTAACAGACCGACGACCGAAACCCTTGAAACTGTTCGGGTGGCAGCCGTGCGGGCGGATATGCACGCTGGGGACTACCCCACACCGTCATAGGTTTCATTTGGCACCCCTTCTTTTCTGAAATGCCTGCCTGTTGACATATATGCAAAACACTTATATGTATCTTGCATATTAGGTGCGAGATACGCCGATGAACGAGACCGAGTTCCTCAAGGAATACGACCCGACCGCCTTCCAGCGCCCGTCGGTGGCGGTCGACCTTGTCCTGCTCGGCATCCGCGACGGCTGGCCGGCCGTGTTGCTGGTCAAGCGCGACCAGCTTCCGCATGTGGGTCGCTGGGCGCTGCCGGGCGGCTTCGTCGGCATCGACGAATCCCTCGATGCGGCCGCCGCGCGCGTGTTGCGCGAAAAGGCCGGCATGGGCGAGGCGCATCTCGAACAGCTCTACACATTTGGCGCAGTGGATCGCGATCCGCGCATGCGCATCATCAGCGTCGCCTATCTGGCGTTGCTCACCGAGCAGGCCTTCGATGCGGCGCTCGGCGCGATGCCGGCGCTGCTGCCGGCCGCGATCCAAGTGCCCTGGGCCGGCGAGACCGGCGGGCCGGTCACCGTGCTCTCACCGGAAAAGCAGGAGTTGACGCTCGCCTTCGACCACGCCGCCATCCTGGCGACGGCCATGCTGAGGTTGCGTGGCAAGCTCGACTATTCCGATGTCGCCTTCGCGCTGCTGCCTGAGCTCTTCACGTTGCGGCAGCTGCAGGATGTGCATGAGGCGGTCCTCGGTGCCGCGCTCAACAAGCCGGCCTTTCGCCGGCGCCAGCTCGACAAGGGCTGGCTGGCGGCGACCGGCGCCTATGAGGTCGGCGCGGCCTTCCGCCCGGCCGAACTCTATCGCTTTCAACGTCATTGAGGGAGAACCATCATGGCCACCATCCGCAGTCTAGGCTTCGTCGCCCAGCTTCGCAGCGAGGCAAGCAGCCACGTCATCCGTTATCGCAACGGCCAAGTCATGCAGAGCGGCCGCGGCCTGGTCTTCTGGTTCGTGCCCGAGACGGCCAGCATCGCCGAACTGCCGATGGACGACCGCGAGATGACCTTGTTCGTCAAGGGCCGCAGCCAGGATTTCCAGACCGTCGCCGTGCAAGGCACGATCGGCTGGCACGTCGTCGACCCGGCGCGGCTGGCCGAGCGCGTCGATTTCAGCATCGACCTCAGGAATGGCAAGCTGCGCGGCGAGCCGATCGAAAAAATCCAGGCCCGTATCGCCGACATCGCCAACCAGGCGGTGCAGCAATATCTCGGCCAGGCGCCGGTGCGGGCGCTGCTCGATGCCGGACCCGCGCCCTTGCGCGAACGGCTGCAGGCGCTGGTCGCGGCAGACCCGGCGCTGACCGAAATCGGCGTCGCCGCGGTCACCGTCAGGCTCACCAACCTCACCCCGACGGCCGAGCTCGAGCGCGCGCTGCAGACGCCGACCTTCGAGGCTTTGCAGCAGAAGGCCGACGAAGCGACCTTCGAGCGCCGGGCGCTCGCCGTCGAGAAGGAGCGTGCCATCGCCGAGAACGAGCTGGCGAACAAGACCGAGTTGGCGCGGCGCGAAAAGCTGCTGATCGCCGAAGAGGCCGAGAACGCCCGCAACCGTGCCACCGGAGCGGCCGAAGCGCAGCAGATCGAAGCCGGTGCCGAGGCCGAGCGCATCCGCGCCATCGAAGGGGCGAAGGCCGAGACCGAGCGGCAGCACATCGCCATTTATCGCGACCTGCCGCCCGCGATCCTGCTCGGCCTTGCGGCGCAGCAGTTCGCCGGCAAGCTGGAGAAGATCGAGCACGTCAACGTCACGCCCGACCTGCTTGCAACCTTGCTTGGCGAATTCCGCAAAAGCCCGGCGGCGATCGAGGCGCGCTAAAGCGTGTCTCCCCGAAAGTGGGACCGGTTTTCGGAAAAGATCATGCTCCAACAAAGAGGAGGTACAGATGGCCGCGAACCGTCCTCGCGCGGTCTTCGTGACCCGCGAGACCGACTACGAGCTTCTGATCGCGCATCATGCGACGCGTGGTCAGGCCCGCTTCTTCCTGGAGACGCGCGGCCAGCGGCTGGAGGACGTCGAGGCCCGGCACGATCGCTTCCACGCGGTGCTGGGCACGGCGCGCGCCGCCGTGCCGGCCGACTGGCGGCAGACCCTGGTGACGCGCGCCGATCTCAACCGCTTCCTGTTCGCGCCCGACGACGTCGTTGTCGCCATCGGCCAGGACGGGCTGGTCGCCAACGTCGCCAAATATCTCAACGGCCAGCCGGTGCTCGGCGTGAATCCGGCGCCGGATCTCTATGATGGCGTCCTGGTGCGGATCGGCGTCGGCAGGTTGGCCAGGCTGCTTGTCGCCAGCACCGCCGGCGATGTCGAGATGGAATCGCGCACGATGGTCCAGGCCGAGCTCGGCGAGGGCGAGACGCTTCTTGCGCTGAACGAGATCTTCGTCGGTCACCGCAGCCACCAGTCGGCCCGCTACCGCATCGAGGCGGAAGGCGAGGCGGAAGACCATTCCTCCAGCGGCCTCATCGTCGCCTCCGGCACCGGCGCGACGGGCTGGGCGCGCTCGATCATGGAAGCGACGCATCTGGAACTGTCGCTCGGCCGCGAAGAGCACGCGGTCGGCTTCTGGGTGCGCGAGCCCTTCCCGAGCATCGCCACCGCCACGAAGCTGCGGGCGGGAAAGATCACCGAAAAACCGCTCTCCATCACCTCGCGGATGAATGAAGGCGGCGTGATCTTCGCCGACGGCATCGAGCAGGATTTCGTTGCCTTCGACTGGGGCCGGCAGGTGCGGCTGTCGCCGGCGTCGAGGGTTCTGCGCCTGGTCGTCGACCCGTAGAGCTGCGGCAAGGCGGCGCCTCTGCCGTTTAGCCCTTGGGAGCGCCGACCTTCCCGTTCGCGCCGTCGAGCAGCGCGATCAATCCCTTGAGGATCTCGATCGGCGGCGGCGGGCATCCCGGAATGTGCAGGTCGACCGGCACCACGTCTGACACGCCGCCGACGACCGCGTAGCTGCCGGCGAAGCAGCCGCCGTCCTTGGCGCAGCCGCCGAGCGCGACCACCCATTTCGGGTTGGGTGTCGCCTCCCAGGTCCGTTTCAGCGCCTCGCGCATGTTCTTCGTGACCGGTCCGGTGACCATCAGCACGTCGGCATGGCGGGGCGAAGCAACGAAGCGGAAGCCGAAGCGCTCGATGTCGTAGAAGGCGTTGTTGAGCGCGTGCATCTCGAGCTCGCAGCCATTGCAGGAACCGGCGTCGACCGCGCGGATCGACAGGCTGCGGCCCAGGCGCTGGCGGGCAACGCCGTCTAGCGCGCGCGTTAGCTCGTCGATGGCCGCGTCGCTCACCTGCGGCGCGCGCTCGGTCAAGGGCGGGCGGATCAGGCTTTCGAAGAGCAGTTTTCGCATGGCGGTGTGCCTTGGGCCGGGTTGGAGCAGTTCAGCGTCTGATAGAATCGCCGACCTGCTCCAACTCTCTGTTTTTGCGCAATTCCGGACGGAAAACCGCTGCGCACTTTTCCTGGAATTGCTCTAGAGATCATGGCCGGAATAGGAGCAGTTGAACGATTTGTTGCAGAGCGGGAAGTCGGCGACGATGTTGCCCTCGATCGCCGCTTCCAGCAGCGGCCAGTGGAACCATGAGGGGTCACGCAGGTGGCAGCGTTCGATGGCGCCGTCCGCGCCGATGCGCAGCCAGACCAATATGTCGCCGCGGAAACCCTCGACCAACGCCATGCCCTCGCGCGGCCCGTCGGCGGCATTGGCCCCCGTGGAGATCTCGATGTGGATCGGGCCGGCGGGCAACCGCGCCAGGATCTGCTCGACCAGCGACAGGCTCTGCTCGACCTCCCGCACGCGGATCCATACGCGCGCGTTGACGTCGCCCTCCCGCAGCACCGGCACGTCGAAGGCGAGCTCGTCGTAGGGCGCGTACCCTGGGGCGCGTCGCGCATCGAAATCGCGGCCCGAGGCGCGCCCGACATAGCCACCGGCGGCATATTGCCGGGCAAGCTCGACCTTGAGCCAGCCGGTCGCCACCGTCCGGTCCTGCAGCGAGGCGGTGTTGTCGTAGAGCTCGACCAGATGCGGAAAGCGCTGCCTGATCTCCGCGACCAGCGATCGGATGGTGCTCGCCCCCGCCCCGCCGAGATCGCTTGTCACGCCTCCGGGCGCGATACGATCGCGCATCAGGCGATGGCCGAAGGCCGCATCGGCGGCGCGCAGCACGCGTTCGCGCAGCACGCCGCAATGCGCGTGCATGATCGCGAACGCGGCGTCGTTGCAGATGGCGCCGATATCGCCGAGGTGATTGGCCAGGCGCTCCAGTTCCGCCATCAGCGCCCTTAGCCAAACTGCGCGCGGCGGTGGCGTGATGCCGAGCGCCGCCTCCACCGCGCGGGCGAAGGCCAGCGAATAGGCGACCGTGCTGTCGCCGGAGGTCCTGCCCGCCAGCTTCGCGGCACGATCGATCGCCGCTCCCGCCATCAGGCCTTCGATGCCTTTGTGCACATAGCCCAGCCGCTCCTCCAGCCGAACCACCGTTTCGCCGCCGGCAGTGAAGCGGAAATGCCCCGGCTCGATGATGCCGGCATGCACCGGACCGACCGCGATCTGGTGCAGGCCGTCGCCCTCGGCCGCCAGGAACCGGTAGGAGGTGGCGGCCGCCGGCACGCTGGGCCGCGCCGCGAGTGGATGGCTGATCCCCCACTGACCATGGTCGAGCCAGCGGCGGGTGTCGGGCAGGCCTTGCGGCGCCAGCCCGAAGAGGTCCGCCGCGGCGCGTTCCAGCCGCAGCGCCGGCGGATGATATTGGCCGACCGACGGGCAGCGGCCGCCCCGACAGTCCAGGCTGATCACGCCGATGTCGAGCGCTTCGTCGAGAAGCGCCATGTGCACCTTGTCCGGCTCGCCCCATAGACCGAGCAGGCTCCAGCGGCCGTCAGCGAGTTGCTCCACGGCAAGGTTCCAAACCTTCGGAGCCACCACGGCGCGCCGCCATGGCGCGTGATGCTCGACCAGGCGGCCGGCGTTGATGAGATCGGCGAGCGCGGGCGGATTCTTTCGGGTCATGCGCATCACCCCAGGATGCCGGCGACATGCTGGAACCAGGCGACCAGCGGCGCCGGCAGATAGATGCCGGCGGCGAACACCAGTGCGAGGTGCGAGTACATCGGTACATAGGATGCCTCGACCGGCGCCATGCCGCCGCGCGGTTCGCCGAAGGCGAGGCCGGTCAGCCGCAGCAAGAGCGCCCCGAAGGCGATCAGCAGCCCGAACACCAGCGGGATCGCCAGCCACGGATATCTCGCGAAGGTCGAGCTGACGACCAGGAATTCGCTCATGAAGATGCCGAGCGGCGGCAGGCCGGCGATGGCCACGACGCCGATGACGAGTGCCCAGCCAAGTCCGGGATGGCTTTCGGTCAAACCCCTGATCTCGGAAATCTTCTGCGTGCCCTTGACCTGCGCGATATGGCCGACGGCGAAGAAGATCGCCGATTTGGTCAGGCTGTGCATGACCATGTGCAGCAGGCCGGCGAAGTTGGCGAGCGGCCCGCCCATGCCGAAGGCGAAGACGATGATGCCCATATGCTCGATCGACGAATAGGCGAACAGGCGTTTGATGTCGCGGCGGCGGTAGAGCATGAAGGCCGCGAAGATCAGCGACGTCAGTCCCATCGTGGCCATCAGCGGTCCGGGGCCGATCGCCTGCGGACTCGCCGCGAGCAGCAGCTTGAAGCGCAACACGGCGTAGAGCGCGACGTTGAGCAGCAGGCCCGACAGCACCGCCGAGATCGGCGTCGGGCCCTCGGCATGCGCATCCGGCAGCCAGGCATGCAGCGGCGCGAGGCCGACCTTGGTGCCGTAGCCGAGCAGCAGGAAGATGAAGGCGACGCTGAGCAGGGCCGGATCGAAATGCGCCGCCTTCTCGATCAGCACCGACCAGACCATGGCGTTGGTGCCCTCGCCGACGACCGGCTGGGCCGCCATGTAGACGAGGATGGTGCCGAACAGCGCGAGCGCGATGCCGACGCTGCCGAGGATGAAATATTTCCACGCCGCCTCCAGCGCCTCATGCGTGCGGTAGATGCCGACCATCAGCACGGTGGTCAGCGTGGCGAGCTCCACCGCGACCCACATCAGGCCGATATTGTTCGACACGAAGGCGAGGTTCATGCCGAACATCATGATCTGGTACATGGCGTGGTAGAACCGCAGGTTCGGCGCGGTCAGCCGGCCGGTTTCCAGCTCATGCGCGATATAGGACGCGCTGAACACGCTGGTGGTGAAGCCGACGAATGTGTTGAGCACGATGAAGACGATGTTGAGGTCGTCGACCAGCAGGTATTGTCCCGGCGCCGGCCGGTCGGTGACGAACAGCGACAGCGCCGCGAGCAAGGTCAGCAGGCTGGCGATGACGTTCACGACCGCCGTCATGCGGTAGTTCGGCAATACCGCCAGGATGGCGGCCGCGCCTGCGGGAATAAAAAGGATCGCGGCCACGGCATCGAAGGAAAACCCGGTCACCGGCGTTCCCCCCGGTAGTCGTCGAGCGCGCCGACATCGACCGAATCGAACCGCTCGCGGATGCGGAACAGGAAGACGCCGATGACGATGAAGGCGATCAGGATCGAGAAGGCGACGCTGATCTCGACCACCAGCGGCATGCCCTTGGCGCCGGTGGCGGCCAGCACCAGGCCGTTCTCCAGCGACATGAAGCCGACGACCTGGCTGACGGCGTTGCGCCTTGTGACCATCACCAGCAATCCCAGCAGGATGATCGACAGCGCGAAGGCGAGGTCCTCGCGGGCGAGCGGGTCGGCCTCTGGCGTAACCCGAAGCATCAGCACCATGGAGAGCGTCACCAGCCCGATGCCGGCAAGCATGGTCGGGCCGATGCCGACGGCGGTCTCGATGTCGCGGTGGATGCCGAGCCGCTGGATGATGCGATGCAGCCCGACGGGGATGACGATCGCCTTGAAGACCAGGGCGATGCCGGCGGTGATGTAGAGATGATGCGCGTCCTGGATATAGGCCTGCCAGGCCACCGACAGCGCCAGCACGACCGCATGCAGCGCAAAGACGTTGATCAGCGCGAACAGGCGGTCCTGATACAGCATCATGAAGGAGATCAGCACCAGGCTGCCGGCGAGCAGATGGGCGATGTCGAAGGTGAGACCGTTCATCACAGGCTCCGCGAGACGAACAGCAAAAGCGTGCCGAGCAGCGCCAGCATCAGCGCCGCGCCGAGGAAATCCGGCACGCGGAAGACGCGCATTTTGGCGACCGCCGTCTCGAACACGGCAAGCAGGATGGCAAGCACCGCGAGCTTGCCCAGATAGGCGACCGCGCCGATGGCCAGCGATTTCGACCCTCCAACTGCGCTCCCCAGCCCCCAGGGCAGGAAGACGCAGGAGATCAGCGACATGTAGAGCAGTAGCTTGAGGAAGCTTGCGAGCTCGATCATCGCCAGATGCCGGCCGGAATATTCCAGGATCATCGCCTCATGCACCATGGTGAGTTCCAGATGCGTGGCCGGATTGTCGACCGGTATGCGCGCATTCTCGGCGATCGCCACCATCACCAGCGCGATCAGCGACATGCCGAGCGACACCCGCAGGCCGACCTCGGGCGAACCCATGAAGGCGGCGACCGTCGAAAGTTGCGTCGCGCCGGCGACCAGCGCCAGGCTGAAGACGATGAGCAGCATCGCTGGTTCGGCCAGCGATGCGATCATCACCTCGCGGCTGGCGCCGATGCCGCCGAAACTGGTGCCGACATCCATCCCGGCCAGCGCCTGGAAGAAGCGCGCGCTGCCGAGCAGCGCCACGATGACGATGAGATCGGCGGCCCAGCTGAACTCGAGGCCGGTGGCGAATGTCGGCACGAGCGCCGCCGCGACCCAGGTCGCGGCGAAGATCAAATAGGGTGTCACCCGGAACAGCCAGGACGCGTTGTCCGCCAGCACGACCTCCTTGCGCATCAGCCGCACGAGATCGCGATAGGGCTGGATCAGCGAAGGTCCCTGTCGCCTGACGAGCCTTGCCTTCATCTTGCGCACGAAGCCGATCAGAAGCGGCGCCAGCAAAAGCACCGAAAGCATCTGCGCGCCCTGCACGGCCAGCTCGAGAATCACGGCCATAGCGCAAGCACCAGGAGCAGGATGACGAGGTAGACGAAAACCAGCGTCAGGTAGCGACGGATCGTCAGGAACTGCAGGTGGTTCAGCCGCTCGGTGGCGAAATCGATCGCGCCGGTGATCGGCTGGTAGAAAATCTCCCATGCCGGATCATGCATATCCACCTTGAGCCGCGCCGGTTCGAGGGCGCCAGGCGCGGGCATTTCCACCGTCTCGCGGGCGCGGAACGCGAAGCCGCCGAAAACGCGGCGAATGGGCTGCGCGAAGCTGACGGCCGTGTATTGCGCGGCCGGCACCGCCTCATCGAAGCCGCACCCCCATGCAATGCCCCGGCGCAGCGCATGCGAGGCGAAGCGGTGTATGAAGAAGGCGGCGAGCGAAGCCGAGACGGCGATGAAAACGAACACCAGCAGGCCGTTATAGGAGCTGCGGCTCTCGGCGATCGGCACGATCGACAGCCAGGGCTCGGCCATCTGCACCGGCATGCGGTCGCCGATGAGCGAAAGCGTCACCGGCGACAGGCCATCGATGACGAGGCCGGGCAGAATGCCGGCGATCAGGCAGAAGGCGGCAAGCACGGCCATCGCCGCCAGCGACCAGCGGTCTACCTCGCGCGCCCGTTCCGCCACCGCCGACCGCGCCCGGCCGAGGAAGGTGATGCCGAATGCCTTGACGAAGCAGGCGGCGGCCAGCGCCGCCGACAGCGCCAGCATGCCGCCGACAGCGGGCACGATGACCTTCAGTCCCCATTGCGGCAACTCGGGACTGCGCAATATGGCCTGGAAGATCAGCCATTCGGAGGCGAAGCCGTTGAAGGGCGGCAGCGCCGAGATCGAGACGCAGCCGACGAGGAAGACGAAGCTGGTCACCGGCAGGCGATGGATGAGGCCGCCGAGCTTTTCCATGTCGCGTTCGCCGGCTGCCGTCAGCACGGCGCCGGCGCCGAAAAACAGCAGGCTCTTGAAGAAGGAATGGTTCAGCACGTGGAAGAGCGCCGCGGTGAAGGCCAGCGCCGCGGCCGACGGCATGGCGTTCGCCTTGAAGGCCAGCGCGAGGCCTAGGCTGGCAAAGATGACGCCGATATTCTCGATGGTCGAATAGGCAAGCAGCCGCTTGAGGTCCTTTTCCATCAGCGCGTGCAGGATGCCGAGCACCGCCGTCACGCCGCCGATCAGAAGCACAGCTATGCCGGACCACCATGCCGGCTCGCCAAGCAGGTCGAATACCACGCGGATGAAGCCGTAGACGGCGACCTTGGTCATGATGCCGCTCATCAGCGCCGAGACGTGGCTGGGCGCCGCCGGATGGGCGAGCGGCAGCCAGGCATGCAGCGGCACGAGGCCGGCCTTGGAGCCGGCGCCGAGCAGCATGAGAACCAGCACCGCGCCGGCGGCGAACCGGCCGGGATGCGCCGTCCGCATCGCGTCGAACGCATAGGTTCCGGCGGGCCCCGCCAGCGTGCCGAAGGCAAGCAGCAGCGCCAGTGTGCCGAAGCTCGCCATGACCAGGTAGATAGTGCCGGCCCGCCGGTTGGCCTCGTCACGGTGATGCGCCATGACCAGCGCCCAGGAGGCGAGCGACATGAACTCCCAGGACAGCAGGAAGCTGAAAGCGTCGTCGGCCAGCACGACGAGATTCATGCCGGCGAGGAATGCCGGATAGAACGGCAGGACGCGATGCGGCGCGGGTTCGTGCCGGCCGTAACCGAGACCGTAAAGGCTGGTAATACCGCCGCCCAGGTTGACGACGACGAGAAAGAACGCCGACAGGCCGTCAAGCCGGAACCGGGCGCCGGTAAAGGGCAGGCCGAGCGGCAACGTGGTGGCGGACACCGCGCCGGGATTGCCGGCGAGATGGCTGGCAACGATCGCGAGCAGGGTGGCTGAAATGACAAGCGCAGCCCCATAGACCAGACGCGTCGCGGCGGCGAGCCGGCTGACGGCCGCGGCCAGTATCGCTGTAGCCAGAAGCGCGGCAGGGCCGCACAGCAGAAGGGCGACGGTCGAACTCACGGCAGGCTCCCGCCGGGCTCGGCCTCTTGGCCATCGGCTACGGATACCTTGGCCGGATCGAAGCCGGCCTTCAGCCGCACGCCGCGCCCGCCGCCCTGGCTGACTGAGCCTGCCCCGATCAGTTCGATGCCGGCTACCTCCAGCGCCGCTATCAGCTTCATCAGCGAATCGACATTGCCCCGGATGATCGAGCCGCTGGCTTCCATGCGCTGGATCGTCGGCACGGACAGGCCGGACAATTCGGCAAGCCGGCGTTGATCGATGCCGAGCAGCGATCTGGCGGCGCGCAATTGCGGTGCGGTTATCACCGACGACCCTCTTGTTCAGTTCTGAGATATCAGGTCTCGGTGCTGTAGCCTACATTAAAATGTTCTATCGTCAATGATTGATGGTTAAAACATGCATATTGATGGCGCGCGTCGGGAAGCCAGAGATGCGCGGCAAGGTCGTCAGGCCGGGTTCCGTGTCCCCGGTGCTTCCGGCCGCAGATACACGGCCAGACAGCAGCAACAGATCGCCAATCCAGCGACCGGGTATTTCAGCGCAACGGCCGCCGCGAGCCCGAACAGGCAAAGCGTTGCGATCGAGCGGATGCGCATGGCCTTGCGGACTCCAGGCGGAATGGTCTCGACCGGCAGCGGCTCGATCAACTCGCGGATGAGGAAGATGTAGGTCAGGTTCACCAGGAAGAAGACGCCGGCATAAAAGGCCACAGGTTGCGGCGACAGCTCGCTGACGGCCATCCAGGCGGTAGCCAACGGCAGCAGGGAAACAGAAAACAGATGCGCGAAATTGTACCACATGAGGCGCGCGCTCGACTCCTTTGCATGACGCAGCAGGTGGTGATGGTTCGCCCAGACGATGGCGATGAAAAGGTAGCTTACGCCATAGCTCAGCCATGTCGGCCAGAGGCCGAGCAGCGCTACGAAGGTCGGGATTTCCGGCGGCCGCAACTCCAGCACCAGCACGGTGATCAGCACGGCGAACACGCCGTCCGAAAAAGCGTTCAGCCGTTCGAGCCCTGCTGGAGGCAGCATGTCGCTCTCCTGTCGACGGTGCCGTCAGCTGGGATATAGTGCCGGCCGACGGAATAGCGACCACCAGCCGCGTTAAGCGCTTTCACCCACGGACGCGCCTCAGCGCGCCGTGCAGGCCAGCGCCAGGATTCGTGGAGAGGCGGCAAAGCGCACGATCAGGCGTCGGCCAAATGAAGTGACCGCTTCGCTCTTTTCGAAATCGACCGCGATGTCCTCAAAGCCCAGCACGCGGCCGTCGAGCGGGAACGATGCCTTGTAGGCCGCCTCCTTGATCGCGAACAGGATGCGGCCGCCCAGCTTCGGGTCGAGATCGCCCAGGCGGTCTTGCGGTGCGGCGACGACCGCAAGAAGGTCATCGGGCAATGGCAGGGCGGGCTCGATGTCGACGCCGACGCCTTTCAGCGCGTCGGATCGCGCGACGACCGCCACGGCCATTAGGTCGTCATGCGCGATCGAACCGACAATGCCGGCCGGCCAGATCGGGTTTCCCGATTGGCCGCGCACTATTGCCAAATCCACGCATCCCAGGCGCCGCAGCAATTCGTGCGCGACGTGGCGGCCTGCCCCGGTGGCGGCGCGTGCGCCGGGTTCGCGCGTGGCCATGGAAGCGCTTTCCGCGGACAGGATATGGTGCTCGTCACCAGCCGAGATATGGCGGCAGCCGACGACGAGGCCGGGTGGCGCGAGGCCGGCCAATGCCTGCTCGATGGCGCTTTCGATGCTTGCCGACATGCCCTGCGGCTGGGTGCTCAACGCTCTATCCGCCCAGTTCGAGCACGGCGATCATCTCGCCGTCTTCGTCGAGCCCTTGCTCGACGAAACCGAAGCCGGCGTAAAGCCGGCGCGCCGCCTCGTTCTCCGGTTCATAGCATATTAGAACGCGGCGGATGTGGCCGAGCTTCGCGATCTCGCCCAGCACCTTGGCGACGGCGGCGCGGCCAAGGCCTCTGCCTTGCTCGCGACGGTCGATCATGAAGCGATAGATGATCGCTTCGCCATCGTCCTCCGGCGCGCTGTACATCAGAAATCCGACGACGCGCCCGCCGGCGACCACGGCCCGGGCGATCGCCTCGTCATCTTGCCGGGCCTCGGCCAGCGATTCGGCGTTGGAGGCGACGAAGCCCTGCTGCTCCGGCAGCAGTTCGAGCGCCAGTACCGCCGCCCGGTTGCCCTTGCCGACCGGCTCCAGGGCAACCGGCAGGCCGCTCGTGCCGGCGGAACGCGTCACGGGGCGTGCCCGATTTCCAACGCGCGCGCATCGATAGGCGTCACGACGCCGTAGAGCTTCGCCGGGTTGCCGCGCCAGACCGTATTCGGCTCCAGCACCTCGCCCTTCATGACGAAGCAGTCGACGTCGGCCACCGATCCCTCGCCCATCACCACCGCGTAGTGGACGAAGGAGGACGGCGCCAGCGTGCAGCCATTGCCGATGCGGATATAGTCGGACTTGAACGCGCCTTCCTCCAGCGAGTGCGGCTGGATCACGCAGCCTTCGTTGAGCGTCACGTCGTCGCCTATCTCCACGAGCGACCGCTCGGTGATGATGCAGCCGCCGTCATAGAGCCGCAGCCCGACCTTCACGCCCAGCATGCGCAGGATGATCGGCCGGAACGGGGTGCCGGTGAACAGGCCCATGATCGGCGAATCGGACAGCTTCCAGTGGCGTTCGTGCCGCCAGAAGACCGGGTCGTAGATCGTCGCCATCCTGGGCTTCAGCCTGCGGAAGCCGAGGCTGGCGCGCTCGAGGAAGATGTAGAACGGGATACCGATCGTCGTGGTCAGCATCACCGCCACGAACAGCGCCGTCGCCCCCCATTCGGTATAGTAGTTGAGCGCCCGGTCCCAGATGGCGAGCGTCAGGAACAGGACCAACCATTGCGCGGCCACGAACATCAGCGCGGTGACGAGGTTGTGCAGGTTCTTCAGCGGCAGGCGACGGCTGCGCTCCTTGTCGGAGATCAATCCGAGAAGCTCCTTGTCGCGATTGACCATGCGCGGAATTTCGAAGGGCGGTGAGCCGAGAAGCCCGACATTCTGGCGCATCGGGCCGTCCACCGGTACGTGGACCTTGGTGCCGAGCAGGCAATTGTCGCCGACGCGGGAATCCGGTGAATAGATGATGTTGTTGCCGAAGAAGTTGCGTTCGCCGACCCGCGTATGCTCGACGCGGAAGGAATTGGCCGACTTCTGCATGTTGACCATGAACAGGCCGTCGGACACCATCGTGTGCGAGCCGATCTCACTCAGCTGCGGGTTTTCGTGGCGTTGGTTGGTACCGAAATTCGACCCGGTCTGATCAACCTTGTTCAACGTCCAGCCGATGGCGCGCAGGTAGTAGATGATGGCCGAGCTGTCGCCGAACAGCACGTTCAGCAGCCGCACGTTGCTGATCAGCTCCAGCATCGTTTGCAGCCAGTAGTGGAAGCCGTAGAGCGAATAGTTCCGGCCGGGCTTCAGCACGAGGTTGAACAGTCGCGGCACGGTCGCCGCCAGCAGCACCCCGCCGATGATGAAGCCGGCCACCGTGACCGTGGTGCCGATCGCCACGACGCCGATGGTCTCGTCGTAGTCGTCACCGACATTTTCCCAGTAGCTGTGGAACAGAAGCGGGAACGGGGTGACGATGGCGAACAGGATGAAGAGTTGGATCGCCTCGTAGATGACCCGGCGCAGCCGCGACAGCGGCACGTTGGGAACGGTGCAGTAATTCGCCTCGGTGGGGATCGCCGGCGATCCGTGCCAGCGCTCGCCGGCCGGGATCGACTGCCCGCGATGCAGCGACGAGGCGTGGCCGAGCTGTGTTCCGTCGCCCATGCGGGTGTCGATGTCGAGCGTCGATCCGACGCCGACAAAGGCGTTGTTGCCGATGTTGACGGGCCCGGTATGGATGTAGCCCGCCTGCGCGCGGAAACCGAGGATCGTCGAATCCTTGCGTAGGATCGAGTTGTCGCCGATGGCGATCAGGTCGGTGCAGACCGGAACCGCCCTGCATTCGACCACGGTGCGGCTGCCGAGCCGCGCGCCGAGCAGGCGCAGATAGAGACTGTAGAGCGGACTGCCGCGGAACAGCACGACAGGGGCGCTGCGGACCAGCGTCTTCACGATCCAGAAGCGATAGTAACGCCAGCCCCAGATCGGAAAGGTCTCGGCCTTCCAGCGGCCGACCAGCAGCCATTTGGCGACGATGGCGAAGCCGCTCAACCCGAAGAACACGCCGGCGGACAGAACCACGCAGCGCATATAGAGCTCCGGCGCGTCGTCCAGCGCGTCATAGACCCAGTTGAGGCCGTCATTGATCAGCCAGAGCGCGGCATACCAGTAAGCTGCATAAAAGATCAGCTGGCCGAGGCCGGTGGCCCAGATGGCGAGATTGGAGGCCCGGTGCGTCAGCATGGGTTCGCTCGCGGCAACCGCGGCCATCTGCGGCGCCCGCAGGTAGTCGGCGAGTTTCGCCACCGTCGGGTGCAGGTAGATGTCGCGCATCGACGTCGTCGACCAGGCCTTGCGCGAGCGGATGCGCGCGCAGAACCGGGCCATCAGCAGCGAGTTCGCGCCGAGATCGTCGAAGAAGTGGTCCTCGATCGAGATGTCCTCGAACTTCAGCACGTCCTGCAGCGTCTCGACGAGGAACTTCTCGTCCTCGTTGCGCGGGTCGATCATCGCATGGCCGGCGGCAACGCGGGCGCTCGTCGGCTTCGGCAGCTTGCGCAAATCGACCTTGTTGGAGACGGTCATCGGGATCGCTGGCAACTGCTCCAGATAGGCCGGAACCATGTAGTCGGGCAGCCGCCGTTTGAGCTCCTGCACCAGCACCGTGCGGTCGACGCCGTCGCCGCCGCTCTTGGGGGCATAGTAGCCGACCAGCTCCGTGCGCTCGGGCTCGATCTCCCAGGTCGTCACCGCCGCCTGCGCGATGCCCGGCTGATCCAGCAGCACGGCCTCGATCTCGCCCAACTCGATGCGGTAGCCGCGGATCTTGACCTGCGTGTCGATGCGGCCGTGATATTCGATATCGCCATTGTCGTTGATGCGGCCAAGGTCGCCGGTCCGGTAGATGCGGCCGCTGGGGTTGTTCGGCAGGCCGATGAAATCCTTGATGAAGCGCTGTTCGGTGAGTTCCGGCCGGTTGAGGTAGCCGACGGCCACGCCCATGCCGCCGATGCAGACCTCGCCCAACTGGTCGCCGCTCAGCACTTCCGGCTTTTCAGGATCGAGAATGGCGATCGAATAGGTCGGCAGAGGCTTGCCGATGGTCACCGGCTCGTCCGGGGTCAGCAGCGCCATCGTCGCGGTGACCGTCGCTTCTGTCGGCCCATAGGTGTTGAGGATCTTGCGGCCGGGCTTTGCCCAGCGGGTCACGAGCTTCTGCGAGCAGGCCTCGCCGCCGACCAGGATGGCGCGCAGGCTCGGCGCGTCGCTCTCGATCGACGACAGCAGCGTCGGGCTGCAGGCCATGCAGGTGATGTTGTGCTCGCGCAGGAAGCTCGCCAGCTCCTCGCCCACCAGCGGTTGCTGGCCCGGCGCCGGCACCACGGTGGCGCCCGCGGCAAACGGTACCCAGATCTCCTCCGAGGAGAAATCGAAGGCGATCGTCATGCCCTGATAGACGCGGTCGCCCGGCTGGTAGCCATAGGACGCTGCCGCGACGCGGACGAAGTTGCAGAAGCTCTGATGCGTGATGACCACGCCCTTGGGCTTGCCCGTGGTGCCAGAGGTATAGAGGATGTAGCAGGTCTGGTCCTGGCTGCCGTCCGGCAAGGGCGCGGTTTCCGGCTGTAGCGCGATTTCGGACTCGGCCGAGTCGATCGAGATATGCGGCACGGGCAGGCGCGCCACGCGCGCCGCATAGCCGGAAACGCTGATCACCATCGTGACGTTGGCGTCCTCGATGATCATCACCATGCGATCTTCTGGAAACGCGGTGGCCAAAGGCACGAACGCCGCTCCGGCCTTCATCACGGCAAGCACGGCGATATAGGTTTCGGCGGAGCGGTCGAGCAAAAGGCCGATCCGGTCGCCGGGCTTCACGCCGCGCTCGATCAACAGATGGGCGAACTGGTTGGCGCGGCTGTTCAGCTCGCGATACGACCACGGCCGGCCGCCGGAAATGACCGCGGGCGCTGCGTCGAAGCGGCTCGCCAGGTCGCCGAAGAACCGGTCGAGCCGCTCATGCGGCTCGCCCTTCTGGATGAAATCGGCGCCGATCAGGATCTGCTCGCGCGCCGGCGCTTCGGTCGCTGCCTTGGCCCGGCGGGAATTCTGCTTGGCGGGCTTGGTGGCTTCGTTGAGAGACATCGGAAAAACCTCGCGGGCTCGTATCCGCCCGCATTACGTGATTGGTGAAAAGACAAAAACTAACGAGGTCCGGCCAGGTGCCCTCTTCGCGGACGGTGAAATGATCGTACCGCGGCGTATCGGACTGGGAGCTGGCCGACTTCAAGCAGGCCTATGCTGCTGCACTGATGGCCGATCCGTGACGATCGCGCGACTTCACGATGATTTGATGGGGCAGCGCCTCACGCGGCGATCAAACGGCGATGGCGCGGATGTCGGCATTCTCGAGGCAATAGGGCGCGTAGCGGAAATCGCGGATGCCCGCGACCTGGTCGTTGCGCCAGTCCAGGAGCATGAAACCACGCACGGCGTTGTCCGCCCGCGGGTTGCGGATCAGGATCGCCGGCCGTCCCTCGACGAAGCCGAGCGACAGCGCCCAGTCGCCGGCGCGGTCGTAATTGCCGAAATAGGTCGAGGCCTGCTTCTTGCCCCTGAGGCGGGTGCGGTTGACGACCTCGAGCTCGATGTCCTCGGCGATCAGCGCCCTGACGGCGTCGAAGTCGCGGGCGTTGAAGAGATCGACATAGCGGCGCAGGCGACGCTCTTCTTCCGGATCGAGCTTCGGCATCGCGACTTCATCGGGTCGGTCGGCCAGCGCTTTTAATTCGGCACGGCCGCGATGCAGCGCCGCCTTGGTTGCCGCCAGGGTCGCGCCCGTCACCGCGCAGGTTTCGGAGAGGCTGAGGCCGAGCACGTCGGTCAGGATCACCGCCGCGCGCTGCGCCAGCGTGAGCTGCATGAAGGTGCGCAGGCTCGTTGCCGCCGCAAGCCTTGCCTCGGCGCTGGCCGAAAGATCCTCTATTGCCGTCATGTCGGCCTCGATTGTTCGGGAGCGCTCGCGCTGGCGGCGGCGCAGATGATCCTGCGCCGCGTTGTGGGCGATACGAAACAGCCACTGCTCGGGGCGCTCGACCAATGCGCCGGTATCATGCCCCGCAAGCGCCTTCACGATCGCCTCCTGAACGATGTCCTCGCCCTCGATCGTCGAGCCGGCCATGCGGGCGGCATAGCGATGCAGCTTCGGACGCAGGTCGACGAGCATGGATTCGAGTGCCGCGCGGTCGAATTTCGCTGAGCTCATCGTCCTCGTTCTCTCAATCGTGGCCGTGGCTCATGCAGTCAGGCCGGCGCGGTCTCGTTCGCCAGCATATGGTAATTGCCGACGATCTTCGCCGGCGACCTCGCCAGCGGCGTCGAACGCCGGTCGGCGTGATCGGCGCTGAAAGCCTTGAAAGCGTCGAGTTCGGTCAGCGCCGAACCGTCCTTGTCGTAGCCGACCAGATGGACGAATTCGCCATTTTCCAGTTCGAGCACCAGATAGCGCACGGATTGCGGTTGCGTCTCATCGAGCGCCCCGAACACTTTCGCCACCAGCGCCCGGTTCTCGGCGATGCTGGCGTCCTTCACGCCGTAGCGGATCAAATTGTAGGTCATGGTCGTCTCCTTCGACGGGTTTGCGAAGGAAAGACGTTCTGGTTCGGCAAGAAGATTCTCATCAGCCGAGAATCTTTTCGCCCGCTTGCGTCGTCTTTTGCATGTCGAGGCCGCATCGACGGCCTCCCACGATGAGGAGAGACATCATGCATATCCAGTTTGCCGAGCTGCCGGTATTCGACCAGGACCGCGCCAAGGCGTTCTACACCGACAAGCTTGCCTGCCAGGTCATTGCCGATCATCCGATGGGCGACGGCGGCTGGCGCTGGCTGGAACTGGCCTTCCCGCACGCCGTCACCAATCTGCACTTCATCGGGCGGGCCGACGCGTCGCCGAGCGAAGGCCCCGTGCTGGTCCTGGTCGACGACGATGTCGAGGCAACGGTCGCATCGCTCAAGGCAAAGGGCGTCGAGATCGTCAGCGAGCCGCAGGAAGCGCCTTGGGAGCCCGGCCGCGTCATCGCCGAATTCCATGACAGCGAAGGCAACCGCATGGTGCTGGTAAGCCGGTAGAGCAATTCCAGGAAAGTGCGTAGCGTTTGCCGTCCGGAGTTGCGAATAACAAAGACTCCGGCAGACCACTGCCTCCCGGTCGGCCTGATCGCGCGGTCAGGCGACCGCCTTTGCCGCCGCTCGCCCGGCGCTGCGTCCGGAAAAGATGCAGCCGCCGAGGAAGGTGCCTTCCAGCGCCGCGTAGCCATGCACGCCGCCGCCGCCGAAGCCGGCGACTTCGCCCACCGCATAGAGACCCGGCACCGGCTCACCGGCGGCGTCGAGCACCCGGCTGTCGAGATCGGTCTCGAGGCCGCCCAGCGTCTTGCGGGTGAGGATGTTGAGGCGCACCGCAATCAGCGGGCCGTTCGCCGGGTCGAGCATCTTGTGCGGCTTTGCCGTGCGGATCAGTCTGTCGCCCAGATAGGCGCGCGCGCCGCGCAGCGCCGTGATCTGCGCGTCTTTCGAGAACGGATTGTCGAGCTGCATGTCGCGGGCGCGGATCTCGCGCTGGACCTGGGCGACCTCCAGCAGCGGCTCGCCGCCGGCCAGCGCGTTCATGCGCGCCACCAGTTTCGCAAGGTCGGCCTCGACGATGAAGTCCTCGCCCTTTTCCATGAAGGCTTTCACCGGGCCGGGGATGCCGCTCGTCGCGCGGCTCAGAACCTGCCGCCAGCTTTTGCCGGTGAGGTCGGGATTCTGCTCGGAGCCCGACAGCGCGAACTCCTTCTGGACGATCTTCCTGGTCAGGATGAACCAGGAATAGTCGAAGCCGGTGCTCATGATGTGGCTGAGCGTGGCCAGCGTATCGAAGCTCGGATAGAGCGGAACCGGCAGGCGTTTGCCGCGCGCGTCGAGCCAGACCGAGGAGGGGCCGGGCAGGATGCGGATCGCATGCTCGGTCCAGATCGGAGCCCAGTTCTTGATCCCCTCGACATAGTGCCACATGCGGTCGCGGTTGATGATCCTGCCGCCGGCCTTTTCGGTAATCGCCAGCATGCGCCCGTCGACATGGTCCGGCACCCCGGTGATCATGCGCTTCGGTGCAGCACCCAGGCGCTGCGGCCAGTTCTGGCGCACCAGCTCGTGATTGCCGCCGATGCCTCCGGAAGCGACGATCACGGCTTGCGCACGAAGTTCGAAATCGCCGGCGACATCGCGAGAACTCTTGCGGCCGCGCTCGACGCTGCTCCCTTCCAGCACCTCGCCGCGCACGCCGGTGACAACGTTGCCGGTGCGGACGATTTCGTTGACCCGGTGGCGAAACCTGAACTCGACCAGCCCGCGCGTTTGCGCCTCGCGCACGCGCAGCACGAACGGTTCGAGCACGCCGGGACCGGTGCCCCAGGTGATATGGAAGCGCGGCACCGAATTGCCGTGGCCAACGGCATTGCCGCCGCCGCGCTCGGCCCAGCCGACGACGGGGAAGAATTTCAAGCCCCTCTCGATCAGCCAGGAACGCTTCTCGCCGGCGGCGAAACCGACATAGGCTTCCGCCCATTTGCGCGGCCAGAAATCCTCCGGGCGGTCGAAGGCGGCGGTGCCCATCCAGTCTTCGAGCGCGAGGTCGTGCGAATCGCGAATGCGCATGCGGCGCTGCTCGGGCGAATCGACCAGGAAAAGCCCGCCGAACGACCAGAAGGCCTGGCCGCCCAGCGACTGCTCCGGCTCCTGGTCGACGATGATGATTTTCTTGCCGGCGTCAGTCAGTTCGGCGGCGGTAACGAGGCCCGCCAGCCCCGCGCCGACAATGATCACGTCCGCGTCAGCCATTTTTCCTCCCAGGAATTAGCCGGCAAACTTACTCGGAAACGCTACACGGTTTCCCAGCCGTCTTTCTCGCCGGCGCGGAAGATGGCGTCGATCACCTTCTGATTGAGCACCGATTCCTCCAGCGTGAAGACGGGGTCCTTGCCGCCCTGGGCGGCGCGCACGAAGGCTTCGCACTCCAGCCGGTATTGCTGCGTGCCGGGGAAGCGGAACACCTGCGCCTCGGTGTGGTTCTGGTTGTGCAGCTCGATGCGGTGGTGCTCGTAGAGTCCGGCATTGAACGGGCCGAAGACTTCGATGAAGCCTTGCTCGCCGTGGAACACCATCACCTGGCGCGCCGCCATCTGCGTCGAGAGGTAGAATGACAGCTCGAAGTCGCCGAAATCGGCGCGGATCGAGGAATAGATGTCGGTGCCGAAATTCTTGTCGCGCTCGATCGTCGCTTGCACGCGCAGCGGCTCCTTGCCGGTCGAAAACCGCGTCGACACCGTCGGATAGACGCCGATGTCGGGCAGCGCGCCGCCGCCGAGATCGAGCTGGTTGCGCATGTTCTTGGGGTCGACATTGTAATAGGAGAACGCGCCCTGCACGTGCCGCAGCCGGCCGATGGCGCCGCCGGCGATGAGGTCGCGCACCTTGATCCATTGCGGGTGGTAGACGACCATGAAGGCCTCGCAGACCAGCACCTTCTTCTGGTCGCGCAGCTTGATCAGCGGCGGGATGTCCTTGGCGTCGAGCGCCAGCGGCTTCTCGACCAGCACATGCTTGCCGGCTTCGATCGCCTTTGCCGTCCATTCGACATGCTGCGAGGTCGGCAGCGGGATGTAGACGCCGTCGACCTCCTTGGAAGCAAGCAATTCCTCATAGGAGCCGAAGGCATGGCGGGCACCGAAGCGTTCGCCCAGTGCCTTGGCCTTCGACAGGTCACGGCTGGCGATCGCCGACAGGACGCCGTTCTCCGAATCCACGATTGCCGGCAAAAGCTGCTCGCGGCCGATCTTCGCCGTCGACAGAACACCCCATCGGAACATCACGCTTCTCCATGTCGGTTACATCGATGGAGGTGTGCCCCAAATCGAGGGAAAAGCCAATGCGCGAAGCTCCGTGCAGCTTGGCGCATCCATTGTCTAATGTAGCGCTGGTCGACCCCCACTCCGTCTCGGCTTCGCCGAGCCACCTCTCCCCCGATCGACGGGGTAGAGGAAAGGCGCCAAGCTTTTTTGCCGTCAACGCTTGTCCAGCAAGGCTCCTTCCTTTCCCTCCGGAGGGGGGAAAGGTGGCGCTGCGAAGCAGCGACGGATTGGGGGAACCACCTGGCAATCAAGCCGCAGCCTGATCGGTCACGCCGGTCACAGAAGGTGTGTGCGTTGCGTAGACCGCCTTGCCGGGGGCGAGGAAAAGAGGCCGCGCCTAACCTCTCTTCCCCATCAGTGTCATGTCGAAGTCGACGACGTTGGAATAGAGCGGCGTACCGACATCCATGCCATAGCGCGACCTGAGCACCTTGCCGGTGACGTGGAACTTGATGGTCCCGCCCTTCAATCCGCCGAGCTCGGCCGTGAATTTTTCCGGAAACGTCTTGCCGCGCGCCGTCAGCCGGCCGGTCACCAGCGCGGTCGTGTCGCCGGTGCGGGTGACGTTGGTCGAGCGGAACTGGATTTCGGGATTGTTGGCGGCATCGAACACCGCGTCGGAGCGCAGGAATGCATCGATGCGGCCCTGCCCGGTGCCGACGCTCTCGGGATAGATGGTGAGGTCTACCTTGGAGCGGCCGACATCGCCGTTGTCGATGCGGATCGTGCCCTTGAAGCGGCCGAAAGCGCCGTCGAAGCCGCCGCCGCCGGCCTTGCCGATGGTGAAGCGGATCGAGGAGCCCGACGGGCTGATCGTGTAGCTGCCGGCGGCGTCGCTGAGCGCCACTGCCGCGTAGACGGGCATGGCAAGGCAAGCGGCAAAAGCCGCCAATCCGAGGATGCGCGCTTTCATGAGGATGGTCCTTTTCGTGAGACAGCGCATTGCCGTCATCTCGCCCCAACAACGATTGCTGGGCCTGTTCTATTCCCCGCCTGACGAAGGTGTGATCATGCGCGCAAGCACGCTGTCGCGCAGCAGGAAATGATGGCGCAGCGCGGCAAGGACATGCAGCGCCACCAGCGCGATGCCGGCATAGGCGAGATACCAATGCGCTGACGTCCAAAAGCTCTCCGAAGCATCGGACTCGGTCAGCGGCAGATTGGGCATCACGAAGAGATTGAACGGCATGGTCGGGATCTCCAGGGTCGAGACCGAGACCAACGCCCAGCCGGAGAGCGGCAGCGCGATCTGGAAGGCATAGAGCGCGAAATGCGCCAGCGGCGCTGTTCTGCGCTCCAGCATTCCAACCGATGCCGGCAAGGCCGGTGCCGCATTGCGAAGCCGCCAGGCGATGCGCAGGATGATCAGTCCCAGCAGCAGGAAGCCGAAGGATTTGTGCAGCTGGATCAGTTCGAAAGACGTCCGCTGGCTCGGGGTTCGCATCATGACGTAGCCAAGCACGAACTGACCGATGAAGATGACGCCGATCAGCCAGTGGAGGATGATCATCGCCCAGCCGTATCGGGTGGAGGTGTTGATGATGGACTGCATGGTGAGGCGAACGAAGTAGGCGCTGGCTTTCTTCCGGAGCCTTACCCTCCCCACTAGTGAAGAGGTGGGCTTATCCACCCACCTTGAAGAAATCCACGAACGCCCGCAATGCCGGCCGCATTTGCCTGCGGCTCGGATAGTAGACGAAGAAGCCCTCGAAAGACGGGCACCAGTCCTCCAGCGCGCGGATCAGCCTTCCGTCGGCGAGCGGCGCCCGTACGTAGGGCTCGAAGACGAAGGCGAGCCCGGCGCCGTCGGCCGCCGCCTGGGCGATCAGATGGTCCTCGTCGAGGATCAGCGGCCCTTGCGCGGCAATTTCGATCTCCTCGCCGTCCTTCTCGAATTCCCAGCGGTAAAGCACGCCGCTGGAGAAACGGAAGCGGATGCAGCGATGATCCGCCAGATCGCGGGGATGGCGAGGTTTCGGCATCGTCGCGAAATAGGACGGCGCGCCGACGACGGCGCCGCGAAGATCGGGGCCGATGCGCACCGCGATCATGTCGCGCTGCAGGCTCTCGCCGAGCCGCACGCCGGCGTCGAAACCGCCTTCGACCACGTCGGTGAAGCGGTCCTCGATGACGATCTCCAGCACGATCTCGGGAAAAGTCGCGGCAAAGGCGCCGAGCCGCGGCGTCAGCGTCAGATGCGCGGCCGTGCGCGGCACGGTCAGCCGCAGATTGCCGGCCGGCCGGTCGCGCGCCTCGACAGCCGTTTCCAGCGCCAGGTCGATCTCGGACAGCGCCGGCCGCAGCCGCTCCAGCAGCTGCGCGCCCTCCTCGGTCGGCGCGACGCTGCGCGTGCTGCGCGCCAGCAGCCGCACGCCGAGCCGCGCCTCCAGGCTGGAGACCGCGTGGCTGACCGCCGATGGCGCGATGCCGAGCTCGCGCGCGGCACCGCGAAAGCTGGCGCATTGGGCGACTGTGGCGAGCACGGCCAGTTGGGAAAGGTTGGTGCGGTTCATTGTTCTATTTTATAGAGCAAGCCGTACAAAAGTGCCAGAATTATCGAACGCGTTGCAAGGCACTATCTCATCGCCATCGCAACAAGGAGATGCGCCATGCAAACCCGCAAACTCGGAACTGAACTCGAAGTCTTCCCCGTCGGCCTCGGCTGCATGGGAATGAGCTTCGCCTATGGCGGCCAGCCGGAAGCCGAGTCGATCGCCACGCTGCGCCGCGCCGTCGAGATCGGCGTCACCTTCTTCGACACGGCCGAGGTCTATGGGCCGTTCGAGAACGAGATCCTGCTCGGCAAGGCGCTGAAGCCGGTGCGCGACAAGGTGACGATCGCCACCAAATTCGGCTTCAAGATTTTGGACGAAGGCACGGGCATCGACCGCATGGCCGGCGTCGACAGTCGCCCCGAACACGTCAAGGCGGTGGCCGAAGCCTCGCTGAAGCGGCTCGATACCGATGTGATCGACCTCTATTACCAGCACCGCGTCGACCCCGACGTGCCGATCGAGGACACGGTCGGCGCCATGGCCGAACTGGTGCGCGAAGGCAAGGTGCGGGCGCTCGGCCTGTCGGAAGTGAGCGCAGCCACGCTGCGCCGGGCGCATGCCGTGCACCCGATCGCCGCCGTCCAGAGCGAATATTCGCTGTGGAGCCGCGATCCCGAGGACGAGATCCTCGCCGTCTGCCGCGAGCTCGGCATCGGCTTTGTCCCTTACAGCCCGCTCGGCCGCGGCCTGCTCGCCGGCGCGCTCAGCAAGCCCGACGCGCTCGGCGCCGGCGACTGGCGCCTGACCCTGCCGCGCTTCCAGGCCGAGGCGATGGAAGCCAACAACACCGTCATCGCGGTGCTGGCGAAGATGGCGGCCGAGAAGGGTGTCACGTCGGCGCAGCTGGCGCTGGCCTGGGTGCTGCACCAGGGCGATTTCATCGTGCCGATCCCGGGCGCGCGCAAGATGCACCATCTGGAGCAGAACACGGCGGCGGCCGGGATCGAGCTCAGCGCGGCGGAAGTCGCGGCGATCGGCGATGCGCTGTCGCCTGACAAGGTGGTCGGCAAGCGCTATACCGAGGAGCTGCTGGCGCTGGTGAATGGGTGAGCGACCGCAAGGAAAAGAGGCGCTTCGGCGCCCTTTTTATTGAGACGTTGGCGCGAGGCACCCCCCTCTGGCCTGCCGGCCATCTCCCCCGCAAGGGGGGAGATCAGATGTCGCCACGGCTTTCGCCAATCACCAACGCTGCAAGAAGGGGTGCGCCGACGAAACTGCCAATCTCCCCCCTTGCGGGGGAGATGCCCGGCAGGGCAGAGGGGGGTGCTGTCCCGCCGACATTAGGCTCCTTATCGCTTTGGCCATGGGGTAAGAGCCTACCAGGCCATCACCTCAATCTCCGACCAATACTCCTTGGCACGCGCGCCCTTCGCCTCATGCGTCCGCTGATTGTCCAGCACCCTGTTCGGCGTAATCCGAAACGAAAAAACATCGTCCAGCCCGAACGGCGCCACCAGTTCCAGCGCTCCGTCCCGTCCGAACCGCACCCCGACCGCATGCGCCTTCGACGCAAAATAGCTCACCGACTCGCTGGCGCTGGCATAGCGCGGGCACTCCTGCCCGAACTTCACCGGATACCACAAATGCACCCGCGCCTGGTTGCGCACCTCGACCGGCAGCGGCAAGCCCTCGAAATGCGCCGCCGCCCGGCGGATCACCGCATCCTCGGCCTCGTAGGAAAGGTCGGCATCATCGAAGTAGAAAAGGTCGACATCCTTGATGCCGTAGCCCGGCGGCTTGTTGGTCAGATGGTTCCAGACGCTGTTGTAGAGCGCGCCCGAAACCACCAGCCAGTCCGGTAACGCAAGTTCCCGCACCCGCGCCAGCGTCTCGGCCAGCAGCGGGTCGGACGCGACGATCCCTAGGAATGCCGCGCGCTGTTCTTCGAAGGGAAGGCCGGAATAGCGCAGATGGCTCATCGCCCTTTGGAGGACGATTCGCCATCACCGCGCAATGGGCTCAGCGTTTGTACATCACGTCGGTGCGGATGACATATTTGCGGCCCGACAACACCTGGTCGCCGCGATGCTCGATCGGGTGATAGAAAACCAAGGCCATGCCTGTGCGGGGCTTCACCACGAGGCTGTTGCCCTCATAGCCGGGCAGCGTGCCGCGAAATGACGTGCCGCCGCCCTCGAAATCATCAGAGAGATAGATCATGAAGGTGAACTGGCTATGCTCGTCGGCGGTGCGTACGAAAGTGCCGTCATGGTGCCAGTCGAATTTCTGGCCGGGTCCGTAGCGATAGAAGCGGAAGCGCTCGTTGAAGCCCTTGAGCCGCCATTCGCCGATGCCGCGATAGAGCAGCCCCCGCGCCCGGGCGAAGAACAGGTCGGCAAGATCCTCGTCATCGAAAATGACACGGTCGTTGTTGCGCAGGTCCTTCATCAGCAGCGCATTGCCGCCGCTATTGACGCGGCCTCCTCGAATCCGCGCCTTTCGCTGTCGCGGATCAAGTCGGCGCATTCCTGGTCGTTCAGGAAGCCGTCGATGGTTCCGATATGCGTCGCCAGCCAATTGATTGTCAGCTTTTCAGTCGCGGACATTTGGGTACCTGCGTCGGAAACGTGCCGCGCCTAAGCGCGCAGCACGCCGCCCGTCTGCTTGTTGACGTTCTCGACGATGCGCTTGGCCAGCGCCTCGAAATCCTCGTCGGTCAGCGTCTTTTCGACCGGCTGGATCGAGACCTCGATGGCGATCGACTTCTTGGCCGTGCCCAGCGACGCGCCCTCGAAGACGTCGAACACCGAAACGCCGGTGACCAGCTTCTTGTCGGCCGCGAGCGCTGCCCGCACCAGCGTGCCGGCCTCGACCGACCGGTCGACGACGAAGGCGAAATCGCGCTTCACCGCCTGGAAGGGCGAGAGCTCCAGCTTCGGCTTGGTGCGCGTCGGCTTGGCCTTCGGCTCCGGCACGGCGTCGACGAAAACCTCGAAGCCGCAGATCGGCCCGGAGACGTCGAGCCCGTCCAGCGTCTTCGGGTGGAATTCGCCGAAGGTGCCGAGCACGGTCTTCGGGCCGAGCTTGATCGTGCCGGAACGTCCCGGATGATACCAGGCCGGGCCGCCGGGCTCGATCTGCAGCCGGTCGACCGGCGCGCCGCAGGCTTCGAGCGCCGCGATCGCGTCGGCCTTGGCGTCGAACACGCCGACCGGCCCGGCATTGCCGGCCCAGCTGCGGCCCGCACCGTCGAGCTTGGCAGTGCCGCGCCGCACACCGGCGGCGACGCGCCGCTGCTGGTCGGCGCCGTCGCCCTCATAGGTGCTGGAAACCTCGAACAGCGCCACGTCGCCGATACCCTTGTCGGCATTGCGCTGCGCGGCCGCGATCAGCCCGGGCAGCAGCGAGGGCCGCATGTCGGACATGTCGGCGGCGATCGGATTGGCGAGCTTCAGCGCCGTCTGGCCGCCGCCGAACAGTTCGGCGTGCCTGGCCGGGATGAATGACCAGGTGACGGCCTCCATCATGCCGCGCACGGCGAGCGCGCGCTTGGCGGCGCGGGTGCGGATCTGCAGCACAGTCAGGATCCTGCCATTGACCGCGTCATGCGAGGTCAGCGGCTGGGCCAAGATGTTGTCGACGCCGTGGATGCGCATCACCTCCTCAACCAGGTCGGCCTTGCCGTCGACATCCGGTCGCCAGGACGGCACTTTCACCTTGACGACGTCGCCCGGGCCCTGCGGCTCGAAGCCGAGACGGGTCAGGATATCGAGAGCTTCTTCTCTAGGCACCTCGATGCCGGTCAGCCGCTTCACTTCCGACAGCGGGAAAGAGACGACCTTCGGCTTGTGGCCGGCATAGCCGGCAACCTCGATCTCCGACGGCGTGCCGCCGCAGAAATCGAGGACCAGCTTGGTCGCCAGCTCGACGCCCGGCACCATGAATTCCGGGTCGACGCCGCGCTCGAAGCGGTAGCGCGCATCAGTGATGATGCCGAGCGTGCGGCCGGTTCGCGCCGTGGTGATCGGATCCCAGAGCGCGGATTCGATCAGCACGTCGGTAGTGTTCTCGTCGCAGCCCGAATGCTCGCCGCCCATGATGCCGGCGATCGACTCGACGCCGTTGTCGTCGGCGATGACGCACATTTCCGGCGTCAGCGTGTATTCGCGGCCGTCGAGCGCCAGCACCTTTTCGCCGTCCCTGGCGCGGCGCACGACGAGGTTGCCGGCGACCTTCATGGCGTCGAAGACATGCAGCGGCCGGCCACGGTCGAAGGTGACGTAGTTGGTGATGTCGACCAGCGCGCTGATCGGACGCAAGCCGATGGCGATCAGCCGCTGCTGCAGCCATTTCGGCGACGGGCCGTTCTTGACGCCCTTCACCAGCCTGAGCGCGAAGCCCGGGCAAAGCTCCGGCGCCTCGATCGTGACCTTGAGCGGGCACAGACCTTCGCCGGCATGCGGCATGATCGCGCCGCCGGTGAGCCGGCCGAGCCCGCTTGCGGCGAGATCGCGCGCGATGCCGTAGACGCTGGTCGCGTCTGGGCGGTTCGGCGTCAGATTGATCTCGATCACCGGATCGTCGAGATGCGCGTAGGCCGCGAAGCTGGTGCCGACCGGCGCGTCCTGCGGCAAATCGATGATGCCGTTGTGCTCGTCGGAGATTTCCAGCTCGCGCTCCGAGCACATCATGCCGTGGCTCTCGACGCCGCGGATCTTGCCGACCGACAGCGTCACGTCGATGCCGGGGACATAGGTGCCGGGCGCCGCGAAGGCGCCGACCAGGCCGGCGCGGGCGTTCGGCGCGCCGCACACCACCTGCACCGGCGGCTTGCCGTTACCGGTGTCGACGGTCAGCACCCTTAGCCTGTCGGCATCGGGATGCTGCACCGCCGTCAGCACCTTGGCGATGACGAAGGGTTTCAGGCCGGCCTTGTCGTCGACATGTTCGACTTCGAGGCCGATGGCGGTCAGCCGCTCGACGATCTCGGCAAGCGAGGCGTCGGTCTCGAGGTGGTCCTTGAGCCAGGAGAGGGTGAATTTCATGACTGTGTTCCGTCGGATCTTTGTTCTTCGGGTGTTTGTTCGCCGGGTCTGGGCACGCTGGTCTTCAACTCGCGCGGCAATGCGTCTGGCATATGCAGGAAGGGCAGTTGCTCGCGCACATGCGCATGCACGGTCGGCCTGAAATAGGCCGGCATGTCCATGGCGCCGAGCATGAAATAGATCTGGTTGTCGAGCCGCTTGTCGGTATAGGCGATCGGCGAGCCGCAGATGCCGCAGAACGTGCGCTCCACGGGGCCGTTGCGGTAGCTTTTCAGCGACTTGCCGTTGAACGCGACCTGATCGGCCAGGAAGCCGACAAAGGCCGACACCGGCGCGCCGCTGGCGCGCCGGCAGTCGCCGCAATGGCAATAGCTGATGTGATGCGGCTCGGCCGAGGCCTCGAACCGCACCGCGCCGCAGCGGCAGCCGCCGCTGTGGGGAGCAGTCATGTCGACAGTCCTCCGAACAGCGTCGGCAGGTCGAGCGGCCGGAAACCGTAATGCGACAGCCAGCGCACGTCGGCATCGAAAAAGGCGCGCAAATCCGGCATGCCGTATTTCAGCATGGCGATGCGGTCGATGCCCATGCCCCAGGCAAAGCCCTGATATTCGTCGGGGTCGAGCCCGCCTGCGCGCAGCACGTTCGGGTGCACCATGCCGCAGCCGAGAATCTCCATCCAGTCGGAGCCTTCGCCGAAGCGCACCTCGCCCGGACGCGAGCGGTCGCACTGGATGTCGACCTCGAGGCTGGGCTCGGTGAACGGGAAGAAGGACGGCCGGAAGCGCATCTTGACCGACGGCACCTCGAAGAAGGCCTTGCAGAACTCCTCCAGCACCCACTTCATGTTGGCGACGTTGGCCGACTTGTCGACCACCAGCCCCTCGACCTGATGGAACATCGGCGAGTGCGTGGCGTCGGAATCCTGCCGGTAGGTCTTGCCGGGGATGACGATGCGGATCGGCGGCTTCTGCCCCTCCATGGTGCGGATCTGGACCGGCGAGGTGTGCGTGCGCAACAACTTGCGCTCGCCCTTCTCGTCCGGCTGGAAGAAGAAGGTGTCGTGCATCTCGCGCGCCGGGTGTCCTTCGGGGAAATTCAGCGCGGTGAAGTTGTAGTAATCGGTCTCGATATCCGGACCTTCGGCGATCGAGAAGCCGAGGTCGCCAAAGATCGCCGCGATCTCGTCGATCACCTGGCTGATCGGATGGATGCGGCCGCGCTCGGCCGGCGACTGGCGAACGGGAAGCGTGACGTCGACCTTCTCGGCTTCGAGCCGGGCGGCGATCGCCACGTCCTTCAGCTCCGCCTTGCGCGCGGTGAGCGCTTCGGTGACGCGGTTCTTCAGGCCGTTGATCGCCGGGCCCTTCACCTGGCGCTCCTCGGCGGTCATGGCGCCCAGCGTCTTCAGCATTTCGGAGACCGAGCCCTTCTTGCCCAGCGCCGAGACGCGCACCGCCTCGATCGCCTGCTCGTCGGCGGCGGCCGCGATTTCGGCCAGAAGGGAATTTTCAAGTGTATCCAAGCCGGTAGTTGCGTCGTTCACGGTCAAACTCGCTTCGTTGGAAATCAGCCTCGAAGGTGACGGTCACGTTCAAGCCGATTTTTCAGGCATAAGAAAAACCCGCGCCAGCCGTGCCAGCGCGGGTTCCCCAAATCAGTACTAGAAATGCTTGGGAAGCGCTGGCTTAGGCGACAGCGCTCTCAAAAGCATTCGGCGTGGTGTTCTTCAGATATTCGAGCGCGACCTTGGCCTTGGCGACCAGCGCGGCGAAAGCCTGCGGCTCGTGGATGGCCATGTCGGAAAGGACCTTGCGGTCGATCTCGATGCCGGCCTTGTTGAGACCGTCGATGAAGCGGCCATAGGTCAGGCCGTGCTCGTGGGTCGCCGCGTTGATGCGCTGGATCCACAGCGCGCGGAACGAGCGCTTGCGGTTCTTGCGGTCGCGGTAGGCGTACTGCAGCGACTTCTCCACCGCCTGCTTGGCGATGCGGATGGTGTTCTTGCGACGGCCGTAGAAGCCCTTGGCGGCTTTCAGGACCTTCTTGTGCTTGGCGTGGGCGGTAACGCCTCTCTTTACGCGTGCCATGTCATGATCTCCTTAAAACGTTGTCCGAGCCGAGGGATTAGAGGCCGTTCGGCAGAAAATTCTTGATGACCTTCTTGCCGTCAGGTTCAGCCAGAACCATCGTGCCGCGAGCATCGCGAATGAACTTGTTGGAACGCTTGATCATGCCGTGGCGCTTGCCGGCGGCAGCCGACAGCACCTTGCCGGTGGCAGTAATCTTGAACCGCTTCTTGGCGGCCGATTTGGTCTTCATCTTGGGCATTTTGCTACTCCGTATTGGTGGCGCACCATCGCGCTTCTTGTTCGCTTCGGGCCGACCAAAGCCCGAAAAGCAAATGAAACCGCCACGGCATGCCCTGCCGGGCGGTTTTCTTGGAACGGCGGTCCTATAGATCAAAGATGGCCAGCGCGCAACACCTCAGCCTATGCGTGTCGTAAGCACATGAGTTGTCCGGGTTAGGTAGCACACGAGTTGTCCGGTTTTATCGCCAGCGAATGGAGACTGGGGATGGGACGGACAGCATGGCTACAGGACCGGAGAATGCAGAAGTTTCGGGACGTTTTAAGCCGCTGGAATGGCGGCGATCTTTCGATGCTGGAGGCTGGTGAGCTACTGGGCATGTCGGAACGGCAATTTCGGCGTTATCGCGACCGCTACGAAGAGGCTGGGGAGGATGGCTTAAGGGACCGGCGTTTGGGCAAGCTTTCGACGCGTCGGGTGCCTGCG
>NZ_QMBP01000051.1 GCF_003289945.1 Mesorhizobium hawassense
GAGTGCGCGGCGACAACTACGGTGGCCGGTTCAGCGACAACTATGATGGCCGGTGGGGTCGCCCGTCGGGCCCGGTCGCAGGGAGGGGCGGAGCCCCGACCGGAGAGCGGGTCTGACGGGCGGGCGCGACAGAAGCCCCTTGCGAGGGGATCTGATCGGGGCGCGTGGAGTGGTGGTATCTGAACACCTATCGAACATAGCAGCGATAGGTACCGATGCCTGGCCTCCACATCACCGATCAACAGGTACATCGTTACATGTCTCAGCGTCGTCACCATCCCCAGGCCGTTGCGGCCGCCAAGGCCGGTATCAGCGAACGTAGTGCACGCCGGATCGACAAGAATCCGCAGCTGCCATCCCAGAAGAAGCGCGAGCGGCGCTGGCGTACCCGGCCTGACCCCCTCGAACAGATATGGCCACGCGTGGAGGAGCTGCTGAAGATCCCAGGCATCCTCTCAGTCACCATTTTCGAGACCGTGCAGGACGAGTTCGGGGAGGCCGTCGTCCCCGATGGCGTCAGGCGGACCCTCGAGCGCCGGATTGCCCGGTGGCGGGCACTGAATGGGGGCGAGAAGGAGATCTTCTTCCCACAGCATCACGAGATCGGCCGCCAAGGCCTCCTGGATTTCACCGTCGCTGACGATTTGCACGTCACCATCGCCGGCCTTCACTTCGACCATCGGCTCTTTCATTTTCGCCTTGCCAGCAGCGGCTGGGAGGATTCAGCGGTCGTGCTGGGTGGAGAGAGCTTCACCGCTCTGTCCGAGCATCTGCAGGATGCGCTGTGGAAGCTGGGAGGCGCACCCGCCGAGCTCCGCAGCGACTCGCTATCGGCCGCCTACAAAAATCTCGACGCCGACGCCCAGCGCGATTTCACCCACAACTATGAAGCGCTGTGCCGACATTATGGCATGACGCCGACGCGCAACAACAAAGGTGTCGCCCATGAGAACGGTTCAATCGAAGCTCCCAATGGCCACCTGAAGCGACGGCTCGATCAGGCCCTGCGCCGTCGCGGCAGCCGCGATTTCCCCAGCATCCAGGACTACCGCCGCTTCGTCGATCAGGAGGTGGCCAAGCAGAACCGACGCCGGGCCAGGCTCGTGGATGACGAGCGCCGCGTCCTCAAGCCGCTGCCGCTGAAGCGAACCACGGATTTCACCCTGGTCAGCGCAGACGTCACCCGCAACAGCACCGTCAGCGTCGACCGTATCACCTATTCGGTACCCTCGCGCCTCATCGGCTACCGCCTCCATGCCCATCTCTATGATGACCGGGTTGAGTTCTTCCTCGGGCCGGACCAGGTGATGACCGCCGACAGGGTCCGCGTCAAACATGCGGAGCGAGGACACAATATCGATTTCCGGCACTTCATCGGCAACCTGAAGCGCAAGCCCCAGGCGCTGCGCTATCTGGTCTACCGCAACGCCTTGTTCCCCACCCATGCCTATACCCGGGTGTGGCAGGCGCTCGATGCCGCTCTCGATGCCCGGCAGGCCTGCCGCGACATGGTCGCTCTCCTCGATATCGCCGCCAATGGCAACTGCGTCGATGCTCTGGCCCTGCGTATCGAGGCCGCGCTCGATAGAGGCAAACTCCCCAATGTCGCCAAGCTGAAGAGCGAGTTCCTGCCCACGGTCAGAAGCCGTGTCGACGTCACTATCCCGCCGCCCGATTTCGCCGGGTACAACCATTTGCTCGCCAACGCACAGGTGCTGTGATGAGCAGGACCAAGGATCAGGCCGCCGCCGTGCTGCCCACCCTGCTGTCGGCACTGCGCCTGCCCAGCATCAGCCGCAACTGGAAGCATCTCACCGACACCGCCGATCGCGATGGCTGGCCCGCGGCCAACCTTCTTGCCTGCCTGCTCGAGATCGAGATGGCTGAGCGCGCCTCTCGACGCATCCAGCGCCATCGCGAACAGTCCGGCTTGCCTGCCGGCAAGACCTTCGCCACTTTCGACTTCGACTTCGACTTCCCTTCCGGAATCCGAAAGCCCCATTTGCTTTCCCTGGCCACCGGCGAAGGCTGGATCGAAAGCGGCGGCAATATCCTCATTTTTGGCCAGAGCGGCACCGGCAAGACGCACGTGATTGCCGCCATCGGTCACGCCCTCATCGATGCCGGTCGCCGCGTCCTGTTTTCCACAACCACCGATATGGTGCAGAAGCTTCAGGCCGCTCGCCGCGAGCTCAGTCTCCCCTCGATGCTCGACAAACTCGACAAGTACGACCTCATTGTACTCGACGAGCTGTCTTACGTCCGAAAGGACCAGCTGGAGACCAGTGCCCTGTTCGAGCTCATCGCTCACCGATACGAACGACACTCCATCGCCATCACCGCCAACGAGCCTTTCTCCGGATGGTCGGACGTTTTTCCAGGTCCCGCTATGACGGTCGCGGCCATAGACCGCCTCGTGCACCACTCCACCATCATCGAGATGAACGGTGAGAGCTATCGGAAGCGAGCCGCCGTCGCCCGCGGCGCCGGTATGCAAAACGTCAACGATCAACCAGAAGACCCGCCCAACCGGTCATCGTAATTGCCGGTGCCGACAACTACTCGCCGCAGATCCGCGGCCGCCTCCCGCCCGTCACGCTGACCCAGCGACAATTACAACTCCGATAATTGTCGCTGGCCAGTTGCCAGACAACCGACCCGGTGATACCCAAATCACACCACTCGGCGCTGCCTCCCACCGGCCATCATAATCGCCGCCGACCGGTCTCCCTAATCGCCGCGCTACA
>NZ_QMBP01000052.1 GCF_003289945.1 Mesorhizobium hawassense
GGCAGGACAGAGGGGGGCGCGAAGGAACGAGGCGTACGCCGTTTTCCATTATGCCCTTCGACGCCTGACCCATGCCCGCCAAGCTCACCTCCTACCGCGCCAAGCGCCAATTCTCCCGCACCCCCGAGCCAGCCGGCGGCACCGTCGCGGAGGGCGGCAACCGCTTCGTGGTCCACAAGCACCACGCCACCGCCGACCATTACGACCTGCGCCTCGAAGTCGGCGGCGTGCTAAAAAGCTGGGCCGTCCCGCGCGGCCCCTCGCTCAATCCGGCCGACAAGCGCCTCGCGGTCGAGACCGAGGACCATCCGATCGAATATATCGACTTCGAGGGTGTCATCCCCGAGGGCGAATATGGCGGCGGGCCGATGATCGTCTGGGACACCGGCACCTGGGCGCCGATGGAGGATGTCGAAAAGAGCCTCAGGACCGGCGCCTTCAAATTCCGGCTGGCCGGGCGGAAGCTCAATGGCGGCTGGATGCTGACGCGTCTCAAGCCGAAGCCCGGCGAGGACGAGAGCAAGAAGAACTGGCTGCTGTTCAAGGAGCGCGACCTCGCTTCCGACACCAAGCTCGACATCCTCGAAACCCGCCCGGAAAGCGTGAAATCGGGCCGCCGCATCGAGGAACTGGTGGCGCCGCCGAAGAAGCGCGAGCGCCTGCCGCCGAAAGCCGGCTCGCTGAAGCCCGGCGCGCTGCCCGGCGCCGTCGAGGCCGACCCGCCGGCCCGCATCGAGCCGCAACTCGCCACGCAGGTGTCGAAGCCGCCGGGCGGCGACGATCCCGCAGAGCGCACCGACCAACTCTGGTTGCACGAGATCAAATTCGACGGCTACCGCACCATGGCGCATGTCGTCGATGGCGAGGTGCGGCTGATCACTCGCGGCGGCATCGACTGGACCAAACGCTACGGCGATCTTCCTCAGGCGTTCTCGCGGCTGCCGGTCGCCCAGGCGGTCATCGACGGCGAGATCATGGTGCTCGACGACAAGGGCATCTCGCGCTTCGCGCTGCTGCAGGACGCGCTGGCTGAAGGCGCGGGCTCGAAACTGCATTTCTACGCCTTCGACCTGCTCCACCTCGACGGCTGGGACCTACGCAAGGCGCCCCTCATAAAGCGCAAGGCGCTGCTTGCCGGATTGCTCGCCGGCCAGGCCGCCAACGCCGCGATCCAGTACAGCGACCATGTCGAAGGCGATGGGCAGGGGCTTTACGATCGGGCCTCCGAGCTTGGGCTGGAAGGCGTCGTCTCCAAGCGCGCCGACGCCGCCTATATCAGCGGCCGCACCAAGAGCTGGACCAAGGTGAAGGCCCAGAAGACGGATGACTTCGTCATCGCCGGCTACACCGTCTCCGACCGGGCGGAGGGGCTGGCGGCGCTTGGAATGGCCGAGTTCGTCGATGGCGAATTGCACTATCGCGGCAAGGTCGGCACCGGCTTCGACCGCGACATGGCTACTGACCTGCTCGCCCGGCTGGAGCGTCTGACCGCCGGCGCCACGCCGCCCGAAGGCGTGCCGCGCGAGATCATGCGTGAGATGCATTGGGTGAAACCGCTGCTGTCGGCCCGCATCCGCTATTCGAACCGCACCGCCGACAATGCGATCCGCCACGGCGTCTTCCGCGGTCTGCGCGATGTCGGCGGGCTGACCACGCCGGCACCGGTCAAGCGCAAGCGGCTGATCGCCGAATCCGACCTCGCCACCATCTGGGTCACCAATCCGGAGCGGCGGCTGTTCGGCAAGACCGGGCCGACGAAACTCGACATCGCCGTCTATTACGCGCTGGTCGGCGATTTCATGCTGCCGCACATCATCGGCCGGCCGGTGTCGCTGGTGCGCTGCCCGACCGGCAAGCCGCAGGACTGCTTCTTCCAGCGCCACGCCTTCACCGGCATGCCGCCTTCGGTGGCGGTGTTCGAGTCGATCAACTCGGAGGGCGAGACGAAAACCTATCTCTCGGTCGAGGACGCCAAGGGCTATCTGGCGCTGGCGCAGTTCGGCGTCGTCGAGTTCCACACCTGGGGCACGCATCGATCGAAACTCGACAAGCCCGACCAGATCGTCTTCGACCTCGACCCGGGCGAGGGGATTTCCTGGCGCGAGGTGGTGGAGGCCGCCATCCACATCAAGGGCGGGCTGGAGAGCCTGGGACTGGTGCCCTTCGCCAAGACGTCGGGCGGCAAGGGCATCCACATCACCGTGCCGGTGACGCGCAAGCAGAACTGGAAGAAACTGCACCAGGCCTCGAGCGCGATTTCGACTTTGCTGGCGGCAAGCGCGCCGGATACCTTCACCACGACGATGGGCAAGGAGAACCGCAAGAAGCGCATCTTCATCGACTTCCACCGCAACGCCCGCGGCCACACCTCCGCCGCCCCCTATTCGCTGCGCGCCCGCACCAACCTGCCTGCCTCGACGCCGGTGAGCTGGACCGACCTGGAGACGATCGACGCGCCCGAGGATCTGAACTACGCCTCGCTGCCGGGATTGCTGGAGACGTCGGGCGATCCGTGGGCGGAGATCGATGAGGCTGCAAGGGATCTGCCGGGGTTTGAGAAGGCAAGTTAGCAAGGGGCGTCGAGTTCCTTCGCGCCCCCCTCTGTCCTGCC
>NZ_QMBP01000053.1 GCF_003289945.1 Mesorhizobium hawassense
GAGGTCTCCTTCCCAGTGACCCGGCACCGCGCGATCGGCCGCTTCGGCGGGGCGTTGACTGATCATGATCTCCGGCAAGACAAAGCTCTTACCTCGACTGCGTACGCGGGCCCTGGGGACCCGCAGCACGCGCCCCGTTCGCAAGCAGGCCGACAGTTCGCGGCGTAGCGCTCCCCGACCCTGAACGAAGAGAGCTTGATAGATGGCTTCGTGGCTGATGCGCATCGTCTTGTCGTCCGGGAAGTCGATCGGCAAGCGTCGGGCGATCTGCTCCGGGCTCCAGGCCCTGGCCCATCGCCGATCCTTTCGCGGACCGTGCCGGCGGCCCTTCCACCGAACGGCCGGACCAGGAACGGCGGCGCCACTTGGGGACCTGACGACGCCGGCCAGTCGCTGCTCCACATAAGTGCGCAAGGTAGTGTTGAGCGCAAGCTTGGTCGGTTTGGGCCGACGGGCCGATCGGTCGGCGTGCCATTGGGCCGTCGATGCACGATATTCCAGCCCGCCGCTGCGCGTCGCGGCATTGCGTCGTAGCTCACGGGAGATGGTCGAGGCGGATCGGCCAAGTCGGCGTCCGATCTCGCGTCTCGAAAGGCCCTGAACGCGAAGAAGTGCGATCTCCTCACGTTCCGCAAACGCAAGGTATCGCTCTGACGGCGGCTTGGTGGAAGATCTGAACATCGCTGGTGCCATGCCGCCCGCCTGTCGGAACAATCTGGTTCCAACAGGCTGCGACATACCAGCCGCCAGCGCAGCATCTTCGCTGGTCAGCCCCTGCGCTATCCCCAACCAGAATCGCTGGAGTTCAGATCGCCCCGCCACTGGCGGACGTCCCGGTGACGGCAACGGCGCCCGTCCAGAACGGTGTGATCGTCGCTTTCCAATGCCCATCGCAACCTCCTTCGTTCAGGTGTTGCGACGACCGCTTGAATCCGCCCAATACATGAGCAAGCAGTTCCAGCGCCTGGTGACCGATCACGGCATTAAGTGTTCGATGAGCCGGTCGGGCAATGTCTGGGATTGCTGCGATGGAGAGCTTCTTCTCATCGCTAGGACGAGAGATGCCACCAGGGCGGATGTGTTCGACTACATCGAACGCTTCTACAATCCTCGGCGGAGGCACTCCACACTGGACTCTCAGCCCCATGGAGTTCGAGGAACAAGCTATGTTAGCTTAATCTCGTGCCCGAAAAAACGGCAGCAGGCCAGTCGTCGGAATCTGTCACCAGCATTCGCGACGATCTTTCTCAAATCCCGCTCCATCCTAATCACAATCTACCGCTATGGCTTGTTTGCCGAAAAAACGAGAGCAGCCGCTTAATCGCTCGTGCGGTTCTGCCTGTGCTTGAAGGCTTAGGATACGGCGAGAAACATCGGCAGCGACGTTCAGCCTCTGGACGACCAGACTAAGCAAGCGCCGGTACGCGCTGCAATTTCAACCTACCACCGACGCCGGCGACTTGACGATCTCCATTTGCGTGTCTGATAGCGCCGGTAAGGCGGAATCAGGGTCCGCCGTGGGCCAAGAATAGTTGAGAAGGCGTCGCATAGCGTGATCACGGATATTGTCGATCCACGCAAGCAGTCTGGCCCTAGGTTGTTATTCACCGTAACGGCGCTCCAACGCGCTTGCAATTCGTTCGCAAAGCAATGCGGAGGTCACGACTGTGAGGTGGAGACGAAGGCGAACCCCGCGTTTATCAACTAGGGTGGTGACAATACCGCGATCAGAGCACTCGGTGAGGTCAAGAACATCGTTGATGATGAAGTCTGGCATTTCGCGCCTATGGCACTCATCCTCCCTAATTGGTGGCTTTCCAGCCAGCCCGAGCCTAATTCGCTGGAACTCGGCGTAGCACTCGGCTACAGCTTGAACGTTGAATAAATGTCGAGTTATTTTGCCATTTTCCATGACTTGGACAATCCATTGGCCGGCGGCATACTTCAATCGTACGTCATTTGGTTCTCCGGCAACCATATCCGTCATCCGTTGAGCAATCAAAAATGGGAAAAGACAGTGGAAGTCCCAAGTCGCTGTATCGCCTTGTAAACAAAAAACTTACCCAATGTAATTGTCAGGTCTATACTTTCTGTCAGCATGGTGCACTTGCCTGGCAGTACGGTGGATCGTGTGCAAAATTGGCCCCATTAAGCCGGGGAAACGGCGTCCAATTTTGACCCCTCCCTGCCACCTCGAACGCTGCATTCGCTCGGTTTCTTAGAGAAACCTCGATAGGCCCAAGTCATTGATTTTGCTTTCGCATTCAATGCCGTGGATTTCGATCGCCTACCTACAGTATCTAAGTTTTCGAAGTTTGGGATATCCCAAAATATATACACCAGCGTGCAACGTCATAGGGCCTTTTCAAAGGCTGGAACCTGTGTTTGTCTATACAAATACAAAGACCCCAGAGGAACTCATGTGTATCAGAACCGCCCGCGAAGCA
>NZ_QMBP01000054.1 GCF_003289945.1 Mesorhizobium hawassense
TTGGTAGACTTATTCTCACGAAACGTGATCCGCCAAAGTCTCGTTCGAACCAATTACCCCTGGCGGAGTAAGAGGCTCAGCAGGACTCTGCCGCCCACGTTTCTCTTTCTTCAATATTCAATTGTCAAAGAACAGACATCACTTCACGCAATGTCGCGGCCCTCATCGCTTTTCGGCTTCGGGCCCGTCCGAGTGTCGCTCACGCGGCTCTCTTGAATTTCAACCAAGGGCAGATTTAGAAGCAAACTTCTTCGTCGCCAGCGGCGCACCGCCCTCGTTCGTGGGCCGTATATAGTCGCCACCCGATCGAACTGTCAACAGCCAAGATCGCTCTTTTTTCGATTTCTCGTGGAGATATCGGCAGGGGCAAAAATACTGAGCTGGCTTGGTTGAATTTTGACTGGCGTTCCGTGCCAGCCATTCCGGCGATAGCGGCCACAACCGTTCCGCCAGGCGGCTGTGTTCGCCCCCGAAACCGCCTGCAGCGCTTAGCCGGGTGTCGACTGCCGCGCTTGCCCAAATCCCGATTTAGAGCCGTTCCTCGAGCAATTCAGGCGCGATGTTGCGGCCTGCGTAGAAGATGCCCAGGATCAGCACATGCTCGCCGTCGACAGCGAAAGCGATACTGACCGCGCGACGATACCCGATGATCCGCAACCCCGGCATTATCTCCGTCCGCTCGGTGCCGCGCTGTGGAAAAGTGGACAAGCCCAGTCAATGATCCCGGATGCCTACGACAAAATCCAGGCAACCGCCGGCGACGCCCGCTCGGCTATCTCGTCATAGAGCTGTTCGAGTTCGGCTTCCGCGCTCGCGTGGAAGACAATCCGGTATTCCATCCCCTATTTGGCTTTCGCCTGCCGGGCGCGATGACGGGCCTCAAGCCGGGAAGACACCGTTTCGGCGGGAATTCCCTTTGCCGGATCCTGCTGGAGCTCAGTCATGCGCGACGGGATTTCCTAGCGCAGCCACTTCTCCCGCCCCGCCTCAAAATCCTCGAGCATGCGCAGGCCGGCGCGGACAACTTCGCTGGCATTGTTATAGCGGCCCGATTCGAGCTGCTTCCGGATGAAGCACTCATAGTGGTCGTTCAAAGCGTAGTTGGGCATGGGATCCTCCTGGGAGAATATGCGGCCGAGCCGCAGATATAGCAATAGATAGCAATAATTAGCAGCTTGGGTTGATTCGGCTTCAACTTGCCCTTTTGCGATTCGGCGAAAGAATCAGAAGTAGCCGAATCGGCGGCGATCAAAATGTCGATCAAGACGCCGGCGCCCGATCGACGATGAGCCAACAGCCCGTTCCGCGACCTCTCACCCGCCATTTGCGCGCGACCGAGGCACAAAGAAGCCGGCTGAGTTTAAACTCACCCGGCTGATATTCGTGCTTGGTTGCGCACTGGTCTCTGAATGCGTGTCGCGCCCACTTCGACGTCCTCGTCGGCCGCGATTGATGATTTCCAGTGAAAGCGAATCGCACTAGGCGCCAATGCAGACTGAATGATTCGGGCCTGGCATGTGACCTTCGCGTCCGTTCCGCGATTCCGTGACGGATGGTCCGGCGCGGCGCGGGCCGTTTTTGGTGTTGGTTTTGGGGACAGGATTTGGGTTTTCTGTCCCGCGGCGTCGGCTACGCCTCCTTGCGGGCTCCTGATGACCGGTTAAATCGCCGGCCACCACGGCCAGATACAAAAGAGCCCGCACGAGGGCGGGCTCTTTTGTATTTGGTTGCGGGGACAGGATTTGAACCTGTGACCTTCAGGTTATGAGCCTGACGAGCTACCGGGCTGCTCCACCCCGCGTCACCTACGAGCAAGCGTTTGCTTGCGACCTACGAGCAAGCGTTTGCTTGCGTCCATAGAG
>NZ_QMBP01000055.1 GCF_003289945.1 Mesorhizobium hawassense
TGTCCGAACCGGATAGATAGGTAACAGAATGGACCGATTAGATGGGTGACAGTTTTCTCGCCCGCCGGGAGGACCGGCGATGGTTTGGCGAGAGACAGGGCTCATGGATGAGCGGCTTCGTTTTGTTGTGGAATGCCTATCTGGCGAGGAGACGATGACGCAGTTGTGCGCGGCCTTCGAGATCTCGCGCAAGACCGGCTACAAATGGCTGGAACGCTATCGCGAGTTCGGCCCGCAGGGTCTGCACGACCGGCCGCGGGCGCCGCTTGACCACGGCCGGGCAACGGCAGCGGACCTGGTGGAGCGGATCGTGGCGGAGAAGGAAGCGCATCCGCTGTGGGGACCGAAGAAGATCATGGCGCGGCTGAAGCGGGCGGAGCCGGCCTGCGGCTGGCCGGCGGTCTCGACGGCTGGCGAGATCCTGAAGCGGCATGGCCTTGTCGGGCGGCGGCGAGCGCGCTGGAAGGCGGCGAGCAATGGGCCATGGCCGGAGCCTGCAGCGCCGAATGCGGTGTGGACGGGAGATCACAAGGGCTGGTTCCGGACCGGCGACGGCTGGCGCTGCGAGCCGTTGACGGTGATGGATGCCTCGAGCCGCTACCTGTTGGCGCTCGAGGCGACCGGCTCGACGTGCGAGGATGAAGCCTGGCCGGTGTTTGAGCGGGCATTCGAGGAAAACGGCCTGCCGGATCGGTTCAGAAGCGACAATGGCTCACCGTTCGCGTCGGCCGGCGTCAGCGGGCTGACGCCGCTTGCGGTGCGCTTCATCAAGCTCGGCATCGTCCTGGAGCGCATCCAGCCGGGCAAGCCGCAGCAGAACGGATGCCATGAGCGCTTCCACCTGACCATGCTGCCGTTGGCCAAGGCGGCGGAGGCCGACAGGGCGGCTCAAGCCCGGGCCTTCGAGGCCTTCCGCCGCGAGTACAATGAGGAGCGCCCGCATGAGGCGCTTGGCATGGACACCCCGGCACAGCACTATCATCCATCAACTCGCGCCATGCCGAAGACGGCGCCAGAGCCAGACTATCCGTCCGAGGCTGCGGTGCGCAGCGTCCGGCAAAATGGCGAGATCAAGTGGAACGGCGGCTTCATCTACGTGTCGAAGACGCTGGCCGGCGAAGCGGTTGCCGCGACCGAGACCGAGACAGGGCAATGGGCGCTCCACTTCTATGCCCACCCGCTCGGCTTCATCGACGGCCGGCACAAGAAACTGGTCCGCCGCAGCCCCATCCAACCCCGACCAGATGGCGCTGCGGCGGACAGCAACTC
>NZ_QMBP01000056.1 GCF_003289945.1 Mesorhizobium hawassense
CTGGGGATGGGACGGACAGCATGGCTACAGGACCGGAGAATGCAGAAGTTTCGGGACGTTTTAAGCCGCTGGAATGGCGGCGATCTTTCGATGCTGGAGGCTGGTGAGCTACTGGGCATGTCGGAACGGCAATTTCGGCGTTATCGCGACCGCTACGAAGAGGCTGGGGAGGATGGCTTAAGGGACCGGCGTTTGGGCAAGCTTTCGACGCGTCGGGTGCCTGCGGAGGCAATCGAGGAGATGCTGGAGCTTTATCGGAATCGCTACCTCGGTTGGAACGTGAAGCATTTCCACGAGCACCTGATACGCGATCACGACTTCAGCTGGGGTTACACCTTCATCAAGACGCAGCTTCATGCGGCCGGGTTGGTCGAGCGGGCCAAGCGACGCGGGGCGCATCGGCGCAAGCGGGAAAGGAAGCCGTGCGAGGGGATGATGCTGCATCAGGACGGCAGCCGGCATGCCTGGCTGGCGTCCCAGCCGGAGCTGGACCTGATCGTGACGATGGACGATGCCACGAGCAAGCTCTATTCGGCCTTTCTGGTTGCCGAGGAAGGCACGGCGTCGAGCTTTCAGGGGCTTATGGAGACCATTGCCGCCAAAGGCCTGCCGTCGAGCCTCTACACCGATCGCGGCAGCCATTATTTCGTGACGCTCAAGGCCGGCGAGACGGTCGACAAGAGCCGTCTGACCCAGGTCGGGCGGGCGCTGCGGCAACTGGGCATCGAGCATATCCCGGCCTATTCGCCGGAAGCCAGGGGCCGCTCGGAGCGGATGTTCTGCACCTTGCAGGATCGGCTGCCCAAGGAGCTGGCGCTGGCCGGCATTGCCGATATCGAGGCTGCCAACCGCTTCATCGCGCAGACCTATCTGCCGGCTCACAATGCCCGCTTCGCCAGGCCGGCCGCGGTCCAGGACAGCGCCTTCGTCGCCGCCGATCCGGCCGTTCTGGCCGAGATCCTGTGCCTCCAAGAAGAGCGTGTCGTTGCCCGCGACAATACCGTCGCCTTCGCGCGGCTCAGATTGCAACTGCCGCAAAGCCCGATCCGACACCACTTCGTCAAAGCCACCGTCAAGGTCAGGCAATACACTGACGGAACACTCGCAATCTTCCACGGACCGCGCCGCATTGCCACATACACCTCAGATGGCGCACCAATCCTGGACGGATGCTCAATCGGCAGAGCTGCGTGAACCGCTTCGACGCAAAACTGAAGCGGACAAATGACGTGCTACCAAACCGGACAACTTGATTAGCTACCGACA
>NZ_QMBP01000057.1 GCF_003289945.1 Mesorhizobium hawassense
GTCCACGGTATTTTGCGGCCCCACGAGAGAGATAGTGTCTCCGCTACCGGTCACGGTGAGATGGTTGCTGCCGGATGGGTTGCCTGGATTTGGATCGGTGATGAAGTTCAGCGTGAGACCATTGCCGCTGACGCCTATCGTGTCGTTGTAGGCATAAAGCGTTTGTGTCGTGTTGCTGGAAGAGACCGAGACCGTGTGGCCGTAGCCATAGAGCCTTGATGTGCCATCGGTGCCGGAGATGTTGACGGTGTTGTAGAAGCCGCTCACCAGCAGCTGGTCGCTGGCGCCTTCCATGCTGATGATATTGCCGAAGCCGCCTTCGAACACCAAGCTATCGTTGCTGCCGCTGACGTGAACCTCGTTGGCGTCGGCATTATCATAGTAGGTGCCGACCGTGACCGCGTCGTTGTTGCCCGTCACGTTCACGTGGTCGTGGGTGCCGGCAACGGTAACGGTGTCATTGGAGCCGGTGCCGGTGGGGGAGGGACCTGCCCCGATGGTGATGACGCTGTTGCTGGCGGCCAGCGTTGCGCTTGTGTTGTCAGAGACCAGGTGGATCGGCGAGCTGCCGTTGACGGTAACCGAATCGTTGGTCCCCGAGACGATCACGCCCCACGGGTCGGAGAACTGCCCGGTGACGGTCACGTTGTCGTGGGCGCCGGCGACGGTGACGGTTGCGCCAGTCACACTGCCAGTGGAGGAAACCGACAGGCTCTGATTGTCGCCCTCAAGGGTGACACCCGTCCAGTTCGTCAGCGTGACGTTGTTGCCCGTGCCGTTCAGATACATCGTGCTGTTGACGACGCCAGCCATGCTGATGGTGTCGTTGTCACCAGCCATGACGATCGAGTGACCGCTGCCGCTGATGTTCACATTGGTGCTGCTGGCCGTGACCGTCAGATCACTGTCACTCTTGAGGCCACTCGACGAGCCGGCGCCCGAGAAGTTGACCGTGTCGCTGCTGCCGGTCACCGTGACGACGTCGTGCGCGCCCGAAAGATTCAGCGTATCGCTGTTGCCGGCGATGTTGATCGCATCGCTGCTACCTGCAAGCGCGATGGTCACTCCATTGTCGCCTGCCCCAAGCGTCACTGAATTGCCGCTGCCCGCGTTCACAGCCAGGTTCTGACCATTCCTCAGGGTGAGGCTCTCGCCTGTGCCGGTGAGGTTGACGTTTTCGAAGCCGGTGAAGGCCGCTAGGCTATTGAGATCGAACGACCCCGGGCCAGAGATGCTGAGGGTGTCAGTGCC
>NZ_QMBP01000058.1 GCF_003289945.1 Mesorhizobium hawassense
CCTAGGTGTGAGCTTTCAGGAGGTTGTCCATTCGGACCGGACCGAGGAGACTGGAGTTACCAGGCTTCAGCGCTCGTCGGAGGATCCGAATGAACATCCACAAGAATGCCCGTCTCACGCCGCTGCGTCGAGAGGAGATGGCGCTGGCGGTGATAGAAGGCGGTTTTTCCAAAGCCCATGCGGCGCGAACGTATGGTGTGTCGGCCAAGATCGTGGCGCGTTGGGTCGAGCGCTACAAGGCCGAAGGCAGCAAAGGCATGGCCGACCGCTCGTCGCGGCCCACCGTCATGCCGGGCCTGACCGAACAGGTCGTGGCCGAGCGCATCGTCGCCTTGCGCCGCCAGCGGCTGACCGGCAAGCACATCGCCATGGAGGTCGGCGTCTCGCCCGCCACTGTCAGCCGGGTTCTCAAGCGTGCCGGACTGTCGCGGCTCAGGGATATCGAGCCGGCCGAGCCGATCCGGCGCTACGAGCGAGAGCACCCCGGCGAGATGATCCATATCGACATCAAGAAGCTTGGCCGCTTCAGCCAAGTCGGCCATCGCATCACCAGCGATCCGCAAAAGGGAAAGTCTCGCAGCGCCGGCTGGGAGTTCGTCCATGTCTGCATCGACGACGCTTCCCGCATCGCCTTCTCGCAGATCCTGCCCGACGAGAAAAAGGAGAGTGCCATCGGCTTCCTCAAGGCGGCGGTCGCCTACTACGCCAGCCTCGGCGTCACGATAGCGCGCGTCATGACCGACAACGGCTCTTGCTACAGATCGAAGGTCTTCGCCAAAGCCTGCCGCGATCTCGGTCTCAAGCACGTCAGGACAAGGCCCTATACCCCCAAGACCAATGGCAAGGCCGAGCGCTTCATCCAGACGGCGCTGCGCGA
>NZ_QMBP01000059.1 GCF_003289945.1 Mesorhizobium hawassense
TATGTGACCGGCCACAGCGGCGACCCGGCCTTCCTGGTGTTCACGCTTTCGGTCAACGCCTCGACCGGCGCCGTGACGCTGACGCAGGACCGCGCGGTGCACGAGAACACGATCGACAATCCGACCGACAGCTCCGAAGGCATCAGCCTGACCTCGGGCCTGGTGACGCTGACGGCGACCGTGACCGACAATGACGGCGACAAGGCTTCGCAGTCGCTCGACCTCGGCTCCAAGGCCACCTTCCACGACGACGGCCCGTCGATCGCGCTGAGCGGCACGCCGGCACCGACGCTGAACGTGGATGAGAGCTACCTGACGGCGGCCACCAACGGCATCAACGGCTCGGGCACCGGCCCGGCCGGCTCGACCACCGACACGCAGAGCTTCGCCGGCGCCTTCACCGTGGTGCAGGGTGCCGACGGCGCCACCACCGCCTACAGCGTCAGCCTCTCGGGCTCGGCCTCCAACCTGATCGACTCGGCCACCGGCCAGGCCGTGGTGCTGTCGCAGAGCGGCAACACGGTGTCGGGTTATGTGACCGGCCACAGCGGCGACCCGGCCTTCCTGGTGTTCACGCTTTCGGTCAACGCCTCGACCGGCGCCGTGACGCTGACGCAGGACCGCGCGGTGCACGAGAACACGATCGACAATCCGACCGACAGCTCCGAAGGCATCAGCCTGACCTCGGGCCTGGTGACGCTGACGGCGACCGTGACCGACAATGACGGCGACAAGGCTTCGCAGTCGCTCGACCTCGGCTCCAAGGCCACCTTCCACGACGACGGCCCGTCGATCGCGCTGAGCGGCACGCCGGCACCGACGCTG
>NZ_QMBP01000060.1 GCF_003289945.1 Mesorhizobium hawassense
CAGCATGGAAGGCGCCAGCGACCAGCTGCTGGTGAGCGGCTTCTACAACACCGTCAACATCTCCGGCACCGATGGCACATCAAGGCTCTATGGCTACGGCCACACGGTCTCGGTCTCTTCCAGCAACACGACACAAACGCTTTATGCCTACAACGACACGATAGGCGTCAGCGGCAATGGTCTCACGCTGAACTTCATCACCGATCCAAATCCAGGCAACCCATCCGGCAGCAACCATCTCACCGTGACCGGTAGCGGAGACACTATCTCTCTCGTGGGGCCGCAAAATACCGTGGACTTCACCGCCTACAGCACGAGCCTCAGCCTTACTCTGAGCAGCAGCACCGCCAACGTTACCGGCTTCAACGACACCGTCGCAGTTGCTGGTGGCAGCAACACGATAAACGTCTCTGGCGACAACACCAGCCTGACCTTGTCTGGCACGAACGACAGCGTGACGTTGAGCGGGGTGAACGACACGTTGGTTTTCGGGTCGAACAACACAAACCTGAGTGTGACGTCGACCAACAACACCATTCAGCTGACTGGCGGCAACGACGTGGTGACTATTTCGGGCGACAACAATGCCGTCGCCTTCAGCGCCAGCAATACGAGCCTGACGCTGACTGCCAGCAACAGTCTGAACGCCTATCAGGTCAACAATTCGATTGATCTCCTGGGCAGCAACGACAGTGTGACCCTGGCCACTCACAACGAGAGGGTGACCGTCATAGGCGACAACGACACCGTCGTGGTTGCCCA
>NZ_QMBP01000007.1 GCF_003289945.1 Mesorhizobium hawassense
AGAAGAGCGTGTCGTTGCCCGCGACAATACCGTCGCCTTCGCGCGGCTCAGATTGCAACTGCCGCAAAGCCCGATCCGACACCACTTCGTCAAAGCCACCGTCAAGGTCAGGCAATACACTGACGGAACACTCGCAATCTTCCACGGACCGCGCCGCATTGCCACATACACCTCAGATGGCGCACCAATCCTGGACGGATGCTCAATCGGCAGAGCTGCGTGAACCGCTTCGACGCAAAACTGAAGCGGACAAATGACGTGCTACCAAACCGGACAACTTGATTAGCTACCGACAGCCGGGCGCCGGAAAACACGCTTGCCTGCGGCGATCCGCGCAAATCTCAGCGTCTTACCTTCCCATTCGGCACCCGCACACGGCGGAAGATAGCCACGATTTGCTCCCGGCTGCATTCGATCGCGCCAAGCCGAACCGCCCGGTCGCGCTCGAAGCCGGTGATATCGTAGTGCGGCGCCGATGTCGTGGGCGGTCCCTGGTAGGACGAGAGCTTGATGCCGAGTTCGGCGGCGAAGCGATGCAATTCATCGACGTCGTCGGCGAGCAGATGGCACCAGCGATGGCCCGCCCATTTCCAGATCGCCGCATCGACATAGATCGCCATCAGGCCCGCCACACTTGGTGATCCCGATAGATGGCGTCCGCGGGCCAGGGCTGCAAGCCGGGTCTGCGGTCGGCGAAAATTGCTATTTCGACGCCGGACAAGGCTTGGTCTGGTCGAACAGCGACAGGTTCACCAGCTTGCCGGTCATCGAGAAGTCGCCATAGTCCATGACGAGATCGCGGGTGATGCCGTTCTCGTGCAGCTTGAAGCTGATCCGGTACTCCGGCACCTCCTCGCCGCCTTTGTCGGTATCGTCGAAATAGGCGATGTCGACCGGCCAATATTTGTCCGAGGCGAGCTTGGCCAGCGCCGGCGCTTCCGGATCCGTCTTGTCGGCATCCGTCTTCTTGCCGACGACGACGGTCGTAGCCATCACCTTGTTGGCGTCCTCGGAGCCGTCGAACAGATTGGTCTGATAGAAATTCTCGCCTTTTTCGGCCTTGCCGATCAGCTCGACCAGGTGCTGGGTCGGAAACTGCGTGGCAGCGAGTTCGAGGCTGCTCTTTTCCGGTTTGTCGATATCGACCTTGAGGCCCTTTGCTTCCCTGGTCGCCATGCCTTTGACCTCCTTGTCGAGGTTCTGGTCGACGAAGGATTTGGTCACGAAGGAAAAGGTCTTGCCTTCGGCGTCCTCGAAAGTCGTCGTCTGCTGGTCGGTCACCCTGGTGTTGTCGTTGGTGACGATCTGGGTGACGAAGCGGAACTTGACCGTATAACCTTCGCAGGCCGAGCCGTTGAATTCATAGACCATGCGGCCGGTGATGCCGGTGATGCCCGAACGGTCGGAGGCCTTGTTGAGCGTCAGATCGTAGACGGCGCGGTGCGCCTGCAACGCTGGCACCGCCAAGGCCGGCGCCATCGGGTACGCCGCCGAGATACAGGCGGCGGCGAGGAAAAGGCGCGTTGCGCGCATGCATTGCTCCGATCGTCGCGGCCGGGGCAGGCCGCAGGTAAAGATGGTCCAGCTTAAAAAAAGTCGTGGCGGAAGCGAGGCAAAAATAGCAATTTCGGCCCGGCCGACGCAGCGCCTTCCAGCAATAGGGAAAACCAATGAGCGAAACAATCGAAAAGCGGCTAAGCGATCTTGGCGTCACCATTCCGGTCGCCGCCGCGCCCGCCGCCAACTACGTGCCCTATTGCCGCACCGGCAACATGCTGTTCACCGCCGGCCAGTTGCCGCTGAAGGACGGCAAGCTGCAGGCAACCGGGCTGCTCGGCCGCGACATCGACACGGCAGCCGGCAAGGAAGGCGCGAAATGCTGCGCCATCAACATCCTGGCGCAGGCCAAGGCGGCCCTCGGCGATCTGGAAAAGATCCGCCGCCTGGTTAAGATCACCGTTTTCGTCGCCTCCGCGCCTGACTTCGTCGAACAGCATCTGGTCGCCAACGGCGCTTCCGACTTCCTGGTCGCGGCCCTCGGCGAGCGCGGCAAACACGCCCGCTCCGCCGTCGGCACCGCCTCGCTGCCGCTCAACGCTGCGGTCGAGATCGAAGCGATCTTCGAAGTCGAGTGAGGCTCAAGATGACCGACCTGTCCTGGCTGATTGCACGGCCTGTCGCGCATCGCGGCTTCCACGACATGAACAAGATGCGCTGGGAAAACACGCTGTCGGCATTCGCCGCGGCGGCCGAGCGCGGCTATGCCATCGAGTGCGACGTGCATATCTCGTCCGATGGCGTCCCTGTCATCATCCATGACGGCGACCTGAAGCGCTTGACCGGCCATGACGGATTCGTCTGGCAACGCACCGCGGCCGAGTTGGCGACGCTCAAGATCGGCGGCACCAGGGACCATGTGCCGACGCTGCAGGAAGCACTTGACCTGATCGACGGCCGCGTGCCGCTAGTGGTCGAGCTGAAAGGCGCTCCCGGCCACGACGCGGGCCTTGTGGCAAGCGTCGGCCGGCTGCTCAAGCGCTATAGGGGCAAGGTCGCGATCATGTCGTTCGATCACTGGCTGATCCGCGATTTCGCCAAGGACGCGCCGGGCATCCCCGGCGGGCTGACGGCTTACGGCAAGGACAACCAGCTCATCGAAGCGCATTTCGCCATGCTCGCGCATGACCTCGCCTTTACCTCCTATGCCGCCGGCGATCTGCCGAACCCCTTCGTCAGCTTCGTGCGCGGGAAGCTCAAGATGCCGGTCATCACCTGGACGGTGCATGACCAGCCGGCGGTCGACCTAACCTTCAAATATGCCGACCAGATGACCTTCGAGGGCTTTGAGCCCGATCTGGTCAAGGTTGCTTGAATGCGGTGCCTGGAACGTGACTTGTAGCGGCCCGGGCGAAGCTTAAATAAGCCCCATGGATCAGGGTGACGACGACGATGGACAGGCAGCGAACGCGGATTATGCGATCCGCGTCGCGGCGGGCATCGGCGCGTTCACCTGCGACGAGTGGAACGGCTTTGCCGGAACCACGCGCGACGACAAAGAAAACGGCTACAACCCACTGGTTTCATTTGCTTTTCTAAGCGCGTTGGAGGACTCCGGCTGCGCAGTGCGGCGTACCGGGTGGCAGGGTCATCATCTGAGACTCGAAACCGCGCGGGGCAGGCTTCTCGGCGCCGTTCCTTGCTATCTCAAATCGCATAGCCAGGGCGAATATGTCTTCGACCATGGCTGGTCGGACGCCTTCGAGCGCGCCGGCGGCCGTTATTATCCCAAGCTACAATGCTCGGTGCCGTTCACACCGGTCACCGGCCCTCGCCTGCTGGTCAGCAAGGGCGAGAATGAAGGCGCGGTGCGCGCCGGCCTGGCGGAGGGCCTGAAGCTCGTGACCGACCAGCTCGGCGTCTCGTCCGCGCATGTCACTTTCGCCAACGAGCCCGATGTCGCGACACTGGAAGCGGCCGGCTTCCTGCATCGCACCGATCAGCAGTTCCATTTCTTCAACGAAGGCTTTTCGACCTATGACGACTTCCTCGCCACGCTTGCCTCGCGCAAGCGCAAGGCGATGAAGAAGGAGCGCCGCGAAGCGCTGGCCGACGGCATCTCGATCGACTGGCTGACCGGCAAGGACATCACCGAACGCGCCTGGGACGATTTCTACGCCTTCTACATGGATACCGGCGGCCGCAAATGGGGTCGGCCCTACCTCAACCGCCAGTTCTTCTCGCTGATCGGCGAGCGCATGGCCGACGACATCCTGCTGGTGATGGCAAAGCGCAGCGGACGCTATATCGCCGGCGCCATCAACTTCATCGGTTCGGACGCGCTCTACGGCCGCAACTGGGGTTGCATCGAGGACCATCCCTTTCTGCATTTCGAGGTCTGTTACCATCAGGCGATCGACTTCGCCATTGAGCGCAAGCTGAAGGTGGTGGAGGCCGGCGCGCAGGGCGAGCACAAGCTGGCGCGCGGCTACAGGCCGGTAACCATGCACTCGGCGCACTACATTTCGCATCCCGGTCTGCGCAATGCCGTCGCCGACTATCTCAGGCGCGAGCGCCGCGAGGTCGAGCGCATGGGCGAATATCTCGAAGAGCACACGCCCTTCCGCAAGGATCTTCCCGAATAATCGTCGGCAGCGGAAAGGCTGCCGGCGCATTGTCGGCAGATCGCGCCAATCGCCTTGCCGCTGGGATGCGGCTTCGCTACACCGGACGGCGAATACAATTGGGAGCGTCCCGCCATGGCCCAAGCCTATGATCCCGGCAACATCTTCGCAAAAATCCTGCGCGGCGAGATCCCCTCGCATCGCGTCTATGAGGACGACGCGGTCGTCGCCTTCATGGACGTGATGCCGCAGGGCGCGGGCCACACGCTGGTGGTGCCCAAGGCGCCGTCGCGCAACATGCTCGACGCCGACCCGGCAACGTTCGGTCCGTTGTTCGCGGTCGTCCAGAAGGTGGCCGTTGCGGTGAAAAAGGCCTTCAACGCCGACGGCGTCACTCTCATGCAGTTCAACGAACCGGCATCCGGGCAGACTGTCTACCATCTCCACGTCCACGTCCTGCCGCGTTTCGAGGGCGTGCCGCTGAAGCCGCATTCCGGCCAGATGGAGAAGCCGGAAGTGCTGGCCGAGAACGCCGGAAAAATCCGGGTGGCGTTGGGAAGCTGAGCACCGGCTGTTGGGCTCAGCCGGCCCGCAGGCGCGCCAATGCCTGGAAGGCTGTCGGTTCCGGCCCGGCGACAAGCCGCTGCCGGATCGTCGCGGCGCAAGCTTCCGGGCTCAGCGCCGACGTATCGACCTCCAGGTCGTAGATACCCGGCCTGTGTACCTCTTCCTGCCAGCGGCGGACTGGCAACGGTACGGGATCGTCGTCCGTTCCGACCACATAGGTTGTGTCGGCCCCGCCCGCGGCGCGCCTTCGCAGGATCTCCTCGATCGGGCAGCGGACACCGACGAACAGGACGGGCAAGCCGGCCAGGCGGCGGGCACATTCGAGGAGGATGTTCAGCGGTCTCGAATACGCGTCATGGTGGCCGACGTCGGCAACGACGTTCAGTCCCAGCCGGCTGTGAGCAGCTACTGCGTCGTAAAGTCCCGCATAGAGCAGCGGCACGAAGGCCTCGAGGTCAGGCCTTTCACCGCCGGGACGCAGGCCAATCCCCGGGCGCAGCCGCGGCGGCGTGACATGCGCGTAGGCGTCGACACCGAGATTCATCCAGACGCCCTCGAGCGTCTCCTGGATCGCTACGGCAATACTCGACTTTCCCGAGCGCGGCGCGCCATTGAGGATGATGATTTGTCCAGGGCTCATGGGTGCTCCCTTCAACGAAAAAGGCCCCGTTGCCGGGGCCTTTTGTGTTTCAAGCGAGCTCCCTTCAGCTCTTGCGCGGCAGTTGCGGCACAAGGCTGCGCTTGTTGCCGTCTTTGCCCTTCGGCTCCGGCTTCTGCGCCACCGCCTTCTTGGCGGCCGGCTTCTTGGCGACCGCCTTTTTCGGCTTCGGCGCGTCTTCCGGCTCTTCCTTCTTCGGCTGCACGGGCGACTCGTCGGCGAGCGATTCGAGCTTCAGGCCGGACTCGCCGGTTTCCTTCTTCTCGACGGTGACGCGCACCGTGCCGCCCTTCTTGAGCTTACCGAACAGCACTTCGTCCGCCAGCGGCTTCTTGATGTGCTCCTGGATGACGCGGCCGAGCGGCCGCGCGCCCATGCGCTCGTCATACCCCTTGTCGGCCAGCCAGGCGATCGCCTCCTGCGACAGGTCGAAGGTGACGCCACGCTCCGAGAGCTGCGCCTCGAGCTGCATGACGAACTTCTGCACCACCTGATGGATCACCGGCACCGGCAGCGAGCCGAACGGGATGATCGCGTCAAGACGGTTGCGGAACTCAGGCGTGAACAGCCGGTTGATCGCCTCGACATCGTCGCCCTCGCGCTTGGTCGAACCGAAGCCGATCGCCGCGCGCTGCGCATCCGACGCACCCGCATTGGTCGTCATGATCAGGATCACGTTGCGGAAGTCGATCTGCTTGCCGTTATGGTCAGTCAGCTTGCCGTGGTCCATCACCTGCAACAGGATGTTGAACAGGTCGGGATGCGCCTTCTCGACTTCGTCGAGCAGCAGCACGCAATGCGGATGCTGGTCGACGCCGTCGGTCAGGAGACCGCCCTGGTCGAAGCCGACATAGCCGGGAGGCGCGCCGATCAGCCGCGAGACGGTGTGGCGTTCCATATATTCCGACATGTCGAAGCGGATCAGTTCGACGCCGAGCGAGGCGGCAAGCTGCTTGGCCACTTCCGTCTTGCCGACACCGGTCGGGCCTGAGAACAGGTAGGAGCCGATCGGCTTCTCCGGTTCGCGCAGGCCGGCGCGCGCCAGCTTGATCGCCGAAGTAAGCGCGGTGATCGCGGTATCCTGGCCGTAGACGACGCGCTTCAGCTCGATATCGAGCCCCTGCAGCACCTTCTCGTCATCCGCCGAGACCGTCTTCGGCGGGATGCGCGCCATGGTGGCGATCGTCGCCTCGATCTCCTTGATGCCGATCGTCTTCTTGCGCTTGGCCTCCGGCACCAGCATCTGCGAGGCACCGGTCTCGTCGATCACGTCGATCGCCTTGTCCGGCAGCTTGCGGTCGTTGATGTAGCGCGCCGACAGCTCGACCGAGGCCTTGATGGCTTCGCTCGTGTAACGGACCTTGTGGAATTCCTCGAAATAGGGCTTCAGGCCCTTCATGATCTCGATGGCGTCCTCGATGGTCGGCTCGTTGACGTCGATCTTCTGGAAGCGCCGCACCAGCGCGCGGTCCTTCTCGAAGAACTGCCGGAACTCCTTGTAGGTGGTCGAGCCGATGCAGCGGATTGCACCGGACGACAGCGCCGGCTTCAGGAGGTTCGATGCATCCATGGCGCCGCCGGACGTGGCGCCCGCACCGATCACGGTGTGGATCTCGTCGATGAACAGCACCGCGCCCGGATAGTCCTCGAGCTCCTTGACGACCTGCTTCAGCCGCTCCTCGAAGTCGCCGCGATAGCGAGTGCCGGCCAGCAGCGTGCCCATGTCGAGCGCGAAGATGGTGGCGTCCTGCAGCACTTCCGGCACATCGCCTTCGACGATGCGCTTGGCGAGGCCTTCGGCGATCGCCGTTTTGCCGACGCCAGGGTCACCGACATAGAGCGGATTGTTCTTGGAGCGGCGGCACAGCACCTGGATGGTGCGGTTGATCTCGCTGTCGCGGCCGATCAGCGGGTCGATCTTGCCGGCCCGCGCCTTGTTGTTGAGGTTGACGCAGTAGGCCGTCAGCGCGTCCTGCTGCTTCTTCTTGCCGTTTTCCTCCTGCGGCTCGGCGCCGTTCTGGCCGCCCTGCTCGTCCTCGGCGCCGCGCGGCGTGCGCGACTCCGAGGCGCCAGGACGCTTGGCGATGCCATGCGAGATGTAGTTGACCGCGTCGTAGCGGGTCATCTGCTGTTCCTGCAGGAAATAGGCGGCGTGGCTCTCGCGCTCGGCGAAGATGGCGACGAGCACGTTGGCGCCGGACACTTCCTCGCGGCCGGACGACTGCACATGAATCACGGCGCGCTGGATGACGCGCTGGAAGCCGGCGGTCGGCTTGGAATCCTCGTCGTAACCGGTGACGAGGTTGTCGAGCTCGGTGTCGATATAGGTGAGAACGGTATGCTTGAGCTCGTCGAGATCGACGTTGCAGGCGCGCATGACGGCAGCCGCCTCGGTGTCGTCGATCAACGCAAGCAGCAGGTGTTCGAGCGTCGCATACTCATGATGCCGCTCGTTGGCGAATGTCAGCGCCTGATGTAGCGCCTTTTCCAGGCCTTGGGAGAAAGCCGGCATGTTACCTCACTTCTTCTCCATCACGCATTGCAGCGGATGCTGATTCTGTCGGGCGAAATCCATGACCTGGGACACTTTGGTCTCGGCCACCTCGAATGTGTAGATACCGCACTCGCCCACTCCATGATTGTGAACATGAAGCATGATGCGTGTGGCAGCCTCGCGGTCCTTTTGGAAAAAACGTTCCAGGACGTGAACGACGAACTCCATCGGCGTGTAGTCGTCGTTCAGAATGAGGACCCGGTAGAGACTGGGCTTCTTGGTCTTGGTTTTGGTGCGCGTGATGACAGCCGTGCCGCGACCGGGATCGTTGCGGTCGCCGTCACTTTGCATTCGCACCACGCCTGCCGTGGCAGTCAAACCGATCGTCACGTAGTCCAGCCTTTTCGAATCCTCATGCGAGTTCAACATGTAGGTTCTCGATGAACGATTTTAAGCCCTTCTGTTTAGCTGACAATATGGCTAGGTGGGCAAACCTCAGCGAATTTCTCAATCGTGAATGCGGTAACGTGCGTAGGGTTGCGATCTTGTACGAAAAAACCCGGCCGCGTTTCCGCGACCGGGTCCTTTCCGCAGGCCGGTTGGCCGTATCGGGTGTGATCGGGCGAAATTACTTCGCCTTGGCGACCACCGATTCGAAGGGCTTGTAAGCTTCCTTGGCGAGCTCGGCATAGAGGTTGCCGATCTTGCTGGCCTCGGCCACGAAGCTCTCGTAGCTCTGCTTGGCATAGTCGGTCTGGATCTCGATGGCCTTCTCGATCGACTTGGCCGCGAACAGCTTCTCGACGGCGGCGCTGCCGGCCTCGAAGCTCTTCTTGGTATATTCACCGGCTTCGGTGGCGATCGCCTGCGCGCCCTTGGTGAGCGAGGCAAAGCTCTTCAGGCCGGTGTCGGCAAATTCCTTGCCGTATTTCGAGAAGTCCTCATAGGTCTGGGTCATTTCATTCTTCCCTTTGGTTGAAACGCCCTTTTGGCCCCGGGCGCCCTTGTGCAATGCACCTCAATATATTGTGCGATGCACAAAAGTCAAGAATCCCTTAGCTTGCAGGGGCTCCAGCGCCGCCCGCCGGTAAAATTCGATTAAAGTGAAGCTCGATTTGCCGAAAAATGGTGAACGCGGCGGTTACCATAAACGGATTGGTAACGCAGCCCGCGATAGCTTGGCCGGAAGCGAGGCAGGCACTCCCATAGCCGCCTCCGGGGCAACGAAAATTTCAGGGTAGTAGCGGTGCGTCAGGCGTTGTCGGGGCTGGTCTCCAAATCTTTCTCCCTCAAGGCAATCATTATCGCCGCGCTCGCGGTGACGGTTGTCGTCGCCGATGTGGCGTCGGCTATGGCTGCGAGGTCGTCCGCCATCGTCGTCGACGCCAAGACTGGCAAGGTGCTCTATTCGGCCGACGCCAATGGCCGGCGCTATCCGGCCTCGCTCACCAAGATGATGACGCTCTACCTCACCTTCGAGGCGCTGGCGAAGGGCAGGATCAGCAAGAACACGCCGGTTCCGTTCTCAGCGCATGCCTCGGCCGAGGCGCCGACCAAGCTCGGCGTGCGCGCCGGCGGCTCGGTTCCGGTCGAGACCGCGATCCTGTCGATCGTGACGAAATCCGCCAACGACTCGGCGACGGCGCTTGGCGAAATGCTTGGCGGCAGCGAAGATAATTTCGCCCGCATGATGACGGCCAAGGCGCGCCAGCTCGGCATGAACGGCACGGTCTTCCGCAACGCCAACGGCCTGCCCGATCCTGGTCAGTTCACCACGGCTCACGACATGGCGATGCTGGGCATCGCGCTGCGCGAGCACTACCCGCAATATTACGGCTATTTCTCGCAGCGCTCGTTCCTGTATGGCCGCCAGCGCATCAACGGCCACAACCGCCTGCTTGGCCGCATCAAGGGCGTCGACGGCATCAAGACCGGCTATACCCGCGCCTCGGGCTACAACCTCGTCTCCTCCGTTGCCGACGGCGACCGTCGCCTTGTCGCGGTGGTAATGGGCGGCGCCTCCGGCCGCAGCCGCGACAACCAGATGGCCGCGCTGATCAACACCTACATGCCGCGCACCTCGACGCGCGGCGGTGGCGATCTCATCGCCAAGGGCAACGACAATCCGATCAAGACGTTGGCCAAGGTCTTCCTGCCCAGGCAGGACGCGCCGACACCGGATGCCAAGCCGGCAGCGGATGACGCCGTCGTTGCTTCGGCCGATGACGTTGAGGACGACACCCAGCAGGTCGCCGAAGAGACGAAGCCCGTGATCAAGGCCAGGAAGGTGAAGACGGTTGCCGTGGCCGCCATGGCGCCGGCTCCCAAGTCCGAGGAAGTCTCGCCCCAGGTCGTCACCGCCTATGCCGAACCCGCGCCCGCAGCGCCGGCGATCGATCCGGTCAAGACGGCGTCGGTGCCGTCCGGTTGGGTGGTTCAGGTTGCCTCGTCGCCGACGAAATCGGGTGCCCAGAGCCTGCTCGACCAGACTGCCAAGCAGGCGCCGAAGGTGTTGGCGGACGCCTCTGGCTTCACCGTCGCCTTCGACAAGGGCGGCACCACCTACTACCGCGCCCGCTTTGGCGGTTTCGGTTCGAAGGACGCGGCCTGGAAGGCCTGCGATGCGCTCAAGCGCAAGAAAATCTCGTGCTACGCCGTCCAGCAGTAGTCGGTGTTCGAAGCTCCCGGAAAGTTCAGCGTCGAAGGAGACTAGTCGTGATTGGAGAGCAGGACGTCCTTGGCTTCATTGATCCGCGCCGCCAGGACAGACGTACCGCCGACATCGGCGTTCAGGCGCTGCATCAGGCGGCGGTGCGCCTTGCGGATATCCGCCGCGGCAGCCCCCGCTTCAAGACCAAGGACCTTGTAGGCCTCCTCCTTAGTCATGGCGCCCGCACCTGGCGCAACACCCAGCCCTTCGCCACCGTGCGGCTGCGCGTCCTTGCGCCAGACGGGAAAACGGCCGTCAAGATACGTCTCTAGAAGCTGGCGGCTCTCCGGATCCGGATTGAGTTCGCCATAAAGCTGGCGCAGGTCCGTCAGTCCCATCGCGCCCAGCATCTTGCCTTCATAACGCCCGGCCAGGACAAGCCCCTCGAGCTTGCCGCTATCGTGGTCGAGGTCCATTTCGAGAGCCGCAGTGCGCACCGTCGAATGTTTGGACGCGGCCGCGCGTGCAGGAGGCCGCCTCGTGCGTATCCAGCCGACCCAGGCCAGCGCCGCGAGCAGAAGCAGCCCGCCGATAAAGCTGCGGCCCAAGATCAGCATCGGCGCGCCGATAAGGCCCAGCAAGGCCGGCCCAAGCGATCTCAGGTTATCCGCCATCCTTGTCGGATCCGCGCGCACAAAGAGCACCGCGGCGCCGAAAAGCACCACAAGCACCGCCGCCAAAGGCAGAATGACGCTCATCGGTTGGCGCCATACGGATGACTGAGCATAGGAAATAGGATGGGACCAAGGTCCGGCGCTTGCAAGCCCCACACCGGGCGATCCGACGGGCCAGCGTCGCGGCCGAGACGCGGAGCCGCGCTACAGGAGGCCGAGTTCGGCGAGTTCCAACCTGAGCTTCGGCGGCATTTCCGCCAGTGCTGCCCTGCCCTTGCCGAGATCGGCCGGAGCATCGGCGGGCTTCAGATAGCGCCAGCCCTGGAAGGCGCGGCGCGGCTGCCAGTCGGTGCGCACGACCTCGGGATCGAGCACCAGGTGGCAGCGGCCGATGCCTTCGCCATCGGTGAAGGGCCGGATCTCGGTGATCAGTTGGCGGCACTGGACGCTGCCCTTGATCACCCAATAGAGCGAGCCGCCATCGGTGATCTCGCCTCGGCGCGTCGGCACCATGCGGGTGGTATGCCAGTGCTCGGCCGGCTCACCGGCGCGGCGCCGCTCGTCGAGGCGGAAGGCGATCCACTCTTCGAGGTCCTCGACGCTGTCGCAGCCGACGCAGAGTTTTAGGAGATTGAGTGACATGCCCCAAGATTTAGCCGCAAGGGTCGACGCGTCAACGCCTTGAGCGACTTCTCCACAGGGCCAGCCGGAGTCTTCGGTGAGACCTCAACACTCGACGACGTTGACCGCCAGACCGCCGAGACTGGTTTCCTTGTACTTCTCGTTCATGTCGAGACCGGTCTGGCGCATGGTCTCGATCGCGGCGTCGAGCGGCACGAAATGCGTGCCGTCGCCCTTGATGGCCAAAGAGGCGGCGGTGACTGCCTTGACCGCGCCGAGCGCATTGCGCTCGATGCAGGGCACCTGCACCAGGCCGCCGACGGGATCGCAAGTCATGCCCAGATGATGCTCGAGCGCGATCTCGGCGGCGTTCTCGACCTGCTCGGGCGTGCCGCCCATGACGGCGCACAGGCCGGCGGCGGCCATTGCCGATGCCGAACCCACCTCGCCCTGGCAGCCGACCTCGGCGCCTGAGATCGAGGCGTTCGATTTGATGATGCCGCCGACCCCGGCGGCCGTCAGCAGGAAATCACGGATGCTTGGCTGGTCGGCTTCGGGATGGAAATGCAGCCAGTAGCGCAACACCGCCGGCAGCGTGCCGGCAGCGCCATTGGTCGGTGCCGTGACCACGCGACCGCCGGCGGCGTTCTCCTCGTTGACCGCCATGGCGTAGATCGACAACCAGTCATTGGCGAGCAAGGGATTGGGCCGGTTCTGCTGCCACTGCTCCTGCAGCTTGTCGTGCAACTGGCGCGCGCGGCGGCGTACCTTCAGCCCGCCCGGCATGATGCCGTCCTGCGACAGGCCGCGGTCGATGCAACCTTTCATCGCGCCCCAGATCGCATCCAGGCCCGCATCGAGCTCCTCGCGCGACATGTGCTTCTCTTCATTTGCGCGCTTCATCTCGGCGATGGAAAGCCCGCTCTTTGCCGCCATCGCCAGCATCTCGACGGCATTCTTGAACGGGTATGGCACCTTCTTGCCCTCGGTCGTCACCGAGCCCTTGGACTTCATGCGCTGCAGCTCTTCCTCGGAAACGACGAAGCCGCCGCCGATCGAATAATAGATGCGCTTGAGCAGCAGCCGGTCGGAAGCGTCATAGGCATAGAAGGCCATGCCGTTGGCGTGGCCGGTCAGCGGCGTCTTGCGGTCGAGGACGAGGTCCTTGGCGGGGTCGAACCGATAAGTCGGATGCCCAGGTGGTGAAATGCGCTTATCCGCCCCGATTCGGGCGACGATGCCGTCGGCCTCGTCCGGATCGACCGTCTGCGGCGTCTGCCCGGCCAAGCCGAGGATCACGGCGCGGTCGGAGCCATGGCCGATGCCGGTATAGGCGAGCGACCCGTGCAGGCTGGCGCCGATGCGGTCGACCTTCACGCCTGCCGGACGCGGCCAGTCGCCGGCCAGGATCTCGTCGAGGAAACGGCGCGCCGCCGTCATCGGCCCCATCGTATGCGAGCTCGAAGGGCCGATGCCGATCTTGAACAGGTCGAAAACCGAAAGAAACACGGGCCGTTGTCTCCTGAGGGCCGGTCAGAACTTACATATAGGAATTCCCGGGATGTTTCCGCTGTTTTGCATGTCGCGGCTCGGCGGCTGCCGACCTTGTTTGCTCTGCCAGCGACATTGATTGCCGCGCCGCGCTGGCGCCGCTATTCTGCGAGGCGCCGCTGTCGCAGTGAGGGAGGAAGCAATGCTTGCATTGGATGCCAGGCCGGAACCGGTGTGCATCGTGCCTGCCCAAACGGCCGTCATCGTGGTGGATATGCAGAACGCCTTCGCCTCGCCTGGCGGCATGTTCGACCTGGCGGGTTTCGACATATCTGGTGCAGCGCCGGCCATCGAGGCCAACAAGCGGCTGCTTGCGGCCGCGCGCAAGGCTGGTATGACGGTGGTCTACCTGCAGATGTCGTACAGAGCCGACCTCAGCGATGGAGGAGATTCGTCCTCGCCGAACTTCCACAAGGAATTGGGGATGGTCATGATGCGCGATCGCCCCGAGCTTCGCGGCAAGCTGTTGATCGACAACAGCTGGGATTGGCAAATCGTCGATGCACTGAAGCCCGAGCGTGGCGACCATGTCATCCGCAAGTCCCGCTACAGCGGCTTCTGCAACACCGGCCTCGAAGCCTTTCTGCGAGGCCGGGTGATCCGCCACCTGTTGTTCACCGGGGTTGCCACCAACGTCTGCGTCGATGCCACCGCGCGTGACGCCTACATGCTGGAATTCTGGCCCGTACTGATCGAAGACGCGATGAACCATTCCGGCCCGGACTTCAACCGACAGTCAACGTTGTGGAATTTCGAAAACGCGTTCGGATGGGTCACCTTCACCGACATGGTCGTCGACGCCCTGGGTGTGAAAACTCCCGAAGCCTGGCCGGCATAGCCGATCATCGAAGCAGCAGCGCTGCCTGTGGTACAAACGAGCATGGGCGATTCACTGCATCTTTCGGCAGCCGATCTGGCGGCGCTTGGCTTCTTCCTGGTCGTCTGGGTGCTGCATACGCTCGCCTCCGACGGCAAGCTGATCAGTCGCGTGTCGCTGACGACCGCGATGAACGCCCAGCGCGAAGCCTGGATGCGCAATATGGCCGAGCGCGAAATCCGCATCGTCGACACGGCCATCATGGGCGGCCTGCAGCAAGGCACCGCCTTCTTCGCTTCCTCTTCCCTGATCGCGCTCGGCGGCTGCTTTGCCCTGCTGGGCGCTTCCGACCGCGTGCTGCAGGTTTTGGCCGACCTGCCGTTCGGCGCGGCTTCGTCGCGCGAGGCCTTCCAGACCAAGGTGTTCGGCCTAGTGCTGATCCTGGCCTTCGCCTTCTTCAAGTTCGGTTGGGCCTACCGGCTGTTCAATTATTGCTCGATCCTGATCGGGGCGGTGCCGACGCCGCATGGCCCTGCCTCGCGCAATCCGCTCAGCGAAACGGCGGTGTGGCGGGCGACGCGCATGAACGTGCTCGCCGGCAAGCACTTTAACTCCGGCCTGCGCGCCGTCTTCTTCTCGATCGGCTATCTCGGCTGGTTCGTCGATCCCATCGTCTTCGTGATGTCGACGCTGGTGCTTCTGGCTGTGCTGGTGCGCCGCCAGTTCTTCTCAGCGGCGCGGCAGGCGGTGCTCGGTCAGCCGCCCGGCCCGGGGAAGAATTGATCGATCTTGCCGGAAAGCCGATAGGCGAAAAGCCCGATCCATTCGCGGACCGCGATGGTGGTCGCCTGTATCGAGTCGACAGGATTGTTGCGGTAGAAGCCGACGCCTTCCTTGCCCGAGGTGCGATAATCGACCGGCCAGGGAATGGTCGCAAAACCCGCCTTGTCGAACAACCCCTTGGCGCGCGGCATGTGGAACGCCGAGGTTACCAACAGCCAGGTCTCGCCCGGTTTCGGCTCGACGAGCTTTCGCGAGAAGACAGCGTTCTCGTAAGTGTTGCGGGATTTGTCCTCGAGGATCAGGCGATCGGCCGAAATGCCCAGCGCGCCAAGCAGCCGCGGCGCCGTATCGGCATCGCCTTCCCCGTCGAGGAAAAGCGAGCCTCTACCGCCTGACACGACGATCTTGGCCTGCGGGAAGCGCCTGGCGAGAATTGCCGTCTCGACCATGCGGTCGCCGCTGGCGTTCAATTCATAGCCGCCGCGCACGAGATTGATGGCGCCCTCGAAGCCGCCGCCAAGCACGACGATGCCATCCACCTTTTCGGGCAGTGGCGGCTTGGGAAAGCGTTCTTCGAGAGGGGTCAGCATCATCGCGCCGACCGATGTCCAGGCTGATAGGACCAGGATCGCGAAGGCGAGCACGCTGCCGGTCGCGGCCAGCCGACGGCGCCCGAACAGCATCGCCAGCAGGCCGGCGAGCAGAAGAAAGATCGCCAGGTTGACCGGTTGGACGAAGAACCAGAAGATCTTGGAGAGGTCGTAGAACATCCCGCACCTGTCAGAAGAGGGGCGACGCTACCACCACTTTTCCGGCAGAAATTTGCCCGCCGCCTGTTCGATGACATGCGCCGTCTGGAACAGCGTCTCCTCGTCGAACGGACGGCCGATCAGCTGCAGGCCGAGCGGCAGGCCCTTGCCGTCGAGGCCGGCCGGCACCGAAATACCGGGAAGGCCCGCCATGTTCACCGTCACGGTGAAGATGTCGTTGAGGTACATCTTCACCGGATCGGAGGCCATGTCCTCGTCGGCGATGCCGAACGCGGCCGATGGGGTTGCAGGCGTCAAGATGACGTCGACCCCGGCGGCAAAGACGTTCTCGAAGTCGCGCTTGATCAGTGTGCGCACCTTCTGCGCCTGCAGATAGTAGGCGTCGTAGTAGCCGGCCGACAGCACGTAGGTGCCGATCATGATACGGCGCTTGACCTCGCGGCCGAAACCGGCGGCGCGCGTCTTCTCATACATGTCGATGATGTCCTTGCCGGGCACGCGCAGGCCGTAGCGCACGCCGTCGTAGCGGGCGAGGTTGGACGAGGCCTCGGCCGGCGCCACGATATAATAGGCCGGCAAAGCATATCTGGTGTGCGGCAGCGAGATGTCGACGATCTCGGCACCGGCATCCTTCAGCCAGGCGATGCCCTTCTGCCACAGCGCCTCGATGTCCTGCGGCATGCCGTCGACGCGGTACTCCTTCGGAATACCGACCTTCATGCCCTTGATCGGCTTGCCGATCGCCGCTTCATAGTCCGGCACCGGGCGGTCGACCGAGGTGGTGTCCTTCGGATCGACCGAGGCCATCGACTTCAACAGGATCGCGGCGTCGCGCACGTCGCGCGCGATCGGACCGGCCTGGTCGAGCGAGGAAGCGAAGGCGACCACGCCCCAGCGCGAACAGCGGCCATAGGTCGGCTTGATGCCGACCGTGCCGGTGAAGGCGGCGGGCTGACGGATCGAGCCGCCGGTGTCGGTGGCGGTGGCGCCGGCGCACAGGAAGGCTGCGACGGCCGACGCCGAACCGCCGGACGAGCCGCCCGGCACCAGCTGGGCGTTGTCCAGGGAGCGCTGCGTCTTCGTTCCGCCGGCGGAGACAAAGCCGCCATCGCCCTGATGCGTCGTCGGCATGACGACCGTATCGACACGCGAGCGGCGCCACGGGTTGATGACCGGGCCGTAATAGGAGGTTTCGTTGGACGAGCCCATGGCGAACTCGTCCATGTTGAGCTTGCCGAGCATGACTGCGCCGTCGGCCCACAGATTGGTGGTGACGGTCGATTCATAGCGCGGCTTGAAGCCGTCCAGCACATGGCTGCAGGCCTGGGTGTGGATGCCCTCGGTGGCGAACAGGTCCTTGATGCCGAGCGGAATGCCTTCCAGCGCCCCGCCCTCGCCCTTGGCAAGCTTGGCGTCCGACGCCTTGGCCATGTCGCGCGCCTTGTCCCCGGTCACCACGATATAGGCGTTCAGCACCGGATTGGCGCGCTCGATCGCCGCGAGATAGGCCTCGGTGATCTCGGCCGCGGAAATCTCCTTGCCGCGCAGCTTGGCGCGGGCCTCGGAAATGGTGAGATGTGTGAGATCGCTCATCAGGCAAGGCTCTTTTCGTAAAACACCGACCAATCTGAGTCGGGATAATCCAGCACCGGTCCGCAACGCGAAAAACCGGCGCGCTCGTAAACGGTCCATGCGGCGGGGTGTCGATCGCCGGTCTCGAGCACCAGCCGCGTCAGCCCTTCTTGGCGGGCCAGCGCCTCGACCCGTCCGACGATCTCGGCGCCGATCTTCTGGCCGCGATGCGACGGCCGCGTATACATGCGCTTGACCTCGCCGGTGGCTTCGTCGTGGCGCTTGAGCGCGCCGCAGCCGACGGCCAGGCCGTTGTCGCGGGCGATGAACAGGGTCGTATCCGAGCCGGCCATCTGCTCGACGGTGAGGTGATAGCAATGCTCGGGCGGCGTCAGTTCGAGCAACGCGGCGTCGAGTTCAGCGACCAGCGCGCGCACGTCGTCCTGCAAAGGCGTCTCGACGGCGATCTCGACAGCCACGGCCTACTCCACCACCTTTGGAACGAGGAAGAAGTTCTCGTCCGTTGCCGGCGCGTTGGCGACGATGTCGGCGGCCTTGTTGCCGTCGGTGACGGCATCCTGGCGCTTCTTCATCTCCATCGGCGTGACCGAGGTCATCGGCTCGACGCCCGCGACATCGACCTCGTTCAGTTGCTCGACGAAGCCAAGAATGGCGTTCAATTCGCCGGTCATGCGCTCGGCGTCCTCCTCGCTCACCGCGATACGGGCAAGGTGCGCGACGCGCTTCACGGTCTGAAGATCAACGGACATGTTCTATCGCCTCGGGAAAACCAGTGCGGGCTATAGCGGCGCGGCGCTTGCCGCGCAACATGGATGATACTGGACGATCGCATGCGGTGCCCGATCGCCATCGAGGCGACGTCACGCCGTCGCAGCGCTGATAGCGGCCACTGTTGCCGGTTAACGGCTCGCCAGCGCTGTGCGTTGCCGCGGTCAGCGTCGAAACGGGAAGATTCTACCGCAATGCTATGACTTTGTTCCAGATTCCTGAACAGAATCCCTAGATCGTGATCGCCTTGCCGATCTTCGGCAGCGCCACCTTGGCGCCCGAGCCTTCCATGCCGGCGACGAACTTGTCGGCGGTCTGGTCGATCATCGAGAAGGTGCCGAAATGGCAGGGAACGACTGTATCGAAGTCGAAAAAGCGGCGGCAGGCAAGGGCCGCCACCGCGCCGCCCATGGTGAAGCGGTCACCGATCGGCACGATGCCGATCTTCGGTTCATGCAGCTCGTTGATCAGCGCCATGTCGGAGAAGATGTCGGTGTCGCCCATGTGGTAGAGCGTCTTGTCTTCCGGAAAATGCAGGACGAGGCCGCCCGGGTTGCCGAGATAGGTGTTGGTGCCGCCTTCGCCGCCGAAAGAGGACGAATGCAGTGCCTGGACGAAGGTCGTGGTGAATGGCCCGCAGTCGACGGTGCCACCGATATTGCCCGGATTGATCTTGTCGCCGCCGACACCCTGGCCGACGAGATACATGCAGATCTCGAAGTTGGCGACCAGCATGGCGCCGCTTTTTTTCAGCACTTCGACCGCGCCGCTGACATGGTCGTTATGGCCGTGGGTCAGGAGCACATGGGTCACGCCTTCCGCCGGCCCTTCCCAGCCGCCTGTCCAGGACGGATTGCCGACCAGATAGGGGTCGATCAGGATGGTGGCATCCTTGGTCTCGACGCGAAATGCCGAATGTCCGTACCAGGTCAGTTTCATGAATGCTTTCCTCGATTTTTCCGTTGCCGGAGGATAGAACGCTAGCGACAAATTGAAAGTAGCGCGGCGCTGCCCACCGTCAAAGGTCGTGTGACGCCCCGACGTCAGAGGAAGCTGGTGGCCGTCATTTCAATCGAGGAGTTGCCGGAACGACTTGCCGGCGGCCGCGCGCTCGCTGGCCTCGATCTCGGCGACAAGACGATCGGCGTGGCGGTTTCCGATCGCGGGCTGTCCTTCGCCCACCCGCGCCCGGTCATCCTGCGCAAGAAGTTTTCGCTCGATGCCGCCCAGTTGCTCGCCCAGCTCCAGAAGGACAATGTCGGCGCCATCGTGCTCGGCCTTCCCGTCAACATGGACGGCTCGGAAGGACCGCGTGCCCAGAAATCGCGCGCCTTCGCACGCAACATGGCGACGCTGTCCGACCTGCCCTTTGTGTTGTGGGACGAGCGGCTGTCGACTGTGGCCGCGGAACGCACGCTGATCGAGATGGACTTCTCGCGCAAGAAGCGAGCCGGCAAGATCGATTCGGCGGCCGCCGCCTTTATTCTGCAGGGAGCGTTGGACCGGCTTCAGTCACTCGGCTGAGGCGATCTTCGCTGATCGCGCCTTGCCGGCGCTGCCTGATCCATTCGGCGATTTCGCGCCGACGGCGGAACGCCCATAGGCCCATCAGCAGGAAAAAGTCGAAGATGCAGGTCCGCGCCACCATGCCCGGGATGATTGCCGGATCGACGCCGAGCATGTTGCCGTAAAGCTGGAAAGCGAAATCGTGTACCTGTCGGCTCAGCATCGCGTAGCCGAAATTCATGTCGTTGGCCGACAGGAAGAACCATCCCCAGAAGATGGCCATCGGAGCAGCCCAGAGTGTGAATATCGTGCGCATCAGCGCCTGCCCCTCGGCTTGTTTTCCGGACGGCCGGATATGCGGGAAAGAAGCGAACTGTGCGCGGCGCCCATCGCCATGCGCGAGGCGGTGCGAACATCGCCCTCGGGCAAAGTCACTGCGGCAAAGGTGGAGCGACGTTCGGCCATCACCGCGACGTAGGACGCAAGCAGCGCCGTCATCTGGATGGCGACGATCATGAACAGGCCGTCGATGCCTTGCGTCACGCCGCCGACGAGGATCAGCGAAAGCAGGAAAGAGGCGCAGATGAAGGCAATCCGCGCCACGCCCTCGCCCGCGTCCGGTCTTGCCGCCGCGTTCAGCAGCGTTTCGACGAAGGCCCAGCAGAACAACACCGCGACGGTCAGAAGCGCGATTGCAAGCGGCGCGACCACTGCGGCATTATCAAGCCCGGGAAACCGGCTGCCCTGGATCGAGAGACCAAGCACACCAAGCGCCGCCGCTATGCCGCGGCTGCCATCCATGCAGATAAAGGCGAGCAGGGCGAAAACCGCCGCCCAATGCAAGGCCAGAACTGAGCTCAACACGTGCCGCATGCGATTCCCGCTTGGCGGAGCCCGGGAGATCATGGTTAACCTTTCCCTACTCCAGTTGGCCGAGATTGGGCTTTGCGAAGGCCGGCTGCAACGGAAACCATTTGTTAAGGTTAACAGCCATCCACAGGCCGTCAATCCAGTCTTGGTGAGGCCGGATCAGGTCACCGGCGGATAGAGCGTGTCGATGATCATGCGTGCGTCGTGGCGCGAATCGAGCATGCCGTAGGTGGTGCGCCACTGGCCGCCGAGGCGTGTCTCGACGAAGGCGTCGGCGATCCGTCCCGCCCCCAGCCTGCGTAGTTCCGCGGCGGCCGCCGACAGCGCGAGTTGTTCGGTGAGCAGCCGCGCCGAACCCTGGTCGGTCGTCGCCACCTGCATGGCCGCCTTGAGCACGCCGATCGTGCCGCGCCCGCCAGTGCCGAGATCGCGGTCGATGCCGGTCAGCACTTCCTCGAACAGGCCGGGCGCGCGGCCGAGCACCCGCAGCACGTCGAGCGCCATGACATTGCCCGAGCCTTCCCAGATCGCGTTGACCGGCGCCTCGCGATAGTAGCGCGCAAGCGGCGCCTCCTCGACATAGCCGTTGCCGCCGAGGCTTTCCATTGCCTCGTAGAGCAGCGCCGGCGCGATCTTGCAGACCCAGTATTTGACCACAGGCGTCATGGCGCGGGCAAAGGCCGCCTCGCCGCGATCGCTTGCCGCCTCGTCGAAAGAGCGCGCCAGCCGGAACGACAGCGCCGTGGCCGCGGCGACGTCGAGCGCCATGTCGGCCAGGACCCGCTGCATCAGCGGCTGGTCGATCAGGTTCGAGCCGAACACCTGGCGATGGCGCGTGTGATGGACGGCCTCGGCCAGCCCCGCCCGCATCAACGCCGATGAAGCGATCGCGCAATCGAGCCTGGTCAGCGTCACCATATCCATGATCGTCTTGACGCCGGCGCCCGGGTCGCCGACCATCTCGCCGATCGCGTTGACGAACTCCACCTCCGACGAGGCGTTCGAGCGGTTGCCGAGCTTGTCCTTCAGCCGCTGGAAGCGAAGACCGTTGCCGGAACCGTCGCCCAGGATGCGTGGAACGAGGAAGCAGGACAGTCCTTCCGGCGCCTGGCCGAGCACCAGGAAGGCATCCGACATCGGCGCCGACATGAACCATTTGTGGCCGCTCAACCGGTAAAAGCCGCTTCCCGTACGCTCGGCCCTGGTGGTGTTGGCGCGCACATCGGTGCCGCCCTGCTTCTCGGTCATGCCCATGCCGAGCGTCAGCCCGGCCTTCTGCACCGGCGGCTTCTGCGTCTGGTCGTATTTGCGCGTCGTCACGCGCGGCGCCCATTCGCGGAAAAGCTTCGGACTTGCCATCAGGGCCGCCAGCGAGGCGCTGGTCATGGTGATGGGACACAGATGCCCGGTCTCGAGCTCGGCGGTCAGATAGAAGCGCGCCGCCCGCACCTGGTGGCGGCGGCCGATCTCGGCATCGCCGTTTTCCCACACGGAAGAATGCAGGCCGCCGGCAACTGAGCGGCGCATCAAGGCGTGATAGGCCGGATGAAATTCGACCAGGTCGAGCCGCCGTCCCTGGCGGTCATGCGTGCGCAATTTCGGTGTGTCGGTGTTGGCGAGGCGAGCGAGCTCCTGCGCTTCCTGCGTCATGACGAATTTGCCGAGCCCGTCGAGATCCTTGCGCACGGGGTCGGAAAAACGTTCGGCGAGCTGGATGAGCAACGGATCGCCCCGCCACGCGTTGCCGCCCGTCAACGGCGGCGGCTGGTTGATCACCTCGTCGGTCACGCCCAATCCTTCAGTTGCCCAATCCCTCAGTTGGCCGGGAGGTCCTTACCATTTTCAAGGCCGCGGTCGCGAATCCGAAGGCCACTCGGCCTTATAGCCCAAGCCTGACAAGGCGCGCGACGAAAATACCGGGGAGAACGCCCGCAATCCAAAGCTGGCGCTTGCGGCAGGCCGGACCGCACCCTATAGCAGCGCCTTGAGATGACCGACGCTTCGTCCCTGCCGCTCTTTCCCCACCGCCATCTTCTGGGCATCCGCGATCTTTCCCCCGCCGATATCGAGCTGTTGCTCGATCGCGCCGACCGAGCCGTGGCGATCTCCCGCCAGTCGGAAAAGAAGACCTCGACGCTGCGCGGCCGCACCCAGATCAACCTGTTCTACGAGGCCTCGACGCGCACGCAGTCGTCCTTCGAGCTGGCCGGGAAAAGGCTTGGCGCCGACGTCATGAACATGTCGGTGGCGAGTTCATCGGTGAAGAAGGGCGAGACGCTGATCGATACGGCGATGACGCTCAACGCCATGCGCCCGGATATCCTGATCATCCGCCACCAGTCGGCGGGCGCGGCCGCTCTTCTGGCCCAGAAGGTCGGCTGCTCCGTGGTCAATGCCGGCGACGGCGCGCATGAGCACCCGACGCAGGCGCTGCTCGACGCGCTGACCATCCGCCGCGCCAAGGGGCCGCTGTCGAAACTGATCGTGGCGATCTGCGGCGACATCCTGCATTCGCGCGTCGCCCGCTCCAACATCATGCTTTTGAACGCGCTCGGCACGCAGGTGCGCGTGGTGGCGCCCTCGACGCTGTTGCCGTCCGGCATCGACAGGATGGGCGTGATCGTCGCGCGTTCGATGGCCGAAGGGCTGAAGGATGCCGACGTGGTGATGATGCTGCGGCTGCAGCGCGAGCGCATGGAAGGCGCCTTCGTGCCGTCGATCCGCGAATATTTCCGCTATTTCGGCCTCGACGCCGAAAAGCTGAAGGCCGCCAAGGGAGATGCCTTGGTCATGCATCCTGGGCCGATGAACCGCGGCGTCGAGATCGCCTCCGAAATCGCCGATGGACCGCAAAGCGTCATCCAGGAACAGGTGGAGATGGGGGTCGCCGTGCGCATGGCGGTCATGGAAGCGTTGCTCGACCCGCGCCGCAACCACGAGGGGCGCGGCGCATGAGCGTCACCGTCTTCAGCAAGGCGCACATTGTCGACCCGTCGCGCGGCGTCGACGAGATCGGCAGCGTCGTGGTCGACGGACGAAAGATCGCCGCGGCCGGAAAGGCCGCGCTGAACCAGGGCGTGCCGGAAGGCGCCACCGTCATCGACTGCGCCGGCAAGACGATCATTCCGGGCCTTGTCGACGCGCGCGTCTTCATCGGCGAACCCGGCGGCGAGCATCGCGAGACCATCGCCTCGGCAAGCGTGGCGGCCGCCGCCGGCGGCGTCACGTCCATCGTCATGATGCCGGACACCGATCCGGTCATCGACAATGTGGCGCTGGTCGAATTCGTGCTGCGCACCGCCAGGGATACTGCAAGCGTCAACATCTTCCCGGCGGCCGCGATCACCAAGGGGCTCGAAGGCCGCGAGATGACCGAATTCGGTCTGTTGCGCGAAGCCGGCGCCGTCGCCTACACCGACGGCCGCCACACGATTTCCAATGCGCTGGTGATGCGCCGGGCGCTGACCTACGCGCGCGACTTCGGCGGTGTCATCGCGCATGAAACGCAGGACGCGAACCTCGCCTCGTCCGGCGTGATGAACGAAGGCCTCTACGCAAGCTGGCTCGGCCTGTCGGGCATTCCACGCGAGGCCGAGCTCATCCCGCTCGAACGCGACCTGGCATTGGCCCGGCTGACCGGAGGCGCCTATCACGCCGCCAAAATCTCGTCCGCGATGGCGGCCGGCGCGGTGAACCGCGCAAAGACGGACGGCGCGAACGTCACGGCCGGCGTCGCCATCCACAATCTGTCGCTCAACGAAAACGATGTCGGCGAATACCGCACCTTCTTCCGGCTTACCCCACCGTTGCGCGCGGAGGACGACCGGCTGGCGATGATCGAAGCGATCAAGGATGGCACGATCGACATCATCGTCTCCTCGCACGACCCGCAGGATGTCGACACCAAGCGCTTGCCGTTCGCCGATGCCGCCGCCGGCGCGATCGGGCTGGAGACGCTGCTTGGCGCGGCGCTCCGCCTCTACCACAATGGCGACGTGCCGTTGCTGAGGCTGATCGAGACGCTCTCCACCGCGCCGGCAAGGCTGTTCGGTCTGCCGGGCGGCACGCTGAAGCCGGGCGCGCCCGCCGATCTCGCACTGATCGATCTCGACGAGCCATGGATCGTCAGCGAAAGCGGCCTGCGCTCGCGCTCGAAGAACACCTGTTTCGAAGGCGCGCGCCTGCAGGGCAAGGTCTTGCAGACCATGGTGGCGGGCCGCACAGTGTTTTCGGCCTGAGCACCGGCCGGCCTATGCGCTGTTGCGCCGCTCGAATTCGCAACCGTTCAGAGCCCGCGACCGGACCCCGGGAACCTTTGTCATGAAGCTGCATCGTCCTTCCTGGCTGTGGACGATGTGGTACCGCCTGCGCCCTTCGCCGGACCTCACTGTCCCGCCGAAATTCAACCGCAACTCTCACAAGATCAGCTCGCTGATGCCGGCGGAAGACAGCGGCGCATGGCTGCTGGAGAGGATGCGGCGTCAGATGGGTCTGAAGACGCTCGCGTCGAGCCGCCTGCTGGACTTCGGCTGCGGCGTCCGGTTCACGCAAGCCATCCTCAACCGGAAGATCCCGATTGGCTCCTACACCGGCGTCGACTGCTACCCGCAGATGATCGACTTTCTGCGCTCCAGCGTGCGGGACCGCCGGTTTTCTTTTGTCTTTCTGGACGCCCGTCACGCGCTCTATAACCCGAATGGCCGTCCCCTCACCCGCGAGACGCAGCTCCCGCTGCCCTTGCACGCCTTCGACATCGTCTCGCTGTTTTCGGTGATCACGCATCAGTATCCGGATGACGCCGCGTCGATCTTGACCATGTTGCGCCGTCATACGGCGACCAACGGCCGCCTGCTCTTCACCTGCTTCCTGGACGATGGAATCGCCGAATTCGAGGACAGGAGCCCGGAGCGGAACGGCGGCATGTGCTTCTACAATCCCGACTTTCTTGCCCGCCTGGTTGAAAGCTGCGGCTGGCGGATCGTCGACAGGCCGCCCGCGGACCCACCTTTGATCGCCCATTCTTTCATCTGCGCTCCGGCCTGATCGGCGCGGGATCGAAGCTCCGCAAGCATGCTCTGCCCACCAGGGATCCTGGTTGCTTGGCGAAGCGTCGCGACTCTACCAATATGATGTTGGCGCTCCGCAAGTCGGCCGGCGATATCGGCGGCGCCGAGCCGGGGCAAGGTCTTGCAAACGATGATTGCAGACCACACAGTATTCGGGGCCGGGCTATTCTGCGCGTCAGCGGCCACGCTGTCGTCCAGCAAACAAGAAACGGGGGAAGACAATGGGTTACGGGCTGGCACTGATCTTCGGCTATCTGCTCGGCTCAATTCCATTCGGGCTGCAGATCACCCGCGCGGCCGGCCTCGGCGATGTCCGCAAGATCGGTTCCGGCAATATCGGCGCGACCAATGTGCTGAGGACGGGCAACAAGGGCCTTGCCGCCGCGACGCTACTGCTCGACGCGCTGAAAGGCACGGTCGCCGCCCTAATCGCCGGGCATTTTTCGCCGGACTTCGGGCTTATGGCCGGCTTCGGCGCTTTCCTCGGCCATCTCTTCCCGATCTGGCTCGGCTTCAAGGGCGGCAAGGGCGTCGCAACCTATCTCGGCGTGCTGCTCGGGCTTGCCTGGCAAGGCGCGCTGGTTTTTGCCGTCGTCTGGCTGGCAATGGCCTTCCTGTTCCGCTACTCCTCGCTGGCCGCCCTGACCGCGGCGGTGGTCGTGCCGATCGCGCTTTATGTCATCGCCACGCCTCAGATCGCCGGCCTGTTCGCGGTGATGAGCCTGATCGTCATCGCCAAGCACCGCGCCAACATCTCGCGGCTGATGGCCGGCAGCGAAAGCAAGATCGGGGCGAAGGGATGAGCGCGCCGGCCGCCGGCCCGCGGCTCAGCGACCGGCAGCGGCTTGCCTGGCTTCGCCTGATCCGCACGCCGAATGTCGGCCCAGCCTCCTTTCGCGAGCTGATCAACCGCTTCGGCTCGGCCGAAGCCGCGCTCGAGATGCTGCCCGAGCTGATGATTTCCGGCGGTGCCAACCGCATCGTCCGCATCCCCTCCGTCGCCGAAGCCGAAGCCGAGCTGGACGCCGCCCGGCGCGCCGGCGCCCGCTTCGTCGGCATCGGCGAGGCCGACTATCCGCCGTTGTTGAAGACGCTGGACAACCCGCCGCCGCTGCTTGGCGTGAAGGGCGAAGGCACGGTGTTCCGCTTGCCGGCAGTGGCGATCGTCGGCGCCCGCAACGCTTCGCTTGCGGGCATCAAGATGGCGCGCATGCTGGCGGCGGATCTTGGCCGCGATGGCTACGCCATCATCTCCGGCCTGGCGCGCGGCATCGACACGGCCGCGCATAAGGGCAGCGTGTCGACCGGCACGGTCGGTGTGCTTGCCGGCGGGCTCGACGTCCCCTACCCGCCTGAAAATGCCAGCCTCTGCGACGAGATCGCCGATCGCGGCGGCGCCATCGTTTCGGAGATGCCGTTCGGCTGGCAGCCGCGCGCCCAGGATTTCCCCCGCCGCAACCGCCTGGTCGCCGGCATGGCGCTCGGCCTGGTGGTGGTCGAGGCCGCGCAGCGCTCCGGCTCGCTGATCAGCGCTCGCCTCGCCAACGAAATGGGCCGGCTGGTCTTCGCCGTGCCGGGTTCGCCGCTCGATCCGCGCGCGGCCGGCTGCAATGCGCTGCTCAAGGACGGCGTCACGCTCGTCACCGAAGCAGCCGACGTGCTCGGCGCGCTGGCGCCGCTTGCCGGCACCCGTAGCCTCAGAACCGCGCCGCTTGCCGAGGAGCCCGACATGTCGGCAATGCCGCCGCCCGGCGAAGGCGAGCGCGCCGATGTGCTGGAAGCGCTCGGGCCGACGCCCATAGGCGTTGACGAGATCATCCGCCACACGGGCATGAGCGCCGCGCAGATTGCGATGGTGCTTCTGGAGCTCGACCTTGCCGGACGGCTTGAGCGCCACGCCGGCGGAAACGTCTCGCTGGTCGCGTAAACTGCGGCATCCGCTAGGATTTCAGATTTCCCTATCGGAACAGATATTTAGACACTTCAGGATTGCCGCGGCGCCACATGACGTTGTCGAGGAAATAGTGGTGCACGTTGATGAAGATCAGCACGATGAAGAAGAACAGCGACGAGCCGAGGACTTGCTTGTCATACGGAATCACGGCGGTCAGCACGAACGGGATCAGCCAGAAGCCGAGATAGCCGAGCGCGCCGCCCCCGATGATGAATCCCAGCACCCGCAGCCTGTAGCGAGGCCCAAGCGCGGACAATATCTTCGGCTCCGGATCGCGCCCGGCATCCGAGACGTCACGCTCGACATTGGTCTGGTAGCGCCAGACCACGGCGAGATATTGCAGCGAATGGAGCGCCGGCACCACCAGCAGCCAGAGCGGGTTTATCCGGGCAATCAGGATCCAGAGATAGAGCGAGGCGACATAGGCCATGATGCCGTTGTAAGGCAGGCCGCCGCCATTCCTTCGCCAGCGATTGACCAGCATCAGAAGCGTCGCCGCCGTCGATCCGACGGCCGCCAGGACGGCAATGTCGGTGATCCAGGACGGCGCGGCGAAGGTATAATATTGAAACCCGTAATACTGCCCCTGCATCACCGCCGTATTCGTCTGCAGCCAGGCCAGTATCCACACCGCGTAGCTGTTGACCAGCAGCACCTTCTTGTCCCGGTTGTCGAAGAATTTGCGCTTCAGCACGGCGTCGACCATCAGCATGCCGTAGCCCTGCTTGACGTAGTGCCAGCCGACGAAGAAGAACATCGCGTTGGCCGCCAATCCGAGCAGCCGCGTGTTCGACGTCGCCGCGCCATAGACAAAGAACAAGGCCATGATCACCGGAACGATCACGCCGGCGAAGATGTAGCGAAGCTGCAGGCTCCTGTCGTATCCGTCGCCACGAGCCTTGCGGCCGAAATTGCGATAGAAAATCTGGTAGGAATGAGCGAAATGCGGGTAGTTCACCAGGTAGGCCACGACGACCATCGTCGCGGCTAACGGCCCTTCATAGTCGCGCGGCACGAAGAACAGCACCGGCAGGATGAGAAAGGCGCTGCCGCCGAGCATCAGGAAGTCGGCGACAGGACCGAAGAGATATTTGCCGGGCGGCGTCGCTGCCTTGCGGGCCTCAGCGTCTACCGAAAGGTCAAGTGCCATCCTGGAGCCTCCCTCGGAGGCCCGAGTGTAACCATGACCCTAGCCGGGGACAAGTTTGCCGGAGACCCGCGTCGGTCCTGCGAAGTCACCGTGTGCCTGGACCCGTGATTGCGATCTTCATCAACCGCTTTCTGGCCTCCGCCACTCGTCTTTGCTCCAACCTTATTCGGCTGCACAGCGCGAGGTTGATGCCCACGCCGCATCCCTCGTCCAGCATTTCCTTGGCATGATTGAGAGAAGTCTCTGCCCGCTTAACGCGCTGCCTGGCTCTGGCCAGTTCCAAGTTCAGTACGTCCACTTTCCGCATCCCGATTTGCGGTCCCTTCAACTGGGTAACAACAGCGCCGTGGTTTTGTTCCGATTGCCGGGGGGCATCGAGGCCGTCAGCGCGACTATCTCCGAAGCAGCGGCCGAACCGACTCCTTCACCTGCTCGGCGAGTTGCTCCTCCAGCCGCCATCGCCTGCGAACGCGTGCCCTCTTGTTGGGTTTGTACTCGGCAATCTCGCGCTGCACCTTGGCCATGGGCATGGCGAACATCGAGGGTCCTTTGCGAAGCCCGCCGGACTCCATCCAGAAGCCATCGTAGTCGGCCAGGACGCGGCGGCGCAAACTGTAGTCGGTTGCAAAAACGTGCCCCGCATTCGACACGGCAAGGAGATCGTAAAGGTTCAAAGACCGGGCAAGTGCCTGAGCCACCAGAAGGAGCACGCTTTTCGGTCGCAACCCCTCCATGGCGTTGGTCAAGATGCGAGCGTCTTGGAGGCATTGCGGTCCGGCCGAGCCCTTGAGGACGCCAATCCAAAGGACCTCGCCTGCCCCCTCGATGCAGAGCAGCGACCTGTTCATGATCGCCAATCCCATTTCAGCTATCGGCCGTCGGTCCAAGCGAACGACCAAGCGCCATTCCGCTTCCCTGTGGAGGCCGTTCTGGCCGCCCAGTTCCACCGTGACTTGCCCTGCCTGGGTCGCCAGGGCGAACAATTCCAGGCCGCCGGTGTGGCTTGCAATCAATGCCGCCTCGGTCAGCAGACGGGCCGCCGCCGTGTAGTGGCCGATCACAGCCGCGGCGCGGCGGCCGCGCTTCAACCCGACCGTCAGGTAGGGACGGACGACCTTGAGCGGGATCTCCGGATAGCGATCGAGGATCGGAGCGAAAGGGTGGGCGCGGAGTCTCAGCCCGACGTCGGCGATATGACGGCGATAGAACCATCGCAGGGCGGCCCATTTGACCGCGTGAACCCCCTCGTTCAGCCTGCGGCGCAGAACGGAAGGCGTGCGCCTGCATCGAGGTGATGACACCGCGCCCTCATGCTTGATCGGCGAGTAAGGATAGGCCCGGTCCATTCACCCGAACCACTTCTGTTTGCCTGGCGCTCAAACCGCGCCACGAGCCCGCCCTATCGCGAAGGGAATGCCCGGGCAATTTACAAAAATGTAAAGTATCGGCGGACCGGCAACGTCTCGACAGGACAGTCAGGCATCGCGGGCCTGTCGTCGCCGTTCCCGGCTGGCATGGCCGGTTGTCTCAGTCCGATTCCGAGAAGATGGACGCCGTGGCGCGCTTCTTGGCGACGAAGACTTCCAACGTCGACCAAGTTTGTGGCCCGGAGAGTTATGCTCCGGGCCATTTTTCATTCAGTGATTGTGAGACTGCTGAAACCCGGCCACGTCGTACTGAGACACGCTCTTGGGGTTCTTGGAGTTCTGCGGTTGGGTGCCGGCGTAGTGGGTGCCAGCGTTGCCATCCGGATTGAAGGCTGATCCCGGAGCGGCGGAGGCGTGGCCCGGGGTGATGCTTCCCGTTTCCAGCGTGCCGATGGTTTGGCTCGGCTGGCCTGTCGTTCCCGTCACCGTGTGGACGTTCATCGCGAAGGCCATGCTGGTGGAAGCTATGACAAGGCCAGCCATCATAGGTACGAGGAGATGTTTCATTGGTCTTCTCCTAAAAAGCTTGCGTTTCAGGAGGGCGCCGGGGTCTTTCAGAGCGCCCGGCATAAAGAACCAACGCTATCGAGGCTTCTGTTCGTCCCCAGGGACACAATTTGTGTCTTGAAACTCGGCCTTATGTCTCGGGCGTTTCCCCTGTTTCGGCTTCTATGGGGGGAGGCACAATGCCAAGGTCTTTCGCTGGGCGCTACGCGACCCGTGGCGGCTTGCAACGGCGTCGATTGGCGATGGTGAATAGGCAGCCTAGAAGATCGCCGGAAGAAGCTCAGGCCTTTACGCAGAGATCAGTGAAAGCTGAAAACATCGGCCAGGGCGATCGCTGCCGCGGTCAGCGTTGTCAGAGGCCCGGCCACCTTCATCAGCTTGTCGCCACCAGGGGCGCACAGATCAGCCCGTCGGCTTCGGTCGGCGAGCTTTTTCTTTAGTGATGTAAGAAAGAAGCGCCGGGCGAAGCCCCCAAAGCCTCAAGCTCGGCGAAGTTACTGTCTGATCCCCATCAGGCGGCCGTTGGAGAATTTCCGGTAATCTCTTCAGTGCAAATCAGATGCCAGGATTTTGGTCCCGAAACGAGACGGGCGAAGCCGATAACCCGCCGGTGGGTGTGCCCCCACACCCGCACGGCGGGCTAAGGTGACCGGCGCCTTCTCGTCGGGAGAATTGCCTGAAAGCGGGTGCCGGCCTGGCGGTCATGGGGGTCCGCCGCATATGCAAAATAGCTAAAGCAGCTGCGGTCGACATGGTGTGATCGCGGAAGCCTGAGAGCCTTGACGGCGCCAGCTTCCATAAGTGATGATTAATATACGGTAAATGGTCGATCCTTCAGGGGTGTAGCCAATTGCTGGAGCCCGCCGTCGGACCCCCTGCGGCGGGCTTTGCATTTTAGAGGCTATTCATACGCCTGCGGTATGGCTAGAGCCGGATGGCTTCCTAGCTCACCTCGCAAGGCACTCCATCCCTAAACAAGCCCGCCGACCATCACTCTGGCGCGGCCGGCGGGTTCGTCAAACGACTGATAATATATGATTTGATTGCGTTGCCGCTTAGGGGCAATGTAAGGCCTTGGCGATCACAAGGAGCCTGCAGCGATGCGGCTCGTCTTACTCGCACTCCTCGTCGCTCATAGCTGGTACACCGGCTACCATGATCCGATCACCGGCTATGAATGCTGCGACGGCAAGAAGGATTGCGGGGTCATCAGCCCGCGCTTCGTCGAGCCCCTGCCTGGCGGCAACTTCAATGTCCGCACTGGGTCCGGGCTTAAGTCCCGATATTTCATCCCCAAAAACCGTGTCATAGAGAGCGAAGACAGCCAGTATCACATCTGCTTGTCCCCGCCGTTTTCGTATATCCGCTGCTTCTTTGCACCCCATACTGAGGCAAGGCGCTGAAAGCAGGGAAGTCCGCATTGAGGCCTATCTGGCGACTGTCTCGTATGCCGCCGGAGGGCTGTCCTCGATGTCGCGGCGTTGGCCACTCGGTTCGGCCAGATCAGCGCCGTCTCCACTGGGACTTGCTGAAAATCATCTTCTGCAGCGAACGCCGCGCCAGCCGTGACGATCGGAACCTGCAGTTCACAAACCACGCGCTGAAGCCGGAGCAGCGGAAAGACTGAACGCCGTGTCCGTAAGGCGAACGGCCCGGCAAGCCAGATCCCGGGAAGGAAGGCTGCCGGGCCGTTTTCGGCGGGGACTTGAAGCGGAGACTTGAAGTGATCCCGCCCTTTGGCAACGCTAGATTTCATATCAATGTTCGTGGCAGCGCTCCGTCGTGCGAACGAATGATCGCGACCTTACGGTTTCGTAAGCTCATGCCGTCGCCCGCAAGCTTTGGCGTCATTGTAGCCGCGCAAATACGCTTGCCGAACGTCAAGTTCAGGATGGAATTCGTACCATGAGTGTCGTGTGCCCGTGAGGTAGTCTGCCCTGCCAACGTCGTAGGCATTGGCGAGCATTTGCTCGTAGGCTTCTAACGTCGCTTTGCCGGTCATGGCCCGTATTTATATAAGCCATAGCTAAATTATCGCCGTGCGAACGGAGGACGATTGGCGGGGTTGGCTTGCGAATAAGTCTCCGCTTATGCAACATCCGCGCATGCTCGACCATGAACTGCCCCAGCGACCCGGCAAGTGATGGACACCTTGGCGCAACGGCACCGGGGAGGCCGACATCGAGGCCCTCGCCCCTGCCTCATTCACGCGCCATCGAATCCCGGCTAATCCTTGGAAAAGCCCGGAATTCTAGGGAATTCTGGTAAACCAGAATGGCGCACGAAACACGCAAATCCGCTTAGGTGGCCGGTATCTATATTGTTGATTTTATTTATGATCTTTGGTGAGCGCGATGGGATTCGAACCCATGACCTACTGATTAAAAGTCAGTTGCTCTACCGGCTGAGCTACGCGCTCCCGCGGGCTCGGAAATGCCGCCCTCGAAATTGCGCGGAACATAGGGAGAGTGCCGCGGCCGGTCAACCGGAAAAAGAGGGGCTCCCGGCCAGAGTTTTTCAGGGGTTTTGGCGAATTCGCCAGCCGGCCATGCGGCGTCCGATCCGTCGAAGCCAACGGTTGCCGCTCATCCGCCAGGATGTTTCAGAAACCCCTGAAATAACAATGGTTTGAGAGTCAAACGGGAACCGGCGCCGTCATTTTTCGTTTCTCCGGCACAGGGACGTCGAACCAACCCCTCTCAAGGAGAAGACCAATGAGAAACATCGTCTCGGGCTTGCTTGCCGCCACTTTGTCGGTTTCGTTCGCCGCCGCCGCGGCGGTGCCCGCCAATGCCGCTCAGGTGTTCGTGCCACAGGCTTCGCCGGTCTCGTCCAATATCCAGACGGTCGCGGAGCGCGATTTCCGCTGGCGGCATAACCATTGGCGCGGCGGTCAGCGTTTCTCGCGCAATGACGGCATGTATTGGAACGGCCATCGCGGCTTTCGCGAATACCGTCACGGCTATCGCCGCCGTGGTGACTATTGGTTCCCGCTGGCAGCCTTCGCCACCGGCGCGCTGATCACCGGCGCCATCGTCAACAGCGAGAACAACCGCGTCTATCGGGGCGACGCGCATGTGCAGTGGTGCTACGAACGTTACCGTTCGTATCGCGCCTCGGACAACACGTTCCAGCCCAACTACGGCCCGCGTCAGCAGTGCAGATCGCCCTACTGACGGCCTCCAGTCCCGTTGCGGAAAGCAAATATTCTGGTCGTTGACGGAGCCCGTGCCTCGAGAGGCACGGGCTCTCTCTTTGCCAAGACTCAATTCTTGCTCAGCGTCCGGCGCACCGCATCGCGCCATCCGGCCAGCTTCGCCGCGCGCGCTCTTGCATCCATCTCCGGCTTGAAGCGCCATTCGAGCGCCCAGCTCTTGGCGAATTCCTTTGCCTTCGGCCATACGCCCGCCTTCGAGCCCGCAAGCCAGGCCGCACCGAGGGCGGTCGTCTCGAGGATGTTCGGGCGGTCGACCGGCGCATCGAGGATGTCGGCAAGCCGCTGCATGGTCCAGTCGGAAGCCACCATGCCGCCGTCGACGCGAAGCACCGTCTTGGCCGAAGCGCCTTTCCAGTCCTTCCGCATGGCGTCGAGCAGGTCGCGCGTCTGGAAGGCGACCGACTCAAGGGCTGCGCGCGCAAATTCGGCCGGGCCTGAATTGCGCGTCAGGCCGAAGATCGCGCCGCGGGCGTCCGCGTCCCAATGCGGCGCGCCGAGCCCGACAAAGGCCGGCACCAGGTAGACTTGTTGAGCCGGGTCGGCGGCCGCCGCCAAGGCGCCGCTCTGGTCGGCCTTGCCGATGACCTTGATGCCGTCGCGCAGCCACTGCACGGCGGCGCCCGCGATGAAGATCGACCCTTCCAGCGCATAGGTGGTCTTGCCGTTCAGCCGGTAAGCGATGGTGGTGAGCAGCCGGTTCTTGGAGCGCACCAGGTCGGCGCCCGTGTTGAGCAGCGCGAAGCAGCCGGTGCCATAGGTCGATTTCATCATGCCAGGCTCGAAGCAAGCCTGGCCGATGGTCGCCGCATGCTGGTCGCCGGCGACGCCTAGGATCCGCATCTCGGCTCCGAAGAGGCTCTTTTCGGTGACGCCGAAATCATCGGCGCAGTCCTTCACCTGCGGCAGGATCGTGGCCGGTATGTTCAGGATCGAAAGCAGCTCGTCGTCCCAGACATTCTTCTCGATGTTGTAGACCAGCGTGCGCGAGGCATTGGTGGCGTCGGTCGCGTGCACTTGGCCGCCGGTCAACCGCCAGATCAGGAAGCTGTCGATCGTGCCGGCGAGCAACTCGCCCTTCTCGGCGCGCTTCCTCGCGCCTTTCACCTTGTCCAGCATCCAGGCGATCTTGGTGCCGGAGAAATAGGGATCGAGGAGCAGGCCGGTCTTCCTCGTGAATGTCTTCTCCAGTCCCTGCTTCTTGAGCTTCTGGCAGAGCGGCGCCGTGCGCCTGTCCTGCCAGACGATCGCATTGTGGATCGGCTTGCCGGTCGCCTTGTCCCAGATGACGACGGTCTCGCGCTGGTTGGTGATGCCGATCGCAGCCACGTCCGATGCCGTGCGGCCGCCAGCCTTCAGCGCCGCCTTCACCGTGGCGAGAACGCTGGCCCAGATGTCTTCCGGATCATGCTCGACCCAGCCGGAGGCCGGGTAATGCTGCGCGAATTCCTGCCGGCCGATGCCGGCGACCTTCATGTTGCCGTCGAACAGGATCGCCCTGGTCGATGTCGTTCCCTGGTCGATGGCCAGCACAAAACCGCTCATTCTGCGTCCTCCATCTTATGCAACAGGGGAGACGGCAAGCCGCCTCCCCTGCATTCCTTACGCGAGCTTTGCAGCTCGCGTCGGGTTTTGTTACTTCTGCCAGCTCTTGACCAGCTCGTCGTAGTTGATGGTGATCGGCTTGTCCTTCTCGTTCTCGATCTTCAGCTGCGGCGCAAGGTTGCCCTTCGAGACGGCGTCCTTGTTCCAGTAGTCGAGATCGTGCTCCTCGGCCATCTTCGGACCGATATCGCCCTGCACGCCCGACTTCTCGAGGCGCTCGAGCACCTTTTCCTGGTCGGCGCACAGCGAGTCCATCGCTTCCTGCGGGCTCTTCGCACCGGACGACGCGTCGCCGATGTTCTGCCACCAGAGCTGCGCCAGCTTCGGATAGTCCGGAACGTTGGTGCCGGTCGGGGTCCACTGCACGCGCGCCGGCGAGCGGTAGAACTCGATCAGACCGCCGAGCTTCGGCGCCCGTTCGGTGAAGCTCTTGTCGTGGATGGTGGAGTCGCGGATGAAGGTGAGACCGACCTGGCTCTTCTTGACGTCGACCGTCTTCGAGGTGACGAACTGCGCGTAGAGCCAGGCGGCCTTGGCGCGATCGGTCGGGGTCGACTTCAGCAGCGTCCACGAACCGGCGTCCTGGTAGCCGAGCTTCATGCCATCCTTCCAGTAGACGCCATGCGGCGACGGCGCGACGCGCCATTTCGGCGTGCCGTCATCGTTCACGACCGGCAGGCCGGGCTTGGCCATGTCGGCGGTGAAGGCCGTGTACCAGAAGATCTGCTGGGCGATGTTGCCCTGCGAGGGAACCGGACCCGATTCGGAGAAGGTCATGCCCTGCGCTTCCGGCGGCGCGTAGGCCTTCAGCCAGTCGAGATACTTCTGGATGGCGTAAACCGAGGCAGGAGCATTGGTGTCACCGCCACGCGCGGCGCAAGAGCCGACGGGACGCGAATTCTCATCGACCTTGATGCCCCATTCGTCGACCGGCTTGCCGTTCGGAATGCCCTTGTCGCCATTGCCGGCCATGGAGAGCCACGCATCGGTGAAGCGCCAGCCGAGCGACGGATCCTTTTTGCCGTAGTCCATGTGGCCATAGACCTTCTTGCCGTCGATCTCGCGGCCGGTGAAGAACTGGGCGATGTCCTCATAGGCCGACCAGTTGACCGGCACGCCGAGGTCGTAGCCGTACTTGGCCTTGAAGTCCGCTTTGTTCTTCTCGTCGTTGAACCAGTCGTAGCGGAACCAGTAGAGGTTCGCGAACTGCTGGTCGGGCAGCTGGTAGAGCTTGCCGTCCGGCGCGGTGGTGAACGACTTGCCGATGAAATCGTCGACGTCGAGCATCGGATCGGTGACGTCCTTGCCCTCGCCGGCCATCCAGTCGGTCAGGTTGCGGGCCTGCTGATAGCGCCAGTGCGTGCCGATCAGGTCGGAGTCGTTGACCCAGCCGTCATAGAGGTTCTGCCCGGTCTGCATCTGGGTCTGGATCTTCTCGACGACGTCGCCTTCCTGGATGACGTCATGCGTGACCTTGATGCCGGTGATGGCGGTAAACGCCGGCGCAAGGGTCTGGGACTCGTACTGGTGCGTGGTCAGGGTTTCCGACACGACCTTGATTTCCATGCCTGCAAACGGCTTGGCGGCGTCGATGAACCACTGCATTTCTTTTTCCTGATCGGCGCGCGAGAGCGTCGACAGGGGGCCTATCTCCTTGTCGAGAAAGGCTTTTGCCTCATCCATTCCGGCGTAGGCGTGGCCCGCGCCCAGCAACAGGACAAGGGCGGTCGTCGATGTTAAAAATTGCCGTCGCATGTGTCTCCTCCAGTTTTAGGTTGCAAGTGCGATCCGGGGCGGCCGCCAGCACGCGGCCGCTCCGACTATTCCCCCTCTATACGTATCGGAACACGCCAACGGCGTAGATCACGGAGAGAGCGAGAGCCCACCACAGGTTAGGCCCAACCAGGCCCAGCCAAGCGAGATGGATGAAGGCGCTGCCGAGCAGCGAAACGAAGAGGCGGTCGCCGCGCGTCGTCTCGAAGCGCAGCACGCCGACGCGCGGATTGCCGCCGGGCGAAACATATTCCCAAACGCCCATGCCGACGAGCATCAGCGCGATGACGATGAAGAAGGCGGCCGTCGGCCACGTCCAAGCCATCCATGAGAAGTTGAGGTTCATGGCTTAGACCCTCCCCAGGGCGAAGCCCTTGGCGATATAGTTGCGGACGAACCAGATCACGAGTGCGCCGGGGATCAGCGTCAACACGCCGGCGGCGGCGAGCAGTCCCCAGTCCATGCCGGCGGCCGACACGGTGCGGGTCATGGTGGCGGCGATCGGCTTAGCGTCTGTCGTGGTCAGCGTGCGCGCGATCAGCAGTTCCACCCACGAGAACATGAAGCAGAAGAAGCAGGCGACGCCGATGCCGCTCGCGATCAGCGGCATGAAGATCTTCACGAAGAAGCGCGGGAAGGAATAGCCGTCGATATAGGCGGTCTCGTCGATCTCCTTCGGCACGCCCGACATGAAGCCTTCGAGTATCCACACCGCCAGCGGCACGTTGAACAGGCAGTGCGCCAGCGCCACCGCGATATGCGTGTCGATGAGGCCAAAGGCCGAATAGAGCTGGAAGAACGGCAGCGCGAACACCGCCGGCGGCGCCATGCGGTTGGTGAGCAGCCAGAAGAACAGGTGCTTATCGCCGAGGAAGCGGTAGCGCGAGAAGGCATAGGCCGCCGGCAGCGCCACCGCCACCGAGATCACCATGTTCATCACCACATAGGTGATCGAGTTGATGTAGCCCGAATACCAGGACGCGTCGGTGAAGATGATCGTGTAATTGCGCAGCGTCGGCGCGTGCGGGTAGAGCGTCAGCGAGGAGATGATCTCCTGGTTGGTCTTGAAGCTCATGTTGATGAGCCAATAGATCGGTAAGAGAAGCACGATGATGTAGATCGTCGGCACGATCCACCACCAGCGCGATTCCTCGCCGCGGCGGCGCATCAGCTTCGCCACCTCGTCCTGCGACAGCGTGCTGCCCACTTCGGTGACCGCCGCCTCGCTCACGCGTGTCGTCTCGTTGGCGCCCGCCATCTCTCAGCGCTCCGCGTCGTAGTTGGTCATCACGGTGTAGAACACCCACGACAACAACAGGATGATCAGGAAATAGACCAGCGACATGGCCGCCGCCGGTCCGAGGTCGAACTGGCCGAGCGCCGTCTTGACGAGATCGATCGACAGGAAGGTCGTCGAATTGCCGGGGCCGCCGCCGGTGACGACGAAGGGCTCGGTGTAGATCATGAAACTGTCCATGAAGCGGAGCAGCACGGCAATCAGAAGCACGCGCTGCATCTTCGGCAGCTGGATGTAGCGGAACACCGCCCAGCGCGAGGCGCCGTCGATCTTGGCCGCCTGGTAGAAGGCGTCGGGAATCGAGACCAGGCCGGCATAGCAAAGCAGCACGACCAGGCTGGTCCAGTGCCAGACATCCATGATGATGACGGTGATCCAGGCGTCGAACGGGTCCTGGACGTAGTTGTAGTCGATGCCCAGCGCGTTGACGTAGTAGCCGAGCAGGCCGATGTCGTTGCGGCCGAAGACCTGCCAGATGGTGCCGACGACGTTCCATGGAACCAGCAGCGGCAGCGCCATCAGCACCAGGCAGACCGGCACGCCCCAGCCCTTTTTCGGCATGTTGAGCGCGATGAAGATGCCGAGCGGCACTTCGATCGCCAGGATGATGAAGGAGAAGATCAGGTTGCGCACCATCGCTTCCCAGAACCGGCTGGAATGCAGCAGGTCCTCGAACCACTCGGTTCCCGCCCAGAAGAAGACGTTGTTGCCGAACGTATCCTGCACCGAATAGTTGACGACGGTCATCAGCGGGATAACGGCCGAGAACGCCACCAGCACCAGCACCGGCAGGACAAGGAACCAGGCCTTGTTGTTCCAGGTCTTGTCCATCTATGCCCCCATCTCGACGCGCCAGGAATCGGCATAGATGTTGATGCCCGCTGGATCGAAGCGGACTTTCGGCTCGGCCGGGACTTCGTCGTCCTCGCCGATGACGGCCGCGATCTCCTTGCCCTCGAGATTGGCGCGCACGACCTTGTGGCGGCCGACGTCCTCGACCTTGCTGACCTGCACCGCCATGCCGTCGCGGCCAAGCCGCACATATTCGGGACGAATACCGAGTTCGAGGGCGCCTTTATCGGCCTTGGGCACGCCGGGCAGTTCGATGCGCTGCGCACCGAGCTTCGCAGTCTTGCCTTCGAGCGCAACCGGCAGCACGTTCATGCCCGGCGAGCCGATGAAATAGCCGACGAAAGTATGGCGCGGCCGCTCGAAGAGTTCAGCCGGCGTGCCGATCTGGACGATGCCGCCATCGAACATCACCACCACCTGGTCGGCGAAAGTCAGCGCCTCGGTCTGGTCGTGCGTGACATAGACCATGGTGTAGCCGAAGCGGCGATGCAGCTGCTTCAACTGCGAGCGCAGCACCCACTTCATATGCGGATCGATGACGGTGAGCGGCTCGTCGAACAGGATGGCGTTGACGTCCGAGCGCACCAGGCCGCGCCCGAGCGAAATCTTCTGCTTCTGGTCGGCGGTGAGACCGCGCGCCTTCTTCTTCGCCAGTCCGGCGAGATCGATCATGTCGAGCGTCTCGCGCACCTTGCGGTCGACATCGGTTTCCGGCACGCGGCGATTGCGCAGCGGAAAGGCCAGATTGTCGTAGACGGTCATCGTGTCGTAGATGACCGGGAACTGGAACACCTGCGCAATGTTGCGCTCCTGCGTCGACAGGTTGGTGACGTCGCGGCCGTTGAACAGCAACTGGCCATGCGAGGGATGCAGCAATCCCGAGATGATGTTGAGCAAGGTGGTCTTGCCGCAGCCAGACGGCCCGAGCAGCGCGTAGGCCCCGCCATCCTGGAAGGTGTGATGCACCTCCTTCAGCGCGAAATCGGAATCCTTCTGCGGGTTGGGCAGGTAGGAATGGCGGATGTGGTTGACGTCGATGCGCGCCATCGCTTGCTCCTCAGGCCGCCAGCTTCGACGCCGTCACGGCGCGGCCGTTCTGGTCGAAAACCATGATGTGGCGTGGGTCGATGAACACCTCGACCTCGTCGTCTGTCTCGAAGTCGAGGATGCCATGCGCAAGCATCACCCAGCGCGCATCGGCGAAGTCGAGATGGACGAAGCTTTCCGAGCCGGTGATCTCGGTGATGGTGACCTTGGCCCGCACCGGCACGGCGCTGGCATTCGGCCGTTCCAGCGACAGATGATGCGGCTGGAAGCCGATCGTGTAGCTCGCATCCGGGATGCCGTTGAGCTCCGGCGGCACCGGCAGCTTGACGCCACCTTCGAGCAGGAAATCCGAGCCCTTCTTGGAGAGCACGATTGTGTTGAGCGGCGGATCGGCAAACGTCCTTGCCGTAACCAGGTCGACCGGCTTGCGGAAGACCTCGACGGTCGGGCCGAATTGCGTGACGCGGCCTTGCGACAGCGTCGCCGTATTGCCACCCAAAAGCAGCGCTTCGTGCGGCTCCGTTGTGGCGTAGACGAAGATGGTGCCGGCGGCGGCAAAGATCTTCGGCAATTCGGCGCGCAATTCCTCGCGCAGCTTATAGTCGAGATTGGCTAAAGGCTCGTCGAGCAGCACCAGGCTGGCATTCTTGACGATGGCGCGGGCAAGCGCGGTGCGCTGCTGCTGGCCGCCGGACAAATTGAGTGGCGTGCGGTCGAGGTAGGGCGTCAGCTTCAAAAGCGCCGCCGCGTTGCGCACTTCCTTGTCGATCTTAGCCTGCTCGACGCCGGCCACCCGAAGCGGCGAGGCGATGTTCTCATAGACCGTCATCGCCGGGTAATTGATGAACTGCTGGTAGACCATGGCGACGTTGCGCTTCTGCACCTTCTGTCCGGTCACGTCCTTGCCGTCGAACCAGACCGAGCCGGAAGTCGGCGTATCGAGCCCCGCCATCAGCCGCATCAGGCTGGTTTTGCCGGAAAGCGTGGGTCCCAGCAGAACGTTTAGCGAGCCATGCTGAAGCGTCAGCGACACGTCGCGGATGTGCTCCTGCGCGCCGACCGTCTTCGTCACGTTCCTCAGTTCCAGCATCACGCCTCCTCCCAGGCCTTGCGCATCAGCGGTCTAACCTATTCCGCCGCCGCGACATGGCGGCTGCTCAGTCCGCGCATGAATTCCTCCAGCGCCGCCGTCTGCTCGCGGCTGAAATGCAGGCCGCGCTTGGTGCGGCGCCATAACACATCCTCGGCAGTGACCGCCCATTCGTTCTCGACCAGATAACGGACTTCCGCCTCGAAAAGATCGGCGCCGAAATTGCGGCCAAGATCGGCATTCGACTTGGCAAGCCCGAGCAGCTTTTCCGCGCGCGTGCCGTAAAGCCGGGTGAACCGGCGCGCCAGCCGCTGATCGAGGAACGGATAGGTTTTCTTTAGCCTGGCGACCTGGGCATCGAAGCCCGTCGCCGGAAAATCGCCGCCCGGCAGCGGCGCGTCATGCGTCCACGGCTTGCCGCGCTTGCCGAGAAAACCTTCGATCTTTTCCAGCATCGATTCCGCCAGCCGGCGAAAAGTCGTGATCTTGCCGCCGAAGGCGTTGACCAAGGGGGCTGTGCCCTCACCGCCATCGGCCTTCAGCACGTAGTCGCGCGTCGCCTCCTGCGCCTTCGAGGCGCCGTCGTCATAGAGCGGGCGCACCGCCGAATAGGTCCAGACGATGTCGGAGCGCTTGACGGGTTGCGCGAAATATTCGCTTGCGGCGGCGCACAAATAATCGATCTCCGTGTCGGAGATCTTCACCTGATGCGGATCGCCGGGATAGTCGCGGTCGGTGGTGCCGATCAGCGTGAATTCTTCCTCGTAGGGAATGGCGAAGATGATGCGGCCATCCTTGTTCTGGAAGAAATAGGCGCGCGGATCGTCGAACTTCTTGGCGATGACGATGTGACTGCCCTGCACGAGGCGGACATTGTGGACTTCGTTCTGGCCGACGGCGGTCTGCAGCACATGATCGACCCAAGGCCCCGCGGCGTTGACCAAAAGCCGGGCGCGAACCTCTTCGGTTTCGCCGGTGAGCACATTCTGCACCCTGACGGTCCAGGTCGAACCGTCGCGGCGCGCACTGACGACCTTGGTGCGGGTGCGGATAATGGCGCCCCGGTCGGCGGCGTCACGGGCGTTCAGCGCCACCAGGCGCGCGTCGTTGACCCAACCGTCGGAATATTCGAAAGCCTTGCGGAACAATGGCTTCAACGGCTTGCCGGCAGGATCGTTGGCCATGTCGAGCGTTTTCGTCGCCGGCAGCAGCTTTCGCCCGCCGATATGGTCGTAGAGGAACAGCCCGAGCCGGATCAGCCAGGCGGGTCTCAGGCCCTTGGCGTAGGGCAGCACGAAGCGCATCGGCCAGATGATGTGCGGCGCGTTCTTCCACAGAACCTCGCGCTCCATCAGCGCTTCGCGCACCAGCCGGAACTCGTAGAATTCGAGATAGCGCAGGCCGCCATGGATGAGCTTGGTCGAGCCAGACGAGGTTCCGCTGGCGAGATCATTCATCTCGGCCAGGAAAACCGAAAATCCGCGGCCAACGGCGTCGCGAGCTATGCCGCAGCCATTGATGCCGCCGCCGATGACGAAAATGTCATGGATCGGAGATGCGTCCAAAATTTCCTCCAACGATTTCGCATTGCACCATTTTTGTGTTTTACGAAACCGTGGTGGAATTATTTCGAACTAAAAGCGAATGTCAAACGAAATATCACGGCTGCGTGAAACAGCCATGATAGAGCCTATTCGAGCGCTGTCTCGATCAGCCGGACCTCGGTCTCCTCGCAAATCCGGCGGATCGACGGGATCTCGCAGCGATCGGTGATGAAGGTATTCACCTGCGAAAGATGGCCGATCCGGACCGGCGCCGTACGCTCGAACTTGGTCCGATCGGAGACCAGAATCACATGACGGGCATTGGCGATGATGGCCTGCGCCACCTTCACCTCGCGGAAATCGAAATCGAGCAGCGCGCCGTCATGGTCGATCGCCGAGGCGCCGATGACGGCGTAATCGACCTTGAACTGGCGGATGAAATCGACGGCCGCCTCGCCGACGATGCCGCCGTCGGAACCGCGCACGACGCCGCCGGCGATCACCACTTCTATCGAAGGATAGATGCGCATCCTGTTGGCAACATTGATATTATTGGTAATGACCATAAGCCCGTTGTGGTCGAGCAGCGACTTGCTGACGGCCTCGGTGGTGGTGCCGATATTGATGAACAGCGAGGCATTGTCCGGGATCAGCCGCGCCGCCGCGCTGCCGATCGCCTCCTTCTCGTCGGCGGCAATCTTGCGCCGCGCCTCATACTCCATGTTCTCGATGCCGGACGGAAACAGCGCGCCGCCATGGATGCGGGTGAGCAAGCGCTGATCGCATAGATCGTTGAGGTCCTTGCGGATGGTCTGCGGCGTCACATTGAAATGCGTCGCTAGGTCATCGACCAGAACCCTGCCATGGTCTTTCGCCATCTGGATGATTTCGGCATGGCGTGGCGAAAGAAACATCGCGCGTTCTCCCCGTTTTCGTTTTTCCCCTCTATACGGGAAAACGAAAGCAGTGAAAAGGCAAGCGGCCGGCTAATGAAATCAGGTCGGTCGCAAGCAAATATCAGACGCGCTCCGCCACCTTGCGTTCGACGGAAACAGCCTTGCCCGGTGAGCGGATCATCAGAAATTTGCCCGACCAGTTCCCGCGGATGCGCCAGATTCCTTCGATCTCGGTGGCGTCGCCGTTCAGGCGTCCGCTATAGTCGATCGGCTGCGCGTTCGATCCGGCATTGGTGTAGGTCTTGACGAAAACAACCATCCTGCCGTCGCGCTGTCCCTCCAAGCTCGCATAGCGCAAGGCGCTGGTAGCCGGCCCGGCCGGTTCATGCGTCGTTCCCGTCAAAGCGGATGCGGTCTCGAAAAGCGTCGCGACAAAAGACACCGGCGCCAGATCGCGCGGATAGAAATAGCGGCCATGCCAGACGCCGGTCAGGTTTTGCGCTATCACGCCGCGGTCGGTCACGATCTTCCCCCGGCCGCGTTTTGGCAGCTATCTCAGGATGCGAGCGATCTTGCACATTCGCAGATGACATTGAAGGCCGCGTCGACGTCCGCCGCCGTCGATTCGAACTGACCGGCCTGGAAACGGATGGCGACCCGTCCGTCGACCCGCGTCTGCGTCAGATAGATTCGCCCATCTGCATTGATGGCGTCGACCAGGCGCAGATTGTGCTCGTCCGGATCGATGCCCGACGGCGCCCGGTGCCGGAAGGAAAACAGCGACAGCATCGGTTCGCTGACGAGCTCGAAATCCGCTTCCTTGGCCAATCGCACGGCCAGTCCTTCGCTCCAGGCGACGTGGTTGCGGATCATGGCGCGCAGGCCCTCAAGCCCATGAGCGCGCAGCAGGAACCAGAGTTTCAGCGCGCGGAAGCGGCGGCCGAGCGGCACCGACCATTCCGAATAGTTGATGATGCCGTCATGGCCACGCGTCTTCAGATAGTCCGGCTTGATCGCCAGCGTGCGCACCAAGTCTTCCGGCTCGCGCACGAACTGGATCGAGCAATCGAATTGCGCGCCCAGCCACTTATGCGGGTTGAAGACGATGAAATCGGCGCCTTCGACGCCGGTCCAGAAATGCCGGTATTCCGGACAGATCATCGCCGACCCGGCCCAGGCGGCATCGACATGCAGGTAAAGCCCGTGCCGCTTCGCGACAGCGGCCACCGCCGCAATGTCGTCGGTCCCGCCTGTGCTGGTGCCGCCGACGCAAGCGATGATGCCGGCAGGCAGCAGGCCGGCTTCGCGATCGGCGATGATCACGGCTTCCAGTGCGACGGTGTCCATGGCGCGAAAACGTCCGCTGACCGGGATGCGGACGAGGTTTTCCTCGCCGATGCCCGAGACCCAGATGGCGCGGTCGATCGAGGTATGGACCTGGTCGGAGGAATAGACGCGCAGCTTGCCCTGCCCGGTCAGTCCCTTTTTGTTGCCTTGCCAGTCAAGCGCCCGCTCGCGCATGGTGAGCACCGCGGCAAGCGTCGCCGACGAAGCCGAATCCTGGATGACGCCCGAAAAATCTTCCGGCAGGCCGAGCGCCTGGCGCATCCAGTCGACGATGCGCATCTCGAGCTCGGTCGCCGCCGGCGAAGTCTGCCACAGCATGCATTGCGCGGCCATCGCCGAGACCAGATATTCCGCGACAACCGAGACTGGCGCCGCATTGGCCGGAAAGTAAGCGAAGAAACGCGGATGCTGCCAGTGCGTCATGCCCGGCACGATCTTGGCTTCGAAATCGGCGAAGATCTTTTCCATCGGCTCGGGCAATTCTGGCGGCGAGGCTTCGATGCTCCTGAAGATCTCACCCGGCGCGATGGCCGGCCGCACCGGACGGTCGCGCAGGCCGGCGCGGTAATCGACGCCCCAATCGGCCGCCCGCCTCGACCAGTCGCGGAATTCCTGATTGTCCATATTTTCCTCCCAGCAGCCGTCGAAGATACCGGCTGGTCGAACCGTTCTCAGTTTTTAATTAACATGTTAAATATGATGAGGCAACGGTGCAGCCGAAAAGTCCTACCCCGGAAAATCCGGCAGATTTGAAAAGGCGATTTTCAGCGCGCTGGACCAGCCGTCGGAAATCGTGCGGTAATAGGGATCGTCCTGGCCGATGCGCCGGTTCAGGCCGACTTTGAACGCATCCTGTTCCAGGAACAGCAGGTCGAGCGGCAGCCCGACCGAGAGGTTGGATTTCAGCGTCGAATCGAACGACACCAGAAGCAGCTTCACCGTCTCGGCCAGGCTCATCGCCCGGTCATAGGCGCGGATGATGATCGGCTTGCCGTATTTCGTCTCGCCGATCTGGAAGAACGGCGTGTCGTCGGTCGACTCGATGAAATTGCCTTCCGGGTAGATCATGAACAGCCTTGGCGGGCTGCCCTTGATCTGGCCGCCGAGAATGAAGGAGGCGTTGAAATAGGAATCCGCCTTCTCGCCGTCCGGCGAGGCATGCGCGATCACTTCCTTGACCGTGTCGCCGACCAGCCGCACCGTCTGATACATGGACGGCGTCTCGAGCAGCTTCTCATGGCGGTCGCCGACCGCCTTGTTGCGCTCGTCGAGCAGGCTGACCACGGCCTGTGTCGTGGCAAGGTTGCCCGCCGACATCAACACGATGACGCGTTCGCCCGGCTGTTCCCAGACATGCATCTTCTTGAAGGTCGAGATCGAATCCATGCCGGCATTGGTGCGAGTGTCCGACATGAACACGAGCCCGCGATCGATCTTGAGGCCGACGCAATAGGTCACATGGTTGCTCTCTTGCTAGCGATTCCGGCGTGGATTACTGCTCTACCGTGACGGTGACGGCAAGCCTCTCCTGCGCCTGCCCCAGCAGTATCCCCGACACCGGCGAGGCATCGCGATAGTCGCGCCCCATCGCCACCCGCACATAGCGTTCGTCGGGAGAGATACAATTCGCCGGGTCGAAGGCAACCCAGCCGAGCCCCACGACATAGGCTTCGGCCCAGGCATGGCTCGCCGCCTGCTCGACGGCCGCATCCATCATCAGATAGCCGCTGATATAGCGGGCGGGAAAGCCAAGCGCGCCGGCCGCGGCGATGAAGATGTGGCTGTGGTCCTGGCAGACGCCGGATTTCAGCGCCAGCGCTTCTTCCGCGGGCGTCACGACGCTGGTCGTGCCCGGCTTGTAGGCGACGCGTTCGCGGATCGCGCCCATCAATGTGTGCAGCCGCTCGATTTCTGTCCCCTGCCCGACCGTGCCGGCCAGTTCACGAATGCCCTCGCCGGCGGCGGTGAGCTGGGTCTGTTGGGCGAACAGCCAAAGCGGCGCAAAGCCCTGATGCGGCCCGGTTATGCCGGCCGTGTCATGCGTCGTCACCTCGCCCGCCGCCTCGACGACGATTGCGCTGTAGCCGCTCTCGGCGCTCAAGAGCCGCGTATCGTTGCCGAAATGGTCGGTAAAGCGCACCTCCTCGCGCGCGCCTTCCACCTTGATCGCCCATGAGCCGACGGTCTGCGTGCGCCCGCTGGAAGGCATCAGCCGCAGCCGCTGCAGCAGATACTGCACGGGCGTATCGTAGTGATATTCGGTGCGATGGGAGATCTTGAGCCGCATAACGCCCGCCCTCAGCTTTACTCAGTAGAACCGGTAATCCTGGGCGATCTCGTCGCCCAGCCTGGTGTTGTCGCGAATGAACTCGGCCAGGAACTCGTGCAAGCCGTGATCGAATATGTCCTTGATCGACCCCCGCTTGAGCAGCGCCTGGATCTTCTCGGCCGTGCCGTGGCAGGCATGGCGCGCGCCATAGTCGTCGGCGAGGAATTTCAGATGCTCGCCGAGGAAGCGGTAGCAGAAGGTCAGCGAGCGCGGCATGCGCACATTGAGGATCAGATAGTCGGCAATGTTCGTCGGCTTATAGTCGGCTTCATAAACCCATCGATAGGAGCGATGCGCCGACACCGAACGCAGGATCGACTCCCACTGGTAGTTGTCCAGCGTCGAGCCGACCCAGGACAGCGACGGCAGCAACACGTAATATTTCACGTCGAGGATGCGCGCCGTGTTGTCGGCGCGCTCGACATAGGTGCCGAGCTGCGAGAAATCGAAAATCTCGTTGCGCAGCATCGTGCCATAGAACGATCCGCGGATCAGCGCCGTCTCGCGCTTGATGGCGTCCAGCACCGTCGGCAGGTCGCGTTCGTCGATCGGCCTCGCCAGCATTCGCTTCAGCGACATCCAGGCTTCGTTGATGCTTTCCCAGGTCTCGCGCGTCAGCGCCGTGCGCACCATGCGCGCATTGTTGCGCGCCGTCTCGATCGACGACATCGTACTCGACGGGTTCGAGATGTCGCGCAGCAGGAAGTCGGAGACATTGGCGGCTGTATAGTCCTGGTATTTCTGGCTGAAGGCGATGTCCGAGCCGGCGCTGAGCAGCACCGAGTTCCATTCCTCCGACGCGCTTTGCGTGCGCGTCAGCGCCATGCGCAATCCGGCATCGACCAGGCGCGCCATGTTTTCGGCCCGCTCGATATAGCGGTTCATCCAGTAGAGACCGTTGGCGGTGCGGCCGAGAAGCATGTGAGGCCCTTCGGGCTAGTGAGTAGAGATTAGTGAGTTTGCAGTAGTAAATAGTTGAATCTCAATGGAATATGGCATTTCCTGTCCCTCTGCTTCTACTCGGTCTGCTGCCTACTCGCTCAGTCATCGAGTACCCAGGTGTCCTTCGTCCCACCGCCTTGCGAGGAGTTGACGACCAGCGAGCCCTGCTTGAGTGCGACACGCGTCAAGCCCCCCGGAACGATCTGGATGCGGTCCGAGACCAGCACGTAGGGTCTCAGATCGACGTGGCGCGGCGACAGGCCCTTCTCGGTCAGGATCGGACAGGTCGACAGCGCCAGCGTCGGTTGGGCGATGTAGTTCGAGGGCTTGGCCTGCAGCTTCTTGGCGAATTCCTGGCATTCCTTCTTGGTCGCCGCCGGGCCTACCAGCATGCCGTAGCCGCCGGAGCCGTGCACTTCCTTGATGACGAGTTCATGGATGTGCTCGAGCACGTATTTGAGGCTGTCCGGCTCCGAGCAGCGCCAGGTCGGGATGTTGCCGAGGATCGCCTTGCGGCCGGTGTAGAACTCGACGATCTCGGGCATGTAGGAATAGATCGCCTTGTCGTCGGCGATGCCGGTTCCCGGTGCGTTGGCGATGGTGATGTTGCCAGCGCGGTAGACATCCATGATGCCCGGCACGCCAAGCGCGGAATCCGGCCGGAAGGTCAGCGGATCGAGGAACGAGTCGTCGACGCGCCGGTAGAGCACATCGATCTGCTTGTAGCCTTCGGTCGTGCGCATCGCGACATGACCGTCGACGACACGCAGGTCCTGCCCTTCGACGAGTTGCACGCCCATCTGGTCGGCGAGGAAGGCGTGCTCGAAATAGGCCGAGTTGTAGGAACCGGGCGTCAGCACCGCGATTGTCGGCGTGCCCTTGGTGCTTTGCGGCCGCACCGCTGCCAGCGACTGGCGCAGAAGCTGCGGGTAGTTCTCCACCGGCCGCACCTTGATCTTCTGGAACAGCTCCGGAAAGAGCTGCATCATCGTCTCGCGGTTCTCCAGCATATAGGAGACGCCCGACGGCGTGCGGGCATTGTCCTCCAGCACGTAGAACTCGTTTTCCGAGATGCGGACGATGTCGACGCCGATGATATGGGTATAGACGCCGGCCGGCGGCCTGACACCGATCATCTCGGGCAGGAAGGCCTCGTTCTTGGCGACCAGATCCCTGGGCACGCGCCCGGCGCGCAGGATCTCCTGGCGGTGATAGATGTCGTCGAGAAAGGCGTTAAGCGCCTGCACGCGCTGCTCGATGCCCTGCGTCAGCCGGCGCCATTCCTGGCCGGAAAGGATGCGCGGCACGATGTCGAAAGGGATCAGCCGCTCGGAAGCTTCCTGCTCGCCATAGACGGCAAAGGTGATGCCGGTCTTGCGGAATACCCGCTCGGCATCCTGCATTTTCTCGGTAAGCCTGGCCGGGTCCTGCTCCTTCAGCCAGCGATCGTAAGCCTCATAAGGTGTTCTCAATCCGGAAATTTCCGGAAGCATTTCGTCGAACGCTGCCAATCGCGTACTCCCCTCTGAGACCATTTCACTGGCCCCGCCGGAGAAAATCAAGCGCAATCGGTGATTTAAAGCGCGATGCAGGCCACTCTACGCAAATTGCCTGAAATTAGGGCATAAGCGGCAAGGTCGGGTCAGTTCCTGCTTCCCGGCCAGGCAGCGCCGGGCCGGTCAGAACGCCCTGAAAGTCACGATGGTGAACGTGTCCTTGATTCCCGGCAGAATCTGCACCCGCTCGTTGACGAAGTGGCCGACGTCTTCCTCATCGTCGATATAGAACTTGGCGAGCAGGTCGAAATTGCCGGCGGTCGAATAGATCTCGGAGGCGATCTCGGCATCGGCGAGCGCGCTGGCGACCTCGTAGGACTTGCCCAGATCGCATTTAATCTGCACGAAAAATGCCTTCATTGCCCGGTCCTGCCAGCCTTCAACGCGAATAAGCGGCCCTTGTGGCAGACTGCCGCCCGGCTTTCAAGCATTACGCGGCACGCGCTTCAAAGAGAGCCTGATCACGCCCCTGGCGGCGAAATCGTGGAATCTTCGCTGGTTGGTGAAACCACGCCATGCCGCGATGCGTATGTTAGATTGCGTTCGCCAAGCGAATTCCGGGAGGCAGGCCATGCGCCGCTTATTGTTCGCATTAGCTCTAGTTCCAATGTTGATAGCCTCGCTTGCCTTCGCCGGCGACGCCGAGGTCAAGGCCGCGCAGACGGTCATCGACAGCCAGTTGAAGGCCTTCATCGCCGATGACGGCGCCGCCGCCTACAGTTTCGCCGCGCCGAATGTGAAGCAGATCTTTCCGACCGTCGACACCTTCATGAACATGGTCACGAACGGCTACGCGCCGGTGCGCAAGCCCCGGTCCTATTCCTTCGGCAAGGTCGAGCAGACCGGACCCGGTTCGATCATCCAGCAGGTGCTGATCGTCGGGCCTGACGGCAAGGACTATGAAGCGGTCTATACGCTGCAGCAGCAGGCGGACGGCAGTTTCAAGATCACCGGCTGCAGCTTGCGGGCCTCGGCGTCGGTCAGCACCTGAGCTCGCACAGCGGGGCCTGGTCGGCTGGTCAATCTCGGCGGCTATAGAGGGTCCAGCCCAAACCGGAGAGGCCCCAGAAGGCAGAGTCATCTGCTCGTTGGTAGGCAAGCGCACAATCGAAATCCACCCGTTCCGGCTGTTTTTGGGGATCACCTTCCAGAATCAGCCAGTCCGCGCGGCCGGCACAAATCTTGTCCTGGGTGATGAGCGATGCCTGGCGGCCCTTGCGCGCCGCGAAGTAGTCGACCACCATGCCGGTGCGGAAATCGACATTGGTGGCAAAGGTGGTGGCGCCGTTCTTTGTCATCTCGTCCACCATGCCGGAATAGGAACCGCGCCCATACTCATAGAAACGGGCCAGCGACGCCATGCTGCTGCCTGCCACGAGCAGGAGTATCCCGGTGGCGCAAATCCTTCTCGCCCCGCCGGCGTCGAAGCCGCGTCCGATCACGTCTCCGGCCCAAAGCAGCAACAAGGCTCCGCTGACGATGAAATAGCGCGGGAATTCGAGACTCGGCAGACGCGCCACCGCCATCAAGGCGGGTAGCCCGACGATGCCGATGACATAGAGACTGGTCCGGCGATCGCGCGAGACGACGGCATATGCCAAAACCAAGGCGTAGACGACCGCGATGCATGCCCAGTCGCTGATCCAGTTCGGCAGACCGAAAAGATAGCGGATCATTCCGCCATATCCGACGGCGAAATTCTCGAGCGAGAACGAGGAAACCCCGCCGATCCTGAAACTGAACAATCGAGCGCCCACGACCATTGCCGCGCCAAGCGGAAGCACGGCAAGGAAAGCCGGCAGGAAGACCTGGACAAGCTCGCTGTTGACGACATTCAGACTGCGGTTGCGTTGCCAGCTAAGCCACGCCGTCCAAGCCATGAGCACCACCACCGTTTCGATCATCGTCAGATGCCAGAGGAAGCCAAGCAGAATTGCCGCTGCCAGGGCGAGGCCGTACGAACCCTGCTTGTCGAGCCGGCGTTCTAGGAGAGCCACGGCAACGAGCGTGAACAGCACCAGGCCAGCATAGCCACGCGCCTCCGAGCCGTAGTGAACCATCGGATAGCTCACCGCGAACAGCAGCACCGACGCAGCCATTGCCGAGCGTCCGCGCGATATCGCCGCGGCTGCAATGATGGTGCACGCCCCGAGCGTTATCGACAGGCCGCGCTGGACGAGCGGCGCGGCATCGGGGCCGACGACATACTGATAGATCGAATTGAGGTAGTGGTTGTTGTCGTGGTTTATACGCCAGAATATCTGGTCGATCGACGTCAGGGGAGCCACCAGCGAGATGCTCCAGAGCTCGTCTTGCCAGAGATCCCCGCGCGCTCCGAGCAGACGCAAGGACAGGCCGGCAAGCACGATCACCGAAATCAGAAGTAATAGACCGACGCTCCGTTGCCGCGTTGCCACCAGTTCCAGTCGGTCAGCATATATATTAGTACTTGCTACATTACGAAATGCGGTTGACATGTCTAATTTCAGCAAATCTGCGCCGACCTTTACCAAAGCATGGCAAAGGATACTTACTCTTCATTTGATTTATGAAAAGTTTTCTGACGGCTTCGCTGATCAAACGGCCGGGATATCGCCCCTCGCCCAGCCTTCGGCGATCTCCGCGGCCCGCGCTTCGAAGGCCTGTGCCTCGATGGAAGCCCGGATGTCCTGCATCAGCTTCTGATAGTAGGACAGGTTGTTCCAGGTCAGCAGCATGGCGCCGAGCGACTCCTGCGAACGGACGAGGTGATGCAGATAAGCGCGCGAATAGTCGCGCGCGGCCGCGCAGTCGCTTTCCTCGTCGAGCGGCCGCGGATCGTCGGCGTGACGCGCGTTCCGGAGATTGACCTTGCCGCGGCGCGTGTAGGCGAGGCCATGACGGCCGGCGCGAGTCGGCATCACGCAGTCGAACATGTCGATGCCGCGCGCCACCGATTTCAGGATATCGTCCGGCGTGCCGACGCCCATCAGGTAGCGCGGTCTGTCGGCTGGCAATTCCGGGCAGGTGATGTCGAGCATCTCCAGCATCACCGATTGCGGCTCGCCGACCGCCAGCCCGCCGACGGCATAGCCTTTCAGATCCATCGCCTTCAGCGCTTGCGCCGAACGCACGCGCATCGGCGCACTGTCGCCGCCCTGGACGATGCCGAACATCGCCTTGCCCGGCTGGTCGCCGAAGGCCGTCTTGCAGCGCTCGGCCCAACGCAGCGACAGCTCCATGGCCCGCTCGATCTCCTTAGGCTTGGCCGGCAGCGCGGTGCATTCGTCGAGCTGCATCTGGATGTCGGAATCGAGCAGACCCTGGATCTCGATCGACCGCTCCGGCGACATTTCGTACGGCGCGCCGTCTATATGCGAGCGGAAGGTGACGCCTTGTTCGGTCAGCTTCCTGAGCTTCGACAACGACATGACCTGGAAGCCGCCGCTGTCGGTCAGGATCGGATGCGGCCAACGCGCGAACTCGTGCAGGCCGCCAAGCCTGGCCACGCGCTCGGCGCCAGGCCGCAGCATCAGATGGTAGGTGTTGCCCAAAATGACGTCGGCGCCGACGCCGCGCACCTGGTCCATATACATGGCCTTGACGGTGCCGCCGGTGCCGACCGGCATGAAGGCCGGCGTGCGGATTTCGCCGCGCGGCATCGAGACCAGGCCGCGCCTGGCCTTGCCGTCGCTGGCTAGCAGCTTGAAAGAAAAAGTCTCAGCCATTGAATTCCTTGTCGTGCACCGCAGCATTGGGCACCTGCTCGTCGAGCGACTGCCGGTAGCGGATGCAGCCGCGCATGAATTTCGGCCAAGGCGGCACGGCGATTTCCGGCTCGGTCTTTTCCGGCAGAAGCTCCCAGAGATCGGGGTGATGCCAGCACAGATCATGGCCGGTCGTGTCGCGATGCGCGCGGATGCCGGCGCGCAGCTTCTTCACTTCCGCGATCAGCAGATCGCGGTCCATGCCGTCGAGATCATCGTCCATCGCTCGTCTCCGCTCGGTAAAGCAGGCTGGCGTCGCCATAGGAGTAGAACCTGTAGCGGTTGTCGATGGCATGCGCATAGGCCAAACGCATCGTCTCCAGCCCGCTGAAGGCCGAGACCAGCATGAACAGCGTCGAGCGCGGCAGATGGAAATTGGTCATCAGCATGTCGGCCGTGCGGAAGCGATAGCCGGGCGTGATGAAGATGTCGGTCGGTCCGGACCAGGCTTCGACCGCGCCGGTCTCGCGCGCAGCGCTTTCCAAAAGGCGCAGTGACGTCGTGCCGACGCAGATGATCCGCCCTCCCCGCGCTTTGGCCGCATTGAGCGCCGCCGCCGTCTCGGCACTGACCGAGCCGGTCTCGGCATGCATCTTGTGGTCGGCGGTGTCGTCGACCTTCACCGGCAGGAAGGTGCCGGCGCCGACATGCAGCGTGACGAAACGGCGCTCGACACCCTTGGCGTCGAGCGCGGCGAACAGCTCCGGCGTGAAATGCAGGCCGGCGGTGGGTGCAGCGACAGCCCCCTCTTCCCTGGCATAGATGGTCTGGTAATCGGCGCGGTCGCGCTCGTCGTCGTCGCGCTTTGAAGCGATATAGGGCGGCAGCGGAATGTGGCCGACAGCGTGCAGCGCCTCGTCGAGGAACGGCCCGGAAAGGTCGAAGCCGAGCAGTGCCTCGCCCGCTTCGCCCTTCTCGAGCACCGTTGCGTCGAGCTGGCCGAGGAAACAGGAATTACCGTCATGGCCGAAATGGATGCGGTCGCCGGCGGCGATGCGTTTGCCTGGCCGCATGAAGGCTTGCCAGCGGTCCGGCGCCACGCGCATATGCAACGTCGCCTCGACCTGTGCCACCGCCTCGCCGCGCTTGCGGAAACCTTTCAGTTGCGCCGGGATGACCTTGGTGTCGTTGAACACCAAGACGTCGCCTTCGCGAAGCAGCGACGGCAGATCGCCGACAATGCGGTCTTCCAGCGTTTCGCCCGGTTTGACGACCAGCAGCCTGGCGCTGTCACGCGGCTCCGCCGGGCGAAGCGCGATGCGCTCTTCCGGCAGGTCGAAATCGAACAGGTCGACGCGCATCAGTAGAGCCGGATGAGCAGCGCCCCGGCAAGCAGCAGCACGGCGCCGGCGACGCGGCCAAGCGAGATTTCGCGCACCGCCACGCCAAGAAAGCCGGCGCGGTCGATCAGCATGCCGGCGATCAGCTGGCCAGCGACCAGGAAGGCCATGAGCGCGGCGGCGCCGATGCGCGGCGTCAGGATCGTCGACAGCGTCACGTAGAAGCCGCCGAGCATACCACCGGCGATGAACAGCCACGGCGCCGGCGCCTTCCAGTCGAGCGAGATACCCTGCAGCTTCACCGCCGAGATGGAGATGATACCGAGTACGATGGCGCCGGACAGGAAGGAGAACGCGGCGGCGGCCACGGGAAGGCCGAGGCCGCGCGCCAGCTGCGAATTGATCGGCGCCTGGATGGCGATGAAGGCACCGGACAGGATGCCAAGCAGGGACCAGACGGCGCCCATCATCGTTTGCCTTTACTTGACGTCGGCCGCGACCTTCAGCGACACGATCTTGTCGGGATCCTGCACCGGCTCGCCGCGCTTGATCTTGTCGACATTGTCCATGCCTTCGATGACCTGGCCCCAGACGGTGTACTGGCGGTTGAGGAAGGCAGCGTCGTCGAAGCAGATGAAGAACTGCGAGTTCGCCGAGTTCGGGTTCTGCGCGCGCGCCATCGAGCAGGCGCCGCGGCCGTGATTGGCGTTGGAGAACTCGGCCTTCAGGTCCGGCTTGTCGGAACCGCCCATGCCGGCGCGGGACGGAGCATAGGTCGGCTTCGACGAATTGCCGAACTTGACGTCGCCGGTCTGCGCCATGAAGCCGTCGATGACGCGGTGGAACACCACGCCGTCATAGGCGCCTTCCCGCGCCAGCTCCTTGATGCGGGCGACGTGGCCCGGCGCCAGTTCGGGATACATATCGATGACGACCTGGCCCTTGGTCGTTTCCATGATGAGCGCGTTCTCGCGATCCTTGATCTCAGCCATGTCAGAAATCCTTTTTGAGAATTGAGGGGTGTTATTTGCCGTCGGCGGCGATACGAACCTTGATCATGCTGTCAGGGTCGGTGACGGTCCCGTTGTCGGCCTCGTCGCCTTTCTTGATCTTGTCGACGAGGTCCATGCCGCCGACCACCTTGCCGACGATGGTATATTGGCCGTCGAGATTCGGCGCCGGCGCGAACATGATGAAGAACTGGGAGTTGGCCGAGTTCGGATCCTGCGAACGGGCCATGCCGACCACACCGCGGGTGAACTGCTCGCTCTGCGAGAATTCGGCCGGCAGGTCGGGCAGGTCGGAACCGCCGGTGCCGACGGCCTCGGGGTTGAAACCCTTCTTCGTGTTGCCGAACTTGACGTCGCCGGTCTGCGCCATGAAGCCGTCGATGACGCGGTGGAAGGCGACGTTGTCATAGGCGCCGTCACGCACCAGCTTCTTGATCTGCGCGACGTGCTTGGGCGCCAGATCGGGACGCAGCGCGATGGTCACGTCGCCATCCTTCAGCGTGATGATCATGGTGTTTTCCTTGTCGGCGGCGACCGCCGGCAGGGATGCCGCGAAAAGGCCGGCAAGCACGACAAGGAACGAAGCGAGCTTCTTCAGCTGCATGGGTATCTCCGGGAAAGCCTATTTGGTGAACTTGACGGTGAGCGCGCCGGCAACGGCCGCCGGCACGAATGGGCGGATGTCGCCGCCCATCGACGCAATCTGGCGCACGAGTGTGGCGGTAATGGTGCGCACCGAAGGGCTGGCGGGGAGAAAAACCGTCTGCAGTTCCGGAGCCATCGTCTCGTTCATGCCGGCCATCTGCATCTCGTAGTCGAGATCGGTGCCGTCGCGCAGGCCGCGGATGATGATCGAGGCGCCGTGTTTGCGGGCCGCGTCGATGACCAGCCCGTCGAAGGAAACGACCTTGATGCGGCCGGCGTCACGGCCAAACTCGGCCTTGGTCGCGGCCTCGATCAGCGTCACGCGTTCCTCGAAGGAAAACAATGGCTTCTTGCCCGGGTGAATGCCGATCGCCGCATAGACGGTATCGGCCACCGCCAGCGAGGCTTTCAGCACATCGAGATGGCCGTTGGTCAGCGGGTCGAAGGACCCGGCGTAAAGGGCGGTGCGTTCGGTCATGGCAGGCTTCTAGAGCAATTCCAGGAAAAGTGTGAGCGGTTTTCCGTGCACAACTGCGCAAAAAATCCGCGTTTGAACCTTTTCGGCGCCGTGAACGACAGATGAATGCAACGATCACGAACGCTTCACGCAGCGTTCACTAGGTTGCACTTCAAGGGATGAAACCAAATCCCCATGTTTTCGTTGTAAGCGCAGGAGAACACGCAAATGCTGATCTACATGCTTGCCACTGCAATGACCATCGTGATGCTGATCGCGACTGCATTCGGGTTGCATCAGGAAGCAGCAAAGGTTCGCGTCAAGGCCAACACCAGGCGGATCGATCCTTTCGTCGTCCGCAAACCTTACCGCCGATTCTGATCTCCAGTAACGAAGCACCGGCCCATAGGCCGGCGCTGGGCAGCGAGAGCCTATTCCTGGCTTTCCTGGGTTCCGTCTTCGGTTCCAGTCTCGCCTGACGATACTTCTTCGGTCTCCTCGTCCGACTGCGGTTCCGAAATCCGCTCGACAGACACGACCTTCTCGCCTTCAGCCGTGTTGAAGATCGTCACGCCCTTGGTGGCGCGGCTGGCGAAGCGTATGCCTTCGACCGGCACGCGGATGACCGTACCGCCGTCCGAAACCAGCATGATCTGATCATCATTGCCGACCGGGAAGGTCGCGACCAGCCGGCCGATCTCGGCCACTTTCGACACGTCGGTGGCCCGGATGCCCTTGCCGCCGCGTCCCGTCAGGCGGAAATCGTAGGACGACGAACGCTTGCCATAGCCATATTCGGTCACCGTCAGCACGAGCTGCTCATGCGCCTTGAGGAACTCGTAGCGTTCTTCGGAGAGTTCGGCTTCCTCGCCGACCTCTTCGTTGGTGAGCGCGATCTCCTCCTCGTCGCCGGTGGCGCCGGCGGCCATCCGGCGCTCGGCCGCGGCGCGCTTCAGATAGGCGGCGCGCTCGGCGGGCGACGCATCGACGTTCTCGATCACCGACATCGAGATGATGCGATCGGTCTCGGCCATGGTTATGCCGCGCACGCCGACGGAATTGCGGCTCTGGAAGACGCGCACGTCGGAGACCGGGAAGCGGATGCACTGGCCCGAATTCGCCGTCAGCAGCACGTCGTCATTGTCGGTGCAGGTCTCGACGCCGAGGATCTCGTCGCCCTCTTCCTCCAGCTTCATGGCGATCTTGCCGTTGCGGTTGACCTGGACGAAGTCGGACAGCTTGTTGCGACGCACGGTGCCGCGCGTGGTGGCGAACATGACGTCGAGCTCGCCCCAGTTGGTCTCGTCCTCGGGCAGCGGCATGATCGTGGTGATGCGCTCGCCTTGCTCGAGCGGCAGCATGTTGATCAGGGCCTTGCCGCGCGATTGCGGGTTGCCGATCGGCAGCCGCCAGACCTTTTCCTTGTATACGATGCCGCGCGAGGAGAAGAACAGCACTGGCGTGTGCGTGTTGGCGACGAACAGCCGAGTGACGAAATCCTCTTCCTTGGTCGACATGCCGGAGCGACCCTTGCCGCCGCGGCGCTGCGCCCGGTAGAGCGACAGCGGCACGCGCTTGATGTAACCGGAGTGGCTGACAGTGACGACCATGTCCTCGCGCTGGATCAGGTCCTCGTCTTCCATATCCGAGCCGCCGTCGGAGAGCTCGGTGCGGCGCGGCGTGCCGAACTCGTCGCGGACCGCGATCAGCTCGTCCTTGACGATCTGCTGGATGCGCGCACGCGACGACAAAATATCAAGATAATCAACGATTTCGGCGCCGATCTGATTCAGCTCGTCGGCGATCTCGTCGCGGCCGAGCGCGGTCAGGCGCTGCAGGCGCAGTTCAAGGATGGCGCGAGCCTGCTCCTCGGAGAGATTGTAGGTCCCGTCCTCGTTGATGCGATGACGCGGATCGTCGATCAGCTCGATCAGCGGCGCGACGTCGTGCGACGGCCAGCGCCGTTCCATCAACTGCTCGCGCGCCGTCTGCGGATCGGGCGCGGTGCGGATCAGCTTGATCACCTCGTCGATGTTGGCGACGGCGATCGCCAGACCGACCAAAACGTGGGCCCGCTCGCGCGCCTTGCGCAGCAGGTACTTCGTGCGGCGGCTGACGACTTCCTCACGGAAGCCGACAAAGGCCTTGAGCATGTCGATCAGCGTCAGCACTTCCGGCTTGCCGCCGTTGAGCGCTACCATGTTGGCGCCGAACGACGTCTGCAGCGGCGTGAAGCGATAGAGCTGGTTGAGGACGACGTCGGCCACGGCGTCCCGCTTCAACTCGATCACGACGCGGTAGCCCTGGCGGTCGCTCTCGTCGCGGATATCGGAAATGCCCTCGATGCGCTTGTCGCGCACCAGCTCGGCCATCTTCTCGATCATCGAGGCCTTGTTCACCTGATAGGGAATCTCGGTGACGACGATCGATTCACGGTCGTTGCCGCGCTGTTCGACGTCGACGCGTCCGCGCATGACGATAGACCCGCGGCCCGTCGAATAGGCGTTGTAGATGCCGGACCTGCCAAGCACGATGCCGCCAGTCGGGAAATCCGGGCCGGGCACGATCTCCATCAATGCCGTCAGGTCGATCGCCGGATTGTCGATGAGGGCGATGGCGCCGTTGCAGACTTCGCTGAGATTGTGCGGCGGGATGTTGGTCGCCATGCCGACGGCGATGCCGCCGGAGCCGTTGACCAGAAGGTTCGGGAAACGCGCCGGCAGCACCTTGGGCTCGCTGCCAGAAGCGTCGTAAGTGTCCTGGAAATCGACGGTTTCCTTGTCGATGTCCTCCAAGAGCTCATGCGCGACCTTGGTGAGCCTGGACTCGGTGTAGCGCATCGCCGCCGGCGGATCGCCGTCGATCGAGCCGAAATTGCCCTGACCGTCGATCAGCGGCACGCGCAGTGACCAGTCCTGCGCCATGCGCACCAAAGCGTCATAGATCGAGGCGTCGCCATGCGGATGGTATTTACCCATCACGTCGGCGACCGGGCGCGCCGACTTCACATATTTGCGGTTCCAGTGGTAGCCGCTCTCATGCGAGGCATAGAGGATGCGGCGATGCACTGGCTTCAGGCCGTCGCGCACATCGGGCAGCGCGCGACTGACGATCACGCTCATGGCGTAATCGAGATAGGAGCGCTGCATCTCCTCGATGATCGAAATCGGCTCGATGCCGGTGGGGCCGCCCTCCGGCCCGCGCGGTGTCTTCTGGTCGGTCAAATCAGGTCACAATCCAGTCGGGAATCACTGCATGCTTATATAGGAAGGCTCGCCGAAACTCCAATGTCGGCCGGACTTTTCCAGAGACAATTTTGGTGGTAATTTCAAATGGATACCGCTGATTGCGACGATATGGCCACGGTCGTTTTGCTCGCCATGCGGCAAGGTCGGTCATGGATCAGGCAAAAACCGCGGGCGCAACGAACCTGGCCTCATGGCTGCCTTTGCGGGCGCTAAGCGGTTGGAGCGCAAAGGACCTCAACGGCGACCTGGCGGCCGGCATCACGCTGGCGGCGATCGCCATTCCCGAACAGATGGCGACGGCGCGCCTCGGCGGCTTCGCCCCGGAGATCGGCTTCTTTGCCTTCGTCGCCGGATCGGTGGCCTTCGCGCTATTCGGCGCTAATCGCCATTTGTCGGCCGGCGCGGATTCGACGATCACGCCGCTGTTCGCCGGCAGTCTGGCGTTGATCGCCACCGCCGGCTCGCCGCATTATCTGGCGCTGGCGGCCATGCTGGCGCTGATGGTAGGCCTGCTGGTGGGGCTCAGCGGAATTTTCCGCCTCGGCTGGATTGCCGACCTCCTGTCCGTGCCGGTGACGACCGGTTTTCTCGCCGGCATCTCCGTCCATATCATCGTCTCGCAACTGCCTTCTTTGCTCGGCCTGCCGCCGGAAAGCGGTGAGACGGTGCGGCGCATCGGCGAGATCGCCGCCGATCTGCACCTTACCAATCCGTGGAGCCTGGCGCTCGGGTTCGGCGTCTTCGCCATCGTCTTCGTCTCGGAGCATATTAGCGCCCGAATCCCGGCGGCGCTGATCGGCATGGTTCTGGCGACGCTTGCAGTCATCGCCTTCGACTTGAAGAACCGGGGCGTCGAAGTGCTCGGCGCCCTGCCAAACGGCTTGCCGGCGCCCGGCATGCCGACCGCCGACTTCCGGGACGCGCAGGCCCTCGTCCCGCTCGCGTTGCTGATCGCCATCGTCGTCATGGTGCAGACGGCGGCCACCAGCCGCTCCTTTACGCCGCAGGACGCAGAAGCGCCCGACGTCAACCGCGATTTCGTCGGCGTCGGCGCGGGCAGCATCGTGGCCGGGCTGTTCGGCGCCTTTGCCGTGAATGCCAGCCCGCCGCGCACGGCCATCGTCGCCCAGACCGGCGGTCGCTCGCAGCTTTCGGGCCTGATCGCGGCGGCCATCGTGCTGGTGCTGGGTGTTTTCGGCGGCCGCTTGCTCGCCAACGTGCCGCAGGCCGCGCTTGCCGGCGTGCTGATGTTCGTGGCCCAGCATATTCTGCGCTGGCAGGTCTTCGCCAAGGTCTATCGCCAGGCGCCGGTCGAGTTCGCGCTGATCCTCATCACCATGATCGCGATCGTCGTCCTGCCGATCGAAACCGGCGTTGCGATCGGCATCGGCCTGTCGCTGCTCTACGGCATCTGGGGCTCGACACACACGGAGCCGATCGAGCTGGCGCAGGTGCCGGGCACGTCGGTCTGGTGGCCGCCGAGCAATTCCATCGCAGGCGAGCAGCATCCCGGCGTGCTGGTGGCGGCCTTCCAGGCACCGCTTTCCTTCGTCAATGCCGACCGTTTCAAGCGTGGTCTCACCGACCTGATCGACGCCAGGAGCGAGGATGTGAAACTGGTGGTGCTGGAGGCCAGCAACATCGTCGAGATCGACTATACCGCCGCCCAGACGCTGATCGACATCATCCGCCATTGTCGTGACAAAGGCGCGGTCTTTGCTATCGCGCGCATGGAATCGCTGCGCGCCCAGGCGGCGCTGCAGCGGTTCGGCATCGCCGAAATTGTTGGCACGCAGCGGATATTCCACAGCGTCGACGCGGCGATCAAAGCACTTGGTCCGGGGAAACCACAGCAGCAAGAACAGGATGGCGTGCCATGATCGATCCCCGAGAACCCATTGTGACCCCGGTCCCCGTCGAGGAATTGAGGCCGACCCAGATAACGGTCGGCATGCGGGAGGTTGCGTTGAAGCGCCAGATGATCCGGGCGCAGGACGCCAAGAAGAAGACCGGCACCTTTCTCGGCAAGCACATGGTGCCGGTGGTGCTCGGCCCCAAGAACCGCAACTACGTCACCGATCACCACCATCTCGCCCGCGCCCTGCTCGAGGAGGGCGTCAAGGACGTGCTCGTCACCGTGATCAGCGACCTGTCCGCGCTCGACAAGGACGCGTTTCTTTTCGTGCTCGACAATCGCGGCTGGATGCACCCGTTCGACGAGAACGGCCGGCGCCGCGATTACTCGGCGATCCCGAAGACCATCGGCGAATTGGTCGATGATCCGTACCGCAGCGTGGCGGGCGAACTGCGCCGGCTGGGCGGTTACGCCAAGGACACGACGCCGTTCAGCGAATTCATCTGGGCGGACTTCCTGCGCCGGCGCATCGATCGGAGCGCGGTTGAGAAGAATTTCGACAAGGCGATGAAAGATGCCCTGACGCTCGCCAGGAGCAAGGACGCGGACTATCTGCCCGGCTGGTGCGGGCCGACGGACGATTGACGACGCGTCCGACAGGCACCAGCGGACACTATTAGCCAGCGCGGCGGGCGCGGTAAGCGCCGGGAGCTTGCCCCATCTCGCGCCGGAACCGGCGGTTGAAGGTCGACAGGTCGTTGAAGCCGGCGTCGAAGGCGATCGTCGAGATCGCCGTGTCGGAACTGCGCAGTCGCACCGCCGCCCGGTGCAGCCTTGTCCTGAGCAGCAACTGGTAGGGCGTCATGCCGGCAACCTGCCGGAAAACGCGCAGGAAATGGTACGGACTGGTCGCCGTTCCGTCGGCAAGCTCGGTCAGTGATAGTGGCCGTTCGGCGTTGAGCTCGATCAGGCGCACCGCCTCCGCGACGCGTTTCTGGTCGCGGCGGCTGGGCGTCCGGACGACCGCGGAAGAACCGGCCGCGACCACCGCGCCGGCAATGCGCAGGCCGAGTTCCTCGAACGCCTCATTGTCGCCCCTTTCCCGCGCGGCCTCCACCTCGGCCAGCAGCGGCGCCAGCGCCGGCACGGGCGGCAGGCTCGGACCGGCGAAGCCGAGCCGCTTCGCACCCGGCAGCTCGATCACTACGCGTTCCAGATAGGCCGATGAAAAATGGAAGGAGAGGCAGCGGTCGCCGGCGCCGTGCTCATGCCCGCATTCGTAGCAGGCGCCGGGGTTGCCGAGCAAAATGGCGCCGGGCGTCAGCATTGCCGTGCCTTGCCGGGTGCGATAGCGGAACGTGCCTCTGGTCACGGCGGCAACGCAGAAGCCGCGATGCTCCTCCTCGAACGGCTTGTCGCCGTCGGCGGCCGTGCACACGACGTCGGACACATGCCAGCCAAGCCCGGACGCCAGAGTTTTCTGCGCGGTGGTCATGGCCCGAAAAATAGCAATTTTTCCCAAGCGATGAACCCTGCCATGTCCCTATTGCTCACCTTCTCCTGACAAACGAGGCAGCAGCAATGACCGATCCCTTCATCGAGGCCCTGAACAGCGATGGCCCCAATCCGGACCTTGCAGAAAGGCTGAAGCTCTATGGCCGCTTCATTGGCGCCTGGACATTCGACGCCACGCGCATTCTCGAAGATGGCACCAGGCTCGAGGGGCGTGGTGAGGTGCACTTCGGCTGGGTTCTCGAAGGCAGGGCCGTGCAGGATGTCTGGATCCTGCCCGCGCGCGACGCGGGTCCCTCCCCGTCGCTGGGGCCATGGACCTTCTACGGCACCACTTTGCGCGTCTACGATCCAGGTGAGGACGCCTGGCACATCTTCTGGAGCGATCCGCGCAACCAGTATTACAGCCGGCAACTCGGCCGCGCCGAGGACGACACGATCGTCCAGGTCGGCGCCGACGGCACCGGCGCGTCCGTGCGCTGGAGCTTTTCACGCATCACGGAAAACTCGTTCCGCTGGCTCGGCGAGCGCTCGCATGACGGCGGCGCGACCTGGCGCATGGAGGTCGAGTTCCTGGCCCGACGCGCTACACCAGCCTGATCGACCAACCAGTTGCAATCATGGAGAAAACAATGCTCGACCATGTCTCGATCGGTGTTCGTGATGCCGGCGCATCGCAACGCTTCTACGACGCGGCGCTGAAGCCGCTCGGCTATTCCTGCCTCAGCCAGTCGCCCGGCTCTCTCGGCTACGGCGCTCAAGCCGTCCAGCTTTGGGTTAATGACGCTGGCCGGCCGGTGCCCGCCGATGCGGACTCCGGCTTGCACTTCTGTTTCTCGGCACCGACGCGAGCCAGTGTCGACGCCTTCCATGCCGCGGCATTGCGTGAGGGCGGCAAAGACAACGGCCAGCCCGGCCTGCGCGCCGCCTATGGCGACAATTACTACGCCGCGTTCGTCATCGACCCGGATGGCTACCGGTTGGAAGCCTATTGCAGCAAAGCCCAATAGCCGGCTGATTTCCCTTCCCGCCTGTTTCCAGCGCCCGGGCTTTGCTCTACCAATTGCAGAACCTGGGCTTCGCCCGGCGGGAGGGGACCAGCGATGCCGAGCTTCGACAGCCTGTTCAATGCCTTCGTCACCATACTGGTGACCATCGACCCGCCCGGCCTGGCGCCGCTCTTCCTCGCCGTGACGCGCGGCATGAACCGCGAGGAGCGCCAGCAGGTCTCGGTGCGCGCTTCGATCATCGGTTTCCTGGTGATGGCGCTGTTCGCGGTTGCCGGCGCCTCGATCCTGTCGGTGTTCGGCATCACGCTGCCGGCCTTCCGCGTCGCTGGCGGCTTCCTGTTGTTCTTCATCGCCTTCGAAATGGTGTTCGAGCGCCGCCAGGACCGCAAGGAAAAGATCGGCGACGTCGCCATCACCAAGGACATGATCCACAACATCGCCGCCTTCCCGCTGGCGATCCCGCTGATCGCCGGCCCCGGCGCGATCTCGGCCACCGTGCTGCTCTCGGGACACTTCGAGGGTTTTGCCGCTCAGGCAGCCCTGGTCGGCATCATCTTCCTGTGCCTCGTCATCACCTATCTGGTGTTCGTGCTGTCGGAACGCATCGACCGTATCCTCGGCCAGACCGGCCGCTCGATCCTGACCCGATTGCTCGGTGTGATCCTTGCGGCGCTTGCGGTGCAATTCGTCGCCGACGGCGTCAGGGCGCTGATGGCCGCATAGGACGTAGACTCACCACTGCGTGTCCAAATGCGGACGGCTACAAGCTTGAGGACGGCTAGGTAGTTTTCCGCCCATGCCAACGGCGAAGCAGCTTGGGCGGCCGAAGGAAAGTCTAGTTGAATTCTAGCCTGTTGATTTTGGTGATCAAATCGCTGTCCAAATTCAGTATGGCCTCGGCGACATCGATATGACCTTTAGCGACGGCCTGCGCAGCCATTGCCGACAAAAGCATGGATTGATCCCAAGTATCATTTCGATGAAGGCTCACGGCCTCGCCAAGGCTCGCCAGAGCGCGGTGATAGTCGTCGGCGCATTCGGTAGGGATTTCGGGCCCTCGGCCCGTTCTCCGTGCGACTTCTATTGCTGCAGGTAGCTGAAAGAATGAAAAATCGATGGGGGTTCGCGTGTCGGCTGCGATTTTCACGATGCGCGGAACAGCTGCATAAGAGGCTGTATAAACGTCACCTTGGTGGCAAAGGCTCGACCAGAGGCTATACCACGGCTCGTCCTGATAGCCTTTCTTAGGGCTGGTGGCAGAGCGCAGCTCCCGCAGCAGCCCCGGAACGTTCGCTGCGCGGCCGTATGCATCCTGCAGTTGGTTCCATCGGCGGTCTTCAAGTGAGAGCATCGGGGTCTCCTACCTTCCAGAGCCTCACGATCAAACACTCCACTGCCATCGCTTCCGCTAGCGGTCCACAATTTATGAGTCTCGGCCTAGTTCAGCGGGCAGCGAGCAACCCACCCATACTGCCCCACTGCCCTATTTCACCGCCGTTTCGACCACCTCGAAATCATGCGTGAGCGTCGCCGTCTTCGCCATCATCGCCGACGCCGAGCAATATTTCTCGATCGACAGGTCGATCGCTCGTCTGACCTTGTCGTGCGACAGGGCACGGCCTTTGACGATGAAATGCATGTGGATGCGGGTGAACACTTTTGGGTCGGTTTCGGCCCGGTCGGCGTCGAGTTCGACCACGCAATCCTCGACCGCCTCGCGACCCTTCTCGAGGATGTGCACCACGTCATAGGCCGAGCAGCCGCCGGTGCCGATCAGCACCAGCTCCATCGGGCTCGGACCCGGTGTCTTGCCGTCCGGCCCATGCGCGGTGCCCAGCACGACCTTATGGCCACTGCCGGATTCACCGACGAAGGTGCGTTCCTCAACCCATTTGACGCGTGCTTTCACGATAATCTTCCTTGAGAAATTCCTGTCCGCGCCAAGGCGTGTTGAGATTCAGGTCAGGCCGCGCCGAAAATGATGGCTTCCGAGAACCGGCCTACGCCGGCCGTAGCCTTCATAGAGCGGACACGCTTATGAGGGCTTCGGCCGGCGAAGGCCGGAGCGGAGCGTACTTGAAGTACGTGAGCACCGGAAGCGCAGGAGGCCGCCATTTGCAGGCCGGCCTCACCTGAATATCAACACGCCTTACTGGCCGAACACCACGCCGTGCATGATCCGGCCGGGCAGCAGCGTGAAGATGCCGGCGCCGATCAGCGCGAACAGATAGAGTTTTATCATGACGCTGCGATGCGCCGCCACCTTGTGCATATGCGCATACCACGCCGCCAGCGGCGCCGTCACCAGCACCAGGATCGACAACAGATGGATCGGGCTGAACGGACCGACGAGCCGGATCTGCTGGATCCAGAAGCTCGAAATGGCGATGACCAGCATCAGCGCCACCCAGGCATAGCCCAGCACACGATGACGCATCGTGCCTTTCGGCAGCGCCAGCTGGGCGCCGCCGATGGCTAAAGCGGCAAAGGCCGCGAAGGCATGCCACGGAATGGGAGGAGGCGCCGACAGCAGCGGTCCGAGCGACACGGCGCCTTCCCCTCAAACGATCAGCTTAGAACGGGATCTCGTCGTCCAGCTCGCGCGACGAGCCGCCGCCACCGCCGCCCCTGGAACCACCCCCGCCGCCGCGGCTGAAACCTTCGTTCGGGCCGGACTGGCCGAAATCCGAGCCGCGGCTGCTGCCGCCGCCGGAATAATTGCCGACCTGGCCGCCGCCGCCCTCGCCGCGCGCGTCGAGCATCTGCAATTCGCCGCGGAATTTCTGCAGCACGACTTCCGTCGTGTATTTGTCGGCACCGGTCTGGTCCTGCCATTTACGGGTCTGCAGCTGGCCCTCGACATAGACCTTCATGCCCTTCTTCAGATACTGCTCCGCCACCTTGGCGAGCTGGTCGTTGAAGATGACGACATTGTGCCACTCGGTCTTTTCCTTGCGCTCGCCCGAGTTCTTGTCGCGCCAGCTTTCCGACGTGGCGATGCGGATGTTGACGACCGGATCACCGGAATTCAGGCGGCGGATTTCAGGATCCGCCCCGAGATTGCCGACCAGAATGACCTTGTTGACGCTACCCGCCATCGTACTTCTCCGCGCTCATCCGAAACAAATTCTAAGTCGCTCACCTTACAGCCTGCGGGCCTGCCATGCCTGCAAAGGCTGGCTTTTCCCACAAGGTTTTTGTTCTCTTTTCGTTCTAGGCATAACCGCCCTTTCTGTCAAGGAATGTCAGCAAAGGCCCCGCCTGAACGCATGTTTGGATATGGCGATCAAATAGCCGCTTGCCAAACCAATAAGTATCGACTTATGCTTTTACGATGATCGAAGCAGAGATTTTCCGCGCCCTCGCCGACCCGACACGTCGCGCCGTTTACGAGCGCCTGACCGCCAGCGAGATGACCGTGAGCGAGCTGCGCGCCGGCATCAGCGTGTCGCAGCCGGCGGTCTCGCAGCACCTTGCCGTGCTGCGCGGCGCCGGTCTGGTGGTCGAGCGGCGCGCCGGCCGCAACGCCTATTACCGCGCCGATCCGCAAGGGCTCGATCCGCTGCTCGGCTGGGTCGAACGCTACCGCGCCTTCTGGCCGGAACGCATCGAGAAGCTGAAGACCGTTCTGAAGGGAATGGACCAATGACCAGAGCAGAAAACCCGACGGCGCCCGAGGCGCTGAGCTTCGAATGCGACCTTGCCGATCCGCCGGAGAAAGTCTGGCGGGCGCTGACCGAGCCGGAGCTGCTCGCCGCCTGGCTGATGCCGAACGACATCAAGGCGAAAGCCGGCAGCCGCTTTGCCTTTGCCGGACCGGATGCGCCGATCGAATGCGAGGTGCTCGAGACCGAGCCCGGCAAGCTGTTGCGCTATTCCTGGCGTGAGCGGCCAGGCGCGACCGATGCGGACCGGCTTCCCGCTTTCGACAGCATCGTCACTTTCACGCTGGCACGCACCGCCTCGGGCGGCACCCATTTGCACATTGTCCATGACGGCTTCGTCCCGGTGGTGGAGCCCGTCTTCGCGGTGTCCGGAGCCGGCTGCGGACTCTCGCTTTATGCGCGTAAGACCACAATCGCGGCCAACGCGCCCTGCATGATGCTGCGCGCCGCCTGATTAGAAAAGACCGAGGAACCCGTCATGAGCATTGCCAATCTGGTGCCGATGGTCATCGAACAGTCGAGCCGCGGCGAACGCGCCTTCGACATCTTTTCGCGGCTGCTGCGCGAACGCATCGTCTTCATCAACGGGGAGATCAACGACAGCGTGTCGGCGCTGGTCTGCGCGCAGCTTCTGTCGCTGGAATCGGATCATCCGGACAAGGAGATCTCGCTCTACATCAACTCGCCGGGCGGCATGGTGACCAGCGGCTTCGCCATCTACGACACCATGCAATACATCTCCTGCCCGGTCTCGACGGTGTGCATGGGCTTCGCCGCGTCGATGGGATCTTTCCTGCTGATGGCCGGCACGCCGGGGCGGCGCATCGCGCTGCCCAACACACGGATCGTGCTGCACCAGCCGCTCGGCGGCTTCCAGGGGCAGGCTTCCGACATCCAACGCCACGCCGAGGACATCGTGCGCACCAAGCAGCACATGACCGAGCTCTATGCCCGGCATTGCGGCCGGACCTATGAAGAGGTCGAGCGCACACTCGACCGCGATTATTTCATGAGTGCCGCGGAAGCCAAGGAATGGGGTCTCGTCGACCACGTCTACGACACCCGCAAGAAGGCTGCCTGAGATCTCGGGCCGGACGCGCGGCAAGTTGATTGCCCCACGTCTGGCATCGCGGCGGCCGCGCCTTTATAGTTCGCGCATGACCAAGCCGCTGCAGACCAGACGTTGGTGTTTTGCCCTCGCCGCGCTTGCGGGGGCGCTGATGGCCGGCACCGCGCTTGCCGACGAAAGCTCGTCGCAGAAACTGCCCGGCGTCAGCGGCGACTACCGCATCGCCAAGCCCGCGCCGCAGCCCGAACCTGACGACGCGCTGGCCGCCGGCAGCGACGGCTCGTTCAAGATCGGCAATACCGATGTCAGGATCGGTGGCAGCATAACCATCGACATAGCGACGGGCGGAACTCGGATTCCGAACCACTGAGGGCGTTTCCGGCCCTGCCCATGAAGTGAAGCATGCCCCACAAAATGTAAGCCCCGTCCCTGCTTGGCAGATGGACGGGGCTTCATGGATCTGAAATCCAACTTTAGCCGGGAGTGGACTGCCGGCGTTCTGTTTCGGATGCACCGCGGCGTTCAGCCGACGATCCGACTACGGTCTCTGATTGTTGGGATTCGGCAAGTCACGGTTTGTCGGGCTGGCGTTTCAAGTCTGCCCTGGCACTTATGCCCGCCGCGGCTCCATCTCGGTGTGGAGCCTCAAGGGACTGTCCGGTGGCGTCATGCTCCGCTCCTGGGTCCGTTGCGACAATGTCGTTCGAAGCGCAAATCGCTATCACCTGCGGCGTCTCGCAGGCCGCCTGTTGGGCGGCGAGGCCATCGAAAGACGGCCGGCTTCGTTGACGTCTTCGAGACTGCTCCCCTGGGTCCGCGACGTCAACCGTTGAATAGCCGGTTACCGAAAAATGTGATCTTTCGGAGGTTACGTGCAGGTAAGTCCAGCGCCTCCGTGGATCAAAGCGGCCGGCATCGGTGGCATTTGTTTTCGCGGTGCTTGTGGCGATTGTTTCCACATCGCTCAACGCGATTGTTTCCACAGCGCTTTGTCAGGAGCGTGTTCGGCCTTTGTTCTTTCCGCTTGCCGGCTCGCGCGAAAGGCGGTTAAACCGATGATCGACTTCCTCCGTCGAGATTGTGGCGTCTCTCGACGTGGCGGCGAAAATACCTACATAGGGGATGGCCGGGACGAACCCGCCCAATCCAGCACATTCCAGATCTGAGGCGGCGACCGGCAATGGCCGACCATAAATACCTTTCCATTCGCGGGGCGCGCGAACACAATCTGAAAAATGTCGATCTCGACCTGCCGCGCGACAGCCTGATCGTGATGACGGGCCTGTCGGGATCCGGCAAATCGTCGCTGGCTTTCGACACCATCTATGCCGAGGGCCAGCGCCGCTATGTCGAGAGCCTTTCGGCCTATGCCCGCCAATTCCTCGAGATGATGCAGAAGCCGGACGTCGACCAGATCGACGGCCTGTCGCCCGCCATCTCGATCGAGCAGAAGACCACGTCGAAGAACCCGCGCTCGACGGTCGGCACGGTCACCGAGATCTACGACTACATGCGCCTCTTGTTCGCGCGCGTCGGCATTCCCTATTCGCCGGCCACCGGCCTGCCGATCGAGAGCCAGACGGTCAGCCAGATGGTCGACCGTGTCCTGGCGCTGGAGGAAGGCACGCGCCTGTTCCTGCTGGCGCCGATCGTGCGCGGTCGCAAGGGCGAGTACCGCAAGGAACTCCTGGAACTGCAGAAGAAGGGCTTTCAGCGCGTCAAGGTCGACGGCACCTTCTATGAGATCGCCGACGTGCCGGCGCTGGATAAGAAATACAAGCACGACATCGACGTCGTCGTGGACCGCATCGTCGTGCGCGGCGACCTGGCGACGCGGCTCGCGGACTCGATGGAGACTGCGCTGAAGCTTGCCGAAGGGCTGGCGGTGGCCGAGTTCGCCGACCGGCCGCTCGATGCCAGCCTGACCGGCGAGGACTCGGTCAACAAGTCTAAGAACGAGACGCACGAGCGTATCCTGTTCTCGGAGAAATTCGCCTGCCCGGTGTCCGGCTTCACCATTCCCGAGATCGAGCCCAGGCTGTTCTCGTTCAACAACCCGTTCGGTGCCTGCCCGACCTGCGATGGCCTCGGCAGCCAGCGCGCCATCGACCCCAATCTGGTGGTGCCGGACGAGAACCTGTCGCTGCGCGACGGCGCCATCAGCCCGTGGGCGAAGTCTACCTCGCCCTATTACGCGCAGACGCTGGAGGCGCTCGGCAAGGCCTATGGCTTCAAGCTCGGCGACAAGTTCAAGGATCTGAGCGCGGAGGCTAAGGAAGCCGTCCTGCGTGGCACCGGCGAACGCGAGATCACCTTTCAGTATGATGACGGCCTGCGCTCCTACAAAACCACCAAGACCTTCGAGGGCGTGATCCCCAATCTCGACCGGCGCTGGAAGGAAACGGAATCGGCCTGGATGCGCGAGGAGATCGAGCGCTTCATGTCGGCCACCCCCTGCCCCGTCTGCAACGGCTACCGGCTGAAGCCGGAAGCGCTGGCGGTGAAGATCGGCGGCAAACATATCGGCGAGGTCACCGAACAGTCGATCCGCAAGGCCGACCAGTGGTTCACTGATTTGCCGGCGCAGCTCAACGACAAGCAGAACGAGATCGCGGTGCGCGTGCTCAAGGAAATCCGCGAGCGGCTGCGCTTCCTCAACGATGTCGGCCTCGACTATCTGACGCTGTCGCGCAACTCCGGCACGCTGTCGGGCGGCGAGAGCCAGCGCATCCGTCTCGCCTCGCAGATCGGCTCCGGTCTCACCGGCGTGCTCTATGTGCTGGACGAGCCGTCGATCGGCCTGCACCAGCGCGACAATGCGCGCCTGCTCGACACGTTGAAGCACCTGCGTGACATCGGCAACACCGTCATCGTCGTCGAGCATGACGAGGACGCCATCCTGCATGCCGACTATGTCGTCGACATCGGCCCGGCCGCCGGCATCCATGGCGGCCAGATCATCGCCCAGGGCACTCCGCAGCAGATCATGGCGACGCCCGCCTCGATCACCGGCAAGTACCTGTCGGGCGAGCTCGAAGTGATGACGCCCGCGGTGCGCCGCGAGGCCAAGAAGAACCGGCGCATCAAGGTCGTCGGCGCGCGCGGCAATAATCTGAAGAACGTGACGGCGGAAATCCCGCTCGGCACCTTCACCGCAGTTACCGGCGTGTCCGGCGGCGGCAAGTCGACCTTCCTGATCGAGACGCTGTTCAAGGCCGCGTCGCGCCGCATCATGGGCTCGCGCGAGCATCCGGCCGAGCATGACCGCATCGAGGGACTGGAGTTCCTCGACAAGGTCATCGACATCGACCAGTCGCCCATTGGACGCACGCCGCGCTCCAATCCGGCGACCTATACCGGCGCCTTCACGCCGATCCGCGACTGGTTCGCCGGCCTGCCGGAGGCCAAGGCGCGCGGCTATCAGCCGGGCCGCTTCTCCTTCAACGTCAAGGGCGGCCGCTGCGAGGCCTGCCAGGGCGACGGCGTCATCAAGATCGAGATGCACTTCCTGCCCGACGTCTATGTCACCTGCGACGTCTGCCACGGCAAGCGCTACAACCGCGAGACGCTCGACGTGCTGTTCAAGGGCAAGTCGATCGCCGACGTGCTCGACATGACGGTCGAGGAAGGCGTCGACTTCTTCTCGGCGGTGCCGGGCGTGCGCGACAAGCTGGAAACGCTGAAGCAGGTCGGCCTCGGCTATATCCATATCGGCCAGCAGGCGACGACACTGTCCGGCGGCGAGGCGCAGCGCATCAAGCTTGCCAAGGAACTGTCGCGCAAGGCGACCGGCAAGACGCTCTACATCCTCGACGAGCCGACCACCGGCTTGCATTTCCACGACGTCGCCAAGCTTCTCGAAGTGCTGCACGAGCTGGTCGACCAGGGCAACACGGTGGTGGTCATCGAGCACAATCTCGAAGTCATCAAGACCGCCGACTGGGTGCTCGACCTCGGCCCCGAGGGCGGCGACGGCGGCGGCGAGTTGGTCGCCTCAGGCACCCCGGAAGCGATCGTGCGCGAGAAGCGCAGCTACACCGGCCAGTTCCTGAAGGAGCTTCTGGAGCGCCGCCCCGGAGGCAAGCGCGAAGCGGCGGAGTAGCCACGGAGGCTGATCGTATCGTGGAAGAGGTCGACGCTTTCGTTGAAATCGAAGGTGCCAAGGCGCTGATCGACTGGCTGGGATTCGTTCCAAGCTTTCACGATGCCAGATTGATCGACATCGAGCTGTCTTCAAATCGGTCCGGGCGGCTTCGGTTGGAGGCCTTTCGAATGACCGACAAAATCGACGAAGATGGATATTTCATCCTCGATCGGCGTGTGCTCGTGACCCTTACACTGGGAGAGATAAGGGCGGTCAACCTTGATCATTTCACGACGATCGGCATCGTCGGCCACATGCAGATTACGCGTACCGACAAGCGCTATCGTGTCACGTGGGATTCCTCATACGGGGTCGAAGGCTGCATAACGGCGAACAGCCTGCGGATCGACTTCGAGCCGTCGCATCCGGAGCGGGCAGTGAGTGAAGTCGCATGACGTCAAACAACGGCCTTGTCTCCGTCGAAAGCCGCTTTGGCGTCCCTGAAACCATCGACCGGCTGGTCGCGACCGTCACCGGCGCCGGACTGCGCGTCTTCGCCCGCATTGACCATGCCGCCGGCGCGCATGAAGTCGGCGCTGCGTTGCGCCCGACCGAATTGCTGATCTTCGGCCATCCGAAAGGCGGCACACCGTTGATGCAGGACCGGCAGCTGGCCGGCATCGACCTGCCGATCAAGGCGCTGGCCTGGGAGGACGAACAAGGCAAGGTCTGGCTGTCCTACAACGACGCGCACTGGCTGGCGGCGCGCCATGGTCTCGGCGATTCCAGCCGAGAAGCGGTCGCAGCGATTGCCGCGGGCATGCAGAAGGTCGTCGCAGCCGCCGCTGGAGCCGATCAAGCATGAGACTCGCCCGCCCCGACGATCTTGCCGCCATCGTCGCGCTGACCACCGACGCCTATGCTCCGTACACGGCTCTGTTCGGCGCACCGCCGATCCCCGTCACCGAAGACTATGCGCCGCGCATCGAGCGCGGCGAGGTCTGGCTGCTGGAAGAAGGCGCCGAGCTTGCGGGACTGGTCGTCCTCGAACGTCATCGCGATCACGCCATGATCTTCAGCGTCGCCGTCGCGCCGGCGTTCCAGGGTAAAAAACTCGGCATTGCGTTGCTCGATTTCGCCGACGAGCAGGCGCGGTTATGGGGCGTGCCGGAGGTGCGGCTCTACACCAATTCGCGCATGGAGCGGAACATCGCGCTCTACTCGGCCTATGGCTATCGCGAAACGGGTCGCCGGCCCAATCCGTACCGGCCAGGATGGACCGTGGTCGACATGGCCAAGCCGGTCGACAAAGCGGCCTGATCATATCTTGAAACTCGGAGGAGGAAGACGATGAGCCAAGGAACGATCCGCTCCGGCATGGGCGGCTGGACTTTCGAGCCCTGGGACACATCCTTCTATCCGGACAAACTCGCCAAGGCCAAGCAGTTGCACTACGCCAGCCGCCAGGTGCCGAGCATCGAGGTCAACGGCACCTATTATTCCAGCTTCAAGGAACCGACCTTCGTGAAGTGGGCCAACGACGCGCCGGAGGGCTTCGTCTTCTCGCTCAAGGGCAACCGCTTCGTCACCAACCGCCGCGTGCTCGGCGAAGCCGGCGAATCGATGATGCGCTTCCTCGGCTCCGGCGTTGCCGCGCTCGGCGAAAAGCTCGGCCCGATCCTGTGGCAGTTCGCGCCGACCAAGAAATTCGACGCCGACGATTTCGAAGCCTTCCTGAAACTTCTGCCCGAGAAGCAGGACGGCGTGGCCTTGCGCCATGCGCTGGAGGTGCGCCACGACAGCTTCATCGTGCCGGAATTCCCGGCATTGGCGCGCAAGTACAACGCGGCGATCGTCTATGCCGACCACGCCAAATATCCGGCGATCGCCGATGTCACCGGCGACTTCGTTTACGCGCGGCTGCAGACCGGCAGCGACGACAATCCCGACTGCTACACGCCGAAGGGCCTCGACGAATGGGCGGGGCGGACGAAAACCTGGGCCGAAGGCAAGCAACCCGCCGACCTGCCGCGCGCCGATCCCAAGACCGACGCGCCGGTGAAGCCGCGCGACGTGTTTGCCTACTTCATCACCGAAGGCAAGGTGCGCGCGCCCTTCGGCGCCATGGCGCTGATGAAGCGGGTCAGCTGACCGGCCGGCTCCGTCAAAGCCTCAGGTCGAGACCGATGCAGCTCAAAAACGCCGATGGTGTGCCGGTAGCGGCCGCCGTCAGGCCGCTGCCCGTCGGCCGCGCTCAATCGGACGAAACCCTCGCATCTTCGCGCCTATCGTAACGCAATCGATACTTCCATGCTGCACTAATGGACCTACGTCAGGTTGCAGAAGCCCGGCGCAGGCTGGGACGCGTGCATGCTGCTCGACTACAACTCACTGCTTCTGGCCGTCGGCTTCTCCGCCGCTTGCCTCAGCCTCACGCTGTTCGGAACCTGGCTGGCCGCCCGTTCCGACAGGTTCCTGCTGACCTGGGCGATCAGCGTGCTGGTCGTGGTGATCGAAGTCTTTGTCTATGACGCCTATATCAAGACGCCCGGAGCGGCCCTTGGCGTGCTGACGCTGGCGCTGCTCTTGTTCGGCTTCTCGGTCATGCTGGGCGCCGCCCATCAATACAGGACGAGGCGCTCGCCCGTGCCGCTGATCGCGCTTGGCGCCGGCCTGTCCTTTGCGCTCGCGCTGCCGCCGATGGCGCTCGGCTATGACGGACTGGGCTTCATGCTGGAGAACGCCCTGGCAGCGCTGCTTCTGTTCGGCACCGCGTATCAATATTGGCGGGGCCGCGCGGAGGCGCCCGTCCATCTCGTCGGCGTTGCACTGCTCTATTCGCTGACCGCCGCATCCTTCGTGCTGTGCGCGGCGGTGCTGGCGTGGGACGGCAGGCTGGTCCTCGGCCATGCGCCGAGCAACTGGGCTGAGGATCTGAACCTCGTCATCGTCATCGCCTCGATGACCGGTATCGGCGCCTTGTCGCTGGCGCTCAACCAGGGGCGGCTCGCCCGCCACCATCAGCGCGAAGCCCAGACCGACGCGCTGACCGGACTGCTCAACCGCCGCGCGCTGTTCCACCTGCATGGCAGGGTGCCTGTCAACGCTTTCACGGCGGTGGTGGTGTTTGATCTCGACGGCTTCAAGGCGATCAACGACCAGTTCGGCCACGCCGCCGGCGACGAGGTGCTCAAGGTCTTTGCCGAAGTGCTCTCGGCCGATCTGCGCCCCCACGACTCCGTCGCCCGCATGGGCGGCGAGGAATTTGCCATGGTGCTGAAGCGCACCTTGCCGGAGACTGCCGAGGCCACAGCCGAGCGCGTCAGGGCCGCGTTCGCCGCGCATACGGTCGAGACGGAGACCGGACCTTTGCGCTGCACGGTCAGCGCCGGCTTCGCCTTCGGCAGTCCAGAAGGCATGAGCTTCGACAAGGTGCTCAGCGCCGCCGACAAGGCGCTGTATGCCGCCAAGCGCGGCGGCCGCAACCGCGTCCTGGATTTCCGCCGCGCCGGTTGAATATTACCGGCGCGAGCAAGCTCTCAATGGTGTGAGATCACGTCGTTGAAGGCGTCGAGATCGACGTAGAAGACCTTGGTGATCTCATCGAGGAGATGATCCTCGTCAAAACCTTGCGACATCAGGATGTTGATCGCGGTCATGATGTCGACGCGCTCGGTGAGGCGCCGCTTCTGGTAGTCCTCGACAAAACGTTCCATCGCCGTCCCCTGGCAAGCTTCTTTTTGGACGCATTGACCGACAATCACTGCTGGGAAAGCTAGCCAGGCTTGCTTGCGTGGAACTTGCGGGCGGTGTCCGCGCCTTCCCCCTCATTTCGCGACTGGTACGGAAAGCGGCCGACTCACCAAGGCCAAGAAAAGACTAGCACGCAGCGTTGGCCGCGCCAGAGTTGGGCAGGGTAAGTGAGAGAAATATTGAGCTTGCTATCGGTTCGTGATGTCAGTCGAAGTTAAGCAGCTATTTTAGACTGTCAGGAACTTCCTCACATCCGCCCGATCGAGATCCTCGGCGGGGCCGGTATGCACGATCTGACCACGATCCATGATGTTCACCTCGTCGGCAAGTTCCCGGCAGAAATCGAGATATTGCTCCACAAGCAGCACCGCGATCCCGGCCTGGTCGCGCAGGTAGCGGATGGCGCGGCCGATATCCTTGATGATCGAAGGCTGGATGCCTTCGGTCGGCTCGTCGAGCACCAGGAGCTTCGGCCGCATCACCAGCGCGCGGCCGATGGCGAGCTGCTGCTGCTGTCCGCCGGAAAGGTCGCCGCCGCGGCGGCCGAGCATCTGCTTCAGCACCGGGAACAGCTCGAAGACATGCGCTGGAACATTCCGGTCGACGCGCCTGAGCGGCGCGAAGCCGGATTCCAGATTCTCGCGCACCGTCAGCAGCGGGAACACCTCCCTGCCCTGCGGCACGAATGCGATGCCCGACCGGGCGCGATCATACGCCGCGCTCCGGTCGAGCGCCTTCCCCTCGAAGGCAACGCTTCCGCTCGTCAGCCGGTGATGGCCGACGATCGATCTCATCAAACTGGTCTTGCCGACGCCGTTGCGGCCGAGCACGCAGGTGATCTTGCCGGCACCTGCCTTCAGCGAAACGCCACGCAGCGCCTGAGCGGCGCCGTAGTGGAGTGTGGCGTTGGAGACTTCGAGCATGGTCAGCCTCTTCTCCAGCGCCGGAGGAAAGAAAAATCGAAACGGTGGAACGGAACCCGCCAGACCATGCTCAGCGCCCCAGATAGACTTCGACGACGCGCTCGTCCGCCGAGACGAAATCGAGCGTGCCTTCCGACAGCACCGAACCCTCATGCAGGCAGGTGACCTTGACGCCCAGCTCGCGCACGAAATGCATGTCGTGCTCGACGACGACCACCGAATGGTCACGGGCGATGTCCTTGAGCAGACGAGCGGTCTCCTCGGTCTCGGCGTCGGTCATCCCGGCGACCGGCTCGTCGACCAGCAAAAGCTTTGGGTCCTGGGCGAGCAGCATGCCGATCTCCAGCCATTGCTTCTGGCCGTGGCTCAGGTTGGCGGCGGTTTCTTCGCGCTTGTCGCCGAGACGGACGACGCCGAGGATGTCGTCGATGCGCCGCGCCTCGTTGGCCGATGCGCGATGGAACAGCGCCGGGAAGATCGAGCGCGGGCCTTTCAGCGCCAGCATGAGATTGTCCTCGACGCTATGGCTCTCGAAGACGGTCGGCTTCTGGAATTTGCGGCCGATGCCCATCATGGCGATCTCGGCCTCATCGTGGCGGGTGAGATCCACCTGGCCGTCGAAGAACACCTCGCCCTCGTCCGGCCGCGTCTTGCCTGTGACGATGTCCATCATCGTGGTCTTGCCGGCGCCGTTGGGTCCGATGATGGCGCGCATCTCGCCCTTGTCGAGCACCAGCGACAGATTGTTGATGGCGCGAAAGCCGTCGAAGGAGACCGAGACGCCGTCGAGATAGAGGATGGTGTTCGACTTGTTCATGCTCTCACTCCGCCGGCTGCGGCTCAGGGCCGGCGGCCGACCAGGCGCCTGGCGTCCTTGCCGCCGAGCGAACGATCTTCGGCTGCGATGCCTCCGTTTCGGCGCTGGCTGCGGCGGCAAGCGAGGCTGCACGCAGCGCCTTTGCCTGGCTACGCCAGTTATCCCACATGCCGACGACGCCTTTGGGCAGCAGAAGCGTGACGGCGACGAACAGGCCGCCCAGCGCGAACAGCCAGAATTCCGGCAGCACGCCGGTGAACCAGGATTTGCCGGCATTGACGAGCAGCGCGCCGACGATCGGGCCGACGATGGTGCCGCGCCCGCCGACGGCGGTCCAGATCACCACTTCGATCGAATTGGCCGGCTCGAACTCGCCCGGATTGATGATGCCGACCTGCGGCACGTAGAGCGCCCCGGCAATGCCGGCCATGATTGCCGAGACCGTGAAGGCGAACAGCTTGACGTTCTCGGCCCGCCAGCCGAGGAAGCGCGTGCGGCTCTCGGCGTCGCGCACCGCCATCAGCAGCTTGCCGTATTTGGAGCGCACGATCGCCGCGGTGACGAAGACGGCGAGCGCCAGCGTGACGGCGCTTGCCGAAAACAGCGCCGACCGCGTCGCGTCGGCCTGCACGTTGAAGCCGAGAATATCCTTGAAGTCGGTCAGGCCGTTATTGCCGCCGAAACCCATGTCGTTGCGGAAGAAGGCGAGCAACAGCGCATAGGTCATCGCTTGGGTGATGATCGACAGATAGACCCCGGTGACGCGGCTGCGGAAAGCGAACCAGCCGAAGACGAAGGCAAGCAGGCCGGGCACGGCCAGCACCATCAGCGCCGCGAACCAGAAATGGTCGAAGCCGTACCAGAACCAGGGCAATTCCTTGTAGTTCAGGAACACCATGAAGTCGGGCAGGATCGGATTGCCGTAGACGCCGCGCGAACCGATCTGCCGCATCAGATACATGCCCATCGCATAGCCGCCGAGCGCGAAGAAGGCGCCGTGGCCGAGCGACAGGATGCCGCAATAGCCCCAGACCAGGTCGAGCGCGAGCGCCAGCAGCGCATAGCACAGATACTTGCCGACCAGCGCCACGATATAGGGCGGTATGTAGAAGGCGCTTTGCGGCGAAACCGCGAGATTGAGCAGCGGCACGATGACGGCCGCCGCGAGCAGGGCGAGGATCATGGCGGCGATACGGCGGTCGGCGCCGAGGAAGCGTTGCGTGATCATGCTTCCACCGCCCTGCCCTTCAGCGCGAACAGGCCGCGCGGGCGCTTTTGGATGAACAGGATGATCAGCACCAGCACGACGATCTTGCCGAGTACGGCGCCGGCATAGGGCTCGAGGACCTTGTTGACGATGCCGAGCGAGAAGGCGCCGACCAGCGTGCCCCACAGATTGCCGACGCCGCCGAAGACCACGACCATGAAACTGTCGATGATGTAGCCTCGGCCGAGATTGGGCGAGACGTTGTCGATCTGGCTGAGCGCCACGCCGGCGATCCCGGCAATGCCGGAGCCCAGCGCGAAGGTCAGCGCGTCGACCCACGGCGTCTTGATGCCCATGGAAGCGGCCATCCTCCGGTTGGCGGTGACGGCGCGCATCTGCAGGCCCCAGGGCGTGCGCTTCATGACGTAGAGCAGCACGCCGAACAAGAGCAGCGCGAACACCAGGATCCACAGCCGGTTCCAGGTGATGGCCAGTTGGCCGATATCGAAGGAACCCGACATCCAGGACGGGTTGCCCACCTCCTGGTTGGTCGGGCCGAAGATCGTGCGCACCGCCTGCTGCAGGATCAGCGAGACGCCCCAGGTCGCAAGTAGCGTCTCCAGCGGACGGCCATACAGGAAACGGATGATGCCGCGTTCGATGGCCAGCCCAACCAGCGCCGCGACCAGGAAGGCCAGCGGCAGCGCAATGACCAGCGACCAGTCGAACAGGCCGGGGAAGGAGGTGCGGATCACCTGCTGGACGACGAAAGTGGTGTAGGCGCCGAGCATCACCATCTCGCCATGCGCCATGTTGATGACGCCCATGACACCGAAGGTGATGGCAAGCCCGATCGCGGCAAGCAGCAGCACCGATCCGAGCGAGATGCCGTACCAGATGTTCTGGCCGGCGTCCCACAAGGCAAGCGTCGAATTGATCTGTCCGATCGCCGCGGTTGCCGCTTCCTTGACCGCGCCCTGCGCATTCGCCTCGGCGGAGGTCAGCAACGACAGTGCATCACGGTCGCCACGCACCGCGATGACCGAAATGGCGGTGAGCTTGTCGGCCTCCGGCTTGTCGGAGACCAGAACCGACGCTGCGCGCGCCTGTTCGAACATCGCCTTGACCGCAGTATCCGTCTCGGCCGCGATCGCGGCATCGAGCGGCTCCATATTCGCCGCATCCGGTGTCTTGAACATGGTCGCCGCGGCCGCGAGGCGTACGCTCGTGTCCTTGGCGCGCAGCGTCAGCGTGCCCAGCGCATCGCGGATGATACGGCGCAGGCCGTTGTTGACTTTGATCTTGGTGAGGTCGGCCTTGACGGCGTCGGCCACCTTCTCGCCGTTCAGCGGGTCGAGCAATTCGACACCCTCGCCGGCTTCCTTGCCGACGAAGACCTGGGTGTCGGCCTTGCGGATGTAGAGATTGCCGTCGGCCAAAGCGGAGAGTGGGCGCTCGACGGAGGGATCGCCACTGGCGGCAAGCTCGCGCACGACGGCTTCGGTGGCCGAAAAACCGGTGGCAGCCGCGAACTTGCCGACGGTGGCGCGCAGGTCGGCCTCGCCGGCTTGCGACGGCAAAAGGCTCGCCATCGTCAGAAGCAGCATCAGACCAATTGTGCGCAGCATCATCATCGTCGTGTTCAGGCGATTTTTCTCGAGCAATTCCAGGAAGAGTGTGAAGCGGTTTTCCGTCCGGAATTGCGTAAAACTAGGCTTTGAGGATCTTGCCCGGGCGGGCCGGGAAACCCGCCCGGGTAGGGTCCAGGGTCGCGAGGCCATTACGCGACCCATAGACTTGGGAGGATCTAGTTCGTGCCCTTGCCGCCGCACTTGCCGGTCTTGACGTTGAAGTTGCCGCAGCTCAGCGGCGCGCGCCAATCGGAGATCAGGTCCTTGGAATCGGGCAGGTAGTCGGACCATTCGTCGCCCATCACCAGGCCGGGCGTCTGTGAGACGGTCTCGAACTGGCCGTCGGCCTGGATTTCACCGATCAGCACCGGCTTGGTGATGTGGTGGTTGGGCATCATCGTCGAATAGCCGCCCGTCAGGTTCGGCACCGAGACGCCGACCATGGCGTCGATCACCTTGTCCGGATCGGTGGTGCCGGCCTTCTCCACCGCCTTCACCCACATGTTGAAGCCGATATAATGGGCTTCCATCGGGTCGTTGGTGGTGCGCTTGTCGTTCTTGATGAACTTGTGCCAGTTGTCGATGAACTTCTTGTTCTCCGGCGTGTCGACGCTTTCAAAGTAGTTCCAGGCGGCGAGATGGCCGACCAGCGGTCCGGTGTCGAGACCGGCCAGTTCTTCCTCGCCGACCGAGAAGGCCATGACAGGAATGTCCTCGGCCTTGATGCCCTGGTTGCCGAGCTCTTTGTAGAACGGCACGTTGGCGTCGCCATTGACCGTCGAGACGACCGCTGTCTTCTTGCCGGCCGAGCCGAACTTCTTGATCGCCGAGACCTCGGTCTGCCAGTCGGAGAAGCCGAACGGCGTGTAGTTGACCATGATGTCCTCGGCCGGCACGCCCTTTGCCTTGAGGTAGGCTTCGAGGATCTTGTTGGTGGTGCGCGGATAGACGTAGTCGGTGCCCTCGAGCACCCAGCGCTTCACCGAACCGCCATCGGCGCTCATCAGATAGTCGACGGCCGGAATGGCCTGCTGGTTCGGCGCGGCACCGGTGTAGAAGACGTTCCGCTCGCTTTCCTCGCCTTCATACTGGACGGGGTAGAATAGGATGTTGTCGAGTTCCGAGAACACCGGCAGCACCGACTTGCGCGACACCGACGTCCAGCAGCCGAAAACGGCCGCGACTTTGTCCTTCGAGATCAGCTCGCGCGCCTTTTCGGCGAACAGCGGCCAGTTGGACGCCGGGTCGACGACCACGGCTTCCAGTTTCTTGCCGAGCAGACCGCCCTTGGCGTTCTGCTCGTCGATCAGCATCAGCATGACGTCCTTCAGCGTCGTCTCTGAAATCGCCATGGTCCCCGACAGCGAATGGAGGATGCCGACCTTGATCGTGTCTTCAGCCGCCTTGGCGGAAGCCGATGCCAGCAGGCCGGCCGCGACGACGCCGGCGGACAGAATTTTTGTTATTTTCGCGAAGTTACCCCTCATATGACACACTCCCAAGCTGGTTGTTTTGCATCGCAACACAAGCTGTGCAAACGACGTGCCAGACAGAAATGAGCCAAGCAGAATCTTGAAGTAATAAAGCGATTACAGCCACTTAGAGAACCGCCACGGAGCTTTTTGCTTTCGCTGCGACGCGGCAGGATTGAGAAAAGTTTACGCAGTCATGCCTAGATTTTGCCCAAATGGTAAAAATGCCTAAACTTTCATCTGAGTTTAACAAAGCCAGCATCGGCACTGTTGCGGCGCGCAGGCGAAATGGGGCAAGGTCGCCGCGCAAACGAGAGACACCATGGCCTCACGCGTCATCCTGAGTTTCCTGCTTCTGCTCGCCGCCGCCGGCGGCGCGCGAGCCGATTTCACCGACGGCAAACTGCCCGACGGCGCCTATCACTGCGAGGTCTATCTGCTCGGCCTCTTCCTCGACCTCGGCGTGATCACCATCAAGGGCAGCCTCTATAGCGGCCCGGTGACCTTCGGCGCCGCGCCGCAGGCCTACGACTACCAGATGAACCCGAATGGCGAGATCACCTGGCTTGGTCCGCTCGGCGGCTACACCAGCGGCGGCAACTCGATCTCGATGACCCAAGCGACACTGGATGACCCGAGCGGCCCTTCCTTCGACATCATCATGAAACAGCAGGACGGCGCCTTCACCGCCTCGACCTGCACCAAGCATTGATCGAGAAAAAAGGCGCGGAACCCTCGCGGGTCCCGCGCCAGCAGGCAGTCGGGAGGTCAGATCGTTTTCGCCGACATCTGCGCGGCGATGTAGTCCGCCTGGCGGATCGCCAGCGTCACGATGGTCAGCGTCGGGTTTTCCGCCGCCCCGCTGGTGAACTGGCTGCCGTCGGACACGAACAGGTTCTTGATGTCGTGCGACTGGCCGTGCTTGTTGACGACACCGTCCTCCGCCTTCTCGCTCATCCGGTTGGTGCCGAGATTGTGGGTCGACGGATAAGGCGGCGTCGGAAAAGTCCTGGTCGCGCCAACGGCGGCGTAGAGCGCCTGGCCCTGCTTGTAGGCATGATTGCGCATCGCCTCGTCGTTGGGATGGTCGTCGAAATGGACGTCGGCGATCGGCATGCCGTGCTCGTCCTTCTCGTCCTTGTGCAGCGTGATGCGGTTCTCCTCGCGTGGCATGTCCTCGCCGACGATCCACAGGCCCGCCATATGGTCATAGTGGTCGAGCGCCGTGGTGAAGGAACGGCCCCAGCCGCCCGGGTTCAGGAATGCCGCCATGAACGGCAGTCCGAGCGACAGCGTCTCCATTTCGTAGCCACCGACGAAGCCGCGTGAGGGATCGTGGCGCGCCTCGTCGCGGATGATGCCGGCCATGGTGGTGCCGCGATACATGTGCACCGGCTTGTCGAAGATGGCGTAGACCGAGCCGGTGGTGTGGCGCATGTAGTTCTTGCCCACCTGCCCGGACGAGTTGGCGAGCCCATGCGGGAATTTGCTCGATTCCGAATTGAGCAGCAGCCGCGGGCTCTCGATCGAGTTGCCGGCCACCGCGACGATGCGGGCCTTCTGTTCCTGCAGCTTGCCGTCCTTGTCGCCATAGACGACGCCGGTCACCTTGCCCGAAGCATCATGGTTGATCTTGATCACCATCGAGTTCGGCCGAACCTCGAGATGCCCCGTCGCTTCGCCCTTGGGGATCTCCGTGTAGAGCGTCGACCATTTGGCGCCCCATTTGCAACCCTGGAAGCAGAAGCCGGTTTGCTGGCAGGAATTGCGGTCGTCGCGCTCGACCGAATTGATGGCCATGTTGCCGGTGTGGCACTCCTTGTAGCCGAGCTTGTCGGCGCCGGCTTTGAGCACTTTGAAGTTGTTGTTGCCCGGCAGGCGCGGCCAGTTGTTGGTGCCGGTGACACCCATCTTGGCTTCCGCCTTGGCGTAGTAGGGCTCCATCTCGGCCAGCGTCACCGGCCAGTCGACAAGGTTTGCGCCCTTGACCTTGCCGTAGGTCGTGGCCGCCTTGAACTCATGCTCCTGGAAGCGCAGCGAAGCGCCTGCCCAGTGCGTGGTCGAGCCGCCGACCGACTTGACGATCCATGCCGGCAAGTTCGGGAAATCCTTGGCGACGCGCCAGTCGCCCGAGGTGGTGCGCTTGTCCTTCCAGGCGAGCTGGGTAAAGGAATCCCACTCGTCGTTGATGAAGTCCTCAAGTTCGTGGCGGGCGCCTGCCTCGAGGATGACGACGTCGATGCCTTTCTGAGCGAGCTCGTTGCCGAGCGTGCCGCCGCCGGCGCCCGAGCCTATGATGACGACCACGCCGTCGTTCTTGAGATCAAATGATGCTGCCATGGTTTCCTCCCATGAAATCTATCGAAAAGCGGTTCAGGGCAGAGCGGCTCAGAGCCACTCGATGTCGTTGAAGCCGCGCGCGATGTAGCCGCCCTTGGAGTAGGACTCGCCCTCGTAACCGAAGATCGGCCATACCTCCTTCTGGTTGTAGAGGCTGACGACGAGGCCGCCGCGGACCGCCTGGAAGAACGGCGTCTTCTCGATGTCGGTGAGCAGCGCCACCCGCTGCTCTTCCCAGCCAAGCCCGCGATAGCCGCCCTTGCCGGCCTTCTTGTCGAGCTCGGCGATGCCTTTCTCGATCAGTTCCTTGTGGGCCGGGTCCTTGGCGGCCGTCTCGTCATGGCCCTTGACGGCGATGGCGTAATATTTGTCCGGCACCTGGTCGTGCGGGTAGATGTCGCGCGCCGCCTGGATGAGCGTCGCCATCGTCTCGGGCTTCAGCGCCGAGGTTTCGAGACCCCAGGCATGTTCGGGGCTGATGACGGCGCTGCCCGAGATGACGAGCAACGCACCGACGCCGCCGCGCTTGAGAAGCTCGCGCCGCGAAAGCCCAACTTTCTTTTCGTAGACCAGTTTCTTCTCGTAAACTGTGACCATGATTTCCTCCCTGCTTGCTGTTCGCACCCCTGAGAGTGCCGTTGCTGGCGCCGCGCCTCCGCGCGGCCAATATCCCCTATTGGAAGCGCCCCCCTCGCTGCAGGACCTCGATCTTGTAGCCGTCGGGATCCTCGATGAAGAAGAAGCGGGCGATCAGCGCCCCGTCATTGTTGAACTCGACGATCTTCTTCGGATTGAAGCCGAGCGCGCCGATCCGGTCGTGCTCGCTGTCGAGATCGGCGACCGAGACGGCGAGATGGCCGTAGCCGTCGCCGAGCACATAAGGATCGGTGCGCCCCTTGTTGACCGTCAGCTCGACCTCGAAGGGCGAGTCCGAATTGCTGAGATAAATCAGCGTGAAGGTCTCGAAATCGAGACGCTGCGCGACCTTGAGGCCGAAGGCCCTGCTATAGAAATCGACGGAGCGTGCCTCGTCGAGTACCCTGATCATGGAATGGATCGTCTTCGCCAAATCGGACTCCGCAGCTTTGGTGCTAACAGAGCCGATTATGCGCGCCGTCGAAAAAAGGTGGTGGCAGCCGATTACCACGCATAGGGTTGGAAAATGGCTAGTCTCGCGCCAGTTTAGCTGCGTGTCGCCCAAAAGTGCGATGCGGTTTTGGGAGAACGACACGCAACCAGACAAAGACTTGAGGCGCATCGCGCTGAAGTTTCGGCGCGGCGCGCTTCAAGGACGAAAGTCCGATTGCCGTCGCTGGCCATCGGATCGAAAATGACAAACGCAGGCAGTGTTCAAAAGGCGCAAGTCGGTTCAAATGGCGCCCAAGATAACAAGAACGGGAGGTAGCGATGTGCAGAGTCTTTGCCGGGCAGGACCCGGAGGGCTACCGGCAGATCAACCGGTCGATCCGTATAGACGGTCATTCGACCAGCATCCAGCTCGAAGCGACATTCTGGGATCTTCTTGACGAGATCGCCGACAGCCAGGGACTGACGACGCCGAAATTCATCTCGAAACTCTATGATGAGGCGATCGAAATCAACGGCCAGATCCCGAACTTCGCTTCCATGCTGCGCACGACCTGCGCGCTCTATCTGCGGGGCCACCGCCCCAGCACCGAGGAGCAGGCCGCGTTGAAGCAGGAAGCCGCCTAACTCGCCGCCGCGACTTCGAGCGCCAGCCGGGTCATGTCGGTGAAGAGCGCCTGGCGTTCCGAATAGTCTGTCAGCTCGCCGGTGACGATGTGATCGACGACGGTCAGCAGCGACAGCGCGCGCGCGCCGAACTGCGCCGCAATCCGATAGAGCGCGCTGGTCTCCATATCGACCGCCAGCGCTCCGAGCGCCCTCGGTTCGTCGAAGCGGGCGCGGCCATCGGGATGGTAGAACACGTCGCTGCAGATCGTCAGTCCCGCGCTGCAGGCGATGCCTAGATCGGCCGCGCGTTGCAGCGCCAGCGCGTGGAGCGCCTTGTCCGGGCCTGCCCGCTGGTAAAGTCCGAACACCTGCCCGCTGATTGCCCCTTCCGCCCGCACCTCACTGGAGACAACGACGCCGCGCAGCGCGACGTCTTCCGACAAGCCGCCGCATGTCCCGGTGCGGATCAGCGTCTTCACGCCATGATAGTCGAGCAATTCATGGGCATAGATCAGGAACGATGAAACGCCGATACCGGTCGCCTGGATGCTGACGGGCTTGCCGCGGAACCGGCCGGTAAATCCCAGCGCGCCCCTTCGGCGGTTGACGCAGCGCGGAGCCTCGAGAAAGGTCTGCGCCATCCATTGCGCGCGCTCGGGGTCGCCCGGCAACAGCACCGTTTCGGCATAGTCCCCCCGGCCCGCCTCGATATGCGGCGTCACGCGCTACCACCCCCATGATAGACCCATCCGATCGCCATCATGGCAGGGCTGCCGCAATGTGCAAGCGTCAGCTGATTTAAAAGCAATTCCAGAAGATTGCACCAAAAACAAAAGTGCTAGGATTCCAGCACGTCCTTGACGATCGTCGCCAGCTGCTTGAGCGAGAATGGTTTCGGCAGGAAGCCGAAATGCGCCTCGGCCGGCAGGTTCTTCGCAAAGGCGTCCTCGGCATAGCCCGAAACGAACACGAATTTGATGTCCGGCTGGCGCTTGCGCAGCTCGCCGAGCAGTGTCGGCCCATCCATCTCCGGCATCACCACGTCGGACACCACGATATCGACCTTGCCGCCGAGCGCCTCGAACACTTCCAGCGCCTCGACGCCGGACGACGCCTCGTGGACGGTGTAGCCGCGCGAGGTCAGCGCCCTGACGCCGCCCATGCGCACGGCGTCTTCGTCCTCGACCAGAAGCACCGTAGCCGAGCCGGAAAGGTCTTTGGCCGTATCGGCCGGCTTGGACGGAACCGAGGCCGCAGTCGCCGTCGCTTCGCCAGGCTCGGCCTGCTTCTTCGCCTCGGCGATGTGGCGCGGCAGGAAGATGCGGAACACCGTGCCCTTGCCGACTTCGGAATCGCAGAAGATGAAGCCGCCGGTCTGCTTGATGATGCCATAGACCATCGACAGGCCGAGGCCGGTGCCCTTGCCCACTTCCTTGGTGGTGAAGAACGGCTCGAAGATCTTCTTCAGCACATCGGGCGCGATGCCGCTGCCGGTGTCCTCGACATCGACGAGCACATAGTCGGCCGGCGTCAGTTCGCGATAGGCGAAGGATTTGCACTCGTCGGCGGTGACGTTGCGGGTGCGCACGGTGAGATCGCCGCCGCTCGGCATGGCGTCGCGCGCGTTGACGGCGAGGTTGACCACCACCTGCTCAAACTGGCCGATATCGACCTTGACCGGCCACAGGTCGCGGCCGTGGTCGATCTTCAGCTTGATGTCGTTGCCGACCAGGCGGGCGAGCAGCATCCTGAGGTCGGCCAGAACATCGGTCAGGTTGAGCACTTCCGGCCGCAGCGTCTGCTTGCGCGAGAAGGCCAGCAATTGCCGCACCAGCGAGGCTGCCCGGTTGGCGTTCTGCTTGATGTTCATGATGTCGGGGAAGGACGGGTCCGACGGCCGGTGGTTGGTCAACAGAAGATCGGACGCCATGATGATGGCGGTGAGCACGTTGTTGAAGTCATGCGCGATGCCGCCGGCGAGCTGGCCGACCGCCTGCATCTTCTGGCTCTGCGCCATCTGGCCCTCAAGCGCCTTCTGCTCGGTGGTCTCGACCGCGTAGACGATCGCCGATTCCTCGGCGCCCTCGCCTCCCGCGCTGTCGGCGACGGCGTTGACGTAGAAGCGGATGTGCCGCTCTTCATTGCCGGGCAGCACGGAATCGATCGGCTCGATGTTGGCCTGCCGCTGCCGGGCCTTCTCGAAGGCCGCCGCGAAACCCGGCCGGTCGCGTTCGTGGACGATGGTTTCGAACCGGACCCGCCGGTCGACGGCGTCGCGGTCGACCACGGACGAAAACAGCTGCAGGAACGGCGCGTTGGTGCGCAGGATGCGCCCGCTCGCATCGACGCCGGCAATGGCCATCGGCGTCGAGTTGAAGAAGCGGGTGAAGCGAACTTCGGAAGCCCTGAGTTCCGCGGACGCATCCTCGCCCTGGGTGCGGTTGAGCACGATCGTGCGGGTCGGGCCGTTCACGCCTTCGCGGCTTGCCGAAACCCGGTGCATGAAGCGCACCGGCAGCGCCTGGCCGCTCATGGTGGTGAGGTCGAGATCGATGACGGCATTGCGCGTGGTGCCGGGATCGGCCTTGACCGAGCGGACCAGCGCCATACCGTCGCCGGCGATGATTTCCGGCAGTGAGATGGCGCCCGGCGTGAAGGAGGCAAGGTCGATGCCGAGCCATTCGGCAAGCGTGGCGTTGATATAGGTGACGCGGCCTTCCTGGTCGGCCGAGAAGAATCCGGCCGGCGCATGGTCGAGATGGTCGATGGCTTTCTGCAGGTCGAGGAAGAAACGCTCCTGCTCCGCCCGTTCCTGCGAAATGTCGGCGAGCTGCCAGGCCAGCATCGGCAGCCTTTGCCCGGGCATGCTGAAAGCGCGGGCGCGGGCGCGATACCAGCGCGCGCCGGGTTCCGACCCGGGCTTGATCGACTGCGCCAGCCGGAACTCGCCGTCGCCCGCCTGCCCGTCGCGCAAGCCGGACGCCAGCCGGTAGATCGTCATCGAGGCCTCGGGAACATCCGACAACAGCCCCTCGACGGTCTTGAGATCGGCGGCCGAGGCAGCACCGGTCAAGTCGGCGTAAGCGCGGTTGGCATAGACGACCCGGCCCTTGGTGTCGGTGACCAGGAGGCCCTGCGACATGGAGTCGACAAAGGCTTTCGACAATTCGTCGCCGGTCGAGCGCGGCGCGATCTGCACGAAGCCGATCGCGGTGGCGAACAGGAAGCCGACGCCGATCATGGCGAGCACGCCGAGCATGCCGAGCAGGAAAGGATCGCCGAGGCGTTCGCGGAAAAGTCCGAAGACGATCGCCGCGCCGGTCAGCACGACGATGAAGACGATGAGCCTGGTAACGGCGCCCGGACGCGTGTTCTGGTCGACGATCGGTACCGGATAGAAATCGCCGCGCGCTTCCTTGGCCATGTTCCCCCTGCTTGTGATTCCGGTGTCCGACGGGCGCGGACGGCCGGTTGAATCACATTCTCCTGTAACGGAAAAGGCCCCGGCGGCAAATGTCCGGTAAAATCAAATGATTCATGTTTCAAACTGTTCACGATGGGTGATGTGAACTTGCGGCGGGCCGCCACCACGGTCTAGTGTCGCCCTCACCTCGAGAGGCGATTGGGTGCACCGATGCTGCAGTGGCTGGATAGCGTGGCGGGTCCGGGTTATGTCGCTGCGATCCTGTGGACGTTTGCAGCGCTCATTTTGCTTGTCGTCGTCCTGCTCGTCATCAAGGTGGTGCGCAACCTGACCTTCGGCACTTTCGTGGCCGGCGGCAGGAACCGCAAGACGCGCCTTGCGGTCATGGACGCCACCGCCGTCGACAGCCATCGCAGGCTGGTTCTGGTGCGCCGCGACGACATCGAGCACCTGATCCTGATCGGCGGACCGACCGACGTCGTGGTCGAGCGCGATATCAGGCTGGCCGCGCCGCGCCGGCCGGCGCTGACCGGCGACAGCAGCCAGCAGCAGGCAACCGCCGCCGCGCAACGCCCGCGCGCGCCGCAACCGGCTCCCGCATCCGCGCCCGTCAGGCAAGCGCCGGCGCCCGTCGCCCAGCCAGCGGCCGCCGCACGGCCGCGCGCGGCAGCGCCCGCCCCTGCGCCGAAGCCGGTGGCGCCGAGCCAGCCGACGGCGAAGGTCATGCCGCTGCCGAGTTACGGAACGACCAACGGCAGCGCCAGATACACGCCGCCCTCGAACGATTCCATTGACGACACGCTGATGCACGAGCTCGAGACCTCTCTCGACGACCAGCATTCCCAGTCAGCGGCGGCCAGCAAACCGGCGGCCAAACCTTCGCTCGACGACGAGATGACCAAGCTTCTTGGCGAGCTGGGCAGCCACAAGCGCTGACCCAACGGCAGCTTGCCGGCGGAGGCGAACCTTTCCGTCCCTGAGCACCAAAACGAAAATGGCCGGAAAACCGGCCATTTTCGACGTTTTCTTGCCTATCCGGTTCGCGTCAGTCGTCGCGATAGACCTTCTCGCGGCGCTCGTGACGCTCCTGAGCCTCGATCGACAGCGTCGCGATCGGGCGCGCGTCGAGCCGCTTCAGCGCGATCGGCTCGCCGGTTTCCTCGCAATAGCCGTAGGTGCCTTCGTCGATGCGCTGGAGCGCGGAGTCGATTTTGGAGATGAGCTTGCGTTGGCGGTCGCGGGCGCGCAATTCGATGGCGCGGTCGGTTTCTGAGGAGGCGCGATCTGCAAGGTCGGGGTGGTTGGCGTTTTCCTGCTGCAGGATTTCTAGAGTTTCACGTGCTTCGCGGAGAATGTCGTTCTTCCAAGTGATTAGCTTCTGGCGGAAGTACGATTTTTGCCGTTCATTCATGAACGGCTCGTCTTCGGAGGGTACGTAATCGGCGGTAACGATGTCGTTCATTCGACTCACCCAACAACCCCAAATTTGGCGCCTATATATTCGGGGACAAGAGCCTGCACAAGCGCTATCGGCGAGAGTTTCACGCAATTGTTAGTCTCGCATCGGCAACCCGCGCGACAACGTTGTTTCAACGGCTGAAAACGAATTCGCACATGATTCGTTGCAGTTGCTGGCATCGGCCATTGTGCATGACCTAGTTCTCGTGACTAATCGCGCTTTGCCGGAAAGGCAGCACCATGGGGGCCCGGTTGAGCAGACTTTATCTGTTGCGGCATGCCAAAGCCGGCTGGGCGATGCCCGGCGTGCGCGATTTCGACCGTCCGCTCGACGAATCGGGCATCGCCGACGCCGAAGCGATCGGAGAAGCCATGCGGGCCCGCAATTACGTGCCGGACGTCACGCTTTGCTCCAACGCCAAGCGGGCCCGGCAGACGCTGGAAGGCCTGGCGGGGCGCACCGACACCGGCCGGGTGCTGTTCTTCGACACGCTCTACAGCGAGGATGCGGCCGGCTATCTCGACATCATCCGAAAAAATGGCGGCGCGGACTCACTCCTGGTGATCGGCCACAACCCCATGACCGAAGACCTGGCCATGGCGGTGTCGGGCGATGGGGAGGAGGCGGCGCGCGGTATGATGAACTACGGTTTTCCGACCTCCGGCCTCGCCGTGGTGCGCTTTCCCGGCAACCTTGCCGAGGCGGCGCAGGGCAACGGCTATCTGGAGGCTTTTCTCACACCCGCCGACCTCTGAGGCCATTTCAAACCCCCGGCCCAACGCCTATATCGGGCGCTGACGCGCAACCAGAGGCCTGATTTGGCATCATCGCTGACCAGTTTCACCGACGAGGCAAGGATTGCGCTCGACACATTGTCGGGCCGCGCCGCCGGGCTCTTCTCACCGTCATTGCGCCTTGGCGTCACCGGCCTCTCCCGTGCCGGCAAGACGGTTTTCATCTCAGCTCTCGTCCACAACCTCATCCATGGCGGACGCCTGCCCCTGTTCGAAGCGCAGAAATCCGGCCGCATCGCCCGCGCCTTCCTCGAGGAGCAGCCGGACGATGCCGTGCCGCGCTTTCAATACGAAGACCATGTCGCGGCTTTGGTGAACGACCGCGTCTGGCCGGACTCCACGCGCGCCATCTCCGAGCTCCGGCTCACCATCGAATATGAGTCGGCTTCCGGCTGGAACCGGATGTTTTCAGCCGGAAAACTATCTCTCGACATCGTCGACTATCCCGGCGAATGGCTGCTCGACCTGCCGCTGCTCGGCAAATCCTTCGCCGATTTTTCGCGCGAGGCGGTCGAGCTGGCCGCCCTGCCCGTCCGCTCCGACCTGTCGCAGGCCTGGCGCGAGCTGGCTGCCGCCGTCAATCCCGATGCCGACGCCGACGAGATGGCGGCCCGGCGTCTGGCCGAAAGCTTCGCCGCCTATCTCAAGGCCTGCAAGCTCGATGAGCGGGCACTGTCGACCTTGCCGCCCGGCCGTTTTCTCATGCCGGGCGATCTCGAAGGTTCGCCGGCGCTGACCTTTGCACCGCTGACGACGCTGTCGCAGGGCCGGCCGCGCCCCGGATCGCTGCAGGCTATGATGGAGCGCCGCTACGAGGCCTATAAGACGCATGTCGTCAAACCGTTCTTTCGCGAGCACATCACCCGCCTCGACCGGCAGATCGTGCTGATCGACGCCATGCAGGCGCTCAATGCCGGCCCGGCCGCCATGGCCGATCTGGAGCGCGCCGTCACCGAGATCCTGTCCTGTTTCCGGCCCGGACGCGGCAATTTCCTCACCGACTTCTTCTCGCGCCGCATCGATCGCATCCTGGTGGCCGCGACCAAGGCGGACCATTTGCACCACGAAAGCCATGACCGGCTGCAGGCGATCGTGCGCCGGCTGACCGACCACGCCGTTGCCCGGGCGAATTTCAGCGGCGCCGCCGTCGATGTCGTCGCCATGGCCGCCGTCCGCTCGACCCGCGAAGGCACGGTGAAACAGGGACGCGAGACGCTGCCGGTCATCATCGGCACCCCGCTTAGGGGCGAGAGGATCAACGGCGAGACATTCGACGGAAAGACCGAAACCGCCATATTCCCGGGCGATTTGCCGGAAAAGGTGGATGCGGTGTTCGACGTGTCCGGATCGCCGCCGGACAATGCCGAACCGGCGATCCGCTTCGTGCGCTTCCGCCCGCCGAAGCTCGAACGCACCGCCGAAGGCGTCACGCTGTCCCTGCCGCATATCCGGCTCGACCGCGCGCTGCAGTTCCTGATCGGAGATCATCTGGCATGACCGCGCCCCGCAGACCGGCGGCCTTCCGCATCAAACCGGAGGCGGAGCCGAGGCAGCAAGCAGAGCGAAGCCGCGTCGCCGAGGAACAGCCGGCGCGCAGGCCGCGCGCCGCGCGAGGCGAAGTGGCGGTCGTGATCCCCTCGGAGGTCGACGTTTTCGACGAGCCGGACATCGAGGCCGCGATCCCGCCGCCGGCGACGGCGCCGAGGAAGCGCTCGTTGCTGGCCCGGCTGTTTTTCGGCGCCCTCAGCGTGCTCGTCTCACTCGCCGTCGGCCTCTGGGCCGACCAGTTGATCCGCAATCTCTTCGCGCGCGCCGAGTGGCTCGGCTGGCTGGCGGCCGGCATGGCGGCGATCGCGCTGCTTTCGCTGCTCGTCATCCTCATCCGCGAATTCCTTGCCATCGCCCGCCTTGCCGAGGTCGAGAAGATGCAGAAGCAGGCCCTGGATGCCGTGGCGCGTGACGATCCCAAGGCGGCGCGCGCTTTGGTCGACGAACTGTCGGCCTTTGTCGCGGCAAAACCCGAGACCGCCGCCGGCCGGCGCTCGCTTGCCGGACTGCGTGGCGAGATCATCGACGGCGCCAACCTGGTGCGGCTTGCCGAGGTCGAGATCCTGTCGCCTCTCGATGCCCGCGCCAAGGTCATGATCCTGGAGGCCGCCAAGCGCGTCTCGTTGATCACCGCGGTCAGTCCTCGCGCGCTGGTCGACATCGCCTATGTCGTGTTCGAGGCCGGGCGGTTGATCCGGCGCCTCTCCGAGCTTTACGGCGGCCGTCCCGGCACGCTCGGCTTCTTCCGGCTGGCGCGCGGCGTGCTCGCGCATCTGGCCGTCACCGGCTCCATCGCCGTCGGCGACAGTTTCGTGCAGCAAATCGTCGGCCATGGCCTTGCCGCGAAACTCTCGGCCAAGCTCGGCGAAGGCGTGGTCAACGGCATGATGACGGCGCGCATCGGTATCGCCGCGATGGAAACCGCCCGCCCCTTCCCGTTCATCGCCGTGAAGCGCCCAGGCCTCGGCGATTTTCTGTCCGCGCTGACTTCTTTCGCGTCGCGCAAGGACGATCAGGCAGACCAGTAGGGTAAACGCGAAAACCACCGCCAGTGACGAAGCATTAACCAATCTTCTCCATGGTCACTCAGGTCCCAAGTAGAGACTCTGTCGTGCCGGGTGTCGTCCATGAGAAGCGTAATCCTGTCCTGCGTGCTGCCAATGACGGTCGCGGTTGCCGCGCCGCTCAGCCTCGCCGAAAAGGCGTTAGGCGCGGAACCGGACAAGCAGTTCTTCCACTCGGTTGAAGGCAGATGGGTCGGCCCGGGCGAAATCATCGCCGGCAAGTACAAAAACACGAAATTCACCTGCGATTTCATTGGCTCGACGCCAGACGGCAAGGTCGGCATGACACTGGACGGCGGTTGCCGGGTCGGCGTGTTCACGCAGAAGATGTCGGCCACCGTCGAGCGCAAGGGTCGCGATGGTTACCATGGCAGTTTCATGGGCGGTTCGACCGGCAACGGAATGGACATCGTCGGCGGCAATGTCGTCGACCCCCAGAAGGTCGTTTTCACCATCAACCGCAAGCAGTTGAACGGCGTCATGCAGGCGCGTGTCCCCGACGACAATTCGATGACCGTGACCGTCGCTGTTCGTGTCAACGATCAGTTGGTCCCCGTCATCGGCATGAGCCTCAAGCGCGTCGACTCGGTCGAGGTCGGCGCCATCGCCAAGAACTGAGGCTGTACCCAAGCGCAAACAAAAAGGCGGCGGCCGCGTGGCCACCGCCTTCGCATGTCTCGAGGGTTGAACTCAACCCTTGATGGTGGCGGTCAGCTCATCATAGGCCTTGCAGGCTTCGTCGAGCGTCGTCGCGCCCTGATACTTCGTCGTCACGGCCTGCACCTTGGCGGTCAGATCGGCCGCCTTGCTCGGATCCTTGGTGATCGCTGCCTGGAGAGCGGCAGCCATGTCCTGCGCCTTCTTGGTGGCCATCTCCTGCGTGCATTCCGGCCCCTTGGAGCAAGCCGAGCCGGCCAGCGCCGCAACACCGACGGCAACGAGCAAAAACTTCTTCATGTCAATCATCTCCTCAAAAAGACAGCAGCCCATCGCCGCTGCCTCCAATGGCCGAAGCCGAACGTGCCATAACCGCTGATTGTGGCGACACGCAACAACCGGTCCGCGTAAACTTGTGTAACGCGGTTGCAACAGGCGTTTGCCGCTGGATCCGCTGTTTCGTATCCGGCAGCGTGGTCCCTGCTCTTCCAGTCAGTCTGCCCGCCCTTGCCTCCCGCTCCCGGTGCATGCAAGGAGTGCTTCGAGCAACGGGATGACAGGCATGGCGGTTGAAGCGTCGAGCAGCGATCTGGTGCAGGTGGTGGCGCTGCTCGCCGCGGGCGTGGTTGCCGTACCTATCTTCAAGCGCATGGGGCTGGGCTCCATCCTCGGCTACCTCGCCGCAGGCGTGGTGATCGGCCCGTTCGGTCTGCGCATCTTTTCCGAATCGGAATCGATCCTCCATGTCGCCGAGCTCGGCGTCGTCATGTTCCTGTTCATCATCGGTCTCGAAATGCAGCCGTCGCGGCTCTGGAGCCTGCGGCGCGAGATCTTCGGACTGGGCGCCCTCCAGGTCGGCGTCTGCGCGGTCCTGCTCACGCTCGTCGGGTTGGCCGGAGGCTTTCCCATCGCGCAATCCTTCGTCGCCGGCGCCGGCTTCGTGTTGACCTCGACGGCGATCGTCATGCAATTGCTGGAAGAACGCGGCGAGATCGCCACGCCAAAAGGCCAGCGCATCGTCTCCATCCTGCTGCTCGAAGACCTGATGATCGTGCCGCTCTTGGCGCTGGTCGCGTTCCTCGCGCCCGGCGGCGCCGAGACCAGCCTGTCGGAGCGGCTGACCGAAGTCGGCATCGGCATCGCGGCGATCGTCGGGCTGGTCGTGGCCGGCCGTTATTTGCTCAATCCGCTCTTCCGTATCCTGGCGGACGCCCGCGCACGCGAAGTCATGACCGCCGCTGCTTTGCTGGTGGTGCTGGGATCGGCCCTGGCCATGCAACTCTCCGGCCTGTCGATGGCGATGGGCGCCTTCCTCGCCGGCGTGCTGCTGTCGGAATCGACCTTCCGCCATCAGCTCGAAGCCGACATCGAACCGTTCCGCGGCATCCTGCTCGGCCTGTTCTTCCTCGCCGTCGGCATGTCGCTCGACCTTGGCGTCGTCGCCCAGAACTGGCGGCTCGTCGCCATCTACGTCGTCGCCTACATGGCCATGAAGGCGCTCGGCATCTACATCGTCGCACGCATTTTGAAGAGCGGCCATCGCGAGGCGCTCGAACGCGCCGTCTTCATGGCGCAGGGCGGTGAGTTCGCCTTCGTGCTGTATTCATCCGCCGCCGCGGTCGGCATCATCGACGGCCAGGCCAACGCCACGCTGACCGCCATCATCATCATCTCGATGGTGCTGACGCCGCTGGCGATCGTGGCGCTGCGTTACCTGACGCCGCGCGACGAGCAGTCCCTCGACGGCGTCGACATCGCCGAAGGCCTCACCGGCAGCGTGCTGATCATCGGCTTCGGCCGCTTCGGCCAGATCGCCAGCCAGCCGCTTTTGCTGCGCGGGATGGACGTCTCGATCATCGACAACGAGGTGGAGATGATCCAGGCTGCGGCCGATTTCGGCTTCAAGGTCTATTATGGCGACGGCACCAGGCTGGACATCCTGCACGCGGCCGGCGCCGGGCGCGCCCGCGCGGTGCTGATCTGCGTCGACAAGCCGGACGCCGCCGTGCGCATCGCGCAGCTGATCAAGGCCGAATTCCCACTGGTCACCATCCTGGCGCGCGCCTTCGACCGCGGCACGGCGCTGCAACTGGTGCGCGCCGGTGTCGACTATCAGCTGCGCGAGACCTTCGAATCGGCGTTGGTCTTCGGCGGCTCCGCGCTGGAGTCGCTCGGCGTCGATCCGGAAGAGGTCGCCGAGGTCATCGAGGATGTCCGGCGCCGCGACGAAGCGCGCTTCGAGACGCAATTGGCCGAGGGCGTGCGCGCCGGCCAGCGCTTCCTCAAGGGCAATATCGGCACGCCGATCCCTACGCCGCTGACGCAACCGCGCCGCGCCGGCCGGGCGCTGAACCAGGAAACCGCCGTCGTGCTGAACAAGGCAGAGACCAACAACTGAGGGGCAAGGCATGGCAGAGCTCGATCCGCGGGCGCTTTCCGTCACCAAATTCTGGCGCGATGCCGGCGAGGACGCCTGGTTTGAGAAGAACGACGCCTTCGACACGGATTTCCGCAACCGCTTCCTGGAGCTGCATTATGCCGCCGCGCGGCGCGAGTGCGACGGATGGAATGCGCATGCCCAAGGATCGTTGGCGCTGATGATTCTGCTCGACCAGTTTCCCCGCAATTGCTTCCGCGGCACTGGACATATGTATGCGACGGATGCGCTCGCCCGGCATCTTGCCGGCAAGGCGATCACCGCCGGGCAGGATCTGGAACTCGAAGAGGCTCTGCGCGTCTTCCTCTACCTTCCTTTCGAGCATTCGGAACTGCTCGCCGATCAGGAACGAGCAGTGCAGCTCATCGCCGCCAGAGCTCCGGGCGATCTCAAATATGCGGAAGAGCACCGCGACATCATCCAGCGTTTCGGCCGTTTTCCGCACCGCAACAGGATGCTTGGCCGCCAGACGACGTCGGAGGAGCAAGCTTTCCTGGACGGCGGCGGCTTCTCCGGCTGATCGGCTCGAAATCAACCGAGCCACCACTCCCGGCCCGACGGCAGCCGCTCGATACCAGACGTGTCGACCGCGCCGAGCCGCTCCGACACGCTCCGACCGCCGACCGAAAGCCCGGGCGCGATCTCGGCCAGCGGCGCCAGCACGAAGGCGCGCTCCAGCATGCGCGGATGCGGCACTTCGAGACCCGTCTCGTGGATCACCCGGTCGCCGAACACCAGTATGTCGATGTCGATCAGGCGCGGCCCCCAGCGCTCCTCGCGCACGCGCTTCAACCGCCGCTCGACGTCGAGGCAAAGGTCGAGCAGCGCGCGCGGCGCCAGAGCCGTCTCGATCGCGGCGGCGGCATTGAGGAAATCGGGCTGGTTGAGCTTGCCCCAGGGCGGCGTGCGGTAGAGCGAGGAGACGGCGGTGACGCGCGTCGCGTCGTCGCCGTCCAGTATGCGCAATGCCGCGCCCATCGACTTCGCCGGGTCGCCGAGATTGCCGCCGAGGCTGAGGTAGACGGCGCTATTCTGGCCAGACAACGGTCACCTCGACGTAATCGAGCACGCCCGGCACCGGGGCGTTCGGTTTGCGCACGGTGATTTGGGCCTTCCTGATCTGCGAGAACCGTGCGGTCAGCGCCTTCGCTACCTCCAGCGCCAGCGCCTCGATCAGGAAGCGGCGATGTCCGGTTACGATCTTCTCGATGACCGCGAAGGCGACGCCATAATTGACGGTATCCTCGATGGAATCTTCCGTCAGCGGACGGCTGGGCTCGACGGTCAGCTCGGCATCGACATAGAAACGCTGGCCAAGCGTCTCCTCCTCGTCCAGCACGCCGTGGCGGGCGAAAAAGGCGCAGTTCTTCATGCGTATGACGTACATCATCGGTGCCCGCGAGGAAGCTCGGTTTCGCGCGCAAGCATAGCATCGGTCAGCGCCAGCGCGTCCACGTTGATTGCGACATCGTGGACGCGAAACAGGTCGGCCCCCTTCAAGCGCAGGATGACGCTGGTGGCCGCCGTGCCGGCCGCCCGCTCGCCAGGCTTGCGCCCGGTGGCGTTGCCGATGAAGCGCTTGCGGGAGGTCCCCGCCATCAGCGGATAGCCGAGCGCCTGAAGCTCGGAAAACCGCGCCATCAGGTCGAGGTTCTCCTCCGCCGTTTCCTTGGCGAAACCGAAGCCGGCATCGAGCACGATCTGGCCGTCGGCGACCTTGCCGGCGCGCGCGATCTCCAGGGATTTGCGCAGGAACAGCAACTGGTCCTCGATCACGTCGGGTAGCTTCTGCCGTTCGCGCCCGGTATGCATGATGACCAGCCCGGCGCCGGTCTCGGCGGCGACGCGCGCTATGCCCGGCTCGCGCTGCAGGCCCCAGACGTCGTTGACGATATGCGCGCCTGCGGCGACCGCGCGCCGCGCCGTATCCTCGCGGTAGGTGTCGACCGAGATCAGCGCCGCGCCGGAAGCGGCGAGCGCCGCGATGACCGGCAGCACGCGGCCCTGTTCTTCTTCGGCGGTGATCGGAGCAAAACCCGGCCGCGTCGATTCCCCGCCGACGTCGATGATCGCGGCGCCCTCTTGCACCATGCGGCGTGCCTGTTCCAGGGCCTTTTCAGGCGCGATGAAAAGGCCGCCGTCCGAAAAACTGTCGGGCGTCACGTTGAGGATACCGACGACGACTGCCTTCGGACCGAGGTCGACATAGCGCCCATGCGCCAGCTGCCATCGCCTTGTCGTCATTGTCCATCAACCATGCGTGAGCCGCGCGAAATCATTTCCGTTGCGCCGGCGACGGCCCTAAAGCAAGCTGCGTGAAGAGGCAATATGATGAACTGGTCCCCGCTCTGCGCCCTGATGCTCGCGTTGACCGCCATGCCGGCGGGCGCGGCGAATCTGGTCAAGACCTACAGCTATTTCAGCGTCGGCGGCCGCACGCTCGACGATATCCAGAATCAGCTGTCGAGAAACGGTCCCGAGGTAAAGAGCACGGGTTCGCGGCACCCCGGCGCCACGCAGATGGCGTTTACGACCCGCATCAGCTACGCGCAGAGCGCGCAGTCCTGCCGCATCGCCGACGCAGCCGTCACCGTGAAGGTCAAGGTGATCCTCCCCGAATGGCGCCGCCCGCGCAAATCCGATCCCGACGTCAGGCTGTTCTGGGACACGCTCTCGGCCGACATCAAGCGGCATGAGGAACGCCATGTCGAGATAGCCAAGAACCACGCGCGCCTGCTCGAGGACGCGCTGAAGGCACTCCCGCCGCAAAAGACTTGCGAGCAAGCGAAGGTCAAGGCCGCCGCGATCCAGGCCACCGAGCTCGCCAGGCACGATCAGGACCAGGTTCGCTTCGACCGCGTCGAGGGCGCCAATTTCGAAAGCCGGATCTTGCGGCTGATGCGCTACCGGATGGAGCGCGTCGAAGCCGGCCGGTTGCCGCCGCCTTGACCTCAGGCAAGCCGGATCCGAGGCCAATTCCGCCCTAACATGGTGCCAGATCGCAAAAACTTTCGAGCGGCGGTCGAAATCGGCCTATATCGAACGACATATAGCGGTTCGAAACGCCCAGAACCCTTATCCGCGATGGGAAATGACAGGCGCGACCGGCCAGAGCCGCCTCGGCGCATCGAGCACCAGCCTTTGAAAGAATGACGCATGGACCAGACCGTCGAGACGATGGCGCCGAAAGCCGCGCCGATGAGCGAGAGCGAGAAGAACGCCATCATCGGCGGCGTGCTGCTGTCGATGCTGCTGGCGGCCCTTGACCAAACCATCGTCGCCCCGGCGCTGCCGACGATCGCGCGGGCGCTCGGCCATGCCGAATATCTGCCGTGGATCGTCACCGGCTATCTTCTGACCGCGACCGCGATGGCGCCGCTCTACGGCAAGATTTCCGATGTCCATGGACGCCGTCCCGTCATTTACGCCGCGATCCTGATCTTCCTGCTCGGGTCGCTGGTCAGCGCGCTCGCGCCCAACATGCTGGTGCTGGTCATCGGCCGCGCCATCCAGGGCGCCGGCGGCGGCGGTCTCTTCGCGCTGGCCCAGACGGTCATCGGTGATCTCGTGCCGCCGCGCGAGCGTGCGCGTTACGCGGCCTGGATCTCCGGCACCTGGGCGGTCGCCAGCGTTGCCGGCCCGCTGCTCGGCGGTGTGTTCGCCGAGCATCTGCACTGGTCGCTGATCTTCTGGATCAACCTGCCGATCGGCTTCCTGGCCATGGCCATCATCAACAATCCGCTGAGGAAGCTGCCGATCGCGGCCAAGAACCACCGCATCGACGGGCTGGGCGCCGTGCTGCTGGTTGTCGCCACGTCGCTGCTGCTCTTGGCGCTCAACTGGGGCGGCAGCGCCTATCCCTGGTTCTCCCGCGAAATCCTTGGGCTGGTGGCCTGCTCGGCCATGTTCTGGGCCTTCTTCGCGCTGAGGCTGCTCAAGGCCGCCGAGCCCTTGATCTCGCTCGACGTCTTGAGCAATCCGATCGTGCTCGCCGGCACGCTCTCGATGTTCCTGCTGCAGGCCGCAAACATCGGCGCCTCGGTTTACCTGCCGGTCTATCTGCAGTCGATCGTCGGGCTTTCGGTCAGCCAATCCGGCATGGCCATGCTCGGCCTCCTGCTCGGCACGGTCGCCGGCGCCACCTTCAGCGGCAGCATGATCCCGCGCTTCGTCCATTACAAGCGCATCGCCATGATCGGCGTCAGCCTGGCGATCGTCTGCATTGGCGCGCTCAGTGCGATTGCGGAACACGCCTCGCTGCTCGAGGTCCTGATCCTGACCACGCTGACTGGCCTGGGCAGCGGAACGACCTTTCCGGTCGCCACGGTCTCGGTCCAGAACGCCGTCGACCGCGCTCACCTGGGTGTGGCCACCGGCGTGCTGACCTTCCTGCGCACGCTGGGCGGCGCGCTCGGCGTGGCAATCCTTGGCGCCGTGGCGCTTGGCTACGGCTTGCCACTGTCGTCCGAGGGTTCCGCTACGCACATCGAACTGTCATCGGCGCTGCCGTTCGTGATGATTTTCCTCACCACCGGGATCACGCTCGTCCTTGCGTTGATCGTTCTGGCGCTCATGCCGGAAAAGGAACTGCGCGGCCGCGACGAGCACGCCGCGCCGGTGCTTGCGGAGTAACCTCTCTAATCTGTGTTGAGATTCAGGTCAGGCCGAGCCGAGAATGGCAGCTTCCGAGAACCGGCCTACGCCGGCCGTAGCCTTCATAGAGCCGAAACGCTTATGAGGGCGAAGGCCGGAGCGGAGCGTACTTTAAGTACGTGAGCACCGGAAGCGCAGGAAGCTGCCGTTCGCAGGCCGGCATCACCTGAATATCAACACAGATCAGTCGTGGACGCCGAGCTTCTTTTGCAAGCTGGTCGACGAGGTCGTGTACTGGAAGACGATGCGTTCGCCGGGGCTGATGATGCGCTTGGCAGCCTGCGACATCAGCGCCACCTCATGGAAGCCCGACAGGATCAGCTTGAGCTTGCCCGGATACCAGTTGATATCGCCGACGGCAAAGATGCCCGGGATCGACGTCTGAAACTTCTCGGTGTCGACCGGGATCAGGTTCTCATGCAGGTTGAGCCCCCATTCGGCGATCGGCCCGAGCTTCATGGTGAGGCCGAAGAAGGGCAGCATGCGCGTGCACGCCACCTCGACGTCGCCAGCCGGGCCGCCCTTGATGGTCGCCGACGACAGCTGGCCTTCGGCGCCCGCAAGGCCGCTGACCTGGCCGACCAGGAATTTGAGCTGCTTCATCTCCTGCATGGCATACATCTTGTTGACGCTGTCGGGCGCGGCCCGGAATTCCGGGCGGCGATGGACCAGCGTCACACTTTTGGCGATCGGCTGCAGGTTGAGCGTCCAGTCGAGCGCCGAATCCCCACCACCGACGATGACCAGGTCGTGGCCGCGGAATTCCTCCATGCGCCGGACGGAGTAAAAGACGCTCTTGCCTTCATAATCCTCGATGCCCGGAATGGGCGGCCGCTTGGGCTGGAACGAGCCGCCGCCGGCGGCGATCACCACCACCTTGGCCTCGAATATCTCGCCTTCGTCGGTGGCGACGCGGAAACTGCCGTCCTCCAGCTTTTCAAGGCTCGCGACCATGCGGTTGAAGGTGAACTCCGGCTTGAACGGATGGATCTGCTCCATAAGCTTGTCGACCAGCCCCTGCGCCGAGATCATGGGCCAGCCGGGAATGTCGTAGATCGGCTTTTCCGGATAGAGCTCGGCGCACTGGCCGCCGGGACGGTCGAGGATGTCGATCAGGTGGCATTTCATGTCGAGCAGGCCGAGTTCGAACACGGCAAAGAGGCCGATCGGCCCTGCCCCGACAATGAGAACGTCCGTCTTGATTGTTTCGGTCATGCGCTGCGCCCCATTGGGAAATGGTGCGAGACTGCATGAGCGCCGGCCTGCTGCCAAGCAGCCACGAAGAAAGAAATTGAGCGTCCGCCCAAGGCGCGCCGAGATTCAGGTCAGGCCGAGCCGAAAATGGTGGCTTCCGAACCGGAGCGGAGCGTACTTAAGGTGCGTGAGCACCGGAAGCGCAGGAAGCCGCCATTTGCAGGCCGGCCTCACTTGAATATCGGCGCGACTTATCCCTGGCGCTCGGGAACGCGGACGACCAAGCCGTCCAGTGCGTCGCGCACCTTGATCTGGCATGAGAGGCGCGAGTTCGGCTGGACGTCATAGGCGAAGTCCAGCATGTCCTCCTCCATCGCCTCCGGCTCGCCGACCTCGGCCGTCCATGCCTCGTCGACATAGACATGGCAGGTCGCGCAGGCGCAGGCGCCGCCGCATTCGGCTTCGATGCCCGGCACCGCGTTGCGGATCGCGTTTTCCATGACGGTCGAGCCGTTTTCGGCTTCCACGTCAAATCGGGTCCCGTCATGGGCGATGTAAGTCAGCTTGGTCATCAAAGTCACCTGAGGAGTCGCAGCCGAGATAATCACTCCACCGGACAAGTCAACTGCGGCGCGAAAGCGCCACGAAATGACGTTTTTCAAAAAGGTGGCGCCGACGCCAAGAAGTCGGCTCTAGCGACTGATGCCGGCGATGAAGTCGCGCACTTCCTCGATCAGCGTGCCGAGCCGCTTGAGCGCCCGAACGTCTTCCGGTTGCTTTTCGATGACCGCCGCGCAGTCGGCGACCGCAAAGGCGCCGATGCCGCGCGCCGAGCCCTTCAGACCGTGTGCCAGAAGCACCCTTTGCCTGGCGTCGGCATCCGCGATCTGGTCGCGAACCGACAGCGACTGGTGCACGAAAAGCGCCAGCACTTCCCGTTCGAGGTCGCGGTCACCCATTGTTTGACGTGCCAGATGGCCGAGATCCACAGGCCGGGCTCCGGCCGTTCCGGAGGCATCGCCCCCCGGCATCGAAAACGCAATACCACTTTCGCCACGCATACGCACTGCAACTCCATAAAGCGGGCAGACGGGCCCATGAAAATAGGCGACTCCGGTCGCCAACGGGTTAACGGTTGCAGGGGAAAAATGTTGTCACAGAGGCGCCCGGATCACGCTTGCGTTAACCTTATATTTAAAGTTTTACGTATCGCCCGGATTGCATGTTTTCTTTACCCCCGTGTGTCATTACGATACGGACGTCCATTTTTCAGCCTCCTGCTCGGGGCATACAAGCCAGAATCGGGCCAGAATCAGGCCACAATCATAAGTCCCGCGGCAGCTAGTACAGGGTAGCGAAGGCATGGCTAAGAAACCAACGACGACGAAGTCTCTCGACAGCGACGTGGCCGCGGAACTGGAAAAGGCGCTCGACCTTGACCTTAGTGGCGACGACGGCGGCCTCGACATGGCGGCGTCGATGGAGGACCTCGAAGCGCAGATCTCGGCGGCGGCCGACGAGCTGGCGCGCGAAGGCCGCAGCCAGAGGACGGAGCCGGCAAACGCCTCCCAGCCCGCCGCCGCCCAGCCCGCCAAAGCGCCCGCGGCCAAGCCTGCCGAATTGCGTCCTGTCGAGCCGCGCAATGCGCAGCCGGCTGGCTTCACGCCTCCCGCGGGCTTCACGCCCGCCAATGACGATCGCCAGAAGGATTACAAGACGCTGCTGCACGGCCTCAACCGCCGTGCATCGAGCACCGTCTATTGGGTGATCGCCTTCATCTCGCTGGCCTGGATTGCCGGCGCCGGCGGCCTGGCCAACCTGTTGTTCGGTTCGGGCATCTGGAAGATCCGCACCGTCGACCAGTTCTTCGCCCGTCCCGAGCTGATCGGCCTGGCGGTTGCCGCGATCATCCCGGTCATCCTGTTCTGGGCTTTCGCCGCCATGATCCGGCGCGCGCAGGAAATGCGCATCGCCGCGCAATCGATGACCGAGGTCGCCTTCCGCCTGGCGGAGCCCGAAAACCTCGCCCAGGACCGCGTCATGATGATCGGCCAGGCGGTTCGCCGCGAAGTGGCGGCGATGGGTGAAGGCATCGAGCGCACCCTGGCCCGCGCGGTCGAGCTCGAAACGCTCGTGCATGGCGAAGTCAACCAGATCGAACGTTCCTATTCCGAAAACGAGGCCCGCATCCGCTCGCTGGTCGACGGCCTCGGCAGCGAGCGCGAAGCGGTCGTCACGCATGCCGAGCGCGTGCGCGCCTCTATCGCCAGCGCCCACGAGACGCTGCGCGACGAGATCGGCGCGGCCAGCGACATCATCCGGGACTCCATCCTCAACGCGTCGACCAAGCTGTCGATGACGATCAACAATTCCGGCGACACGCTGATCGATCGCATCAATGAAAGCTCGACGTCGATCTTCGATTCCGTAGAATCGCGCCTGGACAACATCACCGACCGGCTTTCGACCTCCGGCGAGGCTTTTGCCAGCCTGCTCGACACCCGTATCGCCAAGCTGACCGACACCACGGACGGCCTTACCCGCTCGCTGACCGACCTGCTCGACGATCGCACGAATGGCATGGTCTCGCTGCTCGGCGGCGCTGCGCGCACGCTGAACTCCGAATTCGAGGCGAGCCTGAGCGGCATCGAACGCACGCTGGCCGAACGCGGCCAGGCCCTCATCAGCGAATTCCAGACCCGCGCCGAGGCGCTCGACACCGGCACGCAGAAGCTCAACGCCGCTCTCGAGGCGCGTGCCCGCCAGATCAACGAGACGATGGTGGAGCGCGCGAAGGAAATCGCGCACGCCTTCGCGGAGAGCAAGGACACGCTGTCGGCGATGATCGATCAGGGCAAGACCCAGATCGGCGCCGATATGGCCGACATCATCTCATCGACCTCCTCCATGCTCGAAGCCCGCGCCACCGACTTCGCCGGGCGCATGGAAGCGGCCCGGCATGTCGTGTCGCGCTCCTTCGATTCCGACATCCAGCGGCTCGCCAATGCCCGTGTCGGCATCGAGGAAGCCGTCGAGAGCCACAGCCGCGCGCTTTCCGACAGCCGCGAGCGCATGGCCGCCGCCATGCAGGCGGACCTGGCGAAATTCGCCGAAGGCCGCGCTGAAATCGATGCCGCCGTCACCAACCAGGTGCAGAAGCTGGCGGAAGGCCGCGGCCTGATCTCGCGCGCGCTGGAAGAAGACCTGCGCAAGGTGAACGAGTCGCGGGCCGCCATCGATGCGTCGCTGGGCAGCCATCTGGAGCAGCTCGAGGACGGCCGCAATCGACTGTCCCAGGCCTTGAACGAAGACTCCGGCAGGCTCGTCCAAGCCCGTACGATGATTGATGAAATGGTCGCCGGCCATGTCGGCAAGCTGGCCGAGGGCCGCAACATTCTGGCGCGCGCCCTGGAAGCCGATCTCGGCAAGCTTGCCAACAGCCGCACTGCGGTCGACGGCCTCGTCGCCGGTCAGGTCGAGAAGATCGCCGAAGGCCGTGCCGTGCTCGCCAAGGCGCTCGAAACCGACATCATCGGCATCAGGAACCTGATCGAGACCCACTCGACCAAGCTCGCGGAGGACCGTGGCGAACTCAGCCGCGCGCTCGAAAGCGATCTGGGCGGCATCCGCAGCCTGATCGACAGCCATGCCGGCAGGCTCGCCGACGACCGCAGCCTGCTGTCGCAGACGCTGGAGGCCGATCTTAACAAGCTGGCCGAAAGCCGCGCCTCGATCGACGGCCTCGTCGCCGGTCAGGTCGAGAAGCTCGCCGAAGGCCGCGATATTCTCAAGCGCGCCCTGGAAGCCGATCTCAACACCGTCAGGGGTGCCATTGCGGGACACTCGGACAGGGTGCTGGAGGATCGCGCCCAGCTGTCGAAGGCTCTGGACGCCGACCTGCAGGCGGTCAGTGGTGCCGTTGCCGATCATCAGAACAAGCTGGCGCAGGACCGCTCGGCGCTCTCGAGAGCTCTTGAGGATGACCTTCAGAATGTCAGCGGCGCCGTTGCCGAGCATCAGAGCCGGCTCGTTCAGGACCGTTCGGTGCTGTCCAAGTCGCTCGAAGACGATCTCGCCAAGCTCGCCGAAAGCCGTTCCAGCATCGACGGGCTGGTCGCCGGTCAGGTTGAGAAGCTCGCCGAAGGCCGCGACATCCTGAAGCGTGCGCTGGAAGCCGACCTCAACACCATCCAGGGCGCGATCGTCGATCATTCGCAGAAGATCACCGGCCACCGCGCCGACCTTTCGCGTGCGCTCGATGCCGATATGGCCAATGCCAGCGGCCTCATGCAGACCCATGCCGACCAGCTGTCGCAGAACCGCGCCACACTCTCCAAGGCGCTCGAAGACGACCTCGCCAAGCTCGCCGAAAGCCGTTCCAGCATCGACGGGCTGGTTGCCGGCCAGGTCGAAAAGCTCGCCGAGGGCCGCGACATCCTCAGGCGCGCGCTGGAAGCCGACCTTGCGAAGCTCGCCGAAAGCCGCGCCTCGATCGATGGCCTTGTCGCCGGCCAGGTCGAGAAGCTTTCGGAGGGCCGTGACATCCTCACGCGCGCTCTTGAAGCGGACATCGCCAAGCTGGCCGAAAGCCGCGCGGGCATTGACGGGCTCGTCGCCGGCCAGGTCGAGAAGCTCGCCGAAGGCCGCGACGTGCTCACGCGTGCCCTGGAGGCCGACCTGGCCAAGCTCGCCGAAAGCCGGTCCGGCATCGACGGGCTCGTCGCGGGCCAGGTCGAAAAGCTCGCCGAAGGCCGCGATATCCTCCGGCGCGCCCTCGAAGCGGACCTGCAGAAGCTGACGGAGAGCCGCTCCGAGATCGACGGCGTCATCGCCGGCCATGTCGGCAAGCTGTCCGAGGGCCGCAACATGCTGGCTCGCGCCCTGGAGGACGATCTCGTCAAGCTCGCAGATGCGCGCAAGGACGTCGACCGTTCGGTCTCCGGCCATATCGACCAGATCGCCGCGAGGAGCAGCGACATTTCGGCGGCCATCGCCGCCGACGTCGAGAAGATCGAGCAGGCCTTCAGCCGGCAGACCGGTGTCATCGAGGAGCGCGCCGGCACCATGGAGCGTGCGCTGTCGACAGGTGTCGACAATGTCCGCGGCGTGCTGGAAAAGACCGCCGTCTTCGTCGCGGGGGCGTTGCGCGACAGGGTCATGGAAATCACCAGCACCTTGCATGAGCAGGCCGGCGCTGCCTTCAGCGACGCCGATCGCAAGATCGCCGAGCGCGCCGAGCAGACGTCCGCCGCGCTGCTTGCCAGGGCCGAGGACATCGCCCAGGCCTTCGAGGCGGCGGACCGCCGCCTGCACGAGCGTGCCCAGGATACGTCCAACATGCTGATGGCGCGCGCCGACGACGCGTCGAACTCGCTCATGGCCCGCGCCGAGGAAACCGCCGACAAGCTGGCCACGCGCGCCGGCGAGATCGCCAACACCTTCGACGCGGCCGACCAGAAGCTGGTTGCCCGCGCCGTGGAGACCGCCCAGTCGCTAGCCTCGCGCGCCGGCGACATCCTGCGCAACTTCGAGGGCGCGGACGAGCGGCTGTCGATGCGCATCACAGAATCGGCCGAAGCGCTGGCCGCCCGTGCCTCCGATCTCGGCCGTATCTTCGACGGCGCCGACCAGCAGCTCATCGCGCGGATTGCCGAAGGTTCGGAAGCACTTTCCGCCCGGGCAGGCGAAATCGGCCGCATCTTCGACGACGCCGACAACCGCCTGGTGTCGCGCATCGCTTCGACCAGCTCGACCATCGGCGAGCATGCCGACACGATCGTCGGCGCCTTCGCCGCTACCGAGCAGCGCGTCGCCGACCGCGCCCGCCAGACCGGCCAGGAGCTCGCCGTGCATGCTCGCGAGATCGAGCAGGCGCTGGCCGGCGCCGACGAGCGGCTTGCGGCAAGCGCCGCCGCCGCCGCCGCCCGCGTCGAGGATCAGGTCGCGAGCGTCGAAAACCGCCTCGCCTACACCGCCGACACGATGGGCCAGAAGCTCAACGAGCAAGTCTCCAGCGCCGAGGCGCAGCTCATCTCGCGCGCCAATGTCATCGCCGAGACCTTCACGGCGGTCGGCCAGCATATCGGCCAGAGCACCAACGAAGCGGCGCGGACGATTGGCGCCAATACCCGCGAGCTCAACACAATGCTTGCGGCGCGCTCGGCAGAAATGGCGAAGATCCTCGACGAGACGGCCAAGCCGCTGGTCGAGCGCTTCGCCCAGGGCGGTTCGGAGCTGCAGCGCAGCATGGAAGCGGTTACCGAACGGGCGACCGAGAAGCTGCGCAGCGAAAACACCAACCTCGTCAACGCGCTTGCCAGCCGCACCGCCGAGACGCTTTCCGCCGTCGAGGGCGCGCGTTCCTCGCTGGCCGACAGCGTGGCCGACCTCATCGGCCGCATGACGACCTCCAGCGCGCAGCTCGGTCAGCTCATCGAGCAGGCCGCCGTCAACCTCGGCCAGGTCGAGGACAGGCTTACCGGCAGCACCCAGAGCTTCGCCTCCACCACGGAGAAGGCCGCCCAGACCTTCGCCAGCTCGGCGCGTTTGGTCGATTCCAACACGACGCGGCTCACCGACCTGTCGTCGGCGACGCTGCGCGAGGTGGCCTCGATCGCGACGAAGTTCGACGAGCACAGCCGGTTGCTCTCCAGTGCCTCGAATTTGCTCAGCTCAGCGCAGAGCAATCTCGAGCACACGCTGGAGCGCCAATCCTCGCTGGAAGACCTCGCCGTCGGCCTGGTCAAGAAATCGGAAGACCTCGAGAAGGTGATGCGTTCCTTCGAGAGCCTCGTCGGCCAGACGATGCAGACCGCGGAAGGCCGGACGATGGAATCGGCTGAAAAGATCCGCACCGCGATCGCCGAGGTCGTGGATTCGGCGACGCGCCGCTTTGCCGACGCGACCGAGGAGATGCGCCGCACGGCGGGTTCGATCAAGAGCGAGCTCGACCTGACCCGCGCCGAACTGAAGAAGGGCGTCATCGAGATGCCGGTCGAGGCCAAGGAATCGACCTCGGCCATCCGCCGCGCCGTCTCCGAGCAGATCAATGCGCTCAAGGAACTGTCGGATATCGTTGCGAAATCCGGTCGCAGCGGCTCGAGCGAGCAGAGCCTGCGCCCTGCTCCGCAGCAGGCGCTGGCCCGTGCCGCCGAACCGCCGCTGCGCCGCCCGCCGGCCCCGCAACCTCAGCCGCAGCCGCAACCGGTGCCTCGCGCTCCGCAGGCGCCGCTTGCCGAAACCACGCTGCGCGGCACGCTCGATCTGGAACGTCCCGCCGAAGCGCCACGCCGCGACCCGAACGGCAAGCCTGCGCAGGGCGGCTGGGTGCGCGACCTGCTGACCAACGCCTCGCGTGAGGAAGAACTGAGGCCGTCGGCGCCGGTGGAAGCGCCGCGCGCGACGCCTGCCCAGCGCTCGCCGCTGCATGTCATGGAGTCGCTCAACTCGCTCTCGGTCGACATTGCGCGGGCCATCGACCACGACGCTTCGATCGAGCTCTGGAACCGCTACCGGCGCGGCGAGCGCGACGTGTTCACGCGTCGCCTCTACACGCTGAAGGGCCAGCAGACCTTCGACGAGATCCGCCGCAAGTACCAGGCCGAGGCGGAATTCCGCGCCGCGGTCGATCGCTACTGCGAGGATTTCGAGAAGCTGCTCAAGGATGTCTCGCGCAACGACCGCGACAACATCATGGCGCAGACCTACCTGACGTCCGACACCGGCAAGGTCTACACCATGCTGGCCCACGCCAGCGGCCGCCTGCACTGAGCCTGACCCGCATGCGGGAGACATTCGTGTCTTCCCGCATGCTGACGTGGCACCCTGGGCTGATTGCCAGTTTCTGGTTGGTGTTAAGATGTAGCGGCTGGCTGACGCGATGAGAGTCACATTCAACGGCGTCGCTCAATCATACGAAGCCTTGGAAGATTTTGCTTCGGCCCTGGGTCGCTTCGAGGTGCAGCAGTTTGAACTGTTTATCTCGGCCTTAAGCGGCCAATCCATCTCTATGCTGCGACATGGCCGCAATGCGTGGCTGATGTATTTGCGCTTCGAGGGCGATCGTGGTTCGGTGACGCAAGGCACCCAACACGTGAACGCGACGTGCACCTACACGCTCGCGAATGGTCAAGTCGACGAATACCCGCTCTCGTGGTGTATCCCGATCGAGCAATGCTACGAGGCGATGGCGCACTTCTTCCGTAGCGGCGGCAGACGATACGACTTGGTGCCATGGCAGGAACCCTGACCAGCGATCGCCGAACCACAGGCGCCTGATCGCCAGACTATCAGATCGTTGAATCCGTCCAGCGGACGATGTCCTTGGCCACCTGACCGAAGGCGTTGTCCAACGCACCAACATAGGCGGCATTGCCGCTGCCGGAGACCGGCGCGCTCGCGGTGAAGCTCTTCGAGGCGCGCACCTCGCCGTTGCGGTCGTTCAGGATGCGCACGAACAGGTCGACATCGGCATGCTCGCCGCCATTGACGCGCACCTCGAAGGAGCGCACCTCGACGATGATCTGGTAGTCGATCGCAAGCCCCTCGCCCGGCTTGCCGACGCCGGCGAAGCTGCCCGAGCGCTGGAAGGTCTCGGCCAGCCTCGCCTGCACGATCAACGGCAGCCGGTCCGCCCATTGCGCGCCCTTCAGGAACTGGATCGACTGGTCCGAGGGCCTGATGACGATGTTCTGGCTGTCGAGCGCTTTGAGCGCCGACGGCTGGGCGATCAGGATCTGGCGGCGGCTGTGCACATGCGCGTCGACCGACGGCGCGGATAGCTCGAACGTGTCGAGCGGCGCCGGCTTGCCGCCCAAGGCCGCGCAACCGGCAACCGCAAGCACCAGCAGCACCGCCGCGGATGATCTCAAACTACCCGCTACCACCCTGACCGACTTCACGCGTGATCCCCGTTGTCCCCGATCAACCCGCATTCGCGGTTCATTTTCTTGGCGGTCGCGGCGGCCGAAGTCAACGCCGTGCCCTTCCGTCGAACTGCCGGACCTCGCCATCGCCGCCAGACAGGATGCGCTGCGGATTGCGGCTGAGATCGGTCACCGCTTCCTCGATGCGGTTGATCGAGCGGCGGCTGTCCTGCACCAGCGCCTCGACATTGTTGAGGCCCTGGCCGGAGAAGCGCGCCAGATTGTCTGTGATGGTGCCGAGCCGGGCATTCAGCGTATCGGCTACCTGCTTGAAGGATTTCAGCGTCTCCCTGGCATCGGCCATCACGCCGTCGGCCTCGCCGGAGCCGAGGAGCTTGTCGACCTTGGCCAGGATGCCGTCGACGCGCACCGACGCGTCGTTGAGTCGCTGCGCCAGCTGGCGGGCGTCCTTGATGGTCTGGTCTATGTCGTCGGAACGGTTGGCGATCTTGTCGGTGACTTTGGCGATGTCCGAGGCGGCTTTGTCGGCGCTGGCACTAGCCTTCTGGATGTTGGCCAAAGCGGCCTTGACATCGGCCGGATCGATGCCGTCGAGCACGCCGTCGACCTTGGCCAGCGTGCCTTGCGTCTGCTTGGCGAAATCGTTGATCGAGCCCACCGCCGTGTTGACGTTGTCGATGACGGTATCGAACTGCTTCGAGGTCTCTTTCAGGTTCGCTGTCACCGTGTCGACATTGGCCACGATGCTCTTGATCTGGTCCTTGTCGACGGAGTTGAGCAGGCCTTCGGCCGCCTTCAGCGTGCTGTCGAGCCGGCCCGAGACATTCTTCAGCTGGTCCGAAAGCGAGCTTACCGCCGTCAGGAACTTGTCGATGCCGTCGGAATTCTTGGCCAGCGCGTCGGAGAAGGTCTCGACGTTCTTGACCGTCTGCGTCAGCGGACCGCGAACGTCCTTGGTGAAGCCTTCGAGCTCGCTGAGCACCTTGTCGGCGCGCGTGAAGATGTTCTGCGCCGTCTGCAGGAGGTTGGTGACCGCGGACGGATTGGCGACGATCTCGGCGACCTTGCCTTCCTTCTCCGCCTCGTCGAGCAGCCTGGCTTCCTTCGGGTCGGCGCCCTTGAGCTCGATATTGGCCTGGCCGCTGAGGCCGGTAAGTCCGAGATCGGCCTGGGTCGATTTGGTGATCGGCGTCCAGCGCGCGACTTCGGTATCGGCAATAGCCACCGTCGGATCGTCGCCGTCGATATAGACGTTCTTCACGTCGCCCACCCGGACGCCGTTGAACAGGACCAGGCTGCCGCGGCTTAGGCCGGAAGCCGAGCCCGGGATGCGCACGCGCAGCATCGCCGTTTCGCCCTTGTCGCCGATCGCGGCGGTCCAATAGACGAAAGCAAAGGCAGCCAGGATCGCGCCCAGCGTGAAGATGCCGACAATTACGTAGTTGGCTCTTGTTTCCATCGCCCCACTTATGGCTATGCGCGCGCCGCAAGATCAAGTTGCCGGGCGCGTTTTCCGCGGAAATAGGATTTCACCCACGGCTCGTCGCTTTTCAGCATGTCGTCGATCGTTCCTTCGACCAGCACCTTCTTCTTACCAAGCACCGCCACGTGGTCGCAGGCGGTGAACAGCGTGTCGAGGTCGTGCGTGACCATATAGACGGTCAGATCCATCGTATCGCGCAGCTTGACGACCAGCTCGTCGAACTCGGCGGCGCTGATCGGATCGAGCCCCGAAGTCGGCTCGTCGAGAAAGACGATGTCGGGATCGAGCGCCAGGGCGCGCGCCAATGCCGCACGCTTGATCATGCCGCCGGAAAGCTCTGAAGGGAACTTCTGCGCGGCGTCGGGCGGCAGCCCGACCAGCTCGATCTTGAGGATGGCGAGTTCGTCCATCAGCGCCTTGGGCAGATCGAGATATTCGCGCATCGGCACCTGCACGTTCTCCAGCACCGTCAGCGCCGAAAACAGCGCGCCATGCTGGAAAAGCACACCGAGCCGCATATCGATGCGCAGGCGATCGGCGTCGCTCGCCTTGTCGACATCGACGCCGAACAGGCTGATCGTCCCCGATTGCTTCGGCATCAGCCCCAATATGGTGCGCAGCAGCACCGATTTGCCGGCGCCCGAAGCGCCGACGAAACCGAGGATTTCTCCGCGCTTGATGTCGAGCGAGAGCTTGTCGAGGATCAGCTTGTCCCCGATGGCGACGGTGACGTCGCGCACCGAAAGCACGATCTCGTCGTCGTGTGGATCCTGCCCTGCCGTCGCGCCGTTGCCGTTCGCCATCTCAGAACCCGATCGCCGCGTAGAACATGGCGAAAAGCCCGTCGAGGATGATGACGACGAAGATCGACTTCACCACCGAAGCGGTGACATGCAGGCCGAGCGATTCGGCGCTGCCGCCGACCTTCATGCCTTCGACCGACGCGATGATGCCGATGATCAGGGCCATGAAGGGCGCCTTGATCAGCCCCGCAAAGATGGTGCTGAGATCGATGGCGACGCGCAGCCGGTCGATGAACGCGGCCGGCGGGATATCGGAATAGAGCCAGGCGGCGACGATGCCGCCGCCAAGTGCTGCGAAATTGGCGATGATGGTGAGGCATGGCAGCCCGATCACCAGCGCGACAAGCCTTGGAAAGACCAGCACGCCGATCGGATTGAGGCCGATCACCTTCAGCGCGTCGACCTCCTCGCGCATTTTCATCGAGCCGATCTCGGCGGTGATGGCGCTCCCCGAACGTCCGGCGAGCATGATCGCCGTCATCAGCACGCCGAGCTCGCGCAGGATCAGCACGCCGACGAGGTCGACGACGAAGATGTTGGCGCCGAAATAGCTGAGCTGGTAGGCGCCTTGCTGGGCGACGATGGCGCCGACGATGGCCGACATCAGCACTACCACCGGGATCGCGCCGACGCCCATGCGGTCGATCTGGTTGAAGATCGCGGCCAGGTTGACCGCATGGCCACGGCCGAGCTTCATCTGCGCGCCACGGATCGTGGCGCCGAGGATGTTCATCGAGGCGAAGAAGTCGTCGCGCATCTCATAGACCCGCCGGCCAACCAACTCCAGCGCGCGCAGGATAATGTTGGGCGGCCCGGGCGGACCCGATTCGGGCTCGCGGCGGACCGCGGCGCCGACAGCGCCGAGCAGAATCGAGGCGATCTCGCTCTGCCCCTGCATATGAACCTCGACGCCCTTCTTCTCGAAGGCGCTGGCCAGCCGGTCGATCAGCCAGGCGCCGGCCGTGTCCATCTTTTCGATGTGGGAAAGGTCGAGCATGAGCTGCTTTGCGCCGCCTCTGCGCTCGATCTTGCGCATGTCGGCATCGACCAGCGCCACGGTGCGCGTCGTCCACACGCCGGAAAAGGCGCAGCCCAGCACGCCGCCTTCGTCGCCCACGGAGACGCGTGGCCGGTGCTCGCCGTTCTGGGCGGCCTCGCTGCTTGCGTCGCGTTTGCGGATGGTCAACATGGCGTCCTGTTTAGCGTGATGGGACAGGCGTGTCGATTTGCCGGCAGACCGGTGTCGCACAGCCGGAGAAGAAAATTATGGCGCGTGGCATTTCGGTCGAAATGGAGCGATTCCCGATCGCCGGCACCTTCACCATCTCGCGCGGCTCGAAAACCGAGGCCGAAGTCATCACCGTAACGATCGCTGAAGAAGGACGTTCCGGACGTGGCGAGTGCGTGCCCTACAAGCGCTATGGCGAGACCATGGAGGGGGTGCGCGCGGCCATCGAGGCCATGCACGGTCCGATCGTTGCCGGCATCGACCGGACCGCTTTGCTTGCGGCGATGCCGGCGGGCGCCGCGCGCAACGCCATCGACTGCGCGCTTTGGGACCTGGAAGCCAAGCTGACCGGCACGCCCGTCGCGGTGGCGATCGGCGCGCTTCCGGCCAGGCCGCTGGAAACCGCCTATACGCTCTCGCTCGCCGAACCGGAAGCCATGGCGGCGCAGGCGCGCGCCAACGCCATGCGGCCTCTGCTCAAGGTCAAGATCGGCGGCGACAACGACATGGCGAGGATCCGAGCCGTGACGCAAGCCGCTCCAAACAGCCGCTTCATCCTCGACGCCAATGAAGGCTGGGCCGCAGACAACATCGAAGCCAACCTCGCCTTTGCTGCCGAGCACGGCATTACGCTGATCGAGCAGCCGCTGCCGGCGGGCAAGGACGCCATCCTGAGGCAGATCCCACATCCGGTGCCGATCTGCGCCGACGAAAGCGTGCATGCGGCAAAGGACCTCGATGCCCTGGTCGGCCTCTACGACGCCGTCAACATCAAGCTCGACAAATCGGGCGGCTTGACCGAAGCGTTGAAATTGCGCGACCGCGCCCGCGAGCTGGGCTTCGGCATCATGGTGGGCTGCATGGTCGGCACCTCGCTCGCCATGGCTCCCGCGGTGCTGCTGGCCCAAGGCGCCGATTTCGTCGATCTCGACGGTCCGCTGCTGCTCGCGCGCGATCGCGAGCCCGGCCTCGTCTACCAGGGATCGCTCGTTTCACCCCCGGACAGGACGCTGTGGGGCTGAACGCGAAGCGAGCCCGATCAGCGCCATCCCGATGATGGCGATCGGGATCATCGCCCAGAAACCGTCGACGCCAAGACGCTCATAGAGCGGACCGGAAGCAAGCGTCACCGCCGCCATGAAGAAGCCGTTGAAGAAATAGGCAATGCCTTGCGCAGCGCCGGTCCGCTCCTCGGAAACCGTCTCGCCGATCATCTTCTGCAGGCCGATCAGCACCATGGCGACGGAGACCGAGTGCAGCGACTGCACGAGGAAGAAGCCGGCGACACCCAGCCCGAGCGGCCAGACCAGCGGAAAGGCGATCCAGCGCACGATGGACCCGATGCTGGCGATCACCATCACCCTCGTGACCGAGACGGAAGCGAAAATACGGTTGAAGAACAGGAACATGCAGACTTCGGATACCACGCCCCAGGCCCACAACAGGCCCACGACGGAATCGCCGATGCCGATCGACTTCCAGTAGATCGACACGAAGCCGTAGAGGTAGGCGTGACTGGCGGTGATGATGCCGACGCCGAGCGTGAAATAGAGGAAATAGGCGTTGAACAGGCTGGGCGCCTTGTGCTGGATTTCGGCGGCCGACAGCGGTGAGGCTTTGCGCGGCCGCCCCATGCGCGGCGCCCACAGCCCAGCGGCAAGAGCCGCGCCAAGCGCCACGAAGATGATCACCGGAACCGCCTGCGGGCCGGTGGCCGCCAGGATCAACCCGCCCACGACATTGGCGCAGAGATATGAGATCGAGCCCCATTTGCGCATCGCCGTGTAATTCGAACCGAAGCGGCGCACGCCAGACAGCGCCAGCGAATCGGCCATCGGCGAATGCGGCGTCCAGACAATGGTGAGAAGCAGCGACACCGCCAGCACGATCGCATAGGTGACAGGCAGGAAATAGCCGGCTGAGATCACCATCGATGCCGCGAGCAGCGCGATATAGACGGTAGCGCGGTCTTTTGCCCGGTCGGCAAGCGCGGTCAGCATCGGTGTCGTCACCACGCGCAGGAACATCGGCGCCGCCAGGATGACGGCGATCTGTTCGGCATGAAAGCCTTTCGCCTGCAGCCAAAGCGGAAAATAGGGCAGATGCGTGCCCAGCGACACGAACAAGGTCGCAAAGATCAGGCTCATGCGCAGTTCGAAATGGCTGGGCTTGACGAGTTGCTCGGGCGACAGGGGCGGCAGCGACATGAATCGATCCAATTACGCTGCATTCCAGCACCTGCAACGCGCCCCGATCCCTAACATGCGGCAAGGCGCGGCGAAACCGTCTGGACCAATCGATCGGCGGCAAAGCTGTTGAAGACGGCGGCGTAGCTCGCCCGTGATTCCACGATGTCGATGAAAGTCGGGCCAAGGAGGCCGAATTGGCCAGTCTGACGGGGCAGGCGCGTTCAGGCTGCCTGTGCCGCCCTGCCCTTGAGGTCGATGATGTCGACCGGCACCAGCACGTCAGCGTCGGCCGAAGATTCGGGCAGCACATGCGCCCAGGTCAGGATCTCCATGCGGCCGTCGAAATGCTCGACCACCGCCGTGCAGCTCTCCACCCAGTCGCCGGTGTTGATGTACTGCACCTCGCCATAATTCTCGATGGCGGCATGGTGGATATGGCCGCAGATCACGCCGTCGACATGTGAGCGCCGCGCCTCCTCGGAAAGCACGGTCTGGAACGAGCCGATGAAATTCACCGCCTTCTTCACCTTGACCTTGGCCCAGGACGAGAACGACCAGTAAGGCAGGCCGAGCAAATGGCGCAGCTTGGTCACCACCCGGTTGATCAGCATCGCCGTGTCATAGGCATAGTCGCCGAGATAGGCGAGCCAGCGCTGGTTGTGCACCACCGTGTCGAACTGGTCGCCGTGGATGACCAGCAGCCGCCGTCCGTCGGCGGTTTCGTGGATGGCGCGGTCGGCGACGACGATGCCACCGAAATGCACGCCCTGGAACTGGCGAGCGAATTCGTCGTGGTTGCCGGCGATATAGGTGATCGAGGCGCCCTTGCGCGCCTTGCGCAGCAGTTTCTGCACCACGTCGTTGTGGCTTTGCGGCCAATGCCAGCTGCGCCGCAGCCGCCAGCCGTCGACGATATCGCCGACCAGATAGATGATCTCGGCGTCGTGATAGCGCAGGAAGTCGATCAGGAAATCGGCCTTGGCCGCCTTCGAGCCGAGATGCACGTCGGAAATGAACAGGGCGCGGAAAGTGCGGGGCTCTGGGTCTGACATCGCGATTTTACCCTTTGCTTTCGCGTGCCTATGCCCCGATTCATGCAACAACCGTATGACGGTTGCGGTTGGTCCAGCCCAGGCGCTAGCTTGCGCGCAACGCATTCAGGAGAAAATCACCATGGATCTGGGCATTCGCGGCAAGAAGGCCATCGTCTGCGCCTCGAGCAAGGGACTGGGGCGCGGCTGCGCGATGGCACTGGCCGAAGCCGGCGTCGACCTCGTCGTCAACGGCCGCAACGCCGAACTCGTGGCCAAGACCGCCAAGGAGATCCGCGACCGGTTCGCGGTCAAGGTGACCGAAATCGTCGGCGACGTGTCGAAGCCCGACGTGCAGAAGGCGATCCTTGCCGCCTGCCCCGATCCGGACATTCTGGTCAACAACAATGGCGGCCCGCCGCTGCGCGATTTCCGCGAACTCGACCGCACGAAAATCCTCGAAGGCGTGACCCAGAACATGGTGACGCCGATCGAGCTCATCCAGGCGGTGATCGACGGCATGGCCAGGCGCGGCTTCGGCCGCATCGTCAACATCACCTCGCTGTCCGTCTATGTGCCGATCCCCGGCCTCGACCTGTCGTCCGGCGCGCGCGCCGGCCTGACCTCGTTCCTGGCCGGCGTGGCGCGCACCGTCATCGACCGCAACGTCACCATCAACAGCCTGCTGCCGGGCAAGCTCGACACCGACCGGCTGCGCGGTCCGCATGAGGCTGGCACCCAGGAAGACCCGGCCGCGGCCGCCGCGCGCAAGGCCCGCATCAGCGCCGACGTGCCGGCAAAACGCCTCGGCACGCCGGAAGAATTCGGCCAGATCTGCGCCTTCCTCTGCTCGGTCCATGCCGGCTACCTGACCGGCCAGAACATCCCGGTCGACGGCGGTCTCTACGTCAGCGCGTTCTGAGCACTCGGCACCGAGTGTCGGAGGAGTCGCAGAGACCCAGCGCAAAACGCTGAAATAACTCGACGATTCCTCTTTCGCCAATGTGAACGCCGCGCCCGAGATTTTGGCGTCGCCAAAACGTTGCCGCATGCTAAAAGGCTCCAAAGCAGTATCGCAGGGAGGGGCCGCAATGGACGGCGAGAGCAAGAAAACGGCCCGGTCGGACCTCGACGAGGCCGCCCTCTTCTTCCACAAGCACCCGACACCGGGAAAGCTCGAGATCCAGGCGACGAAGCCGCTCGGCAACCAGCGCGACCTGGCGCTGGCCTATTCGCCGGGTGTGGCGGCGCCCTGCCTGGAGATCCGCGACGATCCGGCCACCGCCGCCGACTACACGGCGCGCGCCAACCTCGTCGGCGTCGTCTCCAACGGTTCGGCCGTGCTCGGGCTCGGCAATATCGGCCCGCTCGCCTCCAAGCCTGTCATGGAAGGCAAGGCGGTACTGTTCAAGAAATTCGCCGGCATCGACGTCTTCGACATCGAGATCGACGCGCCCGAGATCGAGCGAATGGTCGAAACCGTCGCCGCGCTCGAGCCGACCTTCGGCGGCATCAATCTCGAGGACATCAAGGCGCCGGAATGTTTCGAGGTCGAGGAGCGGCTGAAGGCCCGCATGGGCATTCCGGTCTTCCACGACGACCAGCACGGCACGGCGATCATCGTCGCCGCCGCTGTGCTCAACGGGCTGGAACTGGCCGGCAAGGCGATTTCGGAGATCAAGATCGTCACCTCCGGCGCCGGCGCGGCCGCACTCGCCTGCCTCAACCTTCTGGTTTCGCTCGGCGCCAAGGTCGAGAACATCTGGGTCACCGACCGCTTCGGCGTCGCCCACAAGGGCCGCGTCGAGGAGATGGATCGCTGGAAAGACCCCTATGTGAAAGACACCGAGGCGCGCACGCTGGCCGACGTCATTCCCGGTGCCGATGTCTTCCTCGGCCTTTCCGCCGCCGGCGTGCTGAAGCCGGAACTTTTGGCGCATATGGCGCCGAAGCCGCTGATCCTGGCTTTGGCCAATCCCAATCCCGAGATCATGCCGGAAGCGGCACGGGCCGCGCGCCCCGACGCCATGATCTGCACCGGGCGCTCGGATTTTCCCAATCAAGTCAACAACGTACTTTGCTTTCCTTACATCTTCCGCGGCGCGCTCGATTGTGGCGCCAGCGCCATCAACGAGGGGATGAAGATGGCGGCGGTCAGGGCGATCGCCGCCCTTGCCCGCGAGGAGCCGTCGGATGTCGCGGCGCGCGCCTATTCCGGCGAGACGCCGATGTTCGGCCCCGATTTCCTGATCCCCTCGCCCTTCGATCCGCGCCTCATCCTGCGCATCGCGCCGGCAGTGGCCAAGGCTGCCTGCGACACCGGCGTCGCGACACGGCCGATCGCCGATTTCGCCGCCTATATCGACAAGCTGAACCGCTTCGTCTTCCGCTCCGGCCTGGTGATGAAGCCGGTTTTTTCCTCGGCCAAGGCTTCCAGCGCCAAGCGCGTCATTTATGCCGACGGCGAGGATGAGCGCGTGCTGCGCGCGGCACAGGTGGTGCTGGAGGAAGGCATTGCCGAGCCGACCCTGATCGGCCGACCGCATGTCGTGGAGGTCAGGCTGAAGCGTTACGGTCTGCGCATCAAGCCAGGCGTCGACTTCGCCCTGATCAATCCGGAAGACGATCCGCGCTACCGCCACTATGTCGACCTCCTGATCGAGCTTGCCGGCCGGCGCGGCGTGACGACGGAAGCCGCCCGCACCATGGTGCGCACCGACAACACGGTCATCGCGGCACTGGCGCTGAAGCGCGGCGATGCGGACGCCATGATCTGCGGCCTCGAGGGCCGCTTCGAGCGGCATCTGCGCAACGTGACGCTGATCATCGGCCCGCGCGCCGGCATCAAGGACCGGGACCTGTCGACGCTGTCGATGCTGATTTCGCAGCGCGGCATCATCTTCCTCACCGACACCCATGTCTCGGTCGACCCGACGGCGGAGGAGATCGCCGAAATGACGGTGCTGGCGGCGGAGGAAATCCAGCGCTTCGGCATCGAACCGAAGGCGGCGCTGCTGTCGCATTCGGATTTCGGCTCGCGCGATTCTCCGAGTGCGCTGAAGATGCGCCGGGCAGCGGAAATCCTCGGCAGCATCGCGCCCGATTTGCAGTGCGACGGCGAGATGCATGCCGACACGGCTCTGTCGGAGCATCTGCGCCAGCGCGTCTATCCGCACTCGCGGCTGAAGGGCGAGGCCAATCTGCTGGTCTTCCCGAACCTCGATTCGGCCAACATCACGCTGACGGCGCTGCGCGCCATGATGGATGCGCTGCATGTCGGGCCGATCCTGCTCGGCACCGACAAGCCGGCGCATATCTTGACACCGTCGGTGACCTCGCGCGGCGTCGTCAACATGACCGCGCTTGCCGTCGTCGAGGCGGCGCACAAGGCGCAGGCGCTCGTCGATCTGGGCTAGGCTTCCAGGGATGCCAACCTTCTCAGATGGGCGCGAAGCGGAAATGCCCCGCCCGCCTGAAGACATATAGCGTGTCCTCCTCGCGGGCGCCCTGGCCGATATTGTGGATGACCAGCGGCCGTTCCGGCGCCTCGGTCGAGCGATTGGTCGAGACGATGGCGATATGCGTCAGGTTGCCGGGCAGCATCTGCGTGACGAGATCGCCCGGCTGGTAATCGGCGGGGTCCTCGCTGACGGCCAGGGAAGCGCCGCGCCGTTCAAAGAACATGGCGAGATTGGGCACGCGGCGGTGATCTATGTTGGTGTCCGTCGATTTCAGGCCCCAGGCCTTCGGATAGGCGGGGAAATTGGCCGCCATGTCCTCATGCACCAGCCTTTGCAGGTCTAACCGGAAGGCGCGGCGATAGGCGCGGATCACGACATCCGTGCACACGCCCCGATCCTCAGCGACATCGCCGCCGGGATAAGCGATGCGAGTGTAAGTCGGATCATAGAGCGTGGTGACGCCGATCTGCTGGCGCGCTGCACCGACCAGCCTGCCAGGCCAGTCTGGCACGGCCCGCGGTTTCGCGGCCATGGCGGCGGGCATCACCGCGCACAAGAGGCCGAGCTGTAGTGCGGTTCGACGGGTAATCGCGGTCAACACTGGCCTCGGCATCGCTGGAGCCAGAGGATTTTCGAAGCCGAATGCGTCTTTTTTGCTCCTTTCGCGTGCAACTTTCATGCACGGGAAGATCTCGCGTGCTTTGTGCAGCGGCGCCGGCGCCGATCCGCCCGTTCTGTTCAAGGTCGCCCTTGGCTGTGATCAAGGTCGCCTTTGGCTGTAAATTGAGGAAACGGTTAACCGCGAATCCGTTAGCATCCTGGCAGACGTGCGAGCGGGGTTCTGGCAAAATGGCAGGAGGGCTTAGGCTGACCCACCTTGCGGCGCTGCTTATGGCGCTGGGGGGCTTAGCCGTCGCCGTGTCCGAACCGCAGGCGGCCTCGCGCACCTGCAGGCAGCTCGAAGCCGAACTCGCGGCAGCGCGCGGCGGCGGTGGAGGCCCCGGCCTCGTCCGCAAATATGACGACGCGATCGCGCGCCAGCGCGAGCAGCTTGCCAAGGCCCGCGGCCGGGCGAGCGATGCCAGCTGCGGCTTCACGCTGTTTTCGCGCAATGTCAGCCAATGCGCGGCGATCAATGCCTCGATCCAGCGCATGAACGCCAATCTCGACACGCTTCAGGCCAAGCGCGAGCGGCTGTCCGCAGGCGGCGGTACGCGGCGCGACCGCAGCCGTATCCTGGCGGCGCTCGATGCCAATGGCTGCCGCGGCGACGACACCCCGCCGCGCCGTGCTCCGCTTCAGGAGGCCGCTCGCGACAATGGCGTCGGCAATCTGTTCGAGCAGCTTTTCGGTCGCCAGGACCAACAGCTGGAAACGCCGGAGGCTCCCGACGGGCCTGATATGGCGGAGGTGCCGCTCGACGATCCGAGCGTTCGCAACATCCGCCGCGTCATCAACCAGCCGGACGGCATGGACCTGCCGCGCCTCGGCGGCGAGTTCCACACCATGTGCGTGCGCACCTGCGACGGCTATTTCTTCCCGATGTCCAACGCCGCTTCCGTCGGCGACTTCGAACGCGACCAGAAGAATTGTGAATCGAGCTGCCCGGGCACCGAGATGCAGGTCTTCTATACGCGCGGCATGGATGACGACGCCGGCAACATGACGTCCTCCGCCGACGGCCGCCCCTACAGCGAGCTGCCGACCGCCTATCTCTACAAGCAGGCCAATTATTCGCGGCCGCCGAGTTGCGGCTGCAACGCGCAGGCCGGCAATGGCAATTTCACCATCATCGGCGGCAACCCGCCCAATCCCGAACAATCGCAACCGGAGGGCGGGGTGGCGCCCTTCATTCCGGTGCCCGCGAACAAGCCCGACCCGGGCGCCGATCCCGAAACGCTTGCCAACGCCCAAGGCGGGCTCGACCAGGACGCGATCAAGCGCCTGACCACCAAGGTGCCGGTGTCGCCGGTCTCGATGCTGCCGCCGGATCAGCGCAAGGTCAGGGTCGTCGGGCCAGCGTTCCTTCCCGACCCATCAGCGGCAATAGATCTGAAAGCTCCGGCCCCGAAGTCCGCCCCGTGAGCGCCAGCCGCAACGGCATGAACAGCGGCTTGCCTTTGCGCCCCGTAGCTTCCTTGATCGCGCCGGTCCAGTCCTTCCAGACCGTGCCGTTCCACGGCTCCTCGGGCAGCACGTCGAACGCCTGATTGAGAAAGTCGCGGTCCTCGCCGGAAAACTCCGCAGGCTCCTGCGGGCCGTCGCTGAGGATTCGCCACCAGCCGAGCGCATCCGACAGGCGGTCGAGATTGCCGCGCACCGCCATCCAGAACGGCTCGGCCCTGTCGCCCGAGATGCCGAGCACCATCAGCCGGTCGCGCGCCTCGTCGAACGGCATGTGATGCATCAGCGTGCGGTTGAGCACGAAGAGCTCGTCCGGATCGAACTTGGAGGCGGACTTGGAGGTCGCTGCCGGATCGAAATGGCCGGCAAGCTCGGTGAGGTCGTGCGCCGCGGTGACATTCTCCGAAGTGCCGACGAGCACGGCCAGCGAGGCGACCGCCATCGGCTCGATGCCGTCCTCGCGCAGGCTTTCGATCGACAGCGCGCCGGTGCGTTTCGACAGTCCCTCGCCCGACACGGTGGTGAGCAGGTTGTGGTGGCCGAGGACCGGCGGCTCGGCCCCGAGCGCCTTGAAGATCGCAATCTGCACGCCGGTGTTGGTGACATGATCGTCGCCGCGGATGACATGGCTGACGCCCATGTCGATATCGTCGACCACCGAAGGCAGCGTGTAGAGATAGGTACCGTCCTCGCGCACCAGCACAGGATCCGACAGCGAGGCGAGATCGACGGTCTCCTCGCCGCGCACCAAATCGTTCCAATGTACTTCGGTGCGTTCCGGCTGCAGCGGATCGCTGGTGAAATTGGGCAAGAGAAAGCGCCAGTGCGGCTTGCGTCCGTCCGACTGGTATTCGGCCACCTGCTCCGGCGTCAGCGTCAGCGCCTCGCGGCCATAGACCGGTGGCAGACCGCGCGTACGGCGCACCTTGCGGCGCAGGTCGAGCTCTTCCGGCGTCTCGTAGCAGGCATAGAGCACCCGCGCCGCCTTCAGCCGTTCGACCGCCGCGTCGTAGATCTCGAAGCGGCGCGACTGGTATTCGGTGACATCCGGGAAGATGCCCAGCCAATGCAGGTCGTAAAGGATGGAATCGGCATATTCCTGCTTCGAGCGGGCGATGTCGGTGTCGTCGAAGCGCTGGATGAAGCGGCCCTTGTTGTTCATGGCGAAAAGCCAGTTGAACAGGGCCGTGCGCGCATTACCGATATGGATGCGGCCGGTCGGCGAAGGGGCAAAACGTACGGTGACTGTCATGAGCGGGGCGTAGCGGATGCTTTTGGTGTTGACAAGGCGCGCCCCCCGCGCGAACGCAACAGATAGTGCAAGCCAGCTAAAATGAAAAGCCGCCGCCCCAGCACGCTTCGCGGCAGCCTGTTAAACCGCGTCAAGAGCCTGCGAAGCCGGGCTTCTCATGTCCCCGTTATCCACATATGTGACACACAAGATGTTGGGGTCATAAAAGCTACGCAAACGAATCCTTGACGGGTCGGAACGAGTCGCCTTTTATAGGTCATGCGCTCCTGTTGCGGGCGCGACCGGAGAGTTCTGAGGCCGGTCTTTTTTCCCGGATTTTGTGCGTTTTGCCCGGACTTCCGCCTGTACACGAGGGCGGCGGAAGCGTTGGGATCGTAGGGGCTTGGGTGGGCGAAAGGGAGAATTGTCGGTCTGGAAAAAATGATCTGTTAACACTATATTTAGTGTTTGCAGGCAGGCTCGACGCTAGATAGTGTGAACCTCCCTCTACGGAGGGAATCGACAAAAGTTTCAGTCTCGAGGGACCCGCGGGTCGGCCGGCAACCTGGGTAAGCGCCTGGAAAGGCGTTTGCTCGTCTGCATGGCTGCGCCCGCGACGAGGAGAGTGTCGGCGTCGCCTGCGATGCCGGCAAACGGCGGACTGCGCTTTTCGCTCAGCGGGGCAGAAAACCCCAGGGAAAAGCGCTATATGTAGATAAAAGGGACCGGACCAATGCGCATCGAGCGTCGCTTCACCAAGCCAGACCAGTCAGCCTATGCGGAGATCGAATTCCGCAAGGCTCTGTCGGAGATCAAGAATCCGGACGGCTCGGTGGTGTTCCGCCTGGACAACATCGATGTGCCGGCGCAGTTCAGCCAGGTCGCGGCCGACATCCTGGCGCAGAAATATTTCCGCAAGGCCGGCGTTCCGGCGCGCCTGAAGAAGGTCGAGGAGAACGACGTCCCCTCCTTCCTGTGGCGCTCCGTCGCCGACGAGGCCGAGCTGGCCAAGCTGCCCGAGGCCGAGCGCTACGGTTCGGAAACCGATGCCCGCCAGGTCTTCGACCGTCTTGCCGGCACCTGGACCTATTGGGGATACAAGGGCGGCTACTTCAAGTCCGAGGACGACGCGCGCGCCTTCCGCGACGAGCTCGCCTATATGCTCGCCACCCAGCGCGTCGCGCCGAATTCTCCGCAATGGTTCAACACCGGCCTGCACTGGGCCTATGGCATCGACGGTCCGAGCCAGGGCCATTTCTATGTCGACCCCTTCACCGGCAAGCTGACCAAGTCGAAGTCCTCCTACGAGCATCCGCAGCCGCATGCCTGCTTCATCCAGGGCGTGCAGGACGACCTCGTCAACGAGGGCGGCATCATGGACCTGTGGGTGCGTGAGGCGCGCCTGTTCAAATACGGCTCGGGCACCGGCTCGAACTTCTCCATGCTGCGCGGCGAAGGCGAGAAGCTTTCCGGCGGCGGCCGCTCGTCCGGCCTGATGAGCTTCCTCAAGATCGGCGACCGCGCGGCGGGCGCCATCAAGTCGGGCGGCACGACGCGCCGCGCCGCAAAGATGGTCATCGTCGACGCCGACCACCCGGATATCGAGGACTTCATCGACTGGAAGGTCAATGAGGAGCAGAAGGTCGCCTCGCTCGTGACCGGCTCGAAGATCGTCAAGAAGCACCTCGAAGCCATCATGAAGGCCTGCGTCAATTGCGAGGGCCATGACGACGACTGCTTCGACCCGGCGCTGAACACCGCGCTGAAGCGCGAGATCAAGGCGGCCAAGAGGGACGCCGTGCCGGAGAACTACATCTACCGGGTCATCCAGTTCGCCCGCCAGGGCTACACCTCGATGTCGTTCAAGACCTACGACACCGACTGGGATTCGGACGCTTATCTCACCGTCTCCGGCCAGAACTCCAACAACTCGGTGTCGCTGAAGGATAATTTCCTGCGCGCCGTCGAGGCCGACGGCGACTGGCAGCTCACCGCCCGCAAGGACGGCAAGGTGCTGAAGACGCTGAAGGCGCGCGACCTGTGGGAAAAGATCGGCTACGCCGCCTGGGCGTCGGCCGATCCGGGCCTGCACTTCAACACGACGATGAACGACTGGCACACCTGCGCCTCCGCCGGTGCCATCCGGGCCTCCAACCCGTGCTCGGAATACATGTTCCTCGACGACACGGCCTGCAACCTCGCCTCGATCAACCTTTTGCCCTACCGCAACGAAGACGGCACGATCGACATCGCCGCTTACGAGCACACCGTTCGGCTGTGGACCGTCGTGCTCGAAATCTCGGTGATGATGGCGCAGTTCCCGTCGAAGGAGATCGCCAAGCTCTCCTACGACTACCGCACGCTCGGCCTCGGCTACGCCAATATCGGCGGCCTGCTGATGACCTCTGGCATTCCCTACGACTCCGACGAGGGCCGCGCAATTTGCGCAGCGCTCACCGCCATCATGACCGGTACGGCCTATGCCACCTCGGCCGAAATGGCCGCCGAGCTCGGCGCATTCCCGGACTATGACCGCAACGCCCAGAACATGCTGCGCGTCATGCGCAACCACCGCCGCGCGGCATACGGCGACAAGGACGGCTACGAGAAGCTCGCCGTCAACCCGGTGCCGCTGGTCGCCTCCGACCTCAAGCAGCAGGCGCTGGCCGAGCATGCCCGCACCGCCTGGGACCGCGCCATCGAGCTCGGCGAGGAGCATGGCTACCGCAACGCGCAGGCGACCGTGATCGCGCCGACCGGCACGATCGGCCTCGTCATGGACTGCGACACCACCGGCATCGAGCCCGACTTCGCTTTGGTGAAGTTCAAGAAGCTCGCCGGCGGCGGCTACTTCAAGATCATCAACCGCGCCGTGCCGGAGGCGCTGCGCACGCTGGGCTATTCCGAGAGCCAGATCGCCGAGATCGAGGCCTATGCGGTCGGCCACGGCAACATGAACCAGGCGCCCGGCATCAACCCCGGCTCGCTGAAGGCCAAGGGTTTTACCGATGAGAAGATCGCCACGCTCAACGCGGCGCTGAAGTCGGCCTTCGACATCAAGTTCGTCTTCAACCAGTGGACGCTCGGCGCCGACTGGGTGAAGGAAACGCTCGGCTTCACCGACGAGCAGCTCGGCGACATCTCCTTCGAGATGCTGCCGGCGCTCGGCTTCTCGAAGAAGGACATCGACGCCGCCAACATCCATGTCTGCGGTGCGATGACGCTGGAAGGCGCGCCCTTCCTCAAGGCCGAGCACCTGCCGGTGTTCGACTGCGCCAGCCCGTGCGGCAAGATCGGCAAGCGCTCGCTGTCGATCAACAGCCACATCCTGATGATGGCGGCGGCGCAGCCCTTCATCTCGGGCGCCATCTCCAAGACCATCAACATGCCGAACGAGGCGACGGTCGAGGACGCCAAGAACGCTTACATGCTGTCCTGGAAGCTGGCGCTGAAGGCCAACGCGCTTTACCGCGACGGCTCGAAGCTTTCGCAGCCGCTCAATGCCTCACTGCTCGCCGATGGCGAGGAGGACGAGGACGAGGCGGTCGAGCAGCTGATCGCGGCGCCCGCCGCGCAGCGCGCCGTGCAGGTGACGGAAAAGATCGTCGAGCGCGTCATCGAGCGGCTCTACCGCGACCGCGAAAAGCTGCCAAACCGCCGCAAGGGCTACACGCAGAAGGCCGTCGTCGGCGGCCACAAAGTGTACCTGCGCACCGGCGAGTTCGACGACGGCCGTCTCGGCGAGATCTTCATCGACATGCACAAGGAAGGCGCTGCCTTCCGCGCCATGATGAACAACTTCGCCATCGCCATCTCGCTCGGCCTGCAATATGGCGTGCCGCTCGATGAATATGTCGAGGCCTTCACCTTCACCAAGTTCGAGCCGGCTGGCATCGTGCAGGGCAACGACGCGATCAAGAACGCGACGTCGATCCTCGACTACGTGTTCCGTGAGCTCGCGGTGTCGTACCTCGCCCGTCACGACCTCGCCCATGTCGACCAGTCGGACTTCGACAAGACGGCACTCGGCCGCGGCATCACCGAAGGCAAGGCGACGCCCTTCTCCAAGGGCCTCTATCGCGGCGCCTCGCCGGTGAAGCTGGTCTCGGGCGTGGGTTCCGAGCCGAAGGGTTTTGGCGGCTCCGCCCCGACGACGGCCCCTGCCCGCGCGGCGCCGACCGCCTTCGCCGGCTCCAACGTGCTGGCGCTGAAGCCGGCCAGCGACGAGGCGCTTGCCTACAAGCGCGACTATGAAGAGCGCGCCAGGGAGCTGGCCGAGGACATGATCGAGGAGGAAGCCGAAGCCGCCGGCGGCGCCGAAGCCCTGTTCACCGACGCCGCAGCGAATGAGGCCGCCGAAGCGAAGAAACTCGCAGCGACCAGACGCCAGCAGTCGCTGCTGCAGGGCTACACCGGCAACGAATGCTCGGAATGCCACAACTTCACCATGGTGCGGAACGGCACCTGCGAGAAGTGCGACACGTGTGGTTCGACGAGCGGGTGCAGCTGAGGACTGAAATCTAACTCAATATCATCGGCCCGGTCGCAAGATCGGGCCGATTGCTTATGTGAGGCACACCATGATCGACCACATCACCATCGAAGTGAGCGACCTCGACCAGAGCAAGCTCTTCTACGAACAGGCTTTTGCGCCTTTGGGCTACAGCATCGCCTTCGGCAAGGACGGCGTGTTCTGGGCCTTCGATGTCGGCAATGGCTGCCTGTTCGAGATCCAGAGCACGGGCGAGAAGCCGCCGCTCACCCATCTGCATGTCGCCTTCCGGGTGAAGAGCAAGGCGGAGGTGGATGCCTTCTATCGGGCGGCGCTCGAGGCGGGCGCCAAGGACAATGGCGCGCCCGGACCGCGTCCGGACTATGCGGCGCATTACTACGCCTGCTTCGTGCTCGATCCGGATGGGTACAACATCGAGGCGATGATCAACGAGGCGTAGTGTGGCGGCGCCCCCTCCGCTTCGTCATTCCAGGGCGGAGCAAGGAGCGAAGCGACGCGCAGACCCTGGAATCCATGCCGTGACGCTAAGGCGTTGCAACGGTTACAGAATTCTGCACCGCAGTGCGCTACGATAAGGGTCACGGCATGGATTCTCGGGTCAAGCCCGAGAATGACGAAGGCGCAATTGATCCGACCGCCGACGTTCCCTGGAACGCCCCATCATCCGGCCGCTTGCGGTCACCTTCTACCGCAAAGGTAGAAGGAAGAAACCGTTCACGCCGGCTTCACAGCCAGGAACGTGTTCCACTCCTCGCTGTTGCGGCCAACGTTGAAATCGTCCCGAAGTAGCACCAATCCGGCGCCTTCGAGACGGGACGCGAAATCGTCCCTGCGCCAAAGGACCGTATGACAGTTGCCCTCCGTCTCGCCGTCGCCATTGCGCATCGACGCGAGGAAAGCGCCGCCCGGCCGCAGCGATCCTTCTATCTTGGCAAGCACCTGGTCGGTCTGGTCGCGCGGCACATGGATGAGGACGGCGAGCGCAAGCACCGCATCATAGGGGCCGCCGAGGTCATCGATGAGAAGATCGAGAAGCTCGCCCTGCTTGCCGCGCGCGGCCTGCAGTTCGAGGAACCGTTTTGTCGCGTCGGTACGGCGAACCGTGACGCCCAGGCTCTCCAGAAAGTCCGCGTCGTATCCCGCGCCCGACCCGACTTCCAGAATCCGGCCGCCTTTGCCGGCTAGCGCCACGAGGCGCTTCAGCGATGCCTGCCCGCTCTCATTGGGAACATGTCGGACGATGGTATCGTAGCGTTCCGCGTAGTCTTCATAGGAACTGATCGTCTGACGGCTCTTCGCCAAAGCTTCCGATGACATTTCTGCCTCTCATGATCCAATTGGTCGAAGCGCGAGGATTGCCTCAGCGAACGGTGCCGGGCGGAACGCGGCCATCCAGCATGCCGATATCGCGCAGGAAATGGTCCGACACCGAACGGCGATCGACAAGGCCGCGGCGGCGGGGCTTGAACGGCGCGGTGAAGAGGTCGAGCAGCGGACGGCGAAGATTGTTGTAGAAAGCGACGGTGGAGGTCATTGCCCTTGTCCTTTCGGGTTCGATCCGATGGACGAAGCATGCCGCTTTCCGGCCTTGGTTTCCAATCGAACGTCGCGTAGTATGCATCAGGAGGATTGATGCGTCATGAGCTGGGAACTACCGCCGCTGGGAGCCATCCGCGTCTTTGAAGCTGCGGCCAGACTGGGCAGCTTCACCAAGGCGGCCGAAGAGCTCGGCATGACCCAGTCGGCCGCCAGCTATCAGATCAAGGTGCTGGAAGAACGCGCCGGAACGCCGCTTTTCTTAAGAAAAACAAGGCAGATCGCGTTGACCGAGGCCGGGCAGCAACTGGCGCCGCGCGCAACGGACGCCTTCTCGTCACTCGCCGATGCGTGGGTCGCCACCAAGGGCGGCGCCACCGGTGTGCTCTCCGTCACGACCATGGAAACCTTTGCCACCAACTGGCTGGCCGTATGGCTCGGAACATTCCAGTTGATGCATCCGGATCTCGCCGTGAAGGTCAATACATCGCAGCGACTGGTCGATTTCTCGCGCGAGGACATGGATGTCGGGATAAGAACCGGCACCGGAAACTGGCCGGGGCTGACGGCGCATTATCTGTTCAAGGCGGACTACACGCCAATGCTCAGCCCGAGGCTGGCGGAGAGCGTCGGCGGCATCCACCACCCCGAGGATCTCTACAAGGTGCCGCTATGCTGTGCCTCGGATCCGTGGTGGAAAATCTGGTTCGAGGCGATGGGCGTGCCGTTCGAACCCGATCGCGTGATTGCGGGGCCGATGCTGGGGTCGCAGGCCTATGATGCCATGGCCGCGCTGACCGACCGGGGCGCCGCGATCCTCACCCGCAACATCTACAGCGCCCTTTTGGCGAAGGGCCAGCTGATACAGCCCTTCGACGTCCTGGGATCCGATGGCGACGGTTATTGGCTGGTGCATCTGGAGAGCCGCCGCAACACACCCAAGATCAAAGCCTTCCGCGATTGGGTGTTGGCGCAGACGGCCGACATACGCGAACGCGAAAAGGGCGAGGCTCGGTAAGGTAAGGTTGAGCGAAGCGACGTGGCGCGAACCTGGACGACGAACTGCCGTGAAGCCAAAGCCAGCTTGACATGCGTCAATGCTGTGCCTTCCCCATCCTCTACCGTCGCGTCGTCAGCAATGGCTTCGGAGGCGATGATGGACAAGGAGATCAAGGACAAGATCCAGACGCTGTTGGATCAGCATCGGGTCATGACAGTTGCGACGCTCAGGGCGGACGGCTGGCCGCAGGCGACGACGGTGGGTTACGTCAACGACGGTCTCACCCTCTATTTCCTCTGCGGTCTGGACAGCCAGAAGGCGTCGAACCTCGCGCGAGACGATCGTCTGTCGCTGACCATCGACCACGACGCGCCGCAAGTAATGGAGATTACAGGGCTTTCCATGGCTGCGCGCGCGCATCCGGTCACCGACCGGTCAGAAGCCGAAAAGGTATTGCGCATGTTGCCCATGAAATATCCGCCGCAGGTCTCGATGCCAGGCCCGATGCCGACGCCGGATCAGGTCCGGATCTTCCGCGTGATGCCTTCCGTCATCTCCGTGCTCGACTACTCGAAAGGCTTCGGCCACACGGATCTCGTCACCGTCTGAAGGGCAACTCGCCGCTGGACTAAAACGCCAAATCGGTTGACCCAAATCAAGGCATGGCCGCTTTTCCTGACGTCTCCTCGGATATCTTTCAAAGGAGACGGGAAATGCCCGCAGAGACCATAGTCGCCGTCGCTCTTATTCTGGCCTATTTCGGATCTTTCATGGGCGTGCTGGCCTACGCGCAATTCGCGGAATCGCGTCCGAAGGCACAAAAGCGCTTGAGTACCTTCGCGCTCAATTCAGTCCGCGTCGGCCACCATCTGCCCGCCACCGCCGAACCAGGCTTGCCATTGCCGCTCGTCGCCATGAAACACGTTGAGGTCGATGCGGCCGCTCACGCCGTGCGATAGGCCGGAGCCTGAATACTGCCAGAACACCCACTTGCGGCCTGGATAGACTTTTGACGGATGCGCCGCCACCGCGCGCAGCCAGAATGGATAGTCCGGGAAGGCGCCGCGCAGGTTGTCGCGGTAGAAATCGGGGCTGGTGTAGATGATGGGACGCTGGCCGTAGTGGCGCTCCAGCTTGTCCATGAATACCTGCATCTTCTCCAGCACTTTTTCACGCGAAGGGCGCCGCTGGCAGGAGGAGTCGCCGTTCCACTCGACGTCGATGACCGGTGGCAGCGCGCCGTCGACCTTCGGCACGTTGCGGATGAACCAGTCGGCCTGCTCACCGGCGGTGCGGCACCAGTAGAAGAAATGATAGGCGCCGCGCTTCAGCCCGGCGGCGTCCGCATTGCGCCAGTTCCTCATGAACATCGGGTCGAGATGGTCGCCGCCGTCCGTCGCCTTGATGTAGGCGAAGTTGGCGCCTTGGGCGCGCAGCTTGCCCCAGTTGATGTCGCCCTGCCAGCGCGAGACGTCGACGCCGTGCACGGCCAGATGCCGCGGCGAGGCGCGGCCGAAATTGATCGGCTTGGCGTCGCGGAAAGCATAGCGGGTTACCGGCCCGGCAAGCATGGCGGGCGCGGCGCGCGACAGCCGCTTCGGCGGTGAGACGAGCGCTGCCTCTTGCACCGGCGGCTCGGCGTTGTCCGGCAGGCCCTGCGGCGGGAAGTTCACCGTCTCCTCCTCGGCCAGGCCGAAGGGGCGCGAAGTCCCGTCGCCAGGGTGCGAATTCTCGTCGATGGCGCCCGCGCTGTCCTCGCCTGAGCTGGCGTTCTCCTCATCAAGCAACGGCGCCGGCGGCTTCATGCGCGCCGCGCCCGACATCGAGGCCGTCTCGACGGTTCTTTCCGTCACCACGGTCCTCATGCCCTTCGGCACCGATGCGCTCGGCCGCACGACGGAACTCGTCGTCTCGTTGGACGGCATCTGCAATGCATCGACGCCCGACGTGGACGAGCAGCCGGCAAGGCAAAGCGATGCAAATAGGAAACCGACGACCCCTGAAATCCGCATCTTGACCTGTACGCGATACAAAACAGACCGAAGGCAGGAACGGCGCCGCCGGACAATCAGGCCATTCCTAACGAGAAATTACCAACAAAGTTTGAATCAAAATTTACCTTTGACGCGACCAAGCGATTCGCCGCGGCTTCCTGAAAGCGGTTTCAGCTAGCGCCTGAACACGCCGATCATCGGCCCGAGATTCCAGAAATCGTCGTTGCGGCCGATGCCAGGCGCATAGAGGCTCGAAATCGAGCCGTCGAGGAACAGCGCGTTCGGGCAGCCGAGTTGATCACGGAACAGCCGCGCGAATTCGTGAAAGGTCACGACGTCGTCCGAGATCGCGAAGACCGCCACGCCGTCGGCGCGCACGCCGACGCCGTCGCGGATCTTGCGCGAGGTGCCGTCAGCCTGGAATTTCGGATGCAGCTTGCCGTCGATGACCAGCATCGGCCCGGACTGGGTGGCGTAATCCACGCGTGGCGGGCGCTTCAGGTAATTCCTAGTGGCGCGCACCCCGGCCTTGCCGGCACTGAGGTAGAAGATGCCGTTGGGCTGCATCGAGAAATTGCCGGTTCCCGATCCGGTCTTGGCCGGCCTGACCTGCTGGCCGCGCTCGACATAGAGCCCGACTGGGGCGAGATCGGGATGATACATGCCGGCATTGATGCCGAAGAGCATGGTGCGCCCCGACGCTTGCTCGGCCGTGCGCAGATTGTGAAGCGACCGGTAGAGCTCGCCGTCCTTGTTCTTCCAGAACAGCTCGATGGAAAAATGCTTCGGATCGGTCTCGCAGACCAGATAGGTCGCGTTCTCGAAAGCCTGGTCGCGGCACGGCGGCAGCGCCGCCAGCCATTGGCCGAGGCCCATGCTGGCGCCAACGGCGGCCGGCACCGCCGATTTCACCAGCGTGGCCAGCAAAGGCACCGATTGCAGAAGCGTCACAAGATCCATCGGCGCACCCGAGGGTCAGCTGTCGACATAGCGGATACGGAAGGCCCTAAGTGAGCCAGCCGGCGGCGACACTGACGAGCAGCACCACGCCGAGCAGGCCGCGATAGATGACGAACGGCCATGCGGAGAAGCGTTCGAGCACACGCATCAGCCCCCAGATGGCGAAGAAAGCCGAGATCGATGCGACGATGAGGCCAACGGCCAGGATCGACCAGCCATGCGCGTCGAGATGCACCTTGTGCAGTTCCCAGAGCTCTTTCAGGCCGGCCAGCGCGATGGCCGGCAGGCCGAGCAGGAATGACAGGCGCGCCGCCTCGGGCCGGGCGAAGCCCAGCCCCATCGCCGCCGTCAGCGTCGAGCCTGAGCGCGAGACGCCGGGAATGAGCGCGCCGACCTGGGCGACGCCCACCAGCAGCGCATCGAGGATCGATGCCTGGCGCAGCATCAGCTTGTGGCTGGCGAAAATTTCGGCGAGCGCCAAAAGGAGCGCCATGGCGATACAGGCCCAGCCGATAACCGCCAGCCCGCGCAAGGGCGAATTGCAGGCGTTGAGCACGCCGGACAGCGCCAGGCCGGCAATGACGATCGGGATGGTGGCAAGCACGATGCTGATCGCGAGGCGGAAATGGCGGTCGCCGAAATCGCGGCGCGAGATCGCCGACAGCGATCCGAACACCACGTCCCTGACATCTGTCCAGAAATAGCTGACCACCGCCGCCAGCGCCGCCAATTGCATGGCGGCGGAAAAGGCCGAGCCGGGATCCTGCCAGCCGAGCACGGCCGGCACGATGCGCATATGCGCCGTCGACGAGATCGGCAGCAATTCGGTGATGCCTTGCACGATGCCCAGAAATGCCACCTTGACATAACCCAGGCCGACAAAGCCGGTATCCAGTCCTTGAGTGCAGACGTCGGTCATCTCAATCCTTTTCCCCGCGCCTCGACCCCCGTCCGAGGCAAAAGTGAATCGTCATTCGAAAAGCCCTCGAGGACAGGCTTAGCCTCACGGTAGCGTGATTCCAACTCACGGATTTGTAAGACGCCGCTAATCCTGCTTGACAACGGGTGCCGCCATATTATTCTCTGCTAATCTTACGCTGTAAGGCAATCGGAGGAGCATCACCATGTCGACCGCCGCCCTCTCGGAACTGCAGCCAGTCGTGCCGCCGGAAAAGCATGTTGCGGAGATCGCGATCGAGGAGGTCGGGCTTGATGTCAGCCGCGCCATCGAGCGTGCCGAAGTCGCTGCCTGGCTGGACCTTTACGAGGCGGCGCCCTCGGATTTCGCGGCCCGGCACGGGCTGTCTATCGCGCGTGACGGCGACCTTGTCTGGACCACCTGCACGACGATCCCGTTCATCCATTTCAACTGCGTCAAGAATATCGGTGTCGACGGCCCGGTCTCGGAAGCTGAGCTCGACGCGCTGCTTGCGCATTACCGCGATGCCGGCATCAGGCGGCCGTGGTTCTATACCAATCCGCACACCGAGCCGTCGCGGCTGAGATGCTGGCTGGAAGCCCGCGGCCTGCAGCACCAGGGTGGCTGGGAGCGCATCTATCGTGACGCGACGCCGCTGGCCGCCGAACCGCTCTTCCCTGGCGACCCGCTCATCCCGGTTGACGATCCGGTGGTCGAGGAGGTCACGTCCGAGACGGCTTCGCAATGGGCCTCTTTCATCGATGGCAAATACAGGCTGCCCACCTCGCCCTGGCTCACGGCGCTTGTCGGTCGCAAAGGCTGGCATCACTACATGCTGAAACGTGGCGGCGCGGTCGCCGCTGCGCGCTCGCTCTTCATCGGCCCTGACGGCGCCGGCTGGAGCGGCATCGACGCGCCGGTGCCGGGCATCATGGCGCCGAGCTTCGATCTTGATGCCATGCTTGGGGAAAGACTGGTTCGCGACGGCATCGCCGCCGGCGCGAAACTGTTTGTCGCCGATATCGAGGCGCCGCTCCCCGATCGCGACGGGCCGGCCTATCGCAATTACGACCGGCTCGGCTTCAAGCTCGCCTATTTACGCAGTCATTACAGTTACTTGCCCGCGCATTCCAGTTGACGATTGCCTGGAGTTGCCTCAGCGGTACAGCCACTGCTTCAGGCAGCTTCTCGCCACCACATGCGCGGGTGGCACCGAAGCCTGGTCGATGCGAGAATCGTCGCCGGTCCTGCCGCGAGCCTTTTCCAGAAGCAGGCGAAGCTCGGCCGGCCGCACGCGGTCGCGCGCCATCACGAGCTGGATCATCGGGTCGTTCAAAAGCTCGTCCAAGGTGTTGATGCTCTCGCTCATCCGTCGCCTCCTCGATGTCTGCCGCATGGCGCTTAGATAAGCAGCCAATGATGGCTCGCCAATGACGCTTTGCCGGCTATCTCGTGAATCGAAGATGAAATTTTTGTGCAGAGATGCGTCGAAATGAATCAGCCGACAAGCTACGCTGGCGGCGCGCCCTCATATTGCGGCAGACCATCGTCGAGCATCACCCAGGGTTGCTTCGACGTGGTCCAGAAATGCATGTCGGGTTTGAACAGCGACGGGTCGTCGAGCGACCCCGACGTGACGCCGAGAATGCCCCTGGAGTCGCGCCGCGAGAACATCGTCGTGCCGCAGACCGGGCAAAAGCCGCGCTCGAGGTCCGGCGTGGAATTTATTGTCGCCACCGGCCCTTTGATGCTCACATCGTCGATGCGGAAGAGCAGGCGGGCGTTGAAGGCCGCGCCGATTGCCCTCTGGCAGATCCGGCAATGGCAGACCCGTTCGTTGATCGGCGCGGCATCGGCCCTGTAACGCACCGCGCCGCACAGGCACCCGCCTTCATATTTCGCCATCACCGTCACCTGTTTCGAGGAAATGCCGGCACGGTAGTGGCCGGCATGACTGGGTCAAACAAAAAACATTGATGGGATGCGATCGCTCGGGGTGATGCGGGTGGCCCAATGACGTGTGCTCGCCCGCGATTGACAATCGCCAGCCGCCAGGCCCTGCTTACGGCGTCCGGCGGGAGGAGATTGATGGCCGACATCGATACGATCGCGATTGCACCCTTGTTCGGTCCGCCCTCACCTGCCCGCGACCAGACCGACTTGAGGATCATGGCCGCGGCCTCCGGCGTTGGCTTCATGGCGATCCGCGACTTTCCCGGCGACGATCGGCTGACGCCGCAGAACCGGGCCCGGCTGCTGGCGATCTTTGCGCTGCCTGAGACCGAAAAAGAGAAGCTGCTGCGCTGGAATTTCGACCGCACCAAACAGAATGTCTATCGCGGCTGGTTTCCGCTGCAGCCGACCGCCGTCTCCTATAAGGAAGGCATCGACATGGGGCCGGACATCGCCGACGCGCGGACCGCGCCCATAGGTTTCGATGCCAGTGATCCGCTCTGCGAGCCGACGCCGCTGCCTCTCGAAAGCGCCCTGCCCGGCTGGCGCCAGGCTGCCGCCGGCTACTACAAGGCGATGGAGACGGTCGGCAACGCGCTGCTGCGCTCGGTCGCACGCGGCCTTGGCCTTGCCGAGACCATTTTCGACGCCGATTTCGAAGGCGGCATCTCGACCTTGCGGCTCATCCGATACCCGCTGCGTGATGCAAGCAGCGGTGTCGATCTGAGCGGCCCCGACTTCTCCGTGCTGCACAAAGGCGAAACGCGAACGATCATCGGCCGCGAGCACGCTGATTCCGGTTTCGTCACCCTGCTGGCGCAGGACGGCGTCGAAGGCCTGCAGGCCAGGACCCTTGCCGGCGAATGGATCGACGTGCCGCCCGCCGACAACACGCTCGCCGTCAATTTCGGCCAGTTGCTGGAGCGCTGGACCGCCGGTCGGATGCGCGCAACCCGGCATCGGGTGATCGCGCCGAAGCAGACGCGCTTCTCGATTCCGTTCTTCTATGAGCCACGCGTCGACGCCGAGATCGCTCCACTGCCGCTCGAGGGCGCCGACCCCTTCGAGCCGTTTCTGTATGGCGACTATCTCTGGGACACGGCGACGAAATTCGTCGAGATGAGCGGCGTCAGGCATCTGCGTGAGCCGCGGCGGGCGAAAGCCTCGTAGAGAGACCGCAGCCGGTTTAAGGTGGGTTGAGATTCAGGTCAGGCCGAGTCGAAAACGGTGGCTTTCGAGAACCGGAGCGGAGCGTACTTGAAGTACGTGAGCACCGGAAGCGCAGAAAGTCGCCGTTTGAAGGCCGGCATCACCTGAATATCAGCACACCTTTAGTGGCGCTTGGCCTGGACGAGATAGGCGTCGATCTCGGTCTCGCCAAGCCATTTGGCGGCTTCGAGCCGGTGCAGCCCCTCGACCAGGATGTGGCGCTTGCCGTCGTGGCGCACCTGGATCGGCGTCTTCATGCCATTCTCGAGGATGTCCTCGGCGAGATGGCGCACGGTTTCGGGATGCAGCGTCTTGCGCCTCGCCGTCGGCACGTAGATGTCGTCGACCTTGACCTTTTGTACCCGCAGCATGTCGGCTCCCGGCGAAAATCTCGCCCTGGCATGAAATAGTCGGTTTGCCGGATATCGCCAAGCGCGAGGGCACGCTGGCCCGATGCTTTCCATTTGACGCTTGGCCGGCCGATGGTCTCAATGACGGCCTCGTGACCTCAGGTGTTCCTTGACGCAGCTGCCCACCGACTTCCCCGATTTCGGCTTGACGCCCGAGCAGCGCCGCGAGGCGGTGCGCGGCCACTATTACGAATGGCCCGGGATGGATGGCTCGGGCGGTGAAATCTGGTGCTACAGCGACCGCTTTTCCTACCGCCCGGGCCAGACGGTGACGCTGCATGTGAGCTCGACGGCACCGCAATTCACCATCGCCGTAATCCGCGACGGAGCCGTTGAAACCAAGGTCCTCGAACAGACCGGCCTGTCGGCGCGCTGGCAGGACGCGCCCGACCAATGCTCCGTCGAGGGCTGCGGCTGGGAAGCGACGTTCGAGTTCCGCGTCGGCGAGGACTGGCCGTCCGGCGCCTATCGCATCACGCTTTCGGTGGATGGCCGCGACGGCAAGCCGATCCGCGGGCATCACCTCTTCATCGTCGCGCCCTCGCCTGGCCGCAAGCCCGGCCGCCTGCTGCAGGTCGCCGCGACAGGCACCTGGCTCGCCTACAACACCTGGGGCGGCTCCAATCACTATCAGGGCATCACCGGCGCGAACCGCGATCAGTATGCGACAACGGTGTCGACGCAGCGCCCCTGGTGCCGCGGATTCGTCGTGCTGCCCAGGGAAGCGCCGCGCGTGCCGCTCGAAGTCGCGGTGCCGCCGAAGACCGTGCCGCGCTATCCGCACATGGAATGGGCTTTCGCCACCGGTCACTCGAAGAAATACGCCTCCTCCGGCTGGGCGAGCTACGACAGCCATTTCTTTCGCTTCGCCGAACGCGCCGGCTATGCGGTCGATCTCGCCAGCCAGCACGAGCTGCATTTCTCATCCGAGATCCTCGATGGCTATGACTGCGTCGTCTTCGTCGGCCATGATGAATATTGGACCTGGGAGATGCGCGACGCGGTCGACACCTATGTCGAGCGCGGCGGGCATGCGGCGCGCTTCGCCGGCAATTTCATGTGGCAGACCAGGCTGGAGGACGAGGGGCGCCGCCAGGTCTGCTACAAATACAGGGCGCGCGCCGAAGACCCCGCCTATCGCGGCGGCGACGTCACCCGCGCCACCAACTCCTGGGAAGCGCCGGAGATCGGCCGTCCCGGCAGCACCACCTTCGGCCTCAAGGCGACGCGAGGCGTCTATGCCGGCTGGGGCGGCTGCGCGCCGCGCGGCGTTCGCGGCTTTCCGGTCTACCGTCCCGAGCACTGGGCCTTCGCCGGCACCGGCATCTATTATGGCGACCTGCTCGGCGCCGACAGCCATGTCTATGGCTATGAGGTCGATGGGCTCGATTTCGAGATTCGTGGTGGCCTGCCCTACCCGACCGCGGAGAGCGGCGCGCCGGACGGCCTGCAGGTGCTGGCCGTCGGCATGGCCAGCCAAGTCGAGGAAAGCGCCGACATCCCGATCGAGGACCAGTTCCTCACCGACGAGGACGGCCGCTTCACCGCCGAGACGCTATTCGGCGAGGCCAGCGACGCCAACCTCGACAAGGTCAAGCGCGGCAACGGCATGATCGTCAATTTTTCGCGCGGCAAGGGCGAAGTGTTCCATGCCGGAAGCTGCGAGTGGGTCGCCGGCCTGCTGAGGCAGGACGCGATGGTCGAACGCGTGACCAAAAATGTTCTCGACCGCTACCTTGGAAAGTCCTGACATGTCGAAACTGGAAATGCAGCCGTCGCCCGAGCCTGAGGCCCGGTCGCCATCGCACCTGTTCTATCTCTCGAGCCTGCGCCGGCCGCTGGTCGACCGCGCCGAAGGCATCTATTTCTGGACGAAGGACGGTCGCCGCTTCATCGACGGCTCGAGCGGCCCGATGGTTGCCAATATCGGCCACTCCAACCGCAACGTGCTCGAAGCCATGAAGCGGCAGATGGATAAGACCACTTTCGCCTACCGGCTGCATTTCGAGAACGAGCCGGCGGAAGAACTCGCGCGGAAGCTGGCCAGCAAACTACCCGCCGGCATGGACCGCATCTTCTTCGTTTCCGGTGGCTCCGAAGCGACCGAATCCTGCATCAAGCTCGCCCGGCAGTGGGCTGTCGTCACCGGCCAGCCGAAGCGCTGGAAGGTCATCACCCGCTTCCCCTCCTATCACGGCGGCACGCTAGGCTCGCTCGCCGTCACCGGCGACGATGCGCTGGCCGAAAGCTTCACGCCGATGATGCGGGTGATGCCGGCTATCCCCGCGCCAACCGCCTGGCGCGACCGTGACAACCTTTCCATGGAACAGCGCGGCGTCCGCTATGCCGACATGCTCGAGGAGAAAATTCTCGCCGAAGGGCAGGAAAGCGTGCTCGCCTTCATCATGGAGCCGGTCGGCGGCGCAGCCACCGCAGCGCTGGTCGCGCCCGACAGCTACTATCCGCGCATCCGCGAGATCTGCGACCGCTACGGCATTCTTCTCATCCACGACGAAGTGATGTGCGGCTCCGGCCGCACCGGCAAATTCCTGGGCGGCGACCACTGGAACTGCAGGCCCGACATCGTCGCGCTGTCGAAGGGGCTGGGCTCGGGCTACGCCCCGCTCGGCGCGTTGGCAGCGCCGATGCGGCTGGTCGAGCCGCTGCTGGCCGCCGGCGGTTTCCAGCACGGCCACACCTATGCTGGCAATCCGCTCGCCTGCGCCGCCGGCCTTGCCGTGCTCGGCGAGATGGACCGGCTTGATCTGATCGCCAACGCCGCTGCCATGGGCGACGTGCTGATCGACGAATTGAAGGCGCTGCAAAAGCGCTTCTCCTTCATTGCCGACGTGCGCGGCAAGGGCCTCCTTCTCGGCGCCGAACTGCTTGCCGATCCGGAGACGCTGAAGCCCATCGACCCCGCTCGCAAGGCAACGCAGCGCCTGCTCGATCACGCCTATGCGCGCGGCCTGATCATCTATGGTCGCAAGGTCAAGGGCGGCGTCGACGGCGACAATTTCATGGTGGCGCCGCCAATGATCATCACGCGTGAGCAGATCGGCGAGATGATTTCCATCATCGGCGACTCGCTGGAAGCGCTCGCCAATGAACTCGACCTGCCGGTCGAACGCTGAGGGACGACAATGGCGCCCAGGAAAGTCATCATCACCTGCGCCGTGACCGGTTCGGTGCACACGCCGTCAATGTCGCCACATCTGCCGATCACCCCCGACCAGATCGCCACGGATGCCATCGCCGCGGCCGAGGCCGGCGCCTCGATCCTGCACCTGCACGCCCGGGATCCCAACGACGGCCGGCCGACCTCCGATCCGGAGGTGTTCATGCAGTTCCTGCCCCGTATCAAGCAGGCGACCGACGTTGTGATCAACATCACCACCGGCGGCTCGTCGCTGATGACGCTCGACCAGCGGTTGGCGGCGCCTTTGCGGGCGCAGCCCGAAATGTGCTCGCTCAACATGGGCTCGATGAATTTCGGGTTGTTCCCGATGCTGGAGCGGCCGCGCGAATGGCGGCACGAATGGGAGCCAAAGCTTCTCGAAGCCACCCGTGACACCATCTTCAGGAACACCTTCGCCGATATGGAATCGATCCTAGAGAAGCTCGGCAAAGGCTGCGGCACGCGCTTCGAATTCGAATGCTACGATGTTGGCCATCTCTATTCGCTGGCGCATTTCCGAGACCGCGGCTTGGTTTCAGGGCCATTCTTCATTCAGTTCGTGCTCGGCATCCTCGGCGGCATCGGCGCCGATCCCGACAATCTCGTCCACATGAAACGCATCGCCGACAAACTGTTCGGCGGCAGCTACCAGTTCTCGGTGCTCGCCGCCGGCCGCCAGCAGATGTCGTTGATTTCGATTGCCGCGGCGATGGGCGGCAACGTCCGCGTCGGCCTGGAGGACAGCCTCTACGACGGGCGGCAGTTGGCAAAGTCGAATGCCGACCAGGTGCGCCGTATTCGCGGCATTCTCGACGGCCTGTCGCTGGAGGTCGCCACGCCCGCGGAAGCGCGCGAAATGCTGACGTTGAAGGGCGGCGACCGGGTGGGGTTTTGATGCTTTCGCCAACTATCATCCTCCGCCCCGGCCGCATCGACGACGTCGAAACCATCCATGCAGCCCTGCTGCGCCTCGGCACCCATATCGGCGCGCATCAGGAAATCACCTCGACCGCCAACGATCTCCGCCGCTACGGTTTCGGTGAGAAACTCGCCTTCTCCACCCTGATAGCCGAGGTAGAGGGCGAATTCGCCGGGCTTTGCCTGCATTTCCCGATCTTCTCGACCTGGATGGGCCGTCCAGGCGTCTATGTGCAGGACCTCTATGTCGAGGATCGCTTCCGTGGTTGGCGCATCGGCGAAAAGCTGTTGCGCCGCGTGGCAAAGGAGTGCCGAGCGGCGGGCGGTGTCTATCTGAGGCTGTCCGTCGACACCGACAATGAAACGGCCAAGGCCTTTTATGAGAGACTGGGCATCGGCTGGTCGAACTACGAACAGGTGCAGAAGATCGTCGGCGACGCCTTCTTTGTCTTTGCCGACGGGGAGGAATGACGATGAAAGTTTTCTATGCCGAGGAGCAGAAACGCCACGATCCCAAGGCTTTCCTTTCCAGCGGCGCGCCGCAGCCCAACCCGGAGAAGCCGGAGCGCATCGAAAGACTATTAGCCGGCGCAAGATTGGCCGGTTTGATGGTCGAACGTCCAAGGAACCATGGCCTTGGACCGATCGCGACGGTGCACACGCCTGAATATCTCGACTTCCTCGAGCACATCTTCGTACGCTGGCAGCGCATCGACGGCGCTTCGGCGGAGGTCATTCCGAACATTCATCCGATCGCCCGCAACGGTTCCTATCCGGCATCGGCTGTCGGCCAGGCCGGCTACCACATGGCCGACACCGCCTGCCCGATCTCGGCCGAGACCTGGAACAGCGCGCTTTGGAGCGCCTGGACCGCGGTCGAAGCCTCCGAAACTGTGATGGCCGGCGCGTCTTCGGCCTATGCGCTCTGCCGCCCGCCGGGCCACCATGCCTTCGCCGATGTCGCCGGCGGCTTCTGCTTCATCAACAATTCGGCGGTCGCGGCGCAGGTGCTGCGCAGGAGTGCCGCGCGCGTCGCCATCCTCGACGTCGACCTGCATCACGGCAACGGCACGCAAGGCATCTTCTACGCCCGCTCGGACGTGCTGTCCGTCTCGCTGCACGCAGATCCGGTACGCTTCTATCCGTTCTTCTGGGGCCATGCCGACGAACGCGGCGAAGGCCCCGGCCTCGGCTACAATCTCAACCTGCCGCTGCCGCGCAAATCCGGCGACGCGGCGTTCCTCGAAGCGCTGGCGACCGCCTTCCAGCGCATCCGCGCCTTTGCGCCGGAAGCGCTGGTCGTGGCTCTCGGCCTCGACGCCTTCGAAGGCGACCCGTTTGGCGGGCTTTCGGTGTCGACGCCCGGCTTCTCTCGCATCGGCGAGGCGATTGCCGGGCTCGGCCTGCCGACGGTGATCGTCCAGGAAGGCGGCTATCTCTGCGATGCGCTGGGCGACAATCTCACCGCTTTCCTGACCGGCTTCGGCGGCAAGCAGGCTTAGCCTCTACGAACGCTGTTGCCGAAGCATCGCGACCACGCGGTGCACGCTTTCCAGCGTCTCCTCGATCTCGGCCGCCGTGTTGTAATGCGCGATGCCGATGCGCACGACGCCCTGCTCGGCCGGTATGCCGAGCTGATGGACGATCTCCCACGCGTAATTATGGCCCGACCACAGGAAGATGTTTTCGGCGTTCATCTGCCGCACGATCGTTTCCGGCGCGATGCCTTCGACGGTGAAGGAAACGGTCGGCACCCGCTCAGCGAGGCGTTGCGGATCGGTGATGCCGCGGATGACCAGGCCATCGATATCGGACAGGCCTTCGATCAATTGCCAGGCCAGCGCGTTCTCGTAGGCGATCGACACCTCGAACGCCTTGGCGATCCGCTGCCGGCGCGATCCGCCCGCGCCGAGATCGGCGAAATAATCGACCGCCGCCGTCAGCCCGGCCATCAGCTCGATCTGCGGCGTCCCGAGTTCGAACCGCTCCGGCAACCCGTTCGAGGAGCAGCGGCATTTGTAAGGTTTCAGACCGTCGATGACGTCGCGACGCCCCCACAAAATGCCCATATGCGGCCCGAAGAATTTGTAAGCTGAGCAGATCAGGAAATCGCAGCCGAGGTCCTGCACGTCGATCCGCCCATGCGGCGCAAACTGCACGGCATCGACATAGACCAGCGCACCGGCCTTTTTGGCGGTCGCCGTCAACGCTTTGACGCGGTTGATCGACCCGGTGAGGTTCGAAGCATAGTTCAACGCCACCAGCCTCGTCCTGTCCGAAAGCTGCGCCTTCAGCGCCGCCTCCTCGACCTGCCAGCTTGTCTCGTCGAAAGGCAGGAAGCGCACGACAAGCTCGAGATCCTCGGCAAGCTGCAGCCAGGGCGAGACATTGCCTTCGTGGTCCATGCGCGTGACGATGATCTCGTCGCCCGGCTTCATCGTGCGGCCAAGCGTGCGCGACATGTGGTAGGTCAGCGTCGTCATGTTGGCGCCGATGACGATCTCCTCGGCGCTTGAAGCGTTGAGGAAATCGGCCATGGCGGCATGCGCCGCGTCGACCACCTGCTGCGCCGCGACCGTCGTTTCGAAAAAGCCGCCGAGATTGGCGTTGGTGGTGAGCAGGCAGTGCGACACCGCGTCCGCCACCGCTTGCGGCACCTGCGTGCCGGCCGGATTGTCGAGATAGATGCGGCGGTGCCCTTTGTCGGTCATTGAAAGTGCCGGAAATTTGCCGCGCACCGCCTCGATCGGAAAATCCGCCATCGTCTCGCTCCCCTTGTCCTTCCTCAACGACTTCCGATCACGGGCACGGATTGCCGACGCGCTGGTGGACCGCGTCGACCGCCTTCTGCATCTCCTCCGTCCAGGCGACATCGGTCGAGGACAGCGCCATGTCGAGCTGCGCCACACTGGTGGCGCCGACGATGTTCGCGGTCACGAACGGCCGGCTCGACACAAAGGCGTTGGCGAACAGCGCCGGCTCCATGCCGAAGGAGCGCGCCAACTCGGTGTATTCCAGCAGCACTTCCGCCGCATTCGGCGTCTCGTAGCGCTGGCCGCGGTTGAAGAGCTGCGAACGCGAACCCTGCGGCCGCGCGCCATGATTGTATTTGCCGGTGAGATAGCCCTGGGCAAGCGGTGAATAGGGAAGAAACGCTATCTCCTCGCGCTCGCAGACCTCGGCAAGATTCACTTCGAAGGTGCGGTTGACGAGGTTGTAAGCGTTCTGCAGCGATGCGATACGCGGACCGGTGCCCTTCTCGGCTTCGAACACGAAACGCATGACGCCCCAGGAACTTTCGTTCGAGAGGCCGAGATGGCGGATTTTTCCCGCTTTCACCAGTTCCTCGAAAACAGCGAGCGTTTCGGCGATCGGCGTCTCGCCTCCCGGAGTACCTGTCGCATCGGCGCGTCGAGCCACCGCTCCGATCCGCGTCGGGTTCGAGCCCCAAGGGATATCACGGTCCGGCCAGTGGATCTGATAGAGGTCGATATAGTCGGTCCCGAGTTTCGCCAGCGATTTCTCGACCGCGTCGAAAATATCGGCGCGCACCAGCTTGGACGGACGATCGCCGCGGAACCATGTGTTGGCCGTACGGCCGACCACTTTGGAGGCAAGGATGACCTTGTCGCGGTTGCGGTTGGCCTTCATCCAGCCGCCGATGATCTTTTCGGTACTGCCTTGCGTCTCCGCCTTGGGCGGGATCGAGTAAAGCTCGGCCGTGTCGATGAAGTTTACACCGCGCGAAAACGCCAGATCCATCTGCGCATGCCCTTCGGCTTCGCTGTTCTGCTGACCCCAGGTCATCGACCCCAGGCAGATTTGCGAGACAAGGAGATCGGTCCGACCGAGGCGGCGTTTTTGCATGAGATGTCTCCGGCGGGAGGTTTTTGCGCTGGCTGCGCTGGGAGGAAAGCCAAGCATAAGCACTGGCCGGAAATTCTCCAAGCCCGCTGTCTTCGACTTTTGCGTGACTGTTATCGACGGGTGGCCGCCAAGGCTCGCCGCTTGGCCTCGTCGATCAGCATGTTGGCCACCTGCATGCGGATCATGGCGCGCTGGCGCAGATGCGGCGCGACCCGGTCAGGGTGGTTGGCGAAGGCGAAGTTGCGGCGGATGCGGCCGAAATCGGCATTCTTGGCCGGACGGTCGAGGCCAAGCTCGCCGGCGATCGCTTCGGGGTCGATCGGCGGCAGCTCTTCCTCCGGCCGGTGCTCTTCGCCGGCAAGCGCCAGTTTCGCCTGGTCGAGAAGCGCTGCGAACTCGGCCGCGAGATCGGCGCCCGACTCACGATATTCGGCGGCGACGCTTTCGCCGGCGACCTTGATGCGGCCGGAATGCAGTTCATCGGCTACCGACAGATAGTCGAACGGGATAGACGGCCGGGCGCCCGCCTCCTCGCCTTTCTCCGAGGCGACGATCAGGTCGTCGAGCAACGAAGCGAAATCGAGCTTGTTCCCGGTGCCGATCTCAGCCTCCCCCTATGGTGACGGCATGCATTGATGCCGCTGAAGATAGGGCGCTCTCGTTAAAAATGAATTCTGGCGACGTTAACAATTGAGGGCATTTCCACTCGCCAAAGGGCCCCGGCCACATAGAATAAAAAGCCGGACTGCATTTTCGTGCAGCCCGGCAAGGTCGCCAGGAGTGGCGAGGAAAAGCCAGCCATGAGCCGGCATCGGTGCCTACGCTCGAACCTGCCGAAAAGTTTCACGAAAAATCGACAATGGCGGAAAAAATTCGTTCGGCATGGCAGCCATGCAATTGCTGCACTGCACAATTTTAACAAATCGCCTATATCGTGGAGTCGGGAGGACCAACAGGGGCAACTGAGTCATGGGGTTCTTCACTGAAATGTTCGCTCGGCCGAGGCCGCAGGAACACCAGCGTTACCGCGCGGCACTCGCGCTTCTGAACGCGATGAGCAACACCGACCGCGCCGATATCGGCATCAAGCCGGCGGATTTTCCTCGCATCGCGCGCGAAATGTCGATCCGCTGACTGCACTGAACCAAAGAGGTTTCCCGGGATGCCGGGAAACCTCCAAACCATTCAAAAATCAGCGATTTCCGAGGAAAGTCTGCTTGCCGAGCGGCACGCCATTGTGGCGCAGGATGTCGTAAGCGGTGGTGACGTGGAAATAGAAATTCGGCATCGCGACATGCAGCAGATATTGCAGGCCGGGCAGCGTGGCTTCGCGCCCGCCGAGCCTCAGTTCGACCGTCCTGTCCTCTGAACCTTCCAGATCGGCCGCCGAGAACGACGCCAGCAGATCCAGCGTCTTGGCGATACGAGCCTGCAGATCGGCAAAGCTCGCTTCATGGTCCTCATATTTCGGCACCTCGCGGCCGGCGAGCCGCGACGGCGCGCCCTTGGCATGATCGGTGGCGATCTGGACCTGCCGCGTCAATGCGAACATGTCGGGCGCCAGCCGCGCGTTGAGGAACACCTGCGGATCGATCTTGCGCTCGCCCGCATTCTGCTCCGCCGCCGTCAGGACGCTGGCCAGCGCCTTCAGCCGGGCGGAAAAGACGCCCACCGAAATGTCATACATGGAAATGGTCATGGGTATCTCCCAGGCGGCCCAGCGCCGCGAGCCGTGACCTAGCGCCTCCGGCCACCATTCTTCAAGCGCTCATGCCCCCCGCGTCACCGCGCCGCCGCAATCGCCGTGGTAGTATTTTCGTTATCGAGCGGAGATTCCCGATGAGACATGTCTTTCTCGCAGCGGCTGCCTTCTTCTCCCTGACCAGCATCGGCCAGTCGGCGCTCGCAGCTGACGCGCCCTATGTCGACGACAGGTCCACTGCCGATGCGGTCGTCCGCTCGCTTTACAGCGCCATCAATCGCCACGAATTCGCCCGCGCCTGGGGTTATTTCGGTGATGCTAAGCCGGCAAAGGATTTCAACGCTTTCGTCAGGGGTTACGACGGTACCGACACCGTCGACGTCAAGACCGGCGCCGTATCGGACGAGGGTGCCGCCGGCAGTATCTATTACAGCGTCCCGGTCGCCATCCAGGCCACCGACAAGAAGGGCGAGGCCAAGGTTTTCGCCGGCTGCTACACGGTTCGCCAAGTCAATGTGCAGATCCAGGAGCCGCCCTTCCAGCCGATCTTCATCGACAAGGGCGCGCTGAAACCTTCGACCGAGGATTTCGACAGCGCCGTGCCGGCAAGCTGCGGCGACGGCCCGCCGCCACCGAAGAAGGACGAAGCGCTGGAACAGGCCAAGAAGGCATTTCTCGCCACCTATGGCGGCCAGTGCGACAAGCAGGATCCGGACGGCAAGCCGATCGGCGAGCCCGAGGCTCATTCCATCCACTACAAGGACAAGGATGCTCAGCCGAGCGACCCGGAGCGCGAGACGCGGCTGTTCCGCTTCTTCTGTTCGATGGCCGCCTACAACGAAACCGCGGTCTATTACATCGCCGATGACGTCAACGGCGTCACCCAATTGCAGTTCACCGAGCCGGAGCTCGATATCCGCTATGAGAACAACAACAGTGAAGGCAAGGTCGAATCGATCCACATCATCGGTTTCAAGACGAGCGGCTGGGCGACCAACTCCGACTATGACGAGAACACCAAGACCATCACCACAGCCGACAAATGGCGCGGTGTCGGCGATGCCTCGTCATCGGGAACTTATCTGTTCCGCAACGGCTATTTCTCGCTCGTCCAGTATGACGTCGATGCGTCCTATGACGGCGAGATGAATCCACAGACCGTGATCGATTACAACACGGCGCCTTGAGCCTCGGCGCAGGAGTCATGGTGCCCTCGTCAGCATCCAGTTGAGCGTGCCGCGCCAGTCGACCATGCGGATTGGCGTGCCGTGCGTGCCGGTCTCGAAGCGCACGAAGCGGGTCGGGTAGGCCTTCCTGGCGAGGATCGAGCGGAAGAAGGCTTCCTGCTTCTCGATCGGAAAAACCACGTCATGGCTGCCCTGTCCGAAGAACACCGGCACGCGGCGCTTGAAGGCGGGGCTGGCCAAAAAGCTGTCGTCCCATAGCGAGCCGAGCAGCAGCAGGCCGTTGATGCGGCCGCCAGTATCCTTTCGATCCGCCAGCTTCCAGCAGATCATGCCGCCCATCGAGCCGCAGGCGACGAAGATCTTCGCGCCCGGCGATGTCTCGGCATAATGATCGATCAGCGCCGCGACTTGGGCGGCGCCTTTGTCGCCAAAATCGGGAAAATCAGGCGAGAGATAGAGGCCGTTGTTGGCGGCCATCAGGTTCTTGATGCGGTTGAAATTGCCGCCGAAGGTGAAGTCGTCGACGCCCTGCTTGCGACTGCCGCCCTGCCCGTGCAGGTAGAGCACGATGATCGAAGCACGTTCCGTTTTGCCGACCGCGACATGCCTGACATCGCCGACATCGGTCTTCAGCATCAGGTCCTGCTGCACCTTGCGCACGCCGGGATCGGTATATTGCGCATGCACGCGCTTTTCCGGCACCTCGTCGCGCTGGTTGATGTCGCGCATCTCGCGATAGTCGAGGACTGTGTAGGCGCCGTTGTCGCTCGTCGACAGCGTCGCCGGATAGGCGAAGAGGTCGTCCTTGAATGATTTCAGCGAAAGCGTCTGCCCCTCGGCAGCCGAGAGGGAAAGCGTTATTGCGGCGATCAAGGCGAAGAAACGTCGGAAACGGAAACACATGCCGAGAGCCATGCGAAATTCGGCTTCGGTTTGTCAATCCTGCAGGACGCCGCCCGCCCCTTCCAGCGCCTCGCGCGTGTCGACATCTATCGACGCGCCCTGCCCGATCTCGACATCGATGACGTCGAGACCCTCGGCTTCGACCAGATGCCGCGCGCCGGTATCGCCCTCGAGTTGCGCAACCGCCGCGAAAAGCGATCGCGGCAAAAGCACCGGATTGCCGCGCTTGCCCTGATGCGAGGCGCGCACCACGGCGCGGCCGCCGGAGCGGCGGAAAGCGTCGATCAGGCTGTCTAGATCCTTCGACGAAACGCCGGGCATATCGCCGAGCACGATCATGGCGCCGGCGGCGTCGGGCGCGACCCGCGCAATGCCTGCCTTCAACGATGAAGCCAGGCCGTCGGCGAAATCCGGATTGTCGGCGAGCGTCACATCAAGTCCAGAGAGAGCGGCGCGCACGCGCTCTCGCTGATGGCCGGTGACGATGATCGTGTTCGCGGCCTTGGAGCCAAGCGCTCGCTCCGCCGTGCGGCGCACCAGCGGCTCGCCGTCGAACAGCGCCAGAAGCTTGTTGGGTCCGCCCATGCGGCTGGACCGGCCGGCGGCCAGAAGCACGATTTCGACTTTCAGCGCCGACCCTGCCGGCCGCGGCGCCGGCTCGCGCGGCTGCGGCCTGGTCGGGATTTCCATCAGAAGTCCGCCGACGCCCATGCCGGCAATATCGCCCGCCGTCACCTCGAGCCCGGCAACCAGGCGATCGAGCACCCAGTCGAAGCCGTTTTCCTTCGGACTGCGCGCGCAGCCCGGCGCGCCGATGACACGCTTGCCGCCCAGCGTGCCCAGCACCAGCAGATTGCCGGGATCGACCGGCATGCCCGCGCGGATCACGGTACCGCCCGCTCGCTCGATAGCGGCCGGCACGACATCGGCGAAATCGCTCATCGCCGAGGCGCCGAAGATCACCACCATGTCATTGTCGCGCGCCAGCGCGGTAGCCGCTGCCGCGACGGGCGCCACCTCATGCGGCGTACGCCGCTCGGCCGTCAGCCGGCCGCCGGAGCGCGCCAGCCGCGCCTCGGTGACGCGCAGCGTCTTGTCGAGCACGCTCGGCTTGACGCCGGGAAGCATCGTCTGAATGACACCGACGCTGATCGGGCGATAGGCGTTGACGGCAAAGATCTCGCGGCCGGCGCAGATCTTCACCACTTTGTCGACCAGGCTTGCGGCGACGGCGAAAGGAATGATCTTCACCGTCGCCACCATCTGGCCTTGCTCGACCGGCGCGTGCTGCGCCAGCGTGGCGATGGTGATGGTCGGATCGACGGCGTTGATGGCGTCGATCATCCCAACGTCGACGGTAAAGACGCCCGCGGCCGCTGCATGCAGGTTCACCCGCCCGGTCGCGGCCGGCTTGACCTCGATGCTGCGGTGGCTCATGCCGGCCGCGATCTTCGCGGCGGCGGCATCCTCGCCGAGATCGTCCTTGGCAAGCACGGCCGCGACGACTTCACGGATGCCCGCCGCCTTGAGCGCAGCGACATCCTCGCCGCTCAACCGGTGCGCCTTGCGGAACCGCTTTTCACCGGCGCTGGTCGCATGCGCCAGCACCGCGCCCTCCGCCTCATCGATCGGAACCGGCCCGAATTTCACGCCACGGCGCCCGCAGAGCGCCGCGCGTCCATTTGGACGCGCAAAGGACGCTCTGCTATTTTGAATCTACGCATCGTGCTTCTCCAAAATCGGTTCCGATGTTTGGGCCGATGCGGAGGCTTCGAGACCGCGCGAGCGGAAGGCGTGGATGGTCTGCGCAAGGACCGCGACGGCGATCTCGGCGGGGCTGGCAGCACCTATATCCAGCCCGATCGGCGCGTGGATGCGAGCGATCTGATCAGCGCCGGAGCCGAGCGCCAGCAAGCGTTCGACACGCTTGGCGTGCGTCTTGCGGCTGCCGAGCGCCCCGACATAGAAGCACCGGGCGTCGAGCGCCGCCTTCAGCGCGAAATCGTCGATCTTCGGATCGTGGGTGACCGCGGCAAGCGCCGTATAGCTGTCGAGCGGCGCGCGCTTCAGCACATCTTCCGGCCATTCGGCATGCAGCGCGACGTCGGGAAAGCGTTCCGGCGTGGCGAAAGCGGTGCGCGGATCGATGATTTCGACCGGATAGCCGGCGATCCTGGCCATCGGCGCCAGCGCCTGGCTGATATGCACGGCCCCGATCACCACGAGGCGCGGGCGCGGCAGATGCGCGTTGAGAAAGAAAGTCCGGCCTTCCGCCTCGACCGACCTCGAATTGCCGGTGCGGAACGCACTGGCGATTGCCGCCCCGAGCTCGCCCGCAACATGGTCGCCCTCGCGCACGATGCGGTCGCGGCCATCGCCGAGATCGGTGACCAGCACCGCCGCTCGGCGGGCGCGGCGTTCCTCGTTCAATGTCTTGAGAACGAATGGATCCATGAACGGTCAGCCCAGCCTTTCGACATAGACCTTGATGCGGCCGCCGCAGGACAGGCCGACCTGCCAGGCGGTTTCGTCGGCGACGCCGAACTCCAGCATTCGGGCCTTGCCTGAGCCGATGACGTCGATCGCCTCCGTCACCACCGCGCCCTCGACGCAGCCGCCGGAGACCGAGCCGTGGAAGTTCCCCTCGGCATCGATGACCAGGTGGCTGCCGACCGGACGCGGCGCCGAACCCCAGGTTTCGACTACGGTCGCGATGGCGACATCCTTGCCGTCCTTCATCCAGCCTTCCGCGATGATCAGCGGATCGCGGGCCTCATCGAGATAAATGCTCTCATCCATCGTCGCTTCTCACAAAGTCTGTTTTTCAGGGGAAACTTCAGTTTTCCCGAGGAAACTTTGGTTTTCCCTATGGGAACGTCAGTTGCCCCCACGATCATATGGCTACGCCGCGCGCCTGTCGCCAGTTCGCAGCCAGCGGCGCGGATCGACCGAAGCCGCCGGCCGCTGGTCGAGCGAAGCGCAAAGATCGGCCAACGCGTCGAGATTGTGCACCGCCCGGAATTCGTCGACATGCGGCAGCATCGCCTTGACGCCGCGGGCGCGCGCCTCGAAGCCGTCGAAGCGCAAGAGCGGATTGAGCCAGATCAGCCGCCGACAGGATTTATGCAGCCGCTCCATCTCCTCCGAAAGGCCGCCGACGTCGTCTCGCTCCAGCCCGTCGGTGATGAGAAGCACCACGGCGCCCTGCCCCAGCACGCGCCGCGACCACAGGCGGTTGAACTCGGCGAGCGTGTCGCCGATGCGGGTGCCGCCCGACCAGTCCTTCACCGCCGCCGAGCATTCGGCCAACGCCTCGTCCGGATCGCGATGCCGCATCTGACGGGTAAGGTTGGTCAGCCGCGTGCCGAAGACGAAGGCGTGCACGCGGCGCCGTTTCTCGGTCAGCGCGTGCAGGAAATGCAGGAAAATTCGGGTATATTGGCTCATCGAACCCGAAATGTCGGCAAGCACGACCAGCGGCGGGTGCACTTCGCGCCGCAACCGGAATTTCGGCAGGATCAACTCGCCACCGGTGCGCGCGGCCGAGCGCATCATGGCGCGCGGATCGATCCGGCGCCCCTGCGCGTCCGCCTTGAAGCGCCGCGTGCGGACGAGATCGAAGGGCAGCCGCAAGGCCGCGATCGCCTTCTTGGCCTCGGCCATTTCGGCGGCGTCCATCTGGGCGAAATCCTTGGCCCGCAGAACCTCATTGCCGGAAAAGGTGAGGCGCGCATCGACCTCGATCTCCGGCACTTCACGCACCGGCTGGTTCTTCTGATGGCCCTCGAATATCGCCTGGCTGACGCGGTTCTCGGCCGCCCGAGGCTTCTGCTTTTCGCGCTCGTCCGGCGCGACCGGCGAGAACATCGCCAGCAATTTCTCGATCAGCTCGCGCGATTTCCAGAACAGCCGAAAAGCCTCGTCGAAGACGGGATGATCCTCGTGCCGCGAGACCAGCACCGCATGCAGCGTCCAGTAGAAATCGTCGCGCGAACCGATGCCCGCGGCAAGCACCGCCTCGATGGCGTCCTTCACCGAGGCCGGCCCGACGCGCATGCCAGCCTTGCGCAGCGCCCGCGCGAAATAGACGATGTTGTCGGCGATGCGCCCATCCGCTGTCGCCTCTTTGGGTTCCGGGCTCGGCACGCGCATCGCGCCTACTCCGCCGCCGAAAGTTCGGCCTTCACCTCATTGAGGATGCGCCGGCCCTCGCCCTCGCCGATGCGGGCAATGTCGTCCTGGTATTTCAAAAGCACACCGATCGTGTCGGACACGGTCTCAGGATCGAGCGCCACCTTGTCGAGCTCTGTCAGCGCGCCCGCCCAATCGATGGTTTCGGCGACGCCAGGCGCCTTGAACAGCTCGACCTGGCGCAGCTTCTGGATGAAGGACACGACCTCCGCCGACAGCCGGCGGTTCGCCTGCGGCACCTTGCGCCGCACGATCTCCAGCTCGCGCTCGGCGTTCGGATAGTCGACCCAGTGATAAAGGCAGCGCCGCTTCAGCGCGTCATGGATCTCGCGCGTTCGGTTGGTGGTGATGATGACGATCGGCGGCTCTTCCGCCTTGATCGTGCCTAGCTCCGGAACCGTAACCTGGAAGTCCGACAGGATTTCCAGGAGAAACGCCTCGAAGGCCTCATCGGTGCGGTCGAGCTCGTCGATCAGGAACACCGGCGCGGCGCCCGTCTTACCGGTCAGCGCGTCGAGCACCGGGCGGCGGATCAGGTATTTTTCTGAAAAGACGTTGCGCTCCATGTCGGAGCGCACGACCTTGCCAGCCGCCTCCTCCATGCGGATCTCGATCATTTGAGCGGCGTAGTTCCATTCATAGACGGCCGAGGAGACGTCGAGCCCTTCATAGCATTGCAGGCGGATCAGCCGGCGGCCGAGCGCATCGGCCAGCACCTTGGCGATCTCTGTCTTGCCGACGCCCGCCTCGCCTTCGAGGAACAAGGGCCGTTTCATGCGCAGCGAAAGGAACAGCACGGTGGCCAGCGAACGGTCCGCGACATAGTCGGCGCCGGTCAAAAGATCGAGCGTTTCGTCGATCGATTTCGGCGCGGGGCGCGGCCCGGTCATCTTGTCTCCGTGGATCCCGCCCGCTCTTTTCAAAGAAAATGCCCGTTTCAAAGAAAATGGTAGCCGCGGTTGTGGTAGATCAGCGGGCGCAAATTATCGCCGATGCGCAGGCCTGTCACCTTGCCAAAAAGCACACGGTGAGTGGCTAAATCCTTGGTATCGATGATCTCGCAGTCGAACACGGCAAGCGCACCCTTCAGCGTCGGCGCCCCGGTCGAGATCACATCCCACTCGGCGAGCGCAAAGCGCTCCTCCACCGGCAGGCCGGTAATGCCGGAAAAGCCGACCGAGACGGCTTCCTGGTCCGAGGCCAGGGTGTTCAGCGCGAACCTGCCGTTTGTGACGAAAGCCTCGTTCTTCACGTTCTCGCGGTTGAGGCAGACCAGGACCGTCGGCGGCGTATCCGAAACCGAACAGGCGGCGATCACTGTGGCGCCGCGCTTGCCGCCCGGCCCGTCCGTCGTCACCACATGCACATGGCCGGCAAAATGAGCCATCGCATCGCGATAGTGCTGCGGCCCGATGTCGTTGATCTTCAGCACGTGAAAAATCCACCTGTCAGAACAAGCCCGTTATATATGGCGGCATATTGCACGTCACAAGCTGCCTGGCATAGGCGAAGTGGTTGACCGCAATCCGCAAATTCGCGTGTTGCGCGGCGCTTAGCCAGCCTTTAGGCATTTCTTTGCAATAGTGTCGGGACTGTATTCCCGGCATGGAGGATCTCTTAGCCCGAATGCGTCTTCTCATGACGACATCAGCCGTGCTGCTCTGGCTGTCGCTGGCCGCGAGCGCCGAGGCCGAGACGCTGGTCGGCGTTGCGGCGCCGCTGTCCGGTCCGTCGGCGATCCTGGGCAAGCAGGTCGAGGACGGCGCCGGCCTGGCGGCGGAGGCGAACGGCCTTGCGATCAAGACCGCCGACGATGCCTGCACCGCCGATGGCGGTGCCGTGGCGGCAAAGGAATTCGTCGACGCCAAAGTCGATATCGTGGTGGGCTTCCTCTGCACCGAGGCGATCGAAACGGCGCTGCCGATCCTGAAGAACGCCAAAATCCCGGTGATCACCGTCGGCGTGCGTACTGAAAGCCTGACCGACCGGCGGGCCAAGACCGGCTGGCCGGTCTACCGGCTCGGCCCGCGCGGCGACGATGAGCGCAATGCGGTCGCCGCCAAGCTCACGCAGCTCTGGCGCGACGACCTGTTCGCCATCGTCGATGACGGCACCATCTATGGCCGCGAGATGGCCGAGACGTTTCGCGCGGCGGCCGAGCAAGCGGCGTTGAAGCCGGTCTTCGTCGACACGTTCCGGCCGCAGCTCGACAACCAGATCGGCCTGGTCGGCCGCTTGAAAAAGGCCGGAGCGACCAAGGTCTTCGCCGGCGGCGATGGCGACGACATCGCGATCATGGGGCGTGATGCCGCGCAGCTCAATGCCGGCATCACCTTTGCCGGCGGCGAAAACCTGCGCACGCCGCCTGGCGATGTGCCCTACGCCGTCGGCACGCTGATGATCGCGACACCGGAATGGTCGGAGGTCGCCGACCCCAAGATCGTGCAGGCCTTCGGCGCCAAGAACATCGCGCCGGACGGCTACACGCTTCCGGCCTACGCCGCGGTCGAAATCGCCAAAACCGCCCTGGCTGACGCCGAAAGCTCTGGCGAACCGCTCGGCAAGGCGCTGACCGGTCGTGATTTCGCAACCGCGATCGGCACCATCCGTTTCGACGACAAGGGCGACCTCGGCCAGAACCCGTTCCGCGTTTTCCGCTTCGACGGCACGCATTTCGTTCCGCTGGAGGACAAGTGATGTACCGCACCGGACCGCGCAACCTGATCACCGACGTCACCGGCCTGAGCGTCGGCAATGCCGCCGACGCCAGGTTGAAATCCGGTGTCACGGTGGTGTTGTGCGATGAGCCCGCCGTCGCCGGTGTCCAGGTGCTGGGCGGCGCTCCAGGCACGCGCGAGACCGATCTGCTCGAGCCGCAAAATTCGATCGCGACGATCCATGCCGTCGTTCTGTCCGGCGGCTCCGCCTTCGGCCTCGACGCCGCCTCGGGCGTGCAAGCGGCGCTGCGCGAGAAGAACATCGGAGTCGAGGTCGGCGGCTTCCGCGTGCCGATCGTGCCGGCGGCGATCCTGTTCGACCTGCGCAATGGCGGCGACAAGGATTGGGGCCGTTATCCGCCCTATCGCGAACTCGGTTATCAGGCTGTGCAGGCCGCAACAGTGGATTTCGCCATCGGCACGACCGGCGCCGGCACCGGCGCGCTGACCTCTGGGCTTAAAGGCGGCCTCGGCTCCGCCTCGACCGTGCTCGACAGCGGCGTGACAATCGGCGCGCTCGCCGCCGTAAACCCGACCGGCTCGGTGACGGTTGGCCGCGGCCGCCATTTCTGGGCGGCGCCCTTCGAGATCGGCGACGAGTTCGCCGGCCTGGGCTATCCCGACCCGCTGCCCGAAGACGCCAGGAAGATCCTGCTGAAATACCGCGACAGGCGCGTCGGTGGACAAGAGGAAGGCTCCAACACTACCATTGCCGTTATCGCAACCGACGCCGTCCTGACCAAGGCCGCGGCCAAGCGGCTGGCGATTTCGGCGCACGACGGCTTCGCCCGCGCCATATGGCCGACGCACACGCCGGCCGACGGCGACCTGGTGTTCGCGTTGGCGACCGGCACGAGTGGCATCGAGCTTGGCGCCGATGCCGCGATCGACCTGTTCGCTGCCGCCGGCGCGACCATGGCGCGCGCCATCAGCCGTGGAGTCTATACAGCGACGCCCGCCGACGGCGATCTGTTTCCGGTCTGGTCGTCGCGCTGACTGGAGCAATTCCAGGAGAAGTATGCGGCGGTTAGGCTCGGCGCCTTAGCCGTCACCTTCCGTCCGGAATTGCTTGAAACAAAGATCAGGTCGGATCGGACTTTTCTTCCTCGAAGGTGACGGCGACATCCGAATTCGCCGACAGCCATACCTTGTGCCCGTCGATCTCCGCGACCAGGGCAAGCGAAATGTAATGGTGATGCCCCTTGTGCGAGCCCATGCCGCTGTCGGCCTTGGTCAGCTTGATCCGGTCGCCTTCGACCTTGTCGACGGTGCCGATATGGACGCCGTCGGCGCCGATCACTTCCATATGTCCGCGTATCTTGCTGATGTCGGTGCTCATGCTGGTCCTCCGCTGGATGCGCTTTGCCCTTCGGATGTGAGACGGCCGACAATAACAAATGAACGCCGGATTGGATGCATCGCGCGGCAGGTCTCGTTCACCATGGCGTGATAGGCATGACGCCCATGAGACAGATGACGCACCGCCGGCCCGGCCATGTGGGCCGCGATATGGTCTGCCGCCCATGACGCCGTTGGAGCAAGTCCCGTTGCGCCGCGGCATCACGGATCGGTTGCGTGCCGCACTTCCCTCAGCTAGCGAGGCTGCTGTCGGAACCCTGCTCTGGGGCACCGCCATGGGCGCCAGCGCGCTGGCCAATTTGCTGCTTGCAGCCTGGGAAACGCCCGACAGGGTCCGCTTCGTCGCGCTGCTTTATGTCCTCGGCGGCATGTTCGCCTTCCCGGTTGGGTTGACACTGGCCAGGCTGGTTTCTCGCGGCCGCCACGGGGAAACAGCCTTCGCCGCGGCATTCGTGTCGTTGCTGGCGGCAACGCTCGCCTTCACCGCCGGCCTGTTCGCGCTGCAGTACCGCTCCTATTACGCCGAATGGCATGCGCCGACATTTACGCTGACCTGGGCGTTCGAATTCGCCTTCACCATGCTGACGGCGCTCTACCAGTTCGTCGTGCTGGGCGTGCGGCTCTATTTTCCGTTCGGCTTTGCAGCACTTGTCGCGGCCAGCGTCTGGTTTGCGCGCCAGCGGCGTTGAGCATTGGCCCGGCCTCTGTTAGGACGCGGCCAAAGCTTCTCCCGCAGGACTCGAAACGATGATCCCTCGCTATTCCCGGCCGGAAATGGTCGCCATCTGGTCGCCCGAGACCCGCTTCCGCATCTGGTTCGAGATCGAGGCGCACGCCTGCGATGCGCTGGCCGAGCTTGGCGTCATCCCGAAGGAAGCGGCAAGGACGATCTGGGAAAAAGGCGGCGCCGCCAAATTCGACGTCGCCAAGATCGACGAGATCGAGCGCGTCACCAAGCATGACGTCATTGCTTTCCTGACCCATTTGGCCGAATTCGTCGGGCCGGACGCCCGCTTCATCCATCAGGGCATGACCTCGTCGGACGTGTTGGACACCTGCCTCGCGGTGCAGCTGACGCGCGCCAGCGACATGCTGCTTGCCGACATTGATGCGCTTCTGGCGGCGCTCAAGCGCCGCGCCTTCGAGCACAAGGACACCGTCACCATCGGGCGCAGCCACGGCATCCATGCCGAGCCTACCACTTTCGGCGTCAAGCTGGCGCAGGCCTATGCCGAATTCTCGCGCTGCCGCGAGCGGCTGCTGCATGCGCGCGAAGATATCGCCACCTGCGCCATCTCCGGCGCTGTCGGCACCTTTGCCAACATCGAGCCCTATGTCGAAGAGCATGTGGCGGCAAAACTCGGGCTGAAGCCGGAGCCGGTATCGACGCAGGTGATCCCGCGCGACCGTCACGCCATGTTCTTTGCCACGCTCGGCGTCATCGCCTCGTCGGTCGAACGCCTCGCCATCGAAATCCGCCACCTGCAGCGCACTGAAGTGCTGGAAGCGGAAGAGTATTTCTCGCCGGGCCAGAAGGGCTCGTCGGCGATGCCGCACAAGCGCAACCCGGTGCTGACCGAAAACCTCACCGGCCTTGCCCGCATGGTACGCGCCTACGCCATGCCCGCGATGGAAGACGTGGCGCTCTGGCATGAGCGCGACATCTCGCATTCCTCGGTCGAGCGCATGATCGGGCCGGACGCAACGGTGACGCTGGATTTCGCGCTGTCGCGCCTCACCGGCGTCGTCGACAAGCTGCTCGTCTACCCCGAGAACATGGAGAAGAACCTCAACAAATTCCGTGGGCTGGTGCATTCGCAGCGCGTGCTCCTGGCGCTGACCCAGGTTGGCCTGTCACGCGAGGACGCCTACCGGCTGGTGCAGCGCAACGCCATGAAAGTGTGGGAGCACGGCGCTGATTTCCTCGAGGAACTGCTCGCCGACAAGGACGTCACGGCGGCCCTGCCCGAGGCCGATATCCGCGAGAAATTCGACCTCGGCTATCACACCAAGCACGTCGACACGATCTTCAAGCGGGTGTTTGGAGAAGCCTGAGCTTCCTTCTCCCCGGTTTACGGAGAGAAAAATGCCGTCGCCAACGCCCAATCACGCCTTGCCCGGCACGGTCCTGATCACCGTGCCCCACGGATCTTCGCGGGTCGTCTCCGCCTTCACATTGTCCGAGCGCATCTCGACCCAGGCGAGGCCCGAGCGGGACGGATCGCGGCGGCCGGCGCCGGCGCTCTGCCAGGCGTTGGCGCCGATATGATGGTGGTAATGGCCGGACGACAGGAACACCGCCTGGCCGCCATATTTGGCGACGGTGTCGAAGTCGAACTGGTCATGCCACCAGGCTTCCGCGTCTTCCGGCCGGCCGACACGCAGATGCACATGGCCTACAATGGTGTTTTCCGGCGCCCCCTGCCAGCCCGCATCGCCCGCCGGCACGCTGCCGACCACCGCCGGCAGGTTCAGCCGCTCGGTCGCCATTGCGATCTTGTCGCCGTTCCACTTCCAGTCCTGCGGGCGGCGGTCGGCATAGATCTCGATGCCGTTGCCTTCCGGGTCGGTCAGATACAGCGCCTCGCTGACCAGATGGTCCGACGCACCTTCGATGCCGATGCGGTCGGCGGCGGCATGGCTGATCCAGCGGCCGAGATCCGCGCGTGACGGCAGGAGGAAAGCGGTATGGAAAAGCCCGGCGCTGCGCGGGTCGTCGGGCTTCGCCGAGGAATCCTCCTCGAGCACCAGCAGCGAGCGGTTGGCGGCGCCAAGCGTGATGGCGCCGTCGACGCGGCTCAGTTCCTGCAGGCCGACAACGGCGCGGTAATAGGCGGCCAGGCTCTCGGCGTCACGCGCCTTCAACCCGACACGCGACACGCTGACCGGGGTGGTCCCGGCAAAAGGCAGTTCGCTCATCAGACTCTCCGTTCGGGCGGCGCTTCCTAATATGGGATTTTCCGGGCCGCCAGCTATTGTTCCTTGTTCCCTCTCCAAATCAGCTATTGCGATCGTTCACACAAGACGGCAAGAATCGAACAGGTTGTTCACAATTGTGAGCGCACCGATATTTCCGACAGGGTTGCAGGCGACAGACCCGCTCGCTACATCGGCGCCATGAAAGTCAAAGAAGCAGATATCCTCATCGTACCGGGCTACACCAATTCCGGCCCCGAGCACTGGCAGACCCGTTGGCAGTCGAAACTGTCGACGGCGCGCCGGGTCGAGCAGACGGAATGGACAAAGCCGGTGCGCGAGGACTGGACCGCGAGCGTGGCGAACGCCGTCAACGAAGCCGAGCGGCCGGTGGTGCTCGTTGCGCACTCGCTCGGCGTCGCGGCGGCGGTACAGGCCATCCCGCAATTCAAGAAGCCAGTGGCTGGCGCCTTCTTCGTGGCGCCGCCGGATGTCTCCAATCCGGAAATCAGGCCGAGGCATCTGATGACCTTCGGCCCTTACTCGCGCGACCCGTTGCCTTTCCCGTCGATCGTGATCGCCAGCCGCAACGATCCGTTCTGCGCCTTCGACGTCGCCGAGGATATCGCCGCCGCCTGGGGATCGCTGTTCATCGACGCCGGCGAAGCCGGCCATCTAAACCAGGACGCCGGCTTCGGCCCGTGGCCGGAAGGCTCGATGACTTTCGCCAAATTCCTGACGGAGTTGAAGCAGCCGTAAGGCTCGCCTCAGGAGCCGATCGAATCCCGCATGCTCTTCAGCAGCGTCTTTGCGCCGAGCGAGATCAGCGTGTGGTCCGAGCCCATGGCGAGCAGCCTATAGCCCATCGCCACGACGCGGCCGGCGATTGCCGGCTCGATGACGTAGATCGCGGCATGCTTGCCGGCCTTGCGCGTGCGCTTGGCGATCGACGCGACCGTCTCCATCATGCTTTCCAGCGTCGAGTTGACGGTGGTGCCGTTCGACCATGCGATCGAGAAATCCGACGGACCGACGAAGATGCCGTCGATGCCGGGCGTATCGAGGATGCCGTCGAGTGCCTCGAAGGCCGCCCGCGTCTCGACCATGGCGAAAGCCATGGTGCGCTGGTTGGAGTCGCGCAACCATTCGGCATGGTCGCCCTTGCCGTAGCGCGGAAAAGCATAGGTCGGGCCCCAGGAGCGCTCGCCCAGCGGCGGATATTTCATCGCGGCGGCGAACTGCCGGGCATCGGCCACGGAGTTCACCATCGGCGCAATCACCGCCTCGGCGCCGAAATCGAGCGCGCGGCTCGCCATGTCGAAGCGGCCGACCGGTATGCGCACCAGCGCCGGCTTGCTGGCGGCAAGCACCGGCACAAGGCCACGCAGCACGCTGTCCTCGTGATGGCCACCATGCTGCATATCGAGGGTGACGGCGTCAAAACCCTGCTTGGCGATGATTTCGACCGTCAGCGCGTCCGGCACGCCCGACCAGGCGGTGAACAGCGTTTCGTCGGCGGCCAGACGGGACTTTAGCGACATCGGAACTTTCCTTGTTAACAATCCGCAGTTTCAGCCGGAAACGGCAACGAAGGCAAAGAAAAACCGCCCGGCTGAGCCGAGCGGTCGATTGGTCCAGTCATTCTCCGCAAAAACCGTGGGACACTTTTGCGGAACCTGCCTTGGATCAGGTGTTCTTGATCTGCTCGATCGCCTGCGCCATCAACTCGTCCATGGTGCGGCGGATCTGGTGATCGGACTGGTTCACGCCAGCCGCATCGAAATCCTTGCGGATCTTGCGGAAGACGTCGTGGTCGCCTGCCTCCTCGATATCGGAGACCACCACTTCCTTGGCATAGGCCTCGGCAGCGGCGCCGGATTTGCCCAGCTTCTCGGCGGCCCACAGGCCGAGCGCCTTATTGCGGCGCGCCGCGGCCTTGAAGCGAAGTTCCTCGTCGAAGGCGAATTTGCGCTCAAAGCCCTCTTCGCGGTCTTTCATGCTGCTCATGACGTCCCTCCGATCAATCCGATTCGCTTGGCGATGAATATGTGTGATGGGCAAGCACAAATCAAAAGGCCGCGAGCCGGTCAATATGCTTCGTCGTATGCTGCGCTGCGGCATTTCGGTCCCGAAAGCGGTTGATTCGCCGGATTTCGCGATTGAGCAAACAAGGCGATTGCGATAACACCGGCATTGAACGCTACCGTCGCCATACTAATTTAGGCAGACGGACAGGAATTGGTCACTTGCCGCCTGCCCGCAGACCCAGAGAAAAAATCAGATGAAAAATCGCCGCCGCATTTACGAAGGCAAGGCCAAGATCCTTTATGAAGGACCCGAGCCGGGGACACTGATCCAGTTCTTCAAGGACGACGCCACCGCCTTCAACAAGAAGAAACATGAAGTGGTCGATGGCAAGGGCGTGCTCAACAACCGCATTTCCGAGCACATCTTCAATCACTTGAACCGCATGGGCATCCCGACCCACTTCATCCGCCGGCTCAACATGCGTGAGCAGCTGATCAAGGAGGTCGAGATCATCCCGCTCGAGATCGTCGTGCGCAATGTCGCCGCCGGCTCGCTGTCCAAGCGCCTCGGCATCGAGGAAGGCACCGTGCTGCCGCGCTCCATCATCGAATTCTATTACAAGGCCGACGCGCTCGACGACCCGATGGTGTCGGAAGAGCACATCACCGCTTTCGGTTGGGCAAGCCCGCAGGAAATCGACGACATCATGGCTTTGGCCATCCGCGTCAACGACTTCCTTTCCGGCCTGTTCCTCGGGGTCGGCATCCAGCTCGTCGACTTCAAGATCGAATGCGGCCGCCTGTTCGAGGGCGACATGATGCGCATCGTCGTCGCCGACGAGATCTCGCCCGATTCCTGCCGGCTGTGGGACGTCGCCACCCAGGACAAGCTCGATAAGGATCGTTTCCGCCGCGACATGGGCGGCCTTGTCGAGGCCTATCAGGAAGTTGCCCGCCGTCTCGGCATCATCAACGAGAACGAGCCGCCGCGCCCGACGGGTCCGGTGCTCGTCGCCTCGTCCGAGGCCCCCAAGGGCCTGAAGCACTGAACACCGACGGGCCTGCCGGACAATGGCAGGCCCCTTTCGCAAACGACCATCTGCCCAGGAGTATCGATGAAAGCCCGTATCACCGTGACCCTCAAGAACGGCGTTCTCGACCCGCAGGGCAAGGCGATCGAGCACGCGCTGTCGGGGCTGGGCTTCGACGGCGTCGGCCAGGTGCGTCAGGGCAAGGTCTTCGACATCGAGCTCACCGGGACCGACAAGACCAAAGCCGAAACCGATCTCAAGGCCATGTGCGACAAGCTTCTGGCGAACACGGTGATTGAGAATTACAGCGTCGCTATCGGCTGAGGCGGTCTACGGCTTCGGCCCGGCTCATGCTTGAGAAACCGCAATGCCGAACGACATCCAGATCTCGAAATTCATGAGCCTTGCGCTGCGGCATGCGCCGGAGGAAGCAGGGCTTGTCCTGGACGAGAATGGCTGGGCCGATCTCGGCGCGCTCTGCGCGGTGATCGAGCGTAAATTCAGCGCGTCGCCTGCGGATGTCGCTCGCGTCGTCGCGGAAAACCCGAAGAAGCGGTTTGCCATTGCTGGCGATCGCATCCGCGCCGTGCAGGGCCACAGCGTCGACATCGACCTCGGCCTCGCATCGAGCGCGCCACCCGAGTTGCTCTATCACGGCACCAAGGAAGAGTTTCTTCCCGCAATCCTTCGCGAAGGCCTGCGCAGCCAGTCGCGCCAGCATGTGCATCTGTCGAAGGATATCGAGACCGCTCGCATCGTGGCACGGCGCCGCAAGGGAAAAGATGTTATCCTTCGGGTCGACTCGGCGGCCATGGCTGGGGATGGGCTGATTTTCTTTGTCTCCGACAATGGCGTCTGGTTGACCGATAGCATTCCGCCCCGGTATCTGCGTGAAATCAGCGAACGGGAACTGCCATGAAATCAGCCGTCGTCCTCCTGCCTGGCCTCAACCGCGACCGCGATATGATCGCGGCGCTGACCAAGATTTCCGGCCAGGCGCCGGCGACCGTCTGGCAGACCGACACCGAAATCCCCGATGTCGACCTGATCGCCATCCCCGGCGGCTTCTCCTTCGGCGATTATCTGCGCTGCGGCGCGATCGCGGCGCGCATGCCGGTGATGCGGGCGGTGGCCGAAAAGGCCGCCAAGGGTGTCACCGTCATCGGTGTCTGCAACGGCTTCCAGATCCTGGTCGAGGCGGGGCTGCTGCCCGGCGCCTTGATGCGCAATGCCTCGCTTAAATTCGTCTGCCGTCAGGTGAAGCTCCGGATCGCCAATGCCAACACCATGTTCACTCGTGGCTACCAGCCGGGACAGATCATCCGCTCGCCCGTGGCGCATCACGACGGCAATTATTTCGCCGATGCCGAGACGCTTGCCCGGCTCGAAGGCGAGGGCCAGGTGGTGTTCTGCTATGCCGACGGCACCAACCCCAACGGCTCGATCAACGACATCGCCGGCATCGTCAACGACAGGGGCAACGTGCTTGGCCTGATGCCGCATCCGGAAAACCTGATCGAGGCAGCGCATGGCGGCAATGACGGGCGGGCGCTGTTTGAAAGCGCGCTCGGCATCGCGGCTTGATCCTCAAAATCTATCGGAACGCGGGGGCGGACTGACCATGAGACCGACGATTGCTCGCTTTGCTCTCTTGGCCGCCCTAGGGCTTGCCTTGGCTTCCTGCCAATCCAGCCCCAAGACGACACCGGTTCCGTCAGGCAAAAGCGCCTCGCTGCTGGCCATGGAACAGGTCGCCATCGCGGCGCATAAATGCTGGATCGCCAGCAAGGATCCGGCCTTCAAGGCCTATCAGATGGCCAATGAGCTCAATTCCTACAGCGGCACGCCCCGCTTCCTGCTGGTGCCCGCCAAGCATTATGGCGGCAAGCCGCTGCTGGTCGTGCAGGCGCAGGGCAATTCCAGCCGCGTCGACGTCTTCGGGCCGCTGATGAATGACCCTGTCGGCGCGCGCATCGGCTCCGACATCGCCCGCTGGCAAGCCGGCAATCCGTCCTGCGCGGCTGCCGCGTGAGGTTGCCATGGGCCGGTTCCTGCAGATGGCGGGACTGGTTGTCGGGCTTATCGGGCTCGTCCTGCAATTCGCGATCACCATTCCGGCGTCGATGGCGGCAGGGCGTGGCCTGCTGGGCTCGATCGTCTTTCTCTTCAGCTTCTTCACCATCCTGACCAACATCGCCGCGGTGATGGTGCATGCTTCGCTGCTGTCACCCACCGGCTATGCCTGGTTCCCGGCCTTCGCCGGACAGCGTTTGCGGACGGGCGTCGCGGTCGCCATCACGCTGATCTTCATCGTCTATGCGACCGTGCTGGCGGGCCTTTGGCAACCGCAGGGCCTGTTCCTGCTTTGCGACATCCTGCTGCACTACATCACGCCGTTTATCTTCGTCCTGTGGTGGCTCACCGCGGGTGCCGACGGCAGCACGCGCTGGCGCGACGTCTCCTGGTGGATGATCTATCCGCTCGCCTATCTCGCCTATGCGCTGATACGCGCGCCCTTGGCCGGCGAGGTGCCCTACCCGTTCCTGGACGTCGCCAAGAACGGCGCGGCCAGCGTCGCCGTTTCGGCCCTGGCCGTCACCGCCCTTTTCATCGGATTGAGCGTGCTTGCCGTGCTTGTCGATCACGGCATCGGTCGGCTGCGGGGAAAGCCCGCAACCGGGGTTCGATCGAGTCGATAGACGTCACTCCCAGAACGCCCTGATGCCTTCGCGATGGGCGTCACAGCGCGAGACACCGATATCCTTGAGCTGCTCGTCCGTCATCTCCAGCAGCGCCAGGCGGCCGCGCCAACGCTGCAGCATGCGATCGATCTGCCTTGCGAGGGAGCGGAGCGCGATCAACAGGCGACCGGCGAAGCCGCGGTGGGTGAGAGGATCGGTCTGTGCGCGAAACGCCGGGCCGGCGTAGCGAATTGTCTCGATTGTGTCCATTGTCATTGTGCCTTGTGTAGATTGTACCCTTTCAATTCTCGGCTTGATATGAATTGACTCATCGCGCGGTGCAATATAGAAAATTGTCACCATGACAAATTGGCCCCCCGAACTCTCTGGTGGCTCAGGCCCTCTCTATCAGCGCCTTGCTGACAGCATTGAGTCAGATATCGACAAGGGCGTCATCAATGCCGGTGCAAAACTGCCGCCGCAGCGCGACCTCGCCTATGACATCGGCACGACCGTCGGCACCATCGGCAGGGCCTATCAGTTGCTGCGCGAACGCGGCCTGGTGAGCGGCGAGGTCGGCCGCGGCACCTATGTGCTCGGCCGGCGCGCCGAGGCCCCGAAACCCGATGTCGAACCGGGCCTGCAAGGCACGCGCCCCATCGACGCGCCGAGCGGCAAACTGCGCTTCGACAGCACCGCCGCGCCCGATGTCGGCCAGGGCGCGGTGATTGCCGATATCCTGGCGCGCACGGCGCAGGAACACCCGCACGACATTTCGAGCTACACGCGTGATTTTCCCGAGCGCTGGTACGAGGCGGGCAGCCGCTGGCTGGCGCGCAATTCCTTCCGCCCCTCGCCCGATTCAATCGTTCCGACGATGGGCACCCATGCCGCTGTCATGGCGGCGATCGCCGCACTGACCATGCCCGGCGACTACGTGGTCTTCGAGCACCTCACCTATTCGCAGATCGCTCGCAGCGCGGGGCTGATAGGGCGCCGTATCGCGCTGGTTTCGACGGACGACAACGGCATCGACCCGGACGATTTCGAGCGCGTCTGCGCGCAGAAACATCCAAAAGTGATGTTCCTGATGCCGACCGCGAAGAACCCGACGCTGGTGACGCTGTCGGCGGAACGGCGGCAGGCGATCGCGCAAATTGCGCGCGAGTACAACGTCGCGCTGATCGAGGACGACCTTTACGGCGAACTCACCGACGACCCGACGCCGCTGCTGGCCGAATATGCGCCGGAGCGCACGATCGTCGCCGGCGGCCTGTCGAAGTCGGTCGCGGCCGGCGTGCGCGGCGGCTGGCTTTCCTGCCCGCCGACCTATCGCCATCGCATCCGCGTCGCCCATAAGATGATGACCGGCGGCCTGCCCTTCCTCTTGGCTGAGGTCGGCACAAGGCTGGTGATGTCGGGCCAAGCAGGCGAAATCCGCAAGCGCTGCATTGCCGAGCTTCGAACACGTCTCGCCATCGTGCGTGAGATGTTGGCGGGATTCGACTTCAAGACAAGAGACAACGTGCCCTTCATCTGGCTGACCTTGCCGGACCCATGGTTGTCCGGCACCTTCAAGAATGCCTGCCTGGCGCAGGGCGTGCTCATCGACGACGAGGACGAGTTCAAGGCCGGCCGTTCCGAGCAGGTCTTTCACGGCGTACGCTTCGGCGTGTCGCAACCTCGGCAAAGCAAGGATGTCGCCGGCGGCGTCGCCGTCATCCGTCGCCTGCTCGACGAAGGCCGCGCCGGCTACGACAGTTTTTCCTGACCGGCCCCGATCACGCCGGCAAGCAGCTACGGCGGAGGCAGTTTTCCGGCGTTTTTCGTCATTCGGTGGGGTGTATCGCGCGAAAGCTTGCGATAAGAGGAGACTCAAGAAACTCCCCCTCTCCCACGGATATAAATCGCCGCTCATGACCATTTCCAATTCCGTGCCGATCACTCCGGAACTGATTGCCGCGCATGGGCTGAAGCCCGACGAATACCAGCGCATCCTCGATCTGGTCGGGCGCGAGCCAAGCTTCACCGAGCTCGGCATCTTCTCGGCGATGTGGAACGAGCACTGCTCCTACAAGTCTTCCAAGAAATGGCTGCGCACGCTGCCGACCAGCGGCCCGCAGGTCATCCAGGGCCCTGGCGAGAATGCTGGCGTGGTCGACATCGGCGACGGCGACTGCGTGGTCTTCAAGATGGAAAGCCACAACCACCCCTCCTACATCGAACCCTATCAGGGCGCCGCGACAGGCGTCGGCGGCATCCTGCGCGACGTCTTCACCATGGGTGCCAGACCGGTTGCGGCGATGAACGCGCTGCGCTTCGGCGCGCCGGACCATCCCAAGACCCGGCATCTCGTCGCCGGCGTGGTTTCCGGCGTCGGCGGCTACGGCAATTCCTTCGGCGTGCCGACGGTCGGCGGCGAGGTCAATTTCGACGCCCGCTACAACGGCAACATCCTGGTCAACGCGTTTGCGGCGGGCCTCGCCAAGACCAACGCCATCTTCCTGTCGCAGGCCAAGGGCGTCGGCCTGCCGGTCGTCTATCTCGGCGCCAAGACCGGGCGCGACGGGGTCGGCGGCGCCACCATGGCCTCGGCCGAATTCGACGACAAGATCGAGGAAAAGCGCCCGACCGTGCAGGTCGGCGACCCCTTTACCGAAAAATGCCTGCTGGAGGCCTGCCTCGAATTGATGGCCTCGGGCGCCGTCATCGCCATCCAGGACATGGGCGCAGCCGGCCTCACTTGCTCGGCGGTCGAGATGGGCGCCAAGGGCGACCTCGGCATCGAGCTCGACCTCGACAAGGTGCCGGTGCGCGAGGAGCGCATGAGCGCCTACGAGATGATGCTGTCGGAAAGCCAGGAGCGCATGCTGATGGTGCTGCGCCCCGAGAAGGAAGAGGAAGCCGAGGCGATCTTCCGCAAATGGGGCCTCGACTTCGCCATCGTCGGCAAGACCACCGACGATTTGCGTTTCCGCGTCATCCATCAGGGTGACGAAGTCGCCAACCTGCCGATCAAGGAACTGGGCGACCAGGCGCCGGAATATGACCGCCCTTGGGTCGAGGCGAAGAAGTCCGCGCCGCTCGCGGCGAACGATGCGCCGAAAGCCGATGTCGCGGATGCACTGCTGAAAATGCTCGGCGGGCCGGACCTCTCGTCGCGCCGCTGGGTGTGGGAGCAGTATGACACGCTGATCCAGGGCAATTCGCTGCAGCTTCCCGGCGGCGATGCTGGCGTCGTGCGCGTCGAAGGCCACCCGACCAAGGCGTTGGCTTTCTCCTCCGACGTCACGCCTCGCTATTGCGAGGCCGATCCTTACGAAGGCGGCAAGCAGGCCGTCGCCGAGTGCTGGCGCAACCTGACCGCCACCGGCGCGCTGCCGCTCGCCGCCACCGACAACCTCAATTTCGGCAATCCCGAACGGCCCGAGATCATGGGCCAGTTCGTCGGCGCGGTGAAAGGCATCGGCGATGCCTGCCGCGCGCTCGGCTTCCCGATCGTCTCCGGCAACGTCTCGCTCTACAACGAAACCAATGGCCGCGGCATCCTGCCGACGCCGACCATCGGCGGCGTCGGCCTGATTGCCGACTGGTCGAAGATGGCGCGCATCGGCTTTGCCGCCGAGGGCCAGATGATCGTGCTCGTCGGCGCGCCACCGAGCTGGGGCACCCATCTCGGCCAATCTGTCTATATGCGTGACATCCATGGCCGCGCCGATGGCCCGCCGCCACCGGTCGATCTCGCGCATGAGAAGCGCGTTGGCGACCATGTGCGGTCGCTGATAGCGTCCGGCATCGTGACCGCCGCCCATGACGTCTCCGACGGCGGGCTGGCCGTAGCGCTCGCCGAAATGGCGATGGCCTCGGGCATCGGCGCCACCATTCCCGGACTCACCGGCACCGACCCGATCCCGGTCTGGTTCGGCGAGGACCAGGGCCGCTATCTGCTGACGCTGTCGATCGACCCGCAAAGCAGCGAATGGGACAAGATCCGCGAGGAGCAGGGCAAGCTCGGCATCTTCGCGCCCTGGATCGGCACGACCGGCGGCAGCGACCTGAAGCTCGGCGAGGCGCGCGCGATTGCGGTCAGCGAATTGACAGCGGCGCACGAGGGCTGGTTCCCGCGCTTCATGGATCAGGCCAGTTGACCCGGTTGGCCTCGAAGGCGCTGATCGCAGTCGTCTTCTGGCCGTCCCTGTTCTTCTTCTGGTTTCTCGGACCGTTCGTGCTCTTCCTGCTGTCGACGACCTCGAGTGAGGTCTGTCCACTGCTGGAAACTCGCGCCGAGTTCCTAGCCGCGGCCAACGGCACGCTGCCGATGCTCGTCGTGCAGAACCTGATCTACGCGGTTCCGATCGTCTGCCTGGTGCTATGGAACAGGCTTTCACCGGAGCCCTCGCGGGCACGTCATATCGCGACCTGCATCAAGCTCTTTATGGTCGGTGCCGTGATCGGAGCGGTCTGGGAATATGGCTCGTCCTTAATCTGTGGCGGCTATGGTCAAGCCTTCTTCTCAACCGCGTGGCAGATGACGAGTTATCTTCCCATCGTCATCCTGCTGATCAATATCCCGCTCTACGTGTGGGTCTTCAGCCTCGGCCGCGCCTATTCGACGCGCGATGGCATCACCGAGGACGGCGTGGTTCACTCCAGGCAGGATAACCCTTAGGCTTCAATCCGGGCTGGAAAGGCTTTACGCTGACCCGAGTCACGCGATACCGCCTGCCTCCTTGAAATAGGATTTTGCCATGGCAATGGATGCCCACGACATCGAAAAACTGATCAAGGAAGGCATTCCTGACGCCAAGGTGACGATCCGCGATCTGGCCGGCGACGGCGACCATTACGCGGCCGAGGTCGTCGCGGAGAGTTTTCGGGGCAAAAGCCGTGTCCAGCAGCACCAGATGGTCTACAACGCCTTGAAGGGCAACATGGGCGGCGTGCTGCACGCGCTTGCGCTGCAGACCAGCATTCCCGACTGAGCGCTGTCGCCACTTAAGGCTTGGCCCAAAATCGCGTTATCCCTTGCGCCATTGGAGCAGCGTCGCGGCTAACGTCTTGTTTCAGCCACCCTATGGGTTTATTTGAAGGGCATGTTTCGAGCCTGACTCCCACAGGCGTGAAAGGATCGTCCATGACCGGCATCAACGACTACATCGACAATGAAGTGAAGAGCAACGACGTCGTGCTGTTCATGAAGGGCACGCCCGGCTTCCCGCAATGCGGCTTCTCCGGCCAGGTGGTGCAGATCCTCGATTATATCGGGGCTGACTACAAAGGCGTGAACGTGCTCGACTCGGCCGAACTGCGCCAGGGCATCAAGGATTATTCCAACTGGCCGACGATCCCGCAGCTCTATGTGAAGGGCGAATTCGTCGGCGGTTGCGACATCGTGCGCGAAATGTTCCAGGCCGGCGAGTTGCAGGACTTCCTGGTCGAAAAGGGCGTCAGCGTCAAAGGCGCCGCCTGATTGAACAGGCCTGCCGGTGCCTTCGCCGGCGGATGACGTTCCGGGGCAGCCCCCACCCCGGCATTGTGGTTCTCGGAGATCGGGAACGGGACGAATTGATGCGCCGGTAGCCCGGCGCATATTCGTTTGAAAGATCGGATTTCGCGGTGGACAAGCAGGCAGTAGCGCAGCAATCGGCAACACGGTTGCCCATTCCGCGCTGGGAATTCATTGCGCTCTGCGCCGCGCTCATGGCGCTCAACTCTCTGGCCATCGACATCATGCTGCCGGCGCTGCAGCAGATCGGCGCCTCGCTCGGCGTCGAAAGCGAAAACCACCGCCAGTATGTCATCACCGCCTACATGCTCGGTTTCGGCGGCGGCCAGCTTTTGTTCGGGCCGATCTCGGACCGCTACGGCCGCCGCGCGCCGCTGGTCTTAGGTCTTGTCGTCTATGTCGTGGCTGCCGGTGCCGCCGCGGTAGCACCCAGCTTTGCTCTCTTGCTGACCTGGCGCTTCATCCAGGGCGTCGGCGCCGCCGCGACCCGCGTCATCGCCGTCTCGATCGTCCGCGACACGTTCGAAGGACGCCGCATGGCCGAAGTGATGTCTCTGATCTTCATGGTGTTCATGGCGATCCCGGTCATCGCGCCCGGCATCGGCCAGTTCGTGATGCTGTTCGCCAGCTGGCACTGGATCTTCGTGACCATGGCAGTCGGAGCGCTGGTTGTCTCGACATGGGCGCTGATGCGCCTGCCGGAAACGCTGCATCCGGAATATCGTCGGCCGCTGACGGTGAGCTCGGTTGTCGGCGGTTTCCGCATCGTTCTGACCAATCGGCTGACGCTTTGCTACGCGTTTGCCAGCACCTTCATCTTCGCGGCCATGTTCGGCTTCATCAGCTCGGCCCAGCAGATCTACATCAACATCTTCCATGTCGGCGAGCTGTTCCCGCTGATCTTTGCCGGCGTCGCCGGCGTGCTCGCCTTTTCCAACTTCCTGAACTCGCGGCTGGTCGGGCAGATCGGCATGCGCCGCCTGTCGCAAGGCGCGCTATTGATCTTCCTGTGCATCAGCCTTGCCTGGCTGGTCGTCTCGCTCGAAATTCAAATGCCGCTCTGGCTGTTCGTGACCTTCTTCGCCAGCGCGATGCTGCCCTTCGGTGGGCTCGGCGCGAACTTCAACGCGCTTGCGATGGAGCCGCTCGGCGAGCTCGCCGGCACGGCTGCATCCATCCTCGGCTTCATGCAGACTTTCCTCGGCGCGCTCATCGGCGCTGCTATCGGGCAAGCTTACAATGGTACGGTCACGCCCTTGGCCGCCGGCTTCTGCAGCGTCTCGGTCGCGGCGTTGCTGATGATCCTCATTGCCGAGCGCGGCAAGATGTTCCAGCCGCAGAATGCCCCCGTTTCGGGACACATTACCGATCTACATTAACAGCGTAAGGCGGCTATTCGACGAGCGCGGTCAGGATTTGCGTTCCTGCGTCGCCCTGAAGAGCGGGCAAAGGGGGCGCCCCGCAATCGCACTACCCATGCCTTTTGTGAAAGGCACGGGCAGTTCCCTGTTAAGGGCCTCGATCACCGAAGCAACGAAAGCCCTGTTCAAACTGCTATCCGGCCCCAGTTTGGAGAAGGTGGCGCGCGGCTTGCCAATAAGCGTTCCGTCGCGGCGAAGCGAGAAGCATAAAGTCAACGTCAGGTCGGCCGTGCCCGGCGGCGGCTGCCAGCAGGCGTAGATGGCCTGCGCCATCTCGGCGATGGAGTTGACCGGATCGCGGCTGCCGCAGGCGCGCACCTGGGCCTGGGCTTTGCCGCAACCCGCGCTGGCGATCAAGGCGAAAGCAAAAGCGGCCATCGCGTATCGGAAATTCATTGGCATCCCCCGCTCCGTGCGGGGTCATAGCGGCTTGGCCGCCCCCAGCCCCGCAACCGAACCGATCCTAATCGGCCCAGAGCTCGCGGCGCAACTCGTCCCAGCTTTGCTTGTCCGGCGCGACCAGCAGCCCGCCATCGAGATGCGACGGCAGATAGCCGCTGCCATCGATGCGCGCGGCATGGCCGCCAGCTTCCTGATGGATCAGCGCGCCCGCCAGATGATCCCAGGGCATCAGCTTGTTGTAGAGGACGAAATGGGCATGGCCGCTGGCCAAAAGCCGGTATTCGTGCGCGGCGCAGCGATAGGCAAATTGCGACAGCGTCTTGGTCTGGTTACGGGCGAGCCGCGAGCGTTCGGGCTCTTCGACAAACTGCCAGGAAACGGAGCCGGTCATCTGCGACATCGGCACCGGCGCCGCGACCCGGACCTTCTCCAGCGCGCCATGCACGTGGCGGATATGGCTGCCGGCGCCCTTGGCGCCGATCAGCCAGTCCTTGCCGACCGGATCGTGGATGATGCCCGCGACGGTCTCGCCGTTGACCACGACGCCGGCCATGACGCCGAACAGCGGCACGCCGGAGGCAAAGTTGAAAGTGCCGTCGACCGGATCGATGACGAAGGCAAGCTTGGCATCGCCGAGGCCGCCAAGCAGCGCCGGATTGTCGGAGCAGGCCTCCTCGCCGATCACCATGGCGTCGGGATAGCGCTCGCGCAGCCGGGCGGTGATCAGCCTCTCGGCATTCACGTCCGCTTCGGTCACGAGGTCGGCGGCGGAGGTCTTCTGGCGGACGTCGCCCTCGCCCAGCCGGCGGAAGCGCGGCATGATTTCGGCCCTGGCGGCGTCGGCAAGAAGCTCGGCCAGCCAGTCGATCGAACGGTCGTCAAATTTCATCGGGAATGTCTCGTCCTTGGTTCGCGTCGAGCCCCGCGAAGTCGAACAGCTTCCTGTCCAGGAGATGCGAGGGCCGCACATTGGTCATGGCGCGGATCATCGTGTCCTTGCGCCCCGGCATGCGCTTCTCGATATCGTCGAGCATCGCCTTCATGGCGTTGCGCTGCAGCCCTTCCTGGCTGCCGCACAGGTCGCAGGGAATGATCGGGAATTTCATCGCGTTGGCAAATTTTTCGAGATCGGCCTCGGCGCTATAGGCGAGCGGCCGCAGCACCATGACGTCGCCTTCGTCGTTGAGCAGCTTCGGCGGCATGGCGGCAAGACGCCCGCCATGGAACAGGTTCATGAAGAAGGTTTCGAGAATGTCCTCGCGGTGGTGGCCGAGCACCAGCGCGGAGCATCCCTCCTCCCGCGCGATGCGGTAGAGATGGCCGCGCCGCAGCCGCGAGCAGAGCGAGCAATAGGTGCTGCCCTCGGGCAATTTGTCGGTTACCACCGAATAGGTGTCCTGGTATTCGATGCGGTGAGCGATGCCGTTGGCATTGAGATAGTCGGGCAGGATGTGTTTCGGGAAATTCGGCTGGCCCTGGTCGAGATTGCAGGCGAGCAGCTCGACCGGCAGCAGCCCGCGCCATTTGAGATCGAGCAGCAGCGCCAGCAGGCCGTAGGAATCCTTGCCGCCCGAGAGCGCGACCAGCCAGCGATCGCCGGGCTTCACCATGGCGAAATCCTCGATCGCCTGGCGCGTCAGCCTCAGCAGCCGCTTGCGCAGCTTGTTGAACTCGACCGAGGACGGCACGTCGCGAAACAGCGGATGGAAGCCGCCCTCGGCGTCATCGTCGATCGGCTCGAGCGTTTTGACATCTGGCAGCATGTTCATGGCGCCGGCCCCATGGTTTTCCTGGCGCCCGAATTACCGGACATGGCGACCAAAGAAAAGGCCGCCTCGAAAGGCGGCCCTGGATGTTGCTGCTGATTGATACCGATCAGCGCGAGTAGAATTCGACCACCAGGTTCGGTTCCATCTGCACGGCGAACGGAACGTCCGACAGGCCGGGAACGCGGGCGAAGGTCGCAACCATCTTGTTGTGGTCGGCTTCGATATAGTCCGGCACGTCGCGCTCGGCGAGAGCAACCGATTCCAGCACGATGACGAGCTGCTTCGACTTCTCGCGCACCTCGACGACGTCGCCCGGCTTGCAACGGTACGAGCCGATGTTGACGCGCTTGCCGTTGACGTTGACATGGCCGTGGTTGACGAACTGACGGGCGGCGAAGATGGTCGGCACGAACTTGGCGCGATAGACGACCGCGTCGAGACGCGACTCGAGCAGGCCGATCAGGTTCTCGGAGGTGTCGCCCTTGCGGCGGTCGGCCTCTTCATAGACCTTGCGGAACTGCTTTTCCGAAACGTCGCCATAGTGACCCTTCAGCTTCTGCTTGGCGCGCAGCTGCAGGCCGAAGTCGGAAAGCTTGCCCTTGCGGCGCTGGCCGTGCTGGCCGGGGCCGTACTCACGCTTGTTGACCGGGGACTTCGGGCGGCCCCAGATGTTTTCGCCAAGACGGCGGTCGATCTTGTATTTCGCGGATTCGCGCTTGCTCATCGCATTCCCTTTCAAAACAACATACCCGGAACCCCATGGCTCCGGGCGAAGGAAACGCGCCCTCCTCTGGCCTCCGTTTTCGAGACCTGACAGGGTTTTCCACGCAGAGCGACGGAAAACCCACGGGACACGTCAAAAGAAACCACCGGGCGTCGCCACCCGGTGTTGGGGGCCTGTTAAACACAGATTTAACCGCTGTCAAGCTTGTGGCTGGCGGCGCCAAGGGCAAACCTATACCATTCCTGCGTTGCATGTTGCGCTGGATGTGGCGGAAAGTTGTATGCCGGCGGCATCGGGGCGGATGCGGCATCTTCGGATGCAAACGCCCTGCACACGATGAAGGGACTGGAGCAGAGGAGTGCGAATTCCCATGAAGAAATTCTTCCTTACCCTGACCGGAGCCGCCGTCCTGGCCGGATCGATGGCGGTCATGACGCCGGAACCGGCCATGGCCAGGCACTGGCACGGCCACAAGCAGATCTGCCGCGTCGTGGTGAAGAAAAGAGTCGTCTGGCGCCACGGCCACCGCCACGTCGTCCGCTACAAGACGAAGCACTGCTGGTGGCGCCGCTAATTGGTCTTTGAGCCTATGAAGATTAGGCCCATGGACAAGACCACGGGCTTTTTCGTCCAATCCGCAATTTAAGACTTCTTCGCCGGCAGGCTCTTGCGCTTGGTCTCGGCAAATTCCTCCAGCTGCTTCTCGCTCATCGAATCGTACATCTCGCGAGAAGCGCCTTTGAGCTCGCTCTTCTTAGTCTCGCCTCGTTTGGCGGAAAGTGCTGCGCCTGCGGCCTTTTGCTGGGCTTGCGAGGTGGCGGGCATGGCGGTTTCTCCTTTGCTGGGAGAGCAATTCCAGGAAAAGTGTGAAGCGGTTTTCCGTCCGGAATTGCGTCAATTTAGATAGAGCAGTAACGCCGCGCTTCGGCGCCGGTTCCGGCGACGGCGGGTAAGCTTATCGGCCCTATCGGTATCGGCCGTCGGACGGCCCGCTTTGGCGAATCTGGTTGGCAGCCTTCCCGTGTCCGGAACGCCAGTGTAGGACGGTTGCATGAAATCGCTGACCGATCCCTCACAAGCGCTTGCTGCCGGCCTCGCGAAAATCCGCACCGAATTCCACGTGCCGGATGGATTTCCCCCTGATGTGGCGGCCACGGCGGAGGCGGCGGCCAAGCGCGCGCCTAGCCAGCATGCCGATCGCACGGCGATGCCTTTCGTCACCCTCGATCCCGCGAGTTCGACCGATCTCGACCAGGCATTCTCGATCGAGGCGAGCGGCGGCGATCTTCTCTTGCATTATGCCATTGCCGACGTGGCCTGGTTCGTCGAGGACGGGGATGCTATCGATCTCGAAGCCTGGAACCGGGGCCAGACGCTTTATCTGCCGGACGGCAAGGCCGGGCTCTACCCGCCGGTGCTTGCCGAGGCCGCGGCGAGCCTGTTGCCCGATGGGCCGCGTCCCTCAGTCATCTTCACGGTTCGAGTCGCCGGGGACGGCGCGGTCAAGCTGGACGGCGCGGAGCGGGCCATCATCCAAAGCCGCGCGAAGCTTGCCTATGACAGCGTGCAACCCTCCGACGTTCCGGCCGGCTTCGCCGAATTGGCGCGGCGCATGGCGGCAAACGAAGAGCGCCGCGGCGCTTCGCGCGTCGACCCGCCCGAGCAGGAGGTGGAAGAGCTCGTCGATGGCACGTTCCGGCTTTCGTTCAGGCCGCTGCTGCAATCCGAGCAGGACAATGCAGCGCTTTCGCTGGCCGCCAACATGGCGATTGCCGACACCATGCTGGCGCACAAGACCGGGCTGTTCCGGGTGATGTCCGGGCCGGACGCATCCAAGGTGCAGCGACTGCGCAACGCGGCACAGGCGCTCGGCCTGTCCTGGCCGGCCTCCACCGGTCTGCGCGACTATCAGCGCACGCTCGATCCGTCCGATCCGAAACAGGCCGCACTGATGCTGGAAATCCGCCGTGCGGGCAACGGCGCGTCCTACCAGCCCTATGTGGAGGGCGTCGTTCCCTGGCATGAGGCGATGGCCGCCACCTATGCCCACGCCACCGCGCCGCTCAGGCGGCTCGCCGACCGCTACGTCGTGCGTTGCACGTTGGCAATCGCCAACGGCCAGCCCGTGCCGCAGGCCGTCACCGACGCGTTCGCGAATTTGCCCAAGGTGATGGGACGCTCGGATGCCCGCGCTTCGCAGATCAACCACGCGGCCATCGACCTTGCCGAGGCGGTGATGCTGAAGGGACACGAAGGTGAGGCGTTCAAGGCCGTCGTCACCGATATCGTCGATCATGGCGTGCGGGTGCAGCTTGCCGACATGCCTATCGTCGCCAACGTCAAGGCTTCCGGCCTCAGGCAGGGCGACGCTCTCGACCTGAAGCTGGTCTCGGCCGATCCGGATCAGCGCAGCATCGTCTTCGAACCCGCCGCGTCCGCTTGAGCGCTAAGGTGCGCTAAGGCCAAAGCCCTGGATCAGCCGCCTGGTGGCGAAATCCACCTTGCCTGAGGTGAAGACGGCGAGATCGGGTTCGCCTTCGCCCGACGTCTCGCCGACAGGCTCGAGCAGCGACATGGCGCGCCGCGCGATCGCCTCGGCCGGATCGATCCAGTCGACCGGCCAGGGCGCCGTCTTGCGCATGCGGTTGGCGAGAAACGGGTAATGCGTGCAGGCAAGCACGACGATGTCGGTGCGATTGCCGTCGCGCTCGATGAAGCAGGGCGCGATTTCGGAGCGCACGGCTTCCTCGTCGACGAACCCCTGGCGCATATAGATCTCGGCGAGCCCCGCCAGCCGGTCGCTGCCGACCAGACGCACATGGCATTTCTGCGCCCATTTGCTGATCAGGTCGCGCGTGTACTGACGCTTCACCGTGCCCGGCGTCGCCAGCACGGAGACGAGGCCGGACCGTGTGCGTTCGGCGGCCGGCTTGATCGCCGGCACGGTGCCGACGAAGGGATGGTCGGGAAATTTTTCGCGCAGCGCGTCGATCACCAGAGTCGATGCCGTGTTGCAGGCAATCACCGAGATCGCCGGCCGCAGCCGGTCGAGCAGCTTGCCGAACAGCGTAAGGATGTGGTCCTTGAGCGCCGGCTCCTCCCAGGCGCCGTAAGGAAATGCCGCGTCGTCGGCGACATAGACGAAGCGGCGATCGGGCATCAGAACGCGCGCCTCGCGCAGCACGGTCAGCCCGCCAACGCCGGAATCGAACATCAGGATCGGGCTTTGGCTTGATCGATCGCTCATCGTCATCCGGTCATTCGAGACGGCCGGTCCGTGATTGGACCGACGGCGCTTCTATCGCGAATGATCGTGGTCTTGAAGAGGCGAATGCGAGCAGCTTTTGCGCAGCCGCCGGAGCATGATGCCGAAAAGCGTGAAGCGGGTTTCGGACATGCTCCAAATCTCGCTCATACGCCGCGCTTGCCGAAGCCGGCCGGGCGCGGCCTGCCGAAAGGCTGCGGCGCCGGCGGAACGCGAGCGGCCGAAGCAGCCGGAGCGGCGGCGCGTGAAGAAGTGGCCGGCGCGGTGGCGCGTCCAGTGCGTGTCGATGCCGGAAGCGGACCGTCGAACTCGAAGACATCCGTCAATTCATCGATGTTGCTGCCGGCGACGGGCTTTGCCCACAGGATCGTGCACCAAAGGCCGAATATCGAAAGCCCGAGCAGATTCAGCCCGCCGGGAATGCTCTCGGGATCGCCGAATTTGACGACCAGCAGCACGCCCGCCTGCAGCAGCGCGTAGACGGCCGAAAGGGCGATATAGGCCCACAGGATCCAGCGGCGCCCATTGGCGTCGCGGGTGCGGCACGCGGCGAGATTGCCGCGCAGCGCGACAAAGATGAGCGAAGCGATGAGGACCGCGCCCGCCATGCCCTGACGCGACGGACCAGGTGCTGAATTGAGCAGTCCCTCGAAGCCGATCGTGCTGACGATGCAGACAACGATCACCACGGTTTCGGCCACAGCAAGGCCGAGAGAGTAAAGGAAAAAGCGCAGTCGACCAATATTGGACGTAAACATGTGCCACCCTCACTATTGCAGCAAGGATGACACACGACCGAATAAAAATCGGTTACTTCAAATGCTCACAGCTTACCGATTTTAACTCTCTTCGTCTTTGACACGACTGCGCGCGGCGGCCGGCAATCGTCTCGGATCGTCGCCCGGCGAGCCGTCGCCGCGTGGCATGGCCGGCGAGAATCGGTCGAGCGACGAGATGATGCCGCGCAGCACCTTGAGTTCGGGCTCGGCGAAGCCGGCGCGTGTCAGCACGGCGCGCAGATTGTCGACCATCTTCGGCTTCTTTTCTTCAGGCCGGAAATAGCCCCGCGCTTCCAGCGCGCCTTCCAGATAGGCGAACAGGCTGTGCAATTGTTCCTTGGTCGCCGGCGCCAGTTCCGGCCCGGAGAAATTGGTTTGGGTCTCCTCGGCAAGGCCCGACTTCATCCACTCATAGGACATCAAAAGCACGGCCTGCGCGATGTTGAGGGAGGAGAAACCGGGATCGACGGGGAAGGTGACGATCTCATCGGCGAGCCCGACCTCGTCATTATAGAGGCCGAAGCGCTCGCGGCCGAACAGGATGCCGGTGCGCAGCCCGGCCTCGGCGCGCGCCCTGAGCGCCCTGCCTGCTTCTACCGGCCCGCGCACCGGCTTGAAGCCGTCGCGCTCGCGCGCAGTCGTGGCGAAGACGAAGTTGAGATCGGAAACCGCGGAGGCCAGGTCGTCGAAGACTTTCGTGGCGTCTATGACATGGTCGGCGCGGCTCGCGGCCGCGCGCGCCTTCTCGCTCGGCCAGCCGTCGCGCGGATTGACCAGCCTGAGCTCGGACAAGCCGAAATTCGCCATGGCGCGCGCGACCATGCCGATATTCTCGCCGAGCTGCGGCTCGACCAGGATGATCGCAGGTCCTGAGGAAGCGGGTTTGGCTGTATCTTCGATGGCTGGCATGGCTGTGGGTAACCGGAGTTTGCGGCGTTTCGGCGTCCCCTGCCACATCCGGCCCGGAAAATGAAGCATTCCCAACAGCGGGTAGTGCATCAGCTTGAAATCTGCAAACTGTTCGGCGCTTCACGAGATCGCACGCGGGACCACGCGGGACTATGTTCAACCAAGCCAATGATGTGCCAGCCACGCGAAGAATAAGCCGGCTATGACTGCGTGGATTAGGCCGAATGAGCCGTGGTCGGGAGGATGGTACGCCACGCGTCGCGGCCGAATGTATAGCTGCTGCCACGAGGCGATCAGCATTTTCTCCAACTCACGGCGCCCTTCCTCCCTTGCCCGTTTTGAATCGAGGCGCTCCTGAGCGTAAAGCTGTCTCGCATGTTCAGTGGCCGAAAATGAGTTTTCGGCCAGCCACCCTTTGAACTTGCCGGGTCTGATGAGAACTTTGGCCCGGGTGAAGTCGCGTCGGTGGAGTCTCTCCGCCTTAGCCGCTTCGAAATCCGCATGCCACTCTTCCCAAGTCGCCGGCATGTCATCGGCGCCCGGAAGCTGGCGGATACGAGGATAGTCCTTGGCAGTATATACTGGGATAGCCCTGACTTCGCAGGTCATTGCAAGTCTTCCCCCCTTCTCCCAACATGAGGATGCAGGGCTTAGTGTCCAGATGGCGCTGCCCAGTCTTGCCGAGCCGCACCGTCCCGCTCCAAGCCAAGGATAGCGCCAAGGTGCGGATCGCGGTTTGCGCGCTGAAAAAGCCTTTGATATACGCTCCCGCATCCCCGGCCGAAACCATGCGGGCGAGGCCGTTCAGATCCCCCAGCAACGAGGCATTCTTTCCATGGCGAAGATCAAGGTGGCGAACCCGGTCGTCGAACTCGACGGCGACGAGATGACCCGCATCATCTGGCAGTTCATCAAGGACAAGCTGATCCACCCCTATCTCGACCTGAAGCTCGAATATTACGACCTCGGCATCGAGCACCGCGACGCCACCAACGACCAGGTGACGATCGACTCGGCCAACGCCATCAAGAAATGGGGCGTCGGCGTGAAATGCGCGACGATCACCCCCGACGAGCAGCGCGTCGAGGAATTCAAGCTGAAGAAGATGTGGAAGTCGCCCAACGGCACCATCCGCAACATCCTCGGCGGCACCATCTTCCGCGAGCCGATCATCATGAAGAACGTGCCGCGCCTGGTGCCGGGCTGGACCAAGCCGATCATCGTCGGCCGTCACGCCTTCGGCGACCAGTACCGCGCCACCGACTTCCGCTTCCCCGGCAAGGGCAAGCTGACGATCAAGTTCGTCGGCGAAGACGGCCAGGTGATCGAGCACGACGTGTTCGACGCGCCCTCCTCCGGCGTCGCCATGGCCATGTACAATCTGGATGAATCGATCCGCGAGTTCGCCCGCGCCTCGCTGAACTACGGCCTGCTGCGCAACTATCCGGTCTATCTGTCGACCAAGAACACCATCCTCAAGGCCTATGACGGCCGCTTCAAGGACATCTTCCAGGAAGTCTACGAGAAGGAGTTCGAGGCCGAGTTCAAGGCAAGGAAGCTCTGGTACGAGCACCGCCTGATCGACGACATGGTCGCGTCCAGCCTGAAATGGTCGGGCGGCTATGTCTGGGCCTGCAAGAACTATGACGGCGACGTGCAGTCCGACACGGTGGCGCAAGGCTTCGGCTCGCTCGGCCTGATGACCTCGGTGCTGATGACGCCGGACGGCAAGACGGTGGAAGCGGAAGCCGCGCACGGCACCGTGACCCGCCACTATCGCCAGCACCAGAAGGGCGAGGAAACCTCGACCAATTCGATCGCCTCGATCTTCGCCTGGACCCGCGGTCTCGCCCACCGCGCCAAGCTCGACGACAATGCCGAGCTGAAGCGCTTCGCCGAGACGTTGGAGAAGGTCTGCATCCAGACCGTCGAGTCCGGCTTCATGACCAAGGACCTGTCGCTGCTGATCGGCCCCGACCAGCCCTGGCTCTCGACCACCGGCTTCCTCGACAAGATCGACGAGAACTTGCAGAAGGCCATGGGGTGAGGAGAGGTGCGCGAAGCGCGTGAAAAGCCCCCAAATGGGCTTTTCAAGTGACGAACGCCCGGAGCCATAGCGGAGGGCCGGGCCGCGTGGCAAAGTCCCGGCATCCCGAAGGCTCCGAAAGGAGCCTTCACTTTTTGAGCACTACCACGAGCGGAAGGGAGAGCTGATCCATGGCCAAGCCAACTCTCTACGGCGCCGACTACAGCGTCTATGTGCGCATCGCGCGGATGGCGTTGCAGGAAAAGGGCGTCGACTACGAGCTCGTGCCGCTGGATATCTTCACGGCCGAGGGCATTCCGGCCTGGTATCTGGAGCTTCACCCATTCGGCCGCATCCCGGCCTTCGAGCATGACGGCTTTCGTCTGTTCGAGACCGGCGCCATCGCACGCTATGTCGACGAAGCCTTCGACGGTCCTGCGCTGCAGCCGGCCGACGCCCGCGGCCGCGCCAGGATGGGCCAGATCATCGGCATGCTCGACGCCTATGCCTACCGCGCCATGGTCTGGGACGTTGCCGTCGAGCGGCTGGAAAAGGCGCAGCCGGATGAGGCGCTGATCGCAGCCGGTTTGAGCCAGGCGGAGACGGTGCTCGAGGTGCTGACGTCGCTGAAGGCGCAAGGGCCGTGGCTGCTCGGCGATCAGCTGACGCTGGCCGACCTGCACGCCGCGCCCATCATCGCCTATTTCCTCAAGGTTGCCGAAGGGCAAGAGCTTTTTGCCCACTTTTCCGGCTTGCAGGACTGGTGGGATCGTATCGTCGAGCGGGCAAGCTTCTCCAATGGGTGAGCTTTCTCGCCGCGAAGCGTTGACCGTGGCCAGGATAGTCCGGGTCAACCACGCCGGCGAATTTGGGGCGATCAGGATCTACTCGGCGCAAATCCTCGTTGCCCGGCACGTCTGGCCGGATTGCGTGCCGTCTTTGTCGGAGATGCTGGGACATGAGCGCCAGCATTGCGACGCCTTCCGTGCCGCCATGCCGGCGCGAAATTCACGTCCATGCCGCGTGATGCAATTCTGGAGCTGGGGTGGCTGGCTGTTGGGCTTTTTCACCGCCCTGCTCGGCCCGCAAGGCATCTGGGCATGCACCGCCGCCGTCGAAGCGACTGTGCACCGCCATCTCGACGACCAGCTCAATTATCTAGCCGAGCGGGATCGCGGACTGCACGCCACCATCCTGTCGATCCGCGAGGAAGAACTGGCCCATCTCCATCACGCCGAGGAGCAGTTGCCGGCGCAAGGCCCGCTGCTGCGTCTCTTGCGCGCCACGATCGCCGTCGCCACGGGTTGCCTCATCTGGCTCTCCACCTGGGGCGACTCCGTCAGAATGGCGCGCGCCCTGAGAGCGGCAAGGCTTTCCTGACGCGCCGAACTAGGCCGCTTCGAGCGCCGCCCGCACCGCCGCGATCGCGTCATTGGCCTTCGAGGCATCCGGGCCGCCGGCCTGCGCCATGTCGGGGCGGCCGCCGCCGCCCTGCCCGCCGAGCGCGGCGGAAGCGACACGAACCAGATCGACGGCGCTGAAGCGGCCGGTCAGGTCGTCGGTGACGCCGACGACCACGCTCGCCTTGTTGTCCTCGCCGGCGCCGACAAAGACGACCACGCCGGAGCCGAGCGTCTTCTTGCCGGCATCCGCGAGCGGCTTCAGATCCTTTGGCGCCACGCCGCTCACCGCCTTGCCGAGGAAGCCGACGCCGGCGACGGTCTCGTTTGCAGCCGGGGCATCGGCAACGGCCGAGCCGCCGCCCAGCGCCAACTTCTTGCGCGCCTCGGTAAGCTCTTTTTCGAGCTTCTTGCGCTCTTCGAGCAGCGTCTCGACGCGAGCCGGCACATCGGCCGGCGCAATTTTCAAGGTCGCCGCCGCGGCCTTCAGCCGCCTGTCCTGCTCGTCGAGGTGTTTGCGCGCCGCCTCGCCGGTCAGCGCCTCGATGCGGCGCACCCCGGCTGCCACGGCGCTGTCCGACAGGATGCGCACCAGGCCGATGTCGCCCGTGGACCTCACATGCGTGCCGCCGCACAGTTCGACCGAATAAGGACGATTGGCCTTGGCGCCATGCAGGCCGGTGCCCATCGACACGACGCGCACCTCGTCGCCGTATTTTTCGCCGAATAGCGCCATCGCGCCCTCGGCGATGGCATCGTCGACCGACATCAGGCGCGTCGTGACCGGGCTGTTCTGCACGACGATCTCGTTCGCCATGCGCTCGACCTCGTCGAGATCTTCCGCCGAGATCGGCTTGTTGTGCGAGATGTCGAAGCGCAGCCGGTCCGGCGCGACCAGCGAGCCCTTCTGCGCCACATGGGTGCCCAGCACCTCGCGCAGCGCCTCGTGGATGAGGTGCGTCGCGGAGTGGTTGGCGCGCAGCTTCGAGCGGCGGGCATGGTCGACCTTCAGCTCGACGGCCGCACCGGTCTTCACCGTGCCGCTCGCCACCTTGCCGAGATGCACGAACAAGCCGTCGGCCTTCTTTTGCGTGTCGGAAACCTCGATCGAAAAACCGTCGCCGGAGATCAAGCCAGTGTCGCCCATCTGGCCGCCGGACTCGCCATAGAACGGGGTCTGGTTGACGACGATGGCGACCGCATCGCCCTGAGAGGCGCTGTCGATGGTCTTGCCATCCTTGACCAGCGCCTGGACGATGCCTTCCGCAGCTTCAGTCTCATAGCCGAGGAACTCGGTCGCGCCGGTCTTCTCGCGCACTGCGAACCACACCGTCTCGGTCGCCGCCTCGCCAGAACCCGCCCAATGCGCGCGCGCCTCGGCCTTCTGCCGCTCCATCGCATTGGTGAAGCCGGCGATGTCGACCGAAATGCTGCGCTGACGCAGCGCATCCTGGGTCAGGTCGAGCGGGAAGCCATAGGTGTCGTAGAGCTTGAAGGCCGTCTCGCCGTCCAGCATGTCGCCGGCATGCAGCGTCTCGGTCGCGTCGGAAAGCAGGCCGAGGCCGCGCACCAGCGTCTTGCGGAAGCGCGTCTCTTCGAGCTTCAGCGTTTCGGTGATCAGCGCTTCGCCGCGCACCAGTTCCGGATAGGCCTGGCCCATCTCGCGCACCAGCGCCGGCACCAGCTGCCACATCACGGGCTCCTTGGCGCCGAGCAGCTGCGCATGGCGCATGGCACGGCGCATGATGCGGCGCAGCACATAGCCTCGGCCTTCGTTGGAGGGCAGAACGCCGTCGGCCACCAGGAAGGAGGACGAGCGCAGATGATCCGCGATCACGCGGTAGGAGGCCACGTTCTCCTGGCTCGGCCCCTGGCCGAGCGCCGAGGACGCCGAGTCGATCAGATGCTTGAACAGATCGGTCTCGAAGACGCTTTCGACACCCTGCAGGATGGAGGCCATGCGCTCCAGTCCCATGCCGGTATCGATCGACGGACGCGGCAGGTCGATGCACTCCTCCTTCGTCACCTGCTCATACTGCATGAACACCAGGTTCCAGAATTCCAGGAACCGGTCGCCGTCTTCTTCCGGGCTGCCGGGCGGGCCGCCCCAGATATGCTCGCCGCGGTCGATGAAGATTTCCGAGCAGGGGCCGCACGGGCCGGTATCGCCCATCGCCCAGAAATTGTCCGAGGTCGGGATGCGGATGATGCGATCGTCGGAGAAGCCGGCGATCTTCTTCCAGTAGCCTGCAGCCTCGTCGTCGGTGTGATAGACGGTGACGAGCAGCTTGTCCTTCTTCAGGCCGAAGCCCTTGGTGATCAGATTCCAGGCAAGCTCGATCGCGCGCTCCTTGAAATAGTCGCCGAACGAGAAATTGCCGAGCATCTCGAAGAAGGTGAGATGGCGCGCGGTGTAGCCGACATTGTCCAGGTCGTTGTGCTTGCCGCCCGCGCGCACGCTCTTCTGCGCTGTCGAGGCCCGCGAATAGGGGCGCTTCTCCAGGCCGGTGAAGACGTTCTTGAACTGCACCATGCCGGCGTTGGTGAACATCAGCGTCGGATCGTTGCGCGGCACCAGCGGGCTGGAGGCGACGATCTCGTGGCCCTCCTTGCGGAAGTAGTCGAGGAATGTCGACCGGATGTCGTTCACGCCACTCATTGCATACTGCCTTTTCGCAAGAACCGCCGGCCCGGCCGGCGGCAAATGGGCTTTGGTGTTTCAGAAGATAGATTGGCCTTTTAGCGATAGCTCTTGAGCCTGTCCAGAAACACGGAGCTAAAGCAATGTCTCCCGAAAGTGGGAACCGGTTTCGGGATAAAGACGTGCGTAAAATCAAAAACCTAAAGCGCATGGAGCGAACCTGAAAGATCGCGACGCGCTTTAGGCCAATTAAACGATCCGCCGGCCGCGCGACGCTACCCTGAAACGCAAAACCGCCGGCACGAGGGCCGGCGGTTCGGGTACGCAGTACTCAAGAACTCGATTACATAAGCATATGCCGATAAACCGGCATTGTGGCCGAACTCCGGCTAAGCCGACTAATTGCTTTGCCTCAATCCCGAACAGGAAACCGCTGCGCGATCTTCCTGGAACGAGCCGGCCCTACACGGCGCCGGCTTCATCCTCAAAACCGTCGTCGCCGCCTTCGGAGCCGCCATTCTCGAGGAATTTCTCGGCGATCAATCCGGCATTCTGGCGCAGCGCCAGCTCGACCTCGCGCGCCGTGTCCGGATTGTCGCGCAGGAACAGTTTCGCATTCTCGCGGCCCTGGCCGAGGCGCTGCGAATTGTAGGAGAACCAGGCGCCCGACTTCTCGATGACGCCGGCCTTGACGCCGAGATCGATCAGCTCGCCGGTCTTCGACACGCCTTCGCCATACATGATGTCGAACTCGACCACCTTGAAGGGCGGGGCCAGCTTGTTCTTGACTACCTTGACGCGGGTCTGGTTGCCGACGACCTCGTCGCGGTCCTTGACCGAGCCGATGCGGCGGATGTCGAGGCGCACCGAGGCATAGAATTTCAGCGCGTTGCCGCCGGTGGTCGTCTCGGGCGAACCGAACATGACGCCGATCTTCATGCGGATCTGGTTGATGAAGATGACCATGGTGTTGGAGCGTGAGATCGAAGCGGTCAGCTTGCGCAGCGCCTGGCTCATCAAACGAGCCTGAAGCCCGGGCAGCGAATCGCCCATCTCACCTTCGATTTCAGCGCGCGGCGTCAGTGCGGCTACCGAATCGACGACCAGCACGTCGATCGCGCCGGAGCGCACCAGCGTGTCGCAGATCTCCAGTGCCTGCTCGCCGGTGTCGGGCTGGGAGATCAGGAGGTTTTCGAGGTCGACGCCGAGCTTGCGGGCATAGACCGGATCGAGCGCGTGCTCGGCATCGACGAACGCGCAGATGCCGCCCTTCTTCTGGGCTTCCGCAACTGTATGCAGCGCCAGCGTCGTCTTGCCCGAGCTTTCCGGCCCGTAGATCTCGATGATGCGGCCGCGCGGCAGGCCGCCGACGCCGAGCGCGATGTCGAGGCCGAGCGATCCCGTCGGCACGGTTTCGATCTCGACCACCTGCTCGTTGGCGCCGAGCCGCATGATCGAGCCCTTGCCGAAAGCACGCTCGATTTGCGACAGCGCCGCATCCAGAGCCTTTGATTTGTCCACTGCCTTATCCTCTACAAGCCGCAAAGTATTCTGAGCCATGATACATCACCCCTTGGTCGTCAATGAAGGCCGGACAATCCGTGATCCCTACGGCTTTTGTACCTTTTTTGTTCTCATTTGGCAATAGGCAGCAAATATCTGAAAAGCAATCAATATCTGGATTTGTTCTATTTTTGTCTCACTAAGCCTAGTACCCACTGGAAGCGCTGATACAAACGAGACTTCGCCGTCCGGCCGTCCCGAATCGCGACCCGATTGCGAGGCGACGCTTGGAAACCTAGTGTGCGCTGCCGACCGATCAATGAAGGTGAAACCTCCCGCATGCCGACATCCCCAACAATCCTGGCGCTCGGCGGCGCCCATATCGACCGGCGCGGCCAGGTCTCGGGCACCTATGTGCCGGCCGCCTCCAACCCCGGCATGATGCGCGAGGATGTCGGCGGCGTCGTTTTCAACGCGCTGCGCAGTGTGGTGAAGCGTGGCGTGTCCGCCTCGCTGATTTCCGTGCGCGGCGGCGACGCGGCCGCGGACACCGTGGCGGCGGCGATCGACAACGCCGGAATAGCCGACCTCTCGGTCGTCTTCCTCGACCGCACGACGCCGAGCTACACGGCGGTGATCGACGCCGAGGGCGAATTGATCGTCGGGCTGGCCGACATGGCGCTCTATGATCTCGCCTTCCCCAAGCAGATAAGGCGTTCCAAGGTGCGCGAGGCGATCACCGCCGCCGACGCGATCCTGTGCGACGCCAACCTGCCGACGGCGGCGCTGGAACGCCTGATGGCGCTGGCCGACGGCCGGCCGATCTTCGCCATCGCCGTCTCGCCGGCCAAGGTCGTTCGGCTGACGCCGCTGCTCAGGCGTCTGTCGCTGCTTTTCATGAACCGCCGCGAGGCTGCCGCGCTGGTCGGCGCCGAGCCGTCCGGCAAAACCCTTGTCGGCAAGCTCAAGCAGGCCGGCCTGAATGCCGGCGTCGTGACGGCCGGCAGCGCTCCCGTGCTCGGTTTCGACGACACCGGCATCTTCGAAATCGACCCGCCTACGCCGCGCCGGGTCGCCGACGTGACCGGCGCCGGCGACGCGCTGACCGGCGCGACGGTCGCCGCGATGCTGCGCGGCCTGCCGCTGCGCCCCGCGCTGTGCGAAGGCGTCGCGGCGGCCATGCTCGCCATCGAGAGCCCCGAGGCAGTGCCGTCCTTCACGACGGCCAACTTCACGCAGGCGCTTGCCCTTGTGCCGGAGGCACGGGAGGTGGCATAGGGCCACCAATCATCCACTTCCTCCTGATCGGAGACAGCCGTGACGCCCGAGACCGCCCGCCCCTTCGTCGACATCCATCCGCCCGTCGCGGAGGCGCTCGCCGCCAGCCGGCCGGTGGTGGCGCTGGAATCGACCATCATCACTCACGGCATGCCCTACCCCGACAATGGCGCCATGGCGGCCAAGGTCGAAAAGATCATCATCGATGGCGGCGCCGTGCCGGCGACGGTCGCCGTGGTCAATGGCCGCATCAAGATCGGGCTGTCCGACGGCGAGCGCGAATCGCTGGCCATGACCGGCGACGCCATGAAGCTGTCGCGCGCCGATATCGGCTTTGCCGTCGCTCAGGCGCGCACCGGCGGCACTACGGTGGCCGCCACGATGATCGCGGCCCATATGGCCGGCATAAAAGTCTTCGCCACCGGCGGCATCGGCGGCGTCCACAAGGGCGCCGAGAAAAGCTTCGACATCTCGGCCGACCTGGACGAGTTGGCGCGCACGCCGGTCATCGTCGTCTCGGCCGGCGCCAAGGCGATCCTCGACATCGAAAAGACGCTGGAAGTGCTGGAGACGCGCGGCGTGCCGGTCATCGGCCATGGCTGCGAGACCATGCCGGCCTTCTGGTCGCGGCAGTCGCCTTTCCGCGCGCCGTTGACGCTGCACGCGCCTGAAGATATCGCGCATTTTTACCGCACGCGGCAGGCGCTGGGCTTGGGCGGCGGCATCCTGATCGCCAATCCGGTGCCGCAGAATGACGAAATCCCGGCCGCCGAGATGGATGGCTACATCCAGGCGGCGCAGAAGACTGCCGAAGCGCTCAACGTAACCGGCAAGGCGGTGACGCCGTTCCTGCTTTCCAAGATCCTCGAACTGACCGGCGGCCGCAGCCTCAAGACCAACATCGCGCTGGTCGAGAACAATGCGCGGCTGGCGGCGGAGATCGCGAAGGCGCTGTAGCGCTTACCTCCCCGCCCTTCGCCCCGCCTCATAGGCCCGCCGCGCCCACACCGCCATCTCGTCGGGATCGTCGAAGGCGTCGTCCGGCACGCTCCAATAGGGCATCGCCACCTGCTTGCCGTGGCGCGAGCCGGTATAGGTCCACTGGCTGCAGCCGGCGGCTTCGAAATCGGCAATGCTCTCCTCGTCGGCCTTGAGCATCAGCTCGCCGCGCACCACGACCGCGACGATGACGCCATCGCAATAGATGCCCTTGCCGCCGAACAGCTTGCGGATGCTGATCGGCCCCAGGCTTTCGAACAGTTCTTCAAGGCGAGCATTGTCCATGCCGCGATCATCTCATCCGTCATCGGCCTTGTCATCGCCGCAACAAAAAGCATGCTGACAGGTTGAGACCTGGAAACGGAGTTCCCGCCATGCCTGTCCTGCTCAAAGGCTCCTGCCGCTGCGGCGCCGTCCGCTTCGAGGTGCAAAGCCACACGCCGGCGCCATTCATGCTCTGCTACTGCTCGATCTGCCGCAAGCAGCAGGGCGGCGGCGGTTTCGCCATCAATCTCGGCGCCGACTACGAGACGCTTGATATCAACGGCAAGCGCAGCCTAGGCGTCTACCGCGCCGAGATCGAGGATGACGAGCATCCGCATTGCGACGTCTCGACCGGCGAGCGCAATTTCTGCAAAAAATGCGGCTCGGCGCTCTGGCTTTACGATCCGACCTGGCCGGACCTGGTCCACCCCTTCGCCTCGGCGATCGACAGCGACCTGCCGAAGCCGCCGGAAAAGGTGCATCTGATGCTGAAATACAAGGCGAACTGGGTCGAGCCGGTGATTGGCAGACAAGACAAGGTGTTCAACGTCTACCCGGAGGAATCGATCGCCGACTGGCACAGGCGGACGGGGATGTGGGTGGAGTAGCGCTAGACCTCGGGGCGATGCGTTAGCGCAACCCAGCGCATGACCTGAGTCACGTCCACCCCGTCGCGCTGTGCGACGACCAAGGGATGATCTGCATCATGCAGAAACACTCGGGGGCGCATATTGCCAGGCTGGAATACAACGTTGGCATGTAAATGCATCGAGCTTGGATATTCGGGGATGTCGTGCATCAAATACCCGAAGCAAAGCTCGTCCTCATATTGGCCACTGTCATATCCGTCTCGATAGACATTCCAGCTCCTTTCCGAGACCGACATCCAAACGCCGAAACAGAACTCGTCGGATAGCCGGGGAACGGGCAATGGCAGCAGGCAGCGAATAAAGCGATCCGTCTGCCCCGTGGCGTAACTCACCACGCAGAAATCATCATTTTTGCGGAAGGTCGACTGCGCGATTTCATCGAGCGCGTCAGGATTCACCGGAGCGTCAAAGGCCAGGTCCGTAGGAAGCCCGACAAACTCCTTGTCACAACAGGCACATCGCCAGCGATATGCCTCCGCGCTCATCGTGAAAGCCTAGACCGCGCTCGAAGCGCGCGCCTCGGCCAGTGCCTTGAGGTCAGCCGGCTTCAACTCGACGGATTCGCCGCAGCCGCAGGCCGAGCTCTGGTTCGGATTTCTGAAGGTGAAGCCGGTGCGCAAAGTGGTCTGCTCGAAATCCATCTCGGTGCCGAACAGGAAGAGCGCTGCCTCCGGCGCGACATAGACATGCGCGCCGTCGCGCTCGATATGGTCGTCCTTGGGGTTCGGCTCGGTGACCAGGTCGACTGTGTATTCCATGCCCGCGCAGCCACCCTTCTTGATGCCGAGCCGGATGCCATGCGCGTTGTCGCGCGTGGCGACGATCTCGCGCACGCGATCGGCGGCCTTGTCGGTCATCGTGATGACGGCGAAGCGTCCCATCTTTTCCTTCTCCATTCCCTGCAGGTTCAAGGCCTGCGGAATGATTCTCACCTAAAATGGTGAAGTTTTACCACTGGCGCAAGGCCATAGGCCTAGTACCAGCCGACTGCGACCTGCGCCTCTTCCGACATGCGGTCCGGCGTCCAAGGCGGATCGAAGGTCATCTTGACCTCGACGCCCGAAACCCCCTCGACGGCGCCGACGGCGTTCTCGACCCAGCCCGGCATTTCGCCGGCCACCGGGCAGCCCGGCGCGGTCAGCGTCATGTCGATCTTGACCGAACGGTCGTCCTCGATGTCGATCCTGTAGACGAGGCCGAGCTCGTAGATATCGGCGGGGATTTCCGGGTCATAGACGGTCTTCAGCGCCGAAACGATGTCGTCGGTCAGACGCGCCAGCTCGTCGGCGGGGATCGCCGAGGCCGAGACGATGCCGTTGGCCGCCGTTTCCGGCGCGGTTTGTGCGGTTGTGCTCACATCGTCCATCATCGTCACCCGAAGAACTTTCGCGCCTTTTCCAGCGCCTCGGCCAAAGCATCGACTTCGGCCCTGGTATTATACATGCCGAACGATGCCCTGCATGTGGAGGTGACGCCGAAGCGTTTCAACAATGGTTGAGCGCAATGCGTGCCGGCGCGGACCGCCACGCCCTGCCGGTCGATCACCATCGACACGTCATGGGCATGGATACCCTGCAATTCGAACGAGATGATGGCGCCCTTGCCGGGCGCATCGCCGAAGATCCGCAGCGAGTTGATCGCGCGCAGCCGCTCATGCGCGTAGGTCTTGAGGTCCGCCTCGTGTGCCGCGATGCGCTCACGACCGACCTTTTCCATGTAGTCGAGCGCGGCGCCCAGGCCGATCGCCTGCACGATCGGCGGCGTGCCGGCCTCGAAACGATGCGGCGGCTCGTTATAGGTGACGATGTCTTCCGTCACCTCCTCGATCATCTCGCCGCCGCCCATGAAGGGCCGCATCTCTTCAAGCCTGTCCTTCTTGCCATAGAGCACGCCGATGCCCGACGGGCCGTAGACCTTATGGCCGGTGAAGACGAAGAAGTCGCAGTCGAGATCCTGCACGTCGATCGGCATGTGCACCGCGCTCTGGCTGCCATCGACGAGCACGGGAATGCCACGCGCATGCGCGATGCGCACGATCTCCTTGATCGGCGTCACCGTGCCCAGCGCATTCGACATCTGGGTGATGGCAACGAGTTTTGTGCGCGAGGTCAGCCGCTTTTCGAATTCCTCGATATGGAAGGCGCCGAGGTCGTCGACCGGCACCCATACCAGCTTGGCGCCCTGCCGCTCGCGGATGAAATGCCAAGGCACGATGTTGGAGTGATGCTCCATGATCGACAGCACGATCTCGTCGCCCTCGCCGATCCGCGGCATGCCGTAGCCGTAAGCAACCGTGTTGATCGCCGCGGTGGTGTTGGAGGTGAAGACGATGTTGTCGGTGCTCGGCGCGTTGAGGAAGCGCTGCACCGACTTGCGCGCACTCTCATAGGCATCGGTCGCGGCATTCGACAGGAAATGCAGGCCGCGATGGACGTTGGCGTATTCCTGGGAGTAGGCGTGCTGGATGGTGTCGAGCACCACCTGCGGCTTCTGTGCTGAGGCGCCGTTGTCGAGATAGACGAGAGGCTTGCCGTAGACTTCTCGCGACAGGATCGGGAAGTCGCGGCGGATCGCCTCGACGTCGTAGGGGGTGGTTTCGATCTTCTGGTCCATTGCGCAGTCCTTGCCGGCCAAAGCCGCGATCCTTCCAGCACCCCTCATCCGTCTCGGCGCTGCGCGCCGATCCACCTTCTCCCACAAAGGGAGAACGGGAAGCGCGCTACCCGTGCGTCGAAAACCAGCCGTCGAGACGCGCTTCCAGCGCGTCAACCAGCGCCTCGTCGTCCAGTTCCTCGATCACTTCGGCGACGAAAGCCTTCACCAAGAGACCCCGCGCGCTCTTCTCGTCGATGCCGCGCGCCATCAGGTAGAACAGATGGTTGTGGTCGATCTCGGTGACCGTCGCGCCATGGCCGCAGACCACGTCGTCGGCGAAGATTTCCAGCTCCGGCTTGGTCGAGAACTCGCCGTCGTCCGACAGAAGCAGCGTGTTGCAGGCCATCTTGGCGTTGGTCTTCTGCGCGTATTGATGCACGTTGATGCGGCCCTGGAAGACGCCGCGCGCCTTGCCGGTCACGACGTTGCGGATCACTTCCGTCGAGGTCGTGTGCGGCACGGCGTGGTCGAGCACCATGGTGGTGTCGGTATGCGTATCGCCGGCCAGAAGGTTGATGCCGCGCAATTTGAAGTCGGCGCCTTCGCCCGTCGTCCTGACGACGACCTCCTGGCGCACCAGCTTGCCGCCGGCATTCATCACGAACAGCGTCAGCTTCGCATCCTTGCCGATATGCGCCTTGAACTGGGCGAGATGCGTGGCCGTCTCCGGCTGCTCCTGCACGATCAGCCAGGCCACTTCGGCGCCGTCGCCGACCACGAGTTGGCTCACCGAAGAGACGAGCGCCTCGTCGCCCTCACCCGTCTGGCGCTCGAGGATGATCGCCTTGGCGCCGGCGCCGACGCGCGTCAGCAGCCGCACATGCGACTGGCCGCCGGCCTGCAGGTTCTGCAATTCGATCGGCTTTTCCAGCTCGGTGCCGTCGGCGATGTCGACGAAATAGCCGTCAGCGACGAAGGCCGTATTGAGCGCACCGATCGCGTCGTCATCGCCATAGGGGTCGAGCCCGGGCGCGACGCTGCCGTCGGTCAGCTTTTCCGACAGGCGCTGCACGGTGACGCCTTCGATCTCCGGTAGCTTGCCGTTGGAGACGCCGTTCAGCACCGGCAGCACCGCCGAGCCTTCGAGAACCGGCGCAAGCGCCTTCACGACGGCGTCGGCCTCGAAAGCCGGAACCTTGGTCAGCAGCCGGCGCAGATCGGTGTAGTGCCAGGATTCGACGCGCCGCGTCGGCAGGCCGTGCTTGATCGCCTCGATCGCGTCATCGCGCTTGACCATCACCGCGCCGTCGCCAGGCAGCAGCGACAACCGCTCGCCGAAGGCATCGATCAGCGCCGTCTCGGCCAAGGTCCGCTGGGGCTGTGCATGCATGTTCATGACTTTCGCCTCGACCGCCCCCATCTCACGCGGCTTCGCCGATCACGCCGGCATAGCCATTGGCCTCGAGGTCGAGCGCCAGCGACTTGTCACCCGACTTGATGACCTGGCCCTTGTAGAGCACGTGCACGGAGTCCGGCACGATGTGCTCCAGCAGGCGCTGGTAGTGGGTGATGACGACGATGGCGCGCTCCGGCGAGCGCAGCGCGTTGACGCCGTCCGAGACTATCTTCAGCGCATCGATGTCGAGGCCGGAATCGGTCTCGTCGAGCACGCAAAGCTTCGGCTCGAGGAGCTTCATCTGCAGGATCTCGGCGCGCTTCTTCTCGCCGCCGGAGAAGCCGACGTTGAGCGGCCGCTTCAGCATGTTGATGTCCATGCTGAGCGAGGCGGCTGCCTCCTTCACGCGCTTCAGGAACTCCGGCACCTTCAGCGGCTCCTCGCCGCGCGCCTTGCGCTGCTCGTTCATCGCCACTTTCAGGAATTCCATGGTCGCCACGCCCGGTATCTCCATCGGATACTGGAAGGCGAGGAAGATGCCGGCGGTGGCGCGCTCGGCCGGATCCATTTCGAGGATTGACTGGCCGTTATAGAGGATGTCACCCTCCGTCACTTCATAGTCCTCGCGGCCCGCGAGGATGTAGGACAGCGTCGACTTGCCCGACCCGTTCGGCCCCATGATGGCGGCGACCTCTCCGGCATTCACCGTCAGGTTCAGGCCGCGGATGATCTCGGTGCCGTCATCGACGATGCGGGCATGCAGGTTCTTGATTTCAAGCATTTTCGTTCCGTTCCAAAACTGTCCGTTCAGATTCAATGCCAACGCCAGCGCCATTCGCCGTCGGTCTTGGCCTTGATGAGCGGGATGATCGCGCCCGTCAGCCCAGCGACAATGAGGACGACCAGCCAGGCGGCGGCGCCCTCGTGAATAAGCATCAGTGAAAGCACGACGACGATCGCGATGTAGACGACCATGAAGGCCCAGCCCTTCCAGTTGTCCGGCGTCGCGCCGTAGCCGAAGCGCTTCGGCCTGAACCATTTATCTCCGGTCACCCCACGCTCCCCTCGAGGCTGATGCCGATCAACTTCTGCGCCTCGACCGCGAATTCCATCGGCAGCTGCTGGATGACGTCCTTGACGAAGCCGTTGACGATCAGAGCGATCGCCTCTTCTTCCGGAATGCCGCGCTGCATGACGTAGAACTTCTGGTCCTCGGAGATCTTCGACGTCGTCGCCTCGTGCTCGAACTTCGCCGACGCGTTCTTGGCCTCCATGTAGGGCACGGTGTGCGCGCCGCACTGATCGCCGATCAGGAGCGAATCGCAATTGGTGAAGTTGCGCGCGTTGGTCGCCTTGCGGTGCGCCGACACCTGGCCGCGATAGGTGTTCTGCGAGAAGCCGGCGGCGATGCCCTTGGAGATGATGCGGCTCGACGTGTTCTTGCCGAGATGGATCATCTTGGTGCCGCTGTCGACCTGCTGGTAGCCGTTCGATACCGCGATCGAATAGAACTCGCCGCTGGAATCGTCGCCGCGCAGGATGCAGCTCGGATATTTCCAGGTGATCGCCGAGCCGGTCTCGACCTGCGTCCACGATATCTTCGAGCGGTCGCCGCGGCAGTCGCCGCGCTTGGTGACGAAATTGTAGATGCCGCCCTTGCCCTCGGCGTCGCCGGGGTACCAGTTCTGCACCGTCGAATATTTGATCTCGGCATCGTCGAGCGCGACCAACTCGACCACCGCCGCATGCAGCTGGTTCTCGTCGCGCTGCGGCGCCGTGCAGCCTTCGAGATAGGAGACGTAAGCCCCCTCCTCGGCGATGATCAGCGTGCGTTCGAACTGGCCGGTGTTCTTCTCGTTGATGCGGAAATAGGTCGACAGCTCCATCGGGCAGCGCACGCCCTTGGGCACGAACACGAACGAGCCGTCGGTGAAAACGGCCGAATTCAGCGTCGCGTAGAAATTGTCCGAGGTCGGCACGACCGAACCGAGATACTTCTTCACCAGCTCCGGATGCTCGCGGATCGCTTCCGAGATCGAGCAGAAGATGACGCCCGCCTTGGCGAGCTCTTCCTTGAAGGTGGTGACCACCGAAACGGAATCGAACACGGCGTCGACCGCGACGCGCCCCGACTTGTAGACGTTGTCACCGACTTCTTCCTCGTCAGCGTCGGCTACAGCGGTTTTCTGCACACCGGCCAGGATTTCCTGTTCCTTGAGCGGGATGCCGAGCTTCTCGTAGACCTTGAGCAATTCGGGATCGACTTCGCTCAGCGACTTCGGTCCCGGCGTGCTCTTCGGCGCGGCGTAGTAATAAATGTCCTGGAAATCGATCTTCGGATAGTGGACGCGCGCCCAGGTCGGCTCGTCCAGAGTCAGCCAGCGGCGATAGGCCTCCAGACGCCATTCCAGCATCCAGTCCGGCTCATCCTTCTTGGCCGAGATGAAGCGAATGATGTCTTCGCTCAGGCCCTTGGGGGCCTTGTCCATCTCGATCTCTGTCTGGAATCCGTATTTATACTGGTCGACGTCGATCTTTCGAACTCGATCGATCGTCTCCTGCACAGCAGGCATAAGCGTTCTCCATCCACGCCGGGGTCAAGGCCCGACAGTTTTCAAACTATGGCACCGCTGTGATCGCGTCCCGCAGGGACGTGCAGCGGAGTAAGCTCCATATAGTGCGTGTCGGCTGGAAATTCACCCGGCCAGGACAAAACGCACGGCTCTACCAGGCCGCAAGGCCTGAATTCGTCTTTGCCGCCGTCAGGCGGCCTCTTCCTTGCCCGCGCGGCGGGCGACGATGCCGGCCAGCGCCACCCTGAAGGCCGCGATATCCTCGGCGCCGGTCTCGCGGCCGATCGAAACGCGCAAGGCGCCCAGGCTGTCGCCACGGCCCATCGCCTTCAGCACATGGCTTGGCCCGACTTTTCCCGACGAGCAGGCCGAGCCCGCCGATAACGCGACGCCGGCAAGATCGAAAGCGATCTGCGCCGTCTCGGCCTTGACGCCCGGAATAGCGAAGAATGTCGTGTTGGCAAGCCTTTGAGCGCCATTTCCGAAGATTTCCGCGTCCGGCGCCAATTCCGTCACGATCGCCTCGATCTCATCGCGGCGCCGCGAAACCGCATCGATATCGTCCAGACCCGCAAGTGCAGCCCGGGCGGCGGCGCCGAAACCGGCGATCCCGGCGACGTTTTCCGTGCCGGCGCGATGGCCCTTTTCCTGGCCGCCGCCATTGACCAGCGGTCGCGGCATCATCAAGTCGGACGCGGCGACGATCGCGCCGACGCCCTTCGGACCACCGATCTTATGCGAGGACAGGATCAGGTAGTCAGCATAAGGCGCTGACATATCGAGCGGAATCCGCCCGGCAGCCTGCACGGCGTCGACCACCAGCACCCCGCCGGCGGCCTTGACGATTTCGGCGATGCGCTCGACCGCCTGGATCACGCCGGTCTCGTTGTTGGCGGCATGGATCGCCACCAGCGGCAGGCCGGCGGCCTTGTCGTGCGAAGCCAAAGCAGAGGTCACTTCGTCGAGATCGGCAATGCCGTTGCGATCGACACCGATCTTCGTCACCTGCGCCGCCGGGAAGCATCCACCGCCCAGGATGCAGGGATGATCGGCCGCCGATACATAAAGCCGGCTCATGCGGACGGCGCCGCGCCCCATCCGCCAGTCGGGCGAAAGCAGCGTGGAAGCGGCTTCTGTCGCGCCGGAGGTGAAGACGACATGCTCAGGCCTGGCGTTGACCAGGCGCGCTACGTCGCGGCGCGCGTCCTCGACCAGACGGCGCGAGGCGCGGCCCTCGGCGTGGACCGATGACGGGTTGGCGGCGTCGAGCGCGGCGACCATCGCCGCCCGCGCTTCCGCAATGAGCGGCGCGCTGGCGTTGTAGTCGAGATAGGCGCGGGTTGCGGCCATTTTCGCTCAGTTCGTCCTTCCGCCGACTATCCCGCGAGGATAGCGCGTTATTTCCTTGAAATTGCAAGGCAAGCCGTCCTATTTACCCGGCTTGCGGCGCGGGCGGCCGGACCATCCGGTTTCGGCCTCCCAGTTTTGAACAATTCTAAACTAGCTTCTAGGAAGACGCTCGCCCTGCGTCAAGGCCACAGAGGTATGGGGCCGCGGGAGAGCTGGGGCAGAAGAGTTCCGGGCTAGCGCCATCGTATGCCACGTGGAGTATTTTATGCCTGAGGTCATTTTCGCCGGTCCGGCCGGTCGCCTGGAGGGACGTTACCAGCCCTCGAAGGAAAAGAGCGCCCCGATCGCCATCGTGCTGCACCCGCACCCGCAATTCGGCGGCACGATGAACAACAAGATCGTCTACGACCTCTTCTATATGTTCCAGAAGCGCGATTTCACCGTGCTGCGCTTCAATTTCCGCGGCATCGGCCGCAGCCAGGGCGAGTTCGACCACGGCACCGGCGAATTGTCGGACGCGGCCGCGGCACTCGACTGGGTGCAGTCGCTGCATCCGGATTCGAAGAGCTGCTGGGTCGCCGGCTACTCCTTCGGCTCGTGGATCGGCATGCAGCTTCTGATGCGCCGGCCGGAGATCGAGGGCTTCATCTCGGTCGCGCCGCAGCCCAACACCTATGATTTCTCGTTCCTGGCGCCCTGCCCTTCGTCCGGCCTGATCATCCATGGCGATGCCGACAAGGTGGCGCCGCCCAAGGACGTGCAGGGGCTGGTCGACAAGCTGCACACGCAAAAGGGCATCACCATCACCCAGAAGACGCTGCCCGGCGCCAACCATTTCTTCGCCAACGACACCGAGCTGCTGATCCAGGATTGCGCCGACTATCTCGACCGGCGCCTGGCGGGCGAGCTCGCCGATCCGAGGCCGAAGCGCCTGCGCTAAACTCGCGCGGGGCTGCCCTCGACCCAGCCGCTTCAACGGGTCTGCGTTCGATCGACGCCGTCGGCTTGGCCGACCATCGAACCCCTTCCCGTCGGCGCGCGGGGCCGGACCAGCCGGAATGTCCGCTTGCGCACCGGCAGTTTCAAACCTGTCTGGCCAAAGATGAAACCGAGCCGGGCGAACACCAGGCCCGAGATAACCGCAAGCGCCAGCCCGAGGCCAAAGCCCGCAACCGTGTCGCTTGGATAATGCGCGCCCACGAAGACGCGGGTCGAGGCGATGCAGGCGGTGACCGCCAGCGCGACGATCCAGCGCCGCGGGAACAGCAGCAGCAGGATGCCGAACACCGCGCCCATCGTCGTGGCATGGCCGGACGGAAAGCCGGCAAAGCGCGCGTCCATGGCGAAAGGATGCAGCGACAGGACGCCGAAACTGTCGAAATAGAGTGGCCGGGCGCGGCCGATGCCGTATTTCAGCACGTTGACCGCCAAGCCTGACAGGCCGACGGCGCAGAGCACCAGGAACGCAAAACACGTCCAGTTGTAGACGATCATCCGGCCTTGCCGGGACAGGCCGCGCCAATCCGTCAGATTGGCGGCGACGAGGCAAAGCGCCGCCGGAATGAGGTACCAGCCGCCGAGCCCGAACTGCGTGAAGAAATCGGTGAAGCGCACGAAGCCGGGTGACCACTCGCCGCGCATCTCGCCGGCGGCGGCGTCGAAACGCAGGAAGACCGCCGCGGTGAGCAGCAGCCAGGCCAGCAGCCAGACGCTCCAGAAGATTTTCGGGTAACGCGCAGGACGCACGGCGAAGCGTCGCTTCACGATCGTCATCGTGTCGCGGAAATTACCGAGCGAGCGGCGATAGAGGTCAAGGGGCGCGGCGGACATGGCTTTAGCGCAGTCTACAGGGCATTCGATGCCCGACGCTGTTCATCACGGAGCCACCCGATAAAGGCCGAGCGACAGTCTGTCTCCTGACGAATAGTTGATGCCGTCGATCTCGGTCAACCGCTTCGCCGACTTGCCCTGGGTAGCCAGCACATCGGCAAGCTTCTGCTCGTCCTTGATCGGCGCGAGGCCGAGCGCGCAAGACGGATCGGTGAGCAGATGCCGCGCCACGCCCTCGACATCGGTAAGCACCGTTTTGGTGCCGACCAGGAAGATGAGGCTCGGCTCCTCGAACCTCGCCGAGGCAAGCACCGTGGTATCGCACAGGCGGTTGGCGTCGACCGCGGCCTTGACAGCGGGGCTCAGCCAGATCGGCTTCAGTGACGGCGCAATGACACCGAACAGCAGGCTGAAGGTGATGCCCGCGCCGACGGCGATCGCGGCGATGCGCGCAAGCGGCACCTGCAATTGCCGCGGGAAGGCAAGATAGCCGGTGACCAGAGCGGCGATCGCCGCCGGAATGCTCCACCAGAAGAAGGTTTTCGCCAAGTAGATCGGCGCGCCGACGCACACCACGGCCAGACCGATCGACACGACGACGACGCCAAAGGCCGTCGCCCACCACAGCCATGTCTGCCAGCGCCTGAGCGGCGCGTTGGCCTGGTCCGCCGGCAAGGTGAGCAGCCAGCCGATCAAGAGCGCCATGCCTGGATAGGCCGGCATGACATAATGCGGCAGCTTGGTCGGGATCGCCTCGAACACCAGCCAGAACGGGATGTACCAGGCGAGGCAGAAGCGCAGGCGCGGATCGTCCCAGAACCGGTTGATCGCCTGCAATCCGGCGCCGACCGCGATCAGCCCGAAGGGCCACATGAACAGCGAATAGGTCAGCATGTAGAAGCCGGGCGGCAGGCCGTGCGATTCCTCGCCCTGCGCCACCTTGTTCAGCATGTCCTTGCCGACCGCCTCCTGAAAGAAGGCGCCGCCACTTTTCCAGGTGATGAGGATCAGCCACGGCAGCACGATAGCAAGCACAATGGCGACACCGCGCGCCAGCTTCATCTTCAGCAGCCAGCGCCAGTCACGATCGAAGGCAACCAACGCCGCCGCCGTCAGCAGCGACAGCAGCGGCGAGACGGGCCCCTTGATGAGGATGCCCAACCCTTGCGCGATCCAGAAGATCCACGGCAGATGTCCGGGAACCGGTTCGTTGCGCTTTGCCGCCAGATAGACCTGCGCCAGCGCGCCCTGCGCCATCACGCAGCAAGCGAGCAGCATGGCGTCGGTCTTGGCGTCACGTCCTTCGAAGGCGGTGGCGAAGATCGCCGCCATGATCAGGCCGGCTGCCAGCCCGGCATTGGCGCCGAAGAGCTTTGTGCCGGTCCAGCCGATGCCGACGACGGCGATCGCGATGCCCAGCATCGAGACCAGGCGATAGACCCAGATCGGCGCCGCCGCCCCCTCGCCGCTCAGCGCCACCGCCGCCGACTGCAGCCAGTAGATGCCGATCGGCTTCTTGTAGCGCGTGACGTCCTGCAGGCGGATATCGACGTAGTCGCCCGTCTCGACCATCTGCTTGGTCGCCTGGACGAAGCGGGATTCGTCGCGGTCGACCGGCGGCAGGCTGGCCAGCCCGCTGACGGTCATGACGATGCTGAACAGAAAGAGGAGAATGTAGTTCCTGTTCATCGCGGGGAGCTCGTCCGATCTGAAGCTGCGGGATGGCCCCGTGGCGGCGCCTAGGCGCCTGTCTTTGCGCGGCGCCTCATTACGCCAGCAAAAAGGGCGAAGCAAGGACGCCTGGGCGCCGCGTCCAATCGGTCGCAAAACCGGAAACCACTTTTGCTGACAGCGGTTGGATGCTAAACGCGCGCCTTCATATCGAGCTTGGCTGAATGCCCGGCGATCTCCAGGAAGAAAACATGTCCGCCTTCAAATCCGATTTCCTGCGCATCATGAGCGAGCGCGGCTTCATCCACCAGATTTCGGATGAATCCGCCCTCGACCAGCTTTTCGCCAAGGAAACGGTAAGCGCCTATATCGGCTTCGACGCCACCGCCAAGAGCCTGCATGCCGGATCGCTGATCCAGATCATGATGCTGCACTGGCTACAGCAGACCGGCCACCGGCCGATCGCGCTGATGGGCGGCGGCACCTCGATGATCGGCGACCCGTCCTTCAAGGACGAGGCGCGCAAGCTTTTGACGCCGCAGGACATCGACGACAATCTCGTCGGCATCCGCCGCAATTTCGCGCCTTACCTGAAGTTCGGCAGCGGCCCGGGCGATGCGGTCATGGTCAACAATGCCGACTGGCTGATGCAGATCAACTACGTCAACTTCCTGCGCGATGTCGGCCGGCATTTCTCCGTCAACCGCATGCTTGCCTTCGATAGCGTGAAGCTGAGGCTCGACCGCGAGCAGTCGCTGTCCTTCCTCGAATTCAACTACATGATCCTTCAGGCCTACGACTTCGTCGAGCTCTACAAGCGCGCCGGCTGCCGGCTGCAGATGGGCGGCTCGGACCAGTGGGGCAACATCGTCAACGGTATCGACCTGGGCCACCGCATGGAGGGCGTGCAGCTCTTCGCCATGACCACGCCGCTGCTCACCACCTCGTCCGGCGCCAAGATGGGCAAGTCGGCCTCGGGCGCGGTCTGGCTCGATGGCGACATGCTGTCGCCCTACGAGTTCTGGCAGTACTGGCGCAACACCGAGGACGCCGATGTCGGCCGCTTCCTGAAGCTCTACACGACCCTGCCGCTCGACGAAGTGGCGCGCCTGGCAAAGCTCGGCGGTTCTGAGATCAACGAGGCAAAGAAGATCCTCGCCACCGAGATCACGGCGATGCTGCATGGCCGCGAGGCGGCCGAAACCGCGAGCGAAACCGCGCGCAAGACCTTCGAGGAAGGCGCGCTGGCCGACACGCTGCCCAGCGTCGAGGTGGCAAGGTCCGACCTGGAGACCGGCATCGGCATCCTGGCGCTTTTCGTCAGCGCCGGGCTGGCAAGCTCGAACGGCGAAGCGCGCCGCCACATCCAGGGCGGCGCCGTGCGCATCAACGACCAGCCCCTGACCGACGACCGGCGCGTCGTCACGCTTCAGGACCTCGGCCCGGAGGGCGTCGTGAAGCTCTCGCTCGGCAAGAAGAAACACGTTCTGGTGCGGCCGGCTTGACCACCATCCTACCGGTACTCGAAGATTGACCTGAAGATTCCGGGCGCGACCACCGACAGCGGATTGATGTTCAGGGTTGGTTTGTTGGCATTGCCCTTCAGCCGGTAGGTGACGCCGATCAGGCCGCGGTCGCGGCCATTGCCGAGCAGCGGGCCGAACAGCGGCAGTTCGCCAAAAATGCGGTTCAGCCCGTAGACCGGCATGAAGGTGCCGGTCACATCCATGTTGTTGCTCGGGTCGTAAAGTGTGCCCTGGAAGGTGGTGCCGATACGCGGGCCGCGCAGCAGACCGTTGGCCAGCTTCAAATAACCGGAGCCCTTTTCGATCTCGGCAAAGCCGCGCTCGAACTGCACGCGCGACGTGTCGATATCGGCCTTGACCGCTTCGTTGAGGCTGCGCGTGTCGCCGGCCGGCTTGGTCGACACGATCGAAGCCAGCTTGGGCTCGTTGACGATGTAGAAATTGCTGGTGTCGATCTGGCCTTTCATAGGCCCGTCGGCCGCGCCGGCGAGCGACATGGTGATCGTGCCGCCCTCCATGTGCTCATAAACGTTGAGGAAGCGCAGGATGGCGCCGGCGTCGGCCGACTTCACCCTGAGCGAGCGGCCGCCTTCGCTGGTCGTGTTGCTGATCGTGATCGCCGCGCCCGAGCTTGCCGCGGCGGTGACGTTGAGCCCGTTCACGTGCGATCCGGCGGCGCTGTATTCCAGCTTGAGATTGGAGAGCGCCTCGTCATGAAAACCAGTCAAGGATGCCACATCGGCGCTGACCGAGATGGCGTCGCTGCCGGCGCCCTTCGTGGCGGTGTCGACATCCGAGGTGAACTGCTTGATCAGCGAGCGGGCATCGAGCGACGCGCCGCTGATATCGACGGCGTAGCTTTTACCGGAGCGCTTGACCGAGACGGCGATGTCATCGCCCCTGTTCAACGCGACTTTGCTGAAGCGGGCCGCGGACAACGCCCCGTTCACCAGCGTCAAATTGCCCTCGATCGAAAAGCTCTTTCCGTCGAGATCGAAGTCCGACAGCGTCGTGGTGCTGCCGGACTTGGCCATGTCGAAAGTGACCTTGGCGGGAATGCCTGCGCCCTTGCTCCATCCGGCCCAGGGAATATCCAGCCTGGCGTTGGTGAGATCCGCCGAAACCTGCTGGGCGCCCTCACCGCTCTTGTCGATCGCCACCTTGATGGTTCCCGAAAGCAGGTCCGAGAGGCCTGGCATGCTGGCATTGCGCGTCTTGTCGTCGAGAATCAGCGTGACCTTGCGGCTGCGCGCCGGCCCGTCATCGGCGAGCGGCTCGACGAGGTCGAGCTCGGCCGGAATGCCGTTGAGCTTCGCATCGGCCGAAATCACCGCCTGCTTCGGCCCCACGGTGATGGAGCCATCGGCCTCGGTCACCGTCTGATCCTCGAACGGCTTGGCGAGGGACAGATCCTTGTAGTCGAGCGACACCAGCCAATCGAGCGTCGAGGTATCCATGCCCCTCGTCAGCGGAATATCCGCCCTGACGTGGCCGGTGACGGTGCCGGACAGGTCCTCCGGCGCCAGCCCGACATGGCGCATGGCATTGATCGGCTCGTAGGAGGCAAGCTCGGCAATCGCCGGGGCCTCACCCGCGACGTCGATGTCGAGCTTGCCAACCACGATCGGTCGGTTCGCGTTCTTGATCGTCAGCGTGCCGCCGCTTGCCGCCACGGTGCGGCCGCTCGGCATATAGACGCTGCCCGAGGAAAGCGCGATGTCGACATCGTTGCCGTGGAAGGCAACGACGCCGACGGCGTCGCGGATCGGCGGGATGCGTCCGGCGGTATCGAAACGCGAGCCGTCGATCTGGAAGCGACCGAACACTTCGTCGCCGGAAAGCGGCACGCCGTTGCCCAGGCGCCCCGGCGCGACCTGGAACTGCAGATTGGCATCGGTCACCATGCCGCCGAACAGATTGCCCAGCACCCAGAGCCGCGCGTTGCGGGCCGAGAACCATGGCCACAATTGCTTGACATGCGAGACGGGCATGTCGTGGACGTTGAGCGACAGCGATACGCCCGGAGGGCCGTTGTCGATGAAGGCGACCGTGGCCGCGCCAAGCACCTCGCCCGATCCGCCGGACCGGACGCCGATCTGCTCGACGACGAGCTTGCGGCTCTTCGGCTGGTAGACGCCGGCGATACGCGCCAGGAACTGCAGCGCCGGTTCCGGCGAATCCGAAGGCGCCAGCGTCGAGCCGTCGCTGGTGAGGTCATAGCGATAGGCGGGCTCCTCCCCCGCGACTGCCGGTTTCGGGCCGATCGATCCGGCAAAGTCGATGCTGGAGCGGCCGGTCTTGATCAGCAGCCGGTCGACCGAGATCTTGTTCGAGCCGGCCACCAGCGTGACGTCGGCATCGACGTCGGCCGGCATCAGGCCGCGTTCGTCGAGGTCGAGCACCGAGCCGGCGATCGACAGCGAAGCCGCCAGGCGGGATGGGTTGTCGCCGGACGCTTCCGAGCCTGAAAGCTTCAGCGCGATCGAACCCAGCTTCGCGCCCTCGTCCGCAGGCATGGCCGCGGTCGAGCTCCCCTCGGCGGAGGCACCGGCGATCGCGAGGTTGGCGTCCAGCGACGCGATCCGCCTTGCCGTCGCATCGCGGGTCGCGGTGGCGGTCAAAGTCGCGTGGCGGCCGTCGACATCGGCGTCGTAGGAGAACTGTATGCTTCCCGTGCCGGTCTGCGCGACGGTTGCCGAGGTGACGGTCACCCGCTTGACCAGCCCTGTGTCCGGCAGTTCGAATTCGACATTGCGCAGATCGACCTGGCGCATCGAGTCCTCGCGCACGGCATCCAGCGCGTCGTTGACGCCGCCGAAGACCGCCGCAGAGACTTTCTCCGGATCGACGAGGCCGTCCTCGTTGCGCAGCACTGCCGTCCAGTCGCCGCCGCCAGAGGGCATGGCGGCCACCACGATATGAGCGTCGGAGAATCTGGCGCTGGTCAGCCGGACGTCGCCGGAAAGCAGCGGCAGCAGGCGCATGCCGAAACGCACGCGGCCGACATCGGCCATCGGCTTGCCGTCGGCCGTCTTGAGGCTGACATCGCTGACCTGAAGGGCGATGAAGCTCGATCCGTCGAGCGTCAGCCGCGCCGCGCCGACCGTGACGTTGACATCGACGCCGGCCAGCTTCTCGATGGCGGTCTCCGCCTCGGCCCGCAGCCGCTCCGTGCCGATGCCCGAGGCTCCCAAGACATAGACGCCGACCGCCGCCAGAAGCACCAGCGCGCAAAGCCCGGCAAGCACGCGCCCGAGAAAGCGAAAACGGCGCCGCACGGCTGCCCGGCCGAGCGGCGGCACGCCGCACGCGGACGGAAGCTTCGCCAGGTCGGTGATCTCGTCACGCCTGAACTTGATCTTCTCGTGCTGCGGTTCTTCCTGATCCAAGCAATATTCCGTTGTGACGAACTCGTCGTGGACGAATCCCCGCTTCACGTTATATCGATGACTTCCCGCGCGTAACCGCAAACAAGGGCATCGACATGGCTGATCTCGACGTGGGCGACGCAGCACCCCAATTCGATCTTCCGCGTGACGGCGGCGGCTCTCTCAGCCTCGCCGCGTTCCGGGGCAAGCCCGTTGTACTGTATTTCTATCCGCAGGACGACACCACAAGTTGCACCAACGAGGCGATCGGCTTCTCACAGTTGAAATCGGAATTCGAGAAGGCCGGCGCCGTGGTGATCGGGCTGTCGCCTGATAGCGTGAAGAAACACGACAAATTCAAGGCGAAATACGATCTGACCGTCGATCTCGTCGCCGACGAGGAGCGCCAAGTGATCGAGGCCTACGATCTGTGGGTCGAGAAGACGATGTACGGGCGCAAATACATGGGTGTCGAACGCGCCACCTTCCTGATAGGCAAGGACGGTCGCATCGCCCGGATCTGGCATCAGGTCCGCGTCAAGGGCCATGCCGAAGAGGTGCTCGAGGCCGTGCGCTCTCTGAGGCGGTAAACGCATAGCCCTTTGCGCCGCCGGCTTTGCCGGCCCTCGCCCGTTGCAACTCATCACTCGCAACGCGCGAATTGGTTACGCAAACGTTGCGGCCAGCAAAACTTTGTTAACCCTAATAATGTGTAATTCGGAGCTGTCGTTGGTGTCGTAACGAAAGCTCGGTCCCGTGAAATCAACCGGTCAGTCAGCGGTCTTCGGCAGGCGCAAGGAGCCCCACACGGTCATCATCGCCAGGGGCAACGAAATAAGACACTTCACGATCCGACCCTGGCTCGCCGCTTTCATCGGCTCGGCGCTGGCCGCGATCGCCATCGGCTACCTGCTCGCCACCTCTTACCTTGTGCTGCGCGACGACCTGATCGGCGCCACCACGGCCAGGCAGGCACGCATGCAGCAGGCCTATGAGGACCGCATCTCGGCGCTGCGCGCTCAAGTCGACCGCATCACCAGCCGCCAGCTTCTCGACCAGCAGCTCATGGAGACCAAGGTCAGCGAGCTGCTGGCCAGGCAGACCCAGCTCAGCGAGCGCCATGGGCGGCTCGGCCCGATTCTCGAGCGCGCCGAGAACGAAGTCGGCGACGCGCCGGCGGCGGGCGCGACGCCCAAGCCCGGCGAACAAGCGGAAATCACCGGCAGCCTTTCACAGGCGCCCGCCTATTCCGTCGCATCCTTGAGCGCCGGCGATACGAGACCCTTCTCGCTCTGGTCGACGAGGTCCGATCCGCTTGAAGGCGAAACGGCCGCCGACCGCGCCGACAAGCTGTTCGTCTCGATCAATGCGTCGCTGAAGTCCATCGAGAACCAGCAGCTTTCGCGCATCACCACGCTTGCCGACAACGCCTACAAGAATGCGGATGGCATCGTACAGGCGCTGGAAGCGGCAGGCCTGCCGGTCGACAGCGAACTCAACAAGAGTGATGTCGGCGGCCCGCTGGTTCCGGTTGATCCCTCGCTGGTTTTCGACAGCAAGGTCAAGGAGTTGGATGAAGCGCTGGACGCGCTCGACGAGGTCAAGAAAGAGGCACGCAAGCTGCCGCTCACGAATCCCGCCCCTGGCCGTACGGTGACGAGCCCGTTCGGTGTGCGCACCGATCCGATCCTTGGCACCGCCGCGCTGCATACCGGAATGGATTTCAGGGCGCCTATCGGCATGCCGGCCAAGGTCACTGCCGCCGGCGTCGTCACCAGGGCCGGCTGGGCCGGCGGCTACGGCCGCATGGTCGAGGTCGACCATGGCAACGGCTTTGCGACGCGCTACGGGCATTTGAGCGAGATCGACGTCGCCGTCGGCCAGAAACTCGCCGCCGGCGACGTCATCGGCAAGACCGGCAGCAGCGGCCGCTCGACGGGCCCGCATCTCCACTACGAAGTGCGCCACGATGGCGAGGCGGTCGATCCGCTGCGCTTCCTGGCCGTCGGCAAGAAGGTGGCGCAGTATCTTTAAGGTTGCCGATCCTGGCTAGACGCCAGGAGCCTCCTGCCCCCCCAGGAACATCGTTGCCGCCGAAACCAAAGTAAGCGCGCCGTTTTTGAGGGCAGCCTCGTCGACCCGGAACCTGGCGTGGTGAAGCGGATAGATCGATCCCACCTCTTCGTTGCGGATACCGAGCCGGAAATAGACCGACGGACGTTTCTCGCTGTAATAGCCGAAGTCGTCGGCAATGCTCCATCCAGGCATGGTGAGCGCATTGTCCGCGCCGATGCTGGCCCCGGCGCCGGCAAGGATCAGCGCGGTCATCTGGGCGTCGTTGACGACGCCAGGTTCGCCCCGGTGGATCTCGACTTGCACGCTCGCGCCATGGCTTGCGGCTATCCCTTCCACCACCTCACGAAGCCGGCGCCAGGCGCGCTCGCGGGTGGCGTCGCTGCCGCTCCGGATGGTGCCTTTCAAAGCCACCTTGCCGGCAGTGACGTTGTAGGCATTGCCGCCGTTGATGGTGGTCACCGAGATGACCAGCGGATCGTAGGGGTCGGTCTCGCGCGAAACAATCTTCTGCAGTTCCGTTACCATGGTGCAGGCCACGGCCAGCGCATCGACGCCTTCATAGGGTTTTGCGGCATGCGCCGCCGAGCCGATGACCAGCACATCGAACGTATCGCAGGCTAGCGTGTAGGGACCGGACCCGACGGCGACCTTGCCGGACGGCGTATACGGATCGACATGGACGCAGATCGCGGCATCGACGTCGTCGAGCAGTCCCTCCTCGACCACCCGCCTGCCGCCTGACGGTTCGTCCTCTTCGGCCGGCTGGAAGATGAGGCGGACGGTTCCGCCAAAACTGTCGCGCGAGCGCTGCAGATGCGCGGCCACCGCAAAGCCGATCGCGGCATGCGCGTCGTGGCCGCAGGCATGCATCACGCCTGGATTTTCCGAGGCATAATCGACGCCGGATTCCTCTTCGATCGGCAAGGCGTCGATGTCGGCGCGAATCGCGAGCTTGCGGTTCGACGGCCTGCCTGTGCCGACGATATCGACGGCAAGCCCGTAGCCCGCGACGTCGCGGATGTCGGCAATACCTTCGCTTGCGAGCATCTCGCGCAAATAACGCTGCGTGCCCGCCTCGCGGTTCGAAAGCTCCGGATGGCGATGCAGATGGCGGCGGATCTCGATCATCCGATCGAGAATCCCGGCATCGATGTCGGGCGCGGTACCGCTGGCCCCGCTCGGTTCGTCAGGCTTTGACATGGATATCCCGCGGGAACTTCGTCAGCGTCTCGTTGCCCGTCTCGGTCACCAGAATGGTCTCGCTGATCTCGATGCCCCAGCCGTCCATCCACATGCCCAGAATGGAATGCACGACATTGCCGGGTTGCAGCACCGTCTTGTCGCCGGGCCGCAGGCTGATCGTATGCTCGCCCCAATCGGGCGGATAGGCAACGCCGATGGAATAGCCGATGCGCGATTCCTTCTTCAGCCCGTGACGCGCGATGACCTTGCGCCAGGCGGCTTCGACCGCCTCGGCCGTCGTTCCCGGCTGTACCGCGTCGAGCACGGCATCCATGCCTTCAATCACCGCCTTCGCGGTATCCGCGACGCGGGTCGGCGTCTTGCCGAGCTGCATGGTCCTGGCAAGCCCGGCGGCATAGCGGCGGCAGACGCCTGCCAGCTCCAGCGCGATGGTTTCGTCCTTCCCGAACCGCCTGTCGCTCCACATGATGTGCGGTGCCGACGCGTTTTCGCCGCCGAGGATCGTCGGCGGCAGCGCCGTGATGTCGCCGGCGAAGTCCGGACTGCCGGCGATCTGCGCCGCCTGGATGGCGGCGATCGCGTCGCATTCGCGCACACCCGGCGCGATGATTTCGTAGGCCCGTGCGACGGCCGCTTGCGCCAGCGTCGATGCCTTGCGCAGATAGGCGATTTCCGGCGCCGACTTGACCGCGCGTATCCAGTTCACGAGCAGGTCGGCGTCGCGCCATTTCGCATTGGGCAATCCGGCGACGAGCCGCGCATGCGCCTTCGGCGAGAAATAATAGGCCTCGAGCTCGATGCCGATGGGACGATTGCCCCAGCCCTTGGCGACGATCCATGCCGCGATCCAGTCCATCGGATGCCGGTCGGCGCGCTGGACGTGATCCTCCGGGAAGCCGACCACGTTCTCCGGTTTCATCCAGGCCGTCAGCAGCCCGCCGGCGGCATCCATGGCGCGGCCGATCCAGACCGGTTCGGCATCCTCGATGGGAACAAGCACCACCTGGGGCGTGTAGAACGACCAGCCGTCATAGCCGGTGATGTAATGCTGATTGGCGACGTCGTTGACGATCAGGAGTTCGATGCCGCGCCTGGCCATCTCGGCGCGGATTTTTCCGAGCCGCCGCTGATACTCTTCGCGGGCAAAAGGCAGTTCAATCATCTTTTCTCCTCGCCGGGTCGATCTCGCCGGACAAGCCCAAGCTCCCCTGTCGTCCACCTTTGCGGTGGTTTCGACCGACCGGCAATCGGCCAGAGCCCCGCATAGGCAGGGCCTATGCCAGCCTTCTGAGCAACTGCCTGCACCCAACGGTAGGGCCGATAATTGTCCATCGATCACGGAAGCCGTTGACTCGGATCCAGTTGTAGGATGATATGTATCACCCGATATCCAGACACGACCTCATGAACGTCCATCGCCTTTCACCGGAAATCCTCAGCGCCATGGAGGGCGCCGTCGGGCAGATCGGCATTACCGTCGAACCGGCCGGAATGGCGAAATATCTGGGCGACTGGGCGGGCGATTACCGGGGCGATGCTCTTGTGGTGCTGCGGCCCGGCTCGGTCGGCGAGGTCCAGGCCTTGATGCGCCTGTGCGGCGAGCTCGGGCTGGGCGTCATCCCGCAGGGCGGCAACACCGGACTGGTCTCGGGCGCCATCGACAGCAAAGGCGGCGGTCTGGTGGTCGTTAGCCTGGAGCGACTGAATTCCATCCGGCAGATCGACAAGGACAACTTCACATTGCGCGCCGATGCCGGCTGCGTGCTGCAGACGATCAAGGACGCATGCGAGGCGCAGGATTACCTGTTCCCGCTGGCGCTCGGCGCGCAAGGCAGCTGCCAGATCGGCGGCAATGCAGCGAGCAATGCCGGCGGCGTCAACGTGCTGCGCCATGGCATGGCTCGCGACCTGATCCTCGGGCTGGAGGTCGTGCTTGCGAATGGCGAGCTGTGGAACGGCTTCTCCGGCCTGCGCAAGAACAATAGCGGCTATGACCTTAAGCAGCTTTTCATCGGCTCGGAAGGTACGCTGGGCGTCATCACCGGTGTCGAGGTCAAGCTTTTTCCAAAGCCGGCGCGCGTCGAAACGGCCTATCTCGGGCTGGCCTCATTCGAAGCTGCCGTCACCTTGTTCAACCGGGCGCGCCGCGACTGTTCGGACCTGATCTCCGCTTTCGAGATCATCGGCTCGGAATGCATCGAGCTTGCCAGGCTGATCGACCCCGGCATGGCCGCGCCGGTCTCGGCGCCCGTGCAGGTGCTGGTCGAATTGTCCTCCGGCCCGGGCATCGACCTCAACGGACTGTTGGCCGGCTTCCTCACCGATGCCATGGAGAAGGGGTTGTTGATCGACGCGGTTCTCGCCGCGAGCAACGCGCAGGCGAGAAGTTTTTGGGCGATCCGCGAAGGGTTGGTCGAGGGCCAGGCCAAGCGCGGATATCATGTGCGCACCGATCTATCGGTGCGCATTTCCGATATCCCCGCCCTGATCGAGAATGCGAGCCGCTTCGTCGCGAATGATCATCCTGGCTGGATTGCGCTGGCCTATGGCCATGCTGGTGACGGCAACATCCATTTCAACGTGTTACCGCCGATGCACCTTGCCGTTGCCGATGCCCGCACCCGCGGCTCTGAGATCACCGCGGGGCTTTATGAAATCGCGGTCGGCCTCGGCGGCTCGATCAGCGCCGAGCACGGTATCGGCCGCAGCCGCGCCCGGGAATTCTGGTCCGGCCTCTCGCCGGCGCATCGCCGCATGGTAGCGGCGCTGAAGAACGCCCTCGACCCAAAGGGCCTGATGAATCCCGGCTGTCTTTTGCCCTCGACGGAGACTTTTCCATGAAGCAGAGACTGGCCGCCATCGGCACCGTCGAGACACTCCCGCACCGGGTCGCGGCCTTCCTCAGCCGGGAGATCGAATCCGGCGAGTTGAACCCTGGCGCGCGCCTGCCGACCGAGCAGGAGCTTTCGGAAAAATTCGGCGTCAGCCGCAACGTGGTGCGCGAGGCGATCGCGCAGCTTCGGGCCGACGGCATGATCGAGGCACGGCAAGGCATCGGCGCCTTCGTGCTGGCGCCCGAACAACGGGCCGCGATCCGCATCGACCGCGAGGCGCTCAAGGACACGCACAACATGGAGCGGCTGTTCGAGCTGCGCTGCATCCTCGAGGCCGAGGCGGCGGCGCTCGCCGCGACGCGGCGAGAAAAGGAACATCTCGATTCGATCAAGGCGGCGCTCGACCGCATGGGCGGCGAGGAGCGATGGGAAGAAGGCAGCATCGACGCCGACCTGCTCTTCCACCGCGAGATCGCGCGCGCCACCGGCAACAGCTACATCCACACTTTCATCTCGTTCGTCTGCGAGCAGATCCGCCAGTCGATCCACTACGCCCGCCTGACCAACCCGCTGCACGACCTCGTCGAGATCAATGTCGGCGAGCATGTGCGCATCTATGACGCGCTGGTGGCGGGCGATCCGGACGCGGCGGAAGCGGCGATGCGGGCACATATCGTCGGCGCCGCCAATCGTGTCGGCGTCAAGCTGCCGCTCCAGAAAACCACCGGAGCGAGATAGCCATGCCGGCAAATATCACCCGCATCTCCGACGTCTGCCTGCTGGTCGGAAACATCGAGAGGACAGTCGACTTCTATGTCGACAAGCTCGGCTTCCGCCTGCGCCGCCGCGCCGAGGGCTTTGCCGACTTCCACGGCCAGGGCGTGACGCTCGCCGCCTGGGAACTCGACCACATCAACCGTCATACCGGCGTGTCCAACCTGAAGTCGCCGCGCCACGCCCACAAGGTTTGCGTCGCCGTGCGGCTCGACACGCCGGCCGACATCGACCGGCTGCATGACGCATTGAGCGCCAAAGGCGTGCCTTTCTACGGCCCGCCGGAAGATTACGTCTGGAATGCGCGCTGCGCCTATTTCACCGACCCGGACGACACGCTTTGGGAGCTTTACGCCTGGCTCGACGGCGGCCCTGGCGACTACCACGACGAACAGCCGTAGACGACGCCGCGCCGGAAGGGAGCGGCGCCTGAAGAAGAGACGAGAAAGTCTGCAACAGGAGCGAAAAATGAGTGGGAACAGGGATTTCGAGTTGAATCGCCGCGCTTTCATGAAAGGCGGCATGGCGGCCGTGGCCGCAGCTTCCGCCGGCATACAGCTGGTGCTGACGCCCGGCGCAAGGGCCGCCGGCAAGGTCGTCATCCAGTACGACTGGCTGATGTCCAACGGCCAGATCGGCGACATCGCCGCCGTCGCCAATGGCTATTTCAAGGATGCCGGGCTCGAGGTCGAGTTCAGCCCCGGCGGCCCCAACGCCTCGACCGTGCCGCCGGTCGTCTCGGGCTCGGCGCAGCTCGGCCAGTTCTCCGAAACGCCGCAGCTCTACGCCGCGCGCGCCAGCGGCGTGCCGGTCAAGATCATCGCCTGCGGCTTCCGCACCGGCCCCTATGCGCTGACCTCGAAGCCGGCCAAGCCGATCCGCGGCGTGGCCGACCTCAAGGGCAAGAGGATCGGCATCCAGCCGACGGCGCGCTTCGTCATCGACGAGATCCTGGCCAAGAACGGCATCGACCCGTCTGAAGTCACCATCGTCAATGTCGGCTTCGACAAGGCGCCCCTGGTGCGCGGCGATGTCGACGCCATTGGCGGCTGGATCACCAACACCCAGGCGCTCAGCGTTGTCGGCGACGACCGCATCGACCTGCTGACGCGCGATCTCGGCCTGAGTTCATACGCCGACGTCTATTTCGCCACCGACAAGGCAATCGATGAGAATGCCGACACGCTGGCAAAATTCATCGGCGCTGTCGGCAAGGGCTGGGGCTGGGTGCATGCCAACCCGCAGGAAGCGGTCAAGAAGATGGTCGCCGCCTATCCGGAAATGGATCTCGGCTGGGAGGAAAAAACCGTCAACCTGGTGCTGAAACTATCCTTCGACGGCGCGACCGCCAAGGACGGCTGGGGGACGTTCGATCCCGCCTCGATCGAGGAGCAATTGGCGCTGCTCGACAAGGTCGGCCAGTATCCGAACGGACGCCCGGCGGCCAAGGATGTCTACACCACCAAGATCCTGGAGCTCTCGGCGGCCGACCGGCCCAAGCTCGACGCGCCCGCCGCGTGATGCTCGACGCGATCGAAGCGCGACAGTTGGATGTAGGCTATGGCGGCCGACATGCGGCCGTCAAAGTGCTTGCCGGCCTCGACCTGACAGTCGCGGCCGGTTCCTTCCTGTCGATCCTGGGACCGTCCGGCTGCGGCAAGTCGACCTTGCTTCGGGTGGTGGCCGACCTGCTCGACCCGCTCGGCGGTTCGATCAGCGTGCTGGGCGCCACACCGCACGCGGTGCGCTCGCGCCGCGATGTCGGCTTCGTCTTCCAGGATTCGACGTTACTGCCCTGGCGCACGGTGCGCGACAATGTGCGCCTGCCGCTCGGCGTCGGCCAGCGCAGCCTGACCCGCAAGATCGAGGACCGCAGCACGGAGCTGCTGGAATTGATGGACCTGGGCAGCTTCGGCGAGCGCCTGCCGCATCAGCTCTCCGGTGGTCAGCGTCAGCGTGTCGCGATCGCGCGCGCCTTGCTCGGCGAACCAAAACTGTTGCTGATGGACGAACCCTTCGGCGCGCTGGACGAGATCACGCGTGACCGGCTGAACGACGAGCTGTTGGCGCTCTGGCGGCGCACCGGTACGACCATCCTCTTCGTCACTCATTCGATCGCCGAGGCCGCCTATCTCGGCGAACGCGTCATCGTGCTGGCCGCCAATCCGGGGCGCGTGGTCAAGGACCTCGACATGCGGCCCTTCAAGCAGGAGGGCAACCGCTGCAAGCGGGAGGATGCGGCGATCGCCGCCGCCATGGCCGATCTGCGCACCGCGCTGGAGCGTGCGTCGTGAGACGGACGCCCCTCTCCCCGCAAATGACGATCGCGCTGCCGGTCCTCGGCGCGGCTTCGATCCTGATTGCCTGGCAATATCTTCTGCCGCTGATCGGCGTTCCCGCCTATATCGTGCCGACGCCGACGGCGATCTTCGGCGTCTTCCAGAGGAGTTTCGCCCTTCTCATCGACAATCTGAGGCCGACCCTGATCGAGGCGCTGGCCGGCTTCATCATCGGCAATCTGGCTGCCGTGCTGCTTGCAGTGCTATTCGTGCACAGCCGTATCCTGCAGGCCGCCTATTTCCCGGTCGTGCTGTTCTTCAACACCATTCCGATCCTGGCGCTTTCGCCGATCATCATCCTGATCTTCGGTATCGGCATGACGCCGAAGATCGTCATCGCGGCGGTGATCTGCTTCTTCCCGACGCTGGTGAACATGATCCGCGGTCTCGATTCGGCCAGCGATAACGAGCACGAACTGTTCCGGGTACTGTCGGCGACGCGCTCGGAGATTTTCTGGGGCCTGCGCCTCCCGCGCGCACTGCCGATGCTGTTCTCTTCGCTCAGGATCGCGTCAGCGACGGCCGTCATCGGCGCCATCGTCGGCGAATGGATCGGCTCGGACAAGGGGCTCGGCGCCTTGATCATCCAGGCGACCTTCAACTACCAGTCCGACCGCCTCTACGCGGCGATCGTGCTTTCGTCGTCGCTGTCGATCGCGCTCTTCTGCATCGTCGTGCTGATCGAGCGGCGGGTGATCCGCTATTAGCTTGCCACTCGCGGCCTGAGCGCTCTCGGCTTCCTGCCGCGAAGTCGCTCTTCCTGTTCCTGGCTTCTGACGACGCCAGCTACATCACCGGAACGACCATTGTCGTCGATGGCGGACAGTTCCTGCCCGAAAGCCAGGATTTCCACCTGACGCCGTGATTCGCCGCGGTTTCGACGACGGCCTTTCCCTCGCAGCGAGGCCGGCTAACGGCCGCTCTTGCAACGGCCGGCTCATTCATCGCCTATTCAAGTGGGCTGCGGTAGGATGCCCCCCGCTTGAATCGCATGGAGGACAAATCGTGTCAAAAACCCCAACTGCCTTGATCCGAATGGCGTTTGCAGTCGTTTGCCTCGTTGGCCTGGCCGCGGCCGCCACCGCCCTTTTTCCCGCCACCGCTTCGGCTCAGCAACTGCGGCGATGCGCGAGTGAGGGCGGCATCTGTCGCTTGCCCTACCCTACGCAAGTGGTCTACGGCGCCCGGGGTCGCGTGACCTCCCGGTTTTTCGACCGTAGGGCCGTGCCTTGCTCCAATCGCCTTTTCGGCGACCCAGCCCCCGGCCGCGAAAAGGCTTGCTATTACGTGGCGCGCGGTCGCGGCGATTATGGCGGTGACAACAACTACGGCGACAACAACTACGGAGACGGCAACTACGGCGACGACGAATACGGCTCGCGCCCGGACCGCGGCGAATGGGTTGCATGCGCCAGGGAGGGTGAGTTCTGCGATTTCCGCGGCCGTGCAATCGTCAGATACGGCGCACGCGGCCGCTACGCGCAGGATGTCTTCCGAAACGGCGCCAGATGCGGCAACGACGCCTTCGGCGGTGATCCTGCTCCGGGCGCGCATAAGAACTGCTACGTCAGGCAGTAATTGCCCGACGCTCGACAAGGTGGCGGCCCAGGCAAGGGCCGCTTCCGCATTCCGTTTCAACTTTTCCGGCAGGCTGGTGGGCGATGACGGGCTCGAACCGCCGACATCTTCGGTGTAAACGAAGCGCTCTACCAACTGAGCTAATCGCCCGCTTGAGCGCGGACCTTTAAGCAGTTAGGGCCGCCTTCGCAAGGCCAAATGAAGAGACGGCACGCCCGTCGCGGCGCGGTTTTCCCCAGTCCGGGCGTCGCTGTCAAAAAACCTTCTCCTGATTGCTGTTATGCTTCAATGCCGCGCTTGACACCCGCAAACGAACCCCTTATCCAGCGCCCCAACGACGAACACGCCTGACACGTGCTCGTCAGTGCGCGGGTGTAGCTCAGTCGGTTAGAGTGCCGGCCTGTCACGCCGGAGGTCGCGGGTTCGAGCCCCGTCACTCGCGCCATTTAACTTACGGGATCGACCGGAAAATTCGGCCTGTAAAGCACGCTTCGACGCGGGTTACGGTTGCGGGTAGTGCTGACGGCGATAGTGCTGCTTGTCCTACCGCTCGGTCGCTAAGGGCGAGACTTCCGCCTGGCCATACCATTCGGCTTCGAACTCACATATGACGGCCTGGGCCGCGGCCCACTCGTTCGCTTTTTGGTCGGGCTGTCGGTCGGTAAGGTCATCTAACTTTCGATCGTCCATATCAGGCTCGGTCGTGCAGTCGTCGACCCGTCTCCGGATGGTGCCCATTTGATCTCCTCCTACAGGGAGAATGAACTACTTAGATCATCTCCCTAATGTTCCATCATCACTCTTCGGGACCGGTCCGGTCCGCGGTCCTGCCGGTGACGCACAACCGCAGACCGGTGTCCATCCGGGTAGAGATGGCGCTTGCCCGGCACGATAGCCCGCTGCGACGGCCGGGGCAGGCACCCGACAGAAGGCCATTGGCGACGGCTTTGTCTTCCGTCGAGCAGCACCTGGGCACATGCTACCTGAGCACGATCGTAACTTGAGTTCGTCAAATCAACGACTTACGGATTCGTAAGCTTTGGACGTCGCTGCTCTGGCGTCATGGCGAGGTTTGTGAATTGCGGATTGCCGTCGTCGCCGCCGGCGGCGCGACATTCGCTGCAGAAGATAACATTGAGAAGCCCCAATGCGGACAGCACTGATCCGGTCCGAGCCGCTTGGCCAGTGCCGCAACGCGTGAGAAATATTCCCGCCCATGGCGATCTCCAAAGAGGTCGCCCAACCGCGATTTTATCTATTGCGGCCCGCCTTTGCCTTCAAACGGACTCATCGCGAAAATCCTTCAGCGTGGCGTGCCGCAGGCCCTCTTCTCCCCTCATGTGCTTCACACGACCGACGAGCCCAGGTTTGACCCACTGCGTTGCAGCGCGCTTCACGCCCTTCGGCGGTGGCCCAGAGTGTTCTTGCACTCGCTGCCAAAGCCGCTCGCGCATCTCCCGGTTCAACGCAATGACGGCCAAACCGACAAAGCGCCCAGTACCTCGCTCTGCCATGATGGCAAAGGCCGGTTTGCCATGTTCGCGCTCGACGCCAAGTACGTCGTATTCGTCGACCGCAAAGGCTTTCGTCTTTAGCCAAGCTGTCGAACTGCCACTGCGATAGACGCTATCCTTACGCTTCGAGACGATGCCTTCCAGCCCCGCCTGATCGATCAGATGGAAGATCGACTTCGCGTCGCCGAGCAGCGCCTTGCTGAATTGGATGCGGGCGCCTGGGGGAATCATCGCTTGCAGCATATCGCGCCGATCTCCAAGCGGCATGTCACGCAGATCGCGACCGTTGAGGTGCATTAGGTCGAAGGCCATGAAGTATAGGTGGTGCGGGCGGCGCGTGATGGCCTTGCGAAGCTCCCGGAAGTCTGAATGCCCCGCTGCATTCAGCATAACGATCTCGCCGTCGACGATGACGCTCTCGACCTTCAGTTCCCCGGCTGCCTTCGCAAGCTCGCGGTACTTTGTCGTCCAATCGAGGCCGCTTCTCGTGAAGATGCGCACACCTTGGTCATCGATGACGATTTGAGAGCGGTAGCCGTCAAACTTCATTTCGTGGATCCAGCCATCGCCCTCCGGTGGCTTGCCAGCCAAGGTCGGCAACAGCGGTGGAATGAAGGACAGCCGAACGCCGCCTGACTTACGCATCAATACCCCAACGCACCACTCGAGTTTGATTCAAATAGCATATGGTCGCTTCAGGTCCATTAGAAATTGCTAAACTATGCTTCGAGCCCTGCGGAGATGCCGCTGTGTCTGGCGGCCTCGGTGGCATTTGTGCCGCCGGGTGTTCATCGTGCGAGAATTCAAGCCGACACGAACTGCGATCCCGCCGTCCGCTTCTTGGTCTTTATATAAGCATCTGCTAAAATTTATTTTTGTGCAGGGGAGCCGGAATTGCAATGCGAGCCAACCTTCCGCGCTTTTCCGAGCAGTGATGTCGGTCGGTCGCGTGATCGCACGCCGGCCAGCGCTGGAACTGTCGATAATGGCTGTCTCGCTTGCGGGAATTCGCGACACTCATCGGGGAGGACAGTATGATCAAGTGGGTTATGGGAGCTTTGTGGGTTCTTTGGCTTGTTGCCCTGCCTGCCCAGGCGGGCAACCTGGGTGATCTTGTCAAGAATGGCGACGTCGCGGGTGTGGCTTCCGCCTTGGACAAGGGCGCGGCCATCAACGAAATTGACGGGGTAACGGCGCTCTACATAGCCTGCGAAGGCGGGAACATCGAGCTGGCCAAACTGCTGGTCAATCGTGGGGCGGACGTGAACCTGCCCGTCAGTTGGCAAAGAACGCCACTCTACGCCGCCAACAAGGGTGGGCATGCGGACATCGTGAAGCTGTTGCTCGACAATGGGGCCGATCCAAATCAGGTGGCGAAATCGCAAACCCCGCTGCACGTGGCTGCCGAGAAAGGCTGCCTCCCGTGCGTCATCCATCTCGTGGACGCTGGAGCTAACGTCAACGCACTGACATCGAATGGAAATCCACCCATACATTTGGCCAAGCTCAGTGGCCACGAAGACGTCGTGGCCTACCTGCGCGCTCATGGCGCCGGACGACCGGCCATTGCCCCGATTTCGGCACGACTCGCATCGGCGAACGCCGAGTCGGGCAAAGGAATTTTCGACGGAACGTGCGGGGCCTGTCATCTTTCAGCGCCGGACCTCAATATCCCCAAAAGGGTCAATCTGTGGGGCGTCGTAGGGCGGCCGAAGGCTTCACAAGGCGATGTCCCCTATTCGTCAGCTCTTAAGGAAGCCGGCGGCATATGGAGCTTTGAAGACCTTAACTCCTTTATCTCGAACCCGGCATTCGCTTTGCCTGGAACAGATATGATTTTCCCGGGTCTGCAGGACGAGAAGCAGCGGGCAGACGTCATCGCTTACCTGCGGACCTTGAGTGACGCACCATTGCCGCTACCCGAGAATTGAACGGTGGGACCTGCCCGCCGTTCCCTCTTTCCAAGGATCAGCTGTTCCAGCTGACCAGCCCCAGCAGCCTTTCGCCCAACGGGGTCAGCTTCGCCGTTTTCGCGTGTCTCTTCTCCCAGCCGCGCGGGTCTCCGGCAAAGCCGGCGCGTTGTGGCGCCTCGCGCTCGCGCCAGGACCGGATTCGCGCCTCACGCTCGACCAGGTTGCGCTCATCCGCCGGGAACATCGAGATGTATTGCGCCATCCACGCCGCGCGAATATCGCGGCAGGTTTGCCAACTGAGGCCCTTGTCCGGGAACCATTCCAATCTTGTCCCGTTCAGCCCACGGGCGAAAAAGACGGGAGACCAAGATGGCTGTGAGATGCCGCATTTCGATCGATGACGCCAGGGATGTCGACGAGCTCGCCTTCCAGGAATTGCCACGGATCGGTGAAAGCGTGTCGATACCGGTGGAAGGATCGAGCAGGGACCTCCGCGTTCTGCGCGTCGTGCATATGCCCGGCGCCGAGCAAGGCGCAACGACGATGCTGGAGCTGACCAGCAGGATTCTGTAACGCCATCTCGGCCCAATCCAGGAAATCATTCGCCAAGGACGACGCCCGAGGCGACTATCTGGGCCGTCCGTTCGGTGAGCTTCTGCCGCTTCACGAGCGTGGGCTTTTCGTAAGGCTTTTTCATCCTGCCGTTCCAAACCGGCCTCGCCGACAGGACGATGAACGCGCTTACCTCGGTTGCGTTCCAGAGCCGCCAACAAAGCAGCGAACAGCTGGGGTGGTCTCAGGCCTTGGCGAGCAGCGCCTCGACCTCCTGCAAGGTCGGCATCGACGGCGCGGTGCCAGGCCGCGTCACCGAGATACCCGCGACCGCGCAGGCAAAGCGCACTGCCTCAAGCGGCTCGACGCCCTTTGCGAGCGCCGCGGCGAGGCCGCCATTGAACGCATCGCCCGCCCCAGTGGTCTCGACCACCTTGCCGACGGTGACGGCGTCGACATGATCGGAACGGCTTTTGGTATGGAGCAAGGCGCCCTTCTCGCCGAGCGTCACGATGACGGCGCCGACACCCTTGGCCAGCAGGGCGTCGGCGGCGCGCCGGGCGTCGTCGACTGACGACACCTTGATGCCGGTCAGCCCTTCGGCTTCGGTCTCGTTGGGCGTGACATAGTCGCAGAGCGTGTAGATGCGGTCCGGCAGGCTGGCAGCCGGCGCGGGGTTGAGGATGGTCGTCACCCCTGCCCCGCGCGCGATATCGAGCGCCTTCAATGCCGCATCGATCGGCTGTTCGAGCTGGGTGACGAAAACGCCGGCTGAGCGGATCAGGCCCGCATGCGCCTCGATATCCTCGGGCGATATCAGCATCGCAGCACCTGGGCTGACGATGATGGCGTTGTTGCCGGTCCCCGCCTCGACGAAGATATAGGCAGCGCCCGTATAGCTGTCCGGGGTGTCGATGACTGCGCTCTTCACGCCGGCTTGCTTCCAGGTCTGTTTGGCCATTTCGGCGAATGCGTCGACGCCGAGACGCGTCAGGAAGGTGATGTCAGCACCGAGGTTGCCGGCCGCCACCGCCTGGTTCGAGCCCTTCCCGCCTGGGCCGAGCTTGAAGGAATTGCCGAGAATCGTCTCGCCCATGCGCGGCTGGCGGTCGGCGCGATAGGCGGTGTCGGCGACGAACACACCCAGGATGACGACGGGCTTGCCGGCTGCCATGATCTTACTCCGCATCCGGCGGCACGACGCCCTTGCGGAAGGCAAAGCAGCCATAGAAACGGCGCTCGCCGGTCTGGATCACGCAATAGGCCTTCTTCGAGCGTTCGTAAAAGGCGTAGCGTTCGATCGAGATCATCGGCCAGGGCTTGCCCTCGGCCGCGTCGATCTCCTTCTGGACCTCCTTTTGCACCGGCGGGATCTCGTTCGGCTTGCCGACGATCTCCATGCGCGCGGCCGCGTCGTTGACGAACGTATCGAGCGGATAGAGCGACAGCACCGCCTTCACCACTTCAGCCGCCGTCGCATCGATGCGCAAGAGCTTGCCGTGCACGGTCTGCCGCGCCACCGAATCGGACGGGAAATTGGTGTCGGCGATGATCAGGTCGTCGCCATGGCCCATAGCCCGCAGCGCCTGGAGCACATCGGCATTGAGCAGCGGATTGATCCCTTTGAGCATGGTTCCCTCTTGAAGACTTGTTTGCGGTCAGAGACGCTTGCCGGTCCCGGCATCGAAGAGATGGACCTGGTCGAGACGGGGCTTGAGCTTCAGCGTGTCGCCCGGCTTGAGGTCGTGGCGCTCGCGAAACAGCGCCACCATCTCGCCCTCGCCGAAGCGCACGAAGGCCAGCGTCTCGGAGCCGGTCGGCTCGACCACGGAGATCTTGGCCTCGACACCGTCCGGATGGATTTCCAGATGTTCCGGCCGCACGCCGTAGACGACGGCCTGGCCATCCTCGGCCGCGACCCCTGACGGCATCGGAAACGCCGTGCCGGCGATCTCGACAACTTTCTCAGCCTTGTTCACCGTGCCCTTGAGAAGGTTCATCGAAGGCGAGCCGATGAAGCCGGCGACGAACAGGTTCGCCGGCCGGTCGAACAGTTCCAGCGGCGCGCCGACCTGCTCGATGCGGCCGTCGCGCATCACGACGATCTTGTCTGCCATGGTCATGGCCTCGATCTGGTCGTGGGTGACGTAGATGGTGGTGGTCTTCAGCCGCTGGTGCAGCTCCTTGATCTCGGTGCGCATCTGCACGCGCAGCTTAGCGTCGAGGTTGGACAGCGGCTCGTCGAACAAGAACACCTGCGGATTGCGCACGATGGCGCGGCCCATGGCGACGCGCTGGCGCTGGCCGCCCGAAAGCTGGCGCGGATAGCGCTTGAGATAGGGCGCGAGGTCGAGGATGTCGGCGGCGCGCTTGACCCGCTCGGCGACGACAGCCGGATCGGTGCCGCGCAGCTTCAGCGCGAAAGCCATGTTCTGCTCCACCGTCTTGTGCGGATAGAGCGCATAATTCTGGAACACCATGGCGATGTCGCGCTTGGCCGGCGGCAGATTGTTGACGACGCGGTCGCCGATCGAGATCGTGCCGCCGGAAACGGTTTCCAGCCCGGCCACCATTCTCAAAAGCGTGGACTTGCCGCACCCCGACGGGCCGACCAGCACGACGAACTGGCCGTCGGCAATGTCGACGCTGACCTCATGCAGGACCTTGACGGTTCCGAATGCCTTGGCCACACTGCTGATCGCGACTTGAGCCATCGTCTCCCCTTTATCGTTTGCGGTGAAGCTAGCCATTGCCAACGGCGACGGCAAGTCGGTATCTTATAGATAAAAAGCCAATCTTGTTGACAAGGTAATCGATTACGCGAATAGTGGCGAGTGCCAATCCGAGAGCAGGTCTGTTACCCTGAAATCGGAGCTCCGGCGACGCAGGGTGGGGTCCCACGTCCCCGTATGATCGAGGAGAACCGTGAGACGTTTCGACGTCCGAGAGATTGGCACTTCAATTCAATGGCTGTTGTTCTGGGAGGAACCTGTAGATGAGAGTCGACCTGTATGAAAAACTGATGCGCGCCGGCGCCAGCCGCCGCGATCTGCTGAAGGGTGCTGCCTCGATGGCCGCAATCGCCGCGGCGTCCGGCGCCGGGCTCGGCGCGCTGACGAGGCCGGCCGCGGCTGATGACGGCCTGCGGGCGAAAATCCTGCAGATCCCCGGCGTCGGGAAAGGCCAGCCGACGGACGCGGACTTCCAGAAGGTCGGCGAGCTCTGCCTCGAGGCGACCAAGGCCAATGTCAAGGAAGGCGAGTTCGCCGGCGTCGAGCTCACCTTCATGGGCCTCAACAACCAGAACCTGCACAATGTGCTGTTCCGTGGCTTTCTGAAGCCGTGGGAGGCCTATACGGGCGCCAAGATCAGCTGGATCGATCTTGCCCAGGCCGACTACAACGCCCGCCTGCAGCAGTCGATCGCCACCGGCACCGTCGACTTCGACATCATCGAGATGGGCGCGCCCTTCGAAGGCGACGTCTGCGGCAAGGGCCTGACCTCGGAAATGCCCGACTGGGTCAAGAAGCAGATCGATTTCGACGACCTCGTCAACTATCTGAAGCCGCCGGTCGGCACCTGGGACGGCAAGCAGTATCGCGTCACCATCGACGGCGACACGCACAACTTCAACTACCGCACCGACGTGTTCGCCGATGCCGACCTCGCCAAGCAGTGGAAGGACAGCGGCGCGACCACCGAATGGGGCGTGCCGAAGACCTGGCAGGAAGTGCAGGCCGTCACCAAGTTCCTCAAGGGCAAGAAATTCAAGGGCCAGGACGTCTACGGCTATCTCGACGCGCCCAAGCCCTGGGGCGGTTTCGGCTTCTACTTCCTCGGCAGCCGCGCCACCGCCTATGCCAAGCATCCCGACGACAAGGCCTGGCTGTTCGATGCCGACACGATGAAGCCGCGCATCAACAATCCGGCCTGGGTGCGCGCCATCCAGGACGTGATCGACGCCCTGCCGTCCGAGCCCGCCGACCAGATCAACGCCGATCCGAACACGACTGCCTTCCAGCAGTTCCTGGCCGGCACCGGCTCGATGATCCCCTGGTGGGGCGATGTCGGCTCGAACGTCAAGACCAATGACTCCTCGGTCATCGGCGACGTCACCGGCTTCTCGATCCTGCCTGGCTCCGACGACGTCTACAATTCCAAGACCGGCAAGTGGGAAAAGCTCGCCAGCGGCCCGAACTATGCGCCGAACTGCGCCTATCTCGGCTGGGGCGTCTATGTCATGGCCCGCGTCGACAAGGACGAGAAGAAGAAGAAAGCCGCATGGTCCGCCGCCGCGCATCTCGGCGGCAAGGACCTGTCGATCTGGACGGCGATGTATCCGTCGGGCTTCCAGCCCTACCGCAACTCCCACTTCAACATTCCTGAATGGGTGGCGGCCGGTTATGACGAGGCCTTCATCACCTCCTACCTCAAGTCGGAAGGCGATAGCTACAACCATCCGAACGCGGCGATCGAGCCGCGCATCCCCGGCATCTTCCAGTACTACTCCGCCGCCGAGGACATCCTTGCCAACACCTTCGCGGGCAAGATGAAGGCGCAGGAAGGCGCCGACGCCATCGCCGCCGCATGGGAAAAGCTGACCGACCAGATCGGGCGTGACAAGCAGGTGAAGCTCTACAAAGCCTCACTCGGCATGTAAGCTGTCTCAAGGAAGTCGCGGCCCGGCGGCGCCAGTCGCCGGGCCGCATCTTTGACCGGCTGCGGCCGGTCGCCAGTCAAAGAGGCGAGAGGCGTGGCTGAACAGATTTCCACCACGAACGCATGGCCGGGAAATCCGGCCGACCTGATCCCGGCCGGCCGCAAGCGCCTCGGCTGGGGCCTCCTGGCCATCGCAACGCTTGCCCTGCTGGCGATCATCGTCGTGCAGATCCTCTACAAGACCGAGATGTCCACGGTCGGCTTCGACACCTGGCGCCCGGTCATCTATGCCTATGTCCTGTGGGGGGTTGCCCTCGGTGCCTGGCAGGTCCTGACGCGCGGCGAGGACGGGCAGCGCGCGCTGTTCCTCTTGCCGGCGCTGCTCTTCACCATCGCCATGGTGATCTTCCCGACGCTGTTCGGCTTCTACATCGCGCTGACCGACTGGAACCTCAGCTCTTTCGCCGGACGCAGGTTCAACGGCCTCGACAATTTCTGGCAGATGCTGGCCGATCCCTACTACCGCAACGCGCTGTTCAACATGGTGCTCTACGTGCTCGCGGTGCTGGTCGAATACGTCATCGCCTTCGGCCTGGCGCTGCTGCTCAACGCGCAGATCCGGGCCCGCAAATTCTTCCGCGTCGTCTTCCTGCTGCCGCTGATGCTGTCGCCGGTCGCGGTGTCCTGGATGGTCGGCAAGTCGCTGATGGAGTACCGGTTCGGGCCGGCGGCGACGCTGGCGCGTCATCTCGGCTGGGACAACCCCGCCTTCTTCTCCGATCCGATCACGGCCCGCATCTCGATCATGATGCTCGACGCCTGGACCTTCATCCCGTTCATGATGATCATGCTGCTTGCCGGCCTGCAGGCGATGTCGCGCGAGGTGCTTGAAGCCGCGCGCGTCGACGGCGCGACCGCGTGGCAGACATTCTGGCAGGTGACGTTTCCGCTGATGCTGCCGGTTTCGGTGACGGCGGTGATCCTGCGCATCATCTTCAAGCTGAAGCTCGCCGACATCATCATCACCCTGACCTCCGGCGGCCCCGGTGGCGCCACGGATTCGGTATCGAGCTTCATCTATCGCGAATATCGTGACCGCTCGAATGTCGGCTACGGCACCATGCTGGCAATGGCCTATCTCGTCATCATCGTCGTGTTCGTGACCTGGCTGTTGAAATTCGCCAGTCGCTTCGTGCGCAACGTCAACTGAGCGGCAATCATGAGCGTCCAGACCACCGATTACACCGTCTCCGAAATCCGCTCACCGGCGGCCTTCGTCGCCAGCCGCGTCTTCATCTATGGCGCGCTGGTATTCTGGGCTTTCGTCTGCCTGTTCCCGATCTACTGGACGATCACCACCTCGTTCAAATCGGCGGTCGACGTCACTCAAGGACATCTCATTCCCTTCGTCGACTTCCAGCCGGACTGGAAGGGCTGGCGCTCGCTCGGCCTGTCGCCGGATTCGATTTTTGAGACCTCGACCGTGCGCGACGAATTCTTCAAGCGCTTCATGAATTCGGTCATCACCTCCGTCGGCGCATCGGGCCTCGCCATCATCATCGGCAGCCTCGCCGCCTATGGCCTCGTTCGCTACCGCTACAAATTCGCCTGGTTCAAGAACGAGGACATATCCTTCTTCTTCCTATCGCAGCTGATCCTGCCGCCGGTCGTGCTCGCTCTCCCCTTCCTGGTGCTCTACCGGGAAGTGGCGCTCCTCGACACGCGCGTCGGGCTCGTGCTCCTCTACACGCTGATGGTGCTGCCGATCGTCATCTGGATCATGCGCGACCAGTTCAACTCGATCCCTGTCGAGCTGGAGGAGGCGGCTTTGGTCGACGGGCTTTCGATCTGGGGCGCCTTCTTCCGCATCGTCATGCCGATCGCGCTGCCCGGCATGGTCGCCGCTTTCATCCTGGCGATGGTGCTGTGCTGGAACGAGTATTTCTTCGCCGCCCTTCTGACCTCGACGGACGCCAAGACAATTCCCGTCATGGTGGCGAGCCAGACCGGCTCGCAAGGCATCAACTGGTGGTCGATGGCAGCTTTGGCCACGGCGGCGATCGCGCCGCTGGCCATCCTCGGCATCGCGCTCGAACGCTATCTGATCATGGGCATGACGGCCGGTTCGGTGAAATAGGCCCCATCCTTCTCCTTTGTGGGAGAAGGAAGAACCGCGCCTATCGCACCAATATCGCCCTGAGATGGTCGAGGATCATGGCGACGCCGATCTTGCCGAGCCCTGGCGAAGCATCGGCCGCGCTCTTCGTGTACCAGCCGGTGTTGTCGGCGAAACGCTTCTCGTCGACCGCCTCGGGACATAGCGCCAACATCAGCGAGGTCTCACCGATGCCGGCATGGTCGAACGGATATTTGCCGTTCATCGTCGCGGGCATCAGCGGATGCACCTGCACCCAGTTGAAGACGTTTTCGCCCTGGGCATGGCCGGCGTAGTAGTCGGCCATCGTGTTCGATCCCCACCAACCCTCGCCGCGCTCCTTTTCGAGGAACCTAAAGATCGCCTGCCGGCCGGCGCTCTTGAAGGCGAGATCGGTCGGCATGCCGGCCGCGAAATTCTCGGTCTGGTGATGGATGACGGCGTGGATGTTGCGGAAACCGATGCGTAGCAGGCCGTAGAACAATTCCTCCGCGAAGGGCGAAAGCACCGGACCGCCGACCTGCACCGAGCCGCTGCCTTCCGGCGCCGCCACCGCATAGCTTGCCGCTCCGTAATAGAAGGGCGGCAGGATGACGAGGTCCCTCTCTTTCTCGACCAGCTCCACCGTCTTGATGACGGCTAAAGTGTCCATGCCGACGGCCATGTGCTCGCCATGGTATTCGAGCACGCCGAGCGGCAGCACGACCGGCCAGTTCTCCTCGATCGCCTTGCCGATCTGGTGCGGCAGCATGAGCTCGTAGCGCATCCCCTACTCCATATTGGTGTGTCTGGCGCGCATCGCTTCCGGCGAGGCGTTGGTCAGCGCTTTGAGCTTCAGCACCATGATTTCGAACAGAAGGAACAGCGCGCCTTCGAACAGCGAGCCCATCGGCAGCACCGAGGTTCTCGCCGCGCCTTGGTCGCTGGCCATCGTCTGCGCCGGGATGAGCAAAGTGAAGTCCGCAAGCTTCTCGGCGCTGCTTGCCGGTTCCGCCGTCAACAGCAGCACCTTCGCGCCGGCCTCGCGGGCAACCCGCATCAAGGTCAGCACCGTGGTGGTCTCGCCCGGCCCTGAACTCGCCAGGAAGACGTCGCCCCGCCCGAGCGGCGGCGCGGTCATGTCGCCGACGACCGACACCGGCAGGCCGAGATGGTAGAGCCGCATGGCGAAGCCCTTCACCTGCAGCGCCTCGCGTCCGCAGCCATAGACGGCGATCTTGCCCGCGCCGGCGAGCATTTCGCAGGCGGCGTCGATCCGTGCTTCATCGGTGCGCGCCAGCACTGCGCCCAGTTCGTCCAGCGCGGTCGCGAACATGCCTGATCCGGCTTTGGTCATGACGGCTCACCCTGTATGCGGAGGTGTCACTAAGCCTCTATGGATTTGCGGCTCACCGCCGCGAAAGGCTTGTTTTTGTTCATGCTACCACCGCGAAAATCGCTGTCCAACGAGCCTCGGCACTTTTGCTGGGCCACCAGCGTGATAGTGTCATGTCAGACAAATCACTCCGGGACATCGTCAGACATGAAGACACGGCATTTCGACCGCATCGGCAATGGCGGCATCACCTTCACCGAGCTCGGCTTCGGCACCGCGCCGCTCGGCAATCTCTACCGCGCCATCTCCGACGAGGACGCCAATGCCACCCTGGAGGCGGCTTGGAAGGCGGGCTGCCGTTACTACGATACGGCGCCGCTTTACGGCCTCGGCCTGTCGGAAACTCGCCTCAACCCCTTTCTGCGCGGCAGGAAGCGCGACGACTATGTGCTGTCGAGCAAGGTTGGTCGCATCATGCGCGTCGTCCCGCCGGAACAGCGCACCGGCATCGGCAAGTTCTTCGAGACGCCGTCGCGCCGGGAAGTCTACGACTACTCCTACGACGGCGTCATGCGATCCTTCGAGGCCTCGCTGGAACGCCTCGGCGTCGACCGCATCGACATCCTCTTCGTCCACGACGTCGACATCTTCACCCATGGCAGCAAGCAAGCCTCGGATGCCCGCATCGAGGAGTTCATGTCGTCCGGCTATTACGGGCTGCTGGCGCTGCGCGACCAAGGCGTGATCAAGGCCTTCGGCGGCGGCATCAACGAGTGGCAGGTCGCCCAGACGCTTGCCGAGCGCGGCGACTTCGACCTGTTCCTGCTCGCCGGCCGCTACACGCTGCTCGAGCAGGAGGCGCTGGCCAGCTTCCTGCCGCTTTGCCAGAAGCGCGGCATCGGCATCGTGCTGGGCGGCCCCTACAATTCCGGCGTGCTTGCCACTGGGCCGAAGCCCGGTGCCTTCTACGATTACAGCGAAGCGCCGAAGGAAATCCTCGATCGCGTGGCGCTCATCGAGGCCGTCTGCAAGCGCCACAATGTGCGCCTGATCGAGGCGGCGCTGCAATTTCCGCTGCAGCATCCTTCGGTGATGTCGGTGATCCCCGGCGGCCAGCGGCCGGCCGAAGTGGAAAGCAACCGGGCGCTACTCGACACCAAAATACCGGCGGCGCTGTGGGCGGATTTGAAACAAGAAGGCCTGATGCGCGGCGACGCGCCGACGGCCTGAGCCGCTTCATCAGCCGCAAAAAGAAAAGCCGGGCAAGCCCGGCTTTTCTGATCTTAAACAAAAAGGTCTTAGTTGACCGCGTCCTTGAGACCCTTGCCGGCCGAGAACTTCGGCACGGTGCGGGCCGGAATCTTCACTTCCGCGCCGGTCTGCGGGTTGCGGCCGGTCGAAGCAGCGCGTTTTGACACGGTGAAATTTCCGAAGCCGACAAGCCGGACATCGCCGCCCTTCTTCAGTTCGCCAGTGATCACGGAGAACACCGCATCGACGGCGGACTGCGCATCAGCCTTCGAAATGCTTGCGGAGTCGGCGACGGCGGACACCAGTTCGTTCTTGTTCATAAAAATTCCCTTCCATGAGAAAACCGGAACTTACGACTCATCCGGCAGGAAACGGACTTTAGAAAGAAGCGTTCCGGAACCCAAGCCAAAAACCGCGGAATTCCGGGCTTTTTTGCATTTTTTCGTGGCTTTTTCACATGAAAAAGCCGGGCTCGAAGCCCGGCTCTCTCTTTGTGCACCGCACCGTTAACTTTTGTCAGTGCGCGAGCGACTTTCCGGTGTCATCGCCGCTGTCGACTGGAGCCGGCGCATTGACCGGTTCGACCCACTCGATCGGCTCCGGCATCCTGGTGAGCGCGTGCGCGAGCACCTCGCCGACCCGCGAAACCGGCACGATCTCCATGCCGTTCTTCACATTGTCCGGAATCTCCGCCAGATCCTTGACGTTCTCTTCCGGGATCAGGACCTTCTTGATGCCGCCGCGCAGGGCCGCGAGCAGCTTCTCCTTCAGGCCACCGATCGGCAGGATGCGCCCACGCAGCGTGATCTCGCCGGTCATCGCCACATCGGCCCGGACCGGGATACCCGTCAGCACCGACACGATCGCCGTTGCCATGGCGGCACCGGCGGACGGGCCGTCCTTTGGGGTCGCGCCTTCCGGCAAGTGGACATGGATGTCGCGCTTGTCGAACAGCGGCGGCTCGATGCCGAAATCGAGAGCGCGGGAGCGGACATAGGAGGCCGCCGCCGAGATCGATTCCTTCATCACGTCGCGCAGGTTGCCGGTCACCGTCATGCGGCCCTTGCCGGGCATCATGACGCCTTCGACCGTCAGCAGCTCGCCGCCGACTTCCGTCCAGGCAAGACCCGTCACCACGCCGACCTGATCGTCGGCCTCGACCTGGCCGAAGCGGAAGCGCGGCACGCCGAGATAATCGGCGAGGTTGTCCGCCGTGATCTTCACCGTCTTCTTCTTCGTCCGCAGGATCTCGGTCACCGCCTTGCGGCCGAGCTTCATCAGCTCGCGCTCGAGGCTGCGCACGCCGGCTTCCCGCGTGTAGGTCTGGATGATGCCGCGGATCGCGTCCTCGCCGACCGAGAATTCGTTCGGCTGGAGCGCATGGTCGCGGATCACCTTGGGCATCAGGTGACGCTTGGCGATCTCGATCTTCTCGTCCTCGGTGTAGCCGGCGATACGGATGATCTCCATGCGGTCCATCAGGGGCGCAGGGATGTTCAGCGTGTTCGCCGTCGTCACGAACATCACGCTCGACAGGTCGTATTCGACCTCGAGGTAATGGTCCATGAACGTCGAGTTCTGCTCGGGATCGAGCACCTCGAGCAGGGCCGATGACGGATCGCCGCGGAAGTCCTGGCCCATCTTGTCGATCTCGTCGAGCAGGAAGAGCGGGTTGGACTTCTTGGCCTTCTTCATCGACTGGATGACCTTGCCGGGCATCGAGCCGATATAGGTCCGCCGGTGGCCGCGGATCTCGGCCTCGTCGCGCACGCCGCCGAGCGCCATGCGGATGAACTCACGACCTGTCGCCTTGGCGATCGACTTGCCGAGCGAGGTCTTGCCGACGCCGGGCGGTCCGACGAGGCACAGGATCGGCCCCTTCAGCTTCTTCTGGCGGCTCTGCACGGCGAGATACTCGACGATGCGCTCCTTGACCTTGTCGAGGCCGAAATGGTCGGTGTCGAGCACGTTCTGTGCGAAAGCCAGGTCCTGCTTGACCTTGGAGTTCTTACCCCACGGGATCGACAGCAACCAGTCGAGATAATTGCGCACCACCGTCGATTCAGCCGACATCGGTGACATCGAACGCAGCTTCTTCAGTTCGGCTTCCGCTTTCTCGCGGGCCTCCTTGGAAAGCTTGGTCTTCTTGATGCGCGCCTCGATCTCGGCGGCCTCGTCGCGGCCGTCCTCGCCCTCGCCAAGCTCCTTCTGGATCGCCTTCATCTGCTCGTTGAGGTAGTACTCGCGCTGCGTCTTCTCCATCTGGCGCTTGACGCGCGAGCGGATGCGCTTCTCCACCTGGAGCACGGAGATTTCGGCTTCCATGAAGCCCATCGCCTTCTCCAGACGCTCCTTGACGGAAAGCGTGGCGAGCATCTCCTGCTTCTCGGGGATCTTGATGGCGAGATGCGAGGCAACCGTATCGGCGAGCTTGGAATAGTCGTCGATCTGGCTGGCCGCACCCACCACTTCGGGCGAGATCTTCTTGTTCAGCTTGACGTAATTCTCGAAGTCGGTGACGACCGAGCGGGCAAGCGCCTCGATCTCGACCTCTTCCTCTTCCGGCTCGGCCAGCGCGGTGGCGCGGGCCTCATGGAAATCGGCGCGGTCGGTGAACGAGACGATCTTGGCGCGCGAGGCGCCCTCGACCAGCACCTTCACGGTGCCATCGGGAAGCTTCAAAAGCTGCAGCACATTGGCGAGCGTGCCGATGTCGAAAATCGCATCAGGCTCAGGATCGTCGTCTGCTGCATTCATCTGGGTGGCAAGCAGGATCTGCTTTTCCTGACCCATAACCTCTTCCAGCGCCTTGATCGACTTTTCACGGCCCACGAAGAGCGGAACGATCATATGCGGGAACACGACGATATCGCGCAGTGGGAGGACCGCGTAAACGCCGTCGCCGGAAGCCTTGGATATCTTGGCCATTGTCCAACCTTTCATGTCGCGGCCGCTTATTTTAGCCAACCGCGAATCTCATATTAACGACCGAGTGTCGTTCCGCCTACCACCGTTTGTGACGGGAGTTTTACAGCACAGAATTCGGCGCCTCGGCCTTCTGCTGTTAGGTGGATGCAGCCGGGGCAAAGATCAAGGGTTAACACGGTCGCTCGACCCGTTCCATTGCATGCCTTCCCGCCTTTCACAGCAAAACGGCGCCACGCGGGCGCCGTTCCATGAAAATTGTGGGCCAGATGCCATTTCAGGCGCTGACATTGCCCTTCTTTTCCTTCTGCTCGGAATAGATGTAAAGCGGCCGGGCGCTGCCGGTCACCACCTCTTCCGAGATCACCACTTCGCGCACGCCTTCCAGCGCCGGAAGCTCGAACATGGTGTCGAGCAGAATCGCTTCCATGATGGAGCGCAGGCCGCGCGCGCCAGTCTTGCGCTCGATGGCGCGCTTGGCGATCGCCGACAGCGCGTTCTCGTGGAAGGTCAGGTCGACATTTTCCATCTCGAACAGCCGCTGATACTGCTTGACCAGCGCGTTCTTCGGCTCGGTCAGGATCTGGATCAGCGCCGGTTCGTCGAGGTCTTCCAATGTCGCCAGAACCGGCAGACGGCCGACGAATTCCGGGATCAGGCCGAATTTCAGCAGGTCTTCTGGCTCGACCTGGCGGAACAGGTCGCCGGTGCGGCGATCCTCGGGCGACGCCACGGTGGCACCGAAGCCGATCGAGGTCTTGCGCCCGCGATCCGAGATGATCTTGTCGAGGCCCGCGAAGGCGCCGCCGCAGATGAACAGAATGTTGGCGGTGTCGACCTGCAGGAATTCCTGCTGCGGATGCTTGCGGCCGCCCTGCGGCGGTACGGAGGCGACCGTGCCTTCCATGATCTTCAGGAGCGCCTGCTGCACGCCCTCGCCCGACACGTCGCGGGTTATCGAGGGATTGTCCGACTTGCGCGAAATCTTGTCGATTTCGTCGATATAGACGATGCCGCGCTGGGCGCGCTCGACATTGTAGTCGGCTGACTGCAGCAGCTTCAGAATGATGTTCTCGACGTCCTCGCCGACGTAACCGGCCTCGGTCAGCGTCGTGGCGTCGGCCATCGTGAACGGCACGTCGATGATGCGGGCGAGCGTCTGCGCAAGAAGCGTCTTGCCGCAACCGGTCGGGCCGATCAGCAGGATGTTCGACTTCGCCAGTTCGACGTCGTTGTTCTTGCCGGCATGCGCGAGGCGCTTGTAGTGGTTGTGGACCGCCACCGACAGCACGCGCTTGGCGTAAGGTTGGCCGATGACGTAGTCGTCGAGGACCTTGAGGATCTCCTGCGGTGTCGGCACGCCCTCGCGCGACTTCACCATCGAGGTCTTGTTCTCCTCGCGGATGATGTCCATGCAGAGCTCGACGCACTCGTCGCAGATGAAGACGGTCGGACCGGCGATCAGCTTGCGGACTTCGTGCTGGCTCTTGCCGCAAAACGAGCAGTAAAGCGTGTTCTTTGAATCACCGCTATTGTTGCCGACCTTGCTCATTTTCCTGTCCTTTCACCAACGCCCGCCGATGGTCTGGCTCGAGTGACGTCTCACCAATCTATCGCGGGAATCCGCCACCGCCAGTGTCCCGGCTCACACAGCGCATCCCGTACGAAACACGAAATCAGAAAACGCGGCAATGATTCGAAGCAACCCCACGCAAAGCTAAGCCGTCGAAAATCAACATAGCCTTAACGTAGGCAATCCCAACGCCTGAGGGAACAGCCAAATGTGGCCGAAATGCCGCAAAACACGCCAAAAGCGCGTTATGCTGCCATTTGGCTGTTAGTCCAGGTCAGGCGGTCGCCGTCTCGGTCGACTCACGGCTCGAAATGACCTTGTCGATCAGGCCGAAGTCCTTGGCCTCGTCCGCGGTCATGAAATGGTCGCGGTCGAGCGTCTTCTCGATCTCGTCATAGCTCTTGCCGGTGTGCTTGACATAGACCTCGTTCAAGCGGCGCTTCAGCTTGATTATGTCCTGCGCATGACGTTCGATGTCCGAAGCCTGGCCCTGGAAGCCGCCGGACGGCTGATGGACCATGATACGGGCGTTCGGCGTGGCAAAGCGCATGTCCTTGTGGCCGGCGGTCAAAAGCAGCGAGCCCATCGAAGCGGCCTGGCCGATGCAGAGCGTCGACACGGCCGGCTTGATGAACTGCATGGTGTCGTAGATCGCCATGCCCGAGGTGACGACGCCGCCCGGCGAATTGATATAGAGGTTGATCTCCTTCTTGGGGTTCTCCGCCTCGAGGAACAAAAGCTGTGCACAAACCAGCGTCGCCATCCCGTCCTCGACCGGGCCGGTGATGAAGATGATGCGTTCCTTCAAGAGGCGCGAGAAGATGTCATAGGCACGCTCGCCGCGATTGGTCTGTTCGACCACCATCGGAACGAGGTTCATGTAGGTTTCAACGGGGTTCTTCATGGACTACCCTTGTTGGAGAGGAATTCCGGCACGGTGATAGGTCAGCAATCGCGCGGAATCGTTCTGGATCGGTTACGATCTAAATAGGATGCCGGCTCACCCTAGCGCAAGGCCGCCTCTCCTAGCCATCTGGTTAACTCGAATCAAGCGGGACGGCCGGTGAAACGCGGAGGATTTGGCCCCTTCAAGATGGGCTCGGCTCCTGTTGGCCCGCCGAAGCCATCCGCGAGGTAGCAATTCCTTAACCGCGCCGCTTAACGCAAAGCCTTGAAATCGCTGTCCACCCCCGGACCTTCCGCTACAGTCCTGCGTTGTGAAGGCGTCCTTTTCAACGGGGGAATGTCATGATCCGCAAAAGCTCCGCATCGCTCGCGGCAGTCGCGATGCTTGCCACCGTCTCGGAAACCGCCGCCGGCGGGCGTGCACTCGAATGCTACGAGCCGATCCACAGGCCGGCGCTTTACGACACCGTCTATGAGGACGTGATGCTGAGCCCCGGCGGACAGGTGGTCGATTACGACGCGCCGATTTACGGCACCTATCAGGGCGTGGAGCAGATCGCGCCGCCGCGCGTCACCTATGAGACCGTCCCGGCGGCCACACGCACGGTCTACCACACGGTCAAGGTCGACGACGGCGGATACACCTGGGAATGGCGCGTCATCCATGGCCGCAAGGTGCTGTGCAAGATATGGCGCAAGGCCCGCTATGCTCGCGTCGCCGAGACCGTCGTGGTCAGGCCGGAACGCGCCCGGCGTGTGGTCGTGCCGGCCGAATATGAGAGCGTCGCCCACGAAGTGCTGGTGCGGCCGGAGCAGGTGCGCGTGCGGGAAATCCCGCCTTCTTACGGAACGGTGGCGCGTCGGGTGGTGGTGCGGGAAGGTTCGACCAGCTGGCGGCGGGTCCATATCCCGCGGCATTGCCAGGATTAGGCGGCTTTCGCCTGAAGGTCGTAATGGGCCGGGCGGCGGTGTCGCGCGTCCCGGCCGGATGAATTGCTGGCTTAGAGCAATTCCAGGAAAGTGTGAGCGGTTTTCCGTCCGGAATTGCGTAAAAACAAAGAGATAGAGCGGTTCGCCGTTTCCGTGAAACGGTGAAACGCTCTAGGCCAGATCGATGTCGAGAATGGCCATCGAGAAATTGTAGTCGCCGTCGTCCTCATCCTTGAAGACGATGCCGAGGAACTCGTCGCCGACATAGACCTCGGCCGAGTCTTCCTTGCGCGGGCGCGCCTTGACCTGCAGCTTGGGATTCTGGAAGACGCGCTTGAAATAGGCGTCCAGCTTTCTGATTTCGTCAGGCTTCAAAAGTCTTCTCCGAAATGTCGGCCTTGTTCGTTGGAACGCGCTTCTGACACGCCAACAATGGCCATGTAAAGGCAAGCCGGCACAATTGCATAGGACAAGCCGGCCGAGACCGGGCGGCCGGATTTCGGCGGTTCCCGCGACGGCAAAGTCAGATGTCGAAGCTGACGACGTGATCCATGCTCTGCGACGGCAGGAGCTGGTCCATCTGCCGCGAGGGCTGGTCGCAGCCGGTCTCGCCGACGACCCGCGCCGGCACGCCAGCGACCGTCTTGTTGTGCGGGACGGGCGACAGCACCACCGATCCGGCGGCGATCTTCGAGCAATGACCGACCTCGATATTGCCGAGGATCTTGGCGCCGGCGCCGATCAGCACGCCGCGACGGATCTTTGGATGACGGTCGCCATTGGCCTTGCCGGTGCCACCCAGCGTCACCCCGTGCAGGATCGACACGTCATCCTCGATGACCGCCGTCTCGCCGACGACTAGGCCGGTGGCGTGGTCGATGAAGATGCCCTTGCCGATGCGCGCGGCCGGATTGATGTCGGTCTGGAACACCGAGGACGACCGGCTCTGCAGGTAGAGCGCGAAGTCCCGGCGGCCCTGGTTCCACAGCCAATGCGCCAGGCGATGCGTCTGGATGGCGTGAAAACCCTTGAAATAGAGCACCGGCATGATGAAACGGTCGCAGGCCGGGTCGCGGTCGTAATAGGCCTGGATGTCGACACGCACCGTCGTGCTCCAGTCTGGATCGTCGGCCAGCATGGCCTTGAAGGTCTGGCGGATGAGGTCGGAGCCGATGTCCTGGTGATCGAGGCGCTCGGCCAGCCGGTGAATGACCGTCTCCTCCAGGCTCTCCTGGTTTAAGACGGTCGCATAGAGGAAAGCCGCGAGCAGCGGATCGCGGTTGACCGCTTCCATCGCCTCGTCACGGATCGATCGCCAGATCGGGTCGACCGGCTGCACCATGCTGGGGCGGGCAATCGTAACGCTGTTCATCGACGCTCTCCGGCCTTACTCTTTCTCCGGCGGCACATATAGGCTAGATCATAGCACGGTTGAACTCAATTTTCCTTAGTGCTTTGTCAAATGGACATGGTTCACGCAAATTCAAGCGACGATGGAAAACGAACCCTTGATCGAGATCGCGTTCGAAATCGCTCCATTTTCGCATTCTCAGCCCTAAAACTCGGCGCCAGAGCCTATTCCGGCAGCGTCGTTCCGGCCTGCTCCGCCACCATGTAGGCGGCATACCAGTCGGGCCAGTTCGTGTCATACTGGCCGCCGGTGCGCTTCTCGTGCTCGCCGTGCGCCGCGGCCGCTCGCCGCAACGCTGCGGCAAGGCCCGTCACCGAGGTGAAGACCGTGTCCTTGGCATCGACACGGCCAGGCAGACGCTGGGTGATCTCCTGCAACAGCCAGCCATTGCCGTCCGGATCGCTGAAGGTGACGAATGAGGAATAGCTGCGCCCCTCCGGATGCCGGCCCTTGATCGGCGGCTGGCCGGCGCCGTTGCGATGAAACACTTCGCTTGCCTCGACGCCGCGCGCCACGAGTTCGGCGCGAGCCGCTTCGATGTCGGTCACAATCAGATAAAGCACTTTTGCCGAACCGGGCGCGGCGGAGGTGATACCCGTGCCAAAATGGATCGAACAAGGCGAGCCCGGCGGGGTGAACTGCACGACCCGAAATGTGTCGCCGACCACGAAGTCGGCGTCGAGCCTCCAACCCAAGCCGACATAGAAGGCCTTGGCTCGATCGACGTCGGCAACGGGAATGACGACGGCCTCCAGCTTCATGTCGATCATGCCCGGTTTTGGTGCGCTCCCGCTGCTCATGCCAAGCTCCTCCGGTTCAGTTCTGGTTCAGTGACTGGTGTGCAGCTTCTCGCCGCAGCCCATTTTGGTCAATCGGCTGACGACAATGCTGTTGAAGTTGACGGCGACTTGCGCTGTCTTGCCGCCAGCGGCCCGGGAAAATTCGCCATGGAAGAAGAAACGCTGATCGACGACGCGCTGAAAAGCGAGCTTGCCGCGCTCTATCGAGCCAAAGATCGCCACTATCACGGCCTGGCTCATATCGAGGCCATGCTGGCGCTGGCTCGAGAATATCGGGGCCTGCTCGACGATCGAGGTGCCGTCGAGGCGGCGATCTGGTTTCACGATGCCATCTATGACAGCCGCGCCAAGGACAATGAGGCAAAAAGCGCCGAGCTGGCAGAGAAGAAGCTCGTCGGACGTGCCAATCCGCTTCGCCTCGCCCGCATCGCGGCGATGATCAACGCCACGGCCATGCACCAATTGCCGTCTTTCCGCGACGAGAATGCGCTCAACGATGCGGCCCTTTTGCTCGACATGGATCTGGCGATCCTAGGTGCCGAACCGGCTGTATTCGATGCCTATGAGAAAGCGGTCCGGCTGGAGTATGGCTGGGTGGAGGAGCCGATGTGGCGCGCCGGCCGCTCGGCCGTCCTGAAGAGTTTCCTCGCCCGGCCAGATATTTTCTACACAGCCGAGTTCCGGCGGCGTTTCGAGCCGAAGGCGAGGCAGAACATCGAGCGATCGCTCGCGGCGCTGGAAGGCAGGACCGCTTAATCCGGAAAGGTCTCGATTCGTCGCGCGTAAGGCTCGAATCCAGCGCGTTCATAGACCGGCTGGGCCGCCGGATGGTCATGGCGGGACAGGGCGAAGGTGACAGATGCGGCGGCCCTGCGGCGGCGTCAGCATCTCCCATTTGGGTGGCGAGAAGGTCAACCATTGCCAGCCGCGAGAAGCGCAGCGCGCTCAAAGCGGATTTTCGGCGTAGAACTCGAGCACGCGCTGCTTGAAGCTCTTGTCGCCGACGGCCAGCATGTGGTCGCGGCCTTCGATGTGAAACGCCCCGGCATTGGGCATCAGGGCGGCAAGCTCGTCCGGGGAACCGCCGATATCGTCCTTGGTGCCGACGGCGACCAGCGTCGGCTGGGCGATACGCGCCATATCGGCCTCGCTGAGCAGTTCGCGCGACTTTGCGATGCAGGCCGCGAGCGCGCGCCGGTCGCTGCGCGTCTGGTCGGCGAAGGCGCGGAACGAGCGGCCGCGCGGATGCGTGGTTTGGGAGGGATCCTCCTCCAGCAGCGCCGCCGCGATCGGGTCCCAGTCGCCGACGCCGTCGACCATGCCGATGCCGAGGCCGCCGAACACCAGCGTCGCCACCTTCTGCGGATAGGAGAGCGCCAGGAAAGCAGAGACGCGCGCGCCCATCGAGTAACCCATGACATGCGCCCGCTCGATGCCCAGCTGATCAAGCAGCGCGGCCGCGTCGGAAGCCATCTTTTCCGGCGTGTAGTCGGCCTCGTCATAGCTCTTCGACGACGAGCCGTGGCCGCGATGATCGAAGGCGATCGCCCGGTAGCCGGTGTCGTTCAGCGTCTTGAACCACCCCGGCGAAACCCAGTTGACATAGTGGCTGGAGGCAAAGCCGTGGATCATCAGCACGGGATCGCCCTGCCCCGATGCCGGCTGGCGATCGAGGAAGGCAAGCTCGAAACCGTCATGCGAAAGGAATTGCATCGGCAGAAATTGCTTCTCAGTTGGAACCGGCGCTCGCGCCGATGGAAGGATGGCGCAAGACATCGCCTTCCTTGATGCCGTCCCTGGCCGCGGTGCCTGCCTTCAGCTCGAGCACGAAGCGCACGGGCTGTCCGGGCGAGATGATCGCTTCGGATTCGGGCTCGCCGCGCTTGATGGCTTTGATCCTGCCGTCCTGGCCGATAAAGATGAGGTCGAGCGCCATCGGCGTGTTCTTCATCCAAAAATCCACCTCGCCGGTTCTTTCGAACACGAACAACATGCCGTGATCGTCGGCCATGGACTGGCGAAACATCAACCCTGCCTCGCGCTCGGCCGAGGTGTCGGCGATCTCGATGGAGAAGGAACGATCGCCCGAACCGGTCGCCACTACCAGCGGCGTCCGGTCGATCGGCAGCAGCATCGCATCCGCCGCGCTCGGCTTCAGAACGCTGAAATAGGCGGCGAAAACGATCGCGGCGCAGAGCGCGCCCGCAGTCAGCCAATTGCGATGAGCCATATAGGGTACCTCGTCCGGGCCTGTCCTAAACCATGATCCGGGTAAGTGGAACCGGTTTTCGGACAATAGGGTCGTGCCGCGGCAAGGGACGAATCAAATGCGTCGAGTGGCCCTCAATGCGAGACCGACAAGGTGCCCATATCGGGGTGGATTTCGGCGGCCATAAGGCCTTTGTCGCCGCGTCCAAAGCGGACGAGCACGACCTGGCCAGGCCTGAGCTCGGTTATGCCGTAGCGCCGCAAGGTCTCCATGTGGACGAAGATATCCTCGGTTCCCTCGCCCCGCGTCAGAAAGCCAAAACCCTTGGTGCGGTTGAACCACTTGACCAGCGCCCGCTCTAGGCCGCTCTCCGCGTTCACGGTGACATGGGTGCGCTGCTCCTGCTCCGCCGGGTGGACGGCCGTCGAGGCATCCACGGAAAGGACGCGGAACGCCTGCAGCCCGCGCTCGCCCTGTTTCACGAGGCAGACGACCCGCGCGCCTTCGAGCGCCGTTTGGAAGCCGTCCCTTCGAAGACAAGTCACATGGAGGAGGATATCACCCGAGACGCCGTCGTCCGGAAGAACGAAGCCGTAGCCCTTGGCCACGTCGAACCATTTGATAGCGCCGGCGATTTCAACGAACTCGGCGGAGTCGCCGCCGCTGTCCCGCTGCAAGGCGTCGTCAAGGCTTCCGTCCCGCCCCGTGAAAGAGGCTTTTTCCCCCATAAGAATGCCCCCTTTTTTCAACTGAACTGCAACTGATTCTTGACGTCAGCTTAACACTGCGGCTTCCGGGGTGTGCAAGGGCTGACGTGCCTTTTTTCACCGTTGAACACCGGAAAGGCTGAAATGTCGTTTGCCGGCGTCGCCGGGCGGACGGCAGCCGGCCAAAAATCGACCATTGCGCCGATATGTCCGACGATTGCCCTTTGACCGAGCGGCTCCTATGGTGCGCCGCAACGCAACGCCCCCGAGGAAACCGATATGCGCTATCTCCACACAATGGTCCGCGTCGCCGATGTCGACCAGTCGCTCGATTTCTACTGCAACAAGCTCGGCCTCAAGGAGGTCCGCCGCTACGAAAACGAGCAGGGCCGCTACACGCTGATCTTCCTCGCCGCGTCGGAAGACGAGCAGAGCGGCATCAACGAGAAGGCGCCGCTGGTCGAGCTGACCTACAATTGGGACCCCGAAGACTATAAGGGCGGCCGCAATTTCGGCCATCTCGCCTATGAGGTCGACGACATCTACGCCACCTGCCAGAAGCTGATGGACAATGGCGTGACCATCAATCGTCCGCCGCGCGACGGCAACATGGCCTTCATCCGCTCGCCGGACGGCATCTCGATCGAGCTGCTGCAGAAAGGCCCGGCCAAGGCGAAGGCCGAACCATGGGCCTCGATGTCCAACACCGGTGTCTGGTAAAGTCGGCGGTCCACGCCGATTTGACTGGCGACCGCTGGAGCAATTCCAGGAAAAGTGTGGGCGGTTTTCCGTTTCGGAATTGCGTCAAAACAAAGAGACAGAGCGGTTCGCCGTTTCCGCGAAACGGTGAACCGCTCTGGCGTTTCACCAAGCCTCGCCTATCTATCTGCAATTGGCGCCAGCCTTTCGAGGCTGGCGTTTCTTCATCCGCCAGGAGAATTCAATGCTGACCAGCCGCGCCGATGTCGCCACCGAACATGCCAGCCGCTATCTGCAGCAGCTCTGCAAACACTGGTCGCACAAATTCCCGGTCGAGTTCGACCCGCGGCACGGCGCCATCCAGCTTTCGATCGGCCGCACCGTTATGGACGCCGACGAAAAGGCGCTGCATATCGCTTTGGCAGCTGACGACAGCGCCGCGCTGGAGCGGCTGGAGACGGTGGTCGCCGATCATATCAAGCGCTTCGCCTTCCGGGAGGAATTGAGCTTCGACTGGCAAAAGGCCGCTTGAGTCAGGTTAGGTTTCAAACACCTGCCTTGCCCGCCATTTCGAGCAACGCCAGCACGGTGCGCCAGTTGCGCGCCGTGCCTGGGACCTTCAACGTGCGTGGAATGAGGTTGGCGAACACCGACTTTCCCAACCCGTCCGGTGCGTGCAGGTAGAGCACGTCGCCCTTGATCTCGAACTGCTCCGGACCGGTGCATTTGTCGGCGAGCCGCGTCGTTTCCTCGGCGGTCGGCTCGCGCTCCAGCACATAGGCATGCAGCTTGGTCGGTTCACCGGCGACTTCAGGGTAAGGATTGTCCTTCACCAGCCGCTCGAACCAGCCGGCATCGCGCACCATGATGCGCGAACTGAAACCCCATTTCTTCTCGAAGGCCGCTTCGAGTTCCTTGGTCAGCGCCGCCGCATCCGCCTTCTTTGCCTGAAACACGACATTGCCGCTCTGCACATAGGTCGCGACATCGCTGAAGCCGAGGCTTTCGAAGAAGGCTTTGAGTTCCGCCATTTTGACGATGCGGTTGCCGCCGACATTGATGCCGGAAAACAGCGCGACGAAGATCGAGCCTTTTGCGCTCATATGATGAACCCCGCCAGCGTCTCGTTGTCGGTGATGTCCTGGTACTGCACACCCTCGGCGTCGAAATTGGCCTTCAGCAGGTCGAAATTGCGCCGGTCCTTGGTTTCGATGCCGATCAGCACCGAGCCGAAATTGCGCGCCGACTTTTTCAGATATTCGAAGCGGGCGATGTCGTCGTCAGGACCGAGCATTTCGAGGAAATCGCGCAGCGCGCCCGGCCGCTGCGGAAAGCGGATGATGAAATACTTTTTCAGCCCCTCGAAGCGCAGCGCCCTTTCCTTCACGTCCGGCAGCCGTTCGAAGTCGAAATTGCCGCCGGAGACGACCGCGACGATGGTCTTGCCCCTGATCTCCTTGCGCGAAAAATCCTTGAGCGCGTCGATTGCCAGCGCGCCGGCCGGTTCCAGCACCACTCCCTCGACATTCAGCATTTCGATCATGGTGGCGCAGAGCCGGTTCTCCGGAACCAGCCGGACCGCATCGGCGGTGAAGTCCTTGAGATGGCGCAGCGGCTCGCGGCCGATCTCGGCCACTGCGGCGCCGTCGACGAAATTGTCGACCTTGGCGAGCCTGACGCGCTTGCCGCTGGCAAGGCTCTCGCTGAGGCTCGGCGCGCCGGCCGGTTCACAGAACACGAAACGCGGGTCGCGATGCTGATCGGCGAAATAGTGAGTGACACCGGCGGCAAGGCCCCCACCCCCTACAGGCAGCATGACGATATCGGGCACGCGCCCGCCCGGCATCTGGGCCGCGATCTCATAGGCAACCGTCGCCTGGCCCTCGATGATGTCCTTGTGGTCGAAGGGCGGCACCATGTGCGCGCCGGCGTTTTCGGTGAATTCGAAGGCGGCGCGGTAGCAATCGTCGAAAAAGTCGCCGACCAGCCTGATCTCGACGAATTCGCCGCCGAACAGCCGTGTCTTGTCGATCTTCTGCTGCGGCGTCGTCACCGGCATGAACACGACGCCCTTTTTGCCGAAATGGCGGCAGACGAAGGCAAAGCCCTGCGCATGGTTGCCGGCCGAGGCACAGACGAACAACTCCGCATTGTTGCCGGCGGCGAGCGCCTTGCGGAAGAAATTGAAGGCGCCCCTGATCTTGTACGAGCGTACGGGCGTCAGGTCCTCGCGCTTTAAAAGGATGCGGGCACCGGTCTTCTTCGACAGATAGTCGTTCTCCTGCAGCGGCGTTTCCGGAAAAATTCCGCGGATCGCTTCGGCGGCCACGGCAACGCGGGCGGAAAAGCTGTTCACCACAAATCCCTCATTTGATCTCGGCCGCACGCGCCAGGGTGGCGTGGCCCGTGCCGGCAAACCTTCCTGCCGCCCTTTTGGCTTTCGCGCAACAGTAGGATCACCGCCGCCCGGCGCCGAGCCAATTTCCGCTGGACACGACTTACTTTAGCCGCACTTCGGCTGTCCGGGAGATTTTGGCGGAGGTGGCTGGCCAATCGTGGCCGGAAGTGGAATTGCAGTGGAAGTGTCGAAGTGCGGTTGAAAACCATTCTGATCATTGCCCTTAGCCTGCTGATGGCGGGTTGCGCGGGCCACCAGACGCAGGAAATCCTGGGCAGCGTCGTCGTGCCGACGCAGGCGACCGAGATCGCCGGCAACCATTCGATCTTCATCGCAACCACGCGCAAGCGATCCGACGACCCGAACAAAGTCTTCGACGGCGAACGCTCGGCGACGCTCAACTATGCCCGGGTCAACGTTACCGTTCCGCCGGTTCACCAGACCGGCCAGATCGAGCGCCGTTCGCGGGGCAAGTCGGACGACCCGACGAAATATTTCATGGCCTCCGAAGTCGTCGGCTACGACACGCAACCGAAATTCGCCAGCGCCCTCAATGCCGACATCGAAGCCCGCGGCGGTCGCGTCATGGTCTTCGTGCACGGCTACAACACCGGCTTCGACGATGCCGTCTACCGGCTGACCCAGATCGTCCACGATTCCGGCTATCCTGGAACGCCGGTGCTGTTCTCCTGGGCTTCCGGCGCAAAGACCACCGACTACGTCTACGACAAGGAAAGTGCCGCCGCCGCCCGCGATCAGCTGGAAGTGACGCTGAGGATGCTGGCGCAGAGCGGCGCCCGGCGCATCGACATCGTCGCCCATTCGATGGGAACCTGGGTGACGATGGAGACGCTGCGCCAGCTCGCCATCACCGGCGACCGGGATCTCAGCGGCAAGCTCGGCGATGTCGTGCTCGCCTCGCCCGACATCGACGTCGACGTCTTCAAGAGCCAGATGCGCCGCTACGGCAAGCCGGACAAGCCCTTCATTCTGCTCCTGTCGGACGACGACCGGGCGCTGCGGCTGTCCGGCCTGATCGCCGGCTCTAGGCCCCGCGTCGGCGACTACAGGGATGCCGCCGACCTCGCCTCCTATGGCGTCACGGTTGTCGACCTCTCCAAGCTCAAGGGCGCCGACAGCTTCAATCACACCAAATTCGCCGACAACCCGATGATGGTGCAGATGATCGGCCAGCGTCTGCGCGAGGACGACGGCCTTGCCAGCGATCGCGATGTGACGGATCGCATCCGACAACTGGCCTCGCAGTAACCGTATCCGCGCGGTTTCTGACTTTGAACTGGACCCGGCAGCCCTCTGGCTTTATCGAAATAGCAGGAGAGGTTGCCGCCCTTGGGGGATCCCGGGTGATCGTGCGTGTCAGGATCGTGCTTGGCCTTGCGTTTGCGCTCGCCGTCAGCGGCTGCGCCGGCCAGAGCGCGCACGACCTTCTCAACCGCAAGCCGGTTGCGGCACCGGCCTCCGACATCGCCGCAAGGCACGAGATTTTCGTCGCCACGACCCGCCAGCAGGCGACCAAGGATCCGCGCCAGGTGTTCGACGGCGACCGTTCGCCGACCACCAACTATGCGCTCGTCGACGTCACCGTGCCGAAAATCCACCAGGTCGGCGCGATCGAGCGCGAGAAGGGCTCGGCCGACAGCAACCCGGCCAAGCAGTTCACGGCTACCGACGTCGTCCATTATGGCGACGCCCAGCAATTCGCAAAAGCGGTCGGCGCCAACATCGCCGTAAGCGGCGATCGTGCCCTGGTCTTCGTGCACGGTTTCAACAACGGCTTCGACGACGGTGTGTTCCGCCTGACGCAGATCGCGCACGACACCAAATATCCGGGCACGCCGGTGCTGTTTTCCTGGGCATCGAGCGGCAAGACCACCGGCTACATCTACGACAAGGATAGCTCGACCGCCGCGCGCGACGACCTCGAAGCAACGCTGCGGATGCTCGCCAAGACACACGTCAAGAGCATCGACATCATCGCCCATTCGATGGGCACCTGGCTGACGATGGAGGCGCTGCGCCAGCTCGCCATCACCGGCGACCGCGATCTCAACGGCAAGCTCGGCTATGTCATTCTGGCGTCGCCGGACATCGACGTCGATGTCTTCAAGAAACAGATGATCCGCTACGGCAAGCCGGACAAGCCGTTCGCCATATTGCTTTCGGGCGATGACAGGGCTCTGAAACTGTCGAGTTTCATTTCCGGCGACAAGCCGCGCGTCGGCGACTACGGCAATGCCGCCGACCTCGCGAGCTACGGTGTCGTCGTGGTCGATCTGACCAACACCAAAGGCGGCGACCGTTTGAACCATGCCAAGTTCGCGGACAATCCGGTCCTGGTGCAGTTGCTCGGCGACCGGCTGCGCACGCCAGCCGCCCTGCGGGCGGACGAACCTCAGGGGGCCGGGTTGGAAAATATCGGCCAAGGTCTCGGCAAGGCCGTGGGATCGGTCGCGGAAGTGGTCATCACCACGCCGTTCAAGGTGCTGACCATAGCCACTGGCGGCGAATGATCAGCTGGAGCAATTCCAGGAAAAGTGTGAGCGGTTGGGCTCGGCGTCTTCGCCGCAGCCTTCCGTCCGGAATTGCGTCAAAACAACAAGATAGAGCGCCCGTTCCCGATCAGACGAAGAGGTCGACCTTCTGGAACGTCGTCACGTCGACCAGACCGACATCCGAAATCCTCAGCTCCGGAATGACAACCAGCGCCAGCAGCGAGTGCTGCATATAGGCGTTGTTGAGCGAACAGCCGACCTTGCGCATCGCATCGGTCAGTTGATCGGCTTTGGCCGCGACGATTTCGGCGCGTTCGTCGGACATCAGGCCGGCGATCGGCATCTCGACCAGCGCCAGTTCCTTGCCCTTGGAATAGAGCACTACTCCGCCGCCCACCTCGCCCAGACGGTTGACCGCGAGCGCCATGTCTTCCTTGTTGGTGCCGACGACGATGATGTGGTGCGCGTCATGCGCCACGCTCGACGCCATCGCGCAGTCTTCCACATAGCCGAAGCCGGAAACGAAGGCGTTGGTGACGCCGCCCGTGCCGCGGTGGCGCTCGACCAGGGCGATCTGGCAGACGTCGTTGCGGCGATCCATGGCGACCAGCCCGTCCTCGACGGCCAAGTCGGCCTCCAGCGCGCGCGTCGGCGCCTGGTTCTCGATCACGCCGATCACCCGCGCCCGCACCTCGTTGGCGCCTTCTGGAGCGGCGATATCGAAGTCCGACGCGGCGAGCGTCTTGCCGAGCTTGACCGTGTTCTTCGCCGACTCCGGGTAGTCATAGGCCGCAATGTCGATCTCGAGCTTGCCGGCTTTGGCCAGTCTCACGCCACGGCCATAGACCTCGTCGATCCGCATCTCGGCAAGATCGGAAACGATCAGGAGGTCGGCCAGCCGTCCGGGCGCGATGGATCCAACCTCGCGCTCCAGCCTGAAATGCTGCGCGGTGTTGAGCGTCGCCATCTGGATCGCCGTCACCGGCTTCAAGCCCTGTTGGATTGCATGCCGCACCACCCGGTCCATATGGCCTTCATGCACCAGCGTGCCTGAATGGCTGTCATCGGTGCACAGGATGAAGTTGCGCGGGTCGACGCCGCTTTCGGTCACCGCTTTGATCTGCGCCGCGACGTCGTACCAGGCTGAACCCAGCCGCAGCATCGCCTTCATGCCCTGGCGCACGCGCGCGATCGCGTCTTCGGCGCGCGTGCCTTCATGGTCGTCCTCGGCGCCGCCCGCGACATAGCCGTGGAACGGCAGGCCGAGATCGGGCGAGGCATAATGTCCGCCGACCGTCTTGCCAGCCTTGACCGTCTCGGCGATCTCGCCCGACATCACCGGATTGTTGGCGGCGACGCCCGGAAAATTCATCACTTCGCCGAGCCCGATGATGTTTTCCCAGGTCATCGCTTCGGCCACGTCGGCCACCGTCAATTCGGCACCCGCGTGCTCCAGCCCGGGCGCCGACGGCACGCAGGACGGCATCTGCACATGCACGTTGATCGGCATCGCGACCGCCTCGTCATGCATCAGCCGCACGCCCGGCAGTCCCAGCACATTGGCGATCTCGTGCGGATCGATGAACATCGAGGTGGTGCCATGCGGGATCACCGCGCGGCAGAACTCCGTCACCGTCACCATGCCGCTTTCGACATGCATGTGAGCGTCACATAGACCGGGCACGAGATAGCGTCCGCCGGCATCGACCACCTTGGTGCCCTGCCCGATGGCGTGGCTGGCGTTCGGTCCGCAATAAGCGAAGCGGCCGCCGGCGATCGCGATATCGGTTCCAGGGATGATCTCGCCGGAATGGACATTCACCCAGCGCCCGTTGCGGATGACCAGATCGGCGGGCTTCCGGCCCATCGCGACGTCGACCAGATGTGTCGCCACCTCCGTCCAGGGCTTTGGCTTTGCGGCGCTTGTCGGCTTGGCGTTCGTCATTGGCGAGTCCTCTGCATGGGCCACTCTGGCAAAAGTCGGCGCGCGGAGCCAGAGCCGTCCGAAGGCATCCGACGGAAAAGCCGCGCGGCAAGATCGGCATACCGACGGCCACCGGCGCCTCCCGACCGTTCGAGACGGCACAGATGGCGTCAGGTCGTAAACCACTGTTGCATAAATGCAATTCCGTTTCACGGCGAATGAGACTAGTTTGCGCAAAGGAGTCTTTCGGAACCGCCATTTCGGAGTGCTCGATGCGTCGATCGACGCTCGCCAGTGCCGGCTTTCTTGCCCTGCTGTCCGGGTCTGCCTGGGCGGCGGACATGGGCACCGATCTGCCGATGACCGCGCCTGGCTTCGACTGGACCGGCTACTATGCCGGCATGCAGGCCGGTTATGGCTGGGGCCGGTCCGACATCACCGTCGATGGCGGTTCGGTCAAGCCCGACATCGACGGCGGTTTCGTCGGCGGCCATGTCGCGGGGCTCTGGCAGTTCGATCAGGCCGTGCTCGGCGCCGAGGCCGATCTCAACTACGCCTCGATCGACGGCTCCGCCGATGCCGGTCCGGCAAACACATTCGGCACAGACGTCAAATGGTTCGGATCGATCAATGCCAAGGCAGGCTACGCCATGGATCGCATGCTGCTCTATGGCATTGGCGGCGTCGCATTCGCCGGCATCGAGACCTCGCAGACGGCAGGCACGGCCTTTGCCCGAACCGGCACCAGCACCGGCTGGACGCTTGGCGCCGGTGTCGACTATGCGTTGACCAACAATGTCGTCGTCGGCGCTCAGTACCGCTACTATGATTTCGGCAAGGAGCATTTCGATGCTTCGGACACCTTCACCGACCGCGACCAGGACGTGAAGCTGCAGACGCTCGGCGTGAATTTCAGCTACAAATTCTGAAGCCTTGCCCCTGTCGCGGCAATGCCGAAGCTTGTCCCATATTGCTCTTGGAAATCAGGCGGCCGGCGCCCGCAGGGGGCGGGGGAATGGGTAGGGGCCTGATTGACGCCGGCCTCGGCGGATCGATCCGCCGCGTGCCGAACCCTAGCGATCCCACGGCTGGCCGTAATTCCGCGATCGCGCCATTTTCCGGCCGCCCTACCCCGCCGAAACCGGACACGGCGGACACGCATCACCCATCAGCCCGTCAGGATTGGCCCGAACCTGCCTTTCCCGCGGGCATCGCGGCCAGGCACTCCTCCAGCCGTTGCAGCCGTGCCTTTTGCCAGCGCAGCGTGTGCGCGACCTCGTGCAGGTTGCATTTGGCCTTCGAATTGGCGGCCTTGATCAGATCGAGCTCGAGCCGATCGATCTCGCGGCGCAGCCGCCGCGCCTCCTCCTCCCGCAGCCCCCGGATCCAGCCTGGCCCACGCATGGTTCCACCATCAAAGCCGGCTCGATGCTGACAGACAAAGGCTAATGAGAGCGGTTTGGCGAGCTTTGCATTTTACACATCACTAATATTGAATTTGCACGCGCGACGATGGATCTGGTCAGCCGTCGGCGATGCCGCTCGCGCTCGAAACTGGCAGGTCAATATATTAGCATTTGCTTGTATTTGAGAGCCAGCAGGATCATAATAGCTCCGCGGGTACGGGGACTATGAGGGAGGTTCCGATGCGACCGATCCTTCTGATCGCTGCCGCGGCTGTCATATTCTTTGTCTGGGACGGTTTGGCCAACAAGAGCGCATACAGAATCGCGCTGATGAAAACTGCGGACCAGGTCGAGAACTTCCAGGGCCTTGTAAGGGTCTCGTGGAATTAGCAGGCCCAGGTTCGCCGACTGGCATCTCTCGCGAGAGCCGACTGACGTCGGTCTCGAGAAGTCGTTTCTTTGCGCGGCGCGCGGGCGAGAGACATTGCGACACCACGACGTGTCTCTCGATTTCACGACTCCAGCGCGTCCAAGCTCAGCACTGATTGCCGCGCCGCACTGATGGTTGCAATTGGCCCTTGTCTGGGGCATGCCTCAATCGCGGCGCGCGGACGTGGCGGAATTGGTAGACGCAAGGGACTTAAAATCCCTCGATCTCTGATCGTACGGGTTCGATTCCCGTCGTCCGCACCACCCTTCGCTCTTCAAGCTTGGGGGCAGGCCACCGGAAGCTCGTTAGACGAAGGCAGTGTCCTCCGAAGCCACAAGCGAAGGAGAACCATCCCGATCGAAGCTAGGCTCAGGCTCTGATCGGATTGAGCTTCAAATGCTGGATCAGGATGATGGTCTTGGCGTCGATGATCCGCCCGTCGCCGATGGCGGCCAGTGCTTCGTCCAGCGGTATTTCCAGAACCTCGATGTCCTCGCCCTCTTCGGGAGCCCCACCGCCGGCCGAGATCCGGTCGGCCGGCGAATAGCGCGCGACGAAGAACCACAGCCGCTCGGTCACGCTGCCGGGGCTCATATAGGGCGAAAACAGCCGCTCGATATCTTTCAGGTGGTAGCCGAGTTCCTCTTCCGCTTCCTTCAGGATGGCGGTTTCGGGGTCGTTCTCGTCGAGCAGGCCGGCGCAGGCCTCGATCAGAGGCTCTCGATGGCCGGTGACATAGGCCGGGAAGCGGAACTGCCGCACCAGGAGCACGGTCTGGCGCTGCGGATCGAACGGCAGGATCACCGCGCCGTCGCCGCGATCGTAGGTCTGGCGAGTCTGCGTCTCCCATTGCCCGTCGCGACGGCGATAGTCGAGCACTGTCTTCTTCAGCACCGCCCAGTCGTCCGAGAGAACCTCTTCCGAACGGATGCGAACGCGATCTTCCATGACGACCTCCCGATTGGCCGCAAAAGGGGTAATGGCGAAAGATGGCCTGCGCAATCCTGGAAACCGACTGGTCCAACCGGAGTTTCAACGGACTCGCGTCTGGCGCGACGAGCCGCGGCTGACTAGATAGCGGTATCTCTCCCGGGAGCCCGTTTCATGACGTCATCGCTTTTCCAGCCGATCACCCTCGGCGGTCTCACCTTCCCCAACCGCATCGCGGTCGCCCCCATGTGCCAGTATTCGGCCCAGGACGGCTCGGCCAGCGACTGGCATCTCCATCACTGGATGAACCTGGCAATGTCGGGCGCCGGCATGGTTACCGTCGAGATGACCGATGTCGAGCGGCGCGGACGCATCTCGCATGGCTGCCTCGGCCTTTATTCGGACGACAACGAGGCGGCCGCCAGGCGCACGCTCGACGCCGCCAGGCGCGTCGCCGCGCCCGGCACGAGGTTCGGCATCCAGCTTGCCCATGCCGGCCGCAAGGCCTCCAACAGGAAACCCTGGGAAGGCGGCGGTCCGTTGCAGCCTGGCGAAGATCCCTGGCAAACGGTTTCGGCCTCGGCCATTGCCTATGACACGGGCTGGAACGTGCCGCATGCGTTGGAGGACGATGAAATCCTGCAGCTCATCGAGCGTTTTGCGCGGGCGGCCGTGCGCGCCGAACGCGCCGGCTTCGACTTTGCCGAACTGCACGCCGCGCATGGCTATCTGATCTTCCAGTTCCTCTCGCCGCTCTCCAATCAGCGGACGGACCGCTGGGGCGGGTCCCTCGAAAACCGCATGCGCTTCGCGCTCGAAATCGCTCGGGCCGTGCGGAAGGCCGCCCCGACCATGATGCTGGGGGCGCGCCTTTCGGTGAAGGAATGGGTCGATGGCGGTTTCGACGTGGAGGACGCGATCGAGGTGGCCAAGGCATTGAAGGCCGAGGGCGTCGCCTATCTCTGCTGCTCCAGCGGCGGCAATTCACCCCTCCAGCAGGTGCCACCCGGTCCCGGCTACCAGGTGCATCTGGCGGAGGCCGTGCGCAAGGGCGCCGGCATCCCTACGCGCGCCGTGGGATTGATCGACGACCCGAGCCAGGCCGAGGCGATCGTCGCCGATGGTCGCGCCGACATGGTGGCGCTGGCGCGCGCTTTCCTCGCCGACCCGCGCTGGGGCTGGCGCGCGGCGGCGACCTTCGGTGAGGAAATCCACCCCGCGCCGCAGCTGGCGCGTTCCGTGACGACGATGCGGCATTGGATGAAGGCCGCCGGCTAGAGCAATTTCAGGCAAAGTGTGACAGGATTTTCCGTCCGGAATTGCGTCAAAACAAAACCTGAAGATCGGCGGGCTCCTGAGACGTTTGGGCGCAGGATCCTCGCCACAACTGCAACCAATTTGGCCGTTTTACGTTGCGGCCATGATGGACAACAAGCCCTTTGAAAAGCCGGTGGTGGTCGAGCTCGGCCATGTCGGCAAATATCGCCACATAAACAGCACCCGCGAGGCCGCCGAGTGCCTGATGACCGTTTGGCCGCTCAATCGCGGCGAGCGTCATCGTGATGCGCTCGACACTTGCCTCAAAGCGCTGGAAGGTTATCGTTCGACAGCGGACGCGCGTCGCGCCCTTGTCGAGGCAGCCAGGGAATCGGAAGTTCTGGTTCCCGAAGACAGGCTGCCCGACGCAAAGCTGCACTGAGCGGACTTCTCAACCGGAGGATTTCATGGCGAAGCTGACTTACAAGATCGTCGAGCACGATGGCGGCTGGGCCTACAAGGTGGGCTCGACGTTTTCGGAGACCTTCCGAACGCATCAGGACGCGTTGCGCGCGGCCGAAATCGCTTCGGCCGAGCAGCAGGTCGCCGGCGCCACCGACGGCATCCAATATGAGGACGCTGACGGTAAGTGGCACGACGAACTGGCTGATGGCCGTGACCGGCCGCAGACCGAAGTCTCCGACTGATTTTTGCCCGCGCCGCGACCGATCATGCCCGAGCCTTCATGCCGGCCGCTGGCGGGCGCTGAGGTTACTTTCCGCAATACTGGTCGTTGACGTTCCCGTCGGCATTGGCGTCCGGTCCGGGCGTGTTCGACGCGCATGGACCCAGAGCGCCGGTATTGCCCAGGGTATTGAGGCCGGAAGCGTCGCCTCCCGCAATGCTGCCTGTGGTGGTCCGATCGATCGGCCGCTCGCTCGACGTTGAGCGGTCACTGTGCCACCATGACCAGTCGTTCGACGACTGCGCCATCGCCGCGCCACTCGTGGCCAACACGAGCGCCGAAGCTGATATAATTTTTCTAAGCATTGGAGTCTCCATTCTGGTTCGTCACCGCTTGGGGTCGGCGACCCGAATGAAACCCTAGGTTCAACGCAAGGTTCCGGTCGGAAAATCACGATGAACCAAGGCATTCGACACGTTTGTGTGACGGGACTGTGAGCCGGCGAAGGCCCGATACCGGGTAGAACCGCGCAACTCTCGCCGAAACTCAGTTCACGCCCGCGAAGGCGCGGGCGGCGATGCGTTGGATGAAGGCGACGACCCGTTCGACTTCGACGAATTGCGGCATGTGGCCGAGGCCCTCGACCCGCTCGAAGTCGAGCCCCGGGATCTTATCCAGCATCGGCTCGCCGTGGACCGCCTCGCCAATGACACGGTCGGCGCTGCCGAACAGAATTCCCGCCGGCATCTCGATCTCGCCGTAACGCTCTTCGATGCGACCAAGATCCCGCTCCACCGCCACGACGTCGGTGGACGTGGCGAAATAGTGAGATGGGCGCAGCCCGAGCCATCCGCCACCAGCGATCATATAGTCCGCGGGAACCATCTGAGGCGCGAAAATGAATCTCATTGTCGGTTGCGCGTAACGAAGGCTCAGCGGTATCGCCACCGTATGAGCCAGAACGCGGCGCAGCAGTCGTGACGGTACATGGAGCAGATCGAACCTTTGACGCCCCCTCGCTTCCAGATGCGTCAGCGGCGAGAGCAGCGCCACACCGGAAATCGCGGCCGGATGCTCCGTCGCCAGCGCAAGCGCGACCGCTCCGCCGAGCGAATGGCCGACGATCAGGGGCCGCTCCAGGCGCAGTTCCTCGATGAAGCGCCGCACGATTTCCGCCTGTTCGGGCAGCCGGCCGGTCGCGCCGCTTGCGCGAACCGAATAACCGGAGCCTGGCCGGTCGAGCGCGATCAGCTGATAGCCAGCGCCGAAGCGCCCGAACAGCATGTGGCGGAAATGATGGAGCTGGGCACCCAGCCCGTGCACAAAGACAATCGGCCGGCCTTCGCCCTCTTCGACATAGTGGATGCGGTTGCCGTCGATCTCGACGAATTTACCGCAAGCCGGCACCAGCCTTTCGGCTTTCGCGGCGATCCGCCAGGTCGCGAGCATCAGGGCAAGCAACACAAGGGCGATCGCAAGCAGCGGGCCGGCGAACAGCCACAAGACAATCGATATCAGCATGTCTTCATCCGGGCTCCGACCGACCGCACCATATCCGCAACGGCCGCGGTCACAAGCGCGCATCCGGCTTTCGCATTGCGGCCGGGCGCGGCCCGCGTTATCTCAGGCGACCAATGCCGGAGCCCGCCATGCCTGAAATCGTCACCGCCGCCATGCTCGTCATCGGCGACGAAATCCTCTCCGGCCGCACCAAGGACAAGAATATCGGCCACCTCGCCGACATCATGACGGCGATCGGTATCGACCTGAAGGAAGTGCGCATCGTCCCCGACGAGGAGGACGAGATCGTTGCCGCTGTGAATGCCGTGCGCGTCCGCTACACCTACGTCTTCACGACCGGCGGCATCGGCCCCACGCATGACGACATCACCGCCGATTCCATGGCCAAGGCCTTCGGCGTGCCCTGCGAATACGACGCCAAGGCCTATGCGCTGCTCGAAGCAAGCTATGCGGCACGCGGCATCGAATTCACCGAAGCGCGCAAGCGCATGGCGCGCATGCCGCGCGGCTCCGACCATATCGACAACCCCGTCTCCGTCGCGCCGGGCTTCCGTATCGGCAACGTCCACGTCATGGCCGGCGTGCCCTCGATCTTCCAGGCGATGCTCGACAATGTCGTGCCGACGCTCAAGGCTGGCACGAAAATGCTGTCGGCAACCGTGCATTGCCCGTTCGGCGAAGGCCTGATCGGCGCACCGCTGGCCGACATCCAGAAGGCGCATCCCGACACCATCATCGGCTCTTATCCGAAATATGGCGACGGGAAGTTCTGGACCGAGCTCGTCGTCCGCGCCCGCAGCGAGGACGCCCTCGAGGCCGCGCGCAAGGACGTCGAGGCGATGGTGGCGGAATTCGCCACGGCGGGCTGATCTCCGGAACCAGATCGGGCTTACCGACGTTTCTGGCTGACCGGCCATCCGAGGCCGGAGGCGCGCGTGCGCCGACAGATTTGAGGGGACGTCATGCGCTTCAAGACAATCGTCGCCATCTTGCAGAACGAACAGGACGCCGAGCGCGTACTCGACTGCGCCCTTCCGCTTGCCGACCGGTTCGAAAGCCATCTCGTCGGCATCCATGCCGAGGCGCTGCCCGTCCCTTACACATCCGCCACCGGCTTCCCGGATACCGAATTCCTGCAGGTCTCGGCCGAGATGAACAAAGAACGCGCCGACAAGCTGCAGGCATATTTCCTGAAGCGGATCGAGGAATCCGGCCTGTCCTTCGAATGGCGGAGCCTGGAGAGCTTCTCGGGCGACAGCGCGCTGACCGGCCTGTCGAGCGTGCGCGCCGCCGATCTGATCATCGCAGCGCAGCGAGACACCGGCGGCGACCCGAGCGCCGATGTCGACACGCTGGTTTACGATGCCGGCAGGCCGGTGCTGGTCGTGCCCCATGCCGGCCCGCTGGTCACGACCTTCAGGCGCGTGCTGCTTGCCTGGAACGGCAGCAAGGAGGCGGCTCGCGCCGCATTCGACGCCCTGCCCTTCATCGCCGAGGCCGACAAGACGGACATTCTCGTCATCGACCCGCCGGAAACGCTGGATGAATCGCCGGAAGCGGCTGGCGCCGAGATCGCCGCGGCGCTCTCGCGCCACGGCGCCAATGTCAGCGTCTGCGTGCAGAAATCGGATGGATCCTCGGTCGACGACATCATTCAGGCCCGCATAACCGAGTCCGGCGCCGATCTTCTGGTGCTTGGCGCCTACAGCCACTCCTGGCTGCGCCAGCTCCTGTTTGGCGGCGTCACCCGCACGGTGCTGCGCACGACCAACGTGGCGGCTTTCCTGTCACGTTAGTAGACCCCGTCGCTTTCAACGCGCTGAGTCCACAGCCATCGCCAGCCCCGGCCCTTGCCAAGGCTGGCGCTTTCCGGCTAATTCCGCCTGCATTCCATTGATTTTGCGCGCCGCGGCGCGCGCTTGCGGAGTGCGCGAACCATGTCCCTTCCTGAAAAAGCCTTTCCCGTGTCCTGGGACCAGTTCCATCGCGACGCCCGCGCGCTGTCCTGGCGGCTTTCCGGCGCCAACAAGGGACAGTGGAAAGCGATCGTCTGCATCACCCGTGGCGGCCTGGTGCCGGCGGCCATCATAGCGCGCGAGCTCGGCATCCGGGTCATCGAGACGGTGTGCGTCGCCTCCTATCATGACTACACCAGCCAGGGGCAGTTGCAGGTTCTAAAGGAAATTTCGCCGCCGCTGCTCGCCGACGACGGGGCCGGCGTGCTCATCATCGACGACCTGACCGATACCGGCAAGACCGCCGGTATCGTGCGCGCCATGATGCCGAAGGCGCATTTCGCGACCGTCTATGCCAAGCCGAAGGGCCGCCCGCTGGTCGACACATTCGTTACCGAGGTCAGCCAGGACACCTGGATCTACTTTCCCTGGGACATGGGCTTCACTTACCAGAAGCCGATCGCGGACGATCACCCCGGCTGAGCGGCCGTCACATTTTCCAAACAATCTGCCTCGAAGGCGTGTCGTCCAATCACGCCAATGGCTGCAACTACTTGCGAGCTGACTTTTTCTGGTGGGATTTTCCGACGGAGTGAAGTTTTTTACTTTTAAAGCTCATAATTCGCCGTAAGATTCATAAGGTGGCAAACGATTCTGGAGGCTGGGGGCAGCTTTCTTCAATGTTGACGAGGCCTGCAACATATAGCGCTATGACCGAAAGAGTCAGAAGACTTTTCGGCACGGCACCATGTCGCCTGCAGGTTGCCGCCTTGCCCTGGCGTGAAGGCGAAAGCGGCGTCGAGATCATGCTGATCACCAGTCGCGACACCGGACGCTGGGTGCTGCCCAAGGGTTGGCCGGAGGCCAGGGAGGCGCTTTGCGAGGCCGCGGCACGTGAAGCGGGCGAGGAAGCCGGGTTGCGCGGCAAGGTCTCGCATCTTGAAGCCGGCCGCTATTTCTATGCCAAGGTCCTCGCCTCCGGCGAGGAAGTGCCTTGCGAAGTGCTGGTCTTTCCGCTGCATGTCGACCGCGTCGCCGACCGCTGGAAAGAGAAGCGCGCGCGAACGCGCAAATGGGTCGGCGCGACCGAGGCCGTTCAAATGCTGAACGAGCCGGACCTTTGCCAGATCATCGCCGGCTTCTGCGCCGCGCCGCATAAATTCGCCTGATTCAAGGCAATTCCAGGAAAATATGTGGCAGTTGGGCACGGCGGATTCGCCCTGGCTTCCGTCCGAAATTGCATGAAAACAAAGACTTAAATCGGCTCGGCGGTCGTCAGACGCGGCCGAAATCGTCGGAGCTGAGCCGGGTCCAGCGGTCGCCCATCAATCCGCCGATGAAGATGTCGCCGGAGCGAACCGCTTCCGCGACTTCGGCGATGCGCGAGCGGACCATCGTGCCCCCGGCATAACGGAAGAACACACGCTGGTGGCTGAAGAGCTGGGGCATCAATCGGCTCTGCGTCTGCCCCACGATGCCCACGCAGCCCATCTCCCGCGCAGCCGCGATAAGAGCATCGAGCGTGGCGCCCCAATGGGATCCGGACCCCTGGATTTGCAACAGGTTCGCAACGCCCCCGGCTTGACCGTAAAAGGCATAGCACCCAAGCATCTTGCCGGCGTCGTCGCAAATCCCGCCGAAATGAAGCGGCCCGTCGGCCCGCTTCTCGGCCGCCAGCGCGAGCAGCCGCGGCAACTCGCCATCCTTCCAGCTCGGTCGAAGAGCATAATCGGACATAAGCATCGGGAGCCGCTCCGCGAACTGCGCGGCGTCGATCGGCTCGCGATGGACCCGATGTGATGACGAATGCTGGGCCGGGAGTTCGGACCTTCTCCCTGCAAGGGCGTCGAATGCTCGCGCGCAGGGATCGAGCGCCAGGCGAGGCAGTCCAGGCCATTTGCGGTGCAACATGGCGGCGGCCATGGCGCCCGGCCGGAAAACACAGGTCCATTCCAGACAATGAACCGGCAACAGCTGATACTTCATAGGGCGCGCGAAGGCCAAGGATGTTCGGTTGGCCGAGTCAGTCAGGTATAGATCGTATTCGCCTTGATGCAGGGTACGCAGCAATTGCGGCCCGGCCCAACCGTGATCGGTGTTGGAGTCGGTCATGAAGGGGCCGATGATGGCCGCATTCAATGCCGTTCCGTTGAGCTCATAGCGGGCCTTCAGAACGCCCATGAACCCACCCAGACGGCCCTGCGGGTTGATCTGGACGAGAGCCTTGCTCTCGCCGCCGTCAAGATAAAGCTCACGCATATATTGCGCCGTCCGCGCAATCGCGCGATCGCGGTGGTGGCGACGATGGCGAAACTTCGTCAGGAAGAGTGCGGCGACATTCTCCAGATCCTCGGTCGTGAGCGGCCGAACAGAGCCGTGCTGAGAGTCCACGACCGGCGGCGCAGTGATCTTTTGTGGACCGGCATTTGAGGAATCAAGGTCCATTGTGAATGCCTATACGAGGCTGTCTGCCGATGGGCGAATCCTGCGGCCTCCCATGGAGACCACTTCCGATCGGCATCGCTATAAAACAAAATCTCCAACGGGCCGCGTCTACCATATCCGGTTTGCTTTTCTGTAAATACACGCCAGACGCTGCTTTGAACACTTTATCTTTACCGGCGACGTGAGTGAAAGGACTCAAGAAATCACCAAGTAGAAAGGAATTTGAACATCACGTTGCATCACTCTTGCCTTATGACGCGAGCACGGTTGCAATTGCGGACTTCAAGGGCAGTTCGAGTTGCGCCTTGCAAGAGAAGACAAAGGCGGCGCCGGGCAACTGACGGCGCCCGGCCGAGGCCGGGCGCTGTCCTTGATCAGCCGACAAGTCCTTTGGTCAATTCGAGCGCCTGACGCTCGAACAGCCGACGGTAGATGCCGCCATTGAGCCGGATCAGTTCGTCATGCGAACCTTCCTCGGCGATACGGCCGCGATCGAAGACCAGCAGCCGGTCGAGCGCCCGCACCGTCGAAAGCCGGTGCGCGATAACCAGCGTCGTGCGCCCCACCATCAGCCGCTCCATCGCCTTCTGGATCAGCACTTCCGATTCCGAATCGAGGCTCGATGTCGCCTCGTCCAGGATCAGGACGCGCGCATCGGCGAGGAAAGCACGCGCGATCGCCACGCGCTGACGCTCGCCACCCGACAGCTTCACGCCGCGCTCGCCGACCAGGGTTCCATAGCCCTTGGGCAGGTTGGCGATGAAGTCGTGCGCGCTGGCGAGCTTCGCCGCATGCTCGATGTCGGCCTGGCTGGCCCCCGGCCTTGCATAGGCGATGTTCTCGGCCAGCGAGCGGTGGAACAGGATCGGTTCCTGCTGGACGATGGCGATCTGGCCGCGCAGCGACGCCTGCTCGACCTTCGAGATATCCTGCCCGTCGATCAGGATCCGCCCCGCATTCACGTCATAGAGGCGCTGGATCAGCTTGACGAAGGTCGTCTTGCCCGAGCCCGAATGCCCCACCAGTCCGATGCGTTCACCCGCCGCGATATCGACCGAGAAATCGCGATAGAGCGGCAGCCGGTGATTGCCGTAGTGGAACGTCACCTTGTCGAAAGCGATACGCCCTTCGGTGATCCGGATCTGCTTGGCGCCGAGCCGGTCCTCGATGCCGAGCGGCTCGGACTGGAAGTCGACCAGTTCCTCCATGTCGTTGATCGAGCGCTGCAGGTTGCGGATATGCGTGCCGATGTCGCGCAGATAGCCCTGCAGCACGAAGAACGAGGTCAGCACGAAAGCGACATCGCCGGCGCTCGCCTCGCCCCATGCCCACAACATGAGCGCAAGGCCGATCACTGCCGCGCGCATCACGAGCAGCAGCACCCCTTGCGTCGTGCCGTTGGCGGTGCCGCGCATCCAGGTGCGGCCGGTGCGCAGACGCCATTTGGCCACGACGCGCGCCAGCCGCGCCTCCTCGCGGGCCTCGGCGCCGAAGCCCTTGACGACGGCGTTGCAGCTCACCGCGTCGGCCAGCGAGCCACCCAGCCGCGTGTCCCAACTGTTGGCGAGCCGGGCCGCAGGCGCGACATAGCCGAGCGACAGCATCGCCGTGACCGTGATGAACAGCACCGAGCCGGCGGCCACGACCGCTCCCATCAGCGGCCAGAACCAGCCGAGCAGCAGCGTCGAACCGACAAGCATGACGACCGACGGCAGCAGCGCGATCAGGATCGTGTCGTTGAGCAGGTCCAGCGCCCACATGCCGCGCGTTATCTTGCGCACCGTCGATCCGGCGAAGCTGTTGGCGTGCCAGTCCGTCGAGAAACGCTGCACCCGATGGAACGCATCGGCGGCGATGTCCGACATCATCTTCAGCGTCAGCTCGACGATCCACAGGAAAGCGACATTGCGCAGCACGACGCCGGCCAGCGCCAGCGCCATCAGGATCGAGAACGCCGTCATCGCCGCATTCCAGGCGACCGCGTCGGTCCCGGCGCCGCTGGCGACCGCGTCGACCAGCCGACCGGAATAGAAGGGTGTCAGCACGTCGGCCAGCGTCGAGAGCAGGAATGCGCCCATGATGAGAGAAAGCCGCCACGGCTGGTGGCGCCAGTGGCTGAAGGTAAAGCCGAGCACGCTGCGAAAGGCGCCGGCGCGCAGGTCGATCTTGAAACGAGCCATGATGTCATCCGGGCGCGAACGAGCCCGGTCCCGGTAAAGTCAAATTGGAAAACCCGCGTCTGGCCTTAAGGCGCCTTGGAAAACGGGAGGTTCAGTATGGGTAGGCCGCTCGCCCGAAGGTGGCGACCGGCAGCGGCAAAAGCCTGCCCTTGCGTCTGGCTCTCCGACAGATCTTCGGAAAGCCTAAGCAGACCTAGGCTTCGCGGCCTCGCATAACGATGTCAAATCCTGCCATACGGTCCTCCCGGAAGGGAATCGCGGAGTGGTTCTTATAGGGAGGCGTCAGCCGATCGCCAAGCCGGCCCACCGCCAAAACGACATCTGGCCCAAGCACTGCGACGAATTTGCAACAACGGCGGGTTGCACGCCCGGCCGCCGCAATCCCGAGCAATTCCAGGAAAAATGTGCACGGGTTTCCGTCCGGAACTATTTCAAAACGAAGCGCTAGCGGTCGCGGAACCGGTTGGTGATCGGATAGCGGCGGTCGCGGCCGAAATTCTTCCGCGTGATCTTCACCCCGGGCGCCGCCTGCCTGCGCTTGTATTCGGCGATGTAGAGCAGGTGCTCGACGCGAGCTACGGTCGCCCGGTCGTGGCCGCGCGCGACGATGTCGTCGACGCTCATCTCGTTCTCGACCAGGCACTCGAGAATATCGTCCAGGACCGGATAAGGCGGCAGCGAATCCTGGTCGGTCTGGTTTTCGCGCAACTCCGCCGACGGCGCCTTGTCGATGATGCTCTTCGGGATCACCTCTCCAGCGGGTCCGAGCGCGCCCGGCGGCACATGCGCGTTGCGCCAGCGCGACAGGGCGTACACCTGCATCTTGTAGAGGTCCTTGATCGGATTGAAGCCGCCATTCATGTCGCCATAGAGCGTGGCGTAGCCGACCGACATCTCGCTCTTGTTGCCGGTGGTGACGACCATCGAGCCGAACTTGTTCGAGATAGCCATCAGGATGGTGCCGCGCGCCCGGCTTTGTAGGTTTTCCTCGGTGATGCCTTCCTGGGTGCCCTCGAAGAGCTGCGTCAGCGCATGCCTGAAGCCTTCGACCGGCTCGGAGATCGGCACGATGTCGTAGCGGCAGCCAAGGGCGCGCGCGCAATCCTCGGCATCCTTCAGCGAATCCTTCGACGTGTAGCGGTAAGGCATCATGACGGTGCGCAGCCGCTCCTCGCCGAGCGCATCGACGGCCAAGGCCGCGCAGATCGCCGAGTCGATGCCGCCGGAAAGGCCAAGCACCACATTCTTGAAACCGTTCTTGTTGACGTAGTCTCGCAGGCCCAGCATGCAGGCGCGATAGTCGGCCTCCTCGCGCTCGGGGACCTTCGACATCGGGCCTTCCGAGCAGACCCAATGATCGCCTTTGCGCTTCCAGGTGGTGACGTCGACCGCGTCCTCGAACTGGCTCATCTGGAAGGCGAGCGTCTTGTCTGCCCCTATGGCGAAAGAAGCGCCGTCGAAGATCAGCTCGTCCTGGCCGCCGAGCTGGTTGGCGTAGATCATCGGCAGGCCGGTTTCGATGACCTGCCTGATCACGACCTGATGCCGGACGTCGATCTTGGCGCGGTAATAGGGCGAGCCGTTCGGCACCAAAAGAATCTCGGCGCCGCTTTCGGCCAGCGTCTCGCAGACGGCGACATCGCCCCAGATGTCCTCGCAGATCGGAATGCCGATGCGCACGCCGCGGAAATTGACCGGACCCTGCAGTTCCGGCCCGGCCTGGAAGACGCGCTTCTCGTCGAACTCGCCGTAGTTCGGCAGATCGAGCTTGTAGCGTTCCGCGATGATCTTGCCGCCATCGGCGAAGACGATGGAATTGTGCGTGCCGCTCCGGCGCTTCAGTGGTGTGCCGATGATGACGCCTGGCCCGCCATCGGCCGTATCCTTCGCAAAATCCTCGGCCGCCTTCTCGCAAGCCTTCAGGAAGGAAGGCTTCAGCACCAGGTCTTCCGGCGGATAACCGGCGAGGAAAAGCTCGGTGTAAAGCACCAGATCGGCGCCCTGTCGCGCCGCATCCGCCCTCGCCTCTCGCGCTTTTGCCAAATTGCCGGCAACGTCGCCGACGGTCGGGTTGAGCTGGGCGACGGCAATGCGCAGGATGTCGGGAGCGGTGTTGGCCATGTAGTGGATGTAGCGTGACCGAAATCGGCCCGCAATGGCGATTGCTTATACCAATTCCGATCAATCAATCGACGAATGTCGATCGATCGACAGTGGTGTCGATCCCAGCGGTTGAACCTAGTCGCCCATATACTCGCGCAGTGCCTCCGCCGAGCGGTTCTCGCCGATCGACATCGCCAGAATGCGCGAGATGTGGCGACGCGGCAGGCCGGCTTCGGCCGACCATTGGTTGATCTGCGCCTGAATCTTGTCGAGGTCCCGCTTCGAGGTCGGGTTTTCGGCGATATCGAGGCCGGCATCGCGCAAGGCCGCAGCCATGTCGGTGGAGACGACGAACGTATCCCATTCCAGCCAGCGCAGGAAATACTGGCCGGTGTTGCCGCCCAGCCGGCTACCATGCTTGGCGAGGTAGGCCGTCAGGCCGACCTGGTCGTCCGCTGGCCACCCGGCGATGAACTTGCCGAAGCTGCCGTGCTCCTTCGAGACGCGATCGACGAAAGCGGCATTGTCGCGCACCGATTTGATCTTCTGCGGATTGCGCACGATGCGGCTGTCCGAGGCTAGTTCGTGCCAGAAGTCGTCCGGCTGAAACAACAGCCGCTTCGGCTCGAAGCCGAGGAACGCTTCCTCGAAACCCGGCCATTTCTGCTCGATGACGCGCCACACGAAGCCGGCGGCGAAAATGCGCTCGGCCATGGTGGAGAGAATGCGATCGTCGGGGATTTTCGCAACTGCCAGGTTGTCGGGCTTAGGCCCAAGCAGCGGCGCCAGCACCGCCTCGCCGCCCTTGCGCTTTGCCGCCCGCGCATGGATTTTCTTGAAATCGAGCATCGTCGTCCTCGCCTGTTTGCCGCAATCTATCACTTCACCTTCGGCCCGGCAGCCTCTACGTCTATCGATGCTCTGCTGAAGGAGAGGACCAATGAACAAGATCGTCGAAGACATGGCGAACCGCCTGCTCAAGCGAAAGCCGGAAGGTCTCGGCCCGCTCGAGAGCCGCGTGCTTCAGTCGACGCTCGAGCGCACCACCATCACGCGCGATACCAACAAGGCCGTCGCCTTCCACGAGACCTATGGCGACCGCGTCGCCGACAGCATCGCAAGGATCGGCGGTTCCTGGTCGTTCATCCTCGCCTTCCTGGCCTTTCTCGTTGTTTGGACTGCCGGCAATGCCTGGCTGCTGACGCGCGACGCCTTCGACCCCTACCCTTTCATCTTCCTCAACCTTGTGCTGTCGATGCTTGCGGCGATCCAGGCGCCGGTGATCATGATGTCGCAAAACCGCCAGACTGAGCGCGACCGCATCGACGCGGCGCATGACTATGAGGTCAATCTGAAGGCCGAGATCGAGATCATGGCCCTGCATGAAAAGCTCGACGAGCTGCGCCACAGCGAGATCATCGGTATGCGGGACGAAATCCTGCGCATGGCCGAGCAGATCAGGCGCATCGACGAGAAACTATCGGCGCGGCCCGCGACAGAATGAACGAGACCATCCACCACCTCATCGAGCAATACGGGCTGATCGCGGTCTTCCTAGGCTGCGTCGCCGAAGGCGAAAGTGCCGCGATCCTTGGCGGCTTCTTTGCCCATCAGCACATCTTCGTGCTGTGGCAGACTTTCCTTGCCGCCTTCCTCGGCGCCTTCGCCGGCGACACGTTCTTCTTCACACTCGGCCGCAGCTTCGCCGATCATCCCTATGTGAGAAGACTGCGCCGGCGGCCAGGCTTCAGCCGCGCCTATCGTCTGCTCAACACCCATCCCAACATTTTCGTTCTGACCAACCGCTACATCTACGGCATGCGCCTGGTCGGCGGTATTGCAGCCGGCCTGTCGACGGTGCAAATGCCCCGTTTCGTCATCCTGAATGCCATCTCTTCCGCGGTCTGGGCGGCTCTGTTCAGCGGCATCGGCTATGTCTTCGGCCTGGGCGCGGAGCAGATGGTGGGCCAGGCGTTTGCGCGGCATGAGCGCCTGCTCATTGCCCTTGGTGTGGGTGTCGTCGTTGCAATTATTGCCTGGCTGGTCGGCCGGCACTTTGCCGCGCGCGAACGCGCCCGGGAGGATCAGACAAGATCCTGACTGCCGGCAGTTCCGATCAGATGGGCGCGCCGATGAGACGCTCGATGACGGCGATGCCCCAGACACCGCCTGCGATCACGATCGAAATCAGCACCGCCAGCGAACCGCAGTCCTTGGCAAGCTGGATCTCGATGTGAAATTCGCGCGAGATCGCGTCGCAGGCTGCCTCGATGCCGGTGTTGAGGACTTCGACCATGATCAACAGCAGAACCGCGCCGAGCAGCACGGCGTAGCCGCGCCAGGAGACCGAAATGAACCAGCCGGCCGGCAAGGCAAGCGCGAGCAAAAGCAGTTCCTGCTGGAATGCCTTTTCGTGCGCGGCCAACTTGCGGAAGGCTCGAACTGAATTGATGAAAGCATCGATCAGCCGCTGCATGCCTCTGCCCCTTTGCGAGTCACCGGCAGGGGATATCGCAATGGCGGGATCAAGGGAATAAGCCAGCCGCTGCAAAGTTCATCCGTCCGCGACCTTTATCGACGGCGTCGATTTTTCGAACTGCGGCAGCCCGTCCTCGATCGAATAGTAGTCGCCCTTGTCGCCGACGAAGATGTGACTTTCCGCCGAAAGGCCGCTCGGCCTCTCGAAGGAGCCGGCCATGATGGAGATCGTGTCCAATTCATTGTGCTTCCAGAAGAGCAGCGAGCCGCAGGTACGGCAGAAGCCGCGCTTCGCCGCGTCGGAGGCGCCGTACCAACTGAGCGCGTCGGCACCCTCGATGACGATATCGGCGTCCCTGGAGGCGGTTGCCGCCACGAAATGGCCGGTTTGCCGACGGCACTGCGAGCAATGGCAATAGACGACGCCGCGCAACGGGCCGCTCGTCCTGAAACGCACCGCCCCGCACAGGCACGATCCGCTGTGGTTGTCGTCCATTCCGGTCTCCTTCGGCATCATCTTTCCCGATCGTTTGCCGGATAGAATTTCAGTTTTGCAGTGACTGGGCACAGGCAAATGCGACACCGAAGCGACGTGTTTCAAAAGCTGCGCCCGCACCGCGCTACAGCCTGTGGTAGCAACAATAATGAGCAAATGTGGGCTATTAAGGAAACTTTAGCGCAACTGCATTTATGATTCCCACAAGCGGAGGTCGTGAGGGGACGCGCCGTCGCATTCGCAATTCCGATTCAATCCCCGCGTGAGCGACTCCCGGCGGTGGCAGGTCTCCGGTCGCACTGAAGGGGCAGTGAAGACGATATGCAACCGGCAGCCATTCCGACCGACAGAAACGCCGACATTGCCAGTCAGGTCGTGGCGACGATGCGCCAGCTGGGCGTGCTCGGTCTGCCGCGCAACTATGAGATTTTTTACGAGGCGCTCAGCGGCAGCAATCATGAACTCAGCGTTGCCGTCGTCTCGCTGAGCAACCGACCGACCCAAGATGATCTCGACCGCATCGGGCGCGCCTTTTTCCCGCAGCACCACGGCCCCGCAATCGTCGAGCATGCCCGGGATATGATCGCCAAGGAATTGGAGGACATAGCCGCGCTGCTGCGCAACGAACGCACGCATATCGAGAAATACGGCCGTATCCTCGACGAGACCTCGAGCGGCTTGAGCAACCGCAGCCTGCTTTCGCAGGAACTGCTGCACAAGATTGCCGGAGCCATGTCGGCCGCCACCAATTCGACGCTCGATCACAACCGCCAGATCTCCAGCACGCTCAACGAAAAGACGGCAGAGCTTGAAAGCGTCAAGTCGAAGCTCGAGGAATACAAGCGGCTTGCCGACACGGATCCGCTGACCCAGCTCTGGAACCGCCGCGCCTTCGACAAGGAGATCACCCGGATCTACAACAGCAATCGCGGCATACTGTTCAACGCCCTGATCCTAGCCGACATCGATCATTTCAAGGACATAAACGATCGCTACGGCCACCCTGTCGGCGACAGGATTCTGCAGATCATCGCCGAAATCTTCCAATCGAGCGTGCGTCCGGACATGTTCGTCGCGCGCACCGGAGGCGAGGAATTCGCGCTGATCGTCGAAGGCGCCAGCGAGGACGCCACCTGCGAAATCGCCGAGCGCATCCGGGCGCTGATCGAGCAGACCCCGTTCACCAGCAGTCAGAGCGGCATCAACTACGGCACCGTCACCGTATCGCTGGGCGTCTGCATGGCCTCGGAGGCGGATAGCCCCGAAGATCTCTACACCAAGGCGGACCGGGCGCTTTATCGCTCCAAGGTCGGCGGCCGCAACCGCGTGACGCGGCACTCGGCCACGGCCAATCGGGCCGGCAAGGGCTGGCTGCTCTATAAGAAAGACTGACACGGCCCTTTCCAGATGAATTTTTGTGGATTATATTTTCCACAGAAATGAAGGGTGCGCTCATGCAACGTCCAGTCGCGGCCGCGACGGCGGCCGAAAACGCCGTCATCACCAAAGCCACGCTGCGCGCGGCCGACTTGCTCGACATCACCGCCAAGACACTTGCATTGGTCATCGGCGTGTCGGAAGCGACGGTCTCGCGCATGCGCAAGCAGGAATTCCTGCTTGAACGCGGCACCAAGCCGTTCGAGCTGGCGGTGCTGTTCGTGCGCCTGTTCCGCTCGCTCGACGCCATCGTCGGCGGCGACGAGACCGTCGCCCGGGCATGGCTGAAGAATCCCAACACCGCGCTCGACGGCGCGCCGCTCGAAAAAATCCTGACGATTGCCGGACTTGTCGATGTCATTGCCTACCTGGACTCCCGCCGCGCTCTCGTCTGAGGCCGTCAGGCTCGAAGGCAAGTACTGGCGAATGGTCGAGGCGCAACACCGCGTCTCGACCCTCAAGCTCGTCGACACGCTCGACGAGCAGGCGCTGCTGGAGGACCTCATCGAGAGCACCAAGCCGCGGATCCCGATGGAATGCCGCCACCTCCACTATCTGCTGGCGACGCCCTTTCGCTACGGCTCCGTCTATCCGTACGGCTCGCGTTTCCGCCGCGCCGGCAAGACCAAAGGCGTCTATTATGCCGCCGAGACGGTGCTGACGGCGGTGGCCGAAATGGCCTTCTACCGCCTGCTGTTCTTCGCGGAATCGCCGGCGACGCAATGGCCGAACGACGCGGCCGAATACACCGCCTTCGCCGCTGCGATCAGATGCGACAGCGCCATCGACCTGACACGGCCGCCACTCGATCGCGACGAGGTGGCCTGGACGCAGGCCACCGACTACGCCGCTTGCCAGGCGATCGCCGACGTCGCGCGCGAGGCCGAGCTGCAGGCGATCCGCTATCGCTCGGTGCGCGATCCGAAGGGCGCCAACATCGCGCTTTTGACATGCAAGGGCTTTGCCAAGGCAAAGCCGCTGGAGCCGCAGACCTGGCGCATCCGCATTGGCTCGTTCGGCATTCAGGCGATCTGCGAATTTCCAGACAAGCGGCTCGAATTCTCACGCGCCGCCTTTGCCGATCCGCGACTGGCAGGCATGCGCTGGGAGCGCGGCCACTGAACTCGGAGAACTGTATCGGGATTCAGGTCAGGCCGGTCTTACCCCAAACCCGATAAAGCTACGCAAGGATGTTCACGGCACGCGCGGCCACCAGCGCGATCGTCAACAGCGAGATCATCGCTTCGGCCATCATCAGCAGCTTCGCGCGCTGCGATAGCGGCAAAGTGTCGGTCGGCGAGAACGCGGTGGCATTGGTGAAAGCCAGGAAGACATAGTCGACGAAGCCCGGCAGCCAGCCCTGGATCTCACGATCGGGCAGCGTCATTTGCGGGAACAGGAAGTCCGCCTGCGCCCGCTTGACCAGGCCGCAGGTCGGTGGACCGCCCCTGTCGGTGCTCCAGAACCACAGCGCGAAGACGATCACGTTGGTGACCCAGATGTTGAGCGCATCGACGAGCAGCGTCGTGCCGGCGCCGGCATGCCCTTGCAGCAGGGCCCGCACCAGGAAAGCCAGCGATCCGCAATTCATGATGCTGATGACGCCGGTCATCACCAATGCCGTGCGGCGGATGTAGAGGCGCAGTTGTCCGATCGCGTACCAATGCTCGTGGTCGACTGCGGTGCGCGTCTGCATCTGCGTCCAGGCCGTCGCGATCGAGAGTGGCAGGAGCAGCGCCGCCTCGACAGTCGGGGCAACCCAGCGCGGAGCAAAGGACAGGTTGTTGATGACCAGAAGCTGCAGGCAGATGATGACGAGAACCGCCGCGCGCGCCGACCAGAAGTCGAGCCCACGGTGATGGATGACGGCGTGCTGGTGACGCATGGAGGCACCTGAAAATGGCTAGAATCGCAGCGCCCCTTGAGCAGCGGGCCGGTTCCAGCCATCAGCCGGCCGCGGTCTTGCGCAAAGCGCCGGCGACGGGTTCCATGGCAATCTTGGTTTTACGATGTTGTGGCAGCATACATTTTCGTAAGCTTTCGCTATCGGACTGTTCAGAAATCCGCCGGTGTGATTTTAGGCCCGCATGTCGAGAACCAGCGAATCCGTTCACCTTTGGCCCGCGGCGGCCGCGGCGGAGGGCAATCTGTCTTCGATCTGGAACGGCCTGATCCGGCGCCCATGGCGATTGCTGGCGCTTTTGTGCCTGGTCCAGATCGCTTGCTGGACCTTCATGCCGGCGCTCGTCAACGTTGGGCCGCCACGCGACGTCGTCGAGGGTTTCATGTGGGGGCGCGAATGGGTGCTGCTGACCTACAAGCACCCGCAACTGCCCTGCTGGCTGCTCGAGATCAGCCATCTGCTGACCGGCTCATTCCGCTGGCCGCAATATATGCTGTCACAACTGATGGTCTCGACGACTTTCGTCCTGGTCTATCTTCTCGCGCGTGACATCATGGGTTCGACCCGCGCGATCGCGGCCGTGTTGTTGATGCCGTCGATCTATTTCTTCGGCTGGCCGACCCCGCAATTCAACCATGACTACGCGCAGATGCCTTTCTGGGCCGGTGTCTCGTGGCTCTTGTGGCGGGCGGCACGTGACGGACGGCCTGGCTGGTGGCTCGCCCTCGGCCTCGTTTCCGGCCTGGGTCTCTACGCCAAGTTCTCGACGGCCTTGCTGCTGGCGTTTGGTGGCGCCTGGCTGTTGTACGACACCCGTGCCCGAAGCCGCCTGGCGACCCCATGGCCATGGCTCGGCCTTGCTGTTTTTCTGGGCGTCGTTGCGCCGCTGGCGGTCGAGCTTTTCCGCCTCGATTTCCTGCCGCTGACCTATGCCGCGCATCGCAACGCCTGGGTGATCGCCAACCGCCCCCGGCTCTACTACATCGGCGTTCAGCTTGCCGGGCTTTCCGCTTTTCCCGTCGTTCTCGCTCTTTCCGGCCTAACGCGACGGCAGGGAGGGTCCGCGCAAGACCCGCTGCCGACCGACCCTGCCCCGGAGCGGCGCGCGATCGTCTACCTGGCCTGGATGGGTCTGGGGCCGGCGCTGCTGATCATGGTCGCCTCGCTGTTTACCGGCACCGGCGAAGCCTGGGGCGCCACGATGTACAATCTGGTCGGCGCCCTGGCGGTTGCGCTGCTCGGCCAGCGGCTGGGGCCCACGGAGTTGCGCCGGTTGACGGTGCTGGCACTGCTATGCGTGGTCGGCGTATCGAGCGCCTATGCGGCGACCCGCTGGACAGGCTGCAATGTCCTCGGTCGCCCGCAGCCAATGTGCTGGCCGGCACGATCGATCTCGGAAACGGCCGAGGCGATCTGGCACGAGACGGTGCCCGGGCCACTGGGCATTGTCGGCGGCGAGGACGGCGTGGCCCAGCTTGCCGGGCTGGAAGCTGCTGACCAGCCCTCGATCTTCACGAACCTCGACAGGCGCCTTGCCCCCTGGATCACCGACCAGCGCCTGCGGGATCAGGGCATGCTGCTGGTCTGGCCAACAGGCTGGAAACTCACGCCGCTGCAGCAGGCCTGGATTGCCGGCCTGCCGGTCAAGACGGCGCTTTTCGACTGGTCGCTCAAACGGCGGCCGATGGAGATCAGCTTCGCCGTCATTCCTCCCGGCAGAACCAGTTTCCCGGGCGACCCGCCCGGACCGCCCGACCCGGAATGACCAGCAGCCCGCACTGAATCCATCCGCCAAATGAAAAAGGCGCCGACATGGCTGCCAGCGCCTCCAATGATCAAGCGCTCCAGCCTTTTCAGGCGTTCGCAGCCTGTTTGTGGTGCACCGGATGGCTCTTCTTGAGCAGGTCCGAAACAAGGAAGGCAAGTTCGATAGCCTGGTCGGCGTTGAGGCGCGGATCGCAATGGGTGTGGTAGCGATCCTGCAAGTCTTCCGCCGTGATCGCGCGGGCGCCGCCCGTGCATTCGGTGACGTTCTTGCCGGTCATCTCGACATGGATGCCGCCCGGATGCGTGCCCTCGGCGCGGTGCACCTCGAAGAAGGTCTGCACTTCCTTGAGGATGCGGTCGAACGGACGCGTCTTGTAGCCCGCCGCCTCGATCGTGTTGCCGTGCATCGGATCGGACGACCACACCACGTTGCGGCCTTCCTTCTTCACCGCCCGCACCAGCTTCGGCAGGTGCTCGGCAACCTTGTCGGACCCAAAACGGGCGATCAGCGTCAGCCGACCCGGCTCGTTCTCGGGATTGAGCAGGTCGATGAGCTCCAGCAAGCCGTCCGGCGTCAGCGATGGCCCGCATTTCAGGCCAAGGGGATTCTTGATGCCGCGGCAATATTCGATATGCGCATGGTCGGGCTGGCGGGTGCGGTCGCCGATCCAGATCATATGGCCCGAGGTCGCGTACCAGTCGCCCGAGGTCGAGTCGACGCGCGTCAGCGCCTCCTCATAGCCGAGCAGCAGCGCTTCGTGGCTGGTGTAGAAATCCGTCTCGCGCAGCGCGAAATTGGTTTCCGACGTGATGCCCACCGCGCGCATGAAATCCATCGTCTCGGTGATGCGGTTGGCGAGCGATTCGTACTTCTCGCCCTGCGGGCTGTCGGCAACGAAGCCCAGCATCCAGCGGTGCACGTTCTCCAGGCTGGCATAGCCGCCCTGCGCGAAGGCGCGCAGAAGGTTGAGCGTCGCGGCCGACTGGCGGTAGGCCATCTCCTGGCGCGCCGGATCCGGGATGCGCGACTTGGCGTCGAACTCGATGCCGTTGATGATGTCGCCACGGTAGCTCGGCAGCGTCACGCCGGCTTTCGTCTCGTTGTCGGACGAGCGCGGCTTGGCGAACTGGCCGGCGACGCGGCCGACCTTAACCACCGGCTGCGCGCCGGCGAAGGTGAGCACCACCGACATCTGCAGGAAGACGCGGAAGAAGTCGCGGATGTTGTCGGCGCCATGCTCTGCGAAGCTTTCCGCGCAATCACCGCCCTGGAGCAGGAAGGCCTCGCCGGCGGCGACCGCCGCGAGTTGCTTCTTCAGCTTGCGCGCCTCGCCGGCAAAAACCAGTGGCGGGAAGGTTGCAAGTTGAGCTTCGGTGGCCTTGAGCGCCGCAAGATCCGGATAGGCCGGGACCTGCTTGATCGGCTTTGCTCTCCACGAATTCGGCGACCATTTCGTCATCGCTGCACCCAAACGCCCTTTAGGAGCAACTCCAGGGAAAACTGTGAAATTTCCGTCGGAATTGCGTCAAACAAACCGGCGAACGCGCTTGCCCGCCATTCCAGCCTCATTACGAGGTCGCGGCTCCTTACACCAAGCCGATTACCTATTCTAGCCGGGTTTTTCAGTGGTGGCGAATGGTCCTGGTGCGCTTACGCGGCCTTGTCGACCAGCCGCGCCAGCTGCGTCATCACCACGGCCGATCCCGCCAGGCGCTTTTCGGCGTTCGGCCAGTCGCGCATGAAGACGACGCTGTGGTCGGCCCTGATCTTGGCCAGCGAGCCCTGCTCGCCGATGAACTTGACCAGCCCGACCGGGTTGGGGAACTCGCGCCTGCGGAAGTGGATGACGATGCCCTTGGGGCCGGCGTCGAGCTTCTCGACATTGGCCTTGCGGCAGAGCGCCTTGATGAAGACGATCTTCAACAGATGCGTCACCTCTTCCGGCAGCGGCCCGAAACGGTCGATCAACTCGGCGCCGAAACCGTCGATCTCCTCGGTGGTTTCGAGATCGCCGAGGCGGCGGTAGAGCGCCATCCTGAGCTGCAGGTCGGGCACATAGCTTTCCGGGATCATCACGGCGGTACCGACCGCGATCTGGGGCGACCAGCCGCCGTCCTGCACCTCGCCCGTGTCCTTCACTTCGGCGACAGCCTCCTCCAGCATCTGCTGGTAGAGTTCGAAGCCGACCTCCTTGATATGGCCCGACTGCTCTTCGCCCAGAAGATTGCCGGCGCCACGGATGTCGAGATCGTGGCTGGCGAGCTGGAAGCCGGCGCCCAACGTGTCGAGCGACTGCAGCACCTTCAGCCGCCGCTCGGCCGTGTCGGTGAGCTTGCGGTTGGCCGGCAGCGTGAACAGCGCATAGGCGCGCACTTTCGAGCGGCCGACGCGGCCGCGCAGCTGGTAAAGCTGGGCGAGACCGAACATATCGGCGCGATGGATGATCAACGTGTTGGCGGTCGGGATGTCGAGGCCGGATTCGACGATGGTCGTCGACAGAAGCACGTCGTACTGGCCGTCGTAAAAGGCGTTCATGATGTCGTCGAGTTCACCCGGCGGCATCTGGCCATGGGCCACCGCGACCTTCAGCTCCGGCACGGATTCGCGAAGGAAATCATGGATTTCGGCCAGGTCACTGATACGCGGCACGACGTAGAAGGAATGGCCGCCGCGATAGCGCTCGCGCAGCAGCGTCTCGCGGATGACCAGCGGATCGAAGGGCGAGATGAAGGTGCGCACCGCCATGCGGTCGACCGGCGGCGTGGCGATCAGCGACAGTTCGCGCACACCGGTCAGCGCCAATTGCAGCGTGCGCGGGATCGGCGTCGCCGACAGCGTCAGCACATGCACGTCGGACTTGAGATCCTTCAGCCGTTCCTTGTGCTTGACGCCGAAATGCTGCTCCTCGTCGATGATCAGAAGGCCGAGGCTCTTGAACGAAATCGAGCTGCCGAGCAGCGCGTGCGTGCCGACGACGATGTCGACCGTGCCTTCGGCAATCCCCTTCTTGGTTTCGGCCAGTTCTTTGGAACCGACCAGGCGCGAGGCCTGCGCGATGCGGATCGGCAGGCCGGAAAAACGCTGCGAGAAGGTCTTGAAATGCTGGCGCGACAGCAAGGTCGTCGGCACCACCACCGCGACCTGGAACCCTTCCATCGCCGCGATGAAGGCGGCGCGCAGCGCCACCTCCGTCTTGCCGAAGCCGACATCGCCGCAGACTAGGCGGTCCATCGGCTTGCCGGCGCCGAGATCGTCCATGACGGAATCGATCGCGGTCTGCTGGTCGTCGGTCTCCTCATAGGGGAAGCGCGCGGCGAATTCGCCATAGAGCCCTTCGGCGGGAATCATGGTTGGCGCGGAGCGCATCTGCCGCTCGGCTGCGATGCGGATAAGCTGTCCGGCCATGTCGAGCAGGCGCCGTTTCAGCCGCGCCTTGCGCGCCTGCCATGCGCCGCCGCCAAGCTTGTCGAGTGGTGCTTCGGCCGAATCCGAGCCGTATCGTGAAAGCAGTTCGATGTTTTCGACCGGCAGGAACAGCCGGTCGTCGCCGGCATAGTGGATTTCGAGACAGTCATGCGGCGAGCCGACCGCCTCGATGGTGCGCAGACCGATGAAACGGCCAATGCCGTGGTCGGCGTGGACGACGATGTCGCCGGAAGACAGCGACGAGGCCTCGGCGATGAAATCGGAAGCCTTCTTCTTGCGCTTCGAGCGCCGGATCAGCCTGTCGCCGAGAATGTCCTGCTCGGCGACGACGACCATCTCGTCGGTCTCGAAACCGGATTCGAGCGGCAGCACGGCGAGCCCCGCCTGGCCCTGCTCGAGTTTTTCGACTTCAGCCAGTGTCGCGACCGACTTGAGATTGCCGAGGTGATGCTCGGCCAGAATCTGGCCGAGCCGGTCGAGCGAGCCTTCCGTCCAGCCGGCGACGATAACGCGGCGGCGCGCGGCGCGCTCATCGGCAATGTGCTTTACGACGACGTCGAAGACATTGATGTTCGGGTCGGCGCGCTCCTCGGCAAAACTGCGCCCCTGCCGAGAACCGCCATGAAACACCCTTTTGCCACCGACATCGGGCGCGTCGAAGACGGTGAAGTCGATGTCTTCGCGCGGCCCGAGCGAGGCTTTGAGGTTTTCCGGCGACAGATACAGCAGATCCGGCGCCACAGGCTTGTAGGGCACGGCGTCCTTCAGCGCGCTGTCGGCCTGTTTCCGGCGCGCCTCATAGTGGTCGAGGATCAGCGTATGCCGCTCGGCCAGCGCCTCGTGCGCAAGATGATCGAAGACCACGGGCGCATCCGGCAGATAGTCGAACACCGTCTCCAGCCGCTCGTAGAAGAACGGCAGCCAGTGCTCCATGCCGGCAAAGCGCCGGCCTTCGCTGACGGCGGCATAGAGCGCGTCGTCGCGCGAGGGCGCGCCGAAGGCCTCGATATAGGAGCGGCGGAAGCGGCTGATCGTCTCCGGCGTCAGCGCGACCTCGCTCATCGCCTGCAGCGACATCGACTTGCGCTGCCCGGTGGTGCGCTGGGTGGCGACGTCGAAGACGCGGATCGATTCCAGCGTGTCGCCGAAGAAGTCGAGGCGCAACGCCTCGCTCCAGCCCGGCGCGAACAGGTCGAGGATGCCGCCGCGCACCGCGAATTCGCCGAGGCCGCGCACCGTCGGCACGCGCTCGAAGCCGGAGGTCTCCAGCCGCGCGATCAGCGCGTTCATGTCGATCTGGTTGCCGGGCCTGGCGTGGAAGGTCTGCGCCTCGATCAATTCGGCCGGCGGAATGCGCTGCAGCAGTGCATTGGCGGTGGTGAGGATCACCGCGCGATGCGGCTTCTTCGCCAGCGCAATCATGGACGAAAGCGCGTCGAGTCGCCGCGCCGCGGCATCGGCGCCGGGCGAAACGCGGTCGTAAGGCAGGCAGTCCCATGCTGGCAGTTCCAGCACCGGCAGGCCTGGCGCGGCGAAGGCAAGCGCCTCGATGATCGCCGGCAGCCGCTGCCCGTCGCGCGCCACGAACAGCACCGGCTTGTCGGGCGCGATCTCCTGAGCCGTTTGCACCAGCGCGAAGGCTTCGTAGCCGTCGGCGACGCCGTCAACGGTGAACTGGCCGACGCGGCCCTTCGGCAGGCCGATTGTGGGGATAAGGCTCATGGATATGCGTTTTTCAAAATGTCATGGTCCGGCGCGACGCCAGGATCTTCTGCAGCACCGCGCAATCGATATCGGGCGGAACCGGGCGCTCGCCGGTGACCATTGGGAAAAATTCAGTATCGGGAATTTCGAGAAGTCTTTCATATTGGTCGATTTCGTCGCCGGTCAAGGCGCCGATCTCGGCATCGGCGAAGGAACCGAGGATCAAGTCCATCTCGCGCATGCCGCGATGCCAGGAACGGAACAGGAGCTTGCGGCGGCGCGCGTCCAGCCCCTCGCTTGATCGCTGTGTTCCGGTCATGGCGCCGCATCCCTGTTCGAAGCGGCGCATATAGCGTGGATAGAGAGCGGTGTCAGCCTTTGCGCTGCCGCCGTCGCGACATAAGCTGACACGATGCGTCCTTCCATCCTCGATCCCCTGTTCGTCCCGATCACCTCGCTCGCCGGCGTCGGCCCGAAGGTTGGCTTGCTGATCGAGCGGATCGTGCCGGCTGATCTCGGCGATCGCACCGCGCGCGCAGCCGACCTTCTGTTTGTGCTGCCCAACACCGTGATCGACCGCCGCAACCGGCCCGGCATCGCACTGTCGGCCGAAGGCCAGATCGTCACGCTCGACGTGCGGGTCGACCGCCACCAGCCGCCGCCGCGCGGCAACAGGTCGGTGCCGTACCGGGTTTACGCCCATGACGACACCGGCGAGGTCGCGCTGACCTTCTTCCACGCCCATGCCGCCTATCTGCAGAAGCAACTGCCCGAAAGTGAGCGGGTCGTGATCTCCGGCCGCATGGAGTGGTTCAACGGCCGCCCCACCATGGTCCATCCCGACCATATCGTGCTGGCGAGCGAAGCCGAGGGTCTGCCGCTGGTCGAGCCGGTCTATCCGCTCACCGCGGGCCTGTCGGCAAAGGTGCTGCGCCGCGCCATCGGCCAGGCGCTCGGCCGGCTGCCGGAACTGCCGGAGTGGCAGGACGACGCCTTCATGCGCCGCCATACGTTTCCGTCCTTCGGCGATGCGCTTGCCCGAATCCACTATCCGAAGGACCCGATCGACGTTGCCGTCGAGGGCTCGGCGTGGCGCCGTCTCGCTTATGACGAGCTGCTTGCCGGCCAGGTATCGTTGGCGCTGGTGCGAGCAAAGATCCGCCGCCTCTCGGGCCGGCCGCTCACCGGCGACGGCAGCATCGTCGAGAAACTACGAGCCGCCCTGCCCTATAAGCTCACCCCAAGCCAGGAATTCGCGCTTGGCGAGATCAACGCCGATCTCGCCGATCCCGAACGCATGCTGCGCCTGCTGCAGGGCGATGTCGGCTCCGGCAAGACGGTGGTGGCGCTGCTGGCCATGGCGCGCGCGGTCGAGGCCGGCGGCCAGGCGGCGCTGATGGCGCCGACCGAAATCCTGGCGCGCCAGCATCTAGCGACGATCGCGCCGCTGGCGGAAAAGGTCGGCCTGCGCCTCGCTATCCTGACCGGCCGCGAAAAAGGCCGCGAACGCACGGAGACGCTTGCAGGCCTTGCCAGCGGCGCGATCGACATCGTCGTCGGCACGCATGCGCTGTTCCAGGAAACCGTCACGTTCCGCGACCTCGTTCTTGCCGTCGTCGACGAGCAGCACCGTTTCGGCGTCCACCAGCGCCTCGCCATCACCGCCAAGGGCGATGCGCCGGACATGCTGGTGATGACGGCCACGCCGATTCCACGCACGCTGGTGCTGACCGCCTTCGGCGACATGGACGTCTCGAAGCTCACCGAAAAGCCGGCCGGCCGGCAACCAATCCGCACCGTGACCTTGCCGATGGAGCGGCTGGACGAACTGGTCGGGCGCATGCGCGACGCTGTCGCCGAGGGACAAAAGATCTACTGGATCTGCCCGTTGGTCGAGGAATCCGAGGAAATGAAACTGATGTCGGCGGAGGACCGTTTCGCTTCGCTGAAACCGCTGTTCGGCGACCGGATCGGCCTGGTGCATGGCCGCATGAAGGGCGCGGAGAAGGACGAGGCGATGCGCGCCTTCAAGCAGGGCGAAACGCGTATATTGATCGCCACGACCGTCATCGAGGTCGGGGTCGATGTACCGGACGCGACCATCATGGTCATCGAGCATGCCGAACGCTTCGGCCTTGCCCAGTTGCACCAGTTGCGCGGCCGCGTCGGGCGCGGCGACAAGTCGTCCTCCTGCGTCCTGCTCTACAAGGAGCCGCTCGGCGAGACCGCCAAACGCCGGCTTTCTGTGATGCGCGAGACCGAGGATGGCTTCCGCATCGCCGAGGAAGACCTGAAACTGCGCGGTGAAGGCGAATTGCTGGGCACAAGGCAGTCCGGCACGCCCGGCTTCCAGGTGGCGCGCATCGAATTTCATGCCGACCTGCTCGAAGCCGCGCGCGATGACGCGCGGCTGATCCTGTCGCGCGACCCGGAACTGCAGTCCGAACGCGGCGAGGCGCTCAGGCTGTTGCTTTACCTGTTCGGGCGCGACGAGGCGGTGCGGCTGCTGCGCGCCGGCTGAGCGCCGAGCGCCGGATTGGCTAAAGCCCCCTCGATGGGCTCGCCGTTCAACGTCACCAGCTTGGCCTTGACCTCCGGCGCCACCATGCCAGCCGACACGATCAGCTTGGCGCCGTCCTCGATCGACATGTCGAGCAGCACGATCTCGGATTTATGCACATACATCAGGAAGCCCGTGGTCGGGTTCGGCGTGCAGGGCATGAACACCGCGACCAGCGGATCGCCTTCCTGGTCGAGCTTCTGGTTGATCTCGGTTTCCTTCTCGCTGGCGACGAAGACCAGCGACCAGACACCCTTGCGCGGATATTCGACCAGCCCGACCTGGCGGAACATGTCACCCTTGTTCGATAGCACCGTCTCGAAAATTTGCTTCAGCGACCCATAGATGCCGCGCACCAGCGGCATGCGGCCGAGCAGCCGCTCGCCGAAATTGACGATGGCGCGGCCTACGATATTGGCCGTCAGGAAGCCGATCAGCGTGATCAGGATAAGCGCCACGATCAGCCCGAAGCCGGGCACCGGAAACGGCAGGTAGGTGTCGGGATTGTAGCGGGCGGGGATGTAGGGCTTCACCCAGGAATCGACCCAGCCGATCAGCGACCAGGCGATATAGGCCGTGATCGCCAGCGGCGCGCAGACGATGAAGCCGGTCAGGAAATAGTTCCTCAGCCGGGTCATGCCAGAGGTCTTCAGGGCGTCGGACATGCGTTCACCACGGCGCAGGGTTGCAACGCCGAGATTAGTGAACCGCGAGCCCGTTTGGAACTGCGAAGTTTTTAAAGAGCGATCGTCACGCCGCTGCGTCCAGCGGCACGATCTTCTCAAGTTCCGCCGCTATTTTCCTGGCTTCGGTCTCCAGCTCGTAGGCTTTCTGGAAGTTCATCCAGAACTCCGGCGTGGTGTTGAAGAACCTGGCGAGACGAAGCGCCGTATCCGGAGTAAGACCAACCTCTTCCTTGACGATGCGCTCGATCCGGGTGCGTGGAAGATTGAGCTTCTTTGCAAGCGCGCCGGCGCTCATGCCGAGCGGGACTAGATACTCCTCACGCAGGAATTCCCCGGGGTGTACGGGGCGTGCAAACTTGAGCATAGCTCAGTGTCCTCAAAGGGTTAGGGCAAGTGCCCACTCAATGGTAGTCGACAATTTCCACATCTTCGGCTCCGGCAACGGTCCATCTGAAACAGATACGCCATTGGTGGTTGATGCGGGTGGAATGTTGCCCGGCGCGATCTCGTTTCAAAGCCTCCAAGTGGTTGCCTGGTGGCGACCGAAGGTCATTCAGCTGGACGGCATTATCAATCGCTCGGAGCCGCCTTTCAGCACCGGCGACCAGATCCGGCGGAAATCCCTTAGGTGCCCTGCCAGCCGCTACCTCTACGACCGTCTTGCCTTTGAATGAAACGATCAATAGCCTTCCCCACGCGCTGTATCATACTCTGATACGCAGCTCGTCGCAAGATCATGTATCATCAATTGATACAGATCGGTCGTGTGGGGATGCGGTGCTACTCCACCGTCACCGACTTCGCCAGATTGCGCGGCTGGTCGACGTCCGTGCCCATGAAAACGGCTGTGAAGTAGGCCAGCATCTGGATCGGCAGCGCGTAGATGATCGGCGAGATGATCTCCGGCACCTCGGGCAGAATGATCGTCTCCATCGTCTTGATGCCGGCTTGCGCCGCGCCCTTGGCATCGGTGATCAGGATGATCTTGCCGCCGCGCGCCGCCACTTCCTGCATGTTCGACACGGTTTTTTCGAAGATCCGGTCATGCGGCGCAATTACGATCACCGGCATGTTCTCGTCGATCAGCGCGATCGGCCCGTGCTTCAACTCGCCGCCGGCATAGCCCTCGGCGTGGATATAGGAAATCTCCTTGAGCTTCAGCGCGCCTTCCATGGCCAGCGGAAAATTGGTGTCGCGGCCGAGATAGAGCACGTCCTTGTAGCGCGACAGCTCGCGCGAGATGCGCTCGATCTGTTCGTCGAGCTTCAGCACCTGGGTGGCGAAGCGCGGCGCTTCCGAAAGCTCGCGCACCAGTTGCTTTTCCTCATCGCGCGAGATGGTGCCGCGCGCCACGCCCGCGCGGACGGCAAGCGCAGCCAAGACGGACAGCTGACAGGTGAAAGCCTTGGTCGAGGCGACGCCGATCTCAGGCCCGGCAAGCGTCGGCAGCACCACGTCGGATTCGCGCGCTATCGTCGATTCACGCACATTGACGATGGCGCCGATCTTCATGCCGGCCTGGCGGCAGTAGCGAAGCGACGCCAGCGTGTCGGCGGTCTCGCCCGACTGCGAAATGAAGAAGGCCGCGTCGCTGGCCGAAAGGGGCATTTCGCGATAGCGAAATTCGGAGGCGACATCGATATCGACCGGCAGCCGCGCAAAGCGCTCGAACCAGTATTTGCTGATCAGCCCGGCAAGATAGGCGGTGCCGCAGGCCGAGAGCGCCAACCGGCTGATCTTGGCGAAATCGAAGGGCAGGTCGAGCGGCTTCGACATACCGGAGACGAAGTCGACATAATGCGCCAGCGTGTGCGAGATCACCTCCGGCTGCTCATGGATTTCCTTTTCCATGAAATGCCGGCGGTTGCCCTTGTCGACCATGAAGCTGGTCGACAGCGACTGCTGGCGCTTGCGGTCGACCTTCCTGCCGTCGATGTCGTAGATGGTCACGCTTTCGCGGCGCACCACCGCCCAGTCACCGTCCTCGAGATAGGTGATCGAGTTGGTGAAGGGCGCCAGCGCGATCGCGTCGGAGCCGAGATACATTTCACCATCACCATGGCCGACGGCCAAAGGCGGACCATTGCGGGCGCCGACGATCAGGTCCTCGTCGCCCTTGAACATGATCGCCAGCGCGAATGCGCCGCGCAGCCGCTTCAGCGCATGGTGCGCGGCCTCGACCGGCTTCGATCCCTTGGCGAGTTCGCGCGCCACCAGATGCGCGACGACCTCGGTGTCGGTCTGCGAGGAGAAGCTGTAGCCGTCGCGGGTAAGTTCGTCGCGCAGCTCGGCGAAATTCTCGATGATGCCGTTGTGGACGATGGCGACGCCGTTGGAAAAATGCGGATGCGCGTTGGTCTCGTTCGGCACGCCATGCGTTGCCCAACGGGTATGGCCGATGCCGATCGTGCCCTCGAGCGGCTCGTCCTTCAGCCGGCGTTCGAGGTTGACCAGCTTGCCTTCGGCGCGGCGGCGGCCGAGTTCGCCGTTCTCGATTGTGGCGACGCCGGCCGAGTCATAGCCGCGATATTCGAGCCGCTTCAGCGCATCGACGATGAGCGGCGCGACCTGCTGCCGGCCGACGATTCCAACGATACCGCACATGCGATAGCCCCCGATTTCCAGCGGAAAACCCAGCGTTATCTAGGGATTGCCGGGCCGCCGCGAAAGTCACTTTGCGTTTCGTTCCGTGTCAATGGAACGGCCCCGCACTCATGCACCATGACATGCCGCGCTTGCAATCCGGTTACCGCGATTGCTCGGTTTTTCACGCGCTCGTTGTTGGTCTGCAAGGGTTTTGGGCTAGGATGCCGGCATGAACAGAACCGAAGCCGTCGTAACCCTCTGGCGACCCGTTGGGCCGCAGGAACTGAAACTGATCGAGATCTCAGGCATGCGTGAATTTCCGCCGCGATTGCCTGACCAGCCGATCTTCTATCCGGTTCTTTCCGAGGCCTATGCCATACAGATCGCCCGCGACTGGAACGTGCCGGCGAGCGGCGCTGGCTTCGTCACCCGGTTTGATGTGCTGAAAAGCTTCCTCGACGGCTACCGCGTAGAGCATGCCGGCAGCAAGGCGCATCTCGAATATTGGATACCGGCCGAGGACCTGCCGGCGTTCAACGAGGCGATCGTCGGCAGGATCGAGGTGACGGCCAGCTTCGGCAAGACCGCAGCCGCCAGTTGAAAGCTATTCCGCCGCCGCCTTCTTCCGCGCCGCGGCGGCCGAGGCAAAGCGCTCGCGCAACTCCTTGCCCTTGCCGGGGATCGTCTTCTGGCGGGCGCGGCCGAAGGCCAATGCGTCATCAGGCACACTTTCGGTGATCACGCTGCCGGAGGCGATATAGCCGCCCTTGCCGATCGCGACCGGCGCCACCAGCGAGGAATTCGAGCCGACAAAGGCTCCCTCGCCGATATCGGTGAAGAATTTCGAGAAGCCGTCATAGTTGCAGGTGATGGTACCGGCGCCGATATTGGCACCCGCCCCGACGCGCGCGTCGCCGATATAGGTCAGATGGTTGACCTTGGCGCCTTCCTCGATCGTCGCCTGCTTGACCTCGCAGAAATTGCCGACCTTGGCCTTCGGCTTCAGATCGGCGCCGGGCCGCAGCCGCGCGAACGGACCGACATCGCAGTTCGATGCGATCGTCGCGCCTTCGATATGGCTGAAAGCGTGGATCTTGGTGCCCGACGCGATCTTGACGCCCGGTCCGAACCAGACATTCGGCTCGACGATCGTATCGGCGCCGATCTCGGTGTCGTGCGAGAAGTATACGGTTTCCGGCGCAATCAGCGTCACGCCCGCAAGCATCGCCTCGCGCCGCCGGCGCGCCTGCCAGATCGCTTCCGCCTCGGCGAGCTCGGCCCGATTGTTGATGCCGAGCGCGCTCTCGAAACCGGCTTCCGTGGCCACAACGTCGAGGCCCTCCGCGCCGGCGATCTCGACGATGTCGGTGAGATAAAACTCGCCCTTGGCATTCTTGTTCCCGACCTTGTCGAGCAGCCGAAGCGCATGCTTGCCCGCCACGGCCATCATGCCGGCATTGCAGAAGCCGATCTTTTTCTCCTCCTCGGAGCAGTCTTTCTCCTCGCGGATGGCGATGAGATGGCCGGCCTTTTCAATCAAACGCCCATAGCCGGTGGGGTTCGGCGGGCGAAAGCCGATGACCGCTACGGCAGCGCCGCCAGCCAGCTTTTGCCGAGCCGCCGCCAGCGCGCCGGCATCGATCAGCGGCGTATCGCCGAACATGACGAGAATATCGTCATAACCCTTTGATATTGCTTCGCGCGCGGCGAGCACCGCATGCGCGGTGCCAAGCCGCTTCTCCTGCACGAAAGTCTGTGCCTCGGGCACGAATTTCTGCGCCGCTTTGCGCATCTCCTCGGCGCCGTGGCCGATCACCAGCGCCACGCCGGTCGCACCGGCTGCTTCGGCGGCCTTCACGACATGAGCCACCATCGGCAGGCCGGCAATGGCATGCAGCACTTTGGGCATCGCGCTCTTCATGCGCGTGCCCTCGCCGGCGGCGAGGATGACGGACAGGCAGGATCTCTGGCTCATAGAAGGCAACCATCTGAAATAGATTGAATCTGCATATGCTAGCAGCGGCGTGATGCTGCACCAATGCGGTTAAATTCCGGTGAGACGGCGAAGCGAAGTCTTCAAGCGCGGACGTCTGGTGGGATGCCCGATACAAAGGCACCGCCGCGGTGGCGTCAGCCGGTTACATAGGTGGGAGATATCTCCAGCCTTCTGGGAGTGCTGTGTCAGCGTCCCCGGAGCTGCGTGAACATGTCGTCGGTTGGTCGTTAGAACAATTTCAGGAAAGTCCGCAACGGTTTTTCCGTCCGGAGTTGCGTAAAAACAAAGAGATAGTGCGGTTTGGCGTTTCCGTGAAAACGCCGAACTGCTCACGCGCGGCGACTTGGATCGCTCCACGCCTCGCAAGCGGGATAGCGAAATCTCGTGAAGGCAAGGTCAAGCTGCTTTCTCCGGCCCGTACCGGCGACGGGCGGAGACTGGGAGAGATGGACACCATGCGCGTGGCGCGTCTGGAAATTGGCAGGACATGGACGCGGGGCGGCTCGCGTGCAGCCGCTTGGCCGAGCGGTGCAATGACCGCGCAGCGCCACCTCGCGGCGATCCTGGCCTGCGACGTGGTCGGCTACTCGCGTCTGATGGAGCGCGACGAGCGCGGCACGCTCGAGCGGCTGAAGACCTACCGCAAGGATCTCCTCGAACCGCTGGTCACCGAGCACCACGGTCGGATCGTCAAGCTCACCGGCGACGGCATGCTGTGCGAGTTCGCGAGCGTCGTTAACGCGGTGACCTCGGCGATGGCGATCCAGCAGGCCTTGGCAGAACACGAGTCGGAGACGCCCGAGGAAGAGCGGATTCGCTTCCGCATCGGCATCAATCTCGGCGACGTGGTCTGCGAGGAGGACGGCGACCTCTACGGTGACGGGGTCAACATCGCCGCCCGCCTCGAAAGCGTCGCCGATCCAGGCGCCGTAGTCGTCTCGGGCACCGCCTACGACCACCTGCAGGGCAAGCTCGACTGCGGTTTCACGCCGCTCGGCGACCTGCGCCTCAAGAACATCGAGCGGCCCGTGCGCGCTTACCGCGTCGAGGCCGACGCCAGCGCCGCACCGCCTCCTCTGCCCGAGAAACCTTCGATCGCGGTTCTGCCTTTCACCAACATGAGCGGCGACCCCGACCAGGAGTACTTCGCCGACGGGCTGGTGGAGGACATCATCACGGGCTTGAGCCGGGTGAATTCGTTCTTCGTGATCGCCCGAAACTCGTCCTTCACCTACAAGGGCCGGGCGGTGGACCTGCGCCAGGTCGGGCGCGAGCTGGGCGTCCGCTACGTGCTCGAAGGCAGCATCCGCAGAGCAGGTTCGCGGGTCCGCATCAGTGGGCAGTTGGTGGACGCGATCAGCGGACACCATGTCTGGGCCGACCGCTTCGAGGGCGACGTGTGCGACATCTTCGACCTGCAGGACAAGGTGACCGAGAGCGTCGTCGGCGCTGTCGAGCCGAGCATCCGGCTGGAGGAGATCAAGCAGGCGCGCATGAAGCCGACCGACTACATCAGCGCCTACGACCTTTACCTTCGCGCGCTGCCGCGCTTCTACAGCATGACGCGCGAAGGCTTTGCCGACGTGCGTCGGCTCACCAACGAGGCGCTCAGCATCGACCCTGCCTTCAACTTGGCGAAGGCACTCGGCGCCTATATCCGCAGCATATCCGTGAGCCAGTGCTGGCACGAGCCCGACGATACCAGGGTCGCTACGCGCATGGCGCGCGAGGTCCTGGCGGAAGCGCGCGACGACCCCACGAGCCTCCGCTTCGCCGCGCAGGTGATCGCCTACAGCGCGAAGGACTACGAGATGGCGCTGGCCACGATCGAACGATCCCTGCTGCTCAATCCCAATTCGGCGCAGGGCCATACGAGCTGCGGCTGGGTCAACGCACATTCCGGTCGCCCACTCGTCGCGATCGAGCATTTTCACAGGGCAATGCGGCTTAGCCCGGTCGACCCCGAGAAGGGCATCGCGCTCTCCGGCATCGGCATGAGCTACCTGATGCTCGAGCGCTACGAGGAAGCGCTGGCATCGGGAGAACGCGCGCTGCACGAGATGCCGAACTACGGCTCCTCGCACCGGGTGTTGATCATGGCGCTGGTCAAACTCAATCGGCTGGAGGAGGCGCGGGCGGCGGCGCGGCGGCTGATGGAGGCGTTCCCAACCTACACGCTCACCCTGCAGAGACAGATCAACCCATGGCAGGACAAGGTGTTCGGCGAGCGTTACGTCGAGGCGCTGGGCATCGCCGGCGTGCCGGAGTGATCGCGCACAAAGCGCAAATTACCCCAGCCGTCCCAGCACCGGGAAATTCTCCAGCAGCCAGTAGGATGCACTCTGCACGCCGCCGGTGAGAAAAAACACGCCTGCGACGACCAGCAGCGCGCCGATCGCTTTTTCCACACGGCCGAGATGGACGCGGAATTTGCCGAGGAAGCGCATGAAAGCGCCGGAAAACAGCGCCGCGATCAGGAAGGGGATGCCGAGGCCGAGCGAATAGGCGGCGAGCAGCAGCGCGCCCTCACCCACCGTCTCGCGCCCGCCTGCCAGAGTCAGGATCGGGCCCAGTACCGGGCCGATGCAGGGCGTCCAGCCGAAGGCGAAGGCCAGTCCCATGACATAGGCCGCGACCATGCTGGCCGGCTTGCCCTGCGATTGGAAGCGCGCCTCGCGCGACAGCAGCGGAATGCGCAGGATGCCGAGGAAGTTGAGGCCCATGACGATGATCAGCGCGCCGGCCACCATCGCCAGCGGTTCCTGCCAGACGCGCAGCAGGCGCCCGATGGTCGAGGCGCCGGCGCCGAGCGCCACAAAGACGGTCGAGAAGCCGAGCACGAAAGCCAGCGAGGCGTAGAGCAGCGCGCCGCGCGCGCCTTCCCTCGCCGTCACGCTCTGATTGCCGCGAAAATCATCGACCGAAACGCCGGCCATGTAGCAGAGATAGGGCGGAACCAGCGGCAGCACGCAAGGCGACAGGAACGAGATCGCCCCTGCCCCGACCGCGCTGACATAGCCGATGTCCAATGCCATTTCGTCCGCCCTGCCTGTGGTGGCGTCGATATAGCGATGCGAATGGCTCTTCGCCAATCACCATTGTGTGGCACGTCGCCGCTTCGCCAAGGAAGAAACGGCAGCCCCAACGCGTTGTTGGGATGAGCGCGCGATTGCCGCGTGCTTGTTCTCAGGGAGATTGTCATGAAAGCGATTGCACTCGGATTCGCCGCGCTTTTGCTCGGCACCGCCGCGTCCCAGGCCGCGGAAGCCTGGAAGGAAGCCGAAGTGGGCGGCACCAAGATCTACACCGACGCCAAGGGCATGACCCTTTATACCTTCGACAAGGATGAGAAAGGCAAATCCAACTGTTACGACAAATGCGCTAGCAACTGGCCGCCGCTGAAGGCTGAAGCCGGCGCCAAGGCCGATGACGAATGGACGCTCGTCGACCGCAAGGACGGGAGCAAGATGTGGGCCTATAACGGCAAGCCGGTCTACACCTTCATCAAGGACAAGAAAGCCGGCGACATGACCGGCGAAGGCGTCGCCGGCGCCTGGCACGTCGTCAAGGCCGACTGAGCCCACGCCATCGCGCTCCGGCTGTCGGGTTCGGTGATCCGGCAGCCAGCCATCTTTTTGCCCGTCGCCGCCCGTTCACGCCGCAGGCCCCGCTGTCCCCAAAAATGTGATCTTTGCCATACACTCTAAGAGTGTATCGTCGGCGAGCGCTTCGCAAATTGCCCGCCTCCCCTTGACCGATTGCAAAAGCGCGGCCATGTGAGCGACGAAAAGAGTGGGATTTCGTCGTGCGTCGCGGAGTTCTTCCGCCACCTCACAGCTGATTAAGAGACCTCATGGACGTCGTCGTCGTCGAATCGCCGGCCAAGGCGAAGACAATCAACAAATATCTCGGCAAGAACTATAAGGTCCTTGCCTCGTTCGGTCATGTCCGAGATCTGCCGGCCAAGGACGGCTCGGTGCGGCCCGACGAGGATTTCGCCATGTCCTGGTCGGTCGACACCGCTTCCGGCAAGCGCCTCGCCGACATCGCCAAGGCGGTTAAGGATGCCGACGGCCTGATCCTCGCCACCGACCCGGATCGCGAGGGCGAGGCGATTTCCTGGCATGTGCTGGAGGTCCTGAAGCAGAAGCGGGCGCTCAAGGACAAACCGGTCAGCCGCGTCGTCTTCAACGCCATCACCAAGGCCTCGGTGCTGGATGCGATGGCCAATCCGCGCCAGATCGACGCGCCGCTGGTCGACGCCTATCTCGCCCGCCGCGCGCTGGATTATCTCGTCGGCTTCACGCTGTCGCCGGTGCTGTGGCGCAAGCTGCCGGGCGCCCGTTCCGCCGGCCGCGTGCAGTCGGTGGCGCTGCGTCTGGTCTGCGATCGCGAATCCGAAATCGAACGCTTCATCCGCGAGGAATATTGGCAGATCGCCGCCATCCTCGACACGCCGCGCAACGACAGCTTCGAGGCCCGGCTCACCGCCTACGCCGGCAAGAAGCTGCAGAAGCTCGATATCGGCAACAAGGCGCAGGCCGACGACATCAAGGCGATGCTCGAAGGCGCGACTTTCAAGGCCTTGTCGGTCGAGGCCAAGCCGACAAAACGCAATCCCGGCCCCCCCTTCACCACCTCGACGCTGCAGCAGGCAGCATCGTCAGGGCTCGGCTTCTCTGCCACCCGCACCATGCAGGTGGCGCAGAAACTCTATGAAGGCATGGATGTCGGCGGCGAGACCGCCGGCCTCATCACCTATATGCGTACCGACGGCGTGCAGATGGCGCCGGAGGCGATCGAGGCTGCCCGCAACGCCATAGTCAGCGAATTCGGCGCGAAATACCTGCCGGAAAAGCCGCGTTTCTACACCACCAAGGCCAAGAACGCCCAGGAAGCGCATGAGGCGATCCGCCCGACCGATTTCCGGCGCACGCCGGCTTCCGTGCGGCAATATCTCGATGCCGACCAGGCCCGCCTCTACGAACTGATCTGGAAGCGCGCCATCGCCAGCCAGATGCAGCCGGCCGAGATCGAGCGCACCACGGTCGAAATCGAGGCGGTCAATGGCGCCCGCACCGCCGAGCTTCGCGCGGTCGGGTCGGTCGTCCGCTTCGACGGCTTCATCGCCGCCTATACCGACCAGAAGGAAGAGGACGCGGAAGACGAGGAAAGCCGCCGCCTGCCCGAGATCCGCGCCGGCGAGCCGCTTGCCCGCCAGGCGATCAACGCCACCCAGCACACCACCGAGCCGCCGCCGCGTTACTCGGAAGCGTCGCTGATCAAGAAGCTGGAAGAGCTGGGCATTGGCCGGCCGTCGACCTATACGGCCATCCTGAAGACGCTGGAAGACCGCGATTACGTCACCATCGACCGGCGCAGGCTGGTGCCGCAGGCCAAGGGCCGGCTGCTCTCCGCCTTTCTCGAAAGCTTCTTCGAACGCTATGTCGAATATGATTTCACCGCCTCGCTCGAGGAAAAGCTCGACGAGATTTCCGACGGCAAGCTCGCCTGGAAGGATGTGCTGCGCGACTTCTGGAAGGATTTCTCCGGCGCCGTCGACGACATCAAGGAGCTGCGCGTCACCGATGTGCTCGACGCCCTCAATGACGAGCTGGCACCGCTGGTGTTCCCCGAGCGTGAGGATGGCTCCAATCCGCGCATCTGCCCGAAATGCGGCAACGGCAATCTGTCGCTGAAGCTCGGCAAGTTCGGCGCCTTCGTCGGCTGCTCGAACTATCCTGAGTGCTCCTACACCCGCCAGCTCGGCGACGCCGCCAATCCCAATGGCGAGAACGGCAATGGCGATGACGGCGTCAAGCTGCTCGGCAAGGACCCTTACACCGCCGAGGAAATAACGCTGCGCAGCGGCCGTTTCGGCCCCTATATCCAGCGAGGCGAAGGCAAGGAGGCCAAGCGCTCCAGCCTGCCCAAGGGCTGGACGCCCGAGACGATCGATCACGAGAAGGCGCTGGCGCTGCTGGCCTTGCCGCGCGACGTTGGAAAACATCCGGAAACCGGCAAGATGATCTCGGCCGGTCTTGGGCGCTATGGCCCCTTCGTGCTGCACGACGGCACCTATGCCAATCTGGAAAGCATCGAGGACGTATTCTCGATCGGCTTGAACCGCGCCGTCTCGGTGATCGCCGAGAAGCAGCAGAAGGGCAAGGGCGGCCGCAATGGCGCCACGCCGGCGGCGCTGAAGGAACTGGGCGACCATCCAGATGGCGGTGGCAAGATCGTCGTGCGCGACGGTAAATACGGGCCCTACGTCAATTACGGCAAGGTCAATGCGACGCTGCCCAAGGGCAAGGACCCGCAATCGGTGACGATGGAAGAAGCGCTCACCCTGATTGCCGAAAAGGAAGCCAAGGGCGGGGGCGGCAAAAAACCCTTCCGCCGGGCGGCGAAGAAGGGATAGCAGGACGTGGCGCGCAGGATCTCCGGAAGAAGCCACGGCGATCCGCGCCACGCCGACACGAGGGCCAAGGTGAAGGACGACTACCGGCCCTCGCGTGACGAGATCCTGCGCTACATCGCCGAAAACCCCGACCGTTCCGGCAAGCGCGAGATCGCCAAGGCCTTCGCGCTACGCGGCGACGACCGCGTCTGGCTGAAAGACATTTTGCGCGACCTGCAGGACGAGGGTCTACTCAACAAGGAGCGGAAGCGCCTTACCCGCGCGGGCGCCGTGCCTCATGTCGCCGTCCTCGACATTTTTGGCCGCGACGACGACGGCGTGCTCCTGGCGCATCCGAGTGAATATACCGGCGCCGGCTCGCCGCCCGTCATCGCCATCCGCGTCTCGCGCGGTGCCGGCGGTCCTGCGCCCGGCATCGGCGACCGCGTGCTCGCAAAAACCTTCCCGACCGACGATCCGTCAGGCCCGGGCTATACGGGGCGGGTTATGAAGATCTTCGAGAAACGCAGCGACGCGGTTCTCGGCGTCTTCCGCGTGCTGAAGGACGGCACGTTCCGCATCGAGCCCGTCGAACGGCGCCAGCCGGAACTGATCGTCGACAAGGAATTCCAGAATGGCGCCAGGAATGGCGACCTGGTCGAGGTCGAGCCGGCGCGGGCGTCCCGCTTCGGCCTGCCGCGCGCCAAGGTGCTGGCGGTGCTGGGATCGCTGAGCAGCGAGAAGGCGGTCTCGATGATCGCCATCCACGCCCACGACATCCCCCATGTCTTTCCGGCGGACGTGATTGCCGAGGCCGACGCGGTGAAGCCGGCGACGCTTGACCACCGCGAGGACTGGCGCGATCTGCCGCTGGTAACCATCGATCCGGCCGACGCCAAGGACCATGACGACGCCGTCTTCGCGACACCCGATACGGATGAGAAGAACTCCGGCGGTGTGATCGTCACCGTGGCGATCGCCGATGTCGCCGCCTATGTCCGCTACGGCACGCCGCTCGACCGCGAGGCCTTGAAGCGCGGCAATTCGGTCTATTTCCCGGACCGCGTCGTCCCCATGCTGCCCGAACGCATCTCCAACGATCTCTGCTCGCTGCGCGAGGGCGAGGACCGGCCGGCGATTGCCGTGCGCATGACCTTCTCCTCGGAAGGCCGCAAGCTCAGGCATTCCTTCCATCGCGTGATGATGAAACCGGCGGCCAAGCTCGCCTACCCGCAGGCGCAGGCCGCGATCGACGGCGTCCCCGACGACAAGACGCGGCCGATTCTCGACGGCGTGCTGAAGCCGCTATGGGATGCCTATGGCGTGCTGAAGCGCGGCCGCGATTCCCGCCAGCCGCTGGAACTCGACCTGCCGGAGCGCAAGATCCTGCTGAAGCCCGACGGCACGGTCGACCGCGTCATCGTGCCGGAACGCCTCGATGCGCATAAGCTCATCGAGGAGTTCATGATCCAGGCCAATGTCGCGGCCGCAGAGACATTGGAGGGCAAGAAAGAGCCGCTCGTCTACCGCATCCACGACGCGCCATCGCTCGCCAAGCAGGAATCGCTGCGCGAGTTCCTGCATACGCTCAGCCTGTCCCTGGCGCGCGGCGCGCAGATGCGGCCGAGCCAGTTCAACGGCATTCTGGAGCGGGTGCGCGGCGCCGACAACGAGGCACTGGTCAACGAAGTGGTGCTGCGCTCGCAGAGCCAAGCCGAATACTCGCCGAAAAACATCGGCCATTTCGGCCTCAACCTCAGGCGCTACTCGCATTTCACCTCGCCGATCCGCCGCTATGCCGACCTGATCGTGCACCGTGGGCTGATCGCGGCGCTCGGTCTCGGGCCCGGCGGCCTGACGCAGCAGGAGGCGGACAGGCTGGAAGAGGTCGCCGCGCTGATCTCGGCCACGGAACGCCGCGCCATGGCGGCCGAGCGCGATACCGTCGACCGGCTGATCGCCGCCTATCTCGCCGAGCGCGTCAACGACACGTTCGACGCGCGCATCTCCGGCGTCACCAAGGCGGGACTCTTTGTCCAATTGCCACAGTACGGCGCGGACGGCTTTATTCCGGTTTCAACTTTGGGCGGCGATTACTACATTTACGACGAAACCGCCCGCTCGCTCTTCGGGGAACGCAGCGGCAAGGGCTATCAACTGGCCGATCGCGTCGAAGTCCGATTGGTCGAGGTCGCGCCAATGGCTGGCGCGATGCGTTTCGAGATGCTGACCGACCCGAAGCCCCTGCCCGGCTCGAAGCGGTCGTTCCACAAGGCCAAGGGCCGCGCCCGCGCCTCGCAATCGCGCGTCGGTCCGCGCGGCAGGAGACGATAATGCCAGGCAACTTGCCGGTGGAAGAACAGGTTTTTGGCGGCGAGCATCATTCCGGTCGCGCCGCGCGTCCCCTGTGGACGGCGATGAAGCACGGCATCCTTGGCCGCTGCCCGCATTGCGGCAAGGGCAAGCTGTTCCGGGCTTTCGTCAAGCCGGTCGACAAGTGCGAGGTCTGCGGCGAGGAACTGCATCACCACCGCGCCGACGACCTTCCAGCTTATCTGGTTATCGTCATCGTCGGCCACATCGTGGTTGGCTCCTTCATGGCAGTGGAGGCTACCACCACGCTGTCGACCTTGCAGCACGCGCTGATCTGGGTGCCGCTGACCATCATTCTCGCGCTGGTCTTGCTGCAGCCGGTCAAGGGCGCTGTCATCGGCCTGCAATGGGCGCTTTATATGCACGGCTTCGGCGGCGAGAAGGACGAGTTCGAGAGCCATTGATAAGCTGGGAATGCATCGCTGTCCGCCCTGGTGCAAAGGCCACGGCGCGCAAGCCACTTTCACATCCGAGAAGTTTCCGCTAGGTCGGGCGCATGGAACGAATGACCAAGGCGGATGTCGACAAGCTCGATAAAGGCCTGGCCGTACGCAGCGGCCGGGCATTGCGTCCGCGCGATGCCGCGACCCTCATTCTGCTCGATCGCAAGGCCAGCGACGTTCTGGTGCTTATGGGCCGGCGCCATGCAGGCCACGCCTTCATGCCCGGTAAATTCGTCTTCCCCGGCGGCCGCACCGATCCGGCCGACAGCCGCATTGTCGTCGCCGCCGCCCTGCCAGGCGACGAAGAGAAAAAGCTGGCCGCGGGTCCCGGCCGCGCCAGCCCGGCGCGGGCGCGGGCAATTGCCCTGTCGGCGATTCGCGAGACCTATGAGGAAGCCGGCCTGCTGATCGGCCGCAAGGGCGCCTTCTCGACCGCGAAGCGCGACTGGCAAGGTTTCGTCGAACATGGCGTCGTGCCGTCGCTGGATGTGCTCCGCTTCGTCGCCCGCGCCATCACCCCGCCCAACCGCGTGCGCCGTTTCGACACGCGATTCTTCAGCGCCTGGCGCCACGACGTCGCCGTGGAATTGCCCGATGGCGGCCCGACCAACGAGTTGGAAGAACTGGTCTGGCTGCCGCTTGCCGATGCCCGCAAGGCCGACATCCCCGACATTACCGGCATGATCCTGGAAGAAGTGGAAAAGCGGCTTGCCGACGATCCCTTGCTGCGGCCGGGGGGCGCCGTGCCGTTCTTCCGGCTTGTCCGCAACCGCTTTGTCCGCGAAGTCCTTTAGAAGCAGAGCATTTTGATCCCATGACGGTCGATACCCAAGAACAGGGCGACGAACGCGTACACTGGCTGCCGATGATCGCGGCGATCTCCTCGATCAGCGTCGTCGGCATCGCCATCGGCCTCGGCATGCCGCTGCTCAGCGTCATCCTGGAAACGCGTGGCCACTCGGCCTCGATGATCGGCCTCAACACCGCGGTAGCCGGCCTCGCCTCCATCGCTGGGGCGCCGCTCGCAACCCCTCTTGCCATGCGTCTCGGCGTCGCCTGGACCATGCTCGTCATGATCTTCCTTGGCGCGCTTGCCTTTGTCGGCTTCCATTTCGCGCCGGATTTCTGGATGTGGTTTCCGCTCCGCGTCGTGCTGCACATTTCGCTGACGGTGCTGTTCATCCTGTCGGAGTTCTGGATCAGCACGTCGGCGCCACCGCATCGGCGCGGCCTGGTGCTCGGTATCTACGCCACGGTCCTGTCACTGGGCTTTGCCGCCGGGCCGTGGCTCTTCGCCCATCTCGGAAGCTCGGGGTTCAGGCCCTTTGGCGTCATCATCGCTTTGGTGGCACTTGCCGCCATCCCGGTGCTTGCGGCGCGCAAGGAGAGCCCGACCATCGTCGCTGACAGCGAGACCAGCCATTTCCTGCGCTACATCTGGCTGGTGCCGACCGCCACCTTCGCCGTGCTGGTTTTCGGCGCGGTCGAGACCGGCGGCTTCGCCCTGTTCCCGGTCTATGGCAACCGCATCGGCTATTCGGAGGCCGACGCCGCGCTGCTTCTGACCATGATCGGCCTCGGCAACGTGCTGCTGCAAATCCCGATCGGCATGATCAGCGACCGCGTGTCCGACCGGCGCTACCTGCTCCTGATTTGCGCCACGGTAGGATTGATCGGAACTGCCTTCATGCCGTTCTTCGCGCAGAACTGGCATTTGATGGCGGCGCTTCTGTTCGTCTGGGGCGGCGTGGTGGCGGCCATGTACACGATCGGCCTTGCCCATCTCGGCTCCCAGCTTTCCGGCCATGAACTGGCCTCCGCCAACGCCGCCTTCGTGCTTTGCTACGGCGTCGGCATGGTGCTGGGTCCGCAGGCGATCGGCATCGGCATGGACGCCTTCGGCCCATCCGGTTTCGGCTGGTCGCTGGCCCTTTTCTTCGCCGCCTACATGCTTCTGGTCCTGGTCAGGCTCGTGCGCAAGATTCTCTAGGTAATGCCGTCGAAGCGTCAGGCATCCTGACATCACCGTGTCAGCAGCACCCCTGCTATACCCTGCCTCCAACGCGAGGTAGGAGAATTGCGATGATCGACAGCGGCTTTGAAACCAAATCCCTCAGGATGGAATTGCTTCTGCTCGTCACATTCCAGGCGCCGGCCGGCGATGTCGAGCGCATCATGGAGGCCGTGGCGGCGATCACGCCGCTGCGCATGGGCAAATATGACAGCAACGCCTATCAGTCGGCGCACGGCGTCGAGCGCTACCGGCCGCTGGACGGCGCTGCCGCAGGCGCCGAGACCGAATTGCGCCGCCGGCCTGGCACCGTCGAAGTGTCGTTCGAGATCGCCGACGACCAGCCGCTCGCCGCCCGTGTCGTCGAGGCGATATTCCAGGCCCATTCCTACCAGGAACCCGTCATCCGTATTCAACCGCTGCTTGCCAGCCGTTCCAAAGGCCTTGACGATCGCGCCAATCCGAACCGCTGGTGGAACACCACAGGCGACTGGAAAAAAGCGGGTCAGCCGATCAGGGAGAATGCTTGAAGCGGTGAAACCGGCGACAATCGGATGAGTCAAGAAAGGCGCCCGGGCTGTCGGTAGCTAATCAAGTTGTCCGGTTTGGTAGCACGTCATTTGTCCGCTTCAGTTTTGCGTCGAAGCGGTTCACGCAGCTCTGCCGATTGAGCATCCGTCCAGGATTGGTGCGCCATCTGAGGTGTATGTGGCAATGCGGCGCGGTCCGTGGAAGATTGCGAGTGTTCCGTCAGTGTATTGCCTGACCTTGACGGTGGCTTTGACGAAGTGGTGTCGGATCGGGCTTTGCGGCAGTTGCAATCTGAGCCGCGCGAAGGCGACGGTATTGTCGCGGGCAACGACACGCTCTTCT
>NZ_QMBP01000061.1 GCF_003289945.1 Mesorhizobium hawassense
GGCGGGGTGGATTCCGGGCTGACGACGACGGACGGCACGAAGATCTTCCTGTTCAAGCAGGGCGATGTTGTCGTCGGGCGGATCGGCGCCGACGCTGCCACGGCGGCAAACGGTCTGGCGGCATTCGCGGTGGCGATCGACTCCAGCGGTTTTGTCAGCGTGGCGCAGTACGCCTCGCTGCATCACGGCTCCGCCGACAACCCCGACACCAGCGAGGCGGTATCCATCGCCAACGCCGCGCTGCAGGCGGTGGTGACGGTGACCGACGGCGATGGCGACACGGCGACGAACTCGGTCAGCATCGGCAGCCAGGTCAAATTCCTCGACGACGGGCCGAGTGCGGCGATCGGTTTGGCGACCGGATCGGTGACGCACGACGAGTCGTCGGGTGCGCAGACCGCCAACGGCGCCACCGACTCGGCAACGGCGATCGCGGCGCTGGCCCCAAACGCTGCCGGCGGCGTCAGCAACGCGAGCACGGATTACCAGACCGACGACCCGACCGGGAGCATCTACGCTACGAGCGCGGCCGCGGTCGTCCAGTCCAACAACAGCTCGTTCGGTGCCGACGAGGAAGGGGCGTCTAAGGCGTACTCGCTATCGGTCGCGGCCGGCGGGGTGGATTCCGGGCTGACGACGACGGACGGCACGAAGATCTTCCTGTTCAAGCAGGGCGATGTTGTCGTCGGGCGGATCGGCGCCGACGCTGCCACGGCGGCAAACGGTCTGGCGGCATTCGCGGTGGCGATCG
>NZ_QMBP01000062.1 GCF_003289945.1 Mesorhizobium hawassense
GTCTCGACCGCGAGGCGCTTGTCGGCCGGATTGAGCGAGGGGCCGCGCGGGACGGCCCAGCTTTTTAGCACGCCGCCGACTTCGAGGCGCAGGTCGTAATGGTCGGCGGTGGCGTGGTGCTTGTGGACCACGAAGCGGTTGCCGCCCTCCGCGACGGTGCCGCCGGCTGGCTCGGGGGTGCGGGAGAATTGGCGCTTGGCGCGGTAGGAGGTGAGCTTGGCGGGCATGGGTCAGGCGTCGAAGGGCATAATGGAAAACGGCGTACGCCTCGTTCCTTCGCGCCCCCCTCTGTCCTGCCGGACATCTCCCCCACTTGGGGGGAGATCAGACGTCGCGACGGCTTTCGCTAATTTTCGACGCTGCAGGAGAAGCGCGACCAGCGAAACTGCCAATCTCCCCCCTTGTGGGGGAGATGTCCGGCAGGACAGAGGGGGGCGCTGTCCCGCCTGCCTTGCCGTAGTCATCCGTGATATCTCAATCGTCAATCGCCGGCGTCAGTTCCAGCTCGGCCGGCGTCAGCCCTTGCCGCAGCTGGCTCAGCCGAAACTCGTCGACCCAGTAAGCCTCGCCGTCGACCAGCACGCGGGCGCTGTAGGTGCCGCCGGAAAAGCGCTGCGCGGTGACGTAGACCTTGTGGCGCTCGAGCGCCGTCTTCACCGCGGCGCGGCGGGAATTTTCTCTGGCGACGGGACTGGCCATGGCCTCACTCGAACACGCTGCCACTGGAGATGCGGCTGGCCAT
>NZ_QMBP01000063.1 GCF_003289945.1 Mesorhizobium hawassense
GCAAGCGAGGTTGGCGGCGATGGTGCTGCCGCTTCGCTGAAGGCCACGCTTGCCTTCCTCGGCTTCGATACCGGCGCAGCCAAAGTGGATGAGGTTGCGGTGGCCAAGGCGATCGCCGATCGCTTGGCGCTGATCGCGGCGAAGAACTGGGCCGAGGCTGATCGGGTTCGCGACGAGCTATTGGCGCAGGGCGTACAGTTGAAGGACGGCAAGGATCCCGTCACCGGCCAGCGCGTGACGACGTGGGAGATCAAGCGGTGAGGGTAGCGGGTCTCATGGTTGAAACGGAGAGGCTGGCGGGACAGCGCCCCCCTCTGTCCTGCCGGACATCTCCCCCACGAGGGGGGAGATCAGCTGTCATCGCCGGTTTCGCCAATCTCCGACCTCGCAGGATAGAGCGCGGCGTAAAAGCTGCCAATCTCCCCCCTCGTGGGGGAGATGTCCGGCAGGACAGAGGGGGGCGCCGTAGGGCGCTGACCTCGACTGTCAGGAGCCGTCTGCAGCACTTCTGGAACGACGACTTGATCCGCGATATCGACAATGTCTGCCAGCACATCGTCATCGTGGCCGGCTTAGCCGAAGCCGCGCCACCAATGGAGGAACTCGTCCCATGATCGACCATCTCGGCATCAGCGTTTCCGATTTCGACGCCTCAAAAGCCTTCTACGACCAGGCGATGGCGCCGCTGGGGGCTTCGCTGCTCTACATGGTTCCGGAGGAATATACGGGCGGCGCTAAGGTT
>NZ_QMBP01000064.1 GCF_003289945.1 Mesorhizobium hawassense
CGAGCGCTGGGGGTTCTACAACCGGCTGGTCGATGCGGCGGCGCTCGAAGCCGATGCGCTCGACATGGCGGCGCGCATCGTCTCCGGCCCGACCTTCGCGCATGGCATCACCAAGACGCAGCTCAACCAGGAATGGTCGATGGGCCTCGACCAGGCGATCGAAGCGGAGGCGCAGGCACAGGCGATCTGCATGCAGACCGGCGATTTCGAGCGCGCCTACAAGGCGTTCGTGGCCAAGGAAAAGCCGGTGTTCGAGGGGAATTGAAATGTTGTCTTCGTTCAAGACGGACATGCCGGCGGGACAGCGCCCCGCTCTGTCCTGCCGGACATCTCCCCCACTTGGGGGGAGATTAGCTATCATCTCCGCTTTCGCCAATCGCCAAAGCCGCAAGAATGAGCGGGGCGCTGAAACTGCCAATCTCCCCCCAAGTGGGGGAGATGTCCGGCAGGACAGAGGGGGGCGCCGTAGAGTGCAACCCTCGAAGCACAGCGGAGGCGCAAATGCCTGACCGTTCCTTCCTCAACTGGCCCTTCTTCGAAGACCGGCACCGCGAGTTCGCCGAACGCCTCGACGGCTGGTGCGCCACAAACCTCCCCGTCGATCACCACGACGTCGACGCGGCCTGCCGCGAGCTCGTGGCTAAACTCGGCCGCGACGGCTGGCTGAAGCCGACGGCGCTCGATCCGGCCAACCCCGGACCGCTCGATGTGCGCACGCTGTGCATCACGCGTGAGACACT
>NZ_QMBP01000065.1 GCF_003289945.1 Mesorhizobium hawassense
GGCGGTCGGCCTCGAAGCGGACGAGCCCGGCCTCGACCAGGATCTTCAGATGCTGCGAAACGGTCGACTGGGCAAGGTCGAGATGGTCGACCACCTCGCGGCACGAGCAGCAGGCGCTGGCCGAGAGGCGCTTCAAGATCTCGATGCGCGCCGGATGCGAGAGCGCCGCCAGGCGCAGCGCCATGGCGCGGCTCTCCGTGCAGCGGGTTTCGGGGGATTCGGTCATCGTCCATCGCCGATAGACGATGAAGGGTGACAGGGCAAGCTAGGCGGATGGGTAGCAAGGATAATCTCCCCCCTCATGGGGGAGATGGCCGGCAGGCCAGAGGGGGGCGCGAAGAAATGCGACCGCTCAGGGTGAGGCGACACAATCGCAGAAGCTTGCAGAGCGGCAGGCCTGACATGTCGGCGGGACAGCGCCCCCCTCTGCCCTGCCGGGCATCTCCCCCATGGGGGAGATCGGCCAATCGCCATTCTACTCCGTCTTCGGCGGCGCGGCCGTCATCTGCTCGCCCATGGCCCTCATGTCGGCGGCCTCGCCCTCCTTCGACGTCGAAGGCACCTTGAACACCTGGCCGGGCCAGATGCGGTCGGGATCGCGGATCTGGTCCTTGTTGGCGAGATAGAGGGTCGAGAAGCGCGTGCCGTGGCCGTAGACGCGGCGCGAGATGCGCCAGAGCGTGTCGTTGCGACGGATGATCACGGCGCCGTCAGCATGTTCGAGCTTCGGCGCGACCG
>NZ_QMBP01000066.1 GCF_003289945.1 Mesorhizobium hawassense
CGTGTCGTTCACCCCGCCCAACGTCACGCTGTCGTTCGTGCCAGACAGGGTCAGGCTGGTGTTGTCGCTCGCCGTCACACTGTCGTTGCTCGCGGTGAGGCTTAGTCCAGCTTGGCCTCTCGCGTAGGTGACAGGCCCACTGCCTTGCACGAGAACATTGCCGTTGCCGGCAAGGCCGGTGCCAGAGTAGCCGCTCACTACTACAAGGTTGTCCGTTCCGTTTACGGACACGCTTCCATAGCTGCCGGTCACGGTCACGAAATCACTGCTGCCATTGACGCCAACAGAGCTGTAATCGCCGTTGACGGTGACGGTATCGTTGACCCCGCTGACCTGCACGATGTTCCCGCTGTCGCCGCCGGGCTGGGCAACCACGACGGTGTCGTTGTCGCCTATGACGGTCACCCTCTCGTTGTGAGTGGCCAGGGTCACACTGTCGTTGCTGCCCAGGAGATCAATCGAATTGTTGACCTGATAGGCGTTCAGACTGTTGCTGGCAGTCAGCGTCAGGCTCGTATTGCTGGCGCTGAAGGCGACGGCATTGTTGTCGCCCGAAATAGTCACCACGTCGTTGCCGCCAGTCAGCTGAATGGTGTTGTTGGTCGACGTCACACTCAGGTTTGTGTTGTTCGACCCGAAAACCAACGTGTCGTTCACCCCGC
>NZ_QMBP01000067.1 GCF_003289945.1 Mesorhizobium hawassense
ACGACGACGGGCACGCTGACCTTCTCGGATCCCGACGGCGCGACCGTGACCGGTGTTCAGGCCGGCAACATCGGCAGCGACGTGACAGGCAATGTCGGCACGAACATCAACGGGACGTATGGCATCCTGCATCTCAACGCGGACGGCACTTACACCTATACGTTGACGTCGCCGGAAGCGAACGTCCCGGCGGGCAATGATGGCGCCAATGTGCAGCCCGGGCAGGACGTGTTCACGTTCACCGTGACCGACGGCCTTGGCAATACATCCACGTCGACCATCACGATCAATATCACGGACGATGTTCCCTCGATCGCGCTGAGCGGCACGCCGGCGCCGACGCTGAACGTGGATGAGAGCTACCTGACGGCGGCCACCAACGGCATCAACGGCTCGGGCACCGGCCCGGCCGGCTCGACCACCGACACGCAGAGCTTCGCCGGCGCCTTCACCGTGGTGCAGGGTGCCGACGGCGCCACCACCGCCTACAGCGTCAGCCTCTCGGGCTCGGCCTCCAACCTGATCGACTCGGCCACCGGCCAGGCCGTGGTGCTGTCGCAGAGCGGCAACACGGTGTCGGGCTATGTGACCGGCCACAGCGGCGACCCGGCCTTCCTGGTGTTCACGCTTTCGGTCAACGCCTCGACCGGCG
>NZ_QMBP01000068.1 GCF_003289945.1 Mesorhizobium hawassense
GTGCCACCGGTGCCACGGGTGATACGGGCGCTACCGGCTCGACTGGAGCTACAGGTGCTACCGGAGCGACGGGCGCCACAGGTGCGACTGGCGACACCGGCGCAACTGGTGCAACCGGCGCAACGGGCGCCACGGGCGCGACCGGCGATACCGGAGCTACGGGTGCGACCGGCGCGACGGGCGATACCGGGGCAACTGGCGCTACCGGTGCAACGGGCGCCACGGGTGCGACTGGCGACACCGGAGCGACGGGTGCTACCGGCGCAACGGGCGCCACGGGCGCGACTGGCGATACCGGCGCCACGGGTGCCACCGGCGCGACAGGCGCCACGGGTGCGACCGGCGATACCGGGGCCACTGGTGCCACCGGCGCAACGGGCGCCACAGGTGCGACCGGCGATACCGGGGCCACTGGTGCCACCGGTGCCACGGGTGATACGGGCGCTACCGGCTCGACTGGAGCTACAGGTGCTACCGGAGCGACGGGCGCCACAGGTGCGACTGGCGACACCGGCGCAACTGGTGCAACCGGCGCAACGGGCGCCACGGGCGCGACCGGCGATACCGGAGCTACGGGTGCGACCGGCGCGACGGGCGATACCGGGGCAACTGGCGCTACCGGTGCAACGGGCGCCACGGGTGCGA
>NZ_QMBP01000069.1 GCF_003289945.1 Mesorhizobium hawassense
CGCCGGTCGAGGCGTTGACCGAAAGCGTGAACACCAGGAAGGCCGGGTCGCCGCTGTGGCCGGTCACATAGCCCGACACCGTGTTGCCGCTCTGCGACAGCACCACGGCCTGGCCGGTGGCCGAGTCGATCAGGTTGGAGGCCGAGCCCGAGAGGCTGACGCTGTAGGCGGTGGTGGCGCCGTCGGCACCCTGCACCACGGTGAAGGCGCCGGCGAAGCTCTGCGTGTCGGTGGTCGAGCCGGCCGGGCCGGTGCCCGAGCCGTTGATGCCGTTGGTGGCCGCCGTCAGGTAGCTCTCGTCCACGTTCAGCGTCGGCGCCGGCGTGCCGCTCAGCGCGATCGATGGGCCGTCGTCGTGGAAGGTGGCCTTGGAGCCGAGGTCGAGCGACTGCGAAGCCTTGTCGCCGTCATTGTCGGTCACGGTCGCCGTCAGCGTCACCAGGCCCGAGGTCAGGCTGATGCCTTCGGAGCTGTCGGTCGGATTGTCGATCGTGTTCTCGTGCACCGCGCGGTCCTGCGTCAGCGTCACGGCGCCGGTCGAGGCGTTGACCGAAAGCGTGAACACCAGGAAGGCCGGGTCGCCGCTGTGGCCGGTCACATAGCCCGACACCGTGTTGCCGCTCTGCGACAGCACCACG
>NZ_QMBP01000070.1 GCF_003289945.1 Mesorhizobium hawassense
CTAGAGCGTTTCACCGCTTGATTGAATCGGAAGGGATTCCCGCTCGGTTGGATTTGTGATTCAAGATGCTGGCTGGATTGGAGGCCAGCATCAGATGGTTCGACCTCTTTCCGACGATCTGCGCGAGCGGGTTGTGGCGGCTGTTTTGAGCGGCGAGAGCCGCCGGTCAGCTGCCAAGCGGTTCGGTATTGCGAATTCAACGGCGGTGAAGTTATTGCAGCGCCATCAGGCGACCGGCTCGATAGCGCCTGGCAAGATGGGTGGACATCGCAAGAGGGTGCTGGAGCCGCACCGTGCCTTCATCGAGGCACGTATGCGTGAGACGCCGCATCTGACGCTGCACGGTCTGAAGGATGAGTTGGCCGATCGCGGGGTCAAGGTCTCGCACAATGCGGTATGGCAATTCCTGCGCCGCGAGGGGCTGAGCTTCAAAAAAAACGCTGTTCGCCCTTGAACAGGCACGTGCCGATATTGCCCGTCGGCGCCAGCGATGGCGATCCTGGCAGACAGGCCTCGATCCGCAGTGCCTGGTCTTCATCGACGAGACCTGGATCAAGACCAACATGGCTCCGCTGCGCGGCTGGGGGCCGAAAGGCAAGCGGCTGCGCGGCCTGGCTCC
>NZ_QMBP01000008.1 GCF_003289945.1 Mesorhizobium hawassense
TCGCACCCGTGGCGCCCGTTGCACCGGTAGCGCCAGTTGCCCCGGTATCGCCCGTCGCGCCGGTCGCACCCGTAGCTCCGGTATCGCCGGTCGCGCCCGTGGCGCCCGTTGCGCCGGTTGCACCAGTTGCGCCGGTGTCGCCAGTCGCACCTGTGGCGCCCGTCGCTCCGGTAGCACCTGTAGCTCCAGTCGAGCCGGTAGCGCCCGTATCACCCGTGGCACCGGTGGCACCAGTGGCCCCGGTATCGCCGGTCGCACCTGTGGCGCCCGTTGCGCCGGTGGCACCAGTGGCCCCGGTGTCGCCAGTCGCACCCGTGGCGCCCGTTGCGCCGGTGGCACCCGTGGCTCCGGTATCGCCGGTCGCACCCGTGGCGCCTGTCGCGCCGGTGGCGCCCGTGGCTCCGGTATCGCCAGTCGCACCCGTGGCGCCTGTTGCACCAGTGGCACCAGTAGCTCCGGTGTCGCCAGTCGCACCTGTGGCACCCGTTGCGCCAGTGGCACCCGTCGCTCCGGTATCGCCAGTCGCGCCCGTGGCGCCGGTTGCGCCGGTGGCACCCGTGGCACCAGTCGAACCGGTAGCGCCCGTATCACCCGTTGCGCCGGTGGCGCCGGTTGCTCCGGTATCGCCAGTCGCACCTGTGGCGCCTGTAGCGCCAGTGGCACCTGTCGCTCCGGTATCGCCGGTCGCACCCGTGGCGCCGGTTGCGCCGGTGGCACCAGTCGCTCCGGTATCGCCAGTCGCACCCGGGGCGCCGGTCGCGCCGGTGGCACCAGTTGCGCCGGTATCGCCAGTCGCACCCGGGGCGCCGGTCGCGCCGGTGGCACCAGTTGCGCCGGTATCGCCAGTCGCGCCCGTGGCACCCGTTGCGCCGGTGGCACCCGTTGCCCCGGTATCGCCAGTCGCACCCGTGGCGCCCGTAGCGCCGGTGGCACCTGTCGCTCCGGTATCGCCGGTCGCGCCCGTGGCGCCTGTCGCGCCGGTGGCTCCTGTCGCTCCGGTATCGCCGGTCGCGCCCGTGGCTCCGGTATCGCCGATCGCACCTGTGGCGCCGGTCGCTCCAGTTGCTCCGGTATCGCCGGTCGCGCCCGTAGCGCCTGTCGCGCCGGTGGCACCTGTCGCTCCGGTATCGCCGGTCGCACCCGTGGCACCAGTCGCCCCGGTATCGCCGGTCGCTCCGGTGGCACCCGTGGCTCCGGTACCGCCAGTTGCACCAGTCGCACCCGTTGCGCCGGTGGCACCCGTGGCCCCGGTATCGCCAGTTGCACCAGTCGCACCCGTTGCGCCGGTGGCGCCTGTCGCGCCGGTATCGCCAGTCGCACCTGTGGCGCCCGTTGCGCCGGTAGCACCCGTGGCTCCGGTGTCACCGGTCGCGCCGGTCGCACCCGTCGCGCCAGTCGCACCTGTAGCTCCAGTCGAGCCAGGAGCGCCCGTATCACCCGTGGCGCCGGTCGAGCCTGTGGCGCCAGTCGCACCCGTGGCGCCGGTCGCACCCGTGGCGCCGGTCGTACCCGTGGCGCCGGTCGATCCCGTGGTGCCGGTCGCACCCGTGGCGCCCGTCGCACCCGTGGCGCCGGTCGAGCCCGTGGCGCCGGTCGAACCCGTGGCGCCAGTCGAACCTGTGGCACCGGTCGCACCCGTGGCGCCAGTCGAACCTGTGGCACCGGTCGCACCCGTGGCGCCGGTCGAACCCGTGGCGCCAGTCGAACCTGTGGCACCGGTCGCACCCGTGGCGCCAGTCGAACCTGTGGCACCGGTCGCACCCGTGGCGCCGGTCGCGCCGGTCGCACCCGTGGCGCCAGTCGCACCTGTGGCCCCGGTCGAACCCGTGGCGCCAGTCGCACCTGTGGCCCCGGTCGAACCCGTGGCGCCAGTCGAACCTGTGGCACCGGTCGAACCCGTGGCGCCGGTCGCACCTGTGGCGCCGGTCGCACCCGTCGCCCCCGTGGCGCCAGTCGAACCTGTGGCGCCAGTCGGGCCAGTTGGGCCTGCGTCAACTGCGTCGACAACAGTCCAACTTCCCGTGGCTACCGCAGCTCCAACCGCCCAAGTTCCTTGACCGTTATTGTAGACGCCAGAATTAACTGTAATAGTGGCGCTTGAGCTAAGAAATATCGGAACTACGACTGTGCCACTGGTTGAAATACCGGAAGGTAACGTGAACGATCCAATTACTACTGTGTTTGATCCTATAACTGCAGTAATAAAATAGACACCCCCACTAGCGTTACTTGGGTAGGTAATCTCTACAAAACTTAAGCCAGCAGGAGCAGATACGCTGTTGTTTAAGATGCCGCCAAACGCTCTAATTCCGGCCGCCGTCAGTGGTGGAGGAAGCGATGCCCGACTCCGCTGGCCTTCTAGCTGCCATCTTCCGCCGAGCGCCTCCGCGCCGACGAGGCCCTTTGCTGCCACTACGTGCGCCTCGGTCGCTCGCGAAAGTGCATTCACAAACGCCTGTCCGCGATTGCCCTCGCCCGTATTGCAACTCCACAGCAAGAGATCGCCATTCGGCCCCAAGGCATCACCGATCGTCGCGAGATCCTCGGAATGCTGGTCGATGTTAGCAGACGAGAGAGCGCCACCGGTGAAACTCAGTTCACCAGGGCGGCCGTGGACAACAACGTGGATTGCGGCAAGGTTTTCGCGACCGCGCAAAGCCTGCGCAATCTCTTGAACAGCGGTCATTGCGCCGCTGAGAAGCCTGGGCTGGACACCTGGTCTCAAACCTCCAATCAGAACGGCAACGTCGGCGACTGACGGATCGATGAAGACGATTTCGCGAGCGTTTTTCATCTTGCAGTCCCCCGGTCGGTCAGGCTCGGGGCGACATCGCCGGTATAGCTCAGGGATTCCGTTATCGCCGAATTGAAATCTCCGACCGACCATGTCCCAGCATTGTTGGCTGAGGAGCTCCATCGGCCACCGTAGACCGCGATGGTATTCGGTCCCGGGGCGCTGGGAGCCACGGTGTATCGCCCGGCCGGGAGTGCTTCGGAGATGGCAAAAGTGCCGCCAAAATTCGTCGGGACAATAAACTGGCCGATAACATTCAGCGTCCCGCCTTCATTCAGGACTATGAAATATGTGCCTGCCGCCGTACCGGCAGCCCACTGTCCAAAAACGGTGAACCGTTCACCACGGCCTGTTGAGGTCAATGCCACGGAAAACACTCCCTTATAGCTGGACATACCCAAATCTGTCAGCGGCGGCGCCGCACCACGAAGCGAACTTGCTTCCAATTCCCAATGTCCGCCGAATGCCTGCGAGCCGACCCGGTCCGTCGCGGCCGCCACCGGCGCCCCGACCGCCCGCGACAGCTCGCTCAGGAAAACCTGGCCGGCGGTTCCGGCGCCGGCCTCGCAGCTCCACAGGTTGAGCTCAGCCTCTGCACCGAGGGCCTGGCCGACGACGGCAAGATCGGCCTTGTCGTCGGCGATGCTGTCGGCCGTCCATTCGCCGGCCGCGAAGCTCACGCGGCCCGGCGCGCCATGCGCCATCACGTGCACGGCCCGCAGCCGCTCGCGGGAGCTGAGCGCCGCCGCCATCTGCCGCGCGGGCGCGATCGCGCCGTCGAGCACGATCGCCTCGATCCCCGGCCTCAAGTTGCAAAGGATCGTGCCGAGATCGGTGACGGACGGATCGAGGAAAAGCACTTCGGGGAAGCCTGGCTTGGTGCAACCCGCTACGGCGTCGAGCTGCCCGCCGGCATGTTCCGCGCCAGCGACAAGCGAACGCGGCGAGATCGAAGGCCTGACAAGATCTCGAACCGGCGTCACGCCGGTCTTGCTCGATGCGGCCCTCTGCGCGGCAATCGAGCGCCGCCGGCGCCAAGGCGTCAGCGCGGCCGACGGTCCCCTTGCCGGAGCCCAAGATCGTTCAAATTTGCCAAAGTCGCGGGTTATGCCCGCACGAGATCTCGCTCGATACAAAACGCACTCCCACCCCGATGTCGCCGAGCAACGGCGACAACCCATGAGGAACTACGGAATGGGAACCATCTGCCTCAGCCGCGAAGCAGATAAAACGCAGCCTATAGTGGTGCGCCAAGGCACACCACATCCCCTCACCTGCGAAGGATTCTTTCCCCCAGCCCTCTCAACCCAAGCCCACAACCTTCGACATCGCAGCGAAAGGCCTGTGGACACCACGCATATTAGTAAATTAGAAAATTAGTGGTTTGTAAATATTGGGACAGGCAATTTGTTAACGAAAGTGCAACCTTTGGTTAAAACCCGGGTGACCGGCTTTGCCCAAACCCCCCAAACCAGGAGCGGCTTCGATGCCTTCGCCACGGGCGAAAATGTCGCCGACACAATGGCTTCGGGGCGATCCTCGCGCAGCCGATGCGAGCGTCGGCGGTATCGACGCCGACCGCCCGGCGAGCAACCGGCAGGAAGTTGCAGTTGCGTGCCGCTAACCATGATCGCTAAGGTTAACAAAGAATGACCCGGGACGGCTCGGCATGAACCATGAGACTAACAGGGCCGGGATGGTTTCGAGGCCGGTCGCGGCAGCGCAAGGCAGTTCGGCAGCCTCCGCAATCGACAGTCTCATCGAGCGACGGATGACAAACGGCAAGCGCCTCTGCCTCAACATGATCGTCAAGAACGAGATGGCGAATCTCGAGCGCTGCCTCGGCGCGGTTGCCGACCACATCGATTGCTGGGTCATCGGCGATACCGGATCGACCGACGGGACGCAGGATTTCATCAGATCGTTCTTCGCGGCCCGCAACCTGCCGGGCGAGCTACACGAATTCCCCTTCCACAATTTCGAGCAGGCGCGCAACGAGGCGCTCGACCATGCCTACGCCTCGGCCTTGCCATACGACTACATCCTGTTCGACGACGCCGACATGGAGCTCATCGTCGAGGATCCGGGTTTCCGCAAGCAGCTCGACGGCGCCGGCTACAGGCTGCTGCAGCGATCCGGATCCGGCCTCGCCTATTGGAACACGCGCCTGGTGAGGCGCGACGCCGGAGCGCGCTATCACGGCGTCACCCACGAGTATCTCGACGTTCCGGGGGGCGTGGAGGAGCTGCGCAGCGCCTGGTACAAGGATCACGCCAGCGGATCGAACCGCGTCGACAAGTTCGAGCGCGACGCCCGACTGCTCTCGGAGGCGCTCGAGAAGGATCCCGACAACCACCGCTACTGGTTCTACCTGGCGCAATCCTATCGCGACGCCGGACGAACCACCGAGGCGGCCGTCGCCTATGCCAAGCGCGCCGGCATGGGCGGATGGGACGAGGAAGCCTGGAACGCTCGCCTGCAGCAGGCGCGCTGCCAGCGGCAATTGGGCGACGACGAAGGTTTCATCCGCCACGCGCTGGCCGCCTTCAACCAGCGACCGCAGCGCGCCGAGCCGCTCTACGACCTGGCGCGGTACTACCGCGAGAAGGGCATGAACGACGCCAGCGCGCTGTTTTGCGAAGCAGGACTGGCGGTGGGCCGGCCCGAGCAGGACATCTTGTTCATCGAGGATACGGTCTACACGACCGGCCTGCGGGAGGAATATGCGATCGCCGCGAACTATGCCCGCGATCCAGTCCGCAAGGATCGCGGCTTCGCGGCCTGCAACTGGCTGGCTCTGAACCGCGAGATCGGCGACGGACCGAGGGACCTGGCGTGGTCCAATCTCTATTATTATGCCCAGCCGGCCAAGACGACGATGCCGTCCTTCAACGCCCGCCGGATCGACTTCACCGCGCCGGATGGCTACCGGGCCCTCAATCCGTCAGTGACACGACTGGGTCGGCAGATTGTAGTTTCACAGAGGACGGTGAACTACGAGATGACAGAGGACGGCCTTCGTTATGAAACGAAGAACGGCGATGCGATCCGCACCCGCAATTTTCTTCTCCGGTTGAACAATCAGCTCGAAGTGCAGTCGGCCACCGAGATTCTGGCGCCTCTCGACATGCCAGAACCTGTTTACAAAGGTGTCCGAGGTTTCGAGGACCTTCGGCTGTTTGCATGGAATGGCGAACTTTGGGGCTCTGCCTGTGTTCGCGAGTTCACGCCCGAAGCGTGGTGCGAGCAGGTTGTCGCCCGGATCGACGAGAGCGGACCCTGCCGACTCACGGACTGGCGCGTGCTTCGTCCGTCAGGGCCACGAGTGCACGAGAAAAACTGGATGCCTCGCGTGAGGCGCAACACGGAGACCGGCGCGGAGGAACTTCAGTTCATCTATTTCTGCGATCCCACCCGCATCGTCGATGAAAACGCCGCCACGGTCAGCGAAACGTCACCCGCGATTTCCGCCAAGTTGTTCAGGGGGGGCAGCCAGGCGATCGAATTCGCCGGAGGATGGCTCACTCTGATCCATGAGGTGCAGTGGAGAGCTTCCGAGAACCGGCGTTACTATCTGCATCGGTTTGTCTGGTTCGATCAGAACAACGGTTTGCGCAAGGTAAGCCGTCAGTTCTTCCTCAACAGAAAAGGCGTCGAATTCGTTGCCGGCCTGGCATGGCATCCGGACGAGCGGCGGCTGTTGATTTCCTACAGCGTTGCCGACAGCGAATCCTGGCTCGCGACGGTCGATGCGGCGGAGGTCGACGCCTCACTGGAAGATGTGAGCAACCTGCAATCCGGCTTGCCCGCTTCGGGACACGCGAGTTCTCCAGGGGCGGCGGCGGACCAGTCTAACGGCATTGATGGCCCGGTGACCGGCGACCGACGCGACCTATCGACGGACGATAATGGCGGGCCCGGCAGCGGCAGATCGGCCGACGAGATCTTTCATGCGTTGGCGCCGTTCCTGCGCGACGTCACCTCGCAGCGAGAGCGTTCCGACCGCTCGCGCGAATTCGATGCCAGGATAGCGCCGTTCCTCGGAACCGACGACGCGGCACTGCCGCGGATCAACTGCTTCTATGAAGTCATGTCCGAGACGGCGGAGCATAGGACGCTTATTGCCGCCGTCACGTCGATGCGCGCCGCCGGCCACCCGGTACGGGTATGGAGCTACACCCCCAACAAGCTCGAATTCCTGCTCAAGCTTGGAGTGGAGGTGCGGGGCGCGGAAGACGTAGTGCCGCGCGCGCTGTTCGAGCGGATCGTCGCCGGTTCCGAGATCCGATATTTCAGCGACGTTTTTCGCTACGCCGTGCTCTACGAGCATGGCGGGCTGTGGATGGACACCGACGTGATCCTGCTGCGGCCGTTCCCGTTCCAGGGCGACCACTTCCTGAACCTGCAATGGCGCGGCTCGCACAAGGGCCACTTCATCTGCGGCAACGTGATGTACGCCAAGCCGTACAGCAAGCACATGCGGGCGCTCTACGAACTGTCGATCGACCGGTTTCACGCCGGGCAAGGCAAGGATTTCGGCGACGTCGGCCCCAAGCTTCTCTCCGACTATGTTGGCTCGGACGAAGGCGCCGAATTGCGCAGCCAGGTCTTCGGGCCGATGTTCTTCAACTCGATCGACTGGATGGAGCTCGACAGGTTTGAAAAGCCGATCGGGGAGCTGGCCGACCACCTGAACGACGAGCGCGTGTTCGGCCTGCATCTGTGGACGGCGCGCAATGCGCCAAGACCCGACGAGACGGGCACCCCGCTCATAGCGCAACTGATCAACCCGCTGGAGGGCTTTCCCTCGTTCACGACCCTGGCCGACAGATTCAACACCGATAAGAACCGGCACACCGGCAACCGGCATTTCTACGCCAGGACCTATGATCGCCTGCTGGCGAACCGGCGCCTGTCGATGCGGGGCCTGATGGAGATCGGCCTATGTCGCGGATTGGCGGAAGGCAATCAGAGCGAGACTCCCTCCGTGGCGTTATGGCAGAGCTACTTCCCCTTCTGCCGGGTGATCGGGGTGGACCTGACGGATTTTTCGCGGCTCAACAATGACACGTTCAAATCGTTCATTTGCGACCAGTCCAAGGTGGACGACCTCCGCCGGGTAGCACAAGCCGTCGACCCGGGCTCGCTTGACGTCATCATCGACGATGGCAGTCACGCCTCCTTCGACGAACAGCTCACCCTGCGTGAATTCTTCCCGCTGCTTGCGGACGGCGGATGGTATTTCATCGAGGATCTCGACTGGCAGCCGCCGGGCGAGGATCCCAGCAAGGTGGCGCTCACCAAGACATTGCTGCGCGAAATCAAGGACCACGGGGCCGCGCGCTCGGTCGACCCATTCGGCATCAGCGGGCTAGCCGGGCAGTTCGCCGACATTCTGTTCTTCGACAGCCACTATGAGCTCAGTCGAGCGAAATTGATGGGGGGACTGGTGGCTATTCGCAAGCGTGGCCCGTCAGACATATCGGCATGGGACTTGGGCGAGTAAACGTCTTGAAAGTCGCAGTCTACACCATCGCTTTGAACGAAGCCGCCAACGCGGAACGCTGGGCTGGGTCCGCCGCCGATGCCGACTACCGCATCGCCGCCGATACCGGCAGCACGGACGATACGGTTGAGCGATTGACCGCGGCCGGTGTCACAGTGCACCGCATTGCAGTTCGTCCGTGGCGTTTCGACACTGCCCGCAATGCTGCGATGGCGCTGATCCCCGACGACGTCGATGTCTGCTGCACCATGGACATGGATCGGTTCCTCGAGCCAGGCTGGCGTGCAAAGCTGGAGGCTGCCTGGACGCCTGAAACGACGGCGTTGTTCTGCAAAGTGTCTTACCGGTCGAGCGTCGATGACCCGGTAGAGTTGCGCGGCTGGCCGGCGAAGAACTTCCATCACCGTTGGGGATACAGGTTCCGGCGGCCGGTGCATGAGGCTCTGCTGTTCAACGGAGGCGCGGAGGTCGAAAGGTCCGGCCACGACATTGTGATGCGCGAAGTTCAGGATCCAAGCAAGGAAACTCGCAGAGCGTACTTACCCTTGATGGAAATGGCTCATAGGGAAGACCCTGACGACGCTCAAATCTGCTTCTGGCTCGGACGCGATTATATGTGGGCCAATCGCTATGCACAGGCTATCGGTCTACTCGAACGCTATCTCGCCTTGCCGACAAGCACTTGGGCCGAGGAAAGGTCCGAAGCAATGCGCTACATGGCCCGAATGGAGCCTGACAAGAGTATCTTGTGGCTCGACCGAGCCCGTATCGAAGCGCCGCATCGCCGCGAGATTTGGCTCGATTTGGCAGAGCAGTTTCACGGCAGGGCCGACTGGCGGGGGCTATTCTGGGCCTGCGCAAATGGAATCGAGACTACACGGCGAACAAACACATATTTGGACGATTCCCAAAGCTGGGGATTCCGCCTGTTTGATTTGGGTTCGATTGCAGCTTGGCGAATGGACTCGATGCCCCGAGCAATCGAATGGTGCCAAAAGGCACTGGACCTCAATCCAAACGACGAACGACTAAAGAACAACCTGGAGTTCTTCGCTGGGGCCCGAACCGAGCCGCGGAACGATACCTTAACCGCGCCAGATAGGGCGTTTCGATGAAAGTGGCGGTTTATACGATCGCATTGAACGAGGCCGTGCACGTAGAGCGCTGGGCGGAGTCGGCTGCAGAAGCAGACTACCGAATCGTCGCGGACACGGGCAGTACTGACGACACCATCGAACGTCTCAGCAACGCTGGAGTGACGGTTCATCGCATCGCAGTGCGGCCTTGGCGGTTTGATGATGCACGCAACGCGGCCATGGCCCTGATCCCGCCTGATGTCGACGTCTGCTGCACGATGGATATGGATATGTTTCTCGAACGAGGATGGCGTTCGAAGCTGGAATCCGCCTGGAAAGCAGAAACTACGGCGCTGTATTGTCGAATGGTGATCAGGTCGAGCTTCGACGACCCTAATCCGATCCGCGCCTATCCATCAAAAAGCTTTCATAGTCGATGGGGTTACCGGTTCAGAAGACCCATCCACGAGGCCCTATTTTTTTCTGGCGAAGAAATCCCTTCAAATACAGACCAAATCGTTATGCATCACCTCAGGCACAACGAAACAAACCATGAGAAATACTTACGTTTGATGGAACTCGCTCTGGCAGAGGACCCTCACGATTCTCAAATTTGTTTTTGGCTTGGGCGTGAGCATATGTACAAAAATCAGACGGAACAAAGCGTCGAGTTGCTCGAGCGGTATCTAAAGCTTCCGACTAGCAAATGGACCGATGAACGATCGGAAGCAATGCGTTACCTGGCCCGCATGGTTCCGGAGCAAAGAGCCTCATGGCTGGACCGTGCGCGAATTGAGGCCCCCCACCGTCGAGAAATCTGGCTCGACCTCGCCGAGGAGTTCCACAGCAGAGCCGACTGGCTCAATCTATTCTGGGCTGCCAGCAACGGGATCGAGAATGCGCGCCGCACAGGAAGCTATCTGGACGATCCGAGCTGCTGGGGATTCCGACTTCACGATCTCGGGGCGATCGCTTCCTGGCATCTCAATGCCATGGATCGCGCGGTGGAATGGGCACGGAAGGCCTTGGAGCTTGACCAAAACAATCAGCGCCTGAAGAACAATCTGAACTTCTTCGTCGGGCGGCGGGAAGAGATGCGGCTGCAAAAATGATCAAGCATCGAGAGACTTCGCCGGCGCGATTGTTTACGGCCTTCGGAACGGTACTCTTCGTCGATCCATCCACCGGCGAATTGCGCCATGGCGGCATCGAAGATAGCCCTGTAAATGCGTTCTTGGAGGCCGAAAACGCGTCGACCGATGGCTATAGGCGGGGTCAGTTGATCTATGCTGCAGACGGATTGCGCCAGACGGTTCATTGCTCCGATGCTGTATGCCACGCCTTACTGGCATCGCAGGGAAAAGCTCCGTCAGATGCCCCCACAACGCTGGAATTGATCCCCCTGGAGCGCGGCCTGCTCGGGCTGCGAGCCGGAGGTAATTTTCTGTCGGCGATACCCGACGGCCGGGTGATGCATCGGGCCTCGGTCTGTAGCACCTGGGAATTGTTCATCGCCTCGGAGAACTGGTGCACCGACAGCCCTGGAATTGCGCTGAACGGTGCCTGGCGCCGCTACAAGGATATCAACAAAGGCCACGTGGCAAGCCATATCGTTCATCCTGTAACGAGAATGAAATCGACCCGCCAGCCACCAGCCAGGAAGATTTTAATTTACGGCTACCCAAAGTGGTCGCACGGTCGGGTCTACTATGATCTGTCCAGACATCTTCATGACAGAGGCCATCTGGTCGACATACTTGATTGGCAGCAAAACCACGCTGCATACGCCACAGAACTTTTCCCCTACTACGATTTCATCATTTCAGCTTTGGACGGTATTTCTACCTTGACCGACCAATACAGTGTCCCCTTCGACAAGATCATCGCCATATCGCATCACGAATTCGATATACGGATGTTAATCGAGCAGAAAGGAATTGAAGTCTTCGACAAATTCGCCAACTACGGTGTGGTGAGCGAATACGTGTATTGCGCATCAATGATGCGCGGCGTTCGCAGGGCTCCAATGGTCGCATCTCTCGGCATAAATTTTGATGAGTTTTATGCTGACCTTCCCGAAACCTTGGCAACAGTGGGTTATGCCTCGTCGATGTCGGTCAGGACATTCGGCGTGGAATGGAAGCGTGGCGAACTAGCGGAGGCCGCAGCTGCCGACGCCGGTCTCACTTTCAAAATAGCAGGCTCGACGGGAAACCAGACGTCGTTTCACGACATGCCCGCCTTCTATCGCAGCGTTGATGCGATTGTGACCAGTTCGATTAGCGAGGCTGCCCAGTTGCCAGTGATGGAAGCGGCGGCTGCGGGCAGACTAGTGATAGGGACGCCTGTTGGACACTTTCCCCTCAAAGCCTATCAAGGCGCTGGCATCATAGCGCCGATCGAAGCCGGAAAATTCCGAGCGTTTACTGCAGCCACGCTCAGTTACTACAAAAACACCCCCAAAGAGTTTGTAAAAAAATGCAGCTCTATACAAGAGGCAGCACAGGTGTTTGACTGGAAGTACCAAATAAATGAATGGGTCGACCTGATAGACACAGCATCCAAGTACGCCAATTCCTAAGGAACGTATCAGCTGGGAGCAGCGTAGAATTTAGGCAGAACAGTGAACGATACTATCCCTAACTTGACCGACCTGGCAAACAATTTTGGCTCAGACAAAGGGTCAACGATAACGCCGCTTGGATTATCCCCTAACAAATATACATATATTTACGAACTTATTTTTGATGTTTTTAGGAACGATAGCATAAATTTCTTGGAGTTGGGCTTGGCAGTTGGCGGCCCGGAGGTTGGCGGACCGAAAGAGCGCAAAGTCATCCCACCATCTGTGCAGATGTGGCTTAAGTATTTCAGTAAAGCCCAGATCTTTGGTTTTGACATCTCGGACTTCTCGCATTTCGTTGATCCGCGATTCACATTCGTACAAGGAGATGCCGGCAAGGAAGCAGACCTACGCAAAATCGCTGAGGCCACAGATGGCTTTGATGTTATCATCGATGATGCGTCCCATGCATCATATCATCAGCAGTTGTCATTCAAGGTTTTATTCCCGCACTTAAGGCCAGGAGGTTTGTACATCATAGAAGATCTTGGGTGGCAGCCGCAAGTGTACGAGTCAACCCTCCCAGAAGTGCCTAAGACGGCAGAATTTTTTGTTTCCTATTTTGAAAAACGAACTTATATTGATAATCAATTGCTTTCACCTAAATTTATGGCAGAATCGGATGCGCTCATCGCATCCTTCGCTCAGTTTCCACCCTTCGACGGCGCCGGAGGCCCAACCCGGCTGATCGTAATGCGGAGGCATCGTACAGAACATAACCATGGAGACACAGGGGGATTGGCCCAAACGAGCGCTCCCGCTTCATTGGCGAAACTGTATTCGTCAACTGCGCCGCGCACACAGGTGTTCACCTCAGGCGGTACGGTACTGTATGTTGATCTGCCCGCTGGAGAGTTAAGGCATGGAGATGCGTCCACCAGCCCTGCGAACTTAGTGTTCGTCGTGGATGCAACGTTGGCGGCCAGTACTAGCGGTGGCTGGCTGGCCTTTGACAACGGCGCGACTTGGGAGCCTATCGCTTGCCTTCCTCACCACTCATGTCTGGCCTCGCGAGATACCGAAACAACTGAGGGGACGCGTCTCGAGGCTATTCAACTTGAAAGGGGCCTTGTCGGCTTCACCGCAAGAAGCGCGTTTGTCTGCGCGGAACCCGATGGGCGAGTAACTTTATCGAGAGCGGTCTGCTCGGCATGGGAAAGTTTTGTCACATCCGAGGAATGGTCTACCCGAGTATGGCCCACTGACGCGCTGCCGACGCCGCACATGGCCACAGAAAGCATCGACAAGCTAGGAATCGCGGCCACCGTCGTGCATCCGCTAGCCCGCGTCAGAGCTAACGTCGCTTCAAAAAAAAGAAAGATAGCCTTCTTCGGGCCGACACAATGGTCAAATGGTCGCGTGTATTACGATTTATGCAATATATTATATAAACGAGGATATATTGCTGACGTTATAGATTATCGTAAAGCGCACGGTTCATACATCAAGACATTAGAAGAGTTTTATGATGTCATAGTGGCAGGATTGGATACCATTCACATATTGCGGGATATTTACGGCATATCGCCACAGAAGATTGTGGGGATATCACACTGGACGTTCGACATACAGGATATAATCGGGAGATACGGGAGTGATATTTTTACAAAACTGGCCGGATACGGCGTCGTAGGGCAGACATTGCTTTGGGACTCTCTGACACTTGGGGTCCCTACCATTCCAAAAATAGTGCCATTGGGGATAGACTACTCGGAGTTCGAGGGACAAATTCCCGAGCGGCTACTTACAGTCGGCTGCGCGAGCTCATTTTCTGCGAAGAACAAATTTGGTGTCGAGATCAAACGGGGTGACCTCGCTAAAGACTGTGCAGATAGGTCTGGTTTAAAATTCAAACCTGCTGGCTTCTGGACCGGAGGAAACACTCCTATTCATGAGATGCCAAAATATTATCAGTCGGTTGACGCCGTGCTCATTTGCTCTCTTACGGAGGCTGGTGGCCCGATGCCAGCAACGGAGGCCGCAGCATCTGGAAGGCTTGTCATAAGCACACCAGTCGGTGTATTTCCGCTGAGAGCATACGAAGGGATCGGGATAGTTGCACCGATTGATTCTGATAAATATGTAGAGTTTACTACTGAAATTTTGCGTTACTATGCAGAGAATCCAAAGGAATTTATGGAAAAATGCGCGAAGGGCAAAGAGGCTGCCAAGAAGTTCGACTGGAAGTTCACGGTGGATTCATGGATAGAGCTATTTGAATCGGCTTGGCACTGAATAGCACCGGCCTGTTTTGCAGTTGGATCTTGGCGCGTCTTTCGATTGGTGGGGCCGAATGAAGGTGGGCAATATCCCAGAGTCGAAAGTCATGACGAGGCGAGGCTTGCTGGCAGGCGTTGCTGGCTCGGCACCCTTCGTTTCAAACCTGGAGACATTGACACATTTCGGTCGCTCGGCCACTAAGCCTGCAGAGGCAGCTGCGTTGTCTTCCTTAAGGTCTTACACCCTCCGCTCCGCCCCCATCGAACTCGCCGGCGACTGGGGCCGCATGCTTCCTCGCTCCGCCGACCTCGTCCTCGAGCGCATGCGCCATGCATGCCTGGACGGCGTCCGCCTCGTCTCCGATCATCAACCGACGAAGCTTCGCGTCGAAGAGCATACCGCCGGTCCACCCTCCATATGGCTGCACCCTGATGGGAACAGCATGGCATGGATCATCGTCGACATCGGCGAGCGGGACTGGTCGAAGCTCGCCTACCAGTTCGGTCATGAACTCGGCCATGTGACAGCCAACAGCTGGCAGGCGGACGCCAAGCCGGCGCCTCCTTGCCAGTGGCTCGAGGAGGCGATGGTGGAGGCCTTCTCGTTGCGTGGTCTGGCACTTTTGGCAAAAGGCTGGAAGGCGGACCCGCCCTTTGCCGGAGACAACGCTTTCGGCGATGCCATTGCCGAGTATCGCGACAACATCGTCAATCACTATCGCGCGCTGGCCGACAGCCAAGGGCTCACCCGCGACGCCCCAGCATGGTTCGCCGATCACCGAAGCGAAATCGAAATCCCGGGTCTCAATCCGTTCGCGCAAGCCATGTCATTGACCATCCTTGGAGAGTACGAGCAGGCTCCGGAGAGCGTCGAGGCACTTGGCACGCTCAACCGCTGGCCAAAGCGCACAGCTGTTCCAGCCAGCCAATATTTCCGGCGCTGGAAAGAAAGCTGCGCCGAGTTGCAGGCCTCGCCTCAACTTCCAAACCGGTTGAGCGAACTGCTAGGAATTTCGGCCCGCTAGGCATAACACATTTATTTGGACGCCGTATCGGTCCACAACCGATCAAGCGAGAAACCATTGTTTTTCCATCCCTCCTCAATTTGTGCTTCGAATTACCGCAATGGAGGCGCCTTAAAGGGGGTGTCGTTTGAAGCTCATCTGAAGCTCCCTATGACAAACCTTCCTTCGGCGACGGACTGCCTCGTGTGCTCATGTATGAGAAGGCTATCTGGTCTTCTAAGCTCCACTCGACTGCGCCCAGCGCGTGATTTCCCTGGGCTGCTTCATAAGGTTCTTACCCGTCAGTTGCTGAGCGTCATAGCCTTCGCGACGAGGGACTTAGCGTATACGCTCCACGGTGGCGCACTCGCCAGATTTACCAAGCGAAAAGGCCGCCCCAACGCTGTTTCATTCGGCTTCATTTGCCCGCGTTTTGCCAAAAAAAAAGCGCACCGGCCCGAGCTAGAGCGTCGGACGTTCATGTGAGTCCATATCCCGCGGCTGAGAAGTAATTTCTGCATTCTGTTGGGGAGAAGAGATTTCGGATGCCGCCGATGGCCTTCGAAAGGGCTGGCGATGGGCGGGAAGGAGCCGGTCGGTGCGGATGCGCCCGGCGCGAAGTTCAAGCCATCAGCGCAGCAGGCCCTCTCCTTCGAAATCTTCCCAGTCGTGCAGGTTGGTGCGAGCTGCGTCGCGACTACTGCCACTCGAATCTGCAGCCGCACGGCCTTGGGCACGCTTCATGGCGGCCTTCGCGGCCGCCCGGCGCCTATTTTCGACGGCTCTCGCGGCGTCTTCTTCCCGCTAGACGGTAACCGGTCACGATCGAGCACATCTTCGATGTGGCGCGGGTCGAACACATGAAAGGTGATCTTCCGAGCGCGCGCGAAGTTTGACCGTTCTGTTCGCGGCGCTCTGCAACCGACCGTTGCCCTTCCAGAGTTCCCACATGTTGAGTGGACGGCGCCCACCGTTCCGACGAAACACTCCCCTCCCAGGCTATTCGGAGTCAGGTTCAATGCCGACTGTCGCCGTCCCCATGCACTGCGTCGCGGTCCCGGTCGTTGGTCTTGTCGGGCGTCTTGGCGGCCGCATCCTGCTTTTCTTGACCCGTGTCTTTGCGCGGCTGGCGCCCCTGCTTTTCCGTGTATTTCGATTTGATGCATGCGCTCTGCGCGGCCGCCTATCAACTATTGGTTCTCGACAGACTATTGCCGAACGGTGACGTGCTTCCAGGCGGTGCAGTCCGGTTGAACAGCTAGTTCGCTACCTTCCTCCCTTGAAAAGACTGGCACTTTGCCACGTTTGTTGGCGAACGTTTCGCTCCCCCGAACAATGCAATATCGCCGCAGGTGATTCTGAGATTGCAAGGAAAATCACTGGGGATAATTTGGTCAGAAAGAGGGGTTCGAGTCCACGTTGTGGGCCGCCTCTGAAATATGCAGCGAAATCAAGTTACTTAAATGGATATTTTGGCGGGCCCGGAGGGTCATCGTTTTCTACAGGAAATCAATACGTTGGTGGGTGGTTCGCCAACCCGTTTCCTTCGTATGCTCTCGTATGGTCTGGCGAACCTAGTGACGAAGGGAAGAAATGATCCAAACTTAGAGGAAATTCCAGCGTATGTCCTGGCGACTTCCCCCTTCGCCGCCCCCTAACCAAGCTTCGAACGGTTCCCACTCTTTCCAGCCTCGGCCGATTGCTGCTTTGAGAGCAGACTGGCAGCTTTAAGCCTGACGACACTTTTGGGCACCTTGATTGCGGGGTCGTGGGATGGTCGTTCCCAGGCTAGACTAGCGCCTGAGTGGCCGCGTGGGGCATGCCACCGAAAGAAGGATGACTCAGTCGAAGAAGCCCGCATCCTCTTCGCTGAGATATTTCCGTGCCGCGTCGGCATCGATATCGAGGCCGAGCCCCGGCGCTTCCAGCAGGTCCACCATGCTGTCCTTCACGATCTGTTTCGGCAGGCCGATCACGAGATCCTCCCACCAAGGGTCGGAGGCGCTCGGATATTCGAAGGCTATGTAGTTGGCGGGCAAGGTGGCGCAGACATTGATCAGCGCGCCGAGGCCGAGCAGGCCGTTCGCGGTGCCGTGCGGCGCCATCAGGATCGAGTGCATATAGGCGTGCTCGGCGACCCATTTGAGCTCGGCGATGCCGCCGATATCGGCTGGATCGGGGCCGATGACGCGGACCGCCTGCGTCTCGATCAACTCCTTGAAATTGTGCCGCAGGTAGATCTGCTCGCCTGTATGGATCGGCGTCGAGGTGGACGTCGTCAATTCCCGATAGGCCTGCGGATTGACCCACGGCACATAATCGCCGGTCAGCATGTCCTCGAGCCACATCAAATTGTATTTCTCAACCGCGCGAGCGAATTGGATCGCGTCGGGCAGCATCCAGCCCGGGCCGCAGTCGAGCGCCAGGCTGACCTTGTCGCCCAGCACCTCCTTCATCGCGATCACGCAGTCGAGCATATGATTGAAACCGCGCTCGCTGATCACGCCCTGATCCATGGCGCCGTGATAGCCGGCCTTCTTCTGCGTCACGCCGTAGTGGAAACCCTCGATTGAGTCCTTCATGTTGGAGTGGAACGAGATACCCTGCTTGACCATGAAGAAGTTCTGCGGCTGCTCCATCATCCATTTGACGTCGGCGGCATAATCCTCCGGCCGGTCGCCCGTGCGCTTGCGGCGGATCGAGCCGTTATAGACGCGCACCTTGTCGCGCACCTTGCCGCCGAGCAGCTTGTAGGCCGGCACGCCCGCGGCCTTGCCGGCGATATCCCACAGCGCATGTTCGATGGCGCTCACCGCCGCGCCATAAGGCTTGAAAGAACCGCGCTGGCGGATCTTCAGCATTACCCGCTCGACGTCGGTCGGGTCCTCGCCGATCAGCGCCTCGCGGAAATGCAGCACAAAGGGCTTGAGATAGGTCTTCGTGTACTCGACCTCGCCCAGACCGTAGAGGCCCTCGTCGGTAATGATGCGGACGATCGGGTGCTTGCCTATGACGGCACAGCGCAGGTCGGTGATCTTCATGGCGCAGTCCTATTTCACAGACGAGAAAGCTGTCGGCGTGAGCAGCTGGCTGCTGATATTGGCAACGATCTGCCCGTCGCGCTCAGATTCGTCCCGGGCCCTGTGCCATGCCGGATCGGTGACGAAAGCCGCCCATTTCGCCTCACGCTCGGCCAGCGATTCCCAGGCGAGGAAATAGGTGAGGCGATTGCTGTTTTCGCCGATCACTGTGGTGAAAAACCCGGCTTGGCGGATGCCAAGCCTCTCCCAGATGGCCAGCGTTTGGTCGGAAAAGCGCTTGAGCAAAGCCGGCAGCCTGCCCGGCAGGCAGTCATAGATACGCAGTTCGTAGATCATCGTTTCGTCCGTTTCTTTCTTCGCCTTTCCCTTAGGAAAGGTCGACGCGAATGGTCGGTCGTTGGCCGCATGAGCCTGAGGGAATGAGGGCAGAGTGCCTGGGCTAACTCCAGGTCCGGTCCCAGCTATATTCATTGTCCCAATGCTCGGTGGATTGCCATATCCCGGTGACACCGGGCTGCAGATGCTGGCTGATCACCTCGTCGACCACATCGTCTATGCCCAACCCCGGGTTGTCGGGCACGGTGATGAAGCCGTCCTTGACGAGCGGCTTGGGAAGTCCGGTGACGATGTCGTCCCACCAGTCGACATCGGCGGAGTGGTATTCGAGCGCCATGAAGTTTTCGGTCGCGGTCGCGACATGTGCCGCGGCCATCGCCGCGATCGGGCTTTCGGCCATGTGGATCGCCATGGCGACGCCGTGGTCCTGCGCCATGTCGCCGATCTTCTTGGTTTCCAGGATGCCCCCGCTGGTGAGCAGGTCCGGATGGATAACGGAGAGACCACCGCTCTTGAGCAGAGGCTCGAAGCCCTCCTTGAGGTAGATGTCCTCGCCGGTGCAAATCGGCACCGTGGTGGCTTGCTGCAGCTGCCGGTACTGCTCGGTGTACTGCCACGGGATCACATCCTCGAGCCAGGCCGGGACGTATTTCTCGATACGGCGTGACAGGCGGATGCCGTCCTGCAGCGAGATGTGGCCGACATGATCGATGGCCAAGGGGATCTCGTAGCCGATGACCTCACGGACCTCGTGGATATATTGCTCGAGCAGGTCGATGCCCTTTTCAGTGAAATGCAGGCCCGTGAACGGGTGCTGTACGTTCTGCGCGTCATAGGCGAGATTGCGGGCCCTGCGTTCTTGGAGTGTGCCGCCCCGGCCGCGCGGATTGGCGTGAAATCCTTCGAGCGCGCCGGCGGGCGCTGTCACAGCGCCCGGAATGTGCGCGATCTGCATCAGGCCCAGGTCCATCTTAAGGAAAGTGAAGCCGCGCTCCATGCGTGCCTTGAGGCGCTTGCCGGTTTCGGTGCCGCTCGGCTTCTCGGCGTCCGTATCGCAATAGACGCGCACCTGATCACGAAACCTGCCGCCCAGCATCTGGTAGATCGGCGCGCCATAGGCCTTGCCGGCGAGATCCCAGAGCGCGATCTCGACCGCCGAGACGCCGCCGCCCTGCCTTCCATGTCCGCCGAACTGCTTGATGCGGCGGAACAGCCGGTCGATGTCGCAAGGGTTCTCGCCGAGCAGCCGGCTCTTCAGCATCAGCGCAAAAGTGGCGCTGGCGCCGTCCCGCACCTCACCAAGCCCGACGATGCCCTGGTTGGTGTAGATCTTGAGCAGCGCCGAGGTGAACGGCGCGCCGACGATCTCGGCCACCCGCATGTCGGTGATGCGAAGCTCTGACGGCCTGGAATTGGTGTTGACTCGATTGAGAGCCTCATCGGCTCCATCCGTTTTTGGCATGGCCTATCCTCGCTTGGCGGGCTTGTCGCCCCATATGCTGGCCGGCATGGAGGGTTGCTAGGCCAGCTCGATCTCGTGGGCCTGCAGGTATTCGCGGTTCATCTCGACGCCGAGACCGGGCTTCGACGTCAGCTTGAGGTTACCGTTCGAAACGTCGAGCGGTGTGTCGATGAGGTGATCGTATTTGGAAAGATCCCACTCCGAGGTTTCAAGCTTGTAGAAGTTGGGAACGGTCATCATCACCTGCGCTCCCGCGACCACGTTGATCGGTCCGGCGGCGTCATGCGGGGAGACCGGGACGTAGTAGGCTTCGCAAAGGGCGGAGATTTTCTTGAGCTCGGTGATGCCGCCGGTCCAGGTGACGTCAGGCATGATGTAATCGGCGAGCTTGTTCTCGAGCACCGGCACGAAATCCCATTTCGTGTGGCCGCGCTCGCCCCAGGAGATGGCGGCGCTGACCTTGTCGCGTACCTGCTTGAGCGCATTGAGGCTTTCGGGTGGGCAGGGTTCCTCGAACCAGTCGATCTGGCCGGCCTCCTCCAGGCTCCGGCAAAGGCGGATGGCGGTCGGGACGTCGAAGCGGCCATGCGCATCGATGAGAATATCGACATCAGGCCCGGCCGTTTCGCGGATCAGCGCCGTGAGCTCGGCCGCCTCGCGCTCGTCCTTGCGGGTCATGCCGCCGTCGAGATAGCCGTCCCGCCTTTCGCGGGCCACGCCATCGACGCCGGGACCCTGGTGGGGAAACGGGTCGAATTTGAGCCCCGTGTGGCCGGAGTCGACGATGTCGCGAATTTCGCGGACTACTGCTTCCTTGCTGGTGAATTTGGCCTGGTTGGGATGGGTGTAAAGCGAGATTTCATCGCGCACCGGTCCGCCAAGCAGCTCGTAGATCGGCTTGCCGAGCGCTTTGCCGCGGATGTCCCAGAGCGCAATGTCGATGGCGCTCACGCATTCGACGGCGGCGCCACGGCTGCCCATGTAGGTGAAGCTGCGGAAGACCTTGTGCCACAGATGCTCGATGCGCGCGGGATCCTCGCCTGCCACGGCAATCCCGATCTGGCGCAGGATCGTGCACAGCGCGCGGTTGGCGAGCTTCGTCGTGGTGGTGATCTCGCCCCAGCCACTGACCCCTTCGTCGGTCGTCACTTCGACGAACAGGTACTCTCCCCAGTAGGAAGCGTCGGACCTGACCAGCCACGGCCGAATGCTCGTGATTTTCATCTGGACTACCCTTTCTGAAATGGCCAGGCTGACGTTGCGGATCGGCTATCCTGCCCGGGCGGCGCTGCGCGCGCGCATGTGTTCGAGGACATGCCGGCCTGAGCCCTCGACATGGCGAGCAATCAGTTCGGCCGCCTTGTCGACTTCTCCCGATTTGACCAGCGCTATGAGCTCGCGGTGCTCGCGGATGATCGCGGCGCGGCGGGCGAGCGTGAAATTGAAACGACGGCTCACGGCCCGCAGCACCTCGCGATGCTTCCACCAGAGCTCGGCGGCGTGGCGGTTATAGTGCCGCTGGTACATCACCGTGTGGAAGGCCGTATCCAGCTCACTGTGCCTGAATGTGTCGGCAAAGTTGTTCTCCTCGATCAGCCCCTGGAGCCGTTCGAGTTCGGCGATGTCCTCGTCGGTCGCCATGCCTACAAACCAGCGCGTCAGGGCGGGCTCGATCAGAACGCCGATCTCGTAGATATCGCGGACAAAATCCTGATCTATGGGCCGTACGCGCGCCCCGCGATTGGGAAGAAAGGTGACGAAGCCTTCTCCGCGCAGCAGTTGCAGGGCCTCCCGCACCGGATTGGTCGAGGTGCCGTGACGTCGCGCGAGATCGGCAACCACAAGCCTTTCGTTGGCGGCTAGCCGTCCTTCGATGATGTCTTCCCTGATCAGTTCATAAAGCGAGGCGCCCTCGCTCGAGGCTCCGAGGGCGTCGATCCCCTCGGGTGGCTCCGCTTTGAAATCGTTCGTTTCGGCCAAGGCAGCCCCCAAGTCAATACACACACTGCCCTATATCACGCATGGCTTCGACAAAACAATGTACGATTTCGTGCGTTGACAGACAATCTGTGATCTGAAAACGTACAAAATGCTCGAACCGATACACAGAAGCATGCCCACGGACCGAACGAGCAAGGGCCGCCCTGCCTAGTCGCAGCGCGGCACGGGAGAGAAACAAGGAGGAGACCTATGACGAGGAGTACGCTCGGCGGTGCCGTCCTGCGCGGCACTGTCTCCACTGCTTTAATGGCATCGTTGATGTCGGCGCCGGCGTTGGCAGCGCCGCCGGTCGACCTGAGCAAGTGGTCGCCGGAATATGTGCGCTCGATTGCCGGGACGCAGGATTTTGATACGGCGGGCGACTGCGCCAAGGTCACCCCGCTCGACTACAAGGGGCGACTGACTTTCTGGTATCAGGGTGTGTTCGAGGGCGACCCAGACCTCCTGCGCCAATACTACAAGGATTTCTTCGAAACCTTCCGCAAGACCTACCCGAACATCCAGCTCGAGGAACAGGCCCTTACCTATAACGACCTGCTCGACAAGTTCCGCACCGCGCTGCTCGGCAACGCGGCGCCGATGGCGGTCCGCCTGCAAATCCTGGGCGGAACCGAGTTTGCCTCAAAGGGCTATCTGCAGCCGCTCAAGCCCGAGGACGTCGGCTATTCGACCGAGGATTTCTGGCCCGGCGCCATGAAGGCCGTAACCTGGGACGGCGTGACCTACGGCATTCCGACCAACAACGAGACGATGGCGTTCATCTGGAACGCCGATATCTTCAAGCGCGCGGGCCTTGATCCCGACAAGGCTCCGGCAACCTGGGACGACGTCGTCAAATATTCCAAGCAGATCCACGACAAGCTCGGCATCGCCGGTTACGGTCTGGTGGCGCGCAAGAATGCCGGCAACACGCCCTACCGCTTCATGCCGCAGCTATGGGCCTATGGCGGAGGCGTCTTCGACGAAGCCACGGCGAACCCGACCTACAAGGACATCGAACTCAACAGCGCGCAGAGCAAAGCGGCGCTGCAGGCCTCCTACGACATGTATGTTCGCGATAAGTCGGTTCCGGTTTCGGCGCTCACCAACCAGCAGGCCGACAACCAGCCGCTGTTCCTAGCCGGCCAGCTCGGCATGATGATCTCGCATCCGTCCGACTACAACGTCATGCTCGACCTGCAGAAGAAGGCGACGGGCACCGACAAGGACAAGGCGCAGACCGTCATCGACAACATGCGCTACGGCCTCATCCCGACCGGCCCCGACGGCAAGCGCGCCGTCGTGTTCGGCGGTTCGAACATTCACATCCTGAAGCCTGAATATGTAGAGGGCGGCAAGGTGGACGAGCCGGCGGCAAAGGCCATCATCTGCATGTGGACGAGTCCCGAATGGTCGCTGAAGATGGCCTATGCCGGCTCGAACCCCGGCAACCTCAACGGCTTCAAGACCAAATGGATGAAGGAGCGTCTGGACAGCATCAAGTTTCTCGATGTCACGACGTCGATGCTGCCATACGGCATCCCGTTCCCGGCCCTGCCGCAGTCGCCCGAGATCATGAACATCATCGTCCCGGACATGCTGCAGAATGCCCTGACAGGAGCGATGACCGTCGACCAGGCGGCGGACGACGCGGCCAAGAAGGTAAAAGACCTGATGGGCGGCGGACTCTAGTCCAGGCCTGAGCTGCGATCTCACCGGCTGCGCCGACGACGCAGCCGGTCCGTTCCGAAGAACAAGGGCACGCCAAAGTGACGATCGTGAGCGGCAAGGCCGAGGCTCGCCGAAGATTGCAATCCGCCAGGCCCGATGTGCTCCGCAAGATGTGGGAGCATCGTGCCGACTACGCCTATGTGCTTCCGGCGATTGCCGTGATGCTTGTCGTCATAGCTTATCCCATCTACTACACGATCGAGCTTTCGTTCTTCAACACGCCACCCGGCCTCCAGCTCCGCGACAAGATCTTCGTCGGCCTCAACAACTACACGGCCATCCTGACCAGTCCGGTGTTCTGGCAAGTCACCTTGAACACCTTGATCTGGACCGCAGCCTCCACTTTCATCTCCTTTGTCCTGGGCTTTGCCGCCGCGCTGGCGCTCCACCGCGACTTTTTCGGGCGCGGCGCCCTGCGCGCCATCCTGATCATTCCCTGGGTCATCAGCGCGGTCGCGGCCTCCTATATCTGGAAGTGGATCTACCATTCGGATTTCGGCATCATCGGCGCGGTGCTGGTCGAGCTCGGATGGGCCAGCCGGCCGCCGAATTTCATCGACAGCGTCTCAACGGTCCTGCCCTCGCTCATCGTCGTCAACATCTGGCGCGAGTTCCCTTTCGCCATGATCATGATGACGGCCGGCCTCCAGACCGTCCCCGAGCAGTTACTGCGCGCCGCGAAAGTCGATGGCGCCAACGCATGGCAGCGCTTCTGGCACGTCACCTTCCCGCATTTGCGCAATGTCTCGACGGTTACGATCCTGCTGCTCGCAGTCGCCAACTTCAACTCCTTCATCATCCCCTGGATCATGACCGGCGGCGGCCCGTCGAACGCTTCGCATATCTGGATCACCCATATCTATGAGCTTGCCTTCGGCCGTCAGCGGTGGGGCGTGGCCTCGGCCTATTCGGTGCTTCTGTTCATCATCCTGATGACGCTCGGCTACTTCTACGTCCGTGCGCTGAGCGGCAACGAGCGGAAGGATGGCGACGCATGAGCACGGTTTCCGAGACAGCCCCACGAGGCCAATCCGCGCGCCGCATGCGCATCGACGGATGGCGATGGGGCGGGCGTGCCTTCCTGGTGTTCATGCTGCTTTACACCGCCTTGCCGATGATCTGGATGCTGCTCACCTCGATCAAGTCTGGCTTCGCGGCGATGCAGTTTCCGCCGCAATGGTGGCCTGACCAGCCAACCCTTGCCAGCTACCAGAAACTGCTCGATCCGCAGAACAGCGTCGGCCAGGATTTCCTCCGCTTCTTCTGGAACAGTCTCATCGTCTCGACCGCCACGACCATCCTTTCGGTGATCGTGGCCGTGCCCGCGGCCTACGCGTTCTCGCGCTTCACCTTCCCGGGCCGCAACTTCCTGTTCTTCGCCGTCCTGCTGCGCAACATGTTCCCGGCGGTGATCTTTCTCGTGCCGCTCTTCATCCTGATGCGCGCGATCGGACTGGTGAACACGCACGGCTCGCTGGTTCTCACTTACCTCACCTTCGGCCTGCCGCTGGCGATCTGGCTGCTCAAGGGCTTCTACGACAACATCCCGGTGCAGCTCGAGCAGGCGGCACGCATCGACGGCGCGACGCGGTTCCAGGCCTTCGTCCTGATCGTGATGCCGCTCTCGGCGCCGGGCATCATCGCCACGGCGATCTATTCCTTCATCGGCGCCTGGAACGAATACATCTACGCCTACACCTTCCTCTCCAAGAACGAGCAACTGACGCTGCCGGTCGGCATCCAGCGCTTCTTCTCGGAGAACAGTACGGACTTTCCCGGCCTGATGGCGGCCAGCTTCATGATGAGCGTGCCCGTCGTGGTGCTGTTCCTTCTCCTGCAACGATACTTCGTACGCGCGCTCACAGAAGGCGCGGTCAAGCACTAGGGAGTTGCCGATGGCCCATGTGGTCCTCAAAGATCTCGTCAAGACCTATGGCAGCTTCAAAGCCGTCAACGAGGTTTCGCTGACGGTCAATGACGGCGAGTTCGTTGCGCTGGTCGGCCCCTCGGGCTGCGGCAAGACAACCACGCTCAATCTCGTCGCGGGCCTGACTTCGGTCACATCGGGTGACATCGCCATCGGCGATCGGGTGGTGAACGATCTCGACCCAAAGGACCGGGACATCGCGATGGTGTTCCAGAACTATGCGCTCTATCCGCAGAAGTCGGTCTACATGAACCTCGCCTTCCCGCTGCAGATGCGCAAGCTGCCCAAAGGCGAGATCGACAGGAAGGTCAGGGAAGCAGCGCGCGTGCTTGACATGACGCAGCTGCTCGAGCGCAAGCCACGCGAGCTTTCGGGCGGGCAACAGCAGCGCGTGGCGCTCGGCCGCGCCCTCGTTCGCGATCCGGCGGTGTTTTTGATGGACGAGCCGCTCTCAAATCTCGACGCAAAGCTGCGCGTGCAGATGCGGTCCGAGATCAAGCGATTCCACCAGGACCTCAAGGCGACGATCATCTATGTGACGCACGACCAGCTCGAGGCCGTGACCATGGCGGACAGGATGGCGGTGATGAATGGCGGCTATCTGCAGCAATATGATTCACCGGCGCAGGTTTTCGCCCATCCCGCCAACATGTTCGTCGCAAGCTTCGTCGGCAGCCCGGCGATGAGCCTCATTCCGCTGGAGGCATCCACGGCAAACGGCGGCGCCATCCTGACGAGCGCCGAAGGCTGGAGCCTCGCGCTGTCGCCGCGCAATGCTCAGAAGGTCGCTCGAGCAACGACCAGGAAGGTCGTGCTAGGTGCCCGGCATTCAACGATCAAGCTGCACAAGAGCTCCGTTGCCGGTGCCATTCCGGCCAAGGCCTACACGGTGGAGCCGACCGGAGACGTCACCTTCGTGCAAGCGTTCCTCTCCGGCGCCATCGTCAACATTAGCGTGTCCCCCAACATCACCGTCACACCCGACGAGCAGATCTGGCTCGAGTTCGACCAGGAGCGCATGCACCTTTTCGACAGCGAAACCGAAATGGCCCTCGAAGCCAACTGAGACAGCGAACGCATGGGGCACGAGGGGCAATGACCACGAAGATGAAGATCACCGCGATCAAGCCGTATCCGGTTTGGGCCGGGACTCGTAACCAGATGCTCGTCAAGGTCGAGACCGACAAGGGCATCTTCGGTTGGGGCGAGAGCGGCTTGAGCGGTCGCGAGAAGGCCGTGGCTGGCGCGATCGAGCACTATCGCGAGTTTCTCACCGGCCGCGACGCCATGCAGATCGGCCGGATCTGGCAGGAGCTTTATCGCAGCCAGTATTTCGAGGGCGGTCGGGTTCTGCAGGCCGCGATTTCAGCCATCGACATTGCCCTTCACGACATCAAGGGCAAGGCGCTGGGCGTTCCCGTCTACGAGCTGCTTGGCGGCAAGCAGCGCGACCGCATCCCGACCTTTGCCTCGACCGGAGACGAGGCCGAAGGCGACGCCGCCATCGAACGGGCTCGCGAACTGCGAGCCGAAGGGTGGCAGGCGATCCGCTTCTTCCCCACCGGGCAAAGCAGCAAGGATATTTTCGAGCCGCGCGAGTCGATCGGCGCTACCGCGACCATGTTGAACAAGGCTCGTGAAGTGCTGGGCGACCAGGTCGTGCTGGGCATCGACTATCATCATCGGCTGTCGGTGGCCGAAGCGGCGAGCTTCTGCAACAAGCTCGGCCGCGGCGTGCTCGATTTCCTCGAGGAACCGATCCGCGACGAGACGCCGGAGGCTTATGAGAGCCTGCGCAAGATGACCGACATCCCCTTCGCCATCGGCGAGGAGTTTGCCAGCAAATGGCAATTCCTGACCTACGTCGAGCGTGGCATCCACCAGTTCAACCGGCTCGATGTGTGCAATGTCGGCGGGCTCACCGAGGCGATGAAGGTCGCCGGCTGGAGCGAGGCGCATTATGTGGATTTGATGCCGCACAATCCGCTTGGCCCGGTGTGCACGGCCGCAACCATCCATCTCGGCGCGGCGGTGCCCAACTTCGCCTGGCTCGAAACCCGGGCGCCCGAAAGGAAGCTGGGCTTCGACAATTCAGACTTCTTCCCTGTGCAGCCAAGACTTGACGGGACCGACTACCCGGTCGGCGATCTGCCGGGTCTCGGCGTCGAGGTCAACGAGGCGGCGATCCAGGCGCAGAGTTTTCATTTCTGGGAAGCGCCGCATCTCAAGCGCCGCGATGGTTCCGTCACCAACTGGTAATTCCATCTCATCCGGAGTCCGATAATGACCCATACCCCCGACATCAAGCGGCCGCCCAAGGATCTGATCGACGCGCTGAAGGAGATCGGCGCCGCGACGGTTGCCGGCACGCTCGGCCATATGGGCTTCCGCAGCCCGCATATGGTCGGCCCCGTGGCGCAGAACCACGGCAAGTCGGTCGTCGGTCCGGCACTGACGCTGCAATTCCTGCCGCAGCGGCCGGACCTGTTCGACGAGGGAGAATATACCGATCCGGAAACGCAGCTGCACCGGCACGTGCTCTATCACGTGCAGGAGGGCGATGTCGTCGTGGTCGACGCGCGCGGCGACATGAGGTCGGGCGTCTTCGGCGATATGATGTCGACCTATTTCAAGGGCCGGGGCGGCGCGGGCATCGTCATCGACGGATGCATGCGCGACCGGCCCAATGTCGAGAAGCTCGACCTGCCGCTATGGCTGCGCGGCTGGACACCCAACTATCATGTGCAGACCAGCATCTATCCTAATGCCGTCAACGTTCCGATCGCCTGCGGCGGCGTCACGGTGATCCCCGGCGACATCATCGTCGCCGATGATGACGGCGCCGTGGTGGTTCCCGTCTCGATGGCGCCCATGGTGATCGAGGAGGCGCGGAAGCATCATGATTGGGAAGAATTTTCCCGAGAGAAGCTCATGCAGGGTGCGCCCTTGCAACGCTATTATCCGCTGCATGACGATGCCCGCGGAGAGTATGAGGCATGGCGCAAGACAAGGCGATAGCGGCTCCCAGGGGCACGGCACATAGCTACGCGCTCCCGTCGGTTCGTCCCATCGTCACAAGCGAGCGCATAAGCGTTTCCTTGGCCGACGACAGATGAGCGGTCGCGGCCAGTTCCACGCCGATGGGGTCATGACTTAACAGCGCGTCGATATAGGCCAGGTGTTCGATCAACGCTGCGTGGTTGCGCTGCTTCTCGTCACGCTTGTTCCATTGGTAGTGATAGTGAAAGATGAAGGTTATGATGTCGTAGAAGTCGTTGATGAAGCGATTTGGAGAAGCCTCGTTGACGAGCCGGTGAAACCGGTTGTCGAGGCTGGAAAAATCGTGGAACCGGTGCTCGATCTCGCTAAGCAGGTCGAGATGCGCGCGCTTCAGCGCCTCCAGTTTGGCCCAGAGCGGAGACTGGTCCGGTTGCCTGGCGAAGAGTCTTGCTGACCGAAGCTCGAACATCACCCGGATCTCGAACAGCTCGAGCGCGAAATCCTCTGTGAAGCCCTCGAAGATCCAACCCGAGTTCGGCCGCTTCTCGAGCAGACCGAACCGACTGAAGCGGATCAGGAATTCCCGAATTCCGCTTGTTGCGACGCCGAATTGCCGCGCGAGATCAAGCTCGTTGATCAATGTCCCTGGTTTGGTGTCACCGCGCAGCATCCATTCCATGAACTGCTGTTCGACATGGAGATTGCGCGACATCGTCTCGACATCTGGAAAGTAGTCGGTTGGTCGGATCTGCCTTTCTTCGGCTCTCGACCTCGCTGTAGAGACGATATCGCGACAAACTAGTTCCTTCAGAACCTTGCGAATGGTCGTGCGGCTTACGCCCAGCCGTCGCCTGAGCTCGTTCTCGGAGGGCAGCGGATCCTCGATCTCGCCCTGCGCTATGAAATCGAGCGTGCGGTTGAAGGCCTTTTTGAACACGGTGTCGGTTTTCATTAAGGCCAATCCTCCCCAGGCTTGTCCTTTTTGGCGAATTTTTATCCATAAAAAACAACTTGACGCAGCTGCGGATAGTATTGATTTTTATCGATAAGAGGAAGAGCAAAGTACAGGGCGTAGCGCAAGTCGTGGAGCATAACTCCCCGACGATGGGGGATCATTTGCCTGAAATAACAAATAATTCTTCGGAAAACTCCGATAGAATTACCACGCACGCTCAATCCATTCAGCCGAGCAAGCTGTCTATCTTGCTGTCTATACTGAATTTTGGACCATCGCTGATTCTGTTGCTTCTCATAGCTATGTTGAGCTTGACATCGCCCTATTTTCTCACTCCTCGCAACATCAGCAATATCCTGGCGCAGACGGCTGTGATCTCGGTCGTTGCGATGGGGCAGCAGCTGGTGATCCTGACCCGGGGCATCGACCTCTCCGTCGGGTCGAACCTGGCCTTGGCATCGGTTTTGGGAGCCCTGTCGTTTCATGCGGGAGCGCCGGCCGCTCTGGTGATCGCGGTAATGATCGTTTCCGGCGCCGCGGTCGGCGCGGTCAATGGCGGCTTCTACGTCTTCGGCCGATTGCCGCACCCTTTCATCATCACGCTTGCCACCTTGAGCATAGCCAAGGGACTGGCGCTGCAGCTTGCCGAAGGGCGCGCCATTCCGGGCATGCCGCCCGAGATAAGCGCGCTCGGCACGGACGCACTCGGCGGGCTGCCCGGCTCGGTTTTCGTGGTGCTCGCCGTGGCGGCCGCATTCTTCGTGGTCACCAGGACGATGGTGTGGGGCCGCTGGATCTACGCCGTCGGCGGCCGGCCGGATGCCGCGCTGCGTATGGGCATTCCGGTGTCGTGGGTGCTGGTTTCGACCTATGTCGTGTCAGGCACCTGCGCGGGCATCGGCGCCGTAATCCTGGCCGGCAGGACCGATGCCGGCTCGCCGTTGTTCGGCAATCTGCTCGAGCTCGACACGATCGCAGCCGTCATCATCGGCGGCGCCAGCTTTCTCGGCGGCCGCGGACATCTTGGCAATGCGCTGATCGGCGCCTTGATGATCGGCGTCATCCGCAACGCGCTCAACCTGCTCAACGTCAACATCTTTTTCCAGCTCATCGTCATCGGCGTGGTCATCGTGATCGCGGTCGAGGGTGACGTCCTTCGCAATCGCCTCGAAGGGCGAGTGCGGGTGCTTCAGGCAGGGAAACAATCGTGAGCGCGACCCCTTCCCCACTCCATCGCCACGGCAGTGATGCGGACCGGCCGGTACTGTCCGTCACGGGGGCGACCAAGCGGTTCGGCTCGGTGCTGGCGCTCAGTGGAATCGACGTCACGGTGCGGCGCGGGGAAATCCTGTGCCTTCTTGGCGACAACGGGGCCGGCAAGTCCACGTTGATCAAATGCATCAGCGGCGTGCACCATCTGGACTCGGGCTCGATCGAGATCGGCGGGGTGGTCACGCCCATGCGATCGCCTGCGGAAGCGCGCGCCGCGGGCATCGAGACCGTGTACCAGGACCTTGCGCTGTTCGACAATCTGACACCGGCTCAGAACTTCTTTGCTGGCCGCGAGATCGCAGGGCCGCAATGGCTACCGCGCGGCTTGCGCTTCCTCAACCAACGACGGATGGATGCAGAGACGGCGTCCCTGCTTGCCAATCTCAAGGTGAAATTGCCGAGAAACGACGCCGTCGTGGCGATGATGTCGGGCGGACAGAGGCAGGCCATCGCCGTGGCGCGATCGACGGTTTTCGCGCGCAAGGTGGTCATCCTTGACGAGCCCACCGCGGCGCTCGGTCTGCGCGAATCCCGACAGGTCCTGGATCTGGTGGCGAGGCTCCGGGACCAGGGCAACGCGGTGATCCTGATCACGCACAACATGGAACATGTGATCGAGCTCGCCGACAGGGCAGTCGTGCTGCGGCAAGGGCGCAAGGTTGGCGAGCTTATCCCCACGCCTGACAACAAGCAGCAGCTGGTAGCCATGATCGTCGGGGCCTGAGAACAACGAGTTTGCGGGGCTGCAGGGGCAGTCCGCAGGTGAGGGGGTCACCCTTCCTCCGGAAGGGACCCAAAAGGGAGGAACGAGCATGAAATGGCAAGGAAGACTTCTGGGAGGGCTGGCGATCGCAATGGCATTCGCGCTGCCGTCCCATGCGGCCGACAAGATCAAAATCGGCCTGATCACCAAGTTCCCTGTTCCATTCTATTCGACGATGGAGGAGGCCGCCAAAAAATATGCGGCAGCCCATCCCGAGGTCGAACTGGTGACCGGACAGGGTCAATCGGCGACAGACATCGAAGGCCAGATCGCCCTGATCGAGTCTATGATAACGCAAGGCGTCAAGGGCCTCGCCATCACGCCTGTCGATCCGACCGTGGCTCCGGCTCTCGACAAGGCCGTGGCGGCAGGCATCAAGGTGGTGCTGGTCGACAACGGCATACCGAACTGGAAGGGCTCGACCGCGCTGGTCTCCACCAACAATCTCAATGGCGGAAAGATCGCGGGCGAGTATCTCAAGACGGTTCTCAAGTCCGGCGACAAGATCGGCATCCTGCAGGGCGTGCCGGGCGTTCCAGCGCTCGATGATCGCGTCACCGGGATGATGCAAGGCCTCGGCGATCTCAAGGTGGAGGTCGTCGGCAAGGGAGCGACCAACTGCACCCTGGAACTGGGAACATCAGTCGCGGAGGACATCCTCACCGCCAACCCCGACCTGAAGGCAATCTACGCCGCTTGCGGACCGCCTATTCCGGGCGCAGCGAAGGCGATTGCCAATGCCGGGATTGCCAACGACAAGTTCATCCTCGTCGGCTTCGACGCCTGCTGCGGTGAGATCGAAGCGATCAAATCAGGGGCGGAGGACGCAAGCGTCGCGCAGTTTCCAGCCAAGATGGGTGAGCTTGGTATCGACACCGCCGTCAAGGCGGTACGCGGTGAGCCTGTCGAAGCGAACGTCGACACCGGCGCGGGGTTGGTGACGGCAGCCAACGTCAAGGACTTCGAGTAGGCGAACCACCGCCTGGCGGCCCAGTGATCGGCCGCCGGCGGTGGCCACGCTATGGCGGTGATTGCCCGACCAAGCGCACGGGAGCGGATGTCAGCCTGCTGGTCCGCCCGCCCAATCGACGAGGAGTGTCCTTGCCATGAAAGCCGTCGTCTGTCTTTCGCCGGGCAGCCTGACTCTCGCGGACCTGTCCTTGCCTCCTGCGCCACCGCCGGGCTGGGCATTGCTGAGCGTGAGCCATGTCGGAATTTGCGGAACCGACTATCACATATTCGAGGGCAAGCATCCTTTTCTGACGTATCCCCGCGTGATGGGTCACGAGGTGTCCGCCACTATAACAGCGGTTGGCGAAGGCGTGGATCTTGAGATCGGCCGGCCAGTAATCGTCAACCCCTATCTGGCTTGCGGCCGCTGCATTGCCTGCCGCCAGGGTAAGCCGAACTGCTGTTTGGCCATCGAAGTGCTCGGCGTCCATCGCGACGGCGCCATGTGTGAGCAGATTCTGGTGCCAGCCGGCAACCTCTATCCCGCCGATGGCCTGTCCTTGCGCGATGCCGCGGCCGTCGAGTTTCTTGCGATAGGCGCACATGCTGTTCGACGCTCCGCGGCCGGCCACGGGAAGCGCGCTCTGGTCATCGGCGCAGGACCCATCGGTCTCGGCACCGCTCTATTCGCCAAGATAGCGGGCCAGGACGTCGTGCTGCTCGATATCGACCGGGAAAGGCTGGACTTCGCCGAGCAGGGGCTTGGGCTCACGGTGATCGACGGCTCTTCGGCTGACAGCGCCGAAACATTGCGCATTCGCACGCGCGGCGAGAACTTTGACGTCGTCTTCGACGCCACCGGAAACAGCGCGTCGATCATGGCCGCCTTCGCCCATGTGGCGCATGGCGGCACGCTGGTCATGGTCAGCGTCGTCAAGGACGACATCACCTTCTCGGATCCCGAATTCCACAAGCGCGAGATGACGCTGACGGGCAGCCGCAACGCCGCCAAGGCCGATTTCGACCAGGTCATCGCGTCGATCCGGGGCGGCCTCATACCGATCGCGAAACTCTTGACGCATCGCACGACCCTCGCCGAAAGCCCGCGCGATATCCCTCACTGGTCACGCCACAAGTCCGGGCTGATCAAAGCCGTCATCGAGGTACAAGGGCATGGCTGACCGCATTTGCTGTCGTTACAGATGCCCGCCAGACTAGATTTTGCCCTGCTCCAGGTTTTCCTTCACTTGGAAGGGCCGATCGTGCCGGCGCCGCTGCCGACACGTCCGTTGAGCACGGCGGCGTCAGCCGTGCCACGGGATTGGGAGACCGGTGGCAGTCCAAGGGATGGATCGAGTCGTACGCCTTGTGACGCGCAAGCCGATGCTTGGCGAACCTCGTGGCGAACCACCCTATAAAGCATTGATAAATAACGATAATGGTGGGCCCGGAGGGCGTCTTGAATTCATTGATTTTGTTGGCTTTTTCGTGGGCCAAAATCAGAAATCTTCCCGTATCGTTCCGCCGGTTGGGCGGCTGCCCTCTATCTCTCACCAAAGACCGGATTATCAATGACTCGATGCAGACGGATCGCCAATTCTAACGCGAACCGCTTGTCGGGCGTTTCGACATCGATGCCGAACAATTCCTGGATACGCGCCAGCCGGTAACGGAGCGTCGTCACATGCAAGCCCATCCGGTCTGCGCAGGCCTGCGCCCGGCAAGCTTCCTGCAAAAAGGCCGAGAGCGTCTCAAAATAGGGCGTCTCGTGCTCGCGGTCATGCTCGGCCATCGCACCGACGCTTTCGCGGACGAAGCTCCTGACATCACCCACATCTGCAGCCGAAACCAGCATCGGAAGCGGACCGAAATCCTGTGTCGAAACCGCGCCGGTCAGACCGAACGAGCGTCCGATGCGGATCATCCGATTGCAGCGGTCCCAGGCAGACGGATAGTCGTCCAACCCTGCGCAGCGTGTGCTCGCAACGACGATCGGCGCTTCGTCGAAATAGCGCTCCATTTCCTCGGCGATCCGCTGCATGACTTTACCGGTCTTTTCCCGCCGCCGCGCCGTCTCGTACGGCATCAGGCAGACGAGGCCGCCTTCGATCGCCACGAGATTGGTCGTAAGCCCGGCCTGCTGCATCACCCGGGAAATGGTGTGCTCGACATCGACCGAACCTCCACCGAAAGCCTTCGCCTTTTCGGGAAAATCCACCACGATCATCTGCTGTGGCGAGGCGAAATCCAGCCCAAGCCGCGTGGCGCGCTGGGATATGTCGGCCGGATTACGCCAGCGCCGTTCCACAACCTCGAAAAAGAGCTCGCTCTGCGTCCTTGTCTCGAAGCGGAAGCGCAGGAAGCTGCGCATCATCTGAACGCTGAGCGCGAATTTCGCGCTGTCCAGCATGATCTGATCCAGCTCGCCCGACGTCGCCGGATTAGAGAAGATAATGAGCGCGCCGACATGCTGTTTGTCCACCATGAGCGGCTCCATTCGAGCCGCCACCTTCAACCGTGTCGAACCTGTATCGAGAAGGATCGGTACCATTTTGGCGCTGACGGCATCGATACTTTCCCGCGCAGCCTTGGTCAGAGTCCCGGCGAATGCGCCACTAGCTGCAGCCTGCCAGGCGTCATCATCGAGAGTATCGGGAAGCGGCGAACGACCAGCGATGATCTGGTTGGCGGTAAAATCCACAACTATCAGGGGATCCGGCAAAAGCCTTCCAGCCATCGAGGCAAGCGAGGAAACAGAGCCGTCGCTCAGCACGTGTTCCAGCATCGACGTATGGGCTGCCAGTGCCCGGTCCAGGCGCCCTGCGGCCTTCTCTTCCGCGGCCAGGCGGCGCTGTTTTTCCACCGCGATAGCGCCCAGATGCACGATCGTGCCCATGAAAGCGAGCTCTTCCTCGGTCATTTCCGTGACGGAACGCGAAACCACGGTCAACACCATCGGCCGGTTTTGTTCGTCGATGCAGTTCATCGGCATGACGAGAACCGTGCGGTAATCCCGCTCGAAGGCTTCCTTGCGATAGCCGGGAAATTCTTCCGATTCTCGCACGTCGCGAATGTAGACGGGCTCGTTGCGTTGCAGGGCAATCAGCGAGGGGCTGGTTGCCAGTTCCCAACGATCGGTCAAATTTCGCGGAATGATACCGGGATCGTGCCGGGCGATGACATAGGCATAACCGTTCGCCGCATCGATGCCCATGATCGAACCGAGCGTCCAGTTGCCGTGCCTGCAGGACGCGGCGACAAGTTGCGTCAGGATGGTGATGATATCCCCGCCACTGTTGATCTGGCTCGCAACCTCGCGAAGGGAAAGTATCTTCGATTTCTGATCCAAGCCTTTTCCTGTCATTATCGCACGATAATGCACCGGGCGACCATGCTTGTCTACTATCTTCCGATGGAAGAGGTGAGCATCCAATTCTCTGTTTCATTGGAAGAATGATCTTTTTGACGCGCTAGGCCCGATACAGAATGCAGGCAGGTTGTCGGGTCGGCATGGCTCGCAACGTGGGTCGCTACTTCACCTATGCAGTCAGCTGACGATCCTTCCCCCGCCATTTTGAGACCATCGCGAGCGAAGGCTCCTGCTCTTTCAACGCTCCATCGCCGCAGTTTGATAGGGCTCAAAACGCCGCTCCGCTTCTGGTCATCGCGTATCCCCAGACTTGCGTAAGCCGGACCCTTGAAGATCCCCCGACGTTCCATCGAAACGATGTAAAATCTTGGCCGGACTTTACTAGGTGGCGATGGAAGATGGCGCGAAACCTAGCATCTACGTTGAATGGCAGAACGAAAGGAAATCGTCTCGCCATGACCGAGATTCACCCAGCTATCGACCCGATCGCCCTCCGAAAGGCGTTTGGAACATTCGTCACCGGGGTGACGATCGTCACCACCTACGACTGCGATGGCAACCCGCGCGGCATGACAGCAAATTCGTTCACGTCGGTTTCGCTCGATCCTCCTTTGCTTCTGATCTGCATCGGAAAATCCGCTTCAAGCTATAATGCCTTCAGCCAGACGGAAAGTTTCGCCGTCAACTTCCTGCACGAAGGACAGGTAGATGTTTCCGGAACCTTCGCGTCTAAAACCGCCGACAAATTTGGCTCGGTACGCCATCACCGGGTACATACAGGCGCGCCGATCCTGGCCGACAGCCTTTCATGGTTCGACTGCACCGTCTTCAATCGCGTCGAGGCCGGCGATCACGTTATCCTGATCGGTGAAGTCCGCGCCTTCGGAACCAGCCCGCAAGCCCCTCTCGGCTTCTGTCGTGGTCGCTACGCCAACGTAAAGGATCCGCTGCCGGAAGGTTGGCTGGAAGCGCAAGGCATGGTGATCGGTTATCTGGTCGAGGCCAACGAATCCGTGCTCCTGCGCGCGGATGGCAGGGGCGGCTGGGTATTGCCGGTCGGGCGCAAGCGCAAGGCGGATACAGAACTGAAGCTCAGCGAGGACAGCGCGCTTTCCCTGCATCCCGACGCGACTTTTCTTTATTCGGTCTACGACGTGGCGGACACCGACCCGGGCCATCTGATCTACCGTGCCGAGCTATCTAGCCATGCGGCTGTTCCGGAGCTTCCGCAAGGCTATCGTTTCTTCCCGGTCGACGAGATCCCCTACGACCTGATCCCGACACGCCAGTTGCAGTCGGTCCTGCGCCGCTACGCGCGCGAAAGGCAGGATCGATCTTTCGGTATCTACATGGACTCGGGCGACGGCGGCCGGTTCGCGACCATCGAAGGTCAGGCGCGGCCCTGGTCCAACGCGATCATCAAGTAAAATCGGATTTGGGGAGACGGGAATGCAAACAACCGCCGAAGCCATCAAGGGTAAGCGTCTCGGCCTGTTCATTGACGGTCGTTTCGTCGAACCTCGAAGCGGCAAATTCGTCGACAGCTTCGATCCGACGACCGGCGAAGCCTGGTACCAGTTTGCCGAGGGCGGCGCTGATGATGTCGACATTGCCGTCGCCTCTGCCCGGCGCGCCTTCCGTGATCCGTCATGGCGGCGCATGACGCAGACTGCTCGCGGCAAGCTGGTCCGCCGGCTCGCCGATCTCGTGTTGGAGCATGCTGAAGATCTCGCTTTGCTGGAGACCCGCGACAACGGCAAGCTGATCAAGGAGATGCGCGCCCAGATGCGGGCGATTCCGGACTCTTACATCTACTTCGCCGGCATGGCCGACAAGCTGCAGGGCGACACGATCCCGGTCAACAAGCTCGACCAGCTGAACTTCAACATGCGCGAGCCGCTTGGCGTCGTCGGCATGGTGACGCCGTGGAATTCGCCGCTGATGCTGCTCACCGGAACGCTCGCCCCGTGCCTTGCGATCGGCAACACGGTGGTGATCAAGCCTTCCGAACACGCAACCGCATCGACGCTGGCCCTTGCCGAGTTGATCGTCGAGGCCGGGTTCCCTGCCGGCGTCGTCAATGTCGTTACGGGTGGCGGCGCGGTGACGGGCGAGGCTTTGACCCGGAATAAGAGCATTGCCAAATTCGTCTTTACCGGCAGCACGGCGACCGGCCGGCGGATCGCGGCCAATGCAGCGGCCAATCTGGTACCATGCCAGATGGAACTGGGCGGCAAGTCCCCGCATGTCGTGTTCTCGGACGTCGATATCGAAAAGACGGTCAACGGAGTGGTCTCGGGCGTCTTCGCTGCCGCCGGGCAGACTTGCGTTGCGGGATCGCGCTGCTTCGTCGAGGCCAATATCTACGACAGGTTCGTAGAGGCATTGGTTGAGCGCACCCGGACCATCAGGCTCGGCGACCCGATGGATGACTCAACAGATATCGGCCCGCTTGCGCTTGAAAGCCAATTGCCGAAGCTCGAGGGTTACGTTGCATCCGGCGTGCGGGAAGGCGCCCGCATCGCGATCGGCGGCAAGCGTCCGCAGTCGCAAGAACTTTCCAAGGGCTGGTATTTCGAGCCCACTGTCATGGCCGACGCCACCAACGACATGAGCTTCATGCGCGACGAGCTTTTCGGCCCGATGGTCGGCGTGATGCCGTTCTGCTCGGAAGAGGAGATGATCACGCTTGCCAACGACACGAATTATGGCCTCGCCTCCGGCATCTGGACGCAGAACATCGACCGCGCCATGCGGTTCGCCAACCAGATCGATGCCGGCACCGTATGGATCAACACCTACCGGTCGGCCGCCTACATGTCCGCCAACGGCGGCTTCAAGGAAAGCGGCTATGGCCGCCGAGGCGGCTTTGACGTGATGCGCGAATTCTCCCGGGCGAAGAACGTCGTCATCGACTACTCGGGCGCCATGCAGGACCCGTTCGTGATCCGTCTTCGCTAACTCATTCAAAACAAATTTCGGGAGACACCGATGAAGTTTGCAGTCGCCATCAGCATGGAGCGCGGATCGCCTGATGCCTCGATGCACACCGTCAAGAACAACATGCTCGAGATGGCCAGGATGGCTGACGAAGGCGGGTTTGAGACGCTTTGGACCTCCGAACACCATACGATCGAAGCGACCATTGCGCCGAACCCGTTCCAGACGCTGGTCTGGCTCGGTCAGCACACGGACCGCATTCGCCTCGGCACCGGCACGCTCGCCGCTGCCTACTGGAATCCGATCCGGCTTGCCGGCGAATCCGCTTTCTGCGACCACCTGATCGGTGGCCGCCTGGAATTCGGCATCGCCCGCGGCGCCTATCAATACGAGTTCGACCGCATGCTGCCGGGCACTCAGCAGCAGGAAGGCGTCGGCTACATGAAGGAGCTTGTGCCGGCGGTCAAAAAGCTCTGGCAGGGCGACTATGCCCATGACGGCCACTACTGGACATTTCCGAAGACTGCCGCCGTGCCGAAGCCCCTGCAGAAACAGCTGCCGCCGATCTGGGTTGCCGCACGCGATCCCGGTACGTTTGATTGGGCCGTCAGCATCGGCGCCAATATTCTCTCAACGCCACTCTCCTCACCTGCCGCGGAAATCTACGTGCTGGCCGAAAAATTCCGCAAGGCGATCTCCGATCATCCGGAAGTGCCTCGCCCACGTTTCATGATGCAGCGCCGAACCTCGGTCTATGCCAAGCCTGAAGACTGGGAGATTCCGGTCCGTTACAGCATCGACTACGGCCGCACGTTCGAAAACCTGATGCAGAACATCGGCACCGTGAAGGACGGCTTCCCGGAGGCCGTGCCCTACGAACTCGTCCGAAACAAGGACAATTACAATCCGGACAACATCCGCAAAAACCTGATGTTCGGCACGCCGGACGAAGTCATCGAAAAGCTGATGGACTACGAGGCCGCCGGCGTCGACCAGTATTGCCTGGGTCTCTCGTTCAACCAGCCCTTCGAATTGCAGCGGCAGACCCTGCGCCTTTTCATCGACGAGGTCATGCCGGTTTTCACTGCGCGCGAAAAGGACAGGAAGCGCACGGCATCGGTGGGCTGATCATGGGCTCCATTGGAACCCTCAAGGTGGGTGAGGTGAAACTCGCCTATCGGCTTGATGGCGAAGGCGGTAGGCCCCTGCTCTGCATTCACGGCGTAGGCTCCTACAAGGAGGCGTGGGACGGAGTGGTGAAAGGGCTGAAGAACGACTTCACTATCTTGACCTTCGACCTGCGCGGCCACGGCGCATCGTCCCGCATCAAAGGCCGCTACGAGATCGAGGACTTCGAGCGGGAGGTGATCGCGCTCGCCGACCATGTGGGGTTCAAAACCTTCTCGCTTGCCGGCTTTTCTCTCGGCGGGTTGATTGCCCAGAAACTGGCGCTGACCTATCCGGATCGCGTCGACCATCTCATCCTGCTGTCGACCGTCGCCGGCCGTACACAGGAGGAAAAGGACCGTGTGGCAGGCAGACTTGCGGCATTGATGGCAGGCGAGCCCGGTTCTCACTATGACGCTTCACTATCGCGCTGGCTGACGGAAGAGTTCCAGAAGAACAATCCCGAAAAGATCGCGCAGTTGCGTGAGCGCAATGCCGAAAACGAGCCGGATTGTTATGCAGCAGCCTATCGGGTGCTGGCGGAAACCGATCTCGGGGACGAGCTTTCAGGGATTAGCATCCCGACGCTCGTTGCCACTGGCGAAGACGATAGCGGCTCCAATCCCCGCATGGCCGGCTTCATCCATGACAGGATCGCGAACTCGGAGCTCAGGATCCTTCCGGGCTTGCGCCATTCCATCCTGACGGAAGCGCCCGAACTCGTCGCGTCCATCATGCGTGATTTTCTGGAGAAGACGAGGGAAGCTCATGGATAAGTCTCTGCAGCAGGCCGGCGAAGCTGTTCGTCGCAAGGTCCTTGGCGACAGCTATGTCGATCGCGCGCTCAACAACGCCGATGATTTCTCGCGGCCGTTCCAGGACATGCTCAACGAATATTGCTGGGGCATGGCCTGGACTGATGATGCCCTCGACCTGAAGCAGCGCAGTCTACTCAATCTCGGCATGCTGGTCGCGCTCGGGCGCATGCATGAGTTCCGCATCCATTTCCGCGGCGCCGTGCGCAACGGCCTGACCGAGGCGGAACTGCGTGCGGCACTCACCCAGATCGCCGTCTATTGCGGCGTTCCGGCCGGCGTCGAAGCCTTTCGCGCCGCCCAGGAAGTACGCGCGGAAATGCATAAGGAAGCGCAGGCATGATCGTCGAAGAGCGCATCTACCGCATTCGCGGCGGCAAGATGCAGGAGTATCTGAAACTTGTCCGCGAGGAAGGCATTGCCATTCAGGCGCCGATCCTCGGCAACCTGATCGGATACTTCGTCACCGAGATCGGCCCGCTCAGCCATGTGGTCCACATGTGGGGTTATGCGAGCCTCGACGACCGTGCCGTACGCCGCAGCAATCTAGCGGAAGATCCACGCTGGCAGGCGTTCATCCCGCGGCTGACGGCTCTGATCGAAAGCTCCGAAAACCGCATCCTGCTGCCGACCGATTTTTCGCCGCTGCGCTGAGCCAGCGCGCGCAAGCACCGCAACGACCTTGCACGCCATGCCGTGCCCAACATCTAACAAAGGAATGACCGAGATGGTCCAGCTCAACGTTCGCAAATACGCAACCTTCGTTGAAGAAACGCTGATCGAGGGCGGCAAGGCCGCCGACCGGCCAATCCGCTCGGTCGTCGTCGCCGCCGTACTGCGCAATCCCTGGGCCGACCGTGGCTGGGTCGAGAACCTGCGCCCGGAAATCCTCTCGCTTGCCCCGCCGCTCGGCCGCGAACTGACCGCCCGGCTGACCGCTCTGATGTCCGCCGACCAGGTCGAGGCCTATGGCAAAGCCGCCGTCGTCGGCGTCAACGGCGAGATCGAGCACGCATCCGGCCTGATTCACACACTCCGTTTCGGCAACATGTTCAGGGAGGCCGTGAATGGCACGACCTATCTTAGCTTCACCAACATCCGCACCGCGCCAGGCGCACTCATTTCGCTGCCGATGATCCACAAGAGCGAAACCGGCAAGCGCTCGCACTTTCTCACAGCTACCTTCCAGATGGTCGACGCCCCGGCTCCCGACGAAATCCTGGTTGCGATCGGGGCCAGTGACGGTTCGCGCGCTCATCCGCGCATTTCGGACCGGTTCCAGGACATGGAAGACATGGCGAAGGACGCCGCCGCCAAGCCATCCTGATCTCGACAAGCTTCTCTTCGGCATGCCGGCCTGCACCCAAAAGGTCGGCGCGACAGCCTCAAGGCCCATCAGATGACCCTATTGTATCACGCAGATGCCGAGCGCGGCGCCGAATGGGCTGCGTTGTTCGCCGAAAGGGCGCCTGAAATTGCTTTTGAGTATCGTCCGGATGCAATCGCGCCGGAGGCTGTTCGTTTTCTCGCCGTCTGGCATCCCCAGGTCGGCATGTTGCAGCGCTACAGCAATCTTGAGGTCCTCTTCTCCCTGGGTGCCGGCGTCGATCAGTTCGATCTCGGCGACATTCCCCACGGATTACCGCTGGTGCGCATGGTCGAGCCCGGCATTGCACAGGGGATGGCGGAATATGTCTCGCTTTCCGTCATGCTGCTGCACCGGCATTTCCTGGATTATGTGGGCGAGCAACGGGCCGAAATCTGGAGGCTGAAGCGGTTTCATCCAACCTCCCGGCTGCGGGTGGGCTTTCTCGGCGCGGGTGTGCTTGCTCAGGCGGCTATTGCCATGCTGCGGCCGTTCGGTTTTGCGCTCAGCGCCTGGAGCCGCAGCGAAAAGGCGATCGAAGGCGTCACCTGTTACCAGGGAGAAGACGGGCTGAACGCCTTCCTGCCGCAATGCGACATCCTCGTCTGCCTTTTCCCGCTGACGCCGGAGACGCGCAGCATGCTGAACGGTGCGCTGTTTTCGAAGCTCCCGAAGGGTGCAGCCCTTATCAACTGCGGACGCGGCCAACACCTGGTACAGGACGATCTGATCGATGCGCTGGCCACCGGGCAACTCTCACGAGCGATCCTCGATGTCACCGATCCCGAACCGTTGGGGCCGGGGCATCCGTTCTGGAGCCACGAGAAGATCTTCCTGACGCCGCATACCGCCAGCGTGACCCAGCCGGATACGGCGGTCGATGCCGTCATCGACAACATCCGCCGTCACCGCGCGGGCAAGACGATGGTCGGTCTCGTCGACCGCAACTCCCTTTACTGAACATTTCAAGGACGACCATGACCAGGCACGGTTTGAAAGACCCTTCGCTGTTTATCGAGAAAGCCTATGTCGGCGGGGGATGGCAGGATGCCGTTTCCGGCAATACGCTTGATGTCGACAACCCTTCCAACGGCCAAACCATCGGCACCATTGCCGCCTGCGGGGCCGTTGAGACGAACGCCGCGATCGCGGCGGCCGACACTGCCTTCAAGAGCTACCGCAAGACCACCGCGGAACAGCGCGCCGCCCTGCTGGAGCGCTGGTACGACCTCGTCATCGAAAACCTCGACGATCTCGCCCGTATCATGACGCTCGAACAGGGCAAGCCGCTGGCCGAAGCCGCCGGTGAAGTGCGTTACGGTGCAAGCTTCATCAAATGGTTCGCCGAAGAAGCGCGGCGCGTCAACGGCTATACGATCCCCTCCCCCTCGCAGGATCGCCGCATAATCGCGCTGAAAGAGCCGGTCGGAGTCAGTGCCGCGATCACGCCGTGGAACTTCCCGATCGCAATGATCACCCGCAAATGCGCGCCGGCGCTCGCCGTCGGTTGCCCGATCATCGTCAAGCCGTCGGAGCTGACCCCGTATTCGGCGCTGGCTCTGGCGCTGCTGGCAGAACGCGCCGGCTTTCCACGCGGTACGCTCAGCGTCATCACCGGCCTGCCGCAGGAGATCGGCGCCGCACTTACCGGCAGCGAAACGGTGCGCAAACTCTCCTTCACCGGCTCGACACGGGTCGGGGCGCTGCTGATGGAACAGTGTGCCGGCACGATCAAGCGCCTCAGCCTTGAACTTGGCGGCAATGCGCCCTTCATCGTATTCGACGATGCCGATCTCGACCTGGCGGTCGCCGGCGTCATGGCCAGCAAGTTCCGCAATGCCGGCCAGACTTGCGTCTGCGCTAACCGCGTGCTCGTTCAGAACGGCATATACGAACGTTTCGCCGCCCGCCTGCTGGAAGAAGTCGCAAAGCTCAGTGTTGGGGACGGCCTCAACAGCGGCAGCAATCTCGGCCCATTGATCAACGGTGCCGCCGTCGAAAAAGTTCGCGCCCATACCACGGACGCCCTGGCCAAAGGGGGAAGCCTTCTCACCCGCGAGACTCCGGACGATGCCGGACGTTTCGTCACCCCGATCGTGATCGGCAATGCGACGGTCGACATGCGCCTCGCCAACGAGGAAACCTTCGGGCCGCTGGTCCCGCTTTTCCGCTTCGATACAGACGAAGAGGCAATCGAGATCGCCAACAGCACGCCGTTCGGCCTCGCTTCCTATTTCTACACACAGGATCTCAAGCGCTCCTGGCGTGTCGCGGAGGCACTCGAATTCGGCATGGTGGGTCTCAATACCGGCAGCGTCTCCATGGAAGTCGCGCCCTTCGGCGGCGTCAAACAATCTGGCCTCGGCCGTGAAGGCGCGCAGGTCGGCATCGACGAATATCTGGAAACCAAGAGCTTCCACATTGCCGGCCTCTGATTTTTCGAAACATCCCAATCCTGAATGGAGCCCCTCTGATGGCTGAAACCGCATCAAAAACCGCCTTTCTCCTCTCCCGCCGGCAGGACAACATCCCGCGCGGCATCGCCACCGCCCATCCGGTAGTCGCCGCGAAGGCGAAGGGCAGTGAACTGTGGGACATCGAAGGCCGCCGTTACCTCGATTTCGTTGGTGGAATCGGCGTGTTGAACATCGGCCACAACCATCCGCGTGTCGTCGAGGCCGTAAAGGCGCAGCTCGACAACGTCACGCATGCATGCTTCCAGGTGGTGAGCTACGAACCCTATGTCGCCCTCTCGGAAAAGCTGAACGGCCTCGTCGGCGAGGGCTATAAAAGCGTGTTCTTCACGACCGGCGCAGAAGCTGTCGAGAACGCGGTGAAGATCGCCCGCGGTTACACGAATCGGCCGGCCGTCATCGCCTTTCGCGGCGGCTTCCACGGCCGCACGTTGCTCGGCATCACGCTGACCGGCATGAGCCAGCCCTACAAGCAGAATTTCGGCCCCTTCGCTCCGGAGGTCTTCCACATTCCTTATCCCAACGCCTATCGCGGCGTGGCGACACAAGATGCGCTGGCGGCCCTCGAGGAAGTCTTCGCCACCGAAGCGACGCCGGAACGCGTCGCCGCTATCATCATCGAGCCGGTACAGGGCGACGGCGGTTTCCTGGCAGCCCCTGTCGAATTCATGCAGGCCCTGCGTGAAATCACCCGGAAACACGGCATCGTGCTGATCGCCGACGAGATCCAGACCGGCTTCGGTCGTACCGGCAAGATGTTTGGTTTCCAGCATTCCGGCGTCGAACCAGATCTGGTGACAGTCGCAAAAAGCCTCGCCGGCGGGTTCCCGCTGTCCGGCGTGGTCGGCAAGGCCGAAATCATGGACGCGCCGCTGCCCGGCGGTCTCGGCGGCACCTATGGCGGAAACGCAATTTCCTGTGCCGCAGCTTTGGCCGTAGTTGAGGCGTTCGAACAGGACAACCTCCTCGAAAACGGCCGACAACGCGCCGCCGAGTTGAAGGTCGGTCTGGAATCCCTACAGCAGAAGTATGATTTCGTAGGAGAAGTGCGCGGCCTCGGCTTCATGCTGGCGATGGAAATCGTCAAGGACCGCAAGAGCAAGGCACCGGATGCAGATCGCACCCAGCGCATTCTCGAAGAGGCTTGCAAGGCCGGGCTCCTGGTCATCAAATGCGGCGTACATCGCAACGTCGTTCGCTTTCTTGCGCCGCTGGTCACCACCAGCGAACAAATCCAGGAAGCGCTGGCAATCGTCCACAAGGCACTGGCCGCAGCCTGACGGCTGGCGATACGACCGGCGATACCGAGGAATCATTCCCATGAAATCATATAGGATCGCCGTGATACCGGGAGACGGCATCGGCGTCGAAGTCGTTGACGCTGCCTGGATCGTCCTTCAGAAGGCTGCCTCGAGGCGCGGCTTTGCGCTGGATGCCGAGCGCTTCGAAGTGGAGGTCGTTCATCTCGTTACACCGCAACTTTTTTGATCTGCCAATGGACCTCGTAGGGCCGATCCCTCGGAACACGGAGTTCAGGCTGCCGACGGGTTTTGCACATCGAGGTGGACCAGATCCGAGGGACAGGCCGAAGCCGATTTTCCCTCGAGATTTGTTCACGCCGGACCTTCCGAAAGTGGAAGTGGGAATTTACAATGAATACCTGCTGCCAACTGCTATTTGGGTTGGCGCTCGACTTTCATAAAATCTTTTCCCCAGTCTGAACGAGTTCGTCCATGACAGCCCGCACCGCGGATTCTGCAATAGAAACGATTTCGTCCACTTCTTGTTTCGTCGTAACGAGTGGCGGGGCGAACCCCAGAATATCGCCCTGCGGCATGGCGCGGGCAATGAGCCCACGGCTGCGAGTGGCCTTCGATATACGTGCACCTACGGTAAGCTCGGGCGCAAAACGCTGTTTCTTTTGACGATTTGCAACGAATTCAATGGCGGCCATCAAACCCACTCCGCGGACTTCACCTACGATGGGAAGTTGAGCGAATTTCGCCTTCAGTTGCTCCTGGAAATATCCACCAACATCGCGTGCATTGCCCGGCAAGTCCTCCTTTTCGACAATATCGAGAACGGCATTGGCGGCAGCTGCGCCGATTGGGTGACCTGAATAGGTGTAGCCATGCGAAAAGGCCCCTACGCGATCCGCCCCTTCCTCCATGACCTTGTAGACTTTTTCGCCAACAATAGCGCCCGATAGCGGGAAATATGCCGACGTCAAGCCTTTGGCAACGGTGATCAAGTCGGGCTCTATTCCGTAATGCTGTGAACCGAACATCGATCCCGTACGGCCAAAGCCGGTAATAACTTCGTCGGCAATCAGCAGAACATCATATTTCTTCAGAACGGTTTGTATTTCCTCCCAATAACCTTGCGGCGGGGGCGTGATTCCGCCCGTGCCAAGGACTGGCTCGGCAATAAAAGCTCCAATTGTATCCGGGTCTTCGCGCAGGATTAGTGCTTCAAGTTCGGCAGCGCGACGTTTGGAAAATTCAAGTTCAGTCTCACCAGCTTCGGCACCCCAATAATGATGTGGCGTGCCAGTGTGAATGATGCCCGTAAGCGGGAGATCCATATGATCGTGGTAAAAACTCATACCCGTCATGGAGCCGGAGATCACGCTGCAACCATGATATCCTCTCTCGCGGGAGATGATCTTCTTCTTGTTGGGCTTGCCACGCAGGTTGCTGTAATACCAAACAAGCTTAGCCTGTGTTTCATTGGCGTCGGAGCCGGACATACCGTAGAAAACCTTGCTCATCTTCCCGGGCGCCATCTTCACCAGGCGGTCGGAAAGAATGGCCAGCTCGTCGGTCGTATGCGCCGCATAGGAGTGATAGTAGGCCAAGCGATACGCTTGGCGTGAGATTGCTTCAGCCACTTCTGTGCGACCGTAACCGACATTTACGCAATAAAGGCCGGCGAAACCATCGATGAGCTGTTTGCCGCTTGCGTCCTCAATACGGATGCCTTTGCCGGTTTCAACGATCGTGGGATCGCCCATCTTGCCGCTGGCAAAATCCTTCAGTTGGGTAAAGGGATGGAGAACGCTATTGCGATCCATTTCTGCGATCTTGGTGATGTCGATTGTCATGCCAGAAGTCCTTTCAAGCAGCGAGATTGCCGCAGCGAACGAATTTTCCTTCGAGATATTCCGTGAGGCCATGATGTGAATCCTCACGACCAAGGCCGAATTGCTTCCAGCTACCGAGGGGAATGGGGCCACCGGTGAATTTCGGCGTGTTAGCGGCGATCGTGCCGTATTTAGGCCGGTCGGTAAGACGCATCGCACGGCCTAGATCGTTAGTGTAAACATAGGCCGCTAGTCACAGGCGCCGCTTCTGCACAGACGTCGACCAGCAAGCCATATCCGGCCGCCGGCCGGGCGTCCCATATTCCCGCCACCTTCAACCGATCGAGCAGGAAACGCTTTGTCCCGCTCTCCTCATTGGAAAGCTCGGGAAAATGGTGGAGGTGCCTTCGCACCTCCACCACCATGTCGAAAATGTCGGGATCAATATGCATCAATGCGCGGATTTTGCCGCTGCGACCCAACCGTCGAGGAGAGCCTTGTTCTCGCTCAGCCACGCATCTGACAGACCGCGTATTGTTGCATCGCTGCCGCCCTTTTGACTAATCGCCTGTTCCCAGTTGGACCAGGTGGCAAGCGGGAAAGAGGCGTGTTCGACAAGCGATTTCACGGCCGGATTATCCTTCAAGAAGTCCTTGTTACCGACCGCTGTCCAGTTCCATGCGGCCATGGCCATACGGCAGGGGTTGGCGCCCGCGGCACAACCCTCGACATTCGGAACTGCATTGGTGCCGTTGTTCGGTACGCTCGGCGGCAGAGCGTCGAATGGCGTGGGCAGCCAGACGACTTCCTTCCCGGGCTGTAGCGCCTTATTCATCCAGGACGGGCTCCAGGCATAGAAGAAGACCGGCTCGCCGCGCTTCACGCGGGCAACGGCTTCCACCATCAGTGCCTCGTACTTGCCGCGAACGGACTTGACGTTGTCTTTCAGGCCGAACTTGTCGAGCTGGTACTCGACGACATCGCCGCAGCTCCAGCCAGGATCGCAGTTGATGAGATCGGCCTTGCCGTCATCACCGAAAAGGGCCGCGATCTTCGGGTCCTTCATCTGGTCGAGGGTCTTGATGCTGTAGGCGTCGGCGGTCTTCTTGTCGATCAGATAACCGTTGATGCCGCCGCCCTCGATCAGGCCCTTGCCGATCATGTCGGCCTTGTCGGCCACCTTGCGGAAACCAGGCTCGCGCTGCGGAAAATTGATGTCGGTCGCAAGATCAAGGTCGCCTTGAGCGGCCGCCTGGAAGAACAGCGTCGTGTTGACCGTGCTAAGCTTGACCTTGTAGCCGAGTTCTTCGAAACCCTTTGTCATGATCTTGGCGACCACATAGTTGGCGCCGAGACTGTCGGACTGGGCGTAGTGGATGGTCTTGCCATCGCCGGGAAGTTCGTCGGCCGAAGCGGACGACACAACCGGCGCATATGCCGCTGCTAGCGTCGATGCCAGCAAAGCGATTGATCTGATGTTAAGTTTCATGGTTCCCTCTATCTGTTTTGGATTGATGTCAGGAGGAGCGCTTTTTCGCCTTTCCTCCGGTTCTTCAGGCAAACAGGTGGGATGCGAGGTTCTCGCTAGCACCTGGATTTCGTGAATGACCTCCTTCCCGAGGGCGGCGAGGTTCAAGCCGGCCCGGTAGCGGGCTTCGAACGGAATCCTATCAGTGCCGCGCAAACAGCGGCCCAAAGGGAACGCTTCGCCTTCGACGTTGCCGGCTGTGCGAGCTTCTGGGTTATCCGGTCGAGGATCATCGCGAGAAGAATGATTGCGATACCGCCAACCGCCGCACGGCCAACGTCAAGACGGCCGAGCCCCTGCAGTACGACGAGGCCCAGCCCTTCCGCGCCGATCATCGCTACCACGACAGACATGACCATGGCCGTCAGAACCGTCTGGTTGAGACCCCCAAGGATCGTCGGGATCGCGAGCGGAAACTGGATTTCCCAAAGCAGTTGTCGACGGTCAGCGCCGAACGCAAGGCCAGCCTCGACCATCTCGGTCTCGACCATGCGGATACCGAGATTGGTGAAGCGAATAAGCGGCGGGGCTGCGGCAATCACCACTGCGACTTCGCCGGGCACCGTGCCTACGCCAAAGAGCATGACCACCGGAACGAGATAGACGAAGGTCGGCGTGGTCTGCATGATATCAAGAACCGGTCGCACGACCTGCCAGACACTGTCGTTGAGCGCACACCAGACGCCGATCGGAAGGCCGATCGCCGTCGATATCACGATTGCCGTGCTGATCAGCGACAGCGTCGTCATGGACTCGTCCCAGACGCCAAGCGAGGCGATGATGACGAAGGCGATTGTGGTGAAGAGCGCGATGCCCAAAGAAGCAAGGCGGTAGGCTATCAGGAAGGCCAGGATTAGGAAGACCGGAAACGGGACGGCATGCAGGACATGGTCATTGAACGTCAGCAGGTTTTCGATCGGCCATTTGATGGCGAGAAACAACGGACGAAGGTTGAGCGCGAGCCACTGGACGCCATCGGCAATCCAGACATCGACCGGGAATACGGCAAGATCGTTGGCATCAAACATTGGGAACACCATGCGCCGAAGCGACCGTAGAGGGAGATGAGGCGATGAAGGCGAGGATGTGTTCGGCCTGAAGGAGGCCAACGAACCGGTCGTCCGCGTCCACAACGGCCATGGGCTGTTGCGGCCCGTTCATCCGTACTGCGTCGATCAACTTGGTATTCTCGCGGACCTTGACGAACTCCCGCGACATCAAGCCTTCGCAGGCTGAACCTGCATCAAGCTTCGAAAACGCCACCTCGTCCAACAGGCCGACGACGCGGCCGGAAGAATCAAGCGCAAAGCCGATCCTTTTGATCTTGCCCGTTGCCTGCCGGACGATCTGGATTTCGCCAGATTTTCCAATCGCTTCGCATGGCTGCATGACAGCGCTGGCCTCGAACACCCGCGATCGATCGACCTCGCGCGTGAAGGCGCTGACGTAATCATTGCCCGGATCGGCAACGATCGCCTGCGGCGTGCCTTCGCGTACCACGGCACCATCTTTCATGATAGCGATCCGGGTGCCGAGCTTCACGGCCTCCTGGAAATCGTGCGTGATGAAGACAATGGTCTTGTTGAGCGTGCGCTGCAGGCGCAAAAGCTCGTCCTGCATTTCGGAGCGGATCAACGGATCGAGCGCACTGAACGCCTCGTCCATGATCAGCAGGTCGGCATCCGTTGCCAGCGCTCGGGCAAGGCCGACGCGCTGACGCATTCCGCCGGAAAGCTCGTGCGGATAATGTTTGCACCATTTGCCAAGTCCGACGATCGACAGGATCTCCTCGGCCCGCTTGCGGCGCTGCTGCAGGGGCACCCCCCGCATCTTCAAGCCAAATTCGGCATTCTCGACCACGGTCTTGTTCGGTAGCAGGGCGAAATGCTGGAAAACCATGGAGATGCGGCGGCGGCGAATTTCGAGCAGCTCGGCCGGCTTCAGCGGCACGATATCCCGACCGTCAAGCAGGATCTTGCCCGCGGTCGGCTCGTTAAGGCGATTGATGCAGCGCGCCAGGGTGGACTTTCCCGAGCCGGACAGGCCCATGATCATGTACATCGCGCCGCCCGGCACCGTCAGGGATACGTCGTTCAGCCCAACAACGGCCCTGGTCTCAGTCAGAACCTGCTCTTTTCCGACCCCGGCCTTCAGGAGACTCATGGCCTTTTCGGGCCGGTCAGAGAAGACCTTGTAGAGGTTTTCTATCCTTAGTCGTTCGTTCAATGGTGGCTCCCACTTTGTTCCCAATCGTTAGGATGTTCCTCACCCCCGACTTGTTGTTCATTATGGTCTAACATTTAGGCATCGCAGCAGCCGATCCGTCTTCCAATGACCAGGAGGAAATTCCGTCCTCGCCTCCCTATGAAAGATGGTATGCCACGCCACCCCGAATGGTGGCTGTTTTGATAGCGTCGTGGCCTCTTCGCCTTACAGGACGCTCCCACGGTCGCGCGCACGATCTTGTCCGCCTTCTCCCGCGTCAGACACAACGGCCAAAGCCAAGGCTATCTCTCCCTGCGGCATGACACGATCGATAACGCCGCACCCCAGGAGTGCCGCCGCGATTCGGGCCGATCGGGCAAACTCGCCTGCACCGCATGCCCAACGAGCGCGATGGAGATCGACCTATTGATTGACGCTTTTGCATTGGTGGCTCGCGAAGCCACCCTTCCGCCTCAGCACCTTGATCCCAAAACCGTCCTTGCAGGAAATCCGTCGGTCTCCGGAAAGACGCTGTGGACCTCGTCCGACGGATCCCAGTCAGTTGTTCCGCCCAGATCCGAAAGTGGATCTCTACTACCGCAACTTGCTGCGCCTGACGGCAACGCCGCGCGGCCTGATCATCAAGCAGATTGAGCGCTATGCGCGACCAGCGATCTCATTGCCCCGCCGGATGGTCTATGAGGGAACGGCGTTCACCCGCTACGGCAAACTGTTCGGCCAGGTACAGGAAAAGCGGCACCGCCGGTCGACCTGGTTCCTGGTGCTGAGCGTAGGCGATTTCTCCTCGCCGAGCCAACTTCACGGCCATGCCACCGGATGCGAGCCTGAGGGACTGGCGGGCATCTCGAGTTTTCCCATTGTCCTTTTTCACCTCGGGGAGAAGGCACATCTTCGCAGCGCCCTTGCGGCCTGCGGGTACTTCAAGGCCGATGAGATCGGCCTGTCCCCGCATGTGGACAACGCTCTTCGTTCGAGCAACTAAGAGCTGTTTCAGCTCTATGATGTTGCCAGCAACGGTTGCGTCGACTTCGCCATGACGTCCAGGAGTTTAAGCGCCCCATTGCCCGTAAGGCAACCCGGCACGCGAACTTCGGTTCGACACCGCCCGCGTAGATACCTGAGAATTGTATCGCGGGCGGGTCAGTCCAAATTGGCAATCAAAACCTCAGGCTGGCTCAGGTTTATGAATTGCTTTTACTTCTTGAAAGTCTTCAAGGCCAAACTTGCCGCCCTCGCGGCCATTCCCCGACTGCTTGTAGCCGCCAAATGGACTTCCGTAGCGGTGCGGCGCCCCGTTGATATGCACCATGCCGGCTCGCAGACGCGAAGCAACTCTTTCCGCTCTCGTCGGATCGCCGGTTTGCACATAGGCGGCAAGGCCGTATGTCGTGTCGTTCGCCATCATGATGGCTTCTTCTTCGCTGTCAAAAGGAATAATCGCAAGAACCGGCCCGAAAACCTCTTCCCGCGCAATACGCATCTCGTTGTCGACGTCGACAAAGATCGTTGGCTTTACGAAGTAGCCAGTCTCGAGGCCTTGCGGTTTGCCTGGTCCGCCGACAATCAGGTTCGCACCTTCGTCGATCGCAGCATTGATCAAGGTTTGCACACGGTCGAATTGAATGGCGCTCGCCAGAGGCCCAATGTGGGGTCCTTCCTTCATGGGATCTCCAACTTCGGCAGCCAGGCCGGCGCGACGCGCGATCTCGATTGACCGTTGATAGACCGAGCGCTGCACGAGAAGGCGCGTCGGCGCATCGCAAGACTGCCCTGAGTTGTTAAAGCAGTCAGCGACGCTGGCGGAAATGCGCTCTTCGAGATCCGCATCTTCGAAAACGATGTTCGGGGACTTGCCACCAAGTTCCAGAGTCACTCTTTTTACTGTGTCGGCGGCATCTTTGCTGACTGCGATCCCTGCCCTCGTTGAGCCTGTGAAGGACATCATGTCGACGTCCTTGTGCTTCGAAAGTGCCGCGCCACAATCGGCGCCACCATTGACCAAATTGAAGACACCCGAGGGAAAGCCTGCCTCATCAATCATCTCGGCATACAACATGGCATTGAGAGGCGTGAATTCGCTGGGCTTCAGGATGCAGGTGCACCCTGTCGCGAGGGCGGGCAGCACCTTCAGTGCGATTTGATTGATCGGCCAATTCCATGGCGTTATCAGACCACAGACGCCGATAGGTTCTCGCAGAACGATATCGCCATTCGGCAGCGCCTCGCGAACTTTCAGATCGCGCAGCGCATCGATGAACCCCTGCAGATGGCCAACACCGACATCGGCCTGCTGCTCGCGGCTCATGGTGATTGGGGCGCCAAGCTCCAAAGTGATCGTTTCCGCCATCTCGTCGTAACGACGCTTGTAAATAGCCAGAAATCTTTCGAGCAACCGGAGTCGCTCTTCAAGAGTAGTTCGGCTGTAGGACGCGAACGCAGTCTTTGCTGCCTCGACAGCCTTGGCGATATCCTCTTTCGAACCCATGGAAATGGCGGCAATCGGCTTTTCGGTTGCCGGGTTGAGGACTTCCAGGTCCAGCGCCGCGATTGGGGATACCCACTCGCCACCAATATAGAACTTCCGCTTGTCGAGCATGACAACGCTCCTGCGCAATTCGAAAAGGCTCACGGCCGACTCATGCGAGCGAAGGGCTAAACGTCAGCAGGCTCAGAATTTCAAAGAGCACCTGAGCCCCGACCTGCGCTGTGTTGGTTGTCGCATCGTATTGCGGAGCCACTTCGACCACGTCTGCGCCGACAAGATTGACGCCCTTCAGTCCCCTGATCAGCTCCAACACCTCGCGCGTCGTGAGCCCGCCAATCTCTGGAGTGCCTGTCCCCGGCGCGAAGGCCGGATCGACGCTGTCGACATCAAAAGAAAGGTAGGTCGGGCCGTCGCCGACAATCTCCCTCGCCTTGCGGATCACGGCTTTGATTGCAAGGCCCGAAATTTCTTCGGCGTGGATGACCGTCATGCCGGAGGCATAGGAGAATTCCCACAAATACTCCGAGGGGCCGCGAATCCCGATCTGGATTGTCCGGGCGGGATCGAGCACGCCGTCCAGGACCGCGTTACGCATCGGGCCGCCGTGATGGAACTTGGTCTGATCGAAGGGGCCGCCGGTGTCGCAATGCGCATCGATATGAATCAATCCAACAGGGCGATCGCGGCCGACGGCCCTCAGGATAGGATGAGTGATCGAGTGATCGCCTCCAACCGAGACGGGAATTACGCCCGCAGCGACGACCGTCGCAATCGCCGTCTGGATATCATCGTGACTTTGCTCCAGGCGATAGCGGCTTTTGAAAGGAACGTCGCCTATGTCGGCGATCCTGAGATCGAACGCAGGAGCGCATTCGAGGACATGATTGTACGGCCCAATCCGCTCGATTGCCCGTATCGCCCGCGGCCCGAAACGCGATCCGGGACGGTTGCTTACGCCAAGGTCCATTGGCACGCCGACCACCGCCACCTGGAGTTCGCCGAAGTCCGGCGCGTTGAAATCGATTGTCTTCAATGGCAGGCTGGCAAAGGTTGAGATGCCGGAATACGGCGCCAGACGGGTTCCCCCGCTGAATATCTTCTCACCGACCTTGCGAAATTTTGGATCATGAAACTCGAGACTGTCGGCGAACTGCGCCCGCAGCGCTGCAAGGCGCTCATTAAACTCAACCATTGCGAAACCCTCTCCTTGTGTCGCTTTGTGCCCAAGTATCAAAAGACATGAAACTGGCCGACGGCGCGTCCCGCCATCAGGCCCGGAATGACTTGCCCTTGCCCTTGCTTCTCCGCTGGCTCCGATCAGCCGTGCCCTTCCCGCGGACGCAGCCTTCAATGTTTCTCTTGTGGGCCAGCCTCAACGCTCATTTCCGCAGCCGTAGCGTGGATGATCATGATGATTTGGCGCGGGTTGACGACCCCGGTGCGTTCAAGCTCTGCGCGACCGCGCCGACATAACGGTCCAGGATGATTGCCAGCGCGGAAATTGCGAGGCCCGCAACCAATCCTCTGCCGGCCTCGACGCGGGCGATGGCATCCACGGTCTCCAGTTCAAGCCCCTGCGAGCCAACAAGCGCCGTGATGACCACCATCCCAACGCACATGAGAATGGTCTGGTTGAGACCCAGCATCAGACCAGGTCGGGCAAGAGGCAGACGAACCTTCCAGAACGTTTGAAGTGGGGTTGCCCCGAACGCCACCGCGGCTTCGATCGTGGCCGGATCGACATTGCGGATTGCATGGTCGGTGTATCGGACCGTCGTCGCCACGGAGTAGAGGGCAATGGCAATCACCGCGGTTGCATCGCCCGGACCCAGAAGCATCACGACCGGCACCAGGTATACGAAGGAAGGCAACGTCTGCAGGGTCGTGACGACAACCTCCGACACCGCGTGTACGCGGCGAGAAGACCCGGCCCATATTCCCAAAGGCGCTCCGACAAAAAGCGAGAGCAGCGTTCCGACCGTCACCAGATTGAAAGTGATCAGCAACTTGTCCCAATAGCCGATGGCGGCGATGAGGACGAGTGTGGCGCAAGACAAGACAGCAAGAGAGGGCCGCCGCAACGCGAAACCGAAACACAGGATGCAGGCAGCAATCGACGCCCAGCCGAGATCTCTCAGTATCGTCAACAAGGGCCGGATGACGCCGAGCGTGATGATCAACCGGGTGGCTTCGAAACCATCGCCCCAATTGCTGTTCAGCCAGCTGATGACGCGTGACCAGAAATCGGCGGTCGAGATCGTCAAGGCGGCGGGATATTGCGCCAGAGGTGCGATTGCGATTCCCGCGACCGTCGGAATGATCAGGATGGCGGCTAGGATCGCGAGGTGCCTCACCGGTTGCGGTCGAGACAGATGAGAAGGCCGACGCACGGCGATGGAATGTCCGTAGCCGTAGAGCAGGACGGCGAGAAGAGTTATCGCAATCCCCGCCTCCAAACCGCGACCGATCTTGAGGGATTGGATCGCGCGAAGCACTTCCGCTCCCAGACCACCTGCGCCGATCATGGAAGCCAGAATGACCATAGCCAGCGCCATCATCACCAGTTGATTGACCCCCAGGAGGAGGTCGTCCCTCGCGCTTGGCAAGAGTATCTTCGACGTGCCCTGCCAGCGGGAGGCGCCGGTCATGCTGGACAGTTCGAACGCATGGTCCGGTAGCCGGCGCAGGCCATAGACCACCGCTCGCGCCATCGGCGGCAAGGCGAAGATCAGCGTTGCCACGAGTGCGGCGACGGGGCCGAAGCCGAAGAGGATCAGGACCGGCACCAGATAGCTAAATGGCGGAATCGTCTGCATGACATCGAAGACGGGGTTCAATACAGCTTCAAGCCAACCCCAGCGAAACAGCATCACGCCAAGCACCAGGCCAAAGACCACGCCGACGACGATTGCAAAAGCCACGGATGCGAGCGTCAATGTTGCTGCAGCCCAAAGGTCGAAGATAAGAAAATACGCGAAAGTAGCGAAGGCCAGGACCGCCAGGCGACGCCCGCCGGCGAGCCAACCCAGGTAGGTTGCCGCAAGAACGACCGACACCCACGACAATGGCGGCAGCGTAAGCGTTTCGGCGGGGGTGCTTCCCGGAAAGGTCCAGCCGGTGGTCAATAGGTTCTGAAGGCCACGCATCGGAAGACCGATCGCCTCCCCGCCCGCGCGCGTCCACATCCGGAGTGGCTCGCCAAAAACTTCAGTTCGGCGAAGCAACTGGTTGAGCACATCATTGGACATCTTGAGCAATGGCAACAGCCATTGCGTCGGCCATACATACAACCCTTCGGGCAGCACACCCCGCCCGACATAGGCGGCGAGCAGCAAAATAAGGCCGAATGCCACCCACAAACGGCTGCTCCGCAGCCATTTGGGGCGAAGCAGCGGCGTCACCGATGTCGCGCCGAAGCCTATTGAAGCCACGGCGACCACGTTTTCTCGTTGGCGGAAATCCACTCAGCCGCGGCAGCTTCGGGAGTAAGCCCGCCCTTATCCTGCTTGAGGATACCCCATGCTACATCGTCATTGGTCAGAACAAATTTCTTCAAGAGACCGGTTACGTTGGGCTCTCGCTTGGCGAAGTCATTGTTGATCAACTCGATGATATCTCCGGTGGGCAACGCGCAGTCACCCACGAGATCGGGGTTGACGCCCCAGGCGGGATCGCTGCGGCACGCGTCCTCATAGGGCGGGAAATCGACAAAGGTGCCGACGCCGGAGCCGTACAGCCAGTGAGGCACGAAACCAAATCCGATGATCGGTTTTTTCCGCTCGATTGCGCCCTGCATCGTGGCGACCATGGCCGCCATGGTGCCCGGCAAGGTTATATGGACGTCGAGGCCCAGTGCTGCGATGCGGCGCTCGTCATCGGCATCAAAGTCCGCCGGTGTTCCGAGATAATTGATCTTTCCATCCGTCTCGGGATTGGACAGTGCTTTGATGCAGGCAGGATTCTTGAGCGCCTTCCAGTCCGGCAGTCCCGGACATAGCTCGGCAACATAGTTGGGGTACCACCAGGTCTCCCTGATCTTGACGCCGACCGACCCCACCTTCGTCACAGAGCCAGACGCAAGTGCAGCTGCGATCAGCTCGGGAGAAGACGACCAGATTGCGGGACTGATCTCGAGGTCGCCGAGCTCTATGGCCGTGAACTGCGCCGTGTAGTCGGTATGGACGTACTGGATGTTGTATCCGGCCTTCTTGAGCAAGGTCCCGAACACGTTCGTGATGAAGTCCGCGTCGGGCGCACTAACGACCGCCATCCGTACCGGATCCTGGGACTCCGCGGCTGCTAGCGCCGTCCCGGAAGAAATGCACACACTGGCGCAAAGCGCAGACGCCAACATGACTGATGAGAGTGGAAACCGCATGGCGAGACACCCTTTCAAATGACCGATGAGCCAAAATAGGGCGCACTTCTTATCACATGTCAATCACAAAATTGGAAAATGGAGGTTGCATTGCCAAAGATTATCGGGATAAATGAGGCATCGGCGGGAATGTCAGATATCACAAATAGGTCACATATGACGAAGAAGGACGAGCAAAGCACGACCGCGTCGGACCGTGTGTACAAGCTTGTCCGGCAGGATATCCTTGAGTGCCGCTGGAGGGCCGGTCAGCGCCTGAAGATCCGTGATGTCGCTGCCGAACTGGGCGTCAGCCCGATGCCGGTCCGCACGGCGTTCCGGCGCCTCGGCGAAGACGGCATTCTCATCATCGAGGAAAAGCGGTCGGCGCGCGTCCCCTTCGTTTCCCGGCAGAGCTTCAACGAATACCTTGAAATCTCGGTGAGCCTCGAATGCCTGGCCTTGGAGAGGGCCGCCGCGCGCATATCGAATGAAACGATCCAGGCGCTCCGAAGCGAAGCCGAGTGCATGCAGCGCGACATCGAGGCCGGCGACACCGTTGGGTACGCCCGTCGGTTCAACGGCCTTTTGATGAAAATCTATGTGCGAGGGGAATCTCAGGCGCTCATCGAGATGATCGAAAGCGTCTGGATCAAGACCGCGCCGCCGTCGCGGGAGGCCTTCGAGGAAAAGGGCATGGTCACGCGACTGAATGCGGCCCTGGTTGCGATCATTGACGCTTTGGAGGCGGCTGACGCGGCCAGCGCCAAGGAGATTCTGACCTCGGCCCTGCAGTATGCCTGCAAAGGCGTGAACCTGTTCCTTGAAATGGATCAGGACCAGAAACTGAAACCAAAAGTCAAAAAGAAAATCGAGGAACAATATGTCGAGTCCAACTAAAGCTCCGATCGCGCTGGTCACCGGCGCATCCCGCGGTATCGGGCGAGCGACGGCAGAAATGTTGCTTGGAGACGGCTACGATGTGCATGCCACCTACCTGAACGATTCTGCAGCCGCAGAGACCCTCGTTTCGTATGGCGAGAAGCTGGGGCGCAAAGTCACGCTTCACCATTTCGATGCGGGTGCGCGACAGAGTCAGGACGAGTTGATGCGACGCCTCAAGGGCGTCCAACTTCGGGGCATCGTCCACAATGCGGGAATCGTGAAGTTCGAGAAATTTACCGAATATGACATTTCGATCTGGGACCGTACCTTCGAAGTCAATCTGAATGCAGCGTTGCGGCTGACGCTTGGACTGCAGAAGCAGATCGTGTCAGGAGGATCGGTGGTTCTGGTCGCGTCCACCGACGCGTTCGTCGGCTCCTACGCAAGTATGGCTTACGCTGCCTCCAAAGCGGCGATGGTCAATCTGACCAAGAGCCTCGCATGCAATTTCGGCTCCCGAAACATCCGCGCCAACGCGGTCTCGCCGGGATGGATCCAAACCGACATGACGACTGGGGCGTCCTCGGGATCAGCGTCGGTTACACCGCTTGGGCGAGACGGAAAGCCGGAGGAAGTCGCTGGCGTGGTCGCCTTCCTTCTATCCGACCGGGCCAGTTTCGTCTCGGGCACGAGCATCACCGTCGATGGCGGCTATACCTCCTCTGACGCAATCATGTTGAACGAAGCCAGGGAACTGGGCTGAGTACGAGCGGGGATAGCCATGTTGAGCTGCAAGAACCTTTGGAAGATTTACGGAACGGCCAAGGCGCATAGTATCGATCCCGAGCTGTCCCCGGGCGAGAACATCTCCTCGGTGGAGCAGCGCGGCGGTTTCGTCGCCTTGGCCGACATCGATCTCTCCGTGGCGAAGGGCGAAATCCTGGTCATCATGGGACTTTCCGGATCCGGAAAGTCCACCCTGCTGAGATGCTTGACGCGTCTGGTGGAGCCGACGGCCGGCGAGTTGCGCTTCGAGGGTCAGGACCTGCGCGCCGTGCCTGACAAGAGCCTGCAACTGCTGCGCCGTTCCCATATGAGCATGGTGTTCCAGAATTTCGCGCTGCTTCCCCACCGCACGGTGGTCGGCAATGTGGAGCTGCCACTGGAGATCCAAGGCGTGCGCGCAACTGAGCGGAGGCAAAAGGCACTCGATATGATCGGTCTTGTCGGGCTGTCCGGCAAAGAGGATCACTACCCGCATGAGCTCTCCGGAGGCCAGCAGCAACGCGTCGGCATTGCCCGCAGTTTGTCCACCAATCCGAGCCTCTGGCTGCTGGACGAGCCGTTCTCGGCGCTAGACCCGCTCATTCGTGAAGAGATGCAGGACGAAATTCTCAGGTTACAGAAAACGCTGTCCAAGACGGCAGTGTTCGTGACCCACGACTTCAACGAGGCTGCACGCGTCGGCGACCGCATCGCTCTTTTGCGCAAGGGCCAGCTCGTCCAGACGGGCAGCGCGGCCGAACTGATCCTGAACCCCGCGGATTCCTATGTGAGAGCATTCACCGCGAGCGCGGAACGCAGCCGAATACTGACCGCGGACAATTTCATGCAGCGTGGAGAGCCGGACGCGTTCGACGTGCAGCTTGCGGCTGAGGCGACGCTCCGAAAAGTCGCGGAAGCATTCCAGGGCGGGGCCAGCGTGATCGCCTTCGGCAATTCCACGGGCAAGCCGGTAGGCTTCATGAGACGCCAGGATCTGGGCGACGCGCTCACGTCTGCCATGACGGCTTAGCTGGCCGGGCGTCGAAATCGAGGTACCATTTCGATCATGCAAACGACACTCACCGAGGCTGAAGTACGCTCGCTCCTGAGTAGCATCAAGGCACCGCAACTGGACCTGAAGCCGATCGCGGACCATGTGCTCGACCGTTACGGACTGTCAGGCGAATGGCGTCAGCTGGGAGGGGAAAGAGAACAGAATTATCGTCTCGCCACCGCGGCAGGCGAAAGGTTTGTCGTCAAGATCGCATCCCTCGAAGAGGATGAGGAAGGTCTCATCTTTCAGGCAAAAGCACTTGAACATATCGAGCAGGTAGATCCGGCTATCCAGGTCCCGCGGGTTCGCAGGACCCTTGAAGATGATCTGCTTTCCGGCATTGCGGACGGAGAGGGAGGAAAGCATGCTGTGCGGGTTCTCTCGTTCGTCGCAGGTGAAACTGTCATGGATCTGTTGAGCCGGCGAGGCTTCAATCTGTCCACCGACGACCTCCTAAGTCTGGGCGCGGCCCAAGGCCGCCTCGCACGCGCGCTTCAGGGCTTCAATCATCGCGGCGCCCTTCGCGCAATGCCTTGGGATCTGGGAAACGGCCTGGTCCTTGGTGACTGGCTGCGCGACCATATCCCCGATGAAATTCGCCAGGACGTCGACCGGGCGCTGGAACGCTTCGCCGGATCAACGCTGCCGGCGCTACCGGGCCTCCGATCCCAGGTCATCTACAATGATTTCCACGAGAGCAACGTCCTGGTCCGGGCCGAGCCTTCGCTCGAAGTTGTGGGTGTTATCGATTTTGGCGACATGGTCTATGGGACGGTCGCACAGGACCTGGCGGTCGCGGTGGCGTCTTTCATCCACTGGAGTCCGGAGCCGGTTGCGGCCGCGGCAGCCATCGTGCGCGGCTACCAAATGCATATGCCGCTGGAGGCCGCCGATCTTGCGGTGCTCAAGGATCTGGTGCTGGCCCGGCTGATCCTGCAAATCGGACTGGTCCGCTACCAGGCCGTCGTCAACGGCCGGAATGACCAGCAACTCGACGAATTGCAATCGCTCTATTCGGCCGCCGTATCCCGCCTCGCCCACATCGACAACGACGCGTTCGTCGCCTCGATGACACCGTCCGTGGTGCCCGCTCCGATCCCATCGCCCGTGGTGAAACAGAGTTCGAGCGATATCGGAGCCCTGATCTCACGCCGGCAATCCGTCTTGGGCGAGACCTATACGTTCTACAACGAGCCGCTAGAACTCGTGCGCGGTCGCGGCACAAAACTCTTCGACGCCTCCGGGACGGAGTACCTGGATTGTTACAACAACGTCGCCAATGTGGGGCATTGCCATCCCTATGTCGTTGAGGCGCTCGCCCGGCAGGCGGCCACGCTCAACACCAACTCCCGCTATCTTCATCGAGAGATCCTGCGGCTCGGAGAGCGGCTGACGGCAACCCTCCCAGAAGGCCTGGATACCTGGATCTTTGTCTGTACTGGCTCGGAAGCCAACGACCTGGCGGTTCGCATTGCGCGATCGGTTACCGGCAACGAAGGCGTGATCATCACGGAGAACAGTTACCATGGCAACACATCGGTGGTCGCGCCGCTCTCGCTGCTGGAATACGATATCAAGGACAAGCCGGGCTGGGTCGAAGCGGTGCCGCCTCCCAATGTCTACAGGGGAATCTATCGAGGTGCCGAGGCCGATTTGGGGGAACGATACTCCGGTCATGTGACCGAGGCGGCGTCGCGCCTCGAAGCAAGGGGACCGGGTGCGGCAGCGCTGCTGATCGACTCGATCTTTGACGGCAACGGGGCATTGGTCCCGCCGCCGGACTACATGGGCCTTGCCTTCGACAAAGCGAGCCGCGCAGGGGCGTTGTGCATCGCGGACGAAGTTCAGATGGGCTTCGGTCGGTCGGGCTCGCATATGTGGGGCTTCGAGGCCTTCGGTGTTCGTCCCGACATAGTCACCATGGGAAAGCCGATGGGCAACGGGCATCCTATCGCCGCGCTCGTGACGCGTCGCGACATCGCCCTGGAGTTCCAACGTCGCTCTGGCTACTTCAACACCTTCGGCGGCAACACCGTGTCCACGGTTGTCGCCAACGCCACCTTGGACGTGCTGCAGGGCGAGAACCTGCAAGGCAACGCCGAGCGTGTCGGCGCGCATCTCAAGGGATCCCTCGACGGCTTGATCGGCACGAACGAGCTGGTCGGGCACGTCCATGGACGCGGTCTTTTCCTTGGGGTCGAGCTTGTCGTCGACCGGACATCGCGCGCTCCCGCGAAACTCGCGGCCCGCTGGGTGCGTGAGCGGATGAAGAGCCTGGGCGTCCTCGTTGCCTCGACGGGCCCCTTGGGAAACATCATCAAGATAAGGCCGCCCTTGGCCTTCAGCACCGCCGACGCCGACCGTTGCCTGGAAGCCCTCAACACCGCGCTTTCAGAGGTGCCGCCGGATCTTCGGATCGCAAACAGCGCCTGAGCCAATCGGGAATCAGCAGATGAAAATTTACAAATGCGATGCTCACCTGGAGCATCAGTCTAAAATCGAACTCAACCCTGGCAGGTTCGTGCCGACGCTCGATGTGGCGAAGCGCACTGTCGTTGTTCTGGACGCCTTACGGCAGGCCGGCCACACTGATGTCCTGGACTGCGCACCCGCATCTAAGCAAGATCTGAGCACCATTCATTCCGAAGACTACCTGGAATTCCTCGCCAGGGCCTGGGATGAGTGGTCGAGATCGTTCGGAACCGAACTCGACGGCGTCGGCTTCGTCTGGCCGCACCGCAACCGGCCGCCTCGATGCCCAACCGCGATAGAAGGCAAGATCGCCTACTACATGTTCGATGGCGTGAGCACGATCACGCCGGCGATGTGGCCTGCCACCCTGGGCGCAGCCGGGGCTTCGCTTCGGGGCGCCAGGGACCTTCGCCTCTCGGGATCGGCGGGCCTGGTCCTGGCTCGTCCTCCGGGGCATCATGCCTGCCGTGACATGGGCGGAGGAACGAGCTACACCAACCACACCGCGCTGGCCGCACAGGAACTGACGCGAGATGGCGCTCGGGTCGCGATTCTCGATGTTGACGCTCACCACGGCAACGGTGCTCAAGACATCTTCTGGACCCGCTCCGATGTCCTGACGATCTCTCTCCACACCGATCCGGCGGTGGACTACCCCTATTTCTCTGGTTACGCCGACGAGATCGGTGCCGAGGCCGGAGAAGGCTTCAACGTGAACGTGCCGCTCCGACCCGGCACCGACTGGTCGGGCTATCGAGAAGGTTTGACGGCCGCGATCGAGAGGCTGCGAGACTATTCTCCAGACTACGTGGTGGTGGCGCTTGGCGTGGATACCTATGCCAAGGATCCGGCGGGGCGTCTGGCCCTGGATCTGGATGATTTCAGCCGGATTGGAGAAACCGTTGCATCCCTGGGCTGCCCGCACATGTTTGTGCTCGAAGGGGGGTACTGCCTTGAAGCTATCGGTCCCTGTGTCCTGAATGTTGTCGCGCCGGGGGGTTAGCTGCGCCTGTGCCTCACCGGATGTCGTGCCTGACCTGGCCTGCGGACTGCATATGCCCTCGAGAAGAGAGTTGCTGCTGGCGATGACAGGCGCGATTGGCTGCCTGTCGGCGTTTGACGGTCGATTTTGACAATACTTCTTACTTTGGCGAGAACATCGGAGGATTGAACCATGGAAAATCAAGACAGCGAACAGAGCTTCGAGGGCCGAATGATGCGCCTGGTTAAAAAGTGCCATCAGGAACAGAGGCTCATCATGAACCACGTCTGCATCCGGGTTGAAGACATCGACCAGACGGAAAAGTTGCTGGCTGAGTCTTTTGGTATCGGCAAAGAAGGTTTTACTCGCGTTGAAGGAAATTTATTCAAGGGAGAGGCTTTTGTCAGCGGCGCGTGGGTGAACGACAATTTCTACCTTGAACTAATGGAGCCGCTCGAAAAACAATGGCTAGGATACGACACCGGTTGTGGCGCCCCAATTGGGCATCTGAGTGAGGTCGGCTTCCTTACCCCGGATATGGATGCGGAATTGGAGCGGCTCTCAAAACTCGGTTGGCGGGTGACTGACACGCTTTCATCTGGATATTCCAGGGAAGTAAAGATGGACATGGAGCCTTCGATTGGCTTCCCAATAGAGCTTATGGAGATAAATATCCGTGATAAATAGTCTATTTTAACGCCGATTATAAAACATTCATTTCTCTATGAAGAAATAGCGAAAGGCGCGGGAATATACCATAATGGCTTACATTGAAGTTTTTCCCAAATCCACTGAAGCTCAGAAAAAACTGACCGACCACAGCACCTCTGTGATGGATATCCTTTATGCGGGGACGAAGGAGATTTTCAACGTTCCCGACCACGATATCATCGTCGAGTTGAACCAGTGCACAGCAATTGCATTTAACTCAAGCGCAGTGCAGGCCTCCGCGGTTCCAGATGTCGTGGTAAAGATTTCAACCAGCGATCACGATTTTCAACCAAAGTTTCAATCGCTATGCGATCACATCGTGAGCAATTGGAACGCACAGTTAGGAAATACACTCAAGTTGGAAATCTGGGTAAATGTAATTAGTACCTGGGGCTGCAACATAGATTTCGGTTAGAATGGAGCAACTCTCCGCGCGTTACGGTTGGGCGTCGATCGGGCTTTCATCCCACAGGGTGATCCGGCCGGCGGCAGCAGGAATGATCGCTGATCAAACGACCTATTGACGGACGTCGTCAAAGGCAGCCAGCGAGCTTCGCGCGCTGGCGAATGAGCGCCTCGACGATATCGATCGTCGGCGTCGCCTGACCAGTAAGACGGCCCAGTTCCTGGACGGCCGTCACCAGAGCGTCGATCTCCATCGGCCGGCCAAGTTCCAGATCCTGAAGCATCGATGTCTTGTGCGCGCCGACCGCGGCGGCGCCGGCGATACGTCGATCGACATCGATCCCGAAACTTGCTCCCAGCGCTTCCCCAATCGTCTGCGCTTCGACCATCATTGCGCGGATGATTACTCGCGTTCCTGGATCGGCGCAAATTTCGTCGAGCTTTCCACCGGTCAGAGCGGAGACCGGATTGAGCGAGAGATTGCCCCACAGCTTGACCCAGATCTCGTTGCGGATTTGCGGGCGGACCGGCGCCCTGAATCCCGCCGAGGAGAGGAGAGCGGCCAGATTGGCGGTCCGCTCGGTCTTCTCGCCTGAAGGCTCGCCTAGCGGCAGCCGATCGCCTTCGATGTGTCGAATGACGCCGGGAGACTCGATTTCGGCGGCCGGATGCACGACACAGCCGATCACGCGCTGAGGTCCGATCGCCTCCCACAGCACCCCATTCGGATCGACAGCCTCGATGCGGCGGCCCTCATGCACGCCGCCGTGCCTGTAGAAGTACCACCAGGGGACGCCGTTCTGCGCCGTAACCACCGCCGTTTCAGGCGCCAGAAGCGGCTTCAAGCTGGGGATGATGCCGGGAAGTGAATGAGCCTTGAGAGCCAGGAAGACATAATCCTGCGGGCCGAGATCCGCGGCTTGATCCGTCGCGCGCACGGTGACGGTGGTTTCGCCCTCTTCGGACTTCAGTGTCAAACCCTTGTCGCGCAAGACGGCAAGGTGGGCGCCCCTGGCGATGAGACTGACTTCGGCGTCGCCTTGCGCAGCGAGCCTGGCGCCGACGAGACCTCCGATCGCTCCGGCGCCGAACACGCAGATCCGCATCATCCGATCCTCCGTTGCCGTGTCGGACAGTCCACCAGCATCCGATCCATCTCTTGCGACAAGCTTCCAAGGGTTGGCCGCGACAGAGGCTGATACATGTGTTGGATCGGCGATCTAATAGCCAAGCGCGCACCCGTCCATGCGCGGATCCGAGCCTCCGATAAGCACTCCTTCGGACCAGTCGATCTTTATCATTTGTCCGCCGCCGAGCGGCTCGATTGGCTGGACGATCCGATGGCCGAGTTTTCTGAGCCCCTCGACCGTACCGATCGGGACGCCACGCTCGACCTGAGTTTCGCCCAGCGAATGGAAGACGCGGGGCTGATCGATCGCCTCCTGCGGATCGAGCCCGAAGTCGACGACGCCGGTCAACACGTGTGTATGTCCAAATGGCTGATAGTCACCACCCATGACCCCGTAGCAAAGGAATGGCCGACCGTCCTTCATGGCGAGCCCGGGCATGATCGTGTGGAGGGGGCGCTTGCCAGGCCCTATCGCGTTGGGATGAGTGGGATCGAGCGAAAAGCCCATGCCGCGATTTTGAAGGGTTATGCCATAGGTCGGCGCGACCCGGGTTGATCCGAAGCCCCAATAGACGGAATTGATGAAGCTGACGCAGTTGCGATCGCGGTCGACGACCGTCAGGTAAACCGTGTCCGATTTGCGCATCAGGGGCGGCGGCAGATGCTCTGCCACTCGATCGCGGCGGATCTCATTTCGCAGGCGTGCTGCGTAATCCTTGGACAGGATTTCATTCACAGGAAATGCGGCATGCCGCGTGTCGCAGACAAAAGCATCACGATCACGATAGGCCAGCCTGCCCGCTTCGATTTCAAGGTGGAGGCGCTCAGCGCTCATCGGCTCGAGCGCCGCGAGATCAAATCCCTCGAGGATGTTGAGCATGAGGAGCGCGGTGATGCCCTGGTTGTTGGGCGGAATCTGGCAGACTTCCATGCCTCGGTAATCCGTCCGGACCGGCTCGACATATTCGCCTGCGGCGATCTCGAAATCTTCAAGGGTGTGATGGCCGCCCAGGCTGCGCAGATAGCTCACGATATCCTGAGCCACTGGCCCCTTGTAGAATCCATCTCTGCCTTTGGCGGCGATCAGGCTGAGCGCGTCGGCCAGGCCTGGGTTGCGAAATACCTCCCCTGCCCGAGCGGCCCGGCCACGCGGAAGAAAAACGCGGGTCGCATTGGGGTCGCGCCGCAACCGCGGTTCCTCCAAAGCCCAATCTTCCGCCACCCGAGGATGAACTGGAAATCCATCCCTCGCAAAGGCAATTGCAGGAGCAAGAAGCTCGCCGATCTCCTTGCGTCCATGGTCGGCCACGAGCCGGGTCCACGCATCAATCGCGCCCGGGATAGTGACGGCATGCGGGCTTGAATCCTCAAGTTGGCCCTGGCCAACGGCGAGTTCGTCACTCGGAAGCCCGGACGGTGCTCGCCCGGAGCCATTATAGGCAACGATCTGATCGGTGCCATTCTTGGCCATGATGACAAAGCAGTCGCCGCCGATTCCGGTTTGCTGTGGCTCGACGACCGCAAGCACCGCGGCCGCGGCGACTGCCGCATCGATTGCAGCACCTCCACTTTGCAACACCTCAATGGCCACTCGCGCAGCATGGGGGTTGTGAGTGGCCGCCATGCCGTTCATGGCCATCGCCGGAGAGCGGCCAGGAAGTTGGAAGTCGCGCATGGTGTTCTCCTATCGGCAACGGTAGGAATGAAAAGGGGCAAGCCGCGAGCCGCGCCGTCATTCCAATTTGCTTGTCAGTTACAATTGAAAGATGTCCCGACGGGCTTGGGCTTCGCGTCCTGTGGGCCTCGAACTCGCTTTCCCGAAGCGAGGGAGCGCGGCTTCGCAATCACTCCTGGCGCGTGAGACTTTACTGGCCATGCCTAAGCCAGCCCAAGTTTTGCCGCGAGGCCAATGCGCTGCATCTTGCCCGTGGCGCCCTTCGGGATTTCGGGCACAAAGACCACACGTCTTGGCACCTTGAAGTCGGCAAGACGACCTGCCGCGAACTCGCGAATATCGCGCTCGCCGGCCTGGGCGCCCTCCCTCAGGACAATGACCGCGGCAACGTCCTCACCAAGCTTGTTATGCGGTATGGCGAAGGTCACCGCCTGGTGGACCGCCGGGTGGGCCATCAGGACTTCATCGACCTCGAGCGGGGCGATTTTTTCGCCACCACGATTGATGATCTCTTTGAGCCGACCGGTAAGGCGAAGAAAACCGTCATCGTCCATCACACCCTGATCGCCGGTGCGAAACCATCCGTTGGTGAACGCCTCGGAGTTGGCCTTCGGGTTGTTCTCGTAGCCACGCGTCACATTAGCCCCGCGTGTGACGATCTCTCCTACGTGTCCCAGAGGGAGCAACCTTCCATCCTCGGACATGATCGCCACCTCAGGACCCGCGGCGAGCCCGACACTTCCTGGCTTACGCTGGCCTGGCGGCAACTGATTGGATGTCATTTGATGGGCGTTCTCAGTCATCGAATATGCTTCGATTACCGGACACCCGAACACCCGTTCCATTTCGGCGAAGACGGGTGCCGGCAAAGAGGCCGAGCTCGAACGGATGAAGCGCAAAGGATTGGCAGCAATAATCTCCGCATTGCCGCTGCTGCGCGCCAGGATCGCTTGGTGCATCGTCGGCACGGCCGTATACCAGGTCGGCCTAGCCTCGTTCATCCAGCCGAAGAACTTCAGGGCGTTGAAGCCGGGCGTGCAGAAAACACTGCCGCCAGCAGACAGGCTGGCAAGCACCGCCGCAACCAGACCGTGAATATGGAAGAGTGGCATAATATTGAGGCAACGGTCTGAGGGCCCAAGGTTGAGCGTCCGTACGATGTTTGCCGCTGACGTCAGGAGGTTCGTGTGGCTGAGCGGCACTATTTTGGGCCTGGAGGTCGTCCCCGAAGTATGCAGGACCAGCGCGACATCCTCAGAATCCGCCGGTCCCGGCGTGGTGGCCGCCGACGACGTGCCCGACAGATCGAAGAGCCCCGCTGGACCGTCCTCTCGCGCATTCAGGTGGATTATCGGTATCCCGACACGCGCAGCCGCAGCAAGTGCGGGACTGTTGCTGCCGGCTGCGACGAGAAGCGCCTTCGCCTTGAGATCGTCCAGGTAAAAGAAGAACTCCTCCTCGCGATAGGCTGGATTGAGTGGAGCTGTCGTACAGGCGGTTGCGCAGGCGAGGAAGGCGGCAACCATCTCGGGGCCGTTATCAAGAACGATCGCGAGCTTGTCACCCCTCCCGACGCCAAGACTGTTGAGCGATAGGACCGTTCGGTCGACAAGAGCCAGCAGTTCTTCAAAGGCGACGTCCGGGCGAGCAGGAGCGGCAATTGCTTGGGCCCCCGAGGCAGCGGAACTCAGAATATCGCGGATCGTGTCCATGCCTGCCGCTCTCACTCTTTCCTGCTGATGACCCGAGACAAAAACGCCGCGGTTCTTTCATGAGCGGGCGCGGTGAAGAATTGCTCCGGAGGAGCGTCCTCAATTATACGGCCGCCGTGCATCATGATCACGCGGTTCGCCACCTCGCGCGCGAAGCCCATCTCGTGGCTCACCACAATCATGGTCATGCCCTCGCGGGCGAGTTCCTTCATGACGTCCAGGACTTCGCCAATCATCTCGGGATCGAGTGCACTGGTAGGCTCGTCGAACAGCATGAGCGCAGGACGCATGGCCAGAGCGCGGGCGATGGCGACACGCTGCTGCTGGCCACCCGACAGTTGCGTGGGATAGGTATCTTCTTTCTCGGCCAGGCCAACGCGGGCGAGCAGTGCGCGGCCGGTTCGGAGCGCTTCTTCACGCGGGATCTTGCGAACGTGAATGGGCGCTTCGATGATGTTTTCGAGAGCCGTCAGATGCGGAAACAGATTGAACAGTTGGAAGACCATTCCAATCTCGCAACGCTGGCGGGCAATGTTGCGCTCGCTGTCTTCCACAAGCTGACCGTTGCGTTCGCGGTAGCCAATCAAATGGCCGTTGACCTCGATGCGACCTTTCTGGATCCGCTCCAGATGATTGATGCAGCGTATGAACGTGGTCTTGCCCGAGCCCGATGCGCCAACGATGACGACCACTTCTCCCTTACGAACGGTAAGATCGATCCCCTTGAGGACCTGAAGGTCACCGAAGTGCTTTTCCACCCCGCGTGCGGTGACAATCACGGGCTCTGCCGCCGGATCATCGCTCATCGCGGTTCTCCAATCTGGCCAAAGCCGAAGAGGCGCCGATATCCTTTTTGTCCCAGTTTCCGAGACGCTGCCGTGGCAGGATCGCCAAACCGTGTCTCGAGACGCTGCTGGACGAAGCCCCAGAGCGTGGTGAGGGTCAGATAGTAGCAGGCGACTACCATATACAGTTCAAAAACACGAAAAGTCACAGAGGTTACCATCTGCGTTGCGAGCAGAAGTTCAGGAACGCCGATCACGCTCAACAGCGTTGTGTTTTTCAGCATGCTGTTGAACTCGTTACCCAGTGGCGGGACAACTACGCGCGCTGCCTGCGGCAGGATGATGCGCCGCATGTAGAGGCCATAAGTCATTCCGAGAGACTTTGATGCTTCAGTCTGGCCTATGGCGACGGAATTGATCCCCGCTCGAATGATCTCCGCCATGTAGGCCGCTTCGTTCAGCGTCAACGCAAGAATGCCTGCCTGCATATTGCCGGGAAGGACGGCGAAACCGAGATTGATATCCTCGAAACGGAAAATGTTCGCGGCAGCCAAACCGGTGTAAATGAAGACAATCTGCACCAATAATGGCGTGCCGCGAAAACCCCAAACGAAAATTCGTGCGGGCACTTGTAGAACGTGATGCTTCGAAATCCGGGCCAAGGCTATGAATAGCCCCAGGAGCGTTCCGAAGCCTTGGGAGATCACGCTGATGCTTAAGGTCAACCACAGACCGTGCAAATAGACCGAACTTGGCCGGAACAGGTATTCCCAAAAAACGCCCCATTCGAAATTCATGGTGACCGCCTACTCGATGGCGTCCCCTTCAAGTCCCCATTTCGTGAGCAACTTCTTGTAGGTGCCGTCGGCCTTCATCGATTCGAAGGCCTTCTGAACGGCATCGTGCATCTCGGTCTCGCCCTTGCGGGTGGCGATGCCGGTCTTGATCTTGGCGAAGGGCTCGCCGCCAATGTCGAAAATATGGCCGGCCTTCTGGAGGAAGAAAGCAGCTGTTTCGAGGGTAGTTCCGTATACATCGACCTGGCCAATTTGCAGCGCCTGGCGGGCATCGGAATCCTTGGGGAAGACCGTGACCGTTACCTCCGGTTTTCCAGCCTCCTTGAATTTCTTGTTCTGTTCGTCCAGCAGGCTTTGGATCGTCGTGCCATTGTCCACAGCCGCCTTGAGGCCTGAAAGATCCTCAAGCCCTTTGATGTTCTTCGGGTTTCCCTTCGGCACCAGGAACGACTGGCTCGAATACATGTAGTTTGTGAAGTCCACGACCTCGCGGCGCTGCGGCTTGTCGAAAAGCTGCGACAGAATGGCATCGCACTGCTTGGCCAGGAGAGCCGGAATGATCGCGCTGAATGCAGTTTCCTTCCACTCGACCTTCACCCCCATCCGCTTGCCGATCTCGGTGCCTATATCGACATCCAGACCACCTAGAACCTGATTTTCATCATAGAACCCGAGCGGGGGATTTCCGAATTCCGCGCAATACGTAATCTTGCCTGCCTTGGCGATATCCGCCGGCGGCGTCACTTCTGATGCATGAGCAACGCCAACCGCGAAGACGAGCGCGATGGCACAACCGGCAGTTTTGGAAACACGAGACATCTGACAACCTTCCCCTTCTTTATCGGCCCAACGATTTGGACCATTGTGTATTGGTCTATATCCCGATAGTGTTATGTTATGATTTTCGCTATCTATTCCCCAACGTATAGGCCCTGTCAACATAGTGGTCGCTTGCTGATAAAAATAAACCAATATAGAATGGTCTAAATGAAGAGATCCGACTACGCCCATCAGAAGCTTGACGAAATGCTGCGGGGAAATCGCTTCCAGCCGCAGGGTCGACTTCCGCCGGAACGAGATCTGGCGCGTCAGCTAGACGTCAGTCGTATGGGTCTGCGAGTGGCGCTTGATCGGCTGGAGGCGGAAGGACGAATTTGGCGTCATGTCGGCCAGGGCACCTTTGTTGGTACGCGCCCCGAAAAAGCGCCAGCACAGTTGTCGTTCGTTACCGCAAACACGAGCCCCGCCGAGGCGCTCGAGGCGCGACTGGCGATCGAACCTCAGATCGCCCGAATGGCAGCGCTGCGCGCGAGCGAACTTCAGATTTCCGATCTGATCGGACTTGTTCAGAAGGGAAGAGCTTCCGGAGATCCTGCCGCATGGGAGTCCTGGGACGGGCAGTTTCACCGGGCGCTGTGCCTAGTCACAGGCAATCGACTCCTGCTTTCAATTTTCGATAGCTTCAACGCGATAAGACGGCAAAGGACGTGGAGCCAGCTGCGGCAAGCTGTCCTCACGCCGGAGCGGCGGGAGCACTATGCGCAGCAACACAAGAAGATTGTGGATGCGATCAGCGGTCGCGACGCCGCCCAAGCGGAATTCGCTATGCGCGCGCATATAGAAGACGTAGCACGCAGCCTGCTCGATCCCCGCACGTAAAGCGAACATCGGCCAGGACGATGGACGGACAACGACGCGGAAGAGGACGACCAGATCGAACGCTGGACGCTACGCTTCCGGCGGTAAATGGCGCACTCGCCGCGATCCGAACGCGGGACCTTTGCCTTCGGTTGGGAGCGCCAACCTCAGCTCGGCGGCGCGCCAGCCGGCGAAAATCTTATACCGAAACGCAGCGACCAAGCTGCCCCATAGCCTCAGGCCGCGAGCCGGTCGCAGACTTTCCCGGTGATCTCGGCAGTCGATTGATTTCCCCTTGAGATCGGCGCTGAGCAACCCGCCTGCCAGACATGCTTCCGTCACGCGGCGGATGTGTTCGGCGGCGCGGAGCAGCCTTTCGTCGTCATATCCGCGCCCGAGCCAGTCGAGCATCGCCGCCGCCGACAGGATCGTGCCATAGGGATTGGCAATGCCCTTGCCGGCAATGTCCGGCGCGGACCCATGCGCGGCCTGGAAGAAGCCCTTCGTATCGCCGACCTCGGCCGAGGGCGCCATTCCCATTCCGCCGACCGTCGCCGCCGCGAGGTCGGAGAGGATGTCGCCGAACATGTTCTCACTGACGATGACATCGAAATGGCCGGGCTTCAGCACGAGATGCATGGCCATGGCATCGATCAGCGCATGTTCGGCGACGATGTCGGGGTATCCCGTCGCCACCTCGTCGAAGACGGATCGGAAGAAGGCGTAGCTGCGCAGCACGTTGGCCTTGTCGCAGCATGTCACCCTCCTGACGCCGTCGCGTGGCGCGCCGTTCGATTGGCGCGCCAACTCGAACGCCTTGCGCACGATGCGCTCGATGCCGTCGCGTGTCTGCACCAGCGTGTCGACGGCGACCTCGCCGCGCAGCAGCGCTCCTGCCCCGCGCGCTGCGTAAAGCCCCTCGCTGTTTTCGCGCAGGATGATGTAGTCGATGTCGCCGGCCTTGATGCCGTTCAACGGGCTTGCACGCCCTCGAACAGCCGGATCGGACGGATGTTGGCGTAGAGGTCGAGCTCGAAGCGCAGCTTCAGCGTGAAGTCGAGGCCGACTTCCGTGCCGTCCGGATAGACCACTCCAGGCAGGCCGCCGGCGCCATGCAGGATCGCATCCGCCGCCCGGCAGGCCTGGAAGGTCGGCTCGGCTGGAGCGTCGGTGGACAATTTCGTTTTTCTGACACGCTGTGCAGTTTGCCGGCGCGCAGGGTCCTATCCGAAGCCGATGCCTCGTTGCGTGGTTAGGTGTCCTGCCCGCGATAAGAGCCTCATTCTGCACATCCAGGCGACCGGGATCCGCCCGCCTCGGAAATCAGCGACGCATCGACACGAGGGCGCCGGCAGCCATCTGGCTTGCCACGACAAAAGAGACACGCTGGTGCCATCTGATGGGCCTCGGAGCCGCCACAAGTCAACAAGATCAAGCCGACGCGCGGAGATTCGCCATTACGAGCTTAGCCAATCCACGCAAGAAAAGACTCTAAGCTATTGATAGATAACCATAATAATGGTCCATACCAAGCTTCAAAGTCATTGATTTCGTTGGGTTTTTCGCAGGCCAAAATCAGAGAGCTTCTCGTATCGTTCCGTATGCCGATGATCAGGACATCAGCGCGGTAACTTCCGAAGATCGATCCCATTGTGAAAAATGCTGCGGGTCCTTATCGGCATCACCGGATGCTTCATCTGAAGGCACGCGGCTAACTTCTAGGGCTCGCAATGATAGACGGCGAAAAGCCAACGGCGGCACTCCGGTATTCGTCGTAAAAAATCGAGTGAAGTAAGCCGGGTCCTCGAATCCAAGAGTGAATGATATCTCTTTGACGCTCACGTTTGTATTCGACAAATACGACTTGGCCTTTTCCAAAATCCGCTCCTTTATGTTGCGGTGCACCGTCTTTCCAGTTGATTGGACCGAAATCTTGTTAAGATTAGATACAGACATATTCATTCGATCAGCATAGAATTGTACATTCTTTTGAATCTTGTGATGCATATCAATAAGATTGGACAGAACTTCTATTTTCGTTTTATCTGAAAAACTGGCTGCATCGCTCGTTTTAAGACCGAATTGGAGCGCGTTTCGCTCAGCAACCAGCCGAAGGAACTCGACGATGAACAAAAGTACGGCCGCCTCTCGCGCAAGAATGAATGGATAATTTTCCGATTTGTGCTCATATATTATGCGCTCTATTGCCGTAAGCACTTCTGGATTGCGCTCCGACTCAATATTCTCGATGATTGTAATGCACTTAGTTATATCCTTGGCAAGAGTTCCCCGCTGCGCGAGCCTGTCGAAATACACTTCGCTAACAGTTATTACATGCCCAAAGGTATTTGTCTCAATGTAGGAAGAGAACCCATGCTCAATATTGGGAGGTATCATAACAAGGCTGTGTTTTCCAATATCATACTCTCCATCCGTGGAGACAAGCTTCGAACGGCCTTCCGAAATATATACAAACTGATATAGGTCTAAATGCACATGAAGGTCTATGTTTGACTGCAGGTTGTTACTTCTAACTAGAATTGACTCTGCATTCGAAAAGATTGACTTGCCAAATTCCGAACTCTCACCATAAAGCGAGTAAGCTGGCGTAAGGTTTGAGCCCTTGGCAGGCCGCTTCGTTGTCCCTTGCATCACATGTCGCTCCTCAGCTCTCCACAACCAACGGCGCGGTCCTCAAGAATGTCCAACCGGTTGTTGGATATTACCATCAGCGCCTTGAGGCGCGAAAGTGATTTCGCGCCGGTCTTGGCGGATGGTCGATCAAGATGAATGCGATGCTCAGCGCGCCGATTTGCATGATGCTTTTTGTTTTTCTCGTCAGGTCAGCCGGCGCGCTTCAGGCTTGCGAGTTTGTCCAAAGCGTGTTCGATCATGGGCTGGATCCGCCCGGAGCATACCCGCCGCGGCTACTCAATTCACGTAGTGATATTGGGGCACTAACGATCCAAGTCTACAATCGCAATCCAACTTTCGCTCAGTCACGGCAACATCCTCGTGGCAACGAACCTGCGGCGGTAGCACGACACACCAGCGGCCGCCATGCCGCTCCAAATTATTGACCCGTGAAGTTTGGGGGCCGCTTTTCGGCGAACGCCTTCATCCCCTCTTTCGCGTCCGCCGTCATCGCAAGCCGGTTCACAGCATCTCGTTCGAAAGCTAGTCCGTTGTGGTCGTTCGCTCCCACAGCCGCATTGATGCAGGATTTGATGGCCTGGACAGCAAGCGGCGGGCGGGACGAGACCACGGAAGCTATAGCAACGGCGCGATCGACGGTTTCGGCGGGCGACACCACTTCGACGACCAGTCCAAGTCTCGCTGCCTGCTCGGCGCCGATCGCTTCGCCTGTGATCGTCAGATAAGCAGCCAGATTAGGCGACAGCTTCCGCGGAAGCCGTTGGGTGCCGCCGTCGCCAGGCATGCTGCCAAGCCTGACTTCAGGCTGCCCGAACTGCGCATTGTCGCCTGCTATGATGAAATCGGACAGAAGGGCAAGCTCGCATCCCGCTCCGAACGCGACGCCGTTGACGGCGGCAATGATCGGCTTCTTGAAGCGCTCGATCGCCGCCCACGCGGCCACTCGCGCCGGAGCATTTGCAACGTCCAGCGGCCCGAAAGACACCATCTCCTTGATGTCGGCCCCGGCAGCAAAAAAATCCTCGGTACCAGTCAGAACGACGCAGCGAATGGCATCATCATCCTGAAACCGTGACAATACCCTGCCTAATTCGACAATCATCGAGCTGTGAAGGGCGTTCTTCTTGTCCAGCCGGTTGAATCGGATCAGCGCCACAAAATCCGACGGGCGCTCGACAACAACATTGCCCGAAAAATCGTCACTCATCAAACAATCTCCAACAGTTTCTTCTATTTCTTCACATGCCCGTCGGAAGACCGGATGATGGCCATGGAGCAGATATACCCCCAGGTCATGTAGCTTCCAATGGTCGTACCGCCCTGACTTGGCGGTTTCGCCCCGGTGGGACTGGCCATGACGTTTCCGCAACAATAAAGTCCATCAATGACGCTGCCGTCGGCCCGCAGGGCCTGGCCAAGATGGTTGGTGCGGACGCCGCCTTTGGTGCCGAGAAGCGAAGGTTTGAAACGGTAGGCGACAAATGGCGGCCGCGCAATTTCCTGCATCAGCCCCAGACTCTTGGCCAACTCCTGCTCATAGAGGCTCTCGCCACGACCAAAGTCGGCATCCTTGCCGGACCGTGCAAAACCGTTGAACCGCGAAACCGTCTCCACAAGGTTCGCTGCAGGAAGGCCGGTACGCTCGGCAAGCTTTTCGAGAGATTGGGCTGTCACAAGCCACCCTGACTTGAAGAGGCGACAATAGCGTATCAATGGGGTGCGTTTCACCATTGGCCAATGGCTGATCACCCAAGCGGGCTGATAGCGGAGCTCGCCCGCTTCATCTCGCTCCATGATGCGGTCGTAGACCCAGTATTCGTATTCGCTGGCGAAGCGTCGGCCTGCCTTGTCGACGATAATGGCATCAGGCTCCGCATGGATGCGCAGAGGAAGCCCATGCAACTCTCCTTCGTAGCGGATCGGAGGCTGGATGACGACATTGCCCTGATCCATATGAGCGAAGGCGGCGCCCGCCGCCTTGGCCATCCTGTGCCCGTCTCCCTCGTTGCTGCTCGGACTGCTCAGAAAGTCCACTTCACTGGGATAGTATTCCGCCAGCATCTGAGCGTTCCACTCGAAGCCGCCGGTCGCCAGGACCACGCCAAGACGGGCGTAGTAGGTTTCAGAAGTACCGTCATGCTCGACCTCGACACCTCTGACTGCCCCACTGGCAGGATCCGTGACGAGCGAGAGGGCGCGCGTGGACAGATGAATCCGACATCCATGGTTCAGGCAGCCCTTCAGCAGCCCGACGATCAGGGCATTGCCTTGCGCGATGGAGTCGGTGAACCAGCGGTGAACCAGCGTCGGCATGCACCGCAGCATACCTCGAACAGGTTGGCGATCGATTCTTGCCGCTACCGTCTCGCCCACGGTAATGCGCTGAGGCAGGGTCGAGCGGCGGATACTTCTTCTGTATCGGCCGAGGATCTTCTTGCTGATCGGCTCGAGGGTCAGAACCCGACCCCACGCCTTGGCGCCAGGTTTATCCATGAACGGATCGGCGATATTGGCCACCTTGAAGCGTACTAGACTATGCCGGTCCACGAGATCGAGCATTGCGGGTCCAGCATGCACCATGCTCTCCCATAGCTTGTCTTCGGCTTCCGCCCAGCCTGCAGGAGCGGTCGCCCTGATATATTCGAGCGCTTCTTCGGGTGTATCCGACGCCCCTGCCGCTGCGGCTTGAGGGTTGGCAGGGACCCAGGTGAGGCCCCCCGACATCGCGCTGGTGCCGCCAATCTTCGTCGTCTTCTCGATGATCCTGACTGTCTTGCCCCCAACTGCAGCGGTCAGCGCTGCCGTGAGGGCCGCGGCCCCCGTCCCGACCACGATGACGTCGGTCACATCGCTGTCTGGCATATCCAACGTTGATGTTCTTTGCATATAGTCACCCAACGACAACTCCTTGGCTGAATCGAGTAAGCCACCCTGTCGAACAGGCCCCTCTACAGCGCAATTTACGGGCGGACGCTTCCCAGGAATTTTCGGAGCTTCTCAGCGTAGATTTGTGAACGCGTGAGAGGGAAGAAGTGCCCGCCATCCATGACTTCAAGCTGAGCGTTAGGTATCAGGCTTGCAATATCCCTGGATTGATAGAGCGGCGCCAACATATCGTCAGCAGCGCCGACCACAAGGCTCGGGATGGTGATTGAGCCCAATTCGCCCCGTCGGTCGAAGTTGTACGGTGCACGTTGACGCGCTTCGACGACCGCGCTTGGCATTTTGGCCGGCCGCTTCACGCGAGACTTGAGGTCATAATCGGCGTCCAACACATTGCCGCCAGGCATCGCCAAAAGTGCCGACAGTTTGCTGTAGGCTTCTGGGCCGGCGTCGTTCAGAACCTGGTTGCGAAGGTCCCCAACCAATTCCATGTACCAGTCGAAGGCGCAGAACGTGCCGCTGAAAACGACAGCGCTGAAACGGTTGGCATGATCCAGCACGAGACATTGTGCAACGACCCCGCCCATGGAATGGCCCACCAGCGAGACCTTGGCGAGCCCGGCGTCGTCGAGAATGTCGATGGCATCTGCCACGATCTCGGCGAGCGTATGATCGCCCGGCAGGTCCGAATTGCGGCCACACCCCCTTTGGTCGAAACTGATAACGGTGTGCGACGGCGACAGATCATGCCGCAGGCCGTTCCAGAACTCGGCATGTCCGCCAAGCCCGGTCATGAGCAGTACTGCGTGCGGACCATCGCCTTCGCGATTGTAAGCCAGCGTCATCTCGCAAACCCCGAACCTTCTAGATACCGTCGTACGACAGGAGATCCGAAATGACGCCGGTCAGATACGGGCCTGATTTACGATACGTTGTGCAATCAGTTCCGCAATCCTGTCTTCACCATAGCCCAGTTCACGCAAGACTTCGGTGGAGTGCTGGCCAAGAACGGGCGGAGGGTTGCGAGAAATCCTGGGATATGCCGACGACTTGATAGCGTTGCCTACGGTCTTCACGACGCCCGCAGTCGGGTGATCGAGTTCGATCATGATATCGTTATGGTGAACTTGCGGATGAGCAAGCGTCTCATCGAGCGCGAGAACCGGGCTGTTTAGAATATCGACCTTGTCGAGCCGCCGAGCACATTCTTCGGTGCTAAATTTCGCAAAGCCCTCGGCCATTCGCCGGCGATATTCCTTGCGATTGCTCATTTGCAAGGCGAGCGTGGCGAATTCGGGTTCGACCGTTATGTCGGCAATTTCGAGCGCACGGCAGATATCCGAGACCGGATTCGGCTTGAAAACCGCGATAACCGATATGAAGCCGTCCGCAGTGGCGAAAATGTCCATAGGGTCTTGAACGAGTGGATTGAAATCCTTCCCCGTTCGAAGCTTTTGAGTCACTTCCTGCTGCTGCATCACCATGTAGACGTCAAGGAGGTTTATTTCGATCTTCTGGCCTTCGCCTGTTCGGCCCCGGTGCAGGAGCGCGAGCAGCACAGCCTGGACCAGCAGCATTCCGGATGAGAAATCGGATGCCGATACCGGAAACAATTGTGGTTTGCCGTTAGAATCCTTGTTGCCATGGGCAATGCCGGAAATCGCCTGGGCGACGAAATCCATTCCGCCTTTGTCCGCGAGAGGCCCGTCGGCGCCAAACCCTGAACCGGCAACGTAGATGATATCCGGCTTGAGCGCCTTGATATCGTCGTATCCGAGCCCCATCCGTTCGACCACGCCCGGTCTGAAATTGTGGACGAAGACGTCAGACTTGATCGCGATTTCCTTCAGAAGGGCCCGGCCCTCATCCGACTTCACGTCGATCACGATGCTTTTCTTGTTCCGGTTCATCGCCAGGAAATTGGCGCTTTCCTGATCTGGACGGTCCCGAAACCGATCGATACCCCTGCTTAGGTCGCCGATGCCGGGCTTCTCGATCTTGATGATATCAGCGCCGAAGTCACCCAGAATCTGGGTGCCGCAGGGTCCGAACATGATCTGCGACAGATCGCAGACACGAATTCCTTCCAGGGGAAGAGTCACTTCGCGCTCCTTCAATTAAGGCGTTTCGCGGGGGCGGTTTCTTTTGGAGAAACTCCCGGAATAATGAACCCGTATTTTTCGACCAACAGCCGCTCCGTCATTGGATTTCGTTTCACCTCCGGACGCGGCTGCCCGGGCAACTTGCGGATACCCGTCTCCCGCAACGCGCCTTCCACACTGGGCGGCAGGAACACCCCGCAGTATTTGAGCGGCTTTTCGGTGTTATTTATGAAGTTGTGTATGAGTGGGGGCGGCAGCACTACAAGGTCGCCGGCGGCAATCTCATATTCCACCCCCTCCACGACTGCCAGACCGGATCCCTCCGTGACAATCACAATCTCCTCCGACAACACATGACCGTGCGGGCGGACGAAGGCACCGGGATCCAGAAGTTGGGACGCTACACAGAAATGTGTGACCGGCAGTATAGGGGGGGCCATCATTATGCTTACAACACCGAGGCTTGGAGCTGCCTGCCAATACTCGTCACCCTCTTCGTCGTGGACGATGACGAAGCGGCCACTAGCTGCGTGAGCGCTGTCTTCAGCCTGGAGCCGAATACCGACGATCTCGCGAAGCTTGGTCAGATCCATCTGGCGTTCCGATGTGTAGCCAAATAGATCAAACCGGGATTCGGGCCCAGGGGGCAAAGCGATCACCGACAATAGCAGCGGGTCCTCCCCGTCCTGCTCGACCTTGACCGGGAAACCATTGCCCCAGAACATCGTTGTGCCTTTAGAAACTAGATGCTGCCGACCTTCGGCATAAACGCGCCCTGCCCCACGGCTACAGATCACAACTCGTTCGCTGAACATATGGCTGTGGAAGTTGAGATATCCGTCTTTGAGCAGTTCCAGGCCTACCACAGAGAAATGAGTGTAGTCGGGGTCCAGCGGTCCCACCTTCACGCGCACGACACAGTTGACGCCGATACCCAAGTCGACTTCCACACCGTCGGTCGCCTTCACGACGATAGCTTGGCGCTTCCTCGCGTCGCTGGTTTCGACCTGTTTTGCAGTATTCATGACGGTCTAAGCACCCCTGTCAGTAGCTGATGACGCGCGCGTCGACTGCGGAGATGGATGCACCTGGCTCCCTACGCAGCCTCTCTAGGCAAACCATGCCAGGCACCGACAAGCAATTGCATTATCCAAGAATAGATAGGACGATCTGATCGATCGGATTACTGCAGCTATGCCGGCATAAGCATATGACATTCGAGACCCTAAATCCCGGACCGCACTCGGCAGCGAACAGCGCTGCAGACCGAACCCGTCCGCCGCGAAGCGTTGCTCGCGCTTTTAATGTCGAAGGGGGTTCACGCGTTTAGAAACATGCTCTCAATGCGCCCGTTGCGGCGGCGACCGCCCCGGTGCTTTGGCTCTCATTGCATGTGCCACTTGAGGGCAAGAAAGCGCCCGCTGGGGGGCTGTTATGGTACAGCAACCGGAAATGCGCTTCATCATGCCATAGGCAAGAACGAGGTCGCGATGACGGCGCGTCACTCCACCGCTCGATAGATTGGGCCACGTTCCAGCACAGGATCCAGAATTCCGCTGGAGAGTTCGTCTGCTGCGTCAAACAAACTCGGAGGGTTGCGATGAGGTGCAGGATATTTGAGTTCTGCCTTCATTTCATCCGAGTAGATGTACGCGCCGACGAGCAGCGTGGATAGAACGTAAAACGCTTCTCCATTTTCCACCTCGAGTCTCTTCAGCCTCTCCCACATCTCCGTCTGAGGCGTGGCGCGCAGCTCTGCGAGAAGGCCCGTCAACATGTCGAAATGCCTATCCAGAATCGCAGCGGCCGCCGTGACCAGCTGGTCGAATTTGGAAAGCGTACTGCCGGAACGAAAATCTCCGTCAGGGGGGATCAACGTATCGGCAACGATGCGGAGCGTCTGGAGTTCCGCTTCAGTGAAGGCACGCGGAGGTGCAGCGCTGGGCCGCGAGACAGACAGGCGCTTTTCACGGGACCCTCTCATATCGTTCATCACTTAAGCACCTTCCTTCAGGTTCCGAATGAGTTCTTTAGCATTGCGAAGCGCGAGTGCCGCTATAGTGCTGGTTGGGTTTGCAGAGCCGCCAGTAACGAAAATGCTGCCGTCTGAAATTACCAGATTAGGCACGTCGTGTGCGCGGCCGAATTTGTCGACTACCGAAGTCTTGGGGTCCGAGCCCATCCTCGCTGTACCCAAAAGATGTCCCGGTTCGCCCTGCAAGTCAGGAACTTCAATAATTTTTCTGGCGCCGCCGGCTTTGTGGATGTCCACCATGCGGGCAACGGTAAACTCTCTGATCTTCAGCGTGTTGTCGCTATAGCGATACCGAATTTTCGGAGCTGCAATCCCGTCTGTGTCCGTCAGGTTGGGATCGAGCGTGACGCGGTTGCTCTCTTCCGGCAGATCGTCAATATTTGCACCCCACATGAGTGAGTTGCGTGCCTCTCTGAGGACCTTGTGAAAATTCTGTCCCCAAAGGGCGTCGAACTTCAGAAGCCGATGGGGATCGATGCCGGTCATAAGGAGTCCAGGGGTCGGACATGCGTGCAGCTTGGCGCCGCGGACAAAACCGCGGCTCGGATCGGTTTCGAAAAACTGCATTGAGCTGACAGCAGATCCAGCGGGTCCGCGCCAAGACTCCATATCTTCGTCATAGTAGCCGAAAACGGCGCAATTCGGATGGAGCATAAGGTTTTTGCCAACGAGGCCTGACGAATTTGCGAGCCCGTGAGGGTGCTTCTCCGACGCCGATAGAAGAAGTAGCCGCGGCGTTCCAATACCGTTAGCGCAGAGAACCACAGTCCGCGCTCGGGTCCGATATTCCATTCCCTCCTTAATCCATGCTGCCCCCGTCGCAGCGCCCGTTTCATCGACCACGATATTGGAGACGCGAGCACCGGTGATTAACTTCGCGCCTGCCTTGATGGCTGCTGGCCAATAGGCCAGGTCGAATGAAGCCTTGGCTCCTTCCGGGCAGCCTTGAGTGCATGTTCCCCAACGCGCGCAAGCCTCAAGCGAACCAATCTTCTGACTTGGTATGGCATTGGAATGAGGCCACCAATGCCACCCGAGTGCATTCATCGATTGGGCGGCCTTCATGCCATGCTTGCCGAGAGGCATCGGCGGCATTTTGGGGGCATAGCCCTCGGGATAGGCTGGATCGCCTTCCAAGCCTGACACACCAATGAAATTGTCAACTTCATCGTAGAAGGGTGACAATTCCGCGTAGTCGATCGGCCAGTCTTCAGCAACGCCATCCAAGCTTCGCACTCGGAAATCTGAAGGCGCCAAACGTGACCACAGGGCACTGAAATGGACGGTCGAACCGCCTACTGCGTTGTACATCGAAGGCGCTAGATCCGTCTCCGACACCTCAAGTGGGTAATCGGCAGGATTGCGCCGGTGGTTGGGCTCAGCTTGCCAGTGGCCCCGTGCCACGAGCTCCCACATGTCGAAATTGGCCGCATAGTCTGATGGGAGTGCGTAATCACCTTGTTCCAAACACAGGACACGAAATCCAGCGAGTGCAAGAGCATGGGCGGTAATGGCCCCTGACGGACCTGAACCAATTATTACAGCATCATAGATGCCTTCCTGTCCTGTGTCGCCATTCATGTTCTCGAACCCATTCTGTGTGTGAAGCCTTTGACGATTAGCGTCGTCGGTCTCGTATCATTGTGTTGCTAAACGTCGACGGACCTGAAGTGACGAAAGATCGCCTCTTCAATGCTTAAAGCGGCTAGCCAAGACGTCTTTGGATTATCTGGTAATGGTTCGTTTTGAAGCTCAATCGAGAAACTGCCGAAGGCGCCTTTCGCGTCCACTCTGTGACAATTCCGAGTCAGAGCGGGATCTGCGATAAGTATGACCTCGGTAGCCTCAAAACCGTTGCCGGCGAGTGCTACCGCTGCCGTGACATTAGCATTCTTCGGATACAGCAGTGCGGCCTGTTCTGCGTTGCCCTTAAAGATTACCGTCGGTTCTTCGAGGGCTGCCAGATCCATGGCATCCGCGGCCGGTGTGCCGAGCCAGGCATTGGGGGGCTTCATTCCGGTGTAGGCGACGGAGCTTAGGCCGGCGCTTCTCGCGGACCTGAGGACATCAAGCCCGCCGATCGCACCCGACACCGCTGTCAGGCGGCTTCGGCCTTCCGTCGCAGCGGCCTTGAGACTTTGAAACAGCGTCTTATCGCCCAGGCTGCCCACCGATACGATAATCGTGTGAAGCCCGTTCCTCAGCAGGGTCGGAACAAAGTCGCGGACAGCCTCGTGGCTCGCGCATTCGATGACGAGCGATGGGCGCCACGCAATCAGGTCCGCGACATTCGTGAAAAGCCTGACGCCGCCGAGTTCGTGCGGCGCTGGCGCCAGGTCCGGAGGAACCAGTGTCGCCGCAAGGGCGAACTCGCCACCAGACTTTTGAAACGACGCCTGAAGGCTGCGGGCCATCGCCCCAAAGCCGATCAGAGCAAGGCGCTTTTTCTCGTCTGACAAAGCAAATCCTCCTGGGCTAGGCGATGGTGTGAGCGAGCGCGGGCTGTCGAACGCCAAGCTTCACGAACGTCTGCTTGGTCTCCATATATTCATGAAGCGCATCCAGACCGTTCTCCCGGCCGAAGCCGCTTTGTTTGACGCCGCCTTGCGGCAATTGTACGCCGCCCTCGAAATAGGTGTTGGCGAAGACAGTCCCCGACTTCAGCTTGCGTGCGGTCGAGAGAAGCTTGTCGACATCCTTGCTCCACACCCCGTTGGCCAGGCCATAATCCGTTGAATTCGCGAGATGGACCGCTTCTTCCGGGCTCTTGAATTTGGTGACGCAAAGAACCGGTCCGAAAATCTCCTCCTGGAAGACGCGCATGTCCGCCGTGACCTCGCCCAGAATCGTCGGACCGACGAAGTAGCCGTCATCGTATGTGTCGCCGGAGAGGCGTTGCCCGCCGCAGATCACGACCGCCCCTTGCTCCTTGGCTCCAGCGACGTAGCCGAGAACCTTGTTCATGTGGTGCTCGTGTATGAGCGCGCTCATGTCCGCTTCTTTGTCGAGCGGATGACCGACCTTGATCCGCTTCGCACGCTCGGCAAGCTTTGCAACGAACGCGTCTGCGACGCTGTCTTCGATGATCAGGCGGGCACCGGCCGCGCAAACCTCGCCCTGGTTGAAGACGAAACTCAGAAGAACCCCGTCCAATGCAGCCTCGAGGTCGGCGTCGGCGAACACGATGTTCGCGCCTTTTCCTCCGAGTTCCAGGGCTACGCGCTTTACGCTTTCGCCGCACTTTCCGCCGATCTTCCGGCCCACCGCGGTGGAACCGGTAAACGAGATCATCGAGACATCCGCGTGGCTGGTCAGCGCCTCGCCGACGACGGCTCCCCTGCCGGTCACGACGTTGACGACTCCGGCCGGAATACCGGCCTCGGTTGCCAGTTTCGCGATTTCGAGTGTGGTGCTGGACGTCAGCTCCGCCGGCTTGATGACCACCGTGCATCCGGCCGCAAGCGCGTATGGGAGCTTCTGGAAGAGGCACACGAGTGGGAAATTCCACGGCACGATCATTCCGACGACGCCGGACGGCTCCTTCGTGACGAGTCCAAGAGCCTCAGGGCCAAGGTGGGTATGCGCTTCGCCCTTTGCCGTAAGAGCGAGGGAGGCGGCAAAACGGGTCATCTCTACGACCATGACCAACTCGTGAGCCGACATCCTGATGGCTTTAGACGCTTCCTCGGCTTCCAGTCGAACGAGACGCTCCGCATTCTCGGCAATCAGGTCGCCAAACCTGTTGAGCAACTTGGCGCGAGCGGTCCCGCTCAAATCCGCCCAGCCTTCGTGGGTAAACGCTTTCAACGCAGCCGCGACCGCATCGTCGACATCTTTTGGCGTGCCGGCCGAAAAGCGCGCGAGCAGCGATCCATTGGCCGGGGAATACCTGTCGATCAGATTCGCCGAAGGAACGGAGAGGGCACCATTGATAAAATGGCCGTAAACACGAGGTGAAAGATCGGCTTGGGTCGGCTTCAACATGGCCTCCATGGAATGGTTCAATAGGTGCGATCGGACGCCGGAAACCTCGCCGTCCCAGGACGGTCGGCCAAGACTCCCGCAGGACGCGACGTGCTTTTAGTTGGCGACGACGCGCAGGAATTCGGGCGGCGCATAGACGCCCACCACATCGCCGACATGGCTGACGCACCGATCCGTGACTGCGATTAAGCGCTTCTCTCCGGCCGTGAGATATACGTTCGTCGTTTGGCCCAGCGGTTCGACGAAATCCACGACCGCGCGCGCGGACCCTGGCGAACCGAGTTGAACGAGCTTCAAGTGCTCGGGCCGGATACCCAGGGTGAACTGTCCTGACGCATCGAGTCTGCTGGAGATCAGATCCCGCTCGTGATCGGGGATCGCGTCGACGAACTCCCGTACCTCACCGGTGGGACGACCGGCCGTCGTCATGGACGCGGGGAAAAGGTTCATCGGCGGCGAGCCCATGAAGTCGGCCACGAAATGGGTCAAAGGCCGGTCATAGATTTCCAGGGGCGATCCCACCTGAACCATGTCGCCATGACGCATGACTGCTATCCGGTCGGCCATGGACATAGCCTCGATCTGGTCATGCGTGACGTAGATCGTCGTGATGCCGAGTTCGGAGACGAGCTTCTTGATCTCCGTCCTCATGACGGCGCGAAGCTTGGCATCGAGGTTCGAGAGCGGCTCGTCCATAAGAAAGACCTTGGGATTTCGCACCAAGGCGCGAGCCAGTGAGACGCGTTGCCGCTGGCCGCCGGACAATTGGAAGGGCTTCCGACCGAGGTAGTTGAAGATCCCCAGCTTACCGGCCGTCTCCTCGACCTTCCTGCGCTGATCGGCCTTCGATACTTTGCGAATCTTCAACGGGAACGCGATGTTCTCGTAGACGGTCATGTTGGGATATAGCCCATAATCCTGAAACGCCATCGCGATGTCGCGATGTCTGGGTTCAGCGTAGGTCACGTCCTTGCCATTGATGTGGATCGAGCCCGATGTCGGGAGCTCCAGCCCCGCTACCATGCGCAGGGTTGTCGTCTTGCCGCAGCCCGATTCCCCCAGCAGGACGAAGAACTCGCCCTCGGCGATATCGACCGACACTCCGTTCACGACGGTGAGTGCGCCGAAACGTTTCCGGACGTCTTTGATTTGAATTCCCACGAAGGCCTCCTTTAACCCTTTACTGCGCCCAAGGTCAGGCCGCGAACCAGATAGCGTTGCATCAGCAGGACGAGCACGACAACCGGCAGTGACATCACCACCCCGGCCGCCGAGGCCATGCCCCATGCGATGGATTTTGCGTTCAACGTATTTGCCGCGATCACCGGAAGCGTCTTGGCGGCTTTCGAAGTGAGCATCGACGCCAGCAGGAACTCGTTCCAGGCAAACATGAAGACGATGACCATCGTCGCTGCGAGCCCAGGCATCAGAAGCGGCAAGGTCACCCGCCAGAACGCCTCGACCCGAGAGCAGCCGTCGATCAGCGCGGCCTCCTCGATCGATTGCGGGATGTCCTGGATGAAGACGCGCATGACCCAGACGACGAACGGGAGGCCCGCGAGCGCGTAGGCTGCGATCAGCAGCCAATAGGTGTCGAAGACGCCCAACCAGCGAGCCAGGATGAACATCGGGACCACGCTGACGATCGGGGGCAACATGCGGATCGACAGAACTTCGAAGGCGATCATCTGCTTGTTCTTGATGTCGAAGCGCGCGAGCGCGTAGGCGGCGAGAGTCCCGGATATCATCGCAAGGCAAGTCGACAGCCCGACGATGATCGAGCTGTTGATAAACATTGTCATTATTCCCAGGTCTTCGACCAGCTTGACGTAGTTTTGGAGACTGGGGGCGAAAATCCACACTGGTGGATACGCCGTGATGATCTCGTCGCCCTTCAGAGAGGACGTGAACATCCAGAAGATCGGAAACGCGAAAAACGCCGTGGCGAGAAGCGCCAGCGCATACGCTAGAGCCGCCTTGGAACCGCGGCGAATGGCGTCATGTTGCATCGACATTGACAGCTCCTAGCGGTTTTCTTTCTCGGATATTATTCGGGTGAATCCGGAGAGCTTCGTGAAGATCAATATGATGATCGTTACGATCAGGAGGGTGATCCACGACAGGGCGGCGCCGTAGCCGAGATCGAAGAAGCGGAAATTGATCCTCTGCAGATAGACGCTGACGAGATCGGTCGCAAAATCGGGGCCGCCGCGAGTCATGATGAATGTCGTGTCGTAGGTGCGGAAGGCGTCCACGATGCGCAGGAGCGTCGCGATGACGATGACGGGCTTGAGCAGCGGCAAAGTGATGGAGAAGAACACCCGTATCGGACCTGCGCCGTCGATCGCAGCAGCCTCGAAAGGGCTTTTCGGCAGCGCGGATATGCCGGCGAAGACGATGAGGAACATGAAGGGCGTCCACTGCCAGATATCCACCAGAATGATTGACAGGAGCGCGGTGCTGGAGGACGAGGTCCATAGAAGCGGCTGCAGTCCGACAAGGGTCAGCAGGTAATTGAGCACTCCCAGATCGGGCATCATCATGATGCGCCAGACGATCCCCACCGCGATGGGCGTGATCAGCATCGGAATCAGAATGATCGTCCGCAGCAAGAAAAAGCCCGGATAACGCAGATTGAACAGCAGCGATAATAGCACAGCGAGCACGAGCGAGGTGCCGACGCTGAGCGTAACGAATACGAATGTCAGACCTATGGCATGCCAGAACTGGATATCCAGCAGGGCACTTGCATAGTTGTCCAGCCAGACAAAGCGAGCGTTGCCGCCATGCGTTGGATTGTAATTGGTCAGGGAAATGTAGAGCGAATACACCATCGGAAAGAAACCGACGGCGTTCATGAGAACGAAAGCTGGAGTAAGGAGCAGCCAGCCGGTATGGCGCTCTCCTGCTCTTTGCGCCTTGTCGGCGCCGGCGACCACCTGCGGAGTGGAAATCGAGGTCATGCTCATAACAATTTCCATTCACTAGGGGAATGACCCAGCGGGGCCATTCCTCTAGATCGGTTCGTGTGGTCAGCGAATGACGGATTTAACGCGGGACTCAGCGTCCGTCATCGCTTGTTGCGGGGTCTTCCTGTCGAGCATGGCGGCCAGGATCTCCTCATATAGTACGCGCTGCACTTCGACCGAGTTGGGAACTCGATAAGGAGGCAAAGCGATCGTGGTGGTGCCGCGCTTTTTGAAGTCCTCATAGACGTTCAGGGACGGAATTTTTTGGCGCACGGCCGGGTCTTCGAGCTGCGACTTGTACACAAGGTTCGTCTCGCCATTTTCGAGCAGGAGTCGGTAGCCTTCACCCCTGAGCATCCAATCGAGGAATTTGTAGGCCTCGGCCTGGTTCGCCGAATTGACGCTGATGCCCAGTGACATGCCGCCGGTCATCTGCTGCTGGAACTTCTCGCTGGGAACGGCGGCGTATCCGATTTTGCCCTTCAACGGTCCGGTCTCCAGCCCGGCGAATACATCGGACCAGCTGATGAACATCGCAGCCCTGCCCTGCGAGAACAGCGAGATGCCGTCAGGATAATCCAGTCCCTGTGCGCCCTTGGGGGCGTAGGGGAGCACTTCCTTGAGACGCTCGATCGCCCTTACGCCCTGGCCTTCGGAGTTGAAGATTGGTTGGTTCTTGGCGTCCAGCACACCATCGTCTTCCGGTCCAAGCTTGGTCATACCCATCAAGCGGGTTGCCCAATCACCCGACATGTGCGCGTCCTGACCGCCGAGCAGCAGGATATTGCCAGCGACGTCGCCCGAGTGAAGAGCCTCGGCGCACTTCCGATAGTCGTCCCAGTTCGTGGGGACCGACAGGCCTTTTTCCTCGAATAGGTCCTTTCTATAGGCGAAAATTGGGGTCGAGAATGTAAGCGGAATACCGTAACGCTTTCCGTCGCTCTGGACGTATTTCAGAGCTTCCGGGAAAAGGTTTTCATATTGCAGTGCCGGAAGCGATGAATCATTCGTTTTGATATCATCGACGGATTGCACCCACTTGTTGCCCAGGACCTGATGGATGAACAAGGCGTCCAAAACCAGAAGATCGTAGGTGGAGGAACCCTGCGACATCTCGACGAGCAGCTTTTCATACTGCTCGTTCTGAGGAACCGGATCCGCGCTGATCTCGGCATCGGTATAAGCTTTCGCAATCTGGTTCGCCAGTACGTCGCTGAAAAGCAGGTTCATGTTGAGAATGTTCAGGCTCTTGCCGCTTTGGGCACGTGCGCCGGACAAACCGAGATTATAAGCTGCGACCAACCCTGCGGCGGCCTTCAGGGCCGATCGGCGACTCATGCTTCGATGATTCAAGCCTTTGATCACGTAAACCTCCTCCATTGTTCCATGCGGTTTCTAACTGCGTGGCTTTTACGACGCGAAAGGCTGCTCTTCCCCAGCGCTCGGTGGCGCTGTAGCGGTGAGTGCCGTTTTTACAGGAGCTTCCCCAGGAGCTCCGTCGTCGCTTCTGTAGGAGGAGAAAACCATTGGCCATCCCGATCGACAATGGCAATATCCAACAAAGTGTTGGACAAACCGCTCAACATGCGAGGTGGCCCCTGCTATGAAAGACCTATTCGGTCCAGCACTTGAAACCATGGAAACGCATATCGCGCAGCGTGCGATTTTAGATACCAGTAGGCGACATCCCGCCGCCGCTCCCAAAGCGCCACCGGTATATCGTCCAACCTTTTTCTCCCAGCCGCGAACTCACCCAGAAGCCGACCCAGGCTGTGAGCCAGGTTGACGCCGCGTGTCGAGAAGCCCGTGATGGAAAAGATATTGGCTCCGAGTCTGAGCACATGTGGGAGCTTCGTCTCGGAGATCGCGCAAAACCCCTCCCAATAGGACTCGAAGGCGAGGTCCTGATCCGTCAGTTGCGGGTAGAGAAGCTTGAGCCGATTTCGACAATGGTTCACGCCGTATCGTTGGCCGACGCCGAGTGCGAACACCGCCCCTCCGGTGATGATCCGCCCCTCGGCATCGAGCCTGCCGAAACCGCCTGACTTACGGCAATCGGAAAAGCACATCATGGTTCGCATGATGTGTTCCCGAAGCTCCGGACGCAGTGGTTTGGTCGCAACTTGATAGAGGTAAACCGGAATTGCCGAGCGCTGCACGCCCGCGAAGGCGTCGTCGGTATACCCGCCGGTGGCGATGAGGACGGTGCCCGCTTTGATCCGCCCCTCGCTGCAGACCAGAACCGGCGAGGCATTCGCGTGCTCGATCCGCCGGACTGCCGTGTTCTCGAAAATTCTCACCCCCGCCTTCTGCGCCGCCTTGGCGAGTCCAAGCGCCAGGCCGTAGGGGTTGAGAGACCCGCCGGTCGGATTCGACCAGCCGCCGATATAGCCGGCGGCGCCGAGAAGGTCGTGTACGTCGGCGGCGGAGTGCCACTCGACTGGCGCTCCGAAAGCCTGCCATTCCTCGAAGGATCGCCGGACCCTGGACAGGGAGCGTTGCGAATGCGCCGGCTGCATCCAGCCATGCTGTGCTTGGGAACAATTAATCTGAAGCTCGGCCGCCTGACGGAAAACCATGTCCGAGCCGGCGACGACCAGTTCCGCGAGCGCCCGCGCCTTGCGGCTTCCAAGAATCGAGGCGACATCTGAAGGCGTCATCGTTCCCGGAAACTGGGGTATGCTGTTGCCGCCGTTTCTTCCTGAAGCACCGCTGCCGACCGTTCGCGCGTCCACGAGGACGACGCTCGCGCCATTGCGAGCGGCGTGTATTGCGGCGTTCAGACCGCAAAATCCGGCTCCGACCACCACGACGTCGGCGGATTGATCTTCTTCGAGCCTGGGGAAGCGGATCGCCGGCTCTAGGAGGGTCTTGCTCCAAAGCACAGGATCCATCGAAGAGGTATCCAGGTTGGGGGTGGACATCGTGAAGTCCTTTGTGGGCTCGCCGCAGAAGAGTTCGCGTTGAGTGTTCGCGAGGAGTTCGGCTTTCAAAGTCGATGTGAAGAACAAGCCGAAGGGCCGATCCACCCTGGCCGGCACAATTGCGGGGAGAAGCCGGCTTCGCGCTTGGCCTGTAAGCGCGCCGGAACGGCAATCACGCTCAGCTTGCTGCGCGCAAAGTTTCAACGAGCTTCTTCGCATTGCGAAGCGCGAGCGCCGTAATCGTGCTGGTCGGGTTCGCAGCGCCGCCGGTTACGAATATGCTGCCGTCGGAAATGACGAGATTGGGGACGTCGTGGGCGCGTCCATATTCGTCGACGACGGACGTCTTCGGATCATTCCCCATCCGGGCGGTTCCGAGCAGATGCCCGGGCTCACCTTTCAGCTCAACGATTTCGATGCACTTCTTCGCGCCCGTCACCCTATGGATTTCCACAAGCTTCTCCATAACATAGTTGCGCATCTTCACCGTGTTTTCGCTGTAGCGATAACGGATTTTCGGCGCGATGATGCCATCGCCGTCGCGCAAGTCCGGATCAAGCGTGACGCAATTGCTTTCCTCCGGCAGGTCGTCGATGTTCGCGCCAAAGAAGATCGCGTTCCGTGAATCGCGTATGACCTGGTGAAAACTGGAGCCCCAAAGCTCATCGAACGGCAGAAGCCTGTGAGGATCGATGCCGTTGAACAGCAACCCGGGCGTCGGGCAGGCGTGCATCTTCGGTCCGCGCACAAAGCCGCGGGAGCGATCGGTTTCGAAGAACTGCATCGAGCTGATGACGGAGCCGACAGGACCGCGCCACGATTCCAGATCCTCTTCGTAATAGCCGATGACGGTACAGTTCGGGTGCAGCATCAGGTTTTTGCCCACTAGGCCGGATGAGTTGGCAAGGCCCTGCGGATGCCGCTCGCTCGCCGAAAGCAGGAGCAATCGCGGCGTGCCGATGCCGTTGGCGCAGACGACGACCTGCTTGGCCCGGGTATGATGCACCTCGCCCTTGCTGATCCAACGGACGCCCGTGGCGACACCGCTCTGATCGACGGTAATCTCCGAGACGCGGGCCCCGGTGACCAATTTGGCGCCGGCTTTGATTGCCGTGGGCCAGTAGGCCATGTCGAACGATGCCTTCGCGCCTTCGGGACAGCCTTGGATGCAAGTGCCCCAGCGCGCGCACGCCGAAAGTGTGCCGATCTTCTGGCTCGGGATCGCATTCGCATGAGGCCACCAGTGCCAGCCGAGCTTGTTCATGGCCTCCGCGGCCTTCAGGCCAAGTTTGCCAAGAGGCATCGGGGGAAGCTTCGGCGACAGCCCGTCAGGATAGGCCGTGTCGCCTTCCAGGCCGGATACACCGATAAAATCGTCGACCTCGTTATAGAAGGGAGCGAGCTCGCTGTAGGAGATCGGCCAGTCGTCAGCGACACCGTCGAGTGTCCGGACCCGGAAATCGGATGGCGCAAGTCTCGACCAGAGCGCGCTGTAGTGGATCGTTGACCCGCCCACCGCGTTGTACATGGATGGCGCCAGGTCTGTCTCCAGGACGTTCATTGGGTAATCGGCCGGGTTGCCCCGGCGATTAGGCTCTACCTGCCAATGCCCCCGAGCCACGAGCTCCCACATTTCATAGTTTGCGGCATAGTCCGAGGGGAGCGCATAGTCGCCCTGCTCAAGACAGATGACCCGGAGGCCTGCGCCGGCGAGCGTGTGAGCCGTCACCGCTCCGGAAGGCCCGGAGCCGACAATTACGGCGTCATAGACGTCATCTTGCATAGCAACGTCAGCCTTCCATCGATATCGCAAGGGAGCCGATCGGGCCGGTTGGCCTTTAACCTGCAGCATACGGGTCGCGTTTTTGTCTTACCAACCAGATGGCGATGGCGGCGGCAATGGAAAGATCTGACGGTTTATTGGACATTTACCGACGGCAGCGCGTGGGCAGCAGGCAAAGCGGCCTAAGTGGGCACTCCGTCGGGCATGGGTCTTTTCCCTCGCAATGTTCGGTTTCTGCAGTTTCTTGGCTGAAATGTCCATTGTGACCACCTTCACGGCCGCGCAGAATTCAACGGAAGATAGCGCGAGAGGAGAGCGATGCGTACCCAGGTCGCCATTATCGGTTCCGGTCCATCCGGCCTTTTGCTTGGTCAATTGCTGACCGAGGCAGGCATCGACAACATCATCCTCGATCGCGTCAGAAAGGACCACATCCTCGGCCGTGTACGTGCAGGCGTACTGGAGGAAGGCACCGTCCGGCTGCTGGAAAAGGCGCAGTCGGCGACCCGTCTGCACGCCGAGGGGCTCCCACATGACGGCTTTTCGCTCGCCTTCGACGGCCGCGATCATCGGATCGACCTGGCTGGTCTCACCGGCGGCAAGCGGGTGATGGTCTACGGACAGACGGAAGTGACCCGTGATTTGATGGCGCGTCGCGAAAGCGGCAATTGCCTGACCATCTATGAGGCCGCCAACGTCCGCCCGCGCGATTTCGAGGCAGCCCCCTATGTCACGTACGAAAAGGACGGCGTCACGCACCGCATCGATTGCGACTTCGTGGTAGGATGCGACGGCTTCCATGGCGCCAGCCGCAAATCCGTCCCGACAAAGGCGATCCGCTGCTTTGAGAAGATCTATCCCTTCGGATGGCTCGGCCTGCTCGCTGATGTCGCTCCGGTCCATCACGAGCTGATCTATGCCAACCATCGCCGCGGCTTTGCGCTGTGCTCGATGCGGTCAATGACGCGCAGCCGCTATTACGTCCAGTGTTCGCTGGACGACAAAGTCGAGAATTGGAGCGACGACCGTTTCTGGGAGGAGCTGCGCCGCCGCTTGCCTGCTCATCATGCTGAGGTGCTGCTCACCGCACCCTCTTTCGAGAAGTCGATCGCGCCTCTGCGCTCCTTCGTTGCTGAGCCCATGCGCTTTGGCCACCTTTTCCTGGTTGGCGACGCCGCTCATATTGTGCCGCCTACCGGCGCGAAGGGGCTCAATCTCGCAGCAAGCGACGTTCACTATCTCTTCCTTGGGCTGGCGGAGCACTATCAGGACCGCTCCAGCGCCGCGCTGGACGCCTATTCCCCGAATGCACTTGCCCGCGTTTGGAAGGCTGTCCGCTTCTCCTGGTGGATGACGACGATGCTGCATCGCTTTCCTGACACCAGCGATTTCGAGCAGAAGATCCATGAGGCGGAACTCGACTATCTCACCCATTCACGCGCCGCGTCGACCGCGCTTGCGGAAAATTATGTCGGCCTTCCGTTCTAAACTAGCCGCCGAGCCTTTTTCGCGACTGACGCCATTAATTGCTGTATCTCCGGGAGTTCCGTTAGACGAGGGGGTGATCGAGGCCGACATCTCCGTCGTGAAGCCGAAGGCCATCGGAGGAGACGCGACAAGGCGGTCGAGACTCTTGTGTCAGAATGCCGTCCACCAGCGGTCCGCTGCGATGCATATCGCGCCCCGATGTTGCCCCATGCCGGTCCTTCGAGCCGCCGCCAGTATTGCCGAGCCAAATAGCGGTAACGCGCTTGCCTTTCGACCTCGAGATAGGGTCCTTCCCGCCGCAAATCCGCATCGCTGACTAGCGAGGGTCTCGACCCGCCCCTGTCTCGTTGATGCCTGTCGTTCTCCCAGCCATATTCCTGGCCATCGCAACTAACCGGAGCACTGACCGCTTTGGATTGGAGTCGAGCCAGACAGCCCTGATTGAGGTGACACTGTTTTGCCCCGCGAGCGGTTTCCAAGTCGCGGACTCGATAACGACCGTCCTGGCATAGCTTTCGTCGGCGAATGTGACGCCTTGCCCGAGTTGCACTTTGAAGATGATCGTCGCCGGGTTCGCAAGACACCTTTGAGAAGCCGGGCCGCCATCGGCTGCGATACGCTCGAGTAAGCACAGATCCGATGGTGGTCCTTCCAGTCCCACCGGAACGAGCAAAGACATATCCGCAAGGTCGGCCCATTCGACTACTGGCTTCTTGGCGAGTGAATGACAAGACGGCAAGAGCACGAAAAGACGCTCGCGCCAAAACACCTGGCTGCTACAGGATCTGACGCTGCCGATGTCTTGTGTGAACACAATGTCGAAGCGCCTGCGGCGGATGGCTGCCAAGCACTGCCCCGTTGGAACATCCTCAATGGTCAGCCTTACCTCCGGATACAGTGCTTTGAAACGATCGATGAGGCGCTTGAGGAATTCCCCTGCTGTTACCCAGCACAATCCAATCCTGATCGTCTTGGCATCTTGGTTTTCGCAACCACGCTCTGTGAAAGCATCCAGCAAGCCTTCGTAGTGAGCCCGCACAATTTCGATCCAGGCGCGGCCGGTCTCGGTCACCTGAACACCGCGCACGCTTCGATCGAACAATTGCATTTCCAAAAGCTGTTCGAGCTTGACGATGTTGCGGCTCACCGAGGATTCCTGGACCCTCAGGGCTCTTGCCGCCTGACGCAGACTACGGTGATCCATGGCTGCAAAGGCGTAGGTCAGTAGCTGGAGAGCGTTCCCGTTCCGCGTCATGTCGCTTTGGCTTTTTGCATATCGAGGTGGATGATTCCCGTTCAGCCCGACGCGATCAGATCGTTCATCCGTGAGGGCCAAGCCCACGCAACAGTAGCCTCGCGCGCCAGCAAAGGTGCATTGACGCCGGCCCCATTTGATGGCGGGGTCACACTGAAACTTCTGTTGCCGCGGTCGTGGTCCTGGGAGAAACGCTGGTCTCGTAGACATATTCGTGCGGAATGGCCGGCGCTGACATCTGTGATACGTATCGGTCGAGGTTTTCCCTGCTGTTGCTCGCCGCAAGACTGCAGAAATTTCCGCTGTTCCACGTCATGACGCAGTATTTGAAATGCCCGCTCACTGCGTGCGACATCTCTGACAGAGTCACCTCATTGTTGAACATTGTCGTGAGGACAGCCGCCTTCTTTTTCTCGATTTCCTCTTGCGGGAAGTATCGCGCCTTGAACCCGAAATCCTTCTGCCATTCGCGGCGCATGTATTCGCCCTCGTCGATCGCTCTGAATTTTTCGACAAAGACGAAGATGCCTCCCTCCTTCAGGTGCTGGGCGACAAACTCGATCTGCTTTGACCGGTTCGGCGAGTACATCTGGAAGGTGGTGTCTTCCAGAATGACATCAAATCCTGGCCCAAACATTGCGAGCCGGGCTTCTGAACCGAGCACGTCCTTGGTCAATCGATGGAAGGGGCCTACGAAAAACTCGGCGTCTGCAGGCTCGCCATACGCCATGAAGCATTTGTAATTTTCCGCGTTAGGGCTACAGGAGAGGCTGCGTATATGCCCACCGGTCAACTCGGACAATGTTCTCGCCATGGTGCCCTCCGCTGTTCCGAGGCTGTAAAGCGACAGAGGGGCGCTAGATTGCCGCGCGTATTTCAGCACGGCGAGGGCCATCCGACATTCTTCCTCCAATCTGTAAGGAATGCTGCCATGGTAGTGGCGGTCAAAAAAGCCCTGTCGAGCTGCGTGCAGAGCGACTAGATCCCGAAGGAGTTCATCTCTCGGGAGAAGCCGAGCATCTGCCACGGGCTTCCGGATTGGCATCCCGCTCTGGCCGGCGGCGGTCGCGGCGAAGAATCCTGATAGTTCATTGATCCGCGGGCCATGGTCGCATTCGGCCAGAAAATCGTCGAGACCTCGCATTTCAGTGTGCCTCCCACAAAAGTTTGGTCGGTGAGACGCCCTAAAGCTCGACGGGGAAACAAAGATTAGCTTGGCTTAATATTTCATTGTCGAGTACAGGCGGAGGCGATGGTTAGACCGGCGTGCTAGAAACGGCTTTCATTCAATTGCCGTTTTTTCGCGGAAGGCACACCTTCCACCAACCCTGAATTATTTGTGAGTTGTCTAACAACCTATGGTTAGGCAAAAAACAGGAGGGCGAACTACATAGTAAGGAGGTCGGATCGATTGGCGGATCGTTTTTGCCTCGACCCGGACAAGATACGCCCCTCGCGGCATCAGACATTGGCTCACCAGTATGAGAGCTGGGGAGACGTGCGGGCGGACTTGATAAGGAGGACCGGCCTGGAGCGGCAGGAAACAAGAATCGCCCACCCGCGGCATATGTTCTTCTTCAACCTAAAGGGCGTGGCGCGACGTGGAGAAGATTTCGTCGACGGGCGCCGGGTTTCGTTCTCGGCAAGGCGGCCCGGCTCAATAATCTACATTCCAGCCGAGAGTGAATGGACTGGCTGGGATGAGGGCGATGCCATCGCATCATACCTGCTTGTGTCGATAGCACGGGAATTTGCCGAACAGACCTTCGAAGGATCGGCGTCCTACCGTTCAGCACAAATGCCACCGTGGATCGGATTTCGTGACAACACCATCGAGATGGCGTTGCAGAGAATAGCCGCCGAGCTCAGATATCCCGATCCGATCAGCGTCACGATGGTGGAGAGTCAGGTCACCCAATTGTTCGTACAAATGGTCAGGTTGAACCAAACCGGTCATCAGGTGGCAAAAGGGGGGCTTTCGACCTTCGATCTCAAACGGGTGCTGGGAATGATCGAGGCATCCTCAGACGGCAGACCCACACTGACCCAACTTGCCGAGGAACTCGGCATTAGCCGTTTTCACTTCAGCAGGGCCTTCAAGCAGTCGACAGGCATGACGCCTCATGCGTTCATCGCACAGCGCCGATTAGAGCAGTCGGCGGACTTGCTGCGATCCACAAATTTGTCAGCAACCCAAATCGCTCTGGAATGCGGTTTCGCAAGCTCAAGCCATTTCACGACCGCATTCAAGCGGGGCTTCGGCACGAATCCGATAGAGTTTCGGCGCAAATGCAGGATTTAGCGCAGCACTACTGCCGTATTTCAGCAAGGATTTGCAAAGTCCAGCGTCACGGGAAAGCCGACATCGCCTGAGTGGGTATTGACCTACGGCCCTATGGTTGGGGGTGGGCCGCCGATGTCAAACGCAGATCGAGTCACTGATACCAAAAAACCGTCAGTCCTTTCTCGAACGGTCCTGGGGTTTTTGGCCAGCACCTTGTCGGCCTCTGTGGGACGAAATGGCTATTACATTGCATCCGCATGGATTCTTGTCGAAGCGGGGTACGGAAGCGCGAGTGTGGGCACCGTGCTTACGATCGTCAGTGTTGTCGAATTTATCGCGAGCCCTCTGGCCGGCGTGGCGGCGGATCGGTTTGACCGACGACGATTGAACATCGCGGCGGACCTTAGCCGCTTTGTCGTCCTGCTCGTGACCGCTTGTGCGTTTTTCTATCTGGACGCGTTCGTAACGATCTGCCTCTCGGCAGCCCTCTTCGCATTTTGCGACCGTGTGGCACTTACGACCTCGCAGTCGATGATCCCTGTCGTGGTTCGAGGCGCTGGTCTCGCGACCTCAAATTCCATTGTCTTCTTCGCCGTGCAGTTCGGTTGCCTCGGGGCAGCCCTGCTTGCTGGTCCATTGCTCAATGAGCTCTCCCCTGCCCTGGTGTTCACAGTGCTTGCCGCCTTCTTCGTGGCTTCAGCGGCCAGCCTGGGTTGGGTACGATTGGACCGGGCGTCGGACAGGGTCTACGCAGCCAACAGCTTTGTACCCAACACCGACCTGGTTCGCCACTTTGCCGTGTACGCGTTACTCTACGGAGGCGCAGTGCTGGTTAGCGTAATGGGATCCGGTTTTGTTTTCGAAGAACAGCAAGGCACTGCCGTCGATTTCGGCCACCTCGAGGCGGCATGGTCGGCGGGCTCGCTTATCGGAGCGGGCCTTCTAGCAAGGCTGACACGAACGATTAGTACTCATACACTGCACCTCATGCTTTTAGGCTCAACCGCGCTCGCCTTGATGGCGCTGACGCCCTTATCCGCGCCTTGGACATTGGCGATCTTTGCCGCGCTTGGCCTCTTCTACAATCTGGGCCGCGTCAGCGTCGAGGTCACGCTGCAGTCGCGTGTATCCGATAGGGTCTTGGGCAGAGCTAAGGGTGCTATGCACAGTCTGGCTGTCGGGCTCGGATTGATCATTTTCGGCATCGCTGCCGTATTGGGAGACAGAGTTTTTCCGTCGACGATTTTCTTCGGTTTCGGCGTGGCCCTTCTCGCCGGTGTCTATGTATTGAGCATCAATTTCGCAAAGCAAAAGGGGGAATGATTGAGGTGGACGAGCTAGCACGAACCGTAGAAGCGAAGCGTGCGGTCCTCGGATCGCTGGCAGCGCTTTACCCGTGGATGCAACCCTACTATTCCCTCCCGCTCCGCGACTATGCGTCCCGACTGTTCGACGCGCCGGCTTCGAAAGCCACGCCGGAGATCCGCCGGCACGCTCTAACCAAGCTGCTTGGCACGATCAAGAACGCGGGGAAGCGGAACGGATTGTCCATCGATGCCGTCGCGCAGATTTGCCGCGAATTCGAACAGCGCCGCGTGCTGCAGACAGGTCCTCATCTGCTTCTTCTTCTGGACCCGGAAGCTTATTACACGCATATTCTTAGCCTGCTTGGCCTCTCGGCGCATGGCTGTTCGACTTATCTGTCCTATGCCGTTTCGACGGTCAGCCTCGCTGAAAAAGCACGCAAAGGGCCTGGCTGGCTCAAAGTCGACAGGCAGCCGGTCAACGTCTTCGGCCTCCCCCGAAGCCGCATGATCGGGTATAGCCTTCTGACCGGGCCCGGAGCCTATCGGTTCGAACTGGTGCCAGCAGAACAAGGCGCTGAGCCTGACACGCTTGATCTACTACACAACCGTTTGCCAAAGGGCCAATTCGAGCGGCCGGCGCATGCCATCAAGGCAGCCAATCTCAGCCTGTGGCCAAAACTTTTTGGAAGCCGCTTCACCTTCTTGCAGATCGACGACGAGGATATTGCCGATCTGGTGGCGGACCATCTGTCGGAAGAGAACTCCTGGCTGCGTACCAGGTTGCTGGAAGACCCACGGCTCGCCTCGAATATGCTTGCCGAGATCGACACGCTTGCAGACGGCCCCTGGAGTGGCTGGCTTTCGCGCAGTACCGACTTCTTCTGGTTCTATCAAAACGGCAGGCGCCTGCCATTGCGGCTGGTCGCTGGCGAACTTGTCAATCCGGCAACCGGAGCGAAGATGGTTCGCTTCGCGGCTTCCGAGATCATCGCGCGGTTGGCCGACCGCAGCCTGATTCCAAATCTCCTCCTCATGTTTCTGGTCACGTCGGTACTGCCGGGCGTCCGCGCGCTCGGAGGCAGTCATCAGCCGATCTACTACCCCCTGATGCGCTATGTCGTCTGCCGGGCACTCGAGGCGGCAGACGTGGATGCCGGTCTTCGGGAAGCTCTCGTGACCGACGATCTACCGGGCGCTTGGGGACACCGAGTAATTGAGTGCGATGACGATTTCTTCGACTCATTTCGAAACGATGACATTGCCGCATCTGGCGATTTCACCGATCGCTTCAGCAAGATGTCTTTCACAGAAGCCTGCGGAGGTATGACCAGCTTTGTTTCGGATACGTCCTGGCAGGAACTTCACAGGCGGTTGCGAGAGCAAGCGATCGCCCCCACCGATGCGGAATGGGCTTTCTCCTGAGCACATCAATAAGCGCAGGACGTGACGTTCAGTCGGACGTCACTATTGGGGTCGCAAGTGGTCGGAGCGCCTTTAGGAATTCGGATACGATGCAGTACTCAAAAGCAAGCAGTTCCAGACTTCCATTTAGCGGGAACACATGAACATTTCCATTCGTCGCCAAGGCCAGTTTTGCGCTGGAAAAGCCAAAGTGTCGAGTTCAGAAATGGCCGCAACGGGGCCGAGAGCGGACTGGCAGTTATGGGCCGGTGTACCGCGCACAGCGGCCAATATCTCGCTGGTTCCTCCCCGATGTGATGTATTCCCGGCAGCCTTCCTAATATCAGCGACGATCGCCTCCGGCATGAACCTACCGGCAGGGATCGGGCGACGCCCTGTGGAATTGATGGTCGACGTAGAATTGGGCAGGTGTCCCGATGAGCATGTCCGCCACAACTCGGGACGATGGTTGAGAACCTCGCATGCGTCCAGAATCCAATCTCGTCAAGTTGCCCAGACCTTCGCGCTTGCGCTGTCGAAGAATGTGTACCCGATCGTGGAGCCGGCGGTCTTCTGATACTTTGCGAGGAGTCCGTCCAGCGCCCTGAGCTTGTCGCCGTCCGGGTTGTAGACACCGAAGTAGATGTGCTTCGCCTCAGACGCAAAAATGGCGCGGTAAATGTGCGCGTCGTTCTCATCGGCGCTGTGCCCGTAAACGAACATCACCGCGGAATTGCCCCTCAGCATGTCCAGGCAATGGCGGAGGTAGGCGACCGAGTTGATCTTGCGCATCTTCTGGTTGCTCGTACCTTCCGCTACGTAGACTGGGAACCTGCCGCGCTTGGCGATCTCGTCAGTGATCGTGGCGATGACTCCAGAACCAGTGTCGACTGCTTTCATTATCTCACCTCCTCCGCTTTCAAAGAGATGGAGGCCGCCGTGCAGGTTGTAGAGATGGCAGTACGCGTCCTCCGAGAACGGGCCGTGGAAGGAGCCAGCAGACCTACCCAGCCCGAATCCGTCCCGGAGGAGCCGCTTCTCAAGATTGACCCAGTAAAGCAGCAGATCATAGTTCAGCGAGAACACGGTAGAGAAGCAAGACAAGAAGTCGGCGCTGCTTGTGTATTTCGAACCTAAATCTTCCCGATGATTGGGATGCGTTGCGTTGACCGCCTCCACCAGCGCTTCCCGTACCTTCTGGGCATCCGCTTGAATGTCGGCGGCATGGGCGGCGTTCCCGTATGCCCGCTCCACTAGCACAGCCCCTTCTAGAGCCCGGACCACAGCCTCGAAATCGACCGTCCCGAGAGCGTCGAAGAGATCGCGCACCGGGGTGCCGGCTGCGAGGCCGGATTTGTCGAGCAGATTGCGGTAGCTGAAGTATTGAGCGGAGAAGCCATTGCCGATCAGCAACGCGCGATCCTCGCCTTCTGTCCGCTTCATGGCATCATTAAAGTCGATCACGTCCGGCATTGCGTAGTCTCTCCCAGTAGAAGCCCTCTATTCCGGGCCACGCTCTTTGACCACTTAGGCGACGTACAAACAAGCGGTGTATCAAGGCGACATAAGCTTTCAGTCGGCTCTCGTCTCCCAGCTGACGTTATTCTGGCCAACGCGCTGCAGTCTGCCTCGCGCTAAGCAGCGGTTGCGCAAGCGCTGAGGCTTTGCGGGGAACGGCTGCGGATCCGGCGGAACCTGGTGGCTGGGATTCGCTGCGAAGGCCAAGGCCAAGTTCAGCGTCAGAATATTGTGCAACATCTGTGTAATGGTAGTTTCCGTCGCTCGATTGCATGTTTTCGAAGACAATACGGCCTGCCTTTGTTAGGGATGCAGCATCAAGGGAGGACCAAATGGCAAGAAAGGTCTTTTTCAGCTTCCATTACGACCGCGATGTGCATCGCGTAGTGCAAGTGCGCAACTCGTGGGTCGTACGTACTGAAGGGGAGGCTCCCCCATTCTACGACAAGGCCGAGTTCGAAGAGGTAAAGCGGCGCGCGGGCGGTATCGAACAGTGGATCGAAGAGCAGATGAAGGGCACGTCTGTGACCGCCGTTCTCTTCGGTGCCGAGACCTACGACCGCGAATGGGTGCGTCATGAGATCAAGCGCAGTTACCAACTGGGCAAAGGAATGCTTGCAATTGACATTCACAACGTCAAACACCCCCAGAAAGGCGCCGATGCACCAGGTCGCAATCCGCTGTCCTTTTGGGAGATAGAACAGGGAGGCCGGAAGGTGCCGCTCAGTTCGCTCTATAAGCAGTACGACTGGGTCAACGACGACGGCTACACCAACATGGCGACTTGGATTGAGGCGGCGGCACGCGCTGCAGGGAAATGAACCTATGCCTATCGTCGGCAGAACGCGTTTTCTGAAGGAATTTCCGGCCGCGCTTCATGAGGGAAATGCCGCGGTGTTCATCGGCGCTGGCGTGTCTATGGCAGCGGGATACCCCTCCTGGGCCGACCTGTTGGTCGATATCGGCGAGGAACTTGGCATCAGAACCAGCGACATTCAGGACCTGGCTGCACTGGCCCAGTGGCACATCCTTGAAAGCGGCGGCGCGACCGGGGTTCGCAATGTCATCAAAAAGGAGATCGGCAAGAATCGGGTCGTACCTGAAACGCTGGAGATCCTGGCGCGGCTACCGATGCGCCAGCTGTGGACCACCAACTACGATCGGCTGACGGAACGCGCGTTCGCGGCGATCGGCAGGCCGATCGACGTCGTCGCCGGAGCGAAGGACCTCAGCCTGAAGGCAACGCCAGGCGCGGCGCGTCTTTATAAGATGCATGGCTCGGTCGACCGAGTCGACGACATTGTCATCTCGACCGACGACTATGAACTCTACCGTTCGCGGCGGGGTGCGTTCACCACCCTGCTGCAAGCCCATTTGAGTAGCTTGTCGATGCTGTTCGTCGGGCTGAGTCTTACCGATCCTAATATCCGCCACGTCCTGTCCCTGATACGGGAGAGCTTTACGGAGGCACCGCCCGAGCATTTCGCTGTCGTTCGCCCGCCGAAGCGCAGTGACTTTGCGAGCGACGACGAATATCAGGCACGTTCCGCGCAACATCATCTTTGGACGAAAGATCTTGGTCGATATGGGTTAATAGCCGTCGAGATCGCTGACTATGACGAGGTGCCTGCCCTACTGCGCGAAGTCGAGCGCAAGGTCGCCGCAATGCGCGTGTGGGTGAGCGGAAGCTGGCCTCTCGACTCACCTGGCAGCGGGTCTTCGGAGTTGTACCGACTTGCCGAGGGCGTGGGCCGACTGATCGGTATGGCAGGCCGCGATCTTGTCAGTGGCTTGGGTGTCCTGGTGGGTCCAGCAGCAATGGCCGGCTTCGTTGATTCCCTGCGCGATGGCGGCGGTTGGGATGTTGATCGGCGGCTCATCGTGCGCGCGTTCCCGCAAGCACTCGCAGGCGGAAGCGCGGACAAGACGCATTGGACCGCGCTACGAACCGAGCTCGCCCGCCTCTCCGGCATCGTCGTATTCCTGGGCGGGGCAAAGCGAGATGGTAGCAACATCATCGCGGCATCCGGTGTCCACGAGGAGTTTGAACTGGCACGCGCGGCCGGCGCTTTCATCTTGCCGGTGGGAGCGACGGGAGGGACGGCGAAGCTTATCTCCGACGAACTCCTGGGCTCAGCTATGCCCTCGACCGGCGCCGCTGCGCTGAGGCCAACCGACAAGGAGCTGAAGGCTCTTGCCGATCCTGCTGCGACGGGTGAACAGCTCCTGTCCCTTGTGGCGGACATCCTGAAACGCATCGCGAAAGCGTAAATCCGCGGCGAGGACCAAATGCCGGTATTTGTAACGAGCGATGAACTCCGCGCATTCGCCGCTAAGAAGACAGCGACCGAACAGGCGTCCATTCGGAAGACAGCATCGGAACGCCCCCTGGAGGGATCGACGTTCCTGTCGCATTCGACCAAAGATGAAGACTTGGTGGTCGGGGCGACCATCGTGCTCGAAAACCACGGCGCGAAGGTATACATCGACAAAGTTGACCCCGAGATGCCCCCCTATACCACCGACAAGACCGCCTCGCTTCTCAAGACGCGGATAAGGCAGACCAAGCGCTTCATCCTGTTAGCAAGCAAGAACAGCAAGGAAAGCCGCTGGGTGCCATGGGAATTGGGCGTGGCAGATGGCTATAAGACCACCAGCAAGATCGCTCTATTCCCCTCCTCTGACGTAGCCAACGACAAGACCTGGGCATCGTGGGAGTATCTCGGCCTCTACCCCCGTATCGCCTGGGGCGAGATGGAGGGGCAATCGGGATCAGTCTGGATGGTGTGGAACCATACAGCGAATACGGCCCAAACGTTGAAGGACTGGCTGGCCGGGGCGTAAGTGTGAGGTAGGTGCACTGGCCCCCTTCGTAACGACCGCGGACATCAAAGCTAGCGAGCGCGCAAACGCCTGCGGCTGCTCACTCTAATGTCCGATACCGGCACGGTCCGCTGATCGACTGACTTAAACGCTTTTCGGACAGTCAGATTTTAGGCCGGAAGAGGGACTGATGGCTTCAACGCACACGTGCAAATCCGCGTTGGCCTTGGTTCTCTTACGGATACATGGCAGGAATTTTCTGCTAAAATCTTCCTAAGCTGGAACTGTGTTGAAGTGGCGATAGCATTGCGCCTTTCTAGGCAGGCGGAGCGCAAGTGAATCAAGTTGCAGATAGGCCGGATGCAATGAATCAAATCACAGCCCTGCAGCCAGGAATGCTTCGAACCAACCTCAGGGGGCAGATCCGGCAGACACAGCTTCCGAAATGGAAGGCGCTCCTTCCGCTGTTTGAGGCGGTAATGAACTCTTTTCAAGCAATTCAGGACGCGAAGTCCGATAGGCGGCATCGTGTCACGATAGTCGTGGAGCGCGACGAAGACCTGCTCGGCGAGGACACCGCCCCTATCGTCGGCTTCGAGATCAGTGATACCGGCATCGGCTTCACTGACGAGAACTTTGACTCTTTCAACACGGCGTATTCGGAACATAAGTACGAACGAGGCGGGAAAGGCCTCGGCCGATTCATGTGGCTCAAGGCTTTCCAGACAGTTCGCGTCAGGACGACTTTCCAGGCTCACGACGGCGATGACGAACCAAGTCACTGGCTGCGGGATTTCGAGTTCGGCTTCGACTACGACCCCGACGTGGCCAGCGCGACCCAAATCGATAGCGGTACATCAGGAACTACGGTCAGACTCGGGGGCTTCCTTTCGCCTTATCGCGAGGAATGCCCGACCGACATCGAGATACTGGCGCAGCGACTGGCCGAGCATTTTATTCTAGTGTTGATGCAGCCAGAATGCCCCGAGATCGAGATTCGTGACGGCGGCATCAAACTGTCCCTCAACAAGGTGTTCGACGAGAACTTCCATCGCGGCGGGCACAACGAGAAATTCGAGATAGCCGGACAAAGTTTCCGCATCGACGGGTTTCGCCTACACTCGCCTCGCGCATCGAAGCATCGCCTAATCTACGCGGCGAACTCCCGCGCGGTGATCACCGAAAGGCTCGACCAGTTCATCCCGAACTTCGTCGGACGGCTGCAAGACGAGAAGGGAAGCAGCTTCGTCTATCTCGCGGTGGTCCAAGGGGACTACCTCAACGAAAGGGTCAACAATTTCCGCACCGACTTCGACATCCGCGAGGAACTGGAGGACGGACAAGGCGATCTGCTTCAAGCGGAAGACCTGCGCCGGTCCGACATCCGGACGGAATGCCTTGCGTTCGTACAACGGGACCTGGCCGAACTGATCGACAGCCTTAACGCTGCAAAAGCCAAGCGGGTCCGAGATTACGTCCGAACGGAAGCTCCACAGTACAAACCCCTCCTTCGCTACCTAGACCAGTTCATAGACTCAATCTCGCCGAACGCCTCCAAAATGGACATGGAGTTGGCGCTGCACCGAGAACTCCATCAACGCGAGGTCAGCCTAAAAAGGGAAGGTTCGCGCATACTAACCGAGGCAGCAAGGCAGGACGACTACGAAGGCTACCGTCAGCGCCTGTCGGAATTCATGGAACGTTCGAACGAACTCGGCGTCTCGGCCCTTGCCCAGTACGTATCCCACCGCAAGATCATCATCGAGCTGTTGGAGAAGGCCCTCTCCAACGACAAGCGAACGGGCAAGTATCCGCTCGAAGAGGCCGTTCACAATATCCTGTTCCCGATGAGGGCGACGGACCAAGATATCCTCTATTCGCAACAGAACCTGTGGATCATCGACGAACGCCTCAACTTCCATTCGTTCATCGCTTCGGACCGGCCTTTAAACTCCCACACCGATTTTACCTCGGAATCGCGGAAGCGGCCGGATCTTTTCATCTTCGACCGGAAGATTGCATTCTCCGAAAAGCCCGACGATGGGATGCCTCTCAATAGCATCACCGTCATCGAGTTCAAACGACCGCAGCGGGACGACTACACCGGGGACGACAACCCACTCAGACAAGTGTTCGAACAGATACAGCTCATTCGGGGTAGCCAATTCAAGGATGACAACGGTCGGCCGTTGTCGGTTGCTGGGGACAAGATTCCCGCTTTCGCCTACGTCGTCTGCGACATCACGGCTAGCATGCACGCCGAGCTGAAGATGTCGGACGCTATGCCCACGCCAGATCAACGCTCCTATTATGGATATCACCGCACCTTCGGGATCTATTTCGAGGTCATCGACTACGGCCGGCTTCTTGCGGATGCCAAGCGTCGCAACCGCGTCTTCTTCGACCGCCTAAACCTCATGGACGTGGAGCGACCCTAGAATTCGGCCGAAAAAGGTCGCGCCGCGAGAACGGAGACATCCAGGATATCGTTTCGATCGGGGGATTGCGGCGCATCGGCTACGACGCTCTTAGCCTCCAGCCAAACGAGCTCAGTTATAGTTTCACTACCGCTTAAGCCGAATGGCAGCTTCTGGGAAATCGCGGAAATATCTTGAATGGCCGATATGAGGAGCAAAACTGCCGCTCTCTCAGCAACAACCCCAACCATCAGTGATATCGGCCCTCACCGAAAAATCGAAGTTGAACTGCACTAATTCCCATACTTGAGTTTTAGGTATAGTTTGTTGAGAGGGAGGACTTGGTACGTGGCGGCGCGCTTTCTAGGACAGGCAGCAATCGAGATTCCACAAGACTTTCAGTGTTTTGTGGAAGGCGCGTTAATTCGACTACAGGTCCAATATCCGTCGCTGCGGTTTTCGGCCTCCAGTCACGGCGTAGAGGTAGAAGAGCTTCCGCCGGACAGGCTGGACGATCTGCGAAAGAACGTCCTTCACGCCATCTATCGTGAGAAGATCTACTCGGAAACGCTTCCGCTGCGACATGCGTTGATCGGGGCGGTCACCGCCAGATGACCGTGTGGCCACTCAAATTTAGAGATCTCCCGAACGGAACGCTCCTGTTTAGCGACGATGCCGGTGGTTTTTTTCTCGGAAGCGGCGAGTTTCTAGGTAGATACGCACGCGATGCGCTCTCACCCGACGACCTGAGATTTCTTCGAGGCAATGGACACACGTTTGAACGCGAAGGCGATCCTGATTGGACATCCTTTGCCTATCGTTGGGCGGGCAGGCAATCGAAGCAGCAGGAGCTCTCGTATCTCATTCTCGTCCCGACTTTGCGTTGCAATCTGACATGCGGCTATTGCCAGGTTTCCCGGGCCCCTGAGGCCGCGCGCGGCTTCGACTGGTCCAATGAAACATTGAACGCCTCCCTCGACTTCATCGGCAATTTGAAAGGCCCGGACATCAAGATCGAATTCCAGGGGGGAGAACCATTGCTTCGCGTTGATCTCCTCGAGCAAATTCGGGCTTTCACCCGTTCGAAATTTCCGCGCAGCCAGTTTGTCGTTTGCACCAACCTTCAGCGCATGGGCGAGGTGGAGTGGGCCTTTCTTGATCAGCCGGACACGTTCGTCAGCACGTCATTGGACGGGAACCACGAGACACATACCCGGCAGCGCACTGGCGACGGCCTGGCTACGGACACCTTCTTCGGAAACATGGCTGAAGCTGTGCGGCGCCTCGGTCCCGGCAAGGTGTCCGCCCTGCCAACCATCGATGTGGAGCGTCCGCCAGATTTCGAGGACCTGGTAGAAAACTTCGAGCACTACGGGATACAGTCGATCTATCTGCGACCTATTAACCACCAAGGCTTTGCACGTCGCCGCAAGAACGAACCGAATGCGATCGCCCGATGGAATGCGCTCCATTCGGATTTCGTCGATTTCCTCATTATCCGTAATCACCGAACCGGCCGATACGTGGAAGAGTACTATTTCAGCCAGTGCCTGCGGCGATTTCTGCGATCCGGGACCGACGATCATGTCGATCTTCGCAATCCAAATTTCTCAGCGTCCGACTACATCGTCGTTGACCATGATGGGCAGTTGTACCCGACGGACGAAGCCCGGATGTTGTCGCGCATCGGGCGTGTCGACCTGTCGATCGGAACGGTGGCCAGCGGCGTTGACCAGAAGAAAGTGCAGCTTCTAAACAGTGCATCGATCAACAATTTCGATGCCGACTGCATCCACTGTGTTTATCAGCCTTTTTGCGGCACGGACGTCGTCGACGATTTGTCGCGCGACGGCCATATCGATCTCATTCGCAGTGAGACGTGGTTCTGCAGACGGCATATTTCTCTATTCGACAAAGTCGTAGAGGTGATGACGCGTCGCGACGACGCAGCTCGGCAATCCGTCGCCAAATGGGCCGGAGTTCCGTCCTGGGGAGATCACATGGTCCCGGTCCACGCATGATCCCGCTTCGCCTCAAAATCGAGACTGACGCGATCGATCCATATGTGGTTCGACTCCGGTCCTTCGAGGGCGTTGCCCACGACACGCCAACGCTCAGCTCGTTCGATGCGGTACTGGGTAACGCAACCGGCGAAAGTGCGGACTTTTCGGGCGGAGAGAGAACCCTCCGTGTCTTTGGAATAGACGCCAGTGATGTAAATGGCGACGTGCTGTTCGTTGTGCCTCGACGTGGGACTGCACACCGTCTTATCCGGGCAAATTCCCGTCACAACACACTGCTTGTCACTGAACGGTGCGACCAGCTTTGCTTGATGTGCTCGCAGCCACCGAAAAAGCAGCATGTCGACATGTTGCCGTATTTTGAGACGGCAGTCCTGCTCTCGCCAGAAAACACAACGATTGGTCTATCCGGCGGAGAGCCGACGCTGTTCAAATCGGAACTGCTGGAATTCCTAAGACGAATGCTGGCAGCGCGGCCTGACATTGATTTCCACGTTCTGACCAACGCGCAACACTTTGACCGCGATGACCTGGCCAAGCTCGGCGAGCTAGATTTAAATCGTGTCCTTTGGGGTGTTCCTGTCTACTCGAGCGATCCTTACGTTCATGACGGGATCGTGGCAAAGCCGGGCGCGTTCGACAAAGTCAGAGAAGGCCTGTCAATCCTTTGTCAGGCCGGCGCAAAAATCGAATTGCGTACTGTGCTTATGAAGCCGAATGCAGCCGGCCTGGCGGATCTGGCCGGGTTCGTGACGACATCGCTGCCGTTCGTCGACAAGTGGGCGATCATGCAGCTTGAGAACATCGGCTACGGCAGGCAGAACTGGGACTCGTTATTCTTCGACAGTTCCAGAGGTTTTGACACAGTTGGAAAGGCGCTCGATCTCGCCATCAGCCGCGGAATCAACGCCATGTTGTATAATTTCCCGCTATGCACCCTTCCGCCCAACTACAGGCCATTTGCTCCGTCGACGATTTCAGACTGGAAGCGAACCTACGTCTCGGAGTGCGCTGGTTGCGGACTGCTTGACGATTGCGGCGGCTTCTTCGAATGGCATCCGAAAGCGCATGGGTACGAAAGGTTCGGCGTCACATGAGAAAGCGGCTCTTTACTATTCCGTCGTTGCTCGCAGCCGGCTTCATGCCAATCGAGAGCACCGCAATGCCGATCGCTCCATTCAATGATGGAGGCAAGTCGAAATCGTTGTTCGACATTTTCAAGCTGGATCACAAATTCACATTGGCGGGGCATAGTTCGCATTCGAGCCACAGCTCCCACAGCAGTCATCGATCTTCCACGGGAGGTACCTACTACCCGCCTGCTGCACCCGTTTATCAGCCTCCAGCGCCGGTGTATCAAGAGCCCGCGCCAACCTACCAAGCGCCGACTGCCCCTCCGCCGGCTGCAGCACCTCTGGTTATGCTTCCTGGTAACGCCGCCAAATTCAAGGAGATCGTCCTCCAGGTTCAGTTCGCGATGCTGTCGTTCGGCTATTATAATGGCGAGTTGGATGGAAAGATGAGCCCTGCGATGCGATCTGGCCTTCTGAAAATGCAGTCGGATTACAATCTGAAGGTGACCGGCACCATTACGCCGGAGACACTGAACGCCTTGCGCATTACAGCGGATTAATTTCACCGAAAACACACAGCTTGTCGGCGCAGCAAAACGAATGATAATGTTGCATTATCAGCTACTTATCCGCGCTGGCGCGACATCGTATTGGTTAGAGTTCTCTGTTGGCGCTTCAGACGAAGTCATGTCTTAGGGATGCTCTTCAAAAGCGACTATTTGGCTGAATGGAGGCGTAAAACGCACCACCTTGCGCTTAGCCGGTACCAGTTCGCCGTCTGTCTGCCTGATCTTCATCGCATTGAGGGGTAAATTCTTCCCCGATTGCGGCGATAAGGGCGGACACGCGGGCACGCACTCGCGGAGGAAGTCGAACAAGACGCTCGATCAAGCGTCGACCTTCTGCGCTGGCAATGAAGCCAATGCGCTCATCGACTGGTAGATGTGAAGACTCATGGCCGCTCTCACCATTCTCCGGAAGGCCTTCGAAAAACCGACTGACGGGGACGCCTAGCGACCTGCCAATCTCGTAGAGCATGGACGCGCTCACTCGGTTCCTAGCGGTCTCGTATTTTTGGAGCTGTTGGAAGGTGATTCCTATCGATCGGGCGAGCTGAGCCTGTGATACGTCCGACTGCACGCGAACCGTCGCGATCCGTCTGCCGACACGCACATCGGCCGGGTGAGGGTCACGCCCGGCCTTTGGCTTTTGCGCAGCCTGGGACGGGCTAGAGCGTTGAGGCTTCAACAACGCGTTCGATGCTCCAACAGGTCATAGGGTAGAAAATCCGTCGCGAACGGTTCTGGGTTTTGTGTCAGCCGAATTTTCGCGCAGGCGGCACAGCTATCCTGCCGGCGTATCCGGATATTTCGATCCCGGTGCCGAAGGCACGCGAGCGGCTTGCGAAACCCTCGAGAATATCTCGCACAACGTGTCCGGCGGCGGGGATGGGAACCAATTTTCCCGTTTCGGATCCGGTGCGTTCATTTACCTCGCCGATCACGACCGGCAAAAGGTCTATGTTTTCGAGCGTCCCATTCGCATCATAGCGGCAAGCCGCGACAATGCTCTGCCAGACTTCCGGAGGATCCCATTCGCCCTCATCCGGATGTACGTGAAACAGGAAATTTCCGAGACCGTAGAAGATTGGCGAGCCATTGTAGATTTCCACGGCCTGAAGAACCGGGGCACCGTGGCTGACAAAAAGGTTCGCACCGGCATCGATGCATGTGCGGGCAAAGGCCTGCACCCAGAGCGGTACATCCTGCCAACCCGGTTCCCAATGGTGGTGGTGCAGATACGCGATCACAAAATCGCCTTGCGCTGCCGCCTGACGGATGGCGGACAAATGGATGCTCGCGTTTGCCTGGATCGACTTCGACCATGCGGCCGAAGTTGGCGGCTTGAGTGAATACGGTGCCGTAGAAATTGAGCTCCCTGTCGCTCGCCACCTCCGGCGGATCCTCCGGCTGCGCATAATTGGTCAGTTCGAATGGAGAGCTTTGCAAATGGCCTCCAAGCCGTGCCAATCGCCGGAAATGCCCGTCCGGCACCCCGATTTTCCGAACGGTCTTGAGTCGGTTGACGCCAGGGCGAGCCGGGCGAAAGGCCGTGTGGTTCTCGGCATACATGCTGGACGGCCCCGGACCCGCATCGATCGCGAGAAGGGCGACGTCGCGTGTACCTAGCCGGCGGCGGCCCGGTTTGCGGGCATCGGTCGCGTCGACCCCGATGCCCGCATGCAGGAAGCCCCGGCCCTGCACTTCCTCTAGCGTCGAGAGGACGCCGCCAGCACCGAGATCGAACGCGTGGTTGTTTGCCAAGGCGAGCGCGTTGAAACCGATGTCCTGCAAGGCATCCAGCACTTCAGCCCTGGAATAGCCGAAGTACCTGCCTTTGGTCGGCCAACCACCATGTTTGCCGAGGATCGTCGACTCGAAATTCGTGAAGACGACGTCACCTTGCCGCAAGAAGCGTACAACCTCCGCGAACCGTTCGTCTTGAACATGACGGATGTCATGCGTGATCAATGATTGGCCGGTTACGACCGCACAAAATGGGTCTCTCATGGAACTCGCCTTTTGGTCGTGAAAGGTTTGGCGCCGACACTCGGCCAGCACCACATCGAAGTCGGCCGCGAGGCCGGGCTATTTTGGCAGGGCCGGAGAAATGTCCGTCTTGAACCACTTCAGGCTCAACGCCTTGATAGTCCCATCCTTGGTGGCAGCGTCGAGCGCCGCATTGAACTTGGTGAGCAGCTCGCTATCGTCTTTGCGCATGCCAGCGCCAACACCCGGACCCCAGAGACCACCATTCAGCTCCGGTCCGAAAAACACCGCAACCGATCCACCAGGTGCCTCCAGGAAATCGCGCCATGTGAAATAGTCGGCGAGGCCGCCGTCGACGCGCCCCGCGGTAAGGTCGAGCTTCAAATTGTCGAGACTGTCATAGCTGCGAATGGTGACGACATCGCCGAGGAGCTGCTTCACAACAGCCTCGGAGTTCGATGAACGAAGAACACCGATGGCTTTGCCGCTGAGGGTGGACCTGAGCCGCTCGATCGTTGCCTTCTCACTGTCTCCAACTCTGGAGAGATTGACTTTCTCTTTGGTGTCGCCGGCATCGAGCCCAAGCTCTTTGCGCACGACGAACTGGTTGTAGCCGCTGGCGTAGGGGCTGGAGAATGCGATCTGCTGCTTGCGCTTCTCGGTGATCGCCATTCCGGACATTATGACGTCGTATTTCCCCACCAGCAGCGCGGGAATGATCCCGTCCCAATCCTGCGCAACGAAGGTGCATTTGATTTTGATGCGGTAGCACAACTCGAGACCGACATCGACATCGTAGCCGTAAAGCTTTCCATCCGAGTCTGTCCCGTCCCAGGGCGGCGACGCACCTTCGGTAGCGATCGATATCGTTCGCTCGGTACCGGCACGAGCCGGCAATGCCGCGAGCAAGGACGCGACAGAAATGGCAATAGCCAAGGGCATGCGCATAGAGCACCTCTTTCTTTTGGTTTGGGTGGGAAGGCAGCCGTAAGGCTGCAGCGTCACGGCACGAGTGTCGTGATCTCGTGGTCAGGCAAGGTCGGACGGAGCCGCGCCTTGCGTCTTTGCTTTGGAGTGTTTTCGTTCGAAAGCCGCCGTTCGAGGAACTGGGTCGCTTTCACGGCGAGCGTCGTGAGCGCCAGATAGATCGCTCCTGCGACGATGAAGACCTCGTAGGGCGCGAAGGTAGCCGACACCATCTGTCTCGCCATGCCGGTTAACTCGAGCAGCGTTACCGTGCTTGCCAGCGATGAGCCCTTGATCATCCCCACGACTTCGTTTCCGTAAGCCGGAAGCGAAATCCGGAAAGCAATCGGAAAGGTGACAAGGCGGGCGATCTGCAAGCGTTTCAGGCCAAGCGCCTTTGCGGCCTCAATGATACCGGTCGGCACGGACTGGAGACCGCGGCACAGGATTTCGGTGGTGTGCGCCGCGCTGTTTAGCGAAAAAGTGAACAGGGCGCACCAGAGAGGGTCTTTAAGGATCACCCAGAAGACGCTGGCGCGCACAGCGTCGATCTGGCTCAAACCATAATAGAGCAGGAAGAGCTGAACCAGCATGGGCGTACCGCGGATGACATAGGTGTAGGCCAGCACCGCGTAAGAGACGCTCGGGCGTCCAAACGCGCGGGCGAACGCCAGCGGCACCGACAGAAGAAATCCGGCCGTCAGCGACAGGACTGTCAGGGTCAAGGTGAGACCGATGCCTGAGGGCAGTACCCGTAGAGCGTCGAACATCAAGCCAAAGTTCATGGTGGCGCCCCCCTATCGACTGAATGCGGGATAGCGCCGCTCCGCCAACCGGATCGACAGCAAGGTGATCGTCGTCAAGGAGAGATAGAAAGAGGATGCTGCAAGGTAGAAGGTCAACGGCGCGCGCAAGGATCCGGCGCCGACATAGGCAACGCGCATGATGTCGGTCAGGCCGACGACAGAGACCAGTGCCGTATCCTTGAAGAGCGATATCCAAAGATTGCCATAGGCGGGCAGCGCCAGCCTCAGCATCTGCGGACCAACGATGAACAACCAGCGCCGCCAGGAATTCAGGCCAAGCGACTTCGCTGCTTCGATCTGCCCCGCTGGCACCGCCGCAATCGCACCGCGGAAAACTTCGGTCGCATAGCCGCTGAAGACAACAGTAAGCGCGATGACCCCTGCAGTGAAAGCGTTCACCTCGACATACCTGCCAGCGATCTTGCTGGCGAAGGTGGTTCCGCCAAAATAGATGAGGAGGATTATGAGGAGCTCCGGAACACCCCGAACCACGGTCGTGTAAGCGGTCACGACACTTCTGAAACGGCCTGCAGGCGTGCCTTTCGAGATGGCCAACAGCAGGCCGAATAGGGTTCCGAGGAAGCCACTAACAAGAGCAAGGCCGACGGTAACCATGAAAGCGGCAGCGAATTGAGCAGCAAAACCGCCCATGAGGCTCATCCATCGGTTTGCAATATCGCAATATATGCCGCGTCTTGCCACGGCAAATCTACGGCTTTTGACCTGATATTGCGAAATCTTCTAAGGATAATTCTGCAATAGATTTGCAGGATTTCCTCCACATTACCGACATTGCCTGTTTATTCAATCTATAACTTTCAGAAATCTTGGTATAATGGCTAATTATATACGCTATCCCTCCAAACAATCTGAAAGAGAGAGACTGCTACTCGTCTGGCCAAGCCAGGACCGCGCAGGTTGAGGGAATTTAATTCCCGACATGCCAGGCGATGCCCACGGTCGGCGCCATTTTCAAGAGCGGCTTTGGTGCCGCAGGGCAAGAACCCTCACGACGGCATGAGAGCTGACGTGCTAGCTGAGCCCGCGTTCGACTACTCCGCCTTGAGGGGCGCGCAAAATAGCGTGGCCGGATCGCTCTCAAGCACCTTTGCGATCTTCTCTGCCACGTTGAGAGAAGGGTTTTTTTGCCCTCGCTCTATGCCGCCCATGTAGCTGTACGCAAGGCCAGCCTCGGTTGCCAGGGTTTCAAGAGTCATGCCGCGCGCCTTCCGGACTCGACGAACGTTTGCTCCAAAAATCTCCGTAAGGCGCATGCGCGCATAGGCACAAGCAAACCCTCCTCTTTACCAGTCACTATAGTGACTATATGGTGATGGATTCGGAGCTTGCTTGGCGGCTTTAGTTTTAAGGCGCTCGGCCCCGAACCAATTCTCAGCTCGGTCCGCCAAGTCAATTCACAGTGGCTCGGGCGTTCTCGGGAAAAGGGCGTAAAATGGAGTTGCTGCAAAGCGGCTTGAAGCTCCGACAACTGCAGGTCTTTCGTCAGGTGTTGCGGACCGGATCGACGAGGCAGGCAGCTGCTGCGCTCGGGATAAGCCAACCTGCGGTCAGCCAGCACGTGAAGCAGCTCGAGGCCGCCCTTGGCATAGCTCTCTTTGAAAGATCGACCAACCGCATTATTCCGTCGAGGAAAGCCTGGGAGCTCCTGCGGAATGTGGAATTGGCCCTGACTTCCATGGACCGCCTGGAAGCGTCGATTTTCGCGATCAAGAACGACGAGAAGCAGCGGATCGCAATTGCCGCACCCGCCGTCTTCGGTTTCGTGACATTGCCGAAGGTTGTAGCGACTATCCGATCGAAGACGGCTTCGAGTGTCCGGTCAATTTCGGGAAACTACGAGCAGGTGGGTGAGCATATCCTGTCGGGGCGGGCAGATCTTGGAATCTCGAGGTTGCCCCTGGATCCCCGGCTGTTTGAATGGGCACCAATCGGTTCGGCACACAATGTGTGCATCTTCCACCCCAAGCATCGTTTCTCAAAGAAATCATGTGTCGAGGCGCACGACCTGGAGGGGGAACAGATCGTCGATATCGACCCTCAGTTTGCGTCGCATCAAATGAACTTCAACGCGCTGCGCTTCGCTGGGATCGAGCCGGACATACTGGTGGAATACGATTGCAATGGTTACGAGGTCGGCTTCGTCTCGGCCGGTCTCGGTGTTTCCATCACCAACGAAATCATTGCCCGCGAATATGCGGCGTTCGAGCTGGAAGCAAAGCCGGTGGAGCCCTCGGCACTCTATCACTACGTTGCGGTCTGGCAGAAAGGCAGGGTCTTTTCCAACGTGTTGGAAGTCTCTCTCGAGGCAATCCTGTCGGCCTTTCATCCGGCGGCGCAAAGTGGACCTGCTGTTCTCCCGATACACGCCGCTGCCCGCGGTGCTGACCGTCCCTCCTAACGGCTCCGGACTAACCCTTCCGCTCATGCTTTGCCTTCGCGAAGCCGCGATCCGTCGCGATGAAACGCTCGAGCATGGGCACGATCAAGCGCAGGGGATCGGTGGAGGATTGCCCCGCTTCGCGTCCGAGAATTTCGGCATATCGGGTCAGGTCGCGATGCAGCGGCGCCGGAAGCTCGATTGTGACTTTGACAGGTTTGTCCTCGGCAATGGGGCCGAGTTTCAGCTTCGCCATTTCAGCCTCCGTATGGTTCGAGCACGAGATCGCGGGTGACGAGAACGCGCACTGGAAAACCCGGGCGAATGTCGAGCGTCGGCGCTATCTGGAGTTGGCGCTGGACGATCTGCTGGCCAACCTGGCTGACACTGTCGGAGGCGCCGCTGCGCAGCGCGCGCACAATATCGCTTTCCTGACCCGACGAGCCAGCCTCCGCCCCAACGCTGAGGATGGTGGAAAGCGCAGCCGCCTTGAACAACTCAGCCCAGTGATAGTCGACACCATCCTCTAGGCCGGCATAGCCCTGCGCATCAGCGCCGGGCTGACGCTCCAAAACGATCGAGCGACCATTGGGGAAGATCAGCCTGCTCCAGACAAGCAGCACGCGTCGCTGCCCGAAACCGACGCCGTTGTCATATTCCCCGATAACACGTGTCCCTTGGGGGATCAGCAACGCCCTTCCCGTCGGACTGTCGTAAATGTTTTCGGTCACCTGAGCGGTGACCTGACCGGGAAGATCGGAACGGATACCTGTGATGAGAGCTGCCGGGACGACCGCTCCGGCCTGAAGCACATATGGCGATGCCGGTGGCATGACATGGTCCGGCGCCACGGTGCGGCGGTCAGCGGCCAAGTTCAGGAAGGCAAGCTGGCGATCCTGCTGTTCGGCGGGCTCCAGACCGGCAAGGTTCGGTGTGGCGATATCGCTTGGCGGTTCGGCTGTAGCTCCGCCTCTCGCCGCTGTCTGGAAGAAGACCTGCGATGTTCGTGCCGCCTCCTCTTCCGCTCGCCGGCGTTGTTCGGCCTCGTCAACAGCGGGCGTCGCGATGGTCGGCGTGACAACGGGCTGCCCCTTGTTTCGCGCATCGAGAATCGGGCGGCCGAGATCTCCGGGCAGCGGCGGCCCAAGGATCGGGCCGGCATAGTCGCGGGGCAGGCTAGCCAGCCCATCTGCGGGCTGCCGGTTGGAGGTCGAATAGAGCTCCTCGCCCTTTGAGCCTCTGTCACGGGTCTGAAGCGCGTATATCAGCGCGCCGCCAATGCCGAGCGATGTGGCGAAGGCGACGCCGGCGAGCACCTTGCGCGACAGGCGGGTCACTCGCGGCGGGTCGGCGCGAAGCCGCATGGGAGCGGCCGCGGTTTCGTTCTCGCTCATGATTGCTCCCCTCCCCTTTGACTCGGTGGATTGGTGACTTTCGACGCAGAACTAGAGGTCGGCATCAAAGGCAATCGATCCTTCGTGATCCCGTCGCTTCGGACGATCCTCACGGTTTGTTGTTGTTTGCCACTGCCGAGGCGCAGTTCGGCCGCGCCGAAGAGACGGTCGACAATCAGAATGTTCTGGAAGACCCGGCTGTTGACGATTTGGGCTTCGCCGTCCGCGCCGATGACGAAGATCGGCGGCATCTCACCCTGTACGATCCCGTGCGGGAACTCGACGTAGACGCGCCTGCCGTCGTCATAGACGGCGACGGGCTTCCAGGGCGGCTTGCCACCTGTGAGATCATAGCGGTAGTTGCGCTGGACGGTATCCGGGATCATCGGCGTGGCAGGAACAACCTGCCGCCGATCGGTTGGCTGCGCCGGGTAGGCCCATGCCACGGCCGGCATGTAAGGCTTTTCGCCTGCCCGCAGCTCGATCATGTAGCTGCGCCGGTCGGTGGTGACGACGAGATTGGTGGTGATGTCGGCGCGCGAGGGCTTCACCAGCACATGGACGCGCCGGGTCACGCCTGAACCGCTCTCGGTATCACCGATGATCCAGCGCGCGGTGTCTCCCGCCGCAATCGGTCCGCCTCCTGTCAGGTTCTCGCCGGGCTCAAGAGCGATGTCTGTTATCTGCCCGGGTGCGGCATAGACCTGGTAGAGAGCCCCTTCGCTCCAGGGATAGATCTGGATGGCGTTGTAGTATCCCTCGCGTCGCGGCTGGACGCGCGCGGCCGCGTTGGCGTTCACGACGCGCGCAGTCGGTGTATCGCCAGCCGCACCCCCCAGCGTTGGCGTCCAGCCCGGCGGAATGTGTGGCGGCTTGGGTTTTTGTTCGGCAGGTCCTGCCGGCACGCGTGGCAGCGGCGGCACGTAGGAATCATAGCCAATCTGTGGCGGTTTCTGGAGCTTGGCACAGCTCGTGAGTACGAGCCCCGAGAGGAGCGCCGAGGCGAGTACGGATCCACGAACGGCTGGAAATGCGACGGCAGGCAGTGCGAGGCTCATTGGCTCATCTCCCGCGACCAATTGATGGCGTTGACGTAGATGCCGAGAGGGTTCACGCGAAGCCGTTCGGCGTCATGCGGCGGCAGGACTACGATTGTGAGGATCGCGGTCCAATGCTCCGTGGTGGAGAGCTGACCGCTTTCGTAGCGACGCTCGGTCCAGGCGACGCGGAAGGAATCCGCGGAGGCACGGATGACCGAAGAGACCTCGACCGCCACCTGCTGCTTGCCGACTTTGGAAAAGGGGTCGTTTGCACGAGCATAATCATTGAGCGCCGTCGCACCCTGGTCGGTCGTCCATTCGTAGGCGCGCAGCCAATCCTGGCGCACGATGATCGGATCGGCCGGGATCGATCGCACCTGCTCGACGAAGCGGGCGAGGTGCCAGGCGATTTGCGGATCGGTCGGCTTGTAGTCGGCAGTCGCCGGCGCGACCGTCTGCGCCTGTCCGAGCGCATCGACCTGGACCACCCACGGCACCACTGAGCCGCGTGCTGACATCCACACGACCGAGCAGGCGAGGCCAGCCGAGAGGATCAGCGACCCGAAGGCCATGTACCGCCAGTTCCTGGCTTGCACGCGGGCGGAACCGATGCGCTCGTCCCAGATCTGCGACGCCTTCTGATAGGGCGTCTCCGGTTGAGCTGATTTGCCGTAGTGGATGGTGGGCCGTCGAAAGATGTTCATTGGTCATTTGCCTTCCGAGAGAGAAATCGATGTGCCGCTGCCGTGGGCTTCGCCAGCACGCACGGCATGCGCTGTGGTCTGGACGCCATGTGATAGGCGCTGCGATCGCTGCATGCGTTTGGCCCAGTCCGGTGGGCTCTTGGCCACGCTGCTCGTCTGGCCGCCGCGGCCGAATGACGGATCATTGGCTGCACCAGCCCCGCCTCCGACGGTCCCCAGGGTCGATGAACCACCGGTGGCCTCGACGGCCGAATTGACCCCGGAAGCGAAGCTCGACTTCATGGATTGGCTGGCGCGCGCGGCGGCGCGCTTGAGCGGCGAGGCAGCAGCTGACACACCAGCGCCTGCAACGCCGCCCAGCCCGGAGGCGATCCCCGCGGCACCGGTCTGGCCGGCGGAACCGAGAGCATAGGCGGCAGACGCGCCGCCTGCGAGAGATGAGCCGCTCCGTGCCGCCAATGGCGCTGCAGACAAAGCCGCACTACCGCCTCGCATCGCGACACCAGCAGTGCCGCCGGCGACGAGCGCCATGCCGCCCGCCGCGAGACCCGTTCCAACGGCCGCTCCCGCCCCAAGCTGCGGTCCGCCGGAGACAAGACCGTTGGCAATGCCGGGACCGAAGATACCGAGCCCAAGCAGTGACAGCGCCGCCAGCACGATCGCCATCGCCTGATCGATTGTCGGGTTCTCGCCGCCGAAGCCCTGGGTGAACTCGCCAAACAGCGTCGAGCCGATGCCGATGACCACGGCAAGCACAAGCACCTTGATGCCCGATGAGATGACGTTGCCAAGCACGCGTTCGGCCATGAAGGCCGTCTTGCCGAAGAGACCGAAGGGGATGAGAACAAAGCCGGCCAGCGTCGACAGCTTGAACTCGATCAGGGTGACGAAGAGCTGCACGGCCAGGATGAAGAAGGCGAGCAGGACGAGCGCCCAGGCGAAGAGCAGGCAGGCGATCTGGATGAAGTTCTCGAAGAAGGACACGTAGCCCATCAACCCCGAGATCGCCTCAAGCAGGGGTCGTCCGGCATCGAGGCCGGTTTGCGCGACCTTGCCCGGACGAAGCAGATCCTGGACTGAAAACCCGGTGCCGCTCGCCTTCAGCCCGAGCCCCGAAAAGCTTTCGAAGACGATCTGAGCAAGGCTGTTCCAGTTGGAAATCAGGTAGGCGAAGACGCCAACGAATAGCGTCTTCTTGACGAGCCGCGCGAGAATGTCGTCATCGGCGCCCCAACTCCAGAAGAGGGCGGCGAGCGTCACGTCAATGACGATCAGGGTGGTGGCGACAAAGGCGACTTCGCCACCAAGCAGGCCGAACCCACTGTCTATGTAACGGGTGAAGGTGGCGAGGAATTGGTCGATGACGCCGGTGTTGCCCATGCCTATCGCGCCTCCGGCGAGGTCGCATCTTTCGGCGAGGTGACCGGCCCAGACGCCGAGGTCGCAAATGGCGCATTAAGCCCGAGGAACCGGTCGCGCTGTTCGGCCCACAAGCGCAAACAACCGCTGTCACGCAAAGCGACCTCACCCAATGCCTGGCAGCGGCGCAGACCCTCGCGGGGCGGGCTCGGCGCCAAAGCGGCAGGCAACTGAGTAGCGGCATCGTGCGGCCTTTCCTCCTTCCGGGTCATCTCAAGCGCGGTCGCCGTAACGGCGACCGCGACAAAGATGACGGCGACGACGCGGGCGAGTGACTTTCCATCCACGGTCGGAACCCTCAGCGATTGAACATTGTGGCATTGCCGGCCTGGTAGCCGGAGCCGGCGGTGAGGAAGCGACGGCGCTGCTCGCGGCCCTGGTCGGCGGCGGCGGCACGTTCCGCCTCTGTCAGCGCCTGGGCGCGCCCGTTGGCGGCGACGACGGCGGTGAGGTCCGCGAGCTGCTGCGCCTGAAGCGCGAGGAGCTGGTTGCCGGCCTGCGTCGCCTGCAGCGCGCCGGTCGCTGATTGGCTGGCGCCGACAAGCGTCGACATCTGCGTGCGATTGGTGTCGATATTTCCGACCACGCCCGCCTGCACGCGCATGGCGTCCTGCAGACCGCCGACCGTATTCTGCCAGCGCGAGCGCGCATCCGTGACGAGTTGCTGGTCGGATGCGGAGAGCGAGACGCTGCCATATTGCTGCTGGAACGCCTTGTCGATCTGCTGGACGTCGAAGGCGACGTTCTGCGCCTGGCTGAGAAGCTGCTGCGTGCGCTGCACCGATTGCTGCAACTGCTGCAGCGAGGAGAAGGGCAGGCTCGCGAGATTGCGGGCCTGGTTGATCAGCATCTGGGCCTGGTTCTGCAGCGATGTGATCTGGTTGGTGATCTGCTGAAGCGATCGCGCCGCCGTCAGCACATTTTGCGAATAGTTGGACGGATCAAAGACGATGAATGCCTGCGCCGGCGCAGTCACCATCAGCGAGGCCGCGACCGGTGCGGCGAGCAAGGTGGCGGCCAGCAACACAGCGCGAGAGCAGTTTCCAAGGCTATTCATGATTGGAGTTCCTTTTCAGCTTGCGGTGGGGACGTGGAAAGATCGGGAATGAGGTCAGCGGCCCAGCCGACGTTTCGGGCCCGCAGCCAGGCTGCGAGGAAGCCGTCGCGTCCGTGTTCGTCGGCGATGCTGGCGATCAAGGCCTGATCGGTTTTTGAGGATGCGGCGCAGAGCGCCAACCCAACTTCGGACAGGCCAAGTTCGAAGAGGCGGTTGCCACGCCGGGACTGGCAGTAGTAGTCGCGTTTCGGCGTTGCCCGCGCCAGGATCTCTATCTGACGGTCGTTGAGGCCGAAGCGGCGATAGATCGCCGTGATCTGCGGCTCAATCGCGCGTTCATTCGGCAAGAGCAGCCGGGTCGGGCAGCTCTCGATGATCGCGGGCGCGATGTTCGAATTGTCGATGTCCGACAGCGACTGTGTGGCAAAGATGACGCTGGCGTTCTTCTTGCGCAGCGTCTTCAGCCATTCCCGCAACTGGCCGGCGAAACCTTGGTCGTCAAGGGCGAGCCAGCCCTCGTCGATGATGAGCAATGTCGGCCGTCCGTCGAGCCTGTCACCAATGCGATGGAAGAGGTAGGAAAGAACCGCCGGTGCGGCTCCGGTGCCGACAAGACCCTCGATCTCGAACGCCTGCACGGATGCCGCGCCAAGGTGCTCAGCCTCGGCATCGAGCAACCGGCCGTAGGGACCGTCGATGCAATAGGCGCGAAGGGCCAGTTTCAGATCGTTCGCCTGCAAAAGCACGCTGAGGCCGGTGATGGTGCGCTCCTCCACTGGCGCCGAGGCGAGCGAGGTCAACGCGGCCCAGATGTGTTCCTTGGCATCCGGGGTAATAGCGATGCCTTCGCGCGCCAGGATCGCCACGACCCAGTCGGCGGCCCAGGCCCGCTCGTAGGTGTCGTGTATGCGCGCAAGTGGCTGGAGCGAGACCGAAGCTTCCGTACCTTCTGTGAGTTCGCCCCCGAGATCGTGCCAGTCGCCGCCCATGGCAAGTGTCGCGGCGCGGATCGAACCGCCGAAATCGAAGGCGAAGACCTGGGCCTGCGCATAGCGGCGAAACTGCAAGGCCATCAGCGCCAGCAGCACCGACTTGCCGGCGCCGGTGGGGCCTACAACAAGCGTGTGCCCCACGTCGCCGACATGCAGGGACAACCGGAACGGGGTCGAGCCCTCGGTCTTGCCGTAAAGCAAGGGGGGCGCACCGAAGTGCTCGTCCCGTTCCGGCCCCGCCCACACGGCAGAGAGGGGAATCATGTGGGCGAGATTGAGTGTCGAGATTGGCGGCTGGCGGACATTGGCGTAGGCGTGTCCGGGCAATGAGCCCAGCCAGGCGTCGACGGCATTGATGGTTTCGACCATGGCCGTGAAGTCGCGGCCCTGAATGACCTTCTCGACGAGACGAAGTTTCTCATGCGACACGCGCGGATCGGCGTCCCAGACCGTGACGGTCGCAGTGACGTAGGCCATGCCCGCCACGTCTGCCCCAAGTTCCTGCAAGGCCATGTCGGCGTCGGCGGACTTGTTGGCGGCGTCGGTGTCCACGAGCACGGACGGCTCGTTGGTCATGACCTCCTTCAGGATCGCCGCAATCGACTTGCGTTTGGCGAACCATTGCCGCCGTATCTTCGTCAGCAGCTTGGCGGCATCAGTCTTGTCGATCAGGATCGCGCGTGTTGACCAGCGATAGGGAAAGGCGAGCCGGTTGAGGTCATCAAGCAGACCCGGCGTGGTCGCGGTCGGGAAGCCGACGATGGTGAGCACGCGAAGATGCTGGTCGCCAAGGCGCGGTTCGAGCCCACCGGTCAGTGGCAGGTCGGCCAGCAGCGCATCGAGATAGATGGGTGTCTCCGGGACGCGCACGCGATGGCGCTTGGTCGAGACCGTCGAATGCAGGTAGGTCAGCGTCTCGCTGTCATCGAGCCAGCGGCATTCCGGCATGAAGCCGTCGAGCAGGGAGAGCACGCGCTTGGTGCGATCGACAAAGGCGCGCAGGACTTCGTTGGCATCTATGCCGGATTGATCGCGTCCCTCGTAGAACCACGTCTCGGCGCGGGCGGCTTCCTCGGCCGGCGGCAGATAGAGGAAGGTGAGGAAGTAACTCGATACGAAATGAACTTCTTCTTCTTCGAACTCGGCCTTGCGTTCGGCGTCGACCAGGCGAGAGGCGGGATCGGGAAACTGGCTTTCAGGATAGGTCGCGGCGTCGTGCCGCTGCGCCTCGACAAAGAGGCTCCAACCCGAACCGAGGCGACGGACGGCATTGTTGATGCGCGAGGCCACCGCGACCAGTTCGGCCGCGACGGCAGATTCGAGATCCGGCCCGCGGAACGTGGCGGTTCGCTGAAAGCTGCCATCCTTGTTCAGCACCACGCCAGGGGCGACGAGCGCGACCCATGGCAGGTAGTCGGCAAGGCGGCTGACGGTGCGGCGATATTCGGCAAGGTTCATCATGATCGCGCCCTCAAACAGACAGATGAGCGGGGAGGCGCAGATGCCGGCGGCCGACTTCCACGAACAGCGGATCGCGCTTGGCGGCCCAGACCGCCATGAAATGCCCAAGCGCCCAGATGATGAGACCGACCAGCCAGAGGCGCAGGCCAAGGCCAACCGCACCTGCCAGTGTGCCGTTCAGGATTGCGATGGACCGGGGTGCGCCGCCTAGCAGAATATGCTCGGTCAGTGCCCTATGAACGGCGACGGTGAAACCGGGCACCGCGTCGAGCTGTTCGAAAGCGGTTGCCATCAGATCAACGCTCCGCCGCCAAACGAGAAGAACGACAAAAAGAAGCTCGACGCGGCGAAGGCGATCGACAGGCCAAAAACGATCTGGATCAGCCGCCTGAAGCCGCCGGACGTATCGCCAAAGGCAAGCGTCAGGCCGGTGACGATGATGATGATGACGGCAATGATCTTGGAGACCGGCCCTTCGATCGACTGAAGGATCTTCTCGAGTGGCTGCTCCCAGGGCATCGACGAGCCGGCGGCATTGGCGGCCGGGGCCACCATGAGAGAGATGACGAGGGTTGTCGCCGCCGTAGCCAGCTGCTCGCGGGAAAGCTTGCGGATCATGATTTGTCTCCTGTGTTGTTCGGGGTGGCTTGGGAGATGCGATAGTCGCCGTCGGGTCCAAGCCCATCGATGCGTGCGAGTTCGGTCAGTCGCCGCGCGGAACCGCGTCCCGACAGCACAGCGACAAGATCAATGGTCTCTGCGATCAGCGCGCGCGGCACCGTGACGACGGCTTCCTGGATGAGCTGCTCGAGACGGCGCAGCGCCCCGATCCCGGATCCGGCATGGATGGTGCCGATGCCGCCGGGGTGTCCGGTGCCCCATGCCTTCAGAAGGTCAAGGGCCTCGGCGCCGCGCACCTCGCCGATCGGGATGCGGTCGGGTCGCAGGCGCATTGAGGATCGGACCAGGTCGGAAAGCGTAGCGACACCATCTTTTGTGCGCATGGCGACAAGGTTGGGCGCGGCGCACTGGAGTTCGCGCGTGTCCTCGATGATGACGACGCGATCGGCTCCTTTCGCGACTTCGGCGAGCAAGGCATTGGTGAGCGTCGTCTTGCCCGTGGACGTGCCGCCAGCGACGAGGATGTTTGCGCGGGCAGCGACGGCAGCGCGCAACATCGCCGCCTGGTCGTCTGTCATGACGCCAGCCGCCACGTAGTCCTCGAGTGTGAAGATCGCGACAGCTGGCTTGCGGATGGCGAAGGCCGGCGCGGAGACGACCGGCGGCAGCAGGCCTTCGAACCGTTCTCCGGTTTCGGGCAGTTCAGCAGAGACCCGTGGAGAGCGCGGATGCACTTCCGCGCCGACGTGATGAGCTACCAGCCGCACGATGCGCTCGCCATCGGCGGCAGACAGCACCTTCCCCGTCTCGGCCAGACCTTCGGTGAGGCGGTCCACCCAGATACGGCCGTCGGGATTCAGCATGACTTCGACGACCGCGGGATCGTCCAGCAGCCGTGCTATTTCGGCTCCGAGCGCTGTGCGCAGCATGCGCGAACTGCGCGCGCGGCCTTCGGAATTGCTGGGTGAAACCACGATCCGGTCCCCGTTTCAGTCGGGAACCTCTGAGGCCGTCCCCGCTCGGAGATGATCAAGAGAGCCAGAAATCGGGTCGATTCAACAAGTTTCCGTTGCCGTCGTATGGTGGCGTGCAAAGACAGGCGGACGGCGGTGCTGTTGTTGTCTTCCTCCGGTTCAAGAACGGTGCTGGAACGAATCCGTCAGGCCGCGAGCGCTACTCGCGAGGGGGCGGGTCGGCATGATTGTCGGCAGCGTCGGCATCGACATTATCGGCTTGTCGAGCTTGCCACTGATCATGTTCTTCGCCGTCGCCGGTCATCTGTCGACGTCCCCACCGAATTCGGGGTGGATGCACCGTTCACATGGCGCATTTTTCGTAGGCGCTCTAATCGTCTTTCGCATAATTCCCTAATTGTGCCACGGCACGATAACCTAACTTTCACACAGCATAACTCCCTAGTGAAAGCACGGCGCAAAACCCGAATAGTCGCACAGCGGGAAAACCTAAGATTGCCCATCATGGCACGGCCGCATGAGAAATTGGCTGAGGCGCTCTCCGCACTTCAGACCGGCCCGCCGTTGGCCGACCTGGCTTGGCTGGGGAACATGGCGTGTCGTTTCATACGCGATTACGTATATCTAGTTTTTATACGTGAACGCGTATAGCTTCGCAATATACGCAATCGCGTATATTGACAGAATATACGCGACCCCGTATAATGACGCCTGGAGGTCCACCATGACCGATCAGATCGCCCGCAACGAAAAACAACTCGGAGCCATCCTGCGTCGCGCCCGCAAGCAGGCCGGCCTCGCGCAAGGGGCGCTTGGCGATCAGATCCACTTACGCCAGGGCACGGTATCGCGCCTTGAAGCCGGAGAGCCGGCTGTGCAGCTTCGTACAGTGATGGCGGCACTCTCTGCTCTCGGCCTTGAACTCGTCGTTCGCACACGCAGCAAAGGCAACGCCGCTGACGTCGAGGACCTGTTCTGATGGCGCGGCGACCGGCCCATACGCCGCTGAATGTCTTGCTGAACGGGCGTCTGGTGGGCGTTTTGCGCAGAGCATCGACGGGCGCGATAGACTTCCAGTACGCCCGCGAATGGCTGGACTGGCGCGGCACCTTCCCGGTCTCGCTCTCGCTTCCTTTGCGGGAGGATCGCTATATCGGCGCGCCGGTGATCAACGTTTTCGACAACCTTCTTCCCGACAATGACGCCATCCGCAAGCGTGTTGCCGAACGCGTCGGCGCTGATGGCACGGACGCCTACAGCATGCTCTCCGCGGTCGGGCATGATTGCGTCGGCGCGCTGCAGTTCCTGCCTGACGGCATCGATCCCGGCACCACAGGCAGCATCGACGGCAAGCCAGTCTCCAACGAGGACATCGCCGGAATAATCGAAAACCTTGCCACCGCTCCTCTCGGTCTGGGCGAGGACGAGGATTTCCGCATCTCGATTGCGGGCGCCCAGGAAAAAACCGCGCTGCTGCGCAAGGATGGAGGCTGGTTCAAGCCGATCGGAACGGCCGCGACCACCCATATTCTCAAACCACAGATCGGCCAGTTGCCGAACGGTATCGACCTCTCCCATAGCGTTGAGAACGAGTATCTGTGCCTCAAGCTGCTCCAGGCCTTCGGCGTTCCCGCTGCTCAGGCAGAAATCGCTGATTTCAGCGGACGGCCCACGCTGATCGTCGAGCGTTTCGACCGGCTGTGGGCTCGCGATGGCCGCCTTTTGCGCCTGCCGCAGGAGGACATCTGTCAGGCGCTGTCGGTGCCGCCCACACGCAAGTATCAGTCCGAAGGCGGCCCCGGCATCACTGAGATTGTCGAGCTTTTGAAGGGCAGTGACACGCCCGAAGAAGACATCACCGTCTTCATGCGCGCCAGCGTTGTGTTCTGGCTGATCGGCGCTACCGATGGCCACGCCAAGAATTTCAGTATCTTTCTCAGCCCTGGCGGGCGGTTCCGTATGACGCCCCTCTATGACGTACTGACCGCACAGCCCAGCTTTGATGCCGGGCAGATCCCTCGAAAGAAATTCAAGTTGGCGATGTCAGTCGGCAAAAGCCGGCATTATTCGGTCCATGAGATTATGCCCCGCCACTTCATCCAGACCGCGGACATTGCCGGCGTGGGTACACCTGTCATACGCGGAATTTTCGAACAGATCGCTGCAAACGTGGAGAAGCAGGCCGATATCGTAATCTCCTCATTGCAACCTGGCTTTCCCGAGCAGGTTGTCGAGTCAGTCAGATTGGCTATAGGCAAGCGCGCAAGTCTTCTCGCCGACGCAAATTGATCACGGTCTGCTGATCATCATCGGCATCATCGTCATCGGCCCGCATCGCTATCGTCGCGCTGCCAATCATCGCCATCACCATGGCGAAGATCGCCATCGACCTTATCGTATTCCGCCCTCGTCCATCGGATTGATATCCTCCGAAATCTCCTGCCGCAGCTTCGGCCCCTTCGCCAGCCGCCGGCCCAGGGCAGTGACAAAGGCCTCGTAGCGTTCCGCTGCCTTGGATCGCGCAGCCTGTGCTGCTGGCTCGGGCAAGGCGGGTGTGGTCGCCAACCAGAAGCGGACGAACACGGCCAAGGTCTCTACCGCGATGCCGATATCGCGTTCCTGCCTGGCCAGACGCCGATCGAACTGGTCGAGGCGTTTGGAGATCGCGGCCTCGCGACGCTCGTCGGCGTCGGGCGACAGGAAAGATGCGATGGCAGCCTCTGCGATCATGGACTGGGATTGTTCGCGCCGCGACGCATAGTCGGCGAGCATCGTCATGACGGGCGGATCAAGATAGACGGAAATCTGCACTTTTTTCTTACGAGCGGTCATGGCGGCTACAACTCCATGCCGTCATCGGGGTCCAGCGAAACCTGACGCGCCACGCCCTCTGCGAGGCGAGCCAGACGTCGATTGCTGACGGCATCATCGTCGCCATCATCCACCGGGTCGATCTCGAACTCGTTCTCGATCGCGGCCGTCTTCTCGACTGGCGGCGCGCGATTGAGTTCGGGCTGTTGGCGCTGCTCGGATCCCGTCGGATCTTCATCGTCCTGTCGCGGCGAACCTTGAGAAGCGTCGACCGCGCGGCCGGCCAGGACCGGCAGGTGGCTCCAATCATCGGGATGTCTCCCTTCCGTACGGACCAGTTCGGGTGGCGGCAGCACGCGCTCCTGGAAGCGGGCATCCTCGTAGTAGCGTACCTTCTTTGCTCGGATCGGCGGCGTACCCGCCACCATCACGATCTCGTCGGTCGGTGGAAGCTGCATGACCTCTCCAGGGGTCAGCAACTGGCGGGCGGTCTCTTGCCTCGACACCATGAGATGTCCGAGCCAGGGCGACAGCCGGTGCCCGGCATAGTTCTTCATTGCCCGCATCTCGGTTGCGGTGCCGAGCGCGTCAGAGACACGCTTGGCGGTTCTTTCGTCGTTGGTCGCGAAGCTGATGCGAACATGACAGTTGTCGAGGATGGAGTTATTTGGGCCGTAAGCCTTTTCGATCTGATTCAGCGACTGAGCGATCAGGAAGCTCTTCAGCCCATAGCCTGCCATGAAGGCCAGCGCGCTCTCGAAGAAGTCGAGGCGGCCGAGCGCTGGAAACTCATCCAGCATGAGCAGCAACCGGTGGCGGCTAGTCTTTGTGTGCAGGTCCTCGGTCAGGCGACGTCCGATCTGGTTGAGGATGAGGCGTATGAGCGGCTTGGTCCGATTGATGTCGGATGGCGGCACGACCAGGTAGAGCGTCGCCGGTTGCTTGCCGCCGACGATGTCGGCGATCCGCCAGTCGCAGCGCCTTGTCACCTCGGCGACGACGGGATCGCGGTAGAGACCGAGGAAGGACATCGCGGTGGAGAGTACGCCCGACCGTTCATTGTCGGATTTGTTGAGCAGCTCGCGCGCAGCACTGGCGATGACCGGGTGCGGACCCGCTTCGCCAAGATGCGCGGTTCGCATCATCGCCGCCAGCGTCGATGCGATCGGACGCTTCGGATCGGAGAGGAACGCGGCAACGCCGGCCAGCGTCTTGTCCTTCTCGGCATATAGGACATGGAGGATCGCGCCGACCAAGAGCGCGTGACTGGTCTTTTCCCAGTGGTTTCGCTTTTCCAGGCTTCCTTCTGGGTCGACCAGAATGTCGGCAATATTCTGGACGTCACGGACCTCCCATTCGCCGCGACGGACTTCCAGGAGTGGATTGTAGGCCGACGATTTCGAATTGGTCGGATCGAAGAGCAGCACGCGACCGTGCAGAGCGCGGAAGCCGGCGGTGAGCTGCCAGTTCTCACCCTTGATGTCGTGGACGATCGCGGAACCCGGCCAGGCAAACAGCGAAGGCACCACCAGGCCGACGCCCTTGCCGGACCGGGTCGGAGCGAAGCACAGCACATGCTCGGGTCCATCGTGGCGCAAGTAGTGGTGATCGTAGCGCCCGAGCACGACGCCGTCGGCGCCGAGCAGACCAGCCGCCTCCACTTCCCTCTTTCCGGCCCATCGAGCCGAACCATAGGTGTAGACATTTTTGACTTCACGCGCCCGCCACACCGACATGCCGATCGCAACAGTGATCGAGAGGAAGCCCCCTGACACGGCGATCAGGCCGCCTTCCACGAAAACATCCGGAGCGTAGGCGTCGTAAAAGTACCACCACCAGAACAGGGAAGGCGGATAGTAGACGGGCAGGCCGGCCAGATCGAACCAGGGCGGCCCGAGTTGTGCCTGGTAGCCAAGTCTCCACGCGGTCCATTGCGTCGCTGTCCAGATCGTCAACAGGACGATCAGGAAGACCGTGAGTATCTGGCCCCAGAGGATTTTGGTGGCGGACATGGCATGATCCCTTCTTGTGTCCTTACAGGCCAAGCCCCCGCTTGCGGCCAAAGCTCCAGTTGACACCTCCGCCATCACGGGAGACACCGGAGACATGCTGGCCGAGATGTTTTTCGAGCGAGGGCGTCCAGGGCACGAGTTGAAAGCCAAGGCCGTCGTCGACCATGGCAAAGCGGCCGGAAGCAAGCGACAAGCGCTGGCGATAGATGCCGGCGACATAGGCTCCGCTGGCAGGACGGTTGAACGGTTGTCCGGACTCAGCCGCGAGCTTCGCACCAACCAGTTCGAGTTCCCGGCGGCGCAACGTCTCGATCAGGTTGCTGGTGAAAACGACCCGCGCACCCAAACGCTTCGCAAGGCCTGCGCTGACCAGGTAATCGGCCCGCTGATCCAAAGCCTCATGAACCTCGGCGCCGAAGCCTGTCGCGCTCAAGGCAGCAGGCTCGCGAGCGATGGCCTGCCGGTCGAGCCAGGTCGCTCCCGCTGCCGTGACCTGCTCATGCACATCAATGTCGGAGCGGACGGCGAGTGCAACCCTGCGCCGGCCCCTCTCATCTTCGAAGCTGCGCAATTCGACGATCGACCCTGGCAGGCCGTCCCCGGTTGCCTCCAGATCGCCAAGTCTGATGTGGTGCGTGCGTCCATCGACGCCGTCGACGACCGCATAGGCAGTGCCCCTCAGCTCGTCGTCTAGACCGCGATCAAGCAGCCGCCCGACAATGGGTGTATCGAGGCTTTCGGCGGCCAAGACATAACCGCCCGACCCACGCTCGATCCCGCGCTCGGTCAACGCGCGGTGCATTCGTTTGATGATGTCGCCACGCTCGCCGAGCGCGCGCAGGGTCGTCTCGGCCCTGTCGTCAATCACCCATTGGCCAGGCGCAATCTCATCGGCAAGACCAAGGGCTTTGAGCTTGCGCAGGCGGCCGACCTTCTGCACGTGATACTGGTCGGGCGGCCCTTTGGCACTTGGGGCAAGTTCGATGAAGCCGGGGCGCGCAACGTCGCGGAGCAGCCGACGGTCTAGCTGGGTCCAGCGTTCGGCTTCGATCTGCCGCTGCAGATTGCGGCGGATGTCGAGATCGGAGCGAGGCCCGAGTTCCTGGGTAACGAGATCGGCGGCTCGGGCACGCATCCCTTCCTTGATGTAGTCGCGTGATATGACGAGATCTTGCCCGTCGCCTGTGCGGCCGCGCAGGATGACGTGGATATGGGGATTGTCGGTGTTCCAGTGGTCTGCCGCGACCCAATCGAGCTTCGTGCCGAGATCCTTCTCCATCTGCCCCATCAGGTCGCGGGTGAAGGATTTGAGGTCCGACATCTCCGGCGCATCCTCTGGCGAGACGATGAAGCGTAAATGGTGGCGATCACCATCACAGCGTTCGGCAAACACCTTGACGTTGGCATCATCAGCTTCGGGGCCGAACATGCGGGCCTTTTGCCCGTCACGGGTCACGCCCTCGCGTTGCAGGTAGGAAAGGTGTCCGGCGAGCGGCACGGAACGCGCAGAGTGACGAACGACGCGGGTCTTGATGACCGTGACGCGCGAGCGGCCGGTCAGAAGGCGGTTGGCCTGGATGTTGGCGATCCGGCCCCGGCCGAAGCGCGATCGGTTGCCAGGGCTGATTTGACCGGTGCGGGAGATGCTTCCGCCGGCTTTCTTCGCCGCCGCCAGTGCCTGTGCGATGAACGGCCGCACGGCCTGATCGCGGCTGGAGCGAATGCGACCCGGTCGGATGCGAAGCTCGCGCTCATCGGCCATGCCGTTGTCCCGCAACGTGGAAAAGAGGATGCCGATACAAAGCCTTGGGTATTCGACGCACATTGCGCCGAATGACCGCAATGTGCGCAGAGCACCTGAAAATCCCCAAAAACCAACCGACCGGCCAGCACACAATGTGTGGGCTTTTATCTAGCCATCCCTCGGTTGTTTTGCCTGCCTCTCCCCTCCGCGCACGCCTTGCTACGACAGAGCACGAGACTGTGCGAAAAGCGCTCACGCGGCTCATTGCGCGGGCCTTTCACTTGCTTTGGGCACAAACACGCCGGGTGAGCGAGGTTCGGCGTCAACCAGTCCTTCCTTGGGCACAGACTCTGAACCATCATCGCGGGAACGTCGCAGTTGCAGCAAACGGTCGGTGGGCCGGTCGCCCGGCTGCACAACGAAGAGCGGTGCCTGCTTCCAATTGTGCTGTGTCGGGATTGCCCGACTAACAGCTTCCCCAGCGCGGTCATTGCCGATGGCGGATGTAACAACGGTGACGTAGGCGCGCGTTTCGCGAGGCAGCCGCCTGCCTTGCAGTGAGGCCTCGTAACGTCCGGGGCCGGCATTGTAGGCGGCGATCCAGCCGGGCGATCCGTAGCGGTCGAGCAGCTCGCGGATATAGGCCGAGCCGGCAATGATGTTGTCGTGCGGATCATAGGGATCGCCGCCAAGACCATACCGGACGCGAAGATCGGACCAGGTATCGGGCACTATCTGCATGAGACCCATGGCGCCCTTGCGCGATGTGGCGCGTTGGTCGCCGGCACTTTCGGCGATGAGAACGGCGTGGATCCAGGCGGCCGGAAGCCGAAAGCGCCTCGCCGCTTCCGCGATGTGGACGTCATAGAGTTTGCGCGCCGACGGCAAGACGACTGCTGGGTTCTGCGCCAGGGCGTGCGCGGAGGCCAGGCAGAGGATGCTGAGCCCGCCAAGCAGAACGAGCGTTGTACGCCGGCATTTGCGAGGCGGCGAGGACGCTCCCGGCTGGGGCGTCGGCCGGCGGCGCGCCGACATCACTTGTCCTTCTCTGCGCGGTCACGCGGGCGCGACCATTGCAGGGACCAGTACTTCTTGTCGTCGCCGTTCTGGAACAGATAGGCGCGGATCGGCTGCGCGAAAGTCGGGTCATCTAGTTGCAGCGTTACGAACTCGCCGGCCTTTTCGCTGGAGTGTTTCCAACCGGCGCCAATCGCGGTGCCGTCTTCTGCGCCAGCGTGCACACGATAGTCGGGCGCATTGTCCGCATCGCTCGCTTCCGCCGCGACGATCGCGACTTCGAGGTCAAGGCTGAGCGTGCGGATTCGACCCGAGTACCCGGTCTGATGGCGCATGAACTCTCCGATCTGTGGCATGTTCTGTCTCCTTGCTTTGATGATTGCGGTGACGATCGAACGGCACGCTAGGCGCCGCCGGTGGCGCGCTCACCGCGCTGGCGCACGCCATTGGAAGCGGCCGCCGCCCTGGTCGTCCGTCCACAACGGAACCGCGCGGCCGACGATGTGGTCTGTCGGGAGGAGGCCGAAATAACGTCCGTCGAAGCTGTCGCGAACCTGGCGGTTCATCACGAAAACGGCGCCGACGGGAATGCGACGGCAGCCCTGCCAATCTGGCAGGTCGCGACCAGCGCGATCGCGCTTGAGCGCTTGGCCGACTTCGATGCCGTCAACTGATATGGCCAGCAGATTCCGACACACGGTTTGGCCAGAACCCGCAACGATGTGCTTGAGCAACAGCGCGCCCCTCGGCAGATAGCCGCGCTCGGCAAGCAATGTTGCGAGCGGTTCGGGCGGCGCAACGGCAACGAGATCGGGCGCCGAAAACGGCACGCCGCCATCTATCCGGTACAGGCCGATTGGTGTGCTGGCTGAAGCGTTCCAGATGAACCTTGGCGATACCGCAGTGACTGCCGGATAGAGTGCGGCCGTGGTCGCCAGTGTCGTCGCGAGGGCAATCGCGGACCGGGTCATAGCTGGACCCGCTGACGCAGGACGTAGGCTCGGTGAAGGTCCCAAGTGTAAGCGCGCGGCTCCAGCCCCGCCGTCGATCGGTTGTGGAAGTGTCGCCAGTGATCGGGCGAAACCGCTTCAAGGTTGATGCCGAGTTGCTCGATGCCGTCGATCGCCTGCAGCACCCGCTCCACCTTGGGCCAGCCTTCAGCCTTGAGCAGGATGTCGCCGCCGGGTCGCACGAAAGGCAGCGTCTGATGGGCTTCACCGTTAGCGACCGCGCGAACGATGTCGACGCGGGAAATGATCGTGCCGAAGTCGTTCGCGGCCCAGCGAACGAAGGCGAAGACTGTACCCGGACGAAACGAGACGATGCGCCGGTGGCGGTCGAGCACCTTCTCCTGAGCGACCGAACCGAAGCGTATCCAGTACTCGATCTTCTTCTCGACCCATGTCAGCTCGACGTGAGATAAGCCGTCATCGTCCATCACGCTGAGCAGCGTTCGGTTTGAACGGAAGTCAACGACGGGGCCCATTGGCCGTCTCCTGTTTGCGCAAAGCTTTCCGCTATGCATGTTTGCTGGAGGGGCGCGCGAGTGGCGGTCGGCCGCGCGCTTTGCGCGGCGCAGCCGCAGCTCAGCGCCCGCGCCATCCGGTCGATGCGAGCGCCGCCGGGGGATGACGCTTGGCTGGAAGCACGGAACCGCGCGGGTCCGATGTCGAGGTCATCGCGCCGCGCTCGGCCCAGGCCTGCAGATCCTCGACGGCGTAAACGACGCGGCCGCCAAGTTTGCGGTAGGCCGGACCGGTACCGTAAGTGCGGTGCTTTTCGAGGGTTCGAGAAGACAGGCTGAGGAACGCGGCAGCCTCCTTGGTGCGCAGAAATCGCGGCGGCAAAACGGCTAGATCTGGTCGCATAATCGGGCCTCCATGGGGTTTCGGCGAACCGCTGGCGCTCAGCGGCGGACGACGATCACAGTGGCGGAAAGGTGGCTTCGAAGGGGATGGGGAAGATTGGGGGGCCTGAAATACCCACCCCAGGCGCTAGGACCGCTTGCGATGGCTCAGCAATTGCAGATAACCGCCGGCGATCATGGCTCCGCCACCCTTGACGAGACCGACCACGGTGTCGCGCAAGGATGAGGTTTTCCACGGAGCGGAGGCAACACGCCCCGTCCCATAGAAAGCAGTCGCAATGTCGCGGTAGCTGGCTCCGTTGGTACGACCATCGGCGGCCCGCATCATCAGGCGCAGGCGGCGCCTTTGCTGGATTGTCATTCGCGTGTCGGCAGGCACAGGCCGCTTGTGATAGGCACGCCAGAAACGGACGAGAGCCTCCACCCGTCCGAGCGTGTGCGAATCCAGCGGGATCATGGCAGCCAGGGATCTCTCCGCGTCGCTCCCGGGAAGGAGGAGAAGCTGCGTTGCTATCTCGCCACCATGAACGACATGCGCTCCTTGCGGGCTGTCGCGATGGCCACCGATCCCAACGAGCACCGTAGAGGATTCGGATGACAGGAAATCCGGCGACGGCGCCAAGGTAAGCACCGCAGGATCGGCAAGAGGCGACCACAGAACGTTTTGCGTCAATGCGGACAGGTCAGGCCGGGCCGCGAAATCGCAACCCCCAGCGTCTCTGCACTTCTGTTGGGAACGGTTTCGTTTCTGCTCCCGAGCGCACAAGCGCCAGGTAGTGCCGCTGATAAGAATTTGAGCGGCGTAGACATTCCCAGGCGAGTCCTTCGATTGGCAAGCTGTCAAAGAAGTCGTAGCTGTTATCGTCCCCCCAACGCGACGTGTTTGGCTTCATCGTGTCGGTCCTCATCAAACTGCAAGTCGTGCCTGCATCGATTCCGGGCGATTGGCATTGGCGGAAGACCCTGGATGCACATCGCGTGATGCCTTTTCGGCATCACCGGGGCGACAATGTTGGCTAGGTGTCGGTCTTGCGCAGAAGAAGCCGATAACCGATTCGTGTCATCCAGCGCGCCCGCGCAAGATGGCTGTCGTGAACCTGTCGGGCACGCTGCGGCTCCTCTTTCGGATCGATCCCGAAGAGGATCCTGACCACCTCGCGCCAATCGGCGCCGTCGGCGTCGGCGTCAAACAGGCGCATGTAGAGCTTGATATGGTTACGATCATAATCGGTGAGTTCTTCACCGGTGGGCGCGGTGTCGTCGAACGGCTCGATCATGATTTTCACTCCCAACGCGCGAGACATAAATGAAGTTCTTACAGATGTCGCGGTGGCTGCGGAGGCCGCTTTTCGAGCATCACACGATGCCAAGTCGGCATCGCCAACCACTGCGCACCATCTGGCTTCCGCACGAGGTCCCGCCCGGATGAACCGGGCGGGACCTCTGAAGCCTCCTATTCTGCGTTGCGGCGGCTCGGACGGGACCAGATCAGGCTGTGGGCCTCATCGTCCTCGTCGCTGAAGAGGTTGGCGAAGATCGGGTTGGTGAAGCTCGGATCGTCGAGCTTGAGGCCCAGATAGTCGCGGCCTTCGTTGGACTTTTTGGCCCAGGCGGCGCCGATCTCGGCGCGGCCGACGAAGACCCGGTGGCTGGGGGCGTTCTCGCCGTTGGCGCGGGTTTCGGGGACGATGCGGACGCCGCGGGCCTGAACGCTGAGAGTGACGATTTCGCCAGTGAACTCGTTGTTGCCGGACTTCTTGAAGGTGCCGATGGTAGCCATGATAGTTCTCCTCGATCCTGTCTGTTTCGAGCCGCACCATTGCGGTCTCGATGGTGGTCAAAAGGTCGGAGGCGATTGACGGCGCACCCTTTGGGCCGAAGCGAAGCGGAGGATGGCGCGGGAGCGACTTTGTTGTTGCGCGAGGAATGACGGCGCAGCCGGCAGGGGAAGAAAGTCGCGGAGCGTCGTTGCGTCATAGGCGATCGAGGCGAAGCCGTCCTTCAGACCAGAAACACCAATCGAAGAGACCGCTTCGGTGCTGGACAGAACTGGTTGGGGCCAGGAGACTTTGGCGACCTGCGCCCGATCCGACCCAGCAAAGAAAATTTCACGCGATCGGCTCCCGCCTTCACAAATTGGCCCGAGCCTTTGCGTCGACCAACTCGCGCGCGACGTGATGACTGCGGTATGCGGTTTTTGTCCGCCATCCGCAGAGTGCGCCGGATCATTCGCTGACCTTAAGACGATGCTCGCAGGTGGCCAATCTTAATCGCATCTGTCTCGCCGCCGGTTGCCGGCGCCTCGGCAATGGATGACGGCGTCGGTGATCGTAATCGTTTCTCAAAAGCCCAAACAGGCGGAGCGAAGACGGGCCCCCCGCGCGGATCGGACATCCGAGTTGGACTATGACAATCAGTTGCCTTGGTCTCGAAAACTTGGGCACATGGGTTCGAAGAGGGGAATTCAAAGATCAGCAAGCAGCGCGGCAGGAAACCCGCTCGCGAGTGGATCGGAGCGTTGCTGGAACGCGACTATGCCATGGTGAAGACCGGCAATTGTGACTGCCAACTGACGGTCACCATTACGACGATCCGGTGTCAGCCTCGACGATAAAATCGAGCACCTCTATGCCGGGATGTTCAACATCACCGAGAGCCACCGATGCACCATCGAAGCGGACACCAATGAGATCGGTGGTGAAGAACGATCGTGCCAAATACTGTCGTTCGTGGCTTGTTCTTCAACTTGGCCGAGCCCCGCGAGTATGCGCAAAAGCCTCGATTTTCCACAGCCAAAGGGGTCCCTGGCGGGATTGTCGAGGGACACACCATGAATAACCGGAATAGCACTATAGCTTTTTCTGCGGGGTCAATGGATCCGATGTCATATCTATCCGAAGCGCAATCAACGTTCAAAGACGGAGTTGCCAAGCTGCAGCAGCGGTCAGATTCTCTATGCCCTCACTAATCCGCCCCGCGCGCACCGCCGCGAAGGTTCTCAACCGTTTGGTGCCAGTCCAACGCCCGTCGTCCGCGAAAACCTCGATGGACCCCCGGTCGAGGAAAATGCGCAAGCTCTTTGCCCTTGCTCCGCGTGCCAGATAGCGTGGCGAGGTTCTATCTGCGGACGCCTGGTACAGGATTGCCAAGCCATCCGCGTTCTGCTCGACGCCGAATTCGAGATCGGGGTGCTCGAAATCGATCTTGAAGGCCGAACCGGGTGCCGCGAGTTCAAGCAGGATTTCGACAGCTCCGTCGCCAAGGTCCATGCGCCCGCCATCCTGGAGGGCTTGGGTGTCGAGCATGCCGGAGCGCAGGCTCGTTACAGAATGAACCGGCGGCGTGCACAGAGACCCGCCTCGCAGCACCAGTTGGCGCGGTAGGGTAGCAGCGCTTTGGTAGTCGATCTGTCTCGATATTTCTGCCCAGTTGGCAAGCCAGGCAATGCCAACGACAACATCCCCATCTGAGAAGGCCTGGAAAGCATAGGCATCTGTCCCGAAGTCAAGCTCCTGCTCGAATTCCGGTGTAAAGTTCCTCCCGTCGAACCTGCCGACCGTTGCGGTCGTAAGATTGCGCCGGCCAGTTTCGGCGCAACGGCTGGTCAGGAGCCCGACGATTAGCGCCCAGCGCGTTTCGGAGTGACCCGTGTGCCCGAGCGGAACAAGGCATGGGCATTCGGCCGCTTTCATTCCGAAACGATTCTCCCGGTGGAGAATGCCTAGGAAGTGCCAACCTTTGGCGCCTGCGGGATCGGCGGTTTCGTATAGCAGCACGACGCCGCCTTCTCGGTCGCGGCTGGCGAGCAGCATCTTCCAGCGCCCATCCGGGCCCTTGAACACATAGGGGTCGCGGAAATCACGCGTCAGGTTCAATCCTTCGGGACGCCTCGGCACAATAAGGTCCGCGGGCGCAGCGGCGATTGCGTCCGCCGAAACGGCAGTCCACTGGTTCTGCTCTTCGGGCTCACGGTTCTCCATCTTGTCAGTGAAGAAGACCCGGATTGCCCCGTCTCCCGCCGCAATCGCCGAACCCGAGTAGGCGCCACCGCGCCCGTCCGGGCGCTGCGAAATATCTTCGCTGGGGAACAGGAAGACAGGCAAATGGCGCCAGCGCAGGAAATCGTCCGAAACCGCGTGCCCCCAATGCATGTTGTTCCATCGCTTGCTGTGCGGGTAATGCTGATAGAACAGGTGCGGTTTGCCAGCGAAGCGGCCGAAACCGTTGGGATCGTTCATCCAGCCGAATGGTGGGACGAAGTGATAGAGTGGCGACGGAGAGGGCGGAGCGTTTGTCTCGTTGTGCGTAAGCAGCATGATGCCGTCGGCCATGACAGTGTCGGGCCGGAAGGCATAGACGACGGAGAGAGATGTAGTCTGTGGTTCCCAGGTCAGAACAGCCATTCCGCCTGCTGTCGTATCAAGGACACGAAACGCGAACTCCTCAATATTGTCGGTTTCCGCAGAAGCGACCGCGCGACCATCGAGTGAGAGGTCAAGCCGCGCAGCTCTGCCTGGGACCACCGCCTTCAGCCACACATGCAGCAAGGTTCCAGAATCCAGGAACGCGGTACGTGTGGCAGCTGGTTGTTTCGTCGGTTCATTCATGATTTCAACCTTTGATGACCGATCCGACGAAGGAAATGACGAACCAACGCCGGAAGGCAAAATAGAAGGCGGGATGGGAAACATCATTCGCACCTAGGTGGCCATGCCGCGGCCCCGGAAGAGGATGAAGACATGCTGATGGCCTCGAAAGGGCCGGATCTCGGCCTACATGGTTTCCTATCGGGGCTGCAGGCCGTCAATACGGGCGGCTCCGTTAGGCCTATCCAATGCGGCTTCCACTTACCGGATCGAAGATGTGCAGCGCCGCCGGATCGGCTGACAACCGTACGGTCTGGCCAGGCTTCACGCCGGCGCGGCCCATGGCGAACACGCAGACCTGCTGGTTGTCCAACTTGATATAGAACTGCGTCGACAGGCCCAGCGGCTCGACCACTTCGACCTCGGCCTTGAGCGCGCCGTCATCGGCCAGCCGGATATGTTCCGGCCGCAGCCCGACGGTCAGCTTATCGTCATCCTTCAGCGGTAGGCCATCCGGCAGCCGGAGCCTCTGTCCGTCGGCCAGCACGGCGTCCACCTTGCCGCCCTTCTCGACCGTCGCCGGTAGGAAGTTCATGCCGGGCGAACCGATGAATCCGGCGACGAAAATGTTGGCTGGCCGGTCGTAGAGATCGAGCGGCGCGCCGACCTGCTGAACATAACCGTCATGCATGACGACGATTCGGTCGGCCATGGTCATGGCCTCGATCTGATCGTGCGTGACATAGACGGAAGTGGTCTTGAGTTGCTGGTGCAACGCCTTGATCTCGGCACGCATGTGGACGCGCAGCTTTGCGTCGAGGTTCGAAAGCGGCTCGTCGAAGAGAAACACTTTCGGGTCGCGGACGATGGCGCGGCCCATGGCGACGCGCTGGCGCTGGCCTCCCGACAACTGCCTGGGCAAGCGGCCGAGCAAACTGTCGAGGCCGAGCCGCTTGGCCGCGCTACCCACCCTGCCATCGATCATCGTCTTCTCGGCTTTCTTCAGCATCAGGCTGAAGCCCATGTTCTTCGAGACGTCCATGTGCGGGTAGAGCGCGTAGGACTGGAAGACCATGGCGATGTCCCGGTCCTTGGGCGCGACATCGTTGACCAGGCGCTCACCGATGTGGATCTCCCCGCCGGAGACCTCCTCAAGGCCAGCGATCATACGCAAAAGCGTGGACTTGCCGCAGCCGGACGGGCCGACCAGCACGACGAACTCGCCGTCGGCGATCTCAAGATCGACGCCGTGCAAAATGCGCAGCGACCCATAATCCTTCTCGACATGTTGCAGTGTGACGGAGGCCATCGATTATCCTTTGACAGCGCCAGCGGTGAGGCCGGTGACGAGATAGCGTTGCAGGAAGGCGAAGAAGATGCAGACCGGGATCAGCGCCAGGATGGAGGCCGCCATCATCTGCCCCCAGTCGACGCCGAATTTGCCGATGAAAGTGAGCAGGCCGACGGCGAACGTCTTCTGCTCGTCGCTGGAGATCAGCATCAGCGCAAACAGCAATTCGCTCCAGGCGGCGGTGAAGACGAAGCCGAGCGTGGCGCCCATGCCGGGCAGCGTCAGCGGCACGATCACCCGGCGCATCGCCTGAGCGCGCGTGCAGCCGTCGATCATCGCCGCTTCTTCCAGATCCTTGGGAATGCCGTCGAAGAAAGACTGCATCAGGAAGGTGGCGAAGGCGGTGTTGAAGGCGGTGTAGATGATGATCAGCCCGGTCAGGCTGTTGGTCAGGCCGATCTGGCCCATGATCCGGTAGATCGGCGGGATGACCATGACCAGCGGGAAGGTCTGGGTGAGCAGCAGCAGGATCGCCAGCGTCGCCTTGCCGCGAAAGGTGAAGCGCGACATGGCGTAGCCGGCAAGCGTGGCGATGACTGTCACCAATGCCGCGGTCGATACCGAGACGATGACGCTGTTGAGGAAATAGCGCGGGAAATCGGAGGCCTCGAGCACGGTGACGAAATTCTTGAGCGTCGTCTGCGACGGCCACAGGGTGATGCCCTCGGAGTAGAGCAGGCGCTCGGGCGTCACCGAGATCTTCAACGTCCAGAAGATCGGGAACAGGGCGAAGATCATGTAGGCGGCAATGGCGCCGTAGAGGCCGACGCCGCCGATGATGCGTGAGGAGGTGGAGCGTCCCGCGATCATCAGACGTGCCTCACAAGCGAGCGGCGGATGGCGATCAGCGCGATCGCATAGGCGATGAGAAGGACCAGTAACAGCACGGCAATCGCCGAGGCATAGCCCTTATCCAGCGACTTGAAGGCGCTGACATAGATGTAGACGGGCACGGTGCTGGTGGAGCCCGCTGGGCCGCCTTCGGTCATGACGAAGATCAGGTCGGCGAAAGTGGCGATCCAGATGGTGCGCAGCATGACCGTGATGGCGATGGTCGGCGCCAGGAAAGGCAGCGTCAGCTTGCTGAATCGCTGCCAGGGTGTGGCCCCGTCTATTGCCGCGGCCTCATGCATTTCGGACGGGATCGACTTCAGCGCGGCAAGGAGCGTGATGGCGAAGAAGGGAATGCCGTACCAGACATTGGCGACGATCGGCCCCCACATGGCGGTGGCCGGATCGGAGAGGACGTTGGTCGGCTCGGCCTTCAGGCCAAGCGCGAATAGCCAGTGTGGCAGCGGGCCGATGATCGGGTTGAACAGCCAGGCCCAGGTAAGGCCTGAGAGGAATGACGGAACCGCCCAGGGCAGGAACACCACCGCCTGCACAAGCTTGCGGCCATAGAACGGCTTGTCGAGCAGCAGCGCGAGGCCGAGACCGAGGAAGAATTGGAAGAAGAGGCTGGCGACCGTCCACCACAGCGTGTTGACCAGTGCCTGGCCCAGCACCTGATCCGATAGCATCGCCTGATACTGGCCGAGCCCGACATATTCCGACTTGAAGGCCGAGAATTTGCGGAAGGAATAGCTGATGCCGATGACCAGCGGCACGAGAAGTACCGCGACCAGCAGCACGATCGCCGGGCTGAGATAGAGCCAGGGCTCGACCGTCGCGTAGGAAAGCCGCTTCTTGCGCGGCCTGCCGGCGGATCGGATTTCGGACATTGCATAGGTCATAAGTTCTGGCCCTATGGGTGACGAGTGAATGCGGCGACGGCGACAGCGTCCTTCCCCCCGCGAACGAGGGGAAGGAAATGACTGGCGCCTACTTCTTGTTTTTCGCCATCCAGTCCTGCTGTTCCTTGGTCAGGAAGGCGGCCCATTCGTCCGTGGCCTGCTTGGCGCTCTTCTGACCGAGCAGCACCTGCTGGAAGTCCTTGATGGCGACGTTCTCGACGAAGCTGCCGAGGTTTTCCAGCTGCGTGGGCGGCGTCACCATCTCATACTTGCCGGGGTCGCTCAGTTCCTCGAACCAGCCCTTGAACTGCTCGGTCTTGAAGTGGGCATCCTGATCGGCGCCGTTGTGGATCGGCAGGACGCCGACCTCCTTGGTCCATTCAAGATTGTCCTTGGGCGACAAAAGCGTCGCCATCAGCTTCCAGGCATCATCCTTGACCTTGGAGTTGGCGAACATCGTCCAGCCGACGTAACTCAGCGTCGGGTAGGACTTTCCGTTAGGCCCGACCGGGAGCGGCGCTACCGCGAAATCGTCGGCGCTCATCTTGTCGGCGACGCCAAGCAGCGCGTCCGGGTCCTGGTTGAGCATAGCGCAGGTGCCGGAATAGAAGCCTGTTACTGTCTCGTTGAAGCCCCAGCTTACCGAATCCTTCGGCGCCGACCCGTCCTTGTACATGTCGGCCAGCATCTGCAGGCCCTTGACCGAGCCTTCCTCGTTGAAGGTCGAGGTGCCGTCCTCATTGAAATAGCCGCCCTTGCCCTGCGCAATGTTCATGAACATGTGCATGCCGTTGAAGGCGCCGGGACCGCCGCGAAGGCAATAGCCGTATTTGCCGGGAATGGCGGAGATTTTCTTGGCGTCAGCGACGAAATCGTCGAGCGTTGCCGGCGGGCCGTCGAGGCCGGCCTCCTTGAACAGCTTCTTGTTCCAGAACAACGCGTTGATGTAGTAGCCGTAGGGGATCATGTACTGGGTGTCGTTGACCGACGAGCCGAACTGCTTGGCTCGCTCGCCCAGCGTCTTGGCGTCGTCCCACTTGGCCATGTAAGGCCCGAGATCCGCCAACTGGCCGTTGTTGGCGTAAAGGGCTATCCAGCGTTCGGGCATCTCGACCACGTCGGGCGTGTCGCCCGCCTGCACCATGGTCAGCAATTTCTCAAAGGCCTGCCCCCAGGGCAGTGAGACCACCTCGACCTTGACCCCTGGATTGGCCGCCTCGAACTCGGCGATCTGCTTCTTCAGCAGCACCGTGCGTGGCGGGCTGGTGATGACTTCGACTAGCCTCACGGTCGAATCGGCCAGCGCGCTGCCCGCCGAGACGGCCAATCCGACTGCCGTCGCCATCATTATCTTCGGTATTTTCATGTCCCTGCTCCCATTTGGGTGTTGTTTCCATTTTTTTGGCATTTGCTCAGTCAGACAGAAGACCGCTCCACAAGTTGGAACGGCAATCTGTGCACCTCGACTGGCGGAGGTTCGGCACTCAAGAGGATGTTGGCGGCCATACGGCCCATAGCGCGATGGGGCAGCGCCATTGTCGTCAACGGCGGATCAAGACGCGTGGCGATGTCGACCTGATTGTCGAAACTTGCAACAGCGACATCTTCGGGAATGCTGCGCCCAGCGCGCCGGAGCGCAGCATAGACTTCCATGGCCACGCGGTCGTTGCCGCAGAGAATGGCATCCGGCGGAGATGAGCTATCGAGAAGGGCTGCTACATGAGCACTGACAAGGCTCTGCGCACGGTCGCTGTAGATCGTCTGCCGGACGGCAGGTAAAACCGGCGCTGCTTCGCCATCCATCCCTGCGTCGACAAGCGCCCTCCGAAACCCCTCCTCGCGTAACGCACCGGCCAGGAGCCCCGGCAGATTGATAAAGGCGATGGCCCTGCGCCCATTTTCAAGAAGATATCGCGTGACCTCGATCGCGGCGCCTTCCTCGTCCGGCACAAGGGAAGGAATGAGGCCGGCGTCGTCCTGGCAATTGATCATGACCGCGATCGCTTCAGCTGCACTTGGGGGCAGCGTGACTCTCTTGTGATACATGGCGGCATAGGCGATTGCGCGCGGCCGGAATTGGCGGATCTCCCCTAGGGTCTTTCCCACATCGCGCCGATTGCCGAGGGTCACGGCGAAAACAGCCATCTCGGCCGCACGCGCCGCTCCATCGAGGCCGCGAATGATCTCGGTGGCAAAGCGCGACGTGATCAACTCGTCCGAAATAACACCGATCAGCGGCATCCAGCCCTGGCGCATGCTGCGTGCAGCAAAGTTCGTGACGTAACCTAGCTCCCCAGCGATCTCGAGGATGCGCTGGCGCGTAGCGTCTGACATTCGGGCCGAGCCGCCATGCAGGGCGCCGGACGCCGTTTTCACGGAGACCCCGGCGCGCAAGGCAATGTCATTGAGGGATGCGGTCAAGATAGCGTCGCCTGGGTTAACGATTACCCATCTTGAATATTCGCAACTCGAGATATTGTCAATCCCATCGGGGAGCGCCAAGACGCTGGCAGGAAAACCATGCCCGCGTCATCGCGGGTCGCGTGAGGCTAACACGTCGATTGGCGAGTATGGCGAGCCAGTAACGCTTTATGTAGGCGGCGAAGTGCCCGACATGGAGTAGCATCCGGCAAACAGGACGCAACCAGGCGTTGCGCCTTGCGGGCAAATCGCCAGGCACCGGCGCCTCAAGCCGCGTGGGGGTCTATTTCCCCGATGATCTCCGAGTTGTCGCCGTCGTACTCGTCTGCCGGCATAACGGCGAGCGTGCCATCGCCGGCACGAAAGATGACGATGCTGACCATCAGGCTGGTGGCAAGGCTGAAGGCGAAGGCGTTTGCTTCTATGAGGGACATTGATCCGGCTCCTGTTTTGAACGGGGATCGATCCCCGCGTGACAGGCGCCCGATGTGACCGGCCGAGGGCAGCAATCACCGTGAAGGCGAAGCCGAAATGGCGGCACGCTTTGCGTAGTCCGACCCTTTACGGGTTGATGGCATCAGGTCCTCGGACCGGACCAAGGAATTGCGCTTATGAACGCGTGGGTCGATCCCCGCTTCCAAACAGGAGCCGGCAAGGCGAGGCGCTAAGCTCACGACCTCCCATCGCCGGACCGAGGTATCGGAGCGACCACAATTGGACAGGCATGGCGTGTGGCGTTGACTGGCCACCCCCTCATGGGGCGCCGAATTTCATGACCGGGATGCCCAGCATGCGTGCCTTGTCAGCAAGGTTGTCCTGGATGCCTGTGCCGGGGAAATGGACGACCCCGATCGGCATCGTATCGAGCATGGCGTCATTACGTTTGAAGGGGGCGGCCTTGGCGTGTCTGGTCCAGTCAGGTTTGAAGGCGATCTGTGGCACCTTGCGGCTGTAGGCCCATTTGGATGCGATCAACTCCGCACCGCGGGGTGATCCGCCATGGAGCAGGACCATCTCAGGGTGCTTGGCGTGTACCTGGTCGAGCTTGGCCCATATCAGCCGGTGGTCGCTGAAGTCGAGCCCACCGGTAAGGGCTACCTTCGGCCCGGGAGGCAAGAGCACCTGAGCGGCGGCGTGCTTCTTTGCGGCAAGAAAATCGCGGCTGTCGATCATTGCCGCAGTGAGATTCCGATGATCGACCCTGGAGCCCGAACGCGGCCGCCATATCGAAAGGGTGTGGCGCTCGAAGTGCTCGGCGGCCTGGTCGCGCATCAGTTCGAAGGCGCCGCGTCGTTCGAGCAGCGTCTGACCCTGTGCAATGAGCCTTTCGAGTTCGACCGACTTGACCTCGGATCCGTCCTGTTCCCGCTGGAGGCGACGCTGAGCGATTTCGTTCTCGTCGAGCTCGCGTTCGATCCGGTGGGTTGCGCGATGGAAAAGGTTGACCGAGCCCCACAGGAGTTCCTCAAGGTCGGGTTCGAGCCGTGTGTCGGCTAGCGCCACGACCATGGCGTCGAAGATGTCGGCGATGCTGGCCGCGATAATTTGGCCTTCGGGAAGCGGACGCGGATCGGGTTCGTCTTCGAAGGGACGGTAACCATAGAGCTGGAGTTCCTGGAGGACATGGTCAGTTGGGGATGAGGCATGCGATGGTTCGAAGGTGATGTCATCGTGGTCGTTCATGGTGGTCTTCCTTCTCCGGAACGGCCGCACCATCGCGGCCTTCATGGCGACGAAGGCGGCGGGCGGACTGGACTTGCACCCGTAGCGCCAGCGCAGGGCCGAAACGGCAGTGGAGGATGGCGAAGCCCGGCTATTTTGTTTCGCGATGGAACGCGCCCCTTAAGGGCGCGCCGGAAAATGGCCGGGCGCAGCCATTGCCGGTCTGGGTCGGCCGCCGCCCGATCGCCCTCTGGAAGGCCATGGGTCGGTCCTCTCCGGGGAGGATCACCACGCATACCGGGACCTCCCGACAGCGACCTGCCCCGTCAACTCCTCTTTCCGGTCAGGCCGCCAGGGCCATAAAGCGGGTGACGTCATGAGGAGCGATTTGAGAGCGCAGGATCGCCCTGAGGGCTTCGAAACCGAGCAGCCGCAGATCCTCGTTGAAGTCACCTAGCCGGGGCGTCAGCACCACCGCCTCGATGTCCGCCGAGTTGGTGCGTTCGATGAGCGTCATCATTGCCCCATCTCCTGCCGGATCATTGTCTCGGGCAATGTAAAGGCGCCGCAGGGCGTTGGGGAACTGGATCGCTGACAGATGGGCCGCCGACAGGGCTGCGATCATCGGCATGGTAGGCAGCACCGAGCGTTGCGAGAGCACGGTCTCGATACCCTCACCCGCGACCATCACGTCACAGCCAGTGCCAAACCGGACGGCGTGCCCGAGCAGTTCGCCCATGGCTCGCCTCGGCGTGGCAATCGGTGCCCGGCCAAGATGGGCCTCGGTGAAACCTTGTGGATCGAGCCAGGTTCGGTGGGCGCCGGTGACCTTGCCAGCGAGGTCGGTGACGGCTGCGATCATCGCAGGCCAGGTCTCGGTCGGGCCATGCTCGTCCGGACGGTAATAACAACGTGGGTGAAACCGCAGACATCCAGTTTCGTGAAGAGCCGTTATTCCGCGTGCACGCAAGTAGGTCTCCACGAGCGTCTGTGAAATCGGCTGCGAGATGGAAACCAGCCGCCGTGCCGCCTCTGCGGAGCCGGACGATTTAAGCATCTTGCTCCACTTCGGTGCTCCCAGTTGCTGCTCGCAGCAGGGCAGGCTCAGGAAGGTACGGGCCTCCGCGGCGACATCTAGAAAGTCGATCAGGCAACAGCTTTCCCGGATCACGTCGAGCAAGTCGCCGTGCTCTCCCGTGGCAGCGTCGGTCCATTTGCCGGCCGGGCCTTTGGGAGAATCGTTGAGCCGCACGTACATTGATCGCCCCGGTGTGTTTCGGACGTCGCCAACCTGCCAATAGTTGCCCTGGCGTCGGCCGTTGGAGAGATAATTGCGACATACCGCCTCCGCCTGCCGGCCGAGACGGCGCGCAAGATCATGCTGGTTGCTCGGCACGGTGCGCCTCCAAAGAAAAGGCCCGCCGTCGCTGGCGGGCCAATTAAAGACTTGCTGCTGCCTATTCGGCCGCGATCGTGTGAAGTTCTTTCTTGGCTTCACCATCTTGAGCGAAGCCATCCGCTTCAGCCATGGACGTTTCGCCGCCGTTCTCCGCCGTCGCCTCGACCGAGATTTCCGAGGTAGGCGCTTCCCCGGCTTCAGCATCCGAATGCCCCGGCGTGCGCAGTGGCTCAGGCAGCCAGCCGCTGTCGGCCATCAGTATCTGCGCCTCACTAGCCATATCGCCCTTTTTAAGGTGCGATATCCGTTCAGCAGACTGCTGTCCTTTCGCTTCGGTGACCGCCTGGAGGATGCGGGCCTTCGTTACGCGCCCGAGGAAACTGTCCACGGTCGGACGCCACCCGGCCGCCGTCATGTCGAGGTCAACAGCCTTCGCCAACTTGTCGGCATGGGCGAATGCACGCGGCCGCCGGTTCCAAGCTTCGTGCACTGCGTTAACCGACAGGCTGACGAGATGGGCAAACAGTGCGGTTTGGCGTTCGCAGTCCCAATCCTGCAGTGCGTCCCACAGGTCAGTTGCTTCCTTCGGCAACGCGTTGGCCCAGTTGTCGTGTCGCACTCGGATCGCCTGAGCACAGATGCTGTCGTTCAACCCTGGAGCTTGTGCGCCGAAGCTAGTGCTTTTCAGGTCGAGTTCAAGGCAACTATCCAATCCATAATGATAAAAGGTCTTCAGCGTAGGCGCGTGCAACGCCGCGAGGAAAGCGACCTCTGGCCGTTCGCCGAGTGCCTGGCGCAAGCCAAGCGTGCGATGGGCGGTCAATTCCGTCATGAGCCGGTCTGAGATAGGCGACAGCCCTTCAGCGTCCTCGAGCTCTGCCTGTGGCCCACTGTCCGTCGTGACGGTGTCGTCATCGCGGCTTGCCGCAGCCGAGAGAGGTTCGCTTGCTCCTTCAGCCGGCTGTACATCCATCGGGAGTTCGTCCTCAGGACGCATAAGGCCACGCTCGACGCGCAGACAACCGTCAGGTGCAATGCTGATGAAGGCGCCGGCGCGGGCAACCTCGGCAGGGTCGAATGCGAGTGGGCGGCCCTCGAAAGATTCGAGCCCGGTCTCCAATTCAGCGAGTCGTTGATCGATCCCTTCCGGAAGATCTTCAACGCAGTCGTATTCCTCGGACAAGCGATTATACTCGGCTTGGAAGGCCTCGCGGGTGGTCACCTCATCGGCGGTAAGTGGCACCGGTTCGCCGCGAAGTTGGCGGAGTCCGAAGTTGTGACCGTAGGCGAAGTCGGGCGCGATTTCGATCCACTTCCAGCCTTCCGTGCGAACTCCCTCCGCCTGGCGTTCCAACTCATCCGCGACCAGCCGATCTACCAGCACGACGTCCTGTAGCCAACCACCGTCATCGCCCTGGAAAAGGTCGCGCATGACCATGCCTCCGGCATCGGCATAGACATCGATGCCGATGAACTGTACCCGCTTGTCTGACGCACGCACGGCGCCCTCCGTCAGCATGCGTCGAATGGCATAGGGCTGCTTGTCATAAGAAGCCTTCAGCCGCTCGAACACCTGTTGTTGGCGTTCGTGGTCGCCTGAGACCGTGAACGCCATGAGTTGATCGAGCGAGAGACCATCTTCGGCATAAATCTCGAGCAATGCCGGTGACACCGAAGCCAGCTTCAAGCGCTGCTTGACCACGCTGACCGAGACGAAGAAGGCAGCAGCGATTTCCTCCTCCGATTGGCCCTTCTCCCGCAGAGTGAGGAAGGCACGGAACTGATCTAGGGGGTGAAGGGGCGCGCGCTGGACGTTTTCCGCCAGCGAGTCCTCCTCGGCAATGCCTTCCTCTCGCACGATGCAGGGGACCGGCGCGGTCTTGCTGAGGCGCTTCTGCCTCACCAGCAGGTCCAACGCCCGATAGCGCCGGCCACCAGCCGGAATCTCGAACATGCCTGTTTCCAGACCCGCTTCGTCCTTGACCGGACGGACGCTGAGACCCTGCAGCAGGCCACGGCGGGCGACGTCCTCGGCCAATTCCTCGACCGAGACGCCGGCTTTCACGCGCCGGACGTTCGCCTGGCTGAGCACAAGCTTGTTGAAAGGGATGTCGCGCGAGGACGACAGGATGATCTTTTTGGCAATAGCAGCCATCGATATGTACTCCGCGACGGGCGGCCGAAAGCCACTCTCTCGGCCTCCAACCCGTCACGAAGCGCAGCGCCGCCCTCTGACTCTTGAGGACGGCGCCAAGGGCTACGAGAAAGAAGGAACGCAAAGCGATCCCGCTGAGGGCAGGTTCGCATCTCCCGGTACCCAGAGGCTATACCGCCTGGTCGAGCAGCTTCTTCGCCCGCGCCTCCAGATCAAGCCGAGCATCTTGATGAGCCTTGTCGCGGGCGACTGCCGTGATGCCCTGCACGAAGTCGAACACACTCTCGGGCTTACGACCCTCCTCAGTCAGCACCGTCTCAATGATTTTCGTCGCCTCCGCCTTGGAGAAACCGCGCTTGCGCAGGAAATCGCTACGGTCGTCATCGGAGCGGGCGACGATCCGCTCGCGCGACGCCTTGATGCCATTGATGAAGGGCACCGGTGAGGAGTTGGCAAAGCGTGCCAGCGCTGGCGCTGCCTCATGTGCGAAACGCGAGGCCGCATATTTCGAATGGCGGATGGTGATCTGCTCGAAATCCTCAACGCCCCAGAGGTTCCGGTTCTGACAGACGGCTCGGAGGTAGAAGCTGGCAATGCCGAGCGTTTTGGCGCCGACCTCGGAGTTCCAGCAATAGAAGCCGCGGAAATAGAGGTCGGGTGAGCCGTCGGGGAGCCGACCAGCCTCGATCGGGTTGAGGTCGTCGACGAGGAAAAGGAAAACGTCGCGGTCGGAGGCATAGAGCGTCGTGCTGTCCTTGGTTATGGCGGCTCGAGGATTGTAGATGCCGGTCGACCATTCAAGGACGCCGGGCACTTTCCACCGGGTGTCGCCGATGCCGTTGCCAGCAATACGCTGCACGGCGGTCACGAGTTCGTGGTCAAAGATGCGGCCATAGTCCGGGCCGGTGACCGCACGCAGTTCGACCCGGCCATCTTCGATCTCAAGGGTCTTTACCTGCTCGGCGCGGTGGGACGTCAGGCCGTACTGCAAATTAATGCCTGCGAGCGGTGCTGGCAGTTGGCGCAGATAGGCCGCCGGCGCGCCAACAAGGCTCGCGAGTTGGCCGAAGCTCCAATGGGTTGGGGCGATCGGGGCATCGGAGCCCGGCAGCACCAGAGTGAGGCGCTCGGCATCGTCGCGGCTCGCCTCCACCCGAATAGCCGCGCTGTCCACCGTCCTCGTCCGGCTGCGTTCTGTCCGGATCTGCACTGCCTCGAATAGCTCCGACAAAGACAGGTACCGCTCATCGGCCGGCCGCGAAAACCATTCGGAGGACACGCGGCCAATCCGCTCGCCGCGGCTCAGATCAACCTTATAGCCGCCGGAACGATCACGCGTAGCGTCCAAAACTTGTGTCATGGGTCGTCTCCATGACGGGCGCCGGGAGCTTCTCTCCCAGCCCTCAACCCGTCATTGAAGCTGATCCAAACTCTAACTCTATGTGTCGTAGGGTCTTCCGCGAACAGCGGCGTCCGGACGACAGGCCCAGTGCGCCAGACGGCCCCCACCGCAGCGTTTCGCCACTGATGCCCTGTATCGCGGCGTGATCGCAGCGGCACACAACCCCAACATCTATCCGAATTGCACGCTACGGCTTCTTTTTGCCGGATAAGCTGTTGCGCGGTCTTCCGCGCAACGCGCAGTCCGCTAACTGTGGCGGCGGAAATTCGTTACTCGCGAGCATGTATCTTCGTTCGTCATCCAGCAGCGGGCAGTGCGATTTTCGTCGGACCGTCGATTGGCGCAGCCGCAGGCGGGCGGCGACGGCTTAGGGCTATACCTATGACGAGTGACGCTATCTCATACCCGCCGCGAGGCCTCTCGCGGGATGAAGCGGCTCGATATGTTGGTGTCGGTGCAACGCTCTTCGACGAGATGGTCGTCGATGGGCGGATGCCAAAACCCAAGAGCGTCAACAGTCGTGCCATCTGGGATCGCGTTGCGCTCGACATCGCATTCACCGCACTGCCCGACAAAAACAATGGTCTGCAAGAGCTTTTGGATCGCAGCAAAAGGGACGCAAAGAAGTTGTAGAATACGCAGCTTGCGTATACGCTGCTGGCGTATTAACCTTGCTGGCCCTCAAGAAGGTGCGACGTGGACGAAACTGAAAAGCTTGCGCTTGAAGTGAAAGCCTGGCGAGCTGAAGCAGGATACACCGCCGAAGCCGCGGCAAAACTGCTCGGAATACCGAAGCGGACGTTTGAAGGCATCGAGCAAGGGAGAGGCTTCCCGTACTCGCTGCTCCTGCGCGTCGCCATGGAATGCAATGCCCTTTCACTCAAGGAAATGCAGCAGAAATCGTCGCGCAAGGATTAGCTGCGGCAGAAGTGCCGGAGGAGATCGTAATGGCCAGACCTTTCAAGGATGCCCGCTACCCCGGCGTCTCTTCGCGCATCAAGAACGGCAGGATCGTTTACCGCTATAGGGCAAAGGGCATGCCCGAAATTCGACTTCCCGGGAACCCCGGTGATCCGGAATTCGAAGCAGAATACCAGAAGGCCACGCAAGGTCATGGCAAGTTGGCCGCGATCATCGATCTGCCTGGTCGGGCGCTGCCAAAGACCTTCGGCCACGCGGCACGTCGACTTGAGACCACAATGGAATGGCTGGATTTCGACGAAGCGACGCAGCAGAAGAACGCACGACTGATCGAACGTTTCCTCGAGATGAAGGTTGATCCTGGCTACCCGCTAAAGTGGCGCGATACCCCGGTGGAACATCTTGATGCAGATCGGCTACGCGTCATTGTAGAGGCAATCTTCGCTACCAACCGGACTGTCGCGAAACACATCCTGGTTGCGATCAAGAAGCTCCTGTGGGTGGCGATTCATGTCGAGAAGTGGATCAAGCCACAGAACGACCCATCATTGTCTGTTCGTGTCCGCATAGCCAAATCCACGGCAAATCCGGCCTGGCCAATCACGATCCGCGAAAAATTCGAGGCACATCACCCGGTCGGATCCGCAGCGCGTACCTGCTATTCACTTGCCTTCTGGCTCGGCAACCGGCGCGGCGATGTCGCGGCGCTCGATTGGGAGCATTTGGTGATTGAGGAGATAGAACTTTTTGACGGTTCGATCGAGGTGATCGAGGCGTTCGACTTCCGTCAGCAAAAAAACCAAAACCGCCACGGCGGTCGCGAGATGTTCATTCCAATCGTCGACAAACTAGCACTGGCATTGGAGCCTCTGGATCGGTCTGAAGGCGGTGCAGTACTCAAGAATGCCTATGGTCTCCCGTTTGCTGAAAAGAGCCTCACCGGAATGATGGCACATTGGACCAAGCAGGCCGGCATTCCCGAAGGATACACACTTCACGGCCTGCGCCGCACCTTCGGCACCTACCTCGCCGAATGCAACATTCAGGCGCGTGCCATCATGGAGGCGATGGGCCATTCCTCGATGACCGTGACCGATGAATATGTGCGCGAGGCAAACAAGAAGCGGATTGCAATTGATATCGCCCGTGCGATCAACCAGCGAGAAGCTAAACGCGATGCCATGCGCCAACGAACCCCACTGCGCGTCATCAAATGAGCGAGCAGATTAGAACCCGATCGAAGGGCGGCACTGGCCGTCTTTTTCAGTGGGCCCATAATAGGCCCACAACGTTTTGGGCCGAGGCCATTTTTCTTCAATGAAATCAATGGCAATGGTGGGCCCGGAGGGACTCGAACCCCCAACCAAGCGGTTATGAGCCGCCGGCTCTAACCATTGAGCTACAGGCCCCACGCGGGCTGGCTTAGTGTTTTTCGCTCGTCCGCACAAGGCTTTCGAAAGCGCTGGCGCCAAACGTCAAAATCAGCCCATATTCGCGCCGTAGAGCGGCCTGCGCCCGTATGGCGCGAAACAGGTCCGGGCCTTAGCGCCGCACCGCCGGCATCGACGCCATTGCGAGTCGGGGCAGATGCTGCGCGAAGCGCGCCGGATCGCAGACCTCGAGGAGTTTTCATGACCAGACATCTTTTGCCCATCGCGCTCGCTGCCGCGGTCGCGTTCCCGGCGCTTGCAAGCGCCGCCGACACACAACCGCCGCCCCGCATCATCGTGTCCGGCGAAGGCGAAGCGACCGTGGCGCCGGACATGGCGATCCTTTCGCTCAGCGTCATGCGCGAGGCAAAAAGCGCGCGCGAGGCGCTCGATGCCAACAACGACGCCATGGCGGCGGTGATCGCGGCGATGAAGTCCGCCGGCATTGCCGACCGCGACCTGCAGACCGCGGGCATCCAGATCAACCCGCGCTACAACTACACCAACAAGGCCGACGGCAGCCAGGAAGCCGAGCTCGTCGCCTATCAGGTGACCAACACATTGTCCGTGCGCGTGCGCGACGTCGACAAGACCGGCGAGATCCTCGACAAGGCGGTGTCGCTCGGCGTCAACCAGGGGGGCGGCATCGCCTTCACCAACGACGATCCGAAGGCGACGATCACCGAGGCGCGCAAGAAGGCCGTCGCCGACGCGGTGGCGAAGGCCAAGACGCTCGCCGAAGCGGCCGGCGTCAGCCTTGGCAAGGTGCTCGAGATCACCGATCAGAACATCGGGCCGGTGCCAATGCCGATGGCCGCCAAGTCGTTCGATGCCGCCCGCTCGGCCGTGCCGGTGCAGGCTGGCGAAAACTCCTACAACGTCCAGGTGACGGTCACCTTCGAGCTGAAGTGACATCCGGGCGACGGCCGGACCGGCAATAAAACCCCGGAGGGTCGGACCCTCCGGGGTTTTTCGAGCCCCACGCTTCAAGCTGGTTGAAGGGGCTCAGCTACTCGAGACTGACTTCAGAAGGTCATATCCACAGTCGATCCTCGCGGAGGATCGTCCTTCGGCACCCTGGCCTCAGCGATAGATGATCGGGCAGCCGCGCTCATTGGCGAAGACCACCACCACGCGGTCGCCGTACTGACGGCCGGCCACCTTCACCGTGCGGCGGCTGATGTCGACGATGCGGGCGCGGTGCAGGCCCATGCGTTCGGCCTTGTCGAGCGCTCGATCCGGCGAGCAGCCGCGCCAGTCGCGGTCGCGGCGCCAGTCGCGGCGGTTATAGTCTTCCTCATCGCCGGTGTAGACGCCGAAACGCGGGTCGTGCTTGTTGCCGAAGCCGAGATAGAGGCTGTCCGCATGGGCCGCTCCGAGCGTGCCAAGCCCGACAAGGGCCGAAAGGGCTGCCGCCTTGATTATGTTGAACATCGTCTTCTCTCCTTGTTGTGGGCTGTAGCCCTTCGCACCGATGATTGGCGAACCAATGATTGGAAAATGCCTTCTTGTGTCTGAACTTTCCGCGAACCGGCCATTCATGTCCGGTTCATGTAAACGCGAACCCGCAGGGTTCGTCGTCCCCATGTAAGCGCGAACCCGCCAGGGTTCGTCGCTCGTCGTCCAAGCGAACCCGAAGGTCGTCCTCACCTAAACGCGAACCCGCAGGGTTCGTCGTTCCTCGTCAAAAAGCACCCCTCAGGGTTCGTCCTCTAGTACATAATCAAAATAGTCGTCCGGCTCGTTCAGGTCGGTTTCCTTGGCCTTCACCCGGCCCTGGATCGAAATGCCGGCTTCATGCACGGTCTCCGCACTTCCCGAAACAAGCCTGTGCCACCAGTAAAGATCCTGGCCCTCGGCGATCAGCCTGTAGGCGCAGGTTTTTGGCAGCCAGGTGATCGTGCGCACATTCTGCGGGGTCAGCCCAACGCAATCGGGCACGCGCGCGAGCCTGTTCTCATAGTCGGAGCAGCGGCATTTGTCGGCATCGAACAGCCGGCAGCCGACGCTGGTCCAGAAGATCTCGCCGGTATCCTCGTCCTCGAGCTTCGACAGACAGCATTTGCCGCAGCCGTCGCAGAGCGATTCCCACTCGGCCGGGGTCATCGCCTCAAGCGTCTTGGTTTTCCAGAATGGCGCTGTCATTTTGGTGGATTTGGCCCTCCGCGGCTCTCCGGTCAAGCGCTGCTGTCACAGTGACCCGGTATCAACATTAGAAAAACACGAAATTGCCTTCAAAAGGCCGGCCGAACATCCTTGGCTGGCGTCAATGCCTCGTAACGGAACCAATTGCGGTTGATGAAAGTTTGGGCAGGGATGGGACCCCACTAGGAGAAAATTGATATGAAACGCCAACCACGGATTCTGGCGGGCACGGCAATCGGCCTGCTTATGGCATCCGCGCCGTTGGGCGCGTACCCGCTGCAGGGGGGTGTCGCCTCCAGCAGCCTGCACGGCACACCGCTCGTCCTGGCGCAGGCTGCCTGCGCCGAAGGCCAGTCGGCCGAGGAATGCGCCCAACAGGGTAGTGGCCAGCAGGGGGGAGCCGAACAGCCGCGCAAGAAGAAGCGCGAACAGCAGCAGCAAAGCGGATCAGCGCCGGCTGAACAAGCCGCGCCCGCCGAGACCGAGCAACAGCCGCGCAAGAAGCGGCAGCTGCAGCAGATGGACAATGCCCAGTCCGGGGAAGCCCCGACCGAGCAGCAGTTCAAGCCGCGCAAGAAGCGCGAACAGCAGCAACAGCAGATCGAGGCCGCGCCCGCCGATCAGGGTGGCCAGCCTGCGACCGACGAACAGCCGATCAAGCCGCGCAAGAAGCGCGATCAACAGCAGCAGACCGAAACGGCTCCTGCCGATCAGGGTGGCGCGCCTGTGACCGATGACCAGCAGCCACGCAAGAAGAAGCGCAACTTCGAAGCGGCGCCGGCCGAACAGCCCGCCGAGCAATTGGCCCCTGCGACCGACAATCAGCAACCACAGCAGGGCAACCAGTTCAAGAAGAAGCGCAAGCAGCAGACGGAGGGCACCTCGACCGAGCAACCTGCTGACCAGGCTGCGCCCGCAGAACAGGCGGCCCCCGCCAACGACAACCAGCAAGGCGGCAATCAGTTCAAGAAGAGACACAAGCAGAACCAGCAGGGCGAGACCGCCCCGGCCGAGCAGACGCAGACCAACGAGCCGGCCAAAAAGCCGGCGCCGGCAGGTGAACCCGTGCCGCAGGCCGAGCCGCTGCAAAATGGCGAGCAGCCGACCCAGGGTGAACAGGCCCAGGACAAGAAGAAGCGCGGCAAGAAGCCGACTTTCGAACAGCCGGCAAATGGCGAGCAGCCCGCGACGGGCGAGCAGCCTGCGACGGGTGAGCAGCCAAAGACCGGCGAGCAGACAAAAACCGGCCGCAAACTCCTTAACGGCGAGCAGCAACCCGCAACCGGCGAGCAGCCCGCCAACGGCGAACAGCCGGCCAACAACAACCAACCGGCCAATGGCGGCAACGCCGCGCAGGGCGAAACCGCCAATCCGAACGAGGCGCCCGTCCTGGACAGCCAGAAGGATGCCGTGCGCAAGCACCGGGGCCGCAACGACAACGGCCAGAACGGCGGGGCTCAGACCGGTGGCGCTCAAACCGAAAATGGCCAGGCCGGCACCGGCCAAAACGCCAATCAGGCCGGAGAGCAGCAAGGTGGCCAGCAGACGCAGAAGCCGGCTTCGGTCGATCAGGGTCCGCCGCCCACCGACGACAAGTCGGCGCAGCAGGCGATCAAGCCCGAGAAGATCGTTCCTGTGGACGAGGAGAAGGGCAAGCGGATCGAGCTCACGCCCGATCAGATCGTCCGCGAACGCCGCCGGCCGCAGGGCACGGATGTCGTCAAGCAGTTCGGCGACCGCGTGATCCTCCAGTTCAACAACCAGACGTTCGTCGAAAGCAATGAGGCGCCACGCATCACCCGCGGCGCCAGGGACGTCTACTATGAGGATCTGTCGGGCGGCCGCACCCGCGAGACGGTCGAACGCGGCAATGGCGTTCGCGTCGTCACCATCCGCAACCGCTATGGCGATGTCATCCAGCGCTCGCGCATCATGCCGGATGGCCGCGAATATATCCTGAGCTATGTCGACGAGCGGCAGTACCAGGACAACGAGGATTGGCGCGATCCCGGCGACGACCTGCCGCCGATGCGCCTCACCATCCCGCGGCGGGACTACATTCTCGGTTCCGAGGATGTCGAAAGCGACGACGACTACTACACATTCCTCGAGCAGCCACCGGTGGAAAGAGTGCAGCGTCTCTATTCGATCGACGAGGTCAAGCGCTCGGCCCGCGTGCGCGACATCGCCCGGCGTATCGATCTCGACACGCTGAACTTCGAATTCGGCTCGGCGACTATCTCCGACGCGGAGGTGCAGAAGCTCGATGGCGTCGCCAACGCCATGGAAAAGCTGCTGAAGAAAAACCCTGCCGAGACCTTCCTGATCGAAGGCCACACCGACGCCGTCGGCACGCCGGAGGCAAATCTTGCCCTCTCGGACCGCCGCGCCGAAGCGGTTGCCGAGGCACTCACCAATGCCTTTGGCATCCCGGCCGAAAACCTCACCACGCAGGGCTATGGCGAGGAGTATCTCAAGGTGAACACGCCCGGTCCGAACCGTGAGAACCGGCGTGTCGCGATCCGCCGCATCACTTCGCTGGTGGCGCCGGTGGCAAGCAACAGCGATCAGTGATCAGTGCATGTCGCCCAAAAGTGTGCAGCGGTTTTGGGAAAACGACATGCATTAAACAGAGACATAAACCGCGTCGCGCTGAGCCCATTCAGCGCGACGCGGTTTAGCGTTTGATTTCAGGATCCTGCCCGGATTTTCGGAATCAGTGCGCAAGATCAAGGCCCGTCCGCCCGGACGGGCCTTTTTCTTGCCGGCTCGAGAAGAATTGTCCTGCCCGGCCCGCCCTGCTCATTGAATCGCCGCATTGCGGCACCCAGATTCCGGACAGGGGCGTTCCCTGCCCTGTCCCGACTCCAGCGGGACATACTGAGCCCCGCCGGATCCCCTCTCCGGCGGGGTTTTTGTCTTGAAAACTGGTCCTATCTGGCCGAAATACGCCCTATCGCAATTTGACCGGAACCCTTCATGAAGCGTCTCGAACTCGCCATCGAATCCGTCATCCTGGCCTCGCGCTGGCTGCTCGTCGTCTTCTATCTCGGCCTCGGCGTGGCATTGGCGATCTACGCGCTGTCGTTCGGCAAGAAGCTCTACGAGTTCGTGATGACTGCCTTCACACTCGGTGATACCGAGACGATCCTGAAGATGCTCGGCCTGATCGACGCCGCTCTCGTCGCTTCGCTGGTGGTGATGGTGATCATCTCGGGCTACGAGAATTTCGTCAGCCGCTTCGACGAGCAGGACGGCGAGGTCCACTGGCTGGGCACGATCGACGTCGGCTCGCTGAAGGTCAAGGTCGCCTCGACCATCGTCGCCATCTCCTCCATCCACCTTTTGCAGGTGTTCCTGAACTCCGTGTCCTATACGACCGACCAGCTGATGTGGCTGACCATCATCCACCTCGCCTTCGTCGTCTCGGCGCTGATGCTGGCCTATATCGACCGCGTCATGGCGCTGGCCAAAGGCAAGAAGGCCGAGATGGATTGAGGCGGGGCGCGCTCCGTCAGTAGATCCTTTTGACCTTCGTCTGCGAGTTCGCAAACACCTCGTCGGGGACAAAAAAGTCGCCCGCGAGCTGATCGGCCGCGCCCGGCGCGTAGATCGAAAAGTCCGTCACGCCTTCGGCGCGCAGCACTTCCTCATCGATGTAGAAATTGCCGGTCGCCTCGCGCGACGGGCGCAGGAAGACCGCACGCGCGGCGTCGGCCATGATGTCGGGCGAGCGGCTCATCGCCGCCACCGTCGCGCCGCCGAGAAGATTGCGCACCGCGGCCGTATCGATGGTCGAGATCGGCCAGAGCGAATTGACGGCGATGCCATCCTTGGCGAACTCGGCGCTCATGCCCAGCGTGCACATCGACATGCCGAACTTCGCCATGGTGTAGGCGACGTGGTTCTTGAACCACTTGGCCTTCATGTCGAGCGGCGGCGCCAGATTGAGGATGTGCGGGTTCTTCGCCGACTTAAGGTGCGGGATGCACGTTTTGGAGACCAGGAAGGTGCCGCGCGTGTTGATCTGATGCATTAGGTCGTAGCGCTTCATGTCGGTCTCCAGCGTGCCGGTGAGCTGGATGGCGCTGGCGTTGTTGACGCAGATGTCGATGCCGCCGAACCGCTCCACCGTCTTGGCCACCGCATCGGCAACCTGCGCCTCGTCGCGGATGTCGCAAAGCACCGGCAGCGCTTTGCCGCCAGCCTGCTCGATCTCCTCGGCAGCGCTGTAGATCGTGCCTGGCAGTTTCGGATGCGGCTCGGCGGTTTTGGCCGCGATCGTCACATTGGCGCCGTCGCGCGCTGCCCGCAGCGCGATGGCGAGACCAATGCCGCGCGATCCGCCCGAGATGAACAGCGTCTTTCCGTTGAGCGACATCCTTCGCCTCCCTCTGCATGTGGGAAGGCAACTTGCGCGGCGGACAGCCCTGGCGCAAGGCCCAAGGCGCCCGTCCGAGCTTACGCAGCGTCGTGCCGAAAGGTCTAGACCAGCACCAGCCCCTGCCGCATGGCAATCGCGATCGCATCGGTTCGGTTGGCGGCGCCGAGCTTGATCAGGATGGCGGCGACATGGAACTTCGCTGTGTGCACGGAAATGTTGAGTCGCCTGGCGATCACCTTGTTCGGCGCGCCTTCGGCGAGCAGCGCCAACACCTCCGCCTCGCGCGGCGACAAGGCCGGGCGTGCCAGACTGTCCGACACATCCTCGTCGGCGAGGTCATCGTGGAAATCGTCATGCGCGGCCTCTGACGGTCCCGCCCTGCTGACGCGATAGCCGGAAGCAGCCAGCCGCGCCGCGGCGACGATCAACAGGCCATCGGCCGACGGCGGCAGCACGGCAACCACGTTGCCGGGAAGCGGTTCCTGCCCGCTGCGGCGGGAAATCAGCACAACGGGCATCGTCGAGCCGATGGCTCGACCCTCCAACGCGCTGTCATCGGTCACCGCGACATCCGCTGGCTGGCCGGTGCCGCGCCCAGCCAGTGTCGGCAGCAGGTCGTCACTGGCGGCGAGCGCGTCCGCAAGCTGCTCGGCGCGCTGGGCATCGCCGAGCGCCACCAGCACCGTCAGCCGGTGGGCTAACGGTTCCGGTCGCGCGATCACTCGTGCTGCGCTGTTCGCCATCGGTCCTCTCAGCTCAGCGGCTTCTCGCCGATGGTGATCGAGACGTCGCGCTGCGCGCCGCCGCTCGAAACACCGAGCATCACGGTGGTGCCGGCGCTGTCCGGGCCGAGCTTGCGGATCAGCTCACGCGGGCCATGCACGGCCTCGCCGTTCCAGGCGACGACGATGTCGCCGACATGCAGCCCGGCGGCCTTGGCCGGACCGTTGTCGTCAAGACTCATCACCATGGCGCCTTTCGTGTCGCCGTTGTGGATCGGATGCAGCCCGGCGCCAAGATAGCCGCGCGCGACATGCCCCTTCTCGCGCAGCGTCGCCACCGCGCGCTCGATGGTCTCATAGGGCATGACCAGGGCCCGCCGGCGTGGTCCGAACAAGAGCATGCCGATCAAGCCTCCCTTGGCATCGAGCACCGGCCCGCCCTCGAAGCGGCCGCCGGTGTTGATGGCGAGGTTGATGCGCCGGTCGATCGTGCCGCCGCGCATCGAGCGCCAGGCCGGACCGACCTCGCCGACCGTGCCGAACACGGCAAGCGCGGCGCCGTCGCTGTTGCCGACGGCGATCGCCAGATTGCCGGGGCGCACGGCGCCGGACTGCGCCAGTTGCGGCAGACCGGCGGAAGCCGAAGCCGGCTTCAGCAGGGCAACACCCGTCGAAGGGTCGCGGCCGACGAGCTCGGCCTTGACGGTTTCGCCAGAGGCCAGCGTCAGTTCGATCTCCTCGCCCGCCTCGACCGCCTCCTCGGCGGTGACGAAGTAGCCGTCGCGCCAATGGAAGGCGCTCGCGGTGCGGTGGTGGTGCGTGGCGAAGCTCGCCAGCGCCGGAGCGGCCGCCGCCGCTACGTCGGCAATGGCGTCGGAAAAGGCACTGAGGTTGAAGTCGCTCATAAGAAAATCTCCTGGGTTCGGTGACCCAGATATCGCTCCAAGACGCAGCCGCGCATACTCGCCTGACGGCTAGTCGGCGGGCGAACTGGCCATGTGGTCAGGTCGCGGCGCCCGCGGCTGCTCCGCACATATAGTCATCATTCGATACGGGAACACGCCGATGGCTTTCGCAGCCGAAAAACTTCCATCCGATGACACTTTGCTCGACGCTTACTCGGCATCCGTCGCCGACGCGGTCGACCGCATCGGCCCGGCGGTCTGCCGCATCGAGCGCATCGGCGCCGGCGGCCCTGGCTCCGGCTTCGTCATCGCGCAGGATGGGCTGGTCATCACCAACTTCCACGTCGTCGGCGATGCGCGCGCCGTGCGCGTCACCATGCCGGACGGCGCCGCGCGCGAAGGCCAGGTGCTCGGCCGCGACCCCGATACCGACATCGCGCTGGTGCGTGCCGACGGCAATTTCGCCGACGTCGCGCCGCTCGGCGATTCCAAGCGGCTGCGCCGCGGCCAGATCGCGATCGCGATCGGCAATCCACTCGGTTTCGAATGGACCGTCACCGCTGGCGTCGTCTCGGCGCTCGGCCGCTCGATGCGCGCCTCGACCGGCCGGCTGATCGACGACGTCATCCAGACCGATGTCGCGCTCAATCCCGGCAATTCCGGCGGCCCGCTGGTGTCGTCGGCGGGCGAGGTGATCGGCGTCAACACCGCCATGATCCATGGCGCGCAGGGCATCGCCTTCGCGGTCGCCTCCAACACCGCCAATTTCGTCATCTCCGAAATCATCCGTTTCGGACGCGTGCGCCGCGCCTTCATCGGGGTCTCCGCCGACACGACGAACCTGCCGCGCCGCGCCGCGCTCCTGTCGCAGGTGACCACGAACACGGCAGTGCGCCTGCGCAGCGTCGAGAAGAACGGCCCCGCCGCCAAGGCCGGCCTGAAGGAAGGCGACATCATCGCGGCAATAGACGGCCGGCCGGTCACCGGCGTCGACGACCTGGTGCGCATGCTCGACGCCGAGCGCATCGGTCGCGAAACGCTCTGCACCGTCGTGCGCCGCACCGGCGTCAGCCAGGTGGTGGTGACGCCGGTGGCGCGGACATAACTGAAACCGTCAGCCTAGCTTCCAGCCGCGCCCTCGGCATATTGCGCCAGGAATTCCTCGCTCGGCGGGATCGGCTTGACGACGTCGATCAGCACGCCATTGGGATCCCTGGTGATGAAATGGCGCTGGCCGAACGGCTCGTCGCGCAGCGTACGCAGGATCGGCAGGCCGGCGGCGACGACGTGCTCATAGATGGCGTCGGGATCGCGGACCTCGAAATTGATCAGCAGGCCCGACGTGCGTCCGCGCCCCTCTTCCGGGATCGTCTCATGGTCGCCCTGGACGATGCCGAGGTTGACGCGCCGGTCCTCGCTGGAGCGCAGATGGACATACCAGTCGCTTTGAAACAGCGGCTCGAAGCGGAAGTGCTCAACATAGAAATCCGCGGTGCCTGCGACGTCGCCGGTCATCAGCACCGGATAATAGCTGGTCGTCTTCATCTTTCCTTCTCCTCTCATCCAACATACAGTCTGTATGTAAACTCAAGTAACATACAGGCTGCATGTATGCAACAGGAATCCGGACGCCGCTCCAATCGCGACCGCACCGAGGCGACGCGCGCCGATCTGATCCGCGCGGCGCGAAAGCTGTTTACCGAAAAATCCTATGCCGAGACCGGCACGCCCGAGATCGTCGCCGAGGCCGGCGTGACGCGCGGCGCGCTCTACCATCACTTCGCCGACAAGCAGGCGCTGTTCGCAGCGGTCGTCGAGCAGGAGGCGGCGGCAGTGGCGGCGGAGATCGATCATGCCTCGCCACCTTCGCTATCCGCCCGCGACGCCTTGACCGCCGGATCGGACGCCTATCTGAAGGCAATGCGGGCGCCCGGCCGCACGCGCCTGCTGCTGCTTGACGGCCCGGCCGTGCTCGGCCGCGCCGCCATGGACGAGATCGACAACCGTCACGGCAACCGCTCGCTGCGCGAAGGGCTTGTCGCGGCTATGCGCGCGCAGGCGATGACCAGATTGCCCGCCGAAGCACTGACCGCCCTGCTGGCCGCCGCCTTCGACCGTGCCGCACTTGCCATCGAGGCCGGAGCATCGAGCGAAGAGTACCGCGTCGTGCTTACGGCGCTGATCGACGGACTGTCTCCATCTCCTCGTCGGTCTATGCGCCCGGCTCCATCTCATTGAAACAACCGAGTTGCCGCTTGAACTGGTCGATCAGCCAGGCGGCCGCCGGCTTCGGGCTGCTGTCGGTACGATGCATTGCAAACAGCGGCGAGCGCACCTCCCTGAACAGCTCGAGGTCGAGTTCCACAAGCCTGCCACTCGCCAGGTCGTCGGCGATCAGCCAGCGCGGCAGCCCGCCCCAGCCCAGCCCCTCGCGCATCAGCGTATGCTTGGTGCGCACGTCCGTCAGCCGCCAGGTGCGGTAGGCAAAAACGCCAAAGTCGCGCCCCTTGGTACGTTCGGACTGGTCGGTGACGACAAGCTGCGTGTGTGCGCGCGCATCTTCGATCGCGACCGGCTTCGGCAGCAGCGCCAGCGGATGGCTGGGCGCGGCGGCCAGCACGATCGACATGAAGCCGATGCGCACGAGGTGGACATCGACCTCACCGAGCATGCCGCCGATGCCAAGGTCGGCCTGCCCGCTGAGGACATGATCCGGAATGATGCCGAGCGTGCCGATATGCAGCCGCAACATCACGGTCGGAAACTGCGCCTCGAACGCCTTCAGCACCCGCACCAGCACCGGCGAGGGCAGCGTCGCATCGACCGACAGCGCGACTTCGGCCTCCAGCCCCTGATGATGGCCGTCGACCCGCGAGCGCATATGCTGCAGCACACTGACCATGCGCCGTGCATCCTCCAGCATCGCCTTGCCGACATCGGTCAGCTGCGGCTCGCGCACGCCTTCGCGCTCGAACAATTTCAGGCCGAGCTGCGCTTCGAGATTGGCGATGCCGTAGCTCACCACCGACTGCGCCCGGTTGAGCTTGCGCCCGGCGGCCGAGAAGCTGCCGGTGTCGGCCACCGCCACCAGGATTTGGAGCTGATCTAAGGTCGGGTTCGGTTGCATGGGACATCAATCCGTTTTGTTGATGGATTGTATATATTTTATACCAGTTATCCTGATAGGGCAGCAATCCCATATTGGCGGGGAAAGTTCAATCCAACCCCAAGGGGACACCGCCATGTCTATTCTTCTCGTTACATCCAGCCCGCGCGGCGCTGCTTCGCACTCGACCCATGTCGCCACCGATCTCGCCCATAAGCTGGTTGCCGCCGATCCGTCCAACACGCTTGTCGTGCGCGACCTGGTTGCCAATCCGCTGCCGCATATCGATCCCGACTATTCGACTGGCATCTATACGCCGGCCGAGGCCCGCACCCCGCGCCAGGCTGAAGTCGTCGGCGTTTCGGATGCCGTGCTCGACGAGGTCTTCGCCGCCGACACGATCATCCTCGCCACCGGCTTCATCAACTTCAACATCTCCTCGACGTTGAAGTCATGGGTCGACCATGTCGCCCGCTCCGGCAAGACCTTCTCCTATGGCGAAGGCGGCCCGAAGGGCCTCGTTAGCGGCAAGAAGGTCTATATTGTGCTCGCTTCCGGCGGCATCTATTCTGAGGGCGCCGCGGTCCAGATGGACCATGCCGTGCCTTACCTGCGCAGCGTGCTCGGCTTCCTCGGCATGACTGATGTCGAAGTCATCCGCGTCGAAGGCGTCGGCATGGGCGCTGACGCCGTCGCCGCCGCGCTCGCCAAGGCCACCGCCAAGGTAGACGCGATCGCTGCCGCCAATACCGATCAGGCAGCCGCCTGATTGCCGGTACTCGAATGAAAGAGGCAGGCGCCCGCCAGCGTCTGCCTCTTTTGCAATTCGCCTTGATAGGTGGCCGCCCTGCAGCCGCGGCAGCACCACGGGCCAGATGACTATGACTGGTCGGTGCTGGGCGCCGGCCGCCATCAGTTGCCGATCGCCACGCAGGCGATCGCGCTCGGCGGCAATGTGCGGGTCGGCCTTGAGGATTCGCCGTGGATCGGCAAGGGCAAGCTTGCCCGCTCCAGCGCCGAACAGGTGACCAAGGTCCGCCAGATCATCGAAGGCCTCGGCGCCTCGGTCACCACCCCCGGCGAGGCGAGGCAGATCCTGCAGCCTAAGGGCGGCGAGAAGGTCGCATTCTGATCGGAACGGAGAGGAGCGAGCCAGCGGGATCGGAAGCCGCCGAGGCAGCTAGCAGGCTGTTGAAAAACTGTTTTGTTCACGGAACGTATCGGAATCAAACCCGGCACAGATCAGAGTCAAAACAGGTATCTCCGAGACTTTTTCATCAGCCTGCTAGAGCAATTCCAGGAAAAGTGCGAGCGGTTAGGCTCGGCGACTTCGCCGTAGCCTTCCGTCCGGAATTGCGAGATACAGCGGTTCGCCGATTCCGTGAAACGGTGAAACGCTCTAGCCGAACATCCGCTCGCCCTGCTCGTCGACGAGCTGGATGCCCTTCTTGATCGAGATGTCCACGGCGTCGTCCAGCCCGGCGAAGCGGTCGGCGCGGATGAAGCGATGCTCCTTCAGCACGCCGTCCACTTCCTTCGAGACGACGCCACAGGTCTGGTACTGGCCCTCGGCCTTGTAGGGCGTCGCGCTGATCAGGAACCCCTTGTGCTCGACCTGCTTTGCCGGTTTGGCGGCGCCGGCTTCCGCTGCTTCGCCACCGCTGCCGCCAAAAAGCTTCTTCAGAAAAGACATCTTTCAAAACTCCCATTTCACGCGGGCACCAGAAAATCGCGGCGCCCCTTGTTCACGCAGGCTCCTGGTCACACAGGCTTTGTCTCAGCATGCGCGAATGCACCGCCGTGTTCCAGTCCCTTGACGAAAACGCCGACCAGCAGCTCGACCTGGTGCCAGATTTCCTCGGCCTGGCGGCTGTCCGAATTCGCCACATAGCCGCTGGTCACGATGCCATGCACGCTTGACCACAAGGTCCGCGCCGCAAGCGCGCGGCGCTCGTCGTCGAGGTCGAAGTCACCGGCCTTGAGCACACCGGCGACGATGTCGAACAATTCATCGAGCAGCGCGTCATAGGCATCGGGGCCCGGCCGCGTCGCGCGGCGGCGGTTGAAGGCAAGCACCGCCGGCCAGCTGCCGGGGTGCGCCTCGACGAACCGCACATAGGCCGCCGCCATCGCCAGGATGCGATGCTGGACATCGGTCACCCCTTGCCTTTCGAGATCGGCCATTGCCGCGATGCCGGTGGCGCCGAGCCGGTCGAGCAGCCGCATGTTGACCGCGCGGTGCACCTCGTCGAGATCGGCAAAGAGGTTGTAGACCGATCCGACCGAGATGCCGGCCTGCTCGGCTATCGTGCGCGCCTTCAGGTTCTGGGCACCACCCTCGTTGAGCAGCGTCTCGGCAATGGCGAGCACCTTCTCGCTCATTTCTTCCTTGTCCAGCGCCATGTTCTTCCCGTCGTTCTGTCTGGGGCCCGCGCGCCCGACCCGGAATTCATTTCCATTTCGTTCCGTTTACCATGATCAACGCCTCATGAACAGTGTTCAAAATAGTTCTTGAACAATGTTCATTCTCTGTTATGTTGGCTCCGTGAACAATGTTCACATCAACAGGGAGAAGACCCATGTTTAGCCTGATCAAGACATTGCTGGACGGCGCCAGCGCGCGGGCCGAGGACAATCTGAAGGACCGTTTCGCCATTGACCTCCTGGCGCAGCGCATCCGCGACGCCGAAGCGGGCCTCGCCGCCGCCAAGCAGACGCTCGCCTCGCTGATCGTACGCCAGCGTGCCGAGCAGACCAGCCTCGACCAGCTCGACCGCCGCATCGCCGATCTGGAAACCCGCACGCTGAGCGCGCTTTCCGCCAACAACCAGGCGCTAGCCGAAGGTGGCGCTTCCGCGATCGCCGAACTCGAGAACGAGCGCGAGGTCCGCCGCGCCACCGTGAAGAGCCTCGGCGAGAAGACCTTGCGGATGCGTCTCTCCGTCGAACAGGCGCATCGCCGCATCATCGACCTCAACCAGGGCATGATCTCGGCCCGGGCGATCGATGCCGAACGCAAAGCGCAGTCGCGCCTCAACCGCTCGATCGGCCGCACGGCGAGCATCAACGAAGCGGAGGAACTGCTGGCCCGCATCAAGGACAGCTCCGACCCGTTCGAGGAGGCCGGCATCCTCGACGAGATCGACGGCGAACTGCGCCACGAGGCGATCCGCGAACGCCTCGCCGAAGCAGGTCACGGTCCGGCCACCAAGGTGCGCGCTGAGCACGTTCTGCAGCGCCTGAAATCCCTGAACTGAACCCCCGCAATTTCCCGAACAGATCAAATTCCGAATCCAAGGAGCAATACGATGAACGGCAATCAGACCTATATCCTGTTCAACACCGTGTCCGTGGGCGCGGCCTATTTCATGCTCGGCCTGTCGCTATGGCTGGCGCCGGTCGACCTGTCGACCAAGGGCTACTGGGCGATGGGCATCCTCCTGCTCACCGGCAGCCTAGTGAATCTGGTCAAGTACCGCACCGACGAACGTATCTCCGCCGAGACCACCGCCAAGATCGAGAAGGCGCGCAACGAGAAGCTGATCAGCGAATATGTCGGCAAGGATTGACCGCTTCGCGTTTGATCGTCGGCAAGAAAAAGCCCGGATCACTCCGGGCTTTTTTCCGAGATAGAACGTCGCCAGCTCAGCGGCGAGCCAAGGCCTCGATCGCCTCGGCAGCATCTTCCAGGATGCTGATCGCCTCGGCCTGCTTGTCTTCGGGCGCGTCGGCGATGTCGCCGAGCGCGGCGCGCAGCCGGTGGCGCAGCGCGCGGAACTGGTCGCGCTTTTCCGAGCGGCCGCGGCGCCGCTCGTCCCTGTCGTCGCCCCAGCCGAACCATTCGCGCGCCGCGGCCATCTTGCGACCGAACCGCTCGAGATGGTCGAGCACGCTGTCGATCATCTCGCGGTTCTCCTCGAGATGCGCCTTGCCCGCCTCGGTGATCGAAAACACCTTCTTGTTGCCCTCGCTCGAGGACACCGCATAACCCGCCTCTTCCAGGAAGGTCAGCGTCGGATAGACCACGCCCGGGCTCGGGCTGTAGACGCCGCTGGTGCGCTCTTCCAGCGCCTTGATGATGTCGTAGCCGTGGCGTGGCGCATCGGCCAGCAGCGACAGCGTGATCAGCTTGAGATCGCCGTCGGCCAGCATGCGCCCGGCGCGGAACATGTCGCCCGGACCGCCGCGCCCGCCGCCCCTGCCGCCATGGCCGAACGGACCGAAGCCGCCGCCGCGACCGCCGAATTTGCCGGCCATATGCATGAACATGCGCTCGCCGAAGTGATTGTGCCCGAAATGGTTGTGTCTGTGCATGGATTGCTCCTTGAGTTATATCTTACGATACATCTTAAGTAAGGCGGCCCCTCACGGGAGTCAAGATATATCTTACGATGTATCGCAGAACACGCCAGGCCTCTGGCATTGCTGTAATTTGGGAAGCGGGGCCGCCTACCAGCGGCCCTTGCGCCGGTTCCAGGCGTAGAGAAGGTCGGCGAAACGGTCATAGGCAAAGCGCGTCAGCGGCAGCGCGACGAGGTTGCCGAACAGGGACGCCAGCCACCCCTCGCCCGGCGTGAGCCGCCAGACCGCGATCGCCACATCGGCGCCGACCAGCAGCCGTCCCTCAGCATCGGTCGCATGCAGCCGGCGGCGGATATCCTCCAACGAAGCGCCGAAGGCGGAAAGCGCCTCCGGTTCGAAATTGATGTCGCGGAATTCGACCCGGCCCGCCTTGACCGCTTCGACCAGCCGCCGCCTCTGCCGGTTGATGCCGGCGTCGCATACTGGGCAGCGTGTGTTGTACCAGACGGTCAGCAGCGGCTTGGGCATGGCGCGACTATCGGGAATGCGGCGCGGCTTCGCAACAGCCGCGCCGATCCCGGCTTCAGCCGCCTACCCGAGCGAACTGATGATCTCGCGATAGGCGAACTCCGGGAACGCCTTCATCGTCCGCGTCTTGACGTTGCCGCCCGACGACAACAGCAGCGCGAAACGGGCAAGCACCGCATCGTCCGGGGCTTCGACGATGGCCACCATGTCGCATTCGCCCATGGTCAGATAGAATGACTTGAACGATCCGCCCATTTCCCCCAGCAGCTTCTTGGCCGCATCGAGCCGCTTTGGCGACTCCCGCACATTCCTGGCGCCCAGCTCGGTCCAGTTGATAAGCACGATGTAGGTTGTCATGGCATACCTCCACCGGGAGCCACGGTGCGGGCGCCTGGCCGTTACGGCCAGCGCCGGGGCGGGCATCCGGCTTGTCGCCCACAAATGCATCCGACACCAGAATTATCCTCCTGTCGGGCAAAGCCGGCAAGGCACCTTGAAGGCAGCTGAAACGCAAAAAGGGCGCCGAGGCGTCCTTGTCGATCTTCGTATGATTGCGTTCCGCTCAGCTGTCGAGGAAGCTTCTGAGCTTGCGCGACCGGCTCGGATGCTTGAGCTTGCGCAGCATTAGCGAAGCCAACCCTCACCGGGCAATGCCAGCCCGCTAGGAGCAACATCAATTCTCGCTGCAAAAAGCCCGTTTGCCGTGCCGCGCCCGGTCAACAAAACCCTCATGCCCGGATAAAGCGTCTTACGAACAGCTTCCGGGACGTCGCATAGAGTGCCAGTCATCATCGGCATGTCCGCGAGATTGACTATATGCGGACAGCGCATTGATGAACCCGCGATATCGCCTACGGAAAACTCTAGTTGCGTGTCTCCACCCGCCACTGCCGCCAGCCACAGCGGGTATGCGGTGAGAACAATTGCCCGAGCAAAAACCCCGAAAATGAGGGGCACGACAAGAATACCGAAACCGGAAACAAGGAAGGTCTTGGTAGATAAGTTTGGGCTCTGGAAGTCTTTCGCAAACTTCCGGCAGCAAAAAAACAACATCAGGCAGCCAATCAGTATGGCTACCGATTTAGCGATCATATCGTGGGCGTTGACATAGGCTTGCGACGGCACAAAAGAATGGCCGAAAATCAAGGCCCCGAGCAAAACCCACAGATGGATTGCAAAGCCGAACACACAGAAAAGAAATACCCGTGGGAGAAGACGGCTTGGGGATTTGGCCACCGTCTCTCCCATGAGTGCTCAACTCAGCTGTCGAGGAAGCTTCTCAGCTTGCGCGACCGGCTCGGATGCTTGAGCTTGCGCAGCGCCTTGGCCTCGATCTGGCGGATGCGCTCGCGGGTCACCGAGAACTGCTGGCCGACCTCTTCCAGCGTGTGGTCGGTGTTCATGCCGATGCCGAAGCGCATTCTGAGCACGCGTTCCTCGCGCGGCGTCAGCGAGGCCAGCACGCGCGTCGTCGTCTCGCGCAGATTGGCCTGGATCGCCGCGTCGATCGGCAGGATCGCCATCTTGTCCTCGATGAAATCGCCGAGATGCGAATCCTCCTCGTCGCCGACAGGCGTTTCGAGCGAGATCGGCTCCTTGGCGATCTTCAAGACCTTGCGCACCTTTTCCAGCGGCATGGCGAGCTTCTCGGCCAGTTCCTCCGGCGTCGGTTCGCGGCCGATCTCGTGCAGCATCTGGCGCGAGGTGCGCACGATCTTGTTGATCGTCTCGATCATGTGCACCGGGATGCGGATGGTGCGCGCCTGGTCGGCGATCGAGCGGGTAATGGCCTGCCGAATCCACCAGGTGGCGTAGGTCGAGAACTTGTAGCCGCGGCGGTATTCGAACTTATCGACCGCCTTCATGAGGCCGATATTGCCTTCCTGGATGAGATCGAGGAACTGCAGCCCGCGGTTGGTGTATTTCTTGGCGATGGAGATGACGAGACGCAGATTCGCCTCGACCATTTCCTTCTTGGCGATCGCGGCCTCGCGCTCGCCTTTCTGCACCTGGTTCACGATCTTGCGGAATTCCAGGATCGAGATCGCCGTTTCGGTGGCGAGGTTCTGGATCTCGGCGCGCAGCTCCTTGATCGCGTCCTTCTCGTTCTTGGTGAATTCCTTCCAGCCGCGCGAGGTCAGGTTGGCGATCGAGCGCGTCCAGTTCGGATCGAGCTCCGAGCCCTGATACTCCTTGAGGAATTCCTCGCGGCGCACGCCATAGCTTTCGGCGAGCCTGAGCAGCTTGCCCTCGTTCTGCACCAGGCGCTTGTTGATGTCGTAAAGCTGCTCTACCAGCGCCTCGATGCGCGCGGCATTGAGCGACAGCGACTTCACCGCCTTGATCAGCTGGTCCTTCAGCTCCTTCAGCCGGCGGTCCTGGCTGGGCGAGAGCGTTCCGGCCGCGGCCAGACGGTTCTCGACCTGCTGGTCCTGCAGTTTCCTGAGCTTCTTATAGGTGTCGGCAATGACGTCGAGCGTCTCCATCACCTGCGGGCGCAGTTCCGCTTCCATCGCGGCCAGCGACAGGCTGGCCTCGTCCTCGTCGTCTTCCTCTTCCTCCAGCCCGCGCGTGTCGCCGCCGACATTGGTGATGTCGTCTTCTTCCACGCGCGCCGCCGCGCGGCCGCGCGGCTTCTCTTCGGGCTTGGGCGCTTCCTCGACGCGTTCGACGACGGGCGCCTGCTTGGCCTCGGGGCCGGCATAGGTCGCCTCGAGGTCGATGATCTCGCGCAGCAGGATCTTCGATTCGTTGAGTTCGTCCCGCCAGATGATGATGGCCTGGAAAGTCAGCGGGCTTTCGCAAAGACCCGCAATCATCGTCTCGCGGCCGGCCTCGATGCGCTTGGCAATGGCGATTTCGCCCTCGCGCGACAGAAGCTCGACCGAGCCCATCTCGCGCAGGTACATGCGCACCGGATCGTCGGTGCGATCGGTCGGCTCTTTCTTGGTGGTCGTGGCGGCGACGGCGGTGCCGGTCTGCTCGGCGAGCTCGTTGGCGTCTTCCTCGGTGTCGGCGGGCGCTTCGGCCTCGGCCTCTTCACCCTGCTCGTCGTCCTCGACGACATTGATGCCCATGTCGTTGAGCATCGCATTGATGTCTTCGATGCGGTCGGGATCCGTCTCTTCCGAGGGAAGCACCGCGTTGAGCTCGTCGAGCGTGACATAGCCGCGTTTCTTCGCGGCCTTGATCATCTTCTTGACAGCATCGTCGGAAAGGTCGAGCAAAGGCCCATCGGTGGCGCCTTCACGTTCCGTCTCGACCTCTTCCTTTTCCTTTGTCGCCATTCTTTGTCGTCTCCAAGCGGCCGAATATCGAGGCCGCGTAAACTGTCGGATCGGTTATGCGGGATGCGCCCGCACCGGAACGCTCTTTACCGGTCCGGCAACCGTGTCATCGCTTTTGTTTTGTGCCTGTCGCTGGTCCCAAACCGGTTTTCACTTTTGGGCGACATGCATTAAGTCCAGATTAACCCTGATATCTGGAGCAGGCACTTTGCCTGTCCAGACGTCACCGATACCTCACATCGCTCAAATTTCCCGCCGACGCCGGGGCACGGTTAACGTTTCGAATCGTCCTGATTCCGCCAATCTGCCAGAAGGTCAAGCGCCTCTGGCATGATTCGCATGAAAAAAGCGAATCAATTACCCGACTTAGAGGCGTCGATTCGACGCGCCGCCCATTTCCACTTCATTCCAGGAGCAGTCCGGCCTAAACGCGTCCAACCCTGCCCGACGAAACGCCGAACCCTTCGATCAGCGCTTCCGTCGCCTGCACATCGTTGAATTGCGCTTGAATCTCGACGAGATGCCGGAAGTTTTCGTCCGAAGGATCTGCGTCGAGCGCCGCCTGCGCCTGTTTCAGCTCTCTATGTAATGTGCGGGCGCTGCGCTGCAAGTGCAGCGCCTGGTTGAAGGCGTCGCGGGCGTCGTCGAGCCCGGCGGTTTCGAGCGCCGGCCACTGGCGCGCCCGCTTGATCAGCGCCACCGCCCTCTCCCAGATACCGCCGCATCCGGCGCGCTCGATTGTGGCGATGACCGCGCCGCGCTCGTCGGCCGCATCATGCGCCATCGCATCGAGGATGGCGGCGTGGAGCTTCCTCAAATCCGAATTGGCAAGGTCGAGGAATTCGACATGCGCGAAATTCTCGTCGATCAGCGCCGGATGGTTGACCAGCGCCACGATGATCGTCGCCTCGCGCACCGACATGCCCTCGCTGCCGCGCTTGACCAGCGCCGACTGGCCGAGGCTTTCGGTGATCGCCATGCGGCCGCCTCCACCCTTGGCGAACTGTCCGCCCGGTGCTGGCTTGCCCTGGCCGCGCTCACCTGGCCGGCCGCCATCCTGACGCCCGCGCCGCGTATTGCGCTGCGAGCCGAAGAAGCTCTGTTCCCGCTCGCGCATCTCCTGCTGATAGTGGTAGCGCGTGCTCTCGTCGCGGATACGGCTGGTCAGTTCGCGCAGCCGCTTCCCCAACTCGGCTCGCCGCTCCGGCGTGTCGAAGACACCACCCGCCGTCTCGCGCATCCACAGAAGGTCGGCAAGCGGCCGTGCCTCCGCCAGCACGCCGCGGAACGCGTCCGCCCCTTCGGCCTTGACCAGATCGTCGGGATCCTTGCCTTCGGGAAGCAGCGCGAAGCGCGCCGAGCGCCCGGGCTGAACCGCCGGCAGCGCAAGATCGGCGGCGCGCCACGCCGCCTTCAGCCCGGCCTGGTCGCCGTCGAAGCACAACACCGGTTCGCCGGACATTCGCCACAACAGCTCGAGCTGGTTTTCGGTCAGCGCGGTGCCAAGCGGCGCCACGGCGTTCTCGAAGCCGGCCTGCGCCAGCGCGATCACGTCCATGTAGCCTTCGACGGCAATGACGGCGCCGCCTTTGGCCAAGGCCTTGCGGGCGCGGGCGAAATTGTAGAGCACGTTGCCCTTGTGGAAGAGCTCGGTGTCGGGCGAGTTCATGTATTTGGCCAGCGCATCGGGCGCCAGCGCGCGTCCGCCGAAGGCGATGATCTTGCCGCGCGAATCCGGGATCGGGAACATGATGCGGTCGCGGAACCAGTCGTAGGAAACCGGAATGTCGTCGCCATGTCGCACCAGCCCGCAGGCCTCGATATCGGCCTTCGGCACGCCCTTTGCCGCCAGATGCTCTTTCAGGGCATTGCGGCTGTCGGGCGCGAAGCCAAGCCGGAACGATTGCTGCGTCGCCGACGTCAGCCCGCGCTCCCTGAGATAGGCGCGGGCTTTTGCCCCTTCCGGGCCCTGCAGGCGCTCCTGGAAAAAGGTGGTCGCCATCTCCATGACGTCGGTCAGGCTGGCGCGTTCCTTCTCGCGCCGCTCTTCCTGTTCATCGCGCACCGGCATCGGCACGCCGGCCATCTCGGCGATCTTCTCGACCGCTTCGGGAAAGCTCATGCCGTCGAGTTCGGTGAGGAACTTGAAGTGGTCGCCCGACACCGAGCAGCCGAAGCAGTGGTAGCGACCCTTCTTGTCCTCACAATGGAAGGATGGGCTTTTCTCGCCGTGGAACGGGCAGCAGGCCCAATAGTCGCCGCGCGAGGCGTTGGTCTTCCTCCTGTCCCACGCGACGCGCTGACCTATCACCGATGAAATCGGCACGCGGTCGCGTATCTCGTCGAGGAAGGCGGGCGGAAAGCGCATCGGGAAAGCTCGTTTGCCCTCCATATAATCAAGCCCGCCGGGCACGGCGACTCTGTCTCGCCCATCGTACCCGCTTTTCACAGACGAAAAGAAGGCGGCCAGGGCGGCCGCCTTCTTTTTGGATTCCGGATTGGCGCAGTTTTATTGCGCGGCGATCGCGCCGAAGATGATTCCGGAAAGGATGCTGACCAGCACATAGTCATTGCCGACGCGGATCCACTCCTGGCCGGGGCCGGGGCGACGCAGGCCGTAGCGGTTCCAGTCGCGCACCGGCTGGTGACGCTTCCAGTTGGAATAGCGCTGGCCGTTGCGCCAATGGTCGCGCTTCACCACCTTCTTCTTGACGATGATGCGCTTGTCGACACGCCGGTCGGGCTTCTGCCAGTCGACCTGTGCGTAGTTCGACTGCGGCGCGCTCGGCTCGGCAAGCGGCGCGGCCTGGCCGGAGAAGGCCGAGGCGGCGAGCATCGAGGTGGTGACGGCGGACAATATGAGACGCTTCATGGTCGGTACTCCTGGTTGTCGATAGACAGAGGGATAACCGCCGGCGGATGAACTGAAACTGAACATGAGAATTACAATTCTGTAATGATTTCCGATGTTTGCATGGGCCATTTCAACAAGACTTCGGACTGCTTTCGCTCATGCGACCTGGCGTTTGGGCATTATCAGGCGAAACGCCGCCGCGAGGCGCGTGCAACCAATGCGCTCTGCATTCATTTCCGACATGATCCGTCGAACCGAGACGACCACCGCATCAGAAGAATCTATTATTCGGCTAATGTTAATTGGTGTATTTCCGAGCCCTAAGATGGCTGAGATTCGTACCTCTCTCCGTGTCGCCGGAGCCGCCCCGCGAGGTAGGCTTTGAGCGGTTCCGTCGTCCTCCTGCACCTTGCCGGCGCGGTGGCGCTGATGCTGTTCGCCACCCGCATGGTGAAGACCGGTGTCGAGCGCGCCTATGGCGACGTGCTGCGCCACAGGCTGCGCGCCACCATGCGCAACCCGATCATGGCGGTGCTCGCCGGCTGCGGGCTGTCGATCGCGCTGCAGAGTTCGACCGCGGTGACGCTGCTGGTCGGCTCCTTCGCCGGCGCCGGCATCGTTTCGGGCGCCGCCGGACAGCTTGCCGTGCGCGGCGCCGAGATCGGTTCGGCGCTGGTGGTGAAGTTGCTTACCTTCGATCTGACGCTGCTGGTGCCGCTCTGCCTGATCGCGGGAACGGTCATGTTCATGGCCACCGAGCGCCGCGACTGGCGGCAGTTTGGCCGTATCCTGATCGGTATCGGCCTCTTGATCCTGTCGCTGGAAATGATCGGACAGGCGTCGGAACCGCTGCGCCAGAGCTCGCTGATGCCGATGATCATCAGCTATTTCTCCGGCGATTTCGTCACCGCCTATCTGCTCGCCGCGCTGGTCACCTGGCTCTTCCATTCCTCGATCGCCGCCGTGCTGCTTCTGGTGACGCTGGCGGGGCGCGGCTTCATCCCCCCGGAACTCGGCATCGTGCTGGTGCTGGGTGTCAATCTCGGTTCCTCGGTCATCGCTCCCTTGCTCACCCGCAATGCCGATCCAGGCATCCGCGTCGTGCCGATCGGCAACCTCCTGATGCGCGGCATGGGCTCGCTGCTGATGCTGATCCTGTTCATGACGGTGAAGCCGCCGATCGGCTTTCTTGGCGCCGCCGTGCCCGATCAGATCGTCAATGCGCACATCCTGTTCAATGTGATCATCCTGCTCGCCGGCCTGCCGCTTGCCGGCCTCGTCTACCGCGTTTCCGAGAAGATCGTGGCGGTCGGCACCAAGCCAGACCCGGCGGCGACGCTCGAGGTCGTCGAACTGTCGGCGCTCAACGAGAGTGCGCTCGACACGCCAAGCCAGGCGCTGGCCAACGCTACCCGGGAGGTGGTGCGGGTCTGCGAGACGGTCGAGATCATGCTGAAGCGCATCATCGAACTTTACGAGAGCGCCGACGGCGACAAGATCAAGGCGCTCGCCGCGCTCGACGACCGCGTCGACAAGAAACATGCGGCGATAAAGCTCTATCTGGCCAAGGTCACCAAGAACCCGCTCAGCGAAGACGAGGCTTTGCGATGCCAGGAACTGATCGGCGCCTGCGTCAAGCTAGAGCAGGTCGGCGACATCATCGTGCGCAACATGCTGGTGCATGTGAAGAAGAAGCTGGAGCGTGGCCTGGAGTTCACGCCGGAAGGCTGGCGCGAACTCTGCGCCTTCCATGCCTCCGTGCTCGCCAACGCCCGGCTTGCATTCAACGTGCTGGTTTCGCGCGACCCCGAAACCGCGCGTCAGCTTGTGCTGGAAAAGGATCTCTTGCGCGAGCGCGAGAAGGAAACCAGCGCCAGCCATTTCCTGCGCCTGCGCGACGGCACGGCCAAGAGCGTCGAGACCAGTTCCATTCACCTCGACACCATCCGCGACCTCAAGCAGATCAACTCGCTGCTGGCTTCCATGGCCTATCCCGTGCTCGAGGAACGCGGCCTGCTTGGCGGTTCGCGGTTGAAAGCTGGATAGCAAGCTGCAGAATTGCTGCTTCGACATCAACTTGGGAACAAGGTTCCGCCGCCAGCACCAAAGCGGAAAAATTAGTCTTTGCTCATCCTCGCTTCCGTCGGCTAAGGATCGCCTGAGGACCTGATGGGAGGACGATCGGTCGATGGATACGCATTCGCGCAGCTTCGCCAAGGCACTCTCATGGCGCGCCACCGGCACGATCGACACCATGATCATCTCGCTGGTGGTCACCGGCAGTATCAAGCTCGCGGCCACCATCGGTCTCACCGAAGTCGTCACCAAGTCGCTGCTTTACTATTTTCACGAGCGGGCCTGGCTGAAGATCCCTTACGGGCGCAAAACGCCTGCGTAACGCCAGCGACAGCCCGGCTTTGATCGGTCCAGTCAAGAAAAGCTAAAGCGCCATCGCCAATTTCTGCATTGCCGCGCCCGCCCAGGCGTGGTTTGAGGCGTGCATTCCCCGCCTATGTTTTGCACCATGCTGCCACTGATTGCCCTTTTTCTTGCCGCCTTCGCCTTCGGCACCACCGAATTCGTCATCGCCGGCGTGCTGCCCGAGGTGGCGCAGGGCCTCGGCGTTTCCGTGCCGACCGCCGGCTATCTCGTCTCCGGCTATGCCTGCGGCATTGCCATCGGCGGCCCGCTGCTGGCTTTAGCCACGGCCAAGGTTTCGCGCAAAACGCTGCTCATCGGGCTGACGATGGCCTTCACCCTTGGCCAGGCGGCTTGCGCGCTGGCGCCCGACTTCACCGCGATGCTTCTGCTGCGCATCGCGACCGCGGTTGCGCATGGCTGCTATTTCGGTGTCGCCATGGTGGTTGCGGTCAGCCTGGTGCGCGAGGACCAGCGCGGCAGGGCCGTCGCGGTCATTCTCTCCGGCCTCACGGTTTCCAATGTCATCGGCGTGCCGGCCGGCACCGCGATCGGCAGCCTGTGGGGTTGGCGCGCGACCTTCTGGGTGATGGGCGCGCTGGGCATCGTCGCCATCATAGCCATGCTGGCGCTGCTGCCGCGCACGGTGGGCGCCGCCAACCGGCCCGCCGGGCTGGCGCGCGAGGTGCGCGTGCTCGGCCGCCAGCAGGTCTGGACGTCGCTCATCCTGATGCTGATGCTGATGATCGGCCAGTTCGCGCTGTTCACCTATATCACGCCGATGCTGCTCGAGGTCACCGGCCTCGACGAAGGTTTGATCCCCTGGGTGCTGCTGCTCAACGGCGTCGGCGCCACGATCGGCGTCCTTGTCGGCGGCAAGCTCGCCGACTGGAAGCTGATGCCGGCGCTGATCACCATGCTCGCCTTGCAGGCGGTGATGCTGGGCGTCATCCATATCGTCAGCCCCTACCCCGTGCCGATGATTGTCGCGATCGTCATCTGGGGCGGCCTCAACTTCGCCATCGGCGCGCCGATCCAGACGCGCATCCTCGCCTGGACAGCCGACGCCTCGAACCTCGCTTCCTCGCTGATCCCGTCCGGCTTCAATGTCGGCATCGCCCTCGCCGCCTCGCTGGGCGCGGCGATGCTCAATGCCGGCTACGGCTATCGCAGCCTGCCGCTGGCCGGCGCTTCAGCCATGCTGGTGGCGGTGGTGGTGGCTGTTGCCTCGCAGGCCTGGGAATGGCGCAGCCGCGCAATGCCGCTGCTGCCCGCGGCAGCGGAATAGCAGGCCTACGCCAAGCCGTGACTTGTTGGCTCAAACCCTCGGCCGTGCGGAGCCGGACGCTCCCGAAAGGATGGAAGCCAGGCTTTGAAGGCCTTCCTTCAACCGTTCCCGGTTAGGCATAGCACCCAGCGCCAGGCGAAAACCGTTGGCGAAATCCTCCCCGACCGCGAATTCTTCCGCGGGGCTGATGGCCAGCCCGCGACGGCGGGCGATGTCGGCGAGTTCGGCCGAGCGCAACTGGCTCTCGAGCGGATGCCAGAGATGCAGGCTGGCGCTCGTTGCCGCAAAACCCTTGGGCAGGATGTCGCGGGCAATCTCTTGCCTGGCCTGCGCTTCGGCGCGCACGCCGGCGGTGATCTCCCCGGCAAGGCCGCTTCGCAGCCACTCGCAGGCAAGGCCTGTCATCAGCGGCGGCGCCATCATCGTCGTGCCGCGTATCGCTGCCGCGATGCGCTCCATGGCTTGCGCGTCGGGAGCCGCCAGGAACGCCGTGCGCAGGAAAGGCGAGATACATTTCGCCAATGTCGCGACATGGAAAGTTCGCTCCGGTGCCAGGTTGAGAAACGCCGGCGGCGCCGCCGCCAACAACCGACTGTAGGGATCGTCCTCGACGATGATCAGTTCGAGCTTGTCGGCCATGCGGACGAGTTCGCGCCGCCTGCCTTCTGACATGACAAGCGCGGTTGGATTTTGCAGCGTCGGATTGAGGTAGACAACGCGGGCGCGATGCCGCCGCGCCGCCGCTTCGAGAGCGTCCGGCCGCATGCCGTCGCTGTCGCTTCCGACAGCGGCGAGCTTGCGTCGCGTCGCCCCGGCCAGCCCGATCAGCCCGGGATAGGTCAGCGCATCGGCAAGGATCGTATCGCCCTCGCGGGTCTCGGACAGGAGCACGGCCGTCAGCAGTGCCTGCGCGCCGGACCCGACCACGACCCTGTCGACCGGCAGCCGGTCCCCCTTCGCGGCAAGCCATGACGAGCCGACGGCGCGCTCCACGGGCGAACCCGGACCGGGATGGTAGGAAAGCAGCGCTTCCGCGCTGGAGCGCTTGAGCAGCCCTTCGATACCTGTCCGGATCAAGGCCGGCAGGTTGAGGCCGGCCGGTGCCGGCGGAATGTTCATGCCAAGATCGAGGACAGGCTCTTCCGGGTCGCCCGGCGTGATGAACGTGCCGCGGCCAGCCGTCGCGTCGATGAGGTTCCTGCGCCTGGCTTCGGAAAACGCCCGCGTGACGGTTGTGAGATCGACCCCCAGCGACCGGGCGAGTTCGCGCTGCGGCGGCAACCTGTCGCCGGGTTGCAAGCGGCCGTCCGAACGGGCATCCGCCAGGGCGTCGACGATCTTCAGATAGACCGGTCGCGGCCCTGCCGCCAAAACCGGAAGCCAGCCATTGTCACTTTCGCCGGTCACTTTCCGACTATCCATACATTTTGTCGCATTGTATGCATATAAGAATGATATATGTATGCATCAGAGACCTCAAGGCCGATCTGACCAAACGCGAGGTCCGCTGGAGCGACGATCATGCAAGACCTTGCGCATTATCCACATCTCGTGCCCTGGCAGGTAGGGATCCGGGGCCGTTGCCCGCGTTGCGGCGAGGGTCACCTGTTCCAGGGCTTCTTGAAGCTGGCGCCGAAATGCGATGTCTGCGGGCTCGACTATTCCTTCGCCGATCCCGCAGACGGTCCGGCTTTCTTCGTCATCTGCTTTGCCTGCGTGCCTTCGGTGCTGTTCGCCGTCTGGGCGCAGGTGACCTTCGAGCCGTCGATGTGGTTCCACGCCTTCGTGTCGGTGCCGATCGTCCTCTTGACCTGCATTCCGCCGTTGCGGCCGCTCAAGGGCTGGCTCGTGGCGAGCCAGTTCTACTACAAGGCCGAGGAAGGAAGACTGGCCAAGCCCGGCGAATAAACGCCGAACCATTCCGGTCTAAAGATCGATCCGGAATTTCAGACTCTCCGCGCCGCCATAGGCGGCGTCCTCGAAGAAGCGGCCGACGAGCCTGCCGCCATTGGCCGTGATGACCTTGTGCGAAGCCGGATTGTCAGGCTTCGCGGTGATCTCGACATGGTCGAGCCCGACCGCCCTCGCCTCGTCCAGCATCAGCCGCAGCGCTTCGGTGGCATAGCCGCGGCCTCGCCTCCACGGCACCACCGCATAGCCGATATGGCCAAGCACATGCGAAGGCAGCGCCGACGTGCCCTCCTGCCAGCGAAAGCCGATCGACCCGGCGGCCTCGCCATCCCAGATCCAGCGCCGGAAGCCCGGCAACCGCGCAACCTTGGTGCCGTCGGGCAAAGTGATGGGCGGTCCCTTCGCCTCGGGATCGTCGAGGCTGGCGAGAAACTCGACAGGATCCCTCTCGATCGCCTCGAGCTGCTCGCGCGTCGCTTCCAGTAGCCGCACATTGTCGGGCGACCATCCGCGCTCCAGCGCCGCCTTGTAGGACGGCAAGTGGTCGAGCGCCGGTTTGACGATTGCGATCATGGCTCGTTTCCTGTCGAGATCACGGATAGCGGCCGGACGGATCGCCCTCAAGTCGCCTGAAACTGGATTCACCCTTGTTGAGGAAACAGGCCTTGTCGAACAGCGACAGGTCGAGCGGGTTCGGCAGCCGGATATCGCCGATATCCGGGAACGGTTTCCTCGCGGGATCGTACGACCTGTCGATCTGCGAGATGAAGACCAGCACCAGCCCGCGCTCCCGGGCAAACGATCTCAGCGCGCGGATCTGGACCGTGAGTTCGGGATTCTCGCGCTTCTGGTCGAGCAGTTGCAGATAGTCGATGACCGCGAGCGTGCCGCGCGACGCCGACCGCTGCCTTTCGATGATGTAACCGGCGCTGATGGCATCGGAATTGTCGAAATCGAACAGGTGGCCGAAGTTGGCCGGTTCGATCCCGATGTCACGGAACCGGTCCAGGATGTCGGCGTGCACATATTCCAGGGTAAAGAAGACGGCGCGGTTGCCTTGCCTCATGGCCGCCACGGCGAGTTCGAGGCTCATCAGCGTCTTGCCTTGGCCTGGCCGCGCCGCGACGAGAACCATATCGCCGGGTGTCAGCCGTGCGAGCAGTCTGTCGGCGGGCGCAGCCTCGGTGGCCTTGGCCGCAAGCAGGCTCCAGCTGCCAAAGCCTTCTTCAGCGGCAACACGGTCGAGCGCCTGATGGAGCGGAATATTTTCCCTGCGAGACAAGAGCCTCGCCTGACGTTTCAGATGATAGACGGGTGCGGAAAGCCGCATCGAAAAACCTCCTGCCGCGAGCAGTCTTCGCAACCCCTCCTTATGCCTGGCGCTCGAACAGTTGGCTGAATGATCGACTGCCCTGCATGAACGATGCTTCCCGGTGGAGGGTGGGGGCGTGGGCACGCCGGAATCAGATGATAGCTCAATCCGCGCCGACCGAAAATCGGTGAGATTGCATTGCGGCGATGGCGGTGGTGCTCTCAATTGTCCTCACGGCAATTCCGCCTCTAAAGGACGTCGCTAAACTAGAAGTGTTTCGCCGATGGATGCGCGACCTTCTATGATCGGCTCAGTGATTCTCAGATACGAGACACTTCGACAGGAGGGGCAAAACGGTGCGGTTGAGATCTGTTCCGCTGGGCGTGGCCATCTTCTGTCTGGTTACGGTCCTCGCCGCCCTTACGGCATCGGTCAGTTCATTCGCGGCGTTGCAGCCGTCGAACATTCCCGACTGGCTGCAGCGCCATGTCGGCGATGGCGAGGGCCAGATCTCGCAGATCGTGCTGGAGCGGGCACGCGCACTCTATCAGAAGAAAGTCAGCGACGGCTCGGTCAGCAATCCCTGCTATTTCGCCATGGATGCGACGCGTCCCGGCGACCTCGGCAGCAGCGTGCTTGGCCAGCGTTATTACGTCATCTGCGAAGCCAAGCAGCTCTTCCGCGCGGTTTCCTCGGGCCATGGCGGCGGCCGCAACCTGAAAGGCGTCGCCGATTTCTCCAACGGCAGGCGTTGCGCGAAAAACTTCGGCAATGCGATGGAGTCCGAGCTCACGGCCGGCGGCGCCTACATGACCGCCGAGACCAAGACGTCCTTCAAGGGTTACTACCGCGTCGGCGCGCAGAACGCGGTGTTCATGCGCACCTTCATCCAGTTCGACGGCGAAGGCGAAGCGGCCAACGCCAGGCAACGCGTCATCGGCGGCCATCCTGCGGCTATTCTGAAGGGTTTGTGCATGCGCAAGAACCCGCAAAGCTCCTACGCCGACCATGACGGCTTTGTCCCGTTCGGCAAGCTGGTGAACTATGCCGGCGGCCGCAGCAATGGCTGCACCAGCTGGTCCCCGGCCGATGCCGAGCAGATCATCCCGATGGTCAAGAACAGCCCGACGACGCTCTACATCTACCCTGAATCGCGCGACATCGCCGCGGTCGCCCGCGCCAAGGCCGACAGACAGGCGCTCTCAGCCGCGGGAGCCTATTGGAACGCCTCCTGCCTGAAGGAGATCGGCACTCCAAAGTTCTGGCCAAAGAAGACGTTGGAGCCGATCATTGCGCAGTACAAGAAAGACCACCCGGCACCGCCGCCACAGCCGGTGCCGATCTGCAAGAATTAGCAGGCTGAAGTTTCTACTGCAGCAGTCCCTTGATGATGGCGCTCGCCTTGGCGAAGTCCATCTGCCCGGCATATTTCTGCTTCAGCGCGCCGATCACCTTGCCCATGTCTTTCTGGCTGGCGGCGCCGGTGGCAGCGACGGCCTCGCGCGCGGCGGCGGTGATCGCCGCATCGTCCAGCTGTTTCGGCAGGAACCCGAGAATGACCTCCATCTCGGCGCGTTCCTTGGCGGCCAGCTCCGGCCGCTTGCCGTCCTCGAAGGCTTTGGCCGATTCCTCGCGCTGTTTCGCCATTTTGGACAGAATCTGCAGGATCTCGTCATCACCCGCCGCCGGCTTGCCGGCACCGCGATTGGCGATGTCGCGGTCGTGGATGGCCGCCTGGATCAGCCGCAACGTCGGCAGACGGTCCTTGTCCTGCGCCTTCATCGCGCTCTTGGTGGATTCGGCGATTTTCTCGCGCATCGTGCTTCTCCTTCGAATGCGGCGGACAATAGCTTCGCCGGCCGCGTGACGCAAATCCCGGCAAGCCGCTGATTTTGCTGGACGAATGCAAATCTACCCTGGCTTGGTGCCGCCGCATTGACCGCTCCCGCGCCTTCCCCTATGTACTCGGTCCTGCATAAGACGATGAAACCGACGCGCGGGAGCTGAAAACATCCAGCTCGCGCGCCTTGCCGCGCAAACGGTCCCGCCGACCACTTTTGACGCGACAGACAGGAGTGCCGCCATGGCCACGACCACCGCCCCCTGGGCCACCGAAAAGCCGACCGCCCTTCTGGTGCTCGCCGACGGCACGGTGATCGAAGGCCGCGGTCTCGGCGCCACCGGGTCGGCCGTTGCGGAAGTATGCTTCAACACGGCGCTGACCGGCTATGAGGAGATCCTCACCGACCCGTCCTATGCCGGCCAGATCGTCACCTTCACCTTCCCGCATATCGGCAACATCGGCACCAATGACGAGGACATCGAGGATCTGCATCCGGCTGCCCGCGCCGGTGCCGTTGGCGCCATCTTCAAGGCCAATGTCACCGACCCGTCGAACTACCGTGCCGCCGGCCATCTCGACCAGTGGCTGAAGCGGCGCGGCATCGTCGCGCTTTCCGGCATCGACACCCGCGCGCTGACCGTGCTGATTCGCGAGAAGGGCATGCCCAACGCCGTCATCGCGCACGCGCCTGACGGCGTGTTCGACATCGAAGACCTGAAGCGGCAGGCCGCGGCCTGGTCGGGCCTGATCGGCCTCGACCTCGCCAAGGAGGTCACCTCCGGCCAGTCCTCGGTCTGGCGCGAGACGCCTTGGATCTGGAACGAGGGCTATGGCGAGCAGGACGCGCCGTCGATGCATGTCGTGGCCATCGACTATGGCGTCAAGCGCAACATCCTGCGCCTGCTGGCGGGCCTCGGCGCAAAGGTCACCGTCGTGCCGGCCAAGACGGGCGCCGAGGAGATCCTGGCCATGGAGCCGGACGGCATCTTCCTGTCGAACGGCCCCGGTGATCCGGAAGCGACCGGCGAATACGCCGTGCCGGTGATCCAGAACCTGTTGAAGACCGACATACCGGTGTTCGGCATCTGCCTCGGCCATCAGATGCTGGCGCTGGCGCTCGGCGGCAGGACCGAGAAGATGCATCAGGGCCATCACGGCGCCAATCATCCGGTCAAGGATCACACCACCGGCAAGGTCGAGATCGTCTCGATGAACCACGGTTTCGCCGTCGACGCCGACTCACTGCCCGAAGGCGTCGAGGAAACCCATGTCTCGCTCTTCGACGGCTCCAACTGCGGCATCGCGCTGACCGGCCGCCCAGTCTTCTCGGTCCAGCATCATCCTGAGGCCTCGCCCGGCCCGCAGGATTCGCATTACCTGTTCCGTCGCTTCGTCAACCTGATCCGCGAACGGCGCGGCGAGGAAGCACTGGCGGAACGCGCCTAGCTCAAACCGCCAGCCTAAGCAGCGTCCGTGACCGCTTCCTGCGTGTGCATGCGCTCGACTTCCTTCGGCGTCGGCTTGGCCACCTTCGTCACGAAGACGATGACCGCCAGCGTCAGGAAAATCGCGCCGAGCACGTAGGGAGCGCCGCCGAACACCACCGGCGCCGCCGGGCCCGTGAACCAGGAAAAGATCGCCGTATAGAGCAGCGGCGTGATGATCGAGGTGATCGAGAAGATCGAGGTCATCGCGCCCTGCAATTCGCCCTGCGCCGAAGGCGGCACCTTGGCGGCGGCGAGGCTTCTGAGCGGTGGATCCGCCAGCGCCTCCAGGCAACCGGCGACGATCACCGCATAGATCATCCAGCCTTGCGTCGAGAACGCATAGCCGAACGCGCTGAGCGCGGTGAAGGTCAACCCGATCGCCGCCGTCTTCCACTCGCCGAGCTTCGGGATGATGCGCGGCAGCACCGTCGCCATGATGATCGCCCCGCACAGGCCGAAGGCGCCGAGTGAGAAGCCGATCTGCTGCTGGCTCCAGCCGTAGCGGTAGGTGGAGACGAACGACCAGACCGCCGGATACATCATGTGGCCGAGCGTCATGAGGAAGAAGACCAGCCCGATCCAGCCGATGCCCGGATAGTTGCGCATCTGCATGAGCGTGCCGACTGGATTGGCGCGCTTCCATTCGAAGCGGCGACGATGCTTCCGGTCCAGCGTCTCCGGCAGGAAGACCATCGCGATCAGGAAATTCACGAAGGCGAGCCCAGCCGCGAAATAGAACGGCACGCGCGGCCCGAACGTGCCGAGTACCCCGCCCAGCACCGGGCCGATGACGAAGCCGACGCCGAAGGCGATGCCGAGCAGGCCGAAATTCTTCGCCCGGTTCTCATCGTTCGAGATGTCGGCGATGAAGGCCGATGTCGTCGAATAGCTGGCGCCCGAAATGCCGGCAAGCACGCGGCCGATGAACAGCATCGGGTAAGACCAGGCGATGGCGCAGATCAGATTGTCGATCGAGAAGGTCAGCACCGAGGCAAGCAGGACCGGCCGGCGCCCGAAGCGGTCGCTCAAGCCGCCGATGATCGGCGCGAAGACGAACTGCATCGCCGCATAGACGAAGAACAGCCAGCCGCCCTCGATTGCCGCCTGGCTGACGCTGACGCCGCTCAGTTCCTCCAGATAGGCCGGCAGCACCGGCATGATGATGCCGAAGCCGATGATGTCGAGCAGCAGCGTGGTGAAGACGAGCGCAAGGCCCCGCTTGGCGGTTTTCGGGTCGATCATGACGATAAGCTCCTCGGGCCGCCTGGGGCGAAGGCGGGAGGCACCTTATAGGCGAGGTTGCCGGCGGGAACAATCCGCGAACGAAGGCGAACGTCTCATGCTGACATCACTTGCCAGCCGCCACCGATCGCGGATCACTGTTAGAAATCAGGCGTATGCGCCGCTTCAGATGGCACCGCTCATCGTGTTGCAGTCGGACAGCTTGCCGCTCTTGAAGCCGCGCGCCAGCCAGGTCTGCCGCTGTTGCGAGGTGCCATGGTTGAAGCTTTCCGGCACGACATAGCCCTGCATCTTCTTCTGCAGCGTATCGTCGCCGATCTGCTTGGCGGCATTGAGCGCGCTCTCGATATCGCCCTGCTCCAAAATACCCTTTTGCTGGGTGTAATGCGCCCACACGCCGGCGAAGCAATCGGCCTGGAGCTCGATGCGCACCGAGAGCTGGTTGGCGTCGGCCTCGCTCATGCCCTGCCGCATCTGGTTGAACTTCTCCATGATACCGGTGAGGTTCTGCACGTGATGGCCGACCTCATGTGCCACCACATAGGCGCGCGCGAATTCACCGGAAGCGCCGAACTGCTGGTCGAGCTGCTGGAAGAAGGTCATGTCGAGATAGACCTTGTGATCGCCCGGGCAGTAGAACGGCCCGGCCGCCGCCGAAGCGAAACCGCAGGCCGAGCGAACCTGGCCGCTGAACAGCACCAGCTTGGGATTCTCATAGGTCAGCCCTTGAGATTTGAAAATGCCGGTCCAGGTGTCCTCGGTGTCGGCAAGCACGGTCGCGACGAACTGCTTCATCTCGTCATTGGCGGGCGCGTTGCCATTGTCCTGCGAACCGCTGTTGTCGGTGATCTGGCCGCCACCGCCCGGCAGCAGGCCGCCGTCGCCGCCACCGAGGATCTGCGACGGGTCGAAGCCGAAATACCAGCCCGCGAGCACGACCAGGATGACCAGGAGGATGCTGCCGCCGCCGCCGGTACGGCCGCCGATCGGAACGCGGAACTGGCCACCTCCGCCCAATCCGCCGCCACCGCCGCTGTCGCTGCGGTCATCCTCGATGTTGTCGCTCTGACGACGGCCTCTCCAAAGCATGGCAACTCCTCGCAATGCGAATGTCCTGGAGGGACCGGCATGCCACCGCCCCCTCCAGACAATTATCGTAACGGCCAGCCCGAGTCACAGAATTTTTGCGCTCCATAGCGCCGCGGCACGCAGGCAACCCAGATCGGAAAGTAAAGTTCCGCCCGGCATCCCCAAAGTTAAAACCGTCAGCTTTTCTGCTTGGCGCCAGCGCTCTTGCCGTCTGAACTTTTCGAACGCTCCTCGAAGCGTGCCGCGCCCTTCTTGAGCGGATGGCCGGTCTCGGCCTCGGTCTTGCGCTCGTCCTTCGCGGTCGCCTGTCGCAATCCCTTGGCGGCCTGCTTTCCTTTAGCGGTCGGTGCCTGTTCGACGCCCATTGCTTCCTCCCTAAGCGCGATCATCGCGCGATGTTGGAGGCAACGTTTCTGGAATGCGGCGGTTCCGCCGTCCCAGGCTTGAGGATCCCGGCAATACGCTTCAGCGATGCGTCATCGCCCTGCGAAAGGCGTCCAGCGTTTCGGCGCTGACATGGTGCTCGATACCTTCGGCGTCGATGCGTGCAGTCTCGGCGCTGACGCCCAGCGAGCGCAGGAAGGCCTCCACCGTCTGGTGGCGGATGCGGCTTTCATCGGCGACCTTGCGGCCGGCCTCGGTCAGGAACACGCCACGATAGGGTTTTCGCGAGACCAGCCCGTCGGCGCACAGCCTGGTCAGCATCTTCGCCACGGTCGGCTGCGCGACGCCGAGCCTTGCCGCAATATCCACCTGCCGCGCTTCGTTGCCGTCCTCGATCAGATCTGCGATCAGCTCGACATAGTCCTCGACCAGCGCGCTGCGGCGCGCTTCGCGCGTCTGCCGAAATCCTTCCGAATGGATTTCGGCATCGGGAAGCGGCTCTTCGCGTCGAACCGGTTTGTTCCTCAGCGCCAATACGCGCTCCTCTTGGCTGCCCTAGAGCGTGATGCCGAAAAGTGTGAAGCGGTTTTCGGACGACGTCACACTCTATCTCTTCGACTGAATCGGGATCGCATCCATAGCACGAACCCCTGTTGGTCCGGCCGTTTATTTGCATTCCCACGCTAGCGCAACCGGCGTTTGCGGCTCCCCGCCGCCAGCCTTGTCCGACGCATCCACGAAAGCATGATCAATGAAATATAGCCTATTGCATAATGTTGAGCCATGGCGTATATAGAAGGGACGCCGATACAGTCCAGCGGAAATCCCCCATGTCCGATGCCGATGCAGCAACCGTAGCCCGACCCGCGTGGCGATTCGACAGGCCGGACGACGAGCAGCCCAGCCTGCGCGAGGTGAACGCCTCGATCGCGGTGCCGCAGACCGGCGTCTGGTTCCGCCGCCTGTTCGCCTTCATGGGGCCGGGCTACATGGTCTCGGTCGGCTATATGGACCCGGGCAACTGGGCGACCGACCTCGCCGGCGGCGCCCAGTTCGGCTACACGCTGCTTTTCGTCATCATGCTGTCGAACCTGATGGCGATCCTGCTGCAGGCGCTGGCGGCGCGGCTTGGCATCGCCACCGGCCGCGACCTCGCCCAGGGCTGCCGCGCCTATTATCCGCGCCCGGTCAATCTGATGCTCTGGATCGCCTGCGAGCTGGCGATCATCGCCTGCGACCTCGCCGAGGTGATCGGCACGGCGATCGCGCTGCAGCTTCTGTTCGGCATTCCGCTGATCGGCGGCGCCATGCTTACCGCGCTCGACGCCTTCCTGGTGCTTCTCCTGATGAACAAGGGCTTCCGCTACCTCGAAGCCTTCGTCATCGCGCTGCTGATCATCATCTTCGGCTGCTTTGCCATCCAGATCTTCGTCGCCGCGCCGCCGGCGGGCACCATCCTGCATTCGATGTTCGTGCCGTCGCCCGAGATCGTCACCAATCCGACGATGCTCTACATCGCCATCGGCATCATCGGCGCGACGGTCATGCCGCATAATCTCTATCTGCACTCCTCGATCGTACAGACGCGCGCCTATGAGCGCACCGATGCCGGCAAGCGCGACGCGATCAAATGGGCGACGGCGGATTCGACCATCGCGCTGATCCTGGCGCTGTTCGTCAACGCCTCGATCCTGATCGTCGCGGCGGTCGCCTTCCACGGCACCGGGCATCAGGACGTGGCCGAGATCGGCCAGGCCTTCGAACTGTTGTCGCCGCTGCTGGGCCTGAGCATCGCCTCGATCCTGTTCGCGGTCGCGCTGCTCGCCTCCGGCCTCAACTCGACGGTCACCGCGACGCTGGCCGGCCAGATCGTGATGGAAGGCTTCCTGCGCCTGCGCGTCCCGCAATGGGCGCGGCGCCTCCTGACGCGCGGCATCGCCATCGTCCCCGTCGTGATCGTCACCGCGTTCTATGGCGAGAAGGGCACGGCCCAGCTGCTGGTCTTCAGCCAGGTGGTGCTGTCGATGCAGCTGCCGTTCGCGGTCATCCCGCTGGTGCAGTTCGTCTCGGACAAGAAGAAGATGGGCAATTTCGCCATACCGCGCGGCATTGCCGCTCTGGCGTGGGTGGTGGCCGCCGTCATCCTCGTGCTCAACTTCAAGCTGCTCTACGACACCATCGCCGGCTGACCGCGACATTCGCGCCGATCGCGCTATCTTCGCGCTATGGCCGAGCCGGACGAAGCCCGCAGATTTTACGCCAGGCTGATGGCCGCGCATGCGCAGTCGGCCGATCCGCGCATCGAGGAGGTGTTCGCCTCGGTGCCGCGCGAGGCTTTCCTGGGCCCGGGACCATGGACTGTTTTTGCCGGCAAGGGCCGGTTCGAAACGCCGAGCGCCGATCCTGGCTACATCTACCAGAACGTGCTCGTGGTCCTCGATGCCGACAAGGGCATCAACAATGGCGAGCCGATGCTGCATGCCATGTGGCTCGGCAAGGTCGCCCCGAAGCCGGGCGAGACCGTCACCCATATCGGCGCCGGCACCGGCTACTACACGGCGCTGCTGGCGAAGCTGGTCGAGCCGGGCGGCAGCGTCACCGCGTTCGAGCTGGAAGCCGGTCTCGCCGCGCGCGCCAAGGCGAACCTTGGCCAATACGACAACGTGGAAGTGGTCCATGGCGACGCCGTCGCCAATGCGCTGCCCCCCTCAGACGTCATCTACGTCAATGCCGGCGTCGTCGCTCCGCCCGCCGCATGGCTGAAGGCGCTGAAGCCCGGCGGCCGCATGATCTTCCCATGGCGCCCATCCGAAACCGTCGGCCTCGCGGTCCTCATCACCCGCCTGGAAAATGGTTTTGCCTGCCGGCCCTTCATGGGCTCCTGGTTCATCCCCTGTGTCGGCGCCTCTGTTGCCGGAGTGGCGGCTAGAACACCGACGCGTGAACGCGCCGTGCGAACCCGCTCGATCTGGCTGACGGCGGCCAAGGCTCCGGACCGCACGGCGACCGCCGTCTTCGGCGATATCTGGTTTTCATCGCGCGCCATTCGCGGCGACAGCAGGCGATAGAAACTTTTCGAGGCCCTGTCGAAAACGTGCTTTGCCGTTCGTCCTAGGAGCAATTCCAGGAAAGTGCGAAGCGGTTTTCCGTCAGGAATTTCGTCAACCACTCTAACGAGAAATCCGGCCCTGACGGCGCGGATAATGAAAACGGAGAATGAAGATGCGCAAGATCATCGCCGCCACCTTCGTCAGCCTCGACGGCGTCATGCAGGCGCCGGGCGGACCGGAAGAGGATCCGGTCGGCGGCTTCAAGTTCGGCGGCTGGACCTTCCATTACTTTGACGAGGTGGCGGGCAAGGCAATGGATGAGATGTTCTCCAAGCCATTCGACCTGCTGCTCGGGCGCAGAACCTACGACATCTTCGCCGCCTACTGGCCATATCAGAAAGATTCGATCGCGGATGTCTTCAATCCCGCGACCAAATATGTGGCGACGCATCGGCCGGACAGCCTGAGCTGGCAGAACACGCAATCGCTCGGGACCGATATCGTCGCGACGTTGCGCCGGCTCAAGCAGGAGGACGGGCCGGACCTGCTCATCCAAGGCTCGGGCGATCTGATCCAGACCCTGCTCGCCAACGGCCTGATCGACGAGATCCGGCTGATGATCTTCCCGCTGCTGCTGGGCAAGGGCAAGCGGCTGTTCGGCGATGACGCGATGCCTGCCGCCTTCAAGCTCGTCAAATCGCAGGTGACGAGCACCGGCGTCATCATGACGACCTATGAGCGTTCGGGCGAAATCAAGGTCGGGTCGTTCGCGCAGGAGGAGCCTTCCGCGGCCGAGCTCGAGCGGCGCAAGAACTGGGAGTAGCACAAAATCGGGTGCGCGGCGGGCCGAGCCTGCCGCGCGCCCGCCTCATCAAGCCTCGCTTTCGCAACAAAGCCTGACCACCAGGAGCCCGCCGATGATCCCCACCATTACCGCCTTCGAACGATCGCCCGACGGCGGCAGAGGGCTCGCGCGTGACATGCAAGTCCGTTGGGCACTCGAGGAGGTGGGGCAAGCTTATGACGTTCGTCTCGTTTCGTTCGGCGGGATGAAACGACCCGCGCATGTTGCGATCAGCCCCTTCGGCAATATCCCGACCTATGAGGAAGATAATCTCGCTCTGTTCGAGTCTGGCGCCATCGTCCTTCACATCGCTGAGCGTCATGCGGGCCTGTTGCCGGATGATGCGAATGCGCGGGCGCGCGCAATCAGTTGGATGTTCGCTGCCTACAGCACGGTGGAACCGCCGATCCTGGAGCGCGCGACAACGGTGATCCTGGAACGCGAGGCGACGTGGCACGACCAGCGTCTGCCCTTGGTCGATGACCGGATCCGCAAGCGACTGACCGAACTCTCCCGCCACCTGGGCGATTGCGACTGGCTCGATGGCGAATTCAGCGCTGGCGACCTCGTCATGGTGGGAGTGCTGCGCCGGCTGCAGAGATCGGGACTGCTGAACGAATTCCCGAACGTCGCCGCCTATGTCGCCCGCGGCGAGGCACGACCGGCCTTCAAGCGCGCCTTCGATGCGCAATTGACGGTCGCTATGGCGGCATCGAATGGCTGATCGGCCGTTCACGCCGCCTGTCGATAACGCGAAAGACCCTCGCGGATATGGCTGGCGAAAGCCTGCGCAGCAGGCTGGATGGCATGCTTCGGCAAATGCAGGTTGACGGAAAAATTCGGCAGCGCCGGCAGGCCGGCATCGGACAGGATTTCGAGATCGGCCGGCACCGTCGAAGCAAGCCAGGTGGTCACCGCGAGGTCCGACCGCACCGTCGCGGTCGTGGCGTCGATATTGCCGTTCTCGAACACGGTCCGCCAGTCGAGCCCTTGCTCGCCGAGTGCGGCCAGCACCGCCGGGCGGAAGGCGCAGGTGTCGGCGACGATCGAGACCGGCAGCGGCCGCTTCAGACGCGCCGAGCCGCCTCTGGCGCCGACCCAGACCAGCCGGTCGACGAGCAGGCATTCGCCGGCGGTGGGGCCGGCGCGTTCCTCGATGATGGCAAGGTCGATGGTACCCGCCACCAAGGCCGCCGCAAGTTCCGGCGAGGACGCGCAGACCAGCGATATCTCCACCTGCGGATAGGCTTCGGCGTAAGCTTTAAGCACCGGCGCGAGCAGCGTGCCGACGAGATCGTAAGGCACGCCGATCCGCACCTGTCCGGCGACCACCCTGCCCTTGATGTCGGCAAGGATCTCGTCGTTGAGCTGCAGCAGGCGCCTGGCCTTGTCGAGCAGCCGCTCGCCGGAGCGCGTCAGCTTCAGGCCGCGGCGGTCGCGTTCGAACAGGCTCTGGCCGAGCACCTCTTCAAGCCGTTTGACCTGTTGGCTGACCGCGCCTTGCGTTAGGTGAAGCGCATTGGCCGCCGCCGTCATGCTGGCCTTGTCGGCGGTGGTGACGAAAGTGCGGATGAGGGTCGTGTCGAGGTCGCGGATCATGGCGGCATTATATTCGCTAATGCAAACTATATCAAACATTGCATTTACTGATGCCGCAAAGCGCCTAAGCATGCCGGCTCCTCAGACCGGGAAGCCCGCATGTCCGAAACCATCATCCCGTTGGTCCTGTTCGCGCTGATCTCGACCTCGACGCCCGGCATCGCCACGACGCTCTCGACCGCTTCCGGCGCGCAATTCGGCTTTCGCCGCTCGGTGCCGCTAATGGCCGGCAGCGCCGCCGGGCTGGCTACCGTGGCGGCCGCGGGCGCGGCCGGCCTCGCCGGGCTGCTTGCGGCCATCCCATCCCTGCAGCTCGCCATGAAGATCGCCGGCTCGCTCTACCTGATCTGGCTGGCGATCAAGATCGGCCGCAGCGGCCCGCCCAAGCTCGACATCAGCATGGCCAGGCCGAACAGCTTTTTCGGCGGCGCCGGCATCCAGTGGATGAACCCGAAGGGCTGGGCGATGGGCCTCGGCGCCGCCGCATCCTTCGCGGCGCTGGCGGATGGTCCCTTGCAACTCGCGCTGCTGCTCGGCGCCGTGTTCGGCCTGACCGCGGCTTTCTCATTGTCTTTGTGGTGTGTGGCGGGAACCCTGCTTGCCCGCCTGCTCAAGACGGAGCGCCAGTGGCGTGCGCTCAACATCGTGCTCGGCCTGCTGCTGGCCGCCTCGATCCTGCAGATGTGGCGGCCGGTATAGCGCTGTTCCTCGCCCCCACGAAGGTGGGGGAGAGGTGGCTCGGCGAAGCCGAGACGGAGAGGGGAACTCGCGCCACGGCACCAGTTTCCGGCGACGAACTCGCCCTACGAAGGCCCCCTCTCCGGCCGCTTCGCGGCCACCTCTCCCCCGCGTTGCGGGGGCGAGGAACCTAACCCTCAGACGGCGTAGCGCGCCGCCGGCTTGCCGGAGAACAGGCTGCCGAAGAACTGGTCCCGGGCGCCGAGATAGGTGGCCAGCCCGGCCGCATCGGCAAGGCCGGGCGCGGTGACGGTCTCGCCCTGGGCGAGCCCGGCAAGTGCCGCGTCGACCAGATCTTCGGCACTCATGATCCAGTCCGGATTGATCCTGTCGAGGCTGATGCCGGAGACGTCCCACAACTCGGTGCGGATCGGTCCGGGCACCACTGACTGGACTTTCACATTGGTGCCGGCGACTTCCTTCTGCAGCGCTTCCGTGAAGTTGGCGACATAGGCCTTGGTGCCGCTGTAGATGCCGCCGACGGCAATGCCATAGGCGACGACCGAGGCGATGTTGATGATGGCGCCGCGGTTGCGCGCAAGCAGGCCCGGCAAGACCGCCCTGGTCAGCCTGGTCAGCGCCACGACATTGACCTTGATCATGCGCTCCGCCGTGTCGGCGTCGGCATCGGCAATGGTCTCCAGGCCGGCCACGCCGGCATTGTTGATCAGCAGCGTCACGCTGTCGTCCGTCGCGACCGTCTGCTCGACGCGGCGCAGATCGGCATCGACGGAGAGATCGGCGACGATCGTCTTGACCTTGCGGCCATAGGCGTAGGCGAGCCTGTCTGCCACTTCCTGCAGCCGGTCGGCGCGCCGCGCCACCAGCACCAGGTCGTAGCCTTGCCCCGCCAGCCGGTCCGCATAAACCGCACCGATGCCCGACGATCCGCCGGTGATGACGGCCGTGCCCTTGTTGTCCTTCGTGCTCATTGTCCTGTTCCTTTTGTCCTGTTCGTCCCTACTCGGCCAACGGTGCCGGTCGGACATCGCTTCGGGTGCAATTCCAATTAGTGGCATATGCCACTTTCATCGAAGTAGGTATATGCCACTATCTTGTCAACGGCGACGGTGAAAACTATTTTCTCAGGATGGCCGGCACACGTTTCCGCCGGTAAGGAGTTCATATGGACCAGGCTAAGCAACCCGGATTTAGCCGCTGCAACAACGCCACGCTGCGGCGCGCCGCGCGCAGCCTCGGCCGCTTCTACGACGACGCGCTGGCGCCCACGGGCTTGAAGAGCACGCAGTTCGGCCTGCTCTTCCAGATCCATATCAGCAGCGAGCCGGCGATGGGCACCATCGCCGAGGCGCTGATCATGGACCTTTCGGCGCTCGGCCATACGCTGAAGCCGCTGATCCGCGACGGCTATGTCGAAACCTTCGCCGACAAGGACGACCGCCGCGTCAAGCGCGTGCGTCTGACGCCGCGGGGCGAGGCCAAGCTCGACGAAGCGATCAGGCTGTGGGGCGTCGCGCAGCAGCAGTTCGAGGACAAGGTCGGCGCCGAGCAGGCGGCGAAACTGCGCGCGGCGCTCGACGCGGTGGCCGATCTCGACCTCGAAATGCCGGCGGCCGCTCCTTCGAACTGAAGAAACGGCCGCGGTTCAGGATTTGAAGTAGCTTATTCCGCGGGCATCGCGACGGGCCGTGCAAACGCCCGTCCCGCCAGCACGATGCCGAGCCCGATGACCGGAAACGCCGCGGCGACCAGGCCGAGATCGGCCGGCGCGCCGAAGCGCAGCACCGCGGCGCCGACCACCGCACCCAGCGCGACACCGAAATAGAGCGCCGAAGCGTTGAGCGACAGCACGATCGGCGCGGCATCGGGCGCGATCTTGAGGATGCGGCTCGCCTGCGCCGGCGGGAAGGCCCAGCCGACGATGCCCCAAGGCACCATCATGGCCATCAGCGCCGGTCCGGCGATCGACTGCGGCAGGAAGGCCGGAATCAGCGAGAAGGTCACCAGCATCGCGGCCGACAGCGTCAGCGACCAGGCGACGGTGCGGGTCGCGCCGAAGCGGTCGGCGGCCTGGCCGCCGGCGATGTTGCCGATGACGGCGCCGACGCCGAAGGCGAGCAGCATCCCGGGCAGCGCGATCGGCGACAGCCCGCCACCCTGAATGGCCAGGGGCGCGATGAAGCTGAAGACGGTGAAGGCGCCGACCAGCGCAAGCGCCGTCGTCAAAAGGATCGGCATCACGCCGGGGCGAACCGCCGCCGCCAGCCTGCGCTTCAGGGGCAGCCTGGTGCCGACGATGCCGCGCGGCAGCCGCCACCAGAGGATCGCGCCGGACAGGGCGCCGAGCCCGGCGATGGCGAAGAAGGTGCCGCGCCAGCCGGCAATCGCCGCGACCAGCGCGCCGAGCGGCGCGCCGACCGCCACGGCCACCGTGGTGCCGCCGACGACGACCGCGATGGCGCGCGCCCGGTGGTGGTCGTCGACCAGCGCCACCGCCGTGCCCTGCGCGGTCGCCGCGAACAGGCCGGACGATAGTGCCATGACGATGCGGGCGATCAAAAGCAACTCGAAGGACGAGCTGAGCGCCGCCACCAGATTGCCGATGACGAAGAACACCAGCGTCCACAGGATGACGCGCCGCCGGTCCCATTCGCCGGTCAGCGTCGCCAGCACAGGCGCGCCGATCGCATAAGCGAGCGCGAAGGCAGTGATCAGCGAGCCGGCGAGCGGCACGGAGATGTCGGCGTCGGATGCAATGTCGGGAAGAAGGCTGGAGATGACGAAGCCTTCGGTCGAGATCGCAAACGATCCGAGCGCCAGCCAGAAGATCCGCTTGTCCATGGGCATGTCCTTAGTTCAAAAGTTATTGAACAATTGGACATGGCACGGCATGATGTCAACCGAGCCGGGACAAAATAGCTGAACCCTGCTGACAGCCCTGTGTCAGGACGGGGCCAGAATGAAGAAGCTGCGTCCATCGGCAGCACCAGGAGCCGCGTTGAAGTTCGCGTCGTTTGTGCTTAATTCTGGGGCATGAGCCTGCCCCATCCCACCACCGACCAGATCAGCCTGCCGATCGTACTCGCCGTGCTCGGCGATCCGACCCGGCTTGCCATCGTGCGCTATCTGGCCAGCAAGGAAGGCGTGCCGCTGAACTGCAGCAAGTTCCTCGACCTCGCCTCCAAGACCAATCTCAGCTACCACCTCGCCAAGCTGCGCGAGGCGGGCGTCACCCGCAGCGAAGCCGTCGGCACCAGCCGGCTGATCACGCTGCGCCGCGACGACCTCGACAAGCGCTTTCCCGGCCTGCTCGACAGCGTGATCGCCGCGGCCGACGGCGACAAGGATCTGCCGGCGGTCGGCACCGCCGAGGTCGAGGTTTCGGCCTGATCCCCATGCGCATCGCCGTCCTCGCCGACATCCATGGCAACGTGCTGGCACTGGATGCGGTGCTGGACGATCTGAAACGGCGCGGCGGCGCCGACATCACCGTCAATCTCGGCGACTGTGTCTCCGGCCCGCTCTGGCCGCGCGAGACGATGGACAGGCTGCGGGCGCTCGGCCTGCCGACGGTGCGCGGCAATCACGATCGCCGCGTCGCGCAGGATCCGGCCGACGACACCATGTGGCCATCCGATCGCTATGCAAAGGAGCGGCTGACATCGGCGCAGCGCCAGGCGCTGCTCGACTTGCCGCTCACACTGGAGATCGCGCCCGGAATCGTCGCCTTCCACTCCCGGCCGGACCATGACGAGAAATACCTTGCCGACGCCATCGTCGACGGCCAGCTGGTGCGCGCGCCGCTAGCCGCGATCAGGCGCCGGCTGAAGCCGCTCGATCCGGGCTGCCGTCTGGTATTGTGCGGCCACAGCCACCGCAACGAATTGATCCGCATCCCCGACGGTCCTGTCATCTTCAACCCCGGCAGCGTCGGCTGCCCGGCCTATGACGATGACACGCCGCCGGCGCATGTCTCCGAGCAAGGCTCGCCGCACGCCCGCTATGGCATCGTCGAGCTCCGGGACGGCCATCCCGGCCGCTTCGAGGCGATCGTCGTGGACTACGACCATGAAGCCGCCGCAAAGCAGGCCGAACAGGCGGGACGGCCGGAATGGGCACACGCGCTGCGGACCGGGTTCATGAGGATTGAGCGGAGCTCATATCCTGATTGAACGGAGTTCATATCCAGATTGGGCGAAGCTCATATCCAGATTAAGTGGAGCTGATATCCATTGAGCAAGGCTCATATGAAGCGCAAGGCCATGCTCCCGTCGACGCTGCTCTTGGCTGCTCCTTTGCTGCTCGCCGCCGTGCCGGCCTTGGCTGAGGAAGCGCCGGGAACGATCATTTCGATCATCGGCGGCCTCGCGCCGGACGATCTTCTCAACATCCGCGCCACCGCTTCAGCGGGCGGGAAGGTGGCGGCGCGGCTGCCCAATGGCGCGGCCGTCAGGAATTTCGGCTGCAACGTCATCAAAGGTCATCCCTGGTGCAAGGTCGAGGACACGCAGGACGCTCATATCGTCGGCTGGGCGCCGGCCCGCTATCTCAGCCCCAACAACCCCGCGCCGGCGCCGGATGACGGCACGGTACCGACCACCGGAGACAGCACAGCCGCGCCCGCCGAAACGCCGCCGCCGGATATCGCGACGCGGCTGGGCGGCAGCGAGCCGGGCGACCCGCCATCCGCCGCGGATATCGGCAGGACCGCCATGCAGGACGCCTATGGCCTCGCCTTCGCGGCCGCGGCAAACGCCGACGCCCCTGCCCCGGACGCCGGCATCCCCTGCGCGCGCCATGTCGGCCAGCCGATGACCCGTTGCGAGATAAGTGTCGCGCATACCGGCGGCGAAAGCGCCGTGACCGTGACCTGGCCGGACGGCGGCAGCCGCATCATCACCTTCCATGACGGCCAGCCGAGCGGCTCGGACTCGCCGGACGAATTCCGCTTCACGCGCGAAGGCACGCTCAACATGATCCGCGTCGGCGTTTCCGAGCGCTTCGAGATCACGGATGCGCTCGCGCTGGGATACTAGGGATTTGGCAATAGGCAGTAGGGATTAGGCAGTAGGGGCTTGAACCCTCCCCTACTGCCTACTGCCTACTGCCTACTGCCTACTGCCTATTGCCTACTGCCTACTGCCTACTGCCTACTGCCTACTGCCTACTGCCTACTGCCTACTCCCGCATTTTCGGGGTTACATCCCGCAAAACTCTTCCCTATAAGGCCCTCCTAGCCTGATACCATAATCGCAAGCACAACCGGCCGGGTCCTCCCGTCCCGGTTTTTCGTGCAAGCCGCTCGCCGAACGGATTTTTCGAATATGCCAAGACGCACCGACATCAAGTCGATCCTGATCATCGGGGCCGGCCCCATCGTCATCGGCCAGGCTTGCGAGTTCGACTATTCCGGCACCCAGGCCTGCAAGGCGCTGAAGGAAGAGGGTTTCCGCGTCATCCTGGTCAACTCCAATCCGGCCACGATCATGACCGATCCGGAGCTGGCCGACGCCACCTATATCGAGCCGATCACGCCCGAAGTGGTGGCCAAGATCATCGCCAAGGAGCGGCCGGACGCGCTGCTGCCGACCATGGGCGGCCAGACCGCGCTCAACACCGCCCTGTCGCTGCGCCGCATGGGCGTGCTGGAGCGCTATCAAGTAGAGATGATCGGCGCCGACGCGCATGCCATCGACAAGGCCGAGGACCGCGCGCTGTTCCGCCAGGCGATGAGCAAGATCGGCCTGGAGACGCCGCGCTCGATGCTGGCCAACGCCACCGACGTCAAGAACGCCGACCGCAAGACGCATGAGGCCGAGCGCGCAGCACTCAAGGCCGAGAACCCGGAAAACCTCGACGCCGCGCTCGACGCGCTGGAAACGCGCTGGAACCTCGGCGAAGGCGACCGCAAGCAGCGCTATATCAGCCATGGCATGGCGATCGCCGCCCAGGCGCTCGACCATGTCGGCCTGCCGGCGATCATCCGCCCGTCCTTCACCATGGGCGGCACCGGCGGCGGCATCGCCTACAACCGCGCCGAATTCTACGACATCGTCCAGTCGGGCCTCGACGCCTCCCCCACCACCGAGGTGCTGATCGAGGAAAGCGTGCTCGGCTGGAAGGAGTATGAGATGGAGGTCGTCCGCGACAAGGCGGACAACTGCATCATCGTCTGTTCGATCGAGAACCTCGACCCGATGGGCGTGCACACGGGTGACTCCATCACCGTCGCGCCGGCGCTGACGCTGACCGACAAGGAATATCAGATGATGCGCAACGCCTCGCTGGCGGTGCTGCGCGAGATCGGCGTCGAGACCGGCGGCTCCAACGTGCAGTTCGCCGTCAACCCGGCCGACGGCCGTCTGGTCGTCATCGAGATGAACCCGCGCGTCTCGCGCTCCTCGGCGCTGGCCTCGAAGGCGACCGGCTTCCCGATCGCCAAGGTCGCCGCCAAGCTCGCCGTCGGCTACACGCTGGACGAGTTGGAGAACGACATCACCGGCGGCGCGACGCCGGCGTCCTTCGAGCCGACCATCGACTATGTCGTCACCAAGATCCCGCGCTTTGCCTTTGAAAAATTCCCCGGCGCCGAGCCGGTGCTGACCACCGCCATGAAGTCGGTGGGCGAAGTGATGGCCATCGGCCGCACTTTTCAGGAATCGCTGCAGAAGGCGCTGCGCGGACTGGAAACCGGCCTGACAGGCCTGGACGAGATCGAGATCCCCGGCCTCGGCCACGGCAGCGCGCCCGCCAGTCATGTCGACGACCGCAACGCCATCCGCGCCGCGCTCGGCACGCCGACGCCCGACCGGCTGCGCATGGTGGCGCAGGCGATCCGCATGGGCACGTCGCTGGAAGACGTGCACGCCATGTGCAAGATCGACCCGTGGTTCCTCGAGCAGATCGCCGGCATCATCGCCATGGAGGAGCGCATCCGCGAGCATGGCCTGCCGCAGGATGCCGAGAACCTGCGCATGCTGAAGGCGATGGGCTTTTCCGACGCCCGCCTCGGATCGCTGACCAGGACCGACGCCGAAGCCGTCCAGAAGGCCAGGCAGAAGCTCGACGTCCATCCGGTCTATAAGCGCATCGACACATGCGCCGCCGAATTCGCCTCGCCGACCGCCTATATGTACTCGACCTATGAGGTGCCTTTCGTCGGCGAGCCCGCCAACGAGGCGCGGGTTTCGTCGCGCCGGAAAGTGGTCATCCTCGGCGGCGGTCCGAACCGCATCGGCCAGGGCATCGAGTTCGACTATTGCTGCTGTCACGCGGCGTTCGCGCTGCGCGACGCCGGCTATGAAGCGATCATGATCAACTGCAACCCGGAGACGGTGTCGACCGACTACGACACCTCCGACCGGCTCTATTTCGATCCGCTGACGGCGGAGGACGTGCTGGAGATCCTGCGCGCCGAGCAGGCCTCGGGCGAACTGGTCGGCGTCATCGTCCAGTTCGGCGGCCAGACGCCGCTGAAGCTGGCCGACGCGCTGGAGAAGGCCGGCATCCCGATCCTCGGCACCTCGCCCGACATGATCGACCTGGCGGAGGACCGCGACCGCTTCCAGAAGCTCCTGCACAAGCTCAATCTCAGCCAGCCGAAGAACGGCATCGCCTATTCGGTCGAGCAGGCGCGCCTCGTCGCCGGCGAGCTTGGCTTCCCGCTGGTGGTGCGCCCCTCCTATGTGCTCGGCGGCCGCGCCATGCAGATCATCCATGACGAGGGCATGCTGCAGACCTACCTGCTCGACACCGTGCCCGGCCTGGTGCCGGAGGACATCAAGCAGAAATACCCCAACGACAAGACCGGCCAGATCAACACGCTGCTGGGCAAGAACCCGCTTTTGTTCGACACCTATCTCAAGGGCGCCATCGAGGTCGATGTCGACTGCCTCTGCGACGGCAAGGACACCTTCGTCTCGGGCATCCTGGAGCATATCGAGGAGGCCGGCATCCATTCGGGCGACAGTGCCTGCTCGCTGCCGGTGCATTCGCTGCACCCGGACCTCGTCGACGAGCTGGAGCGGCAGACCGCGGCCTTGGCGCGCGCGCTCAATGTCGGCGGCCTGATGAACGTGCAATACGCCATCCAGGACGGCGCGGTCTATGTGCTGGAGGTCAACCCCCGCGCCTCGCGCACCGTGCCCTTCGTCGCCAAGACCATCGGGCGTCCAATCGCGAAAATCGCGGCGCGCATCATGGCCGGCGAGACGCTGGAAAACGCCTTCGCCCACTACGGCGCAATGCCCGATCCGCGCAATCCCGGCCACATCGCGGTCAAGGAAGCCGTCTTCCCCTTCGCCCGCTTCCCCGGCGTCGACATCCTGCTCGGCCCGGAGATGCGCTCGACCGGCGAGGTCATGGGCCTCGACCGCGATTTTGCGCTGGCCTTCGCCAAGAGCCAGCTCGGCGCCAATGTCGACCTGCCCCGCTCCGGCACCCTCTTCGTCTCGGTCCGCGACGAGGACAAGAAAGGCATCCTGCCGGCGGTGAAACGCCTCGCCGGCCAGGGCTTCAAGGTGCTCGCCACCTCCGGCACCGCCCGCTTCCTCGCCGAGAACGGCGTGGTTGCCGAAAAGATCAACAAGGTGCTCGAAGGCCGCCCCCACATCGAGGACGCCATCCGCAATCGCCAGGTCCAGATCGTCTTCAACACCACCGACGGCCAGAAGGCCGTGTCGGACTCGAAATCGCTGCGCAGGGCAACGCTGATGCAGAAGGTGCCGTATTACACGACGCTGTCGGGTGCGGCTGCGGTGGCGGAGGCGATTGCGGCGCTAAGAGCGGGGAACCTCGAAGTGCGGCCGCTGCAGGAGTATTTTGGATGAGGCCCACGCCTCAATATCGTCAAACACATAGGAGAACGGCACGAAAGAACCCTTAGCTCTTTCTTGGCCTCTTGAGAGCTAACAGGTAGTCAATCGACAAGTCGACGCTATTATTCGCCAGCGTCAGACTTCTTTTATTTCGGTTGTTCTTAGATACACTTTCAATTTGCTTCGACCATTGTCCGAGCATGTCAAGGCTCTGCTGTATCTGCGTCTGCGAGAAGCGCTCCCCTCTTGCCTCAAAGAAATTTAGGAACTTCGATGCCACTTTGTACGGATAGAGTCCCGTCCGCTTATTGCGAGTCTGGTTGAGCGCTAACGTGCTGGCCTCAACAAAAGAAGGAAAGAAATCGCTCCATAAATCTGTATCAACACGGCTTTCCAATAAGAATTGCGCATAAGCGTTGTCCACCTTATACGTATAAAAATCCGGCCTTCTCTCCATTATCTTTTTAGTCTGCGCGAAAAAACGATCTGCCGATCTATAATCCTTAAAAGAGCGAGCAGCAATTGCATACTGAAGCCAGTAGTGAGGGCTGAATTCTTTAAATCCGATTTCGCCAGCTCGATCATAGAATTCCTCGATGCGCTCGTAGCGGTTGTTAACGCTCCTGACAATCCGCTCTATGAAAGAAAATTGCATCAATTTCGAATTAACTTCCCTATACCTCTTCGCTCTCTTGTGCTTTTCCGACGAAACTCTGATTGCTTCGAGGACAACGTCAATTTTTAGATCGTCAGAAATAACGTTCCTAAGTATATACTCGGACATTACAGGAGACCTCGCAAATATACCAACATCATTAATTGCGAAGAACTCGCTTACAAAATGATCGTCAAACGTACGTATCGTACTAAATAGATCGACATCAAGCAGTTCGCTGAAAAACTCAAATGTCGGAACTATCTCGACCATATTCAGGCAAAGAGCTAGGACTATCCCCCGCTCTGCGGAAGATAACTGATAGCTATGCTTAGAGAAAGCTACCCTGAGTCTTTCGTCAAGATATTCTGACGAAACCACACCAAGAAGAAGCGATGAAATCTCTGGCTTACAGTTCTTCTCAATAAATGCTCTCTTGTCCCTTAGGCTGCGAACGCCATCTAACTTACCCCAATAGCCGCCATGATCTAGGATACTTATCGCAGAATCGATGTCTGCAGGCTTGAGTTTATCAACAGAATATACCGCAGCACTTTCATCGACTATAGTACGTATATCCGTGCTTTTTAAATCGAATGCAGAAGTTCGCGTAGTTATCACCATCCTCAAATTCGTTATTTGGGATCTTATTGCATTAATAATGTCTTCGTTGGCTATTATCTCTTCTATGATTATTACGTGTTTATCCATCAAACTCGAGAAAAACTCAATGTCAAAAGAAAAATTATCGGTAGTTCGATTGAGAATGAATACACGGAATCTATCGACTAGCAGATATTTCGCAACTTGCTCCACAAAGAGAGTCTTGCCATTGCCAAACTCGCAATGAATTATCACCGTAGAATTCGACTTCCTAAGGGCTTCTGCAACCGCCCTAGCGTCAGATCTGTCGATAAGGTACGGCCTCCCCCCGCCAAGAGAAGACTCTAGATATTTACTTCTGCTGTAAATCCCTCTGACAAGGAGAGCGTCAACCTCACGGTCACTTACAAAATTGTCGCCCAGGTCCGATGGTAACAAGACTTCTTCAAAATTCTCCGCACCAGAAACGGAAATGGAGGGTTTGCCAGAGGAAATTACAGACTTTATCGTCTCCGAAAGCCCAAAATTTCCCACAGGGAAAACCGAACCGCTTGGGCCGCCCCTCAAGCCACAGCCACGCACTCGATCTCGATATCGAACTCCATCGGCCACGACGCCACCGGCACAAAACTCCGCGCCGGCGGGTTGGTCGAAAAATACCTCGCGTACACCCGGTTGATGGCGTTGTAGAAGCCGGAATTGACGGCGTAGATGCGCACCATCACCACCTTGTCCAGGCAGCTGCCGGCCGCTTCCAGGCAATGTTTCAGCGCCTTCAGCGACGCCTCCGTCTGGGTTTCGATGTCGCCGCGCACCATCTCACCGGTCACCATGTCTACCGGCGGCGTCGCCGAGATGAATACGAAGCCGTTGGCCCTGACCGCTGTCGAGCACGGCAGCCCGAGCGCGCGCACCTTCGCTGACATCACGGGTACTTCGATGACTTCCTTGTCCATGGTGGTCCTCCCTGATTTGTAAGCGAGCTTATCGCGGCGGCGAGGGAACGCCAGCGGCTTAGCCCTGCTGCGGATGATACGTGCAGATTAGTGCGCGGCGGCTCGGGCTGAAGAGCGCCGGGTTGGTCATTGCCAAGACCCGGTGGAAGTGCGCAGCGTCGCGATCCTTCGCGCCCCCCTCTGTCCTGCCGGACATCTCCCCCACAAGGGGGGAGATCAGCTGTCGCGTCGGCTTTTCGCCAATCACCACCGTTGCAGAACAGGCGAGGCGCCGAAACCGCCAATCTCCCCCCAAGTGGGGGAGATGTCCGGCAGGACAGAGGGGCGCCGTAGAGCACTACCGCCGCCTGTATCGCGCTCGTCTAAAACCCCCTACTGATGCGCCACCGCCAGTTCCTTCACATGCTTCTCGTGCATCTTCAGCACCGGCAGCGTCTTCTTGGCGAATTCCTTCATCGTCGGGTCGTCGCCGGAATTGGCATAGGTGGAAAACAGCGCGACCGCATCCTTATGCGCGTCGATCTGCATCTCGATGTATTTGGCGTCGAACGCCTTGCCGCTCGCGCCCTTCAATTCGTCGAGCAGCTGCTGCTCCTTGGGCTGCAGCGCCGGGCCGGCGGGCTTGATCGACGCGGTGGTCTGGCCCTGGCTGAGCGCCGCCTTGAAATCCTCGGCAACCTTGGCGTGGTCCTTGATCATATCGGCGGCGAAGGCCTTGACGTCGGCCGAGGCTGACCTCTCCTCTGCCAGCTTGCTCGACTGGATCTCGAACGCGTTGGCGTTGGGCACCGTGGCGACGAAGGTCTGGGTGTCGACCTTGTTGTCGGTCACCATCGGTCCCACGGCATCCGTATTGGTATCGTCCGACTGGGCGAGGGGCGCGCCGGCAAACAGCGCGACGGCGACCAGGGGCAGCAGCGTTTTCATCTGGAATCTCCGATCCGAAACAGCCCCTCTGCCATCCCCAACGCGGCATCGGCGTCGGGGTTGCCTCGAAAAGAAGCGCCCGGGCTGACCGCCCGCATCGCCGTCAGTGGCAGTGGGCGCAGGCTGCCGGGCGCGGGTTGCTCCACGACCCAAGGACGCCGGCCAAATGCGTTCCGACATTTTTTCATCGCCGGAACCAGCCCCCGCTTTGCGGCATTCCTGTCCATTGGCTAAAACCGTTCGGCGCGCGCAGATCAGCCCGGCGGGTCGGTGAAGCCGGGCTCGGTCGGCTCGACCACGTCGGTGTCGCGCTCCCAGCCCTCGTTTTCCAGCTTCATCGACTGGATCGCCACCGCGTTGGCGTTGGCGTCGAGTTCCGGCAGCATCTGCACTTCGGACGGCCAGCAGCGGTAGATCCTGTAGACGAGCGCCACCTGCCCAGCCTCGTTGAGGAATTCGAGGAGGACGTCCTTGCGGAAATCCTTCAGCGAAACCTCCGTGCCGACACCCATCTGCAGGTCCCAAACCTTGTTCGCCCAGCGCTCGAATTCCAGGTCGTGCGTCACGCCGCGCTCGATCGTGATCGGCTCGAAGCGGGTGATGCCGGGCGATTTGCGCGTGTTGCCGGCCGCGCCGCCGTCGCGGTGCTCGACCACCTCGGTGGTGCGCCTCAGCCCGCTGATCCGCGAAATGCCGGCGACGTATTTACCGTCCCATTTCAGCCGGAACCGGTAGTTCTTGTAAGGGTCGAAACGCTGCGGATTGACGGTGAACGGGGCCATGGCCAAATCTCCTCCGCCTCACGTCGCGTGAAAGCGGACGGGCTCCGAAACCCCCGCCCCGGAGCCCGCCTGGGAGTGGCTGACGCATGCCGGCACAGCCTCCTCCGACGCCTTGCCAGCGTCGATCCGCCGATCGGCCGCCCGGCACGACGACGCATTAGCATGCCCTAACGTCACCCAATGTGAAGGACTTCACAATGGCGGGGGCACCGTTAACCTTCCCAGCCGACCGGGGTCATGCCGAGCCGCTCGTAAAGCCTGAAGGCCGCGGTGTTCTCCACCGTGTTGGTCTTGAGATCGACATGCGCCGCCCCGCGCTCGCGGAAGGCCGCGAACACATGCCGCATCAGCGCCTCGCCGATGCCTTGCCGTCGGGACTCCGGATGGACGGCCAGGTCCTTGACGAAACCGGAGGTCCAGCAGAGCGCCGCGCCCGCCAGCAGGCCCTTGCCGTCGATCACCAGGAAGCAGAGAGCGGGATCGAACTCGGCATCGCCGGCAATGCGCGGCCACCATTCGTCGAACGGCCCGTCGGCGCCGTCGTCGAACACCTCTTCGAGCAGCGCGTGCAGGGCCTGCGCATCCCGAGGCTCGAACGCGCGCATGACGAAGCCTTCGGGCCAATGCGGCGCGGCCAGCGAGTCGTCGAGCATCTTGCGCAGGCGGATGTCGTTGGGAACCGGCGGACGGGGCGTGGTGTTTTCAGGCATGGCGCTGTCCCGAAACGCCGCGGATGACCGGACGATCCGCTCAGGCGTCGGGTGGCAGGCGGTGCCGCTTGCGGTCGACGCCGAGGCCCGTCGCCTCGAGCAGGCCCTTGCGCTTGGCGTCGTAGTAATAGCCGGTCTGGTAGAGCATGTCGGCGCGCTTGGCGTTGCCGCCCGAAACCAGCCAGGCGCCGCGCAGATACTTCACCGCGTATTTGAGATTGGTCTCGGCGTCGAAAAGGCCGGTCGCCGGCCCGTCATAGCCCATGCCGCGCGCCGTCGCGTGCTTGATCTGCATCAGCCCCCAATGTCCATGATTGAAGGCTTTCGGGTTGAAGGTGCTCTCGCGATTGACGACATGGCGCACAAGGTCGACCGGCACTTCATAGATCGCCGAATATTTCTCGATCAGCCGCTCGATCTCGCCGCGCGGACCGCTGGCGTGCTGCTCGGGCTGGCCGGGAGCCGCAAGCAGCGCCGGATTTCCCGGCACCACATAGGCGACCTGCTGGACGCCGGGCATCGGCGCGACTTTCGCCGACTGGCCGGTGAGCGGCATGGCGACGCCCGCGGTCGTGTAGACAGCCGCTTGCTTGATGGACGCCCCTTGCTTGATTGAGCCAGGACCGGTCGGCGAACCGCCGGCCGTCAGCACCGGCGGCGGCGGGAACTGGCCGGCGAGCGGCGTCGAGCCGGCGAAAGCCGCCGGCTGTGCCAGGGTCATGGCAGACTGGGGCGCGCCGGGCTGGGTGGGTGGCGGCAAAAGTGAGCCGGGCGTCGCGGGGGCGCCGGGCGTCGCTGCCATTGCAACGGCATCGCCGGTAAGCGCCGCGGTCTGTACCTGCGCCAGGCCGGAAGGCTCCGGCAGCACGGCCACCGTTTCGGGCAGCGCAAGCGTCGGCGTATCGTCCGCGACGACAGGCGTCGAGACCGCCGCGAGCGCGGGCGCGGCCTTCATCTGCGAGGTCGAGGTGCACCCGCTGAGACCGGCTGCCGCAATGAGCACGCCGACCGCGGTGATGATGATTTTAGTTGGCAAGCCGTGCGGGTCCGGTTTGTCGGTTGTTAAGAAGTCCTTACACCAGCGATTCACACCCGGCAATCGGGGCCACCCGGCGGTTTTCGGGTGGCGGCAACAGGGCGAAAATGCCATATTGTTCTGGATATGTACTCGTTTTTCGCCGTTTTGCGAAAGGAATACGCCATGAAACCCACATCTGAGATCACGGCCGGCCACGCAGTGTTAGAAACAGTGATCGGCTTCATGGGCATCGCCTGGAGCGAGAAGGGCCTGATCCGGCTTTGCCTGCCCGAGCGCAGCCGCGAAGCGGTCGAGCGCCGGCTGCTCCGCCACCCCGGTGTCTCGGCCTCGACCGACCAGCCGTCCTGGGTGGTCGATCTGATCGCCTCGATCAAAGCCTATGCGGCCGGCGAGGATGTCGACTTCTCCGGCGTGCCGGTCGATCTCGACGGCGTCGACGATTTCCGCCTGGCCATCTACGACGCCGCGCGCAAGCTCGGCTTCGGCGAGACCACCACCTATGGCGAGCTGGCGAAGCGCGCCGGCCATGCCGGCCTGCCGCGCGAGACGGGCGCCGCGCTCGGCGCCAACCCGGTGCCGCTGGTCATTCCGTGCCACCGCATCCTGGCGGCCGGCGGCAAGATCGGCGGCTTCTCGGCGCCGGGCGGCTCGGCCACCAAGGAGAAGATGCTGGCCATGGAAGGCGTTCGCGTCGGCCCGCCGCCGGCCGCGCAGGCCTCGTTCGGTTTCTGAAGGTGCAACGATGAGAGTCCGTTTCGAAACTCGCTCCCGCGAGTCAGATGACGGCGGCATCGAGAACCGGAGCGGAACGTACTTTGAGTACGTGAGCACCGGAAGCGCAGGTGACGCCGTCAGGTGGCCGCGGGAGTAGAGTTTCCAAATGGACTCTCAGTGGCGGTGGGGGAAAAATCGCCTCCGGAAATGGTCGAAGTCCGGCCGCTTGCAGATATAGACGGCACAGGATCTGGTGTCGGCGCTGGGCACATAGGCCCGTGACCTCACCTCGCCCATATTGCAGAAGCGCTCGTCGCGCACGTAGCGATCATAGAGCGGAAGACCCGGCACGCGCGTCGACTGATAGCGCAGGATGACGGCGCCCTGTCTGGCAATCGTCGCCTGCACCCGGTCGCAGCTCATGCGCGTCGGATCGTAACGCGACACCGCCTGCGCCTCGGCGGCCACGAGCAAGAAACAAGCCGCAAGCAGAATGATCTTCATGGTTCCCTTCCTTGGAACGGCAAGCATCTCATCCCTCCACAACGCGCGGCCGCTGTCAAAACTTCCATTCCCTTCGATACGGAAAGCGTGCCGGTAGAGAGCCGAGCGACCCGTCTTGTTTTCTCGCTCAAACTATCCTATATCCGCTCCATTGAATTTGGCCGATCGATCGGGCCGCGATCTTCGCGTTTGCTGACGTCTATCTCCAAAATTTCGATACCGCCGGCCGGACGTTGGTCAGGTCAAACAAAAGCAAATGTGAAGGGCATTCTAAATGGCAACTGGTACGGTCAAGTGGTTCAACGCCACCAAGGGCTACGGCTTCATCCAGCCTGACAATGGCGGCGCGGACGTTTTCGTCCACATCTCCGCTGTCGAGCGCGCTGGCATGACGAGCCTGGCTGAAGGCCAGAAGATCAACTTCGAGATCGAGCAGGACCGCCGCACCGGCAAGTCCGCTGCTGGATCTCTGAGCAAGGCAGCCTGATTTGACTTAAGCATTTTTGCGGCCAAGCACAGCGCTTGGCGTTGCGAAAGTGCGATTGAGTAAAGGCGCGCGCCGGACGAAGGTTCGGGGCGCGCGGCAAGTCACGGATGTACTGACAGTCGCGCGAGAAGCGCGCCGGAGCGGAAAGACCCGACAAGCTGGAACAGCAGATAGCTGCCAGCCCGGACCGGACGCTCCCGATCAGGCTACCGACAGAGGAAGGCGGGCAATGCCCGCCTTTTTTGTTGTCTGGATTTTGGCGATTGGCGGAGTCGGCGAAGCTGCTCCCTTCTCCCCGTCGCTATACGGGGAGAAGTGCCCGGCAGGGCGATGAGGGGCAGCGCCTACACTTCAGAACTTCTACCTCAGGACCAACTAAGAGAGGCCGGCGCCGCCCCTCATCTGGCTACCGCCATCTTCTCCCCGTAAACAGGGGAGAAGGGCGCTGTCGCCGACGCTTTCGCCAATCTCCAAGGTCGCGTCTTAAGGCGCCCACCCGATCGGCACATGGCCCTTGTCAGCCTCGACCCGCTTCAGCCAAGCGGCGACGGCCGGATAGGCGTCGAGCTGGAAGCCGCCCATCCCGGCGGTGTGGGTGTAGGCGTATAGCGCGATGTCGGCGACGCTATAGGAGCCGGCGAAGAATTCGTTCTGCTCCAGATGCTTGTTCATCACGCCGAGCGCCTTGTTGCCGCGCTCCAGCGTCTGCGCCAATCGTTCCGGTGTGGCGTCCTTGGCCCGTTCCGGGAAGGTGAGCAGCGCCTTGCGCACCGCGATATAGGGCTCATGGCTGTATTGCTCGAAGAACAGCCATTGGTAAGCCAGCGCCCGCTCGTATCTGTCGGCCGGCAGGAAGCGCGTATCCTCGGCAAGATAGAGCAGGATGGCGTTGCTCTCGGCGATGCGCCGCCCGTCGTCGAGCTCGAGCATCGGCACCATCGCGTTCGGATTCTTGGCGACATAGTCGGGCCTTCGCGTCTCGCCGGTGTGCGAGCTCACCTCGACCCGGGTAAAGGCAATGCCGAGCTTGGCCATCAACAGCCGCGGCTTGTAGCAATTGCCGCTGTCCGCCATGTCGTAAAGGATCATGCGACCCACCTCGCGCGTCCGCCCACGAAGGCTCTAACGCGCCTGGGCGGGTCTCATCCAGTGATTTGTTTTTGAGGAAAACCATCAGCGACGCTGATGCATCCTTTCGGGGCCAAGCATCCGCGTCGCTGATACAACTTTAGGATCGAGCATCAGCGACGCTGATGCAGGGGCACTACATTGTCGGCCCCGAGCAGGGTATCGACGGAAAGAGGCTCTTCTCTGAAGATCGTGCCGGCGAGCGCCGGACGGGCAAGATAAAAACCCTGCAGCAGGTCGACGCCCCCCTCGAGCGCGACGCGCAAATGCTGAGCCTGCTCGATGCCTTCGACGAGCACCTTGGCGCCGCGCTCGTGCAGCATCGCCACCAATGGCCGGAAGAAGCGCTCGGCGGCGGCATGGCGGCAGAGCTCGCCGAACCAGGCACCGTCGATCTTGACGATGTCGGGCGCCAGAAGATTGATGCGCGCCTCGGTCGAATGTCCCGTGCCGAAATCGTCGATGGCGATGCGGATGCCGTCGCGCCGCATTTCGCGCACCAGGCTGGTGAGAACGCGGTCGTCCGCCGCCTGTTCGGTGATCTCGCAGACCAGAAGGCTTGGCTCCAGTTCGAGTTCGCCGAGATGCCTCGTCATCAGCCGGATCTCGGCCAGCGCCCGCCCGAGATGGTCGTTGATCATCGGGTTGTAGTTGAAGAACAGCGACAGCCCTTCGACGCCTAAATTGCGATAATTGCCGAGATGCAGCATCCGGCACATCGTCTCGACGAACAGCCGGTCGGCCGCGGGAACGCCGTCGAAGAAGATCGACGGGGCCACCGGCTGGGCAATGCGGCGCGGTTCGATCAGTCCCTCGACGGCGACCGCCCTGAGTACCCTGCCCTGCGGCGCGAAGATTGGCTGGTAGGCGCTCCACAGCCGGAAATCGCCATAGATGCCGAACTGGAGACCGATCTCGTCGGCGAAGATCGCCTTGGCGACGTTGCGCCGCCTCTCAGGCTTGCCACTCATGGCGCGACCTTGCGCCCGAACACCCTGGCCGGCCGGACCTGCGGCGCCGGGGCGGTCGGGCTCGGAGTAGCCGGCGCCTTGCTCGCCTCGGTCGCGACCTGCGCGACCTTGCCGAAAACACGAAAGCTGGTGGGGGCAAGCTCGGGCCGGGCAAGCACATAGCCTTGCACCATCGAGGCACCGGACCGTTCGGCAAGCTCCAGCTGCCAGCCTTCCTCGATGCCTTCGAAGACTGTGCGAATGCCTTGGTGCTCGAAGCTGTGCACCATCGCCGTCAGCAACGCGAAGCCCGGGCCGGATTCCATCAGATGCGTGATCCAATGCGCATCGAATTTGACGATATCGGGCTTGAGTTCCTTGACCCGGTTGATGTCCGATTCATCGGCTCCGTAATCGTCCACGGCGATGCGGAAACCATTGGCCCTCAGCGCCTCGACAAAGCCGTAGAGCGTTTCCTGCGAAGCCGACTTCTGCTCGGTGACCTCGCACACGATGCGGCGCGGATCGATGCCGGCTTCGTGCAGCACCAGCCGCATGTCACGCAGCGCCTTGTCGGCTATGCTGCGATCGGTGAAGACCGACGGGTCGAAATTGACGAAGATGGACGCCTCTTCCGGCAGGCAGGTGCCGGCGTTGAGAAGATGCAGCGTGCGCGTCAGCGCCTCGATATGCAGCCGGTCGCCGGCCGGGCAAATGCCGAAGAAGGTCCCTGGCGACTGCAGCTCGCCGTCGCGGAACGGCCGGATCAGCCCCTCGAAAGCGGCGACCGACAGCTTGCCTTCCTTGAAGGCGAAGATCGGCTGGAACGCGCTCTGCAGCGTATAGATGCCCCAGACACCGCTCGAGGTGCCGTCATCATGACGAATGATGTGGGCAAGGCCGACGCTGCGCGACAAGAATCCCCCTCGCTCCGCGAAATCAGCGGAATTCAATCCGACATCCTGCCAGCGAAGGGTTTACCGGTCGTTGATGAATTTGTTAATTGCCCGCTCACGCCTCCTTGACCCCTGGCTCATCGCACAATGCTTGCGCTTGGCGCGGTGATGCGACATGAGAGGCGCGCCGCGGCCGCTCCTGGCCGCTTTCCTAGGAGACATTTTGTCATGGCCTTTCTTGCCGACGCCCTTTCCCGCGTTAAGCCTTCCGCGACCATCGCGGTGACGCAGAAAGCGCGCGAGCTGAAAAATGCCGGCCGTGACGTGATCGGCCTCGGCGCCGGCGAGCCGGACTTCGATACGCCCGACAACATCAAGAACGCGGCGATCGAAGCCATCCGCCGCGGCGAGACCAAATATCCGCCGGTTTCCGGCATCGCGCCGCTGCGTGAGGCGATCGCCAAGAAGTTCAAGCGCGAGAACAATCTCGACTACCGGCCGGAGCAGACCATTGTCGGCACCGGCGGCAAGCAGATCCTATTCAACGCCTTCATGGCGACGCTGAACCCCGGCGACGAGGTCATCATCCCGCGCCCTTATTGGGTGAGCTATCCCGAAATGGTGGCGATCTGCGGCGGCACGTCGGTCTTCGCCGACACCTCGATCGACAATGGCTTCAAGCTGACGCCGCAAGTGCTGGAAAAGGCGATCACGCCGAAGACTAAATGGCTCTTGATGAACTCGCCGTCCAACCCGTCTGGCGCCGCCTACACGGAGGCCGAGCTTCGGGCGCTGGCCGATATACTCATGAAGCATCCGCATGTCTGGACGCTGACTGACGACATGTATGAGCACCTGACCTATGGCGACTTCGTCTTCAAGACCATCGCCGAGGTCGAGCCGAGCCTCTATGAACGCACGCTGACCATGAACGGCGTGTCGAAAGCCTATGCCATGACCGGCTGGCGCATCGGCTATGCCGCCGGTCCGGTGCCGCTGATCAAGGCGATGGACATGATCCAGGGTCAGCAGACCTCCGGCGCCTGCACCATCGCGCAATGGGCTTCCGTCGAGGCGCTCAACGGGCCGCAGGACTTCATCGCCAGGAACAAGGCGATCTTCCAGGGCCGGCGCGACCTCGTCGTCTCGATGCTCAACCAGGCGCGCGGCATCTCCTGCCCGTCTCCGGAGGGCGCGTTCTACGTCTATCCGTCCTGCGCGCAGCTGATCGGCAAGAAGACGAAGACGGGCAAGGTGATCGACAATGACGAGGCCTTCTGCTCGGAACTGCTGGAGGCCGAAGGCGTTGCGGTTGTGTTCGGCTCGGCCTTTGGCCTTGGCCCGAACTTCCGCATCTCCTACGCCACGTCGGACGCTTTGCTGGAAGAAGCCTGCACGCGCATCCAGCGCTTCACCGCGTCGCTGACCTGACCGGAAGAGCAAGCTTCGCAGATCGGAAAAACCCGGCTCCGGCCGGGTTTTTGTTGGGCAGCTTCAGCCGCCATATTGCTCCGGCGTCACCGCTTCCAGCCATTCGCCGTGGACGCTGTCCAGCGCCTCCTGCATGGCGATATGGGTCATGGCGGTGTTCGATCCGGCGCCATGCCAGTGTTTTTCGCCCGGCGCAAAGGAAACGACATCCCCTGCCCTGATCGTCTGGATCGGCCCGCCCCAGGTCTGGGCGAGCCCGGCGCCGGAAGTGACGTAAAGCGTCTGTCCGAGCGGATGCGTGTGCCAATGCGTGCGCGCGCCGGGCTCGAAACTGACCAGCGTCGCTCTGAGCCGCGCCGGCGCTTCCCTGTCGATGATCGGCGTCTGCAGCACCCGCCCGGTGAAATAGGTCTCCGGCGCGATGATCGTCGGCACGCTGCCGCACGCAATGATCTTCATCGTTCAAATCCTCGAAATCGTTGGTTGGACAAAGGCCGCGCGCGGCGTTTCGTGACGCAGTTTCATCCGATCGAGGGGCCGTTGCAACCAGCTTGACGCTATTGCTGAACAACACCCTCATCCTGACGTTCCAGCATTACCCAAGCTGCGGCATTAGACTGTCCGAATATTGTCATAAACCGTTGCTTTTTAACCATAAAAGCGCAACCTGCGTTCCACCGTCAAAGAACAGCTCGAAGCGAAAAGCCGCACTCAGTGTTTTTTAACGGCTGAGGTCTTAGCCATGCCGCGTGCTGTGGGGGCGCGGACATGAGTATCTTGGCAACGATCAAGGATCACAGCGGCCGCATCTACCGCGGCATCCAGGCCCTGCTCGTGATGAGCATCGTCGCCATCGGCCTCGCGGCTTTCGCGCTGACGGAGGATACCTCCCGCGCCGGCGCGCTGGCGATGTCGGCGGCATCGACATTAGTGGCGCTCCTGGTGTTGATGTATATGCGCTCGAGCGTCGTCCAGCGCCTGCAGTCGGCGGAAGACGCCGAAGCCGAGAAGCACCGCCTTCTCACCGTCGATGCCATGACCGGCGCCATGACCCGGCGCTATTTCGTCGAAGCCCTGCGCGACCGGCTGGGCGGCTTGCGCAACCGCCGCCAGGCCAGCCTGCTTCTGATCGACCTCGACCATTTCAAGCAGCTCAACGACACGTTCGGCCATCAGTTTGGCGACCTGGCGCTGGCGCATCTGGTCGCGGAGGCGCAGCGCATCTTCGAGGATGGCGTCATCGGCCGGCTCGGCGGCGACGAGTTCGGCGTCCTGGTTCCGCACGGCGACGTCGCCCTCATCCACAAGGATGTGCGTCGTCTGCTGGATGCGATGCGGGCCGGCAAACGGCATGAAGGCAAGATCATTCCGTTGTCGATTTCGGTGGGCGTCGCGCTTGCGCCGCTGCATGCCTCGAACTGCACCGAACTGATGCTGCTGGCCGACCTCGCGCTTTACGAAAGCAAGGCGGGCGGCCGCGGCCGCGTCACCGTTTTCGACGAGGAGATGCTGTCGGACAAACGCTATCGCCGGCTGGTGGAACGCGAGCTGCGCGCCGCGGTCTATCTTGGCGAATTGGAACTGCATTACCAGCCGATCGTCGATACCGACGGCTCGGTCGACGCGCTGGAGGGATTGATCCGCTGGCGCCATCCCGTCCGCAGCCTGATCTCGCCGGCCGAATTCATCCCGATCGCCGAGCGCTCGACGCTGATCGACATGATCGGCGAATGGGTCTTCAAGCGCGCCTGCGCCGATATCGGGCATTTTCCCGGACGGCGCATCTCCATCAACGTCTCCGGCGAGCAGCTGAAGCGCGACGAGATCGTGACGATGTGCGACCGGGTCCTGCGCGAGACCGGACGGTCCGCGTCGCAGTTCATCATCGAGATCACAGAGACGGTGGCGACGGCCGCGACGCCCGAGGTGCTAAGGCGCATCGAGGCGCTGCGCGGCCTCGGCTTCCACATCGCCCTCGACGACTTCGGCACTGGGCATTGCGGCTTCAACTACCTGAAGTCGCTGCCCATCGACAGCGTCAAGATCGACCGCTCCTATATAAGCAGCCTCGCCCATGACCAGGTGGCGCAGATCTTCGTTTCGGCGCTTGCGCAGATCGCGCGCATCCAGGACATAACCATAGTCGCCGAGGGCGTGGAAACGGCGGCGGAATTCACCCTTGCCAAGACCGCCGGCTGCGGCCGCTTCCAGGGCTATTTCTTCGGCAGGCCGGCGCCCCGCGACAAGGCAAGCGCGCTGTGCGCCACCGCTCACGAACCGCTGGCCCTGACTGCCTGACGAACCCAAGCCGGCGAACATCCTATTTTTCTTGCCCTCCCGGCAAACCCGTGTGACGATGGTTTTGGGTAGGGGTGTATAAACCCCGCCCGCGACGGCCGAACAGGCCGGCCGCCGCTCTGCACAGGGTGCGATCGGACGCAAAACCGGTTTCCACTTTTGCTGATCGCTCTCTTGGGAAACGCCTGAGTGGAGGTCAGCCATGGGTACTCGCGCCGGAGGACGACGCACGGGACCGAAATGCATCGCCATAGTCGGTCCCTTTGCAAGCGGTAAGACGACACTTCTCGAAGCCATACTCGCCCGCACGGGCGCCATTCCCCGCCAGTCGCCCGTTTCATCGGGCAACACCGTTTCCGATCATTCGCCCGAGGCCCGCGCCCACGCCATGAGCGTCGAGGCGACATTCGCCACCACCGATTTCATGGGCGAGCAGCTGACCTTCGTCGATTGCCCCGGCTCCATCGAATTCGCCTTCGAGGCCGAACCCGTGCTTGCCGCTTGCGACCTCGCGGTCGTCGTCGCCGAGGCCGACGAGAAGAAGATCCCGGCGCTCCAGCTCATCATGCGCAAGTTGGATGATCTCGGCGTTCCGCGCATCCTGTTTCTCAACAAGGTCGACAAGGCGATTGCGGGCGTGCGCGAGACGCTGAAGATGCTGCAGCCGGCAAGTTCGGTGCCGCTGCTGCTGCGCCAGATTCCGGTGCGCAAGGACGGCGTCGTCATCGGCTCGATCGATCTGGCGCTGGAACGCGCCTACATCTACCGCGAATACGCGGAGAGCGAAGTCGCCGAGATTCCTGGCGACGACAAGGCGCGCGAACTGGAAGCGCGTTTCTCCATGCTGGAGACGCTCGCCGACCATGACGATCACCTGATGGAGCAGTTGCTGGAGGAGATCGAGCCGCCGAAGGATGCGATTTTCGACGATCTCTCGGCCGACCTGCGCGGCGGCGCCGTGACGCCGGTGCTGATCGGCACCGCCGAGAAGGGCAATGGGGTGCTGCGCCTGTTGAAAGCCATTCGCCACGACGCTCCGGATGTCGAGGCGACGAGGAAGCGCCTTGGCGCGCCGGGTGGCCAGACGGTGGTGCAGGTGATGAAGACCATCCACACCGCGCATGGCGGCAAGCTCTCGGTGTCGCGCGTGCTCTCCGGCCAATTGGCCGACGCGGCCGAGCTTTACCTTTCCAATGGCGACACAGCGAAGGTTTCCGGCATCTACAGGATGCTCGGCAAGGACCAGTCGAAGCTGACCTCCGCCAGGGCGGGCGACACGGTCGCGCTTGGCAAGCTCGACAACGTCAAGACCGGGCAGACGCTGAGCTCGGCCAGGGGCGGCATCCGGCCTCTGGTCGCGCTCGAGCCGCCGCAGCCGGTCTTTGCCTTCGCGCTTCGCCCCAAGGAGCGCAAGGACGAGGTCAAGATGTCGGCGGCCATCCAGCGGCTGGCCGAGGAGGACCCTTCGCTCAGTCTGCGCCACAATCAGGACTCCGCCGAAACCGTCCTGTCGGGCCACGGCGAAATGCATCTGCGCGTGGTGCGCGAGCGCCTCGAGGGCAAGAACCAGATTCCGATCGAGGGCCATACCCCGGCGGTGCCCTATCGCGAAACCATCCGCAAATCGGCGCAGCAGCGCGGCCGCCACAAGAAGCAGTCCGGCGGCCACGGCCAGTTCGGCGACGTGGTGATCGAGATCAAGCCGCTGCCGCGCGGCACCGGCTTCCAGTTCTCCGACACCATCACCGGCGGCGTGGTTCCCAAGACCTATATCCAGTCGGTGGAGACCGGCATTCGCGACTATCTGAAGACGGGTCCGCTCGGCTTCCCGGTCGTCGATGTCGCCGTCAATCTGTCGGACGGCTCCTACCATGCGGTCGACTCCTCCGACATGGCCTTCCAGATGGCGGCGAAGCTGGCGATGAAGGAAGGCATGGCCGCCTGTTCGCCGGTCCTGCTGGAGCCGGTGATGAAGGTCGAGATCGTCACGCCCTCCGACGCGACCTCGAAGATCATCGCGCTGATCCCGCAACGCCGCGGTCAGATCCTCGGCTATGACGCACGGCCCGACTGGCCGGGTTGGGACGTGGTCGAGGCGACCATGCCGCAGTCGGAAATCGGTGACCTGATCATCGAGTTGCGCTCGGCGACGGCCGGCGTTGCCACCTACAAGGCCGCTTTCGACCATATGGCCGAGCTGACCGGCCGCCTCGCCGATGAGGCGATGAACGCCAACGGCAAAGCTGCCTGAACAGGTCGGCCGCCTGACCGGTCGTTCTGTCGAAGATATGAAAACGGCGTCCGGATGATCCGGACGCCGTTTCTATTGCGGACCGTTTTCCTGGGAGGCAATGGCAGGTCCGCCGCATCCGGAAAAAAAGGTTCGGACGCGGCGCTTGCCTGAGCCCGGTCATCCGAGTGATGCCCCCATCTCTCGAAGCGACCAACCGCGTCCTATGGTCTACTTAATCGATAGACTGCGGCCGCGACATGTTACCCGATGTTACATGTCACTGTTACGTGGGGGATTCAGCCGTTTTCTTGCCGGCTCGAAGGCTCGCGGGCAACAAAAAAGCCGGATCAATAAAGATCCGGCTGAGTTTGATTGGAAGTGCCGATTAGGGCTAACCTCCAGAGGGGAACACTCAAGGGCGCTAATGGGAGGAGAACGCGCCCTGGAGATACGACTATATATGTGCTCATCATGCCCAAGAAACAAGCATCTATTTTGCAACACACGCATGCAAAAAGACGCAGGCTGTGGTCCAACCTATCTCCGATGCCCATAGGACCAGAAAAATCGCCGATTTCGCGGCATTTCCGGGCCGAAAGCGACTGCTAAAATGCAAAACCGAGCCGATTTTGCTCCGAAATATGCAAGTCGGCACAATGATGCCGATTTCGGCAGGCCGAGTTTATTTTCACGGCAGGAGACCGATGATGCGACCTTTTTCAGCAATCGCCGGCAGCGCGCTGTTCCTTGTCGCAGCACCCGGCGCTGTCGCCGGGCTGGTGCCATGGCTGCTGACCGACCACTATCGCAACCCTCTGTCGGCGGTGCCCGCCTTCGTGCCCGCAGGCTCGATCCTCGTCGTTGGAGCGGTCGCCATCCTGCTTCATGCCTTCGCCCGTTTTGCGCTGGAGGGCCTCGGCACACCCGCTCCCGTGGCCCCGACCGAGACGCTGGTTGTCGGCGGCATCTACCGCCACGTGCGCAACCCGATGTATGTCGCCGTGCTGGCGATCATCCTCGGCCAGGTTCTCATCTTTTCGAGCTGGGCGGTTATGGTCTACGGCCTCATCGCCGCGGCGGCGATGATCTCCTTCGTCAAAGCCTACGAAGAGCCGACGCTCGCCGGCCGCTACGGCGCGGAGTACGAAACCTATCGCCGCGCCGTCCCCGGCTGGCTGCCGCGGCTAACGCCGTGGCGTGGATGAACGGCACCCCTGAGCTAGTACGACCAGCTGCGCGCCTTCGCGATGATGAAGTCGCGAAACACATGCAGCTTCGCCTGGTTCTTCATCGCGTCGGGATAAGCGAAATAGGTGTCGAAGGACGGCACCTCGGTCTCCGGCAGCAGCTGCACCAGGTTGGTGTCCTTGCTGATCACGTAGTCGGGCAGCATGGCGATGCCGGCGCCGCCCTGCACCGCTCGCTTGATCGACAGGATGTCGTTGATCTGCAGCGTCGGCACCCGCTGCGCGCCCTCGAAATCGCCGACAGTCTCCAGCCAGTTCAGTTCCGACAGATGCGAAGGCACCGGCACACCGAAGGTGACGATGCGATGGTTCCTGAGCTCGGCGATCGAGGCCGGCTTGCCGAATTTGGCTATATAGGACGGCGCCGCATAGAGGTGGAAATGCACCGTGAACAGCCGGCGCTGGATCAGGTCCGGCTGCTGCGGCTGGCGCAGCCTTATGGCGCAATCGGCCTGGCGCATGGTGAGGTCGAGCTCCTCATTGGCGAGGATCAGCTGCAGGCTGATCTCGGGATAGAGCTCGATGAATTCCTGCACGCGTTCGGTCAGCCAGCCGGCGCCCAGGCCTACCGTGGTCGTGACGCGCAACACGCCCGACGGCCGGTCCTTGGTCTCGGTCAGCCGCGTCTTGATGGTTTCCAGCTTCATCAGCACGTCATGCGCCGTGCGGAACAGCATCTCGCCCTGTTCGGTCAGCACCAGGCCGCGCGCGTGGCGGTGGAACAGCGCTACGCCGACATCATGCTCCAGCGCGCTGACCTGCCGCGAGATAGCCGATTGCGACAGATGCAGTGTCTCGGCGGCATGGGTGAACGACCCAGCCTCCGCCGCTGCGTGAAATACGCGTAGCTTGTCCCAGTCCAGCGCCATGATTCCCCTCGCGTTGCCTTTGGCGTCTGAATGAAAAATCAGGCTTTTAAACGGCTTTTTTCAGCCGATTTGTCATTCCGCCGCTTCGCGGTGAACCTCGATGCCGGCCAGATATTTTTCCGCTTCGAGCGCCGCCATGCAGCCAAGCCCCGCCGCCGTCACCGCCTGGCGGTAGATATCGTCGGTCACGTCGCCGGCGGCGAACACGCCGGGCACGTCGGTGCGGGTCGAATTGGGCGCGGTCCACAGATACCCGTTCGGCTTTTGCTTCAGCTTGCCTGCGAAGAGTTCGACCGCCGGCGCGTGGCCGATTGCGACGAACACGCCGTCGACAGGCAGCTTCGATTCCTGGCCGGTCACGACGTTGCGCAGCGTCAGACCTTCAACCGACGGCGGCAGCGGCGCCTTACCTGGACGTCCGGTGATCTCGTCGACGACCGTGTCCCAGATGACGCGGACATTGTCCTTCTTGAGCAGCCGCTCGCGCAGGATCCGCTCGGCGCGGAAGTCGCTGCGCCGATGGATGACGGTGACGCTCTTGGCGAGGTTCGATAGATAGAGTGCTTCCTCGACCGCGGAATTGCCGCCGCCGATCACAGCGACGTCCTTGCCGCGATAGAAGAAGCCGTCGCAGGTGGCGCAGGCTGAAACGCCGAAGCCCATGAAGGTCTGTTCCGAGGGGATGCCCAGCCACTTCGCCTGGGCGCCGGTCGCGATGATCAGCGCGTCCGCCGTGTAGACGGTGCCGGAATCGCCCGTGGCGCGAAAAGGCCGCACGTTGAGGTCGACCTCGGTGACGATGTCGTTGATGATATCGGTGCCGACATGCTCGGCCTGCTTCAGCATCTGCTCCATCAGCCAGGGGCCCTGGATCGGATCGGCGAAGCCTGGATAGTTCTCGACATCGGTGGTGATCATCAGCTGGCCGCCCTGCTGCAGGCCGGCGACCAGCATCGGCTTCAGCATGGCGCGGGCGGCATAGACCGCTGCCGTATAGCCGGCCGGGCCGGAACCGATGATGAGAACGGGTGCGTGTTTTGTGTTCATGAAAAAGTCCCCTGCGGCTCGAAGCCGTGGCTTGTCGCGGTTAATGTAAGGGTTGCCAACCATGGCAGCAAGACGAACGGGCCGTCGTCCCCGGAAAGCTGCGATCAACAGGGTATTCGCCAAAATCGCGGCTTTTGTTACGCCTGAAAAATCGCATCGCGGAGGGGCTGGCGCGGACACAAAAGTCGTTTAATTACAAAATTGCGAAAGATTCTTGCGCAAGAGCCGAGACAGCCATGCCCCTCAAAGCCGATCTCGACGCCATCGACTGGAAGATCCTGCGCGAGCTGCAGGGCGACGGACGCATGACCAATGTCGAATTGTCGAGCCGTGTCGGCATCTCGGCGCCGCCTTGCCTGCGCCGCGTTAGGCGGCTGGAAGAGGCCGGCATCATCCGCGGCTACCGCGCGCTGCTGAACGCGCCGGCGCTCGGCATGGATGTCGTCGCCTTCTGTCTGATCGGCCTGCATCACCAGGCCGATGCCGAGCTGAAAACCTTCGCCGAGCGCACGCGCGGCTGGCCGATCGTGCGCGACGCCTGGATGGTCTCGGGCGAATCCGATTTCCTGCTGCATTGCGTGGCGAGCGACCTCGGCACCTTCCAGACCTTCGTCATCGAGCAACTGGCCTCGGCGCCGAATGTCGATACCGTGCGGACGGCCTTGACCATCCGCCGGGTCAAGGATGAGGGATTGATTGCCTTTCCCGCTTAATGTGCCGGCTTCCTGGAAATCGCACGAAAAAACAACGGACTTAGGCCCAGACTTTGAATCTGTCCGCGATCAGAACGATCGTATCGCGGTGAGCAGCCCGTCAACATCGCGCGCATCGCGCAGCGGCGAAACCGCAAACCCGCCGATCGTCGAGGGTTGGCCATCGACAAGCCAGCCGCGCGTCAGGCCGGCGCGCTCGCCGGCTTCCATGTCGGCCAGCTTGTCGCCGACGATCAATGAACGTCCAAGATCGAGGCCCAGCCGTCTGGCCGCCTCGACCAGCATGCCCGGATTGGGCTTGCGCATCGGGTGGTTGGCTATTGCGAGCGGGCCGCTGCCTTTCTCGTGGTAGCCACAGGCAAGCACCATGTCGGCGACGGCATTGCTTCTGGCAAGCAGATCGAGCACACGCCCGTTCACCTTGGCGAACGCATCCCAGCCGAAATAGCCGCGCGCGATGCCGGATTGGTTGGTGACGATGACGACTGGAATGCCAGCCCGGTTGGCGGCTTCGATTGGCGGCAGCATCTGCGGCCTGAGCACAATGTCGGCCGGATCGCTGGGATAATCGGTGTCGACATTGATGGTGCCGTCGCGGTCGAGAAACAGCGCCGGCCTGCCAGTTGGAAAGCTCCTGTCGCCGACCCGCTCGACCCACAGGCCGGGCTCGGCAAGCGGCAAGCCTGCGCTCTCAGCCATTGGCGAGACGCGCTTCCACCACCTCGCACAGATGGTGGTAGAGGCACAGGTGCCCCTGCTGGATGATTGGCGTCGAGGTCGACGGCACGTTGAGCAGGATGTCGGTCAGCGGCTTGAGCTTGCCGCCGGTCTCGCCGGTCAGGCTGATCACGGTCATCCCCATCGTCCGCGCCTGCTCGGCGGCGGCAAGGATGCTCGGCGAATTGCCGCTGGTCGAGATCGCCAGCAGCACCGCGCCTTCCGAGCCATGCGCCTCGACCTGGCGCGAGAACACGGTGTCGAAGCCGTAATCGTTGCCCCAGGCGGTCAGTACCGCGGCGTTGGCCGGCAGCGCGATGACGTTGTAGGCCTTGCGCTCCTTCAGGAAGCGGCCGACCAGTTCGCCGGCGATGTGGATGGCATCGCTGGCCGAGCCGCCATTGCCGCAGATCAGCAGCGCCTTGCCTTGCGACAGCGCGGTCACGACCGTGCTCACCGCGCGTTCCATCTCGCCGGTGAGGTCGCGCTCGACCATCGCCGAGATCGCCGCCGCTGAGCGGACCAGGTAATCGTTCAAATCGGACATAAGACCCTCAGTTTGCGGCACGCAGCTTGCCGATCGTGTTCGTCGTGCTCTTGCCGGCGACGAGATCGACCAGCACCACGCGCCCGCCAGCCTTCTGCACCACATCGGCGCCGACCACGGTTTCGATCGTGTAGTCCGCGCCCTTGACCAGAATGTCCGGCAAAAGCGCCTCGATCAGCTTGAGCGGCGTGTCTTCCTCGAAGACGACGACGGCGTCGACCGAGGCGAGCGCTGCCAGCACGCAGGCGCGGTCGTGCTGGTTGTTGACTGGGCGCCCAGGCCCCTTCAGCCGGTGCACCGAGGCGTCGCTGTTGAGGCCGAGCACCAGCCGGTCGCACTGGCTGCGCGCGGCATGAAGCAGGCTGACATGGCCGGCGTGCAGGATATCGAAGCAGCCATTGGTGAAGCCGACGGTCAGCCCCTCTTCCTTCCAGGCGGCGACCATCCGGGAGGCGGCATTGAAATCGAGGATGGCGTCCTGGTGACCGGTCGGCCCATGCGAGCGGAACAGCGCGCCGGACAGCTCCTCGACGTTGAGGCGCGCGGTGCCGCGTTTTCCGACCACGACGCCGCCGGCCGCGTTGGCGATGACGGCGGCATGCACGCGGTCGGCGCCGGCGGCGAGCGACAGTGCGAAGCTCGCGATGACCGTGTCGCCCGCGCCGGAAACGTCGAACACTTCGCGCGCCTGGGTGGAGATGTGCCGGGCATCCTCGGCGGAGACCACGCTCATGCCTTTTTCGCTGCGCGTGGCGACGATGAACTCGAAATCATGCGCCGCGATCAGGTCGCGCGCCGCCGCGACGATCTCGTCGTCGCCGAACACCTTGCGCCCGACCGCCTCGCCAAGTTCCTTGCGGTTTGGCGTCACCGCTGTCGCGCCGGCATAGCGCGCATAGTCGCGGCCTTTCGGATCGACCAGCACTGGCTTGCCGGCGTCGCGGCAGATCGCGATCAGCTCACCGGCGACGCCGTCGAGCAGGATACCCTTGCCGTAGTCGGAGAGGATGACGATATCGGCGCGGCCAAGCGTTGCCTGGAAATGATCGATCAGCTTCGCCCGCTCGGCGGAACTGAGCGGCTTGATCTCTTCCTCGTCGAAACGCAGTACCTGCTGGTTGAGCGCGCTGAAGCGGCTTTTCGACGAGGTCATGCGGTCCGACCGCTGCAGCAGCCCGTCCGTATCGACACCGATCTCGCCCAGCATGCGCATCAGATTGTTGCCCGCCTGGTCGGCGCCGATTACCGAGACGGGTATGGCGGCCGCACCCAGCGAAACGATGTTGGAGACGACATTGCCGGCGCCGCCCATGTTCAACGTCTCGCCCCGCCCGTGCAGCACGGGAATCGGGGCTTCCGGCGAGATGCGCTCGATCACGCCGCTGACGAAACGGTCGAGAATGAAGTCGCCCACCACCAGCACGGTGACGTCGCCGAACCGGGCGATGGTGCGATGCAAAGGCTCGGGAGAAGGCGGATGGTGCTTGATCATCTCACTGGCGCGCGCCTGGGGGCGAATTTTGGTCGGTTTGAAACTCGGTATTTCGAGAACTCGTCATGTTCGCGATGCCGATATACCGCAATTCGGACGAGCGCAACGGCGGGCCCGGTGCGGGCTACCGCCGAAATCGGCCAGCAATCAGCTCCTCTGCAGGGCGACATGGACGCCGAGGCCGACCAGCACGGCGCCCCCCGCGCGCTGCATCAGCCGCTGCGCGCGTCCCGAGCGCCGCAACCGTGCGACCAGCACACCGGCAAGGAACACGCAGACGATGTCGGCCGACGAGAACATCAGATTGACGATGGTTCCCAAGATAACGAACTGCAGCCAGACCGGAAACGCGGCAGCGGCATCGATGAATTGCGGCAGGAACGCCATGAAGAAGATCGCCGTCTTCGGATTGAGCACCTCGACGGTGATGCTTTCGAAAAAGGCGCGATGCGCCGATTTCCGCTCGATGGCGGGCAGCGCCAAATCGCCATCCATGCGTTTGCGGAACATCGAGACGCCGAGCCAGACCAGATAGAGCGCGCCGACGAGCTTGACCGCCAGATAGAGCGGCGGCACTGCGTGGAACAGCACCGACAGGCCGGCGGCGGCGGCAAAGACATGCACATAGCCGCCGAGATGGATGCCCAATGCCGCCGTCAAGCCCGACCAGCGGCCACGCGCCATCGTCTGGGCGGCGGCGTAAAGCATGGCGGGGCCGGGGATGTAGGCGAAGATCGCCGTCGTGGCGAAAAACGCGATCAGCAATTCGGTTGACGGCATCCTGGTCCCCTCACGGTATGCCGGGTGGCGAGAGCCGACAAAAGCGGGAGCTTTGCGGCCTCACTGTGGCGAGGACCCGGCCTGCCCCGATTTGGCCAGGACGCGCGCCATGAACTTGTCATGGTCGATCACCGCGCGCTCGTGGAAACCCTCCCCGATCAGGCCGCTTTCGTCCCTGCACGACACCTTGAAACGCAGCTTTCTCCCCTCCACGGCGACGAGCTCGACATCCGCGGTGACCGTCATGCCGACGGGCGTGGCGGCGACATGACTGACGTCGACATGGGTGCCGACGGTTCTCTCATGGCTGCCAAGGAACGGACGCAACGCCTCGATGCACGCCCATTCGATGAAGCCGACCATGAAGGCGGTGGCGAAAACCGGTGGCATGTCGCCAAAACCCGCAAAGGCAGGCGTCATGGCCGGCACCGTCAGGGTGTCTTCCACCCGCAAGGTTTGAAGATGGCGAAGGCCGGGCTTTAGATCGGACGTCATGGCTACACCGGAGGCAAGAACCCACACCGACGACCCTTGCCGCGATGCTCGCGGGCAGCTTATCTCGAAAGCCGTTCCGCCGATCCATCCCTACATTCGTCGTAGCCGTGGCCGGCGAGCTTTATCGACAGCCCAGCCCACCTCCCCTATAAGGGCCGGAATCGGCAACGGAGCAAGGCTGAAAGAAGCATGATCATCGTCACGGGCGGCGCCGGCATGATCGGCTCCAACATTGTCGCCGCGCTCAACGCCGAGGGGCATGACGACATCGTCGTCGTCGACGATCTCACCGACGGCCACAAGATCGCCAACCTCGCCGACCTTCGCATCGCCGACTATCTCGACAAGGACGAATTTCTCGCCCGGCTCGAGGACGGCGCGCTAGGTCGCATCGAAGCCGTCTTCCATCAAGGCGCATGCTCGACCACCACCGAATGGAACGGCAAGTTCATGATGGAGGTGAACTACGCCTATTCGAAGCGGCTGCTGCATGCCTGCCTGGCGTTGCGCGTGCCCTTCCTCTATGCCTCGTCCGCTTCGGTCTATGGCGGCGGCAGCGAGTTCCGCGAGGAGCCAGATTTCGAGCGGCCGCTCAACGTCTATGCCTATTCGAAGAAGTTGTTCGACGACTATGTGCGCCGGAACGTCTTCGACACCGATCATTCGCAGGTGGTGGGCCTGCGTTACTTCAACGTCTACGGACCGCGCGAGGCGCACAAGGGCGCCATGGCCTCGGTCGCCTTCCATCTGTTCAACCAGGTCGAGCGCGGCGAAAACCCGAAACTGTTCGGCGCCTATGGCGACTTCGGGCCCGGCGAGCAGAGCCGCGACTTCATCCATGTCGGCGACGTGGCGGAGGTCAATCTGTGGCTGTGGAAGCGTGGTTTGAGCGGTATCTTCAACTGCGGCACGGGCCGCGCCCAGCCATTCCGCGCCATCGCCGAAACGGTGATCGACACACTTGGCAAGGGTGAAATCGAATTCATCCCCTTCCCCGATCATCTCAAGGGCAGCTACCAGAGTTTCACGCAGGCTGATATGTCCCGCTTGCGCGCGGCCGGCTACAATGGCCAATTCCGTACTGTCGAAACCGGCGTCAGGGACTATGTCGAATGGCTGAAGGCCCAACGATCCTCGTGATCGGCCCACGCTGGGTGGGCGACATGGTCATGGCGCAGTGCCTGTTTGCGGCGCTGAAGGAAAAACATCCACACGCCGCGATCGACGTGCTGGCGCCGGCCTGGGCGGCGCCCTTGGTCAAGCGCATGCCCGAGATCCGCTGCCAGATCGACTTTCCGCTGATGCCGGGAGCGCTCGAATTCCGCAGCCGCAGGCGCTTCGGCCGGCTGCTGCGCGGCCGCTACGACATGGCCTATGTGCTGCCGGGAAGCTGGAAATCGGCGCTGATCCCGTTCTTTGCCCGCATCCCGCGCCGTGTTGGCAATCTGAGGGAAATGCGTTACGGCCTTCTGACCGACATAGTGCCGCTGCCCGATGCTCTCAAACGGCGCACGGCGCGCGCCTATTTCGGCCTCGCGCGCGGCGGCACGTTTCGCGCGCCGAGACTTACCGTCGACAATACCAATCAAGCCGATTTGCTGGCGCGGTTCGGCCTGGCCGGCAAGAAATTCGTGGCGCTCATGCCCGGCGCCGAATTCGGCCCGGCAAAACGCTGGCCGAGCGATCACTATGCCGGGCTTGCCCGGGACATGATGGCCAAGGGTCTGGCCGTCGCCCTGCTCGGCTCGAAGAACGACGCCGACGTGACCAGTGAGATCGCCGCGCTTGCGCCGGGCGCCATCGACCTCGCCGGCAAGACACGGCTGGAGGACGCCATCGACCTGATCGCCGCGGCGAAGCTCGCGGTGTCGAACGACAGCGGGCTGATGCATGTCGCCGCCGCCGTCGGCACGCCGATCGTGGCCGTCTACGGTTCGACCTCGCCGGAAAACACCCCGCCGCTCAGCGAGCGCTCCGAGCTGATCTGGCTGCATCTGTCCTGCTCGCCCTGCCACAAGAAGGTTTGCCCTCTCGGGCACCTCAACTGCCTGAAGACGCTCGATGTCGCGCGCGTCTCCGCCGCTGCCGACCGCCTGCTCAAGGTTCCGGCGGCCGCATGAAAGTGCTGATCGTCAAGACGTCGTCGATGGGCGATGTCATTCACACTTTTCCGGCCATCGAGGACGCGATCCGCAATCGCCCCGATATCAGCTTCGATTGGTGCGTGGAGGAGCCGTTTGCCGGGATCGTGGCGCTGCATCCGGCGATTGGAGTGATCCGTAAGGTGGCCGTCCGGCGCTGGCGCAAGACGCTTTTCTACGGCGGCACGTGGCGTGAGATGGCGGGGCTGCGCCAAGCGCTGCGCGCCTCCCGCTACGATCTCGTCATCGACGCGCAAGGTCTGTTGAAGTCGGCCCTGGTCGCCATCCAGGCCGGCGCGCCGATCGCCGGCTTCGGTTGGGCCAGCGCCCGCGAGCCTTCCGCAACCCTGTTTTATCAGCGCAAATACGCCGTGCCGCGCGACCTGCATGCCATTGAGCGCAACAGGCGGCTGTTCGGCCTGGCGCTTGGCTATCAGCCCGACTTGTCGACGCTCGGGTCCGGCATCGTGCCGCCGACGGGCGGCCTGGCCGGCGTTGAAGGCAAAACCGCCTTCCTACTGCACGGGACCAGCCGCGACGACAAGAAATGGCCGGTTGAGGACTGGATTGAAACCGCACGCCGGCTGGCCGACCGGCACTTCACACCGGTGGTCACCTGGTCGAACGAGGCGGAAAAGAAAGTGGCGGAAGCCATTGCTGGCGCCGTGCCGAGGACGGTGCTGGTAGCAAAATCGCCGCTCGCGGATGTCGCAGCGATCCTCGGCCGCTCGACGCTCGTGATCGGTGCCGACACCGGCCTTGCCCACCTCGCCAGCGCCTTCGGCCTGCCGACGGTCGCCATCTTCCTGGCGACGGAACCGGGTCTCACCGGCCCGCGCGGACCGTTTGCATCGACCTTGCTTGCCCCAGCCGGCGGCAAGGTCACGCCGGCCGAGGTGATGGCGGAGGCCGAGCGCCTGCTGGCACTCAGGTCAAACGCGCCAGCGTGAGGACCTTTTCAGAATTCGCTCTGTCGAATAGCGTGGTTCTCGAGAACCAGCCTACGCCGGCCGTAGCCTTCATAGAGCGAAGACACTTATGAGGGCTTCGGGTCGGCGAAGGCCGGAGCGGAGCGTACTTGAAGTAGGTGAGCACCGGAAGCGCAGAAAACCACGCTAGTCGGCCGCCAGAGTACAATTATCAAAAGGTCCTCAAATGAACTGCACCTGGACGATCTCATACCCGCGGGCGCCGCCCGGGGCATTGACCTCGATGGCGTCGCCGACTTCCTTGCCGATCAGCGCACGCGCGATCGGCGAGGAGATCGAGATGCGGCCGGACTTCACGTCCGCTTCCTGGTCGCCGACGATCTGGTAGGTCTTCTTTTCCTCGGTGTCCTCGTCGACGAGCACGACGGTCGCGCCGAACTTCACCTTGTCGCCGGAAAGCTTGGAGACGTCGATGACCTCGGCGCGCGCGATCAGGTCCTCGAGCTCGTTGATGCGGCCTTCGTTGTGGCTCTGCGACTCTTTCGCCGCGTGATATTCGGCATTTTCCGACAGGTCGCCATGCGAGCGCGCCTCGGAGATCGCCTCGATGATCCGAGGACGTTCCTCCTGCTGGCGCCAGCGGAGTTCTTCCTTCAATGACGCGAACCCCTCGCCTGTCATCGGGACCTTGATCATATGCCTGGCCTTTCCTGCCGCCACCCCCGATTTCGGGAGCAGCCTTGTCGATAGGTACAAAAAGAAAACGGTCCGGCAGCCTCGGGCTAACGGAGCCGTTTCACCACAATTTCCCCGAATATAGCGATCTTGGCGCGATTTTCACGTCCAAAAATGAAGTTCGGCAAATTGATCACCGCTTTAGCGAGCCTTAGAGCAGTTCAGCATCGATAGAATCGCCGACCCGCTCTAATTTTTTGTTTTTACACAATTCCGGACGGAAAACCGCTGCGCACTTTTCCTGGAATTGCTCTGGCTGGCGGCGGACAACAAAAAGCCGGCTGCGATGGCTCGCAGCCGGCTGGACCGGTATCGGAGCCGCATCAGCTCCGCAGGAAATGATCGATCTGCTCGGACAGCATGCCGTATTCGCGCGAGCCCGTGCCGGTCCGCTTTTCGATTTCCTTGAGCTGTTCCTGGGCGCCGGCGAGATCGCCGATCTGCAGATGCGCCTCGCCGAGATATTCGCGCACCAGCGTGTAGTTCGGGTCGATGCGCAGTGCTTCCTCGTAATAGCCGAGGCCGACGGTGACGCGGCCCGAGTGGCGGTGCGAATAGCCGAGATAGTTGAGGATGCGCGGATCCTGCTTGTTGGCGGCGAGCGTCAGCACCGAGATCGCCTCGTCATAACGCCCTGCCATCGCCAGATCATGGCCGGCCTCGTAGATGCTGTCGTCATCCAGCATGCCATACTGCGGCTGTACGCATTTGTTCTTCTTCTTGTCCCAGACCTCGCCCTTCTTGCAGGTAGTGGTCGTCTGGCCACCGCTGCCACCAGCATTGCCGCCACTCTCGCCCGCCGTGAACGCAGGCGCCGTAAACAGCGGCAGCGCCGCGATAGCCATGACTTGAACAAGCAAACGTCTGCGCATCGAAGCCTCCTTGAGCGTGACAATGGCAGATTAACGCCGCCTCGGCGCGGTTTCATCCCGAAATCCGGGGGGGCTGCGTAACTATTTTCGACGATTGGCAAGGGAGCTTTACCTGCGGACGTGACGCGCGCTCTAATTCCGCTATCATCGGGCCAAGCGCATCACGTGGAGAAGGACCGTGCAGCAGCGCCTCGAAAAGGAGTGGGAACTTTCGATCGACCCGGACACCGTGCGCCTGTTCATCCTCAAGGCCAAGGCGCTGAGCGCGGCCGTCAACGAGGATTATGACGACGGCGCGGAGCACGAAGTCGAGTTCGACGGCGACAGGCATGCAAGCCACCACCATGACGGCCTTGTCGAGGAAGCCTCGGAGGACTTGACCGAGGAAGAATTCCGCGAGCTGATCAACGATCTCAACATCGACGAAGCAGCGGAACTCATCGCCCTCGCCTGGGTCGGGCGCGGCGACTATGACGCGTCCGAGTGGGCGGATGCCGTGGCCGCCGCCAGGGAGCGGCCCAGGAAGCGCACGGCCAAGTACCTGCTCGGCCTGCCGATGCTTGCCGACTGGCTGGAGGAAGGCCTTGAAGCCATCGGCGCGTAACGCGCCGGTAACCGATTGTGATCGGCAAGGCGGGTGAAGCAGGCAACCTCGCAACGCGACCGCCGTTTCGGGGCGATGGCAACGCTGAGCTTTTCACGACTTTGCAGATTGGCGCTGCCGTTGGCGGCCGCGGCCCTGCTGGCGACGCCGGCCATGGCCAAGCATCATCATCGGCATAAGAGACACCCGCCGCCGGCCAGCCAGAGCGCCGCTCCGGCACCGGAAGCGCCTGAAGCGACACCGGTTCCGGGGTCGCGGCCCCAGGATCTGGAGAACGGCGCCGAGAGGTCCGGGCAGGGCAAAGACCGCGCAAACAGCAATGACGACTTCCTCAACCAGGAGAAGTCGCACCCGAAATGGGATGCCCATCCGCCGCGTTCGAAGCGCGCTGCATCAGAGCCGCAGGCGGAATCCGAGCCGCAAACGCCGGATGTCGTGCCCACACCGCCGGAGAAGCCCACCGAACTCGAGCCCGAGCCGCCGGAAACCGCGCCGCAACCGCCGGAAAAACCCGCTCAGCCGGCGGAGGAAAAGATGCTTCCCGATCCGCGTTCCGCCGCCACGCCGGCCGACAGGATGCCGGCGGAAGAGACCGCGTGCCGTGAACGGCTGGAGGCGCTGGGCGTCGAATTCGAGGAGCACGAGGCCGAGCACGATCCCGAGATCGGCTGCTCGATCCCCTACCCGGTCGTGATGAGGACGCTCGGCAAATCCGTCGGCATCAGTCCCGGCACCGAGCTCAACTGTCAGATGGCCGAGGCAGTCGCTCGCTTCATGGCCGACACCGTCCAGCCTGCCGCAAAGGCCGAATTCGGCGCCGACCTGAAATCGATCAACCAGGCCTCGGCCTTTGTCTGCCGCCCGCGCCACGGCACACGCAAACTGTCGGAACATGCTTTCGGCAACGCGCTCGACATCGCCTCTTTCACACTGTCCGACGGCAAGAAGATCGAGATCGGCCCGACGCCGTCGGAGAAGGACGGAAAATTCCTCGATGCGGTGCGCAAGGCTGCCTGCGGGCCGTTCAAGACGGTGCTTGGTCCGGGCGCCGACCCCGACCACGCATTGCATTTCCACCTCGACCTGGAGCCGCGCCGCCATGGCGGCACTTTCTGCCAATAGGCAAAATCCTCGAAGTCTTGGCCGCCTCCCGCTCAAGAATAACGCCGCAATTCCGCCCCATGCATGAATGCCGGCGCTGATCTTTCCTTTACTGTTGACGATTAACCTTGTGCCATCGGGAGCATGATCCCAACTCGGATCAGCTCTTGGGGACAAGGATGCCTTTTAATGGCTCGAAGACTTGGCGCTATGCCGGCGGCGGCGCAATGGAGCAAGCGTGCGCGCGTCACGGCTGTCGGGCTGGTCGCGGGCGCTGCCATCGCGACGATATCGGCCTGCACGACCGGCGACGTCTTCGCGCTGCAGCCGGCCGTCGATGTCGGCAGCCAGACCGCCGCCGTGCCGCAGCCCGACGCGCCGCAATATTCCGGCATGCAGCGACTCGTTCCGTCCAATCCCTACATGACCCAGGCCGCCTATCCGCGCATGGACGAGCCGATGTCGCCGCTCGAGCAGATGCCGGCCAGCGAGATCGACTGCCGCAACGAGCTGAAGCGGATGGGCGTCCTCTATCAGGATGTCCAGCCGATCCACGAAGGCCAATGCGGCATCGATTTTCCGGTAAAGGTCTCGGCGATTGGCAGCGTCGCCATGAAGCCGGCAGCGACGCTGACCTGCAATATGGCCGCCACCTTCGCCGCCTGGACCAAGAACGAGCTGCAGCCGGCCGCCCGCTGGCGTTACTTCTCCGGCGTCAAGGCGATCCACCAGGGTTCGAGCTATTCCTGCCGCAACATCGCCGGCGAAGGCGTCCTGTCAGAACACGGCAAGGGCAACGCGCTCGACGTCATGAGCATCGAGCTCAACAATGGCGACGACATCGACGTGCGCAAGCCCGGCCTGTTCGCCTTCCGCACCCGCGGTTTCCTCAACAATGTGCGCGCCGATGGCTGCGAGTATTTCACCACGGTGCTCGGTCCGGGCTACAATTACGACCACCGCAACCATTTCCATTTCGACATCAAGAACCGCAAAAGCGGTTACCGCGCCTGCCGCTAGGGCAGTCCAAGGCGTAACGGCGGCCCTCGCCGCAGCCTTCCGTTCGGAAATTGCGATAAAACAAGAAGATAGGCGGCTCTGCCCCAAAACCGCCAACACCGCATAAAATGGTCGCGCATGGATTTGGGAGCGGTTGGTTGTGGGTGAGCGAAGCCTGAGGCGGCGCGCGGCGATCTGGCTGGCGACGGTTTGCGTCGCCTATCTGGCGCTCGCCTATTTCGCCGCGCCGGAATTCTGGACATGGCGGGAGCGCGGCTTCCGGACCCGTCCCTTCGAGATGGTGACACATACGCCGCAGGGGATTCCCGGCGACCCGATCAATGTCGGCCTCGTCGGCACAGAGAAGGAAGTCGTCCACGCCTTCGCCGTCGCCGGCTGGGACACGGCCGACGCCGTGACGCTGAGGACCGCGATCGACATCGGCGAGAGCGTGTTGTTTTCTCGCCCCTACCCCGATGCGCCGATGAGCCGCCTGCTGTTCGAGGGCCGCGCCCAGGATCTGGCCTTCGAGAAGCCGGTCGGCGACAGCGCCGACCGGCGCCATCACGTGCGCTTCTGGCAGACCGACACGGTTGGGGACGACGGCCGCCCGCTCTGGCTGGGTGCGGCGAGCTTCGATCGCGGCGTCGGCCTCAGCCATGACACCGGCGCCGTCACCCACCATATCGGCCCCGATATCGATGCGGAGCGCAATTTTCTGATCGGCGACCTGCAGGCCGCCGGTTTGCTGGCGTCGACCAGCCAGATACCGGGGATCGGCGCCACCAGGACAGGGCGCAACGGCGGCGACGACCCCTATTTCACCAACGGCATGGCTGTGATCGGGGTGTTGAAGGGCCTGCAGTGACGGCACCAGTCGCGGGCGCGTTGGCACCGAAGCTGCGTGTGGTCATCGACGCGCTTGTCGGGCATTTCTCGGCGTCGCTTTGGGATGCTGCCTGAACGGCGCGCCTGTCATCTTCCAAAAATACCGGCAGGCTATTTTCGAATGCACTGCAGCAATGCTATTGACCGCCCATGCTTTATGTTGAAATCGCCGTCGTTGCCGTCCTCATCCTGGTGAACGGCCTTTTGGCAATGTCCGAGCTTGCCATCGTTTCGTCGCGGCCGGCGCGTCTCAAGGCGATGATCGACCGCAATGTCAAGGGTGCCGGCCGTGCGCTGACGCTGGGCTCTAATCCCGGCAAGTTCCTCTCGTCGGTGCAGATCGGCATCACCCTGGTCGGCGTTCTCTCGGGCGCTTTTTCGGGCGCGACGCTCGGCGAAAGGCTGGCGCAATATCTGGCTTCGACCGGCATCCGCGAAACCATCGCCGATCCGGTCGGCGTTGGCATCGTCGTCGCCATCATCACCTATGCCTCACTGATCGTCGGCGAGCTGGTGCCGAAGCAGATCGCGCTGAAGGATCCCGAACGCGTCGCCGTCCGCGCGGCACCCGCAATGACCATCCTTGCCGCCGTTTCGGCGCCGCTCGTCTTCCTGCTCGATCTCTCTGGCCGCGCCGTTCTGTGGTTGCTCGGCCAGGCCGGCGAGGCGGAAGAGAAGGTCACCGACGAGGAGATCAAGATGCTGGTCGCCGAGGCCGAGCATCACGGCACCATCGAATCGGACGAGCGCCGCATGATTGCCGGCGTCATGCGCCTTGGCGACCGCGCCGTGCGCGCCGTCATGACCCCGCGCACCGAGGTCGACTGGCTGAACCTGCAATCCGACGAGACAGCCGTCAAAAAGCTTCTGATGGAGACCCAGCACTCCCGATTGCCCGTCGGCGACGGCAACGTCGACGCCATGGTCGGCGTCATCCAGACGCGCGACGTGCTCGCCGCCCTTCTCGCCGGCAGGGTGCTGGATCCGCGCCAGCATGTGCGCGCCGCGCCCATCGTGCACGACCAGGCCGACGCGCTCGACGTCCTGCAGAAGCTCAGGGAATCCGACGTGCCGATGGCGCTGGTCCATGACGAATACGGCCATTTCGAAGGCATCGTCACGCCGGCCGACATCCTCGAAGCCATCACCGGCGTGTTCCGCTCCGACCTCGAGGCCGGCGAGGAAGAGAACGCCGTCAAGCGCGAGGACGGCTCCTGGCTGCTCGCCGGCTACATGCAGGCCGACGAGATGGCCGAGGTGCTGGGCATCGACCTGCCCGAGAACCGCGACTACGAGACCGTCGCCGGCTATGTTCTGTCGCATCTGCATCATCTGCCGGCGACCGGCGAGTGCGTCGACGCGCAAGGCTGGCGCTTCGAGGTGGTCGACCTCGACGGCCGCCGCATCGACAAGCTCATCGCCACCCGCCTGCCCGATGGCCATCGCCCGATGGCGCGCTGAGCAGGCGGCAAAGTTCGGCCGGAGCGGTTGACGCCGCCGCCAAGCTTCGCTTTCCTCACTTAGGATTGACCGGCCAGAAGGCTTTGAAGCGCGGCAAAAGCGTCTATATCGGCAACCATGGATGCATCGAGCGAACACGCGCTGAACGACGAGCTTCTTTCGGACATCCAGCGTCTGTCCTTCGACTATTTTCTGAACGAGGCGAACCCGGCCAACGGCCTGATCGCCGACCGCAACACCGCGGCATCGCCGGCCAGCATAGCCGCCGTCGGCCTCGCTCTGTCGTCCTACCCGGTCGGCGTCGAGCGCGGTTTCATGACACGCACCGCCGCGGTCGAGCGGACGCTCGCCACCCTTCGCTTCTTCTGGAATGCGCCGCACGGACCGGAGCCCGACGCCACCGGCTACAGGGGCTTCTATTATCATTTCCTCGACATGCGGACCGGACGCCGCGTCTGGAATTGCGAGTTGTCCACCATCGATACGGCGCTTCTGCTTGCCGGTGTCCTGGCCACCGGCGCCTATTTCGACGCCGACGAAGCGACCGAGTTGGAAATCCGCCAGCTTGCCGATGCGCTCTACCGCCGTACCGACTGGCGCTGGGCGCAAGATGGCGGCGCTACCGTCACCCACGGCTGGCGGCCCGAAAAAGGCTTCCTGCGCTACCGCTGGGAAGGCTATGACGAGGCGCTGATCCTTTACATACTGGGCCTCGGTTCGCCGACCTTTCCGCTGCCGCCAGAAAGCTACGCCGCCTGGCTGTCCAGCTACAAATGGAAGAAGATCTATGGCCGGGAACAGGTCTATGCCGGTCCGCTCTTCATCCACCAGTTCTCGCATATCTGGATCGATTTTCGCGGCATTCGCGATGCCTTCATGCGCAATGTCGGCAGCGACTATTTCGAGAACAGCCGCCAGGCGACCTATCTGCACCGCCACTACGCCATCCGCAATCCGAAGGGCTTCGCCGGCTACGGCGAGAACTGCTGGGGCATCACGGCGAGCGACGGCCCGGGCCTGCAGCCGAGCCGCGCCGGCGGGCGCCGCTTCTTCACCTATCTGGCGCGCGGTGCGCCTTTCGGCCCCGATGACGGTACGCTGTCGCCCTGGGCGGCGATCACGTCGCTGCCCTTTGCGCCGGAGATCGTGCTGCCGGCGTTGCGCTACTTTCACGAGATAGACCTGCATGACGGCAATCCCTATGGCTTCACCGCAAGCTTCAACCCGACGATCGCCAACGCAGACGGCCGGCCATGCGGCTGGGTGTCGCCGGACCATATCGGCATCAACCATGGGCCGATCGCATTGATGATCGAGAATTATCGGTCGGATTTCCTGTGGCGGCTGATGCGCGGCGTGCCCGCCATAACTACGGGCCTCCGGCGGGCCGGGTTTTCAGGCGGCTGGCTGTAGGAGCGGGCGCCAGTGCGGCGAGTACATCGGCTCGCAGTTCGCAACGCTGATGCCTGAGGTGGTCGACCACTAAGGCCGCCGCATCGATAGGGGGATTGCTCCCGCCTGCCCGACAGCCGTGCAGTTAAACCAGTCTGCCAGTCTTGGACTGGATACCCGTGACCTCGCCACCTTCAAGCAGCGCCGCGCAGTCGATTAGGTCGTGAAATTGGGCGTTCGGATCGAGCGACAGCCACGAGCCGTAGGACCGGAGTCGCCTGAGCCCGGCCATCTTCTCCAACCTCGCCTGCCGCTCCTCGTCGCCCGGCAAGACCCATTTCGAACCTCTGGTCGCTGCAAGAGACTGCACAATTCCACCTCGCACGCTGCGTGCCTTATCCCTCAACGTTCGAAAGATAGCCCGCGCCAAGCCGTGCGCCATCATCTGTTCGGATGTCGGACGCTGATGGAAATCGCACGCACAAGTGGCGCTCGCATTGACATGGGCTGACGGCTGCTGCCCAAGCCGCGGGGCATGGTCCGGCCCGCAAATCCTGTATCGCCATGACAAGCGTCCGGATCGCCCGGGTTACGCTTTTGCGGCCCCTGCAAGCGCCGCTCGCCCTTCCGCTCCAGTCGTATTCAAGTCAAAGCTTATATTTATACTGCTTATATTCTAGGTATCTAATGTTACTTTTAAGTAACGGCACGCAATGAATCAGTAATCAGCAATTCAACTTAACGACAGGAATCACACACCAAGTTAACCTATTGGCGATTTGGTCGGCACGCCGTGCGGGCGATCCGGCATGGCGGGCGACGGATTTCCGGGTGGGCAGACCAATGAAGACGAGCAGCGGCGCGCTTCGGCGCATGCGGGACGGGATGCTCCTTGCGGGCGCGAGCGGCGCGGCGATCGCCTGCCTGCTTCCAGGCGCTGCCTCGGCGGCGCAATACGATGTCGCCAATCTGGCCGAACTCAACAATGCCCTGGCTACGATCACTTCAACAGGTGATCCGACGCCCGTTATCGTCCTGCAGGCCGACATCACGACCAGCATCAACGTCTTGACTTCTACCAGTCCGCTGACGGTCGATACGAATGGACACACGCTGACCGGTCCTCAATTCAGCGGCGGACAAGCGGTGATCGTGACCGGAACCGGCAATGTTGTCGGACTTAGCAACACGGCCGGGCTTCTGGTCAATAATGGGGCTAACGTCACCAATGAGGTATCGGTTGAAGGCGCCTCATTCAGCACTCCGGGCACCGCCGGACAAATTGGCGCGAGCGTTATGAACAATTCGACGTTTGCCAACAGCGGCAGCATCACAGGCGGCGACGGCACCACGGCTGGCGGCACAGGAGCGCAAGTAAGCTCCGGTGGCCAGTTGATAAACAACGCGGGTGGCACCATTCAGGGTGGTAGCGGTAGCCAAGGGCCGGGAGGCATTGGCGTTGCCATTGGCAGTCCGGCCGGGGCGCAGACAAAGCTCACCAATGACGGTACCATCCTGGGTGGCGAGGGGACGACCAACGGCGGCGTCGGCGTCCTGGTGCGTACCAACAACGTCGGGACGATTATCAATACCGGTAAAATCCAGGGCGGAACCGGAGCAAACGCAATCATCACCAGCAGTGCCGCAGTGTCCCTGAGCATCATCAACAGCGGCACCATCAATGGCGGAACTGGCGCCAATGCCATTTCTCTTATCGCAGGCTCGACAGGGAGCCTTAAGCTTGAACTTCAGGCCGGTTCGTTGATCACCGGCAATGTTGTGGGAGGAACGGGGGCGAATGACGTCCTCACCCTCGGCGGCGACAGCTCCGCAGTCCTCGACGGTATGATCGGCGCCACCGGCCAGTACCGGAACTTCGACACCCTCCAAAAAAACGGCAACAGCACCTGGGCGCTGACAGCGGACAATACGGCCACTCAAGCCTGGACGATCTCCCAGGGCACCCTGCAGATCGGCAATGGCGGCGCGACCGGCTCGATCCTCGGCAATGCCGCCAACAACGCCACTTTGGCCTTCGACCGCTCCGACGCCTACACCTATGCCGGCGTCATCTCCGGCAGCGGCGCGGTGAACCAGATCGGCGCCGGCACGACCATACTGACCGGTGACAGCACCTATGGCGGCGGCACGACCATCTCCGTCGGCACGCTGCAACTCGGCAATGGCGGCACGACGGGATCGATCCTCGGCGATGTCATCGATAACGGCACCCTCGCTTTCAACCGCTCCGACACCTACACCTTCGCCGGTGCGATTTCAGGTGCCGGTGCAGTGAACCAGATCGGCGCCGGCATGCTGATCCTCACCGGCGACAACAGCTATACCGGTCCCACGACCATCTCGGTCGGAACCCTGCAGCTCGGCAATGGCGGCACCACCGGTTCGATCACCGGCAATATCACCAACAACGGCACCCTCGTCTTCGACCGCTCCAACGCCATGACCCTTGCCGGCGCGATTTCCGGCAGTGGCGCGGTGGTGCAGCAGGGCAATGGCAGCACGACCTTGAACGGCGCAAACACCTACAGCGGCGGCACGACGATCTCGGCCGGCACGCTGATCGGCCAGGCAACGAGCTTCGGCACCGGCAATATCCTGAACGACGCCGCGCTCGTCTTCGACCAGCCCGCCGACGCCAGCTTTGCCGCGGCGATCGACGGCACCGGCACGTTGACCAAGCAAGGCGCGGGCAACCTCAACCTCACGGGCACGAGCGCGCTCGGCGGCGCAACCACGATCGAAGCCGGCAAGCTCTCGATCAACGGCTCGCTCGCCAACTCCGCCGTCACCATCCTGGGTGGCGGCGCTCTCGGCGGCAACGGCACGGTGGGGTCGACGACACTGCGGGCCGGCGGCGTCATCGCGCCCGGCAATTCGATCGGACAGCTCACCATCCAAGGCAATTTCGCCGGCGCCGGCGGCACGGTCGAGATCGAGGCCATTCTCGACGGCGATGCCTCTTCCACCGACAAGCTCGTCATCACCGGCGACACCTCGGGCACCGCCGACGTCAAGGTGATCGGCCTTGGCGGCGCGGGCGCGCAGACCGTCGACGGCATCAAGATCATCGATGTCGGCGGTGCCTCGGCCGGCACCTTCAACCTGCAGGGCGACTACGTCTTCCAGGGCGACCAGGCGGTGGTGGCCGGCGCCTATGCCTATCGTCTCTACCAGAACGGCGTCAGCACGCCGGCCGACGGCGACTGGTATCTGCGCTCGGCGCTGATCAATCCCGTCGATCCGGGCGGGCCGACCTCGCCGCTCTATTCGCCCGCCGTGCCGATCTATGAGGCCTATGCCGGCGTGCTGCAGAGCTTCACCCGGCTCGGCACGCTGCAGCAGCGCGTCGGCAACCGCTCCTGGACTGTCGCCGACCAATCGGCGACAGGCGGCGCCGCCCAAGGCGGCAGTCCGATCTGGGGACGCATGGAGGCTTCGCACAACGAGTTCGAGCCGGGCACCAGCACGACCGGCGCCGATTACGACGCGGACCTGTGGCGAATGCAGGCCGGTCTCGACATGCTGCTTTCGGAAACCGCCTCCGGAATGGTGATCGGCGGCCTCACCGTCCACTACGGCGCGGTGAAGTCGGATGTTTCCTCGTCCTTCGGCACCGGCTCGATCGACACGAATGGCTATGGCTTCGGCGGCACGCTGACCTGGTACGGCAAGAACGGCTTTTATGTCGACACACAGGCCGAGCTGACCTGGTTCGACAGCGATCTTTCCTCCGCGACGCTCGGCAAAAAACTCGCCGACGGCAACAACGGCTTCGGCTATGGCCTGGGCGTCGAAGCCGGCCAAAAGATCGCGCTCGAGGGCAACTGGTCGCTGACGCCGCAGGCGCAGCTGAGCTACGCCTCGGTCGACTTCGACAATTTCACCGATCCTTATGGCGCGCTCGTCTCCAACGACGACAGCGACAGCCTGATCGGCCGGCTTGGCCTCTCCGCCGACTATGAAAGCGACTGGAAGGACAAGACGGGCCGCACAAGCCGCTCGCATGTCTACGGCATCGCCAACCTCTATTACGACTTCCTCGACGGCACCGATGTCGACGTCTCCGGCACCAGGCTGACCAGCAGGCCGCAACAGCTTTGGGGCGGCCTGGGCTTCGGCGGCTCGCTGAGCTGGGCCGACGACCGCTACGCCGTCCACGGCGAGTTGATCGCGCGCTCCAGCCTCGAGGATTTCAGCGACAGCCATTCCTTCGGCGGCTCGGTCGGCTTCAGCGTGAAGTGGTAGAGTCCGACACCGTCACTCGCTGTCACTTCGGCTCGCTCAATGCGCGTCCGGCGGCGGCGCCTTCGGCGTCACGTTGCGCAGGAACGGCACCAGCGCCGTGGCGATGACGAAGGCAACCATGATGACCAGGAACGCATCGGCATAGGCCATGGTCGAGGCCTCGCGATAGGCAAGCTGCCAGAGCTGCTTCAGCGCGGCGGCGTGGCCCTCGTCGATGGCGCCGGGCAATTGTCCGTAGCGCTGCGCCACATTGTCGAGAAGGTGCATCGCCGCTTCGTTCTGTGGCGTCAGGTGCGAAGCGATGGTCAGGAAATGGAAGTTGGTGCGATTGTTGAGGATCGCGCCGCAAATGGCGATGCCAACCGCGCCGCCGAGATTGCGCATGGTGTTGAACAGGCCGCTGGCATATTTCAGCCGGTCCGGCGGCAGGCTGCCGAGCCCGAGATTGACGCTGGGCGCCACGGCAAAGACCTGCGGGAAGCCACGGAACAGTTGCGGGATGAGCAGCTCGGCCGAGCCCCACTGGCTGGTGATGGCGCTGAAACTCCACATCGAGGCGCCGAAGGACGCCAGCCCGAACATCATCAGCCAGCGCGTGTCGAAGCGCTTGGCAAGGAAGATGTAGACCGGAACGCCGACCATCGAGGCGACGCCGGTGGAAAATACCGCGAGCCCCGTCTCGAGCGCGTTGTAGCCGCGCACGTAACCGAGAAACAGCGGCGTCAGGTAGATCGTGGCGAAGATGCCGATGCCGGTGATGAAAGAGAGGAAACAGCCAATGGCGAAATTGCGGTTGCCGAAGGCGCGGAAATCGACCACCGGCTGCGAATAGGTCAGGCTGCGGATGACGAACAGGACCATGGTGATGCCGACGACGATGGCGCCGTTGCGGATCGGCGCATCATCGAACCAGTTCCAGCGCGAGCCTTCTTCAAGGACGTATTCCGCCGTGCCCAGGCTGACCGCCATCAGCACGATGCCGATATAGTCGGCGCCCTTCAGCAATGACGGATCGGCTTTGTCGATCTTGACCAGAAGCGCGACGAGGATGGTGATGACCACTCCGGGGACGACGTTGACGTAGAACAGCCAGTGCCAGTTCAGCGTGTCGGTGATCCAGCCGCCGATCACGGGCCCGAGCGTCGGCGCGATCGAGGCGATGCTGCCGACGACGGCGGCGGCATAGACGCGCCTCGGGCCTTGGAAATAATGGAAGGACGAGGTGAACACCGTCGGGATCATCGACGCGCCCAGCAGCCCCTGCAGCGCCCGGAACACGATCATGCTTTCGATGTTCCAGGCAAAGCCGCACAGCATGCTGGCCAGCGTGAAGCCGGCCGCCGAGATGGTGAAGAGCCATCTGGTCGAGAAGACGCGGGTGAGCCAGCCGGACAGCGGGATGACGATGATCTCAGCCACCAGATAGGAGGTCTGCACCCAGCCGATCTGGTCCTGCGCGGCCGACAGGCCGCCGCCGATATCCTGCAGCGAGGAGGCGACGATCTGGATGTCGAGCAGCGCGATGAACATCCCCACGCACATCACCATGAACGGCAGGATGCTGGCGAGGAAGGATTGCGGGGCGGCCGGCGATGACATGGCGCCCTCAGTGCGATCCGGTGTCGACCGTGACGACCGTCGACAGGCCGGGCCGCAGCGCGACCTTGCCCGCCTGGCCGGCGTCGATCGTGATCCTGACCGGGACACGCTGCACGATCTTGGTGAAGTTGCCGGTCGCATTCTGCGGCGGGATGACGCTGAAGATCGCCCCGGTCGCCGGCCCCAGGCTGGTGACGTGACCTTTGAGCGGCCGGTCGGGAGCGACATCGGCATAAACCGTCGCGGCCTGGCCGTCGGCCATGGCGCCGAGCTGGTCTTCCTTGAAATTCGCGTCGACCCACAGGCCCGAGGCCGGAACGACGGTCAAAAGGTAGCTGCCCGGCGAAACATAGGTGCCGACCTGCGCCAGCCTGTTGCCGACGATGCCGTCGATCGGCGAGCGGATCTCCGTGAAGCCGAGGTCGAGCTCCGCCGCATCGAGATCCGCCTTGGCAGCCGCCACTTCCGCCGCCGCTTCCGAAATCTGGGTGTCGAGGACGTCGAGCTGTTGCCTCGACGCCGCAAGCGCCGCCCGGGCAGCGGTGACGGATGCCTGCGCCTGGCCATCGGCGGCGGCGCTCTTCTGGGCATCCTGCTGCGAACCGGTCCTGGCGCTGGCAAGCACTGCGTAGCGCTTGGCATCCTGTGCGGTGAAGAGAGCCGCTACGCTCTTGGCTTCGAGATCGGCTTTGGCCTGCTCTATCAACGAATTCTGCAGCGACACCTGGGCGCGCAGATTGTCGAGCGCCGACTGCTTCTGCTCGACCGACGCCCGCGCATGCTCCAGCGCCGCCTTGAACGGCCTGTCGTCGATGCGGATGACGGGCTGGCCGGCGGTGACGTGCTGGTTGTCCTCGACGAGAACCTGATCAATATGCCCGGCGACGCGCGGCGCCAGCGGCGTGACATTGCCGCCGACATAGGCATCGTCCGTCGTCACCAGGAAGCGGTTGGCCTGCCACCACTGAGCGCCATACCATCCGGCGGCAGCGATCGCGATCAACGCCGCCCCGAGCAGCAGCGGCTTGCGCCGCTTCCTGGCGGGTTTCGGGATGTCGACGACCGACGCCTGCAACTCGGCCGGGGAAAGAGCCTTGTTCATCTGCTTCGCGCCTCTACCTGGCCCAGCGTGTTCTCGACGAGCGGCCGACCCGAACCCTCGCTGCTGAAACGGTAGCGCTGCCGCATGCGGTCGCTGGCCTTGGGTCCGGTCGCCATGGTGAAGCCGCCGCCGTCCAACTCCCTGCCGGTCTCGCGGTCGACCAGAACAGGGTCAGCCCAACGCCCGTCCGCCGTGTCCACCACGACGAGGCTCGGGCCTTCCGGCGCCAGATGCCGGTTGCCCCAGGCAAGCAGGGCCAGCAGCACCGGCCGGAAATCGCGGGCCTTGGCGGTCAGCACATATTCATGACGAAGCGGACGCTCGCAGTAGGCACGCTTCTCGAACAGACCGCGTTCGACCAGGCTGTTCAGCCGCCGCGTCAGGATGTTCGGCGCGATATCGAGGCTCTTCTGGAACTGGTCGAAGCGTGTAAGGCCCTGAAAGGCGTCGCGCAGCAAAAGGATGCTCCACCATTCGCCGACCTCGTCGAGGCTGCGCGCGATGGGGCACGGGCGCGTTTCGAAGCTCGTCTTGGCAACCATCTTCGTAACTCACTTTCAACATGCAAGTTACAAATAACCACGTTAGTTGCATAATGAAAGTCACTATGTGGCGCGGCTTTGGACCGGCCCGACACAAAGTCGTGAGCGGCGCGCGGCAAGCGCCGACGGAAAGCCATCGATCGATCAGGGCAGCAGCACGACCTTGCCGGTGGCGCGGCGCTCTTCCACCAATCGATGCGCCTCGCCTGCCTCGCGAAGCGAAAAGCAGCCGCCGATTACCACCTTCAGCCGGCCGCGCGCCGCCAGGTCGAACAGCTCGCGAAGACTTGTCCTGAGAATGTCCGGAGACAAGAGCGGCAGCAATGCAAAGCCTTTGAGCGACTGATTGCGGTTAATCATCGCTTCGATATCCGGGGCCGACAATTGAAACCGACCGAGCGCCGCGAACACCAGCTCGCCGCCGGGCGCCAGGACATCGAGAAATTGCCTCGTCAACGCGCCGCCGACCGTGTCGTAGACGATTTCGATGCCCGCGCCATGATTCGCTTCGCGGACTTGCGCCGGCCAGTCCGCCTCGCTGGAATCGATCGCCGCATCGGCGCCGAGCGACAGGGCGAAATCGCGCCTGGCCTTGCCACCGGCGAGCGCGATGACTCGGCGCGCGCCCTGCCCTTTGGCCAGTTGGACAAGCAGCGAGCCGACGCCGCCGGCGGCGGCGGGAACCAGCACCGCCTTGCCGGCTGGCGGGCTTTGCCGCGGCAGGTGCAAGGCCGTCAGCCCCTGCACCATCAAGGCGGCCGCGTCTTCGAACGTAAGCGCATCCGGCAAAGGCACGACGAGGCTGGCGTCGATCGCCACATACTCGGCATAGCCGCCGAATGGCCGGGCCGAGACGAACAGCGGCGCGGCGACACGCTGTCGCAACAGGCGCCGGTCAACGCCTTCGCCGACCGCCTCGACGATGCCGGCGACCTCGACGCCGGGAAACGCCGGCAGGCCGGGCGTCACGGCGTAGCGATCGGCGCGCATTAGAACCTCGAAGAAATTGATGCCGGCGGCTCCGACCTTGACCAGCACCTCGCCGGCTGCCGCGACGGGTCTTGCAAGCTCGACGGTTTCCAGCACTTCCGGACCGCCGAAACGGTTGAATTGGACGGCTTTCATGACAGGCTCCGATCGCTATGGCATCGGCCGCCCTTTGCCACTATCTGCGCAGTCGCCGCTACACACGGATTTGTCCGCTGCACACCAGGAGGTGACCATGGCCCGCACGATCAAGCGACTGCCGATGTTGCCGGCCGAGCGCGCGCTGAAGGTGATCTCTGGCCGCTGGAAAGCGGTGATCCTCTATCATCTGTTCGACGGTCCGTGCCGGCTTTCGGCGCTCAAGGCTCGGATGCCCGGCATCACCCAGAAGGTGCTGATCGATCAGCTGCGCGAGATGGAGGAGCACGGGCTGGTCAGCCGCGAGATCTTTGCCGAAATCCCTGCGCGCGTCGAATATTCCGCGACGCCGCTCGGCCTCAGCCTAGAGCCCATCCTCCTGGCGCTCTGCCAGTGGGGACAGCACCACGCCGACGAGCTGGACGAGCGGGCGCAGCTTGCCGATTGCATCATCAGGCCAAGGCAGGTCGCTGAGGCTCCCGCAAATTAAGATGGGCGGCGCAAGCGCCGCCCATCGGGAGGATGATATCTGTCTCGGCTCAGGCGGCCTGGGCTTCGCTGGCGATCGCGTCGGCGGCGCGGGCGGCTTTCAGCACCTTGGCCCACCAGGCGACGTCGTTGACGAGCGCCGTGGCCGACTGGTTCAGATGCTCGAGATCCTCGAGCTTCTTTTCGCCTTGACGCACGGCGAGGAAATCGCCCCAGGCGATATGCACGGCCGACTTGACCGGCGCCATCTGCAGCTCGACGGCGGCAAGGCGAAGGTGCTCGACCGCGCGCGAGCCGCCGACGGAGCCATAGCCGACGAAACCGGCCGGCTTCTTGTTCCACTCATTGGCGGCGTAATCGATGGCGTTTTTCAGAACGGCGGTCGGGCCGTGATTGTATTCGGCGGCGGTGAAGATGAAGCCGTCGAACTCGGCGACCTTCTTCTGCCAGCGCTGCGCCACTTCGTTCTGCGACGGCGCCCAGGCGGAGGAGGCTACTTCGTCGAAGAAAGGCAGCGGCCAGTCGCGCAGATCGACGATCTCCACGTCGATATCGGCGTGCGACCTGGCGATCTTGGCGATCCACTGCGTCGGGACGTCGGCGAAGCGGGCGGCGCGCGTCGAACCGACGACAATGGCGATCTTGGGTTTGGACATAAGGGGCTCTCCTTGGGGGATTGGTATCGTTTGGATACCGGCGCTATATGTGATACTGACAAACCGGCGCGCAAGGAGGCACGTTTTTGTTACTGAGGCACCCGCACAACACTGAGGACTGCCGAGCCGTGTCGGAAATCCTGCAACGGGTCGGCGACAAATGGACCGTGCTCGTCGTCGGCAAGCTCGGCGGCGGACCGATGCGCTTCAATGAATTGCGCGCCGCCGTCGGCGGCATTTCGCAGAAGATGCTGACCAGTACTTTGCGCGGTCTGGAGCGCGACGGCTTCGTCACCCGAAAAGTCTTTCCGACCATTCCGCCGCGTGTCGATTACGAGCTCACCGAGCTCGGTCATGAGCTGCTGGTGCCGGTCGGCGCGCTCGGCGAATGGGCGCGCAGGAACACCAGCCGGGTGCAGGAAGCGCGCGCGAAATTCGATGGCCTGCAGGCCTGAAGGCCTTGTAGTTCAACGGATTTTGAACCTACGGATAAACCTCGCGCGCCTCAGCGCCGGCCTCTGCGCACTTTCCGATTTCGATGGGATCAGCTTCGGGTCCTGCTAGCCTCGCAGGCGTCGCCGCGATCGCTTCGCCAAGCGTGGCCGCCCTTAGCCGCCTACCGATCAGGTGCCTCGTGCGGTGCTGTTGCAGCAGGCCGTCGAGCAGTTTTCCGGCTACGTTACACCCTCGCCCGCCGCCTTCAAATCCCGCAAGCATGCGACGCGCGGAAGGTCTTTCCTGACCTCCACATAGGCCGTAATGCCAAGCAGGCAGACCAGGGCGACGAGGGCTGCCACGAGCCACCCGTTCAGCATATGTTGACGCATTGTCTTCCCTCCCCGCACCTGCAAAACTGGGCGGTGAAGGCAACCATTGGATGTCGCGAAGCACATCCCCCGCGCGGGCGTCGTTACAAACAGCAGTCTGGGAGAATCGGGGGGATCGTCAGCTCTCGGCCGGAACCGGCTTCGGCTTACCTTCGCCGTCGAGCGCCACCATGACGAAATCGGCGTGGGTGACTTTCTCCATCAAATCGGAAAGGTAGCGTTGCGCCCAGGCCTCGACCTTGAGCACCATCGAGGTGCGGCCGACGCGCTCGACATGGGTGTAGATACAGAGCGTATCGCCGATCTTCATCGGCTTGGCGAAGGACATCTCCTTGACTGCGGCGGTGACCACCCGGCCCTTGGCGCGCTCTGCGGCGCGGATGCCGCAGGCAAGGTCCATCTGCGCCATCACCCAGCCGCCGAAAATGTCGCCGGCCGCATTGGCATCGGACGGCATGGCGAGGGTCCTCAGCGTCAGATCGCCGAGCGGCTTTCCCTCCGCGTAATGCACCATGAAGACAACTCCTCGCCAATCTGGTCTGATGCCTACCGGTCGCACGACGAATGGTCAACGCGCAGCGGCCGTGATGGAGAACCCGGATGGCGCGCCGCATCCTCATCGATTTCGAAACGACGCCCGGAGACGCCGATCTCAACTTCAAGATCTGGATATTTGCCGAGGACCTCTATCGCGCCTTGCGCTCGAATGAGCTTGCTTCGCTTTCGCTCGACGATGTCGACCTCGTCTCTTCGCAACTCATCATACCGGTTCGCTCGAAACGGCGCGTGCGTCGCGCCACCGCGCTGATCGAACAGGTGCTGGAAGAGCATTTCCTCGCGAAGGTCGCCCGGCTCACCGTTACCGACGAAGCCGGGCAGCCTGTCGATTAATCCGGCAGCCCGGGTCGATTCCGACACGGCAGCCGGTCGCTTTTTTCACAAGCCATGCCGGAAGCCACGGCGACGACCTGAACCGGCAATGTCTAGGCTAGGCCGCGAATTTCGGAGCGCGCCCGCCCATCATGCAGACTTACGATTTCATCATCGTTGGCTCCGGCTCGGCCGGTTCGGTCGTTGCCGGCAGGCTGTCGGCTTCCGGCCGCTTCTCGGTGCTGGTCCTGGAGGCCGGCGGGACCGACCAGAGGTTCTACGTCCAGATGCCGCTTGGCTACGGCAAGACGTTCTTCGACCCAGCCGTCAACTGGAACTACAAGGCCGAGCCGGATCCCGGTCTTGGCGGCAATGCCGATCATTGGCCGCGCGGCAAGCTGCTCGGCGGCTCGAGCTCGATCAACGCCATGGTCTTCATCCGGGGTGCACGCGAGGACTTCGATGCCTGGGCCTCTGCCGGCAATCCTGGCTGGAGTTATGACGACCTGCTGCCCGCCTTCAAAGCGCTGGAGGACAATGAGGCCGGCGCCGACCAATGGCGCGGCACAGGCGGACCGCTGCACGTCACCGATTGCTCGCGCGCGGTGCACCCGCTGACCAAGCGCTATCTGGCGGCCGGCGAACAAGCCGGGCTGCCATTCAACCCGGATTTCAACGGCGCCTCCCAGGAGGGCGTCGGTGTCTACCAGATCACGACAAAGAACGGCCGCCGCATGTCGGCCGCCCGCGCCTTCCTGCGGCCGGCGATGAAGCGCGGCAACGTTCGCGTCGAGACCAAGGCGCTGGCGACACGAATCCTGTTCGAAGGCAAGCGCGCCGTCGGCGTCGAATATGAGCAGAACGGCGAGAAGAAGACGGCGCGCGCTGGTCGCGAGGTGATCCTTTCCGGCGGCTCGATCAACTCGCCGCAACTGCTGCAGCTCTCCGGCGTCGGCCCCGCCGCGCTGCTCGGCGATCTCGGCATTTCGGTGGTCCATGCCAACGGCAATGTCGGCGCCAATCTGCAGGACCATGTCGGCATCAACTACACCTTCAAGGGCAAGCTGCCGACGCTCAACCAGACCCTGCGGCCCTGGTGGGGCAAGCTCCTGGTCGGCATGCAGTATATACTGACACGCTCGGGTCCGCTGTCGCTGTCGATGAACAATGCCGGCGGCTTCTTCCGCACCGACCCGTCGATGACGCGGCCGAACATGCAGCTCTATTTCCAGGCCTTCTCGACCGTCATTCCAAAGAGCGGCGAGCGGCCGATCCTGACGCCCGACCCCTGGCCCGGCTTCTCTATCGGCCTCTCCAACTGCCGCCCGTCGAGCCGCGGCGAGGTCATGATCCGCTCGAACAATCCGCGCGACTATCCGAGGATCACGGCCAATGCCTATTCGACCAATGCCGATGTCGACGAGATGCTGGCGGCGGTGAAGTTCGTGCGCAAGATCGCCGCGATGCCGGCCATGGCCGAGATCATCGAAGAAGAGGTGCTGCCTGGACCGTCGATCCGGTCGGACGCCGACCTGATCCAGGATTTCAGGAAACGCTCGGGCACGGTCTATCACCCGGTCTCGACCTGCCGCATGGGGCCGGACGCCGCGCGCGCCGTGGTCGATCCGCGGCTTCGGGTGCATGGACTGGAAGGCCTGCGCGTCATCGACGCTTCGATTTTCCCCGACAACATCACGGGCAACACCAACGCCGCCTCGATCCTGACCGGATGGAGAGGCGCCGATCTGGTTCTGGAGGATCACAAATGAAAATCACCGACGTCAAAACCTGGGTTGTCGGCAACCCGCCGCCCGGCATCGGCGGCAAGTATTTCATCTTCGTCAAGCTCACCACCGATGGCGGCGTGGTCGGCTATGGCGAAGCCTACAACGCAACCTTCTCGGCGCATGTCACCGCGAAAATGATCGAGGACATGGCCGAGCGCTATCTGGTCGGCCGCGATCCGCACGACATCGAGAACTTCTTCCGCCGCGCCTATTCCTCCGGTTTCACCCAGCGCCCGGACGTCTCCGGCATGGGCTGCTTCTCGGCGCTGGAAATGGCCTGCTGGGACATCATCGGCAAGGAGGCGAACAAGCCGGTCTACAAGCTCCTTGGCGGCCAGGTGCATGAAACGCTGCGCTCCTACACCTATCTCTACCCGCACACCGGCAGCGTCCATTCGGAGGACGCGCCGAGCGGCAAGAATGTCTACAACGATCCCGATCTCGCCGCCGCCTGCGCGCTCGAATATGTCGAGCAAGGGTTCAACGCCGTCAAGCTAGACCCGGCCGGTCCTTACACGGCCTTCGACGGCCACCAGCCGCGGCTGCTCGACATCGACGTTTCCGCCAGCATGATCAAGGCGATCCGCGAGGCGGTCGGCACCAGGGCCGATATCCTGTTCGGCACGCACGGCCAGTTCACCGCCTCGGGCGCGTTGCGCCTGGCCCGCGCCATCGAGCCTTACGATCCGCTGTGGTTCGAGGAACCGGTGCCGCCGGACATGCCCGAGGTGATGGCGCAGGTTGCCCGCGGCACCTCGATCCCGATCGCCACCGGCGAACGGCTGACGACGAAATTCGAGTTCGCCCGGGTCATCGAGAACCGCGCCGCGACCATCCTGCAGCCCGACCTCGGCCGCTCCGGCGGCATCCTCGAAACCAAGAAGATTGCCGCCATGGCCGAGGCCTACCACATCCAGGTCGCGCCGCACTGCTATTGCGGCCCGATCGTCGGCGCCGCCAACATCCAGCTGGCGGTGACACTGCCCAATTTCCTCATCCTGGAATCGCTGAAGCAGTGGGACGGTTTCCACGCCACGCTCTTGAAGAAGAAGATCGAGTGGCAGGACGGCAACGTCATCCCCTCGAAGGAGCCCGGCCTCGGCGTCGAGCTCGACGAGGCGGTCTGCGACGCGCATCCCTATAGCGGCAAGGACCTGCATCTGCAGATGATGCAGACGCCGTTGATGCCGTGACCCTCGCCTACGCCTTCATCGGCCTCGGCCATCTCGGCGGCAACCTTGCCGCCAGCCTGCTGCGCAACGGCTTTGCCGTCACCGTCGTCGACCGTGACCGGGCGACGGTCGAGCGCCTCGTCGCGCTCGGCGCCATTGCGGCGGTGAGCCCGGCGGAGGCCGCCGCCCGCGCCGGCAATGCGATCAGCTGCCTGCCCTCGCCGAAGGTCAGCGAAGCGGTGCTCGCCGGCCCCGACGGACTGCTTCAGGGCCTGCCCGCTGGCGGCACCTGGATCGAGATGTCGACCAATGGCCGCGACGAAATCCTGCGGCTCGCTGCAATCGCTTCGGCGAAAGGCATCGAGACGCTCGAATGCCCGGTCACCGGCGGCGTGCATCTGGCGGCGGCGGGCAGGATCACCGCTCTCGTCGGCGGCGACGCGGCCCTCTACGAACGCCATCGCCCGGCGATCGAGGCGATGTGCGCGAAGTCCTTCCTGATGGGGCCTATCGGCTCGGCGGCGGTGATCAAGGTCATCACCAACATGCTGGCCTTCATCCATCTGGTCGCCGCCGGCGAGGCGCTGATGCTGGCCAAGCAGGGCGGCCTCGACCTCGCCCAGACCTACCACGCCATCGTCGCCTCCTCCGGCAACAGTTTTGTGCACGAGACCGAAAGCCAGCTCGTCTTGAACGGCTCCTACGACATCGGCTTCACCATGGACCTTGCGCTGAAGGACCTCGGTTTCGCGCTGGCCATGGGCCGGGATTTCGGCGCGCCGCTCGATCTGGCATCGCGCGTCAACGCGATCTTCGAAGAGGGCAAGCGCGCCTATGGCGGCGGCGCCTGGTCGACCCAGATCGTCAAGCTGCTGGAGGATGCCGTCGGCACCGAGCTTCGCGCGCCGGGCTTTCCGGCTAAGCTCGAACCGTGATCCGGCAAAAATCTAGCCAGCTATTTCAATCGCTTGATCAGATCGGCTGAATCAAATCCTAAAGCAGTTGAATCAACCTCTCAGCGTCAGTGCGCCCGGCAGGATCTCGAACGTCGCCGGAATCCGGCCCGGCGACTCGCCGTCTATGTCCACCAGCGCCCAGTTCTTCTCCCCATCACCAAGCGGCTCGACCAGCACCTTGCGCCCGCGCAGGATGGTGATCGCCGGATGGTTGCGATGCCGGCCGCCATAGAGCAGGCGGATGTCCCTTATCAGGCCGAGCTTGCCCGCGGCGCGCAGGATGACGATGTCGAACTGACCGTCGGCGAGCTCGGCGTCCGGAGCGATCATCATGCCGCCGCCGAAGAATTTGCCGTTGGCCACCGCCACCAGCGCCATGCGCGCCTCGACCGGCTCGCCGTCGTCGACGGTGATCCTGACGTCCTGGAAGCGGTAGCGGACGAACTCCAGCACCGTGCGCCAGAAGAACAGCGCCTTGGCCGAGACCCTGCCCTTGCGCTTGTCGGCATTGACCGCGCGATCCGTCGCGCCGGACAGGCCGAGACTGGCGATGTTGATGAAATGGCGGCTGGCCAGCGCGCCGTGATCGTCGATGTAGCAGATGCGACCGGCGTCGATCTTGCGCGCGCTTGCCTCGGCGATGCGTGCCAGCACCGCGTCGGTCGCTTGCGGCAGGCCCAGGCCCCGTGCGAAGTCGATGCCGGTGCCACAGGGAAGCAGTCCCAAGGCGGTCGTCCGGCCGATCTCATGCTGCGCCTGCAGCAGGCCATCCGCCACCTCGCTGGTCGTGCCGTCGCCGCCCGCCGCGATCACCAGGTCGCATCCGCTGGCGGCAAGGTCGATCGCCAGCCGCTCGGCGTCGCCGCTGGCCTGCGTCTCGCGCAGATCGAAATCGCCGAAATGCTTCGTGATCGATCCGGCGATCTCCGCCCAATGCCGCTTGAGCTTGCCGCCGCCGGCTATCGGATTGAGAACCACCCCGACCTTCAAGCTGACCTCCCCCGAGGTAAGGCGCGCAAATGCGCGGCGGAGTCCGAGCCGGCGCCTAACGTCTTTTGCCGGCCCAAACTTCCTTTGCCGGCATTGAAACGCGGACCGGGCGGCGGAGCAAGGCTCCAATGTCCAACGGGCACAGAAAATCGGGCAGGCTGTCTAAGGGGTCCGGCCGGCGGATTCTCAGGCTTTTGCCATTGGTCCCCGATAATCCCGCTATCCACAGGCAGGCCGGCATTCCCCAGAGCCCTTACCCGGCGTACATTCAACCCATCTCAGGCGGCTACCGAACGCCCAGCCGAAAGGCAAAAGCGCAAGGCGGATTTCCTGAGGCCCGTACGGCCCGGAACGAAAGCAGGTTCGCCTGTTGGAGGGATGGATGCCGAGACCTACGGGTGCCGCGGAAAGCGTGCCAACGCCGACGGCGGACCGATGCTGCCATGAAGGCCGGTAAAAACCTTCGATGGCACGCTGGGCGAAGCCCGCAAGGGTGGAGATCGGCGTGGTCTGGAACGGGCGCTGCCCTCGGGTGGTGACTGGCAGGACCGTCAAAATCAAGGCTGGCCTGGCGCGACGACTTTACGGGAGTTGCAGCCTTGACCGGTTCTGATCTGACAGGGAGGCGCTGGGAGAGATCCCGGCGCCGACTGTCTTTTGGTGCATCGCAAAGCCCGCCAGTGCACCGCGGGTTCCCCTCGCCAGCAACCTGTTTCTGCCGGCGCTGGCCAAGGCCGGTGCCAAATTGGAACATGTCTACGCCGACGACTGAGGCATTTCGATCACAGTCGTGGGCCGGGCAACCTTCGGAAACGCCCCGTCATCCACATTTCACAATCGCGGCCAAATCCCGCCTTGTTCGGCGTGGATGGATGCGAGCGGGGTGGGGAAGCAATCTGGAGCAATTCCAGGAAAAGTGTCGGCGGTTTTCCGTCCGGAATTGCGTCGAAACAAGGAGATAGAGCGGTTCGCCGTTTCTGCGAAACGGTGAAGCGCTCTGGAAGGGACAAGACCGTGATCAAGACCGCCCTTGTCGCCATGACCATTGTCGGCTGCGACTGCGACGCCAAGCTGTGCGAATATATCGGCGAGACGCCGGCCAAATGGGCGACGATCGCCGACTGCGAGGCGGCGATGAAGAGCCAGATGCTGCATCAGCGCAATTTCAACTATCCGCTGGTTTCCGGCATCTGCCGCGTCAAGGGCTCGGCCTCGTCCTCCGAGCTTGCCGCGAAAGCTTCCAAGCCGGATCTGAAGCCCACGAACCGTGTCGTCGAAACCATCGCCCCGCTGCCGCCCGAGCTCGACCACCGCCCGAGCGCTCCGGTCGGCGCGACGGTGACGGCCAGCGAAACGGAAGCCGCGAAACCAGTCGCCTTCGACGGGTCGGTCGATGGCGGCAGCGCCGTGCTTTATCGCACCAAGGCAGGCTATGCCGTGGTCAAGACCGACCTCAGCCGCGCCGCCGGCGCGACGATGGATGCAGCCAAGCGCTCGGCAAGCTGGCTGGCCGGTCTGACCGGTCTCTGAGCTGGCCTGATCCTTGCCGCTTGGCGATGACGCAAGCTGGGCTTCGATTGAAAAAGCCGACACATTGCGGGAGGGTGGTGGGCAGGAAATCAATGGCCTTGGGAGGTGTCATGGTCTTTGCCGTTCGTATCGCACTATGCCTGCTGTTGGCGTTCGTTCCCCTGCATGCCCGGGCGGAAGGCGACGACAAAGTGATGATGATCGCCTCCGACGACGCCGAGATGGCGGCGGCGATCGCCAAGGCGCGATCCAGCCTGGATGAATTCCTGGCTTTGTCCGAGGTTCCGCCGCCGGGAACCGACAAGTACAAGCTGAAGGTGATGGTCGTCGATGGAGACGCGAGGGAGCACTTCTGGGTCATCCCCTTCAAGCGGACCGCAACCGGCTTCGCCGGCATATTGGCGAACGAGCCGGAAATCGTTCACAACGTCGTCCTCGGCCAGAATATCGAATTCACCAGGGACGACATTTCCGACTGGGGCTACACCAGGAACGGCCATCAGGTCGGCAGCTTCACCGTCTGCGTGATGCTCAAGAAGATGTCGCAGGAAGAGGCCGACTACATGCGCACCCAATACGGCTTCGACTGTTGAGCATTATTCAACCGCTTCGTCCCTGACGCCGATCTTGCGCACCAGCGCCGCCGTCGCCAGCATGGCGCCGAGATCCGTGATCATCGGCGCGACATGCGCGTTGTAGTCGATCGGCTGTGAAATATCCGGCAACTCGAAGAAGTTCTTCGAGCGTGGCATCAACAGAAAACCGTCGCTGCCGCTGAGCGCCACCCGCGCCTGGTCGTAGGGCCATGTCTCGTGGAGCCAGGTCAGCGCCTGAGCCATCCGCCCGGTGACCAGCGGCCGCGCTGCCTCGACATTGTCGGTGCGGAATTCATAGGTGGCGTCCAGGTCCTCGACGCCGGATGACAGCTCCTGCATCTCATTGGCGAACATGCCGCGGAAGAAATGCGCCACCTTGCCGGCCTTGCGCGCCGCGACCAGCGTTCCCGGGAACGGCTCGATGGTCTCGAAGGCGACGACGACGCCCTTGAAGGCAACCGTCTCGCTCTTGCCAGAGCCTTCCCAAAGCCTCGCCTCGTAAAGCTCGAACGGAAAATCCTCGTAGCGCCCGGAAACGATGTCGTCGAAGCTCTGCCGATTGAAAGCCCCGACCGTTTCGCGCGGTATCCTGTTGAAGGAGTTCGGCCGCACGCCGTGCTGGTAGCGCACGTCGCGCACGAAGCCGAAGATCATCGGCAGCAGCGTGTCGCGGAAGGATTGCTGCAGCCGTGTCGCCGGTCGCAGCGCCTGGAAATAGAGCAGCACCGCAGCGACCATGCCGCCGAGATAGAGAAACACATGCGGTGTCGAGAGCCATTGTTCGTGGGGATCCGCGGCGGCGTTGAACAGCCAGGCCACGAGCGCGACGAAGACGACGACAAGGCCCACGAACACAGGCACCCGCCAGCGCACCTGTCTCTGGGCTGACGCCCGCTTTGCCTCATAGGCCTCGATGTCGTGCCTGATGCCTGCGATGACCGCGTCGCTCGGCATGAAATCCGCTGCTTCCATAGCCACCCCCGGCCGCCGCTTAGATGCGGCTTATGATACCGGCTTTCGGCGGCTATGCAGTTTATAAATCCGAGGTCTTCTTAATGAAATAGCTCTGCGGCTTCGGGCTGCCGTCTGGTTCTCGCCAGCCAGCGAGTTGGAGGTCTGAGTGGGAATTGAACCCACTACGTCGGTTTTGCAGACCGATGCGTCACCGTCCCGCCCTCAGACCCGCGACGCATCTATGCTCAATCCATCAGCGCTTAGTCAACTGGACGGTGCTCGAATAGTCCTGGCCTGCTGACCCGGGAAGATCGCCTTCAAACGAGCCGTAACCCGTTCCCTCATCGTCCCATCGAGCGCCTCCACCGGCACCAGTCGCTCATGGCCGCCTGCGCGCAGCCGCACGAAGAAATGCATCCTGTAGGCGGCGATGTCACCGCGCGTGGCGGGATCGGCGCTGACGTCGACGACGAATATCGAGCCGATGCGCGCCGGCCATGGCAGCCTAGCAAAGGCAGTGCCGAGGAAATCGCCTAGACCATAGGCGACGAGGCTGTCGCCGATCCGCTTGACTGGCTGCACGACGTGGGCGTGATGGCCAACGATCAGCCGGACATCGCGACCGGCCAATGCTTTCGCCAACTCCCGTGTCGCCCGCCTCGGAAAATGCCGGAACTCCCAGTCCCAGTGAGGCACCGCGCAATGTAGGTCGATGCCGGAGGCAGCCTCGCGCGGCCATTCGGCGGCACGCATGGCGATGCGTTTTTCAAACGGCACGGCGGCGGTGTTGCGCCAGAGGGTGAAGGCAGCAAAGCCGACGGTCAGCGATCCGGCGGCATGAAGCTGGACCGGTCCGCCGGCCAGCGTGCCTATGGTGCGAATTCCGAGCCGGTTCAGCGCCGCGACTGTCTCCTCGAAACCGGCAATTCCCTGGTCGAGCACATGGTTGTTGGCCAGGGACAGCACGAGCCTGTCGCGCGCGATGCCGGCAGCCGCGAGCGCGTCCGCCAGGAAGCGCTCGCTCATCGCGTGGTGCGTGCCGAGCCATGTACCCATCATCGTGCGTGGACGCTCGACGATCGGGCTCTCGCAATTGCCGACCACGAGATCGGCGGCGGACAGCAGCGCGGCGATCGCCGGATCGCATTCCGGCGCATCGCGATTGGCGACCGCCGAAATGTCGCCGACGAACGCCAGCCGCACCGTCCGCATCGGCGGCGGGTCGATCAACGTCACCGCCGGCGCCGCAAGATCGCTTCTGTCGCCGCCAAGCGACGGTCTCAGCAGGCGAAGCAGCCACGACAGTTTATAGGCAAGGGGATAATTCGACACGCGCGCGTCCAGTTTCATCCTCTGTAGACTGTCTGCCCGGCCGGTTGAAGCCGGGCGTCATTGCCAAACCAGCCCGCCGATCGGCACCGGCTGGAGGACGCCATGCGCCAAATGCGTGTATGCTCTCGACATGACGCAGTGGAGGGCGATGATCATGATGCGTAGAGCGATCCTTGCAGCAGCCTTGTCTGCATTCCTGCCGGTGTCCTTCGCCTGGGCGGAGATGCCTGACGCAGCCAGAGCCATGTTCGAGGCCAGGAGCGTGACCGATCGGAGCGCGGCGCTGTCGACGCTCGAGGCGGCAGCGGCCAAGGACCCGGCATCGGCCTATGCCGCCGGCGCCGGCGAATTCTTCACCGCCCTGGAACTGCTCGCCGGCGGCCTGCATCGCCACGGTTTCGAAAGCCCGAAATCATTCATGCTGCCGCTGATGCAGTTGCCCGTGCCGGACAATCCCAACCCGCAGCCGCTGACCTACGAAGAATTCCGCGCCATACTGGTCGCCTTCCGCGACCGGCTGGAAAAATCCGCCGCGACGCTTGGCTCGGTGCCGAACGATGCCGATATCGGGATGGTAGTCGATCTCACCCGCGTCGGCATCGACCTCAACGAGGATGGCAACCTTGCGCCCGACGAAAGCGTCGCCGCGATCATGGCCTCGCTCGCCCACGGCAGCATCGACACCAGCAACGCCGCGCCTTCGCTCACTTTCCGCTTTGACCGCGCCGACGGTTTCTGGCTGCAAGGCTACGCCGAGTTCCTGATGGCGCAGGCCGATTTCTGGTTGGCGCATGATTTCAGGGCCATGTTCGACGGTTCCTTCCACATGTTGTTCCCGCGCGCGAGACTGCCGCTCCAGGATGCCCTGGTGCCGCCGGATGGCGGCATGAGCGGCAACATTTTCACTTCCGAATGGCGCTTCGCCGACTTCATCTCGCTCGTACATCTCGTCAACTGGCCGGTGGTCGAGCCGGAGCGCCGGCAGGCAGCGCGCCGCCATCTGCTGGAGATGATCCGGCTGTCGCGCGAGGACTGGAAAGCGATCCTGGCCGAAACCGACAATGACCGCGAGTGGCTGCCGGGACCGCGGCAGAAAGGCGCCAACCCCCTCACCGGCCTCGAGGTCGGTCAGGGGCAGGTAACGGCCTGGCTCGCCACGCTGACAATGGCCGAGGACCTTCTCGAGGGCCGCGTGCTGCTGCCGCACTACCGAATTACCGGCAAGGGCATCAACATCAAGCGCTTCTTCGACGAACCGAAACCTTTCGACCTCGTGCTGTCGATCACCGGCCCCGGTATCGCGCCTTATCTCGAAAGCGGCCGGATCCTGACCAGCGACGATTTCGACCAGATTCAGCGCGAGTTCGGCGGCGCCGGCTTCCTGACCTTTGCGCTGTGGTTCAATTGAGGCGAGGTGACGGTGCGACACCCCTCCTGACAGCCTTCTGTCAGCAGCGTCCGTGGGCGGCCAGCGCCGTTTCACTCCGCTCTTTCCATTTCGGCCGAGTCCTCCCATATTCGGGTCATGGCCAAACATCCTGACAAGAAGACGGCGCAAGATGGCGCGCCGAAGCGGCGCAATCCGTTGACCGAATTCCTCGACGCCGCTGAACCACTGAATCCCGGCGGCTTCGCCGAGGCGCCGCAGACCGACTTCACCGGCGCGCCGCTGACCGGTTCGATCGCCGATTGGGCCGGGCAGATCGAGCGCGAGGCGGAAAAGCAGCCGAAGGCAAAACCGTCGAAGAAGATACCCGAGCGCTCCGCCGCGCCTGGGCGCACGGCGCGCGGCACCTCCATGGGTGGCGCAGCCACGGCGCGCGAACGCACCGCGGCAGGCCTCAACCCGGTCGCCGGCCTCGACATCTCGCTGGAAGAAGCCGAGACGATGACGTCGAGCGGTGTGACCGCGACGGTCGCCGCTCTCTCCGCGCTGATCGAATCCGGCAATCCGCTGCATAAGGACGGCGTGCTGTGGACGCCGCACCGCCCTGCCCGCCCCGACAAATCCGAGGGCGGCATCGCCATCAAGATGGTGTCGGATTTCGAGCCCGCCGGCGACCAGCCGACCGCCATCAAGGATCTCGTCGAGGGCGTCGACAACAATGACCGCACCCAGGTGCTGCTCGGCGTCACCGGCTCGGGCAAGACCTTCACCATGGCCAAGGTGATCGAGGAGACGCAGCGCCCTGCCTTGATCCTGGCGCCCAACAAGACGCTGGCCGCGCAGCTCTATGCCGAGTTCAAGAAATTCTTCCCCGACAATGCGGTGGAGTATTTCGTCTCCTACTACGACTATTACCAGCCTGAAGCCTACGTCCCGCGCACCGATACGTTCATCGAGAAGGAATCCTCGATCAACGAACAGATCGACCGCATGCGCCATTCGGCGACGCGCTCGCTGCTGGAGCGCGACGACGTCATCATCGTCGCCTCGGTTTCCTGCATCTACGGTATCGGCTCGGTCGAGACCTATACGGCGATGACCTTCCAGATGCAGGTCGGCGACAGGCTCGACCAGCGCTCCCTGCTCGCCGACCTCGTCGCCCAGCAATATAAGCGCCAGGACATCAACTTCGTGCGCGGCTCGTTCCGTGTGCGTGGCGACACGATCGAGATCTTCCCCGCCCACCTGGAAGACCGCGCCTGGCGCATCTCGATGTTCGGCGACGAGATCGAACAGATCACCGAATTCGACCCGCTCACCGGCCAGAAGACCGGCGAGCTGAAAAGCGTCAAGATCTATGCCAACTCGCACTATGTGACGCCGCGCCCGACTTTGAATCAAGCCATCAAGTCGATCAAGGAAGAGCTCAAGCAGCGCCTGCAAGAGCTTGAAAAGGCTGGCCGTCTGCTGGAGGCACAACGTCTGGAGCAGCGCACACGCTTCGACCTGGAAATGCTTGAGGCCACCGGTTCCTGCGCTGGCATCGAGAACTATTCGCGCTATCTGACGGGGCGCCAGCCCGGCGATCCGCCGCCGACCTTGTTCGAATATATTCCCGACAACGCGCTGGTCTTCGTCGATGAAAGCCACGTCACCGTGCCGCAGATCGGCGGCATGTATCGCGGCGACTTCCGTCGCAAGGCGACGCTGGCCGAGTACGGCTTCCGCCTGCCTTCCTGCATGGACAACCGGCCGCTCCGCTTTGAGGAATGGGACGCCATGCGCCCGCTTTCGGTCGCGGTTTCGGCGACGCCCGGCGGCTGGGAGATGGAGCAGTCCGGCGGCGTCTTCGCCGAGCAGGTCATCCGCCCGACCGGGCTGATCGATCCGCCGGTCGAGGTGCGCCCGGCCAAGAGCCAGGTCGACGACGTCGTGGGCGAGATCCGCGACACCACCCGGGCCGGCTACCGCACTCTGGTCACGGTGCTGACCAAGCGCATGGCCGAGGACCTCACCGAATATCTGCATGAGAACGGCATCCGCGTCCGCTACATGCATTCCGACATCGACACGCTGGAGCGCATCGAGATCCTGCGCGACCTGCGCCTCGGCGCCTTCGACGTGCTGGTCGGCATCAACCTCTTGCGCGAAGGCCTCGACATCCCCGAATGCGGCTTCGTCGCCATTCTCGACGCCGACAAGGAAGGGTTCCTGCGTTCCGAAACCTCGCTGATCCAGACGATCGGCCGCGCCGCCCGCAACGTCGACGGCAAGGTCATCCTTTATGCCGACCAGATCACCGGCTCGATGGAGCGGGCGATGGCGGAGACCAACCGCCGCCGCGAGAAGCAGATGGAGTGGAACGCCGCCAACGGCATCACGCCGGAATCGGTCAAGTCGCGCATCGCCGACATCCTCGATTCCGTCTACGAGAAGGACCACGTCCGCGCCGACATCTCGCAATTCACCGACGATGCCGGAGCGATGATCGGCAACAATCTGAAAACCCATCTCGAGGCGCTGGACAAGCAGATGCGCGATGCCGCCGCCAATCTCGATTTCGAGAAGGCAGCGCGCGTCCGCGACGAGATCAAGCGGCTGCGCGAGATGGAACTTGCCATCTCCGACGATCCGCTGGCGCGCGAGGTGGAAGGACAAAGTCCAGCCTCGGGCCGCGAAAAAGGCAAGCACAACAAGGGCGTGGCCAAACATCGGACAGTCGAGGAACAGGAGCGGTTCCGCAAGCTCGATGAAGCCCGCGCCGCCGAAGAGGCGGCCAAGGCCGCACGGCCCAACATGTTCCGCAAGCCGCATCTCGACGAGATGGGCGCCGACGGCGCCGTGCCGGTGAAGAAGCCGCTCTTCGCCAAGCCGTCGATCGACGACATGGGTCCTGGTACGGACATGCCGACACCGGCCGGCGCGGTGTCACGCTCGCTGTTCAAGAAGCAGTCGGCGGCAGAGGCACACGGCTCCGATTTCGGCATTCCCGGCGACCGTACCAAGCCGCTGTTCCGCAAGAATTCGCTCGACGAGATGACGGTACGGCGGACGGAAAAACCGGTTGAAGGAAAGAAGCCAACAAAGCCGCAGCCAATCTCCCCCCCTGTGGGGGAGATGTCCGGCAGGACAGAGGGGGGCGCGAAGGAACGCGACGATTCCGATAAGCTGATCGTCCGCCAACGCGCAGGCATCGGCTCCTACGAAGACCCGGGCGACGAGCGCCGCCAAAAACGCAGGTCGAGCAAGACCGGGCGTCCAGGAAGGTAGCACACTGTTGCAGACGCTTTCGAACGGCGTCTAGACTGGCCCGATGATAGTCGTCCGCAGACTTCAGGAAGAGGAATTCAAGGCCTGTTTCGCTGAGCCGATGCAGAACGTCACCGCCACTGCGGAGGCTGCCGTCGACATATGGCCATATGTCGAGGCGCTGGACTTGGATGAGATTGGCCTGCCCTATTTGAACGACGTCCACAACGTCTATCGAGACGCGCTAAGCCGGTTCGATCAGGTTCTGATCGGCACCGGTCGCTTCAACACCCTTCTGGTCATCGTCGTCGACCTCGGCAAACGCTCCGTGTTCGGACATTTCCTGCTCGACTTGAACAAGGAATTTGGAACGACCGGTGGTCATCTGAAGTCCGTCTGACCAGTCACCGCTCCGTTGCGCCCCCTTGCCATCCGCCCCGCCCCCGGTGTACCCAGTTCTCCTACTCGAACGTCTTGGAAAGGAGGGCTGCGTGTTTATCGATCACCATCGTCAGCGTGGCCCGATTTGTGCCCTGCGAGCTTGCTTGCAGGGCTGACCAGGACGGTCCGGGTTTTCCCGTTTCGATTTTTTGGTCTGCCCTTCGTGGTGCGCTAGCCCGAGCATGAAGCCCGGCACGCGCACCGTCCGAGTGCATTGAGCCGGTGACCGGCAAGACCAGAGAAACCGACATGGCCCTGATCAGCCTCAAAACCCTCGGCGTCACCATGAGTGCGCCGCTGTTTTCCAACCTCGACCTCACCATCGCCGCCGGCGACCGCCTCGGCATCGTCGCGGCCAATGGCCGGGGCAAGTCCACCTTGCTCAAATGCCTGGCCGGCGAACTCGAACCCACCGCCGGCGACATCGCCCGGTCGCGCGGCCTGCGCGTCGGCCATGTCGAGCAATCCGTCCCCGAGGCGTTGCTCGATCGCAGCTTCCATGACGCCGTCGCCGATGCACTGCCAACCGAGCAGCACGACAGCGAGCTCTGGCGCGTCGACGTCGCGCTGGATTCGCTCGATGTGCCCGAGGAGATGCGCGGCCGGCCGATGCGCGCGCTCAGCGGCGGCTGGCAGCGGCTGGCGCTGATCGCGCGTGTCTGGGTTACCGATCCGGACGTGCTTCTGCTCGACGAACCGACCAACCATCTCGACCTCGCCAGGATCAGCCAGTTGGAAAGCTGGCTCAACGCGCTGCCGCGCGAGGTGCCGGTGATCGTCGCCAGCCACGACCGCGCCTTCCTCGACGCCACCACCAACCGCACGCTGTTCCTGCGCCCGGAAGAATCGCCGGTGTTCGCGCTGCCTTACTCGCGGGCCAGGCAGGCGCTGGACGAACTCGATGCCTCCACGGCGCGCAAATTCGAGCGCGACATGAAGGTCGCCCAGCAGTTGCGCAAGCAGGCCGCCAAGCTCAACAACATCGGCATCAATTCCGGCAGCGACCTTCTGACGGTGAAAACCAGGCAGCTCAAGAAACGGGCGGAAAGACTGGAGGATGCCGCCGTGCAGTCGCATCGCGAACGTTCGGCCGGCGCGATCAGGCTGGCGAACCGCGGCACCCACGCCAAGGTGTTGATCACGCTGGAAGACGCGTCGGTGGAGACGCCCGACGGCGCGCTGCTGTTCAGGACCGGCAAGCGCCACATCTGCCAGGACGATCGCATCGTGCTGCTCGGTCGCAACGGCGTCGGCAAGACGCGCTTCATCGCCATGATCCGCAACGCCATCGCCGAGCCTGGCTCGGCCGCGAATGTCAAGGTGACGCCGTCGACCGTGCTCGGTTACAGCGACCAGGCGCTGTCGGGCATCAGCGGCGACGACACGCCGTTGGCGGTGGTCTCGCGCCGGTTCGAGGTCGGCGAGCAGCGCGCCCGTTCGCTGCTCGCCGGCGCCGGCGTCGCCATCGAGATGCAGGAAAGGAAGATCGGCATGCTTTCCGGCGGCCAGAAGTCGCGGCTGATGATGCTCGTGCTCAGGCTCATCCATCCCAACTTCTATCTGCTCGACGAGCCGACCAACCATCTCGACATTGACGGCCAGGAGGCGCTGGAGACGGAACTGCTGAAGCAGCAGGCGAGCTGCCTGCTCGCCTCGCATGACCGCTCCTTCATCCGCGCCGTCGGCAACCGCTTCTGGCTGATCGAGAAGCGGCGGCTGACCGAAGTCGACGACCCGGAGGCGTTCTTCCGCTCGGTCGCCGAGGGACCGAATTGAGAATCGGCCAAACGTTTGGGCCGGCATTTCGAAGTAATGCCGGCCCCGCCACGTAGTATTGGGAAAACGACGATACTTTTCCGTCCGCTAAAAAAGGCGCATGCTGAGTTGCTCAACAATGGGAGGGACCGAGCCATGCGTGCAGTCGACCTCGTCAACAGTTTCTATGAACGATATGCAAACCGCGACATCCAAGGCGCGCTTGCCAATTGCGCCAACGATGTCGAGTTCCGTTGGGTCGCCGACCCGAAGCATTCGCACTACGCTGGTGTAACCCGCGGCAAGCAGGAATTCCTTGGGCGGCTCATGGCGCTGAACGACGACTTCGAATACCGGCGCTATGTTCCGATCGACATCATCCATAGCGGCGACAAGGTCGCGGCGCAGGTCGAGATTCATCTGACACGCCGCACCACCGGCCAGGAGGTCGTGATACGCACAGCCAATTTCTGGACGATACGCGGCGGCCAGATCGTCGAGGCGGTGGAATACTACGACACGGCGCTGGCCGCATCGGTGCTTCAAAAATAATTCGGCGATCTGTCGGATCGCCAAATGCCACTCCGTCCTTGGGATGCCGACACGATGATGCCGGCATCAACCAGGGAGAACCACTATGTCGGTACTGTCATCCATCGGCCGCCTTGCGAACCGGTACGCCGCGGCGCGCGCCCGTCATCGCAGCGAGCGCATCCTGCTGTCGCTTCCGGCCGAGTTGCGCAAGGACATCGGCTTTCCGGAGATTTTCGAAACGCGGGAAAGCCGCCGCGCCGCCACCTTCTCGGCGAAAGTCATATAAAGTCGCGCTTTCAACGCGATTGCTTGCCGGTCGCACGGACTGTCCGGGCCAGGCACTTCAAAAAAAATTCGAGAGGCATGTAGGATCGCCGCCGCTTCATCCGTCCTTTGGCTCGCAAGCCGGATCAACCCGTGAAGAGGAACACGCGAATGAACGACCAGACCCCGCCCCGCGCCAAGGTTCTTGGCGGATTGACCCCTTATCTGCAGGTCGACGGCGCTACCAAGGCCGCCCAATTCTACAAGAAGGCTTTCGGCGCGGAGGAAGTGTTCGCCTATCCGCCGGACGAGCAGGGCCGCACCATGCACATCCATCTCCACATCAACGGCTCGACGCTGATGCTGTGCGACGCCTATCCCGAACACGGCCACCCGCATCAGGCGGCGCAGGGCTACACGTTGCAGCTCCATCTCGACAACGACGCCATCGATGCCTGGTGGCAGCGCGCGGTCGATGCCGGCTGCGAAGTCGTCACGCCGCTGCAGGTGATGTTCTGGGGCGACCGCTGGGGTCAAGTGAACGATCCCTTCGGCGTCGCCTGGGCGATGAATGCGTCTGTGAAGTGAATTTCCCAGCGCAATTCCAGGAAAAGTGTGAGCGGTTTTCCGCCCGGAATTGCATCGAAAACAAAGATATAGAGCAGACGTCGCCCCAAGGGATGACGCGCTCACCCGCGCCGGGTCGTTCCCCCGCCGACCCGGCGCTCGTTTTTCAACAAAGGAGTTTCATCATGTCCTATGTCGACGGTTTCGTGATTGCCGTGCCGAAGGCAAGCCTCGACGACTACAAGAAGCTGGCCAACACCGCGGGCCCCATCTGGATGGAGCACGGTGCGCTTTCCTATGTCGAATGCATCGGCGACGACGTGCCCTATGGCGAGCTGACCTCGTTCCCGCGCGCCGTGCAGGCGAAGGACGACGAGATCGTCATCTTCGCCTGGGTCGTCTACGAGTCCAGACAGAGCCGCGATGCGGTCATGGCCAAGGTGATGGCCGATGCGCGTCTAAAGATGGACTGGTCCGCCATGCCGTTCGACGGCAAGCGCATGATCTTCGGCGGCTTCCAGCCGTTCGTGGAGCTTTAGGCGCGTGCCGACCCCAACGGCGAGACCCGAACTCGTCTTTATTTCCCAAGAAGGACCGATGGATGCGCAAGCTGATCGTATTCAACAGCATATCGCTCGACGGCTATTTTACCGACGGGCACGGCGGCATGGACTGGGTGCATAGCCAGGATCCGGAATGGAACGCTTTCGTGGCCGACAATGCCAAGGGCGGAGGCATGCTGGTGCTCGGCCGCGTTACCTACGACCTGATGATCCAGTTCTGGCCGACGCCGCTGGCCGCGCAGATCGCACCGGTGGTGGCGGAACGCATGAACGCCATGCCCAAGGTCGTGTTTTCCCGAACGCTCGACACGGCAAGTTGGAAAAACACCGAGTTGGTCAAAAGCGGAGCGGCGGCGAAGCTTCGACACCTGAAGCAGCGGCCGGGCAATCACATGACGATCCTGGGGAGCGGCAATCTCGTCGCTCAATTGGGCCGAGGAGAACCTGATCGACGAATACCAGTTCGTCATCGTTCCGGTCATGCTTGGCGCCGGCAGGACGATGTTCGAGGGCATCGGCAACCGGCTCAATGTGAAGCTGGCCCGGTCACAGGCCTTCGGCAACGGCAACGTCTTCCTGCGCTACGAGCAGAAGGCGCGGGCCGCCTGATGCATCCAAGGGGTCCGGACGACGTTCAACCGACGTCATCCTGATCCGGCACGTGGCTGTTCAGCCCAGCTTGTCGAGCAGCGGCTTCAGCCGATCGCCATAGCGCTTCCACAGATCGACCGAGCCCTGATACATCGGCTGGCGCACCTGCGCGGCGGAGGCGGTGCGCACCGGCCGGTCCGTCTCGTGGAACGACAGCACCTTGTCGTCCCACGGCAGGCCGAGATGCGCCATCAGCGCTCGCGCCTGCCCTTCCTGGTCGGCGACGAAATCCTCATAGCGCACGTCGTGCACGACGCCCGGCAGCATCTTGTGCCAATGCGCCATGATGTCGGTGTAGAGGTTGTGGAAGTCGGCGAGCTCGCCGAGATCGTAGCCATAGCGGTGGCTGTCGCCGCGGAAATGCACCTTGAAGATCGACAGGCACGTCGCCGCCGCATCGCGGGCGCAATGCACGATCTTGGCCTTCGGCAGCATCATGTGCAGGAAGCCGATCAACATGAAGTTGCCCGGCATCTTGTCGGTGACATGGCGATAGCCCGGATAGCGGCTATGCAGCATATCGAGATAGGCCTGGCCGGCTTCTGCGAACGTCTTGTCCGGCATGTCGGCGATCCCTGCGGGGAATCCACCAGGCATGCTCATTGGAAACTGCTTGCCGACGGCCGTCTTCAGGATGTTCAACTCGCCAGCGCCATAGACCTGCGGGTGGCTGGCGATGATCTGCTCGACCAGCGTGGTGCCGGAGCGCGGCATGCCGACGACGAATATCGGCGTCTCGTCGGAAATGTCGCTCGTCCGGTGCGTCTCGAAGAAGGCCTCGTCGAAGACCGCCTTCATCGCCTCGAATTCGTCGCGCGTGCGGACCGGATCGTAGTCGATACCCTGGCGGCGGATGGCGTTGCCCTCGGCGAAATAGTCGAAGGCGCGGCCATAGTCCTTGAGGTCGTCATTGACCTTGCCGAGACCGAAGGAAAGCTGCATGCGCGCAAGGCTGCCCTGCGGCGCCTTGGCATGCTCGGCTTCCATGCCGGCAAGCTCCTTGTCACGCTCGGTCTGGCGCTTGACCTGCGTGAGCAGCAGCCAGGCCTTGGCCATGGCCGGAGCAACCGCGACGGCCTGACGGGCAAGATCGGCGGCTTCGTCGAGCTTGCCCTTCTCCATCATCGCGACACCCAGCCCGTAAAGCAGCTCGGCGTCTTTCGGCCTGATCGACAACGACTCGCGGAACAGGGCGATCGCCTCATCGAGCCGCGCGGCCTCCTGCAGCGTCTCGGCAAGGCCGATGCGGGCGCGGACATGGAACGGGTTGCGGCCGATTGTGCCACGGTAGATCTCCTCGGCGGCGCCGAACTGGCCGAGCTGCTTCAGCGACGAGCCGAGATTGTCGCGCGCCGCCAATTGCTCCGGCCGGATGTCCACCGCGCCGCGGAAGAAATCGACGGCGGCGGCGACCCGACCGAGGTCGCGCATGACGGTGCCCATATTGTTGAGGAAGTCGGCATTACCGGGCTGCATCGTCACCGACTGCTCGATGAGATCGAGCCCTTCCTCGCTGCGGCCGGTCTGGTGCAGCAGCAATCCGAGGAAATGCAAAGCGGCGGCATGGTTCGGCTGCTGCCCCAGCACTTGCCGGTAGAGCGCCTCGGCTTCCTGGCGGCGGCCGGCCTGATGCAATTGCAGCGCCCGCTGCACATAGGGATCGAGCGGGCTGGCCGTTCCTGACTTGCCGCCCGCGTTTGCCGCTCTTCTTTGATCTCTGTTAATGGGAAACCTGCCGTGTTTGTTGGTCCGCCGGACCTAAGCCATGCGGGCGAGAGATTCAAGGCTAAGCAATACCACGCGCGTCGTGGCGTCCATATCCACCTGTGGAAACGGACACCGAGACTTCCTCAGCAAGGCCCGTCGCCGACGATGCGATAATCCGCCGCGCGGGCCTCACAGGCATTCGGGAAGGTTCGCTCTTGCCCATGGCGCCTGGCGCAGACCGGGGCGTATTCGCGCGTGCAGAACGTCTGCTCGCCGCCTCCACCGCCGCCGCCGGCGCGGCAAGGACCGTCGCGCACGATGCGGTACCCTTCCCTTTCGGCCAGGCAGGCATTGGCGAAGGTCTGGCGGTCGCCGTCGCGCCGGGCGCAGACCGGCTGGTATTGCATGGTGCAGAGCTGCGGATTCGGCTTGGGTGGCCGCGGGCGCGGCCCGTCGTCGTCGACGACCACCGTACAGGCCGCCAGGAGCACGGACAGGACGAAAGTGACCAGGCTCCGCCGAGAGATCGCAACAAGTCGCATATGTCCCTCTTTTATCCCGGTGCCATGCTATCGGCCTGCGGCATCCTCGCATTCCCCGCAGCAAACGCAACCACCGTTTGTGGAGCCGCAACCCTCGATCGGCGACCTCACCCTGGCCCATGCTTGGCCTGTCTCTGGCCGATGACCGGCGGTGGCACGGGGTCTATCGAGGCGCCTGCGTTGGACGCGCCGCTGGCCGCCCGCGACCGTCGTCTTGCAACCATCACGTTTCCGTGTAATAAATTTCCCCGTTCGGGCATTTGCGACCCGGAGAGCGGAACGTTTTGGACGACCTTTCCCCGATAAGTGTGAATCTCTGACAACCCCGTTTTTCGGCGGGGGGTTTGACCATGCGCGAATGCATGTCCGCCGAAGCAACCACCGGGATTTGCCCAAGGCGCGAGGCAGCGGGCAGACCACCAAGACTGACACGGGTGAAGGAGTTTCCCCAATGGCCCAGACCGGTACCGTAAAGTTCTTCAACGCCACCAAAGGCTTCGGCTTCATCACGCCGGATGGCGGCGCCAAGGACGTGTTCGTCCACATTTCCGCGATCGAGGCATCTGGCCTGCGCACGCTGGTCGACGGCCAGAAGGTCACCTTCGACGTCGAGCCGGACCGCATGGGCAAAGGCCCGAAGGCGGTCAACCTGCGCGCCGCCTGATCGGCGCGACCGCCTGTCCTTGCGAATGCAATGATGCGGCAGGATCATAAACGGGCTTTTGGACAGGCTCGAAATTGCAAAGGCGCGACCGAACCGTCGCGCCTTTTTTGCGCGCAAATGCTTGGATCGGCAGGCGAAAACTTTCTCTTGCCGATAGCGCTAAAATAAAGGACAAATTTCCTCTCGGGCAGTTTGCCGGCCCGAGACTTGACTTGATGGGATCAAAGGAGTTTCCCATGCCGCAGACCGGCACCGTCAAATTCTTCAACCATGCCAAGGGCTTCGGCTTCATCACGCCCGACGATGGCGCGAAGGATGTCTTCGTCCATATCTCGGCTGTGCAGGCGTCGGGCCTTCCCGGTCTTGAGGATGGGCAGAAAGTGACATTCGACACCGAGCCGGACAAGCGCGGCAAGGGTCCGAAGGCCGTCAATCTGTCGATCGGCTAAGCCGGCTCACGACGGATCCGACGGAGGCTTTTCAGGCGGGACTGCTCCCGCCCGGAATGGGTCGTGGCCGGACTTCCAAAAGATCGCCGGGCCTCGAAAAAATCGATTGCGCCGATTTCCGTTCAGCCTCCGTTCAGCCACGGTCTTCTATTAACCTTTGCTAAAGCCGGTCCGCATCCCCTGAAAAAATGCGCAGGCCGGCGCGAAGGAGACCGAAAATGAACCGTTTTCTCAAGACCGCCATCCTGACCGCGGGCATTGCCGCGACCACCCTGGCCACCTTCTCGGCGGCCAATGCCGATGACTGGCGCTGGCGCCATCATCGCCATCATGGCGGCGACGCCCTTGCTGCCGGCGTTGTCGGCCTCGCGGCCGGCGCCCTGATCGGCAGCGCGCTCAGCAACCCCGGGCCGCGCTATTATGACCCGGCCTATGATGACGGCTATTATCCTGACCGGCCGGTGCGCCGCTACTATGTGCAACCCCGGGTCGTCTACGCGGACCGCTATGCCGAGCCGTGGACCCGGGCCTGGTACGAGTATTGCTCGGACCGCTACCGCACCTTCAATTCGCGGACCGGCACCTTCACCGGCAATGACGGTGACCAGCACTTCTGCGTCGCCAACTGAGCCAAAGCAATTCCAGGAAAAGTGTGAAGCGGTTTTCCGTTCGGAATTGCGTCCAACAAAGCTGGTTCCCTGCCCTAAGAGCGCCGCCCCCAGCGGCGCTTTTCTTTTGCGGTCAGGTCAAGAAGGGGTTGGTCCGCCGCTCGTCGCCAAAACGGCTGCCCGGCCCATGGCCGCAAATGAAGCCGACATCGTCGCCAAGCGGCAGGAGCTTTTCCTTGATCGAGGCGATCAGCGCGGCGTGATCGCCGCCGGGCAGATCGGTGCGCCCGATCGAGCCGCGAAACAGCACGTCGCCGACATGCGCGAACTTGGCCGCGCGGTTGTAGTAGACGACATGGCCCGGCGCATGCCCGGGGCAATGCAGCACCTCGAATTGATGATTGCCGAACGACACCGTCTCGCCTTCGCTGAGGAAGCGGTCCGGCACGCAATTGCGCACCGGATCGGTGAGGCCGAAGCGCTTGGCCTGGTTCTCGAGATTGGCAAGCAGCGGCTTGTCGGCTTCATGCGGGCCGATGATGTCGATGCCGAGCGCATCCTTCAGCTCCATCGCGCCGCCGGCATGGTCGATATGGCCATGCGTGATCCAGATCGCGCCGGCTCTGATGGCGTTGTCCTTCAGCGCCTTGAGCACCTGATCGATATCGCCGCCGGGATCGACCACGACACCGGCCTTGTCGTCCATGTCGAACAGGATGGTGCAGTTCTGCTGGAAGGGCGTGACCGGCACGATGCCGGCATTGAGCTGACCCATGGCATTCCTTTCGAGATGTGGGCCACTGATGTAGAGGCCATGGCGGTTCGCGTCCACCATCGGCGACGCGAACCTTCCTCGAAAAGAAATGGGCGGCCGGAGCCGCCCACGCACGGACCTGAAAATGTGGCTAGGTCTATTTCTTCATCGCGCCCATGACCGCGCCGAGAATGCCGGTAAGGATCGCGCCGCCGCCGGCGCCGCCAAGGATGTTCTTCAGGTCGATCGCGCTGCCGATGCCACCCGCTGCCGCTGCCGCATCAACCCCGCCACCGCCGAGCAGGCTGCCGAGAATGGCCGCGCCGCCGACGCCGCCGATGGCGCCGCCGAGGATTTTGGTGAGTTGACCCATCGCCGCCTGCTTCAGCGCCACACCTACCGCCTGACCGCCGATAACACCTGCAATCACCTGTACAATGATCTGAACAATCGTGTTCGTATCCATGTAACTGGTCCCTCCATAGCCGCCAGCCTCCAAGGGCCGACACCATCATGAGACGCCGAACCACTCGAAAGTCAAATGCGTGAAAGCTTAAATAAAAAGGGCGGCTCGAAAACCGCCCCTATTGCACAAAAAAGCTGTGACTATCGCTATTCTGCGGCGATGGCGTGCTTTGGTTGCACTGCAGCAGAATAGTCGTTCATCAACGTCTTGGCGATCTCGCCGACCTCGAATCGGTAGGGCCCGATCTCCGAGACCGGCGTTACTTCGGCGGCCGTTCCGGTGAGGAAACATTGCTCGAAACCTTCGAGTTCCTCCGGCATGATGGCGCGCTCGATCAGCTCGAAACCTCGCTCCTTCGCCAGGCCGATCACGGTGCGGCGGGTGATCCCGTCGAGGAAACAGTCGGGCGTCGGCGTATGGATCTTCCCGTCCTTGACGAAGAAGATGTTGGCCCCCGTGGCTTCGGCCACCTGGCCACGCCAGTCGAGCATCATGGCATCGGCGTAGCCCTTGGCCTCGGCGGCGTGCTTGGACATGGTGCAGATCATGTAGAGGCCGGCGGCCTTCGACTTGGACGGCGCGGTGCGCGGATCGGGCCGGCGCCATTCGGCGACATCGAGGCGAATGCCCTTGAGCTTCTGCGCCGGGTCGAAATAGCTCGGCCACTGCCAGATGGCGATGGCGCAGTTGATACGGCTGTTCTGCGCCGAAACGCCCATCTGCTCGCTGCCGCGCCAGGCGATCGGACGCACATAGGCGTCTTGGAAACCCTGCTTCTTCAGAAGCGTGCGGCAGGCCTCGTCGATCTCGGCGACCGCGTAGGGAATCTTGAAACCGAGCAGGCGCGCCGATTCATGCAGGCGCTCATTGTGCTCGGTCAGCTTGAAGATCTGGCCGCCATAGGCGCGCTCGCCCTCGAAGACGGCGCTGGCATAGTGCAGGCCGTGGGTCAGCACATGGATTTTGGCGTCGGCCCATTTGACGAACTCGCCGTTCATCCAGATGAAGCCTTCCAGTTGATCGAAGGGAACGGATGCCATGGAAACCTCCCGCGGGCGGGCCCGCAAATCGTTATGTCCTATAGGCTTTGGTGCCGGCCCCGCCACAGGGTCCGGAACGCTGGCCAGTGCTTGAAAGCGTAGGCGGATATTCAATCCGTGGCAAACTCAGGAAGTTCCGGAAAAGCGGCTTCCGCTTGCCTTTTCGTTCGCAATCCGCCGAAAAGCTTGTCAAAAATTATCATTGCCCGGAAATTACGTCAATAGTACTGACATAATTCCCGCCTCGCATGGAGAAATGATGACGAGCCCCGCAGCCGGAAAACCGATCAGGACGGCGATCACCGATGACGACGGCATTGACTTCGCCATCATCGAACTGTTTTTCTTCGCTTATCGCGATTTCACCTCCGATCCGGACCAGATCCTTGCCGATTACGGCTTCGGCCGCGCCCATCATCGTGTGCTGCACTTCGTCAACCGCAGGCCGGGCCTCACCGTCGCAGAACTGCTCGACGTGCTGAAAATCACCAAGCAGAGCCTTGCGCGGGTCTTGAAACAGCTGATCGATACCGATCATATTGTCCAGGTGCAGGGTCCGCGCGACCGCCGGCAACGCGAACTCTACCCGACCGCCAAGGGCCGCGCCCTGGCGCTGGCGCTGGCGCGGCCACAGTCGCGCCGCATCCGTGCGGCATTGGAGGATTCTGGAGCCACCGAACGCGCCACGATCGAGCGATTCCTGGAAGCGATGGTCAATCCGGAACTAAGAGCGCAGATCGACATTGTGCCTGCGCAAACATCGGGGAAGAACCATGGAGACCATTGAGAAGGTTGATCATCCGGCCGCGCCCGACGATGACGCGCCGCACCTCCTGGTTGTCGATGACGACACGCGTATCCGTAACCTGCTCAAGCAGTATCTGTCCGAGAACGGCTTTCGCGTCACCGTCGCCGGCAATTCCGGCGAAGCCAGGCGCAAGCTCGCAGGGCTCGACTTCGACCTGTTGGTGCTCGACGTCATGATGCCGGGTGAAACCGGCGTCGACCTCACCAAGGCGCTGCGGGCCGAGAAGAACGTGCCGATCCTGATGCTGACGGCGCTGTCCGAGACCGACAGCCGCATCACCGGGCTGGAGGCCGGCGCCGACGACTATCTGCCGAAACCGTTCGATCCGCGCGAACTGATCCTGCGCATCAACAACATCCTGCGCCGTGGCGGGCCGGCGGCGACGCCGAAGGTGGAACAGCTGGTGTTCGGGCCTTACACGTTCCAGATCGCCAAGCGCGAATTGAAGCGCGGCGGCGAGGCGCTTAAGCTGACCGACCGCGAGCAGGAGATCCTGGCGATCTTCGCCGCGCGGGCGGGCGAGACCATACCGCGTCATGAGCTTGTCGGCGATGAATCGGATGTCGGCGAACGCACCATCGACGTGCAGATCAACCGGCTGCGCCGCAAAATCGAGCGCGATCCGTCCAATCCGGTGTGGCTGCAGACCGTGCGCGGTATTGGGTATCGGCTCAGCGTCGAGTAAATTACCGTCGAAGGCCCTTTGCTGAACAGGCCATCGACGAGCGGAAGGGCGAATGGCGACCACGCAACTGGAACAGCCTGAAGGGGGCGGCCTCGGCGATCTTGCGATGCGGACGCTGAGGGCGATGCCGCGCGCCTGGAACCGGTTCTGGCGCCTGGTCGCGCTCTATATGCCGAAGCGGCTCTATGCCCGCTCGCTGATCATCGTCATCGCGCCGATGATCCTTTTGCAGTCGGTCGTCGCCTTCGTCTTCATGGAACGCCACTGGCAGACGGTAACCCAGCGCCTGTCGCAGGCGACGATCGCGGACATAGCCGCCGTCATCGACATGATGGAGACCTATCCGCACGACGCCGATTACGCCAACATCATCCGCATCGCCCAGGACCGAATGCAGCTGAAGGTGGATCTGCTGCCGCCCGATCCGTTGCCACCGCCCGGCCCGAGACCGTTCTTCTCGATCCTCGACGAGGCCCTGTCGTCCGAAATCACAAAGCAGATCAACCGTCCGTTCTGGATCGACACGGTCGGCAACTCCAACGTCGTCGAGGTTCGCGTCCAGCTTGAAGGCAAGGTGCTGCGCGTCTTCGTGCGCCGCAGCCAGGCCTATGCCTCCAACACCCACATCTTCCTGATCTGGATGGTCGGCACCTCGCTGGTGCTTCTGATGATCGCCATCCCCTTCCTGCGCAACCAGATCAGGCCGATCCTGACGCTTGCCGAGGCCGCAGAGAGCTTCGGCAAGGGCCGGCCGATGCCGCGCGATTTCCGCCCGCGCGGCGCCGAGGAAGTCCGTCGCGCCGGCTTCGCCTTCATCCAGATGCGTGAGCGCATCGAGCGCCAGATCGAGCAGCGCACCGCCATGCTGACCGGCGTCAGCCATGATCTCAGGACCATCCTCACCCGCTTCAAGCTGCAACTGGCGCTGGCCGGCGGCAAGTCCGAGACCAAGGCCGCGCTCAACCAGGACATCGACGACATGCAGTCGATGCTGGAAGGCTATCTCTCCTTTGCCCGCGGCGAGGCCGCGGAGGACACCGGCCGTTTCGACCTCGAGACCTATTTGCAGAAGCTCGGCGAGGAAGCGCAACTGCGCAAGTGCAAGCTTACGACGACGCTGAGCGGCGATCCGACCGTGCATGTACGGCCGAACGCCTTTGCCCGTTTGCTCTCGAACGTCATCGGCAATGCTTTCCGCTACGCCAAGACCGTCGAGGTCCACGCCAACCACGGCCGCGGCTCGCTCACCGTCACCATCGACGACAATGGCCCAGGCATCGCCCCCGACAAGCGCGAAGAGGTGTTCAAGCCCTTCCTGCGGCTCGACGAGGCGCGCAACCTCGACGCCAGCGGCACTGGGCTTGGCCTGTCGATCGCCCGCGACATCGCCCGCAGCCATGGGGGCGACATCAGCCTGGAAGATAGTCCGCTCGGCGGCCTGCGCGCGGTGATCAAGGTTCCGGCGTAAGCCCTTCATCCGCCCGTCATGAAATCATGGTCAAGAGCGCCCATGAAGCGCGCGACCCCTGTTGATTCGGCCCCGCCGCCCCGCTTCGATCCCGCGCCCGCCCGGGTGCGCTGGAGCGAGGCGCGAGCTGCCGCCTGGTTGCCGTTCCGGCACCGCGCCGGCGCGCCCGGGAATTATTCCGGCAAAGGACCGTCATGCGCATCGGGGTCGCCATGCGTATCAGGATCGCCATGCGTATCCTGATGGTCACCGACGCTTGGCGGCCGCAGGTCAACGGTGTGGTGCACACGCTGGAACGCCTGACCGAGGCGCTGAAGCCCTTCGACGTCGAGCTCGATTTCCTGACGCCGAACCTCTTTCGCACCTTGCCGATGCCGACCTATCCCGACATCCGGCTGGCGCTGACGACGCCTGGCCATGTCGCCCGCCGGATCGAGGCTGCCAAGGCCGATCATATCCACATCGTCACCGAGGGTCCGCTCGGCATCATGGCGCGCCGCTATTGCCGCCGAGCCGGCCGCCCCTTTACCACCAGCTACCACACGCGCTTTCCCGAATATCTCAGCGCTCGCCTGCCGGTGCCGGAGCGCTGGGCCTACAACTGGCTGCGCGACTTCCACAATTCCGGCCAGGGCACGCTGGTGGCGACGCAGTCGCTGGCAGACGATCTCGCTGCGCGCGGCTTCAACAAGCTGAGGCCGTGGACGCGCGGCGTCGACACCGACCATTTCCGGCCCGACAAGCGCAAGGAAACCGAATTCGCGCGCCCGGTTTTCCTGTGCGTCGGCCGCGTAGCGATCGAAAAGAACCTGACCGCTTTCCTCGACCTCGATTTGCCCGGCAGCAAGATCCTCGTCGGCGAAGGACCGGAACTGGCAAGGCTCAAGGCGCGCTACCCCAAAGCGCATTTCCTCGGCCATCGTCCGAATGACGAGCTGGCGGAAATCTACGCGTCGGCCGACGTCTTCGTCTTCCCGAGCCGCACCGATACTTTCGGCAACGTCATCATCGAGGCTCTGGCCAGCGGGACGCCCGTCGCCGCCTATCCGGTGACCGGGCCGATCGACATTGTCGGCGACGGTGTTGGCGGGGCCGTGTCGAACGATCTGGGCGAGGCGGCTATGAAGGCGCTTGGGGTCGATCGCGCCGAAGCGCGCCAGCGCGCGATGCGCTACAGCTGGAAGGCCTGCGCCGAAATGTTCCTCGACGCGGTCGACGAAGCGCTGGGCATGCCGCGCAAGCGCGCCGATCAGGATGTCGTGGCTTCCGGCAGGCCGAGGCTGGTCCTAGAATAGCCGTCCGCCATCCGGCACCTTGCGTTCGACGGCGCCGAGCACGACCGCGCCCTCTTCATCGGGAAAGCCTAGCGTCAGCACTTCCGACATGAACGGACCGATCTGGCGCGGTGGGAAATTGACCACCGCGAAGACCTGCCGGCCTATAAGCGTTTCCGGCGCGTAGTATTTGGTGATCTGCGCCGACGACTTCTTCACCCCGATCAACGGGCCGAAATCGATCTTGAGCTTGAACGCGGGCTTGCGCGCCTCCGGAAATGGCTCGGCCTCGACGATCGTGCCCGCACGGATGTCGACGCGGTCGAAATCGGCAAAGCTGATCTCGGGTTTGCGCGCGCTGCTCGAACTCATCGGTGACTGTGCTCAGGCGTTTCCGTGCGTCTCAAAGAGCACGCTGGAGAGCGCGTCCTTGGCCGAAGTGCCCGACCAGACGACGAACTGGAAAGCCTGGAAATAGCATTCGCAGGCTTCGAGCGCCGAGGACAAAAGCACCTCCACTTGCTGGCTCGAAGGCTCGACCCCGCCGGCAAGCAGGAGCGACTGCCTGAACATGATGGCGCCTTCCTGCTCCCACAGGTCGAAATGCCCGAACAGCATCTGCTCGTTGATCAGCGACAACAGCCGCATCACTTCCAGCGTGCGCGTTTCCGGCACCTTGATGTCGAAGGCGCAGGCCAGATGCAGCGCCTCGAAATCCTCCATCCAGGAAAAGGAGACATGGTAGTCGGTCCAGCTGCCGGCCACCGAAATCGAAATCTCGTCGTCGCCGGCACGCTCGAAGGACCAGTCGTTGTTGTGGGCCACCTGCTCGATGACGTCCACCGGGTGGATTTCGCGGGAGAATTCGAGTTCGAGAAGTTCCATGGATGCTTCCTGTGTTCAGGGGAGCGCCACACGCTCCGCGGGGCACACACGACGAACAATTCTGTCTAGAACTCGGACGGCCAGGAACTTCTCAGCGCAAAGACCCCAGACCGGACCCCACCGCCCGGCGCATGACCCTGCTTCGAATCATGCAACAAATTCAGTCTATTGATCGGGAGTCGCGTGAACAGCCCAATTTTTCGCACTGCGGCATCCGCATGTGGAAAGGTTGCTGTCACAAAGATTCATGCAATGCCGGTAAGCGATTCACGGCAAAGCGATTTTTCGGATCGCGCTATGTGGAAAAGTTTAACGATTATTTTTTTGCGCGGGGCTTCGCAGCAGCCGCAGGTGCGGCCTGTCCGGTCAGTTCGGCGAGCCTGGCCTCGAGCGCCTCTACGCGCGTCGCCAGCTGCACATTGTCTTCCCGCGCCTTGACCGCCATTTCGCGCACGGCCTCGAACTCTTCGCGCTGCACGATATCCATGGAGTTCAGCATGCGCTCGGCCTGCGCCCGGAACGCCGTCTCCACCTCGCGCCGCACGCCCTGCGCGGCGCCCGCCGCATCGGTCATCAGCTTGGCGAATTCGTCGAGAATGCGGTTCGGTCCGGTCGACATGGCAGATCCTCGCTTGCTTGATTTGACGTAGTGGGGCGCGACGCGGAATGCAAGAACGTTGAGGTTCGATGCCACCTCTGCGTTGCTATGGCGCATGGCAGCGCCATGCCTGAACGAAGCTGCCACATCGCCTCGACCTGTACTTCAGCACGCCAAATCGCCTACTGTCTGTGCACTGTTTCCGTACTCTTCAAGTCAGGATCAACCAATGGCAACGCCCCCGCGCCGACCGACAGACCCGATGGCCGCCGCGGAAGCCGCCTTCAAGCCGGTCAAAAAACCGGCTGCCCCGATTCGCGAGGCCGCGGCGGCGCCAAACGTCAGAGAGCTTGTTTCGATAAGGATCGATCGAGCTGTGCTGGACCATTTCCAGGAAGATGGTCCCGGCTGGCAGGACAGGATCAACGACGCATTAAGGCAAATTGTCGCCGGCAAGCCTCAGGTTTGAAACCGCTCGCCGTGCCGGTCAGAACAACAATCGCCTTGCCTTGACCGCGCCAAAACCCTGCCGCATGGTCCGCGCCCGATCGTGACCGTCACCGGGGACCCCGTTTTGAGCGAATATTTCCTGCTGCCACTGGCCTCCCTGCCTTTCCCCAACGTCGACCCGGTCATCGTCAACATCGGGCCGCTTGCGGTGCACTGGTACGGCGTCGGCTATATCGTCGGCATCCTCTTTGCCTGGTGGTATGCCAAGCGTCTCGTCGCCACCCCTCGCCTGTGGCCGGACGGCAATCTGCCGATGAAGCCCGAGGATCTCGACGACTTCATCGTCTGGGCGGCGATCGGCGTGGTGCTTGGCGGGCGCACCGGCTACGTGCTGTTCTACGACCTGCCGCGCTATATCGCGCATCCGCTCGACATTTTCGCCGTCTGGCAGGGTGGCATGTCGTTCCACGGCGGCCTGCTGGGCGTCATCCTCGCCATGACGCTGTTTTCGCTCAAGCGTGGCATCCACACCTGGACATTGTTCGACGTGGTGTCAGCCGGCGTTCCGGTCGGTCTTGGGCTGGTGCGCATCTGCAACTTCATCAATGCTGAGCTTTGGGGCAGGCCGACCGACATGCCCTGGGGTGTCGTCTTCTGCAACGACCGCCTTCAGCGGGCGCTGGGCCAATGCCCCGCTGGTCTCGACCCTCGTCATCCGAGCCAACTTTATGAAGCGCTGCTCGAAGGCCTCGTCCTGTTCCTCGTGCTGCGCTTCCTCACCCATTCGCGCCTGAAACTGAAGGCGCCGCGCTTTGTCGGCGGCGCCTTCATTTGCGGCTACGGCCTGTCGCGCATCTTCGTCGAGTTCTTCCGCGAGCCCGACCAGCAGCTCGGCTACCTGCTCTACACCAACTGGCTGACCATGGGCATGATTCTGTCGACGCCGATGGTGCTCGCCGGCGTCTGGGCCATGGCGACGGCAAAGCCGGTGACGCAGCCGCAGGCGGCATGAGCGGGCTGAAAGAGCGCATCATAGGCCTGATCGGCGCGACGGGGCCGATCCCGATCAGCGAATACATGGCGCTCTGCCTGTTCGATCCCGACGCGGGCTATTACACGACGCGCGAGCCCTTCGGCGCCGCCGGCGATTTCATCACCGCGCCCGAGATCAGCCAGATGTTCGGCGAGCTCGTCGCCGTCTGGCTTTACCAGGCCTGGCAGCGCGCCGGCCGGCCTCTGCCCGCGACCTTTGCCGAGATCGGACCTGGTCGTGGCACGCTGATGAAGGATATGTTGCGCACCTTTTCGCGACTCGACCCGGCCCTCGCCGCCGGCGCATCCTTTGCCATGATCGAGACCAGCCCGCGCCTGGCGGAAATCCAGCGACAGACGCTCGCCGGGCAGAGCGCGGCACTTGCCTGGCACCAGACCATCGACACGCTGCCGCCGCAGCCGCTCTTCATCGTCGGCAACGAACTGTTCGATGCCGTGCCTATCCGGCAGTTCGTACGTGCCGGCGATGGCTGGCGCGAGCGCATGGTCGGCCTCGATGACGATAACGCGCTGCGCTTCTTCGCCGGCGCGGGCTCGCTCGACCCCTCGCTGCTGCCTGGCGATGCCGCCGACGCGCCTGAAGGGGCTATCGCCGAACTGGCCCCCGCCCGCGTGGCACTGATGGCGGCGATCGCCGAACGTATCGCCACACAAGGCGGCGCGGGCCTCTTTGTCGACTACGGTCATCTGCGGCCTGGCATCGGCGACACGCTGCAGGCTCTGCGCCGGCACCGGCATGAAGACGTATTGGCAAATCCCGGCGAGGCCGATCTGACGTCTCATGTCGATTTCGCCGCGCTTGCCGCGGCGGTGCGCCCACATCGGCTCGATGTCGAGATGGCGACCCAGGGCGAGTTCCTGCTCGGCATGGGCCTGCTCGAGCGCGCCGGCACGCTCGGCGCCGATGCCGATGCCGGCACGCGTAAAGCCATTTCAGACGCGGTCGAACGCCTGGCCGGTCCCGACGCCATGGGTGAACTGTTCAAGGTGATGAAGATCATGCCGGCGGCGCGAACCGTCTGAGAACGGCGGGCAGCCCAGACGCCTGGTCCTGCCAGTCGTCCGAACTTCGCCTTGACGAACCGGCCTTGCACGGACGACAAACCCAGCCATGCTGAATCAGACCAGACCCGATCCAGTTCGCTCGCCGTTGCTTGAAAAGGCGCAAGGCATTCGCCACGGCTATTTCACCCGCATCGGCGGCGTCTCCGACGGCATTTATCGGGGCCTCAACATCGGCACCGGCTCCAGCGACGATCAAACGCTGGTCGCCGAGAATCGGCGGCGCGTTGCCGCCTGGATGGGCGTGCCGGCGGATCACCTGTTGACTGCGCATCAGGTCCACTCGCCGGATGTCGTCGTCGCCCGCGAACCCTTCGCGGGGCCTCGTCCGAAGGCCGACGCCATCGTCACCGATCGTCCGGGCATCGCCATCGGCGCCTCGACCGCCGATTGCGGGCCCGTGCTTTTCGCCGACACCGAGGCGCGCATCATCGGCGCCGCCCATGCCGGATGGAAGGGCGCCTTCACCGGCGTGCTCGAAAACACCGTCGCCGCGATGGAAGGTCTCGGCGCGGCCCGCGAGCGCATCGTTGCCGTGCTCGGCCCCTCCATCGGCCCCGGCAATTACGAGGTCGGGCCGGAATTCGTCACCCGCTTCGTCGAGGCCGATGCCGGCAATCACCGTTATTTCAATCCGTCCAGGACGGCCGGCCACTCGATGTTCGACCTCAACCGATATACGGTCGACCGGCTGCGCAAGGCCGGCGTGAGCGCCGAGGGCCTTGGCCGCTGTACCTACGCGGAAGAAGACCTCTTCTATTCCTACCGGCGCACCACTCACCGCAAGGAAGCGGATTACGGGCGCCAGGTTTCGGCAATCGTTCTGGAGAAAGAATAATGGCGCTGCATTTCGAACGTTCGGAATTCGACGCGCGGCGCGACCGGCTGCTGATCGAGATGGCCGACAAGAAGCTCGACGCCGTGCTGTTGTTCGCGCAGGAGAGCATGTACTGGCTGACCGGCTACGACACATTCGGCTTCTGCTTCTTCCAGTGCCTGGTGGTGAAAGCCGACGGCTCGATGGTGCTGCTCACTCGTTCCGCCGATCTGAGGCAGGCGCGCCACACCTCGACCATAGAAAACATCATGCTGTGGACCGATCGCCAGGGCGCCAATCCGGCGATCGACCTGCGCAACCTGCTCAACGACCTCGACCTGCTCGGCGCCCGCATCGGCGTCGAATACGACACCCATGGCCTGACCGCCTACAATGGCCGTCGCGTCGACGAACAGCTGCAGACCTTCGGCCAAATCGCCGATGCTTCAGGCATCGTCGGCCGGCTGCGCCTGTTCAAGAGCCCGGCCGAGATCGCCAAGGCGGAAAAGGCCGCCAATCTTTCCGACGACGCGCTGGATGCCGCCCTGCCGCTGATCAAGCAGGGCGGTGACGAAGGGCTCATCCTAGCGGCCATGCAGGGCGCGGTCTTTGCCGGCGGCGGCGACTATCCCGCCAACGAATACATCATCGGCTCCGGCGCCGATGCCCTGCTCTGCCGCTACAAGGCCGGCCGGCGCAAGCTCACCAAGAACGACCAGCTGACGCTCGAATGGGCCGGCGTCTTCCACCACTATCATGCCCCGATGATGCGCACGGTTCTGACCGGCAAGGCGTCGAAGCGCCATCAGGAGTTGTTCGACGCTTCCCGCGCCGCCCTGCTCGCGGTCGAAAAGGCGATGACGCCGGGCAACACTTTCGGCGATGTCTTCGACGCGCACGCCCGCACGCTTGAGGCGCACAATCTGACCAAGCATCGCCTGAATGCCTGCGGCTACTCTGTCGGCGCCCGCTTTACCCCGTCCTGGATGGACATGCCGATGTTCTACCAGGGCAACCCGGAACCGATCGCGCCCAATATGACGCTGTTCGCGCATATGATCATCATGGACTCCGAGACCGAGACCGCGATGACCCTTGGCCGCACCTACCTGACGACGGAATCGGCGCCGAAGCCGCTGTCGCGCCATGATCTCGACTTGATCGTGCAGTGAATCCATAATGGTTGGTTCACGCGGGGGCGTTCGCCACTAGGGAGTTTTCAGGCAGATGAGACGATCGCAGGTGACGACCGTGTCATTGCTTGCGGCGCTGGCGCTTGGCGCCTGCACCAATGCCAAGGACGTGCTGGAACCTTCGGCCATCACCCCGCCCGCAAGCTCGGCCCAGCCTTTGCCCCCTGCGCAAGGCACGTCGTCTGCGGTCACATCTCCGACCACGACCGCGCCCGCGCCTTCACCAGCGCCTTCCACCGTGGCATCGTCCCCGACACGCGCAACGCCGACCCAGACCGCGGCCCTCGCCAAGACGCGACTGCAGGTGGCGCCTATCGTTGGCGCATCCGTGGATGTGGCCGCACCGTTGACGGCGGAGCTGCAGACCCGCGCCAAGCAGCGCGGCCTGACGCTTGTCGGCAGCACGGACCAGACGGCGACGCATGTGCTGAAAGGCTATTTCTCGACGATGTCCGAAGGCAAGGACACGACCGTCATCTATGTCTGGGATATTTACGACCCCTCCGGAAACCGCCTGCATCGCATCAACGGCCAGCAGAAGGCGCCTTCCGTTGGCAGCGGCGAGGGCTGGCCCACTGTGGCGCCAGCGACCATGCAGGCCATTGCCGACCAGACGATCGACCAGTTCGCCGCGTGGCTGGGCAGCGGCGGCGCCGGTTGACCGAACTGTTGCCGGCTTGCGATGTTTTCCGTGTTTGTTGCGGTCGCCGGAAGGATTCCCCACAACGAGGCTTGCAATACCGGCGCGGGCCGCTAAAAGCCCCGCATAAAAGGCTCATGAGAGTCTCTCCGGCCTCTCCATCCTTCACCAGGAACGGTGCATGAAGCTTTTCGCGGGCAATTCCAACAGGGTGCTGGCCGAGGCGGTCGCTCGCTATCTCAACATCCCGCTGGGGAAGGCCAGCGTCAGGCGCTTCGCCGATCAGGAGATCTTCGTCGAGATCCAGGAAAACGTGCGCGGCGAGGATGTCTTCATCCTGCAGTCGACCTCGTATCCGACCAACGACCACCTGATGGAACTGCTGATCATGATGGACGCGTTCATGCGTTCCTCGGCGCGGCGCATCACGGCGGTCATCCCCTATTTCGGCTATGCAAGGCAGGACCGCCGCGCGTCGGGCCGCACGCCGATCTCGGCCAAGCTCGTCGCCAACATGATCACCCGCGCCGGCGCCGACCGGGTGCTGACGCTCGACCTCCATGCCGGCCAGATCCAGGGCTTCTTCGACATCCCGACCGACAATCTGTTCTCGGTGCCGGTGATGGCCCGCGACGTGAAGGCCAAATACAAGCAGCTCGGCAACGTCGTCGTCGTGTCGCCCGACATCGGCGGCGTGGTGCGGGCGCGCGCGCTGGCCAAGCGTTTCGACGCCCAGCTCGCCATCGTCGACAAGCGCCGCGAGCGTCCCGGCGAATCGGAAGTCATGAACATCATCGGCGCGGTCGCCGGCAAGGATTGCCTCTTGATCGACGACATCGTCGATTCCGGCGGCACGCTGTGCAACGCCGCTGACGCGCTGCTCGCCAACGGCGCCACCAGCGTCACCGCCTACATCACCCATGGCGTGCTGTCGGGCGGCGCGGTGGCCCGCATCGCCGGCTCGAAGTTGCAGGAGCTGGTGATCACCGATTCCATCCAGCCGAGCCAGGCCGTGCTCGACGCGCCGAACATCCGCGTCATCTCGATCGCCGACCTGATGGGTGAGGCGATCTCGCGCACGGCAACGGAAGAATCGGTGTCGAGCCTGTTCGACTAACTCACGACCGGCGCGTAGCGCAGCAGCGTGACGCCTTGCGCAAGGCCCTGCGTGCCGAGCGGCTTCAACGCCAGCAACAGGCCGGACTGGAAATACGGCTTGCCGCCGCCCAGCACGACTGGATGCACATAGAGCCGGTACTCGTCGATCAGCCCAGCGCGCGCCAGATGCCTGGCAAGCTCGGCGCCGGAGACGGAAATCTCGCCATCCGTTTCCGCCTTCAGCGACCTTGCCACCGCCTCGACATCGCCCTTCACCAGACGCGCATTCGGCCCGACCTCTCGAAGCGTGGTCGAGAACACGATCTTCGGCGTTTCGCGCCAGGCGTGGGCAAAATCCCGCTCGACGTCTTCGGCGGCGATCTCCCGATCCGGGCTGTCCCAGAAGCGCATGGCCTCATACATCTGGCGCCCGCAGAGCGCGATCGACGTCCGGCGCATCTCGTCGTTGAAATGCTGGTGCAATTCCTCTTCGGGAATTGGCAGGTCGATGTCTCCGCCCGGGCCGGCGATGTAGCCGTCCAGCGACGTCAGCATGGCATAGACGATCGTTGCCACCCGGCTTCCTCCGATCTTTGCTCCCAGCTAAAAGATCATAACCGATTGCAGATTGCAATCGGTATCCATCGTGAGGGTCTGAGAGCTGAGGCTTACGGCTGCATCTGCCTCACGCCGCGATCGAGCCGCCTGTGCGCCGCGGGCTGTCGCCGGCATCGCGGGCGCCGCGCATATAGCCGCGCGGCGAGGCGCCGAGCATGCGCTTGAACATGGTGATGAAGGCCGGCACGCTGTCATAGCCAAGATCGAGCGCGACCCTGGTGATCGGCTCGCCGTCGGCGAGCCTGGGCAGCGCCGCGAACAGGCATGCCTGCTGGCGCCATGTCGACAGCGACAATCCCGTCTGGCGATGGAAGGCGCGGGTGAAGGAGCGCCGGCTCATGCCCGCGGCATCCGCCCATTCGTCGATCGTCGCATGCGGCGAAGGCGCCGCCACGAAACGCCGGCAAAGCGCCGCGAGCCTCGGATCGGACGGGAACGGCAGGCCGAGCGGCCGTTCCGGCAGGTTCGGGATCTCGTGCAGCAGAAGCCCCATCACGAGCGCCGCGCGCCCTTCGAGCTCGCCGCCCTGCGGCAGTTTCTCCGATTCCACGATCAGGCTGTGCATCAGCTCGGTGATGCCGACGACGCGCAGGCCCTCGGGCAGACCGGCAATGGCGTCCGGCATGACATAGACCGAGCGCATCGAGACGTCGCCCAGCATCTCGACGGAATGCACGGTACCGGCCGGTATCCACATCGCATGGTCGGGCGGCACCATCCAGCGCCCGTGCTTCGTCGTCACCAGCACCACGCCGACCAGCGCGTGTAGCAACTGGCTGCGGCTATGGCGGTGTTGCGGCACGTGATAGCCGTCCGGGTATTCCGTCGGCAGCGCCACCGCCGGCCCGACCGCCTCCTCCAGCCATTGCCAGCGGCTTTGATGCAGCCGGCCGAGCTCGGCGGCATCGCCTTTGAAGATTTCCCGGCCATGTGGCATCGGATGTGGCCCACTTGCGAAACTATTGGACCAAACCACGAAAGAAGTCGCTTGGCAACAGGCCTATAAGGCCGGCTGCGGTTCGCCGCGAGTAGCCTACGGAGCATTTGCCTTGACTGATACGACCGCCACCTCCGTCGCCGCACCGGCGCCGGCAAGCAACATCTCGGCGCAAGCGACGGCCTTCACCGTCATTCTTGCGGTGAGCTTCTGCCACTGCGTCAACGACATCATGCAGTCGCTGCTTTCGGCGATCTATCCGCTGCTCAAGGAAAATTACGGTCTCGATTTCTGGCAGATCGGCCTTCTGACCTTCACCTTCCAGGTAACAGCCTCGCTGCTGCAGCCGGTGATCGGTATGATCACCGACAAGCGGCCGATGCCTTACTCCTTGCCCTGGGGCATGGCCTCGTCGCTGGTCGGGCTGGTGGTGCTCGCCCATGCCGGCCACTACTGGCTGCTTTTGATCGGCGCCTCGCTGATCGGCATCGGCTCGGCGATCTTCCATCCGGAATCCTCGCGCATCGCCCGCTTTGCCTCGGGCGGCCGCTTCGGCCTGGCGCAATCGCTGTTCCAGGTTGGCGGCAATTTCGGTCAGGCGATGGGTCCGTTGCTCGCCGCCTTCATCGTCGTGCCGTTCGGGCAGACCAGCATCTCCTGGTTCGCCGTCGGCTCGCTGATCGGCATCGTCGTCCTGTGGCAGGTCGGCGGCTGGTACAGCCGGTTGCGCGCCTCGATGGCGACGCGCAAGCAGGTCGCTCAAGTATCGCCCTTCGCGCGCAAGAAGGTCATGTGGGCCCTGGCCGTGCTGACGCTGCTGGTGCTGACCAAGAATGCCTATATCGCCTCGCTCTCCAGCTACTACACCTTCTACTCCATGCATAAGTTCGGGGTTTCGGTGCAGATGAGCCAGGTGATGCTGTTCCTGTTCCTCGGCGCCTCGGCGCTGGGCATCCTGCTCGGCGGCCCGTTCGGCGACCGTTACGGCCAGAAGGCGATGATCTGGTTCTCGATCGTCGGCGTGCTGCCCTTCACGCTGGCGCTGCCCTACGCCAATCTGGAATGGACGATGGTGCTGACCGTGCTGATCGGCCTGATCCTGTCGTCGGCCTTCTCCAACATCGTCGTCTTCGCTCAGGAACTGGTACCCGGCCGCGTCGGCATGATCGCCGGCATCTTCTTCGGCTTCGCCTTCGGCATGGGCGGCATCGCCGCCGCGGTGCTCGGCGTCGTCGCCGACATCAAGGGCATCGATTTCGTCTATCAGATCTGCTCGTACTTGCCCTTCCTCGGCCTGCTGACGGTCTTCCTGCCCAACATGAAGGAAGCGCGGAAGGCCTGATCACCGGCCACGGCCGCTAAGAGCCTAAGATCTAAAGCACCCGCCGGTTGGCGGGTGCTTTTTTGCTTTCCGGACGCGGAACTCAGGCCTTGAAGAAGGCCAGCAGATCGGCGTTGATGACATCGGCATGGGTGGTCGCCATGCCATGCGGGAAGCCCTTATAGACCTTGAGCTCGCCCTTCTTGAGCAGCTTGATCGACAGCAGCGCCGAGTCGGCGATGGGCACGATCTGGTCGTCATCGCCATGCATGACCAGCACCGGCACGTCGATCTTCTTCAAATCCTCGGTGAAATCAGTTTCCGAGAAGGCCTTGATGCAGTCGTAATGCGCCTTGGTGCCCCCCATCATGCCCTGGCGCCACCAATTGTCGACGACCCCCTGCGATACCACCGCGCCCGGACGATTGAAGCCGTAGAACGGACCAGCCGGAACGTCGCGGAAGAACTGCGCCCGGTTGGCCGCCTGGGCAGCGCGGAAGCCGTCGAACACTTCGATCGGCAGGCCGCCGGGATTGGCCGGCGTCTTCAGCATGATCGGCGGCACCGCGCCGATCAGCACCGCCTTGGCGACACGACCGCCCGAGCCGTATTGCGCGACATAGCGCGCCACTTCGCCACCGCCCGTCGAATGGCCGACATGGATGGCATTCTTGAGGTCGAGATGCGCGGCGAGCGCCGCCACGTCAGCCGCGTAGGTGTCCATCTCATTGCCGGTGTCGGTCTGGCTGGAACGGCCATGGCCACGCCTGTCATGGGCGATGACGCGATAGCCTTGTGCCAGGAAGAACAGCATCTGGGCATCCCAGTCGTCGCTGCTCAGCGGCCAGCCATGGTGGAAAACGATCGGCTGACCGGTACCCCAATCCTTGTAGAAGATCTGCGTTCCGTCCTTGGTGGTGATCGTGCCGCTGCCCGAGCCGGCATTGGCGTGCGAAGCTTCAGTCATCTCCATCTCCTCTATTGATTTTCGCAATAAGTAATATCGCGATAACTATATCGATATCGCGACCGAACCTGCTTTTCCATAAAAATATATATCACGATAACGTTTTTCGTGGTACACAATCCGGGATCAGTCGGCAAAAGGAAACTGCCGTGCCTCTTCCCTTGGACAATCAGCTCTGTTTCACGCTTTACGCCACCAGCATGACAATCAATCGTACGTATAAGCCGATGCTGGACGAGATGGGCATAACCTATCCGCAATATCTCGTGCTCAATGCCCTGGGAGAGGCGGACGGCCTGTCGGTCGGCAGCATCGCGCATCGGCTTGCTTTGGAATCGAGCACCATCACGCCGTTGGTGAAGCGAATGGAACAGGCCGGTCTCGTCACCCGCCGGCGCAGCCAGACAGACGAGCGCCAGGTGCAGGTCGACCTGACCCCCGGCGGGCGAGCCCTTCTCGTCCAGTGCAATTGCCTGAACGAGACCCTGATCGAGCGCTCAGGCATGAAGCTGGCTGACCTCGATGCACTCAACCGTCAGGTCCAGGCTCTTCGCAATGCTTTGAATTGTAGCCTGGCGACCGACCTCGCGTGAGGTGTGTTGAGATTCAGGTCAGGCCGAGTCGAGAACGGTGAGTTCCGAGAACCGGAACGGAGCGTACTTTTGGGTACGTGAGTACCGGAAGCGCAGGAAATCGCCGTTCGCAGGCCGGCCTCACCTGAATATCAACACACCTCAGTGGAGGCCGAACTCGCGCAGCAACTCCTCGCGATAGCGCACGAAGCGGCTTTCGCTGCGGTCGCGCGGCCGCGGCAGGTCGACATCGATCAGTCTTGCCGCGCCGCCCTTCTCCTTGGGCAGGATCAGCACCCGGTCGGCGAGATAGATCGCCTCTTCCAAGTCATGGGTGACCATGACCATGGTGACGTTTTCCTCGCTCCAGATGCGCGCCAGTTCCTCCTGCATGGAGATCTTGGTCATGGCATCGAGCGCGCCGAGCGGCTCGTCGAGCAGCAGGATTTCGGGCTGCACAGTCAGCGCCCGTGCGATGCCGACGCGCTGCGCCATGCCGCCCGAAAGCTGCCTGGGATAGGCATCGGTGAACTCGGCAAGGCCGACCAGCGCGATGTGGAAACGCGCCCGCTCCTCGGCTTGCTGCTTCGCCACGCCGCGTACTTCGAGGCCGAAGGCGACGTTGCCGAGCAGGGTGAGCCAGGGCAGCAGGCGCGGTTCCTGGAAGATCACCGCCCGCTCCTCGCCGACGCCATCGACATCCCTGCCGTCGATGGCGACACCGCCGCCATCGGGCCGTTCCAGTCCGGCAAGGATACGCAGCAGCGTCGTCTTGCCCGAGCCGCTGGCGCCGACGATGACCAGGCATTCGCCGGAGCGGATGTCGAGGTTGAGCGAGCGCAGCACGGCGAGCTTTCGCCCGCCGAGGCTGAAGGATTTCGACAGGTCGCGTATCGTGACCTCGCCGCCGCGTGCCGTGGCCATGGCTTGCGCCCCTCTCAGTTGGTTTTGGTTTCGCCGGGGCGGTAGAGGATATCGGCGGCCTTGAGCTTGCCTTTCGGCAGGCGTCCGTCGCGTTCGAGAATGCTCACCCAGAAGTCGACGTCGCGGTCGGTGACCGCCGCCTTTTCGCGTAGGCCGAAGCCCGTCCAGTAACGCGCCAGCTCGCCGTTTTCCCCGCGTTTGTCGAGGACATCGGCGAGCACCTTGCGAGCCTCGTCGGGGTTCTGCCGCGACCAATCGGACGCGCGCGCCGACTGCTCGACGAAGTTGCGGGCGGCATCGGGATTGGCGGTGATGAAATCGCGCCTGAGCACGACGAAACCGCCGGCGATGTCGCCGAGCACGTCGGTGTCGTTGAAGATGCCGCGCACGCCGCCATTGGCAACAAGTTGGCCGGCAAAGGTCGCCTGCCAGTAGCCGAGCCCGGCGATGTCGACCTGTTTCGAGCGCAAGGTCTGCTCGAGCTGCGGCCCCGGCACCACGACAAGCTTGGCGGCGTCCGGCGGCAGGCCGACGCCGTGCAGCGCCTCGCGCACCGTATAGTCGAGGTGGGCGCCCAGCGTGTTGACCGAGATCGTCTTGCCGGCGATGTCGGCGATCGATTTGATCGGGCTGTCTTCGAGCACATAGAAGACGCTCTTGACTTGCCTGTTGATGCCATTGCTGGGGTAAGCCGCGACGAAGTCGTTGCCGCCGGCGATCGAGTTGATCACCGCCGGCGTGGCGGCCGAGCCCAGATCGACACTGCCGGAAGCGAGCGCGAACAGCGATTCCGGGCCGCCGCCGACATAGCCGACATTTTCGAGCTCGATGCCAAGGCCCTTGAAATAGCCGAGCTCGGCGGCGAGCTCGTGCGGGGAGATGCTGCCCCGGCTCGCGAGGTAGCGAATCTTGACGGAAGCGGCTTGCGAGCGTGCGATCGATGGCAGGCCGGCGGCGAGGAAGCCGGCGGCAAGCGGAGCGCGCAGAAGAAGCGAACGGCGTGTGATGCTCATGATCAGGCCTTTCCTTTTTGGATGACAATGATGCGATGCCGCTCACGCGGCGGGATTGCTCCAGCGGCAGAGCCGCCACTGCAGGATAACCAGCGCCTGGTTGGCGATCAGGCCAAGCGCGGCGAGGATGACGATCGCCGCGAACATCAGTGGGATCTGGAAATTGTACTGCGCATTCATCACCTGGAAGCCGATGCCCTTGTTGGCGCCGATCATTTCGGAGGCGATCAGGAGCAGCAGCGCTGTGGTGGCGCCGAGCCTTAAACCGACGAAGATCGACGGCACCGCGCCAGGCAGCACCACGCGGCGGAAAATGGTGAGCTGACCCGCGCCATAGACACGCGCCATTTCGAGCAGTTTCGGGTCGACTTCCTTCACGCCGCTGATCGTGTTGAGCAGCAGCGGAAACAGCGTCGCCCAGAAGATGACGAACACCTTGGAGGCCTCGCCCAGCCCGAGCAGCAGGATGAACACCGGATAGAGCGCCAGGGCCGAAGTCTGGCGGAACAGCTGCAGGATTGGGTCGAGCGCGGCTTCCACGGCGCGCGCCTGGCCCATGACCAGGCCGAGCGGGATGGCGACGATGACGGCCGCCGCAAACGCAAGGCCTGCGCGCTGCAGGCTGATGGCGATATCGCCGAGCAGGCTGCCGCCGGCGAGACCCTTCCACAGCGCCGCGACGATCGCATCGATCGGCGGCAGCACCGCCGCGTTGACCCAGCCGCTGCTCGCCGCCACCTGCCAGAGCGCGAGGAATCCCAAAAGCACGCCATAGCGCGACAGGATCCGTGTCGAGGTCCGGCCGGCCAGCCGCAGGAAGTCCGCGGACAGGCCGTAGCCCTCTCGCCGGCCAATGCCGGCCGTCCGTTCGATATGCTGCAAGGTCATCGTCTTGCCTTTCGCTTCGGGATCATTCGGCGGCGAGCACGGTCGAGCGCGCGACCGTCCACGGGTTCTGCGGCCGCCTGAGGCCGAGATTCTCACGCAGCGTCCTGCCCTCATAGGCGGTGCGGAACAGGCCGCGCCGCTGCAGTTCCGGAATGACCAGGTCGACGAAATCGTCGAGCGCGCCGGGCAGCCATGGCGGCAGGATGTTGAAGCCGTCGGCGGCTTCGTTCGTAAACCACTCCTCCAGCTGATCGGTGACCTGCGTGACGCTGCCGACGATGGTGTAGTGGCCGCGAGCGGTCGCCACCCATTGATAGAGTTGGCGGATGGTGAAGTTGTGCTCGTCGGCGATCTGGCGGATCAGCGCCTGCCGGCTCTTCATGCCTTCGGTCTCCTTGCTCGGTGGCAGCGGCCCGTCGAGCGGATAGCCTCTTATGTCGAGCGTCTGGCCGGCGAGCCCGTTGAGCAGGGCAACACCGTCCTCGGGCAGGATCAGATCGTTCAGCTGCTGGTACTTTGCGCGGGCTTCTTCCTCGGTGCGGCCGACGAAAGGCGCCACGCCGGGCATGATCAGCACCTGTGCCGGATCGCGGCCAGCCGCCGCCACGCGCGCCTTGATGTCGCGATAAAATTCCTGCGCCGTCTCGAGCTTCTGGTGCGCGGTGAAGATGACTTCGGCAGAGGCCGCTGCCAGACCGCGTCCATCCTCGGACTGCCCCGCCTGCACCACCACCGGATGACCCTGTACCGGACGCGGCACGTTGAGTGGGCCTTTGACGCTGAAATGCTCGCCCTTGTGGTCGACGTCGTGCAGCCTGTCCTTGTCGTAGAATCGGCCAGTCTGCTTGTCGCGGATGAAGGCGTCGTCTTCCCAACTGTCCCACAGCGCCTTGACGGTCTCGACGTGCTCGTGCGCCCTTGCATAGCGCTCGGCATGGTTGGGCTGGACGTCGCGATTGAAGTTCTGCGCCGTCTCGTCGCCGGCTGAGGTGACGACATTCCAGCCGGCGCGGCCGTTCGACAGAAGGTCGAGCGAGGCGAATTTGCGGGCGAGCGTATAGGGTTCCTCATAGGTGGTCGAGGCGGTGGCGATGAAGCCGATATGCGTCGTCAGCGGCGCCAGGGCTGCAAACAGCGTCACCGGTTCGAAACCGACGATCTTCGCGTTGCCGCCCTCACGCGCGCCGAGCCCGACGGTCAGATTGTCGGCGAGGAAATAGGCGTCGAACAGGCCGCGCTCGGCGGTCAGGGCGAGTTGCTTGTGGAATTCGAAATTGGTCGCGCCGTCGGCTGGCGCATCCGGATGCCGCCAGGCAGCGATGTGCTGGCCGCCGCCGGGCAGGAAGGCGCCGAGTTTGATCTGTCTGGACGTGCTGGAACTGGTCATGGCTGATCCTTCGGTTCTGGAACGGCTGGCTGAGTTCAGGCAGCGAGGCCGACGCTGCCGGCCTGGCCGACGACGCGCAAAACCTCGGCAACGGCCTGACGCGAGCGAGCATGAATCGCCTCCGACACCAGTGCGCCATTGGCGAAGTCCTTGTCCGAAGCGTAGATCGCGGTCGGCATGGTCAGCGCTTCGAAGAAGCCGAACAGCGGCCGCAACTGATGCTCGACGATCAGCGAATGGCGCTCGCCACCGCCGGTCGCCGTCACAATGACCGGCTTGCCGCGCAGCGACGACGGGTCGAGCAGGTCGAACAAGTGCTTGAAAAGGCCCGTATAGCTGCCCTTGAAGGTCGGCGACCCGGCTACCAGCACGTCGGCGCTGGTCAACTGCTCGACGATGGCGCGCGCCGTCGCGTCGAGATCGGAGATGTGCCGTGCCGCTGGGAGTGACGAACCGAAGTCTTCAATGTCGTAGATGGCCGAACTGGCTCCGATGCGCCCCGCCACTTCACCTGCGATCTGCGTGATGAAGGACTTTGTCTTCGACGGGCGGGTCAGATTGCCGGATATTCCCACCACCAGCTTCTTGGTCATTTTCGGGCTCTCCTCGCAGGCATTTCCTAATTAAGACTACCGATTTTGTAGAATTAAATGAGCGAGAAGATTTCAAAAGCGGCGGGATCGGGAGATTGAGTTTGCGTGCCCGCGCCGTTGATTGGTTCAACGGATGCGGATCACGCCTCGATCTTGACCAGCGGCAGTTGCGGCGCTTCCAGCCCCTGGAACGGGTCGCGCCAGGCGTCGATCGCTTCCAGCCGGCCATACCAGCGGCGGATCGACGGGTAGTCGTCGAGCGGCAATCCGGCGACGTCGTTGAAGGGCAGGAACGTCGCCATTCGGAAGTCCGCGTAGGAGATCGAGTTGCCGACCAGCCATTCCCGCCCGGCCAGCTCAGGCGCGAGCACCGCCGCGGCTTTATGGAACTGCCTCAGCCCCTCCTCGACCAGCGCCTGATCGATCGGACCCAGCCCATAGCGCTGCTTGGTGCCGCGCTCGAAATGCACCATGTCGCAAGCGAAGGCGAAGCGTTCCTTGCCCCAGCTTATCCAACGGATCATGTCCGGCTCGTCGTCTCCGCCGCGCCAGAAATCCGAACCAGCATCGCGCGACAGCCGGCAGGCGATGGCGTCGGCCTCCCACAGACTCCATCCCGGACCGACCAGGATCGGCACGGTCAGATTGGGGTTGAGCGCCTGGTAGCGCTCGGCCTGCCCCGGCGCCATCGGCGATGCGAATTCGAACGCGACCTCCGCCTTGAGATAACGCGCCGTTGCGACCGCGAGGCGAGGATTGGGATTGCGGCTGAACAGGAGCTTCATGTTGGTCCTCATCGGGTCTGGTCACATGCCGCAGGACGACCAAGAACCGCCCGATCCTACATTTGTCACGAATGGGATGTCCGGTTTATGCTTTCGGCACCGGAAAACCACCGCTGCAAGCCTTCTGGCGCGCCCGCTGTCGGTAGCTAATCAAGTTGTCCGGTTTGGTAGCACGTCATTTGTCCGCTTCAGTTTTGCGTCGAAGCGGTTCACGCAGCTCTGCCGATTGAGCATCCGTCCAGGATTGGTGCGCCATCTGAGGTGTATGTGGCAATGCGGCGCGGTCCGTGGAAGATTGCGCGTGTTCCGTCAGTGTATTGCCTGACCTTGACGGTGGCTTTGACGAAGTGGTGTCGGATCGGGCTTTGCGGCAGTTGCAATCTGAGCCGCGCGAAGGCGACGGTATTGTCGCGGGCAACGACACGCTCTTCTTGGAGGCACAGGATCTCGGCCAGAACGGCCGGATCGGCGGCGACGAAGGCGCTGTCCTGGACCGCGGCCGGCCTGGCGAAGCGGGCATTGTGAGCCGGCAGATAGGTCTGCGCGATGAAGCGGTTGGCAGCCTCGATATCGGC
>NZ_QMBP01000071.1 GCF_003289945.1 Mesorhizobium hawassense
GAGGTGCCGGTGATGGTATAGCCGGCCTGGCCCAGCGTCTGCACCGAGCCGCCCGGCAGGACCTCGTAGACCTTGTCGCCGGCATAGCTGGCGTCGAGCCCGGTGAACTGCCAGAAGCCGTTGGCGTCCGTCGTCGTCGACAGCTCGCCGAGGTCCAACGTCTGGTTGTTGTTGGCGTCGATGAAGATGGTGACGCCGGCCCATGCTTTGTCGTCGGAGGTGTGGCCGGGCGTGCCGTCGTCGCCGTTGACGTCCTCGAACTTGTGACCGGAGATCTCGAACAGCTTGAAGTTGGCGAAGTCGAGATCGTCCTGGTTGGTGCCGGAGGTGCCGGTGATGGTATAGCCGGCCTGGCCCAACGTCTGCACCGAGCCGCCCGGCAGGACCTCGTAGACCTTGTCGCCGGCATAGCTGGCGTCGAGCCCGGTGAACTGCCAGAAGCCGTTGGCGTCCGTCGTCGTCGACAGCTCGCCGAGGTCCAACGTCTGGTTGTTGTTGGCGTCGATGAAGATGGTGACGCCGGCCCATGCTTTGTCGTCGGAGGTGTGGCCGGGCGTGCCGTCGTCGCCGTTGACGTCCTCGAACTTGTGACCGGAGATCTCGAACAGCTTGA
>NZ_QMBP01000009.1 GCF_003289945.1 Mesorhizobium hawassense
GCCCGGCATGACGGTGGGCCGCGACGAGCGGTCGGCCATGCCTTTGCTGCCTTCGGCCTTGTAGCGCTCGACCCAACGCGCCACGATCTTGGCCGACACACCATACGTTCGCGCCGCATGGGCTTTGGAAAAACCGCCTTCTATCACCGCCAGCGCCATCTCCTCTCGACGCAGCGGCGTGAGACGGGCATTCTTGTGGATGTTCATTCGGATCCTCCGACGAGCGCTGAAGCCTGGTAACTCCAGTCTCCTCGGTCCGGTCCGAATGGACAACCTCCTGAAAGCTCACACCTAGGCCTGTTCGCGATCGCGCCTGCCACCTGCGTCCGGTTCGAGCTGAGAATTGCCGGAGGGTTGGTGATCATCACACCGGCGCTCTTTGGTTTCATAACAAGACGATGCCGAAAAAGTTGGGGTCTGGCACTCACGTCGCCAGAGCGCGGGATCGAAATCGCGGCACGCATCTCGCTTCATTACAGAATGGTTAGAAGTCATGGCCGAACGTTTCAATCGTTCGTGCGACCGAAGTCCGTAGCGGGTGCGCCGCAGGGAGGTCGGCTCAGGGCCTTGGGTCCACCTTGCGGTAGCACGCCGAAGGGGATCATCTTTTCAAACAGAGGGGGCAACAAGAGTTGCTGCGCGGGGGCGCGGAATGTTTCGGGTTTTGCGTAAGTTCTGGCACGATCAGCGAGGCGTAGCCCTGATCCTGCTTAGCATCATGTTGCCGGCCATCATTGGCTTTTCCGCGCTTACCATCGACATGAGCCGGGTTACCAATCTGCATAACGACATGCAGAAGGCTGCCGATGCGTTGGCCCTCGCTGCAGCGGCCGAATTGAACGGCAGGTCGGATGCCTGGACCCGTGCCCAGAATGCCCTGGCAAATCTGGTTTCGAACGACACCACCTTCTCGGATGCCGGCATCGTCCCCATTCCCGGCAGCGGGGCAACGACAGTAGACGCGACCTACACGGCTTGCCGATCGATGGGCCAGATTTCGTGGTGTTTCCTTTCCAGCATCCCTGCCAACGACTCCGACATGATTACGTCTGCCAACTACGCGGCCTCTGCCGCGGTCACACGGTTCATCATGGTGGAGACCCATCCGGAGACCTTCTCGACCATCTTTCCAGCTTCGTTCCTCTCGGGGAACACCGCCGACGACCGCATCCAGTTCGGCGCTGTCTCGGTAGCTGGTTTCACCTCCGGGGTCTGCAATTACACTCCCGTCTTTATGTGCAACCCCTATGAGATGGTGAACGGCACCAACAGTGCAGGTGGTGCGACCCTTGAACAAGCGGTGTCTGATCCGGCCGTCCATCGCCGGTTGATCGAGCTCCGCCTAGTGGGAAACAATGCCGCATACGGACCTGGCAATTTCGGCTTTCTGGCGCCACCTGACAGCGTAGGCAATGGCGCCCAGGGCCTGGCACAGACAATCGCAACATCGAGGCCGCTAGGCTGCTACTCGGCGCAGGGCGTCAGCACCAAGACCGGCCAGAACAACGGCCCTGTTCAGGACGCGTTCAATGTCCGCTTTGGCATCAACGCCAACGGCAATGCCTTCAACAGCGCCGAGTATGGCCCGGCCGCGAATGTGCGCAAGGGAGCGTCCACCGGCGGAAACGGGAACGGCAATGGCAACAGCAACCAGTGCCCAAATTACAATCAGCTGACGTTCAACGCGGCGGGCTACATGGGCCTGCCTCGGGACGGCACGACACCGTATATGAGCGGACGCATGGGGGACGGAAACTGGAACCTGTCGGGCTATTGGAGCACCAATTTCCAGTCCACGAGCTACCCGTCCGCGTGGGACACGACGAAACCGACGCGCTACCAAGTCTACAAATATGAAATCGCCAACAACCTTGTCGGGCACGCGTCGACCGGAGGCGAACTCGGCACGCCGCCAAATTCGTGCCAGCCGCCCGTGACTTCCGTCGATCGCAGATTGCTGTACGGCGCCATCCTGAATTGCAACGCGCTGCAGGCCGCCGGAAACAACCTTAACGGCAACAGCACCAACCTTCCTGTCGAGGCCTTCGCCAGCTTCTTCATGACGGAACCTGTTCCAGGCGCCAATGCAGGTGGATCCGTTTTCGTCGAACTCGTCGACATCACGGGTCGCGGCGGCTCTGGGACGCTGGATAATTTCCTGCGTGATGAGGCCCAACTCTATCGCTAGCGATTGCAGGGGTAGCGTGCTTGCTGGCCGTTCAACTATAGCCCGGCTTGCGATGCCTGTCGGGACAGACACAGGGTTCGCAAGCCGGGCTTTGCGCTGAAGGTATTGGTTGCATTGAGTATCTCTGAAAGGACCGCAACCGTACCGGGTGGCTCTCATGCAAGCTATACGAGAATTAGTAAACGCTTGAATTCTTTCTCAATGAGAGGCATCTTTTGTGGCATGGAGAGGCCGCCGCACGCTGGAGGCGGTTGGAGGGTTGTATCATGGAATCGTGCTTTGATCCCGGCGGAATGATCTGCATTCCGTCAGTCTTCCTGGCTCTCACATTTGCATTCCTGGCCATGACGCCGTTGGCCGCTGCGCGATTGCTCGTGCTCAGGGTGCGCGCGCATTCTGGGCACTCAAGCGGCGAAGCGCCCTTCGGCGGAATTGTGTCGCTGGCTACCGCGCAGCCCGCCTGAGAGAAGGTTGGGTGCGAAACTCAACATTGGCGCCGATCAGGCTAACCGATGGCGCATTGGCCTTCGGCGCAAAAAACTCCGTCGACAATGGTTCAACCGAGCCAAGATCGTGGCGGGCGTCGCATTGATAATTGGCCTGCTGGCCTTGCAATTGGGCCCCGCTCTCCTGGATTGCGATGCAAGATACACGTCCCTACCTCGCTTCTATCACGTCCCCGGTCAGTCGCTGATGCATTTGTTGGTGGGAGGAAGGCACTGGTTCTGCTGAGATCGCCAAGAATCCTGTTCGGGCTTGCTGTGGCACTGGCCCTGGCGGCTTTTGCCTGGGAGAAGCACTCAGCCCCGCAGGTCCCGCCGCTGCCGTCCGGCTCTATAAACCGGTCCTGCGAGCCTGTGCTGAAGTGCGCGCAGATGCTCTCCTGCGAAGATGCCACATGGCACCTTCACAACTGCCCATGGGGCAAGACCTTGGACGGGGACGGCAACGGCCTTGCTTGTGAAACGATTTGTCGGATTCAATCTTGATCCAACCTGCCGACATCGTCGGGCGCGGCACGGCAGCGTGCCACCGAGGCGAAAGAGCTTGCTAGATCCCTTCGTTCGCCGGCGAAGGCTTGTATATTAGCATCTGCTTGTACTCTTCTCCTGCGAGGCGCATAATATCGCGCGGGTGCAAAGAGCTTTGAGGGAGGTTCCAATGCGACCGATCCTTCTGGTGGTCGTTGCCGTCGCCGCGTTCTTTGTCTGGGACGGATTGGCCAACAAGAGCGCCTATAGAATTACGGCAGTGACAAATCTTGAGCAGCTCAAGGAGTTCCCGGGCATGGTCAAGGTGTCTTGGAACAACTAGGGTTGCGCTGGCCAGTTGAGGACTTCGAGAAAGCCACAGTCGGCACAGCAAAGGCAGCATGACCTGCGGGTATGTGGCCCTTGATGACGTGCACTTCTGAGGCGCGATCCGTCAGCAGTCGCCATCAGACGTCTGCCCGCGCAGCCAACCCAGCACATCGATGTCCCGGAGACGATCCTGGGTGGAAACTGCATACCATCCGCGACAGGCGTCAAGGATGTGCTCGTATGGCTGTACAAGATTCCCTGACGCGAGCGCCTCCTCGGCCAAAGTCAGGCTCCCCAGCGCCACGCCCTGGCCGAGTTCGGCGGCCGCGAGCGCCAGATCGCTGTCGCTGAAATTGCTTCTGCGCTTCTTCGGACGGATAGAGATCGGGATCGGAACGCAGTTTCCCGTCGAGCAGCACTGCCACCTGCCGAAAGCGCTCGATCAGAAGGCTTTGAAGATATGGTCGAAAGCCTGGGACCGCGCCAAGGGCTTGGAATGACCGCAAGTGAGCGCATTTGCGACGAGGCCGCGGTCCAGGCCACAGCCTCGCCTGGCGCACCTTCCTTGGGGCGGAAACCCACCGTTAACGTCGTTGGCGGACGGCGGGATGCCGGCCTCGGCGCGAAAGTGTAAGATTCTACCGGCTCCCAGACGTGGAGACGAGCATGAACTTCCTTCGAACAGCGCTGTTGTGCGCGGCAATCATCAACTTGGCGGGGCTGCAGCCCGTCCGCGCCGAGGATCAGCCTGCCCAGCCGAACGGTGACGCGGCGCAACAGCAGCCGGCCATTCACTGCGAGGGGCAGAATTGCCTGCCACCGAAGGACGACCCCGCCCTGGAGTGCAAGGGGCAGGATTGCACGCCGGCTCCGGCGACGGACCAGCCGGCCGGCCCGGTGATTGAAAAGGTCAAGTGAGCGAGCTTGACGGCGCCTTCCATCAGGAAACGGCGCCGAAAACCACCGTTTGCAGCAGCCCGCCGCTCGGCCGGTTCTCCAGCCGGATCGTTCCGCCATAGCGCTCGATGATTTCCTTGGCGATGGCGAGGCCGAGACCGGCGCCCGCAATGAATTGCGTGCGCGCCGGATCGACCCGGAAGAACGGCTCGAACGCCTTGTTCAGCAGATCCGCCGGAATGCCGGGGCCGCGATCGGCGATGGTGAGGACCGCTTGGCCGCCTTGCGCGGCCAGCGAAACGATGCAGCCCCTGCCGTGCGTCGCCGCGTTGACGATCAGGTTGCGCAGCGCGCGCCGCAGCCCAAGCGCGCCGGCCCGGACCGAAACCCTGTCCAGATGCTCGATCGACACCGCGTGGCCGAGCGACGTCATCTCGACCTCGATATCGCGGACCAGCCTGTCCAGCTCCAGCGGCTCGACCGCATCCTGGTTCACCTCCTCGCGCACCAGACGTATGGCGCTGTCGGCGATGCGATCGAGCTCGTCGAGATCGTTGAGCCATTTCTCGCGATCCTCGTCGAGGAATTCCGCTCGGAGCCGCATCCTGGTCATCGGCGTTCTGAGATCGTGGCCGGCGGCCGCGACCAGCCGCATGCGGCTCTCCATCGCCATCTTCAGTCTTGCCGACAGCTCGTTGAGCGCATGAGCGGTGGCCCTCACCTCGGCCGAGCCTTTTTCCGGCACCGTTGCCAGCATCCCGTCCGATCCGATCTTGCCAACGGCGCTTTCCAGCATTTCCAGCGGCCGCACCAGAACGCCGGTGAAATAGATCGAGACCGGCGTGGCGCCGAGCACGATCAGCGCCATCCAACCCGCCAGCCCGTACCAGACATCGCGCGGCGGACCGAAATCCGGCACGTCGACAATCATCCAGCGATGGTCCGGCAGCGCGACCGAAGCGACCATTCCCGGCCGGTCGGCATTGCGACTGACGACAGCCGAAACGTCGAGGCCGTTGTGATGCAGGATCTCGTTCAGCACCCTTGTGTGCTTGCGGTCCTCGAAGCCATCGGCCGGGCGATCCCTTACGATGACGGGCGCATCGCCGGCATTCGGCACGTGCCCCGGAACCAGCTGCACCATGTACTCGATCTGATGGGCAAGCGGGCCCATGACCAGTTCGGGCGACGGCCCGCCGAGCACCTTGACGGCTACGAAGGTGGCGAGGCCGACCACGCCCAGGATCGAAACGACGAGAAGGATGATCAGTCGCCGGCGCAGCGAAGTCATGGTTCGACATCCGTCGTCGGGACGCGGTGCTCCGTCGTCTCGACGCGCGCGGTGAGCTGATAGCCGCCATTGCGCACGGTCTTGAACAGGGAACCCTCGCCGGCCTCGGCGAACTTCCGCCGCAGCCGGCTCATCAGCACGTCGACCGAACGCTCAAGCGGATCGCGCTCGCGCCCTTGCGTCAGGTCGAGCAGCTGGTCGCGCGACAAAAGCCGCCCCGGCCGGTCGAGGAAGACCTGAAGCAGGTCGAATTCGGCGCCGGTGAGATCGACCGCCGCACCCTCGACATCCATCACCTTGCGCGTGTCAGGTTCCAGCCGGTAGCCAGCGAAACGATAGACCCGCACCTTGGCCGGCGCCGCCTCTTCCGGCGCCGAGCGCCGCAGCACGGCGCGGATGCGGGCCGTGAGCTCGCGCGGATTGAACGGCTTGCCGAGATAGTCGTCGGCGCCGAGCTCCAGCCCGATGATGCGATCGACATCCTCCTTCAGCGCGGTGAGCAGGATGACCGGAATATGCGGCTTGCGATCGCGCATGCTGCGGCAAATGTCGAGCCCCGAACCGTCGGGCAGCATGACGTCGAGCACGATGAGGTCGAACTGGCCGGAGCCGAGCTTCTGCTCGCATTCGCGCCTGTCCGCTGCCACCGACACGCGGAATCCCTGGCCGTCGAGATAGCGTCCGAGCAGCGTCCTGATCTCGCGGTCGTCGTCGACGACGAGGATGTGGGATTGTGTCTGCATTCTTCGCCCGTTTGCCTTTTCGTTCGTGATTATAGGGAGCGGCGCCGCCAAGCGGCATGGAAAATTGCAACGCAATGTTTCCGGGAAGGTGCCGGAAACATTCGGAAACAAATCTCCTTTTTCGGGAAACCTTCGGCAACGCGCCGAAGCAAAGCGGCAAAAGACGCTTCCTATCCTCCAGCCATCCGAAGCATGAAGGAAAGGATCACATCATGCGAAGCAGACTTTTGGCGCTCGGCTTGTTCTCGGTCGCGGCCATCCATCCGGTGCTGGCGGCGCAGCCCGGCCCCGACGCGCCGGGTGACCAGCCACCGGCAATCGGCCGGCCGGACGATGCGAAACCCGGCCCGATGCCCTGGCATGGTCCGCGCTGGGCGATGCGGCACGGTCCCGAGGATTTTGGTCCTCGCCACATGGGTCCCCCGCCGCCTGAAATGCTCGCTGCCCACCTTTCGTCGCTCGAGACCCGGATCGGCATCCGCTCCGAACAGCTCGACGCCTGGCGTGACTACACCAGCGCCCTGCAAGCGGTGCTGGCGCCGCCGGCGCGACCGGACTTCGGTTTGGGCGGCACAGGCGGTCCGGATCCCGACCGACCTGCGCCAGGTGCTGCCCGCGATCCCTTCGCCTTCCAGGAGAAGCTGGCGGACGAGGTCACCAAACGCGCCGCCTCGGCCGCCAAGCTGAAGGACGCCATCGCCGTGCTGCGCACCACGCTGACGCCGGAGCAGCTCGAAATCCTCGCTTCGGCGGATCGGCCGCACAGACCACCCCCCGGTCCCTGGAGCAATCCGCCGGATGACGCAGCCGGCTCCGGAGGTCCTCGCGGACAGCTCCCGCCGCCCCTACCCCGGGACGGCGAACAACCCTGACCGGCTGCGCCGGCCGGCCCCGCTGACCCACCCGTTCAAGGGCCGGCCGGTTCCTTTTGCGAATTGGCGGCCGCGTGCGCGCGACCGCCATCAAGGATGGAACGCGTTATGATGTGGGAAGCCATGATGATGCTGCGGCTGCTTGCCGTCCTCGGCTCGCCCCTGCCGATCCGCCAAGGGGCCAGCGCCAGGCGGCAGATGCCGTCGCGGCAGGTCCTGACGGGAGCGATCCGGCTGAGCTTCGCCGCTTACCGGCTGTCGCTTCCGATCACGTCTGCAAACCCTGAAAATCACGGCCAGAAAATTGCGTAAAAGGCATCTTCTCCTCGTCGCCATCCTGGTCGCGGCCGGCGTCGCCGCGATGCTGAAGGCCTATGGCCGCGGCGCGCCCCCGGAGGCCGAGAAAGCGGCGCCCGTTCAGGTCACCACGCTCACCGTTTCCGTCGAGAAGGTGCTTTCGCGCCAGATCACATCCTCCGTCAGCGCCACCGGCACCGTCTCCGCCTGGCAGGAAGCGACGATCGGCGCGGAAGAAAGCGGCCTGCGCCTGATCGAGGTGCTGGTGAAGGAGGGCGACCGCGTGACGGCCGGCGATGTCATCGTCCGCCTCGACGACTCGCTTCTCAAAGCCCAGCTTGCCGAGGAGAAGGCGGCCGTCGCCCAGGCGCAGGCGACGCTTGATTCCGCGCTGTCGGCTGCCGCGCGCGCCGACAAGCTGCTGGCCAGCAATGCCGTCAGCGCGGAGACCGCCGAGGAAAAGGCAACGGCCGTCAAAACCGGCAAGGCCGGGGTCGAGCAGGCAGAGGCCGCCGCGGAGCGGTTGCAGGCCGAGCTCGACAGGACGACCATCCGCGCGCCCTTCGACGGCATCGTTTCCAGCAAACCGGCCGTGGCAGGCTCCATCGTGCAGGCCAGCACCGAGCTGATGAAGATCATCCGCGACGGCAGGCTGGAGGTCGGCGTACTCGTCCCTGAAAAGGACCTGGCGGCAATCTCCGTCGGTCAGGCGGCGAACATCGTCGATGCGGCCGGCCGCGCCTTCTCCGGCAGCGTTTCCGCGATCGCCGAGACCGTCAACTCGACCACGCGGCTCGCCACCATCTATGTCGCGGTCGGCGAAGGCTCGGGGCTGAAGCCCGGCATGTTCGCCCGCGTCACGATCGAGACGGCGACGTCCCGGCAGCTCACCGTCGCAGAGACGGCCCTGGTCTGGCATGACGGCAAACCGGCGGTGTTCGTCGTCGGCGACGACGGCAAGGTCAGCGCGCGTGCCGTCGTGACCGGCACGCGCCAGAACGGCCGGGTCGCCATCGAAAGCGGCCTGTCGGAGGGCGCTCCGGTCGTCGTCGCCGGGGCCGGCTTCCTCAACGACGGCAACCTCGTGCGCGTCGCTGCCGGCGAAGCCGCGGCTGCCGATGCCGCAAGCGTGAAGGAGCAGGCGCAATGAACGCCGTCTCCTCCTGGTCGATCCGCAATCCGGTTCCGACCATCGTGCTGTTCCTGTCGCTTGCGATCGCCGGCGCCTGGGGCTTCACGCAGCTGCGCACGAACAACATGCCCGACATCGACCTGCCGACCGTCCCCGTCACGGTGGCGCAGCCGGGCGCGGCGCCGAGCGAAATGGAAGTCCAGGTGGCGCGCGTCATCGAGAACGCGGTCGCGACGCTCGAAGGCGTCGACGACGTCTCGACCTCGCTCAGCGAGGGCTCGTCCGTCACCACTGTCGAATTCACCCTCGGCACCGATCCCGAGACCGCCACCAACGATGTCCGCAACGCGGTCTCCGGCGTGCAGTCCAGCCTGCCGGCCGCCGCGCAGACACCGGTCGTGGCGAAGGTCAATGCCACGGGCAATTCGGTGCTGACCTTCGTCGTCGAGGCGCCGGCCATGTCGCCGGATCAATTGAGCTGGTATATCGACAACGACGTCGCCAAGGTCCTGCTCGGCGTCGACGGCGTCTCCAAGATCACCCGTTCCGGCGGCGTCGACCGCGTTATCCGCGTCGAGCTCGATCCCGACCGCCTGGCAGCGCTCGGCATCAGCGCCGGCGATGTCAGCCAGACGCTTGCCGCGAACAACGTGAACCAGCCCGGCGGCCGCGCCACCATCGGCGGCCAGGAGCAGTCGGTGCGCACTTTGGCCAGCGCCACCACCGTCGAGGCGCTGGCCAATACACGCATCGCGCTCTCCGGCGCCGGCGACGTCAAGCTTTCCGACCTCGGCAGCGTCGTCGACAGCTGGGAAAAGCCGCGCCAGGCCGCCTATCTCGACGGCCGGCAGGTCGTCGCCTTCAATATCTACAGATCGGTCGGCTCGAGCGAGATCGACGTGGTCAAGGCCGCCCGCGCGGCGATCGCCGACATGGGCGCGAAGACCACGACGGCAAAGTTCACCGAAGTCACCTCTTCCTCCGGCTTCGTCCAGGAGAGCTACGACGCCGCGCTCGAAGCCTTGTGGCTCGGCGCCTTGCTCGCCATCGGCGTGGTCTGGCTGTTCCTGCGCGACATCAGGGCGACGCTGGTGTCGGCGGTGGCGATGCCGCTGTCGCTGATCCCGACCTTCGCCGTGATGGCCGCCTTCGACATCTCGCTCAACAACATCACCTTGCTGGCGCTGTCGCTGGTCGTCGGCATCCTCGTCGACGACGCCATCGTCGAGATCGAGAACATCGTGCGCCATATGCGCCAGACCGGCGTCAGCGCCTACCAGGCGGCAATCGAAGCGGCGGACGAGATCGGGCTCGCCGTGGTGGCAACGACCGCGACCATCGTCGCCGTGTTCCTCCCCGTGGCCTTCATGCCTGGCATTCCCGGCAAATTCTTCTTCTCCTTCGCCGTAGCCGTCTGCGTGTCGGTGCTGTTCTCGCTGCTCGTGGCGCGCATGCTCACCCCGCTGATGGGCGCCTATCTGGTGCGCGCCGGCGGCCATGACGAGGACGACCTGCCTGCCTGGGTGCCGACCTATCTCTGGCTGCTGCGCAAGGCGCTCGATTACCGTTGGATCACACTGCTGGCCGGCATTGCCTTCTTCGCCGGCTCGATGCTGCTGGCGACCCGGCTGCCGACCGAATTCATGGCGGCGGCTGACCGCGGCCGCTCGATGATTTCGGTCGAGCTGCAGCCCGGGTCGACCATCGAGCAGACCACGGCGGTGGTGCAGGACATCACCGGACGGCTCGAGAAGGAGCCGGCTGTCGACAGCGTGTTTGCTACGATCGGCACGGCTGCTTCGTCGGGCGGAGGTCCCAACCAAAGCTCGAGCTCGGCCGAAGTTCGCACCGCGACCGTCACGGTCAATCTCAAGCCGCGCGCCGAGCGGAGCATGAGCCAGCAGAAATTCGAGGCCGAGGCCTCGCCCAGGCTCAACGACATACCCGGCGCCCGCATCCAGTTCGGCGCCGACGGCTTCGCCGGCGCCAAGGTGGCGATCACGCTGGTCGGCGACGACGGCACGGCGCTCGAAAAGGCGAGCAACGCGCTGATCGAGCAGATGAAATCGGTGCCGGGCCTCATCAACCCGACCTCGACGGCCGCCACCACCAAGCCCGAGCTGATCGTGCGGCCCGACAGCGCCAAGGCTGCCGAGCTTGGCGTCACGCCGACCGAGACCGCCGCGACGGTGAAGATCGCCACCATCGGCGACACCGACACCAGCCTGGCGAAATACAATCTCGGCGACCGCCAGGTCTCGATCGTCGTCACTCTGCCCGACGGCGCCGTCGACGAGCCGGCGAAGCTTGCCGTCCTGCCGCTGACCGGCAGCAAGGGCACGGTGCCGCTCGGCGCCGTCGCCGACATCGGCTTCAATGCCGGACCGAACAGCATCACGCGTGTCGACCGCAGCCGCAGCGCGACGATAGAGGCCGACCTCTCCGGCCTGACGCTTGGCCAGGCGACCACCGCCATTCGCGCGCTGCCGGTCATGAAGAGCCCACCCCCGGGCGTGCACGAACTGGCGCGCGGCGACGCCCAACGCATGCAGGAGCTGTTCACGGGCTTTGCCACCGCGATCGCCGCCGGCATCATCCTGATGTACCTGACGCTGGTGCTGCTTTTCCGCAGTTTCGTGCAGCCCGTTACCATCCTGGTCGCGCTGCCGCTATCGGTCGGCGGCGCGCTCGGTTTCCTGCTCATCACCGGCAAGGCGCTTGGCATCTCGCCGCTGATCGGCATACTGATGCTGTTGGGCATCGCGGCCAAGAACTCGATCCTCCTCGTCGAGTATGCTCTGGTCGCCGAGAAGGAGCACGGCATGAGCCGCTTCGAGGCACTGCTCGACGCTGCCCGCAAGCGGGCCCGGCCCATCGTCATGACATCGATCGCCATGGGCGCCGGCATGCTGCCGATCGCGCTTGGCATCGGCGCCGACGCGGAGACCCGGGCGCCGATGGCAATCGCCGTGATCGGCGGGCTCATCTCCTCGACCGTGCTCAGCCTCGTCTACGTGCCGGTGGTCTACACCTTCATGGACGACATCCAGGGCGTCCTCGCCCGTCACCTCGGCAAGCTGTTGGTCGAGGCGCCCAGCGCGGCCGGCCCGGCGGGAATTGCAACTCCAGCGAAAGATCCAGCCAATGCATATCCAGCCTAGTCGTTCTCTTTCGCTGGCGAGGCTGTCCCGGCTGTCTGCCTGGGCAGGTGTGCTTTGTGCCGTGCTTCTTCTGACCGCCTGCTCGCAGGACAAGAGCCAGGTCCCGCCCGGCATGGGCGGCGCCGGCAGGCCCGAGGTCGGCGTCGTCACGCTGCATCCGCAGTCGGTCGCGATCACCGCCGAACTGCCTGGACGCACGGCCGCTTCCCTCGTCGCCGAAGTGCGCCCGCAGGTCGACGGCATCGTGCGGCAGCGCCTGTTCCAGGAAGGCGCCGAGGTGGCGGCGGGACAGCCGCTCTACCTCATCGATCCGGCGAGCTATCAGGCCGCCTATGACAGCGCGGTCGCGACGCAGCAGAAAGCGGAAGCAGCAATCCCAACAGCGCAGGCCAAGTTCGACCGCTATTCCGGCCTGCTGAAGCAGAACGTCGTCTCGAAGCAGGACTATGATGATGCCGCAGCGACGCTGGCGCAGGCGCAGGCCGACGTGGCAGCGGCCAAGGCCAGCGTCGAAACCGCGAAGATCAGCCTCGACCGCACCTCGATTACCGCGCCGATCGCAGGCCGCATCGACAAATCCTCGCTGACGCCCGGGGCTCTGGTCACCGCCAATCAGGAAACGCTGCTGACCACGATCCGCTCGCTCGACCCGATCAATGTCGACGTCACGCAGTCGAGCACGAACCTGCTCAACCTGCGCCAGGCGATCAATGAGGGCCGGCTGAAGTTCAGCGGACCCAATGTCAGCGTCAAGCTGAAGCTCGACAACGGCACCATCTATGCGCAGAACGGCAAGCTGGAATTCGCCGGCGCCAATGTCGACCAGTCGACCGGCACTTTCGCGCTCAGAGCCCAGTTTCCCAATCCCGACCGGCTGCTTTTGCCCGGCATGTATGTGCGCGCCATCGTCGAGGAAGGCGTCGCCCAGAACAGTTTTCTGGTGCCGCAGCGCGGCGTCACTCGCGACCCGAAGGGCCAGGCGACGGCCATGGTGGTCAATGCTGAGGGCAAGGTCGAGCAGCGGACGCTGAGCGTGCGCAACAGCGTCGGCAACAACTGGCTGGTCGATTCCGGCGTCAAAGACGGCGACCGCGTCATCGTCGAAGGCTTGCAGCTGGTGCGCGCCGGCGGCGACGCGACAGCGGTCGAGGTGACGATCGACGAGACGACCGGCGAGATCAAGGACCGCGAGCAGAGTTCCGCCTCGGCGGCTCCACCCGGCACCGTGAAACAGCCCGCCTCTGGCGCAACCGGGAACTGAAGCGATGTCGGGTTTCTTCATCAACCGGCCGATCTTCGCCTGGGTGATCGCCATCGTCATCATGCTGGGCGGCCTCTTGGCGCTGCAGTCGCTGCCGATCTCGCAATATCCGCAGATCGCGCCGACCACGGTCAACATCAGCGCCAGCTATCCCGGCGCCGATGCCCAGACCGTCGAGAACTCGGTGACCAAGGTCATCGAACAAGGCATGACCGGCATCGACAATCTCGACTACATGACGGCAACGTCGACCTCGACCGGGCAGGCCTCGATCACGCTGACCTTCACCAGCGCTGCCAATCCCGACACCGCCCAGGTACAGACGCAGAACAAGCTGCAGCTCGTGCAGTCGCAGCTGCCGCAGGTCGTGCAGAGCAACGGCATCACCGTCTCCAAATCCTCGACCGGCTTCCTGATGGTCATCGGCTTCGTCTCCAGCGACGGCAAGATGAACTCGACCGACCTCGCCGATTATGTCGACAGCACCGTCAACGACACGCTGAAGCGTGTCGAAGGCGTCGGCTCGACGCAGCTCTTCGGCTCCGGCTATGCCATGCGCATCTGGCTCGATCCCGACAAATTGGCGCAATACGCGCTGATGCCGAGCGATGTCGCCACCGCGATCGAGGCGCAGAACACGCAGGTTTCGGCCGGTCAGCTCGGCGGGCTTCCGGCGCGCAAGGGCCAGCAGCTCAACGCCACGGTGACGGCCAAGAGCCGGCTGCAGACCGCCGAACAATTCCGCAATATCATCCTGAAGAGCAACACCGACGGCTCGCTGGTGCGGCTGAACGATGTCGCCAAGGTGGAGATCGGCGCCGAGAGCTACACCACGCAAGCCCACTACAACGGCAAGCCGGCAGCCGGCCTCGCCGTCAACCTGGCGACCGGCGCCAACGCCATCAGCACCGCCGAGGCAGTGCGCGCGACGATCAATCGTCTGAGCTCGACCTTTCCGCAGGGCGTCGAGGTCGTCTACCCATATGACACCTCGCCCTTCGTGCGCCTGTCGATCGAGGAAGTGGTCAAGACACTGGCCGAGGCAATCGTGCTGGTGTTCCTGGTGATGTTCCTGTTCCTGCAGAACCTGCGCGCCACCATCATCCCGACGATTGCCGTACCCGTGGTGCTGCTCGGCACGTTCGGCGTGCTCTCCTTCTTCGGCTATTCGATCAACACGCTGACCATGTTCGCGATGGTTCTGGCCATCGGCCTGCTGGTCGACGATGCCATCGTCGTGGTCGAGAATGTCGAGCGCGTGATGCAGGAGGAAGGCCTGCCGCCGAAAGAAGCGACGCGCAAATCGATGAACGAGATCACCGGCGCGCTGATCGGCATCGCCACCGTGCTGTCGGCGGTGTTCGTGCCGATGGCTTTCTTCGGCGGTTCCACCGGCATCATCTACCGGCAATTCTCGGTCACCATCGTCTCGGCGATGGCGCTGTCCGTGCTGGTCGCGCTGGTGCTGACACCGGCGCTCTGCGCCACCATCCTGCGCCCGGCCAAGGACCATGCGATGCAGAAAGGTCCGTTCGGCTGGTTCAACCGCACCTTCGATCGCGGCACGATCGCCTACCGCGACGGTTCGCACGGCATCATCAACCGGTCCTGGCGCTTCCTCGTCGTTTTCCTGGCCATTGTGATCGCCATGGGCTGGATGTTTGCCCGCCTGCCGAGCTCGTTCCTGCCGGAAGAGGATCAGGGCATCCTGATCACCAGCGCCTCGCTGCCCGTCGGCGCGACGCAGGACCGCACCGAGCGCGTGCTGGCTCAGGTGACCAACCATTATCTGAGCGAGGAGAAGGATGCGGTCGAAGGCGTGTTCACCGCTTCCGGCTTCGGCTTCGGCGGCGCCGGACAGAATGTCGGCATCGCCTTCGTGCGGATGAAGGATTTCGACCAGCGCAAATCGCCGGCCCTGGCTGCGCAAGCAGTCGCCGGCCGCGCCATGGGCGCCTTCTCCAAGATCAGGGATGCGCAGGTCTTCGCGCTCGCCCCGCCCGCCATCCAGGGTTTCGGCAACACCAACGGCTTCGATTTCTACCTGCAGGACGTCAACGGCGCCGGCCATGAAGCGCTGATCCAGACGCGCAACCAGCTCCTGGGCCTCGCCGCGAAGAGCAAGCTGCTCGCCAACACGCGTCCCAACGGCCAGGAGGACCAGCCGCAATTCTCGGTCGACATCGACCAGGAGAAGGCGAGCGCGCTGGGCATCAGCCTCGCCGACATCAACAACACGCTCTCCACTGCCTGGGGCAGCGACTACGTCAACGATTTCATCGATCGCGGGCGCGTGAAGCCTGTCTATCTGCAGTCGGACGCGGACTTCCGCATGCAGCCGGAAGACCTCGACAAGTGGCAGGTCCGCAACTCCGGCGGCGCCATGGTGCCGTTCTCGGCCTTCGCCTCCAGCCACTGGACGTACGGATCGCCCCGCCTCGAACGCTATAACGGCTCGGCGGCGGTGGAGATCCAGGGCGCCGCGGCCGCCGGCCAAAGCTCAGGCGCGGCCATGGACGAGATCGACAGGCTGGTCGCGCAACTGCCCGCCGGATATTCGCATGAATGGACCGGGCTTTCGCACCAGGAAAGGCTCTCGGGCAACCAGGCGATGTCGCTCTACGCGATTTCGGCGCTGGTCGTCTTCCTCTGTCTTGCCGCGCTCTACGAGAGCTGGTCGATCCCGTTCGCGGTGATGTTGTCCGTGCCGATCGGCATCTTCGGCGCGCTGGCGGCCGCTACCCTCTTTGGCCAGACCAACGACGTCTATTTCAAGGTCGGGCTGCTGACCACGATCGGTCTTGCCGCCAAGAACGCCATCCTCATCGTCGAGTTCGCAATCGAGCGGCAAGCTGCCGGAATGGGGTTGATCGAAGCGACGCTCGAAGCGGCGCGACAACGCCTGCGGCCGATCCTGATGACGTCGCTGGCCTTCATCCTCGGCGTCACGCCTTTGGCGATCGCCAGCGGCGCGGGCTCCGGCGCGCAGAACTCGGTCGGCATCGGCGTCATGGGCGGCATGATCGCGGCGACCGCGATCGGCGTCTTCTTGGTGCCGCTTTTGTTCGTCACGGTGCGGCGCATCTTCAAGGGCAAGGCGGCCAACGAGAATTCGGGCGGGACCCAAGCCACAGCCACTCAAGAATAGAGGTTTCCCCAAAAATGATAGGTTTTGAACGCGGTCTCGCGGCCGCGAAGGGGCTCTTTTTGCCCGCATTTACCGCCGTCCTGCTGTCGGGATGCGTCGTCGGTCCGGATTACCAGAAGCCGCTGCTGGCGATGCCGGCGAGCTGGAGCGGACAGAAGACGGCCAAACCGGCACAGCCGGCGCAATTGTCGAAATGGTGGCAGCGCCTGCGCGATCCCGAACTGAACGCGCTGGTCGAGGAAGCCGTTGCCGGCAATCTCGACGTTGCCACCGCCAGGGCCAAGATCCGCGAGGCGCGTGCGAGCTATCGCCAGTCGGTGGGGGCACTGCTGCCCTCCGCGGACGGTTCGGCTTCGGCCACCCGCAACAGGGCCGCGGCAACCAGCTCGGACACCTCAGCCAGCGAGACCTATGGCCAGTATCAGGCAGGCTTCGATTCCAGCTGGGAGCTCGACCTCTTCGGCGCCAACCGCAGGGGCGTCGAGGCCGCCAGCTATGGTCTCGACGCTTCGGAGGAAAACCTGCGCTCGACGCTGTTGACCCTGGTCGGCGATGTCGGCTCGAACTATGTCCAGGCGCGCGGCTATCAGAGCCGCATCGCGCTTGCCCGGCGCGCCGCCGCGTCGCAAAGGCAGACGGCCGAACTGACCCGCACGATGGCGCGAGCAGGCACGGCGACGGCGGCCGATGTCGCCAAGGCCATGGGACAGGCGAGCAGTACGGAAGCCACGATACCGTCACTGGAAGCGAGTTATGCCGAAGCCGTGCACCGGCTTTCAGTGCTGACCGGCCGGCCGCCGGCCACCCTTGTCGAGCGGTTGAAACGAGGGACGCCGATCCCGGCGCCCCGTCTGCCGATCCCGACGGGCATTCCGGCCGACATCCTGCTGACGCGCCCGGACGTGCGCATGGCCGAGCGGCAGTATGCGCAGTCCACCGCCAAGATCGGCCAGGCCGAGGCGGCGCGGTACCCCAGCGTCAGCCTGACCGGCGACATCAGCACCACGGCCCTCAAGCTCGGCGATCTCGGCAAGAATTCCACTATCGGCTGGTCGTTCGGGCCGTCGCTCAGCGTGCCGCTGTTCAATGCCGGGCAATTGGAGGCCGCCGTCGACGTCGCCCGCGCCCAGCGCGACCAGTATTTCATCGCCTACAAGGCCTCGGTCCTGACCGCGCTGGAAGATGTCGAGAACGCGATCGTGTCGCTGGCGCAGGAGGGGATCAGGGACGGCAAACTTGCGTCCTCGACGAAATCCTACGCCGACGCCGCGCAACTGGAGCGCACCCTCTACAAGGCCGGCGAGGCAAGTCTCCTCGATGTGCTGGATGCCGAGCGCTCGGCCTATTCGGCCGAGGACTCGCTGCTGCAGAGCCGCGTCTCGATCGCTACCGACTACATAGCCCTCAACAAGGCGCTTGGAGGCGGCTGGAACGGCGCGATCGATACCGCCAGGCCCGAAGTCGTCGATGTCGCCACCGGCCCCCGGCTGGCGACCAAGACGCAATGACGGCGAGCTCCCGATGTCGATTCCGCTGTTGACGGCTCGAACAAATCTCCGTGAGTCATGGCGGGAAGCAATCAGCCACTATATAACAATAACAACGGCTTCGAGGTAACGAGATGTCAGGCGCCTACGATCTGGGAACCAATCTTGTCCGCCGCATCTATGAAAAGCGCATAGATGCGCCGGCCATTCTTGATGCCGGCACGCATTTTCCCAATGCGGTGAAGTTCGCCGCCGCATGGCAGAGCATCCGTGACGAGGCGCTGGCGGCGAAGCTGAACAAGGCGCCGCGGTTCCACGACATCATGCCGGAGCAGGCCGACATCTCGGCCAATGACGGCCTCGACTGGCGCATGTTCGTGCTCAAGGCCTACGACATGACGGTACCGAAAAACCTCGCGCGCATGCCGGTACTGAGCAGGCTGCTCACGGAGTGCCCCGAGGTCAAATCGGCGGCCGTCTCATTCCTCGCCCCGCGCAAGCATATCCCAGCGCACCGCGGCCCCTTCCGCGGCATCATGCGCTTCCATCTTGGCCTGGTCATCCCGAAACAACAGGACGGTCGCCCGGCAACGATCATGATGATCAATCACGAGGAACGGCGCATCGCCGACGGCGAATGCATGCTGTGGGACGATACGTTCGAGCACGAAGTCATGAACAACTCCGATCAGCCGCGCGTCGCCCTTCTCCTCGACGTCTGGCGCCCGAAGATGCCGCTGGACATGGAAATCCTGTCGCGCGTGATCGTGCGCGGAGTGCAGGTGGGAATGCGCTATCGGGGCGTGTCGTTCGGCGGCTGAACCCTAAGCGCGCGCCTCGCGATACGTCCCTGCCCCGCGGCCACGCTTGCCCGGGAACATAGCGTCCCGAGCGAGCAAGCCGCTGACACGGCAGAATGCCGCGAAGGCACGGCAGGCCTCCTCGGCGCTGGCGATATCGACCGTCGCGCCGAAACAGGCATTGAAGGCGGCATCGTAGACCTTGCCTTGCCGGCGTTTGGGCCAATCCTGCAGGAAGTCGAGCGCCTGCTCGACGCTGTAGATTTCCTCGACCGGCAGGCCGGATGCGGGCGTAATGCGCACCGGCACCTCGAATTGCAGTCTGTCCATTCCCTGTCTCCCGAACTGGCGCAACTCCAGCAACGCCGCTCGTTATGAAAAGTTGCTTTTGGCGCCCTTCTGACTCGCAAATGTGACCTCAGTGCGATGAAGAATCGCGTTACCGGTGCGGCGGATGGGCGCCCCGCTTCGGCCGCAAGATAACCATTGTGCGACAGGGCGACGCAGCCTGCATCGCCCTGCCCTATGTCCCTTCATTACTGGTTGGCTGGATCCGTCTCGGCGTCATAGGCCATGCGGGTGACCACCATCAGCAGATAGGCTGACGGCACTGCGAAGAGTGCGCCGAGCACCATCGCCGCCGTTCCTTCCATGCGAAGCGTGGCGGCTACGGCCCAATAGACGGTGCCGAGGCAGATGATCGCCTGGACTGCCAGGAACGCGGCCGCCGCGGCGGCACGCGTGAGTGTCTTGAACGTCTTGATGCGTTGCATTGAATGATATCCGAACTGACGCGTACGCGATCGGCGGACGGCCGCGGCCGTCGCCGGATCGCGACGCGAAGAAAATGCTGTTTGATTTGAGTGCCGCGCTTTGCGGCTGAGCTCTTAAGCGACCGGTGGCGCGCGCGGCTGGTTGGTGCGCGAGCCTATTGCGCTCGCCGATCCGGGCGCGACACCCATCTCGGCCGGCAAAGCCTGGCCGACAATGAGAAAATCTGATGCGTGCGCGAGCGCGCCAGGAATGCCGCTGACGAGCTTCATGGGCAGCAGCCGGCTGGCGCGGACCTCGAGCGCCTGCGCCTTGCCGGTTGTTCTGAGCAGCGCGATCGTGTCGCCCTGACGGGCGGCGCTGATGTTGGAGCCGCCCGGGGTCGCGAAGGCTGACGCCGACATTTCGGCTTGGGCGAAGCTCAGCAGCGCAAGCATCAGCAGCGCCATCAGGCCCGCGCAGGCGGTCCTGACAGACAGCAGCTTCGATCTTTCGCGTTCAGGCGCCGTCAAGGCAATCTCCCGATACCAGCACCCGCCCTAACCCATGGAATGGCCAAAGGAAAGGCGCAATGGCCGCCGCAATCGCACTTCGTCCTTGAACCTTGCGGCTTCCGGTGCCAAATCTGGAGCAGATTTTTCGCTCTCGGCTCTCCTGGAGCCAACGCCGGCAAACGGACAAAAATGGTTACCTATCTCGACGCTTCGACGGCCCCGCTTCGCAATACCGGCCAGATCCGCCTTTATGGCCAGGAAGGCTTCGCGGGCATGCGCAAGGCCTGCGACCTCACCGCGCGCTGCCTCGACGAACTCGTGCCGATGGTGAAACCCGGCGTGACGACCGAAGCGATCGACCGCTTCGTCTTCGAATTCGGCATGGACAATGGCGCGCTGCCGGCGACGCTCAACTATCGCGGCTACACCAAGTCGTCCTGCACCTCGATCAACCATGTCGTCTGCCATGGCATCCCCGACAACAAGCCGCTGAAGGAAGGCGACATCGTCAACATCGACGTCACCTATATCCTCGACGGCTGGCACGGCGATTCTTCGCGCATGTATCCGGTGGGCACCATCAAGCGCGCCGCCGAGCGCCTGCTCGAAGTCACCTATGAGTGCCTGATGCGCGGCATCGCCGCGATCAGGCCAGGCGCGCGCACCGGCGCCATCGGCGCCGCGATCCAGACCTATGCCGAGGCCGAGCGCTGCTCGGTGGTGCGCGATTTCTGCGGCCATGGCGTCGGCCAGCTTTTCCACGACGCGCCGAACATCCTGCACTACGGCACCGCCAATGAAGGCGTCGAGATGCGGCCCGGCATGATTTTCACCGTCGAGCCGATGATCAATCTCGGCCGCCCGCATGTGAAGGTGCTGTCGGACGGCTGGACGGCGGTCACGCGTGACCGCTCGCTATCGGCGCAATACGAGCACACGATCGGCGTCACCGACGCCGGCTGCGAGATCTTCACGCTGTCGCCGAAAAAGCTCGACCGCCCTGGCCTGCCGGCCTAGGTTTCGACCGAAGCCTTTGGGGGATGGCATGGGCAAAGTCGAGGACGAGCGGGCGTTCTTTTCCGAAGGCTGGAGCGAACCGCCTAAGACAACGCGCAAGAAGACCGAGGCGGAAGAAAAGCCGCATTATCACGGCCATCGCGACCGGCTGCGCGAACGTTTTGTCGCCGGCGGCCCGGACGCCCTGCCCGACTACGAACTGCTCGAGCTGTTGCTGTTCCGGCTGATCCCGCGCGTCGACACCAAGCCGATCGCCAAGGCGCTGATTGCCCGCTTCGGTTCGCTGGCCGAAGTGCTGGGCGCGCCGCCATCCCTGCTTGAAGAAATCAAAGGCATCGGGCCGACTGTCGCGACCGACCTCAAGGTCATCGCCGCCACGGCCCAGCGCATGGCGCGCGGCGAGGTGCGCGGCCGCGAAGTGCTGTCCAACTGGACGCAACTGCTCGACTATTGCCGCTCGGCCATGGCCTTCGAGGCCCGCGAACAGTTCCGCATCCTGTTCCTCGATAAGAAGAACGGGCTGATCGCCGATGAAGTGCAGCAGACCGGCACCGTCGACCACACGCCGGTCTATCCGCGCGAGGTGGTGAAGCGCGCGCTCGAGCTCTCGGCCAGCGCCGTCATCCTGGTCCACAATCATCCCACCCGGCCCTTTTCAATCACGCACGATCACGCTTTAGCACATTGATACATATCGCTTTTTCGACTTGTCGTAGAGTCGGACATTGTGGCATACTGGGGTCGGTTCTAGGGGGATCGAAGCCCGTTTTGAACCCAACCACAGACCCCTACTACCCGTCAGCCGATCCCACTCGAAAGCCTACGGGAGACCCCAGTGCCAAGCCTTACCGATGGAGAGATTCGCCACGCTTTGAAGCAGGTCGAGGAGACCAGTAAGCAGCAGAACCTTGTCGATGGCGAGGGTCATGGAACAGGCCGCCTCGTTCTAGTGATAAAGCCAATGCCGACCCGCATAACGGCGGACTGGATGGCCCAGCAGTGGCGAGACCAAAAGCGTCTCAAGAAAAAGCTCGGGTCGTATCCGTCAATGAGCCTCAGCCAGGCTCGCGAGATTTTCAGACGCGACTTCGCCGACATGATCCAGAAGGGACGCAGCATCAAGATAGCCGGCGACACGCGACCCGGCACGGTCGCCGATCTGTTCGAGGCTTACGTAGCGTCGCTTAAGGCCGATGGAAAACCGTCTTGGAAGGAGGCCGAAAAGGGCTTGAACAAGATCGCCGATTCGCTCGGTCGCAACCGCCCTGCCCGCGACATCGAGCCTGACGAGATCAGGGACCTCATTCGCCCGATCTATCAGCGAGGCAAACGGTCTATGGCCGATCATGTTCGCAGCTATATTCGATCGGCATACAGTTGGGGGCTGAAATCCGAGCATGACTACCGAACAACCTCGGTCCGTCGCTTTCGTCTCGTCTACAATCCAGCTGCGGGCATTCCAACCGAACCGAAAAAAGTTGGAACGCGCTGGTTGGACGAGGAGGAATTCATCCGTCTCTATCGTTGGCTCGAGTCTCCTGATGCGCCGGTCCACCCTCCTTACACGCGTGCCGTAAGAATTCTTATGCTGACCGGCCAGCGCGTCGAGGAGATCGCTCGGCTACACGTCGATCAATGGGATGCGGCCGAGCGCATCATCGATTGGTCCAAGACTAAGAATGGAAAACCTCACGCCATCCCAGTGCCCAAGATGGCGGCGGAACTTATCGGGTCGATCAAGCCGAATGAATTTGGCTGGTTTTTTCCATCCGCGACCGACCCGTCCAAGCCGGTCAGCCATGGCACGCTCTATTCGTTCATGTGGCGCCAACGCGATCGCGAGGTCATCCCCATCGTGACAAACCGCGATCTCCGGCGAACCTGGAAGACGCTTGCCGGCAAGGCTGGGCTCTCAAAAGAGATCCGAGACCGACTACAGAACCACACTCTGCAGGACGTCAGTTCCAAGAGCTACGATCGCTGGAATTACATGCCGGAAAAGCGTGCCGCCATGGCGCGGTGGGACAAGTTTGTCCGCGATATCCTGGCGAAAAAGAAGCGTAAAGCCACATTCAAGGAAGCTGCGTGACGATTGCTATTCCTCTCCGGCATCACATCTGTGATCGCTGGCAGACGTTTAGAGCTTCACCTAGAGACAGACCTCCGAAGCTAATTGCAGATCGGCCTCGAATCATAGCGGTGGCCACGCGGCACCGTAGCTCGCTGCCTGGCGAATTGACCTGGGAAAAGGTCATCGTATCTCTGCAAAATCTGCTCGGAAGCAATCTGGTTGTGGGCAGGCGCACCGCCCTCGATCTTCAGGGATTCAGTCACTACGTGTCAGCGTCCGGCCTCTCGAAGATACACCTATATGGCATCGACCATGAGGCCCTCAGGTAAGGTGTGTTCTAACTGTCCGCTTTCGCGCCTGTTTCGAGTGAGCGAAACTAGCGGGCTTCATCGCAATCGCCATATAAGTTTCATGCAGGGCCTAGGGAGACCTGGGAGCGCCGGGCCAAATCGTTCTCAACGCTGCGAACGCGGCATGCGCCATTGCAGTTGCCATATCGGATGACGGAACCATGAGCGCACGAACGGCGTCGATCCGGCTTTGAACTGAAGGGTGGCTGTTTGATGCCGCCCATTTATCCTTGGCGAGAAGCGCAACGGCGAACAGGCCGAAATGAATTCCTAGCTGACGTTTGCGACGGACCTGCTCGACCGCCTCACCGGTGAGCACACCGTAGGCATCGATTCCCTCCAACAGGAAACGCGTCGCGAACGCGTCGCAGGAAAACTCCTCTTCATGATTGGCCTTGGCGTCGTTGGCGTGAGGGTCGGCCCCGGTTCCTTCGTGCTGATGACGGATATGGCGTAGCTCGTGCAGCACTGCCCAGGCTACGGCGATAGTGGCAAGCTCACTTGCTGCTCGGGCCTGCGGGTCGCCCTCCTTGTCAGGATATTGCCCCGGCTCCGCGACACCGGGCGCAACGGCTCCAGTTCCGGATTGTCGCTTGAAATGACGCTCTCAAAGGCCTCTAGGAGATCCCTGAACCGCCCTAGATCGACCGCATCGAAAGAAGGAGCATCGGCAACCGCACGATAGCCTTCCCAAGCTGCATACCCCGCAATCCAGAATGCTCGCATGACCCGGTGATTGAAACGGACGTAACGGTAAGCACCCGCGTCCATAATGATGCGTTCGCCTTGGTGAAGGTCTGGCGCAAGCTGGAATTTCGGGTTGAGTTCCTGCCACATGTCGTCGAGAGCGGTTTTGCGCTCCGGCGCACAGCCCATCAGAACATTGCGGGCCGCCTGCTGAACATCATCGTCATCGCGAATGTCGTCTTGGGTCATTGTTACCTCTTGCAGGCATGATAGTGAGCGGTCCCGAATCCAGGTAGCATAAAGGGATGATCGACCTCACGAATATGCTCGTTCCCGGGCTCTTAGAACTCCACGGCGATGTGCTTGCCGAGCTGCGCCGCCGCGAGATTGTTCGAAGCGCCAACAATCCGACCGGCGATTACGGTGAGCTGCTGTTTGCAAGAACGTTCGGCTGGACCCTGAACGGAAACTCGTCGGCGGATGCGGATGCCACAGATTCAGACGGGATACGCTACCAGATCAAATGCCGAAGACTGGCAACACCGAAGGGTTCGCGGCAATTGGGTTTTATGAGGCGGTTGCCGGACCGGCCATTCGACCGGCTGGCCGCCGTGCTGCTTGATGGGAAATTCCGCGTCATACGCGGAGCCATCATCCCTTACGAGGTCGTTGCGCCGCTTGCCGCCTACGTCGACAGCGTAAAGGCTTGGAAGTTCATCCTGCGGGATTCGGTATGGGAAATGGGCGGCGTCAAAGACATTACCGCCGACCTCAAAACGGCGGAACTCTTGATATAGCTCCTCGTCTGCCGGTTAGGGCCTGTACCGAAAGCCCTTTGCCGGATCTGCTTCTGGTCCTGTTTTTCCGCAAGCTTCTTCCGCGGACGACCACGGCGCTTAGCTGCCCCGTTCAAGAACTGAATTTGATTTAAACCTCGCCTGGGACCGTCTATTTTCAGGAATGGCCCTTTTGGACATCCTGGAAATAGCGTGCGATGAAGCCGGACATACCGGCCCTGACCTTCTTCACAAGGATCAGCGGATGTTTGCTTTCAGTTCTGTCGCCATCAGCGACACGAAGCTTTCGAAATCATTTCCAAGGCCCGCGCCGATCACCCGGTACAGATGCCGGAACTCAAGGCTTCGAAGCTGCTGGGGTCGGCACGTGGCCGCAGGCTTATCGGCGAGCTCCTCAATGCAGTCGATGGCCGCTACGCCGTCACCATACACGACAAGCTGCTCGCGCTGTGCGGATGGTTCTTCGAGTATATCTACGAGCCGGTCTATCAGGACAACTCACGCCTTCTCTACGAAAAGAACTTCCACCGTTTCGTTGCCATGTATACTTGGCTCTGGATGACGGACCCGACCAGCGATGCAAAGAGGGCCATTGAGCAGTTCCAAAAGTACATGCGTTCTCTCGATCCGGCTGACGCGCCCTTTCTCTTCGACAATCCGCGCCCGCCTTTGACCGAAGACGGTACCGAGCATCCATTCGAATCCATTCTGCGTTTTGCCTACGGCTATCGCGACATCATCATCGCGGATAACGCGAAGCTCAATACCGCCCTGCCTGACGCAGGACGGTGGACCCTTGATCTATCAGCGTCATCGCTGTGGAGCCACCTAAACCACTGGGGCCGCACCGGTAAGCTTTTGTCCGTGCGCTGCGATGCAAGCAAGCCACTCAAGGCAATTGCAGGCGAGTTTACCGGTGATGAGGATGATCCCGTTATCAGGCGGGCTCGCATGAAGCGCAACCCTGAGCCGCTCGGCTGGAAGCTGCTTGAACCGGTCGCATTCGTCGACTCCCGCAATCACCCTTCAATTCAACTCGCGGATGTAATCGCAGGGACGACAGTCGCACTGTTCTCAAACGACAGCCTTCCAGGCTGCGAGGCGATTGCCGAAAACATCAGCCGTCACGGGCATCCCCATTCCATTATGCCCGACATGGATGTCATTGATCTGGCGAACCGCTCCACCGCGGTCAACGCCCTCATTGCCTACGACCTCGCCAAACGAGCCGAACGGCATGGCGATCCTTACGAGAATCTCGCGGCCATGTACCGGATGGCTGAAATCAGCTGGGTGCGAGGCGACTTCGATCTTATCAAGGAGGGAAAGCGGCCCTAGCGCCCATGCGATGGAGAACGGCAATGTTTATCCAAAGGGCGCACGACAATGTCCGGGAGAGTTTGGCCGCATCCGCACCTGGGTTGAGAAAGACGTCTCTTGCACGAGATGCACTTCTAATCAGAAAGACGCCGGCTGGACATGCCATGCCCAGCGAAATCGCTCAGCGCCAAATCCCCTACTTTAAGGCTGAATTTCTTTCTCTACTTCGCGTTAGTGCATAACGCGGAGCCACGCCCCAAATGGAAGATCGCGGCCTGCTTTTCCAGACCGATCAGGCCGGCCGCCATCGCTTGATATCGCCTGCAGTCCGCGTGAACGACGGATCGCTCAGGTCGTTCGGACGGCGGGCGCCCGGCGATTTCCTTCAAGTCGACAAGGACCGAAGCGATATGCGGCCAGGGAAAGTCTGTTGGATCGTCGATGTCACGATCTGCGCCAGCGATGATTTCGAGCTTGGCGATAACGCCAAGAAGCGACCGCGCCTGTACTTGGGGGATTTTGTCTTGAAGCTTCAAGGCAGCAGTCGTGGCCTCGACTTCCGCTTGGCAGGCGATTGAGTAGCCGACCTTCTTATCCTTCGCGTCCGGGGCCGCAGCGTCGAGAACACGCCTCTCTAGACGTTGTTGAAGTCGGCACAGGACATGCGACACATGCTGCGCTCGCAACCAGCCTTGGAGCAGCACGAGAGCCGGGTCCGCATCGTCGAAACGATCTACCCCGTGTGCCGTCCGCCGTTGCCCTCGCCCGTGCGTGACGGAAGGCAAAGTCGTGCTATTGTCGGAATCAGCCATGATCCGAGCTCCTCAACAGCTTTGGCGTGGCCAGGCCGGATCGGTGTTGCATCACCTATCCGGCCGCCAAGTGAAACCGAGACTACACACAGTGCATTATCTAAGCAACCAAAATCACCATAATATGGTGATTTTATGAATCCGGTGCAGTGCCGCATGGCTCGGGCTGCATTAGGATGGGGTGTTTTAGACCTCTCAAAAGAAGCCAAAATATCCACCCAGACGATTGTTCGCTTCGAAAGAGGCGAGGCCTTGAAACAATCGACTGTGGATCAGATAAGAAGCACGTTCGAAAGCGCTGGCATTGAGTTCATTGCAGAGAATGGCGCAGGCCCTGGCGTTCGTCTGTCTCGCAATCAGAACTGACGCTCTTTTCGCCATGCGACGGGATTTTCAATCCACTGATTCACTTCTGATTCCCGCCATCCAGCACCGTTCACGCTGATCTTGATCTGTGTCGGGAACGTGCCTTCGGCAATCTTGCGATAAAGGGTTGAGCGGGACAGACCGGTCCGCGCCAGGACTGTCCTAAGGCGAATGATACGATCCGGTTCAGGCATGGCTGCGTTGCCTTTCGGTGAGAGCATTTGGCACCTGCTGGAACCAGACAGGACAAGCCAAGGCTCGCGCGCAATCAGATTTGGCATCTCATAGACCTGGGGCGTGGGACCGGCGGCAAATCGGCGGGTTAGATGCCCATCCCACGCCCGATGCCAATGCCCTGGCTGAACGCGAGTTCCGCGCCCAGGCGCCGGCCGGATTCGACGTGGATGCCAAGCGCCTTCTTATGATTGGCGAGTAGCGATTCCAGTTGCGGATCACGTTCAAGGCTCTTGGCCATGTCGGACATGGCCGAGCGTGTTGACCTGTAGCCGGACATATCGCCGGCCTCGTATTGGCGCTGGCTTGTCCTTTTTAGCTTTTGCCAGTCTTCCACGAAACGGTCGGCCCGGCGGCTCGGATCGGTGCGGATTTCTGTTTCAAGCTGGAGCGCGCGCACGATGCGGTTGACGCGACCGGCTCCGGCTTCGCGCACCAGCTCGGGGTTCTTGACGTAGGCCGCTTCGGCATCGCGCCAGCCATGCGGCCGAACCTTCTCGAAAGCGTTGCGCGCGTCTCTCAATTCGCGCATCTGTTCAGGCGTTCCCTGCCCATCCGCGTTTCGGCTGCCGATAATAGCGTCGAGAGCACGCGCGTGGCGCACAAGCGCCTTCGTGCGAGTGCTGCGCAGCGCCGCCTCCGCGCCCACCGGCAAATCCGTTTCGCGCTGCGCACGCCTGGCGGACGCTTCTCTTCCAGGCGCGGCATCGCCGTTTTGTGCTCGACCGTCTTCCCTTCCCGGCTGGTACCCACGGTCTAGACCGGGCTCGGCGTCTGCGGGCGAGCGCAACCCGTCGAGCAGCCCGCCGATCCTGTCGCGGAGCTTCTCCGGAACGATCCGGCGCACGATCTCGACCACACGCTCGCGGAACGTGATGCCGCGCCGTTCGGCATAGGTCTGCGCCGGGTCGATCTGATCGTAGTCGGACGCCATGTCCTTGGAGCGGTCGCGTGAGAGCGTGCGTATGAGCCGGTCTCGAGTGACAAAATCATCGCTACCGTAATGCAGCTCCATCCCGCCGCGATGCCGCGACAGGGCAACGTAGCTGCCATGCGCATCCATGCCCGGCGTCGCCAGCACGTGTGTGTGGTCGACTGTCATGCCCTGGGCCTTGTGGATGGTCGCGGCATAGCCGTGGTCGATGTGGGCATAGTCTTTCAGGTCAAAGCACACCGACCTGCCGTCGTCGGTGCGCACTGTCATGCTTTGTGTGCTGACCTGGTCGATCACGCCGAGCGTGCCGTTCTTAACGCCGAGCGACCGCTCGTTGCGCAGGAACATCACCCGGTCGCCGCTTGCGAAGTTCCTTGCACCGCGTTCCACATCCACCTGAACTTCGTCGCCGAGATCTCCAGCAGCGCGCATGCGCTCGCGCGCTGCCTTGTTGAGCGCGCGCACCTCATCGTTTGTGTGGGTGAGAATGATCCGGCTTGGTTCAGGCTCTGCCTGCCTGCCGCGATCCCAGCGCTCGACGAGTTCACCTCGCGCCTCATTGCGCGTTGCAGCCTGATGCACCATGCCTTGCGCGTCGTAGGCGTTGAGCGCGGCGCCGATCCTGCCGGTCGCCAGATCGCGCGTTGCGTCTCGCTGCCAGTCCTCGCCCTGCCGGCGCACCTGGCCGATCTCCACGCCGCCATGCCTCTCGTGGATGGAACGGAACGCGGCGCCGGCTTCGATCGCCTGCAACTGTTGTGGATCCCCGACCAAGACGACCTTTGCGCCGGCGTCCGCCGCATGGGAGAGCACGCGCTCCAACTGGCGCGTGCCGACCATGCCTGCTTCGTCGATCACCAGGACATCACGGGCAGTGAGCAGATCGCGGCCCTGTCCCCAGCTATGTTCCAAGCTGGCGATGGTGCGTGACGAGATGCCTGAACCGCTTTCGAGATTCTCGGCGGCAATGCCGGAGAGTGCGGCACCTCGAACCTCGTAGCCGGCCGCTGCCCAGGCCTGGCGCGCGACGCCCAGCATGGCGCTCTTCCCCGTTCCCGCAAAACCAACCACGATGCCAAGACCACGGCCATCCGTGATGTGATCCAGAGCATCGGCCTGCTCGCCTGACAGAACAAGGCCATGACCATTGGCGTCCGCCAGAGCCGCCCCGCGATCCCGATCGCTCACCGCATGCTGTCTCTCCCAGGCCATGCGTTCGGCCGCGCGATGCAGGCGCTGTTCGGTCTCGATCATCTGCCGCGTCGTAAAGCGATCTTCATCGCGTCCGTCCTTGCCGAGTTCGACCAGATTGGGCGCGTTGCTGATGGCTCTCATGACATCGTTGAACTGCTCGATTCCGTCGCTGTGCCGATGCGCGAACTTCGCGATGTCCTTTCGGGTGAAGGTTGATTGCTGGTGGGTGATGGCATCCAGCGCCACGGATGGATCGGCGATAATCCGCGCCCCATTGTTGCGTGAGATGTGCCGATGCAGTTCGGCGCGATCGGCTTCAATGCCGGCAGCGTCGAGGCCGCTGCCCTCAATGCGCTGGGCCGGAGCACCAATCTGGGTTTGCGGCTCCAGGGCAATGCCTTGCGCTTCCAGGCTGCGATGATCGATGCGGGCGTCGATGTCGAGTTCGGCAAGGCGCTCATTGGCAAGCTCCGCCCATCGCTCGCGCCAGCGCTCGACCAGCTCCGTCTGGTTCCAGCCGCGCACTTTCGGGCCAAAGCCATTCTTGTCCACGGACCGCATGGTGAGCATGACATGGGCATGCGGCTTGGGACTGCCATCCTCTGCCCGGTCCCAATGCACGTTGAGGTCGGCGACCATGCCCCGGCTGACAAACTCAGCCTGCACGAAGTCCCGCGCCAGTTCGATGCCTTGCGCTTGGCTCAGTTCGCGTGGAAGAGCGAACTCCACCTCGCGGGCCAGCTGCGCATCCTTCCTGACCTCGAGCGCCTCGACATCGTTCCACAGCCGTTCGCGATCGCTCCAGGCTTCCGGCGCTTTCTGCGGCAGCAAGACCTCGGAATGGACGACCCCACGCTTGGCCGAGAAGTCATGGCTTCGATCAATGCGCTCGTCGCGCAGTCGCGAGGCCGAGCGATAGGCGGCCGACGCCACAGCGCTCGAGCCTGTCTTGCGGCCAATGACCTTGACGTGAAGATGATAGATCGCCATCGCGACTGGATCATTTGCACGTCAAAGCGCACGTCGGCACGACGTATAAGCGCGCCCTCCCTCGAAAAATTCTCGGGATGGACCAGCCCGTCCCGGGCTGTCTCGGCAACCCTGAAGCCTTCCGGAAGGCGCTCCCCTATCATCTGCGCATCGACAATCGATGGAGACAGCACATGCGCAAACCACGAGACTTCGACGCGGAACTCAAGGCACTGGAAGACAAGGCGCGAGAGCTCAAAACGCGAAAGGTGCAGCAGCTGGGCGACCTGGTGATTGCCACCGGCGCCGATCAACTCAGCACCGACGAACTGGCCGGTGCGCTGGTCGCACTCGCTGAAACGAAAGACACCGCGAAGCGCGAGGCATGGGCCAAGCGTGGAGCGATGTTTTTCGAGAGCGGTTCCCGGCGAACTGCTCCGGCATCTCAGCGCAACTCTCGGGGCGCTCCAGCGCAACAAGGCGGCCCGCAATCGCCGGCAAGCGGCACTGGCTCGCAATGACATGCGCGCCTGGCAGGTCGAGCGCCGCAAGCGCACCCGACATCTAATCGAACTTGGCGGTCTCGTCGTTAAGGCAGGCATTGTCGAGCTGACCAATGACGATCGCGCCATCATCTATGGCGCGCTGCTCTGGATCGCCGCCAAGCTACAGAGTCATGAAGGCGAGCATGCACGGGACTTGTGGGTGGCGAAGGGAACGCAGGCGTTCAATGCGGAACGGCATGACAAGCGAGAGGGCCAGCGACCGTAGCGATGGTGGCGAAAGGAACGTAGGGTGCAAGAGCAGGGGCGAAGGCCGCCGTCCGCCGAGGGCACCATGCTGCTTTGTGCGGCCTAGCGCAGCGCAGCCGGTCAGAGCAGTGCCTGTCGTGCAAAGCGGTGCAAGCCGTCCCCTAAGCATCACCCAGCCAAGGCTTCAACCTTGCCCGTCTCGCCTTTGCGGACATACGCGCCGAGATCGAGCGCCTGTTCAAAGGTGAACCAGAACGGGGTTCGTATCCCTTCTCGACTGCGGCCGCCTGCAACATCAGCACATTGATGCCCCGGCAAGGAAGGCCACCAGAGCGTAGCGGCCGAGTGATACGACCTCCCGCATGGCGCGCGGTCCATGGTTCATGCCACGGGCGTGTGCCCTGTTCGAGGTCTCTTTTGTTTTGGGATTCAGCTGCGTCTGAACCCCTGCCGTCGGCGAGACCGGGTTAGGGGGAGCATCAAGAAAATCGTTAGGGGGACCGCCAGGTTCGCAGCGCGTGAGGCGCAGCCGAGGAAGCGAGAATTGGGAGATCGCAATTTTGTTGTTGCTGCGGGTATGAGGGCGGAGCCATGTCGCCCCGTCTTGGGCAAAGGATCGTTAACCGAAGAGCGGAGACGCGCTGCGGCTTCTGTCGCTTACGCCTAGAGCCCGCTCCTGCGTAGCAGGATGACCTAACCCGTGGCGCATCTTATGTAATGTCGCTACGCCCTTGCTTTTAGCATCCTTTAGCGAGTTGAGCCAAAACGCTGTTTTCCGCAGTCGATCTCAAGCAAACGCTACAGGTACTATTTGAATTCCGGTTGCTGAGCCCGTGTAGCAAAACTTTGTCGTTCCGGAATAAGCTGCATCTCTATCTTTTCGTGAATGACGCATATAACCGCGAGGATTTCGATTGCATCGACAGGCCCTATTGGCGAGTAATACGCACGAAAGCGGTACAGCCGGTATAGGGTCAGGGGCAAATAAAATGGAGGGAAGAGTCGACAGCAATGTCGAGGCCGACCGGCCGTGGCAGGCGGGTCTCTGCCAATTTTTCACTCGGGACAAAGTGGCGACGCTTTGCCTACGCCATGTGAGCTTTCCTGAAAATCTTCTCGCGCTGCGACTGCTCGAGCCGGCGGCCGGTCAAGGCGCTTTCATTCTTCCCCTGCTGCGCGGTCTGGTCGAAGCCTGCTGCAAACAAGGGAAATCCTACGACCAGCTTCGCCCCGTTATACGCGCGTACGAGATCGACCCCGATGTTGCGGCTAGATTGCGCGACCGGTGCACCGAAGAACTGAATGAGCTTGGCGTTGCGGAACCGATGGCGCGCGATATCGCCCGTGCCTGGATAAAGAACGAGGACTTCTTAGAAGCCGGCCCCCGTACCCGCTTCACCCACATCGTCGGCAATCCTCCATATATCCGCTGGGATGCGATCCCTGCACCGCTGCGTGCCTCATATCGAGAGCGGTTTTCCTCGTTCAAGCAGCGGGCAGACCTATATATCGCGTTCATCGAGCGCTCGCTCGAATTGCTCAGGCCAGGCGGCCAGCTTGCCTTTCTGTGCCCCGGCACCTGGACGAGAAATGTCTATGGCAGTTCCATTAGGGAAGCTTTCACCTCCCTGGGACATCTAAAGGCGATTGTTGACTTCAGTGACGTCGATAGCTTCGAGACTCCCGCTGACGCCTATCCCCACTTTTTCGTCTTCGAGCACGGCACATCCGGCTCGACAAAGATATTGTCGATGGCCGGGGCCGATACGATCATTCGATCAGGTAGCTCGGCCGTTCGGACGTTCGCACCTTCTTCGTCGCCGCTTCTTCTCAGTCGCGATGCCGCCGCTGAGAAAACGCTGGAGTTCGCACGCCGAACATTTCCAAGAATTGAAGACGCAGGATGCGTCATTCGCGTAGGGTCTGCCACAGGATGCAACGAAGTCTTTCTCGGCCCGACTGAGAAGTTGCCCGTCGAGCGCAGCCGGACGTTGCCCTTTGTAAACGCGCGATCCATCCAAGATGGAACAGTTCAGTGGAGTGGCACAAGCATCGTCAATGTGTTCGATGCCAACGGAAAGGTGGTCAAGCTTACCGATTACCCTCAAATGGCCGCCTATCTCCGGAAACATAAGAAGCCGCTACAGTCGCGGGCCAAGGCTAGTACATCAAAAACGTGGTGGCGGTCGATCGATTGCCTTCATCCCGACTGGTATTCGTCGCCCAAACTGCTGGTCGTTGACGTCTCCGCCGCGCCTGTAATCGGTATCGATACGGTCGGCTATTGTGCGGGGAGCGGCGTTTACCAGATCAAGAGCATGAGCTGGCCCCTAGAAGACCTTCTCGTTTTTCTTTCAGCCGGAGTACTCGGGTTATTTGTGAAGGCGCTGTCTACCGGAGCCGCTACCGGTTTCCACCGTTTTCAAAAGAGCCAACTCTCGGCGGTGCACATCCCACGCTGGGAAGAAATTGAGTCAAGCTGGAAGAAAAGATTCAGTCAGACTCATCGGGCTAAGAACTGGGCGCGCACTTTGGACCTGGTGGCCGAGCTATACCAGTGTGAGGCTGGGCTGCTAGCGGGCTACGTTGCCCGAGACTGGGCTGCCATCTCCTCGAAGCCGACAGGGAGATAGAGACTGCCCATGCGTCAGACACCTTGGAACGATAGAATTGGTGAGCGCCAACCGCCGTGGAATGAACGAATTGCCGAGGCTGCCGTATCAAAGCAAGAGCGCGCTAGGCAGCTTCTCGTTCAAATGAAAGAGCGCCAATCTCAAAACGCGCAAGCGGGGCCTCGTTCGGTCGCTGTTCAGCTCGAAGCTGTGAATATTGGAGATAAGATCGATCGCCTGGAAGACATTGACCTCAGCGTCATTAAGTCCAACCCTTCTCGGAGTTTGGTCGAATATTCAGAACTTCTCGATACTGTCGTCGCGAGTGATCAAAAACTTCATACCGCACTTTTCTGGCCCCATATTCCTCCGCGAGCGATACTGCCATGGATGTTGCGCGAAGTTGGCCGAGGGAAGGCTGCCCCGGCAGTGCGGACGCTTTTTTTGAATATGGGGCGCCCGGCCCTTCAGGCGGTAGCCGGCATCGAGGCCGAGACCTCGAAACTGCATGCGCGTGGTCTTCTTCGAAGCGGGGCAAATGCGGACAACGTTCTGGGCGTGATCGGCCCCGATGCCCATTTTTATCTGCTACTTGGGGACACGCGGGAAAGCGGCATTGCTTCCGTTCCGCTGGTTTCGATTGTCCCCCACTCGGTTGCACTGAATGATGGAGTTTACTGGAGAGATTTCGACGAAAAAACCTTGAAAGGCTTCAAGCGGCTTTATCCGGCAGACCGGCTCAGTTCGATCCGGAAGCATTTGGACATCCTGGCTTCAGCAGAGCGCGGTCCAGCGTTTGCATTCATGCTGCCGTCTCATTTTCCCGACGTCGATAGACGACGTGCATTGCAGCAGATACCAGGCCGTATCGATTTGGCGATCATCGACATGTCGACCCATGCCCTTCGCAGCCGTGATGCGAGTTCCTTGATCCGAACGCTAGTCACTGAACTCGAACAGGAACTACATTCACCTCCCAGCCATGTGTTGATCGTCACCGATTGTCCGCTGCGATTTTCATTCATACGTCACTCGCTCAAGGGACGTCCGGACTCTGGCAGCCTGGATGTCAGAAGCGAAAACCATCGCCTGATTTGGCCAACGCGCGGGCGGGGCTTTGAAGAACCACAACCCCTAGCGGCCGCAACGCAGCCGATTGTCGAGACAATCGCTTCCAACGAATGCATCGTTGCGACGCGGTTGTGGAATCATGCACGAGAGCTGGGGACAGGCAATCCGCTGGTCTCCGTACTTGACCAGGGCGCTGCGGCGCTCAAGGGCATGGGACTGACCGCTTCCGGAGCGGATGCCATTCTGGCTCCCTACACAGATACGCGCGACGCTTATCATCGCATTAAGCGCGAGCGTCATTCCTTTGAGCCTCACCACAACAAAGCCATGGCGCTGATCGGTGAAGGGCATGCCGGCTCCCAGCGCGACGCGATCCAGTCGGATCTAGCCGAGGCACTGGCTCTCGCGGCAACACTTCGCGTCGACACACCGCTCATGCGCTATCTCAAGCGCGTTTTGACAGAAATCAATAAGAACAATGACGTGCTTGTCGTGCTGCGCCACCCCGAGGACGCACAACTGGCCAGTGACCTTCTGTTAGATTTTCTCACCGAGCCAGGATCGTTTGCGGCGGGCGTTCCTGAACTACGCGTGACAACGCCCGGCAACTATCCTGCTGAACTTGAACGGAGGTTGCCCACTGCCGTGATCTGGGCCGCTTCGGCCATCCTGGGCGCCCGCGCCTATGTTGGGGATAGCTACTGTCCCGCCGAATTCCGCCTTGTCGTTGCCGGGCAGGATGCGCTGACCCTGAAACGTACGCTGAGTGCAGTCCCTGAGGGTCCCGAGTACGGAGCTTACGGCGAGCGGACGGAGCTGCTCCTGAAAGCTTTGCCTTGGGTACCCAAGGATATGGGCCGGCTATCGGCCGCCCTTGGTTTGGACGCGGATCGCTCTCGTGCGGCCCTGCCCTTCGTCGGCCAAGGCTACCTGCTCCTTGACGGCTACGGCAAGATCGCAGCGGGACCAGGATCGCAGTTTTACGTTCTTGACCCAGTCACGCATCAATTGGCTCCGCGCGAGGCTCGCGCGATTGATACTGGCGACGCCGTATTCGTCATGTCGGACATTATCCGGGAAGAGATCGAAGCGGCTTTGCGCGAAAAGAATGAGAAAGGCCGGACGCTCGAACAAGCACTGGTCGATCAATACAAAGCAACCGTGAAAAAGGGCATTGAAGACTTGTCCAAGCAATATGGATCGAAAATGCTTGGACAACGGATTCATGGGATGCTCTTTGCCCAAAACCCTGCCCTGCCTCCCATCAGCAAAGCAGCGGTAGAATACTGGCTCGAAGCAGCTGAACGGTCCGAGGTCGATACGCCGCACGCTGCGATCAACCCGGTTCATATCGAAGCATTTTTACGTCTTATGGGCGCCGGAATTTTGGCGCGGCCGCTCGCTGATGCCGTCCGGATCGTACGCAGCGATCTTCGCCGCGATGGACAAACCAATCGTGGGCTCTTCGACAGGCTCCTTCTCGACACTGATAGCCTGATGAGAGGCCCTAACACGTCCTTCGAGAAACTACGGGCTGTGCGTCGTGAGGCTATGGCCAGTGTCTATCCTGTACTGGAGAAACACCTGGAGCCAGCCTCCGCCACCAATGCCAACGGCATTCTTCGCGAGGCGGCAGCCCGATGACGCAGCTCCTCTACCCAAATAACAATGACATATCCCACGCCACAAAAGAGGCGGTTGCCTCCGCAATCCTGCATACTGTCTATGACCGGTTGCGAGGCTCAGGCCCTACTGGCCGCATAATCTATCGCGAAAAGCCGTCGAAAGTTATTCACACCCAGCATTTGTTGCCACGCAGGCGTCCGTCAGAGACTGCTACAACCTACGAGGAAAAAGATGATGTCACGTCTCCTGCTCACATCGGGACAGCCGGGCTGACGTTTCAAATCGGGGATCGGAAAGACAAGGCGATAACAATTGGCTTACGCGCGTGCATTTATCTTCGCATGCTGCCGTCGACGCCAGATCTGACCGCGTCAAACGTGGTTTTCAGGTTAGCCAAAAATGCCCGGTCGATCATTCTCAGGCATCGGCGCGAGGCGCTCCGCCGGGCAGAAGAAGAGAACAAGGCAATACTAGGCGATGAGGGTCGCAAAAACCCTGCATGGTTGGAGATCAAAAATCGCGTCACGGAGGAGGCGGAAAATGCCGCGCTGCTCGAACTTGGGATTGCGCCAGCGGTCCTCCATTCACCGGCACGCGAAGATGCCCTCGTTTCTATCCTCTCGGAAGAGGACGAAGCACCTGGCTCAGACGATCCTGCTGTCAACGACGATCCGGAGACGGCTGAAGTAGAATCTGGCGATACAGCGCCTGAACCTGCAATCGACACGATCAATGACCAAGCGCGAGGCCCGGCTACGGCGGACAGCGATACGCTGAAAGCATTCGAGTTCAAAGTCGGGCCGGGAGCAACCGATGCACCTCCGGCTGCGCTAATTGAGCGTGAGCATATTCCGCAAAAATGGCTGCGCATTCCTCTCGATCTCGGCTCGCTGCGTATCGACCTCTCATTGAGCCGCGAAGCCATCGATCGGTCGATTGCGGAATTCAACACCCAAATGCAGCGCCGCGTGGAGAGCGCGATTGATGCGTGGGAGGCAGACGACAACCCCGAGACAGGCGGGATGCTTTGGGGATTTCCTGCCGGTAGAGGCATGCATAGTCGGACTATCGACCCTGCGGAGGTTGTTAATTGGGATCAAACGCTGGCGACCCTGCGGACCAATCGTCGAATTGCAAGGCCGAGCATTCTACCTGTACTGGAGTACGAGAATTTAGAAGATCCCCTTGATCCGGATGAGCGGACAGTTCGGATCATTCTGGCAAACGAATCCGATCTTATTGACGCAAAGCAGGCTGCGGCGCGCGAGTCCGACGCGACGTTGTACCAAGTAGAGATATCGACCGAGTTCGATCCTGACTTGCACCGTCCCATCCGTCTGGAGCGGATTGCGCCGTCATACCGCTACAATCAGTTTCTCTCGTACGATGCGCTTGGGATCAATTGTGGGGTCCGTCGGCGGGGGCTCATCGATGCGCGTATCCTCGAGACGACATCGCTGCCGGTTTATTGCCAACCGCTTATTCGGCAGTTCGACATCACGCCCGCACCTGATTTTGCCGCTCTCGGGCTAGACGACGGTGGACTTGATATTCTGAGAAGCCTTCTGAAAGCCTTTGACGACTGGCTCGCATCCGTCGTGGCAGCGCGACCTTACGCGCAGTCCCTCGATCCCATTGCAGATGCCGAAGACTACGCCCGCGAGAAGCAGCAGTTTGAGGAAGTCGATTTACGCGGATGGCAAGCAGAACGGGAAGGCATCGCGCGTGGACTTGCCATACTTGAGCGGGCTTTTCAGGCGCAATCGAGCGGCAAAGCCTATGATGATCCAGAGGTGTTGCCGCTAACTGCGTGGCGGTTCACAAACCAGACCTTCGGCGAATTCTGGGGAAGAAAAAACACGAGCGTCACGGGGTGGCGTCTATTCCAGGTAGCGTTCCTTCTGTCCCAGCTTCCTGCCGTGGTCTCGCGCCTCGATGCATGGAAGCCTGCGCCTGCGCAAACATCCGCCGACGACCGCGAGGCGACCCTTCTCTATTTCTCGACGGGTGGCGGAAAATCAGAGAGCTTTTTCGGCTTGCTGGTATTTTGCCTCGCCTTTGACAGATTGCGGGGAAAAAAGCGCGGCATAAGCGCACTTGTTCGATATCCTTTGCGTCTACTCACAAGCCAACAGGCGCAGCGCCTCGCCCAGGTGTTGGCGGCTGCCTATCAGGTCAAATGGGCCTGGACGAAGAAAGGCTTAGATCTCAAGGGCAGTGGCTTTGAGATCGGCTTCTGGGTCGGTGGCGGCAACACGCCTAATAATCGAAATGACCGTGGCGTGTCTGAAATACCGTCCCTAAGCAACGACTGGGACGAGGTAGCATTACGTCACGGGGACTATGCCGTCTATCTGAAGAAATGGCGTCGGCTGGCGACCTGCCCATTCTGCAGCGGCAGTCTCGTCGGTCTGGAGGGCAAGCGTGTCTCGACCATTGGTCTTCGGCGCTTTCGCGAAGGCCCGCCGCAAGAGGAGCGGCTAGCACATTGTTGCTTCAACAAGGACTGCGAGTGGAACCGCCGAAATCCGAACGACGGCAAGCCGTCCCCCCTGCCAATCCACATTATGGATTCGGACATTTACGCGTATTCGCCTGCCATACTGCTGGGGACAGTCGATAAGCTCGCATTGATCGGACAGAGCGCCCGTACGCTTGTTCGGGTTCTTGGCATGTTTGGGTATCCGGCATGGCATCATGTTGAATCAGGCCGGTTCGTTTCTCCCTACACCCGCGAACAGTTCCGAAAAGGACCCGAGTTCCACGGCTGTGAGGCGCTCTTTCCATTCTATGCGAACGGCAAGAAGCTCCTCTTCGACCCCTACCCGCTTCTGGAAGTCCAGGACGAGGCCCACCTGTTGGATGAGTCCCTGGGCACTTTCTCGGGGCTCTTTGAGACAACCTTCCATCACGCACTTCAAATGTTGGCGCCGCTACTCGGCGACCAGTTGGTCACCGAACACGGCAAGGCCCGCCCACCGAGGATCATCGCCGCCTCAGCCACGGTCTCAGAGCCGGCGCGCCAGATCGATCAAATTTATCAACGGCAAGTTCGTCTGTTCCCCCAGCCAGGCCCAGACCTATACGAGAGCTTTTACGCAAGGTTGCAGCGGCCACAAAGTGGCGATGCCGCACGCGATGCTAGCAGTAATGTAGAGCATCGAACGCCGACAAGACGGCGCTACGTCTCGCTAATGACGAACGGGCGGACACACACGGCCGCAACCGTTGCGGTTCTGTCGGCATTCCATTTGACGATCACCCAGCTTCTGAAATCGTTCATCGAAGGTGACGAACCCGCGCGCTGGGCCGTGCGTCGCGCGCTAGCCGATGCACTTCCTTCAGACATTTTTTGGCAGGGTCATCGCGACTGCCTGCTCGACACCAGCATTGAGCACGCTCACATCGCATATGTCGTGGACCTCAACCGCATCGCGCTGCTTTACGTCACGAACAAGAAAGGTGGCGACAACGTTAAGGCAGCGCTCCAGGACGTTATTCGGCGGGACCACCGGCTCGCCGGCATTGATGATATCCCGGGTGTCCGAACATCTTTGATTACTGGCGCAATCGATGCGGGTCTGATCGGCTCAATCGTGACGGAAGCGGCGTATAAGCCAGCCGTCGGAACGCCCTTCAGTTTCGACGCGTTGCAGAACTCACTCCGCGGCGTGATTGCAACATCGGCGATCTCGCATGGCGTCGATGTCGACGAATTCAACATGATGTTTTTTGCGGGGCAGCCGCCGGATATCGCTGAGTATATCCAGGCCTCGTCGCGTGTGGGACGCGCGCATGTTGGCACGAGCATTCTGATACCAACGCCGCAGCAACGTCGCGACCGTTACATTGTCGAGATACACGATATCTTCCACCGCTTTCTCGAGCGCATGATCGACGCCGCGCCGGTCGAACGTTGGGCCGAGAACGCAATCACGCGAACGCTTGCATCATTCTTACAGCTCAAGCTGTGCGGAGTGGACTACATCCGAAACATGAACGGTGCGGGCTCGGCGGCGGGCAAGGCAGCGCTGGCTGAGCCTGACAATGTGGGAGAAATCGGCACGCGATCGCGGACGGATCATATCAATCTGCTGAACGAGCTCCGCGACTTCGTTGTCGATGGCATTGGCCTCTACCACGCGACCTCTCCCGTCAATAAGGACTTTTACAAGCAGCGCATCCACGATCTGTTCGATCAAGCCACCACGGCGATGGAAAAGTCCAACTGGAAGACTGAGACACTCGACATGTTCTTCAGACAACTTGGCGCGCCGTTATCCAAGCCCATGACGAGTCTCCGAGATGTCAGCGAGGCTGGCCTGATTGAAGGTGGTATTGGAACAGGCTCCGATCGCATCGGTCTAAGCAACCTTGGCCGTGTCATGTCCGCGCTCATGCGGGGAAACAACAGTTGGACGGCCGGAGAGACCGGGGAGTAGGCGTTATGGCAAGGCAACCCAGTCAGTCGAATAACGAGGCGGATGCCAAAGGCCCCTCCATGACTCGTTCGCAGGCTCAAATCGCCATGAGCTACGCACCGGGTCAGCACTTCACATTTGAGGGCGCCGCCGGGGCGTGCCAGGCCATACCCTCGCCCAATGCGACGCCAGCTCGACTTGATCCGACGACGCGGGTTCAGATTGAAATGCGTATCAATGAGGCGGCGCGCGCGTGGTTCGACAAGGCTATCGCCTGTCGCCAAAACGATACCAACGCCCCCCCTCCATTTGCCGATTTTTGTGTCGAGGTGTCGTTGCTAGATTCAACTCGAACACAATATTCCTTCCGGCCGCAGGTGTTTACCTATCTCCGGCCAGATCGGATGGGATATCTGCCCCGCCCGACGACATTGATATGCAGCGAGTGCGGGTTAATTGAAGCAACGGACAATCCCAGGCAGATGGGAGAACGTCTCTCGGCCCTTAGTCAGGCTTGCGCGCACCCGAAACGGCCGAACGATCCGACGCGCTGCTCGTGGGGGCAGCTTGATGTGATCTTTGCGCATTGGTCGGGGTCCTGGAAGGCCGCCAGCCCTAACATGACAGTCTATGACCAAGCCTCACGCCGGCCGATCAAGAGATATGCCGTTTGCGGAAAATGCGGTACCCGCCAGTTCGTGCTCAACAAGGACCAAGTCGCGCTGTCAAATTGGTCGTTCTCCTGCGCGAATTGCGGAACTAAGCACCCTGATCCCTGGATTGAGAAATGCGACGAAACACTTGGCCGGATCGCCGCCACGATTGGATCCGGAGGAAATATCGTCGGCGAAGCGTCGATGGAGAAAATCAACTACGCCGCATCATCGGCCTATTTCGTGAAATCCGACACGTTCATCACCTTTCCGGAAAATTCTGGAATTGAAGCACTGGAACCCGGACAGGCCCACCTTCTTGCCGATGTAATTGAACGCATTGTTGGGCTCGAGGGGCCGCCGCTCAGTGATGCGGAGGTGGCAGCACAACTGGTATCCAGGGACCGTCCAGTCGAAGCGAGAGAGTTCGACGAGATATTGCAGGGTCTGCAACTCGCCACAGACAATCAAAACACAGCCGTCGCCAATTTGATGATCAACATGAAAGCCGAACGGCTTTCTATTTGGCAAAGGGCCGGTTGGCTGACACGCAATAGCGCTTTACCGGCTCATATCCTGGCAAAGCTTCAGGAGAGGCACGAATGGACGGGCAAGTATGATCCCTTCAGGCTGCTCGTCGAACATGAGGCGCTCTCCAAGACCAAGCTGCGCGGCGAGATCGTTGGCGGGCGCGCGAGCTATGTCGATTTTACGAACCCCGACGAATGGCTTGTGACACCGAATTCACCGCAACGTGCCACAATGATATCGACGGCCGAGCAAGCCAAGACGTTTCTGGGCGTTGAGCGCGCGGGGCTAATAAGCAAGTTCGACTTGTGCAAGTTCAGCTACGGATTCTCGCGCGTCGGAAACGGTCCCAAAATCCACAAGCACGGCAGGATGATGCCCGTGCGTCTAAACCTGTTTCCAAGGGTTCACGTGGCACAGGAGACGCTTCATCCGGTTTATGTTTTGGAGCAATCGAACGAAGCCTTCTATTTTAAGCTCGATGAAGCTCTGGTTCGAGCATGGCTGTCGCAGGCCGCGCTGGGCTGTGTTGATATCGGGTTTCTTGCGGAGTACCCGGACAATTTTGCCGCTGCCATGCTGGGATCGGCCGGGGTGATGAGCGGGTACCTAGAGGAGCATGACCGCGAGTCGAACCCCACCATCTACACAATGACCTATGCGCTGCTACATTCCTATTCCCACTACATTATGCAGGGAATACAGCAATTCTCGGGCCTCGATCTGGGGTCCATTGGCGAGTATTTGTTCCCCTGCGATCTGGGTTTTGTGGTCTACCGCAATGGTATGACGCTCGACCTCGGAGACTTGTCGGCGTTGTGGCGCAACCACCACGAGGCGTTTCTATCCTACCTGAGAAATTTTCCGACATCTTTGGGATGCAATCTCGGAAATCTTTGCATGACCAAGGGTGGCGCCTGCCCGGATTGCATTATGATTCCTGAGGTCATCTGTCTCACGGCTAATAAGTATTTGAGCCGTTCGACACTGATTGGTCGCGGCAGGCCGGATTTCATCGTCGGTGAAGAGCAAATCAGAGGCTACCTTCAGTTCGCGCTAGATCATGCCCGATCAAAGCAATGAGGCCACCATTGATGGGCTTCTTCTCGGGCTCTCACCGCTAGCCCGCCAGGCCTCTCGGATTCTCGCATATTTGGCGGTGTTTCCCGACGGCCTAGGCGGTTCCGATGTCGCGCTATCGTCGCGTATCGGCGAAGTCTCCGCTGAACATGTAGCTATCGCACGTCGTTCCCTTTTAGCTGCTGGCTTTGCCGCCCAAGTAAACTTCTCCACGAAGCTCATCGCAGCTCCGGAAATGCTGCGACGCCTGGCTGAGAATCTCATGGGTATCGCGGTGTATTTGCTCGCTCACAAGGATCGCAACCTGGTCGAGCTAGTTCTCACTGAGCCTGGTGAAAACAGCACGCTTCGCAAAGCCATCGATGGCCTGCATGCGCTTTCGCCAATCGTGTTTCAAACAACCGACGTGTTCTTCCGCGTTGCGCGTGCGGCGAAGCATGATCTCGTCGTCCTTGCTCCTTTCATCGACAATCAGGGCGCCAGTCTTCTGGTGGAACTATTCTCAATCTGCGGGCCGGGCGTGCGCTGTCATCTGGTCTGTCGTCCCCTGAGTGAGCCTCAGTGTGGCGCCGCATTTCTCCAACGCGCAAACGATTTCAGACGAATAGGCGTCCTAGTTTACGAATACGCACTTCCGTCAACGCTGCCCTCAGGGCGGGAGACATTTCACGCGAAGGTCGTGCTTGCCGACCAAGACCTGTTCTATATCGGATCGAGCAACTTCATGGGATCGGCGCTGGATCGGTCATTTGAATGCGGTGTCCTCGTGGAGGGCGGAGCAGCGAAGGAACTGTCTTCTGTTCTGGCCGCCTTACGTTCAATCGCCAAGCCAGTGCACCACTATTAATGGTCGGTCGCACGCAGCTTTGCGGCTTGGCATGGACCTGCCGGGACCAGCCGGTGCGCACGATGTGGGCGACGCCGAGCGCGTCGGCCTTGTCGGTCTTGTTGCGTTGGACCGACATCGCGACACGCGCGTGCTGCGTCTCCAGGCAGACTGCTTGCAGGCCGAGTTTCCTGGTTTCCGGATGCAGCCGCGGCTACGACGATCCTCCCCTCGGAGCCGACGCCGCGAAGGCCGTTGTGTTGACGATCTCCGACAGATTATGAATGATCCCGCGACACTCTAAACTGACAATTCCGAGATCTGAGCCGTCTGCTATTCGAGAGCTTTATAGGAAGCTGATGCATAAGGTTCGAGACCGGTCCGCCGCTTGACCATTTCGATGTAGCCGGCGGCCGTATTGTAGAACCTCGTCGCATTCTCGGGATCGGCCATTCTCGAGTAGTCGAGATGCCGGGTCTTTTGATGCAGCTTCAGCGGGGCTTTAACAGTATCTTGAATCTCGGTTGGCTCGATCTCATAGGGAGAAGAGTGGGTCACCAGATTACGCCATTGCTGCATCTGCCCGATATCGCGGAACATGCCCTGGCGCTTATCAATCTGAATGCCGGCGGCAGACATCAGCAATTGCATTTTGTCCCAGAATCGCCTTCCCTGCCGGTATTGCTGGTAGTCAAAGCCCTCGAAGCGACTATCCGATTGCATCAAGAACGCCACGGATGCGGAAAAGCTCTCGATAGCGGCGAAGGAGAGGACCATCCCTCCCGTGAAGAAAGAAAATCCCATCGAGAGGTTGCCCGTCTTTGGGCGCTTATCCATTGCCAGCCCTATCTTGATTAAATCGCCTGCTGCATTGAGCGTCAGGTCCCAGTCATGGTTTTGAGCTGAGTATTCGTAAGGCAAGATAACGTCCTTCACGCAATGCTGGGTGGCCGGAGGCTCATGATGTCGCGTTTCTCCCGGCGGAAACCCTCATCAAGACGTTTTTCGGTCGGTGATGGGGCTGGAATGAACGACACTTGGCGCCTTAACGACGCTCTGCTGGTATTTGCAATAGGTCTGGTACCACTGCATAATCGGATGGCACTCGTCGAACGGCTTCGCAAGCTCGCCGTTGCCCCACGCCGAGTCGAGCTTGCGCGTGAAAACGCCGAGCAAGCTAATTTGGTCAGCGAAGCTTTTCGCAGACTTCCTTTCTGCAAGATTTGCGAAACGTTGCCTGGAACAGAAAGCAGGCCCTAGTGGCCACCAACCGTTTTTTACCGATCCATGCCCAGGGTCTCCGCCCTTGATGTGAATGGGATGATATGATGCTGCTGAATCCAATTGAGGTGATTGCCGCAAAGCGGGCTCACCTTGCTCGTCTGGCCAATGAGGGAGGAGCCTTAGGTGAGCAGCACGCATTGTTGGTTATGGATCGGTGGATCGCTCGCCCGAAAGGCTCTGGACTGCGAATTCTTCTTGAGGAGCTTGCTGCGGACGGAATCAAGATCAGGGCCTCCAGTTTCGATGCTTTGGCCCTGTCGACCACGATAGATTTTTCTGATCGCGGGGAGGTTCGACTGCGTCTCCCTGAGATTACTTTCATTGAGATCAAGTCCGCAAATCAACCTCGTGTTCAACCCGGTTTTAAAGGCTTCTTTTTCGCTATAACCGAAAGCGAAATCGCCGCGTCAGAGCAGTTGGGCCAAAGACATCGAGTGGCTCTATTTAATAAGATCACTGGCGAGCTTCTCCTAACATCGGTGCCGGAGATAATCTCGCGCACGAAGTCAATGAACTGGCAGCTTTCGGTCCAGCTCTAACGGGTCAACATTTTGTGTCAAACGTTCGATTCTAATCTAGCACGAGCGATGATTGCGTTCGCCGGACCTGCAAGCCGATGTCTATAATTAGTATTAGGCGCAAAGCAGTCAGCCTTTAAAATCACGTGAATCGGGCAGGGTTAAGCTATTTTTTCACCCCCGATGTTCCTTATGCCGCCTGCCAGACTTGGTTCAATATCCGTGCAGCAAGTGCAGCTTTGTCTTGCGGCAAAAAGCGACCGTAGTGGTGCGCCACCATATCAGGCGTGTCTTGGATCGCGTAGCTCGCCTGCTCATATGACCCGGTCTGCTTCAGTATGTGCGTTGCGAGCACGTCACGTACATTATGCGGGCCGTGAGGGAGAAGACCGGGGATCGCGCCGCGTTTAGTATATGGATTGTGAATACCATATCGCTGGATGGTCAGGCGCCACGCCTCATAAAATGTGTTTCGATCGTATGCGGCGTCTTTGCTGGTCGCCTTCACCGTTTTGATAAAGAAGGTGCCGGGATCTTCCATTCCTCCAAGCAGTACTCGGCGGTGGCGATCGATATATGCCTCGATGTGCTCGTAAAGACCGCCCAAGTTCGGCAGGAGGAGCCTAAATGGCTTGCTCCCGAAAAAGGAGGAATTTGCGTTCTTGAAAGCGACGGAAGGAATAAGCACCTCCCAGCCCTTTTCGCGTTCGCTCCAGCGGAGTTCACCGCGCTTCATGTCGGCTAGCTGACGCTCAGACCTCGGCAGTCTCCCAGGTTCACTGACCATCAGTTGGCGCAGGTTTTTCTGCCGCAACCCAAGATGCAGCCCGAACCGAAGCATCAGGAACGAGCGCACGGCTTCGGCGGCAGGACGGCGATGGATGCGTCCATCAGGCATGAGCCGAAGAATCTCTTCAGTGATCTTTCGATACTCGGCGACTGGGCTATCGGCCTCCAGTACAGGCATGATTGGTTCAAAGGGATCACGATGCACTCGCGCGACACGCTGAATTTCCTTCACGCGAGATGAGGCGTGCTTGAAGTAGACATCGCAGGCGTCGTCCCAGTCACCGCGGGCGCGATCGATGTCAGGCTGTGAAACCAGTCCATTTATGGGGCGGAGTCGCGACGCCAGATGAGGTTGCTGTCTCAGCCAGCCCGTGTCTTTGCGGGTGAGCGCGAGCGAAATTCGCAGCATGTCCACCTCCCATGCAGTGTAGAACCCGCGCCGCCTCTCGCGCCATTGCACATACCAGTCCCAGACAGAGGGGAAGACGAGCAGGCCAAAAGTCACATGCTGCGTCGGAACGCCATAGCCACGGACGGGTCCGCGTGGATGCGCGGCCAACGCACCGAACATCAAACCGAGATGCTCAACTTTCTGCGATGCCGTCTCCTCGCCCCAAACACCGTTTCGCTGCAAACCGAACGCAGTGAGCGTCGCTGTCTTGAAGCGGATCAAATCCGCCATTTCCATGCCGAGGACAGGTGGTGCGTCTATGACGCCGGACATCAGGTCGGGGTCTTCGAACTGCGCACCATCATCGTCCTGTTGCTCGCGCTGAAGTCGATAGCCGTCATTTGCAGCATCGGACTGACCATAGGTGATACCCGGGAAGCGGATGGCGTAACGCTGTTTCAACGCGGCCGCCTGGAATTTCCGGTAATCAGTTGACCCGCTGATAATCACGCGCCGAACCCATTCCAGGATCTCTTCCTGCTCCTCGGAACGCCGCGTGTTGAAGTCGTCAGGCAAGTGCCACGCAAGCCGACGGCGTTCAGCCGAGCCGATATCATCGAGAATGTGGCCGGAGGCAGAACGCGTCTGAAGCGGGAGTTTCGCTTTAAAATACCCTGCCGAAAGACGATAACGGCGCTCGATCCGAGCTAGTACTTCCATGCTCGCCACGCTTCGCGGGGATTTTGATCCCTGGAGCCAGTGACGGATTGTAGAGCGGTCCAGGCTCTCGTCATCTCGGACAACAGCACGATGAAGATGCCAATAGCTGTCGCCGTGGCGGCGCATCTGGAAATCCAGCGCCGCCTGGAAGCTCGGGGGATCAGACCCTTCCTCGAAAAGAGGTTGTGGGAACTCCTCGATAGCACGCGGTTTTATGCCGGGCTTCTGCCGGTCTACTGCAACTTCCCGCTCCGACCGGTCGAGCTTCTTATGACGACTTGGAACTGGCGCCTTCCCTGCCGTCGGCTGCGGACGTTCCCGCGCAAGACGCTGCGGTTTCGTGTTGCGAGGGCCCGCGATGGGCGCCTGCTTCGGAGCGGTTTTCGTATTTCGCGCGATCGCATCCAATGCTGGTTCGATCGCGGTCCGGGCAGATCGAAGCGTTTCACCGTCGAGGTCGCAAAGAATACCGATCTCTTGCCAATCATAGCCGCGCAGTTTTCGCGGCGGTGTTTTCGCACAGGAGATGAGGTTGAGCAGAAACGCTCTAATGCGGGCGCCTTCTTGAGGCGGAAAAAGAGGGTCGAGACGGATACGGCAGTAATCGGAGATTTTACGGGAAAGCAGTCTGGTATGCGAAGGTTCAGTCATGCGGGCAAGCGATATGGTTCGTCAGCGAGGTGGGTGAAGGAGAGCGCGCACATACCCGATTCGTCTCCCTTGGGGGACCAAAGCGCAGGGGTCTGACGAGAATGTCGCAAAAGCTAAGCATAAGCCAACGGTCGAAGGCCGCGCTAACTCGCCCTAGCGAGACCGAAATGAGTCCGGAAGCGGAAGGGGTGCTATCAGGGACCTGATATGCTCGAGCGGACGCTACTTTGCATCGAAGGGCTGGTCGCAGATTTGAACGCACAAAGCGCTCTCGCATCATCGGACGGTTGGAAGCTGGCCGAACTCTGCCTGCAGCTGGCGCTCGGTCCGAACGTTCGCTTGAGCTGGGACTTCGTTGACAAATGCAAGCGGGGTGGGGCGAGTGGTTACGAGACGCCTCAAAATCCTCTGCGGCGGCTTCAGGTGGAGCCGCTGGGCGACCATGGCTGAGTTGACCTCGATCCAATCGCAACGCTGAAGATGCTTGTGCAGCTTGTCGCCGTCGTGGCCGTGGAAGTCCTGCATCCACGCCGCCACTTCGCGAGGGGTCCGGGCGGCGCCGAACCACTTGCATTCGACGACTACCCAAGTCGTTTCGTCGACGCTGACTGCCAGTACGTCAATCTCGCCGAGCTTTTTGCTCGCCCCTAGGCGCGTCATCGGAATCGACTCATGCGGCCTCCAACCTGCTTCGGTGAAGATCTCCGCCACCTTCCTTTCAAACGCGCGCCCGCGGCGGGCGACCTCGGCATCAATATAGGCCTTTGCTGCGGCGGTACGCAGTTTGGCCTTGTCCCATATACCCATTTCCAGCAGCAGCATCGCATACTCAGTTCCCATTTGAACTTGGCGAACGCCGAACATGATCTCAGGATCATCTTCGTTACCCAGTACCAGAAGCGGGCGCGTCATGAGCGATAGCCTGCGCTCGAAAAACCATGGGAATATGTCGCTCGGCGCGAATCCCGGAGGCGGCGTATCCCACGCCGGCCGCGTAAACAGTCCGAAGGCGGCGAGGAAGCGATCGAATTCGTCGCTGCTAATGGGATTCCCCAACCGCCCAGTCATAGGAACGATGGCTGCGGTTAACTCGGACCGTCGTAAGCGAGTGACTTCGAAGGATCGCTCAGCGGCTATGCTTTGCAATGCGAAAGAGATAACCGCGATGGCAGAAGACGTCAGGCCGATCTCTTCTCGAACCACATGTTCGAAGGCACCGCTATCTCCCTCCTCCTCCTTTCCAGATGACAGCGGGTCATCTTGATGGCGCTCGATCCATTCCGTGTCGTCTTGCGGTGTATCGAAGAGATCCGGATAGCGTTCCTCATCTATGGTGACAGCCTCCTCGAGGCACGCCTTGAGGTATTGTGTAATGAATGCCTCGGCTCCGCCGCCATAAGGCAGGATTGAACCGTCGGGTAGAAATGTGAGCTCTCCCTTTATGAGCGTGCGCTGTGCGGCGTCGCTGAACTCGGCCGTATGGACGAGCGCCGCTACCTGCGCTGCGATAGCGTCGATATCCGACAGCCCGGGCCGACGACCGCCCGTCATGGGACATGCGCAGAGCGCCATCTCGGCCACCACGCGATAGGTTCGGAAGGCATGGTCACGCTGATTAGCGCGACGGACGCCAAGTTGAGGATCATCCGTGTAGGCGACGCGCCGTGCCCGCGCGCCGCGCTCATCGTCGACCCGATGCCTGTGCGCCGCTTCGATCAATCCGAGCACAAGGTGCAATGTCTCGCCTCGATCGAGGCTCGAAAGGCGGTCGCGGCACGTCTCCCAGTGCACGTCCACAGCAGCGTTGAGAATGACATTGACCTGCCCAGCATCGCTGATCGGCGTCATGGGCGGCGCGACCGTAAGTCGGTGGCGGCCAATAAGGCGCTCGTCCATCCAGCGGCCCGCAACCGCGAGGTCGGGTGCTTGGAGCGGGCGGTAGCGGGTCTTGTCTGTCGTAAGATCGATGGCGAAGGCCTGATCGATGTCGCGGGTGATGTGGATCATCTTGAGATCCGGATTGGCAAGTATCTCGCCCGCCCAATTTAGCGCGTTGATGGTTGTTGCTTCGCCGCGAAGCGTCAAGATGCCCTCCAAGATCCAAGCCAAGACCTGAACCTCAGCCGCGTTGTCCACGCGGACCATGCGCTCCATGAGATTAGCCGGCAGAGCAATCCTCACCTCCGAGCCGTCTGGGCTATAAAAGAACTGCGCAGTGTCCGGACCGTCGGTGATCGTTATCGGTATTGGAAGCAGCGTCACGAGAAGTGGCTTCGCGGTTGCTGAGAGCCGCCCTCCCACCTCTACGCTGGCGCGTGACAACCATTCCAGCACGGCCTGCCAGAGAAGAAGGAGAAACTGCCGGTCTTCCACGTCGGCAGGTGGGCGGCCAACGGATACCCACCAGGGGCCGTGTTCGTTTTCAACCACTCCGACCAGTGTGCCGGCCGCGATGGCCATGTGATCGTTGTAGATGGGCGACTGCGGATCCGGCGCGGTATCATCATTGTCAGGGTATCGTTCGACAATGCTCAGGTCGCCCCAAGGGGTAGCGACACCATGGGTGCACCATGCATCCCGCACCCGGCGGACCAAAGGCGCCACCAACGATGTGTCGCCGATCAACGCCACGCCGCGCATATCGGCCAAGGCCGGCGTGAACGTAAATCCGAAATCTTCCCAAACGCTCCAGTAGACGATCGGGTCGGGCCACAGCTTGATAATCATGCCGCGATGCCTGAGCTCGCGAAGCTCGGCCAACATCTTCCAGAATTTGAGCAGTTCGAATCCAGGTGCCCGAAGCAGCATCGAAAACGAGTACGCGCTCATGGATACTACAAACCACCTCGGCCCGAGGTCAGGTAGATCGCCGATCTGAAGATCCCACCCTGGCGAGTTATGCACGAGCATTGTAAGACCGGCGTCAGCACCGTCCCCCTCCTCAATTTCGTCGTATAGCTTGCGGACCAGCCGGCTGAGCGCAGAAGCTAGCCGACTGCCGCCACCCAGCGGTGGTGGCACGGCATTGTCGCGCGATTTTGGCCACTTTGCCTCCAGGACGAGTAAATGCGCATGCTTGTCGTGGTCGAATTCCAACGCTAATGCGCGCTCCTCGATGGACTTGCTCCAACCCGGATCGCCGATGGCAACGTCGCACCCTGGAAGGGGTTTGGCGTGCGCCCGCGGCAGGTCTACCCCAAGCCAGCGCGCCATATCGCGCAGGTATAGGCTTTTCGCGAGCGATGGACCCAGCGCCAGCACCATGTGTGCAATGGCTGCGGCCACAAGGCCGGGGGGACTCAAGACCTGGACGCCACCCTCCCATTCTATAAGCGGAGAATTTTCCAGATCCGTCGCGCCGAACGGTTGCTCGAGCAGATCAGGCGTTGGCTGAAGGACGAATCTCTTGAGCTGCGCGGCCTCGATGCCAAGCGCATTCAATTCTTCGGCTCGAAAACAGGTGAACGCGCCGACCTTGAACGCGTGTCGCGAATTTGGCCGGAGTGACGCTCTCGGCTGGCTTTCTTCGAACGCGCCGGCCAGCAGGCCACACCGAGACGCAACGGCCTCACTGAGGCAAAGTAATGTCATGACATCGCGTACACCCGCGGCGTCTGCAACGTTGTCCTCTTCCTGTTGGGCCGTGTCGAGCAGGCGTTGCAGATGAAAGCCCGCTCCAGTGTAAATGCCGGGAAATATCCGGAAACCCGACTGCGTCGTCCAGACAATGTCCACGAATGCGTCTTCCGGTGGATCTTCGCTCAAAGCAGCAGGATGATCCGACATAGCTGCAAAGAGGCCCGTTAGGTCGTTCTTGACCGGCGATCGCCGACCATTCGCCAGCACGAGTGCCCAGTGCAGCAGCGTTAGAATTCGAGCATGGTTAGCGAGATAGGCCGGCTCGAGCAGGATACCCGTCAGCATAAGGCGAAGCGTCGTGCCATCGAGCGGAGCTAGGCGTCGGGCAATGTCGACTGGAGGTTGAAGAGAAAACAAGAGACTCTCCCGAGCATCTTCAGATTATCGCTAGTCAGCAGCCATAAAAATGCGCCCGGCGTAGTTTCGGCATTCCGCATTGGTAGACATTCGCTGCGGGGCAACACTATGAGACCTGCACCAGTTTCGCCATCCGATTTGGTCTGTGTGCTTGTTGTCAAGAAGACGCCAACATAGATCAATGGTTGGCCTCGGCTTCGGCCCATCACGTACGTGGCGCTTAGCCCGAAGCGGTAAGGTGCGGTCACAAGATCAGATGCCACAACATGGACGCTAAAATGAACGGCGAAGGCACATCCCGATTCAGCTTTGACATCGACGGTATGGCGAATTTCTTCCAAAACTCCCCGTTTAGTTTTGGCGGAGGCGACATTTTCAGCTGCGGGCCCTTCGGGCTTTTGGAGCACGTCGCGAACATGATCTTCATCCTATCCATGGTTGAAGACAGGGGTGGCCGGAACCCGATCTCGGAGTTCGTGGTTGTGCTTCCACCGGATTCCGAACACACCGTGGAGGACGTTAGGGCCGCGTTCGCCAACGCCGTTGCCGTGCATCGCGGCAGGCCGCTCGACGAGCAGGAACTCAAGGTCCTGCCAAGGCGTCTACAGATTGTTCACGCCGCCAACCTGCAGGTCGATGCCGTCACGGAGATTGTCGAGAGGGTAAGGCGAAACTCGGTCCTGATACTTTGTGCCGGGGCAAAGTATCGCGATGAAGCAGTCGAAGTTCCCGATGCCGGGCCAGGTCAGCCGGGGCTGGAGGAGGATCTGTGGGTCCCCCACTTTCACAGCCTCGCGGCAAAGGCCGTAGCTGTCGCAGGTCGGAACGAGCTTTATGTGGCGCTGCATACAGGTAAGTGGCGTCCGCATCGCAAAGGCAACGCAAACCTTCTTTTGTCGGTCGAAAACTGTGGTCTGCTGACCGCTGAAGACGACAACGATATCGATGGCGTGCTGGCAGAGAACGCAGAGCTGTGGTTTGCCGCCATCGAGGCCGGTCGCATCGGTTCCGTGCTTGCGGCCATCGACGAGTTGCCCGGCGGGTTCAGGCGCCATAAGACCGGGTTGAAAATCCAGATGCTTCACCGGGCAGGGCTTGCGCCGCAGGCTGTTGAGCTGATCCGGGAGGATCTGCGCTCGGGATCAGATCCCAGCCCTGAGGGCCGCGTAAAGCTCGCCATAATCGCCGTCGAAGCTGGCGCGCACGACCTTGCTGCGGAACTGCTGAACCCGGCTATCCGCGAGCTGGCTACGGAGGAAATGCTGGAAGCCGCTGTGAACCTCGCTTACGAGCTCGGCGAGAAAGAGCTTGAATCAAGAAGTGTCGCGCAGCTCGAACGCATGTTTCCGGGTTCGCACCATCTTCAGAGGCATCGCCTGAGATTACTGTTGAAGGCGCGCGACTATGCGGGCGTCACCGCAATGCTGGCAGCGCCGCCGCCCGGCATCGATCAAGAGGTTGCTGCTTACTATGAGCGGCTCGCTACCGGTTTGTCTGGTGCCGACAAGTCCGGCTACGAAGCTGTTCTGGCCGAGGTCGCGAATCGTTGGCCGGGCCGGCTCGTCCAGGCGCGGCTCGCCTGCATCCGGGATGCGGATGCGCGTGGCCTGTTCTCCCAAGCACTGGCTCTCTGCATGACGCTTGAGCTGACAGGAGGAAACGCCCAGCGATCCGCATGGGCGCTTCTGCATGCCATCGAACAGCTGCTGATCCGTCGTGACGAAGATGGCGGGCTCGGTATTGATCCGGCGGACCTTGATCGACCGGTTAATGCCCTTCTGGGCTACCTTGCACGTAATCCTGCCGACGGCGAGACGCGGCAAGCACTCGCAAAGCTTCTGTCGGTAAAGGTCACTGGGACCTACGGCCTGCCGGTGATCGCGACCGCAACTTTGAAGCTGGTGCAAGCCACTCCCGCGCCGACAGGCAACGCGCCAAGGCTGCGGGCAAGGGGTCAAGCGGATTACGAAGAGAGCCTCATGCCGTTCCTAAAATCGGCGCTGCAATGGCTGGCTGACCAACGGGTCGTTGCTTTGGGCCGCACGACGCTGCCCGCAGCCCTTCTCAATGGGCAGGCGGATACGCTCATCAACGGGCTTTCCGGATTGATAGAGCATGTAAGCCAAGGCCTGCGCGATGCTTCGGATATCGACTATATCCAAAAGCTTCTGGCGATCGCCGTGGCAACCGCGCCGCACACAAGCGCGCCGAACATCGATCTCATGCTGATAAGGCTGGTAGGCGGCGCGTATGTGACTGCCGGACGAGTCCAGCATGCGCGCAACCTTGCAGAACATGGCCTTCAGGTCGCAGGAGATGATCCGCTGCGATCGCGTATCGCATGGTACGGCTTCGCCGACATCTATCATCGCCTCCACAACCTGACCGAATCGCTTGTCGGAATGGCGTGCGCACTTTCATGCGAAGCGCCAGTCGGCCCCGAAGAAGCATGGTATGAAACTCATGGCCTGATCCGGTTGATGCGTGACCTGAACATGACGGCCTTCGCGCGCTCGCTTCTGCCCGTTGCAAAGCAGCTCTTCCGGACCATGGGGGTGGAGCAGCCTCAGGGGCATCGCCTTGAAACGATCGAACTTGGCCTTCGCTTCCGCGAATTGGTGATGACGATCCCCGCTCCGGAAAACATGGCTGAGTTTTTTGCCACTCTTGCCGATAACTGCCAGACGGTAATCGACCTTCATGACGAACTCGCCCCTGTCTCGATTTTGCTGGCACAGGCGATCCGGATGGCGGAGGCCAGTGGAATTGCCGTACCGGACCGGACGCGGGAACTGCTGGAGGCGGCGCTGGCAGCACTCGGCGAGCCGAACGCTTCGATGGTCCGGACCCTGTCTATAGGAGGACCGTCGGCAAAAGATGTATTGTCTTTCGCGAAGCGCCTCGAACCCGCGCGGCACTCGGAAGATGCGGCATACGATGTTCGTCCCGTGGCAATGGCGGCACGGAGGCTGCTGGGCTCTAAGGAGGCGGGCGACGATGCCGAGATTGCGGCGTTCGCGATCGAGCTTCTCGCCGACCAAGCAATCAAACGTCAATCCGCCGACAGCGGTTCTGCCCTTCCATGCTCGATCGAGGAGCCGGCAGAAATCGCGAAAAAAATCTCGCACGCCGGTATCAGCGTCACCTTGCTTGGTGTGACGGACACAAACCGCGTGGTGCGCGTTACCGCAGAACGTGGCGAGTTGTCGGCGACGACAGTTGAACCGACGGACGTTTTTTCCAAGACAGCGTTCGACACGTGGGGGGAACAGTACCCGTACCAATACGCCTTCGATTCAGACGATCTGAACGTGTTCTACAACAGTATGCGCGAACTTGGGATCAGCGTCGCCCCGACGACGCCCGTTCTTCTTGTTGCCGACGTTGCGCTGCAGCAACTCCCTGCGAACCTGCTCATGGCATCCGGCGAATTGCTCGGCCTGCAAGTCCCCGTGGCGGCCGCACCGTCCCTTTCGTGGCTCAAGGAGGCAAGAGACCGCCCGGCGAGGACTGGTGCACCGTTAGCATGGATTCCCATCTCGGACGACCCAGAAGCTGTTCAGACTCTCGGAACGCTGGCCGACCGGCTCAGCGGCACGCTTCGCGACCACTCGGTCGACCTCGACACAGGGCTTGCGGTTCCGGACCGCTTGAAGGGTGCCGAGTTGGCAATAGTCACGGCGCATGGAAGCATCATTCCGGAAGGCCGCTTCTTTCAGGTTGTCGCAGATGATGCCAATATGAGGCTTACCCCCGACGCAATATCGAGTGCTGTGCGCGACGCAGGCGTTGTCATTCTGTTTGTCTGCAGCGCCGGCAGGTTTGATAAGCATCCCATGGCCGACACCACGACCGGACTTACAAAGGAACTGCTCGATCAGGGCTGTTCGGCGGTAGTCGCGTCACCGTGGCCGCTCAACGCGAGTGTCCCCGCCTACTGGCTACCTGCGTTTATGGACGCGTGGTCCGCCGGAGCGACTGTGATCGAGGCGAATTTCGAAGGCAACAAGGCAGTCGAACGCGCCCTGGGAAACTCTCCCGCAAACCGCCTCGCGCTGACCGTCTTCGGCGATCCCCTGGTGACGAAACGGCGGGAAACAGAACCTGCATGACGTCGAGCACAATTGGACGAGTCATCAGCTTGCGGATAGGCTTAGCGTCCAAGCGGCTCTTTAAGAGCGCCCAGGCCACCGTTGACATTTGCATTCTCGAAAGAGCGTCGCCGATAGGAGAAGAGTGTTTCCGCGATAGTGGGTGTCGGGATGTAGCGGTCTACCGCCTCGATCCCCCAACAGGCCGGCAATGCGACCCTAGATAGCCTAGTCATCACTGCCCCTCGGAGGGTCGCGCGATCCTTGGTTGTTTCGTTGTTTCCGGTGAGCGCGGCGGCAATAGCCGAAAGGACAGTACGTGGACGCGGCGCCGACTGCCCTGCCGCCATCAACTGATCTAATACTTATATTGCATATCAAAAGATACTAATGTACAGTTTTATGAGAAAATTTTGGCGCGATGACTGCATGTCGTCAGTGCTGGATGGGGGGAACTATGAACATCAGCAAAATTGCGTGCCTGGTCGTTTTCCCGATCGCCTTGGCAGGGTGCGGCACTTTCACACCAAGAGAAATTGCAGAGCCAAGTCGCGTAACAGTGCGCGACGCAATCTTCGAAGTTGCCGATTCTCTTCGAGACGTTCAGGATCGAGTGCCGGCCAATAAACGGTCGGGGTTAATTGCTGATGAAGTTACAGTAGTCTTTAATGTAGCTGCGAGCTCGACCGTTACCGACAAGGGCGGTCTTACTATATCAAATGTGCCTCTGGCAGGCGGCACGCTCGGCGCCAATGCGGAAACCCAAAACGTGTCGGCCGCGAACCGTGGAAACACTATTACAATCAAGTTTAAAAATCTGGCTACGGCGGACATCAAGAGTGGCCCTGCCTTGGGCGGAAGCAAGGTTTGCGAGAAGGGCTTCATACTGGTTCGGGGAGAATGCGTTCCCATCATCTTGAAACCCGCGCACTGACGCCGCAACCAGAGCCTACTCCTAGCTTGAGACATGATGAGAGTAAGGAGCAGCACCGCGGCCGAATCTGCAAGACGCTTCGGCCAACTTCCTGCTTCCGAACCGCAAGCGTCCCTGCCTTGTACCTGCGCAGTGATGAATGTGCATCCAGATGCCGCGCAGCTCGATCATCGATCTAGCCCGTAGAGTCACCGCGAACTTCGCTTCAAATCCGGAACGACGATATAGCCTTCTCCGGGTCGCCAAACTGGGACAGTAGCGCCCGCTGGCGCTTGCGATGACCCAGGCGCAACCGGCTCTGAGGTGCGGGGCGGGGAAATCTCCGGACTTTTAGGAGAAGTCGCCGTACTTTCCGTCACGGTATCCTCTGCTTGAACGCCCTGGCAGCTGACAACCGCCTCATCCGATTGGCCCCCTCCCATAGCAAAGGCTCCGGCCTCCACTGCCAAGAAAACGGTCGCAACGCTGCGGATAAATGTGATCATCTCAGACCAATCCGACGCAGGGCAATAATGATAGCGCCCATATGAGGCGACATGGTGACAAAGGCGGCATCCCGCAGGACGCCGACGCAGCCCAATCAGAAACGCGGGGCCTGACCGATATTTTCACAAGCTCACCAGTACTTTGTCACGTTGGCCAAGCCAGTTGCGAAGAGCAGCTCGACCTACAAAAAGGTCAGAGTGGGGCGGCAACTCGTATCCCGCAACCGCAGCCCTTATCCGTCCAAAATATGCAACCCCTTGGCGTAGCCAGCATCTGAAAATCTGCTTCGCGGGATGCGAGGGATCAAGCGCTCCCGCGATGGTCTGCGCAATAGGCCGAGGACTATGACGCACATTTAGCGAAGACAGTTAGAACCCCTCATGCCGCCGGCTGAAACCGCCGTTCGGTGAGCGGGCAAAGCACGTCGGTCCGCTATCAGCCACCTGTCCCGTATGGCAACGTATCTCCCCTACGGTTACTTGCAACTTGGAAGTTTAAAACCAACCACCCTTGTGCGCCAACCAACTTCAGTAGTTGACGGATAGTATTCACCCGTATACCAAAATGTACAAGAATCACTTGGGTCGACCTCCATAGAACTATAATCACCCCATCTGCTAGGGTTGGAAGTCTGAGAGCCGCTACCTTGCTGCAGAACAAATTCCATTGATAAAAAGCCAATCTTGTCGGACGGTGACCTGGTCGCCACTCTCAAGCTCGGGAACACCGAATTAGACGATGCAGAATAGCCAAGCGCTATATTACCCCCGGCATCCATCGCTATGCTGCCCATCCATCTATTCAATGAGTCGGGCGAGAAGGTTCCCTCCTGGAATTTATTCCAAGAAGAGCTTCCATTTTTTCGCAACTCATACCATCGAATGCCAGCTCGGTCGTGACCATCAGCATTTACTGTATGATTCACAACAAGTGTCTGATGGTCACCAAAATTTCTGTATTGGGCTCTCCACATGGTCCAAACCGGCAAAGTCTCCAGCCTGATGTCCGTTCCCGGTTGCGGGACACAAAACCCGGAGAACATGTCGTTGCAAAGCACCTCGTTGTACTCTGACGTTCCCACCTCGCCCAACTTTGCGAATCGAGACTGATCCGGATTGTCCCATTTTGTTTGAAACGCATATAATTCCAAACGGTCGTGACCGCCGAATTGCTGTCCGTCCACATGCCGCAAGAAAATCTCGGGTGACCCGTCGGCCGGTGGCGGCCCGTCCACGTCTGCTGGCATAAGGAAAAGAGACGGCGGTCCAACCGAAAAGTGAACCTGCCGCGCCGGCTTCCCAGCCAGCATTTTATCGCGCTCAAATACCCAGACGTCTAAGCCGCCATCGGGAAAGCCGCGCTGGGTACCCATGTAATAACCGTCCGGCCAAACGGCGATCTTGGGATAGTCGGGGGTGACTGGTTTTCCGTCGGCATCATTTGTTGGGAAGGCATATAAGTACCAACCAGACTGCACGGGATCAGCGCCTTTAGAGATCGCAATGCATTGAAAATGTTCATCAATGGCGAACTGGCTAATCAACCATCGATCCGCGAAATGATCGTAGCGAACAACAGGATCTCCCGCATTCTCGGATTCACAAGGTCCTCCAAAGCCCGCCCACACAGAGTTGATAGGCGATGGCCCGGCAAGCAGTTTCCCTGCCTTGTCGAAGATAGCAAATGCCACGTTACCCATTTGGATGATATGGTTTGGTCCCACCGCACTTGTCACATCCGGGGGGACGTATCCTGTAGCCGGGATGCCGTCGAAACTGGCTACGATGCTCACATTTGGAGCCGCGCCAGCGAGAGTTTGCTGTGCGAGCAGAGGATCCGCCTGACTCGGCTGCAACGTTCTACCGGGACGAGGCTGTCGACCGCCCTCCTCTTCTAAGTCCTCTGTACGCTTTACAGGGTCGCCCGGTTGCCACACCTTCATCGTCGCCAGCAGATGAAAATCGGCTGTGGCCTCGAACGGGTTTGCCACCGCTACGCTCGGAGCGCTGATCTCCTGAGCCTGAGAACCTCCCATTCCATATAGCATCAGGGATGCATATATGGCGCATCTACCAAGAGCACCTGCCATCTGAACCCTCCGATCAACGGATGCGGGGTACGAAGTCCACAATACTACCCCAACCAAGTTGCAACGTTCCAGTAGCACCACGAGGTTTAAATACTAACTTAACACCGTCCGACAGCTTACAATCGATCGAGACAATTGTCTTCGTATTATTGTTGTATATATACACTTTGTCAGGAAATGGCTCTTTTCCAAAATTCGGGACTATTTTCCAAACGGTGTTGGGAGAAGGTGGCTTTTCAGGATCATTGACGCACCCGGTCACCAGGGCAGCTTCGTCCGCCAAAGGGCCTCCATCAGCAGTCTTAACGAACGTGGCCGAGCCAGCAAATGTTCCGGATGCGGTCTGAACAATGTCAACATTACTCGCTACAGCTTTGACCACATTCAGGACGCGCCCATCAGCGATGGATGAGGTTAGTTGGGGCTGAAGGTCGGCTGAGGCCATTAGCCGAGCCTTCAAAAGTTCCGGCGTCAATTGATCGTTGCTCGCACTGAGAAGTGCGGCGGCGAAAGCGACAAGAGGCGACGCGAAGGACGTACCATTCGCAAATTCAACCCGATTCGACCACGCTTCCTCAGAGCGCAAATAAGTTTCAACTGGTACCCTACAGCCTGGGGCTCCTATCTCGACATGCCTCGGGCTGAAGTCGGAAAACGAAGCTAGCGCCCAAACCCCGTCGGCACTCCTCGCGAGCGCCGCGACAGTTATAAGTTTGGACCTGCCCTTGCTGTCGCTACCTCCGTAAATGGCAGGAAAACTCGGCACAGCCGCATCCTGCTTCAACTCTTGGCCCCCGTTGCCTGCAGCAACAACAAAGAGAAATGGGGAGTCAACATTGTCTAGAAAATGTTCGATTGTGTTGATGGGCCGGTCCGTCCGCAAGCTCAGATTTACGATTGTGGTACCATGGGCTTGTATCGAATCGAAAATTGCAAGGAACCGATCTGCACGGGCTCTCGCCTTCCCTGCTCTAGATTCATCGATATTGTAGGGGTCGATCCGAATCCACCTCGGCGATGCCGCAAGGTTGTGCGCTCGCGCAAAAAGAGGGCCGCCAAGAGCGACCGACGCCACTTGCGTACCATGCACAGCTTCAGCTTCGGTTGGGAGTAACGGCATCACTTCCAGAGTTCTTCTTTTCCGATCCGCGTCAGAAAAATTGGCCCGATCGAAGAAAAGGTTATCTGCAAATATCGACTCACCTTTTTGTGCTGTGTACAAACCGCTGTCGACTATCACCACTCGCGCCGGCGAACTTAACTCCCGACCGTCTAAGGCTTCCAAGACGCCTTTAAGATCATAAGGATACGACAACGCTTCTTGATTTTGATCGCAACTGCCGTCATTTGGCGCGGATTGCAATCCGAAGATCGGCTCGAGCGTATCAATATTCGACGCTGGGAGATCAAGCGTGTGCTCGTTGGGCCGAACAGGCAGCACAATCTCACCGGGGGTTAAGGCCGTGGGGTCCTGGCCTGGATTGAGTGCCCTAAAGACATCCACAAAGTAGCGACTTGAACGATCATTAGGCCATTCTCGCGGGCCGTCCTCGGAGTGGTACTCAAAATTCCACGCAGTGCTAATTTTCTTGTCCTCGGTCAATAGCAAGAAATAGTACCAGAGGTTGCGCCGAGGTTTCTCACTAACTGTAACAACAATCGTATCCCCTGGCGCCGCTGGCTCCGGGCATATCGGAATTGTGAGCGTTTCGATTCTATCAAAAGTGTGATGCGCATCCATGGATCTGCCAAATTGCGCAAGATACTGAATCACACGATCAATATACTTTGTATCTGCCGCGCCGAAACAGGATGTAGTCACCACAGTACTGAAATCATCGCCTGCGCGAAAAACCAACTGCCGCGTGCCCGAAAGGGTCCCCCCAGCGGAAGTGGCAGCCACTATTGCTGGGGCCGCGACGCTATCAGCTATCGAGACGGCGGAAGCCTCTTTTCCGGCCGAAGGGACTGGCGCAGCGCTGGGAAGAGGAGCACAGGCGCTTGTTTCTGCGGGGTCAAGTCCGCAGATCGAAGCTCTCGCGGAACTCGACCATTGCTTGGCCCAGCTAGCAAACTCCTTCAGGGTCGTCGGTGTAACGAGAGCGATCCCTTTCTCGTCACTCCGGGTTATTATTCCAGTCACGACTCGGCCGATATTGGGGGAGTCCACAAACGCTGCACCCCCGGCATCTCCAGGGCAGCCTTGAACACCAGTTGAAAGCAACTCGGGATGGGATTGAATAGGCTGCAATCCAGTTGGCGATAAGGCACTCGATAAGGAACCGCTGAAACTGCCGGTTAGTCGCTCGCTGCAGCCATAGCCCCAAAGCGTCACCGAACCCTGTGGAAAAGGAGAATCGAACATCACTCTCTCAATTTCCGTTGTCGGAAGCCGTTGATCGACCTGACACAATGCAAGGCCAACCGTTGACGCCGTCGGGTAGTAGGCATCGCACCTGATGGTATAGACAATCTGGTGCCCACCAGAGAGCAGTGAGAGGTCCTTTTCCTGCCCCGAACTCGGCACGCACTGCGCGGCCGTTAGCAGTACTCGCGGCCCAACAACAACGGAGGTACAGTATCGATCAGGATTTTGAGCCCTCAACAGGTAAAGGCTCGGCTTCGTTATTGCCGCCGGTGGGTTCGGAGCCAACGGCCCTGGGCCGAGTGCACCAGGCGCAATCACTGCCGCGCTTGGATCAACCAACAAAAGCGACCAAATGGTAGCCGAGAATAGTATCCTGATTGCAGCTACCGTGCAGGTCCAGCCCGTCGCCAGGGCACCCCAGGAGGAAGGGAAGGGATAACTATTCATTTGGCCACCGACCGCGACCTGGCTCAATGTTTGAGCGGACGAAGCTTATTACCTCAATTGAGACGTTGGCAACAGAAACTTTTTAGGATAGCCTAATTTACCATTTTCTGATCTCTTCGCGGCTAACCGAAGACCTGATGGAATACTGATTTCGGCTCTGAGTACGGCAATGAGGCTGGCGGCAGTAATTTCTATCATGATGACAGCTAATTGGGCGCATGCGGGTGACTGTAGCGCCGTGGCTGATGCCATAGCTCAAGCAGGTTCAGTAGTTGATAGTGCTACGAAGGCAGAAGCGATCAACCACTCTTCTACGCTAACCGATAATTTAGCAGGACCTATCTATGCATACTTTGTGAGATACACGGTAGAACGAACGTTTGCTAAATTTCCCGGTGAAGCGTCCGATGCGGACGTCAATCGAGTGCAAAGCATATACCTAAACACAGGCGGCCAGTATACACAACAAGAACAGAAATTATTTGCGTCATCGTTAATTCCGTCGGCATACTCTATAATAGATCGGGATATTGATAAGTCAAAGACTATTCAACGTGACATTGATTCAGATCGCAATAACAAATGCGACTCGCGGACTGTTGAAGATAAGTTACTTGCACTAAGGAATTTGGATAATGAGATTATCGACATCGGTACCATGCTGCAAGAGATGGCAGCAGGACAGAGCCCGACGCCGGCATTTCTAAATTTTATCTTCTCTTACCCAGATGCCAATTTGGCATCTATTGGTCAACGTGTCTCGAATTTTGCGCTGGCAGACCGAGAGGCAATCAGGAGAGAAGGAGTAGACATTGACAGAATGCTTCGGAAGCAAAACGGAGTTTCCGTCGAAGATATCAAGAAAAATGGCGTCGTTGGCGTGCCAAATTCCGCGGCGCATCGGCTTTGCTTGTCGGTATTTGGCCTTTGTCGTTGAGTACCTCTTCGTGTTGTCGGCGCACGAACGAGAGCATTCTATTGACCATCTCTTCACGTTTGGATTTTTTGTGCCACCACGCCTCTAATATGCCCAGCGTATTCGACTCAGGTACAAGATCCATCGCCATCGATGCAAGAAGCCTGGCATACTCATCTACAAGGGCAGCAACTATGTCTGAGACGCAGCCGAAAATCATTTGGCAGCGGGGTGCAGTCGGCAAGACCAACTTGAAGAAGCTTTAGTCTAGCTAGCAAGATGCCTCTGGTGGCGATAACTCGAAGTAGGTCTCGAAATTTTTCGAACTGGTAGCTACAGAGCCGAGGCCAGTCGCCTGGCAGGAATCCTGCCACATCGCGAGCACGTCCTGGCATAGGAGGGTCTTCACCTCCGAACCGCTAGGGCAACCCGATTTTCTTCCTGAGGGGGCTTGATATCTCCTCTTGGGCAAGCAAGGAACGGTAGTGCGCTTGTTCCGCGGCAGAGAAGACGGAACCCGCAGCCGCTTCGGCGGCAGCCGCTCGCAGTTCCATGTTATCCGACTCGAGAACGACCTGAGCGACCTCCGTCTCGTACATGCGCTCCTCGTCGCTTTGAGGCGGTCCAATGCCCATCAACAAACGCCAAAACGGAAACGAAACGCTATCTTGCGCGGATCGATCGAGCTGACCAGATTTGGCCTTTGCGATTATCTCGGTGGCAAGACCGCCATCGAGCATTTTCGGAACGCTGAGGATGCCCCATCCCAATTGCGCCTTGTTAGGATGGGTGTGATCGACGCTGTCAAAAAGAGCCAGTCTGCACGCCTCGACACGTGTCCAGTCCGAAGGCAATTGCTCGCGGAAGAGTTCGAGCCACAACGCGCAGGCCGCAGCAACCTGCGGTGTGCTCGAAGATGTGCCGCCGCCGTCCATCTCGAAACCGGCGGGACAGTCGTCGAATTTCATCCAAACGACATTTGGGGTGTATGCCGCAACCGCCTTTTCCATAACGGTTTCAGGCCCCCAACAGCCCTGCATCCTACCGAACTTGTCAGTCGCGTAAGGCTGTTTGTCGAAGGTCGCTCCCACAGCGGTCAGAACGCGATTGAATGCGCTCGGGTAAACGGTGAAGTGCGTGGCAAGGTCGGCCACCTCAAGCTGGTAGCTGTCGCCGGAAGCTGCCACGATAACGATCCCATCATCGTAGAGGGTGTTCACTGCATCTGCCCAACTCTGGCTTGGCAGGCCACCATGGCTGATCGAGACAACCTCGCAACGATTGGACGGATCTGGCTTATCGGGATCACCGCTGGGGCCTAGCGCATCGTAAAGCCCTCTGGCCATTGTGCTGGTGTAAACGTGCACGACGGATGGGCTGATCCGTATGGGAATTACCTCGGCATCGGGGGCACCTCCGATATCCCCCTTGAAATGTTGGAGTCCAAAAGTGAGGTCCATTGCGTTCCCCGCGAGGAGCGCCAGCGTCGCGGTGCCATGGCCAGGTTGATCGAGGACACCGCGCTCTCCAGGATCGATCGGGTCCTTCTTTTTGTCCCAGTAGTCATATCCAAGGCCCGGTCGGAGATTTCGAGGCTTTGAGGCATGCCCCGGTGTGTAGCCCGTATCCAAGTGAGCGATCCTTACGCCCTTTCCGGTCGCCAAACCTCGGACACTTTCGAAGCCGGTAAAGTTCGCGCCGAGATGCCAGCCAGGAGAGATGCCGTCCGTCGCATCCACGAAAGGCGGCCAATCGCCATTTAGGCCGTGATCGAGCTTACCTGGCGGGATCGTAGAACGCTCGTGCAGGATGTCCGGCTCAACATAGTGCGCATAGTTGTGCGCGCTGGCAGCGGCGTGGGCGGTATCCCAAGGCGCCAGGTCGTCCGCGAGCGTGGCGGGTTTAGCCAGCAACCAGTGATCGGCTGCCACGGCAGCGGTGAACTGCGGTCGAGTCTGCAGCGCGGTGGACAAAGGTTCGAGCGAGTACCCCGGGATGGCAAACGGTTGCGTGGCGCTGAAGACGACTGCAAACGGCTGGTTGCGCACCTTTACGAGAAGCTGACCGTTACCCTTTAGCGCCACCGATACCTCCGACCTTTGATCTCAGAGCCTTAGCTACCCAGGTGCTTGGATTGTGATAGGCCGATTTCATCATAGACCGTGCGCTTGCACCGGCCACGGGCTCGATGCCAAGCGCGTCAGCTGATTGCCCCCGATAGTGGGAACTGACTGGGGTCCAGTTGATAAAACAGGACCAGGAGTCCCTTGCTGTCGCCGTAGTGCGCCTGCCAAGTGTCCAAGCTGTATTTGTTGTAGAATTTCTTGAGCGATGAGCTGTTGGAATAGACTTGGCCATTGTCGCCCACAATGCCGACATGGCCGATGTTGGAGCCTTCAGTTGGCGATATGATAATGTTGCCAGGTACGGCATCGGCACGTTTCACGGGCTGGTGCTTGGCCTTCAGGACTAAGTACATGCTGGCAGTTGAAAGCCCTCCGCCGATCTGCCGCAGGAGCGCGCGTCTTGCGACCTCGTTCACCGCCCAGGCGCACGCCAGGTTGCCGTGGTCAGTCCCAGGGACATCACCAGTAAGAAGCGTGTTGACACACGCCTTGGCTTCGTCTGCCAGCTTCCTGTCGAGCTGCTGCTTCGTCAGAAACGTCGCGCCGGCGGCCGCCTTCCAATCCAAGTCGACCGTGACCTCCGGAATCTTGAGCCCGTCGAGGGCCGACTTCAGGTCTGACCCGATGTCGTCCTGGGCGTCAGCCTGCAGCACGCCGGCATCGCCCAGCGGAAAACTGATGTTGCCGGCCTGATCGACTTTGGCGACCAGCTGACCACCCTCGTCTTCAGACGTTATGTTCAGCTTATACAGCGTGTCCGTGCCGACAGTGGTCTTCTCGACGAGGACGGCAGTCTGTCCGGAGCCAATGTGTTCCAGAATTGTGCTTGGAATGTCCGTCATGCGAATTTCCTCCCAAAGCGGTTGCTGATCTCAGGTGAAGTTCTCTTTCGGAAACATGGCCTCAAGCTGGGCGTCCCCGCCCCAGTCGCGGAATGCCTCGTCTGCCTCGGATTGGATGCGGGCCACAGGCCAAGGGGCATCCACGGTCCGGTCGGGGTGCAGCAGGTACACAAAACGTGACTCGTCGAAGCCCACGACCTTTGGGGGGTGCATTTTCGAGAACGGACTCAGACCCAGGCTGACCGCCAATGCGATTGACCCCTCCCCGACGGCCCGTCCCGTGTCGGCGAGGATAGCCCCCGTTCGTTTGCGGCTCTGTAGGTCGACGACCGTAGCAACGCAACCTAGCGGGACGTTGAATTGGGGGAATTCCTGGCGATTGATCACGAAATACGGGACCGTTGCCGCATCCACCCAATGGCGCGTGTCGCTCGGCTTGTATGCTGGGTTCGACAACGACGTCCCGGAGACGTAAAATCCGGGTGCCGGCCCGACTGCACCGTCCTCACCTTGAATTCCGTGCAAATCATTTTTGCTGACGTTGGCTAAATAATCGTAAGAACCTATATCGCCGGGATGATACGCCGTCGGCGAGCCGTCTGCATCAATGGCGAGTTTACTAACGAAAAATGGTGACTTTGATCCCTGCACAAGTCGAACATCGACCTGTGCAACACAGGTCCTTTTGGTGTAGTCCCATTCCGAACATACCGAGCCGATGATATCGACATGAGTCATGCTTTCCCCCAAGTGAGGCATGTTCGGAGCTGGACGAGAAATAGATGATAACCGGTTTTACTGTATTAGCTAACGGAAAATAGCGGTGCTTGAAAATTAAATCCAATATCCACCTAGAAGGTTGTAGTGGCCCCTAGGCTTGCGGCTTTCCCACTCGTCGGTTTCACCGGCGCCCTCACAGGCAATCACCACGCGCGTTCTACCGGGCATTCTGCGAAAGCCGGCCCGAGATCGTCAGTCCCGGCGAGGCCTTCATTTGCTATCAGTGGCCCTGGCCTCGAGAATTTTGCGATTTTGGGGCAGAGATATTGAATTGGCTCGATGCCTCGCGGCGAGTCATGTGAATGCACCTCCCAGCCCCTGACAACCACCTCGCCAGTAATCGCTTCCCAACCGGGCGACTCCCCCGAGAGTGGGTCTCGCGATGTAGCGCTCTATCGACTGAACCGCATATGCACTGAAGGGTGAGCCACTGAAGAGACAGACACCCTGGCAGCAGGCCACTCTGCAGCCTGCCTGGTTTCGATGAGCGTCTAGAAGACTCAGGTTTCGATCGCCTGAATTCGCCACTCCCACCTCTGCCCCCGGGGGGACCAACGCGCCGCCGATGGTGCAGGCCCCCCTCTCCCATTGACGGCTGAGCCAGGTCGACCGACCTGGCCTTGCGAATTCCGTCAGGAGTCGATCCGATTTGTATCCAACCATATCCGCTGCTTCTACTCCCTCGCCAGCGCCTTCTTTTTCCTAAACACATACCCAATCATGGCTGTGCAACTGCATTATCCACGGTTTGGGAGCGTGCCCGAGCTTGCTCAACTGCTCCTGACGTCGGACTTTTGGAGAGCTCGATGGACGACAGGAAATTTCTGACAGCTGAGGAAGTGTCCGAACGCTATCGCGGCAGTATCTCTCCTGGCACGCTGCGTAATTGGCGAGCCAAGAGGATTGGACCGGCCTACGTCAAACTCGGCAAAGCGGTGTTGTACCCAGTTGAGGAACTCGAGAAGTGGGATCAAAAGAATACAGTGGCATGCCGTGCTTCAAGGCGATTGATGATGGACGCCGGTGAGTGAGCATGATTCGTCATAGAGCAGCATACAATAGCGCTCCCAAAAGACGCTCCCAACGCTGTTGATGAGCGTAATATTATATATATTTTTCAATGTGATAACTTTCAGAAGGAGGAAGTTGCACAACCACCCGTCCGGCGACCCGACACCGTCCCGCGCCGACATCGAGATGACCAAACAAATCATAGATACGGCCAAGCCCCTCGGCATCGCCGTGCACGACCACATCATCATCGGCCGCAAGGGCAACGCCTCGATGAAGGGCCTGCTTTTGATCTAACCCTTGTCGCCTAAGAGTGCGCCACCGCGAAGGCGGCGGCGCTGAGCTCATGAGTTCCCGATTGTCGTGCGCGCGATGCAACGAAATCCAAGGTGGCAGGTGGATGTATCCACCGGCTGCGCCATGCGAGCGGCCGGGCGGTAGCGCCGGCAGTAGCTGGGAGCGCACAGGAAGGATCCGCCCTTGGTGACCTTGCGCGGAATTCGAATGTCGGGCGTACGGGTGTCGTAGCTCATCTCGCGCGCGGCACCGCGAGGGTTGTCCGCAGTGCAGCAGGGGCTGTCGATCGCGCTATGTTCCTGGTACCAATCGGTTGTCCACTGCCAGACATTGCCAGCCATGTCGTATAGCCCGTAGTTGTTCGGTGGGAACGAGCCGACCGGGGCCGTGTATTCAAATCCGTCCTCCGCCGAGTTGTGATACGGAAAATCACCTTGGTAGGTATTGGCCAAGTGCTGGCCAGCTGGGGTAAACTCTTCCCCCCATACGAATTCAGCCCCATCCATGCCGCCGCGGGCGGCGAACTCCCATTCGGCCTCGGTGGGCAGCATTTTCCCGGCCCACTCGGCATATGCCTGGGCGTCTTCGAAGGCTATGTGGACGACCGGATGGTCCTTGAGCTTGGCGATCGAACTCGCCGGTCCACGCGGATGTCGCCAATTGGCGCCGCGCACATAGACCCACCAATTGTAATGATTGCGCATGTCCACGGGACCGGACGGTTTCTTGAAGATGGTCGAGGACGGCGCCAGCATTTCCGGCTTGGCGCCTGGATAGTCGACAGGGTTGGCGGGCCTCTCGGCCAGGGTCACGTAGCCCGTCTCCGCGACGAAGCGACCGAACTCCCGGTTCGTGACGGTGTACGGGTCGATCCAGAAACCGCTGACGCGTACTCGGTGTGCGGGCGCTTCCTCAGGATAATGCCGGTCCGAACCCATCAGGAACTCACCACCGGGTATCCAGATCATGTTGGGAGACGGGGCCTCGCCTTGCCTGGGTGATGGTTCATGTTCCGCGGCGGGTTGAGTACCGACATCCATACGCAGGCTCATTGGACGCACCCCACGCCTAATTATCGAAATCGAAAACGCGGTTCCGGTTGCTCTTGATGTCCACCAGAGTCCAACCCTTCGCTTTTGCTCTGACCGCGCCCGGTCGAACCGGGCGCGGCCGACGTTTGCATCAATTCGCGCCGGTGCCGGCGGACCCAGCCGTCAGGCTTGCGAGAACTTGGTCGATAGAGAAACTACCCGGCTTCTGTCGCGGCGGGAATTCCTTGAACGTGGCAAGGAATTTGCCGACATATTGCTGCGCCGGTACCAGCAAGAACACGTGTTCGACGCGCCAGCGGTCATAGTCCATGCCTTCGTGATCGGCCGTTTCGAACGGGTCTGAACGCAGGTTGAACAGCTTCGGCAGGCGCAGCGGCACGAATGGCTCCTCCCAGACTTCGAACCCTTCCCCGCGCTGCTCGGCGAAAACCAGCTTCCACTGGTCGTAGCGCAATGCCACCAGCGACCCGTCGTCATTGAAGTAGAAAAACTCATGGCGGGGATCCGGCCCCTTGCCGGCGAAGTAGTCCATCTGGTTATAGCCATCGAGGTGAACCTTGTAGGTCCTCTTGCCGACCTTTAGACCGGCCTTCAGCTTCTCGCCGATGTCGGGCTCGCCAACCGCCGCCATCAATGTCGGTATCCAGTCTTCGTGTGACACGATGTCGTTGAGGATCGTACCCGGCTTCACCACGCCCGGCCAGCGCACCATCGCAGGCACTCGGTAGCCGCCTTCCCAATTGGTATTCTTCTCACCGCGGAAAGGCGACTGGCCGCCGTCCGGCCAAGTGAACTTCTCGGCGCCGTTGTCGGTCGAATACATGACAATTGTATTGTCATCGAGACCTAGCTCCTTGAGCTTGTCGAGGACCTGGCCGACCTGGCCGTCGTGCTCGACCATACCGTCGGGATAGATGCCGAGCCCGGTCTTTCCTTCGCTCTCCTTCTTCAGTCGCGTCCAGATGTGCATGCGGGTCGAATTCCACCACAGGAAGAACGGTTTGTTTGCGGCCTTGGCCCTTTGCATGAAATCGAGCGCCTTGTCGGTGACCTCGGCGTCGATCGTCTCCATGCGCTTCTTCGTCAGCGGTCCCGTGCTCTCGATCTTCTGCGTGCCATCCGGGTTAGCCCAGCAATGGATCACACCGCGCGTCCCGTATTTCTTCTGCATCTCCGGGTCTTTGAAGTAGTCGGGATGCTCCGGCTCATCCTCGGCGTTCAAGTGGTAGAGCGAACCGAAGAACTCATCGAAACCGTGAGCGGTGGGCAGGTGCTCATCGCGGTCGCCCAGATGATTTTTGCCGAACTGGCCGGTCATGTAACCCTGCGCCTTGAGCATATCCGCAAGCGTCGGATCCTCAGGCTGCAGTCCTTCCTTGGCGCCAGGCAGGCCGACCTTGAGCATACCGGTGCGGAAGGGTGTCTGCCCGGTGATGAAGGCGGCGCGGCCGGCGGTGCAGCTCTGCTGGCCGTAGTAGTCAGTAAAGAGCGCGCCCTCTTTCGCGATGCTGTCGATGTTGGGCGTCTTGTAACCCATCATGCCCTGGTTGTAGGCGCTGATGTTCCACCAGCCGATGTCGTCGCCCCAGATGATGAGTATATTCGGCTGCTTCCTCGATTGGGCCGTGGCTTGCTTCGCCAGCCCCCCGGCCGCCATAGCCGATATGGTGAGAACCGAGGCGGCGCCGAGCAGAACATCGCGACGCCTGATCGGTAGGCCTGACGCACGCTCTTCGCTTCCTGCTTCCGGTTTCTTGTGCATGGCAGTCCTCCCTTTTGTTGCGACTCACGGGACCGCTCATGAATGCGCGGTCCGGGGTCAGTTCCCATTCATGTTGATTTTCCCACCCCGTTGGATGCCCCAGTCCCCAATGCCGCGCGAGGGTCAGTCGGAAAAGGCTGAGCCGGCGCCAATGAATCGGCGCTGGCCGCGAGCCGGTTCCCTGATTGGCCTGCCCATGCCGCCGTTGGCACGATCAGTCCCCAACATTGAACATTTCGGACGCATCAGGCAGCAAGGTCTGCGAGTGCACAAGCAGCTTCACGGCGTCCAGCATGATCAGCGGGGGAGCCATCTGAGACGCAAGTTCCGTGATGCGCGCCTGCAGCTTCTTCACCATTTCGGGATTCTGATCGGCCAGGTTGCTCGTCTCCTGATGATCCTTGGAAAGGTCGAAGAGCTCGATCCTTTGCGGCAGTGTCGCTTTCCAGACGAGCTTCAAATCGCCTTCGCGCACGGCGGCCGTCATCGGCTCGACATTGTAGACGACCTCGGTTCGTGGCGAGGGCTTTCCTTCGCTAAGCACCGGCCACATGTCCACGCCGTCCAGCGGCTTGTTCTTGCCAAGCTTGACACCCGCCAAGCCTGCCAGCGTCGGATACATGTCGACGACATGCATCATCCCATCGACCGACGCGGGCTTGATCTTACCTGGCCAGTTGACGAGGCCTGCAACACGCGTGCCTCCTTCATACGTCGTACCCTTGCCCTCGCGGTAAGGACCATTGTCGGCGGGAAGCTTGCCCTTGACCTCGCTTTCGCCCGCAAAGTGCGCGTCGACCACGCCGCCATTGTCACTCTGGAAGACGACCAGGGTATTCTCGCGCATGCCGCGCTTTTCGAGAGCGTCGACGACTTTGCCGATTTGATCGTCTATCACCGAAATCATAGCCGCATATTTCCGCCGACTCTCATCGGCGATATGACTGTTGCGGTCGAGAAATTCCTTCGGTGCCTGGAACGGAGTATGCGGCGCCGTAAAGGCCAGATACAGGAACAGGGGCTTTTTCTGATCGTGTTTGTTGATCACCCGCACAGCTTCGGTGCCGAATAGTACGTTGTCGTAGCCGGGCTCGCTGAGAGCCTTGTTGTTCCGATACCAATCCGGACTGCCATTTGCCGCCTTATGCGTGAAATGATCGATCTCGCCGAGCAGCGCACCGTAGAACGAGTCGAAACCGCGCTGGCGCGGCCAGTACGCGGTCTTGGAGTGGCCCAAGTGCCACTTGCCGCTCATCGCGGTGGCGTACCCCGCGTCCTTGAGCATTTGCGGCAGTGGATATTCGTCGAGCGCCAGGCCGTAAGAGCCGATCTGAGGAATGACCGCGGTTTGCAGGCCATACCGGAAGGGATAGCGGCCAGTCATCAGCGCCGCGCGGGTCGGCGTGCACATGGGCTGGGCGTAGTACTGCTCCAGCCGCGCACCGTCGGCCGCCAGCTTGTCGATGTTGGGCGTCTTGATATCGGACCCATGGTAGCCCACGTCCTTCCAGCCCTGGTCATCGGAGATGATGTAGACGATGTTGGGCTGCGAGGGTTGGGCCGCCGCAGCCTGTACGCCAGCGAAGCCGGCAAGCGCGCCTGAAAGACCGACGGGTGCGGCAAATCGCGAAACGGCTGCCGCCGTTCCGGCCATCAATGCGTCGCGCCGCGTGATTTTGTTGCTTGTACCGGCTTCAGCCGGGAAGTCACGATCGTTGCTCATGTTGTGCCCCTGATCTGCTAGTTCATGCCGTCCTACTCAAAACCATGGCGCGTCTAGCGTTCTGCCGCCGATCACTGCCTCGGAACCAAAGACGCAGCGCAAGGACTTCGCATCGACATCGCCCACCGGCTCGCCGCGACATCTCTTTGATTCCAAAATAAAGCGTGTCAGCACCGCCATGGCCTCTCCAGGAAGCCGCCGGCCCCACAAGGCACGATTGCTGCAGAGCGCTCGATGTCCTCTGCGCACGCCTCTGGAATGGTCCCGCCCTGTTCATGCTCCCAACTCGCCGTTGATCGGCGATACGCCCGCGCTGTTTGGTCTCGCGCAATTCCGAATAAGCTATAGCTAATACAACCCTACTGCTATCCACTTTGCGCAAAGGATGTATTTTTTGGCCTTCTGGTCTCGATCGCGTGCGCACAGGGACGCGCCGCTCCCCCTAGACGAACCTAGCTATGCAGCCTTTGGGAGCATGTCAGGGCAGCAGCAACCGCCGGCGAGAATGCAATTCCGGCCCACGGCCCGATGGCATCGGCGGTGGTCTGCACCGGCAGCTAAATCAGAACAGCGCAAAGTCAATACGCCATTTCAACTGTTGGAATGGAAGTAATCCGGCAGCAAAACGCGGGCGCTGCCGCGAGCCGGCCACCTCAGGTCGATCCTCTATTGGGCGGCCGAGAATTGATAGGTAAAGCCGAGTATCGGGCCCTGCTGAGTGAGTTTGTTCACGAAGCCGTCGTGGCTATAGTTGTCGTGCACGGCCCGATAACCGACGAACATCGACATCTTGTCGTTGAACTGATATCCGGCGCCGCCCATCACGTCCCACATCGATTTGGATCCTGCGCCGAAACCACCGACGAGCCCCCAACCGGCCAGGTAAATTCCATTGCCGACATTGGCCTTGATTTTGGCGCCGATCACCGGATCGACCCACGTGTCGCCGTCGCTGGCTGATCTGCCGTCAAGAGCACCGCCATGGAAGTCGAACCTGTTGTCGACCGACCAAAGGCGGGCGCCGGCTACAAGATCGAAATTCGTCCCATCCTGATAGTAAACGCTGTAACCGCCGAGCGCGGTCCCCATGAAAGTGCTCACCGTCGCGTCAATGTTGGAGGCGAGGATTCCCCTTGGAGTGCCGATATTGGCGTCGAGCTTGGCGTAGACTATGTCCGTGCTGATCGTGAAAGGCCCGTTGCGAGCTTCCGTGAGCCCCATGAAGCCGAATTTGAGGTGATTCAGCACGTCGCCGAAGCTCACGTCGACATCCTGAGGCGGGAATCCGAAGAGGCCGCTTTCGCCCTTGATACCCGATGCCCACAGATATGGCGCGACAGTAACAGTCCAGCCTTCATCCTGCTGCTGCTTGGTCGTGTCCGCTGCAAACGCATTGGCCCCACAAAGTACCGACACGGCTGCCGTTCCCAAAGCGGCCAAACGAAATTTGTTCATGGTTGCCCCCATCTATCCTCCTCGTAGTCTTGGTGGAGAACACTGGCCGACGCCTGTGCGCCCGCGTCATTCTGATGGCGCATCCGTATGGGACCAAATCTGCTTCGTCCACTGTCCCCATCAGCCGTAAGTCGGCGGTATTTTGCGCCAATTGATCTCGCGCAATTCAGGTCTAAGCTACACCTAATATAACTGCGCTGCTATCCACTTTGCGCAAAGGTTGTCTTTTTGAGTGCCTGGCCTTCATCGCCGTCGTACAGGGACGTGTTACTTGGGCCTGATGACCTGACCAGCGCCGCATCCGGCTTGCCGGTCAAGGTCGACAGGCTTTCGGCCGGCTGGCTTCCCTCGCGCATCCGGCAAATCCAGTCCCCCGGCAGGTGGGCGCTCGACCTGCCCGAATTCAATTGCGCCTTCCGCGCCATTGGCGATTTCAATCCGGATTCCGTGGCTTTGGTGGCCGTCGAGCGGGCCTGCGGGTCGACGATATGCGGCATCCCGCTCGAAGACGACTTGATCCTGGCAATCCCTGCCGGCACGAGCGTGACGGCAACGGTCCGGCCCGGTCTCACCTACGCAGTCGCCATCGTTCCGACTGCGACCTGGATGGAAATCCAGTCGGTCGCCACGAGGACGGTTCTCGAACAGGTCAGCGATCGCCCCGCCGCAGTCCGGCTCGCCGCCGGCGAAGCGCAAAGAATCCGAAGCCAGATGAGGTCGATGGCAGACCACCTTGCGACAGTTGCAAGCGATTCGGTTCTGCCGCAGCAGCCTCCAGGTGCGTTCGTGGAATATCTAGGAGTGGTGGCTAACGCCTTCGCAGGCCCAGATAGTCGTGAGACCGGGACAGCCGGTTCCGCGAGTCATCACTTTAGACAAGCGTCGGCGGCCGAGGATTTCATTCGCACTCATATCCGGGAAGACATTCCCATTGTTCGGCTATGCAAGGAAATCGGTGTCAGTCGCCGACAGCTGGAGTACGCCTTTCGCACCACGTTCGCTGTGACCCCGCTCGAATTCATCAGAGCGCTACGCCTCAACGAAGCCAGACGGCTGCTTACCACGGCGCGCGCCAACGGCTTGAGTGTTACAACGATCGCCATGGATGTAGGCGTCAGCCATCTGGGCCGCTTTGCCGCGAATTATCGCCTCTTCTTCGGCGAGTCTCCCAAAGAAACGCTTCAGCGTGCCGGAAGATCGTGACCAGGGTGTAACCTGCGCCGAGAAAAGCGTCGCGGCATCGCTGCAAAGCAGTTCGATGGAATTTGCGCAATCCGGATAGAAGTCGCGTTCGCGAATTAGTATATTCTAACATAATAATAATCCATCCCCGGCTCGCGAGGTCGGGAGTGGCCGTTTGATTTCGGTTCGGCACAGACTTGCGCCGGGCGCATGGCTTTATCGGCCGGAAAAATGAACGCACGGGGTGGTGAGGATTTGGGAGGATGCAAAATGCCAAGACCTAGCTTGAGATTGACCGGCGCTTCCGGGATCGCCGTCGCCTTGATGTTTGCTGGGCTCGTCGAGGCCCTTACACCCTTCGCCCCTTTCGTCGGCGATGCGCAGGCGCGAGTCGGTCGTCCGCTCACGCCCGGCAGCGTCGCAGGGGTTGCGAGGCGCACCACGCGCCGAACGATTCGCCGTACGACCGTCTACGTGACCAGGCTCCCGGCAGCGTGTGTGAAGACTTCGATCAACGGCGCCGTGCTGTGGCACTGCGGCAGCACGTATTATCAGCCCTACGGTGGGCGATATGTGGTTGTGCACGTGCAGTAAGCGGGAGTGGAACTCGGCACCAAAGGAGCTTTCCTTTGTGAGGCTTCGCGGTCGCCGCGGCGCGGTTAGAGGACCGGGCGAGTGCGCCCGGCCCGTCCAGACTTTCATGAATGCAGTTCTGAAAGATAGGCGGGTAGCGCGCAGCGTTCGCCGCTCCGTCGAGGCGGCGTGGTTCGTTCCATTGCAGGATAGTTTGGTCGCACTGTCGACCGAGAATTGCCGGAGCGCGCGATGAGCAACGCACTGCCCACTCGAATTTGTATTTTGCTTTCGACCGTCGTTCCGATTTTCTTTTGGGTGCTCGTTGGAACCTGCTGGGCCCAAGCCCAGCAGCCCCCGGACGGCGTGCCGCCCGAAAAGGCACGGCAGTTCCTCGACCTGCTGTCCGATCCGGAGGTGAAGGGATGGCTCGAAGGAAAGATGCCGGCAGCCGCCGAGGCTCCCCCTGCCGCATCGCCGGTCGACGCAATCTCGAGCTGGGAGGAAGCCGTTCGCGCACGTCTTGTCGCGCTCACCGATGCCGTTCCCCGCATCCCGGGGGAACTAGCCAACGCCGCCGGCGTCGTCTCGCGCGACGTGAATTCAGGCAGGCCCGGCCTGGTGATCCTGATCCTGGCAGTCCTGACCATCGTCGGCTTCGGCGCCGAGTGGCTGCTCCGCCGGGCCTTGGCTCTGGGCGGTTCTGTCGGACCAGTTGACCCCGGACAGGCGGCTCTGTCGGAGGTCGCCGCCTTGCTGACGTTTGCTCTGGCCAGCATCGGCTCGTTCCTCGCATTCGAATGGCCGCCTTTGCTGCGCCGCATCGTGCTGACCTTGCTGCTCGCCTTCATCGCCGTGCGTGTGGTCCGCGCCATTGTCAGGTTACTGTTTGGACTTGCCGACGCGGAAAGCAGAACGTCGGATGAGACGCCGACGGCAATCCCTGTCGCAAGCGGGACCGCGCAGCGTTTCTGGCTTCGGCGCGTCAGCCTCATCGCCGGCTTTCTGCTGTTTGGCTGGGCCGTGGTCAGCCTCATGCCTGGCATCGGTTTCTCCATCGACGTTGCGCGGGTGGTTGCCCTGCTCTGTGGCCTGGGCATCTTGGCCGTCGCCATTGAAATCGTCTGGCGGCGGCCGGGCAGCGCAACTTCCGCCGTCAGGCAATCGCTGCTGACGCTCTATCTGATCGCGCTTTGGCTGGCCTGGGTGGCGGGACTGCTCGCCGTACTGTGGCTCGGCCTCTATGCGCTGCTGTTGCCGGCGGCGGTGCGTGGGGTCGGCAATGTCGCACAGGCCTTCGCCGGTCGAGCGCAGCGCGGCGGTGCCCTCGGCATCATGTTGAACGTGCTGATCGTCAGGGGTGCCCGAGCAGCGGTAATTGGCGCGGCGGTCGCCTGGCTCGCCTATATCTGGCGCATCAGAGCTGCAGCCCTTGCCGGCAGTCAAGCCGGCGCGCTGGTGATTTCAGGCCTTCTCAATAGCATCATCGTCCTCCTGGTTGCGGATCTTCTTTGGCAGCTGGCGAAGGAGTTGATCGCTTATCGGATGGCGCTTGAGCCAAAGGAAGGGTCCCATGCCGACGAGCTTGCCCGCAGCGGCCGGCTGCGTACGCTGCTGCCGATATTCCGTAACGCGCTCGCTGTCTTCATCGGGGCCGTCAGCGTGCTGACGATCCTGTCCGGACTCGGCGTGCAGATCGCGCCCTTGATCGCCGGCGCGGGCATTTTCGGCGTAGCCATCGGCTTTGGTTCGCAAACACTGGTCAAGGACGTGCTGAGCGGCGTTTTCTATATGCTCGACGATGCCTTCCGTGTCGGCGAGTATATTCAGAGCGGCAGCTACAAGGGCACTGTCGAATCGTTCAGCCTACGGTCAGTCAGGCTGCGGCATCACCGCGGCCCAATTTTCACCGTGCCGTTCGGCGAGCTCGGCGCCATCCAGAACATGAGCCGTGACTGGGTGATGGACAAGATGGCTCTCAGCATCACCTACGATTCAGACGTAGACCTCGCTCGCAGGCTCATCAAGAAGATCGGTCAGGAGCTGGCCGCGGATCCTGAGTTCGCGGCCGACACGATCGAGCCGCTGAAAATGCAAGGTGTCGACAGCTTTGGCGACTCCGGGATCGACCTCAGGATGAAGCTGATGACCAAGCCGGGAACTCAGTTCGGCATCAAGCGGCGAGCCTTCATGATGATCAAGAAGGCATTCGACGAGAACGGCATCAAGCTCGCCGTTCCCACCGTGCATGTGGCGGGTGGCGGCGACAACGCGGCCGCCGCGCAGCAACTGCTCAAGATGAAGCAAGTTGCGAGCTAGCGGCAAACCCGGCGCCTGACCATGTCGCCCAAAAGTCCGCAGCGGTCTGGGAAAAGCGTGAATGACAAAAAGCTTGAAGCGCGTCGCCTGAATCCGTTTCAGCGAGACTCGCGTCAGGCCCCGCTCACGCGCAAGGTCCGGGCGCAGCAACGTTTTGCACAAGCAGATAGTCGGCTCTGGAATTTCAACCGGAAATCGAGCATGATGCGGCTTGGCATTCTCGAATGCTTCGCGCTCCTGGGAATGCCGGGAGGAACGGGACATGGCGATTGCGCTTGTACTCGTTTTGATTGTCGTGGGCTCGGTGTTGTTCCACCTCCTGAGCCCATGGTGGTGGACGCCGATTGCGTCGAACTGGGACTATATCGACAACACCATCATCATCAGTTTCTGGATCACCGGCGTCGTATTCTCCGCCGTCGTCCTCTTTATGGCCTATTGCGTCTTCCGCTTCCGGCACCGGGAAGGCAATCGCGCGGCATACGAACCGGAGAACAGACGGCTGGAATCGTGGCTGACGATCGTCACCGCGGTCGGTGTCACCGCCTTGCTGGTGCCTGGCCTGTTCGTCTGGAGCCGCTTCGTCAATGTTCCGAGCGAGGCCGCCGATGTCGAGGTTATTGGGCAGCAATGGCAGTGGAGTTTCCGCCTGCCCGGCAAGGACGGCAAGCTCGGCACGTCGGATACCCGCGACGTAACCGCTGACAATCCATTGGGCGTTGCCCCCAAAGATCCCAATGGCCAGGACGATGTCGTGGTCGAGGCGGCGGACCTGCACTTGCCGGTCGGTAAGCCGGTCAAGGTGCTGCTGCGCTCGATCGATGTTCTGCATGATTTCTACATTCCGGAATTCCGCGCCAAGATGGACATGATCCCGGGCTCGGTCACCTATTTCTGGTTCACCCCAACCAGGACCGGGACCTTCCAGGTTCTTTGCGCCGAGCTATGCGGCCAGGGGCACCCGCTGATGCATGGCGTGGTGGTGGTCGACACCGAGCAGGACTATCTGGCCTGGCTCGGCCAGCAGCAGACTTTTGCGCAATTGTCGGCCCCCAAGCAAACGGGCTCGGCGAACGCACCGTCAGGAAAGACGATGGCGTCCGGTTTGGACGTCGCGGCAAAACTCGAACCGGTCGAGGCCCGCTGAACAGGGCACGGAGGCGCCCCCATGGTCGATGTCACACCCGCAGATGCCGTCCCGCCCGCCGAAGTGGGCGAGATGGAACTCTACCATCCGCATAGCTGGTGGACGAAATATGTCTTCTCTCAGGACGCGAAGGTCATCGCGGTCCAGTATTCGATAACGGCAACTGCGATCGGCCTGGTGGCGCTGGTGCTGTCCTGGCTGATGCGGTTGCAGCTCGGTTTCCCCGGCACGTTCGATTTCATCACCCCGGAGGCCTATTACCAGTTCATCACCATGCACGGCATGATCATGGTGATCTATCTGCTCACCGCGCTCTTCCTCGGCGGTTTCGGCAACTATCTCATCCCGCTGATGGTCGGCGCCCGTGACATGGTCTTTCCCTATGTCAACATGCTGAGCTACTGGATCTATCTGCTGGCCGTTCTGGTCTTGGTCTCGGGCTTTTTCGCGCCGGGCGGGCCGACCGGCGCCGGCTGGACGCTCTATCCGCCACAGGCCATCATGTCGGGAACCCCGGGCGGCCAGGACTGGGGCATCATCCTGATGCTCTCTTCGCTGATCCTGTTCATCATCGGCTTCACCATGGGTGGCCTGAATTATGTGGTGACGGTGCTGCAGGGCCGCACACGCGGCATGACCCTGATGCGCCTGCCGCTCACCGTCTGGGGCATCTTCACCGCCACCGTCATGGCGTTGCTTGCCTTCCCGGCGCTGTTCGTCGCTTGCGTGATGATGCTGCTCGACCGTGTGCTCGGCACATCCTTCTTCATGCCGGCGATCGTCGAGATGGGCGAGCAGTTGCAGCACAATGGCGGCAGCCCGATCCTTTTCCAGCATCTGTTCTGGTTCTTCGGCCATCCGGAGGTCTACATCGTGGCCCTGCCGGCCTTCGGCATCGTGTCCGACCTGATCAGCACGCATGCGCGCAAGAACATCTTCGGCTACCGCATGATGGTCTGGGCCATCATAGCCATCGGCGCCCTGAGCTTCGTGGTCTGGGCGCACCATATGTATGTCAGCGGCATGCATCCCTATTTCGGCTTCTTCTTCGCCACCACCACCTTGATCATCGCCATCCCGACCGCGATCAAGGTCTATAACTGGGTGCTGACGCTGTGGCGCGGCGACATCCACCTCACCATACCGATGCTCTTCGCGCTGGCCTTCATCGTCACCTTCGTCAACGGCGGCCTGACCGGGCTGTTCCTCGGCAATGTCGTCGTCGACGTGCCGCTGTCGGACACGATGTTCGTCGTCGCCCATTTCCACATGGTCATGGGCGTCGCTCCGATCCTGGTGATCTTCGGCGCGATCTACCACTGGTACCCGAAGGTCACCGGCCGGATGCTCAACGAGGCGCTCGGCCGCTTCCATTTCTGGGTCACTTTCCTCGGCGCCTACCTGATCTTCTTCCCCATGCACTATCTCGGCCTGATGGGCATTCCGCGGCGTTACGCCGAACTGACCGACATGAATGTGATGACTGAATCGGCCCACCATCTGAATTCGTTCATCAGCATCATGGCCTTTGTCGTCGGCTTCGCCCAAATGGTGTTCCTGTTCAACCTGATCTGGAGCATCCGCCATGGCCGCGAGGCCGGCGGCAACCCGTGGCGGGCGACGACGCTCGAGTGGCAGACGCCGGAGACGCCGCCGGCGCATGGCAATTTCGGCAAGGAGCTGCCTATCGTCTACCGTTGGGCCTACGACTACAGCGTGCCAGGGGCCAAGGAAGACTTCATCCCGCAGAACGTGCCGGGCTCCTTCGCCCCCTCGAGGGAGCCGGCATGAGCGTCATCCTGGTCTTCCTGCTCGTGATCGCCGGCTTTGCCGGCTGGTGGCTTTCGCATCAGCGGCTGACGTCCAAGCCGTGGCTGGAGCAAGGCGTGGCTGGGGATTTCGTAGGCCTCGACCGGTCGGCCCTGCCCACCGCCAAGATCGGGCTCGGCGTCTTCCTCGCCGTCGTCGGCTGCCTGTTCTCGCTCTTCACCAGCGCCTATTTCATGCGCATGGGCCTGTCGGACTGGCAGCCGCTGCCGCTGCCGCGCTTGCTCTGGCTGAACACCGGCTTGTTGCTGCTGAGCAGCGTCGCGCTGCAATGCGCCGTGGTCGCCGCGCGCGGAGGCCAGACGGACATGGTCAGGCTTGGTCTTGCGACGGCCGGGCTGACCACCCTCGCCTTCCTTGCCGGCCAGTTGATGGCGTGGAGGCAACTGACCGAAGACGGCTACCTGCTGGCCTCCAACCCGGCCAACAGCTTCTTCTATCTGATCACCGGAATGCACGGCCTGCACATACTGGGCGGTCTGATAGGCCTTGGCAGGACGAGCATCGGCGCCTGGAGCGGAACGCGACCGGAGCGGCTGCGGCTCAGCGTCGAGCTCTGCGCCATGTATTGGCACTTCCTGCTTTTCATCTGGCTCGGCATCTTTGCCGTTCTGGCCGGCTGGGCGGCGACGTTCATCGACATTTGCCAACGGCTGCTGACCTAGGAGACCGGCGATGGCTGAAACGACACTGACGCACTCCAGCCCGATGGCCCGTCCCGACGGTTGGCGCGGAATTGCCACCGACTGGGCCTCGGATCAGCGCGCGTTCAAGAACGTGTCCTGGGGCAAGGCCATGATGTGGATCTTCCTGCTCAGCGACACCTTCATCTTCGGCTGCTTCCTGCTCTCCTACATGACCGCCCGCATGTCGACCCGCGTGCCATGGCCGAACCCGAGCGAAGTCTTCGCCTTGCGCATCGGCGGTTCGGAGATCCCGCTGATCCTGATCGCCATCATGACCTTCGTGCTGATCTCGAGCAGCGGAACCATGGCCATGGCGGTCAATTTCGGCTACCGCCGCGATCGTCGCAAAACCGCGATCCTGATGCTTTTGACCGCCGCGCTCGGCGCGACCTTCGTCGGCATGCAGGCATTCGAATGGACCAAGCTGATCACCGAAGGGGTACGTCCCTGGGGCAATCCCTGGGGCGCGGCGCAGTTCGGCTCGTGCTTCTTCATGATCACAGGCTTCCACGGCACCCATGTCACGATCGGCGTGATCTTCCTGATCATCGTGGCCCGGAAGGTCTGGCGAGGCGACTTCGACACAGGGCGGCCCGGCTTCTTCACCAGCCGCCGAGGTCGTTACGAGAATGTCGAGATCATGGGCCTTTACTGGCACTTCGTCGACCTGGTCTGGGTGTTCATCTTCGCCTTCTTCTATCTTTGGTGAGAGGCAGGCTTCGTTGAGAGGCAGATATGGCTGAAGCAACCGCAAACGGTCTCGGGCAACACGCACTGGATGCCGCTCATGCGCCTGGCGCTGCGGCGGTAGCCGAGGCCCATCAAGAGCACCCGATCAAGCTCTATCTGGTGGTCTGGGCTTGGCTGTTCATTCTCAGCACCTGTTCCTACCTGGTCGATTATTTCGGCATCCACGGCTATCTCAGATGGTCGCTGATCCTGATCTTCATGATGCTGAAGGCGGGGTTGATCGTCGCCGTCTTCATGCACATGGCCTGGGAGCGGCTGGCGATGATGTATGCGATCATCCTGCCGCCTATACTGGTGCTGGTTTTCGTGACGATGATGGTCCTGGAGGCCGACTACACGTTGCTGACCCGTATCGCCTTCTTCGGGCCCGGCCCCTGACGCACGATTGGCACCCATCCTCGGCAATGATCAGCCGGAAACCGCAGGGCGCCTGCGGCTTGAAACATTAGGCCGCCGGTCCATTTTGGGGCTGATGTATCCCTCGTGAACTCAAGCCAAGGGAGGTTGAAATGACGATAGCAAACAGACTGAGACAGTTTATCGACGGCAAGGGCATCCGCTACGACACCGTCGCGCATCATCGAACCGCCACCAGCAGGCAGAGCGCCGTCGCCGCGCACGTGCCTGGCAGCATCATGGCGAAGTCCGTGGTCGTCCACCATGAGCTTGGTTATGCTCTGGCGTTGGTGCCGAGCACCCACAGGATCGAGTTGGGCAAGCTGCAGGACATCATGGACAGGCGCCTTGGGCTCGCGTCCGAAGACGAGGTGGTATCGCTTTTCGACGATTGCGACATCGGCGCCGTACCGCCGATCGGCGCTGCCTATGATGTGCCGGTCTTCCTGGACGAAAGCCTGCGCGATGCCACGGACATCTATTTCGAGGGCGGCGATCACAAGACGCTTGTGCATGTCAGCGGCAAGGATTTCCGCAACCTGACGACGGACGCGCGTCAGGCGCGGTTCAGCCAGCCTGCCTACTGAATCGCACTTGCGCAGCCGTCGTCAGCAACGACAGGGACTTGCTCAGTTCGCCGGTCTGGGGTTCGTCGGCGGCTCCACGACCTTGCGATACACATGCCAGGTGGCATGACCGAGGATCGGCAGCACCACCGCCAGCCCCGCGAACACCGGCAGCGAGCCAATGATCAGCCCAACGGCAACGATCAGGCCCCAGACGGCCATCACAACCGGGTTGGCCAGCACCACGCGCACGGAGGTGTGAATGGCTTCGTAGGCGCCGACATCGCGATCGAGCAGCAGCGGGAAAGCGACGACGGTTGTGCACAGCACCACCACAGCGAAGACGAAACCGATGGCGTGTCCCAGAATAATCAGCGTCCAGCCTCTTCCGGTGGCGAATATCGCGCTGATAAAGCTGGAAATCGATTCCGGCGGCGCCGGGCCGAAGAGATATTCGTAGAAAATCTTCGCCGTCAAAAGCCAGGTGATGAAGATCGCGAACAGCATGATCCCGACCGCCGCGATGGACGGCAGCGCCGGGGAGTTCCTGACTTCGAATGCATGGCGCCAGGATGCGTCGAGCCCGGCTTCCCGCCTGCGGCTGATCTCGTAGAGGCCGATCGCGGCGAGTGGGCCGATCAGCGCGAAGCCCGACACCAGCGGAAATAGCAGTGGAAGCGTGTTCGCCCCCGATGTCCAGGTGGCGAGCACCACTCCGACGAGGGGATAGATCATGCACAGAAACACGATGTGCGAGGGTTTGACCATAAAGTCGTCGACACCGCGCCTAAGGGCGTCGAAAAGATCAGAAACGCTGATTTTCCTCACCTTGGTATGCTCCAGCGTTTCGCTGGCGCCTGCAATCACGTGAAAGCTTGCCATGACCGTTCCTCCAGATCGGGTCCGGCAAGGTCGCGGATTCAACGGTGCAACCGCTCTGCGTCACTGGCCACGCAAACCGCGACCTGCACTGACCACACCATACTCCTTTGCGCCCGATCTGTCGCCATTTCATTGGAACGGGTGCGGCAGCGGCATACTGGCTCCAGAAGATTTTTTTCGATATTCTCTTGCAGCGTCGCGCGCCCCCTTTTTGGGCGCGTAAAGGGCGCTGTATCGCTTTGATGGGCCTATGGTCCTTTTCGAAAATCGATCCTGATTTTCGGGGCATACGCCCGGTCGAAGGTGAACGTGATGGACACACGGACGCTAGTCATACTCGGCCTTGGCATAGTTGTTCTGCTGCTGGTGGGATTCTTCGCGCTGCCGGCGTAACCGCGCGGGTCGCGAGATTTCAACAGCGCAATTGCCGGGCGACAGCGATGGCGCCCGGCAGGGCCGTCTATTTGGAGAACTGCTTCAGGTAGGCGATGACGTTGGCTATGTCCTTATCGTCCTTGAGACCGGGAAATGTCATCTTCGTCCCCTTGACCATTGCCTGGGGGGCGTGAAGGTACGTCGTCAGGGTCGGCTCGTCCCATTTGACGCCGGATTTCCCGGCCGCGATCATTGCCGCGGAATAGCTAAAATTGGGATGCGTGCCGGCGATGCGCCCGATAACGCCGTTCAGGGATGGGCCGATCCTATTCTGGTCCTGCTCGGCAATGTGGCAAACCTTGCACTTGGTGAAGACCTTCTCGCCCGCGGCCGCATCCTGCGCCTGCGATGGACTCGTGATGAAAGCCGTGGCGGACATGATGATGAAAAGCGCGATTTCGCGCATGGCATTTCCTCCCTGATCGTCGTTTGCGTCGGACGATCCGCACCAGCCCGCTGGCCCTGCGCGGCAGAGCGGAATATCCGCATCTCCTCGGTGGAATGCGGCACCTACATACCACAGAATCGTCCCGATGGGCAAAAAAGGCCCGGCTTTTGCGGCGCCGGCCAGGTCGACACCGTGATCATCATCGGCGCGGTGACCAGCATCTGCCGCGAATCCACCGCTCGCAGCGCCTTCATGCGCGATTACAGGTGGCCTTCATCAGCAACGCCAATGGCGGGCTGGACGAGGCCTCGCACGATGCGACGCTTTCCATCCTCGGCAAGGTATTTGGCCGCGTGATGAATTCAGCCGAACTCGCGCAAGAGGTCCTGGCGGACGCCCGAGCGCAGCCCTATCACCCGCCAAATCTCGGTTCAGGGACCCCGGTCACGCCAAGGCCGGTGATGGCAAACAGGCTGCCGCGCAGCACGCCGTCACCGGGGAACCGCGGCAGCGGCGGCTTGGCCATCGATGTCACATAGAGCGTGTCGAGCTTCGGCCCGCCGAACATGACGCTGGTGATCTTCTTCACCGGCATGTCGATGATGCGGTCGACGGTGCCGTCCGGCGCATAGCGCACCAGCCTTCCGTCGTAGACCAGCGCGTTCCACAGATAGCCCTCGCTATCGACGGTCGAGCCATCGGCGGCCCCGCCCTTGCTGGTGTCGACGCGCACGAAGGTGCGCCGGTTGGTGGCATTACCGGTGGCGATGTCGTAGTCGTAAGCCCAGATCTCGCCGGTCCAGGTGTCGGCGAAATAGAAGGTGCGGTCGTCCGGGCTCCAGCATGGGCCGTTGGAGCAGATGATGCCGGAGTCGATCCTTGTGACGGAGAAATCCGGATCGAGCCGGTAAAGGCCGCCCGACGGTCCCTCTTCCATCGTGTCCATCGAGCCGGCGAAGAAGCGCCCGCGCCGGTCGACCTTGCCATCGTTGATACGGTTCGCCGGCAGATCCGGTTCCGGATCGTGGATGAGCGTCACTTCACCGGTGGCGAAATCGAGCAGATGGAAGCCGCGCTGCAGCGAGACCACGGCGCCGCTGCCATCCTTGCGCAGCGCCATCGAACCGATCTTCATCGGCACGTCCCAGGAGCGTATCTCACGCCCATCGGCGGTGGCGCGGAACACGCGCCCATCAAAGCTGTCGATCCAGTAAAGCCGCTCCTGTTCGACGTCCCAGAGCGGGCCTTCGCCCAACGTTGTCTTCACGTCCACTACGACTTCGATCTTCATGCCATCCTCCACGTATTCGGCATTCGTGCAGCGCTTGGCCGGGCCGGCCTTAGAAGGCGACCTTGTCGCCGCCCTTCAGGGACAGGATCGCGCGCGCCTCGCCGGGCGTCGCCACCTCCATGCCGAGCCCTTCGATGATCTTGCGCGCCAGCACGACCTGCTCGGCGTTCGATTTGGCGAGCTTGCCCCTGCCGGCCCACAGGCTGTCTTCCAGCCCGACCCTTATGTTGCCGCCGAGCGCCGCCGACTGCGCGGCAATGCGCAGCTGGCTGGCGCCGGCGCCGAGCACCGACCAGCGGAACTGGTCGCCGAACAGCCGGTCGGCGGTGCGCTTCATATGGGCTACGTCTTCCGGGTGTGTGCCGATGCCGCCGAGCAGGCCGAAAACCGACTGAACGAAGAAAGGCGGCTTCACCAGCCCGCGCTCGGCGAAATGAGCGAGGTTGTAAAGATGGGCGATGTCGTAGCACTCGAACTCGAAGCGCGTGCCGTTGTCGTAGCAAGTTGCCAGGATGTATTCGATGTCCTTGAACGAGTTGCGGAAAACGAGATCGCGCGTCGCCTCCAGATGTGGCTTTTCCCAATCGAACTTGAAGGTCTCGTATTTGTCGGCCAGGTGATAGAGGCCGAAATTGATCGAGCCCATGTTGAGCGAAGCCACCTCCGGCTTGAATTGAGCGGCCGGGCGCACCCTCTCCTCGACCTTCATGTAGGGGCTGCCGCCGGTGGTGATGTTGATCGCCGCGCTGGTGCCTTGCTTGACGCGCGGCAGGAAGCGGGCAAAGGCCTCCGGCGTCTGGTCGGGTTTGCCGGTCTCCGGGTCGCGGGCGTGCAGGTGCAGGATCGCCGCGCCCGCTTCGGCCGCCGCGATCGCCTCCGAAGCGATCTGGTCCGGGGTGATCGGCAGATAGGGCGACATGGTCGGCGTATGGATCGCGCCTGTCACCGCGCAGGTGATGATGACCTTGCCCTTGGCCGTTTGGGCGCTGGGTTTGCGGCTGGTTTCGCTCATTGTCCAAACTCCTGATCCGATTTCTTCTTGTGCGCCGCCAGCGCCATCAGCCGCCGATCCCGCCACACCTGGCGATCGCCAAGGTCTTTTCTGGGCAATCGCTTGCTGCGCTCGGCCTCGACGGTCTCCATCACCTCGCCGCCCCAGTCGACACGACGCAGCATCTGCGGAAAGATGTTGGAATAGATTCCCTGATAGCGCTCGACATAGTCGCGCACGCCGCCGGGCGCGTTGAGATCGATGGTCTCGAACGGCCCCATGAAAGACCAGCGCAGCGCCAGCCCATCGCGAATGCCTATGTCGACGTCCTCGACGCTGGCGTAGCCGTCCGCGACCAGCCGGAAGGCCTCTTCCAAGAGAGCGCCCTGCAGGCGGTTCATAACGAAGCCGTCGAGCTCGCGCTTCATCACCAGCGGCGCGTGGCCGGCATCGACGAGGAAGGCGCGGGTTCTTTCGAGCGTCTCGGCGGAGGTCCATGGCGCCGGCACCACCTCCGCGGCCGGAATGAGATAGGGCGGGTTGATCGGATGCACGACCAGGCAGCGGTGCCGCCCTTGCAGATGGTCGGTGAATTTCGACGGCAAAAGCGCCGAGGTGGAGCTAGCGATGACCGTTTGCGGGCGAGCAAGCTTATCGATCAGGGAGAATACTTCCCGCTTCACATCGAGGTTTTCAGGCGTGTTCTCCTGGACATGGGCTGCATCGGCCAGCGCCTCCGCCAGCTCGCTGACGACAGCGATGCGGCCCAGCACGGTGGCGACGGATTGCCCGCGCAGCAGGTCATTGGCGGCTAGGTCGCCGAGCACGCCGGCGATGTAGTCGCGCGCCCCGCCCGTCGCGGTCGGCGACTGGTCCCACATACGCACATCGTGACCGGCGCGGGCGAAGCTGATCGCCCAGGCCCGTCCGATGAACCCGCTTCCGACAATTGCAACCGTGGCCATCCCTGATCCTCACAACGTCTCGACATTGCCGTCGACGCCGAGCGACTGCCCGGAAATGTTGATGCCGGCGTCCGACAGCAAGAAGGCGACCATCGAGGCCACGTCGTAGGGGCTGGTCATGCGGCGCAGCGAGATGTTCTGCAGATAGCGTCCGGTCATCTCCTCGTGACTGATGCCGACCTGCCTGGCGCGCGCCGAGATGACGCCTTCGATGCGTGGCCCCTCGATGATGCCGGGCAGGATGGCATTGACCCTGATGCCTTGCGGGCCGAGCTCCTTGGCCAGGCTCTGCGTGAAACCGATGACGCCGAACTTGGCGGCCGAATAGGGCGTGCGGAACGCATAACCGTGGCGGCCTGCCGCCGACGACATCGAGACGATCGAACCGCCGCCCGCCGCCTTGATCAGCGGCACGGCGCGCCGCGCGCAGAGAAACTGGCCGGTCAGACAAACGTCGATGCAGCGTCGCCAGTCGTCAGGATCGATCTCGTCGACACCGCCCGTCGGTCCGGCGATACCGGCATTGTTGATCAGCGCGTCGAGCCCTCCGAGTTTTTGCTCCACGGCCTCGAACAGCCGGTCGACGTCGTCGTCGCGCGAGACGTCGGCCTTGACCGCGTCGACCAGTGCGATCTTCTTAGGCGCGGCGGCCAGAGCCTCGTCGGACACGTCGCAGACCATTATGCGCGCGCCGAGCCGCGACAGCGTTTCGGCGATGGCGAAACCTATGCCGCCTGCACCTGCCGTCACCAGCACGCGCTGTCCCTTCAGCCCGGCCAGAAATTCGTCCGCCGACACTGGTGCCTTTGAGCTCATAGTTCAGTCCTTTCATTGCAGCCGCCGTTCGCGCAGCGCCATGACGGCGCCCAGAACGACCAGCCCGTAGAGAATTGCCCGCGTTGCATAGGGCAGCGTGGTGCCGGCCAGCAGCATCTGCAGCGCCGTCAAAAGCAGCACGCCGCCGAGCATGCCGAGATAGTGGCCGCGCCCGCCAGTGATCAGCGCTCCGCCGACCACCACGACGGCGATCGACGGCAACAGGTAGTCGTCGCCCATGCCAAGGCTCGCCTGGCCCGAAAAGCCGGTCAGCATGACGCCGACAATGGCAGCGCAGACGGCCGAAAGCATATAGACCAGGATCAGCGTGCGCTCGACGCCGATGCCCGACAGACGCGCCGCGCGCAGCCCGTTGCCGATGCCATACACCCGGCGTCCGAACGGCGTGCGCCCGAGCAGCAGCACTGCCCCGGCCACGAACACCACCATCAACAGAACGACCGGCGTGACAAAACCGAACTTGGCCGTCATGAACCAGCGCAGCATCGGCGAGGAAAAGCCGGCCGGCGTTCCCTGCGAATAGAGCAGCGCGAAACCCTGCAGGATGCCGTTGGTGGCGAGCGTCATGACGATCGGCGAGATGCCGAGATAGGCGATGCCGAAGCCGTTGGCGAAACCGATGGCGCAGGCCATCATCAGCACGACCGGCAAGGCGTACACAAGAGCGGAGTCGGAGCCGTTGACCATGCCGGCGAGGATGATGCCGGAAATGCCGATCGTCCACGGCACGGAAAGGTCCAGGCCGCCGGTCAGGATGACGGTTCCCTGCCCCAGCGCCGACACGGCGAGGAAGGACGACAGGACCAGCAACGAGTTCCAGTAGCCCGGATTGAGGATGGCGCGGCCGAGCCAGATCTGTGTGACGATCACGATCGCCAGCAGGCAGACATAGGCAGGCAGCGCATAGCGCAGCGCCTCGGCGTTGCGCAGGCGAAACGCCGGGCGTGGCGATGCCGGCCGGCGCTGGGCATTCGACGGTTCGGCGACTTTGAGCCGCCGGTCGATCGGTTCGAGCTGCGAAGGCAACATCCCGGCGCGCCAGGCGGCCAGCCGGGCACGCGCCGCGCGCAGTTGCGCGGCAAGCACGGATGTGTGGGACAAGGATCCGGCAAGAGCCGCCAGCACCAGAATTGTGCCTTCCGCGATGGTCGAATAGTAAGCCGACACATTGAGCACCAGCAGGATGTTCACGACCATCATCAGGATGTAGGCGCCGAAGACGGTGCCGACCGGACCACCCTGCCCGCCGCCAAGGCGCGAGCCGCCGACGACGACCGCGGCGAACATCGACAAAAGCAGTGGGTTGCCGACCAGCGGGTCGCCGCTGCCGGTCTGCGCGCTGATGAACACACCGGCGAGACCGTAGCAGCCGCCGGCGATCACATAGACGGCAAAGCGCACCAGCACGATGTTGATGCCGACGGAAGCGGCCGAATCCACGTCGCTGCCGACGGCATAGAGCGCGGTGCCGAAACGGGTTCCCTTCAGCCAGAACCAGGCGAGCAGCACCACGCCGATCACCACCAGCGGCATTGGCAGCCAGCCGGCGATCGCATCGCCGAGATAGAAGGTGCCGAGATCGGGCGACACGAAGCCGCCGGGCTTGTCCATGACCAGCAGCGTCACCCCCTGCAGGATGAACATGGTGGACAGCGTCACCACGATGGGCTGCATGCGCAGCACCGCGATGAAGAAGCCGTTGAAGGCGCCCACCGCCATGCCGACACCGATGCCGACCGTCGTCCACAACAGGATGCTGGCGCCCGGCGCCATCGGGTCCATGCTCGATGCCAGCACGACATTGACCAGCGAAATCACCGCGCCGGCGGAGAGATCGAAGCCCCCCGAAAGGATCACGATGGTCTGGCCGATCGCCGCGAGCGCCGATGTCGCGCCGCCGCTCGACAGGAACGACACGTCGAAATAGGTCAACGGCCCGGCGCTGATCCAGTCGACGATGAAAAGTAGGATCGCAAGCACGGCCGCGGCGATCAGCGCGCCGCGATTGCGCATCAGCGCGCGGCGCAGCCCAAGGCCCATGGAAACAGGAGACGAACCGCTGCTCATGCGGCGACATCCCCGGCATGCCCGAGCGCCGGCCGCATGATGGCGGGCTCGGTGATGGCGTCTCCTTCGAGTTCGGCCGCGATGTGTCCGTCATAGAGAACAAGGATCCGGTCGCATTGGTGAACCAGCTCGGGGATTTCGGTCGAGTGCAGCAGGATCGAGCCGCCGGCGGCGACGTAGTTTCGCATCATCACATAGAGCTCATGCTTGGTGCCGACATCGATGCCGCGCGTGGGATCGAACAGGAGCAGGATGCGGCTCTGCGCCACCAGCCATTTGGCGATCGCGATCTTCTGCTGGTTGCCGCCGGAAAATGCGCCGGCCCGCGTCCACAAGGCACGGCGGTCGACCTCGACGGTGGCGAATGCTTCCTCGACCGAGCGGCTCTCGGCAGCGGCGTCGACAAGGCCGAGCCGTGTGAAACGCGACACGACCGGCAGCGTGGCGTTCTGGCTGCCCGACAATTTGAGGAACAGACCCTCGGATTTGCGATCCTCGGGCACGAGTCCGATCGCCATGTTGGGCCTAAGCGCATCCGCCGGTGAGCCGAGCCACACCTTGCGGCCGTCGACAAGGATGTGGCCCCGGGTGATTTCGGCCATGCCGAAGCAGGCCAGGAACAGGTCCTGCTGGCCCATGCCCTGTAGTCCGGCAACGCCCAGGATTTCACCACGGCGCAGATCGAAGCTGGCGCCGTCGAGCTTGCGTCCGACCTTGAGATCGCGCGCGCCCAGTACCGGCGGGCCGAAAGCCTGGGCGCCGTCGGGCTTGGGCGGGAAAGTCTGTTCGATGCTGCGGCCGATGATCTTTTCGATGACGTCGGCGTCCGAGATATCGCCAACCGGCGCGGTCACGATGTGGCGGCCGTTTCTCAGGATCGTCAGCGTATCGCAAAAGGCGCGCACCTCGCGCATGCGATGAGTGATGAAGACAATCGTGGTGCCCGCCGCTTTCAGCCTGGCAATGATGTCGCCCAGCCAATCGACGTCGCGGCCGGCCAGCGTCGAAGTCGGCTCGTCGAGCAGCAGGATGCGCGGCTTGCGATGGACCGCCCGGGCGATCTCGATCTTCTGGCGCACGGAAAGCTCGAGTTCGCCCACCTCGGCGTCGAGATCGACGGCAAAACCGAGATCGTCGATATGGCGGCGCACTGCCTGGCGCGCCGCCTTGCGGCGGATCAGACCGGTCACGCCGACAGGAGCATAGGGCAAAAGCATGTTGTCGAGGACGGAAAGATCGCGCACCAGGGTCATCTCCTGGAACGCCGTCTGCACGCCCAGCGCATGTGCGGCGCGCGGCGCGCCATAGCCGATCTCCTTGCCGAAGACCCTGATATGACCGGCACTCGGTCGCACCAGTCCCGACAGCAATTTGACCAGGGTCGATTTGCCGGCTCCGTTCTCCCCAAGCAGCGCGTGGACGCTGCCGGGCTCGACGCGAAACGACACGCCGTCCAGCGCGACGGTCGGGCCGAAGGCCTTGCCGATGCCGTCGATCTCAATGGCGGGGAGCGCGGAGTGTTCGGTCATGTCCTCGATCACCGGGCTACGCCCTTCGAAACGCATTAGCGTGGATCGACGATGCGTGGACAGAACGCCCGCGCATCGTCGAGATTTGCCTTGGGAGGCTCAGTTCTCCGGCTGCCCGACAAGCGCGGCGTTGAGGCCGATCTCGGGCGTCTGGTCCGAAAAGATCGAGGCGAACCAGCCGGGGTTGGAAACCAGCGACGGCTTGAAGACGTTGCAGCCGGCCTTCATCTCCTCCCACGTGCCTTCATTGCACAACTTGATAGTCTCATTGGTGACGACCGGCAGCGGCAGGATCGTGGTTTTCGGCACATCCTTGCCTTCGATCGCTTCGACGGCAAGCTTAAGCGCCAACGCACCCGAGTAGGGTGGCGAAGCGTAGGATATGCGCTGGGCGCCCGCCGGCGCGTAAGGGGCAGCCGCGCCTTCGACTTCGGTGCCCTGCGGCAGCATCTGAATGCGGCCGCCATTGGAGCCTTCGCCCGCACATGGCAGCAGCTCGCTGGCTTTCTTGCCTGCCTCGAGCTGCATCGAATTGGCGGTGAAGCAGCCGACTTGCATCCACAGCCCATTGATGTCGCCCCAGCTCCGGGTCGCGAGGATCTTGGACAGTTCGGTCCGGGCAACCGCCTGGCTCCACATGCCGACAGCCTCGCCGACAATCTTGATGTCGGGATATTTGGCAAAGACTTCCTTGGCTGCCTTGGTGCGCTGGTCGTCGACCGATGTTCCGGGAACCCCCGTGATGGCGATGATATTGCCCTTGCCGTTGAGCTTCTTGACCAGCCATTCGGCGGTTACCCTGCCCGCTTCCAACTGGTCGATATGGACATTGTAGGCGCAGGGCTCGGTGATCTCGGCGTCATAGGCGAAGACCTTCACCCCCTTGTCGCAGGCGTTCTTCACCACCTGATTGAGCGCGGTCGGCGAGATCGGATAGACGACAATCGCCTCGGCGCCGCTTTGCACCATGGCGTTGATCTGCTGGATCTGGCGCTGCGCGTTGGGTCCGGCCACCTGGACCTGCAGGTCAACCTTGTCGGCCAGGCTCTTGTGAGCGGCAATGGCCTTGACCATGTTTGCCGCCTCGGCCTGCCAATCGTTGCCGATGTAGCTCATGCTGAGAAAGATCTTGTGCTTTCCGGCTGCTTCGGCGCCCGACACACCAAAGGCGCAAGCGGCCATGCCGGCCAGCAGCGCGAGCTGCCGGACTTTCAATCCGATTTCCATGTGAATTCCTCCCGATACCAGCGAACGCTTCCCAAGGACCCGAAACGTGGCCCTTGTCATTCGGCGGCTGCGACCGTACCATCATTTGATCAAAGATCAATGATGAAATAGCGTTATTTCGAGTGAGGCGCGGACGCTTGACGCAGCAGCCGGAACCTTGCATTCGGGAAGCAGGTAACAGAGTGGTCTTACGCGGGAAGATTGACGGGAGATGGCTGGAGCGGCGTTCAGGAAGCCGGGTGTGGAAATCGCACCGCTGTCCAAGGAAACTTTGCAGGACAGGGTTTACCGGCATGTCACGGAACTGATCCTCGACGGCAGCATCGTGCCCGGCGAGATGGTGACGGTGCAAAGCCTTGCCGACGCCTTCGGCGTCAGCCCGATGCCGGTCAGGGAGGCGCTTAGGCGCCTCACCGCCGCCAACGCGCTGATGGTGGTGTCGGGCCGCTCCATAGGAATTCCGGCCCTGAGCCGCGCGCGCCTCGTCGATCTCAGGAATGTCCGCTTCGAGATCGAGGCGATTGCCGCCGCATGGGCGGCCGAGCGCATGAGCGACCAGGACATCGCACGGCTGCGCCAGCTTCTGGATGCACTTGAACAGGCCAATGCGGCTGGCGACGTCAAATCTTACCTGCGCGCCAACTACGCCTTCCATTTCTCGATCTATCGGGCGGCGGGCTCCGAAAACATCCTCAGCATCATCGAGAATCTGTGGCTGCAGATCAGCCCCTATTTCAACATGCTGCACGATTCCGGAAACTATTCGACGGCCAACGAGCACCATCAGGAGATGTTTGCCGCGTTGCGAGACCGAGACGCGCAAGCGGTCAGCAAGGCCATCCGCGCCGATATCGACGCCGCTTTCCAAGTCCTGGTCGATCTGCTGAAATAGGATTTCACGCACCGGGCCGCTCAGCAGTCGGCGGATGAATTCAAGGCGGATCAGTTTTGCAGCTTGCGGCGATCTGGCCGATTGCCTCGGAGAGACCCGCGAGCTCGAAGTCAGCCTCGCCGCGTCCCGACAGGAGGCCGAAGCGCCATGACAGCGTCAGCCGGTTCGCTGAAGCCAGGCGCTTGATGCCGTCGTCTCCATCCCTGACCAGCGTTCTGCCGCGCGAGCCGACCGACCAGCTTTCATCGGTTTTGCCGCCGCCATCGACAATGACGGAGATGGTGATCTTGCGGCTGGCGGAGACGGCATCGCTGAGCTGCAGCCATTCGCTCCAGCGTGGTTCGCCATCGGGCCGGCAAGCCAAGGTCAGCACCGGGCTGTACCCCAGCGCGCCGCCCCCGGTGATCAGCTTGTTGCTGGCATGCAGCGATGCCGTGACCTGTTCGTCGCTGCCGGTGTTTACGCGCCAGTTGCCGAGATCCGGCCCAGTCCGGTCACCTCCTTCGGCCGCCACCAATAGGAACGCTGCCGAGTCCGGCTCGGCGCGGACGCCCCCAACGATCACTGCCAGCAAGAGCGCCGGGGCAATAACCACGCCTCTTATCAAGAACCCCAGCCTCACAAGTGCCTCCACACATCCGCGAAATGCGATGAAAAACAGATAATGTTCAATGGATGGTATCGCCAGCGGTAGTTGATCAAGACAATTTGCCTGCGTTGCCGCGCCGCCACAATGAAAAAGGCCGCCCGGAGGCGGCCTTTCGAAATCGGGGTGCTGAAACCTGTTACTCGGTTTCCTTCGCCGCCTTTTTCTTCGGCGCGGCCTTCTTCTTCGGCTCTTCCGCCTCGTCGGCGGCTTCACTTGCCTTGGCTTCGGCCTTCTTCGAGGCAGCCTTCTTGACCGGCTTCGCCTTTGTAGCGGTTTCGGCCTCCTCGTCGTCGGCCATCAGCTCGTCCTTGCCGACCTTGACGTCGTTGACCGAGATCTGGCCGAGCAGATAATCGACGACCTTCTCTTCGAACATCGGCGCCCGCAGTGCGTTGATGGCTTCCGGGTTGCCGCGATAGAACTCGAAGGCTTCCTGCTGCTGGTTGGCCGGGAAGCGGCGCACCTGCTCGAACAGGCCGCGCTGCAGTTCTTCATCCGACACGGTGACGCCGGCCTTCTCGCCGATCTCGGCCAGGACCAGGCCAAGACGCACGCGGCGTTCGGCAAGGCGCGAATATTCGGCGCGCGCCTCTTCTTCCGTCGTCTCTTCGTCGGTGAAGGTGCGGCCGGCGGCCTCGAGGTCGCGGTTGACCTGAGCCCAGATGTTGTTGAACTCGGCCTCGACGAGCTTCGACGGCGCCTCGAAGGAATAGGCGGAATCGAGCTGATCGAGCAGTTGACGCTTCACCTTCTGGCGAGTCATCGAGCCGAACTGGTTCTCGATCTGGCCGCGCACGATCTCGCGCAGGCGCTCGAGCGATTCCAGGCCGAGATTCTTGGCCGTCTCGTCATTGACCTCGAACTCGCCGGGCTTGGCCACTTCCTTGACGGTGACGTCGAAGGTGGCTTCCTTGCCGGCCAGATGCGCCGCCTGGTAGTTTTCGGGGAACGTGACGGTGACCTGCTTCTCATCGCCGGCCTTCGTACCGACCAGTTGGTCCTCGAAGCCCGGGATGAACTCCTTGGAGCCGAGCACCAGCGGTTGGTCGGTGCCGGCGCCGCCGGCGAAAGCCTCGCCGTCGATCTTGCCGAGATAGTCGATGGTCACGCGGTCGCCCTCAGCGGCCTTGCCGGTCTTCGGCTCATAGCTGCGCGCCGATTCGGCAACGCGCTTGACCTGATCGTCGACTTCCGATTCCGGCACGTCGTAGACCTGACGCGTCACCTTGATGTCGGAGAAATCCTTGATCTCGATCGCCGGGATGACCTCGTAGTTGAGGCTGAATTCGAAGTCGGAGCCGCCGGCCAGGATCTTCTCGGCCTCTTTCTCGTCCTCGGTCATGATCACTTCGGGCTGCATGGCTGCCTTTTCGCCGCGCCCCGAGATGATCGAACGGGTCGAGTCGTTGAGGATCTCGTTGACGACCTCGGCCATGAACGACTTGCCGTACATCTTGCGCAGGTGCTGCACCGGCACCTTGCCCGGACGGAAGCCGTTGATGCGCACCTTGTCGCGGGCATCGGTAAGCCGCGCCATCAGCTTGGCTTCCATGTCACCGGCCGGCACGGTGATCTTGATCTCGCGCTTGAGACCGGAGTTGAGCGTTTCGGTGACCTGCATCCTAGAACCTTTGTTTTCAACAATGAGACTGCCAAACGGTCTTAGCCGTTTACAGCCTGCCGGTATGATGTTGCCGGAAATGGCTTTTGGTACGGAACCTGGCGATTTGACCGCTAATGCGGTTCAAACTCTCCTGAACTACGCTTTGCCGGATGCGAATAAGTCTTTGTTTTTCCTATAACTTTTCACATCTTGCAGAAGCGGAAACTCACGTTCCGTCACATTCGACACGCCTTTTGTCACAGGCTAGGCCAATTTTCAACTATCTTCGCGTCTAGCCGGATAAGCATGATCTGGGCGCCGACATTGACAGAATGATGGCTACATGGGATTGCCGGGGAAAGCGGATGTGGCGGAATTGGTAGACGCCCTGGATTTAGGTTCCAGTGCCGAAAGGCGTGGGGGTTCGAGTCCCTTCATCCGCACCATCCTTTCGCTCTTCGAGCTTCGGGTGGCGAGCCACCCATAGCTAATGTCGCTCCTACTGTGGAAATCCCTGAGGAACTTAGGCAAGCCCACAAACACTGCTCCAACCATCGGCAGGAAGTGGAGAGCAGCCTAATCTGCGGATGCTTCTTTTGCCTTTCCGTCTACCCGCCCTCTGAGATCCGAGAATGGGTCGATGAAGATCACGACGGAGGTGGGACGACGGCGACCTGCCCCAAATGCGGCATCGATTCTGTTCTTGGAGACAAATCAGGCTACCCGATAACCGACGTCTTCCTGAAAAGCATGAAGACGCTTTGGTTCTGGTAATTCAGTAAAACGGCTCCTCGAACAGCGTCTTGTCGCCATCCATCAGCGCCTTGATCTGCGCCGTGCCGTTGGCCGAGAGCGCGAGCTTGATGCCGAACGGCCGCACGCGAATGTCGTCCTGGATCGTCATGCCCTCGCCTTCCGGCAGATAGAACCGGTCGATTCCATAGTCCGGCGCGATCGTCGAACCGGCGTCACGCAGGCCCCAACCTTCGGCGACGCGTCCGGCAATGTCGGCCTCGTCCGGGCCGGCCGGCGCCGGCGCCTGGCCGAACCAGGCGGTGGTCGGCTGCCAATAGCCGTCAGCTCCCTTCTTCAGCCGCACCACGATCGATGTGTCGTCGCTGGAGAGCTGGCCTTCCGGAATGTTGGCGATCAGCTTGACCGGGATCCGCGAGATGTTGTTGTTGAGCGAGATATAGTCGCCGCGCAGAAGGTCGCGCGGATCGACGGGCTCGACCTTCAGAAGCACTTCCTTGCCGTCGCGCAGGATCGCGGCGCGGCCGGCAATGATCCAGCTGAGAAAGCCGATCTGGACAAGCGCCAGCACCAGCGCCGAGACGATCAGTTTTTTCCCGCTCATGCCACTGCTCCTCCGCTGGCGGGCGTCTTCATGCGTTTTTCGACGCGGATGATGATCAGCGCCAGTACTCCGAGCAGCACGGCCGCGGACAGGAAGAAACCGGCTGTGTCGAGCATCGACTGCAGCATCACCCCATAGATCATGGCGAGTTCGAAGGCGAAGCCGGCATAGGCTACCCAGCGCAAGCCGCGGCTCTCACGGCCGCCCAGAATGATTGCCGCGACGATGCCGGCAAGCGCGACCGCCGACGCAATGGCAAAGCCGCTATTGTAGGTCGCCTCGTCGGCCAGTTCGAACTGGACCATTGCGAGGCCTGTGAGAAAGCCGATGAGCGCATGCAAGGGAAGCCGGCCGCCGAGCTGCATGATCCTGTCCACCGGTTCAGCGGCGAGGATCCCCGCGGCAAAGGCCAGCGCCGAGACAAGCACCACCGGAATGGCGACCTGGAGCATGTTGTGGTCCAGCGCCAGCAGCACGAGGTAAGACAGGATCGAGAGGATGATCAGGTGCCGCGCAGCCTGACTGCGCGTCCAGAACGAAATGGCGAACAGCACCAGCGCGATTGCCACGAAGAGATGGGGAAACTCGGAGCGGCGGAAAAACCCGCCCCATTTGAGGAAGAGCCAGGCATCGGCAATGCCGACGGAGGCGACGGTGAGCGGGTTCGAGCGCAGCACCACCGCCGCCAGCGCGGTTCCGGCGCACCAGGTCAGCAGCGCCGAGGCCTCGTCGCCGGACAGATGATACATCTGGCCGATCAGCGCGATCGATCCGCCGAAGGCGGCCGCCGCCACGATCCACAGCGCCTCCGCGATCGCCGCATGATCGCGGGTCTTCAGCACCGCGCCGCCGACGTAGCCGGCAAGGATGACGGCAAAAAGCGCCGCCACGCGCAGCAGGCGTGGGATGGCCTCCCAGTTGGCGGCGACGAAGATCAGGATCGCGGCGCCGAACAGCAGGGCCGCCATCATCGCCAGGATCGAACCGAAGCTCAGCGATGCCCGTTCATTGGCGGCGACGTCGCGCGTCAATGCCTCCGCCGTAGGCGCATCGATCAGCCCGCTGTCCCGCCAGCGGGCGATATCCGCCCTTACCCTTGTCGCATAGCCCGCCACGCGTTTCCCCCAAGCTAGGTCATTTTTTCAGCCGCAAGGCCCAAACCGTTGACGCGGCGGCATTTTCCGATTCGGCCTTCTTTGCGACGCAGCCGTGAATGGCCGTTAATGTTGCATTGCACAATTTGCATTGCTGCCATGCGCCAATCGCACTTTTAAATCGATATGACCGCACCTATTTTCTGTTCGTACGCAAACGGAATAATCCGAACCAAAGACGAAACGAGCACTACCATGAACCTGATCCGCAACTACCGCAACTGGCGCCGCTACCGGGACACCGTTTCCGAGCTGAGCCGCCTGTCGAACCGTGAACTGACCGACCTCGGCATCAGCCGCAGCGACATCCACTACGTCGCCCGCAAGGCGGTCTAATCCGCTTCGGACCGCGAATGGTCCGAGCAAGTTTCTGAAAGAGCAAGACAATGAACCTGATCCGCAACTATCGTAACTGGCGCGTTTATCGCGAGACGGTTTCCGAGCTGGGTCGTCTGTCGAACCGTCAGCTCCATGATCTTGGTATCGTCCGTGACGAGATCAAGATGGTCGCCCGCAAGGCGGTCTAACCAGGAATTTCGCCAGGGTCGACCTCCTCCCCGACCCTGACGGATACGGGCAACCCCTACCTCCTCCCAGGGGTTGACCACCGAAACGGCGCCCGCCGGACCTCCTCCCCCGGCGGGCGTTGTTCAAAAGCGAACGAAGTTCGTCTTCCAGGGGTTTCGCCCCCTCTAAAAAGCGAAAGGAATTTCGTCAAAGCCGACCTCCTCCCCGGCGATGACGAATTAGGTCGATCTTCACCTCCTCCCGAGGATCGACCACCAAAACGACACCCGCCGGACCTCCTCCCCCGGCGGGTGTTGTTGTTTTCAGAGCATGATCCCGAAAAGTGGGAACCGGTTTTCGGAAAAGATATGCTCCAGCTAGAGTCAGGGCAGGCTTTCCCGCCTTCGCCGGCAATTGCAATCGCTTCGCCAAGCGACTATTCCGGCGCTCATGAACAAAAATCCAGTACACGTCATCGGCGGCGGCCTCGCCGGCTCCGAAGCCGCATGGCAGATCGCGCAAGCCGGCATCCCTGTCGTGCTGCATGAGATGCGTCCCGTGCGCGGCACCGATGCGCACAAGACCGACGGTCTGGCCGAGCTCGTATGCTCCAACTCTTTCCGCTCCGACGATGCCCAGAGCAACGCGGTCGGCCTGCTGCATGCCGAAATGCGGCTTGCCGGCTCGCTGATCATGAGCGCCGGCGATGCCAACCAGGTTCCCGCCGGCGGCGCTCTGGCCGTCGACCGTGACGGCTTTTCCGACGCGGTCACCGCGAAGATCGAGGCGCATCCGCTGATCGCGATCGAGCGCGAGGAAGTGCCAGGACTGCCTCCGGCGGATTGGGACCAGGCGATTATCGCCACCGGCCCGCTGACCGCGCCGTCACTGGCGCAGTCGATTGCGGAAGCCACCGGCGCCGACGCGCTGGCCTTCTTCGACGCGATCGCGCCGATCGTGCATTTCGATACGATCGACATGAACATTTGCTGGTTTCAGTCGCGCTACGACAAGGTCGGTCCCGGCGGCACCGGCAAGGACTACATCAACTGCCCGATGGACAAGGAGCAGTATTTCGCCTTTGTCCAGGCGCTGCTCGACGGGCAGAAGACGGAATTCAAGCAGTGGGAAGGCACGCCCTATTTCGACGGCTGCCTGCCGATCGAGGTGATGGCCGAGCGCGGCGTCGAGACGCTGCGCTACGGTCCGATGAAGCCGATGGGGCTGACCAACGCCCACAATCCGACGGTCAAGGCCTATGCCGTCGTGCAGCTTCGCCAGGACAATGCGCTGGGCACGCTCTACAACATGGTCGGTTTCCAGACCAAGCTGAAGCATGCCGAGCAGGTACGCATCTTCCGCACCATCCCCGGACTTGAGAACGCCGACTTCGCCCGGCTCGGCGGCCTGCACCGCAACACCTACATCAACTCGCCGACGCTGCTCGATCCCTCGCTGCAGCTGAAGTCGCGGCCGGGACTGCGCTTTGCCGGCCAGATCACCGGCTGTGAAGGCTATGTCGAAAGTGCCGCGATCGGCCTGCTCGCCGGCCGCTTCGCCGCCGCCGAACGGCTCGGCCAGGCGCCCTCGCTACCGCCTTCGACCACCGCCTTCGGCGCGCTGCTCAACCACATCACCGGCGGCCACATCGTCTCGGACGACGAGCCGGGCAAACGCTCCTTCCAGCCGATGAACGTCAATTTCGGCCTGTTCCCGCCGGTGGAAGCGCCGAAGGCCGAAGGCAAGCGCCTGCGCGGCAAGGACAAGACCGTCGCCAAAAGGCATGCGATTACGTCGCGGGCACTGGCCGATTGCCGGCAGTGGCTCGGACTGCCCATGCGGGCCGAAGCGGCGGAGTAGCCTTACCCGTTGCAGACATTCTTCCTCCGGCTCTATCTTTGGGTCGGGGGCCCAAATGAGCATCACCTGGCGTGATATCGCTTTTCAATTTGAATCGGATGTAGCGCAGGCGGCGGCGGAAGCGTGGTCCTGGTTGTTGCCCGAGCCTTGGACCCCACTTGTCTGCTCCATGGTGGGCGGCATGTTTGTCGAGCGGCCGAACAAGGAGGTTCATTGGCTAGACACAGGGACAGGCTTGGTCGAGCGGGTCGCTCTCAGTCGGGCGCGATTCGAGGAGATGATCCGGGTGTCTCCTGACCTCGTCGACGAGTGGTTCCTGCCTCCGCTTGTCGTACGCCTTCACGCCGCTGGCAAGAAGCCGAAGGCGGGGGAATGCTTCGGCTTCACCATCTTGCCCGTCTTCGATGAAGGCAAATTCGACATCAAGAACATGTTCGTAGTTCCAGTCAGAGAGCAGTTCATCGGCATGGCCGAGGTTCATCGCCAGATTAACGAATTGCCCGACGGCTCACGGGTGCGGATCAAGGTCGTCGATTAGGCTGGTAAGCTACTCCGCCGGCTCGGCGCTCGCCCCCGGCAACCCCGGCTTGCCCGCCTCTCCCGGATTTCGCCTGACATAAGCCGCCTTCAGCGTCTCCGACGTGTCGCGCGAGCCGTCATGGCTCCAGCCCGGCGGCTGGATCAGATAGTTGAGCCGCTGGCTGAGCGTCAGCCCCGGCGTCAGCGCGTCCTTGAACATGCCGATCCATTCATGGAAGGCGACCTTCAGCGGGTTGAAGGTGCCGATGTTCTTTACGATGCCGTAGCGTGGCCGGTCTTCCTCCAACTCCGCGACGAAGGTGCCGAACATGCGATCCCAGATGATCAGCGTGCCGGCATAGTTGGCGTCGAGATAGCGCGGATTGGTGGCGTGGTGGACGCGGTGATGCGAGGGCGTGTTGAAGATGAACTCGAACCAGCCCCACATCCTGCTGATCGTCTCGGTGTGGATCCAGAACTGCCAGACCAGGTTGAAGCCGAAGACGAAGGCGATAACCGCCGGATGGAAGCCGAGCAGCACCAGCGGCGCCTGCAGCACGAACATGAAGGTGAAAAGCCCGGTCCAGCTTTGCCGCAGCGCCGTCGAGAGATTGTAGTGCTGGCTGGAATGGTGGTTGACATGCTCAGCCCACACCCAGCGCACCTGGTGCGCGATGCGGTGATAGACATAGTAGCGCAAATCGTCGAGCAGGAAGGCGGCGACGAAGACCCAGATCGAGAGACCGAGATTGAAGAAGCGGAACTGCCACAGCCACAGCAGCGCCCAGTAGGACACGACGCCGAGCAGCAGGCCGGCGACGACATTGCCGGTGCCCATCATCAGGCTGGCCAGCGTATCGCGCGTCTCGAACGATCCCTTGGCACGGCCGGTGCGCACCAGCCAGAGCTCGATCAGGATCGCGGCGACGAAGAAGGGAATGGCAAGCTGGGTGACCTGCGGGAAATTATACTGGTCCATCACGCCGCCTCTCGGATTTGATCACGGCCTTGCAGCGCGGCCGCCACCGCCAGCGCGTCGGCTTCGTCGGCGAAAACGAACCTGCCGCCTTTCCAGGTGAAATCGTGGAGCCGCACCGAGACCTCATTGCCTTCCCGCGCCAGCGCCAGGATGTCGGACGGCGTGACGATGCGCGTCAGAAAACAGTCGCCGATGCTCTGGACGATGCCCAGGCGCTGCGGGCCGAGTTCGAGAAACGCGGCGTGGTTGTCGGCTGTCAGCCGCACACTGCCCGGCTTCTCATCGGGAAAATCCTCGGCAAAGCGCGCGAGCGCCTGACCGGTGCCGGCAAGCGTCGCGTTTGTCGTGCCACCGGTGAAATGCACGGCCGCGACGGACAAGGCGATGCCGAACACGACTAGGACGACCAGGACTGGCAGGCTCATGGAAAGGCGGCTCCTCCGGCGGCTCGCATTTCTTCGACGCGAGTCCACACGACAAAACCCCTAGCACGGTTGACGTTTACGTCAAAGAGGCTCCCAGCCCCGCATCGCATGACGCAGCAGCAGCCAGTGCCGACGCAAGGTGGAGAGCGCCGCCGTTGTGTTGAGCGGCGACCTGCCCGCCTTCTCCATCTTGTCGAGATAGGCACGGGTCAGTGCCAGCGGCAGGAAGGCGGGTCGCAGCGTAACGGGAAGCGCCGGCGCGCCTTTCTCGAAGGCATTGAGATGCTCCCGCGCCAGTGCGATCATCGCCGCAACGGCGCGCTCCGCGGCAGCCCCGCTTTCTCCCTTGACGAACTCTTCCGGCGTCGTGCCGGCTGCCGCCAGGATATCGGCAGGCACAAAGCACTGCCCGCGCCGGCGATGCAGCGGCAGGAGCAACAGCAGGCCGGTGATGGCCTGCGCGCAACCGGCCCTGCCCGCCAGTTCGGCAAAGCCAGGCGCCGCAGCCGGATCGATCACCATGGCCGCAAGCTGGATAAGTGCGGCGGCCGTCTCGCCGCAGTAGCCTTCAAGGTCGGTACGCGACGGCATCGGATCGTCATAGAGATCGAAGATACGCGCCTCGAGCATGTACTCGAACGCCGCTTTCGGCAGCCCGTTGGCCGATATCGTCGCGCGCAAGGCATCGGCGGTCGGGTGGCCTGTCTCGGCATCCCCGTCGGCCGCGATGATGTCGCGCCACCATTGCAGCCTGACCTCGCCCGGCAGCGGCTCGTGGATACGGTCGCGCACGCCGGCGATCTCGGCATTGAAGGCATAGAGCGCAAACAGCGCGTCGCGCTTGTCGGCCGGCGCGTAGAGCGCAGACAGATACCGGTCATGGTTGGCGGCGCGCACCGCGTCCATGACGATGTTGCCATTCTTGACGATGTTGGACCTGCCGGCCATTCAATCGACGGCGATCAGTGCCGCGGCCACGGCGCGGTCTTCGGCCAGGAGCACATTGTAGGTCCGCACCGCCGCTCCCGTCGACATCGGGTCGGCCGAGATGCCGGCCTCCTTGAACGCGGCGCGCAGCGCCGCAGGCAGCGGCCGCAGTTCCTTGCCCATGCCGACCAGCAGTATCTCCACCTTGCCGACCTCGGCGAACAGCCTGTCGAAGTCCGAGGCCTTCAGCGCCAGCGGATCGGCCGGCTCCCAGCCATGGATGCCCGAGGGCAGGACGAGCAGCGATCCGCGATGCGACATGTCGGCAAAGCGGAAGCCGCCATTGCCATAGGCCTCGATCGGCGCCTTGCCGGGGAAATGCGCCTCACGGATGATGATGCCTTTGGCCATGGGTCTAGAGCATGATGCCGAAAAGTGTGGAGCAGTTTTCGGACGACATCATGCTCTATCTCTTTGACTTGGACGGCGTCAGGTCGTCACGGCCTTGCCGTTCACCGGCTTTTCCCCTTCCGTCGCGGCTTGCGGGCGCAACTTGAACAGGATCAGCAGCGGCGCGGCGATGAAGATCGACGAGTAGGTGCCGAACACCACGCCGAACAGCATCGCCAGCGTGAAGGAGCGGATGACCTCGCCGCCGAAAAGCACCAGCGCCAGCAGCGCCAGGATGGTCGTGACCGAGGTCAGCGTGGTTCTCGACAGCGTCTCGTTGATGGCGTTGTTCAAGAGCTGCGGCAGCGGCATCTTCTTGTATTTTCGCAGATCCTCGCGGACGCGGTCATAGACCACGATCGTGTCGTTCAGCGAGTAGCCTATGATGGTCAGGATCGCCGCCAGCGACGACTGGTTGAACTCCAGTCCTGTCAGGACGAAGAAGCCGATCGTCATCACGACGTCGTGCACCGTGGCGATGATGGCGCCGACCGCGAACTGCCATTCGAAACGGAACCAGACATAGAGCAGGATGCCGACCAGCGCGATCAGCATGGCGATCGTGCCCTGCTTGGCGAGTTCGCCCGAAACCGTCGGACCCACCACTTCGACGCGGCGGAAATCATACTGGTCCTGCAACTCGCCCCGCACCTTGTCGATGACGGTCTGCTCGGCATTCTCGCCGGCGTCCTGCGTGCCGACGCGGATCAGCACGTCGTTCGGCGCGCCGAACTGCTGCACCTGGATCTCGCCGATGTTGAGCTCGGACAGCCTGTTGCGGATGTCGCCGAGATTGGCGTCGCCCTGCTTGGACTGCACCTCGATCATCGAGCCGCCCTTGAAGTCGATACCGTAATTGATGTCGATGGTCAGGAACCCGACGACCGACAGGATCGACAGCAGGCTGGACAGAGCGAACGTCCAGCGGCGGATGCCCATGAACGGTATCTTGGTGCCCGGCGGAATGAACGTGACCGGCGCGCGCGGCAATTCCTTCGGGCGGGCGCGGCGCAGCCAGATCGACACCAGCATGCGGGTGAAGGTGAAGGCGGTGAAGACCGTGGTCAGGATGCCGATCGCGTAGGTGATCGCAAAACCCTTGACCGGTCCAGTGCCCAGCCAAAACAGCACCACGGTCGCGATCAGCGAGGTGACGTTGGAGTCCACGATCGTCGCCAGCGCCTTGGAGAAGCCGGTATCGATCGACTGAATCACCGAGCGGCCATTTCGTCGCTCCTCGCGGATTCGTTCATAGATCAGAACGTTGGAGTCCACCGCCATGCCGATGGTGAGCACGATACCGGCGATACCGGGCAGAGTGAGCGTGGCGCCGAGCAGCGACAGCAGCGCCACGATCATCGCCACGTGGACGGCCAGCGCGATGTTGGCGAGGAAGCCGAGAAAGCCGTAGGCGACGAACATGAAGGCGACGACGAGGATCGAGCCGATCAAGCCGGCGACCTTGCCGGCATGGATCGAATCCTGGCCGAGGCCCGGACCGACGGTGCGCTCTTCGATCACGGTCAGCGTCGCCGGCAGCGCGCCGGCACGCAGCAGCACGGCAAGGTCGTTGGCGCTCTGCGGCGTGAAATTGCCGGAAATCTGGCCGGTGCCGCCGAGGATCGGCTCGCGGATCTGCGGCGCCGAAATCACCTGGTTGTCGAGAATGATGGCAAACAGCTTGTCGACATTCTGCGCCGTGGCCTGGCCGAAACGGGTCGCGCCCTTGGAATCGAAGCGGAAGGAAACGACGGGCTCGTTGGTCTGCGAATTATAGGTCGCCTGCGCGTCGACCAAGTTTTCGCCGGAAACGATGACGCGGTTCTCGATGAGATACGGAACCGGCGGATCGTCCTGCGAATAAAGCACCGTCGAGCCGGCCGGCGGGCGACCCTTCAACGCGTCCTGCACCGGCATCGACTGGTCGACCATTTGGAAGGTCAGCTTCGCGGTCTGGCCAAGGATTTCCTTCAGCCGCTGCGGATCCTGCAGGCCCGGCACCTGCACCAGGATGCGGTCATCGCCCTGGCGCTGCACGATCGGCTCGGTGGTGCCGAGCTCGTTGACGCGCCGCTCGACCACTTCGATCGACTGCGTCAGCGCCGTCGAGGTGCGGTATTTGAGGCCGGCGTCGGTAACCGTGAATTTGAGCAGGCCCGGCTCGGATTCATCCAGCGCCATCTCCTGGATGGAACCGCCGCTGAACAGGCCGGCGGCCACCGGATCGGTCAGCGGCTTCAGAACCTTCTTGGCCTGGTCGAGCTGCGTCGGGTCGGTGATGCGAACCTGCACGGTGCGCCCCGAACCGGAAAGCCCGGTGTAGTTGATCTTCGGGTTGGCGTCGCGCAGCAGCGTCCTGATCTCGTCGCGCGTCGTCTCCATCCTGTCCTTGATCAGGTCGTTCTGATTCATTTCGAGCAGAATGTGCGAACCGCCCTGAAGGTCGAGGCCGAGCGTCATCTGCCGCTTCGGCACCCAGCTCGGCAGTTGCGCCAGCATGCTTGCCGGGAAAAGGTTGGGCGCGGCGAGGATCACTGTGATGGCCACGGCGAGCCAGATCAGGATCATCTTCAGGCGCGAGAAATAGAGCATTCGTTCTTATCCGTTCAGGCGTACGAGCGGCAGCGTCCCGCCATCGGCTCGGTTGTCGTCTATCGTCGTCATTTCAACCACGCCGGCCCTATCGTGCTTCCTCGACGATTGTCAATCGCGCCGGCAGCGCGCCGGTGCGGAACAGCAAGGCAAGTTCCTTGGCGCTTTCGATCGTGAAATTGCCTGATATCTGCCCGGTGCCATGCTCGATCGGCTCGCGGATGATCGGCGCTGAAATCACCTGATCGTCCAAAATCACCGCGAATGGCTTGCCGATATTCCGCGTGGTTGCCCACTTGAAACGTTCCGTACCCCTGGAATCGAGCCGGAATGCGACGACAGGTTCGCTGCTCGACGAATTGGTCGTCGCTTGCGCATCGACTACACTTTTGCCCGCCACGATCACACGATCTTCGACGAGGTAAGAAACCGGCGGATCATCGAGTGAATAGAGCACCGACGAGCCCGCAGGCGGACTGGCGTTGACGGCATCGTTCACCGGCATCGATGTGTCGACCAGCCGGAAACTCAGACGGCCGGGCCGGGCAAGTATTTTTCCCACCCCCAGCAAATCCACGGCGCCCGGCGCCTGAACCAATATGCCGTCTTCGTCTGTCTGCTGGGCCAGCGCGCCGGCAACGCCAAGATCCTGCAGGCGATTTTTGATGACCTCGATCGATTGCCTGAGCGCGATGGACGTTCGGGATTTCAAGCCGGCATCCGTCATCGTGAACTTCAGCAAGCCGGGTTGGCTTTCGTCCAGCACCATTTCCTGGACACCGGCGACAGGGTCGGTCAACGTCTTGAGTGCCGACTTGGCGGCATCGACCTGACTGCCATCGACGATGCGCACCTGCACCGTCTGGCTCGATGCGACAAGGCCATCGTAGTCGATCTTCGGTTGAGCATCGCGCAGCAGCGTCCTGATCTCATCGCGCACCGCCGCCATGCGTTCGTTGACCAGATAGGCCACGTCAACACGAAGCAGAATGTGCGGATCGGCGGCGAAAGCATGCGACGCGCCGAAGATCATCGAGACCAGGGCAAACCCGATCAACATGACCTTCAGGCGCGAAAGATGGACCATATGTTGCCGTTCGTCGGAGCCCTGCCCGCGGCCATTGCCGCCGGCTTCGCTTACTTCTTGGCGTTCTGGTTCGCCACCGGCTCGCCCTTGACGCGCACGTCCGAGATCGTCGAACGCAGCGCCGTCACCTTTGTGCCGCCAAGGTCGATCTCCAGCTCATTGTCGTCGATCACCTTGGTCACTTTGCCGACGAAGCCGCCGCCGGTCACCACCGTATCGCCGCGGCGCACCGCCGACAGCATTTCCTGACGCTTCTTCAGCTGCGCGCGCTGCGGCCGGATGATCAGAAAATACATGATCACGAAAATCAGGACAAACGGCAAAATCGAGATGAACATGTCTGGCGAGGCGCCGATGCCTTGGGCGTATGCCGGTGTAACGAACATCAAGAAACTCCTGGATGGTGAAATACCGCCGGGGCGGACCCGCGAAAATTTGGCCGGAATATAGTCGCTAAAGCTGCCAATGCAACTGCGCAGCAAGCCCAATCCGTTGCTTTTCCAGCCGTTTGCGACGTGCTAGAGCGTCGCAGCGGAAGCGGCTTCGAGGCCACCGAAAAGATCATGCTCCAACAAAAGCTTGGGCGTGGTTCTTGCAGCGATGTCATGGATGCTGCACCCACATGCTGAAATGCCTTAACAAAAAGACCCAAATGACCGACAGCCTGGACGCCTTGAACAAGAAGCTCGACCGCCTGATCGAAGCGGTTTCCCGCCTCGCCGCGCCGCCCGTCCCGGAGACCGATCTTAGCGTCGCCGACTGCTTCGTCTGGCAGGCCGAGCCCGGGGTCCTGGAACCGGTACGCAAGGTCAACCGCGTCGACATCGGCCTGATCCGCGGCGTCGACCGGGTGCGCGACATCCTGCTCGACAACACCGAACGCTTCGCGTCCGGCTTCGCCGCCAACAATGTGCTGCTGTGGGGCGCGCGCGGCATGGGCAAGTCGTCGCTGGTCAAGGCCGTGCACGCCGCGGTCAATGCGTCGGACAAGCTCGACCGACCGCTGAAGCTGATCGAGATCCACCGCGAGGACATCGACACGCTGCCCAGGTTGATGGGCCTGTTGAAGGCGGCCCCCTACCGCTTCATGCTTTTCTGCGACGACCTCTCCTTCGACCATGACGACACCTCGTACAAATCGCTGAAGGCGGCGCTCGAAGGCGGCGTCGAGGGCCGGCCCGCCAACGTCATCTTCTACGCCACGTCTAACCGGCGTCACCTGTTGCCGCGCGACATGATCGACAATGAGCGCTCGACCGCCATCAATCCGTCGGAAGCGGTCGAGGAAAAGGTCTCGCTTTCCGACCGTTTCGGCCTCTGGCTCGGCTTCCACAAATGTTCGCAGGACGAATATCTCGACATGATCGACGGCTATGTCCGCTATCATGAGCTGACCATCGACCCCGACCATCTGCGCGCCGAGGCGCTGGAATGGGCGACCACGCGCGGCAGCCGTTCCGGCCGCGTCGCCTGGCAGTTCACGCAGGACCTGGCCGGTCGCCTCGGCAAGCCGTTGAAGGATTGAACTCAATCCCAACGGAAAAAGCCCGCTCCTGTGGAGCGGGCTGAAGACGGCGGGTCGGACTGGAGGTCAGACGGCCCGCAAAAGGCTCTTGTTCTATTCGAGATAGCCGGTCGGATCGACCGGGGCCGAGTTCTTGCGCACTTCAAAGTGCAGCTTGGGCGAGTCGGTGGTGCCGCTCATGCCGGACAGCGCGATCTCCTGGCCGCGCTTGACCTTCTGGCCGCGCTGCACCTCGATTGAGCTTGCGTGGCCGTAGACGGTGACCAGTCCGTTCTCATGCCGCACCAGCACGGTGTTGCCGAATTCCTTGAGGCCGTCGCCGGCATAGATGACGACGCCGTTCTCGGCCGCCTTGATCGGCGTTCCCTCCGGCACCGCGATGTCGACGCCGTCCTTGCCGGAGCCGAAGCCGGAGATGACGCGGCCGCGCACCGGCCAGCGCATCTTGCCGATGCCGGTCGCATCGGGCGCCTCGGCATTGTCGTCCTCGGCCTGCTGAATGACCTTGACGTCCTTCTTCGGCGGCGTGTAGGAGGCGAGCGTCTCGGTGGTCTTGGCCGCCGGCGGCGTCGTTGCCGTCGTCACCGGATCGATCGCTGGCTTGGCGGCCGCGGGCTTGGCGGCTGCCACCTGAACGGTGCCGCCGGCCGGAACCTTGAGCGTCTGGCCGATCTTGAGCAGGCCGTCCTTCATGCCGTTGGCCTGCTTAAGCGCCGTGGTGCCGACGCCGGTCTTCCTCGCGATCGACGACAGCGAGTCGCCCTGCTGGACGGTATAGGTGCCCCCGGCGCCAGCCGGCTTCGCCTCGGCAACCTGCGACGTGCGCTTGGGATTCTTGGAACCCGTGGCGGCTGCCGACGTGTCGACCTGGGCGGCCGCTTTGCCGTCCTTGACCTTCGGCTGCTGCGGCAGCACGGCGACCTTTTCCGGAGCAGGCTGCTTCGGTGCGTTCGCCGGCTTGCCTTCGGCGACCTTCGACTCCGCCTTGCTCGAGTAGGCATAGGCGGGGATGACGATCTTCTGGCCGGAGCGGATGCCCTTCTTCGGGTCGATCCCGTTGACCTTGGCTATGGCGTCGGCCGGCACGTGGTAATGCGCCGCCAGGCCCGAAAGCGTCTCGCCGTCCCGGACCACGATCTCGGTCGCATGCGGCGTGGCACTGGCGTTGCGGACCGCGTCAGGCTCGGCGGTCTTGAACGGCTTTGCCGGCGCAACCGTGCCGGTTGCCGTCCTGTCGAGATGCGGCGCGGGCGCAAGCGCCGGAGCGGGTGCCGAAGCGGTGCGCATCGGCTTGGCCGCAGCCGGCGCCGACGGAGGCGGCAACTGCTGCGCCGTGACCGGCTCGAGGCTGGAACGGCTGACCGACTGGGTGTGCGCGCCGTCGACCGGCGCAGGTGCCACCGTGTCACCCGGATAGGGCTGGTCGGCATTCTGCTTGTTGATGATGGCGCGCTGATTGTTGGTGGATGACGTGAAGACATCATCGACCCCGTTGAAGCGCATCGACTGGGAACTGCACCCGGCCGCCGCGCCGGCAATCATGAGGACGGCGCAACCGCGCGCCAGATTGCGTCTGTTTGCTTTCAAGTGATTGAATTGCATCGCACTAACCCGCACAGACCCGGTACAAACTGGCCCTAATTAAAGCGCGTTAATGTTACTGGCCGGTTAACTCATTAGAATCCGACGAAAATTTTCTTAAAGCATTGGCGGAAATTTTGGCGAAGGCGTTGAGGCCCGCTAAATCACCGCCGCGACGCTGCGCAGTATCGGCTGCAGCCTGACCATGCCGATGTCCTCGCGCTCGAAACGGCTGCCGACCTTGGTGAGCTTGGCCAGCACCTGCTCGCCCTCCTCCGGGCCGATCGGCGCGATGACGATACCGCCGCTCGACAGTTGGTCGAGCAGGAAGCGCGGCAGGCTGTCGAAGGCGGCCCAGGCGACGATGCGGTCGAACGGCCCTTCATTGGGCAGGCCGTTGGAACCGTCGGCCTGGCGGGCGATGATGTTGCTGATGGCGAGCGCCTCGAAGCGCTGCTTTGCCTGCTCGGTGAGCGTCTTGTAACGGTCGATGGTGATGATGCGCGCAGCAAGCCGCGACATGACCGCGGCCGTGTAGCCCGAGCCGGTGCCGATCTCGAGCACGCGGTTGCCCGGCTCGATATGAAGCGCGGCGATCACCGCCGCCTGCAGATCGGCGCCCTCGATCGCCTCGCCGCATTCGATCGGCAGCATGCCGTCCGACCAGGCGATCGCGTGGAACTGGGCCGACAAGAAGCCGCGCCGCGGCGTCGCCTCGAAAGCGGCGACCAACGGCTTCGGCGCCGTCCCCCTGCCCCGCAGCCTGAGCAGGAAAGCGGCAAACCCCTCGCGGTCGTCGAGGCCCGTATTCATGCCAATGCCTTGGTCAGTTGGTCGCGGAGTTCATGGGCGGTGAGGTCGAGCTGCAGCGGCGTCACCGAAACCAGCCGGTTGCGCATTGCGTGGAGGTCGGTGCCCTTCTTGCCCTCGACCGGCTCGCGGCCGAAGCGCAGCCAATAGTAAGGCAGGCCGCGCCCGTCGCGGCGTTCGTCGACCCACAGGCTGTGCACCAGCTTGCCTTGCGAGGTGACGACGGTGCCCTCGACTTCGTCGGGCGCACAGTTGGGGAAATTGACGTTGAGCAGCACGCCTTCCGGTAACGGCGTTTCCACCAGCCTCTTCAACAACGCAGGCGCCAGCGTCTCGGTCGTCTCATAAGGAACGACACGGTCCTCGCCGACATAGGAATAGGCCTGGCTCACCGCGATCGAGCGCACGCCGAGCAGCGCGCCCTCCATGGCGCCCGCCACGGTGCCGGAATAGGTCACGTCGTCGGCGATGTTGGCGCCGGAATTGACACCGGACAGGATGAGGTCCGGCGGTCCGGGCAGGATCTTTTTCGTGCCCATGATGACGCAGTCGGTCGGCGTGCCGCGCACGGCATAATGCTTCTCGCCGATCTTGCGCAGCCGGAGCGGTTCCGAAATCGACAGCGAATGCGCGTAGCCGGACTGGTCCTGCTCCGGCGCGACCACCCAGACATCGTCCGACAGCGTGCGGGCGATGCGTTCGAGCGACGCCAGCCCCTCGGCATGGATGCCGTCGTCATTGGTCAGCAGGATGCGCATGGATTCACTTCGGACCGATCTTGACCAGACCACCCATGTAAGGCCGCAGCACTTCAGGAATGGTTACGCTGCCGTCTTCATTCTGGTAGTTTTCGATGACGGCAATAAGAGCGCGGCCGACCGCCGTGCCGGAGCCATTGAGCGTGTGGACGAAGCGGTTGCCCTTGCCGTCCTTGTCCTTGTAGCGGGCATCCATGCGTCTGGCCTGGAAATCGCCACAGACCGAGCAGGACGAGATCTCGCGATAGGCGTTCTGGCCGGGCAGCCAGACCTCGATATCGTAGGTCTTGCGCGCGCCGAAACCCATGTCGCCGGTGCAGAGCGTGACCGTGCGGAACGGCAGGCCAAGCCGCTTCAGAACCTCCTCGGCGCATTGCGTCATGCGCTCATGCTCGGCGAGCGAGCTTTCCTGGTCGGTGACCGACACCAGCTCGACCTTGTAAAACTGGTGCTGGCGCAGCATGCCGCGCGTGTCGCGGCCGGCCGAACCCGCTTCCGAGCGGAAGCACGGCGTCAGCGCCGTGTAGCGCAACGGCAGTTTTTCGTGGGCCGTGATCTCTTCGCGCACGAGGTTGGTGAGCGGCACTTCGGCGGTCGGGATCAGGCCGAGCCGCCCATCGCCATGCGGCGTGAAGAACAGGTCTTCCTCGAACTTCGGCAGTTGGTTGGTGCCGAACAGCACCTCGTCGCGCACCATCAGGGGCGGGATGACCTCTTCATAGCCGTGCTCGGTCGTGTGCAGGTCGAGCATGAACTGGCCAAGCGCCCGCTCCAGGCGCGCCAATTGGCTTTTCAGCACTGTAAAGCGCGCGCCGGACAGTTTTGCCGCCCGCTCGAAATCCATCATGCCGAGCGCTTCGCCGACCTCGAAATGCTCCTTCACCCAGTTCGGACGCGTCGGCACCTCGCCGACGATGCGCTTGACGACATTGTCGTGCTCGTCCTTGCCGACCGGCACATCCTCCAGCGGGACGTTGGGAAGCACCGCAAGCGCGTCGCTCAGCGCCTTGTCGAGCTCGCGCTCGCGCGCCTCGCCGTTCTGGATGAACGCCTTGATATCGCTGACTTCGCTCTTGAGCTTTTCAGCAAGCGCCGCATCGCCCGAGCGCATGGCATTGCCGATCTCCTTCGAGGCGGCGTTGCGGCGCTCCTGCTTGACCTGCAACTCCGTCAGATGTTCGCGCCGCGCCTCGTCCCCGGCGACCAGATCGTCGACCGTGGACTGCGCCTCGCCCGCCGACCACGAGCGCTTCATCAGCGCCTCGACAAGGGCCTTCGGGTTGTCGCGAATCCATTTGATATCAAGCATGGTCGATCCTCAAGGTAAGGATCGTGGGCGTAAACCGCATCCGTCATCGATGCAAGACGGCGGCCGAGCCGACCGCCGCGATTTTCCCGGCCTGAGCGGCTCTGCCTAGGTCGAGGAGGCGTCCGGCGTGTTGCTCGAGACCGAGCTGTTCTCCGCCTCTTGCTGCTGCTCGCGCGCCAGACGATCGCGCGCCTGGCTGCGCTCGATCATGCGCGAAGACCAGATGGCGACTTCGTAGAGGATGATCGTCGGGATCGCGAGGCCGCACTGGCTCATCGGGTCGGGCGGCGTCAGCACAGCGGCGACGACGAAGGAAAGCACGATCGCCCATTTGCGCTTCTCGGCCAGCGCCTGCGACGACAATATGCCGACGCGCGTCAAAAGGCTGGTCACCACCGGCAGCTGGAACACCAGGCCGAAGGAGAAGATCAGCGTCATGATCAGGCTGAGATATTCCGACACCTTCGGCAGCAGCGAAATTTGCACCTGGTCGTTGGTGCCGGCTTGCTGCATGGCCAGGAAGAACCACATCACCATCGGGGTGAAGAAGAAATAGACCAGCGAGGCGCCCATCAGGAACAGGATGGGCGACGCGATCAGGAACGGCAGGAAGGCGTTGCGCTCGTTCTTGTAGAGGCCGGGCGCGATGAACTTGTAGATCTGCGTGGCGATCAACGGAAAGGCGATCACCATGCCGCCGAACATGGCGAGCTTCACCTGGGTGAAGAAGAACTCCTGCGGCGCGGTATAGATCAGCTCGACCTTGTGCGGGTCGAGCCCGGCCCATTGCGTCGCCCATTTGAACGGGATGACGAGAAGGTTGAACAGGCGCTTGGCGAAAAAGAAGCAGACCAGGAAGGCGATGAAGAAACCGCCCAGCGACCAGATCAGGCGGCGGCGCAGCTCGATCAGATGTTCGATCAGCGGCGCGGACGATTTCTCGATTTCTTCCTTCTCCTTGTCCGAAACGCTCACTTGGTGTCGCCCGCCATCTTCTTGCTGTCGGTTGCCTTCTTCGCGGCCGGCTTCTTCGTAGCGGCAGGCTTTGCCTCAGCCTTGGGCGCGGCCTTCCTGGCGGGCGCGGCGGCTTTCGCGGGAGCCGGCGCGGATTTGGCCGGCGCCTTTGCAGTCGATGCCTGCGACGCCGCTGCCGTCTTCGCAGTGCCACCAGCCGTCTTTGCCCTGACGGTCGCCCTTTTCGCCGGCTGGGCCGGCACGGCGGCGGTAACCGGTGCGGTGACGGAGGCGTCGGTCATGGCCGGGAAGATCGGCGCTGCCGGAGCGACCTCGGCGCCGTTGCCACCGGGCATATCCGTGGCGCCATTTTTCAGCGGCTCGGCGGCTTGCGGCGTCTCCGCGGCCGGCGCCGTCGGATCGGCGGCCGGCTTGGGCTTCATCATCGTATCGACGCCGGCGCGCACATCGGCCGCTGCCTGTTCGAACGGATTGAGCTGCTTGCGCACCTCGTTCAATGGATTGAGGCCCCGAAGACTGTCGATCGAACTCTTCACGTCGTCGAGTTCGGCTTCCTTGAGCGCCTCGTTGAACTGCTTCTGGAAGTCGCCGGCCATGGCCCGCAATTTCGCTGCGGTGCGGCCGAAGGTGCGCAGCATGTTGGGCAAATCCTTCGGCCCGACGACCACGATCATGACGACCGCGATCACCAGCAGTTCGCTCCAGCCGACTTCAAACATGGCAATCTATTCCAACGAGAGCTGTTCCAACGAGAGCCTGGAGCTCAGCTCTTGCTGACCTTTTCCTTGCCCGGCGAAACGGTCTCGTCGGCACGATGCTCGACGGTACGCTTATCGTCGGCGTCGTCGTCTGCCATGCCCTTCTTGAAGCTCTTGATGCCCTTGGCCATGTCGCCCATCAGTTCCGGGATCTTGCCGCGGCCGAACACCAGAAGCACGATGACCAGCACGATCATCCAGTGCCAAATCGAAAATGAACCCATTGCCAATCTCTCTCGAATGTTTTCCCTGGCGATGATCTATGCGTTTTCGCACGGGGATTCAAACACAACCGCCACGAAGTTGATAAAATGGCTAGCGGATGTCACGCACTTTCGGCGTGACCGGCTTGCTACCAATCCGCGCAGCCTCTGCTAATAGACCATTCGCGGCGATTTGATGATCATTCGTCGGTGACGCGCGGCGTCAGCAGCCCGAGTTCCTCGAGGTCGATATCGGTCAGCGCGTCCTCGTCCTCGGTCAGCGCGTCGGGGTCAGCCGGCGGCACCGGCATCGAGAAGTTGGAAGGCATGCGCGTCGAGAGCAGCCCCGCGCCCTTCAACTCTTCCATGCCGGGTAGGTCACGGATTTCCTCCAGCGCGAAATGATCGAGGAAAGCGTCCGTCGTGCCATAGGTCACCGGCCGCCCAGGCGTGCGGCGGCGGCCGCGCATCCTGACCCATTCCGTTTCCAGCAGCGTGTCCAGCGTACCCTTCGACGTCTCCACGCCTCTGATGTCTTCGATTTCGGCGCGCGTGACCGGCTGGTGATAGGCAATGATCGCCAGCACTTCGAGCGCCGCGCGCGAAAGCTTCCTTTGCTGGACGGAGTCCCGGCTCATCAGGAAGGCCAGATCGCCGGCGGTGCGGAAGGCCCAGGCCTCGCCGACCCGCACCAGGTTGACGCCGCGCTTGGCATAGATTTCCTGCAGGTCCGCCATTGCGGCGGCGATGTTGACGCCATCGGGCAGGCGCGCGGCGAGCTGCTTTTCGCTCACCGGCTCGGCGCTGGCGAAAATGATCGCCTCGGCCATGCGCACGGCTTCCGATAGTTGCAGCCGCTCGGCGGGGTTCTCGAGCGAACCCTGCTCGGCCATCTCGTCTTCCGGCTCATCCTCGACCTTGAACGGGATGACCGAAGCGTTGGCGCGTTCGCTCATGATACCACCTCGACTGCCCTTAACCCTTGCGCGCGGCCGCGCAGATAGATCGGCGCGAACACCTGATCCTGCCGCAGTTCCAGTTTGCCCTCGCGCACCATTTCGAGCGTCGCGGCGAAGGAACTGGCCATCGCCGTCCGCTTCTCTTCCGGCGCCGCCAGATATTCGATCAGGAAACTGTCGAGCGCCGTCCAGTCGCCGACGTCGCCGATCAGCCTTGCCAGCACCTCACGAGCATCCTTGAGCGACCACACGGCGCGCCGGGCGATCGTCACATTGTTGATCGCCTGCTTCTGGCGCTGCTGCGCATAGGCGGTGAGCAGGTCGTAGAGCGAGGCCGAAAAGCTGTTGCGCTTCTCGATGATGACCATTTCCGGCATTCCGCGCGCGAAGACGTCGCGACCGAGGCGGTTGCGGTTGACCAGTCGCGCCGAGGCGTCGCGCATGGCTTCCAGCCGCTTCAGCCGGAATTGCAGCACCGCCGCCAGTTCCTCGCCGCTTTCGCCCTCTTCGCCGGGCTGTTTCGGGATCAACAGCTTCGACTTCAGGAAGGCAAGCCATGCCGCCATCACCAGATAATCGGCGGCGAGCTCCAATCTGAGTGCCCGCACTTTTTCGATGAAAGCCAGATATTGCTCGGCGAGCGCCAGGATTGAAATGCGCGCCAGATCGACCTTCTGGTTGCGGGCAAGATGCAGCAAAAGATCGAGCGGGCCTTCGAAGCCTGCCACGTCGACGACCAGCGACGGGTCGCCGGTAAGGCGGGAATCGTCGTTCTCGGCCCACAGACGGTCCATCGGTGCGGCCTTCGCGGCCTTCACTTCCAATGTCTCCGCCACTTGCCTTTCGTCCCTTCGGTTCAGACCACCGCTTCGAAATAGGTGGCAAATTCGGCGCGTATCGCGGTTTCGTCGGCGACGTCGCGGTTCTTTATATAGGTCAGCGCCCGCTCCGCGCGTTGCAAGGACTTGCCCGTGAGCGCCGTCGTGCGCGACGCGATCCCCGACATTTCCTCGAAAACGCCGTTGCAGTGAAGGACGAGATCGCAGCCGGCCGCAAGGATCGAGGCCGCCTTTGTCGGGAAATCCCCAGAAAGTGCCTTCATCGAGGTGTCGTCGCTCATCAGCAGCCCGTCGAAACCGATCGCGCCGCGGATCACCTGATCGACGACCTTGGCGGAAGTCGTCGCCGGGTTGTCGGGGTCGACGGCGCTGTAGACGACATGCGCAGTCATCGCCATCGGCAGCGCGTTGAGCGCCTTGAACGGGGCGAAATCATGCCGGCGCAGCTCCTTGAGCGGCGTATCGACGGTCGGCAGCGCGAAATGCGTGTCGGCAAAGGCGCGGCCGTGGCCGGGAATATGCTTCATCACCGGCAGCACGCCGCCGGACATCAAGCCCTCGGCCGAAGCTCGGCCAAGCTCGACCACGGCGTTGGGCTCCTTGCCGTAGGCACGCGCGCCGATGACGTCGCTGGCGCCTTCGACCGGAACGTCGAGCACCGGCAGGCAGTCGGCGGTGATGCCCAGCCTGGAGAGATCGAAGGCGTGCAGCCGCGCCATCAGCCAGGCGGCGCGGCGGCCGGCCTCACGATCCTCGCGCCACAACGCGCCGAGCGCGCCGCCGGCCGGATAGTTCGGCGCCAGCGGTGGACGCAGCCGCTGCACCCTCCCGCCTTCCTGGTCGATGAAGACCGGCGCGTCGGGGCGGCCGACGCAGTCCCGCATCGAGGCAACCAGGTCGCGGATCTGCCCGGCCTCGCCGATATTGCGCGCAAACAGGATGAAGCCCCACGGACGTTCATCGCGATAGAAGCGGATTTCGTCTTCGGTGAGGGATTTCCCGGCGCAGCCGAGGATCATGGATTTTGATTCGCTCATGCACCGAAGCTTAAGGCTTTGGCCGGGCAAAGGGAATCACCCCTGCCCTGCGCGCCGCCAAAGCCCACAACCGTCCACAACGAAAAGCCGGCGCGGCTTTTTCGGCGGCGCCGGCTTTGCGAAGTTGAACTCGGATCAGCGCGACACGAAGCAGTTGCCGCCGGCAGCCTTGTAGCTGGTGCAGAGCGCGATCGCATCGTTGCGCGACTTGGCCGGAACGCGAACCCGGTAGAACGTGCCCTTGCCCGCGACTTCCGCCTTGACGATGCTGGCCGTGCGGCCGGAAAGCACGCTGCCGTAGCGGCGCTGCAGGTCCTGATAGGTCGACTGCGCACTTTCCACCGTCGGCTGCGAGGCAATCTGCATCGACCATGAGCCGCCACCGGCGGCCGACGCCGGGTCGATGGACGCGACCTGGTCCGGCTTGACCTCGCCGACGATATCGACCGGCTGGTCAGACGGACGCGCCGGCGCCACCGGCACCACGGCCGGCGTGTCGGCCGACTGCGCCTTGGCTTCAGTCTTCTTCAAAGGTTTCGCGGGTTTCACTGCCGGCGCAGCGGTCTGGTCCGCCTGGTCCGCATTGTCGGAAGCCACGGTTCCCGTCTGCTGGCCGTCGGAGGCCGGCGCAACATGCTGCGGCGCCGGATCGCTCGGCTCTGCGGCGGCGACCTTCGGCGCGGCCGGAGCCGGGTCTTCGCGCGGCACCAGCGAGCCGTCGGGCTTCACCATCATGGTCTTTACCTTGCGCGGCGCAACGGCAACGACGTCGTTGCTGGCCCCGTTGTCGGCATCCTGCTGCAGCACCTGGGCGATGCGGTCTTCCGACTTGGGCGCCGGCGCAGCCGGCTGTGCGCCATCAGCCGCGGCCGATTGCGCGCTCTCCGGCGCGGCCGGCTGGGCGCTTTCCGGTACCGCCGCTTGCGCGACGCCAGGCAATGCCGTGTCGGGCTTGGCAGCGGCATCGGCGCCAGCCGAGGCGTCGGTATCATTGGGTGAAAGATCGACCACACGGCTCTGCGGCGGTTCCTTCGAGGCCAGGTCGACGGGCTGTTCGGTGGTGTTTACCAGCTTCTGCTGCACCGGCTCGGCGGGCTTGGCCGCGCCACCGCCCTTGGCCACCGCGTCATAAACCTTGTTGTCCTGGTTCGGCACCACCGCGCCGCCCGGATTTTCGGGCTTCACCTTGATCGGCGAATTGTCGGCCTTGACGATCACCGGAGCTTCGCTGCCGCCCTTGCCGCCGAAGGAGAAGGCTAGCGCACCAAGGCCGCCGAGAACCACCACGGCGCCGACCAGCGCCCCGATCATCATGCTGCGACGCCGCGGCTGTGCCGCCTCGCGCTCGGCGAGGCCGGGGATCGCCATCGCCTCTTCAAGCTCGGGATCGTAGTCGAGCTCGTCGGTAGCGAATTCGGCCGTCTGCGAAACCGGCCGGTTGCCGGGCAGATCGTCGGCGTCGTAATCGTTCGCCGCGGCAAACGAAGCCGGGGCGGCTGGAGCCGCCGGAGCCTCGGCACGCAGATCGCGACGGTCATAGCCGTTGAAGCCAGCATCGTGGGATTCTTCATAGCCCCGGCTCTGCGCGGGCACCGATGCAATGTCGGTCGCGTTCATGTCGGTGAGCAGGCTGGCGAACTCCGCATCGAGGTCGTCATAGGCGGTTGCCGCCGGCTGATCCTCCTCGAAGCTGAGCTCCGGAATGTCGAGATCGTCGGCCAGCGCGACGACGCGCTCCGGAACATCGACGGTCTCGACGTCCGGCACGTCGTCATGCTGGGGGGGCTGCGGCGCTGGCATCGGGGCCGGCGCCGGCTTGGCATAGGCGGAATAGTCCGGCGCCGGTTCGCTGCGGTAGGCAGGCGTCGTCATCTGCAGCGACGCTGAAGGCGCTGCCATCTGCACTAGCGCCGCGGGCGCCGGCTGCGCCGCAAACGAAGCTTGCACGGGCGGAGCGGCGGTCGGGGTCGAACGGCCCCACGACCTGGACGGTTCCGCAGGCGTCGAATGCAACCATTCGGACGAATTGGTCGGAGACCTCACCGTAGCGGCAGCCGCCTGCTCGGCCTCGATACTCCGGTCGAAAGCGGCGCCGAAATCGTCGTCGAAATCGACTTCGGGCTCGGTCTTGGCCGAGGCCGCGAAATCCTGGCGATCAAGCTCGCTGGCGAGCAAGTCGTCCAGGCCGTTGTCGACCGGCTCGACGCCCCGGCCATTCTGCGCGGGCTGATCCTCGTCGATATCCCAATCGAGATTGTCGGCGGCGGCCTTCCCGCTCGCGTAACCGGCAGGTTCAGAAACCAGCCGTGGCGCCGCAACAGGCTCCTTGACCACAGGCATCGGCCGCGCGGTCATGGCGCCGAGCAACGCATTGAGCTCGTCTTCCAGGCTGCGCTCGCTGGCGGCCGGCTTTGGCGGCGCGACGACTGCGACCGGCTGAACCGGAGCGGCGACGACGGGGGCTGGCTCGGCCATGGCCGGCTGCACCGCGGCGGGCTCCACGGCCGGAGCTTGAGGTTCCTCGTTCAGCGCATCGCGGAAGCTCAGCTCGAAATCGTCCTCAAGGGTCAGCGCGGAGGTAGGCTCGGGCGCGGCGAACTCAGGCTCGGGCTCGGCGGCGAAATGCTCCGGCGCGGTCGGCGCCTCGACCATCGGCGCCGGCTCGTCGTCGAGCGATAGCTCCGGCTCCTGGTCCTGGCCGAGATTCATATCTTGGCCGATATCCAGATCGACATCGCTTATCGCCTGATCGAAATGATCGGTAAAATCATCTTCGGAGATCAGCGAAGCACCGGCATGGGCTTCGACCGCCTCCGTGGCCTGTTCAGGGTGCTCCGGCTCGTGGTTCTCGAACGACAGCTCGTCTTCGAGCGACATCTGGACCGCATTGTCGAAATCGGCGTCGAACGCCTCTTCGCTGGCGGCCTGCACGGCTTCGACGGCATCCTGACGGGTGTCGACCGGCTCGTGATATTCGGGCGCGGCGGGCTGGTGATGGTCGAGCTGGAAATCCTGATCCAGCGACGCTGCCATCTCCTCGTCGATCGGAAGGTCATCCTCGAGCGCCGAGACATCCAGCGAACTGGCGACCGCCTTGTCGAAATCATCGTCGAAAGCGACTTCCGGCTCGGGAGCGACTTCCGGCTCCGGCACGAAATGCGGCTCGGGTGCAAAATGCTGCTCAGGGGCGAAGTGCGGCTCGGGCGCGACTTGCGGCGCAGCAGTGAAATTCGGCTCTGGCGCGCGCGGCATGGCGAAGTCGGCGTGGTCCGCCGCGTCGTCAAAGACGAAATCCTGCTCGAAGGATGCCGTCAGTTCGTCGTTATTCGCGGCGGCGCTGGCGGCCCCGAAAGCAGGCTCCTGCCTGATCTGATGCACGACAGCCTGCTGCGCGACCGGCTCGCTTTCCTCGACGGAATCGAACTCCCCCATCAACTCCTTCTCGAGGTCGATGTCGAAATCGTCCGCCGCCGGAGCCTGGTTAGCCGGCATGGCTTTCTCGGCCGCGGGGGCCGGCTGTCTGACCGGCTGGCGCGGGTCGAAACCCATGATCCGTGTCAGCTCCGCGAACGGATCATCGTCGGCGATATCGTTGTGGTCGGCTACTTTCAGCGGGGTTCTGTCTGCCATTATTGTTCCCGAACTCGCACACAGTCGGACGCCATGGACGTCGCGCAGGGTTGGCCCTTACCAGCGCAATGTGGGCAAAAGGTGACAGGTTTTTTAGTTAAACCTAACGCATTTCGGTAGGCGCGTCAGCCCCGATCAGCGTCAGGCCGGACGTCAAAACATCCGAAACAGCCTGCACCAGCCCTAGTCTGGCATAGGTTGATTCTCGGTCGTTAACCTTAACAAAACGTAAGTCTTGATTTTCGTGGCCGCGATTCCACTGTGCGTGGAAGCCGGAAGCCAGATCGTAAAGGTAGAAAGCGAGCCGGTGCGGCTCCTGTGTGAGCGCAGCGGATTCGATCAGCCTGGGATATTCAGCTAGCTTGCGGATCAGCGCGATTTCGCTTTCGTCGGTCAGCAACGTCGTCGCAGCCGCAAGCTGGGCGCGGTCAAAACTGACCTCGCCCGTCCGGGCGGTCGCCATCTGGAACACCGAGTGGCAGCGCGCCGAAGCATACTGGACGTAGAACACCGGATTGTCCTTCGACTGCTCCGTAACCTTGGCGAAGTCGAAATCGAGCGGGGCGTCGCTTTTCCGGTAGAGCATCATGAAGCGAACCGCATCGCGCCCGACCTCTTCGATAACGTCACGCAAAGTGACGAAATTTCCTGCCCGTTTGCCCATCCGGACCGGCTCGCCATCTCGAAACAGCTTGACCAGATTGCAAAGCAGAACCGTCAGCTTGATCTTGTCGCCGGCAACCGCGCGCGCCAGCGCCTCCAGCCGCTTCACATAGCCGCCATGATCGGCGCCGAGCACATAGATCAGGTCGACGAAGCCGCGCTCAACCTTGTCCTTGAGATAGGCGACGTCGGCGGCGAAATAGGTGAACGAGCCGTCCGACTTGACTAGCGCCCGGTCCATGTCGTCGCCAACCGCGGTCGAGCGGAACAGGGTCTGCTCGCGGTCCTCCCAGTCGTCCGGTTTCTCGCCCTTCGGCGGCGGCAGCGTGCCCTTGTAGATATGCCCTTTGAGCGTCAAGTCGGCGATCGCCGCTCGGATCTTCCTGGCATTGTCGGCGTGCAGCGTGCGCTCGGAGAAGAACACGTCGTGATGCACGTTGAGCAGCGCCAGATCCTCGCGGATCATCGCCATCATCGCATCGACGGTGCGGTCCTTGACGATCGCCAGCGCCTCGTCTTCCGGCATCTCCAGCAAGCCGAGGCCGAACTCCTCGGCCAGCGCCTGTCCCACTGGGACCAGATAGTCGCCCGGATAGAGACCGGGCGGGATTTCGCCAATGTCTTCGCCAAGCGCCTGACGGTAGCGCAGCAACGCGGAGCGGCCGAGAACATCGATCTGGCCGCCGGCGTCGTTGATGACATATTCCTTGGTTACGTCATAACCAGCGAAGGCCATGAGGTTAGCGAGCGCATCACCGACCACGGCGCCGCGGCAATGCCCGACATGGAGAGGCCCGGTCGGATTGGCCGAGACATATTCGACATTGGCCTTGCGGCCGCCGCCGATCTTGGAGCGCCCGTAGTCGCGTCCTTCGCCGAGAAGCGCCGCCAGATGCACATGCCAGAAGCCGTCCTTCAGCCTGAGATTGACGAAGCCTGGGCCGGCAACGTCGGCCGAAGCAATGTCGGCGTCCGCGCGCAGCACCTCGACCAGCTTTTCCGCCAGGGCGCGCGGATTCTGTCCGGTGGGCTTTGCCAGCACCATCGCCGCATTGGTGGCGAGATCGCCATGGCTGGCGTCGCGCGGCGGCTCGACCGTGATGCGCGACAGGTCGAGCGCAGCCCCTTCCTTGTCCTTCAGGTCAAGGGTTTCGACGGCTTTTACGATCCGCGCGTTGAAATCGGCGAAGATATTCATTGGAAGTGCTCTGGGCTTTAAGAGACGACCGGCTCTATGGCCGGCAAAATCGAGGATCGCCCTAGCTCAAATCGGGCGTATGGTCAAACAGACGCCGATGTTCCTTCAGCGCATAGGTGTCGGTCATGCCGGCCAGGAAGTCGGCGACGCTGCGCGCCTTGATGCGATCCTCGGCGCGATCGAGCCCCTCGCGCCAGCCATCGGGCATGGCGCGCGGATCGGCGAAATACACATCGAACAGCTCACGCACGATGCGCTCGGCGTCGGCCCGCACCCGCATCACTTCCGGATGCCGGTAGAGATGCTTGTAGAGGAAAGCCTTCAATTCCTTCTCGGCCGCGGCCATGCCTGGCGAGAAGGTCACCAGGGTCTCGCCCGCCGTCCGCACCGCATCGGCGCTGTCCGGTTTCAGGCGCTCGATGTTGGCGGTAGTCGAGGCTATGACATCCTCGACCATCAAGGTGATCTGCCGGCGCATCAGCTCGTGACCGGTGCGAACGTCGTCAAGCTGAGGGTATTTGGCGCGCACGCCCTTCAGGATCGAGCCCGGCAGGCCGACCTCCCCAAGCATCTCCAGCGTCAGCAGGCCGGCGCGCAGGCCGTCGTCGATGTCATGGGTGTTGTAGGCGATGTCGTCGGCGATGGCGGCACACTGCGCCTCGATGCCGGCGAAGCGGTCGAGCTCGAGGTCGTGCAGCTCCGAATAGTCGCGGATCGCCTGCGGCACCGGACCCTCGAGCCCCTTCCCGCTTGCGTCGGTCAGCGGGCCATTGTGCTTGACCAGCCCCTCCAGCGTCTCCCAGGTGAGGTTCAGTCCGTCGAATTCGGCATAGCGCCGCTCCAGCCGCGTGACCACGCGCAGAGATTGGGCGTTGTGATCGAAGCCGCCCCAGGCGGCCATCTTCTCGTTGAGCGCATCCTCGCCCGTATGGCCGAAGGGCGTGTGGCCAAAATCGTGGACAAGAGCCACGGCTTCGGCGAGATCCTCGTCGCCGCGCAAGGCCCGCGCCAGCGCACGGGCAATCTGCGCCACCTCGATCGAATGCGTCAGCCGCGTGCGGTAGTGATCGCCTTCATGCGCGACGAAGACCTGCGTCTTGTGCTTCAGCCGGCGAAAGGCAGTGGAATGGATGATGCGGTCGCGGTCGCGCTGGAACGGCGTGCGGGTCGGGCTTTCGGTCTCCTCGAACAGCCGTCCGCGCGAGCCCGCCGGGTCGCTCGCATAGACGGCGCGCGGCCGATAGCCGAAGCCGATGTCGCCGAGAGCATTCTTGCCCTGCCGCTCGTCCATTGACCCACCAGTTGACTCAGGCCTGCCCGCTTCATACCTATCATATGAAACGGAAAGCAAGGTGACGCCGATGGGCGCGGATGCCAAGACTGCCATGAAGGTCGAAATGACCGATGCCGCGGCAAAACGGATCGCCAGGATTGTTTCCGGCGAACCGGGCAAGACGGCGCTGCGCGTCTCCGTCGAAGGCGGCGGCTGTTCGGGCTTTTCCTACAAATTCGATCTGGTCGAGGCGCGGAACGACGACGACGTCGCCATCGAGAAGGACGGCGCCACGGTCCTGATCGACGATTTGTCGCTGGTCTATATGGGCGGTTCGGTGATCGACTTCGTCGACGATTTGATGGGGCAGTCCTTCCAGATCAGGAACCCGAACGCGGTCGCCTCCTGCGGCTGTGGAACGAGCTTCAGCATTTGAAGCTATGAAGCCTTTTCTCGAGGGCCACGAGGATCCGCTGACGGTTCTTGTCGCCCGCGAGATGGACGCCGTTTCCGATGTCGATGTCGTCGCTTGGGCTGGCTGTCACGCCGCGCCGCCGAGTTATGCCGAGGATAGCGATTATCAGGAGCTGCTACGGAGCAATCCGAGAAATCCCTTGGCCCTCGGCAAAGCGCATGGCCATCTGACGTCGCTGGTCGCGCGAGTGTTTGCCGATTTCGACCCTAGCTCTGCGCAAGCCGGCGAAATGGCACGCCGGCTGTTCCTGCGGCGCATACGCTCTTACCTTCATAGCGACCTCGAACCACTCCAGATCTGTCGCATGATCCCTCCCATCGAGGAAAGATACGATTATCCGTACTGGCTCGGTAATCTCTACGACGTCTGTGACTGGATGGACGCGCGCACGACGCGCGACCAGGCATTGCATCTCAGGGACGCCATCGAGCAGATACTCTCGGACAATGGCGAGAGCCAGCTTCCGGACGCGACAGAATGAGCGGCGTCGGCGCGGTCCGTCAGGTCGCGCTGTCGGCTGGGCGCGATCTCGACGTGACGCTGGCCTTCTGGCAGGGCGTGCTCGGCTTGAATGTGCATGCGCGCTATGACCCGCCGGGAATGGCGTTCATCATGGCGGGCGATGTGCGCCTGCTCTTCATCGACGGCGTGCCGCCGGGCACCGTCTATCTCGACATCGCCGGCCTCGAAGCCTTCCACGCCGAGGCGAAAGCCGCAGGCATTCCTTTCACCGCGCCGCCGACGATCGTCCATCGCGACACCGAGGGCAGGTTCGGTCCGGCCGGGGAAAGCGAATGGATGGCCTTTCTAAAGGACCCCGCAGGCAATACGATCGGCTTGGTCGAGCGCCTTGCGCCGGAACAGAATTGAGGCCTGCATGAAGATCGTCACCTGGAACATCAACGGCGTTCGCGCCCGCATCGGCAATCTCACCCACTGGCTGACCGAAAGCGCGCCGGACATGGTCTGCCTGCAGGAGATCAAGAGCGTCGACGAATTGTTCCCGCGCGCCGAGATCGAGGCGCTGGGCTACAATGTCGAGACCAACGGCCAGAAGAGCTTCAACGGCGTCGCCATCCTGTCGAAGCTTCCCTTCGACGAGGTCAATCGCGGCTTGCCGGGCGACGATGCGGATGACCATGCCCGCTTCATCGAGGGCGTCTTTTCGACCGACCAGGGGGCCTTGCGTGTCGCCTCGCTCTATCTGCCGAACGGCAACCCGATCGACGATGAGCGCAAGTTTTCCTACAAACTCGCCTGGATGGCGCGGCTGGAGCGTTGGGCGGAAGAACGCCTGCGGCTCGAAGAGGCTCTCGTGCTGGCCGGCGACTACAACGTCATTCCCGAGCCCGCCGATGCCCGGTTTCCGGAGAACTGGCTGGGCGACGCGCTGTTCCAGCCGCGGACAAGGCAGGCCTTCCGCCGGCTGAAGAATCTCGGCTTCACCGAAGCGGTGCGCAGCGTGACCGACTCGGCCGGCGTCTACACCTTCTGGGACTATCAGGCCGGCGCCTGGCAGAAGAACAACGGCATCCGCATCGACCACCTGCTGCTGTCGCCGGAAGCCGCCAACCGTTTCTCGTCGGCCTCGGTGGAAAAGCACGTCCGCGCCTGGGAAAAACCTTCCGACCACGTGCCGGTCGCGATCGAGCTCAGCCTGCGGCCGGCCTGATAGATTTCCGGACCCAGATATCGCCACAAATCCGGTCTTTGATGCGGATTGCTGTGGGGGTTGAATGGCGATCCGATTTCTTTTCTGGCCGGTCGGCCTTGCTTTGGCGCTTGCCGCGCCGACGCCGTTGCTGGCGGCTCCAACCTGCCTTGCCAACGGCAAGTCCTTCAATATCGGCGAGACGGCGTGCCTGACACTGGCCGGCGAGAGCCACCTCGCCCGCTGCGACATGGTTCTCAACAACACGTCCTGGACCAGGATCAAGGACGAATGTCCGGGAGAGACGCCAAAGCCGCACCCGACGTCGATCTCCACCCCGACGCCCGGCCCGGCGCCTACGGAGCCGACCGCCAACTGATCCAGCGCCACGATTGGCAGCGCACACCCGGCGTCTTTTGAATTTCCCGCAAAAAGAGCGGCGCTTACTGGTCGCCGTTGTTGCCCTTGGTCAGGATATCGTCGGCAAGCGAGATCGCGGTACGGCGATCGGCCTCGCCGGCGGCGGCGAAAGCCTCTTCCTGCATATTGCGGATCCAGGGCTGGTCGGCCGGCGGAGCCCGCTCGAGCGCGGCCGTCATCATCGCCAGGCCGCGCACGACCTTGCCGCTCTGGAACAAGAGGTTGCCGAGTGTCGCCTGCGCGCCGGCATGGCCCTTCTCGGCCGCCAGTTGCAGCCAGCGGCCGGCCTGCTTGACGCTGGCCTTTACGCCGCCCTCGCCCTTTAGGAACATCCGGCCGATCTCGAACTGAGCGTTCGGATTGCGGTAGTTGGCGGCGGCGCGCATGTAATATTCCTGCGCCGCGACGTCGTTTTCCTCGACCGGGGTGCCGGGAATGCCCTTGCGCAGATAATCGCCGAGCGCCACCAGCGCGTCCGACACATAGCTTTCTTCGGGTGAGCCCGGCTCGACATCCTGGTCGACGATTTCCGAGAAGAACTTGAAGGCCGCATAGTCGTCGCGCGTCACGCCGTCGCCTTCGGCATACATGCGCGCAAGCTTCCAGGTGGCGCCGATCTGGCCGTTCTCGGCGGCGTATTTATAGGCCTCGACCGCCTGGTCCTTGTGGCCGCTCTTGTAAGCCGAGAAGCCGAACTGGAACACCGCCCAGGGGCTCGACTGCGGCTTCACGCCGGTCTTGTCGTCGAACACCTTGTCGTCGAAGGCCATGGCCTGCCCGACGGCGCCCAAGGTCGCCAGAGCGACCAGTGCCGAAAAGACAGACGACCTCAACACCTCAGATGTCCGCATAGCAGTGCGTTTCTTTGGCCGCGCCCGGATGGGTCACCGCGCCGTCGCGGGCCGACCCTACGGCCTGCGCATATTTCCATATCGCGCCGGACTGATAGTCGGTCTCGCGCGGCATCCAACTCTTTGCCCGGGCAGCCAGTTCGGCGTCCGACAGGGCCACCTCGATCGTGCCTTTCACGGCATCGATCGAGATCACGTCGCCATCCTTGATCAGCCCGATAGGCCCGCCGACCGCCGCCTCAGGCCCGACATGGCCGATGCAGAAGCCGCGCGTGGCGCCGGAGAAGCGCCCGTCGGTGATCAGCGCCACCTTGCCGCCCATGCCCTGGCCGTAGAGCGCCGCCGTCGTCGACAGCATCTCGCGCATGCCCGGACCGCCGCGCGGCCCCTCATAGCGGATGACGAGAACCTCGCCTTCCCGGTAATTGCGCTGCGTGACCGCTTCGAAGCACTCCTCTTCCGAATCGAAGCAACGCGCCGGGCCTGAGAATTTCAGTTCCGACATGCCCGCGACCTTCACGATCGCACCTTCGGGGGCAAGGTTGCCCTTCAAGCCCACAACGCCGCCTGTCTTGGTGATTGGCCGATTGGCGGGACGCACAACATCCTGGCTGTCATTCCAGGAAACGTGCTCCATGTTTTCGGCCAAAGTACGGCCGGTGACCGTGATGCAGTCGCCATGCAGATAGCCGTGGTCGAGCAACGTCTTCATCAGCAGCGGAATGCCGCCGGCCTCGAACATGTCCTTGGCGACATATCTGCCGCCCGGCTTGAGGTCGGCGATATAGGGCGTCTTCTCGAAGATCGCGGCGACGTCGAATAGATCGAACTTGATGCCGGCCTCATGCGCGATCGCCGGCAAATGCAGCGCCGCGTTGGTCGAGCCGCCGGTGGCCGACACCACGGTCGCCGCGTTCTCCAGCGCCTCGCGCGTGACGATGTCGCGCGGCCGGATGTTTTTCGCGATCAGTTCCATGACCTTTTCGCCCGAGGCGAAATTGAAGCGGTCGCGCATCTCGTACGGCGCCGGCGCGCCGCAGGAATAGGGCAAGGCCAAGCCGATCGCCTCGGCAACGGTCGCCATGGTGTTGGCGGTGAATTGCGCGCCGCATGAGCCGGCCGAAGGGCACGCGGCCTGCTCGATCTCGAGCAGTTCGGCATCGCCGATGGTGCCGACCGAATGCTGGCCGACCGCTTCGAACACATCCTGCACCGTGATCTGCCGGCCGCGATAGCTGCCGGGCAGGATCGAGCCGCCATAGATGAAGATCGACGGCACGTTGAGGCGCACCATCGCCATCATCATGCCGGGCAGCGACTTGTCGCAGCCGGCAAGTCCGACCAGCGCGTCGTAGCAATGACCGCGCATGGTGAGCTCGACCGAATCGGCGATCACCTCGCGCGACACCAGCGATGACTTCATGCCCTGGTGGCCCATGGCGATGCCGTCGGTGACGGTGATGGTGCAGAACTCGCGCGGCGTGCCGTTGGCCGCCGCAACGCCCTTCTTCACCACTTGCGCCTGGCGCATCAGCGAGATGTTGCAGGGTGCTGCTTCGTTCCAGCAGCTGGCGACGCCGACCAGAGGCTGCGCGATCTCGGCGGCCGACAGCCCCATGGCGTAAAGATACGAACGATGCGGCGCGCGCGCCGGACCAACGGTCACATAGCGGCTCGGCAGCTTGGCCTTGGAGATTGCCTTGGCGTCCATCATCGTCCTTGCCGCACACCCCGCGGCCTGCCCCTTCGCCGCGCCAACCTGGCACGCGTTCCGAGACCTATCTCGGGTGCTCCGGGTTTATGGCGGGAAATGGGCAGTTCCCTCGGCAAGTCCTTTAGCGCGGGGGTTGTTCATAAACTGTTGCCGAAACGTCACAATTGTATCGGACGCCGGTTGTGCTGCGAATCTGCAACATAGGGTCGATGAGAGGATTTGAATCGGCAGCGCGTGACAAAAAAGGCCGGGCAATGCCCGGCCTTTTCGATGAATTTTCAGAAACTTAGAACTTGATCTTGATTCCGCCCGAGATCGCTGTGACCAGATCGTTGCCGAAGTCGTAGCTGGCATCAGCACCGATAATTTTGCCGTTCGGGCCAATCACCGTGCCGGAATGACCGCTGGTCATCACGCCGATAACACCGGCCAAACGAACCTCGATGTTGGGCTGGGGTGTATAAGCGACGCCGCCGCCGACAGTCCAGGTATCGGTCTGTGAGCCGTAGCCATGCGAGGTACCACGGTCCCAAGAGAGCTGGCCAGCAGCACTCCACTGATCGTTAAACTTGTGGCCGATGCCACCCGAGACGGTCCAGCTGTCACGATACATCAGGTCAAGCGAGGTTACCTCTGCCGGCGAGTTGCTGAAGCAAAGCGAGGTCGGAACGCCAACCGGGCAGATCGGCACGCTCTGCAACGTACTCCAGTTGACCCACTTGATCGAACCGAAGGCAAGCCAGCCGGGTGCTACGCCGGACTGCAATTTCAGTTCCACAACATCCGGCATGTGCTGCGTCGAACCGTAGATCGGGATCGTACCCAGGCCAACATTCGTCAGGTCCAACGTGCCCGAGATGTTGTCGAGCTTGACCTTCGAATTGTAGACCAGGCTGGCGCGCAGCGCGATGTCCGGGATTTCATAGGCAATGCCGGCGCGCCAGCCCCAGCCATTGCTCGTCAGATCGACACGACCGGTACCCCCGAAGTTGGGCACGAGCGGTGAAACCAGGTCTTCCTTGAAACCGTAAACCTTCTGGTAGAAAACACCGCCGATAAAGCGGAGCTGCCCCTTGCCCGCATCCATCTTGTAGGAGCAGGTTGCTCCATAATTGTCGCTCTTGATGTCGGTTTCCATGTTGGAAAACGCACCATTCCAGACGCCGGGCGCGGTATGTGCGCCCCAAGGCTGCGAGTAATCGACCATGCAGTCGACGCCCGGGACAACCTGAGCTTTGACTCCGATACGCGGCACCCAATAATCCTCGGCTCCATCGGCAGAGGTGCCGAAGCCGAGGTCGGCGCCACCAGGACCGCGAGCGTTCTTGAATTTGCGATCCGGCATTACATAGGTCGCTTCGGCCTCTGTCGCGAACGGCGCCGGATCGAACAGCAGATCGATGTCGTAGCCGCCGCGCTCCAAGCCGCTAGCGTGTGCGGGATGCATCGCCGCGCCGAGCAAAGCGATCGAAAAGCAGCCTGCCCCCGCCAGAGCCTTGAGCCGCAAAATGTTCATGGAAATCCTCCCCGAAATACAAGTGGCTCAAGCTAGAACCAATTCGGGTTAACGACGCAACAACGTTTTCAAGAGCTGTACATGTACACCTTGACAGCCCGTAATTTTGCCATGGTGATTGGCGCCGCGATTGCCGCCTAAATCGCGCCAACCGGCGTCAAGCGGCCGAAAAAATCCGGAAAACCCACCCAAAACCGGGCAAAAACAGCCAATTTCGCAGCTGAAGGGCCCCGTTGTTACATTATGGCAACAATGGGGCGCAAACTTTCCGTTTACGTCAAAATTAACGCAGCGGCATGCCTGTTTTCGAGGCAGCTAACGCACGGGAAAGCGCCCTCCGACGAGGGGCGAATCTGCTGTTCAGCCGGCGTCGCGAACCCTGGTCAAAGCCACCGAAAGCTTCTCCTGCGCCTCGCGATATTCGGCGAGTTTCTCACGCTCGGCCTCGACCACTTCCTCCGGCGCGTTGGCGACGAACTTTTCGTTCGAGAGCTTCTTGTGCAGGCGGGCGATCTCTTCGGTGACCTTCGCCAGTTCCTTCTGCAGCCGCGCGGCCTCGGCCTGGAGGTCGATCAGACTGCCGAGCGGCAGGCTTATGGTCGCCTCGTTGAGCACGATCTGGGCCGAGCCCCTGGGAGGCGCGTCGACCAGCGCGATGTCGCCGACGCGCGCCAGCCGCTTGATCGCCTGGGCGTGACGCCCCAGCCTTTCATGCGTAAAGCTGTTGGCGCCGATCACCATAAGCGGCGCGATCGCGACCGGCGGCACGTTCATCTCCGACCGCACCGAGCGGATGCCCGAGACCAGGTCGACCAGCCAGTTGATGTCGGCGGCCGCCTCATCGTCCTCGAAGTCGGGCGACGGCCAGGCGGCATGGCAAAGCAGCGAGGAGCGCTCCTTGCCCTCGCCCGCGGTCTGCGCCCACAGCTCCTCGGTCATGAACGGCATCATCGGATGCAAGAGCTTGTAGATCTCATCGAGCACGAAAGCGACGCAGGCCCGGCTCTCGGCCTTGGCGGCCTCGTCCGTGCCCATGAACACCGGCTTCAACAACTCCAGGTACCAGTCGCAGAACAGGTTCCAGACGAAGCGGTAGGCAGCAGTCGCCGCCTCGTTGAACCGATAGGTGGTGATGCCCTCGGTGACCGCGCGTGCCGCCCGCGTAAGTTCCGTCAGGATCCAGCGGTTCACCGGCAGCTTGGCGTCGTTCAGCCAGAAGTCGTCGTTGCGCGCGACCTCGTTCATCTCGGCAAAACGCGTCGCGTTCCAGAGCTTGGTGCCGAAATTGCGGTAGCCGGCGATGCGCGCCGGATCGAGCTTCACATCGCGGCCCTGCGCTGCCATCACGGTCAGCGTGAAGCGCAGCGCATCGGCGCCATATTCGTCGATCAGGTCGAGCGGATCGATGACGTTGCCTTTCGACTTCGACATCTTCTGCCCATTCTTGTCGCGCACCAGAGCGTGCACATAGACGGTGTGGAACGGCTCCTCATCCATGAAGTGCAGGCCCATCATCATCATGCGGGCGACCCAGAAGAAAATGATGTCGAAACCGGTCACCAGCACGTCGGTCTGGTAATAGGTCTTGAGCTCCGGCGTCCGGTCGGGCCACCCGAGCGTCGAGAACGGCCACAGCGCCGACGAGAACCAGGTGTCGAGCACATCCTCGTCGCGGGTGAGGATCTCCCCCGGCTTGAAGTTTTCGAGCTTGTCCTCGACCCAGGCCTTCCACGGCCCTTCCAGCGCCAGGTAGTATTCGATGGCCGCGGCAAGCGCCTCTTCCTCGGTCTTTTCGACAAAGACCCGCCCGTCCGGCCCGTACCAGGCCGGGATCTGGTGCCCCCACCAGAGCTGGCGCGAGATGCACCAGGGCTGAATATTCTCCATCCAGTCGAAATAGGTCTTTTCCCAATTCTTCGGCACGAAGTTGGTACGGCCCTCGCGCACCGAGGCGATCGCCGGCTTGGCGAGCTCGGCGGCGTTCGCATACCACTGCTCGGTCAGGAACGGTTCGATCGGCACGCCGCCGCGGTCGCCATGCGGCACGGTGTGCCGGTGCGCCTCGATCTTGTCGAGGAATCCGCCGGCTTCCATCAGCTCGACGATCTTCTTGCGCGCCGCGAAACGATCGAGCCCGTCGAGCTCGTCCCACACGGCCTGGCGCTCCGGCGTGACCTCGAGACCCGCGAGGAAATCCTCGTTGTCCTTGAGCTTGATGGCGGCTTCGACCGTCAGGATGTTGATGGCCGGCAATTTGTGGCGCTTGCCGACCTCGAAGTCGTTGAAGTCATGCGCCGGCGTGATCTTGACCGCGCCGGAGCCTTTTTCCGGGTCGGAGTATTCATCCGCCACGATCGGTATCTTGCGGCCGACGATCGGCAGCACGACGTTGCGGCCGACCAAGTCGGTGAAGCGCTCATCGTCCGGATGCACGGCCACGGCCGTGTCGCCGAGCATCGTCTCGGGACGCGTCGTCGCGACCGTGATGAAGGTCTTCGGGTTCTGCGGATCGAACGTCTCGCCTTCGATCGGATAGCGGACGTGCCAGAGATTGCCGTTGACCTCGTGCTGCTCGACCTCGAGGTCGGAAATGGCGGTCAGCAGCTTCGGGTCCCAGTTCACAAGGCGCTTGTCCTTGTAGATGAGCCCTTCCTTGTGGAGCGTGACGAAGACTTCCAGCACGGCCTTGGACAGGCCCTCGTCCATGGTGAAACGTTCGCGCGACCAGTCGGCCGAAGCGCCGAGCCGCTTCAGCTGGTTGAAGATCGCTCCGCCGGATTCGGCCTTCCACTCCCAGACCTTCTCGATGAACTCTTCACGCGTCAGATCGCGGCGATGGATCTGCTTTTCCATGAGCTGGCGCTCGACCACCATCTGCGTGGCGATGCCGGCGTGATCCATGCCGGGCTGCCAGAGCACATTCTTGCCGCGCATGCGCTCGAAGCGCACGAGGATGTCCTGCAGCGTGTTGTTGAGCGCGTGCCCCATATGCAGCGAGCCGGTGACGTTCGGCGGCGGGATGACGATGGTGAAGGCTTCCGCCCCCTCCTCCGCGCCGGCGCCGGCCCGGAAGGCGTCGGCCTCTTCCCAGATTTTGGCGATCTTCGGCTCGACGGTTTTGGCGTCGTAGGTCTTTTCAAGCATGGAGGAAGTCCGGACTGTCGGGAACAAGCGTCGGTGTAAATCGGAAGGTCTTGGCCGAGTCAACCGCGAGAGCAGCGATCGTCCTTACAGATAGGCCTGCCGCGACCAGCGGCAATCCCGCCCGGTTCGGCTAACGCCACGCTCGACAAAAGCCCCAAAACAAAAGCACCGCCCGAAGGCGGCGCTTTTCAGTCTCATGGTCCGGCGACTCACTACGCGCCGCGCGCCACGCGCTCGATTTCCTCGCGCACCAGCCTTTCGACTAGCGTCGGCAGGTTGTTGTCGAGCCAATCCTGCAGCATCGGCCGCAGCATCTCCTCGGCCATCTCGTCGAAACTCTTCTTGCCGCGGCTGGCAAAAGCGTCGGTGAGTTCGCCGAAAGCCGCCGCAACCTGCCTGCCCGTATGCTCGGAAAGGATCGCGGGCCGGGCCGCTTGAGGTTCGGGACTATGGCGGGCGCTGTCCTGCACGGGCGCTACGACCGCCGGCTCGTCCTGCTCGATCTCGACCTTCGCGATCTCGACCCGGGGCGCGGCTTCGGGAGCCCGGACTGTCGGCTTCGCGGTGACCGTGCCGCCGCCGGCCGCCGCGATTTCCCGTCGCCAATCGGCGACGATGGTCTCGGCGGTCTGCGGGACATTTGCCAAGGCGGGCTTGCTCGCCGCCGGCGCGCTCGGCTCGACCAAACTCCTGGCGCTGGCCTCCGCCGGGGCCGCCGGCGCTGCCTTGGCCGGCTCGGGCCGCGCGAGCACCGGATCGGCGGCTGCAAGCTGGGCCTGGACTTCCGCCAGCGTCACCGGCTTGCGAGGGCCGGCATCGGCATGCAATTCGGAACGAAAGGTGTCGACCTCGACATTTGGCACGGCAGCGGCGGGCACATTCACCGCGGCCGGCTCCAGGTCCTGGCGCAGCTCACCGGCCTCGGCCGGTTGCTTGCGACCGGTGTCGCTGTCCTCGATGATCCTCCGGATGGAAGCCAGTATCTCTTCCATGGAAGGTTCGCGCTGCGCGCTGCTTGCCGTCGCCATCGTCACATCCGCCGCCCTTGTGACCAGTTCAAGAATTCCGTGGCCGGAATTCGAATCAATGCCGACAGCGTAACCGACCGATCGTCATGAGAGAATCCCCATTCTGGGGACTTGTTGGATTTCAACAGATTAGGCGGGTCGCGGTCTGACAAGCCACCCGAAAAGACAAACGCCGCGCATCCATCGGACGCGCGGCGTTTGCCGAAAGCCAGTATCGGAAATCAGCGCCCGTCAGGCGTGCGCAGGCCGGTCCACTTGTCCTTGACGGCGTTGTAATGCTCTTCCGGCTTGTACTTGGTGACCGGCAGGCCCAGCCGATCGACCGACAGCCGGCCCATCGCCGACAGGATGGCGTAGCTCGCCACCACCACATCGCGCTCGGAACTGGCCTGGTTGATCTTGGCGGTGATGACCGCGTTCTGCGCGTTCAACACGTCCAGCGTGGTGCGCTGGCCGACATTGCGTTCCTCGATGACGCCGTTGAGCGCCAGCTGCGCGGCGTCGATGACCTGCCTGTTGGCATCGACGCTTTCGCGCGCGGCGACATATTGCGTCCAGGCCGAGACGACGGCCTGGCGCACCTGGTCGCGGCTGACGTCGACCTGGATGCGCGCCTCGCCGAGCGATTCCTTGTTCTGCCGCACCAGGGCTTCAGTCCGCCCGCCCGAATAGATCGGAATGGTCAGCGTGGCGCCGATATTGGCTGAGGTCGACGAGCCGTTGGGGCTACTGAGCGAACCAGGAACCTGGTGGCTGTAATCGTCCGAAATGCCGGCGGAAGCCGTCAGTTGCGGCAGCAGCGCGCCTTCCGTGGATTTCACCGAAAACGCCGCCGCGTCGACGAGATGCTGGGTCGACAGGATGGCCGGATGCTCGGCCGAGGCCACGGCCAGGGCGGAATCGAGGTTCCCCGGCAGCAGCTTGCCCAGCGGCGATGCCCCCTTGAGATTGCCCGGCTCGTCGCCGACGATCTGGTGATAGGTGGCGGCGCTAGCCAGCGCCGTCGCCCGGGCAGCGCTCAACTGCGCCACGGCGGTGGCGCGCGAGGCATCGGCCTGGGCGACGTCTGTGCGGGTGCCTTCGCCGACCTCGAAGCGCGAGCGGGCGGCGCGCGCCTGCTCGGTCAGGAATTGCAGGTTCTGCTGGGTCAGCGCCGCGACCTGACGGTCGCGAATCACGTCCATATAGGCGCTTGCCGCGTTGAACAGGATGTTTTCTTCGGTGTTGCGCAGGCTTTCGACCGAGGCCTTCACCTGCGCCTCGGCGGCGGCGACATTGTTCTTGGTCTGAAACCCGTCGAACAGCGTCTGGTTGATGACGATCCCGAAGCTGCCCGTCGTCAATCTCCTGCTGGTGCCGAATCCATGCGTATTGGTGTAGTCGATGGCGGCGGAACCGTTGACGGTCGGGCGCCAGCCCGACTTGGCGATGGCGACGCCTTCATCGGTGACGCGCACGCCGGCGCGAGCGGCGTTGAGCTGTGAATTGTACTGGTAGGCTTTGGCGAGGGCGCCCGTTATGGTTTCGGCGGAGGCGGCCAGCGGCGACAGCGCCGTGGCCGAAACGAGAATAGCGGCTAAAACTCTTTTGCGTACGGACGGCACGTTATTTCCCTCATTCGTTTCATGGGAACCACGCCACGACGGCCTACCCCCTATGGATCGGCCGGCGCCGCGTCGTTTATCGTTCCCCCGCTGACAGCCTCCCGATAACTCACGGTTAACCAAATCAGCAACGATTGTCAGGCGCAAGCGATCATGCCAGCGCCTTCGCCGCAAGGCAAAAACGCTCAGAATTCAAATGCGTGAGCACGTTCGAAGCCCGGTAGTGGCTTAATTGCCGCATTAAAGGCCCGTCTTCCGGTTACAACCCCCCCTGCCTTGAAAAACAGGCGGGCCACGCCAGAGTTGCCGCGTCCTTCGACTGCAACCAGGCGTCCTTCTTCCGCGAGTTGGTCGAGCAGCGCCGTCGGCACTTCCTCGACGCTGCCGCCGATGAAGATGACGTTGTAAGGCCCCTTGGCGGCCTGCCCCTGCTGCAGCGGCCCGGCCAGCACCGTGACGTTCTGACAGCCGAGGCCGGAAAGCGTGGATTTTGCGGCTTCCGCCAGCGCCGGATCGCTCTCCAGCGCCACGACGGAACGCGCGAGCCGGGACAGCAATGCGGCGGAATAACCGGTGCCGCAACCGACATCGAGCACCGAATCGCCGGCGTCGATCTCGGCCAGTTGCAGAAGCTTGGCGAGCGGCGACGGCTCCATCAGGTAGCGCGCGCCGCCGCCATTGGCGCCGTCCGAGATACGAATGTCTTCGTCGATATAGGCCAGATCCTGCTGCCCGGCGCCGACAAAGGCCTCGCGCGGCACGGAAAGCATCGCTTCGATGAGCGGCGCGCTGGTGACGTCGGTGGTGCGGACCTGGCCGTCGACCATCTTCACGCGGCGTTCGGAGAAATCAGCGCTCATGTCCCAACAATCCGCTCCCCGCGCCAGACGCGCGGCTCAATTCGAATGGAACCCCGCCCCGGCGCGGTTGCGCTGGAGCCCGCAAGCATCTGGAGGCCTCGCCCGGAATCGAACCGGGGTGCAAGGATTTGCAGTCCTCTGCGTAACCACTCCGCCACGAGGCCTCGCAATGCTCCCGGCGTTCCGAGCGAACTCATTATGTTGGCGCTCAAAGGTCGTCAAGCGCTGGCGCGTCATTCCCGGCGCTTTCGCTTGCGGTGGCGAAAGTGGTGATTACCAATCGGTTGTGACGGGTCGGGGATTAACTCTCGCGGGGGCGCCAGCCGGCTACGGCAGACCTCAGTCGGGTCGCCGCCGGCGTTCCCACCAGACGACGAATCGCCGCCGATGGCGCCGCACCATCGCGAATTCGTAGGACAGCACCAGCAGGCCGAGCGGAATCATCCAGAAACCGAGAATCGGCAGAAAGCCCAGAATCCCGCCAATGGTGAGCAGCACGCCGATCGCGATCCGCAAGGCGCGCGACCGCGGCATGGCGAATTCGCGGCCGAAGATCGAAATCTTGCGCGCCGGGGCGCTGTCGTCGTCCGCTGCAGTCATGCGCAAATCCGTTCCTTTCCCCGCGATCGGGCCCCCGAGAGACTAAAGCGATGCCGCCTCCCCTCGTTCCCGACCGGATGACAGACGGCTGATATGAGAACGCCGCCAGCAAATTGCTACAAATTGCCGCCCGAAAAACTCCGGAGAAATGTGAAATGCTTCGTTTACAAAGCCCAAACGGTTTTGCTATAGCCACCGCCACTCACATGAGAGCACCTGTTCCCCGGTAGCTCAGTGGTAGAGCAACCGGCTGTTAACCGGTTGGTCGCTGGTTCGAATCCGGCCCGGGGAGCCAACAATTCCAAGCACTTACCCAACCTGTAAAATCGCTGATTTTGGCGATAGGTACGGTATAGGTACGCAACTCGACTTCGCTTAGCGCACGAAGGGAGTTCGTTGTCATGGAATACGTTTTTGATGATCTGATCGCCTGCATCAGACCCGGCCGAGATGGAATTGGCTTCTCTGGCCATCGGGGTGGCAATCGGTCTCGGCATTGGCCTAGCCGTCGCTGGATAAAGACAAGGAAGGTCCCGGGAGCAGAAGCCGGCCGGTCAATAGCCAGTTCGGATCCACGGATCGGTGTCGTATCCTAAGCGATGGTCCAGAAAGTTCGCGGCCTGATTTGACGGTCGCGGAACTACGGCGGTGCCTGTCGATTTGCAATCCAGTTTCAGGGTCGTCTTGTTGCTAGCCTTAGGATGCGCTGCAGAACACGAGGTTGCGGCCTGAGCGGTGGCAACCTTTTTCTTCTCCTTCGCTACGGCTGCTCCGGTGGCGGCCAATACCATTGCTATGCCAAAGATAACGAGTTTCATGCCCTCACCCGCCTGCACCATGCGAAATGGTTGCGCCCAGTTAACATCGGGCAATGATGAGCTTTCATCATCAATTGGAATGACGACGATCGAGGGCCGCGAACAAAAAGCCCGACCACCCTGAGCAGCCGGGCATGGAAATCGGCCATTACATCACCAGCAGCGCTCGCACGATCTGCTGAGATTGCGGTGACAGTGCACTCTTTTCCTTTGTGGCTTGCCTCGTTTTACGAATTCCACAAGCTGACTGTGAAGCGCTTAGTTTGTCAGACGTGGGGAACATTTGTCCCACCCGAGGCCTCGCTGCTCACTGAGCAGATTTTGTGCATCTTCACCGCAATTCACATATTAGCGAGGCCTAATGGTATATGGTGCCGCTGATGACATCAGTCTCCGTTGAGGGCCCAATCGGTGCATGCGGTCGGACCAAAACAGGTGACGTGCTTCGCAGGCGTGATAGCCACGACTGCGGCAATTGAGGGAGGCGCGGCGTTAGCCCACGGCCCGGATCGCAATTGGGGCTACCCACCAGCTTGTTGCCACGGCGATCCGGTCAGTGGCGACTGCGGGAAAATTCCCAGCGCCACTGTGACGCCCCGGCCAGATGGCTACGTGATTATCCTGCGTCCGGGCGACCATCAAAAAATCACTCATCAGAACCGCTACTTCGTGCCGTACGATGTCGTCGTCCCGTCGGGAGATGATTACTTCCACATCTGCCTGCACCCCACCGAAGAAGACGAAAACTGCTTTTTCGCGCCAGCCGACGCGATGTAGGCCGGCACCCCGACAGCCCTGTGCAGGTTGAGCTGCTATATCTTCCGAAGTCCCTCATCGACCGAAGCTACTGCCTGCTGCCCGTTGAGAACTTGACGCCGCCAACGAAGCCCGGCTTGAGTCGGTCGGCCTTCTCCTTCGGTCTCGGAGCCAAGTCTTGTCACGCAATCCAATGGACACCGTTCGTTCTTCAGTCGGATGCTCAAGGGGGTCCAATTCGCGCAAGCAGCGCCTGGACTATGGGAAGCATGTTTCTAGCGATGATCGCATCACCCGCTGCATTTGGGTGATCCCTGTCCGCTTGCAGCAACTCCGGGTGCCCAGTCACGCCCTCCTTGAAGTCGGGGTAGAGCAAGTCCCCATGCTTGTCTGCCAGTTCGGAGAACATCTTTGAAAACGGCCCGGCATAGTCAGCACCGTGCCCGGCAGAGAGGGCAGACGAGCAAAAGTCATAAGCCGCAGTTCCCACCACAAGCACCGGAATGCGCTTCTGGGCGAGGATAGTCAGAATTTGGTCGAGGTTCGCTCGCGTCTGAGCGAGGTCGATACGAGCGCAATCGTTCTGACCCAACTCGACGATGACAGCGCGGCCTACAGGGTTCGCCTGCAGGTCAAGTCCGTCCTTCGTTTCTGCCAGCCAACTGAGACCCTTTTTGCTGGTCGCCGTATACCCCACTTCGACAATTGTCACCGGATGTCCGGCAGCGTTCAGCCCAGACTTTAGCCTAGTCGCAAAGGTGTCGGCGGCAGCTACTCCATAGCTGTTGATGTAGCTGTCGCCGAGGGTGATGATTGTCGGAGGTGTATCCTCTGCATCCACGTTTCTGACCGGCCCCACCAACACGGAAAGTGCGGCAAGAGCCGCTAACGAAACGTCTCGCACTTTTGTCATGGCCTATCTCCTCCCCGCCTACTCCCCTGTTCAGGCCGCTTTGAGTATATTCTCTATCTCGGATAGCCTATCTCACCTGGGAGGGCAGAATGCCCAAAAATACCGTGTTGGACGAGATGTTCCAGGCCTCCAGTTTTCGAGCGCGTCAGCAGCGACTTTTTTCCCTGGAAGCCGAGCAAGATGACATTTTGGCCGCCTTGAGCAAGCGCGCCTCATCGTTTGACGAGGAGATAAATGCGCTGCCAGATTCAGCGGGTAAGAAGGACATTCTCGACCATTTCCAAGAAATTGTAACTTTTATATCAGTGGCTAAGGCCAGAAATCGCGTAATATTTTTGCTTACCGACCCGATGTATCTGGGGCGTTAAGCCGGCTGCCTTCGCACAAGCCGCGCGACATCATCGGATTGTATGCGTGCGCCCTGCTGGCCCTGATGGGGTGGTGCTGCTTGTCCCACCGTCGGGACACTGACAGTGAAGACCCACGAACCGTGGGCACGCAGCCCAACTAAATTGAGGAGTTGCCGAGGCACGTCTAGATTCCGGCCAGCCGCGCTCCCACCCTTAGCCCGGCCGGGTCGTGGCCAGGGCCGAGATAGGACACCACAACCCACGTCTCGGCCCGGCTTTCCCAACTGGATAAAAACCAACGACGCTCGTTTACCCGTTCTAAATTAGCAATCAGTGATACTTGCGCGATCTGCAAGTCGGGGCTTGTGAAAAATGCAACTGATAGCAAGTTTTCTGCGTGACGATTCTGGAGCAACGGCCATCGAGTATGGTTTGATTGCAGCGCTTATCGCTCTGGGAATCATGGTTGGAGCGACCTCACTGGGCGGCGCGCTAAATGCCCAGTTTGTGTCGATTGCCAGCACCCTTAACGGCGCCATCGCACCGTAAGGTACGCTAAGACCTACGGACAAGGCGTCCAGCCTTTGCGATGCTGGGGCGTCAGCGCTGGGTTGGTGAACTGCCGGTTCCGGTCGTCGCCGGCGCCGCGGCATCCGTAGGCAATAGATCACCCTGATCAGGCCCCAATGAATGCATGATCGAGGGCGCCCGACTAATGCCGCCGAGAGCCAAGCGCAAGAAGCCGCTGCCTCACGGTGACGGTGCACTTATTCCATTTGCGGCCAGCGCTCGGGCTCCCAAATCCATGAGCGCGGGAGTTTGGCCAATAGCCGTCACGGCAAAATTGTGCACTGTTACCGCAATTCCGCGAGCGCTCTCGAAATGTCGCAGGCGATGGCGACATAATCATCACGGTCGATGGTGAAGCGGTGGATCTGGTGCATGGATACGGCCGGCCGCCAGGAACCCAACCCGCTGCGAAAGCAGTAAGCCTGTGAGGCTTACGCGATCACACCATGTCGATCGCGGATGTTTTAGCTACCTTGCATATGCGGCGGAACCCCCAAGGACCGCCAGACCGGCGCCCGCTTTCAGGCAATTCTCCCAGCGAGAAGGCGCCGGTCACCTTAGCCCGCCGCTCGGGTGTGGGGGCACACCCAGCGGCGGGCTATCGAGCCTGCCACGGTCTCAAAGCCCAATTTAGAGAGGCCGCGTCGCAAGGAGTTGCTGCAAAACTGTCTCCCCACCCACCCCGCATGGGCCAAATTGCCTTACCCATTGTGCCGGCGAATTTTGCTTTGCGGCTTGGCCGCCTTGCCTTAGCCTCGCTCCTCGCAACACCTTGCCGACAAGCCGATAGCCGGACCATGCCGTGCCCTTGAAAGCCACCGCCCATATCGAGGCCATGTCCGCTTTCGCGCTGGCGAATTTCGGTGGCTATGACCGGCCGACATTGGCCCAGAACGAGAGCGCCTTCCCGCCCAGCCCGATGGCGATCGAGGCCGGCCGCAACGCCGTGGCGCGCAGCCATCTTTATCCGGATCCGGACTGGACCTTGCTGCGCGATGCAATCGCCAGGGCCTATGGGGTCGAGCGCGACCTCATCCTGTGCGGCGCCGGCTCGATGGAGCTGATCGCCTGCACCATCGCGTCCTTCGCCGGCCCCGGAGCGGACGTGCTGGGCACGAACTATGCCTATAATTTTGCCGCTTCGGCGGCCGCGCGCGTCGGCGCGGCCTACGTCAAGGCGCCGGAGCGCGGCTATGAGGTCTCGATCGATGCTGTTCTTGCGGCGGTGACGCCGGCGACGCGCATCGTCTTCGTCTGCAATCCGGGCAACCCCACCGGCACCCGCATCCCCAACGCCGAACTGCTGCGCCTGCGCGCGGCACTTCCGGGCGACGTTCTCCTGATGATCGATCAGGCCTATGGCGAATTCGACGACCAGGATCCGCAAGCCATCTTCGCGCTGGCCGGGCGCGGCGACACCGTCGTCCTGCGAACCTTGTCCAAGGCTTACGGGTTGGCCGGCGCGCGCGTCGGCTGGGGCCTGTTTCCCCCGCAGGTCGCCGCCGAAGTGCGCAAGATGCAGAATTCCAACCAGGTCTCGACCGTGAGCCTCGCCATGGCCGTCGCGGCCGTCGAGGACCAGGCCTATATGCGCGCGACCGTCATGCGCACCGCCGACATTCGCGACCGCTTCGCGCAAGGCTTGCGGGCGGCCGGATACGAGGTCCCGCAGAGCCGGACGAATTTCGCTCTGGTCCGCTTTGCCGACGCGACGGCAGCGGCGTCCGCCGACATGGCTTTGCGCGGCGCCGACATCATCGCGCGCAGCCTCGCCGGCTACGGCCTCACCGACTGCCTGCGCATAACGGTCGGACAGCAGGACGTCATGGATCGCGCGCTGCGCGTCCTGACTGCCATGCGCGGCCGCCAATCCTGGTAAGCGCTTCATCCGAGGGGATTTCATGACGTTAGACGCGCCGTATCTGCCCGCCCGCGATTTCATCGGTTATGGCGAGCGGCCGCCGGCGGCTGAGTGGCCGGCCGGCGCCAAGCTGGCGCTGAACATCGTCGTCAATTACGAGGAAGGCGCGGAATACTCGATCGGCGAAGGCGACGGCGTCTCCGAGGCGATCCTGTCCGACCTTGCAGTGTCGCCGGCCGTGCCCGGCCTGCGCAACCGCAACATGGAATCGCTCTACGAATATGGCTCGCGCGTCGGCGTCTGGCGGCTGATCTCGCTGTTCCGGGACAAGGGCGTCATTCCGACCTTCTATGTCGTCGGCCGCGCGCTGGAGCTCAATCCGGCCGCGGGCAAGGCGATTGCGGCGCTTGGCAGCGACATCGTCTGCCATGGCTGGCGCTGGATCGACTATGCGCCGCTCAGCGAAGAAGAAGAGCGCCAGCATATCGCCATGACGGTGGACACGGTGCGCAAGATCACCGGCATCGATCCGCTCGGCTGGTACACCGGCCGGCCAAGCCTGAACACCAGAAGGCTTGTCGCCGAGCATGGCGGCCTCCTGTTCGACTGCGACGACTACAATGACGACCTGCCCTATGTCGTCGATGTCGGCGGCAGACGGCATCTGGTCGTGCCGCATTCTTTCGACAACAACGACAGCCGCTATTCACGCGGCTCGGGGCTCGAGACCGGCAGCCAGTTCTTCGAATATGTCAGCGACGGCGTCGACTGGCTGCTGAAGGAGGGGCAAAAGACCCCGCGCATGATGACGGTGTCGCTGCATTGCCGGCTGGCGGCGCGCCCCGGCCGCATGATCGGGCTGGAGCGCTTCCTCGACAAGGTCACGGCCCATCCCGACATCTGGGTCTGCCGGCGCTCCGACCTCGCCCGCCACTGGCTCAGCCGGTTCGGCGGCTAGAGCAATTCCAGGAAAAGTGCGAAGCGGTTTTCCGTCCGGAATTGCGTCAAAACAGAGAGAGCCACCGAACCGCTGCCGGCGAACCTTACTTGTTCGGCACCTCGTAGACCTTACCGTGCCACGGCGCGGCGTCGATCTGGTCGAGTGCCATCACATAAAGCATCTTCTCGTCCGGTCCGAAGGCGAAGTTCGGCATGGACGGCGACGGCACCGAAAGCGTGCGCAAAAGCTTGGCGTCCTTGTCGACGACGATGATCTTGCCCGGAGCATCGAGCGAGCGCGGGCTCTGGCCGATATACATCTCGCCGGCCTTATCCATCTTGATCCCATCAGGCCAGATATGCGGCTGGTTCGGGAAGAGATCGTCGAGCCGCAGGAAGACGCGGCGGTTGCTTAAGGTATGGTCGGACGAGACGTCGAATTCGATGATCCTGTTGTCCTCGGTTTCGACCAGAAAGAGGATCTTGCCGTCATTCGACACGACGAGGCCATTGGCATTGTGCAGGTCGCCTGCGACCTTCTTCACGCTGCCGTCCTTGCCGATGTAATAGGCCGAGGCATCGATCAGCGGGCCGCCCTTGCCGGAGCCGGTGAAGTAGACGCCGCCATCCTTGTCGGGCGCGAAATCGTTCGGCCCGCTGAACGGTTTGCCGTCGGTGTCCTTGTCATAGGCCGGCAGCGTCTTGCCGTCGGCCGAAATGCGGCCGATCGTGTTGTTGTCGTAACAGTTGACGAGGAACTCGCCAGTCGTCGTCGGCAGGACGGCCGATGGGCCGCAGCCGTCCATCTTCCAGAAAATGTCGTTCTTCTTGCCGTCCCAGGTGGTGACCGTGCCGCGGCCATATTCGACGTAGAACAGCTTGCCCTGGTACCAGATCGGACCTTCGGCGAACCAAGCGTCGTCATTGACGACCATGATGTCGGCCGCCTGCGTGGCGGATGTGAGGGCCAGGGCTAACACTGCGCCCAGCAAATGCCGTTTGATCATGCGATTCCCCTCCATTTTTTAGTTGCTTGAAGTTCTTTTCGAATGCCGAACTGCCAGTCGCCGGGTGTTCGCCGCTTACGATCGCAGCCGCTTGCCCTCCGGGTCGAAGGGCGGGTGCGCGAGCAGCACCGCGTCATGCGGCCGGCCCAGAATGGCGACGGTCACCTTGTCGCCCGCCTTGGCGCTTCCCGCCTTGACGTAACCCATCGCCAGCGACTGCTCGACGAAATAGCCATAGGCGCCCGACGACACCTGGCCGATCGGCGTGCCGTCCGGCAGGAAGATCGGCTCGCCGCCGGTGGCGTCCGCATCCTTGGCCGACACGGAAAGCATAATCAGCTGATCGCGTGCCGGTCTGTCGGCGACGGCAAGATAGGCATCGCGATTGAGGAACTCCTTGTCGGCCTTGATCAGCCGGTCGAGCTGAACCTCTTGCGGCCAGTATTCCGGCGAATACTCGCGGCTCCAGCTGCCGTAACCTTTCTCGACGCGCAGCGACATCAGCGCCCGCGAGCCGACTGGTCCGGCGCCGACCTCCGCGCCGGCCTTGAGCAGCGCGCTGTAAAGCTCGACCTGGTCGGCGGCCTTGCAGTGCAGCTCCCAGCCGAGATCGCCGGTGAAGGAAACCCTGAGCGCCACCACATCGACGCCGGCGACCGTGATCTGGCGCGAGCGCATGAACGGGAACGCTTCGTTCGACAGGTCGTCATTGGTCAGCCGCTGCAAGAGTTCGCGCGATTTCGGCCCGGCGACGTTGAAGCCTCCAAGCTCCTCGGTGCGTGAGCGGAAGGTCGTGCCCTCGGGCAGCGGCACCGACTTGAAGAAACGCTGATGGAAACGCTCGGCCATGCCGGAGCCGATCACCATGAACTCGTCGTCCGCCAGCCTGGTCACGGTGAAGTCGCCGGCGATGCCGCCGCGCTTGCCGATCAGCGGCGTCAGACAGGAATTGCCTGTTTTGGTCGGCATGCGGTTGGCGAAGAGCGCATTCAGCCAGGCTTCCGCGCCCGGGCCCTTCACCTCGTATTTGGCGAAATTGGAGATGTCGATGATACCGGCGTGTTCGCGCAGCATGCGGGCTTCGCGGCCGACCGGTCCCCACCAGTTCTGCCGCGTGAAGCCGATCGTTTCCTCGCGCGGCTCGCCGTCGGCCGCGAACCACAGCGGGTGCTCCCAGCCGAAATTGAGGCCGAACACGGCGCCCATCTCCTTCTGCATTGCATAGACGGGCCGGGTCCGCACCGGACGGCCGGCGGCGCGCTCCTCGTTCGGGAAATGGATCTTGAAGCGGTGGCTGTACTGGTCCTGCACGCGCGCCTTGGTGAACGCCTTGCCGGCCCAATGGCCGAAGCGCGCCATGTCCCAGCCGAACATGTCGAGCGTTGGCTCGCCCTCGATCATCCATTCGGCGGCGAGCTTGCCCATGCCGCCCGATTGCGAGAAGCCCGGGATGATGCCGTTGCAGCAGAAATAGTTGCTGAGCTCCGGCACCGGCCCGAACAGCACCGCGCTGTCGGGAGACCAGATCATCGGACCGTTGATCACCTTCTTGACGCCTGCGGTCGCGGCCGCCGGAACGCGCTGAACGGCGCGCATCATGTTTTCCTCGATGCGGTCGAGATCGTCGGGAAACAGTTCGTGGCCAAAGTCCAGCGGGGTGCCTTCCTCGGCCCAGAATTTCATGTTGCGCTCGTAGGCGCCGATGAGCAGCCCCAGGCCTTCCTGGCGCAGATAATATTCGCCGTCCCGGTCGGCGACCGACGGCAGGCGCCGGCCCATGGAGGCGATTTCGGGAATGGTCTCGGTGACGAAATACTGGTGCTCCGTCGGGATCAGCGGCAGTTGCAGCCCGGCCATGGCGGCGACCTCCCTGCCCCATAGGCCGGCGGCGTTGACCACCCATTGCGTGCGGATGTCGCCCTTAGGCGTGCGCACGATCCAGCTGCCGTCGGCTTGAGCCTCGGTTGCGGTCACCGGCGTGAAGCGATGGATCTCGGCGCCGCGTTGCCGCGCGCCGGCGGCATAGGCCGCCGTCACGCCCGACGGATCGACATTGCCGCCTTCCGGCTCGTACATGATGCAGCGTATGCCGTCGAAATCGACCAGCGGATGCAGCCGCTCCGCCTCGTCGCGGCCGACTTCATAGAAGTTCATCTTGTAGCGCCGCGCCTTGGCTTCCTGCAGCCGCAGTTGATGCTCGCGCGCCTCGGTCTGGGCAAGGTAGAGCGAGCCCGGCTGGAAGATGCCGCAGCCCTGGCCGGTCTCGGCCTCCAGCTCTTTGTAAAGCGCCATCGTGTAATGCTGCAGCCGGCTGATGTTGGTGGAATCATGCAGGCCGTGGATGTTGGCCGCCGCGTGCCATGTCGAACCGGAGGTCAGCTCGCTGCGCTCCAGAAGCACGACATCAGTCCAGCCGAACTTGGCGAGATGATAGAGGATCGAGCAGCCGATCAGACCACCGCCAATGACGACGGCTTGTGCATGAGTACGCATAGTTGAGCTTCTTCCCTTGGTTCGGCGACTTTGTTTCGCGCTCTCTGACGGCGCTTTGGGATTTCATTTAGCTGACTGATCAAGCGCAGTCGCCGGCTAAGTCAGGGGCAATATTGCGCCCCTGAACCATTGCTTTGATCCGTCTGGTTCAGGCCTTGTCCAGCCAGACCTTGTCCAGCTGCAGTTCGAAGGTCTGATGCATGCCGAGGTTCTTCACATAGGCGGCATGGTGACGGTAGAGCGAGCGCCAGAACGCCTGGACGAGAATGCCGGAGTCCTGCAGGATGAACTCCACCTCCTTCATCAGCTCCTTGCGCTTGGCGGGGTCGGCGATGGCCATCGCCGCGCTGAGCTTCTTGTCGAAATCCGGATTGGCGTAGCCCGACTCGTTCCACGCCTCGCCGCTGCGATAGGCGATCGCCAGCACCTGCACGCCGAGCGGTCGCATGCCCCAGTCGGTGGTCGACCACGGATATTTCGTCCAGTCGTTCCAGAACGAGGAGCCCGGGATGATGGTGCGCTTGACCTTGAACCCGGCGTCGCGCATCTGCGCGGCGACCACGTCGGCCGGGTCCTTCACATAGTCCGCGTCGTAGGAGATGAGCTCGAACTCGTGATCCGTTTGGCCGGCCTCGGCCATCAGCGCCTTCGCCTTCGCCAGGTCGCGCGGAACTTTCGGCAGCTCGTAATATTCCGGATGGATCGGGCAGACATGGTGGTTTTCGGCGACCTGGCCCAAGCCGCTATAGCCGAGCTTCAGCACCGTTTCGTTGTCGACCGCGAGTTGGATGGCGTTGCGCACCCGCTTGTCGTCGTAAGGCTTGTTGGTCACGTTGGTGCGCAGCACGATCGTGCCGGCGGTGACCACCTGCTCCTTGACCAGGCCCATGCCGTCATAGAGATCGACCGTGCCGCCGACCGTCTGATAGTTGCAGTCGATCTCGCCGGCCTCGAAGGCGCTGCCGATGGCGGGGTTGGAGGCGTCAGATCCGTAGTCGGTCCAGTCGACGCCGTCGAGGTAGGGCTCGCCTCCGAACCAGGTGAAATCCTTGCGGCGCCGAACCGAGGCCGATTCACCGACCTTATACGAGATCAGCTCATAGGGACCGGTGCCGGGCGTCTTCAGCATGTCGGCGCCATTCTTGTCGAAGTCGCGATGAACGATGACCGCCGGATAGTCGGAAAAACCCGGGATGATGGTGACGTCGGACTGGTTGCACTTCAGCTTGACCGTATGGTCGTCGACCTTGGTGATGGCGCCGGCGGCCGCCTTCTTGGTGGCGGCATCGATCAGCGAGCTCATGCGCCCGGCCATCGAATTGCCTTCTGCCGCCTTGTCGCACCAACGCTCGATGTTGTGGACGATGTCGTCGGCGTTGAAGTCGTCGCCGTTCGACCACTTCACGCCCTTGCGCAGATGCAGCGTGTATTCGGTGGCGTCGTCGCTGACTTCCCAGCTCTCGACCAGATGACCCTCGAAGGTGAAGTCGGTCGTGTAGCGGATCATGTAGTCGTTGCACTGGCGCATGACATTGGCGATCTCGGACCAGTCCCAGGAGCGCGGGTCCTTCATGTCCTTGATGATCATCTGCATCTTCAGGATGCCGCCCTTCTTGCCGGGCACGAGCGTCGCGGCCTTGGCCGGCTCGATCCCCGCCATCGAATAGGCGAGCGCAGTCGAAGCGCCCATCACGCTGGCCATGGCCAGGAATTCGCGGCGGTCCATTTTGCCGCTTTTGACTTCGGCTGCGTAGCTTTCGATGACCGCCGGGACGCGGTCACCGTTGCTCTTGAACATTGTCATCGTTGTTCTCCGGTTCAGGGCTTTTTGCCCGTTACATTCCCCTTGCGGCTGCGCATGTTAGGGGCGATGCAAAAATCCCGGAAGGGCTCGAACAGTCACAAACCGCAGAAAACCGGCCCATAAGACCTAAAAAAACGATGCCATTGGCTCGTCAAATTTTTGAGGCTGAAACCAGAGCTAAGGCCGCGCGGCATCTTCCCTGGCCCTGGAAAGGATCCATTCCTTGACCGTGCGCGCGATGTTTCCCTTCGAAAGCTGGCTCTCGGTAAGATAGTAATTCCAGGGGCTTGGCGGCCGCACGGGGAACGGCTCGACGAGCAGCCCGCGATCCATATAGGCGTGCGACAGGGAACGCTGCGTGGCGACCAGCCCGGCCCCCATGGCGGCGAGCTCGAGCGCGATGTTGGAGGCATTGGTCGACAGGCCCTTGTCATGGTCCTCCATGTCGACGCCGAGTGCCTCGGTCACCACCTGCCAGTATTCCTGGCGGCCATGCACGAAGATCCAGTCGACCTTGAGCATGTCCTGCGGCGTCCTCAGCCCATGCTCGCCTTCGAGCAAGCGAGGAGCGCAGAGCAGGACCAGTTCGTCGTTCCAGAGCGGGATTGCCGCCGGCGGCCGGTCGTCGAAGCGCCGGGTCGAGATGGTGATGTCGGCGATCTGCTCGCTGATGTCCTCCCAGATCGTGCCGTGCAGCACGATCTCGATCTCCGGATGCTTTTTCCGGAACGCGGCCATGCATCCGGCCAGCCAGTTCTCGGCAAGGCTCATCGGGCAGGAAACCACCACCGTGCGATTGCGCGAGGAAGCCACGATTGCTTCGGTCGCCTGGTCGATCTGGTCGAGCGCCTGGCGCAGCGTCGGCAGGAACGCCTCCCCCATCTCGGTCAGCTTCAGGCTGCGCGGATATCGGATGAACAGCTGCCGCCCGATATAATGTTCGAGCGCGCGCACATGGGTGCTGACCGCGGCTTGCGTGTAGCCCAGTTCCCTGGCCGCCGTGGTGAAGCTCAAATGGCGGGCCGAACTCTCGAACGAGCGGATATAGTTCAAGGGGGGTGGCGGCTTCATCCCGGTCTCCTAAAGAGCAATTCCAGGAAAAGTGTGAGCGGTTTTCCGTCCGGAATTGCGTCAAAACAAAGCGATAGGGCGGTTCGCCGTTTCCGTGAAACGGCGAACCGCTCTAGCGTCCGCCATAGCTATCGCAGGCGCGACCGGCCATTCAATTGCAGATGAGCGACATGGCATCAATATTTTTGGCCAAAGCCGCCAAACTAATCGCGTGCTTGCGCGATGAACCCAATTTATTGATGTTGTGGAGAGACAGGGGAGAGAAGTGCGTGGCTGTGCCGTCATACCGGCGTGAGGGGCCTGTCGGCAGTTCCGATACGTTCACCCGCCTTGCCGATTTCGTGCTGCGGCGCCCCGCTTCCGTCTTCCCCCAGCCGGTCCTGGAACAGGCACGCTACCTTCTGCTCGACACGCTGGGCATCGCGGTAGCGGCCGGGCCGATGGACGCGGGCCGCATCGCCCGCGACGCCGCCGTGCTGCTCTACGGTTCAAGCGATCCGCAATATTCGGCCCGCATGCTGTTCGATGGACGCCGCGCCAGCATTGCCGGCGCGGCCTATGCCGTCGCCACGCAGACCGACAACCTCGACGGCCATGACGGCTACAGTCCCACTAAGGGCCATATCGGAGTGGCGGTGGTGCCGGCGCTTGCCGCGCTCGCGGAGGCGCGGCCGGACCTTACCGGCCCGGAAGCGCTGGCGTCCCTGGTCATCGGTTACGAAGTCGCCGGTCGGGCCGGCATCGCCTTGCATGCGACGGTGAGCGACTACCACACCTCAGGCGCCTGGAATGCACTGGGTGTCGCCGCGGTGGCGGCACGCCTGCGGCGGCTCGACGAAACGCAATTGCGCGAGGCGCTGGGCATTGCCGAGTATCACGGCCCGCGCAGCCAGATGATGCGCGAGATCGCCACGCCGACGATGCTGCATGACGGCTCCGGCCCCGGTGCCCTTATCGGCCTTTCGGCCGCGGTGCTCGCCGAACGCGGCTTCACCGGCGCGCCAGCAATCACGGTCGAGGCGCCGGACGTCGCGACACACTGGCAGGATCTCGGCGTCTTCTGGCAGTCGCTGCATCAATATGTGAAGCCCTACCCGATCTGCCGCTGGGCGCATGCGGCGATCGACGCGGTGCGCGGACTTTGCCTGGCGCACAATCTGACCCCGTCCGACATCGCCCATGTTCAGGTCAACAGCTTCCACTATGCGGCCACGCTGTTCGATGGCATGCCGGACACGACCTCGAAGGCGCAGTACAGCCTGCGCTTCGCCGTGGCGACCTTCATCCTGCATGGGCGCATCGGGCTGGAGCATATTTCCGGCGCGGGCCTTGCCGACGCCGCGGTTGCGGACATGCTCACCCGCATCACCGTGACCGAAAGCGAGCGCCACAGCGCGCGCTTCCCAGCCGGACGCTGGGCCGATGTCGTCATCACGACCAACGATGGGCGCGTGCTGATGTCGGGCGACGTGCATGCGCGCGGTGGACCGGAGGCGCCGGTGACCAAGCAGGATGTCGAGACCAAATACATGGAGTTCGCAGCGCCCGTGCTCGGACCCGACCGCGCCACGGCGATCCGCGACGCGGTGCTTTCGCTCAGCGATCGCGACAGCCGCTTCTCCGATCTCTCGGCGCTGCTCTACGATCCTCCCAAGATTTCGAGCTGAGCCCGCAATGCCCCTCAGGCTCCTGAAATACGGTCTCAGCAGGGACTATCCGGTCAGCGGCGACATCCCGGCAACGCCGGAGCTGAAGCCGGCCTATGACGTCGTCATCATCGGCGGCGGCGGGCATGGACTGTCCTGCGCGCATCATCTTGCAAAGTATCACGGCATACGCAGCGTGGCGGTACTGGAGAAAGGCTATCTCGCCGGCGGCAACACCGCGCGCAACACCACCACCATCCGCTCCAACTACATTACGCCCGAAGGCATCGCCTTCTACAAGGAAGGCGTCGAGCTGTTCGAGCGGCTGTCGCAAGAACTCGATTTCAACGTCATGTTCTCGCAGCGCGGCCAGCTGACGCTGGCGCATACCGAGGCGACGATGCGCAGCTTCCACATGCGCGCCGAGATGGGCAAGCACATGGGCACGCGCACCGAGGTCGTCGACCAGAAGGGCGTCGAGGAGCTTTGTCCGCTGCTGAACATGGACTATGGCGGCGCGCTCGAAATCCTCGGCGGGCTCTGGCATGCCGACGGCGGAACGGCTCGCCACGATGCCGTCGCCTGGGGCTATGCCGCGCAGGCGTCGCGGCGCGGCGTCGAGATCCACCAGCGCACCGAGGTGCAGGGCTTCGAGGTCGTCGGCGACCGGATCCGCGCCGTCAAAACGAACAGGGGCCGCATCGCCTGTGGCCAAGTGCTGATCGCCACGGGCGGCATGAACTACGACGTGGCGCTGATGGCCGGCGTCGAGCTTCCCATCCGCTGCTATCCGCTGCAGGCGATGGTGACGCAACCTTTGAAACCATGGCTGCACACCCTGGTCTCGTCGGTCTCGCTGCACACCTATCTCGTGCAGTCCTCGCGCGGCGAGGTCGTGATCGGCGGCGGCTCCGATCCCTACCAGCTCTATTCGACGCGCTCGACACTCGACATGAAGGAGCACCTCGCCGAAGGCGCCGTCCATCTCTTCCCCTTCCTGCAAGGCGTGCGGCTGCTGAGGCAATGGGCCGGCATCACCGACATGACGCCGGATTACAGCCCGATCATGGGCGCCAGCCCGCTCGCCAATCTCTGGCTCGATTGCGGCTGGGGCACCTGGGGCTTCAAGGCGACGCCTGTCGCGGGCAAGCGGATGGCGCAGACCATCGCCGATGGCCGCGTGCCCGATATCCTGAAACCATTTGCATTGGAGCGGTTCGAGACCTTCAGGCTGCTCAATGAAATGGGCGCGACCGCCGCGAGCCACTGACCGATGAAACTGCTCACCTGCCCCATGAACGGCCCGCGCAACATCGACGAGTTCCAGTCCTTCGGTCCGGTGCGCGCGAGGCCCGATCCGAACGCGACCGCGGACAGGGAATGGTCGCGGCATCTGTTCCGTGCCGAAAACCGTCGTGGCGTCGTGGTCGAGTGGTGGCGGCACGTGCCGAGCAACTATTTCTTCCTGGCCGAGCGCGATCTCGTCAGCAACGAGATCATTCGCACCTTCGATGCATCCGAACCGCGGGACCGCGCATGAACCGGCTGCCTCCCCCTTTCGGAAGCCGCATCGATCGGAGCCGCCCTATCCGTTTCAGCTTCGAGGGCAAGGCTTTCGACGGCTATGAAGGCGACAGCATCGCCACCGCACTTGCCGCCTCCGGCCAATGGATGCTGTCGCGTTCGTTCAAATATCATCGTCCTCGCGGCATCCTGTCGATGACCGGAGCCGACGCCAACGCGCTGGTGCAATTGCCCTCAGACCCCAACGTCGCCGCCGAGCGCACGCCGATCAGCGAAGGGATGCGGGTCAGCGCCCAGAACGTCAACGGCTCGCTCGAGCGCGACCGCGACGCGATCATGGACAGGTTCGGCCGCTTCCTGCCGGTCGGTTTCTACTACCGCACCTTCATCGGTCCGCGCCGCGATAGCTGGCTGAAATTCTGGGAGCCTATCATCCGCCGCAAGGCAGGCCTGGGCGCCGTCGACACCAAGGCTCCGCATCGGCATTTCGACAAGACGCACCTGCATTGCGACGTGCTCGTCGTCGGCGCCGGCCCGGCGGGACTGAGCGCCGCGATCGCCGCCGCCGAGGCCGGCGCCGAAGTGGTGCTATGCGACGAGAACCCCGAGATCGGCGGCGCGCTGAGCTATGGCCGCTACGATCCGGCGGTGCTCGCCGGCATGTCGTCAAGACTTGCCGCGCTGCCAAATCTGAGAGTGCTGACCGGCACTGTCTGCAACGGCTGGTACGAAGACAACTGGCTGCCGCTGATCCAGGGCAACCGGCTTTACCGGGCACGCGCCCGCGAGGTGATCCTGGCGACCGGTGCCATCGAACAGCCGGCCGTCTTCCGCAACAACGACTTGCCGGGGATCATGCTCGGCGGCGCCGCCCAACGCCTGATCCGGCACTATGGCGTGCGGCCCGGCGACAGCGCCGTCGTGTTGGCCGCCAATGACGACGGTTATCGGGCGGCCCTCGATCTGCTGGATGCAGGCGTATCGGTCGTCGAGCTTGTCGACCCGAGACCGGCCGGTGGGGTCGGCCCGTTCGAAGCCGAACTGCGCGGCAAAGGCGTCGCCATCCGCAAAGGCGCGACCATCGAAGCCGCGGAAGGCACTGCCGGAAATCGCCATCTTGCCCGCGTCGGCATCGGCGGAAGCTGGGTCGCCTGCGACCTGCTCGCCGTTTCGATCGGCCAAGCCCCGGCATGGCAGTTGCCATGCCAAGCGGGCGGCAAGGTCGGCTACGACGCCGCCACGCAAACGATGACGATCACGCTGCCGGAAGGCTCCGTCCATCTCGCTGGCGCCGTTGCCGGAACGGACGATCTGGACTATGCCATCGCCAGCGGCCGGCGCGCGGCGGCAGCCGCGCTGTCGCGCCTCGGCCATACGGTTGACGAGCAGCCTCCGGCGGCCGGTCCAAGGATCGCTCGGCCGCGCTATGTGCAGCCCATCGTCGCCGATCCCAAGGGACGCGACTTCGTCGATTTCGACGAGGATCTGCAGGTCAAGGATCTGCAGAACGCGACCAAGGATGGCTATCGCGAGATCGAGCTGGTCAAGCGCTTCACCACCGTCGGCATGGGCCCGAGTCAGGGGCGCCATTCGGCCCTGGCAACCGCCCGGATCGTCGCCGAGGCGACCGGCCGCACCGTCGGCGAAATCGGCATCACCACGGCGCGTCCCCCCGTCGGGCCGGAAACGCTCGGCGTGCTCGCGGGCCACCACGAGGTGCTGGAGCGCCGCACCGCGCTGCATGCGCGCCACATCGCCCTGAACGCGGTGATGAAGCCCGTCGGCGCATGGTGGCGGCCCTATTACTACGGGGACGCAAGCAATGCTGAGGAAGCTGTCCGCCAAGAAATCCTCGCGGTGCGCGAAGGCGTCGGCCTGCTCGACGTTTCGACGCTCGGCAAGCTGGAAATCCACGGGCCGGACGCCGGTGAATTTCTCGACCGCCTCTACACGATGGCCCATGCCAACCAGCCTGTGGGTCGCGTCCGCTACTGCCTGATGCTCAACGAGATGGGCTCGGTGGTCGACGATGGCGTCGCCTACCGGATGGCCGAGGACCAGTTCTATGTGACGGCGACCACCGGGGCCGTCGCGCGCGTCTACGCCGACATGCTGTTCTGGAATGCCGAGTGGCGCCTGAAGGTCGACGTGCTCAACTTGACCGGCGCCTTCTGCGGCCTAAACGTCACCGGACCCAAGGCGCGCCAGGTGCTCGAGGCACTGGAGAGCGACATCGATTTCAGCCGCGACGCCTTCCCCTATCTCAGCGGCCGCGACGGCACTGTCGCAGGCGTCCCGGTACGGGTGATGCGCATCGGCTTCACGGGCGAGCTCAGCTATGAATTGCATTGCCCCTCGAGCCTGGCACCCAGGCTTTGGGATGCGGTGATGGCGGCGGGCCGGCCGCATGGCTTGCGTCCCTACGGGCTGGAGGCATCTCGCATATTGCGCCTGGAGAAAGGCCATATCCTGATCGGCCAGGACACGGATGCGATCACCACGCCCGACGAACTGGGCTTCGGCTGGGCGGTCTCGAAGAAGAAGCCGTTCTTCGTCGGCAAGCGCTCCATCGAGATGCGCGCAAGGCTCGGGCAGAGCCGCAGGCTGGTCGGCCTGCAATTCCCCGCCGGCGCCGGGAACATCGCCGGCGAAAGCTGCCTGGTGCTGCGCGACGGCGCGCCTCTCGGCCAGATCACGTCGGTCGGATACTCGCCGTCGCTCGAGCGCCACATCGCGCTCGCCTATGTCCATGTCGACGACCAGGCGGAAGGCAGCCGCGTGACGGTGAAGTGCCGCAACGGCGAACTCATCGAAGCCCCGGTCGTCGGCCACGCCTTCTTCGACCCGACCAACGCGCGGCAGGAGATCTAGATGGCCGCCGGCATCGCGACCCGCATCTACCCCTTCATGCCCGGTGGCGCGGCAGACGGCACAAGGCTGGTTTCCGGCGCGGTCGTGCTGAGCGACCTCACGGACACCCCGCGCTTCGGCCTGAAAGGCGGCGGCAGCGCCGCCTGGCTTGCGGCGCAAGGCATTCCCCTCCCGCCCGTCAATCGGATCGGCGAGCATCGCGGCATGCGGGTCCTGCGCCTCGGCAACGAGGACATCCTGCTTCTCGCCGAGGACGCAGGCGAGACGCTCGCCCAGATCAAGACCGCCTGGCAGGTCGCGGCGGCGCCGAAGGGTTTTTCGTCATGGCGCGAGGAGGGCTGGGCATGGATGCGGCTTTCCGGCCCTCGCCTAGCCGAAGCGATGAGCGCGCTTTGCGCGCTGGACTTGAGGCCCCGAAAATTCGGCGCCGACGACATCGCCCAGACGCGCGTCGGCCATATCGAGGCGGTCGCATTCCGTTCGCCCGCGGGTTTCGACATACTCTTCGACATCACTGCTTCGGCCTACTTCGCTCGCACTGTGGCGGCGGTGGCCACGCCTATCGACCAGCACAATGCATAGAGGACGTCCATGACCCGCCCGCAAGGAACCATCGCCCCGATCCTGACGCCGTTCGAAGACGACGGCCGCATCGCGCGCGACCTCTGGATTTCCCACGCCAAATGGGTGCTCGGCCAGGGCGCGCATTTCCTCTCGCCCTTTGGCACGACGGGCGAAGCCCTCTCGGTTTCCTTGCGCGAGCGCATTGAGGCGCTGGAATGGCTGGTTGAGGCCGGCATCCCTCCGGACCGGCTGATGCCCGGCACCGGCGTCACCGCGCTTCCCGAAACGGTCGAGCTGTCGGCGCATGCCGTCGGTCTCGGCTGCGCCGCGGTCATGGTGCTGCCGTCCTTTTTCTACACCGGCGCCGGCGACAACGGTCAGGCACGCTATTACAGCGAACTGATCGACAAGGTGGCAAAGCCTTCGATGCGCGTGATCCTCTACCATATCCCGCAGAACTCGGGCGTGCCGGTCAGCCCCGCCCTGACGGCCAGGTTGAGCAAAGCATTTCCGGACACGGTCGTCGCCTACAAGGACAGCGCCGGCGACTGGAACAACACCGCCGCCGTCATCGCTGCCGCGCCCGGTATTTCGGTCTTTCCAAGCTCGGAGGCGCAGCTCACCAAGGGTCTCGCCAGCGGCGCTGCGGGCTGCATTTCGGCGACGGTCAATTTGAACGCCGCCGCCATCCGCCGCCTCTATGACGCGGCCCGCGAGGGCAAGGACGTCACCGAGGCGGATGCGGCCATCAAGGCGTTCCGGAAAGTGATCCAGGATGCCGGGCTGATCCCTGCGATGAAGGCCGTGCTCGCGGTCAAGTCCGGCGACCGGCGCTGGCTGAACCTGCGCGCGCCGCATGAGAATGTCACGCTGGAAAACGGCCAGGCGCTGCTTGCCGCGCTCGGCGCCGCCGCCGGTCATATCGGCAGTAATTGAGGTCGCGATGTCGGCGCGCCCAACCGTCATCGTGCACACCGACAAGCCGGCCGGCGCGCTTGGCGTGCTCGCCGAAACGCATCCGGACCTTGAGGTCCATGCCTGCGACACCTATGCCGGCCTCCCCGCTTTGATCGAGCAGACCGAAGCGGAAGTGGTCTATACGATTCGCTTCGACGGCACGCCGCGCTATCCGCGCCAGGCCCTCGTCGAGAGCCCTACGGTGAAATGGGTGTCGATCGGCGGCTCCGGCACCGACCATCTCGGCCGTTGGGATCCGGCACATGTGACGGTGACGAATTCGGCCGGCGTCGCCGCCGGTATGCTGGCCGAATACGCGCTCGGCGGCATGCTCGCCTTCTCGCTCGACCTGCGCGGCTTCGGGCGCCGGCAGCAGGCCCGTCAATGGGGCGGCGGCCGCGTCGAGCCGATCGAGGGCAAGACCGCCCTCATTGTCGGCCTCGGCAAGACCGGCGAGGCCGTCGCGCGCCGTGCGCAGGCGATGGGCATGCGCACGCTGGGCATCCGCGCACGCCCCAAGCCGACGCCCTGCCTCGACGAGGTCCATGGAGTCGACGCGCTGCTGCCGCTGATTGCCCGCGCCGATTTCATCGTCTGCTGCGTGCCGCTACTCCCCAACACGCGCGGCCTGCTTGGCGAGGCCGCCTTTGCCGCGATGAAACCATCGGTCGTGCTCATCGATATTTCGCGAGGCGGCGTCGTCGAGGAAGCCGCACTGCTGGGCGCGCTCGATGCGGGACGGATCAAGGGCGCGGCGCTCGACGTCTTTGCGACCGAGCCGCTGCCGGCGGAACATCCGCTCTGGGGCTACGACAACGTCGCCGTAACGCCGCATTGTGCGGCGGTCTATGACGGCTGGGACATCAAGTCGGTGCGCATGTTCGCCCACAATCTGGCGCGCTACCGCGAAGGCGAGCCGCTGGAAAACGTGGTCAATCCGGAACGCGGGTACTGAAACCCGGGAGGGAGTAGTCCGATGTCACAGGACAGGCGCGGCGGTGGCCGCAGATCGAAGCTGGGACGCAGCGGCGGCGGCATCGCGCAACTGCCGTGGCAGAGCGTGAAAAACCCCTACCCGCCTATGCGGCTCCTCGACGAGGAGCGCATGGAACAGTTGCACAAGACCTCGATGCGCATCCTTTCGGAACTCGGCATCCGCGTCATGAGCGAAAAGGTGATGGACCTGTTCGCCGCGGCCGGCGCCATCGTCGATCGGGAGAGCAACACCATCCGCATCGACGAAAGCATCGTGACCGAGGCGCTGCACAACGTTCCCTCGTCCTTCACGCTGACCAGCCGCAACCCGGAAAAGCAGGTCCATCTCGGCGACAATTCGCTGGTCTTCGGCCTGGTGGCCGGCCCGCCCAACGTGCATGACCGCATCAATGGCCGCCGCCAGGGCAATCTCCCCGACTACCAGAACTTCATCCGGCTGGCGCACCACTTCAACGCCATCCACATCATCGGCAATCAGGTGGTGGCGCCGATGGAACTGCCGGCCAATGCCCGCCATCTCGACACCTACCACGCCAACCTGACGCTGAGCGACCTCTCCTTCCACTGCACCGCGATCGGCCGCGCCAGGGCGATGGACGGCATCAACATGATGGCGATAGCGCGCGGCATCTCCGTCGAGGAGATGCGGGCATCGCCCGGCGTGACCACGATCATCTCGATCAACTCGCCGCGCCTGTTCGACGACGCGATGGCGGAAGGCCTGATCGCCATGGCCGAACACGGCCAGCCGGTGACCGTCACGCCCTTCACGCTGATGGGCGCGATGACCCCGGTGACGCTGGCCGCCGCGCTCTGCCAGCAGAATGCGGAGGCACTGTTCGGCGTGGTGCTGACGCAACTCGTCAATCCCGGCACGCCAGTGATGTATGGCGCCTTTACCTCCAACGTCGACATGAAGTCGGGCGCGCCGGCCTTCGGCACGCCGGAGAACGCCAAGGCCAACATCATCGCCGGACAATTGGCGCGGCGCTACAACCTGCCCTATCGCACCTCCAATGCGAATGCCTCCAACGTCGTCGACCTGCAGGCCGCCTACGAGACCGAGATGGCGACCTGGGGCGCGGTGCTTGGCGGCGCCAATTTGATCTATCATGCGGCCGGCTGGCTGGAGGGCGGGTTGACGGCGTCCTACGAAAAGCTCGTCCTCGATGTCGAGATCCTGCAGAACATGATGGAGTTCCTGCGGCCCTTGCCGTTCCAGGAGGACGACCTCGGTTTCGAGGCGATCAAGTCGGTGCCGGCCGGCGGCCATTTCTTCGGCGCCGAACACACCATGTCGCGCTACACCACCGCCTTCTATCAGCCGATGCTCTCCAACTGGCAGAACCACGGCGCCTGGGAGGAAGCCGGCGGCAAGGATGCGCTGGAGCGCGCGACCGAGCTCTGGCAGCAGGCGCTGCATGATTACGAGGAACCGGTGATGGACCCCGCGATCCGCGAGGCGCTCGACGCCTATGTCGCGCGCCGCCGGGAAGAGATCGCGGCCAATCCGGAAACCTAGGAAATCCGCCTGATGCCATACGATCTCGTCATCCGCCACGCGACGCTGATCGCCGGCGACGGCTCGAAACCCTTCGAGGCCGATCTCGCAGTCACCGGCGACCGCATCGCGGCGATCGGCCGACTGGGCGCCGCGACGGGCAGTGAGGAAATCGATGCCCGGGGCAAGGTCGTCGCACCGGGCTTCATCGACGTGCACACCCATGACGACGGCGCGCTGCTTTCGCCGCGCGGCATGGACCCGAAGATCAGCCAGGGCGTGACCACGGTGATCGCCGGCAATTGCGGCGTCAGCCTCGCGCCGCTGCTGCTCGATAGAACCCCGCCGCCGCCCTTCACGCTGGTCGGCGGCCGCGAGAATTTCCGCTTCGACCGTTTTGGCGACTACGTCGCCGAGTTGAAGCGGCGCGGCATCGCCACCAACGCCGCCCTGCTCGTCGGGCACACCACCTTGCGCAAGCGCTGCATGCCGGTGACCGACCGGCCGGCCAATGAGGCCGAAACGGTGGCGATGCAGGAAGCGGTCGCCGAGGCCATGGCCGAAGGCGCGTTCGGCCTCAGCACCGGGCTCGACTATCCGCCGGCCGTCAACTCATCGACCGATGAGGTCAAGGCGCTGGCCGCTACCGCCGCAGGCCTCGGCGGTCCCTATGTCACCCACACGCGCAATTATTTCGAGACGATGGACGAGGCGATCGAGGAAGCGATCGACATTGCCGACCATGCCGGCGGCAAGCTGTTCATCTCGCACCACCAGTGCACCGGCCGCGCCAATTTCGGCAAGAGCCGGCCCTCGCTGGAAAGGATCGACAGGGCGCGCGAGACGATGGACATCGGCATGGATGTCTATCCCTATGCCGCGAGCTCGACGGTGCTTCGCCTGGAGCGCTGCGACACCGGGTTGAAGATCCTAGTCACCTGGTCCGATCCGCATCCGGAGATGGCGAGGCGCGAGATCGCCGACATCGCGCGCGAATGGAATTGCACCGAGCGCGAAGCCGGCCAGCGTCTGCTGCCGGCCGGCGCGGTGTACTTCCAGCTCGACGAGACCGATGTCCGCAACATCATCGCGCATCCGCGCACCATGATCGGCTCGGACGGGTTACCGCACGACATCCACCCGCATCCTCGGCTCTGGGGCACGTTTCCACGCGTGCTCGGGCACTATGTTCGCGATGTCGGCCTGCTCAGTCTCGAAGAAGCGGTGTTTCGCATGACCGGGCTGCCGGCGAAGGAGTTCGGCATCGCGCAGCGCGGGATTCTGGCAGAAGGCAATTTCGCCGACCTCGTCGTCTTCGATCCCGAGACGATCATCGACACCGCCACTTTCGAGGAGCCGCGCCAGCCAGCCGCCGGCATCGAGCAGGTCTTCGTCAACGGCGTCTCGGTCTGGCGCAGCGGCAGGGCGACCGGAGCGCTGCCGGGTGCGGTGCTCAAGCCTTCAGCTTCAAAGACGGTTTTCGGAGCCGCATGCAACTGCGGCGCCGATCACAGCGCCTCGTAGATCCGGTCGACGCTCTCCAGCGTATAGGCGAACTCCACCGGCCGCGTGCAGCGCCAGCCGCTGAAAGGCTGGCCGGCCAGCGCCTTCTGTGCTTCGGGCAGGCGCAATATGCCGCCGCCATACAGGCGGTTCGCCATATCGAGCATACCTGTGCGGTGCATGGCTTCGGTCATGCTGCCGCAGGCCTCCTTGACCAGCCAGACGCGAAAACCCTGGTAGACCGCATCGAAGACACTTTCGGTCACGCAGCTGTCGGTCAGCACACCTGCGACGATCAAGTTATCGATGCCGACCGCGGCGAGCCACTGCGAAAGATCGGTGCGGCGAAAGGCGCTCGGCCAATGCTTGTGGATGACGATGTCGCCGGTCAGCGCCGCCACCTCGGCGCAGATATCCGCGCCTTCGCTGCCAGCCACGGCAGAGCGGAACTCCTCGGTCAGGATCTCCTCCTGCCGCGCATAGCCGTCGCGCTCTTCCGGCTTCACCCAGGCCTGCGCGTGGATAACCGGGACGCCCGCCTTGCGGGCGGCTTCGATCAACTGAGCAGTGTTGGCGAGCACTGCGTCATAGCCAATAACCGGCCAGGCCGCATCGGGGCGGTATTCATTCTGCAGGTCGATGACGAGCAAGGCGGTCTTGGCGAGGTTCATGGCTGATCCGTGTCGAAATCGGAGACGAAGCACAGAAGCAGCCGGATCGCCTGATCGAGGTCGGCGATATCCATTGCCTCAAGCGGGTTGTGGCTGCCGTTCTCATTGCGCACGAAGAGCATGGCGGTCGGAATGCCGGCGCCGGCGAAGGTCGCCGCGTCATGGCCGGCTCCGCTGGGCACATGAGGCGCCCGCATCTGCAATTCGGTCGCGGCGCGATCGAGCCTTGCTGTCAACGCCGGTGACATGGTCGCCGGCTCCCAGGTAAAGCGCGGACCGGTTTCGAAGGTCACGCCACGCTTGGCGCCGACCTCCGCAAGAATGGCCTTTAACCGCGCCTCGATCCGGTCCAACACGCCCGCCTCGGCGCTGCGCACATCGAGCGTGAAGCCGAGTTCGCCGAGCACCCGGCTGCCGCCATGTTGCGTCGGGTCGGATTGCACGCGACCGAAGGTGATGGTCGCCTCATGGCCATCGCTTTCGATCGCGTCCCATTCTGCCTCGAGCGCGGCGGCCAGGTCGGCGAAGCCAAGCACGCTATCATGCCGGGCAAAGCGCGGCTCGGCGCCTGAATGAGCGTAGGCACCAAAGCATTTGGCATCGACATAGCGAAACCCGCCGGCAATTCCGGTGACGATGCCGACCGGCGCCCCGGCGGTGACCAGGCGCGGTCCCTGCTCGATATGGACCTCGACGAAGGCGGCGATCGTGCCGGCATCGATACCCGGCACGCCGAGCCGCACAGCATCGGGATCAAAACCTTCCTCGCGCATGTGCTCGGCAAGCGTGCGGCCGCTGTCGGAGCGCCTGGCTTCGAGCGCCTGCGGCTCAAGCAGGCCGAGTGCAGCCTGGCTGCCGGGATAGGACAGCGGAAACCAGACGGCCTCCTCGGCACGCGTCGCCAGCACGATCAGGTCGCGCGGCAACAGGATATTTTGCCCGGCCAATTCGGCCATCACCGCCAGACCGGCCACAACGCCGGCGGCGCCGTCGAAATTGCCGCCATGGGCCACGCTGTCGAGATGCGAGCCGATGACGATCGCTGGCAGATCCTGACGGCTGCCCTTGAGCGTCAGATAGAGATTGCCGGCGGCATCGACGCGCGCGACTGCGCCGAGCTTCTCCGCTTCCTTACGCACGAGATCGTGAGCAAAGCGCTCGCCGGATCCGTAGGCCACTCGCGTGATGCCGGGCGCATCCGTCGTGGCTTCAGCGAGCATGTCCAGGATGGACCCTGCCAGTTCACCACCGGCCGTAAGAACGGCACTGCTCATGAAACGGCCTGCCTGGATGGAACCTCGACATTGCGCAACCGATGCGGCGTGAGCTCTTCGAGCGATACGCCCTGCCTCGCGACATCGTCCGGCAGGCCGCCGCCGTCGATCAGACTGGCGCAGACACGCGACAGCGCCGGCGAGGTTTTTATGCCGTAACCGCCCTGCCCGACCAGCCAGACGAAATCCGGAAATTCGTCATCGGGCCCGACCACCGGTGACCCGTCGGCAACGAAGGTCCGGAGACCCGCCCAGGAGCGCGACACGCGCTGCACTTCGATCGTGGTCGCCCGTTCGAGACGCTCGGCGCCGATAGCGACATCGATGTCCTCGGCAAACGCGTCCATCGGCTCCGACGGGGTCGCATCGGCGGGCGACACGAAGAGCTGCCCGGCATCCGGCTTGAAATAAAACTCCGCGCCGACATCGTTGACCAGCGGCCAGTCGGTTATGTCGAGACCGGCCGGTGCAGGGATGTTGAAGGCGGTGCGGCGCTTCGGCTGCAGACCGACCGGACGCACGCCGGCCATCAGTGCAATCTCGTCGCCCCAGGCTCCGGCCGCGTTGACGATCATCGGCGCGAGGAATGTGCCCGCTTCCGTCTCGACCCGCCATTGGCCGTCCTGCCGCCCGATGCCCTTGACGCCGGCCTTGGTGACGACGCGCGCGCCGCGCGCTCGGGCGCCGCGCAAAAAGCCCTGATGCAGGCCGTTGACGTCGATATCCATCGAGTGCGGTTCGATATAGGCGCCGGCGAGATAATCCTTGCGCAGCACCGGCACGCGCGCGATCGCCTCGGCCGGCTTCATCGCGACGATCGAGGGCACCAGCGCCTGTGCTGCGGCCAGATCCTCGCGCAACAGGTCGAGCTGGTCGGCGCGCGCTACCGTGATCATGCCACGCTTGCTGAGCAGCGGATAATCGCAAAAGCCCGTCGGCGGCTCGGTGAGAAATGCCCGGCTGGCCAAGACGATGCGGCGGATCACGCCGTTGCCGTAGTTTTCGGTGAAGCTAGCGGCCGAACGTCCGGTGGTGTGATAGCCGCAATGGCTCTCGCGCTCGAGCAGCACGACCTTTCTGGTGCGCGAAATCTCGAAGGCAGCACCGGCACCAGCCATGCCGCCGCCGATGATGATCACGTCGGTCTGCTCGCTCATGGATCCCTCAAAACTGTTCCGCGCGGCATGGCAGGCGGCTCGCCCAGGCGGCCGCGTCTGGCGCGATCGCGCGCGCCCCGCCCCTCGGCCAGATTCTCGGCCAGCGAATTCTGCACGGCGCACTCGCGCAAAGCGAGGTCGCTGATGAAAGGCACCGGCTTGCCGGCGATTGCCATGCCCTTCAGCCGCGCCCAGATCGCGCGCCGCTTGCGCACCTGATGCGACTGCAATTCGCTGATCTCGGCGATCCCGCTCTCCCGCTTGATACCGAGAACGCCAGCCTCGACGGCCGCGTCGAACAGCTCCTGCCCGCGCTTCGTCCGCACGATGATGCCGTTGAGCGGCTCGTCCTCGAGCGCCGGCCCGCCGTTCAACCAGGCGTCCGATACCGCGATATCCGCCACCTGCCCGATTGCGTCGGGGCAGATCTTGCAGCGCGGCTGGATCATCCATTTGTCCTCGTCTTCCCAGAGCTGCCGGTAGCTGATCTCGAAGGCGCGGCCGTCGCGAGTTTCGATACGGTTGAGGCCGGGATTGCCATGCCCCCGGTAGCGAAAGAGAGCCAGTTCGTCCTCGCGCAATCCGAAGCGCTGCAGAACCTGTTCCGACTTGGTCAGGTCCGAGGCGCCGCCGCAGACGAAGGCGAGCGCATAGCGCATGTGTTCGTCGACGCGTGGATCGAGCCGCGCCAGGTTGCGCACGGCGGTGATGTCGCAGGGCTTGGCGATCAGCGCGAAGGGTTCGCCGCGATGGAGGATATCGTTGAAATCCACTAGGGTCGCAGCCGGGCCATAGCGCGAGCCGGCGCCTTCGAGCACGAAAGCGGCATCGAAGCTCAGCCTGCGTTCCGTACGCATCGGCATGGCACGCGAGGCCGCGACATGCAGCACGAACTTGACTCGGCCTGAGTTGAGCAGGAACTGGCCGAGCGCCGTCAGCGTCCCGCCGCCGGAGCCGACAAACCGCACAGTGGGGTCGCCCGCGCGGCCAAGCACCAGCCTTTCGACAGGTCCCCAGACAGTGTCGGCCAATGCGGCCTCATTCATCTGTGGCGGACCGGCGATGCGCGTTCCCGGGCAGACGGCATTGATCTTCGCCAATGTCGGCTTGTCCAATGCCCGCAAGGCCAGCGGCCGCTCGCGCCCTTCCGGCGTCATCACCATGTCGACGTCTCCGGGACCGGCGATCGAACGGCAGAGGCCGCAGCCGATGCAAAGCCCGTTCTCGACGATCTCGCTCAGCGTCAGCGGATCGGCCGGGTGCGGCATCTTGGCCTGGCTGCGACTGGTTTCGATCAGGCCCATCGCGATCTCAGACCGGTTCCGAAATGCGCCGGTACTGGTCGGGGCGGCGATAGAGCGCGAAGTTGAAATTCACTTTACGGCAGGTATCGATCAGGTCGAGATCGGCGCGGTGCATGATGACCTCGTCGTCGAGCGACATCGCCAGCGCGGCGATCTCGCCGGTCGGCGCGATGATGCAGGAACCGCCGATCAGCGCCTGGCCGTCTTCCAGCCCAGCCTTGGCGGCGGCGCCGATCCAGAGCGTGTTCTGGTAGGCGCCGGCCTGCATCGGCAGATGGTTGTGGAACATTCTGAGATGCGCCAGCGCCGGCGCCTCGTCGAGCAGCAGCGGCGTGTTGTAGCCGAGCAGCGCCACCTCCGCGCCGTTGAGGCAGAGCATGCGATAGGTTTCCGGCCAGCGGCGGTCGTTGCAGATCGCCAAGCCAACGCGCACACCGCGATAGTCGAAGACCGGAAAGCCGAGGTTTCCCGGTTCGAAGTAACGGCGTTCGAGATGCCTTGTCGTGCCCGCTTCGGGCTCGGCCGAACCCGGCACATGCATCTTGCGATAACGCCCAATGAAGGCGCCGTCCGGTCCGACCAGATCCATCGTGTTGAAATGACGCGTGCGGCCCTCTTCCTGCGCAAGCTCGCAATAGCCCAGCGCGAAACCGACCTTCAGGCGCGCGGCGGCATCGTAGAGCCGCCGCGTTTCCGGGCCTGGCATCGAGGCTTCGAAGAACGCATCGATCTCAGCCTGGTCGTCGATGCGCCAACGCGGAAAGAATGTGGTGAGCGCCATCTCCGGAAACACCGCGATCTCGGCGCCGCAAGCCGCGGCCTTCTCCAAGAGATGCACCAGACGCCCGACCGTCTCGGCGCGCGTGGCGCTGCGCTGGATCGGTCCGGTCTGGCAAACGGCGATGGTCAGGCATCGAGCCATGGCGTCCAATCCTCGACTGGTTTTCCTGAAAGCGTGGGATCGGCTGCCGTTCGAGCCACAAATTGCCCGAACCCAGGTTTAGCCCGCAGCTCGCCGTCGGCGACCACCGGCACGCCGCGCACCAGCACGGTGGTCGGCTTGCCTGTAACGCCTCTGCCCTCATAGGGCGTGAAATCGACACGCGAATGCAGCGCCTTGTGCCCCAGCGTCCAGCGCACTGTGGGATCCCACAGCGCCAGATCCGCGTCGAGCCCGACCGCGATGCTGCCCTTGCGGTCGGCGAAGCCGTAGATCGAGGCGGCATTGCGCGAGGTGAGGTCGAGATAGCGCTCGAGCGCCAGGCGGCCGGTGACCAGCCCTTCCGAAAACAGCAGCGGCAGCCGCGTCTCGATGCCGGGAATGCCGCTCAGCGTCGTCGTAAAGCCGGGCGTATCGGACCGGTCGATCTTGTCGGCGAAATAGTATGGCGAATGGTCGGATGACCACAGGTCGATGCCGCCATCGATCAGCTCTTGCCACAGATGCTCGTGGCTGCGCGGCGAGCGCGGCGGCGGCGAGAAGACGAAGCGCGCCGCATCGACTGCCGGACGATCGAGATCGGCGGCGCTGACGAAGAGATACTGCGGACAGGTCTCGGCAATGGCGGCGACGCCGCGTGTCTTGGCCCGCGCCACCTCCTCGGCCGACTGCCAGGAGGAGACATGCACGATGGTCATGCGCGCGCCGGTCATCTCGGCGAACGTCAGCGCGCGATGCGTCGCTTCGCGCTCCATCGTCTCGCTGTGCGCGACCAGATGATAGCGGATATCGGTGCGGCCGAGATCGATGAGCCGCTGGCGCGTGCGCCGGATCGCGGCATCATTCTCGGCATGGACCATGACGATCCAGCCAAGACGGCTCGCCATATCGAGGACCTTGAAGAACAGGTCGTCGTCGACGGCAAAACCCTGATAGGTCATGAACAGCTTGACCGAGGCGATGCCGCGCCCGGCAAGCGCGTCGAGCTGAGCCTCGACATCCGCGCCGGTGCCCATAGTCACCACGGCATGCAGCCCGTAATCGATCACGGCGCGTCCCGCCGCGCGCTCCAGCGCGCGGTCGATGGCGCCGATCGTCGTCATATCCTGTCCAGGCATGCCGAAGGGGACGATACATGTGGTGCCGCCAAACGCGGCGGAGATGGTGCCGGAATAGAAATCGTCAGCGTTGCCGGCACCGCCCCAGACCGGCTGGTCGAGATGGCAATGCGCGTCGATGCCGCCGGGCATCACCCATCGCCCGCCGGCGTCGATCGACTTCGCGCCCGAGAGGCCCTTGCCGATGGCGGCGATGCGGCCGTCGGCGATGCCGATGTCGAACTCGGCCCAGCCGTCGTCGAGCGCCACGCGCCCGCCTCTGATCACCAGCTCATGCATTGGCGTACCCCCGCCGATCGGCTCAGCCGACAGCCGCCGTCACCATGATCTCGACGCGATACTGGTCGCCGGCGAGCCGCGCTTCCACCGTGGCCCGCACCGGCATGGCGCTCCTGTCGATCCAGGCGTCCCAGGCCGTGTTCATCATCTCAAAATCGGCGATGTCCCTCAGCCAAATCTGCGCGCTGAGCAGCTTCGACTTGTCGCTGCCGGCCTTGGCCAGAAGCGCGTCGATCTTGGCGAGGATCTGCTTGGTCTGGCTGGTCGTGTCGCCGGAAAGGTCATCCGCGGTCAGGCCCGCCACATAGACGGTGCCGTTGTAGCGGAGCACCCGGCAGAAGCGCGGTCCGTTTTCGAGGCGTTCGATCGTCATGGCTCGTTCCCTTCCGCTGGTTCCCGGCTCTTGGCTTTGCCTATGGTAAGGAGGGTGCAAAAGGGCTGTAAAGCCCGCCGCGCGCCGAGATGCCGCTTTCCTTTGCCGGCATGGCCAAAAAAATTTGAGCCATAGCCGCGCCAATCTTCGTTTGTGGCAAGCACGGCAGCGTGTAGCTTCTGCTCGGGCTGCCGTCGGTCAACGGTCATGCCAAGGGGAGCCACCGCAGCCGCATCCATGAGGTCGATCGCTCAATCCCCGGCGCGGCTCTGGCAAAATGCCGAGCGGTCACGCGCCATGCTACCGATCATGGTCGGCGTCTGCCTTGCCTGCATCGGTAGCGCCATGCTGACCACCGCCGTCTCGTTGCATCTCGGTAAGCCCGGCATCTCTCCACAAGTCGTGCAGATCGTGCTGACCGCCTATCCCGTGGGCTTCCTGATCGGATGCCTGGTCACCCGCCCGGCCGTCGCCCACTACGGCCACGAGCGCACATTCGTCGCCATTCTCGTCGTTGCGCTGCTGGCGGCTTGCGGTTTCGTCTTCACCGATTTCCTGCCGAGCTGGATCTGCTTTCGCCTGCTCGGCGGCATGGCGATGGCGTCGTTGTTCGTGGTCTGCGAAAGCTGGATCAATCTCTACGCCGAACAGCACAATCGCGGCGCGCTGTTCTCGCTCTACATGCTGACCACGGCGATTGCGGTGCTGCTCGGACAACTCCTCGTCGGCCTGGTCGGCCCGCAATCGCCGCATCTGTTTCCGGTCGCGGCCGTAACGGTCTTGCTGGCGCTGATCTCCAAATTCATCGGCGGGCGCTGGCCGGCGCTGCCGGCCGCACCTGCCGATCCAGACCATGCCGGCACGGCGAGACCGGTCAAACGTCTCGGCCCCTTGGCGCTGTTCCGGCTGGCGCCGGTGACCGTGGTCGCCATCTTTCAGGGCGGCATCACCAACATGAACATCTTCGTGCTGACGCCGATCTACGGCACCCAGATCGGACTGTCGGCGGGCACCACGGTCGGGCTCGTTACGACCGTGAGCATCGCCGGCATGCTCGCGCAGACGCCCGTCGGCTGGCTGTCGGATCGATTTGAACGACGCATCATACTGCTCGTCCAGGGCGTCCTGTCCGTCACGCTCTGCGCCGCGATCGCCTGGGTCGGCAATTTTTCGATGCCGCTGCTCTTCGTGCTGTTCTTCCTCTATGGCTGCACCGCACTGACCGTCTATCCGGTGGCGATGGCGTTCGGCGCCTCGCAATTGCATACCCGGCATATGGTCGGCGCTTCCGGCACGCTGCTCCTGCTCTATTCGATCGGCAATGTCGCGACGCCCGGCATTTCCGCTGGCTTGATGCAGCATATGGGCGCACCGGCCATGTTCCTGCTTTTGGGCGGCGGCGCCGTGCTGGTGACTTTAGCCGCCTGCTACAATCTGCTGCGCCGGCCGGTCGGCGCGACGGCCATGCAAGCGGTCGAGGAGCAGGCGTGATGACGGATAAACCCACGAACCGCCTCGAAGGCAGCGTCATTCTGATCGCGGGCGCGGCGAGCGGAATCGGCGCGGCAATTGCTCGCCGCTGTGTTGACGAAGGCGCAAAAATTGTCTGCGCCGATTATGGCCTCCAGCCGGCGGCCGAGCTTGCCGAAACGCTCGGCCCTTCCGCGGCCGCTTGCCAATGCGATGTGACGAAGGCGGATTCCGCCCGGGCGGCGGTCGAATTCGCGCGCCAGAAATTCGGCCGGCTCGACGGGCTGGTGCACAATGCCGCCGCGCCTTCGACCAGCGCCACCGTCGTCAATCTCGATGAAAGCGCGTGGCGGCACGAGATCGATGTCGGCCTGACCGGGGCCTTCCTGATGAGCAAGTTCGCCGTGCCGCTGATCGCCGCCGGCGGCGGCGGTTCGGTCGTCTTCATCGGATCGCAATTCGGACGCGTCGCCACCACCAGGGCCGTCGCCTATTGCGCCGCCAAGGCCGGCCTGATCCACCTCGCCAAGGCGATGGCCGTCGACCACGCGCCCGACAAGATACGCGTCAACAGCCTGTCGCCAGGCGCCGTGGCGACGACCCGTCTGCTGCGCAGATTTGCGGATTTCGAGGCGGCCAATGCCGGCCTCGGACCCGCGCATCTGCTCGGCCGCATCGCCAATCCTGAAGAGATAGCCGCGGCGGCTGCCTTCCTGCTTTCCTCCGACGCGTCCTTCGTCACCGGATCCGACATGCTCGTGGACGGCGGCTATGCGACGCGCTGATGCCCGAACCGCTTTTTCAAAGGAGTTCGCATGACCCTGCTCGTCACCGGCGGCACCGGCTTTGTCATGAGCGTGGTCGCGCGCGCATGGCTCGACCGCGATCCGCAAGCCCGCGCCGTGATCCTCGACCGCTCCGGCCTCGACGCGGCGGCCGAAAAGCATTTCGCTCCGGTGCACGACCGGCTCGCGGTGATTTCCGCTGACATCCTCGACCCTCAGGCCTGGTCCGCGACGCTCGACAAGCACGGCATCACCGCGATCGTGCATGGCGCGACGATCACGCCGATCTCGCGCGGCAGCGCCTCCGAGGCAAAACGCCAGCCGGAGGCCGAGGACCCGGCCCGCATCGTCGACGTCAATCTCATGGGCACCGTGCGGATGCTGGACTGGGCGCGCACGAGACCGGATCTCAAGCGCTTCATCTATGTCAGCTCCGGTTCCGTCTACCGCCACAACGGGCCTGACTGGAGCAGCGAACCGCTGCCGGAAGACGGCTATGTCGCGCCGCTGACGCTCTACGGCATTTCGAAATTCGCTTCCGAGATGGTCACCAACCGCTATGCCGATCTGTTCGGCCTGTCGGCAATCTCGGTGCGGCTTGCTTCCGTCTACGGCCCGATGGACCGCGCCACCGAGAGCCGCAACTTCCGCCATGTTCCCAACCGCGTCGCGCATATGGCTTTGGCCGGCGAGACGATCAGGCCGAACAGCCTCGAACCCGTTGGCGATTACATGACCTCGACCGACGTTGCCGCCGCGATCCTGGCGCTGATCGACGCGCCGCGCCTCAATTACCGCCACTACAACATCGGGTGCGGCTCCAGCCAGACCATTGGCGAGATCATCGGCTGGGCACGGGAGCGCGTGCCGGGCCTGAAGGCCGAGGTGACGACTGGAGAAGACGCCAATATCGTCCAGGACGTCAGGCTGAAGGGCGGCATGTGGGGCGCCTATGACATCGCCCGCATCCTGCGCGACACCGACTGGCGGCCGCGTCCCGGCAAGGACGCCTTCCACGCCTACATGGACTGGATTATCGCCAACGAAAGCTGAGCCAAACCAGGCCGAAGGAGGACGACCGATGCCGACCGATCCGCAGCACGCCTTGCAGCCGCGTGACTTTGTCGGCTACGGCCCGCATCCGCCCTTCGTCGTCTGGCCGGGCGGCATCAAGCTCGCTGTCAACCTCGTGCTCAACTACGAGGAAGGCTCGGAATACAACTGGCTGGATGACGGCCGCAACGACAATTGGGGCGAGTACAATCTCACCTCCAGCCCGCCGGTGCGCGACCTCGGCACCGAGACGCATTTCGAATATGGCAGCCGCGCCGGCGTCTGGCGCCTGGCGCGCCTCTTCGACCGCTACGACATCCCGGTAACCTTTTCCGCCTGCGCCGTTGCGCTGGAGCGCAATCCGCCTTTGGTCGAGTGGATGAAGAGCCGCCGGCATGACCTGATGGGCCACGGCCTGCGCTGGATCGACTACACCACGATGGAGCGCGGCGAGGAAGAACGCCATTTGCGAGAAGCGATTGCGCTCTATGAAAAACTGCTGGGCAAACGGCCCTTAGGCTGGAATTGCCGCTCGCTGCCGAGCGTCAACACGCGCGACCTATTGGTCGAGGAAGGCGGCTTCCTCTACCACTCCGATCCCTGCAACGATGACCTGCCCTATTTCCTCGATCACCGGGGCGCCGAGATCCTGGTGGTACCCTACTCCAAGACGCTCAACGACAGCCGCTATCTCGTCGCGCCCGGCTACAGCAATCCGCGCGACTTCGCCGAGGATTGCCGCTCGGCGATCGACTATATGCTCGGCGAAGCCGACGAGACCGGCGGCCGCATGCTGACCATCGGCATCCACGCCCGCTGGATGGGTCAGCCCAACCGCGCCTCCGGCCTGCGCGAAGTGATCGAGCACGTGCAGAACAGCGACGGCGCCGCCTTCATGCGCCGCGAGGATATCGCCCGTTTCTGGCTCGCCAGCCATGCGCGTTTCGAGCAGCGCGGCTGAAGGAGAGCAACGACTTGTTCGAGACGCTGATCCGCGGCGCAACGGTGGTGAACGCCGATGGCCTCAGCCGCGGCGATATCGGCATTGCCGCTGGCAAGGTCGCGGCTTTGATCGCGCCCGGCGAAGCAGCCGAAGCCGGGACGGTCATCAATGCGTCTGGCAGCTTCCTGCTTCCCGGCCTTGTCGATGCGCACGCGCATCTGCGCGAGCCCGGGCTGACGCAAAAGGAGGATTTTTCCTCAGGCACCCATGCCGCAGCGCTTGGCGGCGTGACGACCGTGCTCGATATGCCGACCGACGAGCCGTGGACGGCTACTTCCGAGCAACTCGCCGACAAGATGGCGATGGCCGAAGGCCGCATCCATGTCGATGTCGGCCTGCAGGCCGTGGTCAGCCGCGACCTGTCGCTCGTCCCTCGCCTGCTCGACCGTGCGCCGGTCTCGTTCGAATTGTTCACCGCCGACGTGCCGGACGCCTTCCTGTTCGCAACGCTCGATGCCGTCGCCGAGGCGCTCAAAGCTTTTGCTGGCGCCGAGACGCTGATCGGCATCTCACCCGGCGACCAATCGATCCTCACCGGCGCCACCGCGCGCGATCGCTCAGGCAGCATCGCCGCCTTCTTGGATAGCCGGCCGCCGCTCGCCGAGGCCAATGGCATCGCCCGCGCGGTTATCGCCGCCGCCTCGGCCGAGGCAAGAATCCATGTCCGGCAGATCAATTCCGAACTGGGTGTCGAGACCTGGAACCGGTTACGCGGCATGGCCGACGCCAGCGTCGAGACCACGCCGCAAAACCTGTTCTTCACCGCTGACGATTACGAAGCGCAAGGCGCCAATCTGAAGGCCTCGCCACCCTTGCGGTCGCCGCACGACGTTGATGCGTTGCGCGCCGCGCTGGGCGCGGGATTGATCGACATCGTCGCCACCGATCACGCACCGCACGCGCCGGTCGAGAAGGCAGCGCCCTACACCGCTTTCGCCGACATTCCGGGCGGCATGCCCGGATTGCAGACGCTCCTTCAGACCATGCTGAGGCTGGTGGAGGAAGGGCTCATCGTCCTTCCAGACCTCGTGCGCATGTGCTCAACCAATCCGGCCGAGCGCTTCGGTCTCGGCCGGCGCAAGGGTCGCGTCGCCGTCGGCTACGATGCCGACCTGCTGATCCTCGATCCGCGCCAATCCAGCACCATCGCCAATGCCGATCAGCTCTCGCGGGCGGGCTGCACGCCTTTCGACGGCTGGAAGGTGAAAGCGCGCCTGACCAACGTCTTCCTGCGCGGCCGCGAGATCGTGCGCGAAGGCAGGCCGGTCGGCGCGGCACAGGGAAAGATCGTCACCCGGGAGAGCTGATCACCATGGCCTTGCTCGCAGACAAAACCGCCATCGTCACCGGAGCGAGTTCCGGCATCGGCCGCGCAATCGCGTTGAAATTCGCGGCCGAAGGCGCCCACATCGTCGTCGCCGACACGGTGGAGCAGCCGATCGAGGGCGGCCAGGTCACCGTCGATATGATCCGTTCGGCCGGCGGCGCCGCCGTCTACGTCAGGACCGACATTTCGGACTGGAGCGCTGTCGATGCACTTGTCGGCGCGACGGTCGATCGCTTCGGCCGGCTCGACGTGATGGTCAACAATGCCGCGATCTACACCAGCACCAATCTGGTCGAAACCACGCCGGAACAGTGGAACCGCGTCATCGGCGTCAACCTGACCGGTTTCTTCTACTGTAACAAACGCGCCATCACGCAGATGCTGACCCAGGCGCCGGTCAACGACGTGCGCGGGCGCGTCATCAACATCTCCTCGCAACATGGCATGGTCGCCTGCCCCGGCGACCTGCCCTATTCGGTGAGCAAGGGCGGCATCGTGCAGATGACGCGGCAGATCGCGGTCGATCATGCCGACGACCTGATCGTCTGCAACGCCATCGCCCCGGGCAAGATCATCACCGGAAAGCCCGGCGTCGCCAACGATCCCGAGGCGCTCGACTATTCGCGCCGCCGCACGCCCTGGCCACGGCTCGGGCATCCCAACGACGTCGCTGGCGCGGCGCTGTTCCTCGCCAGCGACATGGCCAGCTACGTCACCGGCGTCAACCTGATGGTGGACGGCGGCTGGATGGCGGGCTGACAGAGCCCGCGGGCGCCGCCAACCCATTTCATTCGCCCGATGGCTATTTTGACTGGGTTGAACGCGCTATTCCCTGGCCTGACTGGCCTTCCACCGACCCTCGACCTCGACATCGATGTCGAAGAGATCGAGCACGCGAGCCGCCGTGTAGGTCACCATTTCCTCGATGGTTTTCGGCCTCGGGTAGAAGGCGGGGACCGGCGGCATCACGATGCCGCCCATCTCGGACAGTCGCAGCATGTTGTGGCAATGGCCGAGATGCAGTGGCGTCTCGCGAAAGAGCACGACGAGGCGGCGACGCTCCTTGAGCACCACATCTGCCGCCCGCGCGACGAGCGTGCAGCCGGTGCCCATGGCGATTTCGGCCAGGCTCTTGGCCGAACAGGGGGCGACGATCATGCCCATGGTGCGGAAACTGCCGCTGGCGATGAGGGCTGCGATATCCCTGTTGTCGTGACAATGGTCGGCCAGCGCCTTCATCTGGCCGAAGGTCATGTCGGTCTCATGCGCCATCGCCGTCATCGCGGCGCGCGATACGACGAGATGGGTCTCGACCTCCTGCTCATGCAGCATCTTGAGGAGGCAGACCGCATAGTCGAAACCCGATGCGCCGGTTACGCCGACGATGATGCGCTTCGGCGCCGCCACGATCAGTACTCTTGAAGCCGCGCGCGGACCGAGGACAGGATATCCTCGGGGGCACGGGCGAATTCGGAGAGCGAGCTCCGTTCACCGTCGCCCGGGCGAGTGCAGGCGACGAGGCCTATCTTGGTGACAGTCAGATTTTCATGCACCGGGTCGCAGCGGTCGGCCTTCATGCCCGGCAGGACGACCATGTCCTCATGCCCGCGGAAGCGCGCGGCGAGAGACCACTCGACCGCGGTCGGATCCTCGGGATCGATGTCGTCTTCCACGACGGTCACGAGCTTGAATAGGTTGACCTGGCCCATGGCGAGGATGATGGCGCGCTTGCCTTCACCGAGCCGCGGCCGGTGCATGCTGATGATGGCATGCAGGCGACCCATACCGCCATCCGTGACCAGCACCCGACGCACGGACGGGATCGCGCGCCGCAGGGCCTGACAGGTCACCGCCTCAATCGCCAGCGCGCCGAGCAGGCAGTGCTCCGAGGCATATCCGGGCAGAATTGCCTGGTATGTGGCGTCACGACGATGGGTGACGCAGGTGATGGCACCGCCCGTGCCGGCGCCATATCGGACATAGAAGCCGTGGAACTCGGACACGTCGCCCTCCTCGATCGGGTCCGCGTTGTCGATGTGGCCCTCCAGCACGATCTCGGCGCCCGCCGGCACTTCGAGAGGCACCGTCCTGCAGCGCACGAGTTCGAGCGGTTCGCCGAGCAACCCGCCAACGACATCATATTCATCATCGCCCAGCCCCAGATACATCTGGGAGCCCAGCAGGACGGCCGGATGGTTGCCGATCGCGACCGCGATGGGCAGCTTCTGCCCGAGCTTGCGCGCCTTTTCCGTCAGCAGGTTGAGATGATGGTTCCTGGCGATTCCGACCAGCACGCGGCCGCCGCCCTCGAGCCGCAACCGCGCGATCGAGACATTCCTGCGCCCGGTCTCGGGGTCCTTGGCGACGATCACGCCGGCTGTGATGTAGGGGCCGGCTTCATGTTCGAACCAGGTCGGCACGGGGAGGATGCGGCCAAGATCGATGTCGTTGCCGTGCACTACTTCCTGCACCGGCGCTTCCTCGACCAGGACGGGCTGGATCGGCTTGCCGAGGGCTTCGAGGATCACCTGGTGCAAGCGTGGTTTCTCAACGCCCAGCAGCCTCGCGACGCGTTCGCGGGAATTCATGATGTTGCCGATGACGGGCATGTCATGGGCCTTCACGGCCGTGAAAAGCTGTGGCCGCTCCCTGTCGCGCAGGGCGAGCACCGCTCCAAGCTCGAAGCCTGGATCGACGCCGCGCTCGACGCGATGCAGATCGCCCGAGGCTTCGAGCCGTTCGATCGCGCCGCGAAAGCTTTGGTCCGTTGCCGCCATCGGCCATTCCTCTCGATTGTCTGACGGAGCTTAGTGAGCTTGCCGGGCGACCGGGATATGCTAAAAACCGGACAACAGATGCCTCAGACAGTGCGGAGCGCGGTTGGGGAATGGACACGGCCACACTGGCGACAGTACTTGCGGTGATGCAGGAAAGCTCCGTGCGTCGCGCCGCCGCCTTGCTCGGCCGTCCACCGTCGAGCGTTGCCGACGCCTTCGAACGGTTCGAGAGCGAGCTGGCGCTGAAACTGGCATCGCGGCGCGATGGCGGACTTTCCCTGACCCTGGCCGGAGAGAACCTGGCGGGATCCATTCCCGCCCTGACCGAGGTCCTCGCGCGCATTGCGACCGTCGCCGGCGAAAGGCCGGCCGATGCCAGCGGCGTGCTTGCATGGGCGGCGCAGAATGCCGTTTCGGTGGCCGTGCTCGGGAATTTCAACGCGGTGATCCGCGCCGGCTCGATCCGGCGCGCGGCGCGCGAGCTCGGCGTCGGCCAACCGAACCTCTCGCGGCAGATGGCGGAGCTCGAACGGGTGCTCCGGCAAAGGCTGCTCATCCGCGAGATGCATGGCTGCGAGCCCACACCGGAGGGATTGGAATTCAGCGAGGCAGCGCTGGCGCTTACCAACAAGGTCGCCAGCCTGACCGGGCCGGCGAGAAAGCGCTTCGCCCGTGAACTGCGCACCGTCAAGCTCGGCACGGTCGTTCCGGTCGGCCATGAAAGCCGGCTGGCGGCGCGCCTGGCGGCCTTGGTCGCCGCATGGCATGCCGATGACGGCAAGCCCGGGCTTTTCGTCAGCAGCACGACAGCCGAGGATCTGGCCGAAGGGCTGCGGGCCGGTCGGTTCGACGTCGCGCTGACCGACATAGCCCTACGCAACAAGCGCTTCGAGAGCCGGGAAGTCTTTTCCGGCGAACTTGTGATCGTGGGCTCCGCCGATATCGTGTCGCCGGACGCCGCGATCCAGCCACTGGTCGATCGCCATCTCATCGCTGTTCCAAGCCTGCGGAGCGGGCTGCGCCAGTCGGTCGGCGAAGCACTTGAACCCTTCCTCGGCGGCGAAGGCCATGCCGCGGCACGACTGGTGGAGGTCGATGCCCTCTCGATCATCATCAACCTCGTCCTCGACCATGGTTATCTCACCGTGCTGCCGCTGGAGGCGGTGGCGGCGCTCGACCGGCCGATCGGCATCATCAGGCTGCCGGACGCTCCACGGGTCAGCTTTCACCTCGTCTGGCGGCGCACGCAGGCCTCGCGCAGAATCGCCCTGCAGATCGCGCAATCGATCGGCGGCGCATAGCCTGTCCAGAATTCGGCATATCCCCTGCCGACGCCGGCGATCCTAGAGTGCGGTTCGTCGCATCTGCTGCCAGGGAACTTGCCGATGCCCGATTCCAGCCATCCGCACGACCTTTTCGCATGAACGCCGGAGTGGAAGATGTCCGACTTTGATCTCGTGCTGTCCGGAACCGTTGTCTTGCCGGATCGAATAATTCCGAATGGGCATGTCTGCATCCGCGACGGCATGATTACCAATATCGGACAAGGGATCGCCCCCGCGGCATCGGATAGGCATCTGCTGGGCGATGCGCTGATCCTTCCGGGCGCGATCGACGCGCAGGTTCATTCATTGAGCCAAAAGGGAACGGAAGACTTCATCTGGTCCACCCGAGCCGCGGCTGCCGGTGGTGTGACGACCATCATCGATATGCCCTACGACGAGGGCAACCTCGTCTGTTCAGCGAAGGCCGTTGCGGCCAAAGCCGCGCATGCCTCCACCCAGGCCCGGGTCGACTTCGGTCTCTACGGCACGATCGATCCGGCCGAGGGCGCCGGAAGAATAGCCGAACAGGCCGAGGCGGGCGTGGCGGCGTTCAAATTCTCCACCTTCGGCACCGACCCCAAGCGGTTCCCCAGGATCACCCCACCGCTGATGGCCGAATGCTTTGCCGAGGTCGCGAAAACCGGCCTGACGGCCGGTGTGCACAACGAGAACGAGGAGTATGTCCGCTTCGCCATGGACGCCGTGCGGGCGCGCGGAGTTACCGACTACCGTGCCCATGGAATGTCGCGCCCTCCTTTGACGGAACTGCTGGCCATGGCCGAGATCTATGAGATCGGGGTCCATACGGGCTGTCCTGCCCACGTGGTTCACTGCTCCTTGCCGCGTGGCTATGAAATGGCCGCCGCCTATCGCGCACAGGGCTATGACGCGACGGCCGAGTGCTGCATCCACTACCTTGTTCTCGACGAGGAGAATGACGCGCGGCGCCTGGCCGGAAGATCGAAGTGCAATCCGCCGATACGGGACCGGGCGTCGGTCGAAGGTCTCTGGCGCCAGATCGCCGCGGGCAACGTCACTCTCGTCTCGACCGATCACGTAAGCTGGTCCCTGGAGCGCAAGACCAATCCCGATATGCTGGCCAATGCCTCTGGCCTCCCCGGTCTGGAGCACATGGTGCCGCTCTTCGTGGCAGGCGCCACGAAGCGCGGGATTTCGCTGACATGGGCTGCCCGGCTCATGGCGGAGAACCCCGCCCGGCATTTCCGCATCGATCACGTCAAAGGCGCGCTCGCGCTGGGACGAGACGCAGACATCACCGTTCTGATCCCGGAGCCACGGCGGATCGACACAGCCGCGAGCGGCAACAGCATATCGGGTTGGTCGCCCTATGACGGCATGGAACTGCCTTGGAGCGTTGCCGCCACATGGAACCGGGGCGAAATGGTGTGGGACGGCCGCAATGTCATCGCCGCGCCCGGCCGAGGCCGATTCATAACGCCGCCCGCGAGCCGTGGTGTACCGGCGCGGAGGCCGCGAACTCACGGTCGGGAGAGAATTTAAATGCCCAGGGGAAATCTCCCTGTCGACGCGGCCCGGATCGCAAGAGATCTGGCCGATTTGGCTGCATTGACTGAGCCTGACCGCCGTTGGACCCGTCGCGCCTTTACGCCTGTGTTTCTCGAAGGCCGGCGGTGGTTGGCGGAGCGCATGCGCGACGCCGGGCTCGACCCTGTAATCGACGCGGCTGGCAATCTGATCGGGCGCCGGTCCGGCAGGAACCCCGGCCGCGGCACGCTGATCATAGGTTCGCATTCGGACACAGTTCCCGATGGAGGGCGCTATGACGGGACTGCGGGCGTCATTACGGGGCTCGAGGTCGCGCGCGCGCTTCAAGACACGGGCATCACCTTGGAGCACGATCTCGAGATCGTGGATTTCCTCGCGGAAGAGGTTTCGATCTTCGGAGTTTCCTGCATCGGCAGTCGCGCGATGACCGGGCAGATCCCGGCGGACTGGCTGGAGCGGGAACATCAGGGCCGGAGCTTGCGGCAGGCGATCGTCGAGGCGGGAGGCGATCCAGGCGGCCTGAGCCCGCGAAACGACATCCGCGCCTCACTGGAACTGCATATCGAGCAGGGTCCGGTTCTGGAGACCGAAGGCGAAACGATCGGCATCGTGACCTCGATCACCGGCATCACCCGCATCGCTCTGAGAGTGACGGGACGCGCCGACCACGCCGGCACGACGCCGATGAGGTTGCGCGACGACGCGCTCGTGACCGCCGCCGGCATCGTCCTGGATATCCATGGCGAGGCATATCGCCGAGCCAGGGACGAGGCCGGCCACTTCACGGCAACCGTCGGTGAATTCACCATCAAACCCGGAGCCGCCAATGTCGTGCCTGGAGCTGCCGAACTGCTGATCGATGCTCGCGCCTCGGACCCCGGTGTCATGACACATTTCGTGGATTGGTTGCGCTCCAAGATCGCCGGTCGTCCCGTCACGATGCAGGTGATTTCGGATAACCCTCCCTGCCCCTGCGATCCGAGCCTCTGTCTCGAACTGGAAACAGCCGCACGCCAGCTCGGCGCCAAATCGCGCCGCATGGTTTCCGGAGCCGGGCACGATACGGCGTGGATCAGCAAAACCGCTCCGGCCGCGATGATATTCGTCCCCTGCAAGGATGGGCGCAGCCATTGTCCCGAGGAAAGCGCAACGCCCGAGGACATCGCTGTCGGCGCGGCCGTGCTGTTCGAGACGCTATTGGCTATCGACGGACGCCTTGCCAGGTGACGAACCATTTCGTCGCCGATGGCTCGCCGCTGGTCGAAGCCAGGCAGCAGGCCGTCGGCTGGATCGGCCAGAAGGCTTCGCTGCTCGCCTATGTCGATGTCTTTTTCTATTGCGCGGTGGCAACGGCGGTGTTTGTACCGCTCGCCCTGCTGCTCAGGCCGCCGAAGCCGGCGCCGGCGAGCCGTTAGCTATTCCGCCATCCGGTGCTTGCGCCTCAGCGTCAGCCGCGCCAAGCTGGCGGCTCTGGAGGGACCTCATGCGCAACATCACGGCATCGGCGCTGCTTTTGGCGGCGGCATTTTTCACGACCGGCGCGAATGCTCTGGACAGTTCGAACACGCCGGTCGTGGTGACACCACTGGCGTCGAAGACCACGACCGCGTCCGGCCAACCGATCACCCTGCCGCAAGGGCATGTCGAGGTTCAGGTCTCCGCCTATCAGATCGCACCGGGCGCGACGCTCCCGGTGCACAAACACCCCTTCCCGCGCTACGCCTATGTCGAGCAAGGCTCGCTTAAGGTTACCAATGTCGAGACCGGTGTCGCCAACACCTACAAGACCGGCGACTTCATCGTCGAGATGATCGGCCAATGGCACCAGGCCACCAACATCGGCGCCGATCCCGTGAAGCTGTTGGTGATCGACCAGGTTGAGCAAGGCGCCAAGAACACGATCCTGAAGCAGTAGCGAGAAGGCCTCCGCCTCGAAGCGGAGGCCTTTGCTGCTCACCCCCAGGCGCCCACCGGCTGCTTTGTGGTGGCATTCAGGCGGTTGAAGGCGTTGATCAGCGCGATCTGGATCACCAGGGCGGCGAGCGCCTTGTCGTCATAGTGGCGCGCGGCTTCGTCCCAGACATCGTCCGGCACCGCGTCGGAACGGTCGGCCAGGCGCGTCGCGGCTTCGGCGAGCGCAAGCGCGGCGCGCTCGGCGTCGGTGAAGTAAGGCGTCTCGCGCCAAGCGGATACGGCAAAGATCCGCTCGTCCTTCTCGCCGGCCTTCTTCAGCTCGCGCGCATGCATGTCGACGCAGACGGCGCAGGCGTTGATCTGGCTGGCGCGAAGATGAATGAGCTTGCGTGTGACATAAGGCACATCGCCGGCTTCGGTCGACTTGTCGAGCGCCATGAGAGCCTGCAGCGCGCCGGGAATGAGCATCACCGGGTTCTTCAATCTTGCTTCCATCATCCGTCTCCTCGGGTTCGCGCGGCCGGTAGGGCCGCACCAATCAATAACTTTCCAGTTATGAGTTATCCATAACTTTGCAGTTATGCGTTGTCAAGCGCCTTGCATAGCTGGACCGATGGTTGCGGCTTTCGCCGCGACCCGCCCGATGCTAGGGCAGGACATCTCCTCGAAAGCATGGATGGAAACCGGTGGCGGATACGCAAAAACCCCTGATCGAAATCTGCGTCGAAGGCATTGACGGGCTGCTTGCCGCGCAGGCCGCCGGCGCCGACCGGGTCGAGCTCTGCGCCAGCCTGGTCGAGGGCGGCATCACGCCGAGCCTCGGCACGGTGCGCGCCGCGCTCGCAAGCGCGACCATTCCCTTTCACGTCATCGTGCGGCCGCGCGGCGGCGATTTCCTCTACAGCGAGACCGAATACCGTTCGATGCTGGCCGACGTCGAAGCGCTTCGCGAGCTCGGCATCGCCGGCGTCGTCGTCGGCTGCCTGACCGCCGATGGCGCCATCGACGAGGCGCGCATGGGCGCGCTGGTCGAGGCCGCCGGCCCGCTCAACGTCACCTGCCACCGCGCCTTCGACATGACCCGCGATCCGGCCGAAGCGCTCGAAGCCTTGATCCGCTGCAAAGTCGGCCGCGTGCTGACCAGCGGCCAGCGCGACACGGCGCTCGAGGGGGTCGAGCTTCTGGCGGAGCTCGTTCGCCAGGCCGGCTCGCGCATCATTATCCTCGGCTGCGGCGCCCTCGCCCCTGACACGATCGGCGACGTGCGCAAGCGGACCGGGCTGACCGAGATGCATTTCGCCGCGCTCGCGGATGTGCCGAGCGCCATGCGCTATCGCAACCCCAATGTCGGCATGGGTGGCGCCGACCTCGACCGCGAATACCGCAACACGGTGACCGACGAAGCCCTGGTGGCGGCGACGATCGCGGCCGCGAGAGCCTGATGGCCAGGACGATGACCAAGGCGTTGCCGCCGATCGAACAGGTCTCGGCCGCCGACGAGGCCGCCATCCTCGCGCTCAACAACGAGCATGCGGCCGAGCTGTCCTGGCTCGAGCCGGAACGGCTTTCATTCCTGCTCGGCGAGGCTTTCTACACCCGCCGCATCGGCGCGCTCGAAGCTTTCATCATGTGCTTCGATCAGGACGCCGGCTACGACAGCCCGAACTTCCTCTGGTTTCGCGAGCGCTATCCACGCTTCGTCTATGTCGACCGCGTCGTGGTCGCGGCCGCGGCGCGCGGCCGCGGTCATGCCCGCCGGCTTTATGAGGACCTGTTCGAGCAGGCCCGGCGCGCCGGCCACACCATCGTCACCTGCGAGGTGAATGCCGATCCGCCCAACCCGGCCTCGGACGCTTTCCACGCCGCGCTTGGTTTCGCCGAAGTCGGCAATGCCGTCATCCATGGCGGCAAGAAATCGGTGCGCTACTGGGCAAAGCCCATCGCCGCCTGAGCAGCGCCCGCCGCCACTGGCCAGAAAAACGAGCCGCAGCTAATATGGTCGCTCCGCTGGCTGGGGGGCGCGACATCATGCCAAGCAATGTCTTCCGCTTCGACGAAAGCTGGGACATCCCTGAAGGCACGCCCCAGCAGGTGTGGGACGTGCTCGCGGACGCCGAGCTGCTGCCGCTCTGGTGGGGCGATGCCTATAAGGAGGTCGAGCCGCTCGACAAAAAAGGCAAGGGCGTCGTCGGCTCCCGCGCCAGGGCCCGAGCGCGCGGCGCCCTGCCCTATGAGCTGAACTTCATCATCGAGGCGGCCGAGCTCGAGCCCGGGCGGCTGGTGGTGGTGAAGACCTTCGGCGATTTCGACGGGCTGTGGCGGGCCGAACTGTCGCCGTCTGGGACCGGCACGCATGTCGACCTGATCTGGCAGGTCACGGTCGAGAGGCCGATCCTCAAGCTTCTGGCGCCGCTGCTGAGACCCGCTTTCGCCTGGAACCACCGCTGGACCACGCCGCGGGGCGAAGCAGGGCTTCGCCGCTATCTCGCCGCGCGGAAGAACGGCAAGGCCTGACCCACCTTCACCAATTGCGATTGAGCCAGCCGCGGGCTGGTTTCTCGACGATGTAGTAGCTCGCCAGCGCGCAGGCGAACACTGCCGCCAGCAGCGGCAGCGGCGCGCTGCCGCGCTCATAGACGAACTTGTAGAAAGGCTGCTGCCAGAGATAGAGCGAATAGGACCACAGCCCGAGCATCACCATCGGCCGCGACGACAACGGCCCCGTCAGATAGCCGCCGGCGAAGTCCAGCGTGTTGACGGCCAGCGCCAGGAGCGGCACGGCGACGAGATAGTGGATCGGGGTCGGCATCGGATCGAGAAACAGCAGCACGCCGCCAATCGCGGCCGCAAGCGCGACATGCTGGTTTTTCAGGAAAGCCGGCAGTCGGCCGTCGGCCTTGAGCAGGCAGATCGCCGCGGACAAAAGGATCGAGGCGATGTGCACGTCGGTGCGCCAATAGGTGGTCTCGTAGCTCATGCCGAGAACCCCATACGAGATGGCGCCGTTGGCCATTGCCAGCAGCGCCAGCACCAGCAACAGCCGCACGACATTTGCCCGTCCGGTGACGATCACGCTGATCAGCGCCAGCAGGATATAGGAATGTTCCTCGACGCAGAGCGACCAGATGTGGTCGAGCGCGCCGGCCCGGTTGATGAAGATGCCGGCGTAATTGTAGGTGAAGGTCAGCGCCGTCAGCGCCGCCTTCCATTTGAACGCGATGAAGGTCCCGGCAAGGCCGATCATGGCGGCGATCACGAACACCAGCAGCGCGGGATAGATGCGCGAGAAGCGGCGCTTGAAGAATTTCTTCAGCGGAAAGCGCTCGATGAACAGGATCTCGCCCATCAGCCGGCCGCTGAGCACGAAGAAGAACTCGACACCGAGCACGCCGAGATTGATTCCCGGCACCGGGAAGAAATGGCCGATCAGCACCAGGGCGATCGACAGGCCGCGCCAGCCGTCGAGATAGGCCAGCCTTGCGCGTGCCGCTTTGTCCTCTGTGGCCCGTGGCAGGACACCGGCCGTCGCGGAGATGTCGGTCATGCCCGTCTTTCGCAACTCGAGGCCCGCACGCTTAAGCCGTGCCGGAACCGCTTCGTCTCCCGCCGCAATTATTTTGCAGTGCGGGATACTATTGTGCAAGTGCGAAAGCGCGAATTCTCGGGTATTCCCGCCAAGTGGTTGCGAATACAAAAGGAAAAGGGGCCGCGACGGCCCCTTCCTTCAACATCAGAGCAATTCCAGGAAAAGTTTTCCGTCCGGAACTATGTCACTCCAAACTGAGCGTTCAGGCGTTGGCCGCGGCCACCGCGCGCTTGGCCATCACCGCGATGAGATTGGCGCGGTAGTCGGCCGAGGCGTGGATATCGCTCATCAGCCCCTTTGCCGGCACCTTGATGCCGCCGAGCGCCGAAGCGTCGAAAGCCTTCGCCAGCGCCGCCTCGATTTCCCTGGAGCGGAAGACCCCGTCCTCGCCGGCCCCGGTCACCGCGGCCCTCACCCCATCCTTGCCCTTGGTCACGAACACGCCGACGATGGCGTAGCGCGAGGCCGGGTTGCGGAATTTTTCGTAGGCCGCCTTGGCCGGAGCGGTGAAGCTCACCGCCGTGATGATCTCGCCCTCTTTCAGCGCCGTCTCGAACAGGCCCTTGAAGAACTTGTCCGCTGCGATCTCGCGCTTGTTGGTGATGATCGTCGCGCCAAGCGCCAGCAACGCCGCCGGATAATCGGCCGCCGGATCGTTGTTGGCGATCGAACCGCCGATCGTGCCTTTGTAGCGCACTGCCGGGTCGCCGATCAGCGATGCCATATGCGCGAGCGCCGGGCAGGCCTTCCTCAACTTGTCGTCGGCCGAGACGTCGTAATGCGTGGTCGCTGCACCGATGGTGACCGTCTTGCCGGACACTTTGATGCCCTGCAGGTCCTTCAGCCGTGACACGTCGACGAGGTCAGACGGCGCCGCGAGCCGCGTCTTCATGGCGGGGATCAAGGTCATGCCGCCGGAGAGCAGCTTGGCATCGCCGTTCTTCAACAGCTTGGCGGCGTCGGCCACCGAGACGGCGCGGTGATAGTTGACTGAATACATGATCGCTCCTCCTCAGTGCTTCTTGGCGCGGATGGCCGACCATACGGTCGACGGCGACGCCGGCATGGCGATGTCGACGACGCCGAGCGCATCGGTGATGGCATTGATGATCGCCGGCGGCGAGCCGATCGCGCCGGCCTCGCCGCAGCCCTTGATGCCGAGCGGATTGCTGGGACACGGCGTGTTCGAGGTCGAGACCTTGAACGACGGCAGGTCACCCGCGCGCGGCATGGTGTAATCCATGTAGCTTGCGGTCAGCAGCTGCCCGCTTCCGTCATAATGCGCCCCTTCGAGCAGCGCCTGGCCGATGCCTTGCGCGATGCCGCCATGCACCTGGCCTTCGACGATCATCGGGTTGATGATGTTGCCGAAATCATCCGCCGCGACGAACTGGATGATGTCGGTGACACCCGTCTCCGGATCGATTTCCACCTCGCTGATGTAGCAGCCCGCCGGGAAGGTGAAGTTCGCCGGATCGTAGAAGGCGGTTTCCTTCAAGCCCGGCTCCATGCCGGCCGGCAGATTGTGGGCCGTATAGGCGGCAAGCGCCACCTGGAACCAGGGCAGGCTCTTGTCGGTGCCGGCGACCTTGACCTCGCCGTTTTCGATGACGATGTCGCCCTCGTCGGCTTCGAGCAGATGCGCCGCGATCTTCTTGGCCTTGGCCTCCACCTTGTCGAGGGCCTTGGCGATGGCCGACATGCCGACGGCGCCCGAGCGCGAGCCGTAAGTGCCCATGCCCATCTGCACCTTGTCGGTGTCGCCGTGGACGATCGAAACCGAATCGATCGGCACGCCGAAGCGCTGGTTGACCAGCTGCGCGAAGGTCGTCTCATGGCCCTGGCCATGGCTGTGCGAGCCGGTCAGCACCTCGATGGTGCCGACAGCGTTCACCCGCACCTCCGCCGATTCCCACAGGCCGACGCCGGCGCCGAGCGAGCCGACCGCCGCTGACGGCGCGATGCCGCAGGCCTCGATGTAGCAGCTCATGCCGATACCGCGCAGCTTGCCGCGCTTGGCGGCATCCGCCTTGCGCCTGGTGAAGCCGGCATAGTCGGATGCTTTCATGGCCGCATCGAGCGAGGCATTATAATCGCCGGCGTCATAGTTCATGATCACCGGCGTCTGGTGCGGGAAGGACGTGATGAAGTTCCGGCGCCTCAGCTCCGCCGGCGACACGCCGAGTTCGCGCGCGGCGGTCTCCATCGTGCGCTCCAGAAGATAGGTCGCCTCCGGCCGCCCTGCCCCGCGATAGGCATCGACGGGCGCGGTGTTGGTGTAGACGGTGCGCACATTGGCGTGGATCGCCGGGATGTTGTACTGGCCCGACAGCAGCGTGGCGTAGAGATAGGTCGGCACGCAGGACGAGAACAACGACATGTAGGCGCCGAGATTGGCGATCGTGTCGACCTTGAGACCAGTGATGCGGTTGTCCTTGTCGAAGGCCATCTCCACCGTCGAGACATGATCGCGGCCATGCGCGTCCGAAAGGAAGCTCTCGGTACGGTCGGCCACCCATTTGACCGGCACGCCGGTCTTCTTCGAGGCCCACAGGCAGACGATCTCTTCCGGATAGATGTAGATCTTCGAGCCGAAGCCGCCGCCGACATCGGGCGCGATCACGCGCAGCTTGTTTTCCGGCGCGACATTGTAGAAGGCGCTCATCACCAGCCGCGCGACATGTGGGTTCTGCGACGTCGTCCAGCAGGTATAGTGGTCCTCGGCCTTGTCGTAATGGCCAAGAGCCGCGCGCGGCTCCATGGCGTTGGGCACCAGCCGGTTATTGACGATCTTCATGCGCGTGACATGCGCGGCCGACTTGATCGCCGCGTCGGTCGCCTTGCCGTCGCCGATCTCCCAGTCAAAGATCAGATTGTTGTCGGACTCGGCATGAATCTGCGGCGCGCCGGCCTGGATCGCCTTGGTGGCGTCGACCACGGCCTTCAGTTCCTTGTAGGTGATCTCGACCGCTTCCGCCGCGTCGCGCGCCTGGCCCTTGGTGTCGGCGACCACGATGACGACCGCGTCGCCGACATAGCGCACCTTGTCGACGGCCAAAGGCGACCAGGCGCCCATCTTCATCGGCGAGCCGTCCTTGGAGTGGATCATCCAGCCGCAGATCAGATTGCCGATGCCATCGGCCTTGAGCTCCTTGCCGGTCAAGACGCCGATGACGCCAGGCATGGCTTGCGCCTTCTTCACGTCGATCTTCTTGATCTGCGCATGCGCGTGCGGGCTGCGCACGAACACGGCATGCTTCATGCCGGGAACCACCATGTCGTCGACATAGCGGCCGCCGCCGGTGATGAACCTCTTGTCTTCCTTGCGCGCCACGCGGGCGCCGACGCCTTCGATACCCATAGGAAATTCCTCCCGGAATTCGGTGTGAATAGAGAATGGTGAATTGGTGAATGGTCGAAATGGAGCAGGAGCCGCCGCCAGCCTACACACTATTCACCATTCACTATTCACCCTAAGCCGCCTGTTTCGCCTTGCCCTTGGCGCCCTTCGACATAGCCTGCGATGCCGCGAGGATCGCCTTGACGATGTTGTGGTAGCCCGTGCAGCGGCAGATATTGCCGTCGAGCTCGGCGCGCACCGTCGCCTCGTCGAGGCCTTGCGGGTGACGCGCGATCATGTCGGTCGCCGCCATGATCATGCCAGGCGTGCAGAAGCCGCATTGCAGCCCGTGATGCTCCTTGAACGCGGCCTGTACAGGATGCAGCTCGGCGCCGTTGGCCAGCCCTTCGATGGTGACGATGGTCGAGCCCGAGGCCTGCGCGGCCAGCATGGTGCAGGACTTAACCGCCCGGCCGTCGACATGGACGACGCAGGTGCCGCATTGCGAGGTATCGCAACCGACATGCGTTCCGGTGAGACCGAGATTTTCCCTGAGGAAATGCACCAGCAGCGTTCGGTCTTCGACGCTCCCGCTGACCCGTTTCCCATTCACAGTCAACGACACGTCCGACATGCAACCTCCCTGGGTATCAACCTTGGTTATCGCCTTGCCGGTGCCGTGCCTGTGCTTCGGCAGTGCGTTATTCGGATACCGTACAACGCGCAAAACAGCGCTGCCAGCGCTCCGCCCCTTGTACTTTCGGTCATGGCCGGCGGGCTGTTGAGCGCGCCGCCCGGCCCATTGCCAAATCAGGGATTGACGGCAAAAATGCTTTCGACGCAGCGCGGCTGACACGCATAAGAAAAGACACGCGCAAAATAAGAAAAGACTCGTATAAAAGCGTTGGAGGAAATTGCGGAGAAGGCGGCTGGCCAGTTCGAGCACACGCTATGCATCGGGCCTTTCGGCGCTCACCACGGATGAGCCCGACCCGAACGCCTTTGCCCGGGCCATCGCTGCCGAAGCCGCAATCGTCGACGCCGGCTTCGCGCTGCTGTTCTTCTCGCAGAGCCTGGTTGACGCCGGAGCGCTGGCGCAGGCGCTTAAACTGCATGCGCCGTCGCTTGCCTATGCCGGCTGCTCGACCGCCGGCGAAATCACGCCGCAGGGACTGGAGGAAGGGCATATCCTTGCCCTGCTTTTGCCGTCGGCATCGTTTTCGACCGTCTCCACCATGGTCGAAAAGCTTTCCTCGTCCGGCATGGACAGGATCACCGGCGAGGTCGCGGCTTTGCGGCGCCTGCTGCGCGGCCGCGCCGGCCATGACCGGGCCAAGAACATATTCGCGCTCTGCTTCATCGACGGGCTGTCCTACGCCGAGGAAGCGGTGACGTCGGCCATCCATTGGGGGCTGGACGACATTCCGCTGATCGGCGGCTCGGCCGGCGACGACCTGAAATTCGAGACGACCAGGCTGATCGCCAACGGCAAGGTCGCGTCCGACAGCGCCATCGTCGTGCTGGTCGCCACTGAGATCCCCTTCCACGTCTTCAAGACGGATAATTTCATTCCGACCGACGAGAAGCTGGTGGTGACGGCGTCCGATCCGGATCATCGCGTCGTGCGCGAATTCAACGCCACCAACGCGGCGGAGGAATATGCGGCCTCCGTCGGCATCGTGCCGCAGACGCTGACGCCGCTGAGCTTTGCGTCGCACCCCGTCGTGGTGAAGGTCGGCGGCGAGTATTACTGCCGCTCGATCCAGCGGATGCATCCCGACGGCTCGCTGTCCTTCTTCTGCGCCATCGATGACGGCGTGGTGCTGTCCATCGCACAGCCCAAGAACATGGTGGAAGCGACGCGCAACGCTCTCCAGGATGTCGAGCACAGGCTCGGCGGTATCGACATGATCCTCGGCTTCGACTGCGTGCTGCGCCGACTCGACGCCCGCAACCGCCAGGTTTTCCGCGATATCTCCGAGCTTTACCGGACCAACAAGGTCATCGGCTTCGGCACCTATGGCGAGCAGTATCGCTCGATGCATCTCAACCAGACTTTCACCGGCATCGCCTTCGGCGAACGCCAGGCGGCCGAGTGAGCCAGATGCCGCTCCGCGACATCAACGACATCGAACGGTTGAAGAAGATCAACGCGGCGCTGGTCAGCCGCGTCGAGCGCTCGATGGACCAGCAGGGCAACGCCTTCACGCTGTTCCAGGCCGCCATTTCGCTGGAAAACCGGGTGCGCAACCGCACCGAGGAATTGCACGCCACGCTGCGCCGTCTGGAACAGTCGAACATCGACTTGAGCGCCGCCAAGGAGAGCGCCGAACTGGCGAACCTCTCCAAGACCAGGTTCCTCGCCGCCGCCAGCCACGACGTGCTGCAGCCGCTCAACGCCGCGCATCTGTCGGTCTCGGCGCTGGCCGAGGTCCAGACCAGCGAGGAGGGCAAAAAACTGGTGCGCCAGGTCGAGCGCTCGCTGGAGACGATGGAAGACCTGCTGCGCACGCTGCTCGACATCTCCAAGCTCGACGCCGGCGTGGTGCAGCCCGAAACCGGCGACGTCAGCCTGGAGACGCTGTTTTCCTCGCTGCGCTCGGACTTCCTGCCCGAGGCGCAAAAGAAGGGCCTGTCGCTGAAATTCCGACCGGTCAACGTCGTCGTGCGCTCCGACCGCACGCTGTTGCGCCGCATCCTGCAGAACATCCTCTCCAATGCACTGCGCTACACCCGCTCCGGCGGCGTGCTGGTCGGCACCAGGCATCGCGGCGACACCATCCGCATCGATGTCGCCGACACCGGCTGCGGCATTCCCGAGGACCAGCGCGAGGCGGTGTTCGAGGAATTCCACCGCGGTACCGCGACGCTTGCCGATACCGGCCTCGCCGGCGGGCTCGGCCTCGGCCTCGCCATCGTGCGCCGCATGGCGGCCGCGCTCGGTCACCCGGTCACCTTCTCCTCGAAAGTCGGGCGGGGCACCATCTTCCACATCGACGTGCCGGTCGGCATGGCCGCGGCCGAGCCGGCAGCGGTCGCCGCCGACATGGACCGCCCGCGCGGCTACGGCCTGTTCGGCACCAAGGTGCTGCTGGTCGAGAACGACGCCGACGTGCTCTCCGCCATGACCTCGCTGCTCGAGCGCTGGCAGTGCCTGGTCCGCGCCGCGACCTCGACCGACGACGCGCTGGACCTTTTGGGCGACACCGCCTGGGTGCCCGACATCGTCATCGCCGACCAGCACCTCGACGGCGGCGACCTCGGCACCGCGACCATCGCCGAAGTGCGCGACTATCTCGGCCGTCCCGTGCCGGCCCTGATCGTCACCGCCGACGGCTCCGAACCCGTCGCCAAGGCCGCGCGCGCCGCCGGCATCGAGCTGATGCGCAAGCCGCTGAAGCCGGCGCAGTTAAGGGCGCTGCTGGCGCATTTGTTGGCCTAGAGGAAGGACGATGCGTTTTCTTGATTATCTGGGAAGACCCGCTTCTGATCTACTAACCTTGCCGCCATTCAACACTTGGCACTTCAAGCGAACCGTCGATGACGATCTTCCTGACATCGAAATAAACTATGTTGCCGACCGGAATAACTTCTCCTTTATGTGCGACAGGCATGAAACAATAGCAACCATATTCGTCGCATCCGATGATTTCGGACAATTTCTTGGCGGCATTTCCTTTTCGTGCAACCGCCAAGAAGTGAATGGCTTCCTTGGCACGCCCTCGAAAAGTGGCAAGCCGTATAACGATCCCATTCTAGGCGAGTATGGATCCTGGGACCGATATGACGACGGCCGCCAGTCGATACACGTCGAATACGAGCCTGACGCCGACAGGATAAGACGAGTAACGCTTATGCGGGCCGATGTGGCGCCTTGAGACTGGGCACCACGGAAGAACTCAAAACCCCGCCTGATCCCGAAACAACTCCGCATTGTCGAGCTTCGACACCTCGATCACCGCTTGCGTGCGGCTATAGACGTTGAGCTTGCGCAAAATCTCCGAGACATGCGCCTTCACCGTCGTCTCGCCCACCTGCAGCTCATAGGCGATCTGCTTGTTCAGCATGCCCTGGCGCAGCATCTGCAGCACGCGCAATTGCTGCGGCGTCAGCCTGGCCAGGCGCTGCACCATGTCGGCGCGGTCGGTGCTGTCGGGGTCCGGCGGCTGGCCCTCGTAGTTCTCCGGCACATAGACCGCGCCGTCCATCACCGAGCGGATGGCAGCGGCGAGATCGCTCTTCCTCGCTGATTTCGGGATGAAGCCGGCAGCGCCATAGGAAAGCGCCTCGGAAATGATCTTCGGCTCCTCATAGCCGGACACGATCACCACCGGGAGGCGCGGATAGCGGGTCCTGAGCTGCAGCAGGCCTTCGAAGCCATGCACGTCGGGCATGCTCAGATCGAGCAGCGCCAGATCGAACGGCTTTGTGCCGGAAAGCAGTTCCAGCGCCTCGGCGATCGAGCGCGCCTCGACCGTATCGACATCCGGATAAGCCATCTGCACGGCGCTGTGCAGCGCCTCGCGAAACAGCGGGTGGTCGTCGATGATCAGGAAGCGGGCGCGATCGCTGGGGGCGGTCATGAAAGGGGTTCGGGCATCGGTTCGGTTTCGGTGGCTAGAGGATAGTCCCCTGAAGGTGTCCAGATTATTGCCAAATAGTACATCGCCCAATGACAAGCGATGTTGCCGCCGAAGCGGCAGGGCCGTGTTTTCGTCGGTGCAGCGCCTTGCCCAGGCGTCGAAATCGGTCGAAGGTGCGGGTGACTTCGTAGCCCACAGCAGAGACTGAAATGACAGATTACGTCCTCCCACCGCCGCCGATCGCCTCGGTCGCCATCGCCGGTTCGGCGGAGCGCTTTGCCGTGCGCCGCATCTTCTGCGTCGGCCGCAATTACGCAGCACACGCGCGCGAGCTCGGCAATGACGAGCGCGACCCGCCCTTCTTCTTCACCAAGCCCGCCGACGCGGTGATCGACAGCGGCACCGAGATCCCGTACCCGCCGCTGACTGCGAACCTGCATCACGAGATCGAGCTGGTCGTCGCCATCGGCAAGGCCGGCTTCCGCATCCCGCGCGGAGACGCGCTGGCCCATGTCTGGGGCTATGGCGTCGGCATCGACCTGACCCGCCGCGACCTCCAGGATCAGGCCAAGAAGGCGGCGCGTCCCTGGGACTGGTCGAAGGCGTTCGACCAGTCCGCGCCCTGCGGTCCGCTGGTTCCGGCTGCGAAAACGGGGCATCCGGAGAAAGGCCGCATCTGGCTCGCGGTCAACGGCGCAGCGAAACAGGACGGCGACCTTGCCGAGCTGATCTGGCCGATCGCCGACATCGTAGCGATCTGCAGCGAGGCGGTGGAGCTTCAGCCCGGCGACCTGATCTTCACCGGCACGCCGGCCGGCGTCGGCGCGGTCCAGGCGGGAGAAAAAATCACCGGCGGCGTCGACGGCATCGGCGCGATCGAGGTGGCGATCGGACAGCCAAGGGCATGAGCGATCTCGTCCTGCACAACTACTACCGCTCCTCCACCTCATACCGGGTGCGGATCGCGCTTGCGGTGAAGGGGCTGGACTACACCTATGTGCCGCATCATCTGCGCCACGGCGAGCATCTCGAGCCCGCCTATCTCGCGGTCAATCCGCAAGGTCTGGTGCCGGCGCTTGTGCTCGACGACGGCAGGCTGCTGACCCAGTCGCTGGCGATCATCGAATATCTCGACGAGATCGCGCCCGAGCCGCCGCTGCTGCCCAGGGATGCGCTGGGCCGCGCCCGTGTCCGCATGCTGGCGCAAATGATCGCCTGCGACATCCACCCCGTGAACAATCTGCGCGTGCTCACCTCGCTGCGCAGCTTGTTCGGCGCCGGCGACGAGGATGTCGTCAATTGGTTCCGGCACTGGGTGAACGAAGGTTTCAAACCGCTTGAGAAGATTCTCGCCTCCTCGCCCGAGACCGGCGCGTTCTGCCACGGCGAAGCGCCGGGGCTGGCCGATATCTGCCTCGCCGCGCAGGTCGCCAACAATGCCCGCTTCGGCGTCGATATGGCGCCCTATCCGGTGATCGCACGCATCAATGCCGCCTGCATGGCGCTGCCGGCGTTCCAGAAGGCTGCGCCGCAGAACCAGATCGATGCCGAATAGACCAGCTTAGCCGCCCACCCGCAACGTCTCGGCCCCAGAACGCGAGCGCCGTCAGCACTGGCAGAAACGATTTCCGGTCAACCGGCAGTGGAATCGGCTATCGTCACCTCAAAACGCGTCAGTAGTGGGAGTTTGCCGATGAAAGCCGTCGTCTTCGAGAAATTCGGTGAGGCGCCGACCATCCAGACCGTGCGCGATCCGAAGCCGGCCGCCGATGGCGTCGTCATCAAGGTCGAGGCGACCGGCCTTTGCCGCAGCGACTGGCACGGCTGGATGGGTCATGACGACGGCATCACGCTGCCGCACGTCCCCGGTCATGAGCTGGCGGGCGTCGTCGTCGCCGCCGGCAAGCAGGTCAGCCGCTGGAAGGCCGGCGACCGTGTCACCGTACCGTTCGCCGTCGGCTGCGGACGCTGCTTCGAATGCACCTCCGGCAATCATCAGGTCTGCGAGCACCAGACGCAGCCGGGCTTCACCGGATGGGGCTCGTTCGCCGAATATGTCGGCATCGAGCATGCCGACACCAATCTGGTGCGCCTGCCCGAGGAAATGGAATTCGCCACCGCCGCCAGCCTTGGCTGCCGTTTCGTCACCTCGTTTCGCGCCATCGTGGACCAGGGCCGGGTGACGCCCGGGGAATGGGTGGCTGTGCATGGCTGCGGCGGCGTCGGCCTGTCGGCGATCATGATCGCCAGCGCCATGGGCGCCAATGTGATTGCCATCGACCTCACCGACGAGAAGCTGGAATTCGCCAGGAAGATCGGCGCGGTGGCGACGATCAACGCCTCGACCACGCCCAACGTGATCAAGGCGGTCAAGCAGATCACCAATGGCGGCGCGCATATGTCGATGGACGCGCTTGGGCACCCGACGACCTCGTTCAACTCGATCGCCAATCTGCGCCGGCGCGGCCGCCACGTTCAGGTCGGGCTGATGCTCGGCGAGCATGCCCGCCCGCAAGTGCCGATGGATAAGGTGATCGCCTTCGAGCTCGAAATCCTCGGCAGCCACGGCATGCAGGCTTATCGCTACAGCGCGATGATGGAGATGATCCGCACCGGCAAGCTGAAGCCCGAACTTCTGGTCGGCAAGAAGATCAGCCTCGAGGAAGCGCCGGCGGCGCTGATGGCGATGGGCGGCTTCGAGGGGATTGGGATCGGGGTGGTGACGAAGTTCTGAGCAATTCCAGGAAAAGTGTGAAACGGTTTTCCGTCCGGAATTGCGTCAAAGCAAATCAGGCGCGCCTACCGCGCAAATTTCTTCGCACCGAACACGCAGGCCACGACACCCAGCGTGACGACCACCATCATCGGGCTGACCTTTTCGTGCAGCAGGCTCGCCGCCAGCGCCAGGCCGAAGAAAGGCTGCAGCAGTTGCAGCTGCCCGACGGCGGCGATGCCGCCTTGCGCGAGGCCGCGATACCAGAAGATGAAGCCGATCAGCATGCTGAACAGCGAGACATAGCCGAGGCCGATCCACGCGCCGGAGCCGACGCCGGCGAAGGAGGACGGCAGCGTCGCGAATGTGAGCGCCAGCATGACCGGCAGCGACAGCGCCAGCGCCCAGCAGATCACCTGCCAGCCGCCGAGCCGGCGCGACAGCGCGGCCCCCTCCGCATAGCCCAGCCCGCAGACGATGATAGCGCCCAGCATCAGGCCGTCGCCGACCGGTGACGCGGTCACGCCTTGCGACAGGGCAAAGCCCGCGACCAAAGCGCTGCCGATGCAGGAAAACAGCCAGAAGGCCGGTCGGGGACGGTCGCCGCCGCGCAGCACGCCGAAGATCGCCGTCGCCAGCGGCAGCAGGCCGACGAAGATGATGGAATGCGCGGTGGTGACATGCTTCAGCGCCAGCGCCGTCAGCAGCGGAAAGCCGACGACGACGCCCAGCGCCACGACCACCAGCGAAGCGAGATCGCCGCGCTCCGGACGCTTCTGGCGGAACACCAGCAGCATCGCAATTCCGAGCAGGCCGGCAATCGCCGCGCGAGCCGACGTCAGGAATGTCGGATCGAAATCCGCCACCGCCACATGCGTTGCCGGCAGCGAGCCGCTGAAGATCAGCACGCCAATGAAGCCGTTCAGCCAGCCGCTCGCAGTCTTGTCCATTCGAGGCTCCGTCGTTTAGCTCTCTATCGGCTGGAGGCCTATGGTCTCGCCAGAGACAATGGAATACAATTTCGCAAAACTGTAATGGCATTGCGAGCAGTACGGATGGCGGATACCCCTCTTGATATCGACGGCGCGCGCACGCTGGTCGAGAGCGTGATGGCGACGATCCGCCACCGCATTGCCGCGCGCACGCTGACGCCGGGAGCGCGCCTGCCGTCGATCCGGGCGCTGGCCAAGTCCCTGCAGGTCTCGAAGTCCACCGTGGTCGAAGCCTATGACCGTCTTGCGGCGGAAGGTACGATCCGTTCGCGGCCGGGCTCCGGTTTCTACGCCGCCGGGCAGCTTGCGCCGCTGTCGCTGGCCGAGATCGGTCCCAAGCTCGATCGGGCCGTCGACCCGCTCTGGGTATCGCGGCAGTCGCTGGAAGCCGGCGAGGAGATGCTCAAACCCGGCTGCGGCTGGCTGCCGGCATCCTGGATGCCGCAGGCAGCCTTGCGCCGGGCGCTGAGAACGGCTGCCCGCGCCGATGACGCAGTACTCGCCGATTACGGCACGCCGCTCGGCTTGCCGCCGCTGCGCCAATTGCTGGCGCGACGCCTGGCCGAGCACGGCATCGAAGCCTCGCCCGAACAGATCATGCTGACCGATTGCGGCACTCAGGCCATCGACCTTCTATGCCGCTTCCTGCTCGAGCCCGGCGATGCGGTCCTGGTCGACGATCCCTGCTATTTCAATTTCCACGCGCTGCTGCGCGCTCATCAGGCCAAGGTGGTCGGGGTGCCCTACACGCCTTCAGGGCCGGACATCGAACTCTTCGCCGAGGCGCTCGCCGAGCACCGGCCGCGCCTCTACATCACCAACTCCGGCATCCACAACCCGACCGGCGCGATCCTGTCGCCGGTGACCGCGCATAAGCTGCTGAAACTCGCCGATCAAGCGGAACTCACCATCGTCGAGGACGACATCTTCGCCGACTTCGAGCATAGCTCTGCCCCAAGGCTCGCGGCCTTCGACGGGCTGCAGCGCGTCGTTCAGATCGGCTCGTTCTCCAAGACCCTGTCGGCCTCGGTACGCTGCGGTTTCATCGCAGCACCACCCGACTGGATGGAAGGCCTGACCGATCTCAAGATCGCCACGACTTTCGGAGGTACCCGGCTGTCCTCGGAATTGGTGCTGACGCTGTTGAAGGACGGCAGCTACCGCAAACATATCGAGCAGCTGCGCACCCGCCTATCGCGCGCCATGGCCGAGACGGCCGGCAGGTTGAAGGCGATGGGCGTTGCGCCGTGGATCGACCAGCCGGCCGGCATGTTCCTGTGGTGCCGTCTGCCCGACGGCATCGACGCCGCCGATGTCGCGCGCCATGCGCTCTCGGACAATGTCGTATTGGCGCCCGGCAACGCCTTCAGCCTGTCGCACACCGCCGGCCGCTTCATGCGCTTCAACGTCGCCCAATGCGGGGATGCACGTATTTTCAGAGCCCTCGAGCAAGCGATGACGTCGTCCCGTCGCAAAGCCGCATAGGCGCGACGGCTGGTTGCCCAAACGGCTGCAGCACCCTGTCTGTCAAGTAGCTGGCAATTGACATGCATTCGCCCCGCAATTAAAAAGACAGACCTGTCTCACTACTGATAATGTCATGACCGAACCCATCAAGATCGACAAGCGCCAGCACATCGTTGAAACGGCCTATGCGCTGTTCAAGCGGGTTGGCTTCCATGCCACAGGCATCGACCGCATCATCGCCGAAGCCGACGTGGCCAAGATGACCATGTACCGGCACTTTCCCAGCAAGGACGATTTAATGGTCGAGGTCCTGGCCTATCGGGCCGCGCGCTTCGATCGTCAGCTCGACCGCCTCGCCGAACGGGCAGCAACGCCCGCGCAGAAGATAGGCAAGATCTTCGACTGGTACGGCCGCTGGTTCGAAAGCGCCGACTTCCACGGCTGCCTGTTCGCTCATGCCCTGGCAGAGTTCGGCGATCCGGCGCATCCGGTCTTCCAGGCGGCCGCCCGGCAGAAAGGCAGCCTGAAGCATCGCATGCGGCTGATCCTCGAAGAGATGATGCCCGCCGACGACGCCGATAGCGTTTCCGCCGCCCTGCTGATGCTACTCGAAGGCGCGACGATGATTGCCCGGATGAGACAGCCCGACGCCGCCATTCGCGACGCCCGCAAGGCGGCAATGGCCATTCTCGCCACGCCGGAGAGACGGCAATGAGCGCGACAGTCATCGGCCTGGCACTGTTCGCCGCGATACTGCATGCCGGCTGGAATGCCTTTCTGCGAACCGGCAGCGACAGGCTTTGGACCGTCACCGTCATGAGCTTTTCGGCGACGATCGTCGCCATTCCGCTGGCGATCTTCCATCCCTTGCCGGAGGCGTCGGCCTGGCCCTACATCTTGCTATCGGCCTGCCTTCAGGTCGGCTACAGCCTCTTTCTGGTGGCAGCCTACCGTTACGGTGAATTGGGGCAGGTCTACCCGATCGTTCGCGGTTCCGTGCCACTTCTGGTGACGCTTGGCGGTTTCGTTCTGGCGGGCGAGCGTCTGAGCACTCACCAAACCCTTGGCGTCATTCTTGCCGCGTTCGGCATCATGAGCCTTTCGCTCGGCAAAGGGCGCGCGGCGACGACATCGATCCTCTTAGCGCTCGTCACTGGCGCAATCATCGCGGCCTATGCGACGGTCGACGCCATCGGCGTGCGATTGGCAGAGAGCTCAGGCGCCTACACGGCGTGGGTGCTTTTGATCTACGGTTTGCTACTGCCGGTCACCTTCATCGGCTGCCGCGGCAAGCTCACGGTGGACTTTCGCTCGCCCGACGCGCTTAAGGCGATTGGCGGCGGGATTTTCGCGCTGATTGCCTATGGCGCCGTGGTCGCGGCCTTTGCGCTCGGGCCGGCCGGTCCGATCACGGCCATCCGCGAGACGAGCGTGGTTTTCGCCGCGCTGATCGGACGGCTGTTCCTTGGGGAGGCGCTGACGCCGAAGCGCATCGCGGCCTGCGGCGTCGTCGCGCTGGGCGCGATCTGCCTTGGCTATCAAGGGTGACTACAGCCGAGAGGCCGTTTCGAAATTCGCTCTGGCGAGTCATATGGTGGGGGTTTCGAGAACCGGAGCGGAGCGGACTCTGCGTCCGTGAGCACCGGAAGCGCAGAAAACGCCACCAGATGGCCGCCGGAGTAGAATTTCCAAACGGCCTCTAAGCCCCTGCCCGCTTGCGGCGCTCATACATCATCACCAGCGTCTCGGCGGTCAGCGCCGGCTTCTGCTCGCCTTCGATCTCGACGGTGTTGGCCGCCTTCATCAGGTACTGGCCGGGACCGCGGTCCTCCATGGAAAGCAGCGTGGTCCGCAGCCGGATGCGCGCGCCGGCCTTGACCGGCGCCAGGAAGCGCACCTTGTCGAAGCCGTAGTTGAAGGCGGCCTGGGTGTTTTCCGGCACGATGCCCATCTCCAGCGCCAGCGCCCCGATGATCGACAGGGTCAGATAGCCATGCGCGATAGTGGTACGGAACGGGCTCTGCCGTTTTGCCCGCTCGGGATCGACATGGATCCACTGATGGTCGCCCGTGCACTCGGCGAACTGGTCGATACGCACCTGATCGACCGTCGTCCAGCCGGACACGCCGAGCTCCTGTCCGGACATCGTGCGCAACTGTTCGAAGGTCGGCGGCGTTTTCGGCCGTGTCTCCGTCATTCCTGCCTTCCCATCACTCCCTCATGTCTCCCGACCATGAAGCGGCGGCCTTTGTCAATTCGTGGCCGCGCTATTTTCGCCGGTAGAGTTGATGCTTTCGCGGCGAGCCAGAACGCGCGGCGCACAAGCCGGTTGCATATCAGCGCGACCTGAATTGCAAGCCAGGAATGCCGGCCAGTCTATTTCTTCTCGTATCCGGCGCGGATTTCCGCCATCGCATCCCTGATCCGGTCGCGCAGGATCTCGACCGATTCGGTGCTGGATTTCCGCACGAGATCAGCCACTTCGCTGGCATTCTTCAGCGTCGTCTCGAACGACCTGCGGGCAAATTCTGCCTGCTTGGTCATCAGCTCCTGCGGATTGCCGGGCGTCTGATAGTTCTGCGCCATCCGGGTGACCTCGTGCATGGCGTTCTGCACCATCTCATGCTGCCTCGCCAGCACCGAGGAGGCACCGGCCGCACTCGTCCTTGCCGACTTTTCCAGCGCCTCCAGGTTCTTGCGATGATGATCGAGGATCGCCTGGACATCGACATGCGGCAGCTTGAGGTCGCGGCCGAACCTGCTGAACATGTCGAGGAACGAGTCGGATTCCGGTTGTTTTGCCATGCTATGCCTCCCGTTTTGCCGCGTTCGCGGCGTCCCCAAGAGCAATCCCAGGAAATGTGTTTACGGTTTTCCGCCCGGAATTGCGTAAAGCAAAGAGATAGAGCGGTTCACCGTTTCACGGAAACGGCGAACCGCTCTAGGGAGAATAGTGCGCCGTGTGCCGGCGTCAATTGACGAGAAACAGCCGCTCCGCCGTATAGAGCGCCAGGCCTGCAAGCCCGCCGATGATCATGCCGTTGAAACGGATATATTGCAGGTCCTTGCCGATGTTCATCTCGATCAGCCGCGTCAGTTGCGCCAGGTCCCAGCGCTTGACCTGATCGGCGATGAATTTCGACACCCCGCTCTTCTGGCTCTCGACGAACGAGGCCAGCGCCACGACGAAGCCCTGGTTCATGTCGGCCCTGATATGGGCATCGTCAGCCAGATGCCGGCCGATCTCGACGAACATGTTGGCGAGGTGCTCGCGGATCATGGAGTTCGAAGCGTTGACGTCCTGCTCGATGAACAGGCGAAGGCTTATCCACGCATCACCGGCCAGCGCCCTCACCTCCGGGCGGCCGAGAAAATCGCGCTTCAGCTTCTCGGCGCGCCTTGCATACTGCTTCGACGTCCTTAGCCGCTCGATGAAGCCAAGCGTGAAGCGGTCGAATTCGGCGCGCATTGGATGATCGGGATCGGCCCGCACCTCCTCGAGCAATGATCCGGCCGAAGCGACGATCTTCTTCAACAGATAGGCATCGGCGCGGAACAGGTTGAACAGCGACGGCAATTCCTCGCGGATCTTTTCGCGCATCGTCGCCAGCGCCTGCTCGTCATTGAGGAAACGCCCGACGACCCGAGTGAACTCGTCGAACAGCTTCTGGTGTCGGCGATCGTCGGTCAGCGCCGACAGAAGGTCTGCCGCGAGCGGCGCCAGCGGCACTTTCTCGACCTGCTCCAGCATGCGGCTGGTGACGAAGTCGCGCAGACCGGACTGCTCCACCGCCGTCAGCGTCTGCGGCACCAGCCGCGCGACGAATCGCGACAGGTCGGCGGCGCGTTCGGCATCGGCCAGCCAGTCGGCGACCAGAGCGGCGAAGTCGGCCTCGGCCAGCTTTTCGCGCACCGGATCCGGCGCCAGGAAATTGGCCTCGATGAAGCGGCCGAGATTGTCGGCGATGCGGTGCTGGTTCTCCGGGATGATGGCGGTGTGCGGGATCGGTAGCCCGAGCGGCCGCCGAAACAGCGCCACCACGGCATACCAGTCGGCGATGCCGCCGATGGTCGCCGCCTCGGCGAAAGCCGCGACGAAGCCAAGCCACGAATAGGTGGCCTGGAACGACTTCGCCAGCGCAAACACGAGAATGCAAAACGCGAGCGCGGCGGCGGCGATGAATTTGGTCCGCCGCAATGCCGAGAGCTTCGCCTGCGCGTCGGCGTCGAATCGAACCGACGCGAGAGCCGGAGCTGACTGTGACATGGAAAGGCCGTTTCCTGTTTGCACTTGCACCTATCTAGGGTCTACGCCCGCGAAACGCTCGCTCGAAGCGCAAAGGCGCGTATCGGATCGCCATAAGCGCCGGCATGCACAAAAAGTTGACACGATTATTCAGCTATGTGGCTGTCCAGTCTGGAATAGTTCCAAACTATGGGCCATATTCCGGCACAAGCTAATATTTTCGCGAGGACACCATGCGGCTCACGCGCCAGACCAATTATGCGATGCGCATCCTGATGTATTGCGCCGCGAATACCGAGAGGCTGAGCCGCATCCCCGAGATCGCGGCCGCTTATTCAGTGTCGGAATTGTTCCTGTTCAAGATCCTGCAGCCGCTGGTCGAGGCCGGCCTGGTAGAGACCGTTCGCGGCCGCAATGGCGGCGTACGCCTGGGTCGTCCGGCCGAGCAGATCAACCTGTTCGATGTCGTGCGCGTAACCGAAGAGAGTTTTGCGATGGCCGAATGCTTCGAGAATGACGCGGCGGAATGCCCGCTGGTCGACAGCTGCGCCCTGAATTCGGCGCTGCGCGAGGCGCTCAACGCCTTCTTCGCCGTGCTGTCCCGCTACACGATCGCCGACCTCGTCGCGGCGCGGCCGAACGTGCGCCATCTCCTCGGCATCGACCTTCTGGAGCAGCGCGCCCCTGCGGCGTGAACCTGCACGCCGCCTCGCCGGAAACATCGTCGGCTTAGGCAGCCGATTGCGGCAAAACAAATGGCACGCTGCCCGTAGGCAGCGCGCCGACCTTCAGGTGGCAGTCGAAAACCCTCTCGATCAGCTTATCATTGAGCACGTCCATCGGTGCGCCCGAGGCGGCCAGTTGGCCACGATGCAGCACGAAAATGCGATCGGCATACATGGCGGTCAAATTGAGGTCGTGCAGGATCGCCACCACGCCGCCGCCGCGCCGAGCGAAATCGCGCGCGATGTTCATGATGATGAGCTGATGCTTGACGTCGAGGCTGGAGACCGGCTCGTCGAGGAAAAGAAAGCGCGGCCTGCCCTCGAGCACCGGCGCCCAGACCTGGCACAGCACGCGGGCAAGCTGCACGCGCTGCTGCTCGCCGCCGGAAAGCTCCTGGTAGAAACGGCCGGCAAATCCATCGAGGTCGACGCGCGCCAGCGCCCGCTCCGGCAGGCGCTGATCCTCGCCGGGCAGCACGCCCGAGCGTCCGCCGATCAGGCCGAGCCGCACGATCTCGCGCACGGTGAAGGGAAAGGACAGCGCCGTCGATTGCGGCAGCACCGCGCGCAGCGTTGCCGCCTCCACCGGCTTCATGGCTGAGAGGTCACGGCCATTGAGTGTCACCGTCCCGGTATAGGCCTGCTCGCCGGTCAGCGCCTTGAGCAGGGTCGTCTTGCCCGACCCGTTCGGTCCGACGATGGCCGACATCTCGCCGGGTCGCGCAACGAAATCGACATGCGACACGATGCGCTTGCCGCCGATCGCCACCGAGATGTCGCGCGCTTCGATCATGGCAGGCTCACAAATCGACGATGCCGCGGTTGCGCAGCAGTATCCACAGGAAGAACGGCGCCCCGGCGACCGCCGTGACGATGCCGATCGGCAGCTCGGCCGGCGCCACAATGGTGCGCGCGACCGCGTCGGCGAGAAGCAGCATCGTGGCGCCGAGCAGGGCCGAGGCCGGCAGCAGATAGCGATTGTCCGGGCCGATCGCGAGCCGCAGGACATGCGGCACGACGATGCCGATGAAACCGATGCCGCCGCTGACCGCGACCGAAGCGCCGACCGCCGCCGACACGCCGACGATGGCTATGTACTTCAAGCGCTGCACCGGGATGCCGAGATGGCCCGCTGTCGCTTCGCCGAGCGCCAGCGCGTTGAGGCCGCGCGACAGGAATGGCATCGCCGACAACGCCAACACGATCACCGGCCCGACGGTGCTGACCTTCGCCCATGTCGCGCCGGCCAGCGAGCCGAGCTGCCAGAATGTCAGGTCGCGCAATTGCCGATCGTCGGCCATGAAGATCAGAACGCCGGTGAGCGCCATGGCCAAAGCACTGATGGCGATGCCGGCAAGCAGCATCGTGGCGACCGATGTGCGCCCCTGGCGCGTGGCTATGGCATAGAGCAGCAACGTCACCGCTAGACCGCCGGAGAAAGCTGCCAGCGGCAACGCCAGAGCGCCAAGCGCCAGCGTGACCGGCGCAAGCCATGTGGCGCCCAAAACGATGATCGCCACCGCGCCGAGGCCGGAGCCGGCGGAGACGCCGATCAGGCCGGGATCGGCAAGCGGGTTGCGGAACAGCCCCTGCATCACCGCCCCGCAAACGGCGAGTGCGGCGCCGATGAGCACACCGAGCAGCACCCGTGGCATGCGGATGTCGTAGACGATCAGCTGGTCGCGCGCGGCCAGCACCGCATCGGCCGGCACGGCGCCGATGAACCAGTCGCGAATGACGCGAACGGCCGACGCATCGGAAGCGCCCGATGTCAGCGACAGGAACACGCAGAGCGCAAGCGCCAGGCACAACAGCAGGATGACGGACCTTGCCCGCACCGAGCGGTCGCCGTCGGCTGCCATCGCCCTGCCCGCGGCGCCGGCAATAGACTGTTCGGCCATCTCGCCGCTCAGTCCGTGACCTGGTTGCCATAGAGCGAAACGGCAAGATCGTGGATGGCTTCCGCCGTGCGCGGGCCGAAGCCGAGAAGGTAGCCGCCCCACATGCTGATCATCTTGCGGTTCGTGCCCGCCGGGGTCGAGGCGATTGCCGGGTTGGCGAACAACTCGTCTTCCGAGATCGGCGGTCCGCCGCCCTTCATCGTCAGGATGAAATCCGGCTTGGCGCTGACGATCGCCTCGTCCGTCATCGGCTTGTAACCGGAGAAGCCCTCGACCGCGTTGACGGCGCCAGCGAGCTTGATGATGCCATCGGCCGCTGTGCCGCTGCCGGCGGCGAGGATCTTGCCGCCCTGGGTCGAGAGCACGAACAGCACACGCTTGCGATCCTTGATCGACGCCGTCTGCTTCTCGGCCGCCGTCAGCTTGGCATCCGTCTCCGCGGCAAGCTTCTCCGCCTTGGCATCGACCCCCAGCGTCTTGCCGACGACGCGGATCTTTTCGAGGATGCCTTCGTGGTTGAAGTGATCCGGCACTTCGATATACGGCACTCTCGATTTCTTCAACACATCGACCGCTTCCTTCGGGCCGCTGCCCTGCAGCGCCAGGATTCCGGTCGGATTGACCGACAGGACACCCTCCGGCGAAAGCGCGCGCATATAGCCGACATCCGGCAACTTCGCCGCCGCCTCGGGGTAGTTGCTGGTCGAATCGCGGGCGACGAGACGCCCCTCCTCGCCAAGCGCGTAGACGATCTCGGTGATCGAGCCGCCTATGGCGACGATCCGCGAGGTGTCGGAAAAGACGGTCGTTCCATCCTCGGCCCTGGTCGGCAGCGCGACAACGGCAAGCAGAACGCCCAGCATCGGCGCAAGCGCCGCGCGGAGACTGAAAGAAACACGCATTGGGTCTTGCCTTATGCAGCGGTCGGATTGGGAATGCGCGGCAGGTTCTCGGCGAGAAACCGCCAGTCCTCGCGCTCGCTCTCGCCTTCATGGCGCTTGCCGAAGAACTGGATGATCATGCCGCCATTGGCGTCGTAAGCCTCGAGCGAGGTGACGTGGCCATCCTTGGTCGGCTTTCGCACCCCCCAGACTTCGTGGATGTGATCGGTCCTGAGATGCAGGTGGAAGGTCTCGTCAAGGACGTTGATCCACGGTCCCATCGGCTTCACAGACTTGATCGGGCCGGAATGGATCTGGATGCAGCCACGATTGCCGACGAAGCACATAATCGGCATTTCGCCCTTCGCCGCGTGATGGAACATGGCGCCGACCGCGTCATTGTCGAGCAGCCAGGCATAGTCCTGGCCGACCATGCGCACCGCCTCGCGGCGGCTGAGCTTCAGCGTCTTCAGCATGCCGAAGAACTGATGCACGTCGGTCATCCGGCTCCAGCGGTCGCGCAGATCGTCGATCGAGGCAACTGAGCCCTGTGCCTCGCCCTCTCCTTCCGCCGCGCTTGGGAGGATCGCGACGGTCGGTTCCTGGTTCGACGATTCAAGGGCCGCCACCAGCTTCTGGTAGGCGTAGAGGTTCGACGCCGGCCGCAGATGCACCTTGTGCACCGCCTCGCCCGCCGCATCGAAGAACTGCAGGCTGCGGCGGATCTCGCCATCGTCGCGCTTCTCGACGGCGAAGCCATGCGCCCAGACTTTCGGGAAGATGCGCAGGTCGATGTTCTCGCCAAGCACCATGGCGTTGTGACTGCCGGTGACGACCTTGTCGTAGACGCCGATCTTTTCGTGCACGGCGCTTTCGTTGCGCGTCAACGCCATCACCTCGCCGACCGCCTCGAGGCCGGTGAGAAGGTCGTTGACGCGCGGCTCGACGCGCACCGCGCTGACGCCGCAATGCGCCGCGACCAGTTCCGCTTCCGAAATGCCCAGTTGAGCGGCGAGATCGCGTTCCCGTATTTCCGGATTCTCTTCCCGCACCCGCCGGATTTCCTCCGGCGACGGCTTCACGCGCTGATCCATGTCGTCCACCTGTAATGCCTGATGTCTGCTCGTCCGCCGATTCCGGTCACTTGTTGAGGATCAGCTTGCCCTGGCGGGTGATCTTCAAACGATAGAGCGCGCCATGGTGCTCGATGCCGATCTCGTGCTCGCCCTGGAACAGCGTGTTGCTGGACAGCGTCCTCACCGCCAGCGGCACCCTTTCGTACCGCATCTGTGTGTCGTCCGAACGGCGGACGCGATAGCGGAAGTCGTTGGGATTATGCGTGTTCATCGGGTCGGTCCTTTCCTCTGACGGCCACCTTGGCCGCCGCCTCGTAAATGCCGATTCAATTCTTGACTCGAATAGTCATGTTTACTAGTCAGTGCATTACCGGACTAAATGAGTCAACATTTAACACGCCGGACATGATCAAAAATGCGAGCGAGCCACCAGCCAGCCAGCTACGAGCCTGAAAATCTGGAGTTGGGGCATGGGGTTGATGACTTGGGGACGGACGGGCCTGGGCGATAGCGCGGGTCCGGGCTTCCGATCGATTGCAAAGGCAATCGCCGCATTGATGGCCGGAGCGGCGGCGATCGCGCTCAGTACGCCGGTCGCACAAGCGCAGCAAGCCGCGCAGCCGGCGGCCAGCCAGCAGGCCGACCAGATGAAGAAAAAAGACGAGAAGGCTTCCGGCGACGAAACCCTTCTCGACAAGATCCTCGTCATCAGCCGCACCGGCGAAACGGCGATCCAGTCGCTGGCCTCGGCCAGCCATGTCGACCAGGAACAGCTCGGCCGCCGCATGGCGACGACGCCGAACGAAATGCTGCTCGGCGTGCCCGGCGTCGCCGTGCAGGCCGACGCGCGGCGCGTGAGCTCCAGCATCAACATCCGCGGCCTGCAGGATTTCGGCCGCGTCGCGGTGATCGTCGATGGTGCAAGGCAGGATTTCCAGCGCTCGGACCACGGTACCCAGTCGACCTTCTATGTCGATCCCGAACTCATCAAATCGGTCGATGTGATCCGCGGCCCGACCGCCAACACCTATGGCTCCGGCGCCATCGGCGGCGTCGTCTTCTTCGACACCAAGGACGCCGAGGACTTCCTCGAGCCGGACGAGACCTGGGCCGGATCGCTGACCGGCCGCTATGAGAGCAACGGCAAGGGCTGGACCACCAGCGCCACCGGCGCCTACAAGATCAATGAGAACTGGGACGTTCTCGGCAACATCGTCTACCGCGACTACCACAACTACAAGAATGGCGGCGGCGACACTGTTGCCGGCACCGGATTCGACGTGCTGAGCGGCATGCTCAAGTCCACCATTCGCCCGACCGACAACAGCGAGCTGAAGCTTGGCTGGGTCGGCTCCAAGGATGGCTGGACGGAGACCAGTGGCAGCGTGCCGGCGAACGATGCCGATCTGAAGTCGAACACCTTCACCGGCCGCTACAACATCACCGACGACGCCAGGAGCCGGCTCGACCTCCACATCAACGCTTCCTACAACAAGACCCTGCTCGATCTGACCACGCTGAGCTCGCAGAACCGTTTCGACCCGACCACCGGCCTGCCGGTGGTGCTGCCGGCAGGCTCGCTGTCGACCTTCGATGTCGGCACGACGGGCTTCGACATCTGGAACACGTCACGCTTCGAGACCTCCGGCATCGCGCATGAACTGACCTATGGCGGCGACTGGGTCGGCGACGATGTCGATACCGGCGGCAGCGCCGGCGGCGACAACTTCTATACGCCTGGCGGCAAGCGCAACGTCTCCGGCGCCTACGTCCAGGACAAGCTGACCTGGGAGTGGCTCGAAATCATTGGCGGCCTGCGCTACGACAATTACAGCCTGAAGGACTCCAGGAACGAGACATCCGGCGATCGGGTCTCGCCACGCATCACCGTCGGCGTCTCGCCCTTCGAAAGCGCCGGCCTGGCCGGGCTCCAGTTCTACGGCACCTACGCGGAAGGCTATCGTTCGCCCTCGCTGACCGAGACCCTGATCAGCGGCAATCATCCGGCCGGCGTCAGCTTCCCGTTCCTGCCCAACCCGAACCTCAAGCCCGAGACCGGCAAGACGATCGAGTTCGGCATCAACTACAAGCAGAACGACATCATCGAGGCCGGTGACGCGCTGCGTCTGAAGGCTGCCTACTTCAACAACAATGTCGACAATTACATCGACGGCGTGACGCTCTCGCCTTTCGACCCGACCAGCGGCTGCCCGTTCGGCCCCGGCATTCCGATCTGCTTCCAGTACCAGAACTTCGCCAAGGCCAAGATCGACGGCTTCGAGCTGGAAAGCGTCTACGACGCCGGCTGGGGTTATGCCGGGCTATCGGCCTCCATCATCAACGGCCACACCATCTCCTACGAAGGCGCACGGGCCGATCTGGCCACCATCCCCTCCTCGCAGGTGACGGCGCAGCTTGGCCTGCGCTTCCTCGAGGACAAGCTGACGGTCGGCGGCGAGGTGCAGTACAACGGCAAGCCGAAGGGCAATCCGGTGGCCAAGGACTTCACGCTGGTCAACGCCTTCGCCAGCTACCAGGCGACCGACAATCTCAAGCTCGACTTCCGCGCCGACAATCTCTTCGACGTCAAATACACCAACCCGCTCAACGGAAGCACGACCGCCGTCCTGTATGAGCCCGGCGTCACGCTGAAGCTCGCGGCAACCATGCGCTTTGGAGGCTGAGAGAGACATGAAATGCTCGACGGCATCCTTTCGTCTGCTGACCTCGACGTTCGTGATGTCGCTTGCAGCGGCGCCGGCGTGGGCGCAGTCCGCGCCGGCTCAGGCCCCAGGTTCGGCCCCAGATTCGGCATTGAGTCTCGAACTCAACGCCGCGCAGCCTTCGGAAAAAGGCTGCCGGCTGACCTTCGTCGTCAAAAACCCGCTCGGAACCGACCTGTCGAAAGCAGCTTTCGAGATCGCGCTGTTCAATCAGGCCGGTGTCGTCGATCGCCTCACCGTGCTCGACTTCAAGGACCTGCCGGCCGGCAAGACCAAGGTCACGCGCTTCGACCTTGCCGGTGCGGACTGCGGCAAGCTCATCCGCGTGCTGATCAACAGCGCCACCGAATGCGCCGGTACCGGCGTCGAGCCGGCGGCCTGCATGCGGGGCCTGAAGACGTCGACCAAGACCGGTATCGCTTTCGGGGTGTGAGAACAAGCCATGGGACTGCATCCCGTCTTCCCGGGACAGAGCGCACGCTGCCTGCCGGGCTGCGCCCGGATGCCGCTGTTTGCCGCAATCGATCTTGATTTGACAAGCCCGAGCCGGCAGCCGCAATTTCCGCTCTGCAACATGCAGGAAACCGGCCCCCTCCCCGACAGCGACAGCGACCTGGCCATTGCCCCGGCCAAGCCTCTTGCTGAAACGCAACCATCGGCCGGCAACGGCAAATGGTCGGCGGCGATCATCGTGTCATGCCTTCTTCATGCCGGCCTCGCGGCAGGCTTTCTGATCTCGCCGAAGGGCATGTTCGACTTCAGGGACACGGCACAGCCGGAAGGCAGCGATCAGGCCGGTGACATGGTGGCCGGCACCGCTCTTGAGCCCGAACCCCAGGCGACCAACGTGACCCTGGTACCTGATCCACAACCGCCGAGGCCGACGCCGCCTCGTCCCGCTCCGCCGCCTCACCCGCCGCAGCCAGCTGCGCAGATCGCAGTCGTGCCAAAACCGCCTGTCGAGCAACCGAAGCCGACCAGGGAACAGGTGACGCCGCCTGTGCCTGAACCGCAAACACAAGCCTCCGGGACGCCGGACATATTGGTGAGCGAAGCTGCTCGCGATGACGATCGGAGCGTTGCGGCAGAGACCGGAAAGCCGGCACAGCCGGTAGTTGAACCCGAAATACCGAAGACGTCGGCCATAGCCGGTGCGCCACCTCCAATTCCCAGCCAGAGACCGACACCGCCGGCTGCAGCCGCGAGCGAAACGGGCGACAAGCGCGGCACGGCGGATGGCCAGGAGCAGCTGGCAGACACAGCCAGCAAAGGCAAGAAACAGAAAGAGGCAGGCAGCGACGCGGAATACAACTACCGCGGCGATGTCTACGCAAAACTCGGCAAGGTCAATCGGACGCTTCCGCCTTCCTTGCAACTGGCCGCGCGTAACAATGCGGTAGTCGCATTCGTCGTGGGCACGAAGGGCAACGTGGATGCGTTGCGGATTCTGGAAAGCTCAGGCTCGGCGGTTTTCGACAAGGCAGCGCTCGGTATGGTGCGCAAGGCGGCTCCCTTCCCTCCGATCCCGCCACAGGCCGCAAGCCCAAGTTTCGAGTTCGAGATCAATATTGGCCCATTTTGAATAGACGCGACGACCCAACGCGTCAGCCCTCGGCATCGGCATGAAAGGATAACCATGTACATCGCCATGAACCGCTTCAAGGTCCAGAACGGCTCTGAGGAAGCCTTCGAAGACGTCTGGAAGAACCGCGATTCCAGCCTTTCCGAGATGCAGGGTTTCAGGGAATTCCATTTGCTTCGCGGCCCGGTCAACGAGACCGAGGGCTATACGCTGTTTGCCTCGCACACCGTCTGGGCAAGCCAGGAGGATTTCATCGCGTGGACGAAATCCGAGAATTCGGCGCCGCCCATCGTAACGCCGGCGGCTCGAAGGTGCACTATCTCGGACACCCGCAATTCGAGGGCTTTTCGGTCGTTGAAGGCGCCTGATACGCGCCTCCAACAAACGGCCTCGACCGAGCTAACTAGGCCGCAGCGAGCAGGCTGGCGTTACCGCCGGCCGCCGTCGTGTCGACGCAGACGGCGCGCTCATGCGCGTAGGCCGCCGGGTTGAGCACCTCGCTGACCAGCGGCACGATCGGCCCGGAACGCTCGGCAATCACCTTGCGCACCACGCGCGCCGCTTCCGGCGTACCGGAGAAGGCGACGACGTCGACGCGCAGCGAGCGCGCCTCGACCGGATCGGGCCGGCCGTCGATCGCCGCCAGCGGCAGGCCCTTGCCGGTCAGCGCCGAAAGTGCTGCCGGCGCGCCGGGCGCCACTGCCAGCACGGCGTTGCCGGCCGCGAGTGCCTGGATCGTCTGGGAAAGCAGCGTCTCGGCGTCGGGGCCGAGGCACAGCACCCGGCCGCGCGGCGACAGCGACAGCGTGTTGGCCTCGCCGGTCGGTCCGGGCAGGTCGACCTGGCCGAAATCGAGGCTCGCCGCGGCAGCGATCGCCGCCGCGCCCTTGCCGCGCAGATGCTTGCGCAGGATCGCGACGCGATCCGGCCGCGTCGACCAGCCGCCCAGCGTCGGATCCGGCAGATTGTCGGCAAGCTCGGTCGCGGTCACCTTATGGCCGTCCGCAACCTCGGTGCCAGCCTCCGGTCCCTTGCGGAAGCGGCGCAGATAATGCGGTCCGCCGGCCTTCGGCCCGGTGCCCGACAGCCCCTCGCCGCCGAAAGGCTGCGAGCCGACGACGGCGCCGATCTGGTTGCGGTTGACATAGATGTTGCCGGCATGGATGCCGTCGACGAAATGCTGGACGCGGCCCTCGATGCGGGTGTGCAGGCCGAAGGTCAGGCCGTAGCCCTTGCGGTTGATGGCGGCGATGACCGCGTCGATCTCGTCGGCGTCGAAGGTCGCGACGTGCAGCACCGGGCCGAACACCTCGCGCTCCATTTCCTCGATGCCTTTGACACGGAACACGTGCGGCGCCACGAAGCGTCCGGTTGTCGGCGCTTCGAGCTTGGCGATCAGCCGGCCCTCTTGCCCCTTCTTCTTGCAGTACTCGCTGATCGAGGCTTGAGCCTCGTCGTCGATGACCGGCCCGACATCGGTAGAGATCAGCCACGGATTGCCGATGCTGAGCGCTTCCATCGCGCCCTTCAGCATCTCCAGCATCTTCTTCTCGACATCCTTCTGGACATAGAGCACGCGCAGCGCCGAGCAGCGCTGGCCGGCGCTCTGGAAGGCGGACGCCAGGATATCGCGCACCGCCTGTTCCGGCAGCGCGGTGGAATCGACGATCATGGCGTTGAGGCCGCCGGTCTCGGCGATCAGCATGGCATCGGGCGCCGCGGTCTCGGCCAATTGCTTCTCGATCAACTTGGCGACCTCGGTCGAGCCGGTGAAGCACACACCGGCGATGCGCGGATCGGCGGTGAGCGGCGCGCCGACCGACGGGCCGTCGCCCGGTAGAAGCTGGATGACGTCTTCCGGCACGCCGGCCTCGCGCAGCATTTCGACGGCGCGGAAGGCGATCAGCGGCGTCTGCTCGGCCGGCTTGGCGATCACCGAATTGCCGGTGACCAGCGCCGCCGCGACCTGGCCGGTGAAGATCGCCAGCGGGAAATTCCACGGCGAGATGCAGACGATCGCGCCGCGCGCCTCGGTGCCGGCCTCGGCATTCGACGCCTCGGCCGCGTAGTAACGCAGGAAGTCGACCGCCTCGCGCACCTCGGCGACGCCGTCGGCAAGCGACTTGCCGGCCTCGCGGGTGGCCAGAGCGAAGAACTCGGCCGCATTGGCCTCATAGAGGTCGGCGGCACGGTTGAGGATCGCGCCGCGCTCGGCGACCGGGCGTTTTGCCCATGCGGGCTGGGCGTCGACCGCGATGCGCACGGCGGTCGCCACCTGCTTGGCCGCGGCCTCGTGCACGGTGCCGACGACCTCGTCGGGCTTGGCCGGGTTGACGATCTGGCGTGGCTTGCCGTAGCCGGCGGCGCGTGTCACCGGCTTGGCATGCCAGCGGTCCGCTCCGGCGAACGCCGCCCTTGCCTTGTCCAGGGCCGTGAGCGTCACCGGATCGGTGATGTCGAAGCCCCTCGAATTGCGGCGCCCGGCGCCGAAGATGGCGGCCGGGCGCGCGATCGCCGGATTGGCGGCGGGACCCTGCGTCTCGACAGCCTCGAGCGGATCGCGCGCGATCTCCTCCGGCTCGACCTCCTCGTCCGTCAGTTGATGCACGAAGGAGGAGTTGGCGCCATTTTCCAGCAGGCGCCGCACCAGATAGGCGAGCAGGTCGGAATGCGCGCCGACCGGCGCATAGATGCGGCAGCGCGTGCCTTCGGCCTTGCGCACCGTCTCATGCAGCGCTTCGCCCATGCCGTGCAGGCGCTGGAATTCGAAGCTGTCGCGATCCTTCGCCATCGAAAGGATGGCCGCGACCGTATGCGCGTTGTGCGTGGCGAATTGCGGATAGATGCGGTCGGTCATCGACAGCAGCTTCTTCGCGCAGGCAATGTAGGAGACGTCGGTGTTGGCCTTGCGGGTGAACACCGGATAGCCCGTGAGGCTAAGCGTCTGCGCCCGCTTGATCTCGGTGTCCCAATAGGCGCCCTTGACCAGCCGCACCATGATCCGGCGGTCGTACTTCTTCGCGAGCGCATAGAGCCAGTCGATGGCGAAGGCCGCGCGCGGGCCATAGGCCTGGACGACGACGCCGAAGCCGTCCCAGCCAGCGAGCTCCGGCTCGGCCAGCACGCGCTCGATGACGTCCAGCGACAGGTCGAGCCGGTCGGCTTCCTCGGCGTCGATGTTGAGGCCCATGCGCGAATGCCGCGCCGCAAGCGCCAGCGACAGAAGCCGCTCGGCCATCACCGGCAGCATCGTCTCGCGCTGCGCCACCTCGTAGCGCGGATGCAGCGCCGAGAGCTTGACCGAAATGCCGTGATTGTAGCGGATGTCGGGGCCGTTCGAGCCGGAGTCGAGCGACGAGATCGCATCTGCATAGGCCCGGTGATAGCGCAGCGCGTCGGCTTCGGTGCGGGCCGCCTCGCCCAGCATGTCGAAGGAATAGAGATAGCCCTTCTGCGTCATCGGCCGGCCGCGCTTGACGGCCTCGGCGATGGTGCGGCCGAGCACGAACTGCTCGCCCATCTCGCGCATCGCCGCGGCTACCGCCTTGCGGATCACCGGCTCACCCAGCCGGCGCACCATGGCGCGCAGCGTGCCTTCGATCCCGCCCTCGCCTTCGTCGAGCACGCGGCCGGTCAGCATCAGCGCCCAGGTCGAGGCGTTGACGAAGATCGAGCTCGAGCCGCCCGAATGCGCCGACCAGTCATGCGGCGCGATCTTGTCGGCGATCAAATCGTCCATCGTCTCGGTGTCGGGCACGCGCAGCAGGGCTTCGGCAAGGCACATCAGCGCCACGCCTTCCTTGGTCGACAGGCCGTAGGCCGAGAGGAAAACCTCCATCAGCCTCGGATCGGTCGAGCCGCGCACCGCGCGCACCAGATCGGCGGCGCGCGCCGAGATCGCCTTGCGCTCCTCGGCTGACAAGCCCGCCACCGTCGACAGGCGTTTCACCGCCTCGTCTTCGTCGGGCAAATAATTGGCGCGGATCTGCTGGCGGATGGCGTCGAGCGGCATGTCGGATCCATGAAAGCAAACGTTGGGATGCGGTCTGGCCGTCACCGGACCGAATGGCGCAAACTAGCACAGCTTCAGATTCCGGTCGGTCCAAAGAAATCGACAAGGCAGACCAGTTGAACTATCATATAGGCTGATCTCCTATCATTTCGACTGCCAATTCGATGACCGAAGACCAATTGGACCGCATAGACCGCAACATCCTGTCGGCGCTCGGGCGCGACGGCCGGCTTTCCATGTCGGAGCTGGCCTCCAAGGTCGGCCTGTCGAAGACGCCGGTGCAGGCGCGGGTCAAGCGGCTGGAGAAGGACGGCTACATAAGGGGCTACCGCGCCGTCATCGACCGCGAACGCATGGGTGAAGGCCATGTCGCCTTCGTCCAGGTGAAGCTGTCCGACACGCGCTCGGCGGCGCTCGACGCCTTCAACCGCGCAGTGCAAGGCGTGCCGGAGATCGAGCAATGCCACATGATGGCATCGAGCTTCGACTATCTTTTGAAGGTCCGCACCACCGACATCGCCGCCTATCGCCGCGTGCTCGGCGAGCGCATCTCGGCGCTCCCCCATGTCGCCCAGACCTCGACCTTCGTGGCGATGGAGACGGTGAAGGACCGCTAATCCGACAGCGTCTTGAGAAACGCCACCAGCGCCGCGCGCTCGCGATCCGACAGATCGAGCGGATGCACTTCCGAAACGCCTTCGACGGCAAGCGGCGCCTTCGAATAATGCGCCACCACTTCATCGAGCGTCGAGAACTGCCCGGCATGCATGTAAGGCGGGCGATCCGCCGCGCCCCTGAGCGACGGCGTCTTGTAGGCGCGCAGGATTTGCGGCGCGTCCTTGACCATGAAACGCAGCTCGCGGCAGGCGCTTTCGTCGCCGTCGCGGAATTTGCCGAGACAGTTGAACGGATCGGCCTGAACCTGTGCCACCGCATCGACCCGGCCCCGATCCAGCGGCAGGCCGTCGACCGGCGGCACGCCGGTGTTGTGGAAGGAATTGTCGGTGAAGCGCGGGCCGTTGTGACAGGTCACGCAATTGGCATTGCCGATGAACAGTTTCAGCCCAAGGATTTCTTCCGGCGAGAAGGCGGCGTCACCTTGCGGCGCTGCGCCAGTCGCGAGATCGATGGCAAAGCGGTCGAAGCGCGTCTGCTCAGGCTCGATCGACCGCTCGAAGGCGGCGATCGCCTTGCCGATATTGGCATAGACGCGGTTGACATCCTCTTGCTGGCTGGCCGGCATGGCTTTCCAGGCCGCCTTCTCGGCGTCGCTGCCGAGCGGGCTGGCGTTGGCCGGCACGGTGGACAGGTTCGGCAATGGCCCGAAGATGCGCTCATAGCGCTCGCCGAACCGCTTTTGCATGTAATGCGCGAAGGCAGCCCGGTTGCCGGCCTGCTCCAGCGGATTTTCGAGCGGCGTCAGCGCCTGCGCCCACAGGCTGTCGCGCCGTCCGTCCCAGAAGAACCATGGATTGCGCGCCACGCCGGCCAGCGGCATGGTGCGCCGGTTGGTATGGCCGACGCCGACCGCCTGCGGCAGGTCGTCCTGGAACTGGCGGTCGATCTTGTGGCAGGTCGAGCAGGACACCGTGCCGTCACGGCTCATGCCGCCGTCGAAGAATAGCGTCGAGCCGAGCGCCGCGGCTGCCGGCACATCCGCATACTGGTTGGTGGTGTCGACTTTGAGCGAAGGCAGCGTGTTCAGCGCCAGCGACGCGATGGTCTTCTTCTCGGCGTCGCTGAATTGCGGCTCGCCGCAGCCGCCCAGCAAGGCGAGTGCGGCCAAGGCCAGAAGGCCAGAGCAATTCCAGGAAAAGTGCATAGCGGTTTTTCGTCCGGAATTGCACAAAAACAAAGGCTTAGAGCGGTTCCGCGATCCTGTGAAACGCCGAACCGCTCTAACGACGCTCGCCAGTCGCTTCATCGCCCGCTCACAGCACGATGTTGAAGACGACGGAATCGGAACCCGCCGCCGCCGAGATGGCGAAGCGCAATTGCCACCAGCCGCTCATCGTGAACTTCACGCCGTCGATGCGGTAGCGCCCGTCGCCGAGATAATCGGTCGCCTGCGGACTGGTCGGCAGGCCGTGGTCGTGCTGTGGCATGCCGCCGGAAACGGTGATCGCCGCCCCTTCCACCGGCGCGCCGGCGGCGGTCTTCAGCGTCAGCAACCAAGACTGCAACTCGCCCTGCCGGACGACGCCGCGCTCCGGCTCGAAGCTCGCGAGGAACAGGGCGTTCGCCGTCTTTTTCGAACGCGAAATGTCCGGGCCGGACGCCGGTTGCGGCAGCACCAGATAGACGGCGGCCACGGCGCCGACCAGCAGAGCCGCCAGACCGAGACCCGCAAGAATGTAACGCCATACCGATGCCAAACCCGTTCCTCTTCGGCTGCTAACGTCGCGGGCCGCGTATCGCGTCCCGTCCTGCCTGTGGGAAATCGCTTCTGGCGCAAAATTCAGCCTTCGCCAAGCATGGCGCTGCGCACCGCAAAAAGCTACAGCGACAGAGTGTTGGAGCAATTCCAGGAAAAGTGCGCAGCGGTTTTCCATCCGGAATTGCGTTAAAAACTTCGGCAGGAACGGGCCGCATGGCAGTCAACGGTATCGCGTCGATCGGCGAGTGCATGATCGAACTGTCAGGCCAGACCGGCGCCAACTGGCGCATGGGTTTTGCTGGCGACACGTTCAACACGCTGTGGGCATTGCACGCGCTGAGCCCTGATCAGCCCGCGACCTATGTCTCGGCCTTCGGCGACGACCCCTTTTCGCGCGACCAGATTGCTTTCTTCGCCGGGAATGGCATCGGCGTCGGCAACAGTCCGGTCATTGCCGGCGCACGCCCAGGCCTTTACGCCATCACCCTCACCGGAGCCGAACGCGCCTTTACCTATTGGCGAGGCGATGCGGCCGCGCGCCAGCTTGCCTCCGACCCGGCGGCGCTCGCGAAAAGCCTTGAAAACCAGGCGCTTGTCTATTTTTCCGGAATTACTCTCGCAATTCTGGACGCGGCGGCGCGCAAAACCCTGCTTTCAGCCGTGGCGAGCGCCCGCAAGGCCGGCTCGCTTGTCGCCTTCGACCCGAACTACCGGCCGCGTCTGTGGCCAAGCCGCGAGGCGGCGCAGGCCGCGATCACCGAAGCTCTCCAGGTCTGCGACATCGCGCTGCCGACCTTCCCGGACGAGCAGATGTTGTTCGGCGACGAGACGCCTGAAGGCACTGCCAAGCGCCTGGGCAAGCTGACCGGCGAGGTCGTGGTCAAGAATGGCGAGCAGCCGGCCTTGATCGCCGCGAGCGGCGCTTCACAAACCGTTGACGCGGTTCACGTCGCCGCGCCGGTCGACACCACCGGCGCCGGAGACTCTTTCAACGGCGGCTATCTCGCCGCCAGGCTCGCCGGCCATGCGCCCGCCGACGCGGCGCGCCGCGCGCACAAGGTCGCCGCTGCGGTCGTGCAGGTTCGCGGCGCGCTGGCCCCATTCGAAACATTGCGGGCGGCCTTCGACAGTTAAGCGCCGTCGAAGCTTACATTGACATCACTTCGGTATCGATAACCCTTAGGGCAAGCGGAACCGGTATTCCGTGACCTGATGATAGATCTGTCCCGGCCACAGCGTGGCCTGCGGGAAATAGGGCCGGTTCGGCGCGTCCGGCCAGGTCTGCGCTTCGAGGCAAAGGCCCGAAAACGCCTTGTAGCGGCGGCCGTCGAGCCCCGGCGATTTCGGCGCGACGAACTGGCCGCTATAGAGCTGCAGTCCCGGCTCGGTGGTCCAGACTTCCATCTCGACACCGGAATTGGCGCCTTGCACCCAGGCCGCCTGGTGCAGCGGACCACGGCTGGAGGCCAGGCAGTAATTCAGGTCATAGCGAAGCTGCTCGCCTTCCATTTCCATGCGCAGCGCCCGCGCCTGCCGAAAATCGAAGGGCGTGCCGTCGACCGGCTTCACCACACCGGTCGGGATCATCTCGTCATCGACGGGCGTGTAGGCGCCGGCATTGAGCATCAGCCGGTGGTCGAGGATGTCTGCCGTCCCGCCATCGTCCAGATTGAAATAGGAATGCTGCGCCAGGTTGCAGAGCGTCGGCTCCTCGCAGGTCGCCGTCAGCTCCATGCTGAGCGTCCCGGGGATCTTGAGCCGGTAGGTGCAGGTGACGTCGAGCGCACCGGGAAAGCCCATCGCGCCATCCGGGTCGTGCAAGGTCAGTGTCACGAAATCGCGGCCGTGCAGCGAGACGGTCCATGGCCGGTGGAAAAAGCCTTCCGAGCCGCCATGCAGCGTGTGCTTGCCGAGAAAATTCTGCTCGGTCTGGTAGCGGTTGCCGGCGATGGTGAAACGGCCGCCGCCGATGCGGTTGGCGAAGCGGCCGACCACGGCGCCGAAGAAGGCGCGGTCGGTCTCGTAGGGTTCGAAGCGGTCGTAGCCCAGCACCAGCGGCGCATCGTGACCGGAAAGACGCAGATCCTGGACGATCGCGCCGAGACCGATGATGTTGGCGGTGAGGCCTCCTCCGCGGATTGTAAAGCGGCGCACGGCCTCGCCCGCCTGCGTCGTGCCGAAGACCTCGCCGTCTTTCATCGCCATGCCCGAAATGTCATTTCCTGATTTGGCGATTTAGGCCGACGGCGCACCGTCCGGCAAGGGCAGGTCAGAGCAATTCCAGGAAAAGTGTGAAGCGGTTTTCCGTCCGGAATTGCGTAAAATCAAACAGATGGAGCCGTTCATCGAAACGATGAACGGCTCCAGAAGACTGCCCTGTTCCGCCGGGATATCAGAGGCCGAGGCCGCCGATGCAGACATATTTGGTGTCGAGATAGTCTTCGATGCCCTGATGTCCGCCTTCCTTGCCGAGGCCGGATTCCTTGACGCCGCCGAACGGCGCCTCAGGCGTGGTGATCAGGCCTTCATTGACGCCGACCATGCCGTATTTCAGCCCTTCCATGACCCGGAAGGCGCGGCCAAGATCGCCGGTGTAGAAATAGCAGGCAAGGCCGAATTCGGTGTCATTGGCCAAAGCGATCGCCTGTTCCTCGGTCTCGAACTTGAACACCGGAGCGACCGGCCCGAAAATCTCTTCCTTCATGAAGCGCATTTTCGGGGTGGCATCGGCGATCACCGTCGGCTGGAAGAACGAGCCGCCCAGCGCATGGCGCTTGCCGCCGGCGACGACCTTGCCGCCCTTCGACGTTGCATCGGCGATCAGTTCCTCGACCTTCTCCACCGCCTTCTCATCGATCAGCGGCCCCTGCTGCACGCCTTCCTCGAGGCCGGAACCGACCTTCAACGCATCGCTGGCGGCGGCAAGCTTCTCGACGAACTTGTCATAGACGCCGGCCTGCACCAGGAAGCGGTTGGTGCACACGCAGGTCTGGCCGGAATTGCGGTACTTGGCGGTGATGGCGCCGGTCACGGCACGGTCGATGTCGGCGTCGTCGAAGACGATGAACGGCGCATTGCCGCCGAGCTCCATCGACACTTTCTTGACCGTCACCGACGACTTCTGGATCAAAAGCTTGCCGACCTCCGTCGAACCGGTGAAGGTGATCTTCGACACCAGCGGATTGGCGCAGATTTCGTCGCCGATCTCGGCGGCCGAGCCGGTCAGGATGTTGACGACGCCCTTGGGGAAGCCGACTTCCTCGGCGAGCGCGCCCCAGGCGAGACCCGAATAAGGCGTCTGCGTCGCCGGCTTGACCACCGCCGTGCAGCCCGCGGCCAGCGCCGGGCCGAGCTTGCGGGCCAGCATCGAGGACGGGAAGTTCCACGGCGTGATGGCGGCGATGACGCCGACCGGCTCCTTGGTCACCAGGATGCGGCGATCTCCCCATGGCGACGGCACGATGTCGCCATAGGTGCGGCGACCTTCCTCGGCGAACCATAGGATGTAGGCGGCGGCGGAGCCGATTTCGCCCTTGGACTCGAACAGCGACTTGCCCTGCTCGATGGTGAGGAGCTCGGCCAGCACGTCCTGATTGTCCATCATCGCGTCGTGCAGCTTGCGCAGAAGCTTCGAACGCTCGAGCGCGGTGGTCTTGCGCCAGGTCTTGAAAGCTTCGTTCGCCGCCTCGATGGCGCGGCGCGTCTCGCCCTTGCCGGCCTTCGGCACGGTGCCGATCTTCAGCCCCGTCGCCGGATTGTTGACGTCGATGGTCTGGCCGCTGTCGGCCTGCACCCACTCGCCGTTGATGAGATTGGCCTGGCGCATGAAATGGCTGGTTTTCTGAAGCATGGTCTGGCCTCCGCTCGGCGCGCTGATCGCGCCGTTTTTTCTGTTTATCCGTTGAAGCGTGCTCTGAGGGCCGCACGCCGGCGCACTGCTCTTACCTAGGGAAAGGCGGGCAGGCAATCACAAGATGGCATATAGGGGTTGGGCCAGCAAAGGCGAGCGTGGGCCAGCCTGCTGAAGGCTTACCCAAAAATATGCACCACCACGGTCAGCCAGAACGACGTGGTCAGCACCGCGCTCGCCGTGGCGAGCGTCATCTGGTTCGAGGCCAGCGCCTGGCCGGTGTTGAACTGGACGGCGATCAGATAGGAGTTGATGCCCGACGGGAGTGCCGCAACCACCACCGCGACCTTGGCCGTCAGCGGCGGCAGGCCGAGCAGCCAGACGAAGGCCAGCACCAGCGCCGGCATCAGGAACAGCTTCAGCCCCGACAGCGCCAGCGCCGGCTTGATATTGCCGGAGATGCCGAAGCGGCGCAGGCTTAGCCCCATGGCGAACAGTGCCACGGGGCCGGCCGTATCGGCGAGCGTATCGACCAGCCGTTCGACAAGGTCCGGCAGCGGCAAGCCGGTCAGGCGCCAGGCAAGCCCCGCCAGGATGCCGATGATCAGCGGATTGATGAACAGCCGCCGGAGGAAGCTCTTGACGACGCGCAGCGGATGCACGGTCTCGCCGCTGCCGCGCCCGAACATCTCGAACAGCACGATCGAGGCCATCATCATGATCGGCAGATGGACCGAGACCAGCAGCGACAGCACCTCGAAGCCGCTCGCGCCGAAAACACCGAGTATGAAGGGCGCGCCAAGCAGCACGACGTTGGAATAAGCCGAGGACACGCCGCCGACGATGCCCGCGCGTGCGTCTCGCCCGAACAGCCGCGTCGTAACCAGATGGCCAGCGGCCCAGGTGATGGCGACGGCCGCGAAATAGGCGCTCCACAGCGACCACGGGGTGACGCCGTGGAAATCCGACTTGACCATGGTCTGGAACAAGAGCAGCGGCATCGCCACGTTGACGGCGAATTCGGAAATGCCCTCGCCGCTCGCCGGCCTCAAATAGCCGGTGAGCCCGGCCAGATAGCCGAGCGCGACGAGGCTGAAGACGAAAAGGACGGTTTCGGTTAGCGGAGTCATTTCTTGGGCGGAGACACTTTCCCGTGATAGGCGAGCCCTGATCGCCATGCAATTGGCGCGGCGCGCCGTTCGCTCGCTGCCGCGCTTGTTTTCTGACCGGCTTTGCGGTCCCTATATGGCCAATCACGGCTTTGGCCCCGCCGGGCCGCCCAGGGACTTCCGATGCTGCGAATTGTTCTGGCGCTTTTTCTCCTGATGGCTCCGAGCCTTGCCCACGCGACCGACGCCGGCTGGGCGCTGCTGCGCGACGGCGGCCATGTCGTGCTGCTTCGCCATGCCTTCGTCACCGGAGCGACCGACCCGGCGAATTTCGATATCGGCAATTGCGCGACCCAGCTCAACCTGTCGGAGCGCGGCAAGCAGCTGGCAAGCCGTATCGGCGCGCTGTTCGCGGCCCGCGCGGCGCCCATCGACCACGTGCTCTCCAGCCGCTATTGCCGCTGCCTCGACACCGCCCGCATCGCTTTCGAATCCGAGCCGCAGCCTTTCGCGCCGCTCGATCTGCTGAAAACCGATCCTGGTGAGAAAGCCGCGCAGATCGCCGCGATCGTCAAGGAGATCCGCGGCTATTCCGGTTCCGACAATCTGGTCCTGGTCACGCATCTCGAGGACATCGAAGCGCTGACTGGCGTGGCGCCGCGCGAGGGCGAGGCCGTGGTGGTGGCGCCGGACGGAGACGGCCTCAAAGTGCTGGGACGCGTGACTTTCTGACTGCCGGTTATCCATTTTTAAGGCGCTTTTGTTGCAGAAATGCCACCGGCGGCGGTCGCAAACGCAATTCGGGAGGTCCGGTGCACGGCATTTGGATTGCGTTCCCAAAGCCGGTATCCCATCTGCGACCGGCGCATTCGGCCTTTTCCTGCCGGGAAAAACCGATTAGACAGCGCCCAAACAAGATGCGGACAGATTCCGCCCGCAACCGAAGGAAGAGCCCTTGTCCACCACTTTCGAGAAAGTCGCCAAGATCATTGCCGACACCAGCGAGATCGACATCGACACCATCACGCCGGAGAGCCACACCATCGACGACCTCGGCATCGACAGCCTCGATTTCCTCGACATCGTCTTCGCCATCGACAAGGAATTCGGCATCAAGGTGCCGCTCGAGAAGTGGACGCAGGAAGTCAATGACGGCAAGGCTTCGACCGACGATTACTTCGTCATGAAGAACCTCTGCGCCAAGATCGACGCCCTGGTCGCGGCCAAGAACGCCTGATGTTTAGAGGGCGCGCGAACTTGACGCGCTCAGCGCATGACCTCGAAATCGGCATCGATTTTCGGAAAGGATCATGCGCAAAATCAAAAAGTCGCCTGACCCAAAACAGCCTCCCATGAGTTCCCACGACGTCGTCATCACCGGCATCGGCCTTGTCTCCTCGCTGGGAGAAGGCCCCGACGCGCATTGGCGGAAGCTTACGCAGCCCGGTTTCCAGCCGGTGCTCGAGGCTGAGCGCTTCGCGCCCTATACCATCCATCCCCTGCCCGAGATCGACTGGAACCTGCAGATCGCCAAGCGCGGCGACCAGCGCCAGATGGAGACCTGGCAGCGGCTCGGCACCTATGTCGCCGGCCTCGCGCTGGACGACGCCGGCATCAAGGGCAATGACGAGCTTTGCACGACCATGGACATGGTCGTGGCGGCCGGCGGCGGCGAGCGCGACGAGGCGGTCGACGCCGGGATCCTCGCGGCCTCCGAGAGCCGCAACGACCGCGACGTGCTGCTCAACGAGAAGCTGACCACGGAATTGCGGCCGACGCTCTTCCTCGCCCAGCTCTCCAACCTGCTCGCCGGCAACATCTCGATCGTGCACAAGGTCACCGGTTCGTCGCGCACCTTCATGGGCGAGGAAGGCGCCGGCGTTTCCGCCGTCGAGACGGCCGCCGCGCGTATCCGCTCGGGACAGTCGACCCATGTCCTGGTCGGCGGCGCCTTCCAGACCGAGCATTCCGACATGCTGCTCGGCTATGAGCTTGCCGGCTATCTGCATCGCGGCCCGTGGAAGCCCGTTTGGCAGCGCCAGGGCAGCGAAGGCGGCGGCGTGGTGACCGGCTCCGGCGGCGCCTTCCTGGTGCTCGAGCAGCGCGAGCATGCGCAGAGCCGCGGCCGCAAGATCTACGCCGAGCTTGGCCCCGTCGTTTCCGGCCGCGCCAGGCGCCGGCGCGGCGAGCTGAATGCCGAGATCGCCGCGCTGCTGAAGCAGGCTCACCTTCCCGATGGCGACCTGCTTACGATTTCCGCCGCCTCCGGCGCCCACGCCGCCACCGCTGCCGAAAAGGCGGTGCTCGACGCCAACCCGACCTTGGCCGTGCGCGCCTTCTCGACGCTGACCGGTCATATGAAGGAAGCGCAGTTCCCCTTCGCCGTGGCGCTCGCGGCGCTCGCCGTCGACCGCAAGGCCGGCTATCCTGCTTTCGATGCCACAGCGGAGCGGCAATTCGCGGGCGTTCCCACGACCGTCCTTGCAACGACGGTCGGCTATCACCAATTCGAGGGCCTGGGGCTGATCAAAGCCGCCTAGATTTCTCTTTACGCAGTTCCGGACGGAAAACCGCGACAGGCTTTTCCTGGAATTGCTCTGGACCGAGGCAGATAAAACATGGCCAATCTCCGCGATCATATGGGCAGGCCGATCGTCGCCGTGACCGGCATCGGCGTGGTGACCTCGCTCGGCGTCGGCAAGGCCGACAACTGGGCGGCACTGACCTCGGGAAAATCCGGCATCCATCCGATCACCCGCTTTCCGGTCGATCAGCTCAACACCCGCATCTCCGGCATGGTCGACTTCCTGCCGTCGAGCTCCAAGGGGGCCAGCCCCCTCACCTACGAGATGGCCGAGACAGCGGCGCAGGAAGCGGTGTCGGAGGCAGGCCTCGATTCCGGCGATTTCGGCGGACCGCTGTTCCTCGCTTCGCCGCCGGTCGAGCTCGACTGGGCCGACCGCTTCTCGCTCTACAATTCCGACAAGCAGGATATCGGCGCCGAAAGGCTGCTGAGGGTCGCGCGCGCGTTGAAGGAGCTCGACATCTTCGAGACCACGCAGTTCGGCTCGATTGCCGACAGGCTGGCCGACCGCTTCGGCACGCGCGGCCTGCCGATCACCCTGTCCACGGCTTGCGCATCCGGCGCCACCGCCATCCAGCTCGGCGTCGAGGCGATCCGGCGCGGCGAGTGCGACAAGGCGCTGTCGATCGGCGCCGACGGCTCGGCAACCGCCGAGGCGCTGATCCGCTTCTCGCTGCTTTCCGCGCTCTCCACCCACAACGATATCCCTGAGAAGGCGTCAAAACCCTTCTCCAAGGACCGCGACGGCTTCGTGCTGGCCGAGGGTTCCGGCGCGCTGGTGCTGGAATCGCTTGAAGCGGCCCTTGCGCGCGGCGCGACGATCCTCGGCATCATGCGCGGCTGCGGCGAGAAGGCCGACGACTTTCACCGCACCCGCTCCAAGCCCGACGCTTCGCCCGCGATCGCGGCGGTGCGCGCCGCCCTTGCCGATGCAGGCGTGGGTGAGGACGAGATCGACTACGTCAACGCGCACGGCACCTCGACGCCGGAAAACGACAAGATGGAGCACCTGTCGCTGTCGACTGTCTTCGGCGAGCGCATCGCCTCGATGCCGATCTCGTCGAACAAGTCGATGATCGGCCACACGCTGTCGGCCGCCGGCGCCGTCGAGGCCGCTTTCTCGCTGATGACCATGCGCGAAAGCGTCATTCCGCCGACCATCAACTACGACAATCCCGATCCGGCGATCGTGCTCGACGTCGTGCCGAACAAGAAGCGCAACGCCGAGGTCAGCACCGTCTTGTCGAATTCCTTCGGTTTCGGCGGCCAGAACACCTGCCTTGTCATGGCGCGGGAACCGGTCTAAGCGGACTTTTTCAGCCGGACTGAACCGACAGGCCCCATGCGCGCATTGCAACTTATCGAGGACCGCCGTCTTGAAACGGTGGACCTGCCGCCTCCCCCGCCGCCTTCGCTCGGCGAGGTGACGCTCCGCATCAAGGCGGTGGCGCTCAACCATATCGACGTCTGGGGCTGGCGCGGCATGGCCTTCGCCAAGCGCAAGCTGCCGCTGGTCGTCGGCGCCGAGGCCGCAGGTGAGGTCGAGACGGTCGGCCCCGGCGTCTCCAACCTGCTGCCGGGACAATTGGTGTCGATCTATGGCGCGCGCACCTGCGGGCTGTGCCGAGCCTGCCGCGAAGGCCGCGACAATCTCTGCGAGCACGTTTCGGGCGTGCACGGCTTCCATCTCGATGGCTTCGCCCAGGAAAAGATCAACCTGCCGGCCCGCCTCCTGGTGCCGGCTCCGCCCGGCGTCACCGAAATCGGCGCGGCGGTCGCTCCGGTCACCTTCGGCACGGTCGAGCACATGCTGTTCGACAATGCCAGGCTGGAACCCGGCGAAACCATTCTCGTCCACGCCGGCGGCTCCGGCATCGGCTCCGCCGCCATCCAGCTGGCCAAGAAAATGGGCTGCACGGTCATCACCACGGTCGGTTCGAACGACAAGATCGACAAGGCCAAGGCGCTTGGCGCCGACCATGTCATCAACTACCGCGAGGACCGCTTCGAGGGCGTCGTGCGCAAGCTGACTAAGAAGAAGGGCGTCGACGTCGTGTTCGAGCATGTCGGCGCCGACACCTTCGCCGGCTCGATGCTGTGCCTGAAGCGCGGCGGCCGCCTCGTCACCTGCGGCTCGACCTCGGGCGTGTCGACGCAGGTCAACCTGATGCAGCTCTTCCAGCAGCAGCTGAAGCTGCTCGGATCCTTTGGCTGCCGTATGGAGAACATGGCCGACGCCATGCAGAAGATGGCCGCCGGCCTCGTCGCCCCCGTCATCGATACCGAGGTGGGTTTCGACGACATCGACGCGGCGCTGAAGCGTATGGAAGGCCGCGACGTGTTCGGCAAGATCATCCTGCGCGTTTCCTAAGGCATTTCAGGAAAGGCGGATGGTCGGCAAGGTGTTCAGGAAAGCCCGCCGGGACTTCATGTTCCGCTACGGCCTGCGGCTGCGCCAGATGGAGCACTGGCTGGTCGCGAGGCTCGCCATGGTGCTGCTGTCGCTGCTGCGGCTGTTGCCGCCGGACAGCGCGCTCAACTTCGCCGACCGCGTCACCCGCCGCGTCGGCCCGATGGTCGGACGCCACCGCGTCGCTGTCGACAATCTGCGCCTTGCCTATCCTGAAAAGAGCGACGCCGAGATTGAAGCCATCGCGCTCGACATGTGGGGCAACATGGCCCGCCTCGCGGCCGAGTACATCTTCCTCGACGCCCTCTTCGACTTCGATCCGAACGCTTCGAAGCCGGGCCGGGTCGAGGTCCGTGGCATCGAGCATTTCGTCGAGATCGCCGGCGAGAACAGACCGCACATCCTGTTCACCGGCCATCTCGGCAATTTCGAGCTGCTGCCGGTTGCCGCCGCCACGTTCGGCATGAAGATCACGGCGCTGTTTCGCCCGCCGAACAACCCCTACCTCGCGGACTACATCCACTCCACGCGCCGCTCCTCGATGGGCGCGCTGCTGCCCTCTTCAACCGGCGCATCCTTCGCCCTTGCCGCCATCCTGGAGAACGGCGGCAATATCGGCGTGCTGGTCGATCAGAAATTTTCGGGCGGCGTGGAGACGACCTTCTTCGGCCGACCATGCCAGAGCAATCCGATGCTTGGCATGCTGGCCCGCCACTATGACTGCGATGTCTACCCCGCCCGCTGCGTCCGGCTGCCGGGCAACCGCTTTCGCCTGGAAATCGAGGACAAGCTGACCTTGCCGCGCACCGAAGACGGCAGCGTCGACGTCGCCTCCACCACCCAGCTTTTCACCGACGTGGTCGAGCGCTGGGTGCGTGAGGACCCGGGCCAGTGGATGTGGTTCCACAAGCGCTGGGAAATCAGCGGTCGCCGCCGCAAGCGCGGACAAGCGAAGGCGGCTGCCGGCCAGTAGTCAAGCCAGCTTGCCGCTCGGATCAGTTGGTGACGACGATCCGCGTGTTGCCGAAGCCGGCTTCCTTGACCATCGCATAGAAGGTCGCGGCGTTGGCCGGATGCAGGCGCACGCAGCCATGCGAGGCCGGACGCCCGAGATTCCTGATCGCTCCGGTGCCGTGAATGGCGAAGCCGCCGTGGAAGAACACCGAATAAGGCATCGGCGAGTTGTCATACTTGCGCGAGTACCACATCCGGGCGGTCCATTGCGGCCGGTAGCTGCCGCGTGGCGTGAAGTAGCCCTTGCGCGCGGTCGACACGCTCCAGCGGTAAACCACCTGGCCGTATTTGCTGACGGTCATGGTCTGCGTCGAGACGTCGATATTGGCCTCCAAATTGGCTGCCCGACCTGCGACAGACATGCCGAACAACGCGGTTGCCAGCACGGTTGCCATGAGAACGAACTTTTTCATGCGATCAAACCCCTTCGATTGCCCCCTGCCATTCGCGCGGTTTTTCCATCTTTTCGGCGGCAGGTGCGTTAAGTACCACACACTCCTTGACGAATCCGCCAATCCAATCCGATGAATTTGAACGATTTTCCCGGCATAGTTGCTGTCGCGACACGCACCCTCTGAAGTTTAGGCGCGGGCGTTTGGGCCATGCCCGGATCGTCGTGTGGCAATGCGCGACTGCTTGCTTGCAAAAGTGCCGCGTTCCTTCTTCAATCCGCCGGATGAGTGAACGACTTTTCAAGGCGGTCGAGGACCGGGTCGACGATCTTGTCGCGCTGACCGCGGACCTGATCCGCTTCCCGACCGTCAATCCGCCAGGCGAAGCCTACCGGCCGTGCGCCGAGTTCCTTGGCGCGCGCTTGAGGAAGCTCGGCTTCGAAACCGAATTCATTCGTGCCGAGGGGGCGCCGGGCGACAGCGACCGCTACCCGCGCGTCAATGTCGTCGCCCGCTTCGACGGCCGCTCGCCCGGCCCTTGCGTGCACTTCAACTCGCATATCGACGTGGTCGAGGCCGGCGACGGCTGGACCGTCGATCCCTTTGCCGGCGTCGTGAAGGACGGCAGGGTCTATGGCCGCGGCGCCTGCGACATGAAAGGCGGCCTGGCAGCCTCGGTCATCGCCGTCGAAGCCTTCATGGAGGTCTACCCGGACTTTCCCGGCGCCATCGAGATATCGGGCACGGCGGACGAGGAATCGGGCGGTTTCGGCGGCGTCGCGCATCTGGCAAGGCTCGGCTATTTCTCGAAGCCGAAGGTCGACCACGTCATCATCCCGGAGCCGTTGAACAAGGATCGCATCTGCCTTGGCCACCGTGGCGTCTGGTGGGCCGAGATCGAGACCAAGGGCGAGATCGCGCATGGCTCGATGCCGTTCCTCGGCGACAATGCGGTGCGCCACATGGGCGCCGTCCTGCAGGCCTTCGAGGACGAATTGTTCCCGGCGCTCGACCGCAAGATGACGCGCATGCCGGTGGTGCCGGAAGGCGCCCGCAGATCGACCATGAACATCAATTCCATCCATGGCGGCCAGACCGAGGATTTCCGGCCGGGGCTTCCCTCGCCCAACGTGCCGGACTGGTGCCGGCTCACCATCGACCGGCGCTTCCTGCTCGAAGAGGACATCGCGGCCGTCAAAGGCGAGGTCACCGGCATCCTCGACCGGCTGAAGCGCGAGCGCAAGAAATTCGACTACGAGATCCGCGACCTGATGGAGGTGCTGCCGCTGATGACCGAGCGCGACGCGCCGGTGGTGAAAGCCGTCGCCAAAGGCATCATGGAGGTGTTCGACCGCGAGCCCGACTATGTGATCTCTCCCGGCACCTACGACCAGAAGCATGTCGCGCGCATCGGCCACCTCTATGATTGCATCGCCTACGGCCCGGGCATACTGGACCTTGCCCACAGGCCGGACGAATGGGTGGGCATCGCCGACATGGTGGAATCGGCCAAGGTGATGGCGATCGGCCTCAACATACTGCTGAGAGGGACGACGGACTGAGCGCGGCGCCGGCAGGAAAAACATTCCTTCAGGAACCGCCGGACAGCACGAAACGCAATTTACTCGCGCGCCAAATCACGCTTCTATCCGCCGGCTTGAGCACGTTTAAGCAATGGGAGTTCAGCGATGAAACTGTGGAAGACCATCCTGGCCGCGGCCGCCCTGTCGCTTGCCGCCGCCACGTCGGCCTTTGCCGCGCGCACCGACCTCACACTTGGCATCGTGCTCGAGCCGCCGCATCTCGATCCGACCGCCGGCGCGGCCGCGGCCATCGGCGAAGTCACCTATGCCAACGTCTTTGAAGGGCTGACGCGCATCGACGACAACGGCCAGGTTCAGGCCGCTCTCGCCGAGAGCTGGGCCGTCTCCGACGACGGCAAGATCTACACGTTCAAGCTGCATTCCGGCGTGAAGTTCCACGATGGCTCGGCCTTCAGCGCCGACGACGTGAAATTCTCGCTGGACCGGGCGCGTGCCAAGGATTCGCTCAATCCGCAAAAGCCGCTCTTTGCGCACATCACCGATGTCACGGCGGTCGATCCAGCGACGGTCAAGGTCACCCTCGACGGCCCGCAGGGCAATTTCCTTTACGACATGGGCCTGGTCGCAGCGGTGATCGTGGGGAAGGGATCGGCCGACGGCAATAAGGACAAGCCGATCGGCACCGGTCCGTTCAAGCTCGATCACTGGGCCAAGGGTTCCGAGATCACGCTAGTCAAGAACCCGGACTACTGGGGCACGCCCGCCGCGCTCGACAAGGCGACATTCCGCATCGTTCCCGACGCCGCCGCGGCAGTCCCCGCCTTGCTTTCGGGCGACATCCAGGCTTTCGCCAACATGCCAGCGCAGGACGCACTTGCGCAGGTCCAGTCCGATCCGCGCTTCAGCGTCGTGATCGGCGCGACCGAGGGCGAGACAATCCTGTCGATCAACAACAAGAAGCCACCCTTCGACAAGCTCGCGGTGCGGCAGGCGCTCGCCTCGGCGATCGATCGCGGCGCTATTATTGCAGCCGCCTCGAACGGTCTTGGAAAGCCGATCGGCTCTCATTTCTCGCCGGGCGATGCGGGCTATGTCGATCTCACCGGCGTCTATCCGCACGACATCGTCAAGGCCAAGGAGTATCTGAAGGAAGCGGGGCTGGAGAACGGCTTCTCGGCCACGATCAAGCTGCCGCCCGTGCCCTACGCACGCGACGGCGGCCAGGTGATTCAATCCCAACTGAAGGACATCGGGGTCAATCTGCAGATCATTCCGGTCGAATGGGCGGAGTGGCTTAGCCAGGTCTTCACCAACAAGGACTACGACCTGACCATTGTTTCCCATGTCGAGCCAAACGACATCGATATCTATTCGCGGCCCGGCTACTATTTCCAGTATGACAATCCGAAGTTCAACGACCTCATCAAGGAGCTCGACACCACGGTTGACAACGACAAGAGGCTGGAGCTGCTGGGCGAGGCGCAGAAGATTCTCGCGCACGACGTGCCTGCCGTCTACCTGTTCGAGCTGCCGAAGATTGGCGTCTGGGACGCCAAGCTGCAGGGCATGTGGACGAACTGGCCGATCGAGGCGGATGATCTGACCAAGGTGAAGTGGACGGATTGAGGGCGGCGCGATCGCCCGATCGCTTCCCATGACCGCCTACCTCCTCAAACGCCTCATCATCGCGGCCCTCACCCTGGTGCTGGCCTCGATGGTGGTGTTTGCGGTCATGGAGATCCTGCCCGGAGATCCGGCGCGCCTGATGCTGGGCCTCAATGCCAGCGCCGACCAGATTGAAGTGCTGCGCAACCAGATGGGGCTGAACGCGCCGCTTATCCTGCGCTATCTCCATTGGGCGGGTGGCTTGCTCAGCCTCGATTTCGGCCGTTCCTACACCTATTCGGTTCCCGTCATCGACCTGGTGCGCGAACGCGTCGCCGTTTCCCTGCCGCTGGCTTTGATCGCATTGGCGCTCTCGACCCTCATCGCCATTCCGGTCGGTGTGTTTTCCGCCAGCCGCCAGGGCCGCGCCGGTGACACGCTCGCCATGGGGGCAGCCCAACTCGGCGTCGCTGTGCCGAATTTCTGGTTCGCGCTGATGCTGATCTATCTCTTCGCCGTCTGGCTCCGGCTGGTGCCGGCAGGCGGTTTTCCCGGGTGGAATGCTGGCATCTGGGTTGCGCTAAAATCCCTGATCTTGCCCGCCGTCGCGCTCGCGCTGCCGCAGGCGGCGATCCTAGGGCGCGTCGCCCGCTCGGCGCTGATCGAGGTGCTCAACGAAGACTATATCCGCACCGCCCGCGCCAAGGGCCTGCCCTACCACGCCGTGCTGTGGCGCCATGCGTTGCGCAACGCCATGATCCCGGTGCTCACCATTCTCGGCCTGCAATTCGCCTTCCTGCTTGCCGGCACCATCATCATCGAGAATGTCTTTTACCTGCCTGGCCTCGGCCGGCTGATCTTCCAGGCCATCACCCAGCGCGACCTGATCGTCGTCGAGAGCATCGTCATGCTTCTTGTCGCCGCCGTGATCGTCATCAACCTCCTCGTCGATTTCTCCTACGCCATCGTCGATCCGCGCCTCAGAGGCCGGCAATGACCATGCGCATCGACCTGCCCGAGGAAACCGTCGCCGGCATGCTGGCCAAGGCCTTCGGCAATCGATCGTTCCTGATCGGTCTCGCTATCACGCTGCTGGTCGTGACCGTCGCGCTCGTCTCCTTCGTCTGGACGCCATACGACGTGACCAAACTGGTGATCGCCGACAAGACGCAGGCGCCCTCATGGACGCACTGGTTCGGCACAGACCATTTCGGCCGCGACATCCTGTCGATGATCATGGTCGGCGCCCGCAATTCCATCGCCGTGGCGCTGGTCGCGGTCGGCATCGGCATGGGCATCGGCGTGCCGCTCGGCGCCTTCGCCGCCGCGCGCGGCGGCATGGCGGATGAGGCGCTGATGCGCATCAACGATCTCGTCTTCGCCTTCCCGGCGCTGCTTTCGGCGATCATGATCACCGCGATCTTCGGCCCGGGCGCCGTCAACGCCATCATCGCCATCGGCATCTTCAACATACCTGTCTTTGCGCGCGTCGCCCGCGCCGGCGCGCTGGCCATCTGGCCGCGCGAATTCATCCTCGCGGCGCGCGCCGCCGGCAAGGGCATGACGCGGATCACCGTCGAGCACATCCTGCCCAACATCGCGACGCTGCTTCTGGTCCAGGGCACGATCCAGTTCGCGCTGGGCATCCTCGCCGAAGCCGGGCTTTCCTATGTCGGCCTCGGCGCCCAGCCGCCGATGCCGAGCTGGGGCCGCATGCTGTTCGACGCGCAGACGCGCATGGTGACCGCGCCCTGGATGGCGATCTTTCCCGGCATGGCGATCGTCGTGACCGTGCTCGGGCTGAACCTGCTCGGCGACGGCATCGCCGACATCCTCGACCCCAAATCGCGGCGGCGCCGATGAGCCTGCTCGAGATCGAGAACCTGTCGCTGGCCATCGGCGCGACACCGATCCTGAAAGGCGTCGAGCTGACGATCACGCCTGGCGAGGTGGTCGGCCTGGTCGGCGAATCCGGCTCCGGCAAGTCGATGACGGCGCTGACCATCATGCGGCTTTTGCCGCATCTGGCGCGCGCCGAGGGCCGCGTCACCTTCGACGGCATCGACATCCTCGCCGCCACCGAGGACCAGATGTGCGCCTTGCGCGGCGACGATATCGGCATGGTCTTCCAGGAGCCGATGACGGCGCTCAACCCGGTCAAGACCATCGGCGAGCAGGTTGCCGAAGGCATTCGCTGGCACACCAAGGCGGGCCGCGCCGAAGCTGAGGACCGCGCGCGAAAAATCCTCGACCGGGTCGGGCTGCCGGAAGCCAAATTCCCGCTATCGCGCTATCCGCACGAACTGTCCGGCGGCCAGCGCCAGCGCGTCGTCATCGCCATCGCCTGCGCGCTGAAGCCGAAGCTGCTGATCGCCGACGAGCCAACGACGGCGCTCGACGTGGTGCTGCAGGCGCAGATCCTCGACCTGCTGCGCGATCTGGTCCGCGAGAACCGCATGGGGCTGCTGCTCATCTCGCACGACCTCGCGGTGGTGACCGAGATGGCCGATCGCCTGACCATCCTGCGCCACGGCGAGGTGACGGAAGCCGGCGACACCGCCCGCACGCTGTCGCAGCAGCAGCACCCCTACACGCGCGAGCTGGCGTTGGCCTCCATGCATGTGCCGGCGCGTCCGAAACCGCATCTCGCCGGCTCGGCAAAACCCTTGCTCGAAGTCGAAGGCGTTGGCCGGGACTATCCGGGACGGCGCAAAAGCCTGTTCCGGCCGGCGCAGCCGATCCGCGCCGTCGACGATGTCTCGCTCACCATCGGGCCTGCGCAATCGGTGGCGCTGGTCGGCCGCTCGGGCTGCGGCAAGTCCACGCTTGCCCGCATGATCCTGGCGCTGGACAAGCCGACGGCGGGCACGATCCGCTTTCGCGGCGAAGCCATCACCGGCAAGCCGGAACAGGCGCTGAAGCCGGCCCGACGCGACATGCAGGTCGTGTTCCAGGATCCCTACGGCTCCTTCGACCCGCGCCAGAAGGTGGAGAAACTGGTGGCCGAGCCGCTGCATCTTCTGGAAAAGCAGCCGGCCGCGGCCGAGCGCCGCGAGATGGTCGCGCACGCGCTGCATGAAGTCGGGCTCGGTCCGCGCGACATGGAAAAATACCCGCATGAATTCTCGGGCGGCCAGCGCCAGCGCCTGTCGATCGCCCGCGCCATCATCACCCGCCCGAAGCTCGTCGTGGCCGACGAACCGGTCTCGGCGCTGGACGTCTCGATCCGCGCCCAGATCCTCGACCTTTTCGCCGAGCTCAACCAGAAGCTCGGCATCGCCTACCTGTTCATCACCCACGATTTGACGGTCGCCCGCGCCATGGCGGACGAGGTGCTGGTCATGCATGAAGGCAAGATCGTCGAGCGCGGCCGCGCCGCCGATGTTCTCGACCACCCGCGCTCGGAAGCGGCGCAGGCGCTTGTCGCGGCGGCGCCCGACCTCCACCGCGCGATTGCGCGAAAAATGCAGGAACAGGGGTAAGCAGAGACCGCGCCGGGCAGCAGCCCTCAGCTCTCCGGCTTCACCACGTCGACCGGGCTGATATCGAGCAGATCGAGCGTCCGGCGCAGCAGCCGGACCTCGCTCTCGGCCAATTTGGAATCCGCCTTGGCGATCTCGGCCATATGCTGGGCCAGCAGCTTGCGCCGCTCGATATCGAGGTCGCGGAACAGCGCGATCGCCTGCGAGCCGTTGGTCTCGTAGCCATAGTCGTTGAGATATTCGATGACGCTGTCGATCGAGGCCTCCGGGATGCCGAAGGCTTCCTTGCAGATGCGCCGGAAGACGACCATCTCGCTCTCCGAGACAGATCCGTCGGCCAGGATCATGCGGAACAGCATCAACAGTTCCGCCGACAGCACCGGATCGTCCGCTACCTTGCGAACCCCCGGGTCACCGTCGAAGATCGAACGTATCTGGTCGAGCAGCGCCATCGCCATCAGCCTCCCTCCGCGATTCCATCTGATTGTTAGAGCAATTCCAGGAAAAGTGTGAAGCGGTTTCCGTACGAATTGCGCCAAAACAAAAGATAGGACGGTTCGGCGTGAAACGGCGAGCCGATCTGGTGTGGAATTGGCCTTGCGCAAAGTGGGCGGGCGTGATGCAAGCAGCGGCTCCTCCCGCCGTGACTTGCCTGATGATTGACCTTACCCTGCAGACTGTCCTCATCCTTATTGCCGCCGCCTTTGCCGCTGGCTTCGTCGACTCGATCGCCGGCGGCGGCGGGCTGATCACCATCCCGGCGCTGCTGCTCGCCGGCTTTTCGCCGGTCGCAGCACTCGGCACCAACAAATTGCAGGGCATGTTCGGGTCCGGCTCGGCCACCATCCATTATGCGGCCAACGGCCAGGTCGACCTGCGCCGCCAGCTGCCGTCGGCGCTGCTGGCGCTTGTCGGCGGCGCGGTCGGCGCCTTGTTGGCGACCGTCGTGCCCGGCGATTTCCTGCGCGCCCTGCTGCCGCTGCTTCTGATCGCCATCGCGCTCTATTTCGCGCTGAAGCCGAACATGGACGACGTCGACCGCGCGGAGCGGCTGTCGCCTTTCCTGTTCGGGCTGATCATCCCGCCGCTGGTTGGCTTCTATGACGGTGTCTTCGGCCCCGGCGCCGGCTCCTTCTACATGCTCGCCTTCGTCACCCTGGCCGGCTATGGCGTTCTCAAGGCGACGGCGCACACCAAGCTGCTCAATTTCGCCTCCAACATCGGCGGCTTCATCGTCTTCGCCGCCGTCGGCGTCATCGACTGGAAGATCGGCCTGATGATGGGCGTGGCGCAGTTCATCGGCGCCCGGGTCGGCGCAAGCCTCGCCATCCGCATCGGCGCGAAGCTGATCAAGCCGCTGCTGGTGGTCGTTTGCCTGGCTCTGGCGGTCAAGTTGTTAGCCGACCCGGCCAATCCCCTGCGCCAGCTCATTGGTGTGTGAGGCTCCTGCTGGTAGAATCCGGGTGTTGCGAATCATGTTGGAGGGACAAACATGAATCTCAGTGCACCCACCCAGGTCGTGTTCATTATTTCGTTGGTCATCGCCATCATCGGCCTTCTCGCCGCGCTTGGCGTTCTTGCATTCATTCCGCTTGCGTCCGTTTGGATCATGCTCATCGCCTATATCGTGCTCGCCGCCGGCTGTTTGATGCGCGGCGCTTGAAGCAATTCCAGGAAAAGTGTGCAGCGGTTTTCCGTCCGGAATTGCGTTAATGCCAATAGCCAATCTCAGGCAACTCGGAGCGCCCGGCCCTGCCGGGCGCTTTTGATTTTTGCGAGCGTGTTCTGCTAGGCTCGCGCCATGTCCGACGAGACGGAGCGCCATCGCCAGGATAATCGCTCTCCCGCCCTCCATTTCGAGATGGTGCGGCGCAAGCCCGCCGGTACGCTTGCAGGCATCGTCACGGATATCTGCGGCTATCGCGAGATAAGGCCGGGCCATTTCCGCATCGTCGAATATGCCTCACTCACCGTGCCGCTGGTGATCAGCTTCGCCGAAGCCTTCGCCATCGGGCTCGGCCACACGCCCAGCGACAATGACCGCTACGCGAGCTTCGCCGCCGGCCTCTATGCCGGGCCGGTCATGATCGAATCCTTCGGCGCCGCCTGCTGCGTCCAAGTCAACTTCACGCCGCTCGGCGCCAGGCGATTCTTCGGCCTGCCGATGAGCGAGCTGCGCGATCGCATGGTCGGGCTGGACGACGCGCTGGGCCTTGACGGCATGGCATTGCGCGAACGACTAGGCGAGGCGTCGGATTGGGACGCGCGCTTCGACATAGCCGAATGCTTCATCGCCAGCCGCCTGGCGGAGGCGAATGCGCTGTCGCCCGAAATCGCCTGGGCCTACCGGACGGTCATCGCGTCGGGAGGCCGCACCCGCATTGCGGCGCTCGCCGGCGAGATCGGCTGGAGCCGCAAGCATCTGGCGGCAAAGTTCACCGACGCGATCGGCATCGGTCCGAAGACTTTATCGCGCATCGTGCGCTTCAACTGCGCGCTCTCGCTGTCGAAGCAGCAGGACGACGACTGGGCCGGCATCGCCGCCGATTGCGGCTATGCCGACCAGGCGCATCTGGTGCGCGAATTCCGCCAGCTTGCCGGCGAAACGCCGACCGGGCTCGCGGCGTCGATGTAGGCCTTGGCCGAGGTAACATTTCTTCAAGACGCCGGAACGGCCATGATGGACATTGGGCCGATCGACGCGAACAAGGAGACCGTCATGCCCACGCAGGCGCCCCGCATCTACCCCGCCATGCGCTATAGAAACGCCGCCAGGATGATCGATTGGCTGTGCGAGGCCTTCGGCTTCGAAATACGCGCCCGCTATGGCGAGGGCGACATCGTCCATCACGCCGAGTTGGCCTTCGGGTCCTCGATGATCATGCTGGGCACCGCGCGCGACGACGACTACGGCAAGATGGTCGGCGAGCCAGGCGGTGGCGGCGGCAAGTCGATCTACATCGCCGTCGATGACGCCGACGCCGCCTATTCTCGCGCCAAGAAGGCCGGCGCAAAAATCATCCAGGAGCTGGTCGACCGCGACTATGGCAGCCGCGAGTTCATCTGCCTCGACCCGGAAGGCAATGTCTGGTCGTTCGGCACCTATTGGCCGAAGGCGGACGAGAAGGCGTAAACCTCAGCGCGCCAGCCCAAAAATCGCGTCGCAGTCGAGATGCCTCTCCAACTCGGCCGCGACCTCGTCCAGCGCCTTCTCGACTTCGGCGCGGTAGTCGATGCCTCCATCCTTGACGCCGAGGCTCGCAAGGAAGGCGGCACGAAAAGCGTCGGCGGAAAACAGCCCGTGCAGATAGGTGCCGATCACCTTGCCGTCGGCGGAGACAGCGCCGTCCTCGGCACCGTTGAGGATCGTCGACGGCCGCCCCGTGTCCGCGCCGGTGGTGCGGCCGAGATGGATCTCATAGCCTTCGAGCGGCAAGCCGAACTGCACCGAATGCGCACTTGAATTGCGCACGGTCTTTTCCGGTTCCATCACCGTTTCGATGTCGAGCAGGCCGAGGCCCTCGGTCTCGGTCACGCTGCCTTCGATGCCATCCGGGTCGGTTACCCTTCTGCCGAGCATCTGGTAGCCGCCGCAGATGCCGACGATATGGCCGCCGCGCTTGCGGTGGGCGAGAAGATCGCGATCCCAGCCATTCTCGCGGAATTTGAACAGATCGCCGATCGTCGACTTCGAACCGGGAATAACCACCAGCCCGGCGTCCTCCGGCAGCCTCCTGCCCGGCGGCACGAACACGACCTCGACCTGCGGCTCGGCCTTCAGCGGATCGAGATCGTCGAAATTGGCGATGCGCGCCAGCATCGGCACCGCCACCTTCAACGCTCGTTTCTCGCCGGAAGCGAGGCGTTCGAGCACGACGGAATCCTCGGACGGCAGCCGGCCGGCCGCCTTCAGCCACGGCACGACGCCGAAGCAGCGCCAGCCGGTGAACTTTTCGATCACGCCTATCCCGTCGTCGAACAGCGAGACATCGCCGCGGAACTTGTTGATGAGATAGCCGGCGATCATGCGCCGGTCTTCCTCCGGCAGGATGAGATGCGTGCCGGCGACTGAGGCAATGACGCCGCCGCGATCGATGTCGCCGACCAGGATCACCGGCACATTGGCGCGCGTCGCAAAACCCATATTGGCGATGTCGCGGCTGCGTAGGTTGATCTCGCCGGGCGAGCCAGCGCCCTCGACGATGACCAGGTCGGCGCCCTCGCCCACCTTGGCCCAGGAATCGAGCACGGCGTCCATCAATCCGGCCTTCATCGCCTGGTAGTCGCGCGCCCGCGCCTCGCCATAGACCTTGCCCTGCACCACCACTTGCGAGCCGATATCGCTCTGCGGCTTGAGCAGCACCGGGTTCATATGCACGGTCGGCCGAACGCTGCAGGCCAGCGCCTGCAGCCACTGCCCGCGGCCGATCTCGCCGCCGCCGAGGCTGTTGTCGCCGGGAATATCCGCGACGGCGGCATTGTTCGACATGTTCTGCGGCTTGAACGGCCTGACCTTCAGCCCACGCTTTTTCGCGGCCCGGCACAGCCCCGCCACCAGCACGGTCTTGCCGACATCCGAGCCGGTGCCCTGCAGCATGATCGCTTTTGCCATCAGCCCCTGCCTCCCGAGCCGATGGTCGATTTCTGGGCCAGCGGCCCGCCGCGCCAGAGATAAAGCGCCATCAGCGGCTCCTTGCCGGTGCGCATGGCGTGATTGACGTTGGAGGCATGATGAATGACCTCGCCGGCGTCGCGACTATGGAAACCGCCTTCCCCCATCCGCCACTCCGTGCCGCCGGTCAGCGGGATATAGATTTCCTCGGCGATGTGGTGATGGTCGGGATAGACGATCTCTGGCCCGAGGATCAGCAGGCCGGCCGCGACCTCTTCATTGACGAAATGCCCGCGCGTGCCGAACACCTCCAGCCAGCCGTAATTGTCGATGAAAGTTTGCCCGAAATCGGCGGCGGTGTAGGTCTGCCCCCAGCGCAACGCGGCCCGCCGGTCGGCAACGAAGCGCGTCAGCGGCTTGGCGTCGGCCGGTGCAAGCTCGGCGATGCGATCGAGATAGCGGAGGCAGCCAAGCGCGCGCGGTTCGAGAGAACGGGCAGGCATGTCCCAGCCGATGCGCACGACTTCATCCACGACCAGGTCGCCGTCGACGCCGGCGAGATAGGCGTGGAACTGGTCCAGCAACTCATCGAAAATTGTCGGCACGCACGAGCTCCGTTAGTCATTCCATGCACAGCCGGTTCTCAGCGGCCCGGGTTGCGCGGCGGCATCATTGGTCTAGATTGAGCGGCGCGCAAAGCCAAAAACGACAGGCCAGAAGGCCTGAAACGACAGGGAGCACGCCATGGACGCGGCAGTCGATGCGGGCGCTGGCCAGTTCGAACTCAACGAGGAACAGCGCGCCATCCAGGAGATGGCCCAGGCCTTCGCGGCCGATCGCGTTGCGCCCAATGCGCTCGACTGGGACAAGGCAAAGCACTTCCCTGCCGATGTCATCCGCGAGACCGGGCCGCTCGGCCTGGGCGGCATTTATGTGCGCGACGATGTCGGCGGCTCGGCGCTTGGGCGGCTGGATGCGGTGCTGATCTTCGAGGCGCTGGCCCACGCCGATCCGGCCTTCTCCTCCTTCATCTCGATCCACAACATGGCCGCCTCGATGATCGACCGCTTCGGCAGCGACGAACAGCGCCAGCGCTTCCTGCCGAAACTGACCTCGATGGAGTGGCTGGCGAGCTATTGCCTGACCGAGCCCGGCTCGGGCTCGGACGCCGCGGCGCTGAAGACGCGCGCGGTCAAGAGCGGCGGCGACTATGTGCTCAACGGCGCCAAGCAGTTCATTTCCGGCGCCGGCGACAGCGACCTCTATGTCGTGATGGCGCGCACTGGCGCCGACGGCCCGAAGGGCATCTCGACCTTCGTCGTGCCCAAGGATGCGCCCGGCCTTTCCTTCGGCGCCAACGAGCACAAGATGGGCTGGCACATGCAATCGACCCGCCAGGTCATCTTCGAGGATTGCAAGGTGCCGGCCGAGAACCTGCTTGCCGCCGAAGGCGCCGGCTTCGGCATCGCCATGGCGGGGCTCGACGGCGGCCGGCTCAACATCGCCGCCTGTTCGCTCGGCGGCGCGCAGTCGGCGCTCGACAAGGCGCTGGCCTATACGGCCGAACGCAAGGCTTTCGGTTCCAAGATCAACCAGTTCCAGGCGCTGCAATTCAGGCTGGCCGACATGGAGACGGAGTTGCAGGCGGCCCGCATCTTCCTCTACGCCGCCGCTTCCAAGCTCGACCGCAAGGCGCCGGACGCCGGCAAATGGTCGGCGATGGCCAAGCGCTTCGTCACCGATATCGGTTTCGACATCGCCAACCAGGCGCTGCAGCTGCATGGCGGCTATGGCTATCTGCATGACTACGGCATCGAGAAGCTGGTGCGGGACCTGCGCGTCCACCAGATCCTCGAAGGCACCAACGAGATCATGCGCGTCATCATCGCGCGGACGCTGATCGGTAGGCAGTAGGCAGTAGGCAGTAGGCAGTAGGCAGTAGGCAGTAGGCAGTAGGCAGTAGGCAGTAGGCAGTAGGCAGTAGGGAAAAGATGACCGGCAAGATCAACTCGTACAAGGATTTGATCGTCTGGCAGCAGGCGATGGATCTGGCCGTCGCGACCTATTCCTTGACCAAGGCATGGCCAAAAGAAGAACTGTATGGGCTGACCAGCCAAATCCGCCGCTCAGCCACGTCTGCAAACATCGCGGAAGGTTACGGGCGAGATAACACCGGCTCTTATCAGCAGTTTCTCAGGATAGCTCAAGGCTCTCTAAAAGAGCTCAAGACGCACCTCCAAATCGCTGAACGCATCGGCCTGGCTGCCCGTCATGAAATTCATCACATGTTGTCAGCCACAGAAGCCATCGGAAAAATGCTCCGCCAGCTTATTATCAAGCTCGCACCTGAATAGCCCTACTGCCTACTGCCTACTGCCTACTGCCTACTGCCTACTGCCTACTGCCTACTGCCTACTGCCTACTGCCTACTGCCTACTGCCTACTGCCTACTGCCTACTGCCTACGACGACGATCGCCTTCATCGGCTTGGGCAACATGGGCAATCCGATGGCCGCCAACTTAGTCAAGGCGGGGCATGCGGTGCTGGGCTTCGACCTCGTGCCCGAAAACCTTACAGTTGCGAAAGAGCACGGCGTGACGGTGATGGCGAACGCCACCTCGGCGGTGAAGGACGCCGATGTCGTGATCACCATGCTGCCTGCCGGCAAGCATGTGTTGTCGGTTTATGAGGACATCGCGCCCAAGGCAAAGAAAGGCGCGCTGTTCATCGATTCCTCGACCATCGATGTCGAATCGGCCCGAAAGGCGCATGCGATTGCCGCCAAGCATGGCCTGCCCTCGATCGACGCGCCCGTTTCCGGCGGCACCGGCGGCGCCGCGGCCGGCACCCTCACCTTCATGGCCGGCGGCTCCGATGAGGCTTTCGCCACCGCCGAGCCGATCCTGAAGCCGATGGCCGGTCGCGTCGTCCACTGCGGCGGCGACGGCGCCGGCCAGGCCGCCAAGATCTGCAACAACATGCTCCTCGGCATCTCGATGATCGGCGTCGCCGAAGCCTTCGTTCTCGCCGAAAAGCTCGGCCTGTCGCACCAGGCGCTGTTCGACGTCGCCTCGACCTCGTCCGGCCAATGCTGGTCGCTCACCACCTATTGCCCGGTGCCCGGCCCGGTGCCCGCCTCGCCGGCCAACCGCGGCTACAAGCCCGGCTTTGCCGCCGCGCTGATGTTGAAAGACCTGAAATTGTCGCAGGAAGCCGCGCAGAGCGCCGGCGCCGTGACCCCGCTCGGCGCCGAAGCCACGCAGCTCTATGCCTTGTTCAACGCGCAAGGACACGGCGGCTCCGACTTTTCCGGCATTATTAATTTCCTGCGCGGAAATCCAGCATAAGCTATTGCTTTTAAAAGCTTATTTTCAAAATTTGCCGGTCTGAAGCCGGCAAATTTAGATTTGCTTAAGGTCTCGCTAACTCACCGGTAACGATGTGCCTTTAAAACGGATTGCGAGGCGGACATCGCGTCTGCCCGGCGCTCCGGATCAGGTCTCGCGTACCGGAGCCCGTAAGTTTCGTAAATTTCGCAAGTATTCTTGTAGCGAAATGCCATGTGTATCTGGCAAAGCCGCGTTCCCGCAGGGACGCGGTTTTTGCGTTTGAGAACGGCCCTCCGGCTCGTCATTCCAGAAATTGGGCCGGACGCCCAACAAAGAGCGCCCGGAGTAGATCCGCTTAGCGTTTCCGCAAATCCGCATCCGCGAGATCGAGCGCCTTGGCGATGCGCTCGCAGGCCATGTCGATCGTATCGCGCGTCCAGATCAGCGGCGGCGAGAGAATCATCGTGTCGCCGGTTGCGCGCAGCATCATGCCGTTCGCGATCGCGTGGTCGCGCACGACGACGGCGGCGCTTCCCGACGGCAGATAGCGTTCCTTGGTCGCCTTGTCCTTGACGATCTCGATCGCGCCCATCAGGCCGATCGAGCGCACCTCGCCGACCAGCCTGTGGCCCGCGATCCGCTCCTGCAGCGCCTGCGCGAAATACGGTCCGGTGTCGTTCCTGACCCGCTCGACCAGCCCTTCCTTCTCTATGATCTCGAGGTTCTTCAGCGCCACCGCGCAGGCCACCGGATGACCGGAATAGGTATAGCCGTGATAGAACTCGCCGCCTTTCTCGACCAGGGTCCTGGCGACACGGTCGCCGACCAGCAGCGCCGACAGCGGCTGGTAGCCCGAGGTCAGCGCCTTGGCGGTGGTGATGGTGTCGGGCTCGATGCCGAATGTCTGCGCCGCGAACCATTCGCCGGTCCGGCCATAGCCGGTTATCACTTCGTCCAGCATCAGCAGCACATCGTATTTGCGGCAGATGCGCTCCACTTCCGGCCAGTAGCTCATCGGCGGGATCTTGACGCCGCCGGCGCCCATCACCGGCTCGCCGATGAAGGCTGCGACCTTGTCGGCGCCGGCTTCGAGGATCGCGTCCTCGACCGCCTTCGCTGCGCGGATGCCGAAATCACGGTCGCTTTCGCCGGCCAACGCCAGCTCGTAGGCATAGGGCATCATCACATGCACGATGTTGGGCACAGCGCCGCCGAGCTGCTTGTGCATCGGCTCCATTCCGCCCAGCGAGGTGCCGGCGATCGTCGAGCCATGATAGGCCGACTTGCGCGAGATGACGCGGTTCTTCTCGGGCTTGCCCTCGAGCGCCCAATAGTGGCGCACCAGCCTGAGCGCGGTGTCGTTGGCTTCCGACCCGGACGAGCCGTAAAAAACCTGGCTGACATGCTTGGGCGCCAGCTCCGCCAGCTTCTTCGACAACAGCACCGGCGTCGGGGTCGAGCATTTGAAGAAGGAGTTGTAGTAGGGCAGCTCCTTCATCTGCGCGTAGGCGGCCTCGGCCAGCTCGTTGCGGCCATAGCCGACATTGACGCACCAAAGGCCCGCCATGCCGTCGAGGATTTCGGTGCCGTCGGCATCGTAGATGAACGGGCCGTTGGCGTGGGTGATGATGCGGGAGCCTGTCTCGCGCAGCTCCTTATGGTCGGTGAACGGGTGAAGGTGATGCGCGGCGTCGATCTGCTGAAGCTGCTTCAGCGAATAATTCTGATAGGTCATGGATTTGATCTTTCCTCTTGAATCAATCCGGCAACGGCCGGGAGCGGATTCTTAGAGGCAACAGGGCGGCGAATAGCCGATGCGGGCGCACAGCCGCAACAGCTCGGCGCGAAGGGTCCGCGGTGACGGGGTCACCGCGACCCCGAAGGCGCCGGATGTGCTGAAGCGGATCATGGCGACAGCTTATGCCGCCTGGGGCCCAAAATTCAAGCCGTCAGGCGATGCCGCCAAGCACGCGCTGCAGGAACATGTAACGCATCGCCGTCTGCGCCGCCTGCGGCCGGCGATCGCCGCGCCCGCCATGGCCGCCTTCGGTCTCCTCGAAGAACATCGTCCTGCCATGGCCTGCCTCCTGCAGCCGCGCCGCCATCTTGCGCGCGTGGCCGGGATGGACGCGATCGTCGGCGGTCGACGTCATCAACAGCACCGGCGGATAGGCAATATTGGCCGCGACATGCTGATAGGGCGAATAGGCGCCGAGCCAGGCCGCCTCTTCCGGCTTCGACGGATCGCCATATTCGGCGATCCAGGAAGCGCCGGGCGGCAATTCGGTGTAGCGCAGCATGTCGAGCAGCGGCACGTCGATGATGACGGCGCCGAACAGTTCCGGCCGCTGCGTCAGCGACACGCCGATGAGCAGGCCGCCATTGGAGCCGCCTTGGATGCCGAGCTGCGCGGCCGTGGTGATGCCGCGCTTGACCACATCCTCGGCGACCGCCGCGAAATCGTCGAAGGCGTTCTGGCGCTTACCCTTGAGCGCGGCCTGGTGCCAAGCCGGACCGAACTCGCCGCCGCCGCGGATGTTGGCCTGGACATAGGCGTTGCCCCTGTCCAGCCAGAGCTTGCCGCGAATGCCGGCATAGCCGGGCAGCAGCGGCACTTCGAAGCCGCCATAGCTGTAGAGCAGCGCCGGCACCGGTCCTTTCTGGTCGCGCCGCCGCACCACGAAATACGGGATCATCGTGCCGTCCTTCGAGCGCGCCTCGAACTGCTCCGAGACATAGGGCGAGGCATCGAAGCGGGCCGGCTGCGACTTCACGGTCTTGAGCGTCTCGCCATCGTCGTCCGACCAGATGATCGAGCTCGGCGTCAGGAAATCGGTGAAGGAGAAGGACACGCTGGAGCCGAAATGCTCGACATGGCTGACGCCGACATTGCCGTTGTCGGGCAGCGCGATCCGTTCCAGCGACCAGCCATCGGCGGTGCGGTCGCAGGCGACGACCTTGCCGCGCACATTATCCATCAGATTGATGAACAATCGGTCCTGCGTCCTGGCGAGCCCGGCGATCGAAACGCGACGGGCGGGCTCGAGCACGGTTTGGAACGGACCGAATGTGCCGCTCTCGATCCAGCGGTCGAAATCGACGGAATAGAGCCCGTCGGGCAGGCATTGCGTGCCGTCGGGCGCCGTCCAAGGGCTGCGCACGCCGAAGACGAGCTGGCCCTTGAAGATCGCCGTGTCGGTGGCGTCGTCCGGCAGCGGAATGCGCCTGTTCTCGCCCGAATCCAACCGCAGGAAACTGTGCGAGGTAAAGAAGTCGATCGTCTTGCCGAGCAGCACATGCCGCTTGTCGCCGTCATATTCCACGCCGCCGCCGACCGCGAGCTGATGCTTCTCGCCTTCGAAAATCGGCGTCGCGTCCTCGAGCTTGGTGCCGCGCCGCCAGAGTTTTATGACGCGCGGATAGCCTGACTGAGTCTTATCCTCTTCCGCGAAAGCCGCTGAGACGAGCACCGTGTCCCTGTCCAGCCACGAAAAGCCCGACTTGGACGCCGGCGCGCGAAACCCGTCCTCGACGAACGATTTGGCCGCAATGTCGAACTCGCGCATCTCGCTGGCGTCGCCGCCATCGGGGGACATGGAGAGCAGGCAGCGGTCGAAATCGGGATAGAGCCGGCTGGCGCCGCCGAACACCCACTTCACACCCTCTTTCGCCGAGAGCTGGTCGAAGTCGATGATCGTTTCCCAATCCGGCCTGTCGGTCTTGTAGGAAGCGACCGTGGTGCGTCGCCACAGGCCCAGCGCATTGGTCTTATCCTGCCAGAAATTATAGACGTAGCCGGCAAGGGCCGCCCCGACCGGCATGTTGTCCTCGGCCGTCATCAGGTCGAGCGCGGTCTCGAAGGCCGCCTGATAGGAAGGATCGCCCTGCAGTTCGGCGACCGTCAGCGCATTCTGGCGATGGACCCAGTCGAGCGATTGTTTGCTGTTGCGATCCTCCAGCCAGAGGAAGGGATCTTCGGTGCTATCGGCCGAATCTGGCTGCGTCTGTGCGATGGACTGGGTCATGCGGTCTCCGAAATTCGTCATGCTCGGTGCCACAAACATCGGCATGGCGCTACCGACATTCAATCGAAGCCGGTAAAAAGGACGATCCGAAATCGCCGTGGCAAGGTGAGGAACCTGTGCAGCGTCTCTATATAGCCACCGAGAAGTTTGATCCGTCCCACGGCACCGGATGGAAGGAATACATCGAGTGGTCGCGCCTGACGCAATTGACCGAGGTGGTCACACTCGATGGAATGCTCTGCCCGGCCGTGCTTGGCGAGATAAAGGACAGCTACTGGCCTCACATCGTCAACGAGGACTTCATGCTTGGCTTCTTCCTGGATCTGGATTTCCTCCTCTCGGAACTGCCGGATACGCGAGACCTCAACATCCTTGGCGTCATCCGAAAGCCGTCCGAGGATGTCAGCTCGCTTACATGGGACGGCTTTGCGTTCCTGGGCTACGACCTCATGGACAAGGCCGTCGGCAACAGCGCGTTAAGCAATTGCGGCGGCTTTCCGGACGTTTTCGCGAACATGGAACTCTCTAGTGTCGGGCTGCTGGAGGACTTCGATCGCGCGGTCGAAATTCACGATCTGCTGCACAAAACGCACCCGGAAGAGCGACACGCCGACTGCGATCACTGGGCAATCTTTCGACGGCAGGGCGACTAAGGATTCCGACTGCCCTATAGGACCCGTCTTCGAACAACGGTCGCCGCCGCCAGCGCCGTGCAGATTGCGCCGAGCGTGACCGGCAGGCCGCCGGCGCCAACCACATTCATCACGCTGCCCGTCAGCGGCGGCACGATGATGCCGCCAAGACTCCACATCAGCGAGAAGGCGGCGTTGCCGGCGACCAGCGCCGAGGAAGCACAGCGCGCCGGTCAGCGAGCAGCCGACCGCCAGGTTTCGCGCGCCGACCAGCCGCACGGCCGCCGGCACGAAGGACGCCGACAGGATCAGCCCGACCGGCATCGTGGCCGCCGACAGGCCGATCAGGCCCGGCGAAAAACCCCTGCTTCTGCATCAAAAGCGTGAACAGCGGCGAGCTCAACCCCTGCGCCGCGCCGAACATGGCGAGCGCCGCCGTGACGCCGGCAAGGGCCGCCCATTGCGGTCTGTCTTCAGCGATCTGCACGGGAGTAGTCATCGTGGCTCGCGGTCGAGCATGCGCCGGGTTTCGCACCCAAACAGGCTGGTTTTCCACACACCCATATCAGCGGCGGTACTCAACCGGATGCCTCAGTACAGGCAATTCGGCAAGCCAGCATCCTCCCCTCCGGCATGTCGCTTCCCTCGCCCTAGTGGTCGCCGCCTCCTCACCGGCTGCATTGCCGCCGGTCCATTATGCGGCCAATTTCGCATCCTTCGAGGCTTGTCATGACCGCTGCCCTCCATCCCGCCGAACCGGCGTTGGCAACCGATCGCGCCCGCCGTGGCGGCCGCGCGGGAAAACGCGCCGGCGGTTCGGCCGCCTTCGAGCAGCCCGCCTTCCGGCAGCTGAAGAACCCGCTGACGCCAACCAAGCTGGTGTCCGACGACGAGCTGGAATCGATCCACCTCGCCTCGCTGCGCGTGCTGAAGGAGATCGGCGTCGACGTTCTGCACGACGAAGCCCGCCGCATCATGAAGGCGCATGGCGCGGATGTGCGCGAAGGCTCAGAGCGCGTGCGCTTCGACAGCGAGATGATCCTCGAGCTCGTCTCGCACTGCCCGTCGGAATTCACGCTGCATGCCCGCAACCCGGCGCACAATCTGCGCTTCGGCGGCAACAACGTCATCCTGTCGATGATGGCCTCGGCGCCCAACTGCTCCGACCTCGACCGTGGCCGCCGGCCCGGCAATCAGGCCGACTACCGCAACTTCCTGCGCCTGGCGCAGATGCACAACATCCTGAACTGCACCGGCGGCTATCCGGTCGAGCCGATCGACATCCACCCCTCGGTCCGGCACCTCGAATGCATCCGCGACCTCGCCATGCTGACCGACAAGGTCTTCCACATCTATTCGCTCGGCAAGGAGCGCAACGTCGACGGCATCGAGATCACCCGCATCGCCCGCGGCATCAGCCGCGAACAGTTGATGCAGGAGCCTTCGGTCTTCACCATCATCAACACCAATTCGCCGCTCAAGCTCGACGTGCCGATGATGGAAGGCATCATCCAGATGTCGAGCATGGGCCAGGTCGTCATCGTCACGCCGTTTACGCTCTCGGGCGCCATGGCGCCCGTCACCGTCGCCGGCGCGCTGGTGCAGCAGAACGCCGAGGCGCTCTCCGGCATCGCCTTTGCGCAGATGGTGAAGAAGGGCGCGCCAGTCGGCTATGGCGGTTTCACCTCCAATGTCGACATGAAGTCCGGCGCGCCGGCTTTCGGCACGCCCGAATATATGAAGGCGCAGCTCGTCGGCGGCCAGCTCGCCCGCCGCTACAACATCCCTTATCGCACCTCCAACACCTGTGCCGCCAACACGGTCGACGCGCAGGCTGCCTATGAAAGCGTCTTCTCGCTGTGGGGCGCGATCCAGGGCGGCGGCAATCTGATGATGCACGGCGCCGGCTGGCTCGAAGGCGGCCTGCGCTGCTCCTATGAAAAGACCATCCTCGACATCGATCTGCTGCAGATGGTGGCCGAATACCTGACCCCGCTCGATCTGTCCGAGGACGCGCTCGGCTTCGACGCCATCCAGTCGGTCGGTCCTGGCGGCCATTTCTTCGGCACCCCTCACACGCAGGCGCGTTACAAGACCGCCTTCTACTCGCCGATCGTCTCCGACTGGCGCAACTTCGAGACCTGGACCGAGGCGGGCTCGCCGACGGCGATGGAACGCACCAACAAGGTGTGGAAGGAGCGCCTGGCCTCCTACGAGGAGCCCTATATGGATCCGGCCATCCGCGAGGAACTCAACGACTTCGTCGAAAAGCGCCGCGCCGAAGGCGGCGCGCCGACCGACTTCTGATCAATGTTGTCGATGAACGGTCGACCCCCACTCCGTCGAGCTGCGCTCGACACCTCTCCCCCGGTCGACGGGGGAGAGGTGGCGCCGCGAAGCGGCGACGGAGTGGGGGAAGGCGCTGGTCAAACCCGCAGTCGCCGCAAACAGGGCACAACCCACCGAGCACAAAACCTACGGCAAGCGGGCAATCAGGCGGAAGCATTGCTTTGGCTTGAACTGAAGGCACGCAAGCTCGGTGGCTATCGCTTCACGCACCAGTTTTCCATCGGCCCCTATTTCGCGGACTTCGCTTGCCGCGAGCGTTGGCTCGTCGTCGAAGTCGATGGCCACCAACACGCCAACAGTTCCAGTGACCGCCGCCGCGACGACTTCATGCAGGCTGAAGGCTATTCCATCCTGCGTGTGTGGAATCACGACGTCCTGAAACACCGCACCTCCGTCTGTGAAACCAACCTTGCCGCGCTTGACGGCAGGCTGGTCGAAAACATTGTCGCTTCCGATCTGCGCTTTGTGTTCACACCCCGCTCATCCGATTCAGTATTTTCAAACACGGACCCATCTGTATGAAATCTCATGTTAAAGCGGTTGTCATCGGCGGCGGCGTCGTCGGCTGCTCGGTGCTCTATCACCTCGCCAAGGCTGGCTGGACCGACATCATGCTGATCGAACGGTCGGAGCTCACTTCCGGCTCGTCCTGGCATGCGGCCGGCGGCTTCCATACGCTGAACGGCGACCCGAACGTCGCCAAGCTGCAGGCCTACACGGTCCAGCTCTACAAGGAGATCGAGGAGATTTCCGGCCAGTCCTGCTCGCTACATCTCACCGGCGGCGTGATGATGGCCGATACGCCCGAGCGCATGGACTTCCTGCGGCTGGCCCATGCCAAGGGCCGCTATCTCGGCATGGACACCGAACTGATCACGCCTTCGGAGGCTAAGGCGATGTTCCCGCTTATGGACGAAAAGAACTTCGTCGGCGCCATGTGGGATCCGGTCGAAGGCCATCTCGACCCTTCGGGCACGACCATTGCCTATTCCAAGGCGGCGAAAAAGCTCGGCGCCGAGATCGTGTTGCGCAACCGCGTCGTCGACTTGACGCAGCAGCCGGACGGCACTTGGAACGTCGTCACCGAGCAAGGCACGGTCCATGCCGAGCATGTCGTCAACTGCGGCGGTCTGTGGGCGCGCGAGATCGGCCGCATGGTCGGCGTCGAGCTGCCGGTGCTGGCGATGGAGCACATGTACCTGCTCACCGAGCCGATGCCGGAGGTCGAGGAATTCAACAAGTCGACCGGCCGCGAGATGATCGGGGTGCTCGACTTCAAGGGCGAGATCTACACCCGCCAGGAGCGCAACGGCATCCTGCTCGGCACCTATGAGAAGGCCTGCAAGCCGTGGTCGCCGGTCAACACGCCCTGGGATTTCGGCCATGAGTTGCTGCAGCCCGACATCGACCGCATCGCGCCGTCGCTGGAGATCGGCTTCAAGCATTTCCCCGGCATCGAGAAGGCCGGCATCAAGCAGATCATCAATGGTCCCTTCACCTTCGCGCTCGACGGCAACCCGCTGGTCGGCCCGGTGCAGGGCCTGACCAATTTCTGGTGCGCCTGCGCCGTCATGGCCGGCTTCAGCCAGGGCGGCGGCGTCGGCCTCGCGCTGTCGAACTGGATGGTGCATGGCGATCCCGGCTTCGACGTCTGGGGCATGGACGTCGCCCGCTTCGGCGAATGGGCGAGCCTGCGCTACACCAACGCCAAGGTGCGCGAGAACTATTCGCGGCGCTTCTCGATCCGCTTCCCGAACGAGGAACTGCCGGCCGCGCGTCCGGCGCAGACCACGCCGCTTTACGACACCATGCTCGCCAACAACGCCGTCATGGGCGATAGCTGGGGTCTGGAAACCCCGCTCTGGTTCGCACCGAAGGGCAAGGAGCCGAAGGACATCGTCTCCTTCCACCGCTCCAACGATTTTGGCCCGATCGGCGAGGAAGTGCGTGCGACCCGCGAGCATGTCGGCGTCACCGAGATCGCCAACTTCGCCAAATACGAGGTCTCCGGACCTGCCGCCGAGGACTTCCTCAACCGGCTGATGACCAACCGCATGCCGAAGGTCGGCCGCATCGTGCTGACCCCGATGGTCAACGAATTCGGCAAGCTGATCGGCGACTTCACCATCGCCAAGTCGGGCGAGGACCGCTTCATGATCTGGGGTTCGTCGGCCGCGCAGAAGTACCATATGCGCTGGTTCGAGAAGCACTTGCCGAAGGACGGATCGGTGCGCATCCACCGCTTCGACCAGACGCTGGTCGGCCTGTCGATCGCCGGTCCGAAATCGCGCGACCTCTTGCAGAAGCTGGTCGATGTCGACGTCTCGACCAAGGCCTTCCGCTTCATGGACTTCCGCGAGATGGCGGTCGGCGGCGCGCCCTGCATGGTCAACCGCATCACCTATACCGGCGACCTCGGCTACGAGATCTGGATGGCGCCGGCCTATCAGCGGCTGGTCTACAAGGCGATCAAGGAAGCCGGTGCCGAGTTCGGCATCGTCGATTTCGGCATGCGCGCGCTGCTGTCGATGCGCCTGGAAAAGAACTTCCCGACCTGGTTCCGCGAGTTGCGGCCGATCTACGGACCGTTCGAAGGCTCGATGGACCGCTTCATCAAGCTCGAGAAGAACGACTTCATCGGTCGCGAGGCCTCGGCGAAGGAACACGCTGAAGGACCGAAGCTGCGGCGCGTCTCCTTCATCGTCGACTCGGCCGATGCCGATGTAATGGGTGACGAGCCGATCTGGGCCAAGGTCAGCAAGGACTACGGCACCGTGGAGAAGCCGCATGGCTACGGCGCGCCGCGCTTCGACACGTCAGGCAAGGAAGTGCGCGGCTCCAAGGCCGCCGAAGGCGCGTCCGCCGTGCGCGGCATCGTCGATGGCGAGTGGCGCGTCGTCGGCTGGGTGACCTCGGGCGGCTATGCGCATTACGTCCAGAAGTCGATGGCGCAGGGTTACGTCCCGGCCGCTCTCGCCGAGGACGAAAGCGGCGGCCTGTTCGAGATCGAGATCCTCGGCCATCGTCGTCCGGCCCGTATCAATGTCGAGCCGCCCTTCGATCCGAGCGGCGAGAAGATGCGGACCTGACGCGCCCGCTATTGTTGGATTGCTCCGGTCGTTATGGCATGGTCGAGCCCGCTACCGGCGCATCAGCATGAGAAGACGATCCCCTTGCGGCAGCTAGAAAAATGGACCGATTGGCTCTGCGATGAACGGGTCGGTCCATTCAGCGCCGCGGTCGCGTTTCCCCTCCTCTACTGCCTGACCCAGATCGTGGTGATGGCGCTGTTGTCCCACGTCGCGGGCACCGGCGTCGGCGTCGACGATTCCGAGCAACTGATGGAAATGCGGTTCCTGGCTGCCGGCTACGGCAGCTCGCAGCCGCCCTTGTACACATGGCTCGCCATGCTCGCGGCCTCGCTGGTTGGAACCAGCGTCCTTGCGCTCAAGATCGTCAAATACGGCCTGCTCGCTGCGGGACTGATCGCCTATTTCACCGCCATACGCCGCTTCGGCTATTCGAACCGAGCCGCTGCCGCCGGCATGTTCGGGCTGCTTCTGTTTCCGCAGATCTTCTGGGAGATGCAGCACGCCCTCACCCACTCGGTCGCCATATTCTGTTTCACCTCGGTGCTGCTCTTGGCGCTGGTCGAGGTTGAGAAGCGGCGGTCGGCCATTGCCTATGCGCTGTTCGGCCTGGCGACGGCGGCCGCCATGCTGTCGAAATACAACATCGTCATCTTCCTCGCCGCATTGTTCCTCGCGGCTCTGTCGCTTCGCGAAACGCGGGCGGCGATCTTCGACCGCCGCTTGCTGATCAGCGTGGCCGTGGCGATCCTCGCCTGCCTCCCGACCCTTCACTGGAACATCACGCACCCGGATGACTTCCTGGCGCACAGCGGTGGCTTCGGCGCTGGCCAAGGCGACGGTCTGATGGAGTCGGCAGCACTCACCCTGCGGGGGTTGGGCAACGCGATACTCAATTTCGCAGGTCTGCCGATCGCTATCGTTGCCGTGGCGTTCTTCCTGGCGGCACGGACACCCGCGACAACCCCGCAGCCGGCGCGGTGGCCCGAGAAGCTGCTGTGGCGCACGGTCGCCCTCGCCTTGCTGGTCACGCTGGTGGTGGTTCTGGCCGGCGGCATCACGCAGTTTCGCGATCGCTGGGTGCTGCCCATATTCGTCCTTTTGCCCGCAGCCCTTGCCATGCGCTTCGATGCCATCGGCGAGAGGGGCGGAAAAGCGCAAGCCACCATCGTCTTCGTCGGCGCAGTCCTCGCCATCCTTGTGCTGCCAGTGAGCTGGTACATGCACGTGAACGGCGGCGACAGCCGCGGCAGCATCGTGCGCATGGACTACCGGTCGCTTTACGACCAGATCAGTGCCGATGGCCCGGTCAAGACCGTGGTCTCGAGCTGGTTCTGGGTCGGCAATCTGCGCCTGGTCGACGCCGACCTCATCGTGCTCGATGACGAGATACCGGACTTCGCCCGCCTGATCCGCGAGCCGGCGGTGCTTGTCCTGACCGATGACAGGGAATCGTCCTCGGATGTCTTCGAGGAGATGGCGAAGGCCGGCTATACCATGGACACAGTACACCGCCGTGTTGAGGTGCCGCAGGCGCTCGGCCTGCCGCCGCGCCAAGTCATCGTCACCAGACTGCACAAGAAGGCCGCGCCGTAAGTTTCAGGGGGAACGAATGGACACGCAACGCTTCGGCCGCCACCGCAAGATCATGCCGTTCGAACCCGGCTCGATCGAAGCGCTGCGCGAGGCCTCGCGCGAGAAGGCGGCCTCGCTCAACCAGCATGTGCTGGGCTATGGCGCGACAGCCGAAGCCGAATGGGCGGCGGCGGGCATTGCAGCGCCCAACCTGCCCGTCATGCGCAAATACCGGCTGGACCGCATCCGCGCAGAACTAAAGCGCCGCGACTACGCCGGCGCCCTGCTCTACGACCCGGTCAACATCCGATATGCGACGGACTCGACCAACATGCAGCTCTGGGTGGCGCACAACCCGACCCGCCACTGCTTCGTCGCCACTGAAGGCCCGGTGGTGCTGTTCGACTATTTTTCCTGCGAGCACCTGTCGGACCATTCGGGCGTCGTCGACGAGGTGCGGCCGGCGGTGTCGTGGATGTATCTCTACAGCGGCGAATTGACCGATGAGAAGGTCCGTCGCTGGGGAGCCGGCATCGCCGAGCTCGTGGCTGAGTTTGGCGGCAATCGCCGCATCGCGGTCGACCACATCAATCCCGAAGGCGTGGAAGAACTCGCCCGCCGCCGCATTTCCGTCGGCAATGGCGAGGCGGTGATGGAGAATGCGCGCCTCATCAAATCGTCGGACGAGATCCTCGCCATGCGCCGTTCGATCGTCGCCTGCGAGGCGGCGATGGGCGAGATGGAAGCGGCGCTGAAGCCCGGCATCTCCGAGAACGAGCTGTGGGCGGAGCTGCATCGCGGTAACATCGCGCGCGGCGGCGAATGGATCGAGACAAGGCTCCTGTCTTCCGGCCCGCGCACCAATCCCTGGTTCCAGGAATGTTCCGCGCGAGTCATCGAGAATGGCGACCTCGTCGCCTTCGACACCGACCTGATCGGCCCTTACGGCTTCTGCGCCGACCTTTCACGCACCTGGCTTTGCGGCGACAAGCAACCGTCGAACGAGCAGCGGGACCTGTTCCGCATCGCCACCGACCAGATCGCCCATAACACGGATCTGATGCGGCCGGGCACCTCTTTCCGCGACCTCGTCGAACGCTCGGCGGTGCCGCCGGGCGACTGTTTCCCGACCCGCTACGGCGTGCTCTATCACGGCGTCGGCCTGGCCGACGAATATCCGACGCTGCCGCACGCAAGCGACTGGACCGCCGACACGCCCGACGGCGTGCTCGAACCCGGCATGGTGCTTTGCGTAGAAAGCTATATCGGCAGGCTGGGCGGGCGCGAAGGCGTCAAGATCGAGGAGCAGATCCTGATCACCGGGACCGGCAACGAAAAACTGTCAGCCTACCCTCTGGACGAGCGGCTGCTCTGACGCGCCGCCTTCGACCGCCGCGACGGCCTCGCGCATCGCCGCGACAACCGCGGCCGGTGTGATCCTGGCTGTGATATAGGGCAGGCCCTTGCGCCGCGCCGTCCAGCCGACGATTTTGACGCCCCGCGCGGCCGGCTCGAAACGCTGCGCCAGCGCCCAGCTTTGGCAGTCGATTGCCGCGATATCCGCCCTGCCCTCGGCGACGGCGACGATCGACGACCGGTGGCCGCCACTTTCGCTGCGCGAGGCGAAGATGTCCAGGCTTTCGCCCATCGCTTCCAGGTCGCGCGTCAGCCCGATCAGCCCCGACATCGAATCCGGATTGTTGAAGGTGAAGCGCCTGCCACGCAAAAGATCGATCGGGATGACGGCCTTGCCGTCCCGCGGCGACGCAATCGGTGGCCCGCCATCCGCGGCCATCACCAGCGCGCTGGAATAGAGCTCGCCCTGCCCGCCCTCGAACGCATCGTAGTTCGGCTGGGCGATCACCTGCACATGCCGCGCAAGGCCGAGTTCCATCGGCCCCCAGCAGGTTTGGCCGAAGAGCAGCGCCGGGCTCAGCCAGAGCTGGTGAAAATCGAGTTCGTCCGGGGGCAATGTCGCTGAATCGGGCGCGATCAGCTTGCCGGCGCTGTCGAGGATGCCGCCAGGCACCGCCGGCAATTCGCGATTGCTGCGCACGACCGCCTCCGGCGCATCGATGCCCCTTTGCCGGATGGCGTCGCGAAGCAGCACCCATTGCGCGTCGACCTCGCCACGCGCTTCGGGCCAGTCATACATCGGCAGGGCCGCAACGAACTTGCTCATATCGAACAGCTTTCAAAGACAGGCGATCTTCGGCGCCTGTGTTCCGCCGCGAAAAAAGCGATCGCGTAAAGTCGAGATTACTCTTTCGGCGGCTCGGCCGGAACCGGCGCCGTGCCAAGTCCGCTGACATTGCGTGCCCGGACACGCGGCTTGAAGGCGCGGCCCGGCTCCGGCGTGCGACGCAACGCCGGATGGATGACCGGCTCCTTGGCCTTGAAAGCGAAGGATTTGATCAGGGCCAGATAGTTCGGGTAGACATAGCCGTTGTTCATGCGCAGCCATTCCTCGCGGCGCTCACGAAACAGCTTCGGCAATCTGTACCAGGCAACCGTCGGGCTCTTGTGATGCACGAAATGCAGGTTGTTGTTGAGGAACAGGAACGACAACGGCGAGCGTTCGACGATGATGGTGCGCCCTTCCGGATGTTCGGACCACTGATGCTCGGCATAGGTGCGCACAGAAATCAGCGACTGTCCGAGCCAGACCGGCACAAGCACGTAGAGCCACAGCGGTATGCCGAAGCCGAAGGTGACGATCGGAGCCACGATGGCAATGCCGATGGCGTGCAGCAGCCAGGCCCTGCGGATCGTCTTGTCGCCGGCGGCGATCTGCTTGGCGTCGTCGATGAAGAAGCCGACCGAGGACAGCCAGGGGCCGAGGACGAAGCGGCCGGCCATGGTGTTGTTGATCTTGAGCAGGAACTTCATCGCCGGCGGCAGTTCCTCATGCATCCAGAGCGCCTGATAATAGCTCTCCGGATCGTCGAGCGGATCGGTCAGCCGCTCGTCGGCGTGGTGGCGAAGGTGGATGGTCTTGAAGCGCCGGAACGGCCAGACGAGCCCGATCGGCAGGAAGACGAAGGCTTCGTTGATGCGGGCGCTGCGGGTGGGATGACCGTGAACCACCTCGTGCATCAGCGAGGACTGCAGCGCGAGGATCAGCGCCAGGGCGATCAACGCTATCAGGGGATGGGATGGCCAAAGCAGGAAGCCGGCGGCGAGCCATGTGCCGTAGCAGAAGAGTGCGAGGAATGCTGTCGGCCACTCGAGTGCCGGTGCGCTGCTGCGTCTCTTGTTCATGCCAGTATTCATGCTTGCCATGCTATCGACCACTGCCCTCCAGTCGCCGGAACCAACTCGATTCCTGACAGCATTGTGTCAGGAGCCTGCCGTTACATCAACGCGACAATGCGCACAAACTGTTGCGAGTGCGCATTTTTGACGGCATATGTTATACATTGTAAACAAATATGGGGATTCATTTCCGCCTGAGCCACGTTCAGAAGGGCCTCGGCGCAAATTTTTCCTCTCGCAAGCAGGAGCAGCCTGATGGACAAGCGCGATCTGTCGACGATCTTCCGGGAGCGGCTGAAATTGCTCTTGACAAGGTCCGACCTGAACCAGTCGGCCTTCGCCACGGCCGTCGGCATCGACCGCTCGGCGCTGTCGCAACTGCTGTCCGGTGCATCGACCCGCCTGCCCCGCGCCGAGACCCTTCTCAACATCGCCGCCGAGTTCAAGGTGTCGCTCGACTGGCTGCTCGGCTTGAGCCACGACGAAGGCGTTACCGGCGAAATCCGCGAGAGCCTGGAGATCGAGGAGGCGCCGGACGGCTTCGACCGCACGCTGCTCGCCAAATGGCATGCCGAGGCAGCCGGCACCAAGATCCGCTACGTGCCCGCCGGCATTCCCGACCTTTTGCGCACCGAGGCGCTGATCGATTACGAGGCCGGCATCGCCAACAAGAGCCGCGAGGCGCAGGCCGGCGAAACGCAATACCGCATCGACTACACAAGGCGGCCGGAGACCGACATGGAAGTCTGCATGCCGCGCCACACCCTGGAGATATTTGCGCGCGGCCTCGGCGTCTGGGACCGTTTCCCGGAAGCCGAGCGGCGCAAGCAATTGCTGCATATGGCGGCGCTGCTCGACGACCTTTACCCGACCTTCCGCCTGTTCCTCTATGACGGCCGCATGCGCTATTCGATCCCCTATACGATCTTCGGCCCCTATCGCGCCGCGATCTATGTTGGTGACATGTATATCGTCTTGAGCGCCACCCAGCCGATCCGCACGCTTACCAGCCATTTCGACAATCTGATCCGGGCCGCCGACATCAACGCACACGAGGCGGCGAGCTTCGCGCAAAAGCTGGCCGCAATGTCCTTCCCGTCAGGCTCTGTCTGATCGCCGGCACCGAGTTCATGCTGACGGCCGGCCGCCGCCGATCATAGTTTCAGGGAAATCCATGCAAAAACCGCGTCATCTCGTCGTTCCTCCTCAGTCGGGCCGTTCGATGCGCATCAGGCGCGGCGACCTGATCCGCATCATCGATCCCAAAGGCCAGCAGGTCTCGGATCTTTGGGCTTTTTCGACCGAAGGAAGGCTCGACTGGCTGAGCACGTCGCAGACCCGTGACATCACCGAGCGGCTGTTTCCCAAACCGGGCGACCATTTCTACAGCGCTACAGGCAAGATCATGCTGACGCTGATCGAGGACGCCTCGCCCGGACCGCACGACATGCTCTACCCGGCCTGTGACAGCGCGCTCTACGAACGGGCCGGCCTGCCCAACCACCCGAACTGCCGCGACAATCTGATGAAGGCGCTCGGCATAGAAGGCATCGAACTTCCCTTCACGCCTGACCCGGTCGATCTCTTCCAGAACTCAATGCCCCAGCCTGACGGGACCTTGGTGGTCGAGGCCTCGCTCAATCCGCCGGGCGGCTATGTAACGTTGCGCGCCGAACAGGATCTCCTGCTTGTCGTCACCGCCTGCTCGGTCGATCATCACCCGACCAATGGCGATGCCTGCACCGAGATCGAGGTCGAGATCACTCCGGCTTCGTAAGCCTTCCTGGCCGCAAGCTCATTGACTGGATATAAAGACTTCTTTATATCGTTATTTGAATTCGAGACATGAAAGCCATTCTAGGCAGGAAAGCTCAGGCCATGACCGCGACCAATCCGATCGACGCACTGCTTGCCGAAAAAGGCGTGCTTCTGGCCGACGGCGCCACCGGCACCAATCTGTTCGCGATGGGTCTCGAAGCCGGCGAAGCGCCCGAACTGCTCAATGAGACCTCGCCCGGGACCATTGCCAGCCTGCATCAGAACTTCGTCGACGCCGGCGCAGACATCATCCTGACCAACTCCTTCGGCGGCACCCGCCACCGCCTGAAGCTCCACCACGCGCAGGATCGCGTGCACGACCTCAACAAGCGCGCCGCCGAAATTGCCCGCTCCGTCGCCGACAAGGCCGGCCGCAAGGTGATCGTCGCCGGCTCGGTCGGTCCGACCGGCGAATTGCTGGTGCCGCTCGGCGCCATGACCTACGACGATGCCGTCGACGCCTTTGCCGAACAGATCGAGGGCTTGAAGGCCGGCGGCGCCGAAGTCGCCTGGATCGAGACCATGTCGGCGCCGGACGAGATCCGCGCCGCCGCCGAAGCCGCGATCCGCGTCGGCCTGCCCTACACCTATACCGGTTCCTTCGACACCGCCGGCCGCACCATGATGGGGCTGCTGCCGAAAGACATCCACGGCGTTGTCGATGGGCTGTCGCAGGCTCCGCTCGGTGTCGGCGCCAATTGCGGCGTCGGCGCTTCCGACATCCTCGCCTCGCTGCTCGACATGACCGAGGCGAAGCCGGAGGCGACCGTGATCGTCAAGGGCAATTGCGGCATTCCGGAATTCCGCGGCAGCGAGATCCATTATTCCGGCACGCCGGAGCTGATGTCCGACTACGTCCGGCTGGCGGTCGATGCCGGCGCCAGGATCGTCGGCGGCTGCTGCGGCACCTCGTTTGCTCACCTTGCCGCCATGCGCAAGGCGCTGGACGCGCACACCAAGGCGGCGCGGCCGACCGTCGAGACGATCGTCGAACGCATCGGCCCGATGCGCAACAAGGTGGCGACGGCAAACACCCCGGAAACCAGCGAAGGCAGGCGCGAACGCAGGCGCGGCCGCGCCTGACGGGCCTGCTTTATTCGCTGCTTTCGGCGTAGCGCGACAGCGCGGTATTGAAATCGACGACCTTCTGGCTGCCGGAGCCCATCGTCATCAAGGCGCCCGACGTGCCCGGGTCGCTGATCTGCTCCAGCATCGCGCGGAAACGGTCGTTGGTGAGCGCCGAAAGCGCGGTGTTGCGGGCGGCGTCGACTTCGCTGCGGATGCGCGTGGATTCCGGCGTCGGAGTACGCGCCGGCGTCGTGTTTGCCGTCGGCGTCGCGTTCCAATTCGTGGTGATATGCAATGCCGGTCCCTCAACCTCTATCAGCAAGAACTAACAAAGGTTCATTGCGATGATGTTCCCGAAAAACCACGCAATTTAACGATCGCCAAAAAGGCCGGCAGGATTTGCCCCGCCGGCCTTCGCTATTCGGTCCCTACCGTTCGGCGCTCTACTTATTGCCGTCCAGCGATGCGGCCAGACGCACCAGCGACAGGAACTCCGCCCTGTAGCCGAATGGATCGGCGCCGCGCGCGGCGTTGGCAATCTCCGCGATCCGGTCGTAGCCGAAATTCGCCGTCTGATCCTCGTCGCGCAGCTTCTGCCCGAAGGCGGCGACCGCGACCGAGAAGCGCTGGTCCACACCGGCCGCGTCGAAGGACTTGACCTCGTTGGCGGCGGTCACTGGCGTTGTAATCAGCTTCGAGACGTTCTCGTTCGGCAGCTTGTAGCGGATCTTGACGAAGGCATATTCGTCGGCATTGGCAACCCCGCCATTGTCGACCTTTGCCTGGCCGTAGCGCAGCGGATCGACCTGCTCGCCGCCGCTGCCCTTCGGCGTGATCTCGTAGACCGCCGTCACTGCATGGCCGGAGCCGATATCGCCCGCATCGACGCGGTCGTTGTTGAAATCCTCGCGCTTGAGCGCCCGGGTCTCGTAGCCGACCAGTCGATATTCCGACACGGTCGCCGGGTTGAACTCGACCTGGATCTTGACGTCCTTGGCGATGGTGAACAGCGTCGAGGACGCGTCGTCGACCAGTACCTTCTGCGCCTCGGCAAGCGTGTCGATATAGGCGGCGGTGCCGTTACCGTTCTGGGCGATGGTCTGCATCATCTGGTCGTTCAGATTGTCGTGGCCGAAGCCGAACACCGACAGGAACACGCCGGTCTTGCGCTCTGTCTCGATCAGCCGCTTGAGGTCGTCGTCATCGGTCTGGCCGACATTGAAGTCGCCGTCGGTGGCAAGCATTACCCGGTTGACGCCGTCCTTGACGAAGGATTGCTGCGCCAGCTTGTAGGCTTCGCGGATGCCTGCCTCGCCGGCTGTCGAGCCGCCGGGCTCGAGATTGTCGATGGCCGCGAGGATCTTCTGCTTTTCCGCCGCCTTGGTCGGCATCAGCACCGTGCCGGCATTGCCGGCATAGGTGACGATCGAGACGGTGTCGTCGGCCTTGAGCTTGCTGATCAGCAAGCGGAACGCGGATTTGAGCAGCGGCAGCTTGTCCGGCTCGTCCATCGAACCTGAGACGTCGATGAGGAAGACCAGATTGGCCTTCGGCTGCTCGGCCGGCTTCACGTCGAAGCCCTTGATCGCGACATGCATCAGCTTGGTGTGCTCGTTCCACGGCGTCGGCATCACGGTGACGGTCGAGTTGAACGGCGTCGCAGCCGAATCCGGCCCCTTCCAGTCATAGGGGAAGTAGTTGATCATCTCCTCGACGCGGACCGTGTCGGCCTGAGGCAGCGCACCTTCCTTCAGCGAGCGCCGCACAAAGGAATAAGAGGCCGTGTCGACATCGATCGAGAAGGTCGACACCGGGTCATGCGCGGTCTCATGCACCGGATTGGTCTTGAAGGTCTCGATGCGGTCGCGATTCTCTTCCTGCGGCTGCATCTGGTCGGAAGGCATGGGCGAAGGCTGAACCATCAGCTTGGAATCGGCCATTGCCGGAGGAGACGCCGGAACGGCCGCGGCGTTGCCTTCCGGCGCCTTGTCAGCCCGCGCCGACTCGTCAGCGCTCTGCCTCGGCGAATAACCCGCAATTGCCCCGGCCCCATCCTTGCCGCCGGCAGCGAGTTGACCGCTCTCGGCGGGTGCAGGCTGCAGGGCAGGCGTTGTCTCCGGGGCCACCTCCTGCTTGAGCAAGCTGTCGACCTCGGTCGCCGATTTCGGTGCTGCAGGCGCGACTTGTGAATTGGCCCGGGTCTCGGCGTCCGCGTCCGCCTTCTTCTCCTTGGCAGGCGCCGCTGCCAGCGGTTCGTTGATCGCGGGCTGTTCCGGCAGAGGCTTCTGCGCCGCCGGCTTGTCGGCAACCGTCTCGGTGACCGTGCCTTTGCCGCCGATGACGGGGGGCTGCTCCTTCAACATCTCAAAAGCGGCATAGCCGGCGATAGGCAGCGCGACCAGCGCGGTGATGGCCGGCGTGGCAATGAGTTTCCGTTGCATGATTTCTCTCCAGAGCTTTCTTGCTCGCTCCGTGAGACGAAGGCCTGCGAACGTTCCTTGGGGGACTACCGAAATTTTTTCGTCGAGGTCGAAGGCCTGCATGGCGGCGGCGAGCGCGCGCGCCTTCGCCTCATCGTCAGGCGCCGGCACTGCGAGATTGCGCAGCCTTTCGAGTTCGTTGTCGTCGACCATGGTCACACTTCCCCGGCTGAGCGCATCAGCACCTTCAGCCGTTTCCTCGCTTCATGGATGTGCCAGGAAACCGTCGTCTCCGAGATCGCCATCACCTCCGCCGCCGCCGCGTGGTTCAATCCTTCGCCATAAACCAGGAGCACCGCGTCGCGCTGCTTGTCCGGCAACATCCGCACCGCCGCCCACAGCGCCTCGGCCGGATCGTCGGCCTCCGTAGGCGCTTCGCCCGCGATCGACGCATAGGCGCCATAGGCATCGGTCTTGGCGGTGTCGCGGGCGCGCTTGCGCATCATGTCGCGCGCCGCGTTCAGCGTCATGGCATAGAGCCATGTCGTGAAGGCGCCGCTGCCCTGATAGTCGCGGATGGCGCGGCCGAGCCGCACGCAGACGTCCTGGGCGATGTCCTCGGCATCCGCCTTCCTGCCACACCAGCGATAGGCGGCGCGATAGACGAAGCCATAGTGCCTTTCGAGCAGTTTGCCGAAAGCCCCCCTGTCTCCGCCCTTCGCCCGCCCGATCAATTCGGCATCGGAGGCTTCGCTGTCGTCCAGCATCATCGCCATCATTTGCCTGTTGGACGAAGGCTAATGGCCAATCCTTGGGGCGATGGAAAGATTTTTTTGTGGCACCCTTTTTCCTTCTCCCCGTCTCACGGGGAGGTGAGGAGTGGTCCGCGTAGCGGACGAAAAGCCAATTGCTTGGCTTTTCGAATGACGAACGCCCAAAGGGCAGATGAGGGGCGGCGCGAACCTTTGAAGGCTCGCGCTGCGAGTTGCCCCCGGCAATCTGCGACAGACGCCTATCCCAGCGTTTCAGCGAAAAACGTCGTCAGCCGCTTCCAGTGCCTCTCAGCGCCCACCTCGTCATAAACGCTGTGGTCCTTGACGCACCAACCATGCCCTACCCCGACATAGTTCTCGATGACATGGTCGACCTCGGCCACGCGCAGCGCTTCCGCCAGCCGCGCCGACTGCTCGGGCGGGAAGCTGCGGTCGACGCCGGCGACGCCGACATAGACGCGCGCCTTGATCGACATCGCCTTGCGGTGCGGGCTGTCGGGCGCGTCGCTGGCGAGATTGCCGCCATGAAAACTCGCGGCGGCGACGATGCGATCGGGATAGGTCGCGGCCGCATTGAGTGCCCGCGCGCCGCCCATGCAATAGCCGACGACGCCGATCGACCCATCAATGACTTCGGCCTTGAGCGCATCGAGGAAGGACGCGCCGTCACGGATGGTCATCTCCTGCGTCGTGCCGGTGACCAAGGCCATCAGTCTGGTCTTGGTTTCTTCCACCGTGAAGGCGGTCTTGGCGTCGAACGGCCCGTAGGGAGCATTGCGGTAGAAGAGATCGGGCACCAGCACGGCATAGCCCTCGCCGGCAAGCCGCTCGGCCATCTCGTCAAGCGCCGGCCGCGGCCCGAACGCGTCCATATAGAGGATGACGCCGGCCCTGGCCTTGGTGGACGCTCGGAACAATCCAGCCTTTGCCTTGCCGTCCCGGGTTTCGATCTCGATCTGTTTTCCCGCCATGCCTGTGTCTCCGTTGCCTTGTCGCGCGATAGATATCGGGCTGGGCCGCTCCGGCAAGACAATCCCGGAGCGACTCGTTCAAGATTTCGTGCGGCGGTCTGCTTTCTAGAGTTTCGCGAAGGCCGCCATGTGAAAGGCCTGCGCCTCCGGCGGATAGCGGTAGCTCGTGCCATACGGACAGGCGTTGCGGTCAAGGCAGCCGCCGATGCGGCAAGGCGAGCCGTGAGGCCCGCGTACATGGTCGAGGCAGGCTTCGTGTGCAAAACCCTGCCCGGAATAAGCGTCGACCGGACAGGATTTCAGGCAAGGTTTTTCGACGCATGCGTCGCAAAGGTGAATCGCTGCATCAGCGACCGGAAGCGCGATCTCGTCCTCGAACAGCAGTGCGGCACGATAGGCGTGCCACAGCCCATACTTCGGATGCATCAGGATGCCGAGCGGCGACGGCTTCAGCCCTTCCGCCCGCATTGCCCATTGCTGGAAGGGTAGATAGGGCCGATCGGAGGGCGACACGGCGCGTGCGCCGAAATTCTTCGCGACGGTACCGATCACTTCCCGCGACCAGGTGTCGAGCGGATTGACAATGGGGAGGTGCTGCCTCTCGAGCCAATGCTGGAAATGCGACCAGGGTGCAACGCCAGCCTGTCCGACAAGTAGGACAGATATGGCGGCGCCGCCGGAAGCTCCGGTAGGCGCGGCCTCGTCGCCGGCAAAGCGGAAACCGCCGCGAGGGATCAGGCCTTGGGCAGCAAGCGCGGCCGCGATCTCCTCGACCAAGCCGCGCGCAACCATCATCCCTTCCGGTCCGGGTCGGAGAATGCGCTCCGCCAGACTTCCTTGTGGATGATGTTGGCCACTTTAGCCCGGCCTGAATCGGGCTCCTTTCAAGTGAAGGCGTCGGGCATCGAGCCCTTCTTCTTGGCGATGAACTCCTTTAGCGCCTCGTCGATCGCCGGATCGAGATGCGGCGCCTCGTAGCTGTCCAGCCAGCGCCGCGCGAGCTCGTTGGCGCGCTGCGGCGCGGTCTTCTCGCCTTCGGCCAGCCACTGCTCGTAGGAATTGTTGTCGGCGATGTTGGAGCGGTAGAAGGCGGTCTGGAAATTCGCCTGGGTGTGATCGCAGCCGAGATAATGGCTGCCCGGGCCGACCTGGCGGATGGCATCCATCGCCTGGCCGTTTTCCGAGAGGTCGACGCCCTCGGCAAACTTCTGCTGCATGCCGAGCTGGTCGATGTCCATCATGAATTTTTCATAGCAGGAGGCGAGACCGCCCTCGAGCCAGCCGGCCGAATGCAGGACGAAATTGGTGCCGGCAAGGATCGTCGAGTTGAGCGTGTTGGCGCTCTCATAAGCCGCTTGCGCATCGGGGACCTTCGAGGCGCAGAGCGAGCCGCCGGTGCGGAACGGCAGACCGAGCCGGCGGGCCAGCTGCGCCGCGCCATAGGAAACCAGCGACGGCTCCGGCGTGCCAAAGGTCGGCGCGCCGGACTGCATCGAGATCGACGAGGCGAATGTGCCGAAGAGCACCGGCGCGCCGGGCCGGATCAGCTGCGTGAACGAGGCGCCGGCCAGCACTTCAGCCAGCACCTGCGTCAGCGTGCCGGCAACCGTCACCGGGCTCATCGCGCCGGCCAGGATGAACGGCGTGACGATGCAGGCCTGGTTGTGACGCGAATAGACCTTCAGCGCGCCGAGCATGGTCTCGTCGAATACCATGGGCGAATTGGCGTTGATCAGGCTGGTAAGCACCGTGTTGTTCTCGACGAAGTCGTCGCCGAACACCAGCTTCGCCATCGCCACCGTGTCTTCCGCGCGCTCCGGCGCGGTGACAGAGCCCATGAACGGCTTGTCGGAATATTTGATGTGGCTGTAGACCATGTCGAGATGGCGCTTGTTGACCGGCACGTCGACCGGCTCGCACACCGTGCCGCCCGAATGGTGGATCGACGGCGCCATATAGGCGAGCTTCACGAAATTCTGGAAATCCTCGATCGTGGCATAACGGCGGTTGCCGTCGAGGTCGCGCACGAAGGGCGGACCGTAGACCGGCGCGAACACCGTCGCATTGCCGCCGATCTGCACTGAACGGTCCGGATTGCGCGCATGCTGGGTGTAGATCGAAGGCGCGGTCTTCAGCAACGAGCGGCAGAGCCCCTTGGGGAAATGCACGCGCTCGCCCTTGACGTCGGCGCCCGCCTCTTTCCACAGCGCCAGCGCCTCGGCATCATCACGGAAGATGATGCCGATCTCTTCCAGCACGGTGTCGGTGTTCTTCTCGATCAGCGCAAGGCCTTCCTCGTTGAGGACCTCATAAACGTTGATCTTGCGCTTGATGTAGGTGAGCTGGGTACCCGGACCGCCGCCCGAACGGGCCGCACGGCGTGCCGCCGCGCCACTGCCGGCGCCACGTCCGCGTCGTCCACCCGACGCTTCCTGCTCGACTGCCGCGTTATCGCTCATGATCGTTCTTCCTATAACTGGCCTGAATTGGCTGGGGCGGCCCATCGTCGCCGCTTCTTGCCGGATCGTAGCCATGCACCCTATTGGAAACGGCCAGCCAGCGCCAACGCCTGTCGCAAAATCGACAAGAAAAGCGCCAACTTTTCAGTCGCTTTCCTTTTGCGGGAAGTCGCAAATCAGCTATGGCTAGCTCGCCCTCGCGGGTTAGGTATTGGCGCATCGTTTTTAGGCTGCCGCAGTCATTCCGAGCAGCAAGGAGCCCGAGGAAAAATGTCCGACGACGAGATCATCCTTTCCGAGCTTTCCGACGAGGAGCTCGTGCAGCAGATGCACGACGACCTCTATGACGGTCTGAAGGAAGAAATCGAGGAAGGCACGCATATCCTTCTCGAGCGCGGCTGGGTGCCTTACAAGGTGCTGACCGAGGCGCTGGTCGAAGGCATGCGCATCGTCGGCGAGGATTTCCGAGACGGCATCCTGTTCGTGCCGGAAGTGCTGCTGTCGGCCAACGCCATGAAGGCCGGCATGGCGATCCTGCGCCCGCTGCTCGCCGCCACCGGCGCGCCGAAGCAGGGCAAGATGGTGATCGGCACCGTCAAGGGCGACATCCACGACATCGGCAAGAACCTCGTCGGCATGATGATGGAAGGCGCCGGCTTCGACGTCATCGATCTCGGCATCAACAATGCCGTCGAGAAGTATCTCGATGCGATCGAACAGCACCAGCCCGACATCATCGGCATGTCGGCGTTGCTCACCACCACCATGCCCTACATGAAGGTCGTCATCGACACGATGAAGGAAAAGGGCATCCGCGACGACTATGTCGTGCTGGTCGGCGGCGCGCCGCTCAACGAGGAATTCGGCAAGGCCGTCGGCGCCGACGCCTATTGCCGCGACGCGGCGGTGGCGGTCGAGACCGCCAAGGACTACATGAAGCGCAAGCACAACGTTCGCGCTTCCGCCTGACCCAAGGCATCAGGATGGACCGAAAAAAGCCGCGCCTTGCAGCGCGGCTTTTTTGTTCACAGATGATGGAAGAGGCTGAAGATCAGTTGACGGTGTCCTTGACCGCCCTTGCCGTCGATTTGACGTCCTTGCCGACGCCCCGAATGGTGTTGGCGCAGGCGGTGAGTGCAAGCGCGCAGGCAAGGATGGCCATCGGCGCGATGCGTAGCAGTTTCATGAACGGTGTCTCCCTCGACAGATTTTAGCCCCGCAGCGAAAGCCGGCCCGACTTGGTCAAGACGCAAAAAACGGAACCGAATCAAACAGACAGGCTACTCGTCATCGCCTGCGGGATGATTGCGCGCGAAGTTTTGGCCGTCAAGCAACAGCTAAGGCTCGACCATCTCGAACTGACCTGCCTGCCGGCCGAGTTCCATTTCTATCCGGACCGCATTGCGCCGGCGATGGAAAAGGCGATCGAGAAGGCCAAGGCCGAAGGCTACCACCAGATTTTCGTCGGCTATGCCGATTGCGGCACCGGCGGCCTGCTCGACCGCGTCATCGAGAAGCACGGCGTCGAGCGCATGGCCGGCCCGCACTGCTTTGCCTTCTACCAGGGCATGGACGCCTATGCGAAGGTCGCCGACGACGACATGATGTCGTTCTATATGACCGATTTCCTCTGCCGCCAGTTCGATGCCTTCTTCATCAAGCCGCTCGGCCTCGACCGACACCCCGAGCTGATCAAGGATTATTTCGGTAACTACGAGAAGCTGATCTATCTCGCCCAGACCGATGATCCGGAGCTCGACAAGGTCGCTGAGAAAGCCGCTGTTATGCTCGGCCTTGCCTATGAGCGGCGAGCGACCGGCTATGGCGATCTGACGAGCGAACTGGCCCGGGCGGCGGCCCGCGCCTGACGGTTTCACGCCTCCGCTTCGAGCGCCGCCAACACGTCGGCAAAACTCGTCTTGCAGACGAAGCCGAGGCGCTCCCTCGCCCGCGACGAATCGTAGACGCGGTCGATCGACGAGAACATCGTCCAGCCCTTCCTGACATAGAGGCGCGGATAGTTCGGGAAATAGCGCGCGACGACGGACGGCGCGTCGGCGATCAACTCGGCGCAATCCTGCGGCCGGAACGGTGTCGGCGCCGAGATGATGAAGGTGTCGAATCCGAGCCGCGGAGCCTTCTCCAACGCGGCGACATGCGCCGCGGCCGCATCCTCCACCGTCAGCCGCCGGAACAGCAACTCGTTCGCCTTGGTGTTGGCGTCGGATTGCTCGATCGCGTGCGCCATGTCGTCCGCTTCGGGAAAGAAGCGCGCAGTGCGCAGCACCACCACCGGCAGCCCATGCTCGATATGATAGAAGCGGCACAGATGCTCGGCCGAGAGCTTCGTCACGCCGTAGATGTTGCGCGGCTCCGGCGACATCTCCTCGGTCAGCCAGGCCGCCTTGCGCGCGCCGCCCTCAAAACCGGCGCGGATCGTCTGCGAGATCATCAGCGATGTCGTCGAAGTGAAGACGAAGCGCTGCACGCCACAGGCCACGGCGGCATCGAGCAGGTTGAGCGTACCTTGCACGTTCGTGGCGACGAAGACGCCGTTCTCGTAATGCTCGATGTTCGGCTTGTGCAGCGCCCCGCTGTGGATGATGGCCTCGATGCGATTCTCCCGAACGGTCTTCAGGACAAGGTCGCGATCCGCGATCGAGCCGACGATCTGCGTGCGAGCCGAGGCAACCGGATCGAGGCCGATGATTTCATGGCCGAGCGCCTTTAGCCTTGGCTCAAGCCCGCTGCCCAGCCACCCGGACGACCCCGTGAGCAAGATCCGCATCGATCGAACCTCCATTTTTCCGAGCTGCCGTTGTTAAGCATGGATGACAGGCGGTGGCGAACCGGTAAGTTGTGCGGCAGTGATGGAAAGAACTGTTCCAGCCATTGATTGAGGAAACAGATTTTATGACCCCGCGCCTGCTCTTTGCCGCCCTCGGCCTCGTCGCCCTCACCTTGCCAGCCCATGCCGACGGCGAGGTGCAGAAGCTGATCACATCAGCCGACAAGACGCGGCTGAACAGGTATGGCGAGACGCGCAAGGCGGCCCTCGACGAAGCCAAGGCTGGCGATCCGGCGGAGGTCAAGCAACTGGATGCGCTCCTTCTCAAGCCGCTCGTCGCCTTCTCCGACAAGGATCTCACCGGCAACTGGAAGTGCCGCACCATCAAGGCGGGTGGGTTAAGCCCGCTGATCATCTATGGCTGGTTCAAATGCAAGGTGACCGACGACGGCTCCGGCTGGCGGCTTGCGAAGATCAGCGGCTCGCAGCGCACCGCCGGCCGCTTCTTCGACGACGGCGAGAAGCGCGCCATCTATCTCGGCTCGTTCTCGGTCAATGACGACAAGGCCAAGCCCTATGGCAGCGGCCCCGAAAGCGACCAGGTCGGCTACGCCTTCCGCAACAGCGCCACCGAATGGCGGATCGAATTCCCCTCGCCCTATTACGAATCGAAACTCGACATCATGGAGTTCAAGCGCTGAGCCGAACCTTTGGCGCCTGACGGAAAGCCTTCGGCACACCAAGGATTAACCCGCGCCGAATAGCATCCGCCGGTCTCAAGAGCGGGTGCTTGCCATGGCGGCGTCGGAATCGAGTACGCGACCGATCGTGGTCGTCACCGAAGGTGGTCCGCATATCTGGGCCATCGTCAATGCGCTTGCCGATCGCGTCGGCCCGGTGAGCGTCATTCTCGAAGCCCCCGAGTCCAAAAAGCGCCTGCTCATGGGCCGCGCGCGGCGCCAGGGCTGGGTCTCGGCCATCGGCCAGGTCGGCACCATGGTGCTGACCAGGCTCGGCAAGCGCTTCCTTGCCGGCCACGCCGAGCGGCTGATCGGCGAGGAGAAGCTCGCGACCGAACCGCGGCAAGGCCAGTCGATCATCCCTGTGCCCTCGGCCAACGGGCCGGAATGCCTGAAGGAAATCACGGACATCGAACCGGGCGTCGTCCTGCTCGCCGGCTGCAGGCTGCTGTCGAAGGGCATGCTGGCAAAGATGCCTTGGCCGGTGCTCAACTATCATGCCGGCATCGCCCCGAAATATCGCGGCATGAATGGCGGCTACTGGGCGCTGGCCTCCGGAGACGCGCAGAACTTCGGCACCACGGTGCATCTGGTCGATGCCGGCGTCGACACCGGCGGCGTGCTGAAGCAGGCGCGCGGCAAACCCAAGACGGGCGACACCATCGCCAGCTACGCGCTGCGGCAGGCAGCCTTTTCTCGCGATATCTGCGTCGAGGCGGTCGGCAACGCGCTGGCCGGCAGGCTGGAAACGATCGATCCCGGGCTGCCGTCCAAGCAATGGTACCACCCGACGATCTGGTTCTACCTCTGGACCGGCCTGACCAAGCGCGTTTGGTGATCAGCCGGCAACGGATTTCAGCATTCGCTTTGCGTCATCGACAGCGTCGCTTTTGAAGGCGCGCGCGTCGTCCCATAACAAGCGGTCCAACGGCGCTTGCGGCAATGCTCCAGAACTTCGAGGAGTTGAGAATTCATGGCCGATCTGATCGTCGTCTATTGGCGCGACATACCCGCCCAGGTCATCGTCAAGAAGGGCCGGCAGAACGCCAAGCGCGAACTGCCGCTGCGCTTCACCGAGGCGATCGACATGTGCGCCATGCGCACCGGCGCCGGCGGCACCGACGACTATCTGGCGGAATGGCGCAAGGCCGACCCGATCCCTGTCGGCGACGACATCGAGGCCGAGGTCGAGAAGGCTTTTCAGGAACTCGACGCGAAATACGACCGCGAGCGGCTGGTCGCTCTGGTCAAGGCTGGCGGGAAAGAAAATGTCTGACAAGCAGCCGACTGTTACCCAGGCCACTTTGGTCAAGAAGGCGGCGCCGAAATCCGATTACAAGCCCGCCGACGTGTCGCCGCAGCGCCGCGTCCAGCGCACGTTTGCCGTGAGACTCTGGTCTATCCGGCACTCGCGACTGCTCGAATGGTTCTACAGCAGGTTCGCCGACGCCTTCCTGCTCTTGCACCCACTGTGGAAAGGCATCGGCTACGGTCGCGTCGAAGCTCCGGTGAAATTCGTCGAGAAGCGCGTCAAGGGCTTCATGTTCGACTGCCGCATGTGCGGCCAGTGCGTGCTCTCCTCCACCGGCATGTCGTGCCCGATGAACTGCCCCAAGCAGTTGCGCAACGGCCCGTGCGGCGGCGTCCGCGCCAACGGCAATTGCGAGGTCGAGCCGGACATGCCCTGCGTCTGGGTCAAGGCCTGGGAAGGCTCGCGCAACATGGTGCATGGCGACAAAATCCTGACCGTGCAGAAGCCGGTCGATCAGTCGCTGCGCGAAACCTCGGCCTGGCTGCGGGTGACCGCGCAGTCCGCCGCGGCGCGCGAGACGGCCCAGAACCCCGGAGCTTCGGCATGACCGCTCGCCAGCGCGACGAGAACCCCGCCGGCATCCACCTGCCGCTCGATTCCCTGCCCGGCCATACTTCGCGAGGCCGGCTGGAGCGCGTGCTGCGCCGCGGCGAGTTCGCGGTGACGACCGAGCTCAACCCGCCCGACAGCGCCGACCCGGAAGACGTCTACAACCGCGCCAAAATCTTCGACGGCTGGGTCGACGCCATAAACGCGGTCGACGCCTCGGGCGCCAACTGCCACATGTCGTCGGTCGGCATCTGCGCCCTGCTCACCCGCATGGGCTATGCGCCAATCATGCAGATCGCCTGCCGCGACAAGAACCGCATCGCCATCCAGGGCGACGTGCTGGGCGGCGCCGCGATGGGCGTCGCCAACATGCTGTGCCTCACCGGCGACGGCGTGCAGGCCGGCGACCAGCCGGGCGCCAAGCCGGTATTCGACCTCGATTCCATGTCGCTGCTCGAAACCATCCGCATCATGCGCGACAACGGCAAGTTCCTGTCCGGCCGCAAGCTGACGACGCCGCCGCAGGTTTTCCTCGGTTGCGCGGTCAATCCTTTCGCGCCGCCTTACGACTTCCGCCCGATCCATCTCGGCAAGAAGATCGCCGCCGGCGCGCAGTTCGCGCAGACGCAGTACTGTTTCGACGTGCCGATGTTCAGGACTTTCATGCAGAAGGCCCGCGATCTCGGCCACACCGAAAAGCTTTTCCTGCTCTGCGGCGTCGGTCCGCTCGCTTCCGCCAAGACGGCGAAATGGATCCGCTCCAACGTGCCGGGCATCCATATCCCCGATGCGGTGATCAAGCGGCTGGAAGGCGCGCAGGATCAGAAGAAGGAAGGCAAGCAGCTCTGCATCGACATCATCAACGAGGTGAAGGAAATCCCGGGCGTGGCGGGCATCCATGTGATGGCCTACCGCCAGGAGGAGTATGTCGCCGAGATCGTCGATGAATCAGGCGTGCTGAAAGGCCGCCAGCCCTGGCAACGTGAGATCCGCCGCGACGACCAGATCGTCGCCGAGCGGCTCGACCATATTCTGCACGACGAGATTACCGAAACCCAGGTGGACATGGTGAAGACCGCGCATTGACAGCGCGGTCGGCACGATCTGCTTGAACGAAATCAGATAACGATATAAAGAACTCTTTATATCCCCGACGGAGAGATCGCATGACCCGCACCATCGTCGCCTCGGCGACCCGAGAAATCGTCATCGGCTTCGATCAGCCCTTCTGCGTGATCGGCGAACGCATCAACCCGACCGGCCGCAAGAAGCTCGCCGCCGAAATGGTGGCCGGCAATTTCGAGACCGTCATCAAGGACGCGCTGGAGCAGGCCGCCTGCGGCGCCACCATGCTCGACGTCAATGCCGGCGTCACCTCGGTCAACCCGAATGAGACGGAGCCGGGCCTGCTGGTTCAGACGCTGGAGATCGTGCAGGGACTGGTCGACCTGCCGCTGTCGATCGACTCTTCCGTCACCGCCGCGATCGAGGCCGGTCTGAGGGTTGCCAAAGGCCGCCCGCTGGTCAACTCCGTAACCGGCGAGGAGGAGAAGCTCGAGGCCATCCTGCCGCTGGTCAAGAAATACAACGTCCCGGTCGTCGCCATCTCGAACGACGAGACCGGCATCTCGATGGACCCGGACGTCCGCTTCGCCGTCGCCAAGAAGATCGTCGAGCGTTGCGCCGACCATGGCATCCCGGCGCACGACGTCGTCGTCGACCCGCTGGTTATGCCGATCGGCGCGCTGGGCGATGCCGGCCGCCAGGTGTTCGCGCTGCTGCGTCGCCTGCGCGAAGAGCTCAAGGTCAACACCACCTGCGGCCTCTCCAACATCTCCTTCGGCCTGCCGCACCGCCACGGCATCAACGCCGCCTTCATCCCGATGGTGATCGGCGCCGGCATGACCTCGGCCATCATGAACCCGGTGCGTCCGCAGGAAATGGAAGCCGTGCGCGGCGCCAATGTGCTGAACGGCACCGACGAGAACTGCACCAACTGGATCCGCACCTACAAGGATTACAAGCCGGCCGAAGGCGGCCATCCCGTTGCCGCTCCGGTCGCGGTGACCGCGCCTGGTGACGGCGCTGCCGCCGGCGGCCGCCGCCGCGGTGGTCGTGAAGCCCGCATGGCCAGGGGATAAGCGCGCAATCGTGAGCCGCATCGCAAACAGCGCGGGTCCGATCGCATCGTGGATGCGGTCGGACAGCTCTGCTTTGCGTTCAGGCCGCGCCCAGTATGGCGTCGAACAGCGCCATGCCCGCCCACGATCCGAAGATGCCGGTCACGCCACCGATGATGAAATCATCGTCATACGCGGGCCAGTAGGCGTGCAGCACCAGCGCGCCGACGATCGCGCCGAGAATCCCGGTGGCAAGGTATTGCGGATTGCGCAGCCACGAGCCCTTGATCACGCGCACCATGGTGAACGCGGTGAGGACGGCGGAGAGCAGCAGATCCGACATGGTTGGCCCCTGGACCAGCAGACTCTCCACCCAACTGTAAAACGATCCGTTAAACGGCATCGGCAATTGCCATCGAGACGCGTGCCAGCATGAATCCTCCGCCCAACATCACCGATCCGCTCGTGCTGTTCATGCCGTCCGGCAAGCGCGGGCGCTTTCCGGTCGGAACGCCGGTGCTCGATGCCGCGCGCCAGCTCGGCGTCTATGTCGAAAGCGTTTGCGGCGGCCGCGCCACCTGCGGCCGCTGCCAGATCGAGGTGCAGGAAGGCAATTTCGCCAAGCACAAGATCGTCTCCTCCAACGACCACATCTCGCCCAAGGGCGCCAAGGAGGAGCGCTATGAACGCGTGCGCGGCCTGCCTGAGCGCCGTCGCCTCTCCTGTTCGGCCCAGATCCTCGGCGATCTCGTCATCGACGTGCCGCAGGACACGGTCATCAACGCCCAGACCATCCGCAAGGACGCCGACACCAGGGTGATCGCCCGCGATACGGCGATCCGCATGTGCTATGTCGAGATCGAAGAGCCCGACATGCACAAGCCGCTCGGCGATCTCGACCGGCTCAAGATCGCCCTGATGAAGGATTGGGGCCTCAAGAATCTCGAATTCGACTTCTACCTGATGCCGCAGGTGCAGGGCATCCTGCGCAAGGGCAACTGGGCAGCCACGGCCGCTATCCACAAGGATGCCGACAGCGATATCGCGCGCGTCATCGCGCTGTGGCCCGGCCTGAAGAACGAGGCCTACGGCCTTGCCTGCGACATCGGCTCGACCACCATCGCCATGCATCTGGTGTCGCTGCTGTCGGGCCGCGTCGCGGCATCCTCAGGCACGTCAAATCCGCAGATCCGCTTCGGCGAGGATCTGATGAGCCGTGTCTCCTATGTGATGATGAACCCGGACGGCCGCGAAGGCATGACCGTTGCCGTGCGCGAGGCCATATCCGGCCTCGTCGACAAGGTCTGCGTGGAAGGCAACGTCCAGCGCAACGACATCCTGGATTCCGTCTTTGTCGGCAATCCGATCATGCATCATTTGTTCCTCGGCATCGATCCGACCGAGCTCGGCGGCGCGCCCTTCGCCCTCGCCGTGTCCGGCGCCGTGCGTATCAAGGCCTCCGACATCGGCCTGAAGCTCAACCAGGGCGCCCGCCTGTATATGCTGCCCTGCATCGCCGGCCATGTCGGCGCCGATGCCGCTGCCGTCACCCTGTCGGAAGGCCCGCATCGCCAGGACGAGATGATGCTGATCGTCGACGTCGGCACCAATGCCGAGATCGTGCTCGGTAACTCGATGCGTGTGGTCGCGGCCTCCTCCCCCACCGGCCCGGCCTTCGAAGGCGCTGAAATCTCCGGCGGCCAACGCGCCGCGCCAGGCGCCATCGAGCGCGTGCGCATCGACCCGAATACTCTGGAGCCGAAATACCGCGTCATCGGTTCGGAGCTGTGGTCAGACCAGCCGGGCTTCATCGAGAGCGTGCAGGCGACCGGCGTCACCGGTATCTGCGGCTCCGGCATCATCGAGGTGGTGGCGGAGATGTATCTCGCCGGCATCATTTCCGAAGACGGCGTCGTCGACGGATCGCTCGGCATGCGCTCGCCGCGCATCGTGCCCAACGGCCGCACCTTCTCCTACGTGCTGAAGGAAGGCGAGCCGAAGATCACCATCACCCAGAACGACGTGCGCGCCATCCAGCTCGCCAAGGCGGCTCTCTATGCCGGCACCAAGCTGTTGATGGAAAAGCAGCACACCGACCATGTCGACCGCATCCATTTCGCCGGCGCGTTCGGCTCCTTCATCGATCCGAAATATGCCATGGTGCTCGGCCTGATCCCCGACTGCGACCTCGACAAGGTCTCGGCCGTGGGCAACGCCGCCGGCGCCGGCGCCCGTATGGCGCTGCTCAATCGCGGCTACCGGCGTGAGATCGAGGAGACCGTGAGCAGGATCGAGAAGATCGAGACGGCGCTAGAACCGAAATTCCAGGAGCATTTCGTCTACGCCATGGCGCTGCCGAACAAGGTCGACCCCTTCCCGAAGCTGGCGGCTGCGGTGAAGCTGCCGCCGCGCAAGGCAATGAGCGAGGACGGCACTGCCGGCGACGCGACCCCGCGCCGGCGCTCGCGCGAGGAACGCGCGGCAAGGCGCGGCCGCGACTAAGGCAGGTCAAACGAACAGCGAGCTCATTCCGCGGCCCCTGCGGCTGCGGCGCTTCTTGTTTTCACAACGCCCTTGGGGCGTTGCGGGTGCAGCAGCGCGACCAGCGGCTTTTCGACGACCAGATAAAGCACCGCCGAGAACGCAATCGTGCCGACCAGGATCGTCGCCGGCTGGAAGACCACCGGGAGTCCGATCCGCAAGACGACACCCGTCGTCAGGACGCCGACCACGACATGCCATAGATAGATCGAATAGGACGCATCGCCGAGAAAGCTGGGCAAGGCAGCTGGCCTGAATGGCCGAGCCTGCTCGGCAAAGACCGCGCTCGCCACGATCAGTGTGGCCGGAAGCCCCCAGCACAGGACTCGAGGCATGTCGGCTTCGACCAGCGGGCTGGCCGCAAGCATAAGAAATCCCGCGCCGGCCATCGCAAGCGCCGCTCCGAACGGAAGCCTGGCGCCCTGGAGCCACCAACGACCGACGACGACGCCGGCCGCGAACTCGAGCACGACAGGATCCGTAAAGGCACGCGCACGCCCCGGGGGGAACGCGAAATGCAGCACGACGATGGCCACCAGGGCGCCCACCAGAACGCCGAACCGCCAGCGCTCGCCAAGGAACAGGACCAGGCTGAAGACGACATAGAACATCATTTCATAGCAGAGCGTCCAACCCTGTATGACGACGGGATGCAGCGCGTCGTCCTGCAGAACCGGCACGAAGAACAGCGAGCCGGCGAAATTCGCGGCACTGAGGAAATGGCCGTAGAAGAACTGCGGCTTGATGAGGACGCCCGCCGCGGTCAGCAGCGTGACGATCCAGTACAAAGGCACGATGCGGGTGATGCGGCGGCTCATGAAACGCCAGGGATCGGCCGGCCGGCCCGCCGTCGTCACCCACATGATGAAGCCGCTGATGACGAAAAAGATGTCGACGCCGGCTGCTCCGACGTCGAACGGTCCGCCGAACTGCTCGCTGACGTGAAAGAAAACCACCGCGCATGCGGCGAGCGCCCGCAGATATTGAATACTGTGGATGCTGGTCACGATGCTCGGGTCCAAACCGAGCTACGCTGCATTGCATGCAGTCGATATCGCATTGCACAATAACAATGCAGCTGTCCGTTGCTGTCAACCCCGCTCGAGGCAACTATCTGGATAGAGCCGGAATGCCCAATGGTCGAATTCGTTTGTATGCAAATGTTTCCGGAATCGCGCGATCCGGAAACCGAAACACTGTTTTCGTGAAATCGATCCGATACATGCGTGACGCATTTAACGGACATCGCATGGCGGCCGGGATAGCTCGGCCGCCGCTGCTCTCAAAGGGAGATGAAAATGTCGATGTTCGATAATCTCAGCCGCTTCGGTGTGACCATCAGGCATGCGCATGCCAATAACAAGGCGATCCGTCAGTTGAACAGCCTGCCGGCGCATGTCCAGAAGGACATCGGTTGGCCGGCCTCGCCGCCGAGCGACCCGCAGGCAGCCCTTCACAAGCTGCTTCTGGGCATGCCGCGCTGATGACCTTCGCCGACAAATGCAAGTTGCTCGGCAAGCGCCGGAGCCAGAACGCGGCCTCGGCAACCGCCGACAACAAATTGCGCTCAGCGCTGCTGCCGAAGCGGCGCTGACGCTGGCCCCATCGGATCACGCCGATGTGCCAGCGGCAAAATCTTGAAATTTTTAACTGACATACAATCTTCGGATAGCAGGGGATTTCTCTTAGTCGGCTCCGCCGAGATCCGTGTATCCGTATGCCCAGTTTGAAAAGCCATCTCGTTTCATTCGTTCTGCGGCACAGCCGCAAGAAGGCCTTTTCCAGTCCCGAAAACCTGCAGCGCTGGATCGCTTACGCCCGCAAGACCGAGGACCATCATCCGCCTGCCTTGCTCAAGGCGCGGTTGGCCATCACCGAGACGGAAATCGACGGCTTTCCCGTCTATGAGATCGCCCCGAAAGCGGGCGAGCGCCGGCGCATCCTCTACATGCATGGCGGCGCCTATGTCTTTCAGATCACGTCCTACCATTGGGGGCTGATCGCCGAGATGGCCGAACGCCTCGGCTTCGGCGTCACAGTGCCGGTCTATCCGATCGCGCCGGAGCACGATTTCCATGACATGTTCGGCATGGTGGGCGACGTCTACCGGCGCATGCTCGAGGACACCGACGCCGAGGACATCGTCTTCATGGGCGATTCCGCCGGCGGAAATATGGCCGTCGTGCTAACCATGATAGCCGCCGAGGAGGGCCTGCCCTCGCCGTCGCGTCATGTGCTGATCTCGCCCGGCCTCGACATGTCGCTGTCCAATCCGGAAGTGTTCGAGGCGGAGCGCAACGATCCCTGGCTCGGCATTCCGGGCGGACTGGAAGCGATCCGGCTCTACAGCGCCGGCTTCGAGCGCTCCGACTGGCACATCAGCCCGCTCTACGGCGATCTCTCGGTGCTGCCGAAGACATTGCTGCTGACCGGCTCGCGCGATCTGCTCAGCCCCGACAGCCTGATCTTCGCCGAAAGGGCGCGCGCCGCCGGCGTCGAGGTCGACGTGGTCTACGAGGAAGGCATGTTTCATGTCTGGCCGCTGATCGAAATGCCGGAAGCGCGCCGCGCGCGCGACAGCATCGTCGGCTTCCTGAGCGTTCCGGCACCACGTGGCGCCCGCGCGCGGCCCAGGCGAAGGGCTGCCTTCGCAGCCCGCCCCGCGCCGGTGGCCGAATAGCTCAGAACTTGCCGGTTTCGCGGAACAGTTCGAACGTCGCGCGGATGTGATCGGCGACGGCCTTCACCGGCGCGCTGGCGTCGGGCGCCACCACCATGGCGAGATTGTAGGTGCCGATCTCCGGCATGCCGTCCTTGGCGCCCAGCGAGACCATCTCGTCGCCGAGGAAGGACTTTGGCAGCGGCGCCACCGCAAGATCGGCCATGATGGCGGCGCGCTGCCCTGCCGTATGGGCGCTCATATAGGCGATGCGGTAGTTGCGGCCCTCGCGCCCCAGCGCCTCCAACGCCCCTGCCCGCCAGGCGCAGCCTTCTTCCCAAAGCGATACCGGCAGCGGTTCGCGCAGATGCGCGCAGCCGCCCTTGGCACCCGCCCAGACGATCGGTTCGGTCAACAGCACCTCGGCGCCGATCGCGCTGGTCTTGTAGGAATTGGTCAGCAGCGTGATGTCGAGCGCGCGGTCGTCCATGCGGCGGCGCAGATTGATACTCTGGTCGATGGTGACGTCGACGGCGATCGACGGATGCGACTGGGCAAAACGCTTCAGCACATGCGGCAGCACGCGCTCGCCATAGTCGTCCGGGGAACCCAGCCGCACCACGCCGACAATGTCGGGAATAATGAACTTCGACACCACCTCGCGGTTGATCGACAGCAGCCTGCGGGCATAGCCGAGCAGCATCTCGCCATCCGTGGTCAGCGTCACCGAACGCGCGTCGCGCGCGAAGACGGAACGGCCGAGGATGTCTTCCAACTTCTTGATCTGCATGGAGACGGCCGACGGCGTGCGGAACACGGCGTTGGCGGCGGTGGTGAAGCTGCCGGTCTCGGCAATCGCCACAAAGGTGCGCAGCACATCGAGATCAAGCAGTGGTAGGGGATGATTGAGCGGGGCATTCATGGGAGCCTGCCTTCAATTTTTCTGATGCAATCGATCATTCCATTTCGTTTGATTGAACATCACTCCAGGCGCATAGTCAACTCGATCGATGCAGGCTGCTGCCAAAGGCAGCCACGAAACGACCCTGACACAGTCCTGCAATCGACATGAAGTGAAGCTGAAACAGACCTGACTTAACGCAATGCCGGGCGCCTCCCTGTCCGCATAGAGGAGAAAGAAAATGTCTATCCTGTCGTCCATCGGTCGGCTTGCGACCGAATTCAGCGCGGCCCGTGCCCGCTACCAGACCGAACGCGCCATCCATGCGCTGCCGATCGAACTGCAGAAGGATATCGGCTGGCCGGAAGCCGCCGATGCCAAGAGCGGCACGCGCCTCGGCGTCGGAAGCTGGGCTGGAGCAAAGTAGCCAAGTGTGTATGGAGTTCTGAAGGCCTGCCGCGTCAGCTCGGCAGGCCTTTTGTTTGTTTTGCGCCTTTTTTATTTGCACTCAAACGACTTTTCCAGCCATGCGGCCGCTGCATGACGCATATGAACCACCCGCATAGCGGGTTAATTTTCAAATTAAAGCACTGTAAATAATAGGAAATTTTAGGCAACCTGCCCAAAAACGTCGCAAACCATGTCGCTTTTCATATCAAGCGCTTCGTTTTTGCGATTTAGTTTTTGCTGAAGCGAGCCTATATGAGCGTCAGCAAAAACGAGCTGCCCCACTCCTTAAGCGAAGGCGACCCGTCTGAGCAACCAAATGGAGATGATGATGAAGCTCTTTGCCCGCCTGTTTGCCCGCCGTGAAATGAACCTGACGACCGCTTTGGAGCGTCAGCGTCTCGCCAAGACCATGCCCGGCCAGACCGGCGCCGTCGCCGCTGCCCGCCTCGGCTTCATTGCCTGAGACGATCCGGCATTACTGAATTCGACGCCGCCCGGCTTGCCGAGGCGGCGTTTTCATTTGGGTATTGCCACTTGTCGTCGGTACGACGACGCCCTGCGGTTGCACGCATTGCCCATTTGCGACCCGTGTCGCAAATAAAATCTTCACTTGGCCGCCTACCCGATTGACAGGAATGGTTTTTCCTGATGTCGCTATGCTGTTCGCGACATCCTGTTCGCGTCATGGCTGCGTGAGGTTTCACCGTGAATGCCGTAAAACATCCGATCAAGAGATCGTTTGTGTTCTTCCTCGTCCCCGATTTCACCATGATCGCCTTCGCGACGGCGCTCGACCCGCTGCGTTCGGCCAACCGGATGCTGGGCTACGAGGCCTACCGGTGGCGCCTCGCCAGCATCGACGGCAAGCCGGTGCGCGCCTCGAACGGCGTCGAATGCGCCGTCAACACTTCGCTCGAGGAAGAGCGCAAGAAGATGGCCGGGCCGGACAGACCGAACATGGCGATCGTCTGCAGCGGCGTCAACGTCGAGCGCTACCACAACAAGTCGGCCTTCGCCTGGCTGCGCGAGGAATACAACCGCGGCGTCGCGGTGGGCGGCCTGTGCACCGGCGCGCATATCCTGGCGGCCGCCGGCCTGTTGTCCAACAAGCGCTGCGCCATCCATTGGGAGAACCTGCCGGGCTTCTCCGAGGCCTTCCCGAAAGCCAATGTCTTTGCCGATCTCTTCGAGGTCGATCAGAACGTCTATACCTGCGCCGGCGGCACCGCCGCGCTCGACATGATGCTGAAGCTGATCGGTGACGATTTCGACGAGAGCCTCGTCAACCGCGTCTGCGAGCAGGTGCTGACCGACCGCGTGCGCAGCCCGACCGATCGCCAGCGCCTGCCGTTGCGCGCCCGTCTCGGTGTCCAGAATTCCAAGGTGCTCACCATCATCGAGCTGATGGAGGCCAATCTTTCCGAGCCGCTGTCGCTGATCGAGATCGCCGACCATGTCGACCTTTCCCGCCGGCAGATCGAGCGCCTGTTCCGCACCGAGATGGGCCGCTCGCCCGCCCGCTATTATCTGGAGATCCGGCTCGACCGCGCCAGGCACCTGCTCATCCAGTCGTCGATGCCGGTGGTCGAGGTGGCGGTGGCCTGCGGCTTCGTCTCCGCATCGCACTTCTCCAAATGCTACCGCGAGCTCTACGCTCGCTCGCCGCAGCAGGAGCGCGTCGACCGCAAGCAACTCTTGGCGGCTTGAACAAGGCAGAGAACGCAGCCGTCTAGGCGGACTGCGTCTGCGCCGTCCGCACCGCCTCGATGCGGATGTCCTCGGTGAGTTGCGCCTTGAGAGCGGAAAATTCAGGACTGGTCTTCAGCGTGTAGTGGCGCGGATGCGGCAGGTCGACCGGGACATCCGATTTGATGCGGCCGGGCCGGGCGCTCATCACGATCACCCGCGACGCCATGAAGATCGCCTCCTCGATGTCGTGGGTGACGAACAGCACCGTCTTCTTGCGCCGCTCCCAGATGCCGAGCAGCAATTCCTGCATCAGACCGCGCGTCTGGTTGTCAAGCGCCCCGAACGGCTCGTCGAGCAGAAGGATTTCCGGGTCGTTGGCCAGCGCCCGGGCGATCGCCGTGCGCTGCTGCATGCCGCCCGACAGCTGTTTCGGCCAATGGTTCTCGAAGCCTTTCAGGCCGACGAGATCGACATAGGAGGCGACGATCTCGTTGCGCTCGCGCTCGGCCCTGCCTTGCTCGCGCAGGCCGAAACCGATGTTTTGCGCGACCGTCAGCCAGGGAAACAGAGTGTAGGACTGGAACACCATGCCGCGATCCGGTCCCGGCCTCGTGACCGCCTTGCCGTCGAGCAGCACGCGGCCCGTGCTCGGCGCTTCCAGTCCGGCGACGATCCTGAGCAATGTCGACTTGCCGCAGCCGGACGGGCCAAGGATGGTGATGAAGTCGTTAGCCGCCACTGCAAGGTCGACCGGCTGCAGCGCCCGCACCGGCTGCCCGCCCCCTACCCCCGCAAAGGTCCGCGAGACGCCCTCGATCAGAAGCTTGCTCATGCCAGGCTCCACGGATAGAGCCAGCGGTTGAGCGCCTTGAAGGCGAAATCCGACAACAGCCCGATCAGCCCGATGACGATGATGCCGAAGATGATCTGCCCGGTCGCCAGCCGCGACTGGCTGTTGATGATCATATAGCCGATGCCCGACGACGAGCCGATCAGTTCGGCGACGATGACATAGGTCCAGGCCCAGCCGAGCACCAGCCGCAGCGTTTCGGCGATCTCAGGCGCATTGGCCGGCATGATGACGCGCTTGACGATGCCGTTGTCGGTGGCGCCCAGCGTATAGGCGGCTTCGACCAGGTCGCGGCGCGTAGCGCCGACCTTGACGGCGACGATCAGGATGATCTGGAACACCGAGCCGACGAAGATCACGAGCAGCTTTTCGAATTCACCGATGCCAGCCCACAGGATGAGCAGCGGAATGAAGGCCGATGCCGGCAGGTAGCGCGCGAAGGATACGAACGGTTCGAGGAAGGCTTCGACCGGCTTCCAGGCGCCCATGGCGATGCCGATCGGCACCGCCACGATCGAAGCCAGCGCGAAGCCGCCGAAGACCCGCCAGATGGTGATCGATATGTCGAGCCAGAATCGATCTTCGACCAGCAGCCGCCAGCCGTCCTTCAGCATCGACAGCGGATCGGCGAGGAAGATCCGGTTGACATGGCCGCCTAGTGTGATCCACGCCCAGAAGGCCACGAACAACACGAAGAAAGCGATGCCGAGCACGGTTCGCGTGCCCGGCGCAACGGGGTGCAAGGGACGCAGCATCAGGCCCTGTCCTTGAGAGAACGGATCGGCGGCCTTGCGCCGCCGATCGCATGATGCGCGATCAGTTGGCCACCGCGCTGGTGTCGGCAAGCGTCGTCACATCCGGGACTTCCTTGATCAGCCCCATCTGCAGCAAAAGGTCCGCCGCCGTCTTGGAGAAATCCTGGAATTCCTTGGTGAAGAACTGCTTGTTCTCCGCCTTGTCGGCCCATTTCAGGTACTTGGCCGAATCCTCGAACTCCTTGGCCGACTGCTTCACGTCGGCGCCCATAATCTCGTAGGATTTCTGCGGATCCTTCTTGATCAGGTCGAGCGCGTCGAAATAGCTGTCGGCGAGCGCCTTGGCGGCATCGGGATTGGCCTTGAGGAAGTCCGGCGTGCAGCCGACGGTATCCAGCACCATCGGGTAGTCGAGGGTCGTCGCCAGGATATGGCCCTGGTCGGCCTTGTCGCGCACCGCCGAAATGAACGGCTCGTAGGTTACGGCGGCATCGTTCTGGCCGGCCAGGAAGGCCTGCGCCGCCGCATCCGGCTCCAGATTGACGACTGTGACGTCCTTGGTCGACATGCCGTTCTTGTTGAGCACCCAGGCGAGCAGGAAATAGGGTGACGTTCCAGGCGCCGACGAGGCGACATTCTTGCCCTTGAGGTCGGCGACGGACTTGATGTCGTTGCGCACGACGATGCCATCGGCGCCGTAGGATTTGTCGAGCTGGAAGATCTGCTTGGTGGTGACGCCGCTGGCGTTCCACACCATCCAGGTCTCAACCGTGGTCGCCGCGCATTGCAGGTCGCCGCTGGCAATCGCCAGCGGGCGGCTCGCCTGCGGCACTTTCTTCAGCGTGACGTCGAGCCCGTGCTTTTCGAAAAGCCCGGCCTGCTTGGCCAAGGTCAGCGGCGCGAAGCCTGTCCAGCCGCTGATGCCGATGGTGAGCGACGTGGCGGCCATCGCCGGCGCCGACAATGCGGCGGCGGCCATCATCGCGGCCGCGAAAATGGTGGTTCTTTTCATCGTGGTTCCCCTGTTTTTTTGGTGGAGTACAATTGTCTCACAGAGGCCCCAAGGCTTGTCAATGAACCGACGTTTCAACGAAACGTCATCCTGATCGGATGTAAGCTCAAGCCAGCTTCTCCAACCCTCAAGGCGTGCCCCAGCCGCGGTTGCGCCACATCTTCTCGCCGGCCTGGCAGTCGGTGGCCGGCTTGTCGTCAGCCAGCACCACCGGCGGATGCGCAGCTTCTTCCGCCGCCCATTGCGGCGAAGCGGAACCGGCAAGCTCGAGCACAAGCTTGCGGCGAATCGCTTCGGGAAACTGCGTCCAGTCATTGACCGGGATCATGAAGGCGCCTGGACCGCCGATGACGCAGTCGCTGTAATAGCGGTCGAGATTGTCGACGTCGAAAGCGCCGCCGATCCCGCCTCGCGTCATCAGCGGCAACCCGTTGATGGTGATGCCCTGCCTGACCACCTCGTCGCGCGTGAGATTGACGGGCACGCCCTGGTTGTTGGGCCCGTCGCCGGAAACGTCGATGACGCGCTTGGTGCCCTGAAAACCGCTCTCGGCGAAGAGATCGCTGCCGAAGGCCAGCGCGCCGGAGATCGAGGTGCGACGGGCGCTGTCCGGCGGGCGCGCATCGAGCTGCGCGACGAACCCTTCGGCGTCGGCGCGGTTGGCGATCACCGTCCACGGCACGATGACGCGCTGCCAGGTCGTGCCGGCCCATTCGACATAGGTAACGGCGATCTTGCCGTAAGCGCCGTCGGCGATGGCCTTCAGCACGTTGTCATGCGTCAGCGCCGCAGCGTAACCGTGACGCTGGATCTCCAGTTCGGTCGGCGACATGGATAGCGAAACATCGACCGCCAGCACCAGTTCGACATCGACGGGTTCGGCGGGAAAAGCTGCCGGTGTCAACCAAAGCGCCAGCGCCAAAGCGGCGCTGCCTGGGACGATATGCCTGGCGCGGGCATAAGCAGACATGGGCGAAGGTTAAGCGAAAATCGCCGCGCGCAAAAGCCGGAATTCCCTGGCGCCGGATGTCCGCCGGCGCAGGACCTCAAAAATACCGCGCCAGATTTGAGCGGATACGATCCAGCACCGTGTCTCCGGAAAGGTCGGGCACGAATTTTGCGCCGGTGATCTCTTCATAGGCCTGGATATAGACCGCCGAGGTCTGGTTGACGATCTCGTCGGGAATTTGCGGGATCGGGTCCTTGTAGGGATCGCACCGCGCCGACACCCAGGAGCGGATAAAATCCTTGTCGAAACTCCGCGGCCGCCCGCCGCTTGCGAACGCCTCGTCGTAACTCGCCGCGATCCAGTAGCGGCTGCTGTCGGGCGTGTGAATCTCGTCCGCGAGCACGATTGTGCCGTCCGGCGCGGTGCCGAATTCATACTTGGTGTCGGCCAGGATCAGGCAGCGCTCGGCGGCGCGCTGCTGGCCGCGGGCGAACAATTGCAGCGCATAGCGCGATACGGTGTCCCACTGCGCCTGCGTGAGCAGCCCCTGGTCGATGATCTCGGCTTCCGACAGCGGCTCGTCATGGCCCCCGCTTGCAGCCTTGCTCGTCGGCGTGATGATCGCTTCCGGCAGTTTTTCATTGTCGCTCAGCCCATCGGGAAAAGTGTGGCCGTAAAAGCTCCGCTCGCCTTTCCGGTACTTGGTCAGGATTGAGGTGCTGGTGGTCCCCGCCAGATAGCCGCGCACGACCATCTCGACCGGCAGCATGTCGAGCCGCTTGCCGACGACGACATTCGGATCGGGATATTCCAGCACATGGTTGGGGCAGATGTCGGCGGTTTCCTCGAACCAGTAGCGAGCGGTCTGGGTGAGGACCTCTCCCTTGAACGGGATCGAGGCCAGGATGATGTCGAATGCGCTTAGGCGGTCGGTGGCGATGATGATGCGCCGCCCGTCCGGCAGATCGTAGTTCTCGCGCACCTTGCCATTGTAGCGATTGGGCAGTTCGGGAATGAAGGCGTCGGACAGGATGCGCATGGTGCTGCTTTCGCGATCTGGTGATGAGGGCCACATAAGCCATTGGCCTCGCGCGCATCAAGCCTAAGCTTCGGTTGTTCAGGCTCTTTGACCGCGGATCACTTCTTGACGGGCCATCCGCCTTTGCCGCGCCATTCCACATCGGCGGGAGCGGCCGGTGGAGGCTGCGGGACGGGCTTCTTGCGGCCGCTGGCGCGAAACACCCGCCAGTTTGGCCCGAAGGACGGCGGAATCCAGATCAGGAATCCGGCTATCGCGGCGGGCAGGATGACGGCGAAACGCAGGATCGAAAGGACGACGCCGCAGAAGCCGACGATCCGTGCGGCTGTGTCCGCGCCCAAGCGCGGCGCCAGCAGATGCCTGGCGATCGCTCCGCCATCGAGCGGATAGGCCGGCAAAAGGTTGAGAATGGCCAGAACCGCATTCACCAGCGCGCCAAGCCAAAGCGTCCACTCCAGAAGTGTGTCCGGTCTTGGCAACGGTGAACTGAAAAGGCCATCCGGCTCGACCGGCAACAAGGGCCCGGAAAAAAGGCAATACGAAGCGGCAAAACCCGCCGCCAGGACAATGTTTACCAGCGGTCCGGCGAAGGAGATCCATGCCCAACCATGCGGCGTGGCCAGGCCGGGCTTGAACCAGGCAATTCCGCCGAAGAAATAGAGCTCTATCCGTGCGGTGCCGATGCCTTGCCGCCGCGCGGCCCGGACATGGCCAAGCTCATGCAGGAACACCGACACGAACAAAAGCACGGCGAATATGACGGTGTGGATCAGGGCCTGCTGGGGGCGCCTCGACCATTCATGCAGGAACGGGAGGATGGCTGGAATGGCAAAGGTCCAGCTGACATGAACGGGAATGTCCCCCTTCATCCTGAAGACGAACGCGTCGCTCTTCCTGTCCCAGCCGAACCGTTGCAAACGTGCCCACTCCGCCCGGCGCAACGCTATTCGAGAATCTCAGCGCACGCAAAAGCAAAAAGCCCGACCGAAGCCGGGCTTTCACATGGCGCTTCGCCTCGCGGTCCTCAGCCTCTCGGCTTGAGGTTCTCCGGATCGTAGAGCGGCTTGTAGCCGACGCCGGCAACCTCGACCGGATAGGTCTCGCCGAAATATTCCACATTGAGCTTGCGGCCCTCCTGGGCATAGGCCCAGGGCAGATAGGCGAGCGCGATGTTCTTGCCGATGGTCGGACCGTAGGCGACCGAGGTGGTGAAGGAGCGGCGGCCGAGCTCGTCGACCAGCGTCTCGCCGGTCGCGGGATCCTGCACCGGCATGATGCCGACCGGATAGCGCGCGACACCCTTGGCGTCCTTGTTCTCGGTTATCACCAGCGTGCACAGCATCGCCGGCTGGTGCTCGCGGGCGCGATATTCCACGTGCTTGGCCTTGCCGCAGAAGTCGTTCTCCTTGACCTTCGGGCGGGCGAGATCGGCCTCGAGCAGATTGTATTCGGTCAAGAGATCGGCGTTCTGCAGCCGCAGGCTCTTTTCCATGCGGCGCGTGTTGGCATAGGTCTCGACGCCGAAAGGCATGATGCCGGTCGAGCGCAGCGCGTCCCAGACGGCGAGCCCGTCCTCGTAGCGCATATGCAGTTCCCAGCCCTGCTCGCCGACATAGGAGATGCGGAAGGCGGTCACGTCCTTGCCGCCGATCTTGATCGGCTTGATCGCGGCAAACGGGAAATTCTCGACTGAAAGGCCATCCGGATTCTCGACGACCTTCTGCAGGGTCGCGCGGGCGTTCGGCCCCCAGATTCCGATGGTGACGTATTTCTCGGTCACATCGGTGACGGTGGCGTCGAAGCCCTTGTCCTGCGCGGTGCGCTGCATGTAGCGGAAGTCGCGCGGGCCGGCATCGGCGCCGTCGATCACGCGGCAGCGGTCGGCCATGCGGATGACGGTGAAGTCGGCCCGCACCATGCCTTCCTCGTCGAGGAAGTGGGTGTAGATGCCCTTGCCGATATTGTTGTCGCCGCCGATCTTGGCCGCGCACAGCCATTCCAAAAGCTCGACATGGTCGGGCCCTTCGACGTCGTACATCGAGAAATGCGACAGGTTGACGATGCCGCAATCCTCGCTCATCGCAAGGTGCTCGGCATTGGAGACACGCCAGAAATGGCGGTTGTCCCACTCGTTCTCGCGCACGGGAACCCGGTTGCCATACTTCTCCAGCAGATGCTCGTTGGCGGCATAGCCGTGGGCGCGCTCCCAGCCGCCCAGTTCCATGAAGTAGCCGCCGAGTTCCTTCTCTCGCTCCCAGAACGGCGAACGGCGGATGTTGCGGCCTTTCGAGAACGGCTCGCGCGGATGGACGGCCGGGTTGTAGACCTTCATCGCCGTCTCGGTGCAGCGATCCCAGATGAACTGCTCCTGCGTCTGGTGCGGATAGAAACGCGAATAGTCGATGGCGTGATGGTCGATCTCGGTGCGGCCGTCGGTCATCCAGTCGGCGATCAGCTTGCCCATGCCCGGGCCGTCCTTGACCCAGATGGCGACGGCGTACCACAGGCCCCTCACCCTTTGGCTTTCGCCCATCGACGGGCCGCCGTCGGTGGTCACCTGCAGCAGCCCGTTGAAGGAATGGCCTTCATTGTAGCCGAGTTCGCCGAGGATCGGCGTCAACTCCATGGCGCGCTCCAGCGGCGCCATGATCTGCTCCATGTCGACGTCGCGCTGCGACGGCGACAGCCGCGCCTGGTCCTTTTGGAGCAGATCGCGCGGATGGCACAGACGCGGGTTGTTTTCCTCGTAATAGCCCCATTCGATCTGCCCGCCCTCGGCGGTCTTCGGATCGCCGGTGTCGCGCATATAGGCCGAGTTGCCCTGGTCGCGCAGCAGCGGCCAGCCGATTTCCTTGCCGGTGCCGGCAAACTCGTTGTACGGGCCGAAGAAGGTGAGCGGATGGTCGATCGGCATGACCGGGAGGTCCTCGCCGACCAGAGCCGCGGTGAGCCGACCCCAGATGCCGGTGCAGACAACCACATAGTCGGCCTCGATCGTGCCGCGCTCGGTCACCACGCCCTTGATGCGGCCGTTCTCGACGATCAGCGACTTGGCCGAGGTGTTGGCGAATGCCTGGAGCTTACCGGCGGCGACACCCTGGTCCACCAGCTTGCCGGCCACCGTCTGCGAACGCGGGATGACGAGACCGGCATCCGGGTCCCACAGGCCGCCCTGCACCAGATGCTCCTCGATCAACGGGAACTTTTCCTTGATCTCGGCCGGCTCGATCAGCCGCGCGCGGGTGCCGAAAGACTTGGCCGAGGCGATCTTGCGCCTGATCTCGTCCATGCGGGCATCGTCGCCGACGCGGGCCACTTCCAGGCCGCCGACGCGGGCGTAGTGGCCCATCTTCTCATAGAAATCGATGGAATAGAGCGTCGTCCAGCACGACAGGAAATCGTGGCTGGTCGTATAGCAGAAGTCCGAGGCATGCGCCGTCGAGCCGATATCGGTCGGGATGCCCGACTTGTCGATGCCGACGATGTCGTCCCAGCCGCGTTCGATCAGGTGATGGGCGACCGACGCGCCAACGATACCGCCCAGACCGACGATGACGACCTTCGCCTTTTTCGGAAACTCTGCCATTGCCCGCGACTCCAAAGGGATAGACGGGCGCGTTTGCGCGCCCTTCGAATGGCGCACAATATGCAGAGGACGCGGATCGGGCTACCGCCTGTTTGCGACACGCCACAGGTGCGGCGCGACCCGACGATTTCGTCCTCAGGCGAAGGCCCAGATGTCCTCGGCCTGGAAGCCGACCTGGTAGCCGGCGGTCTTTAGCTTGACCACGACCTGGCCGATCTCGGCGGCCGGCAGCGCGCCGACCTCGATCTTGATCATGCCCGGCCGATAGCGCTGGAGATCGAGCTGCTCGAACACCATCCAGTCGGCGCCTTCGCAGTCGACCAGGAAAGCGTCGATATGGTTGATGCCGTTGCGGTCGAGCAGTGTCTGCAAGGCCTCCGACGGCACCTCGATGTCCTTCAGATGTGGCGCGAACTTGTTGAAATTGGCGTCCGCCTCGCCCCAGGCATTCTTGCCCGACATCAGATTGGTGTCGGTGACCGATGAGCAGCCGATAAACTCGATCGGCAGCGTACCGGATTCGAGCGCGGCGGCGTCGAAAGTGTGGACGGTGATCGTGCCTTTAGTCCTGGTCACCGCCACCGGTTCGATGATGAAGCGGTTGGCATCCGGGTAATTGGCCCGCAGTCGCCTCTGATTGTAGGGGATCGGCTCGACCAGCATGGCGCGCGCGCCGCGGATGCTGTGCAGCCACGGCGTCACGTCGTCGAACAGCGCGCCGTCGCAGGCGCCGACATTGACCATCTGGAACGGCCGGCCGCCGAAGCGCGCCTTGAGCGCCGCCTTGGCAAGGAATTTCGTGCCGTGCAGCGCTGGCCCGCGATCGAGCAAGCCCGCAGGCAGGCCGAGCGACAGGAGAATGCGCGTGAGGCTGGACAGCGAGCTCATGACTTGTCTCCGGGAACGGCCTGCGGCGCGGCGCGGCGACCGCCCTGGCTTGCCGCTGCCCACAATGCCATCAGTGGCGCGGCGAGCAACAGGAAGGGCGGCAGAAGGTTGGGGAAGTAGATGCGGGTGTCGTGGATCGGGAAGACGGTGAACTTCGCCAGCACGCCGAGCACCAGCGCCGCAAGCAGGATGCCGGCGCGGCGATCCAGCCGGAAGCCGGCGCGGCTTAAGCCATACCATCCGGCCAGCGCCAAAACCGAGACGCCGACCCAGCTGTTGACGCTGATCGCGCGCACCACCGAAGCGGCGAAGGCCTTCAGATAGGCCGCCACCGAGAAGACCGGTTCGAACCCGTCCATGTTGTAATGCTGCTCGATGCTGGAAAACCACAGATGCGGCCACCAGCCGGGATGCTGCGCCCAATGCGAGATGGCGAAATAGGCGACGAAGGACGCCGCGAAGCCGGCCAGCGCACCCCATGCCCTCTCTCGGAAAGCAACAAGCAGCACCGCGAAGATAGCGAGGAAGACGATGTTGTCGGGCCTAGCCATGAAGGCGAGGAAGAGCAGGACCGCCGTCGACACCTCGCGCTTGCGCACATAGGCGAAGGCGCCGCCAAGGAACAGCGCTGAGCACAGCAGGTCAGGCGTCGAGGCGCGCGCCGCGCCGCCGAAATCGGCCATGATCAGAATGGCGCCGACGACGGGCGCCAGCGCCAACGCGCCTTCCGCGCGCAGCCAGGAGAGCGTGATAACCCCAAACAGGAGCACGGAGACCACTTGCACCAGCCGCATCGCCTCGACCGGCGAGACGACGTGGCTGAGGCTCGACAGGACTTCCGCATAGAGGAACTTGATCCGGTACATGCCGAGCAGCGAATGGAAGTCGGCGGCATTCTCCGCCATATGGCTGCGGAAGCCGCCGCCGTCGTCGGTCAGCGTCTGGTAATCGGCAGCCGACACGCCGGCCTTGACCGTGCCGTAGGCATAGTCATGCAGCGCCTGCGGATCGGGATGGGTGCCTTCCTCGGCGATCGCCAGGTAGGCCAGCATGTCCCAATTGGCGTCGGGCATGAACCAGGCGGTCGCCGCGGTGAGCAGGATGTAGAGCGAGAACGCAATCGCCCCGATCGATGCGGCCCATTTCGCGTAAGCCCCCTCGCCCCACGCCAGGCCGGCGCCGGTCAACCGTTCCAGCGGATTGGTCGGAGCGGACGGCCTGGTCAGCATCCTCAGCGGCCTCTATTTACCAACCTGGCTTTTCACGAAATCCTTCACGATCGCCACGATGCCGCGCGACAGAAGGCTATCGAAGGCGTCGACGAAGCGGTCGACATGCTCGCGCTGGCAGATCAGCGGCGGCTCGAGCCGGATGACGTTGCGGTTGTATTCGGTGAACGCGACGAGCACGTCGTAGTCGCGCAGAAGCAGCGAACCGACGAAGCCCGACAGCGAGCCCTTGAGCTTGTCGTCGAGCACGCTCACCACCGGCCGCAGCACCATCGGCAGGGTCTGCGAGAAATCGTGGAACTCGAGCCCGATCATGAAGCCTTTGCCGCGCACGTCCTTTATGATCTTCGGGTATTTTTCCTTCAGCGCCTGCAGACGCTGCAAAAGGTATTCGCCGGTCGAGGCGGCGTTGTCGATCAGCCCTTCGTCATAGAGCACGTTGATGCCCTCGATCGCGGTGACGCAGGCCTCGCCCATGCCGCCGAAGGTGGCCATGGCATGGATCATCGCCGTCTTCGGCGTGCCATAGGCCTTCATATAGACGTCGCGCCTGGCGATCATCGCGCCGACCGCCGCCTTGCCGGCGCCCAGCGACTTCGCCAGCGCCGTCACATCCGGCACCACGCCATAATGCTCGAAGGCATAGAAGCGGCCCGAGCGGCCATAGCCGCACTGCACCTCGTCAGCCACCCACAGCACGCCATGCCGGTCGCAAAGCGCGCGCAGCTTCTGCCAGTACTCAGTCGGCGCCTGGATGATGCCGCCGCCGCCCTGGATGGTTTCGAGCACGATGACGCCGATCTCCGGATCGCTCTTGAACAGGCGCTCGACGGCGTCGATGTCGGCGAAGGGAACGCGCACGACATTGTCGGCCACCTTGAAGTCGGCTCGGTAGAGCTGGCCGTCGGTGATCGCCAGCACGCCCTTGGTCTTGCCGTGGAAGGAATTCTCGGCATAGACGATTTTCGGCCGCTTCGGGCCTGCGGCGCGCTCGGCGAGCTTCACCGCCGCTTCCATCGCTTCCGAACCGGACGAGCCGAGGAACACCATGTCGAGGTCGCCGGGCGAGCACTTGGCGATGTTGTGGGCGAGCGCCGCCGCATATTGCGACATGAAGGCGATGGCGATCTCCTGGCGCTTCTCCTCCTGGAATTTCCGGCGGGCTTCCAGGATGCGCGGATGGTTGTGACCGAAGGCCAGCGAACCAAAACCGCCGAAGAAGTCGAGGATCTTGCGGCCGTTCTGGTCGACATAGAACATGCCCTCGGCGCGCTCGATCTTGACCTTGTGGAAGCCGAGCAGCTTCATGAAATGCAGCTGTCCAGGATTGAGATGCGCCTTGAACAGGTCGGTGATGCGGGCGACGTCCATCGCCTTGGCTTGCTCGACGCTGATCAGGTCGGGCTTGGCGATGGAAGCGGGCGAAAGCGCCGGCGCGTCGACCAGCGTGCGCGCGCCCGTATGTTCCGGCTTGGCCATGACGGTCATCTGAAAAATCTCCCCTTCGTCGCCCTATTCGGCAGGCACGTGTTCGGTGGCGACGGCGTGGCCGTCCTTCTTGGCGCGGTATTCGCTGTAGGCGGCGATCAGCATGTCCTCGTCGCGATATTGCGGCACCCAGCCGAGCTGGCGCTCGGCCTTGGACACGTCGAGGACGCATTCCTCGTCGGCGATCAAATACTGCTCCGGATCCATGATCGGCATGTTCAACCGGTCGAGCAGATCGAGTGTGCGCTTGACCGCCCAACCCGGCGTCGGCAGCAGGATCGACTTCGACCCGGCATGGCGGATCAGGTCGCCGAGCAGTTTTTTCACCGGCGGCGGATTGAGCGAGCCGAGATTGTAGGCCTCGTTCGGCACGCCGGCCTTCCAGGCCGCGCGGGCGGCTTCCGCGCAGTCGAACACCGAGATGAACTGATAGGGATTCCGGCCCGAGCCGATCATCGGCACCGGCAGGTTCCAGTCGATCAGCTTGAACAGTTTCTCCAGGATGCCGAGCCGGCCGGGTCCGATGATCAGGCGCGGCCTGAACAGCGAGATCGACATGCCGCGCTTGCGCCATTCGGCGGCGAGCTCCTCGGTCTTCAGCTTCGACAACCCATACTCGCCAAGCGGCGAGACCGGATGGTCCTCGGTCATCGGCAGCACTACCGTGTGGCCGTAGATCATGTCGGTCGTGTAGTGGACGAGCCTCTGCGCGCCTGCCTTGTCCATTGACTGGATGATGTTCTCGGTACCGTGAAAATTCACCGGGAAGAAGAAATCATGCCGCTTGGCGCGCACCTGGATCGGCGACAGCATCTTGGCCGACAAATTGTAGACCACGTCGTCGGCCTTGAACCCGACCTTCGCGACCGAGGCGGGATCGGTCACGTCGCATGTGATGAAGCGCACCGAACGGTAATGCGGCAAGTCGCTCTTTACGATATCGGCGACGACGACGTTCTCGCCGTCGGCCACGAGCTTGGGGGCAAGGTGACGGCCGACGAAACCGTCGCCGCCGAAAATCACATGTCTCATCGAACGATCTCGCTTGTGCCGATCTTGTCGGGCCTGATGGAGGCGGTCTGGTCCTCGTGCCCGCGTCCACTTTGCGCGATCAGGATGGTGCCGACGCAGATGCAGGCGATGCCGGCGATGCGCCAGCCATTGAGGTCCTCGCGAAAGACGAAATAGGCAAAGATCGCCACGGCGACATAGGCGAGGCTGAGGAACGGATAGGCGAAGCTGAGCTCGACCTTGGACAGCACATAGAGGTGCGACGCCATCGAGATGACGAAGGTGCACAAGCCGAGGAAAACCCAAGGGCTGAACACGATCTGCAACAGCCTGACGAGCGGATTGACGCCTTCGAAAGAGATCGGTCCCATCGACATCATCCCCTGCTTCAGCATCAGCTGCGCCGCCGCATTGGTCATGACCGTGAAGAGAATGAAGATTATGTATTTCATTGTTGCCACCCGCCCCTTGAGCGGTCCTATTACAAACCTGCAAATATTTCGTGAAGCCGCGATAGTCTTTTGAGCAGATCGGAATTTAACGCTTCGCTTACCGTGATTTACTCAATTCTTATCTATTCGGCGGCCTCAGTACTCCCTTGTCCGATATCCATTCTCTTGGCCGTCCGCGCCCAGAAGCCCGACTGGAAAGCCGGGTCGCGAAGCGCCTCCAGCCGCTGCCATTGCGGGAACGACGCGGCGAACGTCTCGGGGCTCATTCTGGCGTCCTTGTAGGGGTTGACCGCCCCGCCCGCCTCGACCGTGATGCGGTCGAGTTCGGCGAGCAGCCGCAGCGTCCTTTCGCCCCGGTTGGCGAAATCGAGAGTCAGCGTGTAGCCGGGCCGAGGGAACGACAGCAGCGCCGGCGAGCCGACATCGCCGAAGCGCTTGAGCACAGTCAGGAACGATCCCTGCCCCGCTTGTCGCGCCGCCTCGAGCAATGCAGGCACGGTGTGGCGGGCATTCTGTTCCGGCACCACGCTCTGGTGCTGGAAAAGCCCGCGCGGCCCGTAGAGCCGATTCCAGTCGCGGACGCCGTCGAGCGGAAAGAAGAAACCCTGATAACCCACCTGGCGCGGGACCGAAGACTTGCCCTTTTTCCAGCGGTAGGCCGCGTTGAAGACGGTGAGGAACGGCCGGTTCAGCACATTGAATGGCGGCTGCACCGGTACCGAAAGCCGGCTGCCGGCGTTCGCGGCGGCGTGCGAGCCGTGCTCGGCATGATTGCCGGTGAACAAAAGACCACGCCCACGGCCATGGCCGCCGGCAAGCTGGTCGATCCAGGCGACGGCATATTCATTGGCCTGGTCGGCCGCCTCGGCAAGATCGAAGAATTCGCCGAGGTCGCGAAACGGCGTCGCCCTCTCCATTATGTCGAGCGACGGCACGCGCATCAGCTTGATCGACGCCGACAGGATCAGCCCGGTCAGCCCCATGCCGCCGATCGTCGCCTTGAACAGCCGGACATTGTCGGTCTCGGAGCAGCGATAGGTTCGACCGTCCGACCGAAGCAGCGTAAAAGACTCGACATGGCAGCCGAAGGTGCCGCGCCGATGGTGGCTCTTGCCGTGCACGTCATTGGCGATCGCGCCGCCCAGCGTCACGAACTGCGTGCCCGGAACCACGGCCGGAAAGAAGCCGTAGGGCGCGGCGTGCGCGATGATGTCGCAAAGCATCACGCCGGCGTCGGCCTCGACCACGCCGGTCTCGGGATTGAAGGAACGGATGCGGTTGAGCGGCCGCATGTCGACCACCATGCCGGCATCGTTCTGGCAGCTGTCGCCATAGGAGCGGCCATTGCCGTAGCCGAGCAGCGATCCGGCTTTCGCCTCGCCACGCTTCAGCAAGGCGATCGCCTCATCCGCCGCGATCGCCTTGCGCGCCGGCGGGGTCGCCCGTCCGAAGCTGCCGAAGCGCCTGTCTCCCATCACCAGCCCCCGGCGACGAGGAAGACGGCGCCGATGGCGACGACGATCTGGCTGCGCCAGTCGCGGATGATGAAGACGACCGGATCGTCATGCATCTCGTCGCGGCGCGCGAGAATCCAGACCCGCATCGTCAGATAGAGCACGATCGGTGCCAGCGGCCATATCAGCCACGGATGTGGATAGAGCACCCGCACCGCCGGACTGTCCATATAGAGCGCCAGCACCAGCGCCGAGGAGAAGGCCGAAGCCATGCCGGCCTGGGCGACGATCTCCTGGTCCTCGGTGCGGTAGCCGCGGCCGGCAATGCGCTCGCCCGGCGGAATGGCCGTTGTGCGCAGCTCGACGAAGCGCTTCACCAGCGCCAAGGACAGGAAGAAGAAGATCGAGAAGGCGAGCAGCCAGAACGACACGTCGACGCCGGTGGCGGCGGCACCCGCCAGCACGCGGATCGTGTAGAGGCCGGCAAGCGTCAGCACGTCGACCAGAAGCATGCGCTTGAACGACAGCGAATAGGCGGTGGTGACCGCCATGTAGCCGGCAAGCACGCCCAGGAATTCGATCGGAAGGAAGAGGCTCGCGGCGATGCCAATCGCGAGCAGCACGGCGATCGCGCCAAGGCCGAACGGGATCGACAACGCGCCGCTGGCGAAGGGCCGGTTGCGCTTTGTCGGATGCTTGCGGTCGAGCGCGAGGTCGAAGAAATCGTTGAGAATGTAGATGGCGGACGCCACGGCGCTGAAGGAGGCGAATGCCAGCAGGCATTCCCAGATCATGTTCGGGTTGAAGTATTCGTGCGACAGCACCATCGGCACCGCGATCAGCGAGTTCTTCAGCCACTGATGCATGCGCAGCATCTTGACGTAGGTCCGAAGCGTCGGCTTCGGCGCCGGCATGGCCTCGGCTTGATGCGCCGCCTGCCAGCGCCGGGCGCTTCGGTCGGGCGCCACGACCAGCGCGTTGCGCGCGGCGTCGAACACTTTGAGGTCGTGGCGGCTGTTGCCGGCATAGTCGAAGCCGGCATCGCCATAGGCGGCGACCAGCGCGGCGCACTTCCTGCCCGCGGTCATGTTGTGCGGGCCGTCGGTTGCCAGAACGTGATCGAAAATGCCGAGATACGCCGCGATCGCTTCGGCGAATTTGCGCGGCGTTCCCGTCGCCAGCACGATCTTGCGGCCCTCCCGGTGCTCGGTCCGCAACCGCTCTAGCAGGTCTTGACGGTAAGGCAGCGAGGTCGGATCGATGTCGACGCGTCTGGCGATCTCCTGCTTCAGCCGCGCCGCGCCGCCGGTCAGCCAGAGCGGCAGCAGAAAGAGATAGAGCGGATTCTTCTTGAGGAGGATGAACAGGCCTTCCCACAGAAGGTCGGTTGCAATCAGCGTGCCGTCGAGATCGACCGCAAGCGCAATTGCGTTCCTGTCCGACCTCGCGTCCATTGTCCTGCCCCGATCGGGCGCAGAATCCCGAAAATCCGATCTCGGAAAGGATCACGCGCCAATTCAACCCACGCCATGTGCCGGCGTCCTCAGGTTCGATATAGCGGGAGATGACGCAGCGAACGTTAAAACGTCCGGTTGCAGCGCATTGTCATACCGGTATTTCGGGGGTCATCGTTAAGCGACTTCTACCGGAAACGATAAAAGGCCGGACATCGGTCCGGCCTTTGCCAATCCTGCGGGCGCCAATGCGTGGCGAGGTTACTTGATACGGGCCGCACCGCCCGAAATTTCGACCGTTTCCGAGCCGGTCAGGGCTTCGAGGTCACCATTGGGCAGGGTGACGAAGCAGCCGTTCGGGCAGAACTCCACCGTCTCGCCGGCACCGAGCGTCAGCTCGCTCTTGGCGCCGCCTTCGGTCACGACCAGCGTCCGCGTCTGAGCGTCCTTGTTGATCGCGCTGGCGGCGAAAGCCGAACCGCCCAGTGCCAGCAAAGCGATGGCGGCAACGACAGACTTCCACATTGCATTTCCGGTGTTTGAAACACCGCCTCTGTTCAAATTCGCAAGGCATTCTCGCCCTTTGCATCGAAGCTTATATGAGATGTTACCTGAACCGCAACTGAATGCCGCATTCATGCCACAATCGGTTTCGAACTGCGCGACAACGCCGCCGAAAGTGTATCGAAATTCGGGTCAGGCCGAGCCGAAAATGGTGGGTTCCGAGAACCGGCCTACGCCGGCCGTAGCCTTCATGGAGCGGATACATTTATGAGGGCTTCGGCCGGCGAAGGCCGGAGCGGAGCGTACTTTTCGTACGTGAGCACCGGAAGCGCAGGAAGCCGCCATTTGCAGGCCGGCCTCACCCGAATGTCGGTACACTTCAGCTGGGGTCTGGCTTACGACCCTTGCGCTTCATCTTGGCCAGCCGCTCCCGCTCGGCCGCGGCTTCCTCCTCCAGCCTCTGGCGCTCGGCGAATTCGGCCTCGATCTTGTCGTCGTCGATCGGCCAGGCTTCGTGCTTCTTGGTTTCGACCACGGCGCGCGGTGTCGATGGGATCTCGATCTGCTCCTCCTCGAAAATATCGAAGATGGCGAAGCGGATATCATTCTGCACGATGCTGCCGTTCATGATGTCGGCCACGAACACCCGGACTTCGAATTCGAGGGCGGCAAGCCCGAAATTGGCGAAGAGAACGAATGGCTCGGGATTCTTCAGCACCATCGGATGGGCGCGCGCAATGTTGGTCAACAGGACATGGACGCGCTTGACGTCGCTGCCATAGGCGACGCCGACCTTGATATCGACGCGGCCGAGCTTGTTGCGATGCGTCCAGTTGCCGACCGCATTGTTGATGAGATTCGAGTTGGGCAGGATCACCGACTGCCTCTGGAAGGTTTCGATCTCGGTGGCGCGCACGCTGATCTTCCTGACCGTGCCGCTGACGTCGCCGGCGACGATCCAGTCGCCGACCTTGAACGGCCGCTCGGCAAGCAGGATGAGGCCCGAAACAAAATTCGAGACGACGTTCTGCAGGCCGAAGCCGATACCCAGCGAAAGCGCGCCGGCAACCAGCGCCAGGTTGGAAAGATCGATGCCCGCCGCCGAGATGCCGACAAGGCCGGCAATCGCCACGCCGGCATAACCGACACCCAGGCGGATCGAGTTGCGCACGCCGGCATCGACCTTGCCGCGCGCCATCACCGAACCGTCCAGCCAGCCCTGGAACCAGCGCGTCAGGAAATAGCCGATGATAAAGACGACGATGCCGCTGAGGATGCCGAGGAAAGAGATGGTCACCGAACCGATCGTGACGCCGGTCGCGAGCTTATAGGCCCAAGCCTCGATATCGCCCGGCTGAAAACCCCACATCAAAAGGATCAGCGGCAGGAATACCAGCACGATCATCAGGTTGATGGCGATGCTCACCACCAGGCCGAGTTGGTCGAGGGCCGTATCCTCATAGCTGGAATTGGTCGAAAGCCAGCGTCCGACCGACGTGTCTGCGAAGCCACCCTCCTCGCCGATCGCGCGCGCCGACAGGAAGCCGATATAGGCCGTCACCAGCACCGTGCCGGTGACCACCACCTGCAGCGAAACGAAGATGGCAAGGCCGATATAGCCGAGCAGCGCCGCGGCGATGGTGAACAGGCCGAGCCCGATCGCAAGAAAGCGAAGCCATGCCGGCCATGGCCGCCAGGAGCCATCGCCAGCCCTGAACGGCTTGAGCATCCCCATCAGGATCAGGATGACGCCGACGATGATGGTGGCAACGAAGCTTCTCGCGATGGTCAGCGAGAGCGGCGAGCCCATCTTGTCGTTGACGACCGAGAGGAAATTGTTGAAGCCAAGGACCAACGCCATCGCCGTCGTCAGCCGCACCAGCCAACGAGCCGGGCCAGTCGCAACCGGAATGAGGCGCCAGTTAGGCAGGCGCGGCTCGAGGGCGGCATTGGTCAGCCGGTTGACGCAGAATACCACCGCGACCACGGCCAGAAGCGCATTGAGGAATACGCCGATATCGCCGCGCAGCACGTTGTAATAATTGAAGAAAAATACCGTCGAAATGAGAAAGACGACAAGCGCCAAGGTCGGCAGCAGCGTCGACCAGAATGCCACGGAAAGCCGGCTTAGATAGGACGGCTCCTCGACGGAGGGATCGGGTTCGAAGATGCGCCCGAACAGGCGCCGTCCTCCAACCAGCAGCACAGCCGCCAACATCAATGCCATGAAGGTGGCGGCAAGCATGGCCTGGAATTTGAACTTGAGCGCGAAGGTCAGCCAGGACGCCACCGCCTTGTAGAGACCGCTGAACTGGTCATGCGCGTCGGAAAATGCCTGCGGACTCAGCGCGTCGGTCAGTTCGTAGCGTTTGGTCAGAACATTGCGGAAAAGCTCGCTGCGCATGACCGCGATCTTGTCGACCAGCCCGTTGACGCGGATCGACAGATTCTGCGCGCTGGCGACGACCGCGTTGATCTCGGCCTTCTCCGAGGCAAGCGCGCTGCGCTCGTTGCTGACGATAATCGGCTCGGGTGGCTGCCCCTGCGCCGGCGGCGCGCCGAGCACTTCGATGCGGTTGTTGATGTCGTTGAGGCGTTGCCGGAATGCCAGCGCGCTGGTCAGCGCCGCACGCGAAATATCCTCGAGCTGCAATCGGATGTCGACCAGCCCCGCATCGTCCTGGTCGGGGTCGCTCAGTTTCTTCTCCAGGCCGTCGGTCTTGGTCGTCAGGTCCTGGATGACCTTGGTCTGGTCAGCGATGAGTTGCGACGAACCATGGCCGATCGCCTGCGCCGACGCGTCGAACGCCGGCTGCCCGAGGACAGCGACGATGACGACCAGGATCAGGCGCAGCAGACGGAAGAACATGAGTTTGTTGGCGACTCGCGGCCGAAAAATCCTCGAAATTCCCGCCCTTGATAAAGACCGGCATATCGGGCGGCAAGTCGTCCCGATCGTGCCGGCGAGAGTCGGCCTGTCGAAAAGCGATGGCGCAATCTTGGCTTTGCGCCTCCCGCCTGCTCTATAGTCTGCCGCCTCGCATCATAAGGACGATAGTAAGAATGGCGGAATATTCAGCCTTTTCGCTGCTCAAGAACGCGCTGACGGGCAACAAGGATTGGAAGCCCGCCTGGCGCAAGCCGGATCCCAAGGCTTCCTATGACGTGATCGTCATCGGTGGCGGCGGCCACGGCCTTTCGACCGCCTACTACCTTGCCAAGGAACACGGCATCACCAACGTCGCGGTGCTGGAAAAGGGCTGGCTGGGCTCCGGCAATGTCGGCCGCAACACCACGGCGGTGCGCTCCAACTATCTCCTGCCGCAGAACACCCGCTTCTACGAACATTCGATGAAGCTGTGGGAGAACCTCTCGCACGACCTCAACTATAACGTCATGTTCTCGCAGCGCGGCTGCCTGAACCTCGCGCACACGCCTGGCCAGCTCGATGATTATGCAAGGCGCGGCAACGCCATGCGCCATCTCGGCGTTGATGCCGACCTGATGAGCGTCGACCAGATCAAGCGGCTCGTGCCGGCACTGGACATTTCTGGTTCGGCGCGCTTCCCCATCCTTGGCGGGTTGATGCAGCGGCGCGCCGGCAGCGCCCGCCACGACGCCGTCGCCTGGGGCTATGCGCGTGGCGCCGACCGGCGCGGCGTCGACATCATCGAGAATTGCGAGGTCACCGGCTTCCTGCGCGACGGCGGCCGCATCACCGGCGTTTCGACGACGCGCGGCGAAATCCGCGCCAAGAAGGTTGCGCTCGCGGTTGCCGGCAGCACCGGTCGCGTCATGCAGCTCGCCGGCATCTCGCATATGCCGATCGAAAGCCACGTGCTGCAGGCCTTCGTCTCGGAATCGCTGAAGCCGATCATCGACACCATCCTGACCTTCGGCATGGGCCACTTCTACATTTCCCAGTCCGACAAGGGCGGTCTCGTCTATGGCGGCGATCTCGACGGCTACAACAGCTATGCCCAGCGCGGCAGCCTGCCGATCGTCGACGAGGTGATGAGCGAGATGCTGGCGCTGTTCCCGGGGCTGGCGCGGGTGCGCATGCTGCGCTCCTGGGGCGGGCTCTGCGACATGACGATGGACGGCTCGCCGATCATCACCACCGGTCCGCTGCCCGGCATGTATCTCAACTGCGGCTGGTGCTATGGCGGCTTCAAGGCGACGCCCGCCTCTGGCTGGTGCTTTGCGCACACCATCGCCAAGGACGAGCCGCACGAGTTCAACGCGCCCTTCACGCTCGACCGTTTCTACCGCGGCCTCGTCATCGACGACAAAGGCCAGGGCGCGACGCCCAGATTGCATTAGGGAACCATGATCCCAAAAAGTGGGAACCGGTTTTTGGAAAAGATCATGGTTGAACAAGAAGATACTCGAAAATGCTGATCACTTGTCCCTATTGCGGCCCGCGCGACGTCATCGAATTCACCTACCAGGGCGACGGCAACCGCGAGCGGCCGCAGCCGGCCTCGCAGAATCTCGACGCCTGGAACGCCTATGTCTACGACCGGCTGAACCCGGCCGGCGACCACAATGAGATCTGGCAGCATTCCGGCGGCTGCCGCGCGCATCTGAGGGTCGTGCGCAACACGCTCACGCATGAAATCCGGAGCACCACTTTCGCCAGAGGCGGCCACAAGGCGGAGGGCCGCTCGTGAGCCCGCGCCGTGCCGAGACCGGCGGCCGGATCGACCGGCTGCGCACCATCCGCTTCACCTTCGACGGCGCGCCGTATACCGGCCATGCCGGCGACACGCTGGCTTCGGCGCTGCTGGCCAATGGCGTGACGCTGTTCGGCCGTTCGTTCAAATACCATCGCCCGCGCGGCCTGCTCGCCGCCGGCGTCGAGGAGCCCAATGCGCTGGTGACGGTGCTGCGCGGCGAAGTGCGCGAGCCGAACATCGCCGCCACCATGGTCGAAATCTATGACGGGCTGGTCGCCGACAGTCAGAACCGCACGCCCTCGCTCGCCTGGGACATCGGCGCGATGAACCAGCTCGGCGGCAAGATCCTGTCGGCCGGCTTCTACTACAAGACCTTCATGGGGCCGGTGATCGGCCCGTTGAAGGGCACGCGCTTCTGGATGTTCTGCGAGCATTTCATCCGCCGCGCCGCCGGTCTCGGCAAGGCGGGCACCGCGCCCGACCCGGCGCGCTACGAGCGCATGAACGCTTTTTGCGACGTGCTGGTGGTCGGCTCCGGTCCGGCCGGCCTGATGGCGGCAAAGGCCGCCGCCGACCAGGGCGCGCGCGTCATCCTCGCCGATCTGGAAGCAAACTTCGGCGGCTCCGCCAACTGGTCGGGCGAAACCATCGACGGCATGCCAGCCGCCGACTGGACGCAGCGCATGGTCGGGCAGCTCGAAGGCAATGACAATGTACGGCTTTTGCCGCGCACGACCGTGTGGGGCTATTACGACGGCAACACGCTGGCCGCGCTGGAACGGGTGACCGATCACAAGGAAGCGCCCGCCAAGGGCGAGCCGCGCCAGCGCTATTGGGCGATCCGCGCCGGGACGGTGGTGCTTGCGACCGGCTCCTTCGAGCGACCGCTTGTGTTCCCGGGCAACGACCGCCCCGGCGTCATGCTGGCGCACGCTGCCGAGCGCTACGTCAACGAATATGGCGTGCTGCCTGGACAGCGCATCGCGCTGTTCACCAACAACGACAGCGCCTACCGCTCGGCATTCGCCTTGAAGAAGGCCGGCGCCGCAATTGTCGCCATCGTCGATGTCCGAAGCGACGTCTCGAACGAAATGCGCAGGCTGGCGAGCGAAGCCGAAGCCGAGCTGCTTGCCGGTCATGCCGTGGTTGCGACCGAGGGCGGCAAGGCGCTCACCGGCCTCAAGGTGCAACGCTTCGACGCCAGGAGCGGTGCGCTCAGCGGCGACGAGCGCAGCATCCACGCCGACAGTCTTTTGATGTCGGGCGGCTGGTCGCCGACCATCCACCTCGCCAGCCAGGCCGGCGCCAAAGCCGAGTGGGATCCGGCCCGGCAAGCCTTCCTGCCGCCAAAGCCGACGCAGCGCTGGATCGGCGCCGGTGCGTTCACCGGCAGTTTTTCGACCGCCGAAGCCATTGCCGAAGGCCGCGCCGCCGGCCTTCAAGCGGCTGGCGGGACGGCGTCATCAGCACCCCTGCCCATCGTCGAAGCCGCCCCCGGCGATCCCGATCCGGCGCCGGTCTTCGAGATCAAGGCCAAGGGCAAGAGTTTCGTCGATTTCCAGCACGATGTGACCGCCGAGGACGTGCGGCTCGCGCATCGCGAAGGCTTCGTCTCGGTCGAGCACCTGAAGCGCTACACCACGCTCGGCATGGCGACCGACCAGGGCAAGAATTCCAACCTGCCGGGTCTCGCCATCATGGCCGAGGCGCTCGGCAAGTCGATCCCCGAAGTCGGCACGACGCGCTTCCGCCCGCCTTACACAGCGGTGTCGATTGGCTCGCTGGCGGCAGAGCGCTTCGGCGATCTGAAGCCCGAGCGGCTGACGCCGATGCACGATTGGCACATCGCCAATGGCGCGACCATGTATTCGGCCGGCCTGTGGTACCGCCCGATGATCTACGGCCTGGCCGGCGAAACGGTCGAGCAGGCCTATGTCCGCGAGGCCAAGGCGACACGCGAAAGCGCTGGCATCGTCGATGTCTCGACGCTGGGCAAGATAGCGGTTCAGGGGCTGGACGCGGCCGAGTTCCTCGACCGCGTCTACACCAACATGTTTTCCACGCTCGCGGTCGGCAAGGCCCGTTACGGCCTGATGCTGCGCGAAGACGGGCTTGCCTTCGACGACGGCACCACCTGGCGGCTGGGCGACCAGGAATTCCTGATGACCACCACCACCGCCAATGCCGGCAAGGTGATGCAGCATCTGGAGTATTTCCTCGACGTCATCTGGCCTGAGCTGAAGGTCACGGTGACCTCCGTCACCGACGAATGGGCAGGTGCTGCGATCGGTGGCCCCAAGGCGCGCGCCATCCTAGCCGCCTGCGTCACCGGCACCGCCGTCGACAACGCAACCTTGCCCTTCATGGGCATCGTGCATGGCCAGATAGCCGGCGTTCCAGTGATGATCTGCCGGCTGTCCTTCTCCGGCGAGATGGCTTTCGAGGTGTATTCCGGCGCCGGCTACGGCACCCGCGTCTGGGAAGCTTTGATCGAGGCCGGCACGCCTTTCGGTCTTGTGACCTACGGGCTGGAGGCCCTGGGCACGATGCGCATCGAGAAGGGGCACGTCACCGGCGCCGAGATCGACGGCCGCACCACCGCGCGCGATCTGCATCTCGACTGGATGCTGTCGAAGAAGAAGCCCTTCATCGGCTCGGCCATGATGGACCGCGAGGGACTTGTCGCAAATGACCGGCTGCAGCTCGTCGGCCTGATCGCGCTCGACAACCGTCCGCTCAACGGTGGCGGACACGTCGTCGAGAAACTGGACGAGGCCAATCCGCACGATTCGCTCGGCCACATCACCGCCTGCTGCTACTCGCCGGCGCTCGGCAAATACATCGCGCTGGCGCTGGTCGAGGGCGGCAAGGCGCGCCACGGCACGCGCGCCTTCGTCTCCGATCCGCTGCGAAACCGGTTCGGGCCGATCGAGATCGTCTCCAATCACTTCTATGATCCGGACGGGAGCCGCATGCATGGCTGAGCACCAGTTGCCCGAACGCCTCTCGCCGCTGGAGCCGGACTATCATCTGGGTTCGCATGGCAATTTCGAACATGGCGTCGACGTCATCCTGTCCGAAACGCGGCCAGGGTCGATCCTGCAGCTCGCCGCATGGCCGGGCGAAGAGAAGCGGCTGATCGAAGTGATCCGCAAGGTAACCGGTCTTGCCCTGCCCGATGGCGCCGGCGGCGGTGTAAGCAGCAGCGCCCGTGCCGTCTTCGGCTTCGCGCCTGGGAAATTCACCGTTGTGGACGAAGCCGAGGGGCTGGCCGCGGCCTTCGCCGGCGTCATCACGCCGGCCATCGGCACGCTGACGGATCTTTCGCATGGCCGCACCGCGATGCGCATCGCCGGCCCGAAGGCCGAGTGGGTGATGGCGAAGTTCTTTGCCATCGACTTCGCCCTGCCGGCCTTCCCGCTCGGCGCCGGCCGTTCGACCAACCATCACGACATCTTCGCCCAGATCCAGCGTAGCGGTGCCGACCAGTTCGACATCTACGTCTTCCGCTCCTTCGCGCGCTCGTTCTGGAAGGCTTTGTGCCACGCCAGCGAAGAAGTCGGCTACGAAGTGCAGTAGAGCACTTAAGGTGTGTTGAGATTCAGGTCAGGCCGAGCCGAAAATGGCGGGTTCCGAGAACCGGAGCGGAGCGTACTTAAGTACGTGAGCACCGGAAGCGCAGGAACTCGTCATTTGCAGGCCGGTCTCACCTGAATATCAACACACCCTTTGGTCCAGCCGGCATCTGGCACTATGAACGACCACAACTGCTGCTTGAGCGTTGGGCCAGCAGGGGCGATAGGTAAGGAATCACGGGCGCTTGCCAAGGCAGACGCCTGTCCAGGCAACCAGTTCGACCATACCCTTCCATGACTGTAGAGACTTCGGCGACGGCCACGACCCGCTTTGCTCCGGCGGAAGGTCCGTCGATGCTGCTGCCGGCAACCGTCGCTTGCGGCGTGTTCATGACCAGCCTCGACCAGAACGTCGTGGTCACCGCGCTGCCCGGCATCGGCGAGAGCCTCGATCGTCCGCCAGGCCAGCTTGGTCTGCTGATCACCGTCTATGTCGCGAGCCTCATCGTCACCATGCCGCTCGGCGGCTGGCTGGCCGACCGCTTCGGCCTGCGCAACGTCTATTGCTTCGCGCTGCTCGTCTTCGCCAGTGCCTCCGCGCTGTGCGGCCTTTCGGAAAACATCTGGATGCTGGTCGGCTCGCGCGCCTTGCAGGGCTGCGGCGGCGCGCTGATGGGCACGCTCGGCCAGGTCGTCATCCTGTCGAGCTTTCCGCGCGACCGCACGCTCAAGATCAACATGTATATCTCGCTCGCCGGGCAATCGGGACCGCTGGTCGGACCGCTCGTCGGCGGCGCGCTCACGACTTATGTCTCGTGGCGCTGGATCTTCTATATCAACATCCCGATCGCGCTGACCGCGGCCCTGCTCGCCGCCTCGCTGTTTCCGACGACCACCAAGCCGGTGCGCACGCCGTTCGATTTCCCGGGCTTCCTGCTCGTCGGCAGCGGCATGGCGCTGCTGGTCTTCGGCATGGACTCGGTCGCCGCCAAGGACGCCGCGAGCAGCCTTATCGGCCTCGAGCTTGGCCTGGCGATCGTCATCCTGGCGGTTGCCGCCTTCTATTGCCTGCGCGCCCGCAACCCGCTGCTCGATCTCAATCTGCTGCGCATCCGCACCTTCCGCATTGCCTTCCTGACCGGCGGCGGCTTGGATACGATCGGCCTGAGTTCGGTGGTCTTTCTGCTGCCGCTGATGTTCCAGCTCGGCTTCGGCATGAGTGCCGTTCAGGCCGGATCGCTGACCTTCGTCGCCGCGATCGGATCCTTGATCATGCGCTTCTTCATGCCGCGCCTGTTGAACCGCTTCGGCTTCAAGCGCGTGCTGATCGCCAACACCCCGATCGTGGCACTGCTGGTCGCGGGCTTCGCGCTGATGAATGAAAACCTGCCGGCCTGGATCGTTCTCGCCTACATCTTCATCTTCGGCGTCTTCAGGTCAGTGCAATGGGCCTCTACCGGCAACCTTTCCTATTCGGACATCGCGCCGGAGCAGCTCGCGCGCTTCAGTGCGCTCTATTACATCCTGTGGCAGCTTGCGGTGGCGATCAGCGTCGGCCTCGCGGCGGCCCTGTTGTCGCTGCTTGCCGGCGGCGGCAAGGCCAGCGTCGACGACTACCGCATCCTGTTCGTCATCGAAGGGCTTATCACGCTTTGCGCGTTGTCGGCTTATTTGCGGCTGACGCCTAGGGACGGCGCCCATGTCAGCGGACATGGCGCGCAAATGAGCACCGACTAGGCCTCATCAGCCAGGGTCTGCGGCACTATTCCGCAAAGCTTACCCAGTTCTCGATCGGCGCCCGGTCGGTGCGGAACTCGTTCTCGGGCTTCGAGGTGTCCTCGTAGCCGAGCGCCATGCCGCACACGACGATCTCCTCGTCGGGAATGTTGAGCACCGGGCGGATCTGCCGGTGATAGGGCGCGAAGGCCGCCTGCGGACAGGTATGCAGCCCCCTGCCCCGCGCCGCCACCATGATGTTTTGCAGGAACATGCCGTAGTCGATCCACGACCCCTGGTTCAGTCGCCGGTCGATCGTGAAGATCATGCCGACCGGCGCATCGAAGAAGACGAAATTACGGTCGTGCTGCGCGCGCATCTTGTCGACCTCGCGCCGGCCGATGCCCAGCGCGCCATAAAGACCGAAGCCGTTGGCGCGGCGGCGCGTCAGGTAAGGTTCGAAGAACTGGTCGGGATAGTAACGATATTCGTCCCATTCCACCTTTTCAGCGCGGATGCCGGAATTGAGGATCGCGTCGCTGATCCGCTGCTTGACCTCGCCCTTGGTGACATAGACACGCCAGGGCTGCATGTTGGTGCCCGACGGCGCGCGCGCGGCAACCGCCAGGATCGCGCGGATCGTATCGTCGTCGATCATATCGGGCAGGAAGGCGCGCACCGACCGGCGCGACATGATCGCCTCATCGACGATCTCCGCATCCGACGCGATCCGGATGTTCTTCTCAAGCATGGGTCGTCCCTTTCGGCATGGCCAGAAACCCGCAACCCGGTTTCCTTAACGACCATCCGCAGACTATAAGCTAAAACTGGTCCCGACCGGGCGCCCCACTCGCCGCTCGTGCGCGAGCCTTTGCATCAACCACCGGAATCGCGCAAGCAAATCTTGTGGCCTATGAAAATCCTCTTGATTTTTTCATGATTTTACCCTTCCATGAAATTTGTTCTGATTTTTTCACGAGCACCCTTTGACCCCGACCGCGACTCAATCGGAGCAGGACAATGGCGACCGGCTGCTGGCCGGCGACATCCGTGCGCTTCGCAAGGCGCGCGGTCTCACACTCGCTGAGATTGCGCTCAAGCTGGGCCGTTCGGTCGGTTGGGTCAGCCAGGTCGAGCGCGGTCTTTCTATCCCGTCGGTCGGCGATCTCAGGGCCTTCGCCAACCTCTTCGGCGTTTCGATCAGCCTGTTCTTCAGCCATGACGTGCCTGTCGAAGAGGAGCGCGGCGTGATCGTGCGCGCCGGCCGCCGCCGTGTGCTTGGCACAAGTGAATCCGGGCTGGTGGAAGAGCTTCTGTCACCCGACCTCGGCGGTAGTTTCGAGATGGTGCGCTCGGTGTTCGCGCCCGGCGCCGAGATGAAGACGGCGGCGCTGCGGCCGACGGAGGAAGCCGGATATATCGCCTCGGGACTGTTCGACATCGAAATAGCCGGCGTCTGGCATCGGCTTGGCGAAGGCGACTCGTTCCGCTTCGAGGGCAAACCTTATCGCTGGCGCAATCCGGGCACCGAGCCGGCGGTCGTCATCTGGGTGGTTTCACCGCCGGTATACTGAGAATGCATGTCGCCCAAAAGTGTGAAGCGGTTTTGGGATAACGACAGGCATCAAAACAAAGAATCGAAGCGCGAAGCGCGAAGACTTTGGAGGAAGAAATGGCCGGTTTGCCGACCACGGCACGCGTGGTGATCATCGGAGGCGGCGTCGTCGGGACCTCCTCGCTCTACCACCTTTGCAAGGCGGGCTGGACCGATTGCGTGCTTTTGGAGAAAAACGAGCTGACCTCCGGCTCGACCTGGCATGCCGCCGGCAACGTGCCGACCTTCTCCTCGTCGTGGTCGCTGATGAACATGCAGCGCTACTCGACCGAGCTCTACCGGGGCTTGGCAGAGGCCGTCGACTATCCGATGAACTACCACGTCACCGGCTCGCTGCGGCTCGCCCATTCCAAGGAACGCATGCAGGAATTCCAGCGCGCCAAGGGCATGGGCCGCTACCAGGGCATGGATATCGACGTCGTCGGCCTCGACGAGATCAAGCGCCGCTATCCCTTCATCGAGACGCATGAATTGAAAGGCGCGCTCTTTGACCCGAGCGACGGCGACATCGATCCGGCACAGTTGACGCAGGCGCTCGCCAAGGGCGCGCGCGACATGGGTGCCAAGATCATCCGCTTCTGCCCGGTCACCGGCGTCCGCCGCGACAACGGCGAATGGGTGGTCGCGACACCACAGGGCGAAATCCGCTGCGAGATCGTCATCAATGCCGCCGGCTACCGCGCCGCCGAGGTCGGAAAAATGTTCGGTCGCGAAGTGCCGATGATGGTGATGAGCCATCAGTACATCCTGTTCGAGGAAATTCCCGAGCTCGCCGCCTGGTCGAAGGAACAGGGCCGCAAGCTGCCGCTGCTGCGCGACGTCGACACGTCCTATTACCTGCGCCAGGAAAAGAGCGGCATGAATCTCGGCCCCTATGAGCGCAATTGCCGTGCGCACTGGGTCGGCCACAACGATCCGATGCCGGATGATTTCTCCTTCCAGCTTTTCCCCGACGATCTCGACCGCCTCGAGCACTATCTCGCCGATGCCGTCGCGCGCGTGCCGATCCTCGGCACCGCCGGCCTGTCCAAGGTAATCAACGGGCCGATCCCCTACGCGCCGGACGGCAACCCGCTGATCGGGCCGATGCCCGGCGTGCCGAATGCCTTCGAGGCCTGCGTCTTCACCTTCGGCATTGCCCAGGGCGGCGGCGCCGGCAAGGTGCTGGCCGAATGGGTGACCGAGGGCCAGACCGATTGGGACATGTGGTCCTGCGACCCGCGCCGCTTCACGAGCTTCGCGTCCGCACCCGACTATTGCGTCGCCAAGGGCATGGAAATCTACGGCAACGAATACGCCATCCAGTTCCCGCGCCATGCCTGGCCGACCGGGCGCGACCGCAAGCATTCGCCGCTGCACGATCGCATCAAGGCGCTCGGTGGCCAGTTCGATGCCTATAATGGCTGGGAGCGCGCCACCTGGTATGCTGGACCCGGCGACGATACATCGGAGGAATCGACGCTGACCTTCCGCCGCGAAGGGCCTTGGCACCGGGCAGTGCGGGAAGAATGCCTCGCCGTGCGCGACACGGCCGGCATCCTCGATCTGCCCGGCTTCTCGCGCTTCAACCTCGAAGGTCCGGGCGCCGCCGAGTGGCTGGCAACGCAAGTTACCGGCCTGGTGCCGAAGCCCGGCCGCATCGGCCTCGTCTATTTCGCCGACGACAAGGGCCGCATCGTCACTGAAATGTCGGTCGTGCGCCATGGCGAGGACCTCATGACGCTGATCACCGCCGCGGTGGCGCAGTGGCACGACTTCGAATGGCTGAAATCGCGCATGCCGGCCGATGCGGGTTTCACGCTGAAAGACCGCACGGAGGAATATTCAACCCAGATCCTCGCCGGTCCGAACTCGCGCAAGATCCTGGCCGAGGTGTGCGATGCCGATTTGACCCTGCCCTGGCTGACGCATCAGGAAACGACCATCGCCGGACGCTGGGCGAAGCTGGTGCGCGTCTCCTTCGCCGGCGAGCTCGGCTGGGAAATCCACACCAGGGTCGCCGACACGCCGGCTGTCTTCGATGCCGTCTGGGCCGCCGGCCAGAAGCACAGTCTGAAGCCGTTCGGCATGTATGCGCTGGATTCGCTGCGGCTGGAGAAAGGCTACCGTGCCTGGAAGGGCGATCTGTCGACCGACTATTCGATCCTGCAGGGGGGCTTGGAGCGCTTCGTCAAATGGGACAAGCCGGAATTCCGCGGCAAGGCGGCTTTGCTCAATGAAAAGCAGCAGGGCGTGAAGAAGCGCTTTGTCACTTTGGTCGTTGAGAACCCCGGCGATTGCGACGCGCCCTATATGTCGACGCTCTGGCACGGCGGCAGCATCGTCGGCGAGACAACATCGGGCGGCTGGGGCCACCGCGTCGACAAGTCGATCGCGCTTGGCATGCTGCGCACCGACCTGACCGAACCCGGTACCACGGTCGAGGTCGAGATCTTCGGCGATCGCTTCAAAGCCGTCGTGCAGAACGACGAGCCGCTTTGGGATCCAAAGAACGAAAGGCTGCGCGCATGACCTCCGTTGTCCTCACCGATGGCGGCATGGGCCAGGAACTGGTCCGGCGCAGCAAGTCCGAACCGACGCCGCTGTGGTCGGCCAGGGTGCTGATCGACGAGCCGGACCTGGTGCGCGACCTGCATGTTGAATTCATTCAGGCCGGTGCACGCGTCATCACCGTCAACACCTATTCGGCAACGCCCGAGCGCCTGGCGCGCGAGGGCGCGGAAGACCTGTTCAAGCCTTTGCAGAAGCGTGGCATCGAACTGGCGAAGCAAGCCCGCGATGAGGCCGGCGACACCGCCATCGCCGGCTGCCTGTCGCCTCTGTTCGGCAGTTACGCGCCGGCGCTGACCATCTCGTTCGAAGAGACGCTCGACATCTATCGCCGCATCGTCGCCGAGCAGGCCGATGGCGTCGACCTTTTCCTGTGCGAGACCATGGCGTCCGCCGAGGAGGCGCGCGCTGCCGTCACCGCGGCCTCGGAAAGCGGCAAGCCGGTCTGGGTGTCCTGGACGCTCGCCGACCACGGCGCGCCACGCCTGCGCAGCGGCGAGAAAATTGCCGATGCGGTCGGCGCCCTCGGCGACCTGCCGGTCGCGGCGCGGCTGCTCAATTGCTGCCGGCCCGAAGCCATCGCCGCCGCATTGCCCGAACTCATCGCTCTTGGCGGACCGGTCGGCGCCTATGCCAATGGCTTCACCTCGGTCGAGGCGCTCAAGCACGGCGGCACGGTCGAGGTTCTGCACGCCCGCCACGACCTCGACCCGGAGGCCTATGCCGACCAGGCCATCGGCTGGGTCGAAGCCGGCGCGCAAATCGTCGGCGGCTGCTGCGAGGTCGGGCCCGCCCACATCGCCGCCCTGCGCGACCGGCTCGTGCAAGCCGGCCACAATATCTCGGGAGTCATCTGATGCCAAAACCATCAAAGCGCATTACCGGCATCGTGCCTTCCGGCAAGGACGGCTGGGAGGTCCATTCGGCCGCCTGGGCCCGCAAGCAGGCCGGCGACGACATCATCATGCTGTCGGTCGGCGACCATGATTTCGACACGCCCTCGCAAACGATTGAGGCTTGCGTCAATGCCGTCCGTGGCAGCAACCACCATTATACCCCTCTCCCCGGCCTGCCGCGCCTGCGCAAGGCGATGGCGGCGGCGTCCACCGCCTGCACCGGCATGGAGACGGAACCAGACGAGATCATCGCCACGCAAGGCGGCCAGGCTGCTCTCTATGCCGCCGTGCAGACCGTGCTCGATCCTGGCGACCACGCCATCGTCGTCGCACCCTACTACGCCACCTACCCCAACACCTTCAGCGCCGCCGGCGCCAGCTTCACCGTGGTCGAGACGCCGGCCGAAGATGGATTTCAACCCCGCGCGGACATGATCCGCGCCGCGCTGAAGCCCAACACCCGCGCCATCCTGATCAACACGCCGAACAACCCGACAGGTGCTGTCTATTCGCGCGAGCGGCTCGAACAGCTGGCCGACATCTGCAAGGAGCACGATCTCTGGCTGCTGTCGGACGAGGTTTATTGGACGCTTGGCGGCGGCGAGCACATCTCGCCGCGCTCGCTGCCCGGCATGGCCGAGCGCACACTGGTCATCAACTCCATGTCGAAGAGCCATGGCATGACCGGCTGGCGCATGGGCTGGCTGACAGGTCCTAAAAAGATGATCAGGCTGTTCACCGACCTCAACCTGGTGACGACCTACGGCCTGCCGGCCTTCATTTCCATCGCCTGCGCAGAGGCACTGGAGAACCACTACGGCGTCAAGGACATCGCCGAACGATACGCCGCCCGCCGCACCCTGATGCTGGAGGCCGTGCGCGGCATGAACGACGTCACCGTGCACGGCTCGGAAGGCGGCATGTATGTCATGCTCGACATCTCGTCCATCGAGCCCGACGACGAGAAATTCGCCTGGGGCCTGCTCGACAAGGAAAACGTCGGCGTCATGCCCGGGTCGAGCTTCGGCGAGGCCGCCGCCGGCCACATCCGCATCAGCCTCTGCCAGCCAGAACCCATCCTGAAGGAAGCAGCGCTTCGCCTGCGGCGCTTCGCGTCCAACTATCGCCGCGAGGCCGCATGACCAAGACCATCCCCAGCAAGGCCATTCCCAACAAGGCGAGGGCCGTCATCATCGGCGGCGGCGTCTCCGGCTGCTCGGTCGCCTACCACCTGGCCAAGCTCGGCTGGACCGACATCGTGTTGCTCGAACGCAAGCAGCTCACCTCGGGCACGACCTGGCATGCGGCCGGTCTGATCGGCCAGTTGCGCGCCTCGCAGAACATGACGCGGCTGGCAAAATACTCGGCCGACCTCTACGTCAAGCTTGAAGCCGAGACCGAGGTCGGCACCGGCATGCGCCAGGTCGGCTCGATCACCGTCGCGCTGACCGAGGAGCGCAAGCACGAGATCTACCGGCAGGCCTCGCTCGCCCGCGCTTTCGACGTCGACGTGCGCGAGATTTCGCCGAGCGAAGTCAAGGAGATGTATCCGCATCTCAATGTGTCCGACGTGGTCGGCGCCGTGCATCTGCCGCTCGACGGCCAGTGCGATCCGGCCAACATCGCCATGGCCCTGGCCAAGGGCGCGCGCCAGCGCGGCGCGGCGGTCATCGAGAACGTCAAGGTCACCAAGGTTCACACCAAAAACGGCCGCGTCTCCGGCGTGTCATGGGCACAGGGCGAAGACCAAGGCACGATCGAGACCGACATCGTCGTCAACTGCGCCGGCATGTGGGCGCGCGAGCTTGGCCGGCAGAACGGCGTCACCATCCCGCTGCATGCCTGCGAGCATTTCTATCTCGTCACAGAGCCGATCCCCGGCCTCTCCCGTCTGCCGGTGCTGCGCGTTCCGGACGAGTGCGCCTACTACAAGGAAGACGCCGGCAAGATGATGCTCGGCGCCTTCGAGCCGGTGGCCAAGCCCTGGGGCATGGACGGCATCCGCGAGGATTTCTGCTTCGACCAGTTGCCCGAGGACATGGACCATTTCGAGCCGATCCTCGAAATGGGCGTCAACCGCATGCCGATGCTGGGCACGGCCGGCATCCATACCTTCTTCAACGGCCCCGAAAGCTTTACCCCCGACGACCGCTACTATCTCGGCGAAGCGCCGGAACTCCCCGGCTATTGGATGGCGACCGGCTACAATTCGATCGGCATCGTTTCCTCCGGCGGCGCCGGCATGGCGCTGGCGCAGTGGATCAACGATGGCGAGGCGCCCTTCGACCTTTGGGAGGTCGATATCCGCCGCGCCCAGCCGTTCCAGAAGAACCGCCGCTACCTCAAGGAGCGCGTCTCCGAGACGCTTGGCCTGCTCTATGCCGATCATTTCCCCTACCGCCAGATGGCGACCTCGCGCGGCGTGCGCCGCTCGCCTTTGCATGAGCATCTGAAGGCGCGCGGCGCCGTCTTCGGCGAAGTGGCCGGCTGGGAGCGCGCCAACTGGTTCGCCCGTGACGGCCAGGAGCGCGAATACCGCTATTCCTGGAAGCGGCAGAACTGGTTCGACAACCAGCGCGAGGAGCATCTCGCCGTGCGCAACGGCGTCGGCCTGTTCGATATGACCTCCTTCGGCAAGATCCGCGTCGAGGGCCGCGATGCTCAGCAGTTCCTGCAACGGCTCTGCGCCAACGACATGGACGTGGCGCCGGGCAAGATCGTCTATTCCCAGATGCTCAACGCCAAAGGCGGCATCGAAAGCGATCTAACCGTGACGCGGCTTTCGGAAACGGCCTATTTCCTGGTCGTGCCGGGTGCCACGCTGCAGCGGGATCTCGCCTGGCTGCGCAGGCATGTCGCCGACGAGTTCGTCGTCATCACCGACGTCACCGCGGCCGAGGCCGTCATCTGCCTGATGGGGCCGGACTCGCGAAAACTCATCCAGAAGGTCAGCCCGAACGATTTCTCCAACGAGGCCAATCCGTTCGGCACTTTTCAGGAAATCGAGATCGGCATGGGCCTCGCCCGCGCGCATCGCGTCACCTATGTCGGCGAGCTTGGCTGGGAGCTCTACGTCTCGACCGAGCAGGCAGCCCATGTCTTCGAGGCGATCACTGAAGCAGGCGCCGATGTCGGCCTGAAACTATGTGGCCTGCACACGCTGGATTCCTGCCGCATCGAAAAGGCTTTCCGTCATTTCGGCCACGACATCACCGACGAGGACAATGTGCTGGAGGCAGGCCTGGGCTTCGCGGTGAAGACGAGCAAGGCCGGGTTCATCGGCCGCGAGGCGGTGCTCAGGAAGAAGGAAGCAGGTCTCAGCCGCCGGCTGCTGCAGTTCCGCCTGAACGTCCCCGAGCCGCTGCTCTTCCACAACGAGGCGATCCTGCGCGACGGCAAGATCGTCGGCCCGATCACCTCCGGCAATTACGGCCACCATCTCGGCGGCGCGATCGGGCTTGGCTACGTGCCGTGCGAGGGCGAGAGCGAAGCGGATGTGCTTGGCTCATCCTACGAGGTGGAGATCGCCGGCGAGCGGTTCGCGGCGGAGGCATCGCTGAAGCCGATGTATGATCCCAAGGCGGAGAGGGTGAAGATGTAGCCTTTCTTCTGTCGCTTCGGACAGGATTGCCCGCAGGCGTGACCATTGGGACCGTTGTTACTTGTCCGGCATGGTTGAGGGATCGCGAGCACCATGACGAATACCGACAATCACGATTTCATCGGCGGAAGGCTCGTAGTAGATCAGATAGGGATAAGGCCTCACGACGATCCGGCGCATCGGCCTTTCGTCTGTAGCGACGCCGCTCAGGGGATGTTCAAGCAATAAATTGATGACCGCATGGAGCCTGGCTTGGATCCGCTTCGCTCCTTTGGGTGACTGCAGTGCGATATCGCCGAGAACCTCATCCAACTCGGCTAACGCCGCCAGCGTATAACGAAGCTTCACAGGCCGTGCTTCGCCCAAACAGCACGGACTTCCTCGTCGGTTGCAAATTCACCGCGCGCAGCCTGCGCCCGGGACGTTGCGAGCGAGGCTTTTTCCTCTCGGCCCAGTTGATGAACAGGTTCGTCCCCCTCATCACCCGCGAGGCGCAAGAGGACGCGCGCATACTCGTCCTGCAATTCAGGAGGCAAGGTGCGGACACGTTCGACGGCATGTTCGAAGAGCTTGGTCATGTCTTTAATATGCACTTCAATTCCGCATAAAAAAAGGCAAACCCATTCGGCGCGATCCCGCAGGGAAGCTGAAATCCCCTAAAACCGCTCCAGCGTCCGTCGAACTTTGACCAAAAACGCCGCCCTCGTCTTCGGCGTCGACGAATCCATCAAATAATGCGCCAGGAAGAACGTCTTGCAGCGCGTGGCGCACAGCGCCCGCATGCCGCGCAGAATCGTCTTCCGGCCCGGCTGGCCGACGACGACGCTCCACCAGGTCGGCGCGCCGCAGGTGGTGATGACGCCGACCTTGGTGACATGCCGCATCAGCGACGTGATCCGCCCCTTGCCGGCCGGCAGCTTGAAGGCGATGTCGGTCGCCCAGACCCGATCGAACCAGCCCTTAAGCATCGCCGGCAGGCCGTACCACCAGGTCGGGTAGATGAACAGGATCGCCTGCGCCCATTGCAGATGCTCGAAATGCGTTGCGAGTGCCGGATCCTCAGGCGCGCGGTCGTTATAGAAACGCCGCTCCTCGCAGCTCATCACCGGATCGAAATTCTCGGCATAGAGGTCGAGCAGCCGCACGTCCCAGCCCTTTGCCTTCAGCGCCTCGACGGCGGTGTCGCGGATGGCCGCGCAGTAGCTTTCCGGCACCGGATGGCAATAGACCACCAGCACGCGCATCAGAAGGCGCCCATCGTCGCCGAGACCTTCGCCATGAAGGCGCTGCGCGTCTCGTCGGTCGACAGATTCATCGAATAATGCGCGAGATAGGAGACGGGAGCGCCGGGTTTGATGGTGGCCCGCAGCATGCGCTTCACGATCTTTCGCGGCGGGTCGCCCATCAGCATGGCGCGAAAACGGCTGCCGCCATAGGTGGTGATGGCCGCCATTTTGCCGATGTTGTGCAGCGTCGGCCGCACCTTGCCGTCGACCAGCTTGAACGACACGCCGGGCAGGAAGACGCGGTCGAAGAAGCCTTTCAGGATCGCCGGGTAGCCGTAGTTCCAGACCGGAAACGACAGCACCAGCGCCTCGGCTCTTTGAAGCCGTTCGACGTAGCCGGCCACGGCATCGTTAGGACCACGCTGGTCGTGGTAACCGAGCCGCTCGGCGCGCGTCAGCCGCGGATCGAAATCCTCGGCGTAGAGATCGCAATCGTCGACCGCATGGCCCGCCGCGCTCAACCGCTCGACGATCGTCCTGTGCAGGCCGGCGTTGAAGCTGGTCTCCACCGGATGCGCGAAGAGCACGAGGACTTTCATCAACTCGCCTTTTGCAAGCCCTTGAACAGGAACGACTTGCCGGAGCGATAGTCATAGGCGGGATTTTCCCAGGCTATCATCTTGCCGGGATTGAGCAGCCCTTGCGGATCGGTCTCGCGCTTGAAGGCAAGCTGCACATCGTCGGTCCGCTTCATGCCGCCCTCTTCCAGCGTGTAGCGGTGCGGGTTGAAGATCCAGCAGCCATTGTCCTCGTGGATGCGGATGATTTCGTCCAGCCGTTCTTCCGTCGTGAAGCGGACCAGCGGCAGGCCAGCGGCGCCGATCGCGCCATCGAAGCGGATGAATTCGAGATGCGCCGGCACCTCGTCGCCGAAACGCTCGACCATCGCCTTGACATGGGCAAGATGATCCGGCGACGGATAGCGCGTCTGCAGATAGGTGATCGTCGGATCGACGCGGATCGCCCGCAGCGTCGTGTGGTTCCAGGTCAGCTCATAGGCCGGCGGCAGGCCCTTCAGATCGGCTTCCTGGTCAGCCCGGAACACGATCTCGCCCCTGGTGCTGCGCACGAAGGCGACGAAGGCGTCCATCGCATGCGGCGCGATCATGCACACCACGATGCTCTGCTCGCGCCGGAAGAATTTCTGGTGCCGCTTGAAATAGTCATAAGGAATGGGCGCGGCGATCGGCGTGATCAGTTTGGCCAAGATGCCGTCCTGGATGGCGAGGTCGTTGCCGAAGCCGGCCGCGTCCATGAAATCGTCGAAGCCGACGATGACGTCGATCCAGTCATAGGAAGCCGTCAGCGGCATTTCGACTTCGGTGATGATGCCGTTGGTGCCGTAGGCATGCATGACCTTGAGCATGTCCTCGCCGGTGAGGTCCATGACGCGTGGCTCGGCTTCCATGGTCACGGTCCGCAGGCGAATGACGTTGCCGAGGTCGCGCAACCCACCCCAGCGGATCGAGCCGACGCCGCCCGAGCCGCCGGCAACGAAGCCGCCTATCGACGCGGTGTTGTAGGTGGAAGGCGACATGCGCAGTTCCTGCGCCGAATGCGCCCGTGTCGCCCTGTCGATGTCGGCCAGCACCGCGCCCGGTCCGGTCGTCACGCGTCCCGGCGCGATGGTCTTGACCGCGTTCATCTCGGCGAGGTTGAGCACGACGCCGCCGGACAAGGGCATCGCCTGCCCGTAATTGCCGGTGCCGCTGCCGCGCGGCGTCACTGGGACGCCGTGCCGGTGACAAGCTGCGAGGACGCGGATCACCTCGTCCTCGTTCTTCGGCGTGACGATCAGGTCGCCTTTGACATGGTCGAGCTGCGCCTTCAGCACCGGGCTGTACCAGTAGAAGTCGCGGCTCTTCTGCTGGACGATGGCCGGATGGTCGTCGACCTTGATCCCGTCGAGATCGCGCTTCAGCGCTGCGATATCCATCATCCCACCATCAATTCGTCGAGTTCGGCATAGTCGGGCAGTTTGCGTTCGATCGCCCTGCCGTCGCGCACCACGATGCGATCCGATTCGGGCCGCGACAGCAATTCGGTCCAGCTCCGTCCCTTGAAGACGATGAAGTCGGCGCTGCCGCCCGGGGCAAGCGTGCCAACGCCGTCGAGCCGCATCACCTCGGCCGGCGTCGCCGCCACAGCTTTGGGCCAATCCCCGACAGGGTGATCGAAATGCAGGATGCGCGTCCCCATGCGGTAGACTTCCAGCATGTCGAGATCGCCATAGGCGTAAAACGGATCGCGCGTGTTGTCGGACGCGACCGCCACCTTGATGCCGCGCGCCCTCATCTCGTGCAGCAGAGTCACGCCGCGCCAGCGCGGCGTCGTGCCGTTGTTGCGCCGATCCTGCAGATAGAGGTTGCACATCGGCAGCGACACCACGGCGAGCCGCGCCTTCGCCACTTTGTCCAGCGTGTCGAGCACCTCGAGGTCCGGCTGGCGCGAGAGCGAACAACAGTGGCCGACCAGGATGTTGCCGTCAAAGCCGTTCCATAGCGACGCTTCGGCGATCTTCTTCAACGAGATGGCCGAGACGTCCTCAGTCTCGTCGGCATGGAAGTCGAGATCGAGCCCGTGCTTGATCGCCTGCGCGAAAACCTGATCGAGCAGTTCCTCGAGGTCGGGCAACATATAGGTAACGACGCCGAGCACGCCCTTGGCCGCGGCGACGCGCTTCACCAGCCGTTCGAACCAGGCCTTGTCGCGCACGCCTTCGATACCGAGCAGGCAGGCGGCCTGCAAGTCGATCCGCCCGCGCCATTTTTCCCGCATCGCCTCGAACACCGGCCAGGAGATTTCCTCCTGCGGCGGCACGCTGTCGAGATGCGTGCGCACGGCCTTGGTGCCGTGCACATAGGCCGAGCGCAGCGAGAAATCCATGCGGCGCGCGACATCCTCCGCGCCCCAGCGCGCGGTGCGGTCGGAGCCGGTGGCATTGAGCGCGCCCATGAAGGTGCCGTCGGGATTGGGCTTTCGCGGCCAGATATGGCCCTTGTCGATATGGGTGTGGCAGTCGACGAAGCATGGCAGCACGATCCGGCCGCCAAGATCGATCGCATCGGCCGGCGTCTTCGATTTGCCATGGGCGACGATGCTGGAAATCTTGCCGTCGGCAACGGCGATATCGGCAAGCGCGAAACCATCGGCGTCGTAACTTGCGGCAAGCCCGGGCGTCAGCGAGCGGTGAACACGGGCGTTGCTAAGCTGGTAAGAACCAGAGGCAGGTATCAAGATCTGGTCCTCTTCGCGATTTCCTCTGCGGCTCCAATCACCCTAGTGCTCCTGCTTGAGCGCGCTCTCGTGCCAGCGGCGCAGGATCAGATGCGACACCAGCGACAGCACCAGGAAGATCAATATGCCGGTGAGCGAGATCAGGATCAGCGCCGCGAACAGGCGTGGCGCGTTGAGCCGGTAGCCGGCCTCGATGATGCGCGAGGCAAGGCCCGACGACTGCCCCTGCGCGCCGGCGACGAATTCCGCCACCACCGCGCCGATCAGCGACAGGCCGCCGGCGATCTTCAGTCCGCCGAGGAAATACGGCATCGCCGCCGGCAGGCGCAGATAGCGCAATTGCTGCCAGCGCGTCGCGCCATTGAGCTTGAACAGGTCGCGCAAATTGCGGTCGACCGAGTTCAGCCCGAGCGTGGTGTTGGACAGGATCGGGAAGAAGGCGACGATCCAGGCGCAGAGCAGCAGTTTGACGGTCTGGTTGTTCACATAGATGTTGATCAGCGGGAAGATGGCGACGATCGGCGTCACTTGCAGCACGATGGCGAAGGGAAAGAACGACATCTCCACCCATTTCGACTGCGCGAACAGCACTGCAAGCCCGACGCCGCCGATGACGGCGAGCAGCAGGCTGAGGAAGGTGATCCTGAGCGTTACCAGGAGCGAGGAGAACAGCAGCCCTGCATCATTGTGCAGCGTCTGCAGCACCACGCCCGGCCGCGGAAGGATATATTGCGGGATCTCGTTCCAGACGCAGATACGGTCCCACAGCACGATCGCCAGCACCATGATGGCCAGCGGCAGCGCCCATTTGCCGATGCGCTCCAAGCGCTCCTGGCGAGCGCGGCGCGATTCTTCGGGATCGAGCTTCAACGCGGTGTCTTCAATGGCCGTCATGATGGGATCCGGCGGTTGAGTTGATGGCGTTGACCAGAACGTCCGAAGCCTGCCGGCAAAGCGCGGCGTAGTCAGGCGAGGTGCGGAACGCCTCGTCGCGCGGGTAAGGCGCATCGACGGGCAGCTCGCCAAAAACGCGTCCGGGGCGCGCGGCCATGACGACGACGCGGCTGGACAGAAACACGCTCTCGAAGACGCTGTGGGTGACGAAAACAACGGTGAAGCGCTCGTCCTGCCAAAGCTCCAGGAGATCGTTGTTGAGCTTGAAGCGGGTGATCTCGTCGAGCGCCGCGAACGGCTCGTCCATGAGGAGAATGCGCGGCTTCGTCACCATCGCACGGGCGATCGAGACGCGCATCTTCATGCCGCCGGACAGCTCGCGCGGCACGGCGTTCTCGAAGCCGGTGAGATGGACGCGCGACAGCATCTCCGTCACCGCTGGTTCGGCCTTGGCGCGGGACACACCCTTCAGCCTGAGCGGCAGCCAGACATTGTCGAAGACGCTGGCCCAGGGCAGCAGCGTCGGCTCCTGGAAGACGAAGCCGATGTTCGCGCGATCGATCGAGCCGCGCCAGTCGAGCTGGCCGGAGGTCGGCGTCGACAGGCCGGCGATCAGCCTGAGCGCCGTCGACTTGCCGCAGCCGGAGGGACCGAGCAGGCTGAGGAAATCGCCTTCCCGGATCGCCAGGTCGACCTTACTTAGCGCCGTCACGCCATTGGAAAAGATCTTGCCGACATTGCGCAAAGAAAGCAGCATCGGGTTTTCACCCGATGCCGTCGTTGGCGTCTGCGCCAGTTTCTCCTGGATCATCTCAGGCCGGCCGCCTTACTTCTTCAGCTCCAGCCCGACGCCCTTGTTGACGAAGGCAAGCGTGTAGGCCTTCTTGATGTCGATGCCCGGCTGCGCGACCTTGGCCTTGACCATCTTGTCGTAGAAGCTCTGGATGCGCGCGTCGGTCATGCCGCCGATACCAAGTTTCTCCGAATCGCCGGAATCGACCACGCCGAACTTCTTCAGTTGCTCGATCGAGAAGGCGATCTGCTCATCCGTCATGTCCGGATTGTCCTTCTTGATCATGTCGTTGGCGGCCTTGTTGTCGCCGTAGAGATATTTGTACCAGCCCTTGGCCGAGCCATCGACGAAGCACTGGACCACCTCCGGCCGCTTGTCGATCGTGTCCTGCATCACCTCGATGGTGGTCGCGTAGGTATCCCAGCCATAGTCGGCGAGCAGGAACTGGTTCGGCACGAAGCCGCCCGCCTTCTGCACCGCGAACGGCTCGGAGGTGACGTAACCCTGCTGGATCGACTTCTTGTTGGCGATAAACGGCGCCGGATTGAACGTATAGGGCACGCGCTTGGCTGCATCGTAGCCGAGATCGGTGACCATCCACTGGAAGAAGGTCTGCGCGCCTTCGTCGCCCATGATGTACTGATCGGCGTTCTTCAGGTCCTCCCACTTGTCCAGCCCCTGCCCCGGCTGGGACATGATGACCTGCGGGTCCTTCTGGAAGTCGGATGCGACGACACGCATCGGAATGCCCTGCTGCACGGCGTCGAAGGCCGAAAGCAGGTTGCCGCCCATATAGAAATCGATCTTGCCGGCCAGAAGCATCGGCCGGCCGCTGACCTGCGGGCCGCCCTGCATGATCGTGACGTCGAGGCCGCAGGCGGCGTAGGTGCCGTCGGCAACGGCCTGATAGTAGCCGCCGTGCTCCGGCTCGGCCAGCCAGTTGGTGCCGAACGTCACTTTCTCGTTCGCGGCCGCACCCAGCGTGCTCGCGACAAGCAAGGCGACGGCGCCCGCCAGGATCTTTCCTTTTCCGACCATAAACATCACCCTCTCTTGGCCCGGGCGCGCTATGCGCTGGGCTCGACACCATTGATTCAAGAAGCAAGACACATGCCACCGCCTGGGCCGCCTGCTTGCGCGGCAGTCATTGCCAAGACCGGAAGGGGTCATGCTGTGCGCGAGGCATCGTGCCTATTTTTTGAACGCCTGTCCATAATCGCCCTGGCGGCATGCACCGCATCTTGAAGCTTTCATGAATCGAGCCTTAGTCTGCCGGCGAACAGGAGAATGCAATGCTCAAATACCTCACGCCCAAGTCGATCAAGCCTCCCTTCGCCCGCTACAGCCACGGCGTCGAAATCCCCGCCGGGAACCGCCTGGTCCTGTGCTCCGGCCAGTTGGGCATCGGCCCGGACGATGCCGTTCCCGAAGATGCCGGCGCGCAGACGGAGCTGTGCTTCAGGAACATCGCCGCGATCTTGAGCGAGGCCGGGCTGACCTTGAACGACATCGTGCGCATCAATGCCTTCGTTACCGGTCGCGAACATCTGCAATCCTATATGGATGTCCGCAACCGCCTCTTCTCCGACCCGGCGCCGGCCTCGACGCTGATGATCGTTTCCGGCTTCGCCCGCCCGGAATTCAAGGTCGAGGTGGAGGTTTTGGCCGCGGGGTAGCGTTGCTCATAGCCAACAAGCGCATTAAACCGACCGGTACGAACGGCAAAGCAAGCGGAGACCAGAGTGGCCAAAAGACGAGTGTGGTGGGGTGATTACCGGACGACGGAATACGCCTCGATCGACGCCGAGGCGACCATCGCCGTGCTGCCGGTGGCGGCGATCGAGCAGCATGGCCCGCATCTGCCGGTCTCGACCGACACCTCGATCATGATGGGCATGCTGGAGACGGCGATCGGGCGGCTGCCCGACGATCTCGACATCCGCATCCTGCCGGTGCAGGCGGTCGGCAAATCGAACGAGCACCTGCATGCACCGGGAACGCTCACCTTGCCCGCCACCATTTTGGTCGACGCCTGGACCGAGCTTGGCCTGTCGGTCGCCCGCGCCGGGGTCAGGAAGCTGATCATCGTCAATTCGCATGGCGGCAATGAAGAGATCATGGGCATCGTTTCGCGCGAATTGCGGGTGCGCGCAAAAATGCTGTCGGTGAAGACGAGCTGGCAGCGCTTCGGCCGCCCGGCCGGCATGTACACCGAACTCGAGGACCGTCACGGCATCCACGGCGGCGATGTCGAGACCTCGCTGATGCTGCATTTCCGGCCTGACCTCGTCGACATGGGCAAGGCCGACAATTTCGTTTCCAATGTCGGGCGCGCCGAAAAGGAATTCGCCCTGCTGCGCCACACCGGCACGCATGCCTTCGCCTGGATCGCCAGCGACCTCAATCCCAACGGCGTGGTCGGCGATGCCTCGATCGCCACGGCCGAGAAGGGTCGCCTGACGGCGGAGATGCAGGCCGACGGTTTCATCAGCCTGGTCAAGGATGTGCGTAAGGCGAAGCTTGCGGAGTGGCTATCGTAGCCAAAAAGCGCCGGCTCAACTTTCAACAGTCAGTTCGAAAGGTATTCCCTCGAAGGCGTCGGCGCCGCGGCCGATCGCATCGATCGCCGCGATCATGCGGCCGTCCCGCTGCAGCAGCATGTCCGCAACCGCGATCAGCCGTGGATTGGGCGTCGCCGTCGGCGACAGAAAGCGCAGCGTCTTGGCGAGTTCCATCTCGTCGCGTTTCGGCGCCAGCGCCGCCGCGATGATATAGGCCGACGCGGTCGAGCGGCTGACGCCGGCATAGCAATGCACCACCAGCGGCTTTGCTCGGTCCCAACGGTAGGCGAAATCGAGCAAGGCGCGGACATGCTCCTCGCCCGGCATGGTCATGCCTTCCTGCGCGACGGCAATATCGTGCATGACGAGGTGCAGATGGTTTTCCGCCGGGATCGAAGCCGGGCGAATCACTTCCGTGCCGGCGGCAAGCAGAGACAGCAAACGCTGCGCCCCGGTCCTTGCCACGGTTTCGTCGACCTTTGACAGCGAACAGACATGGATCATCGTCCAGACTCCTTCGGCGCATCCTCGCGCCGCGCAGCCCAAGCAGCAAGGGCACCCTCGAGGCGCTGCCATTCCGCCTCGCTGCCGGGCAGACCGATGCGCAGGACCTGCTGCCGCTCGGCGAAATGGCGCACGAGAACACCCCTCGAGCCAAGCGCCGAAAACAGGCTTGGGGTCTCGGGAAACGACAGATAGCGGAACAGGCTGGTGCCGCCGGCGACCGGAACATCGAACCGGTCAAGCAACGCGTCGAGCCGCCCGGCATCCTGGGCCAGGCGTTGCCTCATATCGGCCTGCCACGCCGCATCGGATAAGGCGCGGATGCCGTATTCGAGCGCCGGACCGGCCACCGCCCAGGGCCCGAGCTGCGCATCCAGCCGCTCGGCCGTCAGCTGATCCGCCAACGCAAAGCCGAGCCGAACACCAGCGAGGCCAAAAAACTTGCCGAACGAGCGCAGCACGACAATGCCGCCCTGCCCGACATCGCCGGCCAGGCTTTGCTCGGTCGGGCCGACATCCATGAAAGCCTCGTCGACGACCAGCAGCCCGCCCTTGGCGCGAAGCCGCGCGGCAAGCTCGAGCAGGCGGACCTTTTCGATCACCCGCCCGTCCGGATTGTTGGGGTTGACCAGCACCGCGAGGTCCGCCTCGACCAGCGCGTCGAAGCCGCCGACTTCCGCGACCGCATGGCCGGCGATGGCAGCGGCCCGGGCGTGTTCGGCGTAGGTCGGACCGAGCACCAGCGCCTTGCCGGGCCGCACCAGCGAAGCCACGCGAGGCAACAGAATCTGCGTGCCGGGCGCCGCCGCCACATGCGCCGCCGACGGCGCGCCGTAGGCCGTAGCCGCAATTTCGGCCAATTCCCGCAGTTGTGCTGCCTCCGGCAATCGGGACAGGGCGGTGGCGGGCAACTCGAAAAGCGGATAGGAGTGCGGATTGATACCTGTCGAGAGGTCCACGAAAGGTTTTGGCGCATGAGGAAAAAGCGCGCTTGCGCGGCCAAGGCTGCCGCCATGATCCACCGCTGCAATCGCTCCGCTTAGAAGCTTCATGTCGATCCTGATCGCTTTCCTGTCACTCGCCGTCGAACGTACCCTCGGCTATCCGGACTGGCTGTTCAACGCCATCGGCCATCCGGTAACCTGGATCGGCAGGCTGATATCCTTTCTCGATCGCCGGCTCAACCGCGCGACGGATTCCGACGAATTGCGTCGCCGCCGCGGCGTTCAGGCTTTGCTGGTCATCCTGCTGGCGCCCGGCCTCATCGGCCTGGCGCTGCATGTCCTGCTCTGGACGATGTTCCCAACGGGTCTCGTCATCGCAGCCATCCTCGGCTCGTCTCTGCTGTCGCAGAAAAGCCTCGCCGAGCATGTCGAGGATGTCGCCGACGCGCTGGAGACCGGCGGGCTGACGCTCGGCCGCATCGCCGTTTCGCGCATCGTCGGCCGCGATCCCGAAAAATTGGACAAGGCAGGTGTCGCCCGCGCGGCGATCGAAAGCCTGGCCGAAAATTTCTCCGACGGCATCGTCGCGCCGGCCTTCTGGACCGGCATCGGCGGACTCGCCGGCGGCGTGGCCTACAAGGCGGCCAACACCGCCGATTCGATGATCGGCCACCGCACGCCGCAATATGAGGCGTTCGGCCGCGCGGCCGCCCGCTTCGACGATCTGATCAACCTGCCGGCGTCGCGGCTTACCGGCATGCTCATCGTGCTCGCCGCCTTTCTGGTCCCCGGCGCCGATCCGCGCGACGCCTGGCAGGTCATGCGGCGCGACGCCAGGAAACACCGCTCGCCCAATGCCGGCTGGCCGGAAGCCGCCATGGCCGGTGCGCTGGGGCTGTCGCTCGCTGGACCGCGCAGCTATGGCGGCGAGATCGTGGAGGACGCCTTCATGGGCGAAGGCGGCCGCCGCGAGGCCGAGAGCACCGACATCCGCCAGGCGCTGAAGCTCTACCGCGTCGCCGACTGGCTGCTGATCGGCCTGTTCGCGGTCCTCTCGGCGATCGTGATCTACCTGACCATTTTGATGCGCGGCTAAGGCGCGTCAGAACTCGATTCCCTGCTGCGCCTTCACCCCAGCCGAAAAATGATGCTTGGTCAGTCCCATTTCGGTGACGAGATCGGCAGCCTCGACCAGCAGCGGCTTGGCGTTGCGGCCGGTGACGATCACATGCAGATCGTCGCGGCGCGCCTTCAGCGCCGCGACCACCTTTTCCAGGTCGAGATAGTCGTAGCGCAGCGCAATGTTGAGCTCGTCAAGCACGACAAGGCTGATCGACGGGTCGGCCATCAGTTCCAGCGCCTTGGCCCAGGCGGCTTCGGCGGCGGCGATGTCGCGCTTCAAATCCTGTGTCTCCCAGGTGAACCCCTCCCCCATCGCATGCCAGACGACACGGTCGCCGAAAGCAGCGAAAGCGTCCTTCTCGCCGGTATGCCACTTGCCCTTGATGAACTGGACGACACCGACGCGCTTGCCATAACCCAGCATCCTCAGCGCCAGACCGAAGGCCGCCGTGGTCTTGCCCTTGCCCGGGCCGGTGTTGACGATCAGCAGCCCCTTCTCGATCGTCTTGCCGGCTACCTCGGCATCCTGCATCGCCTTGCGCTTGGCCATCTTGGCGCGGTGGCGCTCGGCTTCCTTGTCTTCGATCTCGGCCATGTCATTTCACCTTGAGCGGCAGCCCCGCCACCATCATCAGCACATTGTCGGCAACCGCCGCGACCTGCTGGTTGAGCCGGCCCGCGCCGTCGCGGAACCGGCGCGCCAGCACGTTGTCGGGCACGATGCCGAGCCCGACCTCGTTCGAGACCACGAACCATGGCCCGCGCGGCCGCGACAGCACGTCCGCCAGCCGGCGGCACTCGGCTTCGACATCATGTTCGGCCAGCATGTGATTGGTCAGCCACAGCGTCAGGCAATCGATCAGCACCGACTGGTGATCCGGCAAGGCCTCGATTGCGCCGACAAGGTCAAGCGGCGCATCGACGGTGACCCAGCCTTCGCCGCGCCGTGATCGATGCAGCACAATGCGCTCGCGCATCTCGTCATCATAGGCTTGCGCCGTGGCGATGTAGGCCCAGGGCGATGCATAAGCGGCTGTCAGGCTTTCGGCATGCGAACTCTTGCCCGAGCGCGCGCCGCCCAGGACGAAGGTCAGTGTCCGGTCGGAAGTCTTGTTGCCGCTCGCGGCGGTCGCGCCGGTCATTCCCTGCCTTCGTCCTCGGATGAAATCTTGGTGCAGCCAATTGGCCGACGGGTCGCGACTTTAGGCAGAAGCACAACCACCGGCAAACCAAATTCCGCCACCGCCAGGCGCGATTGCGGCACGGCTTCCGGTGTTACGAAGCCGCGATGCGGGCTGCGACGAGCTGCTGCAGCCGCCACAGATGCGCGTCATGGATGCCGCGCAGCTCGAGATTCTTCACCGTATTGTAGAGATAATCGGCGCCCGACCCCCAGTGACCGCAGGACGTCGCCAGCCGCTCGACAACCTTCTCCTCGCTCAACGGGCCGGCGTAGGTGGTGCCTTGGCGGTTGATGACGAAGGCCAGCGCCCGCAGCGGGTCGCCATCGCTCGTCATATTGAGCAGGCGCGGATGGTAGCTGGTCGGCTTCAGCGTCACCTCTCGCCGCAGGATCTTGTCGAGTTGCTCGCGCCTGTCGCCGTCGCCGAGCCGAAAGGCGACGCCCTTGCACTGTCCACCGCGGTCCAGCGCCATCATCAGGCCCGGACTTTCCTTGGTGCCGCGCCAACGCGTCATGTTCATGCAGAAGGATCTGTGCCAGCCGCGCAGCAGGGCCACCCGTTCCTCGACATGCTCGATCTCGGGCTTCCAGATCAGGGAACCGTAGCCAAACAGCCAGAGCGGTTCCTTGGCGGGAAGCTGAGCGTCCAGCATGCGCACCATCGCCTCATAGTCGGCGTCATCCAGATGCGCCGCATCGGGATCTGGTCCGCTGTCCTCGACGATGCGAAAGCAGCGGGCGACCAGTTCCTCGGTAAGCGACATGGTTCTTGGCAACATGCGTGCGACCTTAAGGTCCTCGCGCAGCCGCCACAATCCGCCCGGGCCGGCAATTGACAACGACTTTGCCCGGGTGTCGGCTGTCGCCAGCCAGGGAGAAGCCGATGCAGCCCAATCCGAGCGAGCGCGACCCTTATAACGGTCTGACCACCCTCCAGCCGACGCTTCCGTCGACCGCCTATTGGGATGCCGACGCCTACCGTCACGATCTGGGCGCCATTTGGTACCGAAGCTGGCTGATGGTCTGCCGCGAGACCGATCTGGCCGAACCCCTCGCCTTCCGGACGTTCCGGATCGGCTCGCAGGAGGTTGTCGTCCTACGCGACGAGACCGGGAGCTTGCGCGCCTTCCACAACACCTGCCGGCATCGCGGCTCGCAGCTCTGCCAGGAAAGCGCCGGGCTGCTGACCTGCCCCTACCACGCTTGGTCCTATTCGCTGCGCGGCGACCTCGTGCGCGTGCCGTCGAAATCGCTGCCCGAGGGCTTCGACAAGGCCGACTATCAGCTCTACCGCGTGGCGCTCTCGGTCTGGCGCGGCTTCGTCTTCGTCAACCTTGCGGAAGATGCCAGCGGCTCGGCGGAAAGCGCCTTCGACCGGGCCTCCGGCGATCTTTCCAACTGGCCGCTGGAGACGCTCGTCACCGGCCACCTACTCACCAAGGTGATGAACTGCAACTGGAAGATCTTCTGGGAGAACTTCAACGAATGCCTGCATTGCCCGGGCGTCCACAAGGATCTGTCGCGGCTGGTGCCGATCTATGGCCGCGGCCTGATGGCAAGGCATGACGATCCCGAATGGACGCACCACGCCGACAATGACGCGCCGGAATTCTCCGGCCGCCTGCGCGCCGGCGCCGAGACCTGGTCGCGGGACGGCCACGTCCACGGCCCGGTCTTTCCAGGCCTGACCCCGACCGAACGCGCCGCCGGCCAGACCTATGCCACGTCGCTGCCCTCGATGTTCATCGTCGGCCATGTCGATTACATGCGCACCGTGCGGCTGGTCCCGCTCGGGCCGGAGCAGACCGAGCTCACCGCCGAATGGCTGTTCGCGCCGGACGCGCTGGGAAAGACCGATATCGACAACATCGTCGCCTTCGGCACCCAGGTGCTGGAAGAAGACGCCGCGATCTGCGAGGTCAACCAGAAGGGCCTGCGCTCCATGCGCCATGAGGCCGGCGTGCTGATGCCGGAGGAATACGATCTGCACCGCTTCCACGACTGGGTGCGCGGACGCCAGCCGCATATGAACCCAAATCAAAATGACTTCGGCAGATAGCGCCAGGTGACGAAGCCGCAGAAGGCGGCCAGAGTGCCGAGCGTGACGAACACCGAGCCCAGCCCGAAGAAAGACAGCACCACCGAATAGACTAGCGGCGGCGTCAGCTCGGAGAAATCGAGATAGGTGCGGTAGACTGCCGCCATCTGCGCCTTCTCGAAGGAGCGCACCGAGCGCATGAAGGCGGTCGAGCCGAGCGCGTCGAGCGCGATGGTGAACAGGGCGCCGCAAAGCAGCAGCGCGCCGGTCAAGAGCGGCGCGGCCTCGCCGACGCCGCCGGCGGCAAGCAGCACGGCCGCCATGGCGAAATAGGCGAAGGTCATGACCCGCCGTCCGCCGAAACGTCTGCCCGCTCTGCCCCAGAAGATCGCCATGAACAAAAGCGCGTTGCCGGCCGAAACCAGCAAACCGCCGGCAAGCTTACCCTCGCCGGTGATCACCATGAACAGCGGGCCGTAGACGAAGAAGGTCGTCCAGAAACAGGAACGGCCGAAGGCGATCAGCCAGGCGAGCCGCAACCTCGGCTGCTTTACGAAGCGGCCGATATTGGCCAGCGGGTTGGCGGGGCGCGATTTGCCGGGCCGGATCGACTGGTTGTCGGTCAGCCGGTAGAACCAGAACAGGCAAAGCAGCGCGAAGGCAAACACCACGACCGCGCCATGCGCGGCATAGATGCCGAAATGGGTGTAGAGGAAGATGCCGAGCGTCGGCCCGCCCGTCCAGGCAAACATCGACCAGGCCATGCGCAGCGATTCCGCCTGCATGAAGTCGATCTTGCGGATGTGGTCCATGATGTAGAGGTTGAGCGTGATCGACAGCGCGCTCGCCCCCATGACGCGGCAAAGCATGCCGGCAATCTGTCCGGGCAGCGTGTGGGTGACGAAGAAGGCGGAGCCGATCGCCAGCAGCACGCAACCGGCCGTGTAGACCCAGCGCCGCGCGAAGCGACGGATGAGCATCGGCATGAACAGCGTGACCGAAAGACCCATCAGGGACACGATGGTGTAGAGGATCGAGACGATCCGCTCATTGTGCAGGATCTCGTAAGCCTGGATCGGGATCACGCTGGAGATCGTGGCGCGGGCGAAGGATTCCACCGCGTAAAGCGAGGCGAAGGTGCGCGCGTCCGCCGGCCGCAGGGCCGGAAGCCAGATCGGATGGCGCACATGGGTGGACATCGGCCCTCCGGGGCGTGAATCGTTTCTTGAATCTGGCCGGACCAGCCTGCGGCCAGTAGCAGGAAACCGACTCTGAAAGGCCGAAAAGCGAAGCCTGTCAAAGGCTTTCCGCCGCTGGCCTAAGGCGGAATTTCATGTCTGCTATGAAACGCATTGATGGCCGCGCGCTTCTGTCGTCCGCTTGAACCGTGATAGTCGTTGGGCACGACTGAATCGGATTGCGTGACGATGAGCTTTCAAACGACCGGCGAACCCGTTCAGGACGTGCCAAAACTCGGCCGCATCCAGGCCATCGACATCCTGCGCGGCATCGCGCTGATCGCGATGGCGAGTTACCATTTCACCTGGGACCTCGAAAACTTCGGCTATACCGCGCCCGGCCTCACCGCCTTCGGCTGGTGGAAATTCTATGCGCGCTGCATCGCCTCGACCTTCCTGTTCCTGGTCGGCGTCAGCCTGTTCCTCGCCCATGGCAGGAAAATCCGCTGGCCGGGCTTCTGGAAGCGCTTTGCCATGGTTGCGGTGGCGGCGGCAGCCATTTCCGCCGTCACCTATTTCGTCACCCCGGACGGTTTCATCTTCTTCGGCATCCTGCACGAGATCGCGCTGGCCAGCCTGCTCGGCCTTGCCTTTCTCAGGCTGCCGGTACTGCTAACGGCAATCGTCGCCGCGGCCGTCATTGCAGCACCCTACTATCTTCGGTCGGAGTTCTTCGAGCATCCGGCGCTGTGGTGGGTCGGCCTTTCCGCCGCCAACCCGCGCTCCAACGACTATGTGCCGCTCTTCCCCTGGTTCGGCCCTGTTCTGCTCGGGATCGCGGCGGTCAAACTTGCTTCGGCGTCAGGCCTGCTTGCCCGGCTGAGAGCGTGGATACCCGGCCGCTGGTCGAACCCGCTGACCTTCATCGGCCGCCACAGCCTCGCCTTCTACCTCATCCACCAGCCGCTTCTGTTCGGCTCGGTGTGGCTGTTCTCGCAGGTCATGCCCGCCGCCCCTCAGGACAGGGAAGCCGCCTTCCTGCCGGCCTGCCAGGCGCAGTGCGAACAGCAGCGGGACAGCAAGTTCTGTTCCAGCTATTGTGGCTGCATGCTGGACACGCTGAAAGGCGAAGGGTCTCTCGACAAGCTCTACGGCAACGACCAGTCCAGCACCTGGAAATCGCATCTCGAGGATTTGGCCGGCACCTGCACCGCCGCGACCGAGGACGAGACGGAGGGAGGGCAGCAGCAATGACGGGCATCGCAAAGCCGAGGCATGGGATCATCCCCTGGCCGCCGGTGATCTATGTCGCGGCGATCGCGCTCGGCATCGCCCTCGGCCTGCTCTACCCGCTGCCGTGGATCGGCGACATCTTCGGCGATTTGATGTTCGGTGTCGGTTGGGTGGCGCTGTTCGGGGTCGCCATGCTCTGGATCACGGCGATCCGTGCCATGTTCAAGGCCAGGACGACGCTCGATCCCAACGCCGAGCCCGATCATCTGGTGACGTCAGGCCCCTTCGGCATCACCCGCAACCCGATGTATCTCGCCAACACACTGCTGTTGATCGGCGTGTCCGAACCGGATAGATAGGTAACAGAATGGACCGATTAGATGGGTGACAGTTTTCTCGCCCGCCGGGAGGACCGGCGATGGTTTGGCGAGAGACAGGGCTCATGGATGAGCGGCTTCGTTTTGTTGTGGAATGCCTATCTGGCGAGGAGACGATGACGCAGTTGTGCGCGGCCTTCGAGATCTCGCGCAAGACCGGCTACAAATGGCTGGAACGCTATCGCGAGTTCGGCCCGCAGGGTCTGCACGACCGGCCGCGGGCGCCGCTTGACCACGGCCGGGCAACGGCAGCGGACCTG
>NZ_QMBP01000010.1 GCF_003289945.1 Mesorhizobium hawassense
TCATAGGGCCTTTTCAAAGGCTGGAACCTGTGTTTGTCTATACAAATACAAAGACCCCAGAGGAACTCATGTGTATCAGAACCGCCCGCGAAGCAGCAGACCGGCTGCGGGATCGGATGGCCGTTGCCGCGTCCTGTTTTGAAGATGCTGCCATGTTGCCATTCGCTTCCGCAGCATCGAGCCGACGGGTGGCGGGCAGGTTGAAGAACGATACGTCAACCTATCATCGCACCGAACTATCTCGCCAACGACTTGCAAGCGATGGCGCACATCAAGGCGTTCGAACACCTTGTTGAAGCGGTCAGACGGGATGCGACCGAGCGCAAGCTTTTGGACGTCAGGGCTGACCAATCCTGTGTGGGCGTCTTCCGGCCGCACGTGGTCATCCAAGACCATGGTGACCCGCTGTCTTATCCGGGACGGAAGTCCGCTCCTCTGAAAAACGGGCAATGCCTGTGGCCTACTGCGAAATGTGACCTACTGAGAAAAAGAGCATGAGCAACCATCTCGCAACCATCGCGTTGAAGATGCCCGCCGCATCGATCGAGGATATCGTCGCCATAGCTCGCGAGGGCGCACGCATCGAGATTTCTCCCGCGGTTGAACAACGCATTGTTGCTGCACGCGCAGTTGTCGATCGGTATGCGGAGCTCAACTTGCCTGCCTATGGCCTGACAACCGGCCTCGGTGCCGGCGTGGAAACGCGCCTAAAGGCCGATGATCTCGTCGCCTTCCAGATCCGGGTTCCGCAGGCACGCGCGGTGGGCGTAGGGTGTGCTCTCTCTCGCGAAGCGGTCAGAGCCATGATCGCGGTCAGGGTTGCCGGCATGGCCGCAGGCGGAGCTGGGGTTTCGCTGCGCATCTTTAAAGCATTGGTTGCAGCGTTGAATGCCGGATTTCATCCCGTCGTGCCGTCGCTTGGCTCAATCGGTGCCGCCGACCTGGCGCCATTGGCACATATGGGGTGTGCCCTCCTTGGTCACGGCGAGGCAGAACTCGACGGCGAGGTAATGCCGGCACAAGCTGCACTGGAAAGGGCGGGACTCACGCCGCTGGATCTGGGACCGAAAGATGGTCACGCGCTCGTCGGCGCCAACAGCTTATCGGTATCGCAAGCCTGCCTCCTGGTCCATGACATCGAACGACTGTTCGAATGGTCGCTTTTGGCTGTTGCACTGAACTTCGAGGCCTTTCGCGTCAATATTACTGCGTTTGATGATCGGGCGCTCGCCGCACGCCCCGCTTTTGGCCAGCGTGCGGTGGCGGCGCGGTTGCGCGACATCCTTTCAGGCAGCTTGCTTTTTGCAGAAGGGGCTGCGCGCCGATTGCAGGATCCGTTGAGCTATCGCTGCGTACCGCAAGTGTGGGGCGCGCTGTCGCATGCCATCGCGGAAGCCCGGCAGGCTACCCTAATCGAGCTTACCAGTTCGGGTGACAACCCCGTGGTGCTGGCGACGGAAGGCCTGATCCTGTCGCATGCTAACTTTGACCTGACGGCCTTCGTCCTGTCTTGGGAGAGGCTAGGGCAGGCGCTGGCGCATTGCGCCGCCGCGACGGCCTATCGGACGATGAAGATCATGTCGCCAGGTATCTCAGATCTCCCTCGTTTCCTGACCACGACGGGTCAGAATCGCGCTGGGTTTGCAACCGTGCAAAAAACGGTTTCCGCCTTGGAAGCGGAAATCCGCCATCTCGCCCTGCCTGTCTCGTTTACGCCTATTCCGGTGGCCGACGGCCTCGAGGATCAGGCTTCGATGGCCCCGCGTGTTCTTGCTAAGACCGGGGCAATCGTCGAACGGCTGCGATATCTCGTAGCTATCGAGCTCGTGACCTCGGCACAGGCAACAGACCTCAGAGGCGTGGCGGACCAACTCGGCACAGGAACTGGCGACGCCTATCGCATCGTTCGAAGCCTTGTCGAGCCAGTCGGCGAGGATCGTGCGCAAGGACCAGACTTTATGCGCCTTGCGAAAGTGATCGAGAATTCAGCCTCACCGGTATCGGTCAAACCGCGCGACAAACCTCTTTGAACCGGCTTCCTGGTCTCATCCCGGGGAAGCCCGGATAGATCCAATCGAGTTGAAAAATTGGAGGAACAGGAATGCCGGAAATCTGGATCGACTATCTGAACGCGCTTGACGTAAAGGCGCTGAGCCTGACGAACGAGGAGATTCTTGATGCGGTTTCAAAGGCCCTGGATGCCCAGGGTCGCGGCGAGACCGTTATCGAGCCTCGTGTCCATCTTGTCCCGGAAAGTTCTGACAAGGGCCATTTCAATGTGTTGCGTGGCTACGTAAAACCGCTCGACGTTGCTGGTGTGAAGGTGGTTGGCGATTTCGTCGACAACTATAAGGTCGGTCTTCCTTCCGAGCTGGCCGTCCTAAACTTGTTCGATCCGCGCACTGGCGTGCCCAGAGCCGTCATAGATGCGACGGCAATCACCGACATGCGGACTGGCGCGGTAACCGCGATCGGCGCAAAACATCTCGCACGTAAGGACAGCAAGGTACTCGGCCACGTCGGTGCGCGCGGAACTTCCTATTGGAATGTCCGCCTGCTCGATCATCTCTTCGATTTCGACGAAATTCGCGTCCACTCCCGTCGGCCTGAAAGCCGCGAGGGCTTTGCGGCCCGGCTGACGCGAGACCTTGGCAAGAAGATCGTCGTCACAGACAATTGGGAGGACTGCCTGAAGGGCGCTGACATCATGGTTGAGGCCAGCCGTTTGCCGGAGCCCACGCCACTGTTCAAAACCAACTGGGTGAAGACAGGGGTTTTTGTGGTTCCATACGGGACGATGAGTGCGCTGGAATTCGACATCACCGATATCATGGACAAGGTGGTTGTTGACGACTGGGGCCAGTGCCAGCCGGGACGCCCCTTTGGGGCACTCCGCCGCCATGTCGACGAGGGCAAGGTCACCTTGGAGACATTGCACGCCGAAATGGGCCAGATTGTCTGTGGCGCCAAGTCCGGTCGCGAAAGTGACGATGAAACGATTCTCTTCTGGCATCGCGGGCTTAGCAGCACAGACGTCGCCCTCGGCGCCGCCATGGTCGAAAAGGCAAACCGCATGAACATCGGCCAGAAACTCCGTTTTGCCTGAGCTGTCATGAGCGTAGCTAACCTCATCGCCTGTTCGCGAATGTACAATGTCACACCGGCCGCTCGCGCGTGCTGGGACGATCTGTTCTTCTGGCTAAGCGGACAGGCGGGCGTGGAGCTCAAGATCATATCCCATCCCGCGCCTGCGCCCTTGTCCGAACTATGGGCAAGGCCAGACATGGGAGCCGTCTTCATGTGCGGCTATCCCCTTTCCCTCCTGGCGGAGAATGAGCGTCCGACCGTGCTGGCCGCGCCCGTAGCCCATGCTTCATGGGCCGGAGGCCGGCCCTGCTATGCAAGCCATATCGTCGTGTCCAAGGACGGGCCAGTGCGGACGGCTGCGGACCTACCGACGGCGATTTGGGGTTGGACAGTCCGAGACTCCCAATCTGGCTATAATGCGCCGCGCGACTTCCTTTCTGGTTTTTTGCCCGAAAGAGCACCTGCACTGCGCACCGTTGGGCCTCTCCTTAATCCATCAGGCGTCGTTGCGGCGCTTCGCGAGGGGCGCATTGAAGTCGGGGCTATGGACGCCTATGCCTATACGTTGCTGTCAATGCACGAACCGGATGCGGTGGTGGGATTGCGCATCGTGGCGACGACCAGGTCACTGCCGTGTCCGACGCTCGTTTCGTCCAGAACTGCGCCCGCCGATATGGTGTCAACTCTGCGGCAGGCGCTGTTGCGGGCTCATGAAAGCGAAGACGGACGTGCTGCGTTACGTCCGCTCGCGATTGAACGGTTCGACAACCCGGATGTGGCCTCCTACCGCGTGCTCGCGGAGGCGGCGGAGGCGGTCGATCAGAGGCTTGCCGCATGGTGACGGCAGGAGCACGCAGCGACGACTGCACTAGTAGATTAGTCGAGATAGCCGGGGCGAACCTGCTCTGCGCGCGAGACCTAGGAGCATCGTCTTGACTTGGATCCAAAGAACATTCCCCCATGACGGCCGTCGGCTCGATAAGGGGGGCGCCTGGTGCCGCGCTCCGTCTAGGCGCGTACTATGCGTCGATGCCGGGGATCAGCAGGCAGATGTAGCGCCAGCAGATCCGGTGTGCCCGCTCCAAATCCTCGTCCTCATACTCGCCCACGCTCTGCCAAAAGAAGCCGTCGATCAGCGCGGCGATGCCGTCGACGGTGTCGTCGACCTGATCAGTCGGAACCAATTGCTTGACGGCGTAGCGGATGTTGGAGACGAAGCGCGCGCCGGTCAGGTGGTAGAGGTGTTTGATGCGTGGCTCCGTCTGCGCGGCAATCATGAACTGCGCCCAGGTCACGGCGCGGTTGGGCATGCCGAGGTGCTGCTGCGCGAACGAGCCATCGACGATCGCCTTCAGCCGTTGCCCCGGCGTCGGATTGGTCGGCGCCAACCTCATGATGTTCTGGCGAAACAGGTTCGACAGGTTGCGCATGGCCAACGCCATCAGCTCTTCCTTGCTGTCGAAATAATGGTTGACCAGACCGGCCGACATGCCGGCGCGCCGGGCGATGACCGCCATCGTGGCGCCGGACATGCCTTCCTCGCCAACGACGGCAATCGCGGCGTCTATAAGCTCGTCGCGGCGCATCGCCTTGATTGACCGTTTCACCATTGCAATGCCTTCTCGTTCGTATGTTAATTAGCCATTCAATATACCGTATCACCATTCAATCCAAGCCGGAGTTCAAATGCCCAGCGTCGCTATTTCCGGGGTCAGAACCGTCGAAACACACTGGATTCCGCTTGCCGACGGCCGCAAGCTGGCCGCCCGTCTGTTCCTCCCGGAGGACGCCGAGAAAAATCCCGTCCCGTTAATCTTCGAATACATCCCGTATCGGCGCCGTGACGGCACGCGCACCGGCGATGAAGAGATGCATCTTTTCTTTGCCGGCCATGGCTATGCCTGTGCCCGCGTCGACATTTCCGGCACCGGCGATTCAGACGGCCTGCTCGACGACGAATACGTCAAGCGTGAGCAAGACGATGCGCTCGAGATCCTCGACCATCTTTGTTCGCAACCATGGTGTACCGGCGTGGCCGGCATGATCGGCAACAGCTGGGGTGGCTTCAGCGGCCTGCAGGTCGCGGCCCGCCGCCCGCCGCAGTTGAAGGCGATTGTCACCTCCTGCTCGACCGACGACCGCTATGCCTGCGATGCGCATTACAATGGCGGATTGGTGATCAACGACAATTTCGGCTGGGGCGGGGCGCTTTTCGGCTATTCGGCGCTGCCGCCGGATCCCGCCGTCGTTGGCGAGGACCGCTGGCGCGAGATGTGGAAGAATCGGCTCGACGACCACAAGAACCATGCCGCCGAATGGTTGAAGCACCAGCGCCGCGACGCGTTCTGGAAGCAGGGTTCAGTCTGCGAGGATTTTTCCGCGATCGAATGCGCGGTGCTGGCGGTCGGCGGCTATCTCGACGGCTATACGCAGACGATCTTCAGCCTGGTCGAGAATCTCACGTCGCCGGCCAAGGGCCTTTGCGGGCCCTGGGGCCACAAGGAACCGAACTATGGCGTCCCCGGCCCTGCCGTCGGTTACCTGCAGGAATGCATCCGCTGGTACGATCATTGGCTGAAGGGCATCGACAATGGCGCCGACCGCGATCCGGACATGCGCTTCTATTTGATGGACTATGCCACGCCGCACTCGCATATTGACTTCAGACCGGGCCGCTGGCTGGGCTTTCCGCAATGGCCGGCGAAGCAGATCGGCGGCAAGGCCTATTGGCTGAACGGCGACGGCAAGCTCGGCGAGACGCAAGGAGCCGGCGGGGCAGCGCTGACCATCTCATCGCCGCTCACCACCGGCGTGCAGGGGCAGGAATGGTGCCCCTATGGCCAGGGCCGCATCTCGGCTGAGGGCGCGCGCGACCAGCGTGCCGACGATGGCGGCTCGCTGTGCTTCGACAGCGCGGTAATGGCTGCCGACCTGCCGCTTGCCGGTATATCGAAAATCAGGCTGCGCGTCGCCGCCGACAAACCGCAGGCGCAACTCTGCGTCAGGCTGAACGACCTGGCGCCGGATGGCACCTCGGCCTTCATCACGTTTGCGCTACTCAATCTCGCGCACCGCCAGAGCCATGAGTTTCCGACGCCGTTGACGCCGGGTCAGTTCGAGGATGTCGAGCTCGACTTCAAGCCGGTGGCGCAGATCATCCCGGCCGGACACAGGCTGCGGGTGGCGATTTCTTCGTCCTACTGGCCAATGGCCTGGCCGTCGCCGGAGCGCACCATGCTGACCTTCGATCCGAAGGGCTGCCGACTCGATCTCGCAGTCCTGGCCAGCGAGGAAGGCCTGACACCCGTCGCCTTCGAGGATGCGCTGTGGGCTAAGCCCCGCCCATTTACGGTCAATGAGCCGGCGCGCCAGCTGCGCTCGCTGACGACCGACCTGCCGACCGAGCGCACCGAACTGACGGCACTGTCCGAGGACGGTCGTTTTGTCTTCGAGGACATCGGCACCGAGATCACCTCGTGGCGCCGCAAAATCTATGGGATCACCGCCAACGACCCGGCGAGCTGTGTGACGCAAGTGACCTGCCACGAGGAATTGACGCGTCCGGATTGGAACGCGCGGCTCGATTGTCAGATCACCTTCAGCTGCGACCGCGAGAATTTCTATGCCCGCGGCTGGGTCAGGGCTTCCGAACGGGGAACGATCTTCGCTGAACGGACCTACGACGAGGTCATTCCACGCGACTGCATGTAGCCGACAAGAAGGGGAAACAGAAAATGCGCATGAAACTCGACCGCAGAACATTCCTGGCCGGCTCGTCGGCATTGGCGATCCTGCCCTATGTCAGCTTTGCCCGGGCGGCTGACAGAACTAACCCGATCATCGCGCTCGATACCGACATCGGCAATCTCGACCCGGGCAATCGCGTCGGCACTACCGAGAGCAACATCATCCGGTCGGTATGCCAGACGCTGGTGCGCTTCGAGCCGGGCAAGACCAGTTGGACCAATGACGCGGCAAAGGAGATCAAGCAGATCTCCGACACCGAATTCGACTTCGAGCTCAACCGCGGCCAGATGTTCACCGGCGGCTTCGGCGAGATGACGGCGGATGACGTCAAATACTCGTTCGACCGTTTCATCGACGGCGACAAGAACGGCAAGAAGCTCACCTACGCCGACGACATGGAAGCGCTAAAGGCGGTCGAGGTGACCGGCAAATACACCGGCAAGCTGATCCTGAAACACCCTTCGGCTGCCCTTTGGCTTATCGGCCTCTGCGACGCTTCGGGCGCGATCCTGTCGAAGAAGGCCGTCGAACAGCTTGGCGACAAGATCGCCACGACGCTGATCGGCTCCGGCCCGATGACGCTCAAGGAATGGCGCCCGAAGGAGCAGTTCGTGCTTGCCGCCAACCCGGATTACAAGGGTCCCTACAAGCCGCATTTCGAGGAGCTCACCGGCAAGATCATCCCCGAGCACAAGACCGCTTTTCTGTCCTATCAGGCCAAGGAACTCGACTTCACCGCTTTCGACGCCGACCAGCTCAACACCGCCAAGCGCCTACCGGACACCAAGGTGATCGACATTCCCGGCATCGACTACACTTGGATTGGCATCAATGTTGAGAAGGGCGATCTCGCCGACCTTAAGGTGCGCCAGGCGATCCGCTGGGCGATCGATGTCGATGCGATCATTCAGGGCGCCTATTCCGGCGCCACCTCGCGCGCCAAGACGCTGCTGGCGCCCGGGCTGCTCGGCAACTGGGCCGATGCGCCCCTTTACACCAGAGATGTCGCCAAGGCACAGGCGCTGGTCGCCGAGACCGGCAAGACCGGACTAACCTTCACCTTCACCTGCCTCAACGACGCGACGTCGCTGGCGGTTGCCCAGATCGCCCAGGCCAACCTCGCCGAGATCGGCATCACGCTCACCATCAACGCGATGGATTCAGGCGCCTACTGGGCGCTCGGCGCCGACGACGCCAGTAAGGATCTCGAACTGACGCTCATTCCTTACACGTCCAAGTTCGACCCGAGCTTCCAGACGCAGTGGTTCCTCGCCAGCCAGATCGGCCTGTGGAACTGGCAGCGCTGGAACAGTCCCGAGTTCGACAAGCTGCACCAGGAGGGGCTGGAGACGCTGGACACGGCCAAGCGCGAGGAGATCTATATCAACATGCAGAAGCTGCTCGATGAATCGGCTTCCTGCATCTGGATCACGCACGGCCGCAACTTCTTCGTCGACGCGGCCTGGCTGAAGCCGATGTTCCTGCCCAACGGCAAGGACTGGCAATTCGAATTCTTCGACAAGGCGTAAGGTCAGAGCCGTGACCTGGGAGGGGTGGTTGACCAGATGTGGCGGACTAGATCCGGAGCGTTCATGACCAGATCGCAACGGACCGCCGCCTTCATCGCGAGCCGTCTGGCGTCGGTGATGCTGACCATCGCCGGGGCCACGCTGCTTCTGTTCCTGATGGTGCGGCTGGTGCCGGGCGACTTCACCTCGGTGATGCTCGGCCCGAGAGCGACGCCGGTGCTGCGTGCCCAGATAACCCATGACATGGGCCTCGACCGCAGCATGGTCGAGCAGCTCTGGCTGTTCGCCAGCCGCGCCGCGACTGGCAATTTCGGCGAGGATGTCGTCTCGCACCGGCCGATCCTCGACATCGTGCTCGATGTCGTTCCCAACACGCTGGCGCTGGCCTTCAGCGCGCTGGCGCTGGCGATGGTAGTCGGCATTCCGATCGGCGTAATCGCGGCGCTGAAACCAGGCTCTTGGCTCGACAGCGGCCTGGCGCTGCTATCGATCTCCTTCATCACCACGCCAACGCTGGTGGTCTCGGTCATCCTGTTCCTGATCTTCGCCATCGGCCTGCACTGGCTGCCGGTGGCCGGAGCCGGCAACCCCGGCGACATCGCAGACAGGCTGCAACATCTGGTCCTGCCCTCGGTGGCGCTTGCGCTAGGCTGGGTTGGCTACATCTCGCGGTTAGTGCGCGCCGCACTGCTCGACACACTGGCCGAACTGCATGTGCGCACGCTGCGCGCCTATGGCGTGTCGGAATACCGCATCGTCGGGCTGTACGCACTGAAACTCGCGCTGGTGCCTGTGGTGTCGATCCTCGGCATCGGGCTCGGCGATCTGATCGGCAGTTCGGTCGTCGTCGAGATCATCTTCGCCCGACCGGGCATCGGCAGCCTAATCTTCAACTCGATTGCGCAACGCAACTACCCCGTCGTGCAGGCCTGCATCGTGTTCATCGTCGCCTTCTACATCGTCGCCAATCTCGTGGTCGACATGATCAACGCGGGGCTCGATCCTCGAATCGCGGCGGGGCGGGGATGAGCGGTATTTTCGCGACACTCAAACGCATCTGCTCGGAGCGCGACGGCCGGCTCGGCCTGGCCTTCACCTGTCTCATCCTGATGTTCGCGCTTGTCGGGCCGCTGGTCAGCCCTGATCCTAACGCCATCGACATCAAGGCCCGTTTCGCGGCACCGGGGCTGGCGCATCTGTTGGGTACAGACAATCTCGGTCGCGATCTGTTGGCGCGCACCTCGGTCGGCACACGCTATGCGCTGACGCTTGCGGTGATTATCGTCGTCATCTCCTCGATCATTGGTTCACTGATCGGCATCATCGCCGGCATCGTCGGCAGTTGGATCGACCGGGCGGTGGCGGCGGTGTTCGATATCGTCAACGCCTTCCCGCCGCTGATCCTCGCCTTCGCGTTGATAGCGCTTTACGGCAACGGCTCGGCTACCTTCGTACTGCTGGTCACCGTCGTGTTCATTCCGCAGTTCGGCCGCATGGCGCGGGCCCGCGCGAAGACGCTGCGCAATCTCTCTTTCATCGAGGCCGAGCGGATGCTCGCCGTCCATCCCATCACCATTGTGGTCAGGCACTATCTGCCCAATGTCGCCGGGCCGATCATCGTGCTGGCCAGTATGAACCTGCCCGTTGTGATCGCCTTCGAGGCCTCGCTGTCCTTCCTCGGCTTTGGCGTGCAGCCGCCGAAATCCTCATTGGGCACGCTGATCAAGGACGGCTTCATCTCGATCAACCAGTCCTGGTGGCCGACGGTCGCCGCAGCCCTGGTGCTGGCCATCGCCACGCTCGGCGCGACCTTGCTCGGCGAAGCGCTGCGGCGGGTCATCGATCCCAAGTCGACAAGGGCACGCTGATGGCGATTTCGCTGCGCAATCTCTCAGTAAACTACAGCCTGCAGCAGGGCACCGCGCATGCGCTGCGTGGCGTGTCACTGGACATTGAGAAGGGTCAGATGCACGGGCTGGTGGGCGAATCCGGCAGCGGCAAATCCACCGTCGCGTTCGCCTTGATGGGCCTGCTCGCCAACAACGCCAACGTCACGTCGGGCACGGCGACAATCGAGGGGAAAAGTTTCGACCTGACCAAGCGCAACGCGACGGCTGACCTACGCGGCCGCGGCATGGCGATGATCTTTCAGGATCCGATGCTGTCGCTCAATCCAGTGTTCACCATCGGCACGCAGCTTTGCGAAGTGCTGCGCCGGCGCACGCCCGGCAGCGACCGCAAGACGCAGGGTGCGATGGCCGAAGATGCGTTGGCCAAGGTCCGGCTCAGCAACCCCGGGCGGCGCATGAACCAGTATCCGCATGAACTCTCAGGGGGTATGCGCCAGCGCGTGGTGATCGCCATGGCGCTCTTGTCTGAACCGGCGTTGCTGATCGCCGATGAGCCGACCACAGCGCTCGATGTCACCGTCGAGGCGCAGATCATGCGCGAGATCATCGGTTTGCGCGACCGCATCGGCTGCGCGGTGCTGTTGATCACCCACAGCCTCGGCCTGGTTACCGAATATTGCGACGCAATCTCCGTGCTCTATGCCGGCGAGAAACTGGAAAGCGGCACGGTGAGGCAAGTGCAGCGCCAGCCGGGCCATCCCTATACGCGCATGCTGTTCGACTGCGAGGTGCCGATCGACCGCGAGCGCCATGCCGATGCCTCGCAAAACCGCTTCACGGTGATTGCAGGCGATCTGCCCGACCCCCGCCGGCGGCCGCCCGGCTGTATCTTCAACGCACGCTGTGATGTCTCGTTCGAGGATTGCGCTGTCGTCAGTCCGGGCGATTATCCCGTTCGCAATGACGACTCGCACAGCGCCCGTTGCCTGCGGTTGGCGACGCCATGACCGACGCGATCTCGATCAGCAATGCTGAGCTGCGCTTCGGCGAGACCGCGGCACTCGACGGCGTGTCGCTCACCATTCCGCAAGGTACATGCTTCGGCATTGTCGGCGAATCCGGCTCCGGCAAGACGACGCTGATGCGCGCCGTGCTCGGCCTGCAAAAACTCGACCAGGGCGAGATCTGCGTCCTCGGCAATCCGCTGGTGCCAGGCCGCGCGGCGCTGAAGCAGCGCGCCAGCTTCATCCAGCCAATCTTCCAGGATCCGGCCGCCTCGCTGTCGCCGCGCAGCCGCATCAGCACGATGATGAACGAGGTCGGCACGGTGCTGAGGGAGCCGCATGCCGCACTGTTTGAGCGGCTTGGTGTCATCCTGAACCGACTTGGCCTGCCACAGAGCGTCATAGAAAAATACCCGCACGAGATCAGCGGCGGACAGGCCCGCCGCGTGGCCATCGCCCGGGCGCTGCTGATGAAGCCGTCGATCCTGATTGCCGACGAACCCACCGCTGGTCTCGACGTTTCCGTGCAGGGCGATCTGCTCAACCTGTTGCAGGACATCAGGCAGTCCGACAACATCACGCTGGTTATCATCAGCCACAATCTGGCGATCGTGCGCCTGATCGCCGAAAACGCTGTCGTCATGCGATCTGGCAAAGTCGTCGAAGGAGGCGAGGTCGGTTCGCTGTTCAAGTCGCCTCGGGAAGCCTACACGTGTGAATTGCTGGCTGCGTGGCCGAGCGTGACTCGGGCCCCCGCCCTAAACCGTTAATCCTGTTAAACCCCGATAAAATCGACAAGATGTGATATTTGATATTCTGCCACTCCTCAGCGGTGCCCGCTAAGGAGTGGTTGCGCAATGTCCCGATCGACGAAATCGCCTCAACGCGGTCGCGGTCTTCCTCGACGCTACAGATCAAAGGCCGCAAAGCACTATATCTTCAGCGACACTTAGGGGCACATGGTCGGGCTTACGGTGCATACGGCCGACAAACAGGACAGGGATGGGGCAGTCGGCGTCATCGCTTCCATTTGCCAATAACATAACACACCGACGCTATACTGTGACAGTTGCCGACAATGGATGGGGATCCCCCCGATCAGAGCCAAGAGAGAATGATGTGACTGGCCGCATTTGCTCTCTGCCGTCAACCAGTATTCTGTCCACGAACTCATTGGCGAAGGAAACCATGCCCTTAATTCGGGAACTTTCATGGACCGGGTCCGGATAATACCATACCATGTCGGGGTAATATTTGTTATCTATTGTAACATTATAGTAACGCGCAATTCCCTTGTAAGGACATCTGGTGACTGTTTCGCTAGGAGCAATTATTCCTGGAATCAAATCTGTAATGGTAAAGTAATAGCGTGTCGGTAGTCCCGTTTCGAAAAGCATATTGGCTCGCCGTGAGTCGGCAACCAGCTTTCCGCCGAGAAATACCTGAACATGCCTACTTGACGGAAGGACATCTACGCGACGAAATGGATCACGAGGATGAACGAATATTTCCTCGTCCTCCTCATACCAACGGTCTGCTTTTTTCCAATCAAAACTCGCGTAGCTCAGCAATGAAGGGCAACCGTTGATTTGGCCGTCGTAGCGCCACATCAAATCCTCAATAGTTTTCCCATCGTGATCAAGCATAGAGTAATAGGTTGCAGTGCCTTTGAACATGTCAGTAGTTGTACGGCCGCTTACACGCATCATATCCGACCGTATGTCTTCGATTGGGAAGTAATACACAGGTATGTGGTCCGATTCATTTAAGATAATCCCCCGAACGGTATCCGCGATCACTACGCCGCCGGCTACGACCCTAAGGCGCTTCGGTACCGACATCGGGAACAACACATATCCGGGTTCGAAGTCAAACTGAGTGACATGGTCCAGTGGTGGGAGATGGGGTCCGCGGCCCCGCAAGTGCTCATGACGCATAAAGGTGTCCGCCCTTACATTGTTTCGGATACGAGGATCGGCTGCATCGCAAGTTCAGAAAGCTCGTGATGGCAAGTAACGGAATGGCTTTCTGACCCCTCCCGCCGCGGAGGTGTCTCACGGTCACAAAGGCCATCGATACGAACGTGACATTGTTCGAAAAAGCGACAGCTGGCATGCTGCCCCACCTTCCCCTCGCTTTTGGGTCCGCCCGATGCGGCTCTGCCGGATGCCGCAGAAATCAGACGGGCGGTGTAAGGGTGGAACGGCGGCGAAAACACCTCATCGACGGTGCCCATTTCCATCAGTTGGCCGCCATACAGAACCGCAACACGATCGGACAAATGTCGGACCAGGGCGACGTCGTGGCTTATGAAAAGAAAAGTCGTCCCGGCATGTGCCTGCATGTCCAACAGTAAATTGACGATCGCTGCTTGGATGGACACGTCCAGAGCCGAAACAGGTTCGTCGGCGATGATGACCTCAGGATGCCCTGCAAATGCTCTCGCTATGCCCACGCGTTGCCGTTGGCCACCGGAAAGTTCGTGGGGATATTTATGTCGGAACTCTGGAGGCAACGCCACGGCAGCCAACAGTGAATCCACGTGCCTTTTTATGTCGGCGGCACTCTGCTTTCCGTTCACACAACGAACCGCGCGACCAATGATCGCACCAATTGTATGTGCCGGATTGAGAGTGCTGTCTGGATTCTGGAATATCATCTGGATCTTATGCAGCAGATGAAGTGGCCGGCGGCGTGCCCGTACCTGCGCTACGTCCTGTCCGAAGGTGATCATCCTTCCGGACGTCGCTTCTTCAAGACCGATGGCAATTTTTGCCAGCGTTGATTTTCCGGATCCAGATTCACCAACGATCGAGAGGATCTCGCCTCCCTTAACAGAAAGTGAAATCTTGTCATTCGCGTTCCTAGCTTCAGGCCCTGGCGATTTACCTCCAAATCTAAGCGCGTGTCGCGGGGCATAGCTCTTTACGAGAGCTTCGACTTCGATCACCGATGAGCCGGACTTCGGACGGTGAGCGACGGAAACCGGTACCAAAGTCTGCGGAACGATTTCGTCCCGGCGTACACATCTAACTCGGGTAGGCCCAGCCACCGCCTCGAGGATTGGCCCAGGCAGCTGGTCGCACCTTCCTGGCTCGAAATACTGACAACGGGGCCCAAAACTGCACCCTGCCGGCTCTTGACCCGGAAGCGGAACGTTCCCGGGAATTGTTGCCAAGCGTCTATTTTTTCCAGCAGCAGCTGAGTATGGACGACAGCCTAGCAAACCCGCCGTGTATGGGTGCCGAGGCTGTTGAAACAGCTGTCTCGTCGGAGCTTCCTCGACAATACGGCCGGAGTACATGACGCCGACTCTCTCGCAGATGCGACCTACTAAAGTCAGGTTGTGCGAAATGTAGAGAATTGCCGTCCCCAATTTGCGCCCGAGGTTCGCAATGAGCTCAACCACCTCTGCCTCGACGGTGGCATCAAGACCTGTCGTAGGCTCGTCAAGCACAAGAAGCTTAGGCTCAGCAAGCAGCGCCATTGCAATCACCACCCGCTGAGCCTGGCCACCGGACAACTCGTGCGGGTAACGATCAAACATGGCGGCTGGATCTGGCAATTGCACCGCTTTTAGCATGCTAATCGACGCATCATTTGCGTCTGCTTTGCTGCAATCTCTCTTGGCCAACCTGGCCTCACGTAACTGGCGTCCGATGGTGAGAACCGGATTCAGCGCGCTAACTGGCTCCTGATACACCATAGCCACGTCTCCACCGCGCAGCTTGCGTAGGCCGGCATGGTCGAGTTTCCTCACATCAGTGCCATTAAGCGTAATAGAGCCGTCGGTTATGACCCCATGTTCCGACAGATACCCCAGGAGCGCATATGCGACAGTAGACTTACCGCAGCCGGATTCACCCACCAGCCCATAGGTCTCACTGGGCGCAAGTCTAAGCGAGAAATCTTTGACCACAGGCAGTAGCAAGCCGTCCTTGCGATAGGAAATCTCCAGTTTCTCGACAGTTAGCAGAGAAGTATCGTTCATCTGGTGCGACCTCCGCGCAAACTATCGGCCACCAAATTGCAGGAAATAACGACGCTTGAAATCGCAAGACAGGGGAACACAGTCATGTGCCAATAGATCGAAAGCAAATGCCCATTCTCAACGACCATCCCGCCCCAATCAGCAGTAGGTGGCGGTAGCCCCAAACCGAGGAACCCAAGTGTGCCCGTAAGGATTACCGTGTACCCAGCTCGCAGACATAGATCGACGGTAAGTGGCCCACGTGCATTCGGCAGGATCTCGACTGCCATTATGTATAAACTCGTTTCCCCTCGGACCTGAGCGGCAGCAACATAATCCTGCTCTCGAAGGGAAAGAGTGATAGCCCGCGCCAGCCGACTGACCCCCGGCGCATACGCCAATGTAACCGCAATAACAATATTGCACAAAGAGGGTCCAAAAGATGTTATTAAAATGATATATAATATTAAAGCGGGAAATGAAAGCATTATGTCGGAAGCTCTACTGACTAGGGTATCGATCCATCCTCCAAAGTAGCCAGCAGGCATCCCTAACGCGATGCCAACAATAAATGCCGCGAAGACAGATAGAGGGACTACCGTGTAGGTGGTTCTCGCGCCCCAAATAATTCGTGATAGGATATCGCGACCGGTGGAGTCAGTGCCCAGCCAATGCGACGACGAAGGCATCGGATCAGCCGCCGCCAAGAAATCGATTGCAGTCGGATCATAGGGCGCAACGACCGGCGCGAGTATCGCAACGATACCCCATGCAAGCAGCACTGCAATGCCGGCAGTCGCTGATGGATTGCGTTTGATTGCAGCCCAGATACCAAAGAAGTTTTGACGTAGCTCAACCATCGTCGCGTCGGCAGCACCAAGAGAAGCACTCATAATGCTACGCAACCTTAATTTTGGGATCGAGGGCCATGTAGCAAAGGTCTCCGATCAATTGGGTTCCAACCGCGACCGAAAGCGCCAAAAGGCTCAAGGCTTGTACCAAGTAGATGTCACCGTAAAGACCCGCTTGCAGAAGGAGAGAACCCACGCCGGGGTAAGCAAAGATTGCTTCAACGACAACGACTCCTGTAAGAAGCCAATTGATCTGCAAGAGGATGACCGTGATGGGCGGGATCATCGCGTTTCGTAGAACGTGATGGATCGTTATCTGCCAGCGTGGCAGCCCCTTCAGCAGTGCGGTTCGCACATAGGGACGGCGAAGCGTGTCGACGACCGAAGCACGAACTATTCGCGAAACATAGCTCGCCGATGCGATTACTAAAACGGTCACAGGAAGGAAGAGCTGGGTCCCGATGGACCATTTGCTCCCAAGATTCATTGGGCTGGTCCCCGGCAGAATTCCAAGCCACGCAACCCCGACCAGCAGAAGACCGACCGAAACGACGAACTCCGGCAATGACGTCAAAACCACGGCTGTCATCGAAATAAGTCGGTCAATCAGCCTACCTTCATTCATACCAGCGACAACGCCCATCGTGATCGACAGCGGAACAATGAAAACAACAGCCCAGAAAGCAAGCAGGAGTGTGTAGCCAAGGCGGTCACTCAGGACGTCGATCACCGGCTCTTTTAGCATCAGCGAATAGCCTAGATTTCCGAAGTAGCGGTTACCGCGTGGATCTACCAATCCCAATCCTGTCGAAGAGTCACCGAGTGGATTCTCGACAATTCCAAGCAACGTTCCAATCCACCGAATGTAACGGATTGGTAATGGATCGTTGAGCTTCAGCCTTTGGCGCAGCATCTCGACCTGAGTGTCAACGGCGTAGGGTCCCAGAATTTTGGAGGCAACATCACCTGGTGAGAACTCCGTCACGGCAAATAGAAGGAAAGAAGCAGCTGTGATTGTCAACACGAAGTGCAGTAGTCGCCGAGCTAGAAAGCGAACCAAGCTCGCCTCCCGCGGAGAAGGGGATGGCATGATCGCAGCACAGACATTTTCTTCCCTATGCCGCCTGAATCGCGAGTTCGTTGGCAGAGAGCATGTACGTGGGATGCATCGCGAACCCCAGCACCTTCTTGTCGTAGAAAGTAATGAGATTTCTCCAGTATGTCTGCACAATCGGGCCTTCCCTCTGCATGAGCGCCTCGATGTCTGCCATGACAACGCTACGCGCCTTGGGGTCCGGGATACTTTCCGCCTTGTCGAGAAGCGCATCGAACTCGGCGTTTGCGAATGCGCTCTCATTCCAAGCAGCGTTTGACCGATATGCGAGTGAAAGATTCATCACACCGAGCGGACGATGTGCCCAAACCGTCATGCCCAGCGGAGCGGTGGTCCAGACGTCCCAGTATTGCAGGTTGGGCACCACCTTGATCGCGGCGCGAATACCTGCCTCTTTCCACATTTCAGTAAGTGCAGTCGCGTTTCTGAGATGGTGGGGCGGATTTTGGGGGATAATCAGCTCGACATCGACGCCATTTGGATAGCCAGCCTCCGCAAGGAGCGCCTTGGCTCGCTCTAGATCTCGCTCAAACGGCGGCAGCTTCGCGTACTCGGGATGGATCGGCGAGACGTGCGTGTGCTCCGCAGGCACGGCAAACTGACCAAATGTGACGTCCTCAGCCTTGGTAACGTCGACAGCAAGTCGAAACGCCAGACGTACCCGTGAATCATCGAACGGTTTGTGCTTGAGGTTCATACGGACCACTGAAGTATCGGCCGTTGTTACTTCGTAGTACGTCAGGTTTTCTTGCTTTCTCAGAACCGGGAAAAACTCTGGAAGAACTTGGAAGGCCCCGTCCACCTGACCTGACATCAAGGCGTTGACGTTCGCCTGTTCGCTGCCTCCCAAATCGACAAACTCAAGCTTGTCCAGGTAGGGCCCTTCACCCCAGTAGTCGCTGACGGCCTCAAGCACCGCATTCCGCGAGACATTGATTTCCTTCAATGTGAAAGCACCAGTCCCCACAGATCCCGGTCCGAAAACGCCATTCTCCTCTGGGTAAAGCATCACAGCCGGGAAATGAGCCAAGTGCTCCGGTACTGCCAGCTGGGGGGCCTGCAAATTCAACCTTATTGTCTTGTCGTCGACTTTTTCGATGGCAGTCTCCGTCCAGACCTGGTGCTTGATGATCTTATTGCCTTTTTCATCTGTCTTACCCGTATCGATGGGTTTCAGCATGTACGCCTCCATCAGTCCGAGCATCGAGGATCCGACTTCATCGCTGAGCAGACGCTTTAGATTCCAGATGACGTCGTCAGCGACGAAGGGTCGGCCACTATGCCACTTCACGCCATCGCGGATGTGAAGCGTCCAGGTCTTGAGATCGGCTGAAGGTTCCCAAGAGGACAGCAGATGAGGGCGCGTCACATTGTCGGTACCAGTCTTGGCCAGATACTCTACTACCTGCGAATAGACGAGCGGGTGAGCAGTTGTCGCGGCGATCGCCGGGGACTTGACGTCATAAACCGTCGTGCTGATGCGCAATGTCCCGCCCTTAGGTTTCGCTTCTGCAGCATTCGCAGTGGCAGCCTCACCGCCAGCGAAAGCGTAAGCCGCGGCCGCCGACATACCGAGAAGGGTAGCAGTTCGCAAAAAGGCACGACGACTTATCTGCCCGTTCGCAAGGTCAGTTTTCAGTGTAACGAGATGTGCGTGATCGCGAGCTTTCGGCATGTTTGGCCTCCCTTGCCTTTTTGGAAAAAGCGATAGTAAGACAGCTTCCGAGCGCTCAAGCTCCATTGCAAGCGAATGTTTTGCATGCGTCGCATCGAAATTATCGATACGGAAGGACTAAATGAAGGTTGAACAGTTGAGAAGCTTTCTGGAGATCGTGGCGACGGGTAGCTTCAGCACTGCGGCGAATCGTTTAAATGTAACCCAGTCCACAATCAGTGCCAGAATTCGCGCTCTTGAAGATCATCTCGGACAAACGTTGCTTGTGCGGGGAGCGGACGGCGTGGTGATGACGGATGCGGGAAAGCATTTGGAGCCGCACGCCAGATCGATCGTACATTCCTGGCAAGAGGCTAAACGTGAGATAGCGCTCCCCCCCGGTTACAAAACAATATTGCGTCTTGGGGGGCCGAGCAGCCTCTGGTACACGCTGATGCGCCCGTGGGTTTCCTATATGCGTGAGCACGCGTCCGACGTCGCGATCCGCCTGGAAGGAAGCTATTCGAGCAACCTTGCCGAGCGTCTGATCACAGGTACACTCGACCTGGGACTCGTTTTCGTGCCGCCGCGTCAGCCCGGCCTGGCGCTCGAGGAACTTACGCAGGAACGGCTGGTTCTGGTCTGCGACCGCGACCATGCCGACAACTGGGAAGAGCACTACGTCTATGTTGAGTGGGACGAGCAGTTTCAAGCGGGGCACCAGGCAGCGTTTCCTGGACTGTCGGCACCTGCGATCACGGTCAATCCAGCCTATCTCGGCCTGCAATTCGTCCTTGACCGGCGCGCCTCGGCTTATTTGCCCCATAGCATCGCCCTGACTTGGGTTGAGGCTGGAAAGCTTAAGGTTATTGCCGGAGCGCCTGAGTTCCTTCGCCCCGTTTATCTGATCTACCGCGAGAAACCCATAAGCGGCTCACTGCTAAATCAGGCAATCGCAGGTCTGCGCGGGATTGCAACTAGCCACCGTCGAATACCGGATACGGAATTAGATTGAGGAGCGCTTCGCGAAACCACGCGGTAAACCTGACTTGGAGCGGCTCAGAATAGATGACGCGACGACGGCAGCCTTTCGGCCTTGCTAGACGTTAGCACGTCCCCCGAAAATCGGACAGTGACGGAAGTTGCGAACTGACGTCTGCTGATCTCCAAGTACGAGGAGATCAGAACATGCGCAAACGCAGGGATCATGACGCAGAGGCATCAAGGCTCGCGTGGCGCTGGAAGCCGTGCAGGGCGAGCGCACCGTGTGGGAGTTGGCTGCCGAATATGGCGTGCATCCGATTCCACCGGTGGAAGAAGGCGCTACTTGGCGAGGCGGCGGACATCTTCGAGCGGGGCATAAAGAAGACGGCTGAAGTCGACGTGGGCACCGTTCGGGCGCCGCACGTGAAGATCGCGGAGCGGGCCGTCGTCAACGATTTCTTGTCACGAAGGCTCAAGCCCTGGGGCGGGAAGTGAGGTGCGGGATATCGAGTCGCGGGCCGCACGCCGCCGCGGCGGAAAAGTAGGTCCGCGGATCGCGCCGCGAATCCACAATCCGTCGCCGTTCGTCCAGACACGCGGCTCGCCCCGCTTGCGGCAATAAACCGGTTTGAAATGCCTCCGGGCGGCGGTGCGCACAGCGCTTTTGGACGATGATACCTCACGCCTATCGAAAGCATGTCCAAAGGGAATTTCTAATTTCGCCCGCTGCGTCCGATCTTTGGGTCTGGTTGGGCCGGCCGAGCACACGCGGCCGCCATGACATTGATTGAAGCGATTGCGCGTGCCGCCGTGCCCCGCGTGGCCGCAAAGGAGCCCCGTGGATTCACGCGATTTTGCCACGACCAAAAAAGTGGACTGCAACTCCGATGACCAATGATCCGGCTGACAAGACCTTCCATCCGAGCCGTCGAGGCTTTCTCGGCGTTGCCGCAGCCACGGGCGCTGCTTCGCTGGCTCGGGGTGTCCTGGTAGGAACCGCCGCAACGACCGCGGCTCTCGCGGACGCATTCCGACCGGTCTCCTCCCAATCCGTAGAAGCTTCCGCGAGTGCTATCGCCGCCAAGTTGCCATCGCCGACGCCCGGCTATCTATCATTCGGCCCGGACGAAGCCGGCTTCGTCGAGGTGCCTCAGGAATTGATACTCGTGCTCGAGTGTCCCGAGCCGGCGGGCACGCTCGCCGACCTTGCTGCGTCGTTCGTGGACATCAAGCCGAAGGAGAAGCCGGAGATCCTGGAGTCGGTCGACCTCGTGGTCGCGCGAATAGACAAGGTCGCACGGCTTCTCTCCGAGCGCATAGAGGTCTTGTCCTCAGCAACGAGATGGCCTGTAGACCAAGGCGACGTTCGACGAGAGACAGCGCAAGGCAGTCCTTAGCCAGCAGATGGCGACGATCCAGCTGGAGTTGGGGGAGGGCGATGGCAAGGCCCAGGAGGTCGCAGAGCTGACTGAGGCGATCGCGAAAGCGAACATGCCGGAAGAGGCGGACAGTCGAAATCACGGAGTAGATTTGTTTGACGCTGTCTAAGCACGTGAGGTTCCTTCCGTTGGGTCACCCCCTTAGTTCCTGGGCTTTCGAGCAGGTTCGACAGAATATTGCCGCCCTGCGCACTGATGGACGTCCTCAATGGCATTGGCGTGGGCTGATCTATCGATCGCATCGAGCTGCTGTTGAGGGTGGTATCCGAGCGGCGATCTGGGTTGCGTTGCCGGGGGTGTTTCTTGTGAATGCGGGCTGGCCTGCAACGAGCACTTCCCTTGCCATCATCGCACTCTTGATATCGTTGCCCAACCGCATTGTGTCGGCTCTCGGCCGATTCATGCTCATATTCGCCGCGACAACATTCTCGCCGCCCAGTCCGCAAACCTATGACGGACAGTCGTATGTTAAACTCTCTGAGGGCTGACCATGAACTCGCATTGGATCGCGGAGCAAATCGAGGTTGTGCCCAAGCACCCCAACAGGCGATGTGAGGACGGTGCGAAGCTCCTACGGTTCGGACGATTTTGCGTGGTGCCGGGAGCGCGCCAACTCCTTGCCGATGGTCGATCGGTGAGGCTTGGCGGCCGAGCCTTCGATCTCCTGCTCGTGCTGCTACGCGCTCGAGGCAGGCTCGTCCCCAAGGACGAGATTCTGAGGAGTGTATGGCCTTCACTGGTGGTCGAGGAGGCCAATGTCAGGTTTCAGGTGACGGCCCTTCGAAGGGCGCTCGGTGAGGATCGAGATCTCATCAAGACGGTTTCGGGGCGCGGTTATCTGCTAGCTGCCGAGCTGATGGAAGAACCGATTGACACGGATGTGGTGGTCAGGCTGGCAACGCGTCGGCCGCCGCCGGGCGGCACGTCAGACCTTCGCCCCGCCATCCGGCATCGGCAATCCGGATCACAGGCGCCGCTCCAATCCGATACCACGCTCACAGTCGCCGTCATCGATGATGATCCAGACGTTCGAGAGGCACTTCAAGGCCTTTTCCGGTCAACAGGCCTGCGGACGATATTGTTCTCCTCGGTCCAGGAATTCCTGGACTGGGTACCGAAATCACCTCCTCAATGCCTTGTTCTCGATGTGTGGCTCCCGGAGCAAAACGGTCTGGATATCCACTCCGAACTTGCCAAGATCGATATGAGGCTTCCAGTTATTTTTATCGGCGGCCATGTCGACGTCCCCATGGCGGTCCGGGCCATGAAGGCGGGAGCCGTGGACTTCCTGACCAAGCCCGTGCATCATCTGGATTTGCTGAATGCGATCCGTCGAGCTATCCGCATCGCGTCCGGAGTGTGATCCCGAGTTTGCAGGCGGCTCCTGTTCTCACTCCATGCTTCATTTTGGTGAGTGAACATTTGATGCGAGATGGACAGTCCCACGCTTGGCACCGTCCATCCGCCTGTTCATTCAATGCTACTCAGCGCCCCCAAATGCCCTGTCCATAATCGTCAGCCGGGTTGTAAGGCGAGCTCGACATCGGCGCTGGCCTCCTCGTCATCGGCGCCGGCCTCTTCGTCATAGTGTGGGGATGGTTCTTGAGAGATGACGTATGGGTTCTGTCAATTTGGGATCCGTCAATTCCGCTCATTGAATGCAAGTCAGAGAAGGGCTCAAAGTGGTCACTTCCTCCTCCTCTGGCGAAGGAGTTGCCTGTGGCGATAACAAGCGCCGCAGCGGCAAAAACGATGGTCTTCATTGCAGTTCTCCAAATGTACGGTCCGTCAGGCGACCTGTTCGGGAGGATCCGTCGCTCGGACAACTCCGATCTGATGTGGCAGTCGGACCCTTTCCAGCGGAACACACAACGTCTAACGCCATTCAACATCTCTAAACTCGCTTCCTCGCTCATGGACGACGACAGTAAGCGTGCATTTAAAAGCCATCGCTTCTCACGACGGCTTATGCGTCGCCGCGGCCAGAAACTGGATCCGCGTGAAATCACTGGAGGCGATATAAAAAACCGCTTTGAACGCAAACCCCTATGGCGCGGGAGGCGGAAGGCCGGCAAGCCTCGTTGCACTGGGCCTCATGTCAGCGGGTGTCCGCCTTGATCTCGGGACCGTCATCGAGATCGCGGCCAGCGCAATCCATTGATCGAGCACGCCTAGACTAAGTATATGAGTATATGAGCGAGACGCTGTGCGATTTCGAACGACCTGGTTTCTTTAAACGTCATGGCCTTCATTAGCGTTGTAAGCCGCCGTCAGATCGCCTCGCGTCGGCCAAGAGCTCCAAGAAAAGGCCTTGTATCGCGTGAGGATTTGTATCGATGTATGCGAACGCCACCCGCATCCATGTCACCCCAATGAAATTCTGGCGCGCCGGCTGCTGTTGCTAGCCGGACAATTTGGCTGAGTGGCGTCAGTAGACTGTCGAAATCGCGACGGATGGACTGGAGAAGCAGGCGCGGTTAGGTCGCCATAGAAGGAGCGATAGGCTCCTATGACCCTCGATGGTTGCGCCTGTCATCGGCCCTGCCTGCTACGTCGGCAAACGACCACTAGCTCGGGCCTTTTGGCTCCGCTGCAATCGGAAATCGCTCCCGTATGCTCCATTCGGGCGGCTTAAAGCTCTCTGGAATTGCATCGGTTTTGGGAACTAGACATCCAGCCGCCACTAAACCGGCCAGGCGAGCGATCTTTGGGCATAACTCGACGGTTTCCATCGGCTCGCTCCACACCGCGTGTCGAGGCTGCGGTCGTAGACATACAATTTGTAGGTAAGACGTAAACCAAAGTATGCGGCGCAACGCCTAAACAGGTAGGTCCGACCACTTCATTGCAATAGAAAATCATTACGGACGAGATAAGCTGGCACGCAATCTGGAGAGGGGGGGCTCTGCTCGCAAAGGACAACCATCTTTCCGGCATGGAGGACGCCATGGTTTGTATCAACTGTCGCGGTGTGTTTCACAACAGACCATTCAAGTATTACTTTTGTTCGACGATATGCTGGGAGGACGCATCGAAAAACATTCCTTGGTCGATTCTCTCTGATGACGTCGAACCGCTCACCTATCCGCTCAAGCCCACTACCTCTCCCGGCCATCGTCGGGTTCCAAGACAGCGCAAGCGTACACTACGCCCTGTCAAGCCAACCGACGACTACCGTTGGCTCGTGCATCAGCCGGGTACGGAAGCAGCGGACACGGTCTGCCGCTTCGAGCAGCCCAAGGCTTGGTGAGGCCATCCATTTCGAAGCGTTCGCCAAGATCAATTACCGGCGAGAAACGCAGATCTAAGACCCAAACACCGAAAGGTGTGACACCATGTTCACAGACGCAACTCTGGCCGCTGGCCCGATCTCGCCCTTGGATAGCAACTTCCTGCCATTGCCTCAGAATCGCGCATTGCCTCCGCGTGGCCGACGTTCTCGTTTCTACAGACAAGCCCATTCCGTCGCGTCTGCGACTGAAACGCCGTTCAAAATCTCCACTCGACCCAGGCATAGCGTCACTCCCCACGGGGGTGCGTCTTTGGATGAGCTCTTCGATACCCTGCAGCGACAGACACTCCGATATTTCTGGGAATTTGGCCATCCGACGAGCGGCCTTACGCGAGAGCGGAGCAACGAGACACCGAATATCATCACAACAGGCGGTTCCGGCTTCGGCATCATGGCGATCCTCGTAGGCATCGAGCGCGGATGGATCGACCGGCAGGCCGCAATCGATCGCCTGATTACGATGGTGTGCTTTCTCGGCCAGGCCGAGCGCCACCATGGCGCCTTTCCTCACTGGATGGATGGCGAGAGCGGCCGAACCATCCCGTTTAGTCAATGCGACGATGGCGCCGACATCGTCGAGACTGCATATTTGATTGTAGGGCTTCTCTCGGCGCGACAATATTTCCGAGGATCGGAACCCAAAGCGTACCTTTTGCGCAGCCTCATCGATGCTCTGTGGCAGGAAATCGAATGGGACTGGTTCACCCGCGGCTCCGACTCGCTCTACTGGCATTGGAGCCCGGTGCACGAATGGGCGATGGACCACACGATCCACGGCTGGAACGAGTGCCTAATCGCATTCGTCCTAGCCGCGTCGGCCCCACGGCATCCGATCGAGCCGAGTGTCTATCACCGTGGCTGGGCCGCGGGCCAAGCCTTCGCCAACGGCCGAAGCTTCGACGGTATTCCGCTCCCCCTTGGACCCGATCATGGAGGCCCCCTGTTTTTCGCTCACTATTCCTTTCTGGGGCTCGACCCAAGACGTCTTCGGGATTGCTACGCCGACTATTGGCGGCAGAATGTCGCTAGTACTCTCATCAACCAGGCGCATTGCATGCGCAATCCTCAGAAATTCGACGGCTATGGCGCCGATTGCTGGGGGCTGACAGCCAGTGACAGTATCGATGGCTATGTCGCACACGCTCCCGACCGCGATCTGGGCGTGATCACCCCGGCCGCTGCGCTTGGCTCCTTCCCCTATGCCCCAGCGGAGTGCCATCGGGCGCTTCGCCACTTTGCTTCCCGAAGCGAGAGGCTTTGGGGCGCCTATGGCTTCGTGGACGCATTTAGTCCGGCGATGGATTGGTACGCGGACTCCTATCTAGCCATTGATCAAGGGCCGATCGTGATCATGATCGAGAACTATCGGAGCGGGCTCCTGTGGCGCCTGTTTATGAGCTGCCCGGAGATCCGGCTGGGGCTGGCCAAGCTAGGCTTTTCCCGCGGGGCGACAGCCGACATTGAGCTGTAAGCGGATGAAGAAACGGCGGTCGCGTGGTCGAACGGCGAGCACAGCCTGCCGCTTGCGATAGAAACTCCGCGCACAAGTGTTTCGGGGCGTTGTAGTCGGCCCTGCCTGCTAACATCGGCAAACGATCGCCAGCTCGGGCCAATCGGTGTCCAGTGTCAATTGGCCCCGCTCCCGAATCTTTTTTCGGTCGAGCTTAAAGACCCTTTGGGACTGAATCGGGTTCGGGGTTAGGCTCCCGGCAGGCGTTGAAGCTGCCAGCTGACCCGGCAGTCTGAACGAGCAATCCATTGGGTTTGCCGCGTCGGAGACCGCGCGTCGGAGAGAGTGTCGCCAGTCAAAATCAACCTCATTGAGTTCATGATTTTTGCGCGTCGGGTCGGTGGCATCGATTCCATAGCCGAAGGTCATTGGACCATCGGTTTTCGCCGTTCTATTTTCGTTCACCTGTAAGGAAATCCCCAAAAATGACGACATCCCACGAATTGAGAGGTGGAAGATGAAAGCAATCGTGGTGACAGACCAGGCCGCGGGAACGGCCGGGATGAAGCTGGTGGAGCGGCCCGAGCCGCAGGCAGCGATAAACGACGTCGTCGTTCAGGTCCATGCGTCGGGATTCACCTGGGATGAGCTGACGTGGCCCCCGACCTGGACCGATCGCCTCGGCCGTGACCGGACACCGTCGATCCCCGGGCACGAGCTGGCCGGAGTGGTCACCGCCCTCGGCTACGGTACGACGGGTCTGTCGGTGGGACAGCGGGTGTTCGGCCTCACCGATTGGTATCGCGACGGCACGCTGGCGGAGTATATGGCCATGGAGGCCCGCAACCTCGCACCGCTGCCGGGCGACGTCGACTTCATGGTGGGCGCAAGCCTGCCGATGCCGGGCCTGACGGCGTGGCAGGGACTGTTCGAGCACGGTCGCCTTCAGGCGGGGCAGAGCGTGCTCGCGCATGGCGCGGCCGGCGTAGTCGGTTCGATGGTGACGCAACTCGCACGAGAGGCCGGCGCCTACGTCATCGGCACCGGGCGCGCCGCCGACCGTCAGAAGGTGCTCGACTTCGGCGCGAACGAGTTCGTCGACCTCGAGACCAACGCCCTGGAAGACGTCAGCCCAGTCGATCTGGTTTTCGATGTCTTCGGCGGCGACATCGCGAAGCGGTCCGCAAGCCTGATCCGGGCCGGAGGAACACTGGTGACCATTGCCGGGCCGACCGAGGCGCGGCCCGCAGATGGCCTGGCGGTCGATTTCGTCGTCGTGTCCGATCGTGCCCAACTGAGTGAGATCGTCCAGCGGGTGCGGGACGGACGACTGCGGACGAACATCGGCAACGTCTCGGCCCTTGAGGGTGCGGTCGCCACCTTCAACGCGACCGAGCGACGCGCGGGGAAGACGATCATCCGCGTTCGCCCGTGAGCGACACGCGCCCATCGATGCAACATTTCCACCAAACAGACACAGGAAATCGACAATCCGGGGCAGGTGTTCGACGCGGGCATGATGCGCGGCGCGGGAATCCTGCGGCGACCGACGAAAGAAAGTAAACCATGAAGATAGTTGTGTTGGGCATCGATGAATATTGCGACCGCCTGGTTCTTGATATCGCGGCGACGAACACGAACGCGTGCCGCTTCGCCAAACGCGAAGGGCAGGTTGACAACGTGATTGGTTCCGTAACGCCATCGGGATCGTTCGCATGAACATCCTCCATATTGATTGCAGCCCGCGTCCAGAATCGCAAAGCCGCCAGCTTTCAGCGGCGATCGTCAAAAAGCTCCTTGATGTTGCGCCCGGGGCGAGCATCAGCCGGCGAGACTTTGCCGCCGCCCCGCTGCCGCACGCTTCGTCCGACTACGCGACTGCCCTGTCGTCGCCGGCCACCTTGGCGGCCCCGCCGAAGGGCGCGCTGGAGCTTTCCGAGGCGCTTATTCAGGAAGTCGAGGCGGCCGATGTGATTGTCATCGGAACGCCCATGAACAACTTAACCGTTCCGTCGGTCTTCAAGGCCTGGATCGACCAAATCCTTCGCGCCGGTCGCACGTTCATGTCGACGCCGGCCGGGAAGGTGGGAATGCTCAGAGATCGTCCGGTGTTTATCGGGATCGCCTCTGGTGGCGTTTTTACCGGCGACCGAGCCAACCAGCCCGATTTTCTCACGCCGTACCTGTCGGTGGTGCTGGGTAGCATTGGGCTGACAACCCAGCAATTCCTCTCCGTGCAGGCCACTGCGTTTCTCGACCGGGACCAGGCCACATTAGCGAGGGACAAAGCCCTCGCGGCGATCGATCTCACGGTCATAAGAGAGGTTCCATGTCTATGATCGAAATCACTGCGGACATTGAGGCGATCATCAAGCAGGCGATACTGTCGTTCGTCGCGACAGTCAACGAAGACGGAACGCCAAATCTTTCGCCGAAGGCGTCTTTGACGGTCAGGAGCGGCGTTCTCTACTTCGCCGATATCGCATCGCCGCGGACGATACTGAATTTGAAGCGCAATCCCGCCGTCGAAATTAACGCAGTCGACATTTTTCAGAGGCGCGGTTATCGATTCAAGGGCCGCGCGCTGATACTGCCGCCAGACGATGCCGAGTTCTTGATGATCGCTGACTGGGTTCGGGCGACGAACGGCCCTGAGTATCCTGTCGATCACGTTGTCAAAATCGAAACCACTTCGATCACCCCGTTGCTTTCCCCGGCCCATGTCTTTGCCGACCCTCCTCGAAGTCAGGACGAGATCAGGAGCACCTACTATCAAAAGTACGGTGTGAAACCCATCGGTGCATAGGTGGAGGGCCCGCGAAGAACGAGGCCCAACGGGTCACGTTCGCACCCGTTCGCATACAGCAGCGGGGCGGCTCCGTTCCAAGACAAGCTGGGCCGCTCAGCCGTCGAACTGTTGACCGATATCCGGATGGGCTTGGCCGCCACCGAGCTGAAGAAGCCGGCGATGACCACCGAAGCCGTGGTCGACTTGATCGGGTATCGATCCGAGGCGGCATTCCGGCGCCGACAGGATCAGGATGACGCCCGGCAATGGCGCCGTCTGGCGCGCGAGGGGCTGTTAATCGCGCATCCAGCGGTGCGCCGCGGGCTGCAAGCCAGGGCGGCCTAGAGGCCGGGAGGAAACAATGAACCAAGTCCAACCGATACTCAAAAGGAGAAAGCCCATGAAGATCCGAACCATCATCGCCGCCACCGGCGCCGCCCTTGCCATCTCGACGGCCGGGCCCGTCGCAGCCCACGACAGCCAAGCGGAAACCGTCACCAAGAACTTCGAGGCGACGATCCCCAATATCCCCGGCAAGTCGCTGGTCGCCGTGGAAGTCGTTTACGCGCCGGGCGCGGCTTCCCCGTCCCACACCCACGCGAGGTCGGCTTTCATCTACGAGTCGAAGCTGAATGACGGCGAGACACGCATCTATCGGGCAGGCGAGAGCTGGTCCGAACAGCCGGAAGCGCTCCATTCGATCAGCCGCAATGCGAGCAAGACTGAGCCGGCGAAGCTGCTCGCCGTCTTCGTCCTCGACACCAATGACAAACCTCTGACCACGCCCGACAAATAACCCTCGAGGGAACTGCGCCATGACCAAACGGCTGGGCCATAGGCGATCGTTATTGCCGTTCGCCGCGGTGTGATTTCGTCCCGAGGAATGCCACGAGCTGCATCACGCTCGAAGCCAACATTTTTATTCTCTTCAATTGTCAGAGATGAGATGGCGATCGACGAAGCTCTGCGCGCCTCGATTAATGAGCGAACCGAAACCCGGAATCTCGAGATTCCGGGTTCAATACGGTGCATCGCCCTGAAATGACGCCGCGCGTCACTTCGTCAGCGGGCAACCGCTTTCCTTGGCGGTGAGGAACGCCTGATCGCCCGGCACCACCGCGAGCTGCTTGTAGTAGTCCCACGGCTTCTTTGACTCCGAGGGCTTCTTGACCTCGAACAGGTACATGTCGTGCACCATGCGGCCGTTGGCCAGCACCTTGCCTTTGGCGAAGGCGTCGTCGACCGGCAGCTCTTTCAGTTTCTTGGCCACTGCCTCGGAGTCCTTGGTGCCGGCGGCTTTCACCGCCCTCAGATAGCTCAGCGTTGCCGAATAGGTGCCGGCATGGTTCATGTTCGGCATGCGTCCGGTACGCTTGAAGAATCGCTCGGAGAAAGCGCGACTCCGATCGTCGTGATCCCAGTAGAATCCTTCGGACAGCACCAGGCCTTGCGTCGCGTCAAGACCGAGGCCGCGAACTTCGGAGAGCGTCATCAAGAGGCCGACAAGCTTCTGGCCCTGCCGGAAGATGCCGAACTCAGCCGCCTGCTTGATCGAGTTGGTGGTATCCCGGCCGGCATTGGCGAGGGCGACGATTTTCGCCTTCGAGCTCTGCGCCTGTTGTAGGAAGGAGGAGAAGTCTGACGAGTTCAGCGGCACGCGAACCGAACCTACCACCTTGCCGCCGGCATGGGTGACGATCTCGCTGGTGTCCCTTTCCAGTGCGTGGCCGAACGCGTAGTCGGCGGTTAGAAAGAACCAGGTAACGCCGCCCGCCTTCACCAGCGCGCCGCCGATGCCGACCGCGAGCGCATGGGTGTCGAAGGCCCAGTGGAAGCCGTAGGGCGTGCATGCGTCGCCGGTGATGCGAGAGGTCGCGGCGCCGACCACGATATCAATCTTCTTCTTCTCGTTGGAGAGTTCCTGCACCGCCAGCGCGACCGTCGACGTGGTCAGATCGGTGATCATGTCGACGCCGTCGACGTCATACCAGCGCCGCGCGATCGAGACGGCGAGATCGGGTTCGTTCTGGTGATCGGCGGTAACCAACTCGATTTTCTGGCCGAGCACCTCGCCGCCAAAATCCTCAATCGCCATCTTCGCGGCCTCGACCGAATATTTGCCGCCGTAATCGGCATAGACGCCGGACTGGTCGTTCAGGACGCCGATCTTGACACCCTGCGCCGACGCCGGCGCCGCGAGCAACAGGCAACACGCCGCGGCCGCGGCGAAAAATCCCGATTTCATTTTTATGATCTCCGACAGTTTCTATCAGGGAAAAACGGCGCATGATTGTTTGCATCCCCACACCCGCCCGTTTTATTTTGGCTCAGCCAATGGAATTGCCCCTTTAGGCCTGCAGCTTCAGACGCGTCGTCCTGAGGTGCGGAGAGGAACGAGCCTCGAAGGGTGCGTGGCGCCGGCAGGGCCGCGCACCATTCATGACGCGCGTTCTGCGCTTCTAAGGGTGACGGAGATAGTTTATCGGCCTCATCGTGCATCGGCGTCACCCCGACTTATCCCGCCGCGGCCGCCGTCGTCTGGGTCGGCTTGCCGTCGTTCTTGCCTTCCGCGAGGTTGCGCACCACCACGTAGAAGATCGGCGTGAAGATCAGGCCGAACAGCGTGACGCCGAGCATGCCGAAGAACACGGCGACGCCGACCGCCTGGCGCATCTCCGAGCCGGACCCGGTCGAAACAACCATCGGCAGCACGCCCAGGATGAAGGCGAACGAGGTCATCAGGATCGGCCGCAGGCGGAGCCGGCAGGCCTCGACGACAGCCTCCAGCCGCGACCTTCCCTCGAGCTCGATGTCGCGCGCGAACTCGACGATAAGGATCGCATTCTTGGCGGCCAGTCCCACTAGAACCACGAAGCCGATCTGGGTCAGGATGTTGACGTCCTGGCCCATGATGCGCACGCCGATCGTGGCCGCGAACAGGCACATCGGCACGATCAGGATCACCGCGAACGGCAGCGTCCAGCTGCCATATTGCGCCGCCAGCACCAGGTAGACGAACAGCACGCAGATCGGGAACACATAGAGGCCGGCATTGCCACCCGTCGCCTGTTGATAGGACAGATCAGTCCATTCGAAGGAAAAGCCGCTCGGCAATGTTTCGTCGGCCAGTTGCTTGATGGTGTCGAGCGCCGTCTTCGAGCTCACGCCCGGTGCCGGCTCACCCTGCAGCTCGGACGCCGAGTAGAGATTATAGCGCGCGACACGATCGGGTCCCGAGATGTCCTTGAAGTTCACGACGCTTCCGAGCATCACCATATCGCCGGCCGCGTTGCGGGTACGCAGCCGCGCGAGATCGGAGGTCTCCTTGCGGAATGGGAGATCGGCCTGTGCGGTGACGTGATAGGTGCGTCCGAACAGGTTGAAGTCGTTGATATAGGTCGAGCCGAAGTAAGTCTCGATCGTGTCGGTGATGCTGGCGATGGGGACGCCGAGCTTCTGCGCCTTGACGCGATCGATATCGACGAACAGCTGCGGGGTATTCGCCGTGAACGGCGAGAATACCGAGGTCAGGTTTGGCGACTTCCGCGCGGCGGCGACGAGCTCGTCGGTCGCGGCTGCGAGCAGCTCCGGACCGCGCCCTTGTCGATCCTGGATGCGGATGGCGAAGCCGCCGCCGGTACCGATGCCTGGCACCGCGGGCGGTGGAATGACGATAACGAAAGCGCCCTGGATCACCGACAGCCGCTTGCGCAGATCGGCTGTGATCGCATTCGCCGACAATCCCTTCTTGTGCCGCGCTTCCGGCTCGTCGAACACCGGGAACAACGCCGCGGCGTTGCCGGCCTCCGTGCGCGTCGCGCCGGAGAAGCCGGCGAAGGCCGCGACACGGACGATACCTGGCGTATCCAGCGCAATCCGCTCGATTTCGCGCACCACCGCCGCGGTCCGCACCAGCGACGCGGCGCCTGGCAATTGCGCCGAGATGATGAGGTAACCGCGATCCTGTGCGGGAATGAAGCCCTGTGGGGTGCTCACCAGCAGCCAGCAGGTGCTGCCGATCAGCGCCAGATAGATCACAAGCATCGCCGCTGTATGGCGGATCACGAAGTCGGCGGCGGCCGCGTAGCCTCGTGCCAGGCGATCGAAGATGCGGTTGAACAGCGCGGTGAAGCTGTCCCAGCCGCGCGCGATGATGTTCCAGCGCGCCGGCGGACGCCTCTCCTCATGCGGAGCAAGGATCTGCGAGGTCAGTGCCGGCGACAGCGTCAGCGAGCAGAACAAGGAGATCGCGGTCGCGACCGCGATGGTGACGGCGAATTGCTGGAAGAACTGTCCGGAAATGCCGCCCAGGAAGGCTGTCGGCACGAACACCGCGCAGAGCACCAGCGCGATCGAGACCAGCGCGCCGCCGACCTCCTCCATGGTCTTGAGCGCCGCTTCGCGCCGGCTCATACCGAGCTGGAGATGTCGCTCGACATTCTCGACAACCACGATGGCGTCGTCGACCACGATGCCGACCGCGAGAACCAGACCGAACAGCGTCAGATTGTTGATCGAGAATCCGAGCGCGGCCATCACCGCGAAGGTGCCGACCAGCGACACCGGGATCGCGATGATCGGGATGATCGCGGGTCGCCACCCCTGCAAAAACACCAGCACCACTATGACGACGAGCGCCATCGCCTCGTAGATCGTCTTGATCAGCTCATGGACCGATTGGGCGATGAAATCGGAGGGGTTGTAGCCGATATTGTAGTCGAGCCCCTTCGGGAAGTTCGTCTTGAGCTGCGCCATCGTGTCGGAGATGTGCTTCGCGGTGGCGAGCGCGTTCGATCCGGGCCGTTGCGTCACCACCATTGCGACGGCCGATTTGCGCAGGATGAAGCTGCTGGTGGCGTAGGACAGCGCACCGAGCTCGACGCGGGCAACGTCGCGCAGCCGCACGGTACGACCGTCGGAGCCGGCCTTCACCACGATGTCCTCGAACTGCCTGATATCTTCGAGGCGGCCAGTGAAGACGAGGTTAGGCTGGAATTCGCGATCGGCTATCGGCGGCTCCGCGATCTGTCCGCCCGCGATCTGCAGGTTCTGCGCGCGGATCGCTGCCAGCACCTCGCTAGATGTCAGACCGACATTGGCGATCCGGTCGGGATCGAGCCACAACCGCATCGAGTAGTCGCGCGCGCCGAACATCTTGATGTCGCCGACGCCGTCGAGCCGCAAAAGTTGATCGCGGACCTGCAGCGACGTGTAGTTGGAGATGTAGAGCTGATCGAACGTGTCGTCGGGCGACAGCATGAATACGACCATCAGAATGTCGGGCGAGTTCTTGCGGGTGACGACGCCGTTGCGCTGCACCTCCTCGGGAAGCCGCGGTTGCGCGATCGCGACGCGGTTCTGCACCAGCACCTGGGCCTTGTCGAGGTCAGTACCGAGCTTGAACGTGACGGTGATGGTGAGCTGACCGTTCGAGGTCGCCTGGCTGTAGAGATACAGCATGTCCTCGACGCCGTTGATCTCCTGCTCGATCGGGGCGGCAACGGTGTCGGATACGGTCCGCGCCGAGGCGCCCGGATATTGCGTGGTGACGGTAACGGTCGGCGGCGCCACTTGCGGATATTCCGAGACCGGCAGCGTTGGATAGGCGATCGCACCGACAATCAGCAGCACGATCGACAGCACCATCGCGAGGATGGGCCGGTTGATGGAAAGCCTGCCGAGATTCATGGCTTGGCACCTGCCAGGGGCTTGGGATCTGACGCGGGCGTGTCACCCGCCGGGGCTTTGGCCATCTGCGGCGTCACCTTGGCGCCGACTCGGGTGCGCTGCAGCCCGTTGATGATGACATGGTCCTCAGCCTTGAGGCCTTCGCGAATCACGCGCAGACCCTCATCGAGCGGGCCGAGCGTGACTGGCCTCGCTTCCACTGTGTTGTCATCCTTGACCACGAACACGATCTTTCGCGACTGGTCGGTCGCGATAGCGGCGTCGGGGATCAGCAGCGCCTCATAGGGCGAGGAGCCGATGATGCGGACGCGGCCGAACTGGCCGGGCAGGATCGAGAGATCATGGTTTGGGATCACCGCGCGGCTGCGCAGCGTTGCGGTGGAGACGTCGAGGCGGTTGTCGAGGAAGTCCATCTTGCCCTCATGCGAGGGCTTGGTCTCACCGGTCAGCGTCACCTGCACCGGGTGCGCCGTATCGCGCGAACTCGGCCGCCTGCCTTCTAACCACAGCTTGCTGTTGCGCTGATAGGTCGCCTCGTCAATGTCGAAATAGATGTCGATCGGATCGAGCGATACAATCGAGGTCAAGAGCGTCGCGCCGCCCTCGCTGCCCTGCACGAGATTGCCCGGGGTCACCAGATGGCGGCTGACGCGGCCGGTGATAGGCGCCAGCACGTGGGTGAACTCGACATTGAGCTGCGCGGCTTTCAGCGCGCCCTCGGCCTGCGTCTCGGCCGCATGCGCCGCCTGCAGCGCCTGACGGCGCTGGTCGACGACCTGTTCGGGAACTGCACTGGACTGGACTAGACTCAGCCCGCGGTCGAGTTCACGCTTGGCAAGCTCGGCCTTGGCACGCGCGTCATCGAGTTGGCCTTGGGCCTGCAAGGCGACTGCTTCGAACGGGCGCGGATCGATGATGTAAAGCAGATCGCCAGCGTGGACGATCGCACCATCCTCGAACTCTACACTGTCGATGAAGCCGCCGACGCGTGCGCGGACTTCAACCTCCTGGATCGCCTCGAAGCGACCGGTTAATTCGTCCCAGTCAGTGACGGTCCGAGTAACCGGTTGCGCGACCGTCACCGGCGGCGGCGGAGGCGCGGCTGCCTGCGATGGCGCTTTCTCGTCGCAGCCAGCGAGTGCGAGCGCTAACATTAAGCCGATCGGTGCGCCGCCGCATCGTGTAAAGCCGCGAAGCGAACCGCGATCGAGCCGGTTAGCCGGACACTTCGTTCTGTCAGTCGCACTCACTTCAGTCTCCGTGAGGATCTAGAATGTTGCAGTCGAATTGGATAGGTCGACGGGCGGGAAACTGCTGCCAGCGCCGTGGTCGTTTCGCGCGAGAGGTCTCTAGGTCCGCTTCCGATCCTCGACCAGCATCGCCGTGGCGTGGCGCGCGAGCGCCTGAGTCGGGGCGTTCGTGTTGCCGCTGGTGATCTTCGGCATTATCGAGGCGTCGATCACACGGAGGCCGTCGACCCCGCGAACCCTGAGCCGGGCGTCAACCACCGCTCGCGCATCTTGGCCCATCCGGCACGTGCCGACCGGGTGGAACATCGTCGTCACGGCACTCTTAACCCACTCGCCGATCTCGGCGTCCGACTGGATGCGCGGGCCAGGATCGATCTCTTCCGTGATGACCGGCGCAAGCGACTCCTGCGCCATGACCTTGCGGATCGCCCGCACCGAGCCCACTGCGGCCCTTACGTCTTCTTCTTCGCCCATGAAGTTTGGGTTGATAAGTGGCATCGACGTTGGGTCGCTGTCGGCAAGCCGCACCCAGCCGCGACTTTTCGGCTGAAGCACCACGAGTTCGAAGGTGATGCCAGAGCGGTCGCCCGTTGGGCTGATTCCATCTTTTGCGATGATTGGCACGTGATAGCATTGGATCGTGGGCTCGGCGGCAAAGTCGGACGGATTCCAGTGGGAAACCGTCTCGATGCCGTTGCCCGACGCCGGGCCATCCTTGGTCGCGAAATAGCGAAGGCCCGCTTTCACGCTGCCAAAGCCCTGCGCGGCCGCCTGATAACCAAGGTCGCCCTTTACGTAGGCGCGGACCGGCACGATCGCGTGGTCGTGGAGATTTTCGCCCACCTCGGGTGAATCGACGATCACCGCGATGCCGTGCTGGCGCAGCTGCTCGGCTGGCCCGATGCCCGAGTGCATGAGGATCTTCGGACTGTGGACGGTGCCGGCCGACAGCACAACTTCGCCGGCCATGATCGTCTCATTGTCCGTGAGCTCGACGCCGACAGCCCGCTTGTTCTCGACGAGGATGCGGACGACCGTCTTGCCAATGAGGAGGGTGACGCGGCCCGAGGCGAGGTGCGGACGCAGGAAAGCGTCGACCGCGCTGCAGCGGCGCTGATGTCCGACCGTGGATTGCACCGGCGAGACGCCGATCTGGCTCTTGCCGTTATAGTCTGGGTTGTAGGGCAGCCCATATTCCTGGAAGGCCTTTAGGCAATATTGGTTCAGCTCGTTGATGCCCTTGGGCAACTGGACCGCGAGACCTCCATCGATGCCGTGGAATTCGTCGTGGAAGGTGTCGTTGACTTCCTGCGACATGAAGACGGGAAGCAGGTCTTCATACGACCACTTGCCGGTATCGCCGACCGCGTTTTGCCACGCGGCGTAATCTCGGACTTGACCACGGACGTAGCACATTGCGTTGATCGAAGAGCCGCCGCCGAGCACCTTGCCCGAAGCATAGATTCGCTTTGTGCCGTGCTGGGGAACCGTCTCGTAGTTCCATATATGCCTGCCAGTGGCGAGTATTTTGGCGAAACCGGCAGGAATATGGATGAATGGATCGCGATCCATGTCGCCCGCTTCGATCAGCGCGATCGACGCATCTGTGTGTTCGGCGAGATAACTTGCAACGACGCAGCCGGCCGCACCCGCGCCAACAATGACAATATCGTAGGCTTCGTTGGACATCAGTGTCTTCTCTTTCGCGCTGTTGGTAGTGTTAATGGGCAACCGGAGGTCGCAGCGGCGCCATCGCAGTGAGTGCCGGATGCTGAGCGTAGTTGGACCGACCTTTGGAAAATGACCTTGCAACGCCGGCGAGGGAAATGACCTCTCGCCATAGAGTCGATAGACGATCGTTATCGGCGCGCCACGCGGCGCGAGATGTCGGGGCCCGGGCAACTTGCCTAACTTGCGAATGGATTGGCTCTGGCACCTCGCCGTTCCCCGTCAATATGAAAACGACATGCATCGGCTATTGGAACAGTTCGTCCAGCGCGGCGATCAACTCGCGCCGCAATGTCGGCACTATCGCCGCATCAGCCCAGGACGTTGGTGGAGGGCCGATGTCGGCGGCGTTGCTGAAACTCGTTCTGCTCGCATTGCTCAGGCGCTGCCTGGTCTCGACGAATGCGTGGGTGGAGCGGTTTTCGATCTTGAGCGATCCGCCGATCGCACGGGCTTTCGCCGAGATGGCCTCGCGCCCGTCCGTGCCTCACACCGTCCAGAGTCTGTCGCACGCCGTCGGCCTCAGCCGCTCGGCTTTCATGGCGCGGTTTTCCGCCGCCTTCGGAGAATCCCGATGTCATTGCTCCGCCGGGTGAGGATGCGCCATGCAGCGGACCTGCTCGCAGCCAACGCGCTGTCTATCGACCAAGTCGCCTTCAGCGCCGGCTACCAGAGCCGGAGCAGCTTCTCGCGCACTTTCCGCAGGTACTACGGCTGCGATCTGTCAGAATACCGTGCCAGGGCGCAGCGCACCGCGTCCTCAAGCGCCGCACCGGCCGAGGGTGCGATCGAGCAATCCGCTGCAGCCTGACTCAGGTCATCACTCCACGAGAGCGTATGCCCCCGACTTTCCAAAGGTATGTCCTGGTGCGGGACTTCGAGCGTCCAGTCGCGAAGCCGCGCGACCTTGATGAAAGCGTCCAGCGCCGGCGAGTAGCGGCGCCCCTGCACGGCCAGCAACCGCACCTCCCGCGAAACCGGATTGCCTTCGAGGGGAATGGTCTTGAGTGTCGGAAGGCGCGGCATGTGCTCGGGCGCGAGCATCAAGCCGAAGCCAGCCGCGGCCATGTGCTGCAGGTGCAAGTCGTTACCGCTGCAGTGCCCGCGGGGGGGCGGCTCCTCGGGAAAATACGAGCGTAGGATCTTCGGGCCGACGTCGCATCCGGCGCGTTCCAGCAAGGCGGTCTCGCGGAGGTCGTCGATGGAGATCGAGGGGCGGTTTGCAAGCTGGTGTGTCGGCGCGAGAACCGCGACGTAGCGCTCCTCGAACAGCAGCCAGTCGTCGATGCGGGCGGGTATGTCCTGCACGTCTCCGACCATTGCGGCGTTGATCTCCCCTTCAAGCAAGAGGCCGACGAGCTTCTCCGCCGAGCCCTCGCGCAGCTCGACGTGAAGTCCAGGGACGAACTTTGCGATCTCCGCGATCGGATCGAGGACGAGCGACGCCGAAATGGAGGGGGCGAGGCCGATCTTCAGTGGCGCGACCTCCTTGCGTTGGAATTCCTGGGCTCTGTGACGCACCGCCTGTGCCGAGGCCAGTGTGCCTTCCAGCATCGGAAGGACTTCTTTTCCAAGGTCGGTGAGCTGCGTCAACTGGCGCTCGCGGTAGATCAACTGGCCGCCGAGTTCCTGCTCGAGCTTCTGCACCCCCTTGGTCAGGGCAGGCTGCGTGACATTGCACTGCTCGGCTGCGCGGGTGAAATTGAGCGTGGACGCGAGGGCGAGGAAGTAACGAACTTGATGAAGCTCCATGTGTTTTTCTCCGTCAAGTTGCCGCCGACCATACGAGGCCGTGCACTCGAGGGCGTGAGGGCGCACGCCGTAATCGAGGCGCATGGATGCCACTTGCAGGCATGCGTTGGAATGGCCCGGTCTATTGGTTTGGACGCACGGACACGCTTTCTGGAGCCTCTGAGAGCCGGGCCCGTGCGCGGCGATATGAGCGAGGACCGGGATCAGTTCCGACGGGTCGCCCGCCCGCGTGTAGTCGACGCTGATGTCGGCGTACTCGATCGTCCCGCTAGTCTAGGCGCCAAGACGTATCGGGCGGCATGGTCACCGTCCAGCCCGGATTGCCGTTAAAGGCCGCGAGATCAACGCAGCCCGCCTCGACGGCACGCAGCTCGTCAGACGCCTTCCAACGCAGGCCGAAAGCGTGCGCGACCTCGCTTCCCGCGTCGACCAAGCTTGCGAACGAAAGCCCGTTGCGCGCCTCTGCGTCTCCAGGCTGTTGTCAGGCGTCAGATGCGAGACGACGACCAACGAAGCGCCGAGGCTGGGTATGTCGTGAGAGGCCGACTCGATCGCTCGGAGTTCTACGTTGCAGTATGGCACCATCCCCTCATGCAGAATACGAGGACGGTGGTGCCGAGACGCAGCGCCTCGCGCGACGAGAACCACCGGCCGTGGCCGTCACGCAGCTGGAAGGCGGGGGCTTGCTCCTCGGCGTGCACGGCGGGCTCGGCCAATCCGGATGCGGGGCAAGCGCTTCCATCGCCCGCCGCCGAACCAGCGTCACTTTCGCCGGGGTCTTGGTGAGGCTCAGTTTTCAGAGCGTCCAGTCTGTCTTAGAGTAACATTTTTCGGCGCCCGACTTGCCCGTGGGGACAATCGCTTGTCCAGTGCGACTCAGTAGTCTTTCCGCGCGAGTTTGAGTTATTTTTGTCATGCATGAATGATCCGCGAGTGAGGTGGCTACTTCTTCTTTACTCCGGTCTTTGGCGCAGAGAGCTTGGCCAGGTCGGCCGCCAGCGACTTGCGCAGCCGAGACGCGGCGAACTCCGTGAAGCGCCGCAGCTTGAGGGGCAGGATCGCCTGTCCCGCGTGCACCAAGTGCACCGGGATCGGATCGGGCTCATAGTCCTGCAGGACGAGCCTGAGCTTCCCCGCGGCCACCGCCCGCGCGACCTGATAGGAGAGCACGTTCGTCACGCCGACGCCCGCGATCGCCGCGTCGATCGCGGACTCGGCCGTGTTGATCCTCAGCCGGCAGTAGGGGCGCACTCCCTTGGTCGCCTTGCTGCGCGGGTTGAAGATCCACGTCATCCCAGACGCCAGGGCCGTGAACGTCACGCACATGTGGTCGGCCAGGTCATCGGGCGTTTTCGGGACGCCGTGGGCGGCGAAGTAGCCGGGGCTGCCGCAGACCACGCGCCGGATCTCGCCCACCTTCGTCGCGACGAGCGTGCTGTCGGGCAGCGCGCCGACGCGGACGGCCAGGTCGATGTGCTCGTCGACAATGTTGATCGTGTGGTCGGAGAGCGTCAGCTGAACATTGATCTGGGCGAAGCGCGCCAGGAATTCGTTCACGACCGGTACGACGTGGAGGCGTCCGAAGACGATCGGCGCCGTCATCGCCAGCGTCCCCCGCGGGACGGTGTACTCCCCGGCGGCCTGCGACTCTGCCTCGTCGACCTGTTCCAGGATGCGCTTGCACGCGGCTACGTACGCGAGCCCCGCCTCGGTCAGCGACAGCTTCCGCGTCGAGCGGACCAGCAACTGGGTATTAAGGTGCCTCTCCAGGTCAGCGACCCTCCGACTGATGGTCGGTAAGGGGACTCCGAGCTGCCGGCCCGCCGCGGAGAAACTGCCAGCCTCGGCCGAGGCTACCAAAATCGACATTGCTTCAAGCCGGTCCATCTTCTCTCACATTCCGAGAGGCCATTTCTCACGATTACCGGATTATTCCGCCGAACGGTAGGGGCTATTTCAGAGGCTCACAAGCCGAGCCGGCCAGAGTCAGGAGAAGAAAATGTCCCGTATCACCATTCCGGGGCGCGACGACGCGCCCGCCGAATCCCAGGCAATTCTCGACAACGCCAACAAGATGCTCGGCTTCGTGCCGAACCACTATCGCCTCATGTCCATCAGCCCGAACGCCCTCGGCGGTTGGGCTGGCCTGATGGGGCCGGTGTCGAAGACCCTCGACCTGAAGACTCGGGAGGGGATCGCGCTCGCAGTCTCGGAGGCTAACGGGTGCGACTACTGCCTTGCCGCGCACAGCTACGTCTCGACGAACTTGGCGAAGATACCCCCAGAGGAGATCTCGCTGAATCGGCAGGGCCGTTCAGGCGACCCGAAGCGGCAGGCTGCGGTGGCGTTCGGGAGGGCGCTCATCGAGACGCGCGGCAAAGTTTCCGACGCCCAGTTCGCAGCGGTCAAAGACGCCGGGTGGACTGACGCCAACATTGTCGAGATGATCGCGTTGACGGCCCAGTTCCTGTTGACCAACTTCATGAACAACGCGGTGCAGACTCCGATCGATTTTCCTGAGGTCAGTCCCGCGAAAGCAACCTAACGCGAGGGAGTCCTCCTCTGGAGAAGAGAAGAGATCCAATGTCTCGACGATCCTCGCGGCCTGGTGTCAAGCGCGTCTATGAGCCGCCCGAGGCCTCGGACGGCACCAGGGGTGCTCGTCGACCGCATCTGGCCGCGCGGGCTCACGAAGGAGCATGCCGGCGTCGACGTGTGGCTGAAGGACATCGCTCCGAGCGCGGTATCAGAACCCGGTTGGCCATGACCCGAACCGCTGGGGCGAGTTTCACAAGCGATGCTTCGAGGAGCTCCGCGCCAATCACACCGCAGTCAAGCACCTGGCGGATCTTGTATCGGCGGGCAAAGTCACGCTGGTCTTCGGCGCGCAGGACACCGAGCGCAATAACGCGGTGGCGCTCGTGGACTACCTCGCGGCACACAAGTGAAAACGTGGCTGTGTTGATGCCGAACGCTGAGGCCGTGTAGACGCGTTTCCCCCTTCGGGTCGTTGATCAGCTAAAAGTTGATCAGTCGGCAGCTTGGCGTCAGCTGGATGTCGAGACGCGCCAAGGTGCCGCCAGAGCCGGGAGGCTCAGGACGTATGTCTATAACTTGTATGTCCTATTGTTCCGAGTGGATCCGCCCGCGTGGGTTGACGTGCCGCAGGCGGGGTAGGGCGGGGCTAGGCATCGAGGTCAATCCGCACTTCGGTCAAAACCCCATTCGTGTCGCAAGCGTACTCGACACCATCAACGACGTACTGCGCAGTGCCGTCGATATGTCGAAGACTCACAAACTCACCTGCGCGTGGGATTGCCGGCCAGTCTACCTGCATCCCGTCGCGGAAGTCTTCGCTGATTAGAGTGACCTTCATGCGGCCACCCTCATCGCGACGCGGCCTCTGATGAAGTCCAAGAACTCGCTTTTCAGAAAGGCAATTCTTCGCTCCCCCATGGAAATGGTGGCTGGGAACCGTCCCTCGGTTCGAGGGCGATTTAGGAATGTCCACGATAGCCTGTTGGGGCAGGCGGCTCTGTTCAAACTGACGAGTTCTAAATTGTCGGTGTCAGTCATAGGTATCCTGCTCCAGCGACCGAACGGAATCTGCACGCCCAAAATCTAACTATCGACTTAGGGAAAGATAAGTTGACCGACGCTCTGCGGTCCATTTCATCGCGAAAGCAAAGCCGCTATTTGAAGTGGCATAGATATACACTCACGACAGTATATTTACTACTATTGTGTCAAACACAATTCAATGATTTACATTGTCGCATATTTTCTTCTATGTACAGCAGTTTTCTACAGTATGCTGCCCAATCCTGCTGCGTTCTCGTCGCGATCTCGACAATCGCGCAGCTCTGCCATCGCGCGGTCGCGGCAATCGCTTCAGTCATTCTTGTATCGCTGCTCACGCCACGGATCGCCATATATGTGGTACCCACGCAGCTCCCAGAAACCGGCCTCGTCGCGCTCCGTGAACTGAAGCCCGTTTACCCACTTTGCCGACTTCCAGAAGTAGAGATGCGGCACGAGTAGGCGCGCCGGCCCCCCGTGATCGCGCGGCAGCGGCTGGCCTTCGTAGTTGAGCGCAACCATCGCCTTCCCAGTCGCGAGATCCGCGAGTGGAACGTTGGTGGAGTATCCGTCGTAGCAATGTGCGAGTGCAAACGGAGTGGGCGCGCTAAGCCCAGCGTCGGCGAGAATGTCGTCGATGGCCACGCCCTCCCAGGCGGTGTTGAGCTTCGACCATGAGGTCACGCAGTGGATGTCCCGCGTCATCCTGGTTCGTGGGAGCGCGTTGAACTCCGACCAGCTCCACGCCTTGACCGGACGAGTTCCGATCTTCAGCGTGAATGTCCAGTCCGCGGGCTCGATCCGTGGCGTGGGACCGGCAGTAAGCACCGGGAAACTATCAACGAGGTGCTGTCCCGGGGGAATCCGATCCGAAAGTTCAGATCCGGATTGGCGGCCCGTGAAACCGCGAGTGACCATGGCGGACTTCCTCCGTCGGCGGTGAAAGGAGCGTCGTCCCGCACATTGCGCTAAGCTGTTCTGCGCGGGATGGGCAAGCTACCGGCGGAGCATGGAATTCCGCGCGGCGAATGGGAAATGACGTCAGGCCATGAAGTCGATAGCCGGGCGTTATGATGGCCGTCCGCCTTCCGCATCGGACCCGCATGCACCCGACCCCGACTGCTCCAGCAACTCGGTCAGCATCCTGACGGCCTCGGTAAGCTTCAGGACTTCGCGCTCACGCAGTTGGTCGATCTTCTCATGCAGCAACTCTATCTCGAGTTCCGCCTTTACGTTAATGCGGTAGTCGTTCTCCGCGGCCGTGCGATCGATGTCCTGCTGCCGGTTCTGGGCCATCATGATGACCGGCGCGGCGTAGGCCCCCTGGAACGAAAGAGCGAGATTGAGAAGAATGAACGGGTAGGGATCCCAGCCCCTGATCGCGCCGGCCAGGTTGGCGGCTATCCAGACGAACAGGATTGCGCTCTGGATGATGATGAAGGTCCACGAGCCCATTACGGTGGCGACAGCGCCCGCTATCCTTTGCCCCGGCGTCAGGCACGAAGCCGCCGGGGGCTCATCCATGCCCTGAAGTCGAAGCGAGCGCCGCGCTCGCCGTAGGTCGGTGAGCAGGTCGCGTTCGGCCTCTTCCATGCCGTCCTGGTCTTCCGCCTTCTCTTCCACTCTGCCAACACCGTTCCGCTCGATTGCGCTAGCGTTAAGATTCCACGCGGACGGGGTAAAGGTATTGTGTCAATAACTCCGGGTAATGCCGCCGTTGTCACGGCGATGCCCTAGCCGACGCCGTGTTGACGAGCACGGAACTCCCTTAGAAGGAATCCGGAAAATGCTCGGGCGGCAGGCTTGATCGTCTTTCCGCTGACGAAGACCGCATTTACTTCCATCGACCCGAAATCCCGGTCAGGCAGCACCCGCACGGGCGCCCCGGCCGCGACTTCTGGCCCGCGCGCGCTTATTTCGCTTGACGCGGCGATCCTCAGCCCGGCGACGCTTGGGTGGCGCGTTCGTTGATGGTGATGGCGAGCTGGCTGTCAACGCGCACGGAGGTGATGCGGCCGTCCCTTGCGGAAGGAGAAAGTCGGCGAGGGATGCGCTAGACTGCTGATCACCGAGTGCTACGCGAGGTCCGACGGCATCGTGGGCGTGCGGCAAGGTGTACAGGACGAGGGATGACGCCAGGGCGGATGTGTTCGATTACATCGAGCGCTTCCACAACCCTCGGCGAAGGCACTCGACACTGGGGCTGTCTGAGTCCCGTCGAGTTTGAGGAACGAGCTATGTTAGCACAACCTCATGTCCGAAACCGGCAGCAGGCCATCTCGCTCATACTAAGGTTAAGCTTCCCCCACTAATCAGTTAGCCGAGTAAACCCTGGTGGAATGGAAGGCACCGTGACTCCTGCAGTACTCTGCAAGGCTAATAGCAGGTGCGAACAAGTACACCCTTGGCACGAAGGTTGAATCGACCGCAGGGCTGGCCGGGAGGCCTGCCTTCGCGCAAACTCGGAGGTCCCGATGTCCAACCAAGCTCTCAAACAGGGTAAGTCACGTTTTGAGTCAACGCGCATCAAAGCGATGGGCGCGGCAGTCTCGCTGGTCGCCATCTCCGCCATGCCGGTGGCGGCGGCATCGCCAGCAGCCACGGCGAGCGGGTTGCCCCAGTGCGGCTCCCGGCCGGAAATCCTGAAGCAGCTTTCCAGCCGATTCAAGGAAGCGCCGGTTGCCCTCGGCCTGGCCAAAAACGGCTCGGTCGTCGAAGTGCTGACCAGCGATGACGGCGAGACCTGGACGATCATGGTAAGCCAGCCGAACGGCCCAAGCTGCCTCGTCGCGGCCGGCGAAGGCTGGGAAGAATTGAAGCGGGTCGGCGCCAAGGGCGAGCGCGGCGCCTGATCTCATAGATAAATGGATCGCAAAAGAAGGAGCGGCAAGATGGTAGATATCTATTCCCGCGAAAACGCACCGCGGCAAAAGCCGTGGCCCAGTCCGGTCGCTCAGAAGCTCTGGCCAGAGCAGGCAGCCGACTTGGGATCGCACGCCGTTGGCCGCAGGCTGTCGGACACGCATTCCGATCACGGCGCTCCAAAGGCGTTTCTGTCGCGGTTCATCGTTCTTCAGGCGATTGGCACCGCCGGCATCGTCGGGCTGTGGGCCGTCGGCGTTGCCGGCAAACCGTTCGCCGGCAACAACGCGTTTCTGTGCTGGCTGATCGCAGCCATCGGTGCCCTGGGCATATTGTGCGTCTTCTTCCGGCGCTGGCGCGATGTAGATTGGCTGGCGACCCATGTGGTGCGGATCGGGCTGCTCGGAACCGTGGTTGGGCTCATCGTCGCCTTCTCAGCGGCGCGCGCCGGCGGCACGGCCGATCCCAATGCAATCCGTTCGATGATCGGGTCGGTCATAGACGGCATGTATGTCGCGCTCTATGCAACGCTGCTCGGCATAGCCACGAACCTGTGGCTCAAGATCAATCTTCGCCTGCTCGGCAACTTCGATGGATGAGGAAACTCTCACTGTCTGGCTCGACACCGCTCTCCTGATGCTCGGCGGCTTCGTCCTCATGACCACGCTCATGATGACGGTGATGAACCCTCCAGCCAAGGCGAGCGAGACCGATGGCGTCATGGCGCCCGGAAACGTGACAGTAGAGACGCAGTGGCCCGACAAGCTCGACGCCGATGTCGATCTGTGGGTCCAGGCGCCCGGCGATGTGCCGGTCGGCTACTCCAACAAGAGCGGCAAGGTATTCGATCTGCTGCGCGACGACCTCGGCATGGCGCAGGACATGACCGACTCCAACCATGAGGTCGCCTATTCTCGGGGAGCTCCCGCAGGCGAATACATCGTCAATGTTCACATGTATCGCGGCGTGAACGTCACATATCCCGTCCCGGTGAAGATAATTGTCAACGTGAAGACCGATTCCACCAAGTCGTCAACGCCGCTGGCCACAACGACGGTCCAGCTGCGCAAGCCCAACCAGGAGCTTACCGCCTTGAGATTCCGGCTCGATTCGACCGGCCAACTGGTGCCGGCTAGCATCAACAGCATCTTCAAACCCCTCCGCGTGGCGGCCTCCCGATGATGATCGCTCCCGTCTTCTTCGCCCTGCTGCTCGGGGTGTTCATCTTCGTCATTCTGCCGAATGCAGGCATTGCCCGCCGCACCCTCTCGGTCGGCATCTTCCTGGCGCTGATCACCGTCGTCTATGTCGGCGCCAGCGAGCTTCTTGGCCGTCCCAAGCCGTTCACGCTCGAGTGGCGTGACACGGCAAAAGCCCAGGTGGTGGGCGCTGTCCCGGTCGAGAACCAAGCTATCTACATATGGCTTACCACGCCTGACTCGACCGAGCCGCGCTTCTATGTGCTGCCATGGAGCCAACAAGCCGCGCAACAACTTCAAGATGCGATGGGCAAGGCGGAAGCCGAGGGCACTGGGGTAGAGATGAAGATGCAGACCGCCGATGCCGGTCTCGATACCCGCGAGCCGATGTTCTACGCACGGCCGCAACCGGCCCTGCCGGTAAAGGACTACCAGAGCGGCGGGCACCCGCTCGTGTATACGCAACCGGGGTCGTGATCGAATATGCCGCCGAGAGCGTATGCCCGTCGGCGGCATAGGGCCAGACCATCTTGTTACCGTTCGCATAAGCCCCCCAATTCGAGTTTAATTATGCTGTGACTTCCGCGGCAGCCAGGCTGAGTTCGATGGAACAGGGGACCGTTGTCGCGAAAATATCGAGATAGTTTCGCCCTTGTATCTCGGGGCCAACGTGACCAAGGCCCACGCTCGCCGCCTATTACGCCGTGGTGGCCGGGAAGATGCTGCCGCACATCCAGGATGGGCCGCTTTCGCTTGGTGCGCGATACCCAGGGCGACCTGCAACAGACTTTTTTCAGAAGCACACACTGCCAGGCATGCCCCGACCGCATCCGCCACGCAGTCCGGTAGCAATAACCATACTAGATGGTTAGCGACATTCGCCAATTTGGCGCGGGCTGCCTTTGCCGCAAATTCGAGAGCGTCCCCCTCCTACGGAAGGATCCCGCATCGCCGTCTAAAGTGAGAGTACGGACCGGTTTGTCGTGACGGGTTGAGAGCTGGAGGACGGGCCTCCTGCGCCCGTCGCGGAGAACCGCGATGTCCAGACATTACGCTCGCGTCGGCGCCGACCGGGCAAGCCTCTATTATGATATCACCAACAAGATCATCGCAGAGCTGGAGGCCGGCCGCTTCCCCTGGGTGCAGCCCTGGGGCACGGCGGCGGCGAAGGCGCCGCTCGCCATGCCGAAGAACGCCGCCACCGGGCGGCGCTATTCGGGTATCAACGTGCTTCTGCTCTGGGGCGCCTTAATCGAGCACGGTTTTCCCAGCCAGATTTGGCTCACCTTTCGACAGGCCCTCACGCTCGGCGGGAACGTCATCAAAGGCGAACACGGCACCACCGTCGTCTATGCCGATCGCTTTATCCCCGACGACGAGAAGAAGCGCGCCGAGGAGACCGAAGAGGAAGCCGTGTCAATCCCATTCCTCAAGCGCTACACCGTATTCAACGTTGGCCAGTGCGAGGGTTTGCCGGAGGACGTGGCGATCGCCGCGCCATCCCCGCCACCCGGCCAGATCGAGCCGCAGGTGAAGGCGCTGATCAAGGCGACTGGCATCGCATTCCGTATCGGCGGGGACCGGGCGTTCTATGTTCCGACCCACGACTATGTGTGTGTGCCGCCGCCGGCCGCCTATTTCGAGCCGATCAACTGGCATCGCACGGCGCTGCACGAGTTGGGCCACGCTACCGGCCATGCCTCCCGCGTCGGCCGTGACCTCGGCGGCGCCTTCGGCACCAAGAAATACGCTTTCGAGGAACTCGTCGCCGAGATGAACGCAGCCTTCTGCTGCGCTTCGCTTGGCATCGTGCCGACCGTGCGCCACGCCGACTACCTGGCGTCCTGGCTCGAGGTCCTGCGCGAAGATAACCGCGCCATCGTTCGTGCGGCCTCCCAGGCCAGCAAGGCGGCCGACTGGCTGCTCGCCTTCCTGCCGCAACCTGGCAGCGGAGCCAAGGCAGGCTCCGCCGAGGTCGATGAGACCGACATCGATAGGAGGGCGGCATGATCCTCCTCACCGACGAACTGCGCGAGCGCCTCCTCGCAAATGGCCGCGAGCGCAACGCCGATCACGCACCGGTCGTGAAGTTCTTCAATCCGCTCGGCGAAGGAACCTGGCTCGCGAACGAACTGGATGCCGATGGCGACGCCATGTTCGGTCTCGCCGATCTCGGCTATCTCGAGTTGGGCAGTTTCTCACTCCTCGATATGACGTCAGTCCGGCTGCCGTTCGGTATGGGCATCGAGCGCGACATTCTCTTTGCGACCGACCTACCGATTTCGGTCTGGGCAGAGGCCGCCCAGCGGGCCGGAAGCATCCGCGACGCGGAACGCATCCTCTACCACGCGGCCCAGCCTTGCCGAGACGGCGAGTGAGATCTCAACTTGGAAATCCCAAGCCGCAGATGCGCAAAGTCGTGTCTGCGGCCCTGTGCCCTCCAAATGTTCCGTGTGCGGCGTAGTCCTCAGAGTGAGAGGGCTGCGCCCGTCTTTGTGACGGGTTTGGAGGTCGAGAGAGTCTCGGCCGCCCGTCTCGGAGATAGTCCACATGGCTACGCCCAAGCAGAAGATCACCCTAAACGCCTCGCGCGACATTCCCTTCAACAAGCTGATGCTGAGCCAGTCCAATGTCCGGCGCATCAAGCGCGGGGAAACGATCGAGGACCTCTCCGCCTCGATCGCACGGCGTGGCCTGCTCCAGAGCCTCAACGTCCGGCCAGTTTTGGATGGCGAGGGCAACGAGACCGGCATGTTTGAGGTGCCGGCGGGCGGGCGCCGCTATCGCGCGCTGGAACTGCTGGTCAAGCAGAAGCGCATGATCAAGACCGAGCCCGTTCCCTGCGTCGTCAGCGATGCCCACAGCGCGATCCCGATCGAGGAGGATTCGCTTGCCGAGAATTTTCAGCGCGAGGATTTACATCCGCTCGACATGTTTCGCGCCTTCCAGACCCTTCACGACCAGGGCGCCAGCCATGAGGAGATCGCGGCACGCTTTTTCGTCTCCGCAACGTTCGTGCAGCAGCGCCTGAGGCTGGCCAGGGTTTCGGCCAAGCTGCAGGAGGTTTACGAGCAGGATGGCATGAAGCTCGAGCAGCTCATGGCCTTTACCGTCACCGACGATCACGCCCGTCAGGAACAGGTCTGGGAGGCTGTCGAAAACTCCTGGTCGAAGGAACCGCAGCAGATCCGGCGCCTTTTGACGGAAACCACGGTGCTCGCGACCGATCGCCGGGCGCTGTTCGTCGGTGTCGAGGCGTATGTCGCCGCTGGCGGCGTCGTCCTGCGCGACCTGTTCGAGGCCGACAATGGCGGCTGGCTGCAGGACCCCGCTCTGCTCGACCGCCTGGTCCACGACAAGCTGAAGTCTATCGCCGACGAGATCGCGGCGGAGGGCTGGAAGTGGATCGTGGTCGATGTCGATCTGCCTTATGGCCATAATCACGGTCTGCGGGCACTGGCCGGTACCGCCGTCGATCTGACCGACGCGGAGCGGGCGGAACGCGAAGCCCTGCGCGCGGAGTACGATCGGCTCGAAGCCGAGTATGGCGAATCCGACGAACTCCCCGATGAGGTCGATCGGCGCCTCGGCCAGATCGAGACTGCGCTTGAGGCCTTCGAGAGCCGCCCGATGAACTACGATCCCGCCGATATCGGCCGCGCCGGTGCCTTCATCAGCATCGACCGTGACGGTGACCTGGTCGTCGATCGCGGATATGTGCGCCCCGAGGACGAAGCGCCGGAAGCGGTCGACGGCGACGCCGACGGTGCGACCGAGAGCGAGGATGGCAGGGACGATCCTTCGGTGCGCCGAGCCACCATTACCATCGGCGCGCAAACGTCCGAGCCCGATGAGGATGACGGCGACGCCATCAAGCCGCTGCCCGAACGCCTGTTGATCGAGCTCACCGCGCATCGCACGTTGGCGCTGCGCAATGCCGTGGCCGGGAACCAGCACGTGGCGATGACGGCGTTGTTGCATCGGCTTGTCCTCGACACCTTCGGTCATCGCTCCGCGACCGGCTGCCTCGAGGCGTTCGTCCGACACGTTCGCTTGCCGACGCAAGACGCCGAGCTGAAAGATAGCCCCGCGGCCAAGGCGATCGACGAACGCCATGAAGCGTGGAAGGGCGACATCCCGCTCGGTGACGACCAGACTCTGTGGGCCTGGCTCGACAGTCTCGATGAAGCCAGTCAGCACGCACTGCTGGCGCATTGCGTCAGCTATGGGATCAACGCGCTGTTCGAGCGGCCTAACCCCTATGGCAGCGGCGTTTCCCAGCACGGGCTGGAGCAGCGCTTGCGCGAAGCCGACCGGCTCTCCCACGCCACCGGGCTCGACATGGTGGATGCGGGTTGGCGTCCGACGGTCGAGAACTATCTCGGTCGCGTCACCAAGTCCCGCATCCTCGAAGCCGTGCGTGAGGGCGTCGGCGAGCAGGCCGCTCAACTCATCGACCACCTCAAGAAGGGCGACATGGCCAAGGAGGCCGAACGCCTCCTTGCCGATAGTGGCTGGCTACCCGAACCGCTCCGTCTGATCGATCAGGACGCACCGCCCGCGCTGCCGGGCGAGGGCGAGGAACCTGACCTGCCCGAATTCCTCGCCGGCGATGACGAAGACGACTCGGCGGCAGCCGATGAGGTCATCGCTCACGCGGTCGCTGCCGAATAGCACCCATCGACGGGGCGGCTCCGGCCTCCCCGTTTCCCTTCACCTCACCCTCATGGTCCGACGCCCTGTCGGGCCTTTTCGTTTCAGGAGACATCCATGTCCGCCCACATCGTTTATGACAACGCCCCGCTCGGCTCGCTGATCCGGTACTCGGACGGCACCCCCAAACCGCCCGCGCGCTTTTACCCGCAAGCTCGCCGACTGGGACCGTCGCAACGGCTTCGGCCGTCTGGTCCGCAAGGCATCGCCGCGCAACCGTCCGACCTACAGCGCGCCGGTCTCGATCACGCTCAATGAAGGGAACTTCTCCTCCGGGGGCGTCATCCTCGTGACGGCCATGCGAACCTACTCGGTCGACAGCGACCTCACCTTCAAGATCGTCGAGCAGCCCGGTATCGGCATGGTCCGGGTCCTGCAGCAGATCGGCGACGACGACGAGTTGTTGCACCTCGCCGAGAGCCGGGAGGCGGCCGCACTCTGGTTGGCCAAGACCGGATACCGCAATGCGCGTCTTGAAGACGTCACCGCCGACGAGGTCGGCGCGGACGTCGTCGAGGGGCGGGCGGCAGCGTAACTGCGAAACACCGGCAAGCGCTCCACCTCACGGCGGGGCGTTTATTTCATTTTAGGTTCGGCGGGGCCCTGAGAGGGAGAGGCGGGCCGGGATGGGTTTGAATCCGTGCGGTCCAGAGAGAGCGCCGCGCGGCTCGATCCTTTCCCCGCTCTCCCGAGGTTCACACCATGTATATGATCTCGCCCGCTGCTACGGTTCCCACTGGCGCACCGCTCCCGCTCGCCCAAACCCGTGCAGCCGACGCTATCTTCGCCGCCGCCGGCCTGCTGCTTCCCCGTCTCGAACGCGGCGAGTGCATCGACGCGCCAACGCTGCGCTCGGCGATGGAAACCGCATTCGGCGCATCCGACGCCGCCGGCGCCTGGGACTGGAAGCAGGCCTATGATGCCTGCGAGGCCGCGACGGTCCTTTTCCTGCGCAAGTACGGAAAGGCGTTGTTCCGCAAAGCCGCGTCGCCGGCTCTCCGTCTTTCCGCATTGTCGAAGATCGCCGGGCTCATGCCGACGCATACCCGCCGATCCGAAGAGGCGCAGACCTTCCAGCAGTTCTCGACACCGATTCCGCTCGGCCTGGTCGCGGCAACCGCCGCCGCCATCACGCCCGCCGACCGTGTGCTGGAGCCTTCCGCCGGCACCGGGCTGCTCGCCATCCTGGCCGAGATAGCCGGTGCCTCGCTCGTCCTCAACGAGCTTGCCGAGACACGCGCGGCACTTCTCTCCTGCCTCTTTCCGACCGTTCCCGTCACCCGCTTCGACGCCGCCCAGATCGACGACCATCTCAATCCCGGCGCCGAGCCGAGCGTGGTGCTGATGAACCCGCCCTTTTCGGTCATAGCCAATGTCGACGGCCGCATGGCCGACGCGGCCTGGCGGCACATCGCCTCGGCGCTGGCGCGCCTTGCGCCTGGCGGGCGGCTGGTGACGATCACCGGCGCCAGTTTCGGTCCCGACAATCCGGCATGGACCCCGGCCTTTACCCGGCTGCAGGAGCGTGGTCGCGTCGTCTTCTCTGCCGCCATAGACGGCGCCGTCTATGCCAAGCATGGCACGACCTTTCCGACACGCCTCACCGTCATCGACAAGGTTCCGGCGGACGATGCCACCATACTCGCGGATGCTCCGGGCATCGCTCCGGATGCGGCGACGCTCCTCGCGTGGATTGAGGAGCGCCTTCCCGCGCGGTCGCCGGTCGTGATGACCGCCGTTTCCAGCGCGGCATCGGCGGTCGCCGCGCCCCGCACAGTGCACGGCTATCTCGCACGCGCGGTGAGAACCACGCCACACATGTCGATTGTAGACCCAGAGGCTGTCGAACTCGCCTATACGGTGGTCGACTGGCACGCGGCCGAGGGCGGCCACATCAGCGACGCCATCTACGAGGACTACGCGCTTCAGGCGATCCGCATTCCCGACGCGCAGCCGCACCCCACCCAACTCGTGCAATCGGCGGCCATGGCCTCGGTGGCGCCACCCAAGCCGAGCTACCGGCCGCGCCTGCCGAAGAATGTCCTTGACCTGCTGTCGGATGCGCAACTCGAGACCGTCATCTATGCCGGCGAGGCCCATACCGAATATCTCGCCGGCGCCTGGACCCTCGACGACACCTTCGACGTGGTGAGCGCCGCAGCCGATGACGCCGTGGGTTCGGTACGCTTTCGGCAAGGCTTCATGATTGGCGACGGCACTGGGGTGGGCAAAGGCCGGGAATCCGCCGCCGTCATTCTCGACAACTGGATGCAGGGCCGACGCAAGGCGGTCTGGATCAGCAAGTCCGACAAGCTGATCGAGGATGCGCAGCGCGACTGGTCCGCGCTCGGCATGGAGCGCCTGTTGATCACCCCGCTCTCCCGCTTCCCGCGGGGCAAGCCGGTCACGCTCGCGGAAGGCATCCTATTCACCACCTATGCCACGCTGCGCAGCGACGACCGCGGCGAGAAGGTTTCGCGGGTCAAACAAATCGTCGAATGGTTGAGCCCGGATTTCGATGGGGTCATCATTTTCGACGAGGCGCACGCCATGCAAAACGCCGGTGGCGGCAAGAGCGAACGCGGCGACGCCGCTCCCTCCCAGCAAGGCCGCGCCGGCCTCAGGCTCCAGCACGCCCTGCCGCAAGCTCGCATCGTCTATGTGTCAGCCACCGGCGCCACTACGGTCCACAACCTGGCCTATGCACAACGGATCGGTCTCTGGGGCGGCGAGCATTTTCCATTCTCGACCCGAGCCGATTTCGTCGAGGCGATCGAGGCAGGCGGCGTGGCGGCGATGGAAGTGCTGGCACGCGATCTTCGGGCGCTCGGCCTCTATACGGCCCGCTCGCTCTCTTTCAACGGCGTCGAATACGAACTGCTCGAGCATGAGCTGACGCCTGAACAGGTCCGCATCTATGACGCGTACGCTGGTGCCTTCGGCGTCATCCATAACAATCTCGATGCGGCGATGCAGGCGGCCAACATCACCGGCACCACCGGCACGCTCAATGCCCAGGCCAAGTCGGCCGCGCGCAGCGCTTTTGAAAGCGCCAAGCAGCGCTTCTTCGGTCATTTGTTGACCAGCATGAAGACGCCGACCCTGATCCGCTCCATCACCCGCGATTTGGAGGAGGGCCATGCGGCCGTTGTCCAGATCGTCTCGACGGGCGAGGCGCTCATGGAGCGGCGGCTGGCGGAGCTGCCGACCGAGGAATGGAACGATGTCCGAGTGGACATCACGCCGCGCGAATACGTCCTCGACTATCTCGCCCATTCCTTCCCGGTGCAGCTCTATGAGCCCTTCACCGACTCCGAAGGCAATCTGTCGTCGCGCCCGGTCTACCGCGATGGCCAGCCGGTCGAGAGCAGCGAGGCGGTCGCCCGGCGCGACGAGCTGATCGCCAAACTCGCCAGCTTGACGCCTGTCCCGGGCGCGCTCGACCAGATCGTCCAGCATTTCGGGGTGGACATCGTGGCCGAGGTCACCGGTCGCTCGCGCCGCATTGTCCGCAAGGGAGAGCGCCTTGTCGTTGAAAACCGTGCCGGGCCAGCCAACCTCGGCGAGACGCAGGCCTTCATGGATGACCAGAAGCGCGTTCTGGTCTTTTCCGATGCCGGTGGCACGGGCAGGTCTTACCATGCCGACCTCTCGGCTCGGAACAGGCGCCTGCGCGTCCACTACCTGCTCGAAGCCGGCTGGAAGGCCGACACCGCCATTCAGGGCCTGGGCCGCACGCATCGCACCAATCAGGCGCAGCCGCCGCTCTTCCGGCCGATCTCGACCAATGTGAAGGCGGAAAAGCGCTTCCTCTCGACGATCGCCCGCCGTCTCGACACGTTGGGCGCGATCACTCGGGGCCAGCGCCAGACCGGTGGCCAGGGCCTGTTCCGGCCGGAGGACAATCTGGAAAGCCACTATGCCCGCGATGCGTTGCGGCAACTCTATCTGCTGATCGTCCGCGGCAAGGTCGAGGGCTGCTCGCTAGAGCGTTTCGAGGCGGCGACAGGTCTCAAGTTGATGGATGCCAATGGCGTCAAGGACGAGTTGCCGCCGATCACCACCTTCCTCAATCGCCTGCTCGCACTGACTATCGCGCTGCAGGGCGTGCTGTTCGGTGCCTTCGAGCAACTGCTGGCGGCCCGCATCGAGGGCGCGATCGCGTCAGGCACCTACGATGCCGGGCTGGAGACGCTGCAGGCCGAAAACTTCGTCGTCACCGATCGGCAGGTGATCTACACCCATCCGCGCACCGGCGCCGAAAGCCGCCTGCTCACGATCACCGAACGCAAGCGCAATCGGCCCGTCACGCTCAATGCGGCGCTCGATCATCTCCGTGATCCGCGTGCCTTACTGCTCATCAACGAGCAATCGGGCCGCGCCGCCGTACAGATCCCGACACCCAGTGTCATGCTCGACGATGGCGAGGTCGAGCGACGTGTCCGCCTGATCCGGCCGATGGAAGGCCAGAACATGCCGCTCAAGGCCATGGGCGAAACACGCTGGGCCGAGGCCGATCGCGAGGCGTTCATAACTGCCTGGACGGCCGAAATCGCCGGGGTGCCAGAGTTTTCGGACTCGGTCTTGCACATGGTCACCGGCCTGCTGCTGCCGATCTGGAAGCGCCTGCCCAACGAGTCGACACGCGTTTATCGGCTTCAGACCGACGAGGGCGAGCGCCTCATCGGCCGTCGCGTCTCGCCGGCATGGGCCGCCAACGCCTCTGCGACGAACGGGGTTGCGCTATCGCCGGAGCAGGCGTTTGCGGCTCTGATGGACGGCCGGACAATCCTCGATCTTGCCGAGGATCTCCAGCTTCGCCGCAGCCGCGTCATGGGCGCATGGCGCATCGAATTGTCGGGCTTCACCGACACGATGCGCCAGCGCCTCACCGCCTACGGTCTCTTCCACGAGATCATTTCATGGAAGCTCAGGATGTTCGTGCCGATCGACGCCAACGGGCTCGCCGTGCTGGAGCGCGTGCTCGACCGTTTTCCAATCGAGCGGGTCAGCGAGCGGGAGGCTGCATGATTCCGCGTCACGCTGCATCCGACCTCGCACACCGCCTCGGCGAACATGCCGAGGCGGTGTGCCGCCACTACCTCTCCAATGGCCGTCGCCAGGGCAACTATTGGACCGTCGGCGACGTCCGCAATGCGCCGGGTCGCTCGATGTTCGTGCGTCTGCAGCCATCCCCGAAGGGACCGCCAGGCAAATGGACCGACGCCGCTACCGGCGAGCATGGCGACCTGCTCGATGTCATCCGCGAATCCCTCGGACTGGTCAACTTCCGGGACGTCGCCGACGAGGCGCGCGGGTTTCTCGCCATGCCAGATGCCATGCCACCCCGACCGGCCGAGCCGATCACGCAGGTCCCCATTGGATCTCCGGAGTCCGCTCGCCGACTGGTCGCCATGTCGAAGCACATTATCGGCACCCTCGTGGAAACCTATTTGCGTGGCCGTAGCATTACGACTTTGCACGGAACCGCAGCCTTGCAGTTCCATCCACACTGCTACTACCGGCCAGACGATCATGGACCGACCAAGACCTTGCCGGCGATGATCGCCGCTGTCACCGACCTCGATGGACATCTGACCGGCGCGCACCGCACCTGGCTCGCACCGGACGGCACCGGCAAGGCACTCGTCGACACACCGCGTCGGGCAATGGGTGACCTTCTCGGTCACGCCGTCCGCTTCGGCGTACCCGGCAACGTCATGGCGGCAGGCGAAGGCATCGAGACAACGCTATCGCTCAGATGCGCCTTGCCCGACATGGCGATGGCGGCAGCACTCTCGGCAGCCCATCTTGCCGCCATCCTGTTTCCTCCGAACCTGCGGCGGCTCTATGTCATCCGCGACAACGATCCGGCCGGTGACGGTGCCAGAGACGGCCTGCTCGAGCGTGCGACCGACGCCGGAATCGAGGCAATCGTGCTGTCGCCGCAGACGGAGGACTTCAACGAAGACCTCCGCCATTTCGGACTTGCCGCCTTCCGCGCCTCGATTGCAGACCAGCTCATGCGCAAAGATCGCATCCGCTATCTGACACAGGCGGCGGCATGAGCGGTGAGGGGAAGCGCGCGGCGCACGGTGCCGGCGCGGCGCATGGATGCGTGGTCCGTCGGCAGAGAACCGCGACCCGTCCTTCAAGAGGGCGATCGGGCCCACGAGCTGGCCTGCCAGACAATGGCGGCGGCTGACTATTTTCCGGCGGCGCGCGACTGGTTGCGAATGGCAGCGATTGGGCGCGACGCCTTTCCATCGCGATGCAAAATAGCCGGCTGCCGCCATCCTCCGCTGCGCTTCGGCCCTTCGCTTCGCTGCGGGTGTCGGGCCGTCCCGCCCGTGGCTCTCGTCGCCATGAAGGCCGCGAGGGTCGCGGTCAATCCGACGGGAGCATCCCCATGAGCGAGCACGACGACACGGAACCGCACCACGCCGCTTCTCCGACCGATCACCTCCTCACCGAACTCCAGCTCTATGGCTGGCGCCCCTATGCGGACGAGCCCGATCCGCGACCGCTCCCCGGTGGCGAAGACGTAGCCAGAGCCGTGGCCGACATCTTTGACGCCCTCATCGCCACCTTGGCCGACACGCGCCTCGAACCCGACCTCGATGACCTGCTCTGGTCCGTCACCAATGTCTTCCACCGCGCTGTACAACGGATCGAGCGGCAACTGGACGACAACGAGCAGGCCCAGCGCCGTCTGCAGCGCGAACAGGACGGCACAGAGATCAAGGCGGTCGAACTCGAGCACCTCACCGCCCAGGGCCAGACCATGATCGAACGGCGTGACGCCTTCGAGCTTATGCGTGACCAGGCCGCCGACCACTACGAGCAGCATACTGGCTCGGCCTGGCGACCGCGCACGGGGTCGATGGTCAACCACCACCATCTCACTTCCGCAATGATCGATAGCCGCGACTTCCTAGCGGCCAGGCGGCGCGCGGAAACCGAGGTCCTTTTACCCCCCGGCCCCAAGATCGCCTTCTCCGGCGGCGATACTGCCGATCATGAGCTGATCTGGGCAAAGCTCGACCAAATCCGTGCCAAGCACCCCGACATGGTGCTGATGCACGGCGGATCACCGAAAGGCGCCGAAAAGATCGCCGCCCGCTGGGCCGACCATCGCAAAGTGCCGCAAGTCGCTTTCAAGCCCGACTGGAGCAAACATGCCAAGGCCGCTCCCTTCAAGCGCAACGACCAGATGCTGGCGGTCATGCCGATCGGCGCCATCATCTTTCCGGGCACCGGCATTCAGGAGAACCTCGCAGACAAGGCCCGCAAGCTCGGCATCCCGGTCTATCGGCTCGGCAACGGCGGCGCGTAAGCGCCGCCGGAATCTCCGCCCTCCCATAAATAGCCGGGGAGGCAAGGCATTCTTCAAGCCATGTCGCTCGTATCCTTTCCCGAAAGTTTCACGCCGGACATCGCGCTCGCCGATACCTTCGTACGCAATGCCGCCGCCCACCTCGATGGCGCTGACCGGGCGGCGGATATAGGCAGGCACAATGCCGCCCTTCACGCCATCGCCATCGCCATTGAATTGCTCTTGAAGTCGCATCTTCTCAGGGTCGCGACCGACGATCGCTGGAACCGCCGCCATATCGGGCACGATCTCGACAAGGCGGCTCGTTATGCCGAGAGAGAGCTGGATTAGGCCTGCCACCGCGACTGCACAGCGTCGTCGCCCAGCTTCATTTTCAGCGTGGCGGCTTCCAGCGGGGCCCGTCGCGATCATGGCCGTCCGGTTTCTCGCTCGACGCCCGCCACATCGCGCGGCAGCTCGCTCAGACGCTCCTGGAGCAAGCGTCGCGCCAATGACGCCCGCCGCTCCTGACTGAAGACGACCACCCCCGGCGATCCATTGCGCTGATCCTTGGTTCAGCCGACGACCTAACGCCATCAACCCGCAACGGGTCGGACTACGCGAAGCGTGCCGCCACTCCGGCTTCGCCTTCGCGGTGATTGCGGCCATCGGCCGAACACATCGGGCGCCTGTCCGCGGGGGATGGTCCTCCGCTTCAAACAGGAGCCGGATCGATGTCCTTCGCCAACGCACATGCCTTCGCCTTCAGCCTCGCCGCCACCCTCACGGTCGTCATCGTCATCTTTCGTGCCGGCGACGGCACTCTCTCGGTCGTGCCCGCGAACGAGTACGACGGCGACGACACCGCTATCATCGGCGAAATCGACCCGTTCGCCCCATGACGGGGCGGGCCGCGCCTGGCGATGCAAGAACCGGCGGGTTTCGCCCGCGCTTTTCCTTTGCTATGCTGTGCGCTGCGCCAGGTGGTGGTGGAAGGCGCAATCGCCAGAGCTATTCTCTCGGAGACACCACCATGATCATCCTCGGCATTCTCCTTTGCATCGCGGCCATCGGCATCTTGTGCTGGTTGCTCTTCACGCTTGCTGTCTTCGCCTTCCCGTTGTTCGTCGGCGTCAGCGCAGGTACGTGGGCATTCAACACCGGTGCCGGCTGGCTTGGCGCGATCCTTGTCGGCATCCTCGCAGCCGGGCTGACGCTCGGCGTCGGCCAAATCCTCCTCGGCGTTATCAGCCCCATGTGGGCGAAGCTGACGATCGCGCTGGTCTTCGTCGCTCCCGCGATCGTTGCCGGCTATCATGCCACCCATGGCATCGCGAAGCACATGATGCCTTCGGAAATCTGGCAGGTCGTCTTTTCCGTCATTGGCGCGATCGCCGTCGGCGTCACGGCATATCTGCGGGTCGCGGGCATGGCCGCCGCCGACCAATCCGGTAGGGACATGGTTCGAGCTTAAACCCGCGAGCGAGGCGGGTGGACCTGACCGACGAAGGCCTAGCCTCCTCATCATCGGTTGGAGCAATCGGGCTACATGCCAAGGATCGAGCAACGGCCACGTGGGGGCGCGGCCCCGTTTGTGGACTTGGACTTTCTTCCGTCGATGCCGCATGGCAGGACGACCAGTCGGTGGCAGGACGGCAGCGCGGGCCGGTGGCCGCGGCGCTGGAGGTGCGTGGGGGTTCCCCGGCGCCTGGAATGCGTGGACGACGCCAGTGAACTCGTAGCGATCTGCTGGAGGCGCGTTGGACGCCAACGTCTCCGTTGCCAATCTGTCCCAAGAGCGCTCCAAACGGCCTCTTCAATGGGCTGATCTGGCCGAAGGACGGCTGAAGCCTCGACCGCCTAAGCCGCAACGGCGCGTCTCGACTTTCTTCCCCTGCCGGCTCCCACCCCATGCCACAAGCGGCATGGGGACCCCGAGCGCCGCCATTCCTCGCGAGACAAGAAAGTCGTTCCTGCGCCGTCCTGCGCGTTTGCTCCGGTCGCAAGCGATGCGTCGTCGGTCGCCTCCGGCCAAGTGATCGCCATCGAGGCCGCATGGTGCGGGCTCGGGAACAGAAAACGGAGACTTACAATGGCTACCATCGGCACCTTCAAGAAGTCCGCCTCGAACGAGTTCACCGGGGAAATCGTCACCCTCAGCGTCCAGGCCAAGAACGTGCGCATCGTCCCAGACACCCGCGCCACAGGCGAGAACGCTCCCAGCCACCGGGTGCTGGTCGGCCGCGCCGAGATCGGCGCCGCCTGGTCGAAGACCTCCAACGAGGGCCGCGACTACCTGGGTCTCAAGCTCGACGATCCGAGCTTCAACGCCCCGATCTACGCCAACCTCTTCGACGATGAGGAAGGTGAGGGTTTCTCGCTCATCTGGTCCCGCCCGAACGCGCGGCGGGGCGACTGAGGACCCGTGCAGGCCCCGGCCGGAAGGCCGGGGCCTTCTTCCGCGGACGTCCGGTTCATCCCACTCAAGCCGAGAGCGATGCCGAAACCGCATCGCCTGATGCTTATCAACCATGCTCCGCCGGCAAAATTGTTTCTATAAAATGCAGGCTTCACTCTGTCACGACGAGGGCAAGCGATGATCGAGCCGTTTGACGAAACCGCGCCGACCAGTGACGAACTCACCGAATACGATCGGGAACACGTCAAGCTCTATGTGCGCCTGCTTGACGCCGCCGACGACGGCGCGGACTGGCGCGAGGTGGTCGAAATTCTCTTCGGCATTGATCTGACGAAGGAGCCACAACGCGCCCGGCGCATCCATGACAGCCATCTGGCGCGAGCGCGCTGGATGGCGCGTGCTGGCTACCGCCATCTGTTGCGTCAGCCCGGCAGCTAGCACCAACGCTCCTGTCGTTCCCGGGTGATGCCGAAATGGCATCACCCGATGCCCGGCGAGGGTCTTCCGCCAATCGCTACAACCCGAAATTGTTTTGAGGCGGGGACTACGCGTTTCTTGCGAGGAGCTCTTGGATGAGGCCGGATACGTCGCATTGGCGAGACAATGCCAGCTATGATTATTTCGATACATTACCCATCGAAGGGCTCGCCTGGGAGTGTCTGCGGCGTCACGAACCCTATCAACGACACTACCAAGCGCTCCTGACCGCAAGAGCCGAAAAAGCGCCCTTCCACCCTGAGACACAGCGGCTGTGGGGGTTACGATTTCCCGGCCAGGCCGGATTTGTCTGCCTTGGCGCAAGACGTTTTCTGGTCGCCTGACGTCGATCCAGCTGTGGTCTCTCTCGTGCCGGCGCCGGAATTCCTGTCGTCTTTGCGATCGGCGCCTTTGACCGGCCTGGGCGTAGTCCACGACAGCCCGGAAGGACGTCACATTGTCCACAGTGCAGGTATCGCGACCCAACTTCTGCTTCTGCCCGGCAGTGACCCGAGCGGCCATCTGGCGGCGTTGATCCCCCTGGATGCAGAAACGTTGGGACGGATCGAAGCACTCACCCGTTTCTGGCGTTCCTTGCAGGGGCGCCCAACGGCTTCGGACACGCGTATGACCCCACAGCAGCGCCGCCGGTTTCGTCTGATGATGCAGGCTGCTGACGGCCGTGCGAACGGCGCGAGCTACCGCGGCATTGCGGTTGCGTTCTACGGACACAAGCGCATCGCCGCCGATCCGTGGAAGACCTCGGCGTTGCGCGACGCGGTGATCGGCCTGGTCGACGGCGCCACCGCCATGATCGGCGGCGGCTATTTGCAAATCCTGCGTCATCGCCGTCGATCCTAGCGGGTCTGGCCGCGCAAAAGGGGGTGGAATTTTAGCCCCCCTCAACTTCCCCATCCCTTGCGAAGTCTATTCTCCGCCACCGTGGTCGCCGTCCACCGCTGAACGCCAGCGGGAGCCCAAAACCCCACGGAGGCCCGATCCATGCGACCCGATATCGCCGTCTTGCCGCCGCGCTTCCTGCGCACCAAGGAAGCCGCGGATTTTCTCAGCCTCTCCGCCCGAACGCTCGAAAAGCACCGCACCTATGGCACCGGTCCTGGCTACCGAAAGCTCGGCGGCCGTGTCGTCTATGCCGTCGACGATCTACAGGCTTGGGCCGAACGCGGCGCCGTCACCTCTACATCCGATCCGCGTGGGTCGGTCCTGCCGGCCAAGCGTCACACACCGACGCCGCCGGCGCATGGCGGACGGTACGCACGCTGACCGCGCGCGGATTTCCAAATGGTGGCGCGAAACCAATCCCTTTCTGAGCGCGGGCAGCTCGACCTGTTCCGGGCGCTGCCTGGCGACTTCGCCCCGCGAGACGCGCAGGATCTCATGGCCTATCCGTTCTTCTCCCTTTCCAAGACACATCGCACCACCCCGATCGATTTTGCCGCGGGTAACGTCACGATCCGGGTCGAAGCCGTACCCGATCATGGGATGGCGACCATCTGGGACGCGGACATCCTGATCTGGGCCGCGAGCCAGATCGTCGAGGCGCGCGACACCGGCCTTCGCACCTCGCGCCTGATGGCCGCCACGCCTTATGAGATTCTCACCTTCGTCGGCCGCGGCAAGAGCCTTCGCGACTATCAACGCCTGAAGGCGGCGCTTGACCGGCTGCAGTCGACCACCGTCTCGACGACGATCCGTCAGCCCGCCGAAGGACGGCGTCACCGCTTCTCATGGATCAACGAGTGGCAGGAGCGCATCGATCGCCATGGCAAACCCTCGGGGATCGAGTTGATCGTCCCCGACTGGTTCTACCAGGCAGTCCTCGATGACGCGCTCGTGCTGACGATCGATCGCGCCTATTTCGACCTGACTGGCGGTCTCGAGCGCTGGCTCTATCGGCTGGTGCGCAAGCATGGCGGACGCCAGCGCGACGGCTGGCGTTTCGACTTCCGTCACCTTCACCAGAAATCCGGCAGCCTGTCGCCCCACAAGCGCTTTGCCTTCGAGCTGCGCGACATCATCCGCCGCCAGCCGCTGCCCGGCTATACCCTCGCGCTGGAAGTGGAGATTGGCGGCCGGGCGCTGCTCGCCTTCGAGCGGATAGGCTCCTGTGGAAGGCTTGTGGACGGCCTCGTGCTATCAAGAACCGGAACTGTCGTGCCATCGGGAACCGCAGGCTCGTGCTATCAGGAACCCAAACGGGGCCTAATCTCCAGAAAGAAAAGCCGAAATCGCGCCCTTAACTTAGAATCTAACCCAGATTCTAACTTTGAAGAGCGCGCGCGTGATGTGCAAAGGCTCATCCGACGAACCAGCGACGCACTCAGCGTAGACCCCGACAAGACCTCGAATGCGCCATCGGTTTCTGACGGCAGCAGCACGGCAACCAGCGTCTCCGAAGCCCCGAATCCGCCTCTTGATCCGCGCTCGGGAGCCACCCGATGATCGCCGCCACGTGCCACGCTCGCGACGAACTCGTCCATGTCGAACTGACCTGGGTCGAGAAGAGGATCGAGAACTGGATACGGTTCGGCACGCACGCCCAGGAACAAATCGTCGATCGTCGCCGGCGCATTCTGTCCTATCGCCCCGGCACGGTCTTCGCGTTCGTTCGCTGGGCCGCGAACGACTTCGGAACGATCATCTCACGCATAGATATCGTGCGTGCGGTCAGACGTGGCGAAGCCTATCAGACACTGCCCTTCGTGCGCCCCGGCGGGGACATCCTGCTGAAGGTAGAGAGCTGGCCCAAGGTCGAGCGCGTGCTGCAGGCGATCGACGCCATCCAGCGCCTCGACATCGAGCCTGAGATGGTGTCGCCCGATCATTGGCGGCACATCCACAACCGGATAACCGCCGGCCACGCGCCCCGCAGCTACACGCTCGACCAACATCGCGCCTTCCTGCTGCGCAAGAGGACCGAGCCGTGACGCGCGCCGGGATCATCCTCGCTAGCGTTCTCGCAACCTTGGGCGTCGGCTATCCCGGCCTCACTTCGATGCCCACGAAGCTCATCTGGAATGCGTCAGCCAGCGCGCCGATCGGCTTCTACACGATCGACTTCGACCGACCGTTCGAGGTCACCGATCTTGTGGCGGTCGACGCGCCCGAACCACTCGCAACGTTCCTCGCTGCTCGCGGCTATCTGCCGACGGGCGTGCCACTGCTGAAGCGCATCCTTGGCGTATCCGGGCAACGGGTCTGTCGCTCGAACCTCACCATCACTGTCGATGGTATCGAGGCGGGCGTGGCGCTCGAGCATGATCGGGCCGGCCGTGACCTGCCTGCCTGGCAGGGCTGCCGCCTCATCCCGACCGGCGAAGTCTTCCTGATGAACTGGCAGGTCCGCGACAGCCTAGACGGCCGTTACTTCGGCCTCATCTCCACAGCCCAGATCATCGGTCGCGCGGTCCCGTTGTGGACCGACGAGGGGAAAAACGGCCGCTTCGTATGGCGCGCGTCAACGCGGTGAGCGCGCGACCGGCGGCGCGCGTCGTGCCGCCAGCCATCATCACCGCACCACTCCAAAACAGGAGCCTGACATGCAACAGATCGGGGAATTCACGCGCCAGAAGACTGGCTATAGCGGGCACATCCTCACGCTCAGCCTCAACCTGGATATCGCCATTGTGGCGGCAGAGGCGAGCGAAACGGACAATGCGCCTGACTACCGCGTTCACGCCGGAAGCGAGGACGGCCCCGAGATTGGTGCCGGCTGGAAACGCTCTAGCGAAAAGGCCGGAGACTATGTCTCGATCCAGCTCGACGACCCGACCTTCGCGCAGCCGATACGCGCGAACCTCTTTCGCAATGGCGACGACAAGACGTCCTGGTCGCTGCACTGGGCGCGACCGCGCGACCGCGGCGAGAAGGATTGAACGATGCGCGCTCGCCGTCGCTCGACGAGCCATCGCGGTGCGCCCGGGCCGCTTCGCGCTGCCCGGCGCATGGCTCTGCTCCTCCTTTGCGGCCTGTCCGTCGCGACCGTCATGCCGGCGGCGACAGTGGCGCAGGACTTGGCCATCGCGCGATCGTCGCAGCGCGATCCGTTCGGCGCGCACATCAGCGAAGCCTCGCAGCGCTTCGGCGTTCCGACCGCGTGGATACGCGCCATCATGCGCAACGAGAGTGCGGGCGATGAGCGCGCCGTGTCCAGCGCAGGCGCCCGCGGCTTGATGCAGATCATGCCCGGCACATGGGATTATCTGCGCGCCCGCTGGTCGCTTGGCCGCGATCCGTTCGATCCCCGGGACAACATCCTGGCAGGAACGGCGTATCTGCGCGAACTGCACGATCGCTTCGGCTCGCCGGGGTTTCTGGCCGCCTACAACGCGGGGCCTGCACGCTATGAAGCCTACCTCACTGGGCGTCCGTTACCGGCTGAGACCCGCGCCTATGTCGCGACGCTCGCCCCCCTGATCGGTGAAAGCGAGGGTATGCGCCCTTTCGCCGTTACGCCTGTCGAGGCCATTCCCTGGAAGCACGGCTCGCTCTTCGTAGGTCAGCTGGATCGCATACAAGCTGTCGCTCTCGTGCCGACGGAGCAACGACCAAATGACGCGAGCTCTGCACCCACCGCGCGCGATGTCTCCGCCATCGTGCCGCTGTCCGAAGGCCTCTTCGTGGCGCGAGCGGGCGAAGGGATCCAGCCATGAGCGCATACGGGCGTTTTCGCGCAACCGCAAGCTTCAGCGCACCGTGGCGTGGATGGAGGCGGAAGGTGGGCAGAACAACCGGAAGATGGCGAGATAAAAGGCCGCGAGGTGCGGCGTCGGTCGGTTGTGTTGTTTCAATAGGTTATGCAGGATTTTCGCGAGGTGCTGGCAAGCGGCGCACCGCGCGCGAACACCAATTTGCCTGTGATTTCGGTGTCTTGGCGCGATGTGCGGATCTTTAGATGACTGGCGAGGACGATCTTCGAATCCGCCCCGGCCGCATCCGCTCGTCCGGCGCCCAGCGGGCCAGGCCCTTCATCGCACAGGCGCTTGCCGCCGCCCAGAAGGCCGGCGCTCGTATCTCTCGCACCGGCCGGATAAGTCCGGGCAATCGCTCGACCTTCGGGCGTGGCCGCACGGCGAGCGTGCGCGCCAATCGTCTCCTGACCAGCCGCTCGCGAACCGTGATCATCAAGACGCGGCTGGTGCGCCACCACGCGCGCGCCGCTCCGCTTGCCGCCCATCTTTCCTATCTGCGCCGCGAGGGCGTCACCCGTGACGGGGAGAAGGCAAGTCTGTTCGGGCCGGAGATCGATGCGGTGGACAACGGTGCTTTCGCCGCGCGGTGTGGCGATGATCGGCACCACTTCCGCTTCATCGTCTCGCCCGAAGATGCCGTCGACATGGCGGACCTCAAATCCTTCGCCCGCGATCTGATGGGGCAGATGGAAAAGGACCTCGGCACGAAGCTCGATTGGGCCGGCGTCGATCACTGGAACACCGACAACCCGCACCTTCACATCATCCTGCGCGGCCACACTGATGACGGGCAGGATCTCGTGATCTCCCGCGATTACATCAAGGAGGGGATGCGCGCCCGCGCCGCCGATCTCGTTAGCCAGGAGCTCGGTCCGCGCAGCGATCTTGATATCCGCCGCAATCTGCAGCGCCAGGTCGAAGCCGAACGCTGGACCCAGCTTGACCGGCAGATTGTTCGCGACGGCCGCGAGCGAGGCGTCATCGGCCTTGCCACCGCCGCGAACGCCCCGGCCGACGAATATCACGTGCTGAAGGTCGGGCGGTTGCGCAAGCTTGAAACCCTTGGCCTCGCCGAACAGGTCGGCCCGGGCCAATGGATGATCGACGACAAGGCCGAGGCGACGCTGCGCGAGCTTGGTGATCGCGGCGACATCATCAAGCGGATGCACCGCGCCCTGACAGAACAGGGCATTGAGCGGGGCTCGGCGAATTATGTGCTGGCTGCGGAGCGACTCGATACGCCGATCGTCGGTCGGCTGGTCGACCGCGGTCTCGACGATGAGCTGAAGGGCAGCGCCTACGCCGTGGTCGATGGCACCGACGGTCGCACACATCACATCAAGCTGTCCGACCTCGACGCCGCCGGCGACAGCGCTCCGGGTTCGATCGTCGAGCTACGCAAGTTCCATGACGCGCAGGGACATCCGCGCGCGGCGATCGCTGTCCGTTCCGATTTCGACATTGACCGCCAGGTCACCGCCACCGGCGCGACCTGGCTTGACCGTCAGAACATCGCCCGCGAGCCGATTGCGCTGTCGGAAGGCGGCTTCGGCGCCGAGGTGCGACAGGCGATGCAGCGCCGTGCCGAACACCTCGTCGAACAGGGCCTCGGCGAGCGGCATGGCCAACGCACAACCTTCACCCGCAACCTGGTCGACACGCTGCGTCGCCGTGAGTTGGAGACGCTTGGTGAAAAGCTCTCGGCCGAAACCGGCCAGCTCTTCAATCGCGCCTGCGGCGGGGAGTCCGTAGCCGGTTCCTACAGGCAACGGTTCACGCTCGCGTCGGGCCGCTTCGCCATGATCGATGACGGCCTCGGGTTCAAACTGGTGCCTTGGACGCCGTCCCTGGAAAAACATCTTGGCCGCCACGTCTCTGGCGTCGCTCGCAATGATGACGGCATCGACTGGAGTTTTGGCCGCAAGCGAGGCCTCGGCCTCTAACCTCATGTTGAAGAAAGGACCGCTTCCATGTCCGCCACCAAGATACTCTGGGGCCAGATCCTCGCGGTCGTCGCGATCGTACTGTTCACGACCTGGGGCGCGACGGAGTGGGTGGCCTGGCGCCTGGCATTCCAGCCGGAACTCGGAAGGCCATGGTTCCGTGTCCTGGGCTTTCCGTTTTACCTTCCGCCGTCCTTCTTCTGGTGGTGGTATGGCTTCGATGCCTACGCTCCATCGATCTTCGTGGAGGGCGCCTTGATCGCGGCTTCCGGCGGTTTCGCCTGCGTCACCGTCGCCATCGGCATGTCGGTCTGGCGGGCTCGCGAGGCCAAGAAGGTCGAGACCTACGGCTCCGCCCGCTGGGCCGACAAGCAGGAGGTCAGGGCAACTGGCCTTCTCGGCTCTGATGGAGTGGTGCTTGGGCGGTTTGACGGCGCCTATCTGCGCCATGACGGACCGGAGCACGTGCTGTGCTTTGCGCCCACACGTTCGGGCAAGGGCGTCGGCCTTGTCGTCCCGTCGCTGCTGACCTGGCCGAGCTCAGCGGTCGTCCACGATATCAAGGGCGAAAACTGGCAACTCACCGCGGGCTTCCGCGCCAGGCATGGCTGTGTCCTGTTGTTCGATCCCACCAATCCGAAATCCTCCTCCTATAACCCGCTGCTCGAGGTGCGCCGCGGCGAATGGGAAGTCCGCGACGTTCAGAATATCGCCGACATCCTGGTCGATCCCGAAGGCTCGCTCGAGAGGCGAAACCATTGGGAGAAAACCAGCCATGCCCTGCTGGTCGGCGCAATCTTGCATGTCCTCTACGCCGAGCCGGACAAGACACTCGCCGGCGTCGCCGGCTTCCTCTCCGATCCAAAGCGTCCGATCGAATCGACGCTGTCCGCGATGATGAAAACGGCGCATCTGGGTGAAGCCGGTCCGCACCGGGTCATCGCCAGCGCCGCGCGGGAGCTCTTGAACAAATCCGACAACGAGCGTTCCGGCGTGCTCTCCACCGCGATGTCTTTCCTTGGCCTCTATCGCGATCCTGTCGTGGCCGAGGTCACGCGCCGCTGCGACTGGCGCATCACCGATCTTGTCGACGACAAGCATCCGACGACGCTCTACCTCGTCGTGCCGCCGTCCGACATCAACCGGACCAAGCCGCTCATCCGACTGATCCTCAATCAGATCGGTCGCCGCCTGACTGAAGATCTTCAGGGGAGGGCGAAAGGGCACCGGCTGCTCCTGATGCTTGACGAGTTCCCGGCGCTTGGCCGCCTCGACTTCTTCGAGTCGGCGCTTGCCTTCATGGCCGGCTACGGGCTGAAAAGCTTCCTGATCGCTCAATCCCTCAATCAGATCGAGAGGGCGTACGGCGCCAACAACTCAATCCTCGACAACTGCCATGTCCGGGTAAGTTTTGCCACCAATGATGAGCGCACAGCCAAGCGCGTGTCCGACGCCCTGGGAACAGCGACCGAAATGAGGGCCATGAGGAACTATGCTGGCCACCGGCTGTCGCCGTGGCTCGGTCATCTCATGGTCTCCCGCTCGGAGACAGCTCGCCCGCTGCTCACGCCTGGGGAAGTGATGCAACTGCCGTCGACCGACGAGATTGTCATGGTCTCGGGTGCGCCGCCGATCCGCGCCAAAAAGGCGCGCTATCATGAGGATACACGCTTCAAGGAGCGTATCCTGCCGCCGCCTGTGCTGACGACGGCGGCGGAGGGGAAACCCGACGACTGGACGAAACTGCCTCTGCCGCCCTGTCCCCGGACTGCCGAAGCCACGTCGGCGCCGTCGGCCGCGGATGAGGACCAAACTGATTCCGAGCGTCGTCGGCAACCTGAGCTCAGTCGCGTCGAGCTGGTCGTGAAGCCTTCGACCGAGAACGAATTCGAGATCGATCACCAGGACGACGTGGAAGACAGTGTTGCCCGCAACCGTCGACTGACGCGCCTCATGCAAGGTATTGCGCGGCAGGCGTCCCTCGACCCCGGTGACGGTGTGGATATGTGAGCCTCCGATGGCAAAGGCACCGCGCAAACAACGCCTGTCCGTCTATCTCGATCCGAGGGTGATGAGCAGGCTGGCCGAACATGCGGCGCGCCGTGATCTTTCACGGTCGCTCGTCGCCGAGGCGGCCATCGAGTCGTTCCTCTCTCCCGATGCCGCCGAGAGGCAGGAGGCGGCGATTACCAAGCGGCTCGACCAGCTCGATCGCCGTATGACGCGCCAGGAGCGCGATCTGGCAATTGCCGTTGAGACGCTCGCCGTTTTTGTCCGCTTCTGGCTGGCGACAACCCCGGCTCTGCCCGAGCCCGCGGCGCAGGCTGCTCACGCCAAGGCTGGCGAGCGCTATGATGCCTTCGTCACAGCGCTCGGCCGGCGTCTGGCGAAAGGACCGAAGCTCCGGCAAGAAATCAGTGAGGACATCGACGCCGGTTTCGATACACTCAAGACCGGCGTGCCCGGGCAATAATTGAACGGTCGGATTGCGGGCGCCGCAGATCGGCGGATCGCCGGCGACACGGCCAGTGCTCAGGCCTCGGCGATCAGCGCAAGGTTTTGCAGGTGAGCGTCTATCGTGTCGGCGACGGAGCACGCGATGGGAAGCGTCTTCTTCGCCTCGGGCCATTCGTCGCGGAAGCGGGTGACGGTTTCGCGCGCCGTATCGACGACCAGCTTCTCGGGCAGGTGCGCCTTGGCCGCGAGGTAACGGAGCTCGTCGAACGAGAGCTCGCGCATGCGCTTGGTGCGGGCATATTTGATGGCGGCGAACTCGTCCGGCATGTAGGGAATTGTCGATAGGAAATCATAGGCTGGGGCGAGCGCCGCCGTGCGCCGATCGGGATAGATCACCGACCAGTTCTTGAGGTGCATGTCGGCATTGCCGATCAGCGTGTTGAAGACGAGCCGGCGGATGAACTCGGAGGCGCTGTCGTCTCCGGCCTCAACGCCAAGCACGGTCGCAATGTTGCGTGCGCTTGCGCGCTTGTATTTGTCGTCCGGCCAGACGCCGAACACCTGGGCGAAATCCTCGATATGCACCGGACCGTCGCCGCTGCGGTCGAAGCGCCGGATGGCCAGTGCCTGGCCCTTCATACTGCGCATTCCTTCGGGAAGGCCGTCGATCGCATCGACGTCGAGGAGTTGCACCTCTGGCACGTCCATGCCGAGCTTGGCCGCAAGACTCATCATCGAGAATTCATTCTCGGGCACGCCGTCGTAGAGCTGTGAGGGCAGTTTGACGATCCACGAACCGCCGACGCCGTCAGCGGGGATCGTAAGCCCGCCGCCCTTTCCGGTGTTCCTCACCGCCGAAAACTTCAACTGCACGCCCGCGAGTGAAAATCGCAGGGCATTGGTCCGGCGCGCGCGGCGTGCTCCCGCGTCGCCCTCCTCCCTCAGATCTGGCCAGGCTTCTGCGTCCGCCGGCACGATGGTGAGCGCACCGGGAAGGTCGCGGCCGAGAACCCAGAGCAGGAAGAATTCGCGCTTTTCGCTCACGCCCGCGCGCTCTGCAAGGTAGGCCCGCAGCGGCCCTTCCGGCAGGAGGTTCGCAAAGAACGGAGGAACCCTGACATTGAACGGTCGGAATTCGGTCAGGAGCTGCCCGTACTGGTCCACGAACGACAGGCTGAGCGTGGGCCGCTCGGGATTGTCGATGTAGGCCTTGTCGAAGGCAAACAGAGTACGATCGCCCGGAATGAGCGTGAGCGTTGCGATCTTCTCGCCATAGAGGCGGACATCGAGGACGGAAACGTCAGGCATCCTCGTTCTCATCGTCGAGTTGGTATGCGGGGCGGGGCATTTCGGGGAGCGCGTGGGCGATCCTGTTGCGCAGTGTTCTAAGCTGCTTGGAGGCGCGCTCGATGGCAGCGGCCGCGCCAGCGCCGGCCGGCAGCTTCATCAGCTTTTCGGCGATGGCACGCAGCGTGTCGAGATCGGTTTTGCCCAACCGAAAGTTCGCAAGCTCGCGCAGCGTCTGATCGAGACGCTTGAATTCGCCAGCGTCGGGATGGTCGCGATGCAGCCTTGCAAGGGCAGCCTGGGCGCGATTGAACACCACGGAGCGCTGGCGGTCTTCGCTGCTGAGCGTTGCGTAAGCGTTGCTGACGACGGCTTCGACCGCGGCCAAGGCCTTGCGCGGAACCAGGACCAGTTCGTAGTCGAGCGCTCGTGCGAGTTCAACCAGGCTCGAAAGCCTGAGGTCGGTCCCACCATTTTCAATCTTCGAAATATGGCTTTGCGGAACGCCAATGCGAGCGCTGAGGTCGCGCTGGCTCAGCCCGCTCTGCTCGCGGGCGTTGCGGAGCGTTTGGAGAATTTCGTCCGTCGAATAGAGCATTGATATGCCTCTACATATCATTTTCCGAATGGGATATGCGTAAATATATCATTTCGTGGAGGATTTTGCAAATACCGATATGTAAAAACATATCGAAGCGCTGCAACGATCTATTATCATAGATCAGGCCTCCCCAACCTGTCGAGGCTGGCAGGAGAGACTTGGAGGGCGGCGTCGCCAACACGGCAACGCCGTTGAGTCGGCGCCGCGGCTGCACCGGCACAGATCTGGCGCGAAATCTGCAATCCGGCCCGCCGGACCGAACCGCCGACCGCTTGTATTTGCACGCTACGCTACGACGCCTCGACAAAGGTGTTGAATCCACTCGAGATGCGGCTCTCTTAATCATCCCCGTTCTGGGGCGTTCATCTTTCCCCGGGTCGAAACGGGGACAGAATGGCGACTTCGCATCACAGTTCAGAAGGCCTCGCGCGCGGCGCACGCATGCTGCGCACAGCGCTCGGACCCGCGATCGCAAGCTATCTCGACGATCAGGGCATCGTCGAAGTCATGCTCAATCCCGATGGCCGTTTGTGGATCGACCGGTTGTCGCACGGACTCTCCGATACAGGCGAGCGCCTGTCGGCAGCTGACGGCGAGCGCATCGTTCGCCTTGTTGCTCATCATGTCGGTGCCGAAGTCCATGCCGGCGCGCCACGCGTCTCGGCCGAGCTGCCCGAGACCGGGGAGCGGTTCGAGGGGCTTCTTCCTCCAGTGGTCGCAGCGCCCGCCTTCGCGATCCGCAAGCCTGCCGTCGCCATCTTCACCCTCGAAGACTATGTCGCGGCCGGGATCATGTCGGCGTGCCAGGCGGACGCACTTCTGTTGGGCGTTGCCAACCGCGCGAACATCTTGGTCGCTGGCGGCACATCCACGGGCAAGACCACGCTGATCAACGCGCTGCTGGCCGAAGTTGCCAAGACCGCCGATCGCGTCGTCATCATCGAGGATACGCGCGAGCTGCAATGCGCAGCACCCAATCTCGTGGCGATGCGAACGAAAGACGGCGTCGCATCTCTATCTGATCTTGTTCGCTCATCGCTGCGCCTGCGCCCCGACCGCATTCCGGTCGGCGAAGTGCGTGGGGCCGAGGCGCTCGAGTTGCTCAAGGCCTGGGGCACCGGCCACCCCGGCGGCCTCGGCACGATCCATGCCGGCAGCGCGATTGGCGCGCTGCGACGGATGGAACAGCTCATCCAGGAAGCTGTCGTCACGGTTCCCCGCGCGCTGATCGCCGAAACGATCGACCTGGTTGCCGTCCTTTCCGGGCGCGGCTCCGCGCGCCGGCTGTCCGAACTCGCCCGTGTCGATGGCCTTCGCCCGGACGGCGATTACCGGGTCGCGCCAGCCGCCCTCGAGGGCGACGACAGCCCGACCTTGCCCATCCAAAGCCCTGAAGGAGAAAATCCGTGATCCAACGCCTGCGCCTCGCGCGCCATCGTCTCGCCATGACCCTTTCCGTTCCCACGCTCATCCTGGCGATGGCCGCGCCCGCTTTTGCCTCCGGCTCGTCGATGCCGTGGGAACAGCCGCTGCAACAGATACTCCAGTCGATCGAAGGCCCAGTCGCCAAGATCATGGCGGTGATCATCATCATCGTCACCGGCCTGACGCTCGCCTTCGGCGACACGTCGGGTGGCTTCCGCCGGCTCATCCAGATCGTGTTCGGCCTGTCCATCGCTTTCGCGGCGTCGAGCTTCTTCCTGTCGTTCTTCTCGTTCGGCGGCGGAGCGCTGATCTGATGGCGGGTTCGGTCGAACAGGGCGGGTCAATGCCGCACTACGCAGTGCCGGGCTATGCGGTCCCCGTGCACCGGGCACTGACCGAGCCGATCCTGCTCGGTGGCGCTCCGCGCGCCATTGCGATCATGAACGGGACGCTCGCGGGCGCCGTAGGGCTGGGATTGCGTCTGTGGCTCGTCGGCATCGCCATCTGGGCGATCGGCCACGTTGCCGCCGTCTGGGCCGCCAAGCGCGATCCGCTTTTCGTCGACGTCGTTCGCCGGCATCTGCGCATCCCGGCGCATCTCACGGTCTGAGGGGGCCATCGGATGATGAATCTTGCCGAATATCGCAATCGCAGCAGCCGGCTCGCCGACTTCCTGCCCTGGGTGGCATTGGTCGGCGCCGGCGTCGTCCTTAACAAAGACGGCAGCTTCCAGCGCACCGCGCGCTTTCGCGGTCCTGATCTCGACAGCGCCGTTCCGGCCGAATTGGTTGCCGTCGCCGGCCGCCTCAACAATGCCTTTCGCCGTCTCGGCTCCGGCTGGGCGATCTTCGTGGAGGCGCAACGCCATGCATCGACCCGCTATCCCGACAGCCGCTTTCCGGATGCGGCATCGACGCTTGTCGATGCGGAGCGTAAGGCAGGCTTCGAGGAGGCCGGCGCTCATTTCGAGTCAAGCTACTTCCTGACGCTGACCTATCTTGCGCCCGCCGAAGATTCCGCGCGAGCGGAAAGCTGGCTCTACGAAGGCCGCGAGAAGAGGGGCCTCGACCCCAATGCGGTGCTGACCGGGTTCGCCGATCGCAGCGACCGCGTCCTTCGCCTCGTCGAAGCCCTCATGCCGGAGTGCTGCTGGCTCGATGACGCCGAGACGCTGACCTATCTTCATGGCTGCGTCTCGACCAGTCGCCACCGTGTCCGCGTTCCCGAAACCCCGATGTATCTCGATGCCATGCTGGCCGACCAGCCGCTGACCGGCGGGCTCGAGCCGCGGCTTGGCGCGTCGCATCTGCGCATTCTCACGGTCACGGGGTTCCCGACCGCGACCACGCCGGGTCTGCTCGACGAATTAAACCGGCTGGCGTTTCCGTATCGCTGGTCGACACGCGCGATCTTGCTCGACAAGACGGATGCGACCAGGCTGCTGACAAGGATCCGGCGTCAATGGTTCGCCAAGCGCAAATCGGTCGCCGCGATCCTGAAGGAAGTCATGACCAACGAGGCGTCCGCCCTCGTGGACACCGACGCCGCAAACAAGGCCGCCGACGCCGACATGGCGCTGCAGGAACTCGGCGCCGACTATGCCGGCATGGCCTATGTCACCGCGACAGTGACTGTTTGGGATGATGATCCCGGCATTGCCGACGAAAAACTGCGCCTGGTCGAAAAGGTCATCCAGGGCCGCGATTTCACGGCGATCATCGAAACCATCAACGCCGTCGACGCCTGGCTCGGCAGCCTGCCTGGTCATGTCTACGCCAACGTCCGCCAACCTCCCATCTCCACGCTTAATCTCGCCCACATCATCCCGCTTTCCGCGGTGTGGGCGGGCGAGGTGCGGGACGAGCATTTTGCAGCGCCCCCTCTGCTCTTCGGCAAGACCGAAGGCTCGACCCCGTTCCGGCTTTCGCTTCACGTCGGCGATGTCGGCCATACGCTGATCGTCGGCCCGACCGGCGCGGGCAAGTCCGTGCTTTTGGCACTGATGGCGCTGCAGTTCCGCCGCTACGCAGGCTCGCAGGTTTTTGCCTTCGATTTCGGCGGCTCGATCCGCGCCGCTGCACTCGCCATGGGCGGCGACTGGCATGATCTCGGCGGTGACCTCAGCGATGGGGCGATCGACAGCGTCAGCCTTCAACCGTTCGCCCGCATACATGATGTTCCCGAGCGTGCCTGGGCCGCCGACTGGATCGTGGCGATCCTGACGCGCGAGAATGTGGCGATCACGCCTGAGGTCAAGGAGCATATCTGGACGGCGTTGAACTCGCTGGCGTCCGCGCCAGTCGAGGAGCGCACCATCACCGGTCTGGTCGTCCTGCTGCAATCAAATGATCTCAAGCAGGCGTTGCGCCCCTATTGCGTCGGCGGTCCATACGGGCGCTTGCTCGATGCCGAGCGCGAGCATCTCGGATCGGCGTCGGTCCAGGCATTCGAAACCGAAGGGCTGATCGGAACGGATGCTGCGCCCGCCGTCCTGTCCTATCTCTTCCATCGCATCGAGGATCGTCTCGATGGCTCGCCAACCCTTCTCATCATCGACGAGGGCTGGCTTGCGCTGGACGATGAGGGCTTTGCCGGCCAGCTCCGCGAATGGCTGAAGACGCTGCGCAAGAAGAACGCCAGCGTCATCTTCGCCACGCAGTCGCTCAGCGACATCGATGGCTCGGCGATCGCGCCGGCGATCATCGAGAGCTGCCAGACCCGGCTTCTCCTGCCCAATGAGCGCGCCATCGAGCCGCAGGTCACGGCGATCTACCGCCGCTTCGGCCTCAACGACCGGCAGATCGAGATCATCGCCCGGGCGATGCCGAAGCGTGACTACTACTGCCAGTCCCGGCGCGGCAACCGGCTGTTCGAGCTCGGCCTGTCGGATGTGGCACTCGCGCTTTGCGCTGTATCCGCAAAGACCGACCAGGCCGCGATTGCCCGCATCGTCGCCGAGCACGGCCGCGACGGGTTCCTCGCAGCCTGGCTCAACCACCGTGGCGTCGGCTGGGCCGCTGAACTCGTTCCCGACCTAACCAGCCCCGCCCTCACCAACCCCGCCCTCACCAACAAGGAGAAGTCCCCGTGAAACTGCGCCATTCCATTGGCATGCGGCTCGCTGCCGCCCTGCTAGTCGCTCCCGCTGCGCTCTCACCGATGCTGGCGACGCCGGCACATGCCTTCATCGTGTTCGATCCCTCGAACTATTCGCAAAACGTCCTGACGGCGGCGCGCTCGCTCGAGCAGATCACCAACCAGATCACCTCGCTTCAGAACCAAGCGCAGATGCTCATCAACCAGGCGCGCAATCTCGCAAGCCTGCCGTTCTCCTCGCTGCAGCAGCTCGAGCAGTCGGTGCAGCGTACGCAGCAATTGCTGGGTCAAGCGCAGAACGTTGCCTATGACGTCCAGCAGATTGATCAGGCCTTCCAGCAGAAATACGGCAACGTCTCGCTGTCGGCTTCGGATCAGCAACTCGTCACTGAGGCGCGCTCGCGCTGGGGCAACACGGTTGGTGGCCTTCAGGACGCCATGCGTGTGCAGGCTGGCGTCGTCGGCAACATCGACACCAATCGCAACGAGATGTCGGCGCTGGTCAGCCAGAGCCAGGGTGCAACCGGAGCGCTTCAGGCAACACAGGCCGGCAACCAGCTCCTCGCGCTTCAGGCGCAGCAGCTCGCCGATCTCACCGCTGTCGTCGCGGCGAATGGTCGGGCGCAGGCGTTGCAATCGGCCGAGCAGGCCACCGCCGCCGACCAGGGCCGCGAGCAGCGCCGCCGCTTCCTGACGCAGGGCTCCGGCTACCAGCCCGGCAGTGCGCAGATGTTCTATGGCAAGAACTGAGGCCGGCCCGATGGATGGCAAGATCCTCGCTCGCATCGGCGCGGTCGTCTTTGTCGCGGTCGCTCTGACAGTGACCGCGATCGAGATGAGCAGCAAGGACGACGAGCCTGACGTCCGTGCGGCGCGGGACCGTTCCATCGCGGCGCAAGATCCGCTCGCGGCCGAATTGCGCCGCTGTTCCGGGATCGGCGAGGCCGGCGATCCCGGCTGTCTGAAGGCGTGGGCAGAAAGCCGGCGCCGGTTTCTCGGTCAACGTGACACGGCAACCGCGCCTGCTCCGGTAGCGCCGACCACGCTGTTTCCGAATGTGCCGGCGTCAGCCGACCGGAAAGAACGGGAGCAGCCGGATGTGACCGCTCCCGCGATGCAGGTCGAGCCGTCCTGGCCGGAGGCTCGCTGACATGGGTGGCATGGGCGTCATCGACCATTTCCTCGAAGTCTTCACGCGCTACATCGACGGCGGCTTTGGCCTGCTCGGCGGCGAGGTCGGCTTCATCGCCACAACCCTGATCGTCATCGATGTGACGTTGGCGGCGCTCTTCTGGTCCTGGGGAGCGGACGATGACATCATCGCGCGCCTCGTCAAAAAGACGCTGTTCGTCGGCGTTTTTGCCTATCTCATCTCCAACTGGAACAATCTCGCGGGCATCGTCTTCGAAAGCTTCGCTGGGCTTGGCCTGAAGGCCTCGGGTACGGGTTTTACCGTCAACGATCTCATGCGCCCGGGCAAGGTGGCGCAAACAGGGCTCGACGCCGGCCGGCCGTTGCTGGACTCGATCTCGAACCTGATGGGCTATTGGTCCTTCTTCGAGAACTTCATCCAGATCGCCTGCATGTTCTTCGCCTGGGCGCTGGTACTGCTCGCCTTCTTCATCTTGGCAATCCAGCTTTTCGTCACCCTGATCGAGTTCAAGCTGACGACGCTTGCCGGTTTCGTGCTGATTCCCTTCGGTCTGTTCGGCAAATCCGCCTTCATGGCCGAGCGCGTGCTTGGCAACGTCATCTCGTCCGGCATCAAGGTGCTGGTGCTCGCCGTCATCATCGGCATCGGCTCGACCCTCTTTTCCGAGTTCACCGCAGGCTTCAACGGCAACACGCCGTCGATCGACGATGCCATGGCGATCGTGCTGGCCGCGCTGTCGCTGCTCGGCCTTGGCATCTTTGGACCGGGCATTGCCAACGGTCTCGTCTCCGGCGGCCCGCAGCTCGGCGCCGGTGCTGCGGTCGGCACCGGGCTCGCCGCCGGCGGCATGGCAGCAGTGGGCGCCGCGGCCGCCGGCGCAGTCGTATCCGGCGGCGCAGCTGTCAGCGGCGGTCCAGCAACGGCGGCCCGTGGCGGTGCCGCCATCGCGGGCAGGGCATCCACAGCCTACAATCTCGGCGCGGCCGGAGAGTCTGGCTTTTCCGGCGTCACATCCGGGCTCGGCGGTGTCATGAAAGCTGGCGCCCAGGGCGCCATCTCACCGCTGAAGCGTGCGGCCAATAGTGCGGCAGGCAGCATGAAAGACAGCTACCAGTCAGGCGCTCGCGCTGCCTTCGAGGCGACGGGCGGATCATCCGCCGCCAGCACAATCGGCGCGAACGCCGCCGAAGCCGGCTCCGCTCCCGCCCCGTCCTCCGCCACCGAACGTCAGCCCGCCTGGGCGAAGCGCATGAAGCGCTCGCAACAGATGACCCATGGCGTCCAGGCCGCCGCTCACGCCGTTCGCAGTGGCGACAGCCATGGCGGCGGCTCCTCGATCAACCTCTCTGAAAGCGACTGAGCATGTTCAAACGACCGTCCACGCATTACGGCAAATCCCCACAACCCGAGACGCCCTACCAGCGCGCCGCCCAGGTCTGGGACGAGCGCATTGGTTCGGCTCGCGTGCAGGCGCGCAATTGGCGCACCATGGCCTTCGGTTGCCTGGCGCTCGCCGCGGGGTTCTCCACAGCACTCGTCTGGCAATCCGCCAATGGCTCGATCGTGCCCTGGGTGGTGCAGGTCGATCGTCTCGGCCAGGCGCAGGCCGTGGGACCGGCCGTTGCCGACTATCAGCCGAACGATCCGCAGATCGCCTTCTACCTGGCGCACTTCATCGAACAGGTGAGGTCGATCCCCGCCGATCCGGTCATCGTGCGGCAGAACTGGCTGCGCGCCTATGACTTCGCGACGCAGGGCGGGGCGCTGGCTCTCAACGACTATGCGCGCGCCAATGACCCGTTCGCCAAGGTCGGCAAACAGCAGGTCGCCGTCGACGTGTCGTCGGTCATCCGCGCATCGCCGGTGAGCTTCCGCATCGCCTGGGTCGAACGCCGCTATCAGGACGGTTCCCTCGCTTCCACCGAGCGCTGGTCCGCGATCCTCACAATTGTCGTGCAGCCCCCGCGCGACGCCGACGCGCTGAGGAAGAACCCGCTCGGCATCTACATCAACGCCATCAACTGGTCGAAGGAGCTTGGACAATGACGCCCACACTCTTCAAGGCCGCCCACTGGGGGTGTCCAACTTTCCTCATCCACGCATTGCCAGCTTTCCGCAAGATAGCCTTTCCAGCACTTCTGCTTTGCACTTCGGCGCTTGCAGGCTGTGCCACCAGGCAGAAGCCGCCGGAGATTTCCTATGACGATCCGGTCCCGGCCGTGCAGGCCGTCGATCCGCCCCCGCCGGTCAAGGTGGTGGAGCTGTCTAAGCCGCTGCCGCTTCCCGGCCAGTTGAAGCCGGTCGGCAAGGACGCGAAGCCCGCGCCGGAACCGATCGATCCAGCCGCGCGCGTGAACCTGGCCAATGCGGCCGCCCGCGTTCAGCCTGTGCGCAACGGGTTCATCAACTCGATGCAGGTCTATCCCTTCGTTGATGGCGCGCTCTATCAGGTCTATGCCTCGCCGGGGCAGATCACCGACATCGCGCTCCAGCCCGGCGAGCAGCTCGTCGGCTCCGGTCCCGTCGCCGCCGGCGACACCGTGCGCTGGATCATCGGCGATACCGAGAGCGGTATGGGCGGGACCAAGCAAGTCCACATTCTCGTCAAGCCGACCCGCGCCGGCCTTCTCACCAATCTCGTCATCAATACCGATCGGCGCACCTATCACATGGAACTGCGCTCGACGCCGTCGACCTATATGGCATCGGTCTCCTGGCAATACCCGCAGGATCAACTCATCGCCTTGCGCAGGCAGAACCAGCAGGCCGAAGCTGCACAGCCGGTCTCGGCGGGCATCGATCTTTCGCGCGTCAATTTCCGCTACGAGGTGACAGGCGATCGTGCACCGTGGCGGCCTCTGCGTGCCTTCGACGATGGCAAGCAGGTGTTCATCGAGTTTCCGCGGGGCATCGGCCAGGGTGAGATGCCGCCACTTTTCGTGGTTGGGCCGGAAGGCGACACGTCGGAGCTGGTGAACTATCGCGTGCGCGGCAACTACATGATCGTCGATCGGCTGTTTGCCGCCGCCGAGTTGCGCTTCGGCGCCGGCAAGAACCAGCAGCGCGTCCGCGTCTCCCGCACCGATGGGGTGAGGAGCAGTCGATTTTCATGGGTGCGTGGCCCTGTTGAGACTCCGAAAGCGACGAACCTGCGAACAGACAGCGGAGGGTCGCCATCATGAGCAACGGATTGGATCCCAGGAAGGAAGAAGGCCGGGGGCCGGCGAATGACGCCCGGCCGGAGGCGCCGGTCGAGGATGACGCCCGGCCGCTGACAGGCGAGCCGGCCGCGGCCATGCGGCTGCGCGCCGAGCCGCCCCGCGTGACGCGTCTGTCCCGCAAGGCGCTGGCCGGATTGGGGCTCGCCGCAAGCCTGACTGTCGGTGGGGCGCTGATCTACGCGCTGCAGAACCGTCAGCAAGGCCAGGGGCAGGAGCTGTATTCAACGGATAATCGTTCGACGCCCGATGGGCTTGCCGGCCTGCCGAAGGATTATGCGGGAGTTCCGAAGCTTGGCCCACCGCTTCCCGGTGATCTTGGCCGCCCGATCCTCAACGCGCAAAATGGCGGCCCCGCGCCATCGACAGGTCCCGTTGGACCGGACCCGGAGGAGCAGCGCCGGGAGCAGGAACTGGAAGCGGCGAGAACCGCGCGTCTGTTCGCGTCCACGCAAACGCGGCCTGCGGCTGAGGCGACTGCCGCTCAGTCTACAACAGGCACTCCGCCACAGCCCGACCTTTCCAGCCTTGGCCTCGCGCTGCAGCCAGCGACGCCCTCGGCGCAGGACCGCCAGCGCGCATTCCTCGATCAGCCACCGGACAAACGCACCGTCTCGGCCGATCGCGTCGTGGCGCCGGCGTCGAAAAGCGTTCTGCAGGCGGGCGCCGTCATTGCAGCCGCCCTCATCACTGGCATCCGCTCCGACCTGCCGGGCCAGATTACCGCGCAGGTAACGGAGAATGTCTATGACAGCCCCACCGGCCATATCCTTCTCATTCCGCAGGGCACGCGCCTCATCGGCCAGTATGACAATGGCGTCGGCTTCGGCCAGCGTCGCGTGTTGCTGGTCTGGACCAGGCTGATTTTTCCTGACGGACGCTCCATCGTTCTTGAACGTGAGCCCGGCGCGGACGCCGAAGGCTATGCTGGCCTTGAGGATGGCGTCGATTATCACTGGGGCGAGTTGTTCAAGGCTGCAGCACTTTCCACGGTGCTGAGCATCGGCGCGCAGGCTGGCTCATCAGGCCAGGAGAGCGACATCATGCGCGCTCTGCGCCAGGGTGCTTCCGACAGCATCAGCCAGGCCGGCCAGCAGATCGTCCAGCGGCAGCTCAACATAGCGCCGACGCTCACCATCCGACCGGGATTCCCGGTACGCGTTATCGTCACGCACGACATCGTGCTTGAACCTTACGGAGGCTGAAAAAAATGGCCAAGCTGAAACTGGGGCCAATTGCTGACGACAAACCTGTCAAGGTCATGGTGGAGCTCCCCGCGGCACTGCACCGTGACCTGGCCGCCTATGCCGAAATCCTCGGCCGCGACGCGGGGCAACGGCCAGCCGATCCGCCGCGCCTGATCGTTGCGATGTTGGAGCGGTTCATTGCGACGGATCGGGGCTTTGCCAGGTCTAAGCGCTCGGAGGGCGGTTAATAGCCGGACGACTGAAGTCGAACCGCCTCTGTCGCGCCTCCCGTTCATGGCGTGATTTCAGGTTTCGCGCTTGACGGGGGTAGGCTCAAGTCGCGTGTCACCATGTTTCTTGCAGTCCCAACCAGCCGCAAAAGCGTACGCTTGGGGTTTGATTCCAGCCACACTGCCTTGATCGAAGTGATGCTGTTCTGACCGTCGATGGGTTTCCACACCGTAGCGTCGATGGCGACTGTCCTGGCAAAACCTTCGCCTGCCAGAGTCACGCCTTGACCGAGTTGTATCTTGAGGATGACCGTACCTTCGCTCGCGCGACATATTTGAATAGCGGGGCCACCATCCGCGGCAATCTTTTCCAGCAAAACCGGATCCTGCGCCGATCCGACCGAAAGCAGGAGACATGTATCTGCAAGATCGCTCCATCTGACTGCCGGCCTTTCAGCGAGCGGATGGCCACCGGGCAGGAGAACGAACAAGCGCTCGTGCCCAAATAGCTCGCTTCGGCATAAGGCGCCGTTCTCGAGCCCGTGCGTGAAGACGATATCGAGGCGCCGGCGACGTATTGCCGCCAGACACTGTTCTTGGGGAACGTCCTCGATGGCGATGCTCACGTCCGGATGTAAGCTGCAAAATCGATCGACAAGGCGCGCCACGAACGCCCGGCCTATCTGGCCGCACAACCCTATCTTGACTGTTTTGGCATCCTGGTCGCCACGACCAACTCCGGCCAGGGCATCTCGCAAGCCTTCATAATGGGCCCGGACGAGGTCAGTCCAGGCCCGGCCTGCTTCGGTCAGCCGAACACCATGAACGTCGCGATCAAACAACTGCATGTCCAGCAATTGCTCGAGAGCAACGATGTTGCGGCTGACACAGGATTCCCTCACTCTGAGAACTCTTGCGGCCTGCCTGAGGCTACCGTGGTCGACGGCCGCGAAGACATGGTCCAGACGGCGCAACGTATTGTTGACCTGTCTCAAGGCTCAGGAGCCTCGCGGATATCGTTCTGCATGAGGACGCAATGCAGCCGGGCCGACGCGAACGCCGCTCTTGGCGGTCATGTTCGTCAGCGTCGAAAAGGCTTGGGCCACGGCGCATCTGCCAAGCAGAGTTTCCGCATTGATGACGTTCAATATCAAACATGACCGATGCACTGAAACCTCTACAAAAGATCGAGATGTCCCGTCACGTGGGAACGCTGGGACCGCCTCTCATCATCATTCCTGCGCGACGACGCTAACCGGCAGGGTCGGATACAAGCTGGTTTCGTAGACGTACTCGTGCGGAATGGCCGGAGTGGCCATCTGGGAAAGGTAACGGTTCAGGTTTTCCTCGCTATTGCTCGCCGCGAGGCTGCAGAAATTTCCGCTGTTCCAGGTCAAGGCGCAGTAGCTGAAATGCGCGCGTATGGCGTCAGCCATCTCTGCCAAAGTAACCTCATTGCCGAACATCGTATTCAAAACGAGGTTCTGCTTCTTCTCGATTTCGTCCGGGGGAAAATAGCGCGCCTTGAAGCCGAAATCCTTCTGGTATTCGCGACGCCTGTAATCGGGCTCCTCGGCTGCCCGGAACTTCTCGACGAAGACGAAGATTCCGTCCTGCTTGAGGTGCTGGGTCACGAACTCGATCTGGCTTGCTCGGTTTGGCGAGTACATCTGAAAGGTCGTATCTTCGAGAATAATATCGAACCCGTGGGCGAAATCTGCCAGTCGCGGACCTGAAGTCAGGACGTCCTTGGTCAATTTATGGAAGGGGCCAATGAAGAAATCGGCGTGCGGCGGTTCGCCATAGGCCATGAAACTTGTGTAATTCTCCGCGTTCGGACTGCACGACAGTGTGCGTATCTGTCCCTCGGACAGTTCGGACAACGTTCTCGCCATCGTGCCTTCCGCCGTTCCAAGGCTGTACAGCGAAAGCGGAGCGCTACGATGCCGTGCGTATTTCAGCACCGCATGGGCCATCCGGCATTCCTCTTCCAATCGGTAGGGGATGCTGCCGTGATAGTGCTGGTCAAAAAAACCTTGGCGGGTCGCGTGCAGCGCGACCAGATCGCGCAGGAGTTCATCGCTCGGCAGAAGTCGGGCATCGGCCACGGGCTTGCGGATCGGCATCCCGCTCTTTCCTGCGGCGGTCGCCGCGAAGAAGCCGGCAAGTCCGTTGATCCGCGGGCCATGATCGCATTCGGCCAGAAAATCCTTTAGACCTCGCATCGCAGTATGCCTCCCACACCCTTCCATTGGTGAGACGCCAAGAACTCGATGGGGATCTGCCACTAAAATAAGAGTTGTCTAATATTTCGATTGGCTCAAGTACTGGCTGACGACACTGGTAGGGCTGCGTGGCGCGTGCGGCTTTCATTCAATTGCTATATTTTTACTAAAGTCACATCTTCCACCAACTCCCAGTTATTTTTTATTTGTTCGGCAACCGGTGGTTAGGCAAACACAGTGGAACCAGCTGGTCGCTATGGGAGGCTGCTTCGATTCGCGGATACTCTTGCCTCGACCCCAACAAGATTCGTCCATCACAGCACCAGACGCTCGCTCACCAGTGTGAGGGCTGGGGGCAAGTGCGGGCGGACTTGATCAAAAGGACTGGGCTGGAGCGTCAGGAAACAAGGATTGCCTTTCCAGGGCCTGTGTTCTTGTTGAACCTAAAGGGTGTCGCGCGCAACGGGGAAGACTTCGTCGATGGGCGCCGGATATCCTTCCAGCCGCGGCGTGCCGGCTCGATAATCTATATGCCTGGAGGCAAGGATTGGACTGGCTGGGATGAGGGCGACGCGAACGCCGCCTACCTGCTCGTTTCGATCGAACAGGGCTTCGCTGACGAGGTATTTGGGGGAATGGTGGTGGGTCGTCGTCCAACTGACCTGCCGCCGTCGATCGGATTTCGAGACAGCGTCGCGGAGATGGCGCTGCAGAGGATCGCCATCGAACTCAAGCAGCCCGATCCTATCAGCGCAACGATGGTGGAGAGCCTAGCGACGCAATTGCTCGCGCAGATGGTCAGGTTGAGCGGCGTCTATCGTGAACAGGCAAAAGGCGGTCTGTCGTCGTTCGACCTCAAGCGGGTAATAGGAATGATCGAGGCCTCGCCGGACGGCAGACCCACCTTGGCCGCTTTGGCAAAGGAGGTTGGTGTCAGCCGGTTCCATTTCTGGAGGGCCTTCAAGCAGTCGACAGGCATGACGCCGCACGCATTCATTGCGCAGCGCCGATCGTGCCCACTGGCGTGGTGTAGCTGACGGCATTGGTCGCCGTGCTCTCCGGCATGGGCCGGAATGATCAGCGCGCCACTGCGGGCAGGCTGATGAGCGGATCATCGCTCATCTGGCTGATGGTTTCCAGCGTCATGTATCTGGCGCGCTGCACGGCCCATTCGTCGTTCTGCTCGAGCAGCAACGCGCCAACGAGACGGACGATGGCGTCATCATTGGGGAATATGCCGACGACCTCGGTCCTGCGCTTGATCTCGCCGTTGAGACGCTCGATCGGGTTGATGCTGTGAAGCTTGACGCGGTGCTCTTTCGGGAAAGTCATGTAGGCGAGCACGTCGTGCTCGGCCTCGTCCATGATGGTGGCGAGCTTCGGCACCTTGGGCCGGATCTGGTCGGCCACGGCGCGCCATTGCACGCTTGCGGCTTCGGCCGTCTCCTGCGCGAAGGCGGTGGCGATGAAGGCCGAGACGACGCGGCGGCCGCTCTTGCCGGCATGCGCCAGCACGTTCCTCATGAAGTGGACCCGGCAGCGCTGCCAGGTGGCTGAGAGCACCTTCGTGACCGCTGCCTTGATGCCCTCATGGGCGTCGGAGACGACGAGCTTGACCCCGCGCAGGCCGCGCCGGGTGAGCTTGCGCAGGAACTCCGTCCAGATCGGTTCGGCCTCGGAGGTGCCAACCTCCATGCCCAGCACCTCGCGGCGGCCGTCGGTGTTGACGCCGACGGCGATGATGACGGCGACCGAGACGATGCGGCCGCCGCGGCGCACCTTCAGGTAGGTGGCATCAATCCATAGGTATGGCCAGTCGCCCTCGATCGGCCGCTCGAGGAAGGCCTTGACCTTGCCGTCGATTTCCTCGCACAGCCGCGACACCTGGCTCTTGGAAATGCCGCTCATGCCCATCGCCTTGACCAGATCATCGACCGAGCGGGTCGAGATACCTTGGACGTAAGCTTCCTGGATGACGGCCGTCAGCGCCTTCTCAGCCATGCGGCGCGGCTCCAGGAACGAGGGGAAGTAGGAGCCCTTCCTCAGCTTGGGGATGCGCAGCTCCACCGTTCCGGCCCGCGTCTCCCAGTCCCTGTCGCGGTAGCCATTGCGCTGGGCGATCCGCAGCGCGCTCTTCTCGCCATAGCCGGCGCCGGTGGCGGCACCCACCTCCAGCTCCATCAGCCGCTCGGCGGCAAAGCCGATCATCTCGCGCAAGATATCGGCGTCGGGGGTCTTCTCCACGAGCGTGCGCAGGTTCATCATGTCGTCGGTCATCGGTGGTTCCTTCGAATCAGGTTGGTGTCAGCAACCCGACCCTACCGGGGAACATCGATGACCGCTGCTATCGCCGCTCGCTCGCTACAGCGCTGTTGAGGGCGCGCTCGCGAGCGGCTTCGCCACCGCCCAGCTACACCACCTGTGGGGAGTACGTCATGCCAAGCTGATGATTGCTTGTGGGTGCAAGTCCCATCCGGCCAAAACCGTAGCGGGCAAGCCGGGACCGAGTCTTGCGGGCGTCGTGGTAACGCGGGGTCTGAAGTGTAGACAGGAGCCATGCGGGGTGCGGGATTGAGCCTCGAAAGGTGGAAGTTCGCGGAGGCCGAGTGTGTTCCCTAAACACGAAGGCAGCATGAGCATCGTCGTTATGCGAGACGATGTCGCTCCGTCGGGGTCGAAGGCCGGATCACGCATGGAAGGTAATCATCGGAACATGAGAGGCCCGACCGGGTCCGCTGGATTGGTCTCCAGTGGGGGGCAGCAGCAAGGCACTGCCGGAGCTGCCGTCCGAGCTGAGGTCGGGAGTCGGACTGGTTCATAGTACTGATGAAACCGTCAAAGGAAACGAGACGCGTGGAGGGAAGGGGCCAGCCCGAGGGGAACCTGCGCGAGGAGGCCAGGGTCCGGACGCAGAGCCGGGTTGCCTTGCCGCCGCACCTTGAGCGGGTGAACGCGGCGGCCAGACAGGCTGCCCAAACCCGGTTCACCTCCCTGCTGCATCACGTCGATGAGGCCGCCCTATATCGGGCGTTTCGGCGACAGAAGCGGCAGGCGAGTGCTGGGGTCGATGGGATGACAGTGGCGAGGTACGAAGAGAGGCTGGAGGATAACCTCCGCGATCTCTGCGAACGGGTCCACGCCGGACGTTACCGGCCGCAGCCGGTGCGACGGGTCTATATTCCCAAAGCCGATGGCGGTAAGCGGCCACTCGGGGTGCCGGCGCTGGAAGACAAGATCGTCCAAGGCGCGGTCGCCGAGGTGCTGAGCGCTGTCTATGAGGCCGACTTCTGCGGGTTCTCCTATGGCTTTCGGCCGGGGCGGAACCCGCACATGGCGCTTGATGCATTGCACACGGCGATCATGAGCCAGCGCGTGAACTGGGTGCTCGATGCCGACATTCGCAGCTTCTTCGACTCGGTCGACCACGAGTGGCTGCTGCGGATGGTGGCGCATAGGATCGCTGATCCTCGTATCCTACGGCTCATCGGGCTGTGGCTGCGGGCCGGCGTCTTTGAGAGCGGCGAAAAGCAAGAGACGGACAGGGGTACCCCGCAGGGGGCGGGCATCAGCCCGCTCCTCGCCAACATCTTCCTCCACTACGTCCTCGATCTCTGGGCTCAGCTATGGCGTCGTCGCCATGCGCGCGGTTGCGTTGTGATCGTGCGCTACGCTGACGACTTCGTCATGGGCTTTGAGAAGAAGGCAGATGCAGAGGAGATGCTGCTGGCCCTCAGGACGCGGCTGGCCAGCTTTGGTCTGACGCTCCATGACGGCAAGACGCGGCTGATCGAGTTTGGCCGGTTCGCGGCCCTCTCCCGGCAGCGGCGTGGCGAGCGGCGGCCCGAGACCTTCGCCTTTCTGGGCTTCATCCACTATTGTGGGCGGACCCGGGACGGCCGGTTCATCGTGAAGCACAAAACGGAAGGGAAACGCCTGACGCGCAAGCTGACGGCGTTGCGGAAGGAGGCTTGGCGGTTCATGCACGCGCCACTGGCCACGCAGCACGAGTGGTTCGCCGCGGTCCTGCGTGGACACTACGGCTACTACGGCAGGCCGCACAACTACCCTGCGCTCAACGGGTTCTACCGGGAAGTGCGTCGAATATGGCTGCGCTGTCTGAGACAGCGCAGCCAGAAAAGCCGGCGCATGGGCTGGTTGGAGTTCGAGACCCTGACGGCACGCTTCCCCCTGCCCAATCCCCGCATCACTCGCACTTGGGCGCAGGCAAGGATATGACGCGGGTTACTCTCGGGAAGAGCCGGGTGCGGGAAATCCGCCCGCCCGGATCTGTGAGGGCGAAAGCCGAATGGCTGAGCTACTCGACCGCGACCGCAGCGCCGACTTGAGCAATCGGCGGACATGCTGCGATCGACCAATTTGTCGGCGACGGAAATCGCGATGGAATGTGGTTTCGCAAACTCGAGCCATTTCACGACCGCCTTTAAGCGTGCCTTCGGCGCGTGCCCCACGGAATTTCGTCGTAAGTGCAGAATCTAGGCCGCCGCCTGTCGATTTCAGCAACTATCTGAAAACCGCGACATCCCGGTAAAGCAGCCTTGGCGGAAGAAGCTATCCATCGGCGGTCAGCCCGGATACGCCGCTCATGTCAAACCTGGTTCGAATTCTTCATGGCAAAGGACGGGCCGACCGGTCCAATCCCTGCCTGGGATTCCTGGCCAGCACGCTATCGGCGGCTGTTGCCCGAAACGGCTACTACATCGCATCCGCCTGGATTCTCGCCGAGCGAGGATACGGAACCGCCGGAGTGGCGACGTTCCTTGCGGTCGCAAGCATTGTCGAATTCATCGCAAGCCCCCTGGCCGGAGTGGCGGTCGATCGATTTGACAGGCGACGCTTGAACGTTGCGGCAGACCTCGGCCGCTTCGTCGTTATGCTGGCTACCGCTTGCGCGCTTCTCTACATGGACGTGTTTCTGATCATCTGTCTGTCAGCGGCCCTCTTTTCGTTTTGCGATCGTGTCGCGCTCACGAGCTCCCAATCAATGATCCCCGTGATAGCTGACGGCCGCGATCTTGTAGCCTCGAATTCCGCCGTCTTCTTCGTCATGCAGTTCGGCAATCTCGGCGCAGCTCTGCTTGCAGGGCCTTTGCTGCATGAGCGCTCCCCAGCCCTGCCATTCACCGTTCTTGCTGCTTTCTTCCTGTTTTCAGCGGGCTGCCTTGCCTTGATGCGGCTGGAACCGGTTTCGCGCGATGTCCGCATCGCCAAAATCTCTGCAGCACAAATCGATCCGAGCCTGCGTCGTCTCATCGTCGTCTATGCGCTTCTCTATGCAAGCGCCGTGCTTGTCAGCGTCATGGGATCTAGCTTCGTCTTCCAGGAGCAGAAGGGTTCTGCCGTGGATTTCGGCTACCTCGAGGCTGCATGGTCGGCGGGCTCACTGATCGGCGCGGTCTCTCTGTCCCGGATTGAAAGAGCGATGAGTACCCACGCGCGGCATCTCATGCTTTTGGGCTTAACGGCGCTGGTACTCATGGCGCTGGCATATCTGCGCACGCCCTGGATAGTGGTCCTTTTTGCTGCGCACGGGTTTCTATACAATCTTGGACGCGTTAGCGTTGAAGTCACATTGCAGTCGCGTGTATCTGTTTATCTGTTGGGCCGGGCCAAAGGCATTATGCATAGTGTGGCCATGGTGCTCGGATTACTTGTCTTCGGCATCGCCGCCGCAGTGGGAGATCGAGCATTTCCGTCGACGCTTTTCTTCAGCTTCGGAATGGTGCTCCTCATCAGTATTTCGTGTTTGAGCGTCGGTGTCGTTCAGACGCAAGAAAAAATGTGAATCGTGAGGTGGAAGAGCTGACAGTAGGTGCAGATGATGCGAAACAAGCAGTCCTGGGGTCGCTGACGGCACTCTACCCCTGGATGAGCCAATATCATTCCAGGCCGATACGCGACTATGCGTTTCGCCTGTTCGACGCCCCAACTTCCTGGTCCATGCCAGAAGTCCGTTTTCGAGCCCTCACCAAACTACTCGACATCATCCGGAAAGCAGCGACACGAAACGGGTTGTCGACCGATACCGCCTCGGAAATCTGCAGGGATTTCGAAAGGTGCCGCGTGTTGCAGACAGGCCCGCATTTGCTTCTCCTCATGGAGCCGGAGGCGTATTACACGCATATCTTCAGCCTCCTCGGTCTCTCGGCGCATGGCTGTTCGACCTACGTTTCCTATGCCGTTTCGACGGTGAGCCTCGTTGAAAAGCCACGCAGGGGGCCAGGCTGGCTCGCCGTTGACGGGAAGCCGGTCAACGTCTTTGGCCTCAGCCGAAGCCGGATGGCGGGATACAACCTTCTGGCCGGGCCGGGCTCCTATGGGTTTGAGCTTGTGCCGACGGAGCCAAACGTTGAGGGCGACGCGCTCGCGCGGCTACGCAGTCTTCTACCCAAGACCCAATTCAAGCGGCCGGCGCATGCCATCAAGGCAGCCAATCTGGTGCTTTGGCCAAAAATGTTCGCAGGCCGTTTCGCTTTTCTGCAGATCGACGACGAGGATATTGCCGACCTTGTAGCGGACCATCTGTCGGACGAAGATTCCTGGTTGCGGACGCGGCTGCTGGAAGACCCGAAGCTTGCTTCGAATATCCTTGTGGGGCTCGACAGGCTGGCAGCCGGCCCCTGGAGTGGCTGGCTCGCGCGCGGCACCGACTTCTTCTGGTTCTATGAGAATGGCAAGCGCCTGCCGCTGCGGCTCGCCGCGGGAGAACTCGTCCATCCGGCGACCGGCACGAAGGTCGCACGCTTTACCGCCCCCGATATCCTTGAGCGGCTGGCAAACCGAAGCCTCATTCCGAATCTCCTCCTCGTGTTTCTGGTTTTGTCCATTCTGCCCGGAGTTCGCGTGCTCGGAGGCAGTCATCAGCCGTTGTACTATCCCTTGATGCGCTATGTCGTCGGCCGGGCGCTTGAGGTTGCGGGTGTGGATGCGGATCTTCTGCAGGCTCTCGCAACGGACGACGCGCCCGGAGCTTGGGGACATCGGGTCATTGAGTGCGATGATGACCCGTTCGAGTTGTTCCTAAATGGCGGGAACGGCTGGATGAGTGATCTTATCGACCGTTTCGGCGACATTTCCTTCGCCGAGGCATGTGGGAGCATGAAAGGCTTCGTGTCAGACCCGTCGTGGCAAGAACTTCACAGACGACTTCGGCAGGGGTTGGTCACGCCGGCCGATGCGGAATGGGCTCTTTCCTGAAATGTTTTATGCGATCTAGCAACTGGCGTGTGTGTGCGGAATGGCTGCTTCGCGCCTCACACGCCATAGCGTCAATCCAAAACCCACACCAAAGCCGAACTGCGTTTGTGGAGCCAGTCGAAGAGCACTGACGCAGACTTTGGCGAGCAGGCATGAATAACTGACTGATAAGGCAACATTATCATTCGTTTTGTCGCGCCGACAAGCTGTGCGTTTTGACGCGAAAACCTTGGCACAAAGCGCACGGGCGCTTTACCCTCGAAAATCATCATTCGCCCCGATCTCTCGAATGCCAGTCCCGCCGCGCCGCCCACCATTCCACCCCGGGCGCCCGCCGCCGGCACAACGTCCAGCGACAGTGGCGCCGCCTTAAAGGCCGGCGCCGCCTTGGCTTCGCTCGACACGCTTGCCCGCGCACAACCTGCCTGGGCCGGCGCGCCAGCGCCTCGCACTCAAATCTGCCACCGCCAGCATGCGGCTCGCCGGCCGCGCCGAGGGTGAAGCCGCCCTGCGCGACGCCTGGCAGCTTTGCCCGGCTGGTGCCGATCTCGGTCCCGCCGGCGCCATTTTTGCCGCTTGGCAGCGACTGGCGATTCACCCGCCCGCCGTCAGCGCCGATCGGCTCAAAAAGATCGTTTCGGCCAGCTCGGGTTCCATTGGGAGAGTGCGGCGCTCGGCGACCTCAGCAGGCAGGTCGAAAATCGGGCGGCGGCGCAGCCGCCGGCGCCATTTGTCGCCGCCGCGATCGCCGCCGATGTCCTGGCCGCTCGCCTCGATGCCGAGCTTGTGGCCTGGTGGCTGGCCGACCTGGTGCTGGCGCTAGCCCTGGGCTGGCCGCGACCGCTGCCGCTCCTGATGGCGCAGGTTTTTGGGCGAGCCTTCCGCGCGGAGGCCGGCGGCGGCAAGCGCATCCGACCCGGCGAAAAAGATCTTGAGCGCGCGGTTTGCGTGGCGCTGGTTCAACCGGCGGCCGAGACCTGCCGGCTGGCCAGCGAGCTGTCGCGTCGCGCCGAAAAACTCCTGGCGGTGGCGCCAAAGCTGCGTGCCAAGGGCGCCGGCGACGTGATTTTTTTGCTGCTGAATGAAGATGCCGTCGTCGGATCGCTGACGACGAAAAACCTGTCGCGCTTCGCGGCGCGGCGGCTGTTCGAGCGGCTGCAGCAGCTCGATGCCGTGCGCGAGCTGTCAGGCCGCACCAGCTTCCGGCTTGTTGGGCTGTAGCGATGAGCCAGGCCTCTGTCCGCCGCAAGCCTGACGATCAGCCGGCGCTGCTGGACACCGAGCTCGAGCGCCTGCCGGCGGAACTGCGCTGGCGCGAATGGATGGGCCGCGTCGAAGCGGTGATCTTTGCCGCCAGCGAACCCGTGCCGCGCGAGGTGCTGGCGCGGTTGGTGGGAAGAAACTGCAATCTCGACCTGGTCATCGACGGCATCCGCGCCGAGGTCGCCGGCCGCCCCTACGAGCTGGTGTCAGTAGCCGGCGGCTGGCAGCACCGGACCAGGAAGGTCTTTGGCGGTGCCATCAACGCCGCCTTCGGCACGCCGGCGGGGCTAGGGGACAAAAAAACTGTCGCAGTCGGAGGCGCTTGTCCTGATGTGCATTGCCTATTTCCAGCCGATCACGCGTGGTGAGCCGTCTTCCTTTTTCGGCAAGGAGGTGTCGCGCGATCTGATCGGCGTGCTGCGCGCACAGGAGCTCATCGCCTCGGGGCCGCGCAGCCCACAGCCGGGCGCGCCTTACCCCTATGTGACGACCAAGAACTTCCTTTCGCAGTTCGGGCTCGACACGCTGCGTCAGCTGCCGGATTTTGAGATGCTCGAGGACGCGGGACTGCTGTCGAAAGAGAAGCTTCTGGCCGGCGACATCATGCCTGAGTTTTCCGATCGCGATGGGGGATAGGTCAGGTCAATTGGCAATCCAAAGGCTCTTGAGCTCGTGGCCGACAGCCCACTGGGCAGAGGTCTGAGTTTCATTGCATTTGGTCTCATACGGGTCGCGAACCATCTGGAATTCGTTGTCGACGACGGCACCGAACAGGAAGCACTCGTCCTTGTACTGGCCCCGCTCCGCGCTCGCCATCTTCACCGTCGCCTTGACGACGATGCCGTCCAGATTGCGACCCTTCCAATTGACGGTGCCGTAGTCCTCCACCGCGGAGATCACGTCGGTGGCCTTCCAGTTGTCTTGCGAAAGGCTCGCATTCCACCTTGCGAAATCAGGGAACAGGGTCTCCACATTGATCCCGGAGGAGGTGTTGGCCTTGTCTGCGGTACCCAGGACGGTCCTCTTCAGGCTATCCGAGAACAGGTTCAGCAATGCGGTCGCGGCAGGTCCGTTTTTCTGGCGCAGATCCAACTGGCGGGCCGATTGGGAGCTCTTCTCGTCTGCCTCGCGCTGGGCAGCGATTTTCTTCTCCTCGTCGGCGGCCACGCGCTTGGCCTCCGCAGCTCTTATTGTTTCCTGCTTGGCCGCATCCAGTTTGGCAGCGGTGCTGGCTGCTTCGCTTTGGTCGAGCCACACCGGGGCGAAGACAAAATGGACGCCGTCGCGCGCCAACGCTTCAGAGGTGGCTTTCAGGTTGGCGGCCGACGCGTAGAGTACCCGGCACTGTTCGTGCCGTACGTCCTCGTAGGCTTTGTCGATCGACGGATATGAGACGGTGCTTCCCGACATACCTGCGAAATCAGCTATCTTGCCAATCGTCGCTTCGTGCACCGCGGCATTGCCGTCGACCACGCTGCAGATTCGGTCGGACGAACTCGTCAACAGGATGCCACCATATCCCTCGCGTGTTGCTGACGCGACCTCCTGAGCGATCTTCAGGGCCAGTGTCTGGTCTGACTCCATGCCGGCCTTGATGTCTTCGAAACGGATAGGATCGAACACCCGGATCGTCTTGTCTTCCATCCCTTCGAGGTAGGCCGCCTGAAGCGTTGGCGGGGCCTCCAGGAAAGTCTTGCGCTGTACCAGAAAGAGGTCGGCGCCATCGAGATCGTTCGCTCCGCAGTCCGACTTGACGTTTATTGCCTTGCCTCCCAGCGGGTCGATTGCACCGAGAAGGGCCTTGTCCAAGGCAGGTGTCCTCTCTGGGCCGAACAAGCAGATCCACGCCTGGTTCTTCGTCAGCGAGAACTGTCCGAATATCGTACGCAGAAGAGAAGGTGCCTTCGGGCCTGCATTGTAGAGGATGACCACGCCCTCTAACGGGCCGCGGAGGAGCGCCTTGTTCAGTTCGGTAACTGCATAAGTTGCGCTGTTGCTCTCCTGGCTCGCGCTGTTTCCCGACTGGCTCCCAGTGGCCTTGGCAGTCTCCAGTTCACCCGCCAGGGCCTGCCGCGCGATCATCGCCCGCACGCCTTCTTGTGCATCGGTCAGCGAGTCCAGATCGTTCGTGTCGGAGATTTCATCGAGTGCCTTCACCTCCTCAACGACCTCGGGAAGCTTGGCGGATGTTAGATGACTGCTCATCCAGTTCTTGAGCGCCTGACGGTCGGCCTGGAGCTCGGCGAAGATTTCTGCCTTCTGCTTTTCGATCGCCGCGGCACGCTCCTTGTCCCGCGACGCCGAAAACTCGGCGTAGCCGGGCACAGCCATGAGCAGGTTGGTCAGTCGGAGCGCCGAACCGTTCAAGGCATCCGTGGAATCGGTCTGGACTTGCGCGTTCAGCGCGGCGGCCTGGCCAGCGATCTCGACCAGGTCGGTTGTCTGAGGGTTCAACTTCAGGAAGGTTTCGGCATCGGATAGCAGCGCTGCTGCGGATGCTCTAGCGGCTTTCAACTTCCGGGCCTCCGACTTGTCGTAGGAGGCCTTGTCAGAAAAACCCTTCTGCTTGGCGTCGCGGTAAGCGGCGGGATCGGAGAATCCCGACGCGCGATAGGCGACCAACTCGGCCCTGTTTTGAATGCCAAGCTGCAGGGCGGCTCGATACTCATTGGCGGCATCAAATCCACCTGTCTGGGCACCTTGGTATTCATCGCGGTTGCGAAAGCCACCTGACACGGCGGCATCGTAGTCGCGCTGCGTCATGAAGCCCATGCTCTTGGCCTGCGCGAATGCGCTGGCAGAGGTGAAACCGCCCGCCTTCGCGTCGCTGAAGCTCTGGGCATCCGTGTAGCCGAGAGCTCGTGCGTCGTTTCGCTCCTGGTCGCTGTGGAAGCCATCGCTCGCGTTACGTTCGATCTCCGTGAGGCTGTATTCTGTAAGCAAGTCCCCGGTCTGCAGGTCAAAACGCGACTGGTACACTCGGAAAGCTTTTACCGTCGTTGGTCCGATCAGGCCGTCGACAGGGCCGGAATAAAGGCCAAGCCTCGACATCGCCGCCTGGAGCCGCTGGACAACTCTGAGATAGTTGGGCTGCGTCGCAAAGTCGAACGAAGCACCTCTCTGGTAGGACATCCAGACCAATCCGTCCAAGCCGTCCCCGCGTGAAAGAAACGAGTCCTGAGGGATGATGTGCAATTCCTTGAGCGCCGTCAGGTTCGCCTTCGCTTTGTCCTGATAAAGCGTTCCGGCGACTACAGCAAAAACCCCGTTTCTGCTATGCACGACCAGCGTTGGTCCTAGGGTCGGTGCGTAAGACTGTGCAAGGGCGATAGCCTCTTCTTCACCAGGTCGGCTCGATACAACGAGCCAGAATGCATTCGACTGCGGAGGCCTGAAACCCATCGGCCGCACCACTTGTTGGCCGTTCTGGATGATCTGGATAAACTCGGAAAGCGATGATGCCGAGCTTACAGCCGGCAAAGAAGCAGCCACCAACAAGGCAGCGACGCCCACACTGCACGCGCGACGCATGGTAATCCCCTACACAACCCCAAGACCCATATTCACGAATCCTTTGGGCTAAGCAAGAAGGCGGCAGGCCTTTGAAGTTTTATGCTTACCGGGATAGCAAGAGATTGGGCGTCAACAGCGGAGGTCCGTCTCGCGGGATGTCCGAAGAGTGACGCTACGCATCAACGCCCGTCTGGTCGTGAATGGCAGCACCGCCAGGACCAACAACAGCGTCCTCATCGGCTGCGCGTGCTGATCATAATGACCGACATCGTCGGCACCCTGGGGCAGACTTCAAGCGCAGGAAAGCCGGCTGGAATGTTTCGGCTGCGCCCTCATGTTACGCCGGTTTCAATGCCGGATTGTATGCGTCCTTAGCTCACCGGTGAGGGTACCGGCTCTCGGTTTCTGGTGATAACTGCCCGGGACGGCATCACCAGTCCGTTTTGGTTATTGCCAATCCCGCCGGGCGGACCTCTTTTAATCACCATGGTCGCTGGTCACGTTGAACTGGTTCTTTTCGAGCAATCACTGACCAACGCCGATGGCATCCAACGACCGTTTTCCGACAGGGTGCTCGATGCCGCGGAAAAAACCGCAGGCTCGGTGCTCTTTGACGTTCGGATCGACGGTGATGTCAGCATTCGGAGAATAGCGGCGATAGGGTACGATGATGCGCAAGCAGCAATCGTCGTCCTCGATAAGAGCGGCCAACTGAGATGCGCCGCTGTGAACGGTGACGCATCCGTGCTGGTCGCCACCTTGGCTGACTGGGGTTCCTCGCCGCTGAGCGAGCATGTGCACGCCGAGTATCATGGCACGGCAACCATCCTGCTGGCGAAGCTTCGCAAATCCGGTCACCTCCCATAGGCCGACGCAGCCGCATGGAAACGCGTCAGCCCTGCGAGATGTCGGCTCCGCACAGCCTCTGGTCCTAGGCGCTTTTCTGCAGGAGATTTAGGTTCAGCGCACCGCATCCACAGCGCAGCGCCTCCTTCTTGCCTCTGTCGGGTGAAACGAAATAGATCTCGTTGCACTTGTCGCAGGTAAAGGCATCCGTAAATCCACGAAAGGCAGCCACGACTGGTGCGAAGTCCGATCGGTTGAGGTCCGCCCATTCGTTGAAGTGGACTGCCGTGTTGATCTGCCAGTTGTCGTAACCCGTTTTGATTTTGGCTTCGGCAAAGATCGCTTCGATCGCATTGATGCGGTCCAGGCCATCCTTCTGGTTCCAGGAGCTGGCGGCCGCCTTTGCTTTCTTCAGCAGCTCGCCGAGCGCCCTGGTTGCACTCGGCAGAAGATCACCGAGCATGAATTGAGCATCGCCGCGGAACTCCACACTGGCGCGCAAGCGGTCGCAAGTTTCCTTGGCAAAATGCTCGAGATAGTGACGAAGCAGCGCGGCCGCCGCTCTGACATCGTTTTTCGCCAAGTGTTCATCCAACTCGGCCCAAACGTCACGATCATCCCACTCGGCGGGACCCAGGTCGACGGTCCAGGTTCTAAAATGCGCGAAGTTCCGGTTCTTGATGAGACCCTCGGACTTCATGTGCCGCAACCAGATTTCGTCGTGCGTGGTGAAGATGAACTGTGTATTTGGAAATCTCTCCTTGAGCAGGGAACAAACCTGACGGCGGTGGCCGGCGTCGACCGACATCAACACGTCATCGAGGACCGCGAAGGTGAAATTCGTTCCCAGTAGATGGTTCATGAGCGCCAGGTAGAGGCAAAGCCCCATACCATCCTGATGCCCCTCGCTGTGATAGGCGCCTGGCGGGAAATGTCCGCGGCCATAAAAGTCCACGTCAAAAGCCAGCCTACCTATGGAAGGCATGAGTTTGGCCGTGAACGTATTCTCATCATCTTCGTTGATCTTGCGATAGTAGCTCGCGAAGGTTGTCTCCACGTCCTTGTAGATCTTCTCCAGCGCGGCCGTCGTCACCGTTGCGTAGGTGCTGGAGATCTTGCCAGCGCGTTCAGCCCGGAGCTTGCCCGCAGCGTGTTTCTGCCGTGCGATGCGAAGCTGCTCCAGGCGCTCTTGTGCCAGAACAAGAAAGTCGCGTGCCGCGTCCTGCTTGCTCGGTTCTGGAATTGCGGCGATCGCCTTTCCCAGCGTGGTCAGTTCCGTCCCCAGCTCCGGGACGGCGTACGGCGCCGTCAGGACCGCGACGGTGTCGTCGAGCGGCAAGAGCTTTTGAAGCTGAAGGTATCTCGCGCGAAGGACCGAGCGGAATTCGTTCAGTGCGACGACGTCGATCTTCGGGGAGAAAAGACCCGCGTGATCGATCATCGTGGTCAGTGCGGTGCCTGCACTGAACAGATCGTCGAGGACCGGCTTGAGTTCGGCTTCGAGCGCGGCGCGGCGTTTTCCCAGATCCTCAAGATGATCAAGCTTTTCGGCGAGATGCCCTCGAAATGCATCGGGCTCGAAGGGCGTATCGCATACCGGGCAAGCCGTGCCGTCATACAGTTCAAGCGCCGATTTGAGAAGCCATTCGCGTGACAATCCGTCGACGCTATGAGCGTCCTTGCCGAGTTCGGCGGCGCTGGCGGCGGCGGCGGCGCACTTATCCTTGAACGAACTGGCGGCGAGCATTTCCAGTGCTTGCTTGAGCGCAGCCAAATCTGCTGTGGCTTGTATCTTCGGGACGCGGCCTGTTTCACTGGTGGCAGTCGTGGCAAGGCCGCCTTTGAGCGAGATATCGCCGCCCAGGTCAGCCAACGGCGCGAGGCCAAGCAGCGCGCGTTGCGGGTTGACCGCTTCGATGACCGTTCGCTTGTTGAGTTCGCTCACACTCAGAGCGGCAAGAAGGGCCTTGACTGCATCTGACTCGGCACGCTGCAGCCCTGGAAGCTCCCGCCCGCAGGCATTGGCGATTTTCTGCAGCACGCCCCGAAGCTTCTCGATTTCCTCTAGCCGCAGAAGGGACTGAACCTCCTTTGATCGCTGGCCTGGTTCGGACAGGACGTAGCGGATCAGCTCGCGGCGTGACAGCGCGAACTCCGGATGCAGGTTGACGCTTTCGAAGGCGGCAAGAACATCCTTGTCGGCCGGGATTATCTCAGGGGAGCTTGCGGACTTTACCGTGCGGCGAATTTGCGCCTTCTTGTTGCCAAGCGCAGGGACGGTGACGTTGAGGGTGACCACGGCCGCCTCTGGTTTGCCGCGGCTGTCAACGTGAGGGCCGTGCGACTTTACCGAAAGACCGCCAGTCCCCGCGCCGGCCAGGCGCGAGACGTTGCCGGTCAGGGCAAATTCAATCGCGTCGACGATGCCGCTCTTGCCGGTTCCGTTCGGCCCGCAGGCCGCGAAATTCTGGCCGTTGAGGCTAAGTGTCAGCTCGCGGATGCCGCGGAACTCCTCAATGCGTATCTTGTCGATCCGGATCATGAGGCATCCGGGAAAATAGCGGCGCGGATGGACGGTTCGGCAAACACGCCATCGTCTAGCACGACCTTGCGAAGCCTGGTTGCGACGTCACCCAGACCTTCTTCCTTTTCCAGTTCGGCGAAGAATTGGCCAAGAATGTTGGCGGCAACCGACTTCACCTGCGCGGGCGGTTCGGCCGCGGCATCTTCCTGTGCTGTTGAGTCCACGTTTTGTCCAAGCCCCGGTTGGTTGTTGCTAGGTAAGCTGGCGTCTCGCCCTGGCGATTGCCTCGTCCAGCCGCGCCCGAGAGATCGCTGCGAGGCGTTCCATCCCCAGAAGGTGGGCCAGGTCGCGTGCGGGATCGGGCATATCGAGCAGTCCGGGATTGTCGATCACCACCGAAGCCAGCTCGGCCAGGGGGATATCCGCAATCGAGCGTCTGGCGCCCTCGCTGACTGGCTGACGATAAGGCAGGAAGTCCGTGACGGCTCCCTGTTTCCAGACGAACTCGCCGCTGGATTCCTGTGTGCGATCCATGCCGCGCAAATGCAGGTCGATCCGCTCGCGGATGCGCCCGCCGGTGCGCAGCCAGCCATGGGCGCGTGCAACACGTTGGGCAAGGACATCGGCGCGCAACGGACTTTCCGTTTCAATCACGGCTTCTATCATCGCACGCAAAGTGCTGGTGTAGCCGAACTCGAAGAATTGCTCAGGGTCCGCGCGCAAGCTGGTCAAGTCCGTTATCCGGTAACGTCCTTGCCGGGCGCCGTCCTGGACCGCCAACGTCGAAAGCGCCGCAAAGTTGGCATGCTCCGGGGTTGCGGGAACATTTGCCGAGACCAGGTCGACCTCTGGTTCGGCGGGGAGGAGCGGGGGCTCTTCAGTTGGGGCCAGCGCCTGGTCGATAGGCTCGCTTGTCGGCTCTACCTGCTGACCCATTTCCCAGCGCGCCGTCAGGTCCTCCTTCTGCTCGCTGGAGCGTCGTGCTCGGCTCTCTTCCAGCAGCGTTTCCAGGCTTGTATGGAGCCGCTCGGCGCAAGCCTTGGCGTCGAACCACCAGTCAGTCGACCACACCCGAAGGATGGTCCAGCCAAGCCCTGTAAGCACCTGCTCGCGGACCTTGTCGCGATCCCTTGCCGTAGCCGATCTGTGGTAGGTCGCGCCATCGCATTCGACGCCTGCCAGATAGGCTCCAGCCAGATCGGGGTGGCGTATGCCCAGGTCGATGCGGAAGTCGGAAATCCCGACTTGCGGGACGACTGTCCATCCGCGCCGGCCAAGTTGCTCGGCCACCGCCTCCTCGAACGGGGAATCGAAACCTCCGACCGATCCGACGTCCTGGGCCGGCAGCGCGCTCGGGCCCCGCTCGGCGTAGTCGAGAAAAGTCTTCAAGTGCTGGATCGCGATTGCCTTGCTCCGCGACGGATCGATCTGATCGGCGGTGAAGCCGGAAAAGACGATCAGTTCCTGGCGGGCTCGTGTCACCGCGACATTGAGGCGGCGCTCGCCGCCGTCGCGGTTCAGTGCTCCAAAATCCATCGCGGGCGGCTTTCCGGATGCATCCTTGTAGAACGTTATCGAGAACAGGATCACGTCTCTTTCATCGCCCTGGACGTTCTCCAGGTTCTTGACGATCGTGGGCTCGGTCCGGTCTTCTCCAAAGAACCATTCGAGTTCCGGATGATCCCGGCGCGCGGCATCTAGCAGGTCGAGGATCAGTGATTGCTGTTGCGCGTTGAAGGTGATCACGCCGAGCGTTGGACGCCCATTCTCGGGCAGCGCCAGCCATTGCGTCATCCGGCTGACGGCCTCGCGCACGACGGCCATTGCCTCGACCTTGTTGGTGCGGCTCTTGCCGCGGTCGTAAATGCCATCGGGTACCTTGCGCAGGCTTACCGCGCGATCCTCGACCGCCGGTGAGGGGAACGTGACCAGCCGGTTGTTGTAGTAGTGATGATTTGAGAAGGCGATGAGCGACTCGCTTCGGCTTCGATAATGCCATCTGAGATCGCGCACCGGAATCCCCGAAGCCCTGGCCTCGTCGAGGATGCTCTCAAGGTCCCTCTCATGGTCGGCGATATCTTCATCTTCCTCATTGCGGCCGAAGAAATTGGTCGGCGGCAGCTGCTTTGGATCGCCAACGATGATCGTCTGTCGCGCCCTGGCAATGGCGCCGACGGCGTCCCATGTGGTGATCTGCGAGGCTTCGTCGAAGATCACCACATCGAACAGCGCCTGGTTCGGCGGCAGATACTGGGCAATCGAGAGCGGAGACATCAACATGCAGGGCGCGAGCTTGCCAAAGCTCTGCGGTATCTTGCCGATCACGTCGCGGATCGATTGGCTGGGTCGCTGGAGCTCCATCTGATAGCGCAGCAACCCGAGCTCGGAGTTTCGCGAGACGCTCTGCACCGAAGGCAGTCCATGCGCAAGCGCGCTGACCACGCGCTGCGTGGCATGCGTGCGCACCAGATCGTCGATCTCGCGGAACTCGCTGATCGCGTTCTCATGCTGGAACCTGCGGAAGTTTCGCAACACCGCATCATTGTCGAGGACCTTGGGCAGCCACCATCTGGCATAGCCGATACGAAAAGCCTCACGCGCCTGCTCGGGCGCAATTGCGCCCGTCTCGATCTGCTCCACGAGAGCTTCCAGATGATGCTGGACTGCCTGGCCCTTGACGCCGCACCAGGCGGCCCAATTGCGAAGCAGGTTCCGGGCGTCCGCCAGGGCGATCAGCTTTGCGCGCAGTGCCTCAAGGCCAGGCCCATCGGCTGGATCCGGAATTTCGCGTCCAGCCGATTCGTTGAATGCCAGGCGCGCCGCGTCGAGATCCTTGACGGCGGCCAGCAGGCGGTCGCCCGCTTCGCGCAAGCGATCGTTTTCGAGGGTGCCGCGCAGACTGGGCGCGACGGCCCGCACGATGGTGCGAAACTCGTCCTGGCTTCGTCCGGGAATTCGAAGTGCCAAGCGCAGGCGGCGGGCGAGATCAAGGATGCCGGCAACGGCTGTTACGTCCGTTGTCAGCCCGCCGACAGGCAACGGCTTGCCGGTCAGGGGGCTTTGGTCGATGGCCGACAAGGCCTCCTTCATCCGGCGCAGCAGGGGGATATCCTTACCGGGGTCGGCGTTGCCGTGTTGCGCGTGATCCTGGAGCCGTTTCTGAACCTTGCGCATGCCCAGAACTGACTTTGGCCAGAACGAGGCTTGCGCATCGCGCCATTGGCGCTCGAGCGAGTCTGTGTCTACGGTGTGGACGGCCGCGATATCATAGGCGGCGGAAAGGCCACGCCCTGCCTCGCGATAATCCCCGATCGATCGCTCCAGTCCTGCGAGCGCTCCGGCAAAGGTCGGGAAATCCCGGTCGTAGGCAATCGAGATATCGCGGTTGCGCGAATGAGCCAGCACCTGTGCCAGGCTGATGAGCGACTGCAGCTCTGCATGAGACATCGGCTCGCTGGGCACGAGCCCGAGACCAGACTGGCAATCGCGTAGCGATGCCGTCAATTGGCCGATTGCCGAATGAAGCGACGTCGCTGCGCCGAGCAGCCTCAGTTGCCAGTCGCTGCTCCATTCTCCGACGTCGACCAGGTCCAGGGCCGGCTGGCGTTCGACCGAGGTAAAGACAAGGCCGACCTGTGCGGCCAGCTCCTCCAGCTTCACCAGCGTTTGCGCGTCGTGCCCGTTAGGCGCCGGCCAGGTGAATGCTGGCGCGCCAGCATCATGCGACCTCAAAGCAATACCCAACGCCAGATAGGGCGTCCAACCGTTCGGGTAACGCTTATGCAGTGCCTCGACATAGGCGTTGAGCTCATCGCGGCGCAGGCGAAGCCGCTCGTTGACGGCGATCCATTGCGAGGCGTCAGCCCGCCCTGCCTGTTCCCACGAGGCTTTGAGTTGGGCGAGGAAATGCCTGCGGTCGGCCTTGTTGGAATGCAGCTCGATGCAGTGATTGCCAAGTCCATGCTCGCGTAGCCGGCGATAGACGACATCGAGAGCCGCGGTCTTTTCGGCCACGAACAGCACCGTCTTGCCCACGGCCAGACAGTGGGCGATCATATTGGCGATGGTCTGGCTCTTTCCCGTCCCAGGGGGTCCAACGATGACGAAATCACGCCCCTCGGCGGCCGCCATGCTTGCTGCCGTTTGCGAGGAATCCAGCGGAAGAAGGCCGATTATGTTTGAAGGTTCATAAACACGATCGATCTCTGCCTCATCGCGAAAAACCGGTTGATTGCCCGAGCTTTCGAAGGCCTGCTCCGGCGTGTCGATGAGGTGGCGAACGACCCTGTTTTGACGAAGGGCGTCGGTCCTTTCGACAAGGTCCTTCCACATCAGGAATTTCGCGAAGGAAAAGGTCGACAATGCGGTCTCGTCGATCACCTCCATGCCAGGAACGTCGCGCACAGCCTGTCGCATCGACGACAGCACGCGCGGCACGTCGATGCCACTGTCATCGAGTGGCAGGTCGCCGGCGAACTGCGGCAGGCGAAGTTCGAAATCCCGTTCCAGGAACTGCAGCAGCGTGGCGTTGAACCTTGGTTCGTCCTCGTGGAAGCGGATGGTGAAGCGCGAGCTTGCGCTGCGTCGTTCAAGCCGCACCGGCACCAGCAACAACGGGGCTCGATAACTGCGTTCGTCGTCCGGCGTCTTCTTCCAGCGCAGGAAGCCGACTGCCAGAAACAGCGTGTTTGCACCCCCCTCCGCGAAGTCGTTGCGCACCTGTCGGTAGAGATCGATCAATCGCGCATCAAGCTGACGCGCATCCAGTGTCGAGGCGAGCTCATCCCGCAGCAGTGCTTCGGCAGCGTAACTACGCTGCAAATCGCGACCATGAACATCGCGGTAGAGTTCCGCGTCGCGCTCTCCCAATGGGTTCTGCTCGGGCAAGGAGATGAGGCGGACCGCCGCGCCATTTGCCAGCCTGTCCTCCAGATAAGCCACGTCGGTGCACAGGAACGGGATCGTCTTCTTCGAATCGGGGAAGTTGAGAAGGCGGTTCCTGAGCGTCAGGTCGAGCAGCTTCTTTTGCCAGCGGTCGATGCGGCCCGCCGCCGTGGTGGGTTTTATCTCCACCGCCTCGGCCGGCATCTCGGCGACCGCCGGCATTGCCGGAAGTGGCAAAGCCGCGACCGCCGCGGCCTCTTCCTCGGCGACGTTGCGCCGGACCGGCTCATGCGAGGCAAGCGGCGTGATGCCGCCGCTGCGCGAACGCCGCACGTCTATGGCCGCGACGAAGGCATGCGCTTGCTCCTCCGCAAGGCGAACGCCAAGCGTATTCTGGGCGGCCTCGAGCGTCAGCGCGGGCCGGTGCGTGACGCCTGTGGTTTCGAAAGCGATGAACTCGCGCGAGGCCAGCGCCTTGCGGACCTCCATCTGATCCGTTTCAACCGCGTTGGAAAAGGTGCGCTTAGTGAGCCAGACCCCCACAGCGGCATGTCCATCGAACATCAGGACAGCAGGGTGGAGGCCGGCTCCCTCGAGGGCGGCGGCGAAAAGAAGCGAGCTGTCCAGGCAGGTAGCGAGCCGCTCCTCCGCTGTAGTGGTCGGACGCCTGACCTTTTGGCCGCGGCTCTCGAAACTCGCGGGAGGCTCGGCATAGTGCAGCCCTATGCCGGCGATCGCCGAATAGATGGCAGCCGTCAGCATGAACGCCCGTTGCGGGCTTTGCGACTGGTAGCCATCAAGGCCACTCGGATGCCCGTGCGCTGCAAGTCGTTCCGCAGCTGCCCTGAGGATCGGTGCAACGCCGGGATCATTCGGCATCACGAAAGCCGGGAGCAGCTGCGCCATGTCGGCAACGCCACCCCACTCGTCGCGAGCAAGCAACCTGACGGTCAGACGCCGTTCATCGAGGACCTCGCCCGCCGCCGACAGCCGCAAGGTGATCTCACCCCGTTCGGCCTCGTTGAGGCCTGCCAGATAACCGGCGTCGAGCTCGACCTTGCGATCGCTCACCTGAAGGCGGTCGCCGGGAACGAGGCGGTCGATGGTCCAGGTTTTCGGACGCAAGAACGACGGCGATGACGTCAGCTCGAGTCGACAATTGCCCAGACTGCGCGCGGTGTCGTTGTCGAGCCGGATGGATCGAACAACCGGAATTGCATTCTGATAGGATGCATATGTGAAGCTAGACGCTACGTCCGCGACTATGCGCGGGATAGTCGGGCTGTCCGCTTCGACACTATCATTTGTTACTAACTCTGAACTATCGGCAGATTGCATTGACCCCAGTCCCCCGAGTTCAGATTAACAGTATTTTCGGGATATAAAAGGCTCTCGGCGGGTGACGCGAATACAAAGGGTTCGTTTGTCCACTTGATAATTGGGTCAACCAAGATCGACCGGTTCAGCAGGTCACGCATCGCCGGGCAGGGCGACCGAGGTCGCCGCTGACGCGGTGACTCCAACTTGCCGGGACCGTTGCGAAACGCTACCGGACTTTGCTACCGAAACCGATACGCCTTCGCCGCACGCCGTCTGGGCGGATCTTTGACGGTGTTTGGCCTAAACGGTTTGGGGGCTGGAGAGCATTCCGTTGGCATTTCGATTTGTTCATACGGCCGATATCCACCTCGACTCACCGCTGCGTTCGCTCGCTTTGCGCAATGCCGACCTCGCCGATCTCATCGGAGATGCCAGCCGACAGGCGTTTACCGCAATCGTGGATCTTTGCCTGGCAGAGCGTGTCGATGCCCTTGTCATCGCAGGCGATCTGTACGACGGCGACCAGACGTCGATGAAGACGGCGCGCTTTTTGGCGACTCAGATGACACGTCTCCATCAGGCCGGTGTCAGGGTCTACATGATCCGCGGCAACCACGATGCCATGTCACGCATTTCGAAGCAGCTCGCGTTGCCGGACACGGTGACGACTTTCACAGGCCGCGCCCAATCCGTAACCCAATCCAGCTCTGGGTTAGATGTCGCATTTCACGGTCTAAGTTTCGCCAGCCAGAAGGCGCCGGAAAGCCTGCTGCCCAAATATGCCGGCCCGTTGGATGGGGCAATAAACGTAGGCCTTATGCACACCAGTCTCGCCGGTTCGCCAGGCCATGACGTCTATGCACCTTGCAGTGTCACCGACCTGAATGGCCACGGCTTTGATTACTGGGCACTCGGCCACATTCATGTTCGCAAGGTCTATCCCGGTCCGAGCACGATTGTGATGCCTGGCATCCCTCAGGGCAGGGATATCAATGAGGCCGGCGAGAAGTCAGCCACATTGGTGACCGTTCACGATGACCGCTCCGTTGAGATTGAGGAGAGGCTCACCAGTGTTGCGCAATTTGGGCGCGTAAGCGTCGATCTCACCGGGGCTTTGGATTGGGGCGAGGCAGTTGTCCGTATCCGATCGGCATTGGAACAGGCACGGACCGCCGCCAGATCCCGGCACCTCGTTGCCCGCCTCAGTGTGATCGGAGCGTCCGCCCTGTCCTGGACGATAATCCGCGACCGGGACTTGCTGCTAGCAGAAGCCGAGCAAGCAGCGGAGCAGGTAGGCCATACCTGGGTGGAGAAGCTGGAGCTCGCCATTTCGCCTCCCGGTATGGAAAACCAAGAAGATAACGCCGACCCGATATTGGAGCTTGCGCAGTCCATGCGTGCCAACGCGAAGTCGGACGCATTTCGGTCCGACGCCCGGGAGTTTGTGTTGAAGATGATCGGGGACCTGCCGCCCGACGCCCGCGGCTTTGTGGGAAAGGACGAAGCCGGGCTTGAATACTTCCTCGACGATGTGCTGGCGCGCGGCGTCGACTTGGTCGCCGCCAGGCTGAAGGGAGGTGGATCGCAATGAGATTGCGGCGCCTAGATCTTACCCGCTATGGCAAATTCACTGACAAAGCGATCGACTTCGGGCCTAAGCCGGCGTCAGGTCCGGATTTGCACATAGTCTTTGGATTGAACGAAGCCGGCAAATCGACAGCACTTTCCGCCTATCTTGACCTGCTCTTCGGTATCGAAGAGCGCAGCCGCTACAATTTCCTGCATGACTACAGTTCCATGCGGATTGGCGGGGTGCTGGAATTCGAGGAGCAGTCGCTTGCCTTTTCGCGCATCAAGAGCCGCAACAACGCGGTGCACGATGCTCAGGGCCAACCGCTTAGCGAAATTGCGATTGCGGCCCACCTCGGCGGACTCTCCCGGGATGCTTACAGCACGATGTTTTCGTTGGATGACGAGACACTGGAAGCCGGCGGCAAGGCAATTCTTGAATCGAAGGGCGACCTCGGCAAGCTTCTATTCACAGCGAGCGCTGGCCTAGGCAACGCAAGCGATGTCTTGGGCGCGCTGGAGGCCGAAGCCGACGCCCTGCATCGAAGGCAGGCTCAGGTTACCGAAATCGCTCAGCTGAAGAAGCGGTTCGCGGAACTGAAGGCCAGCAAGGACGCAATCGACACGCTGGCTTCGACTTTTGAGACGCTCGAGGCGGAGCGAGCCGACGCCGACGAAAAATATGATCGCAGCTTAGCAGAGCGCTCGGCCTTGACTGCTCGTCTGGCTGCGGTCGATCGATACATGCGCGCGGCTCCGTTGCTGGCCGAGATTACCTGCAAGACGACCAAGCTGACGCAACTGCCCGACACTCCATCACCACTGCGGACTTGGACCGGCAGCGTGGCCGAGTTGATCGAGCATGATGCCAGGCTGGGAACCCGCCTGCTGACCAACTCCGAAGAGATCGATCGGGCTCAGGCAAAGATCGCGGCGACTGTTATCGACGACGCCGTGCTGGCGATCTCCGAGCAGGTGCGTGGGCTTGCCGACCGCAAGGCGCGCTACGTTTCGGCAGGCTTGGACCTGCCCAACCGCAGGATGGAACTGCAGGGGTTCGATCATGTCGTGAATAGCTGCCTGGCGGCCCTGGGCAAATCGAGCGAACAGGATCCCTCGAAACTGATACTGCCGGCATTTGTCGTCGGCACCCTGCGCGCCATGGTCGAGCAACGCTCCGGTATCACCACAAACTTGCGCATGGCCCGCGATGAGGCCGCATCGGCACTTGACGGTCTTCAAGCAGCACGCGGCCGCGTCAGCGAAGAAAGAGGGGTACCAGAGCCTGCACGGGTGAGGCTCATGGCTACACTGTCGGAGGCGAAAACCAGTAGCCACGCAAGGGATGCGCGAGAGGCCCGAACGCTTGAAGAGGACCGGCAAACGAAGATGGCGATTGCTATGCGGCGCCTTCAACCCTGGTCGGGCGATGCAGAATCCCTCTCTAGCATCGCTGCTCCCACAGCCGTGCACATTGCCGCCTGGAGAAAGCTTGCCGCGGCACTTGAAAAGGACCGCGCAGTCCTGTCGGAGCGACTCGCCGAGTATGAGCAAAACCGGGTCAATGCCTCGTCCAGGTTGGCTGTTGTCGGAGCCTCTATCGATCTGGTGGACGATGAAGCGGCCGAAGCTATAAGGGTTGAGCGCGACAGGGCTTGGCAAAGCCATCGCTCCGATCTCAAACCTGAGACTGCGGATCGCTTTATCGTCGCCTTGGCCAAGGACGACCAAGTCGGGGCGGCTCGTCTGATCCACGCGAGCGAACTCGCCGATCTTCGCGCAATCAAGCAAAGAGAAGGCGAGGCCGAAGCGGCTATTGGGCGGGTCAACAGCCAATTGGCAAAGCTGGCCGAGCGGGCAGAGGGCGCTGCAGGCGAGATCAACGACGCGGCAAGTGAATTGCTTGGAGATAGCCAGGCGCTGTCGCTCGATCTGCTTACAGATCTGGTCGACGAACGCATTTCTGCCCGCCAGGAAGCCCTCGCGGCCTGGGACGAAATCGGAATCGCGCGAACCAGGCTAGAGCGTGCTCATGCTGAAGGCGAACGAATACGGCTCGCGCTGATCTCGGCGTTGCAGAGCGTTGGAATCCAGCCTGAAGCCGGTCAGGGGCTGGATACGATGGTCGTTGCTGCCGAGCGCTTCCTCGACCGGCAGGCCAAAGTCGACGCGGAACGAGCCGAGGCGCTCAGAAGCGTGGCCGTGAAGGAGGAGGAGCTGGCAAGCCGTCGGCTAGCCGTGGAAATGGCCGAGAGGCGCGAGGAGGCATGGCAGGCGGAGGTCAAGGCGGCTCTTAAGGATACCTGGCTGGAAGACGGCATCGCAGGCGCTGGGCTAGGAAGCGTGCTTGACCAGCTCTCAGAACTCTCGAAGGCGCTGCAGGACCGCGACGCCATACAAATACGCGTTCGCAAGATGGAGGCCGACAGGGTCGAGTTTGCCGAAGAAGTTGCAAGGGTTGCTGCCCAGGCCGGCGGCGCTGTCGGCGACGCCGCCCCGGAACAGTTCAGCGTCGGGCTTGCCGAACGCCTGGAGCAATCAGAGCGTGCTCGTGACACCAGGGCCAACCTGCTTGCCGATTTGCAACAGCTGGAGGATGCCCGTGAGGCTCTGCGGGCCGAGATCGCGTCACATGAGGCGATAAAGCGGGAAGTGCTAGGTGCTTTTGGTGTCGGAAGCCTGCCGGAAGTTGTCGAGCAAGACGAATTGTTGCGGGAGCGCGACCGTCTGCGAAGCAGTTTGGGGGAACTTGAGGATCAACTGACGGCCGAGTTGAGCGTGGGCAGTGTCGTTGAGGCACGATCCCTGCTCGAAGGCGCCGATCTCGCTGCGCTTGAAGTCGAAAAGGCGCAAGGCGAGCGACGGCTCGTCGATGTCGATGAAACGTTGCAACAGCAACTTGTCGCCCGCACCAGGGCGTCTGACAAGCTTGATGCGATCGGCGGAGACAGCGCAGTTGCCCGACTAGACGCTCAACGCCGGACAGTCCTCTTGGAGATCGAGGATAAGGCTGTACGCTTTATCGAATTGAAGCTTGGCATCATGTCTGCAGCGACCGCGCTCCGGGTCTATCGTGAACGCCACCGCTCTGGAATGATGAGCGAGGCCTCCGACGCCTTTGCACTGATCACTAGGGGCCTATACACAGGCTTGACGACCCAGCCTGTAAAGGGCGGCGAGGTCCTCATCGCGACACAACGGGATGGCCAGTCGAAGGTCGCAGACGCTTTGTCGAAAGGCGCGCGTTTTCAGCTCTATCTGGCTCTACGGCTCGCCGGATATTACGAGTTTGCCAAGCTCAGGCCATCTGTTCCGTTCATTGCCGACGACATCATGGAGACCTTCGACCATCTCCGGTCGGAGGAGGTTTTCCGCCTGCTCGGTGAGATGGCCAGTGTGGGCCAGGTCATTTACCTGACGCATCATCAACACCTGTGTGAGATAGCGAAGTCGGTTGTCCCTAACGTGGCCATCCACGAGCTCGGGTAATCCAAATGTGGTCGATGCTGGCGCGTGCTCGAACGGTCGGTCGCCGCACGCCGGCCCGCCATGGGTTGGCTCGACACCCAGGTCAGAAGGACAGGCGTGCTATGATCCTCGCGGGCCTCACTGCTCGGACGGAAGGTGCGACGGTTTCTGGTATTTGGAAGGTCCTCAGATTTTGAGCTTTGGATGTCGAGCCAGGTATGGCCGCCTCTGCTGAGGCAATATCTTTCGCGCTCACCTGTAACGACTTACAGGCTCCCTTCTTGTCCCAAAGGTTCTTGGCGATTGCGCTTCCCACGGCTGCGGTGATGGCGCTGGGTGCAACATCGTTCGGCGCGACCTGGCGCGTCGCGATCAAGGCCTTGATTGCCTCGCCGAGGATCGCTGCGGAGTCGTCGAACTCGACGCCACGGACTTGGTCGAACCTCTTCTCGGTGCTGCCGTCGACAATGCAGTGATGTGCGATGAAGATCCAGTCGTGGATCATGTAGGCCGGAGCGTAGCCCCAAGGTGAGAGCCCCTTGAAGACTTGCGCGATTTTCGGGATCGAGCCACCATCCGTGTACATGAGGCCCGGCTTGATCTCGCTACCTGGAGCCGTCGGATCGGCCCGATGGAAGATCAAGGGATCATGAGGGTCGGGCACGAATAGGAAATTCCCGTCGCCGGAACTGTTGCCTTCACCGACCCACATGACGAATAAGCTGCCTGATATCTCACCGATGGTGAGCTTCTGGTAGTCTATGGAGCTACACCCAGCTGCCGTTGCAGTTGCGAACGCGACGAAGCTCGTGATGGAGCGATGCGCAAATCGCCGAAACAGTTGAATCAGATCGCTGAACGCATTGTGTCGCATCGTTCCACCTCGGTCGAAATGGGTGCTGACGGTAATGACACGCTGCCAAACGAACGGACGAAGTCAGAGAAAACCGACCCAGTGGCTCTCGGCGACAATCGAGATTGGCAACCCCTCGTCGCGCCAGGCGGTCGCTTTGAAAATTTTGTCGCCAAACGATGAGTGCTTCCAAGACTCCGTGGCGTAGGCACCGATCACGAGTACGTCCGTCTTTTGCGTCAAATTGCCGGCGCGCCCGCCACGATCCGCTATGGCCTGCTCGCAGTATTTCCTCTGGCCATAATTGAACGTCCCGGTGAAACAGTACGACCGACCTTCAAAGCTCAAATGGGGAGGCGGATTGCAAAGGGGCAGGGTGGTCGGCTTCAAAACTTCCCCGAGTTCGAAATCTCGGTTCGAGAAGCTGTTCAACGTATCGAGAAGTTCGGTGTGTTCATCGGCATCGAGCACGCCGTCCGCAAGGATTTCATTGACGCGTCGGTACAAGGTCCGGACGATCGGCTGATCGCTAATGTCGACATTGGCGGCCAGCCACTTTTGAAGGAACTCGACTTCCGCCTTATTGATACTTCCGTCTGCAGCGAGGCCGCGCGCTAACCCAATCAACTCATCGATCTGCCGCGAAGAAATGCGATCGCCGCCGACGCGGTTGTAAAACTTGTCATCCATGGACCCCTCCCTAGCAAAGCGTCTCGCACGCTACCCCGTCACCATCCCTATCCAGCTTGCGGCCCCACGCACAGTTGTGCAGGTACCATTGGGCGTCTTCGCAGGAACTGATTTGCGAGCAGTACCGCCGGGGCTCGCACGAAAGACCGCCGCTTTGCGCGACCAGCTTGCGACTGATGATGCCGAGCGGCTGGCTCGACGGCGCAGCCCCGCCGCCATGCGATGCGCGCCAGTCCCAAGGCGCGTCGAACTTGCCAACCCATAGACCAAGTCTCGCCGCCTTGGCCTCGACCTGCTGCGGCGCGTAGGCGCCGTTGCTGTAGCGCGGCCAATCGAGCGCCTGGCCATGCTCTACCATCCACGCCGCCACGCTGGCGCCGTCGGCGCGCCGGCAATCGCCGACGAAGCGGTGATAGCGATCCCAAGTCACAAAGATGCATGCCACCGGCCTAGAGGCCGCGAGGAAGCTATCCAGCGCTTCGGCCGATCGCCGACCGCATGGGTATTCGAAGCCCTTGGCGTCGTCGCAATATTGCTTGCTCTCTGGCGCGTCGATCCCGTTGAACCGAATGCGCTGGCCGTGGATCTCGATTGTGTCACCGTCAATGACGGACGCCACGCCGGTCATGGGGGCGGGCTTTGGCCCGATCCAGTTCGAAGGGGTCAGGTCGGGCAAGCGGTCACTATGCAGAATGGCCGTCTCAGCGGCGAAGGCTCCGATTGCGGCAGCGGTGACGAAGATCAACCGTCGCGGCACACTTGCCCACCGCTGTGCACGGGAGTGGTTTGCTCCAGTGCGCTTGCGCCAGCGATCAGAACGATTTTCGTAACGAGACCTATCCACACCCCACTCCCCCAGCGGGAGAATGCTCCTAAATGTAGCCGAGGTCTAGTGAAGCCTCTTTGCTGAGGATTCCCTTAGGAGGCCACGGCTCCACTTGCCCAAGCGCAACGAGTCCTAGTGTCGAACCGAAGTTCGTTTCGAAGCCAATATGCTCCAGCTTCGGAACTACGGCAGCATCGTGTGGAGGCGAAGGCGATCAGCTATTGTCTTGGACCGGCGCACTCGGGCCATTTTTCTTAATCGAATCGATGGCGTTCTGAGCACCGGATTTGCTCGAGTAGCCCTCGGTCGAGAATATCACCTCGCTGTTGTACTCGAAGCGAACGCGATATTCACCAGCTTTGTCCTTATAGATTTCGAACTTATGTGCCATGGGTGTGCCCTCCGTTGACGTGAGAAGCTCGCAGGAATCGAGATAGCCTTCAAGATCGCCATGCCCCTGCCAACAGGTGTTTTGCGTCTCGTTGTGCCACGGAAGCGGCGTGAGCATCCCTGAGGATGCGAGCGAGCTGCGATCGTGGCCGAGCCTTTTGATCAGCCACAATGTTTAGTCTGGACAACCCGCCGGACAATGGATCGCGGCGTACGCGGGTCCGATTTCGACGGCAGCTTTGCAACTTATCTCGGTCATGTCGCTGTCGCGGTTCCTAGCCTAGAAGCGATCGCTTTCGCTCGGGCAAAACAGGGCGCCGAAAATCCAGCCGCCCATCCAGGACGGGTGCCGTCGCCTGAACGTGCTGGTTCGTATCTGCCCGATGTGCGCGCGAATGGGCCGAGTAACAAGGTTGCGAATTACGCCAATTCGAGGCATTTCTCTGTTGCCTAAGAATAAGCGGAGTAGTGCGACGAGCTAGACTTCAACAGCGCGGTCCGGTTCGGCCACAGAAAGGGGGGACGACGTGAAGCTCATTCGTATGAGGCTTTGCAATTTCCGATGCTTCGGTCCGGAGCCCTCGGAGATCCAATTCGACGACATGACCTTTGTTCTCGGCCCAAATGGTTCCGGTAAGACCGCTGTCCTGCAAGCGCTCGCGAAGATGTTCGGGCTCGATCCGGCGCAGCGCAAAGTGCGACCTTCGGACTTCCACGTCCCCATCGACGAGCAGCCCGCCAATGCTCCGCCCGAGCGAAACTTGTGGCTGGAAGCAGACTTCGAATTTCCGGAACTGACGACCGAGATTGCCGAAGGTGACATGCTGCCAGCGGTTCCCGGAAACTTCGCCCACATGCAAATGGAAACAGACGATCAGTCGGTGCTTGTCCGCTTCCGGCTTCAAGCGAATCTCGACCAAGACGGTGATATTGAGGAGTCTTTCACCAACGTAGTTAGGGTGGGCGCGGACGGATCAGTCCAAGACGAGAGCCGCGTCTCGAAACAGGATCGGAACGCCGTACAGGTTCACTACCTGCCGGCTCGTCGGAACCCTGCCGATCACATCTCGTATTCGGCCAATGCCCTTCTCGGCCGGGTTTTAAGGGCAGCACGATGGACCGCCGAGCGCGACGCCATACATGGACATACCAAGGCGATCACAGATGTGCTCACTAACAACGCTGCCGTTGCCGAGGTCGGCAACGAGTTGACGAAGGTCTGGGGCGACCTGCACACGGGCAAGTTCTATGCGAACCCGTCTGTATCGTTTGCTCGTAGTGAAATTGAGAACTTACTACGGCACCTCAGTCTCAGTTTCACCCCTGGGCACGATGCTCCGTTGGTCGACTTCTCACGGCTAAGCGACGGGCAACAATCGCTTTTGTATATCGCCCTTGTCCTTGCGATCCGCGAGATAGGTGACAAGATATTCACCGGCGAGCTTGCTGCGTTTGACATCGACAAGCTGCGTCCTCCCATCTTCATGCTCATTGCGGTCGAGGAACCTGAAAACAGCCTCTCACCACACTATCTCGGTAGGGTCATTCGCGTGCTAAGCGCATTCGCCAAGGGACGCGACACCCAATCCGTCGTGGCGACGCACGCTCCATCTTTGCTGCGGCGTGTCGAGCCTGAGAGGGTTCGCTACCTGCGTCTCGATGGACGGCGCAGTACGGTTGTCTCGCGGATCACAATGCCTGCCGATGCCGACGTCGGAAAGTACGTGCGAGAGGGGATCCAAGCCTTCCCCGAATTGTACTTCTCCAGACTTGTGATCTTGGGGGAAGGCGACAGCGAGGAGGTCGTCTTGCCGCGGCTACTCGGAGCAAGGGGCATGCTCGCGGACGACGCTTCGATCTCGGTAGTCCCTCTGGGTGGCAGGCACGTCAACCATTTCTGGCGCCTCTTAAACGACCTCGGCATTCCGCACGTGACCCTTCTTGACCTTGACTTGGCGCGACATCAGGGCGGATGGGGTCGGATTCGCTATGCGGCTAAGCAATTGCTCCTCTACGGAAAGGCCACTAATCCGGAAATCAGTCTGGAGACGGTTGAGACAATACCCGAATGGAATGGCGAGAAGCTACTCCTCGACGACGACGAGCACTGGTTTGAAGATCTGGAGGGTGAGGGCGTTTTCTTTTCCTCGCCGCTCGATCTGGATTTCATGATGCTCGAGGCGTTTGGATCAGCCTATGACGTAGACGACTTGTTGGATCTCGAGAAGCCTGACGAGAAAACGGCGAAGGCGGTACTTGGCAAGTCGCATGACGATTTTGAAGACCAGTACACTCCCCATCAGCTACAGTTATTCGATGCCTACTATCGACGCTTTAAGCTTGGCAGCAAACCGAGTTGGCACATACGGGCAATGGCTGCTCTCGATGACGAGACGCTACTCGCGAAGATGCCAGCGGTAATTAGACGAATGTTCGACTCCATCGAGGCCAAGTTGGAGGCTCTTTCGGAATGATTTCGGTGGATCGGTGGGTGCCGTCCGATGGTCTGAATCTGGAGCCCAATGCACTTGAGGCCGCAAAGGAGACCGGCCGCAATCTAGCGCTCACCGCTGGCCCTGGGGCAGGTAAGACCGAAATGCTGGCGCAGCGTGCCGACTTCCTGCTTCGTACTGGATGGTGTCGCTATCCTAGGCGGATCCTGGCCATATCGTTCAAGGTCGACGCGGCTCAGAATCTAAAGCAACGCGTACGCAAACGGTGCGGCCCAGAACTTGCGTCTCGCCTTGATAGCCACACGTTTCACGCATTCGCCAAACGCTTGATCGACCGCTTCCGTCCTGCGCTGAAGGGGCGGGACGCCTTGAATCCCGACTATTCCATAGGTGAAAGGCGCGTCCAACATCAGTCGATCACTTTCCAAGACATGGTCCCCCTCGCACATGCGATCGTGGCTAGCAACTTGATTGCTCGAAATGCAGTCCGCCAAACGTACAGCCAGGTGTTTCTCGATGAATTCCAGGATTGTACTTCCGAGCAGTACGACTTGATTAAGGCTTGCTTCACAGGCACTTCCGCCATCCTCACGGCCGTGGGCGACACAAAGCAGAGCATTATGGGTTGGGCTGGAGCCCTGGAGGGGATTTTCAAGACCTTCGCAGGCGACTTTGGAGCGACACCGCTGAATTTGTACCAAAACTTTCGGTCAGCGCCGACGTTACGGCGCATGCAGAACGAGATGGTGAAAGTGATGGATCCGCCGGCAGCGGTGGACGACGGCGATATCGTGGGGGATGAGGGTACCATAGATAAGCTCTATTTCGCCGATGATGAAGAGGAAGCCGCCGGCATTGCCGGTATCATTCGCGATCTCATCGATGATGCGAAAGTCCCGCCCTCCGAAATTGCCGTTCTCGTGAGCAGGCAGCAGAATCTCTATTGTCAGAGCCTGGTGGCTGCACTCAATACTGCGGGCATCCCATTTCGAGAAGAAGACAGTACCCAAGATCTCGCCTCCGAGCCAGTCGCCCGCCTCATCGTTGATTTTCTGCTTGTCACGAGCGGGACGCGGCAGACGGCCGCCCATAAGCGCCTCCTCGATATGGTTGTCTTCAACGATGGGCTCGACGAAGAGCGAGAGTATCAGCACCGATCGCGCTGGGACCGCTTCGTGCGAGAGACGCGGGAAAGGATCGCCTCAGGTGACATCGACCTGTCACAAGCAAAGGCCCTCAATGTTGTAGTGGGATCGCTTGTCGACACGGTTGGACGAGCCAAGATAGTCGCTCTTTCTTCCGATTACGCCCACGGGGACCGCCTCGACCAGCGCATCGTCGAAACGGTAGATCGAGCTCACGAATTGCTGGCAGCAGGAGTTGACTTGCCGACAGCGCTTTCGTCGTTCTCGGGTGACCGCGCGGTCCGTGTCATGTCGATGCACAAAAGCAAGGGCCTCGAGTTTAACACCGTTTTCATCTTGGGCGTTGAGGAACAAACCTTTTGGGGCGAACTGGACAAGGAACGCTCGGTCTATTTCGTCGGCATCTCTCGTGCGAAGCGCCGCCTCTTCCTTACCGTCTGCCAACGCAGGCAGCGCCCAGTCGGCGCAAAACGATGGGATCAGGTGAGGGTACCGCATGACGAGTTCCTGCATTACGCATAGCGGCTGTGCAACTGGGTTGCATGTTCAGCCAGCGGCGCCGAAGTAGCGGCGACTGCCAAATGCTGAGCAAGACAACATCAAGGACGGGGGATCAATGGAGCGTAGCCTTACCGTTTTCGTCGACCAAACTAGCTGGCCAACACCGCCTGAATTACCGGCGTTCCCTCCCTCGTTCACCGCTGGAACGCAACACTTCGATATGAACATACCAGTACTACTGCTGACTATTGGATATCTTACCACTCCATCGCATGCCTCAGGTGTTTCGTTGAGCGAGTTCTGGGCGTGGGTACGTTATCTCCACGCGATCGCCGATGATCCAGATCTACGTCTCACCCCTGCCTTCTTTGAACTAGACGCCCATCAGAAAACCATTCTGAGTGACGATTTCGGAATGGGGGCACCGATTTGTTGGCTCATGGATCGCCTGCAACTCGGGCCTATCGCGGATGGGCGCTATTTCATTGATCGTGTCGCTGCCTTGGTCGGGGCGAATTCTACAAAACCAAAAAAGCGGGGGCCGGGAAAATCGCCTGACTTCGTGGCCTGCGATGCGACAGGGACTTGGCACATCATCGAATGCAAAGGCACCCAAACTGGCAATGGTTACCGCGAGACACAACTTGGTGGACGCGGTCCCCCTCCCACAGGAGCGGTCGCCCAAAAAAGTACTATCCAATTTCCTGCCGGATATGCAGGGCAGCGATTGGCCTGCGGACTTCAGATCGGCGTGCAGGGCGGTGCGCATGGCAGCAGCCTGCGCATTATCGACCCGCCAGCTGACGAAAAGTTCGTAGTAGGGAAAGAAGAGATGGTCTACGCCGATGACGCCATCATCAGGGCGGCGAGTGCGAGGTCGCTGCGGCTCGCAGGCTTTGCTGCTAGTTCTTCGGCCATGTCGGCACCAGCTGGGGCGACGCCCCGATCCCGGCAAACATCTAGTCGCTATGAGCGGGCGCGGCGGGAAACCGTGACTGAGAAACAGAATCGTGCAGCTGAGGAATTGAAGAACAGGCGAGAGCGTAAAGCATTCACCGCCGAAAAGCGCCGCTATCTTGGTCGTGAGATCGAATTCGACCTTCCAGCGCCCATAGTCGTCGGCAAACGTGTCGTCCGTTCGGTCAGGGTGCGGTACGGCGTGGGACTAGACTTCTTGGGGCAGCTTTCCAACCATCCGTTGGTGGAGGAGCCAATCCAGGAAGTTGACGGCAGCACTCAAGCTGCCAAAGAGCGAACTACGACCGATGCCGGCCGGTATAGCGCTCGAATGCATGTCGGTGAAGCGTTCGTCTCGGAGATCAATCTACGAGGGTAGTGCGAAGCATGGCTCACTATCGCATTCGTAAGCCCGCTTGCGACAGGGGAAATTGCTGTCGGTCGTACGGGCGAGCACAAACGCGAGCGGCTTCTTTCCCTTCGTCTGGAATCAGGCGTTGGATGCCTGGAATCAGGCGTCGGATGGTCACAAGAATGGATTCAGCCGGCAGACAGCTCGTGCCGATCTGAGGGGCCAACTCTGAATCAGATTCTAAAAGCTGCCGCTCCGCTACTATCCCTTGCTGGCGGCCGTCGTCTATTGTCGACGCGAGATCGGTATGACCTCGCCGAGCTTGCCAGACGGCCCCACGTCGCGGGTCGGCGACACAGGCTTCAGCGCCACGACGCGAGCAGGCTCTTGCGAAAGCCAGCCCGGCGGAAGGCCAACCAAGCTCTCAACATCATGAGCGAACAACGGTAGATCGCGCTGGAGCTCTATCTTGGACAGCCCGCCTTCATCAACCAAAGTCCGAAAAACATCTGCCAGTAACGTAGGCTGCTGCAACGGCCATACGTCATCATAGGGCTCGGATCCTGAGTATCCTTTGGCGCTATAACTCCTGTAAAGACGGGTCGCTCCCTCGCTATCCACAATGCAAAGGCGCTGAAGCCGCATAATCTGTGCTTTGATGGACACGCGCCAACGAACCTTCAGACGCTCCAGGTCCCATAGCGAGACACTAGTTACCTCCGCCGAGAACTGGCTCGCCGGAAGAAGAAACGCCGAGGCGAAGCGATGAGCTTGGTCTTCGATTAGCTTGAAGTTTTCGACTAGCTCATTTTCAGCTACTTCACGGTGAAGCAAGAGGTGGGCCAATTCGTGCGCGGCATCAAATTGCCTTCGTGCGAAGGATTGCTTGTCAGTAGCGAGAAGGACGTATGGGCGACCGTCAGATCCCCACCTGCTAAGACCATCCAACTGCGTGGTCTCCATTGGCTCGCTGGCCACTACGACGCCGATCTGCTCTAGCAAAGCGACTACGTTGGGGATTGGTCGCAATCCAATCCCCCAATGTTCTCGCGCTGCGTGGGCAATGTCCTCGAGATCCTCATCCCGCAGGCTTCGGTAGCCTACACCATTGAGGAAATCCGGCAGGTCGACCTCAGGGAGAAACGCGTAGTGGCCGGCAACTGCCGTGATGTCTTCAAGCCATGACAACCGCGCGAGCTGGATCGAGCGATCCGCCTTCAACGCGCTCGCTAAAGACCGAAAGAACGTGGTTCCGATAGGCGGGCGCGGCGACAAGAAAAAATCAACAGGGACCGCCAGCGCCTTCGACAGTTCCTCCAGTGCAGGGCCTTCCGGGGCGGTCTCCCCATCTTCCCAGCGGATAACCGTGCTAGGTGCGCGCGCCATCATGTCGGCAAGGGCTTTGCGGGAGGTGATCCCTCGTGCCAACCTTGCTTCTGCGAGTTTTCGCCCGTCAAATCCCCTTACACCGCTACGCAATATTCTCAGCCCTCAGCTTGGTCGCTCTCCGTCCCGGCAATCGTGTCTTTGAAGCTTCTGGAAACTGGCCGCAGCGCAATACCGCGCTTCGGAGCCTCCCGCAACGCTCCATATCCTGCGAGAAAATCCTCGATCTTTTCCAAGACGATAAATTGCTCAACCTTCGTATCGGCGACACCAACCGAGATCGACGCGAGCTTTCCGATGGCGAATGGATCCCGCTGCACCATAATCACTACGAAGCGTTCACGATCCGTGAAGCTCTCCAGGGGGCGAAACAGATCGGCGTCCAGCCCCCGGTTCTGGCTGCAAAGCGCCAACCGCGTTGCATTCTTCACTGGAGCGTCGTCCGCATCTCGATGCGACGCGAATCCAACCAGAGTACCACCGAAGCGACCAGTCGTGAGATACACTGGCAGCTCCCGTATTTCGTCCGAACCGAACTCGACCTTCACCCGACTTACGAACTCGCCACCGTTGCGGACGATTGCCTTCTCAAACATCTCATCGAACACCTGATGGCGGACGAGCCCGACCGCTTTCGACTGCCGCTTTCGAGAGAGTATGACGCCTCCGGCTGTCGTCTCAGTCGACGCAGCGACTGAGATTTCTGCCTGCTGAGCCCCTATCGGGAAGTCCTGTTGGACGTCGATAAGCAGCGCGCGGGGCACGTCGCGCCGGATCCCGTCCAGTATGTGTGCCCGCTGTTCATCATCTATCATTTGGTGTCTCCGCGCCCAGCGAAACCGGATTCGCATTATGATGGATTCGTGGCACGAAATTTTGCACTCTGCAATCATTGCTTGGCGTTGTGCACGCTTATGGCCCGGCCGCCGGGCTATCCTCTCAGATGATCATGAGCCACTGGGGCCACAAATCCTCAATGCCCCGAACCATCCATACGGCGGGGAGAATGCGTACATCTTGGCTGAGGGCGACGGTCAGAGAGTGCAGTGGATTGAGGGCGGATGGCTGCCTTTCTCGTCCGCGTCCAGCAGGCCGACAAAAACACAAAACGCCCTTTCAGTGTTCGCCTTTTGTGCTTCGAAAGTCGCATAAAGGGCAACTACCTAGGCATTGGCAAGGGCAGCGCGCCGTACCTTGGTAGCCTGTGTCCGTTCAGCCTGGTCCTGCGGAGCATCAAGGAAGTGTGCTGTAGGTCGAGCGGCCAGATATCATGACGAGAATGATCCACCGTGCATGGCAAACCTCGATTGCCAAACCGCACAGCTATTTTGAAGCGAGACCGGCTTCCACCAGTCGTCGGAACGCTTCCGATCGGCTGGGGAGATCTGGCTGAGTGCGACGCCACTCATCTACGCGAGTGAGCAAGTCGGTCGAAAGTCGCAACTCGAAGCGTTCGGTTTTGGTGTCGACCGGATCAGGAGTATTTGACAATGGCGGTGTCCGTAATGTACGGTATGTACGTAACTTGTGGTTGCCTCTGCGCAGCCGAACGACGTGCTCCAACACATCGTTCGGCCTAACCACTGCCCAAGCTGTTCTGGAGCTCGGATCATGGGTGATTCCGACAATAGCATGACTTTGCCTCTCGTCACCCGCAGGAGGGTACTTGTGGCAGTTGCAATTGCGAGAACCCGTCTTTTCCGTCAACGGGACCTTCAAACCAGAGGATCTAAGAGTCGTACGCCTTCACCCTTTTGACCAGCGGACAAGAATTCGACACCCGCTTTTGTCAGAGCCGCCTCAATGGCCTGCAAAGTGCTGATCCGGGAATCTACCTTGCCGTTTTCCAACCGGGCCAGCGCATTCAGCGACACAATTGCCTTGTCAGCAAGCTCCTGCTGCGACCAACCAAGCAAAGCCCGTGCGGCTCGAATCTGTCGTGGACTGACCATGAGTCCACAATCGGCAGGCCGATATTCTTTGCCACCTATAGGGTTATTTTACACCCTGTAAGGTGTATTGAATGGCGATTCGACTTAAGATGACATCGAAGCGATGAACCGGCGGATATGCGACAGACTCTATCTGGCTGACTAGTGGAGGATCAAAAGGCGTTGTTAAAAATGCACGACTCCGTCCTGTTTCGGGCGGTGCCGAAGCCAAAGATCGAGAGTGACCCTCATCCCGCCGATCAGCATGTCGGCAGGCAGATCGCGACTGTTCGCGTCCAGTCCGATGTGTCGCAAGCCCAGCTCGCCCGATCCATCGGCATCAGTTTCCAGCAGCTCCAGAAATACGAGAACGCGCGGAATCGCGTGAGCGCGTCGATGCTCTACGAGATCGCCAGCTCGCTCGGCGTTCCTGTCGGTCGCTTCTTCGAAGGCCTGCCGGGAAACGATGAGGCCCGCGTCGAGGCGCGGCCCCTACCGGTCGATGAGCGCCTGGATTTCATCGCCAGCGCGGAGGGCCGGCGCCTGATCGAGGGGCTAGTGAACCTTCCGCCGCGTGTGCGCGGTCGCGTCTCGTCCCTTATTGCCGCATTGGGGGAGGAGTTGGCATTGCTCGATGCGAAACGCGACAATGAAACAATCGACGAAGCCGCGCCGGCCGAACACAATACGGCCTGACGCCGGGCCCGTCAGCCGAATTTTCGGGCAGCGGGCACAGCGATGCGGCCGCTAGCCGAGGACACTTCGATTTCGACGCCGAACGCCCGCGAGCGGGTCGCGAATCCTTCGAGGATGTCTCGCGCCGCGCTTCCAGTCACGGCAACGGGCACCAGTCTACCGGTCGCTGATCCGAGAGACTGAGGGTCCGCCCCGATCACAACGGGGAGGAGGTCTATTTCTGCGAGGTTTCCGCCCGCATCATAGCGGCACGCGGCGACGATGCTTTGCCAGACTTCCGGTGGATCCCATTCGGTTTCGTTGGGGTGGACGTGAAAAAGGAAATTTCCGAGGCCGTAGAAGATCGGCGAGCCGTTGTAGATTTCCACGGCCTGCAGCACCGGAGCGCCGTGGCTGACGAACAGGTCTGCGCCGGCGTCGATGCACATCCGCGCAAAGGTCTGCACCCAGCGCGGAACGTCCTGCCATCCTGGTTCCCAATGATGGTGATGCAGATAGGCGATGACGAAATCGCCTTGTGCCGCCGCGTGCCGGATGGCGGCTAGATGGACACTCGCGCTCCGCTGATCGACTTCGATCAGACGGCCGAAATCGGCGGCTTGCGTGAACACGGTGCCGTAGAAATTGATCTCCTTGCCGGCCGACACCTCCACCAGGTCTTCCGGTTGCGCATAGTTGGTCAGTTCAAAGAGGGAGCTTTGCAAATGAGTGCCAAGCTTTGCCAGCCTGCGGAAATGTCCGTCTGGCACTCCCATCTTGCGAACGGTGTTCAGACGATTGACGCCAGGCCGAGCCGGCCGGAAGACCGTGCGGTCTTCGGCATACATGTTGGTCGGGCCTGGGCCTGCATCCATCGCAAGAAGCGCGACCTCGGACGCGCCCAGCCGGTGGCGGCCCGGTTTCGCGGCATCCGTCTGGTTGGCCCCGATGCCGGCATGGAGGAAGCCCCGCGCTTCCACTTCCTCCAGTGTCGAGAGGATACCGCCGGCGCCGAGATCGAAGGCGTGGTTGTTTGCGAGCGCGAGCGCGTTGAAACCGATGGCCTGCAATGCGTCGAGCACTTCAGCTCTGGAATATCCGAAGTATTTACCCTTGGTCGGCCACCCGCCGTGCTTGCCGAGGATTGTCGACTCGAAGTTGGTGAAGACGACGTCCCCTTGACGCAGGAAGTCCGCAACCGCGCTGAAGCGTTCGTCTTTGACGTCACGGATGTCGTGCGTGATCAGGGATTGGCCGGTAACGACCGCGCAGAACTGGTCTTTCATGGGAATTCGCCTTGAAGGAGGGGAGGGCGCTGGCCTTCCGGCCGGCGCCACATGGATGTCGGAACTGGTGCCCGCCTATTGCGGGAGGGCCGGTGAGATATCGCTCTTGAACCATTTCAGGCTCAGCGCCTTTATCGTCCCATCCTTGGTGGCGGCGTCGATTGCCGCGTTGAACTTGGCGAGCAACTCGGCATCGTTCTTGCGCATGCCGGCGCCGACGCCCGGCCCCCAAAGCCCACCCTTCAGTTCGGGGCCGAAAAACGCCGCATCCGAACCGGAAGGCGTCTCCAGAAAATCCCGCCAGGTGAAATAATCGGCAAGGCCGCCGTCGATGCGACCCGCAGCCAGGTCGAGCTTCATGTTGTCCAGGCTGTCATAACTGCGAACGGTCACGACATCGCCCAGGATTTCCTTCACGACCGCTTCCGAATTCGACGAGCGCAAGGCCCCGATCGCCTTGCCGGCGAGTGTCGATCTGAGGCGTTCGATGGTCGCCTTCTCCTTGTCGCCGATGGTCGAAAGATTGACCTTTTCCTTGGTGTCGCCGGCGTCGAGACCCAGGTTCTTGCGCACCACGAACTGGTTGAATCCGGCGGCATAGGGGATCGAGAACGCGATTGACTGCTTGCGTTTCTCTGTAATCGCCATGCCGGACATGATGACGTCGAACTTGCCGACAAGCAGTGCCGGGATGATCCCGTCCCAATCCTGCGGGACGAAGGTGCATTTGATCTCGATGCGACGGCACAACTCCTGTCCAACATCGATATCGTAACCGTAGAGTCGACCGTTCGCGTCGGTGCTGTCCCAGGGCGGCGAAGCGCCTTCGGAGGCGATCGAAATGACGCGCTCGCTTTGTGCGCTCGCCGGGAACGCCGACATCAAGGATGCGAAAGAAACAGCAATAGCCAGGGGTATGCGCATGATGCACCTCTTCGTTGGTTTGGCTGGAAAGGGCTGCCGAAAAAACCCGCGGTCAGGCCGGCGGCGTCGTGATCTCGGGGTCAGGCAAGGGCGGACGCCATCGGGCTTTGTGCCGATGCACACGATTGCCGTCGGTCGATAGTCGCCGTTCCAGCAACTGGATCGCTTTCACAGCGATCGAGGTGAGCGACAGGTAGATCGCTCCGGCCACGATGAAGATCTCGTAGGGTGCGAACGTGGTCGACACCATCTGCCTCGCCATGCCGGTGATCTCGAGCAGCGTTACGGTGCTCGCCAGGGACGAGCCCTTGATCATCCCCACGACCTCGTTCCCATATGCCGGAAGCGATATCCTGAAAGCGATCGGGAAGGTGACCAGGCGAGCGATCTGGAAACGTTTCAAGCCGAGAGACGTGGCCGCCTCGGTGACACCCCTGGGGACGGACTGGAGACCGCGGCACAGGATCTCGGTGGTGTGTGCCGCGCTGTTCAACGAAAATGTCAGCAGTGCGCACCAGAAAGGATCCCGCAGGATCACCCAGAAGATGCTGGCTCGCACCGCCTCGATCTGAGCGAGGCCGTAATAGAGCAGGAAGAGCTGAACGAGCATCGGCGTGCCCCGTATGACATAGGTGTATGAGAGCACAGCGAGCGAGAGGCCGGGACGTCCAAACGCGCGGATGAAGGCCAGCGGCACGGAAAGAAGAAATCCGGCCGTCAGCGACAGGACCGTGAGGGTCAATGTGAGACCAACGCCCGAAGGCAGGACAACCATTGCGTCAAACATCAGGCCGAGGTTCATGGGTCGCGCCCTCCTACCGGCCGAGAGCCGGATAGCGCCGCTCAGCCAGCCGGATCGACAGCAGCGTGACGGTGGTCAGCGAGAGATAGAGAGCGGAGGCCGCAAGGTAGAAGGTCAACGGTGCGCGCAAGGATCCGGCTCCTACATACGCAACGCGCATGATGTCGGTCAGGCCGACGATCGAAACCAGCGCGGTATCCTTGAAGAGTGAAATCCAGAGATTGCCATAGGCCGGCAGCGCTAGCCGCAGCATCTGCGGTCCGATGACGAACAGCCAGCGCTGCCAGGCATTCAGCCCAAGCGACTTTGCCGCTTCGGTTTGACCCGATGGCACTGCCGCAATCGCGCCGCGAAACACTTCGGTGGCATAACCGCTGAAGACGACCGAGAGCGCGACAACCCCTGCGGTGAATGCGTTCACCTCCACATACCGGCCGGCGATCTTGCTGGCGAGCGTGGTTCCGCCGAAGTAGATGAGCAGGATAATGAGAAGTTCTGGTACACCACGGACGACCGTGGTGTAGGCCGTCACGACACGGTTGAGGCGCGGTTGTGCGGTGCCCTTCGAAATCGCCAGAAACAACCCAAATGCTGTACCGAGGCAGCCGGTGACAAGGGCCAGGCTTATGGTCACGGTGAGTGCGACAACAAACTGAGTAGTAAAACCACCCATGGGGCGCTTTCCTCGACTCGCAATACGGCAATATACGACAGCATCTGCCACTCAGACTAGGTCGTATAACCCAAGGTTGCGAGCTGTTATGTTTGTAATTTGGGGTTAATTTGAGATGTTTGCTAATTCTATCGTCTGAAATCACACACTCAATCTATAATTTTTATTATTTTATCTATAACCAAGCGTTATATACTGGAGTGGTTCGTTGCTCCCAGGTTGGCGTTATCTGCTTCCCCGGTGGCGTTATCAGGGAAAGGAGCGCAGGGAATGGAGTTGCCGCAGAGCGACCTCAAGCTCCGTCAACTGAAGGTCTTCCGAGAAGTGTTGCGCGCCGGTTCGGCAAGGCGAGCGGCGGTAGCGCTCGGGATAAGCCAGCCGGCCGTCAGTCAACACGTGAAGCTACTGGAGGCTACGCTCGGCATCACACTCTTCAAGAGATCAGCCAACCGCATCGTCCCCTTGCAGGAGGCCTGGGAACTCCTGCGAAACGTCGAGTTAGCCTTGACCTCCCTGGATCGGCTGGGGGCGTCCATCTTCGCAATGAAGAACGAGGAAAAGCAGAGGATTGCAATTGCCGCCCCCTCCGTTTTCGGTTTCGTGACCTTGCCCAAGGTCGTGGCTATGATCCACTCAAAGGCCGCTTCGAATGTCCGGTCGATTTCTGGAAGCTACGAGCAGATCGGAGAGCACATCCTTGCCGGGCGGGCGGATCTTGGGATCTCGAGATTGCCGTTGGACCCAACTCTGTTTGAATGGGCGCCACTCGGGTCAGCGCGCAACGTATGCATCTTTCATCCTGACCACCGCTTTTCAAAACATACCTGTATCGAGGCTTACGACCTGGCAGGCGAAACGATCGTCGATATCGATCCCCAGTTCGCCGCCCACCAGATGAACTTCAATGCCTTGCGCTTCGCCGGCGTCGAGCCAGACATACTGGTGGAATTCGATTGCAACGGTCACGAGGCCGGATACGTTTCGGCTGGCCTAGGCATTTCGATAACCAATGAGATCATCGCGCGTGAATACGCAGCATTTCACCTGGGAATAAAGCCAGTAGAGCCATCTGCGCTCTATCACTACGTTGCGATTTGGCAGAAGGGCAGGACCTTTTCCAACGCACTGAATGTGTCGCTCGAGGCGATCATCGACGCGTTTTCCCAGATGCCGCCTGCGAGAGGGTGATCATCCCTTGAGGGATGGTGTCCTCGACAGCGGCTGCCTTTGAATGAGGGGTAAGAATTCCCCCCTATCAGAAAACGATCAGCCCGCGCTTCTGCTACAGAGCGCGGGCCTTTTGAGCAAAATTGCCCCGATGTCAGTTCGTCTTGATGCCGATCTTGCGGCGCTTCGCTGGCGCCGCTTCAGGCTCAGGCGCTACGGCCTTCCGTCCCAGGCCGATCGCCTTCGCCATCGTCGATCGCACCGCAGCGTAGTTCGGCGCAACCATCGGATAGTCGGAAGGCAGGCCCCATTTCGCACGGTAGGCATCCGGGGACAGGTCGTAGCGAGTGCCTAAGTGCCGTTTGAGCGATTTGAACTTTTTGCCGTCTTCCAGGCAGATGATGAAGTCGGGCGTTACCGATTTCTTGATCGGGACAGCGGGTGTAGGCTTCTCTTCCGCTTTGGGTGCCGGTGCTCCCTGCAGCTTGCGGATCGCTCCGTAGGTATCGGAAATTATGCGAGCGAGTTCCGCAACTGGGACCGGGTTATTGCGGACATACGCGGAAACAATGTCGGCGGTCACCTGGAGTAATTCCGCGTCGGACTCGATCAGATCTTCAGGCATTTGGCCAACCCTTCATTTGCTGTTCAGTCGCCGCAGCCCCGATCTACGTCAGCAGCCTCGGTACAGCAAAGCGCACCTGGTGCACAAGACAAGAAGTTACAATGATGAAGGGGGCGGGGCATGGGTCACGAAACTCTGCATGAGCCAGTTCGGGCGCGGCACCGCCCAGCAATGAAAGGGCAAGCGCAATTGGACAGGAGGGCGGATGCTGGCGGACCGGGACGTCCATGATTGGACACTCTCTTTTCCTTCCTGAGGTCAACGAGAGCAACCGGTCAGACGGGCAGATTTCCGAATAGCACGCCACGCTATCCGTTTCTGCGACGGACCGCTTTAAGTGCTTCTGTCATCTCCCGACTGAATACATGTTGCTAGGTATGGAGAAAAATCGCGATCTCGGTTGGCTCAAAGGAGGCCACGCATCCAGCGGAAAGCTGTCCGCGTATTTTGCAACTTCATCGCCATTCTCGAGCCGTACCGAGCACTTCGCGCAATGGTAGTGAAAATCCACAATCAGGCCTTGCATCGGCCGCCTGATAGGGCGATTCTTCGTCTCGCAAGCGCTCTCGCGCGCCAAGCCGCCCGCGAGGATCACGCGCGTCAACAGGCCGAGAAAGCACATCATGAATCGAGCCGTGATCTACGCACGCTTTTCAACCGATCTTCAGAATGAGCGGTCGATAGACGATCAAGTCGCGTTATGCCGAACGTACGCTGAACGTGAGGGGCTGAACGTTGTCGCAACATTTGACGATCGAGCTCGCTCCGGCGGTTCGGTGTTGGGACGCGATGGTTTGCTCCACCTCATGGACCAAGCCCGTGAGCACGAATTTGATGTGCTCGTCGTGGAGGCACTCGATCGGCTCTCTCGCGACATGGAAGACCTTGCAGGCATTCACAAGCGGCTTTCATTTCTGGGCATCGAAATCCGTGCCGTTCACGAGGGTGTGGTCAATACGGTCTTGGTCGGGCTTCGTGGCCTTGTCGGCCAACTCTACCGTGAGGACGTTGCTCACAAAGTCCGCCGAGGCCAAGCAGGGCGGATCAAAAATGGCCTTCACGCCGGGGGATTGACTTACGGTTACGCTTACGTGTTGGGCGATCCTGGGAAGCGCATGATCGTAGAAGAGGAAGCGCGTATAGTGCGTCGCATCTTTGGCGAGTATGTCGAGGGTCAGACGCCACGCGATATCGCCCACAAACTCAACAAAGATGGCGTGCCGCCTCCTCGCGGTCGAACCTGGAACGCCTCAACTATCAATGGCAATGTGCAAAGAGGTACCGGGCTGCTTCAGAATGAACTGTATGCCGGTCGCTTGATCTGGAACAGGGTCCGAATGGTCAAGGATCCTGATACTGGGAAGCGTGTCTCGCGTCCAAATGCCAAGGGCGAGTGGCAAACCGTCGAAGTTCCCGATCTTGCCATTGTTTCGGCTGAGTTGTTCGATGCGGTACGAGCAAGGAAGAAGGCGCGGGCAATCACCCATCCAAGCCATCAGCGCCGACCGCAGCACTTGCTGACGGGACTCCTTAAGTGTGGTGCTTGTGGAGCGGGTATGTCGTCAAAGGGTATCGACAAGACCAAGCGTGTTCGCATCCGCTGTTCCGCCGCCACGGAAAGCGGAATTTGCGCTGATCCAAAGACGTTCTATCTGGATACCGTCGAGACTGCGGTCCTGACCGGCCTCGCCGCCGAGTTGCGCCACCCTGAGGTAATTGCCCATTACGTCCAGACCTATCAAGAGGAACGAAGGCGCCTGGCAGCCGATACCGATGCACGGCGTGCTCGCCTGGAGCGACGGCTCGGAGAACTGTCGCGCGAGATCGACCGGCTGGTCACCGCCATCGCCAAGGGCCATGGCGATCCAGCAATCTTGGGACCGCAATCAACAACGCTGAATGAAGAGCGGAAAGCGATTGTGACGGAACTGAATCAGGTGCCCGCGGCGGCCAGCGTGATCGCACTGCATCCTGCGTTGTTGGCACGCTACGAAGAACAATTGAATCAACTGCGGGCCGGACTTGCTAAAGGCCTTATGGCCGGCGATTCCGAATCCGCGGAAGCGATGCGGGACTTGATCGAAACCGTGACCGTTTTTCGAGATCCATCAAGGCTCGGCGGAGTCGAAGTAGAAATCGCCGGACGTCTGACGGCACTCCTAGGGGAGAAAGCCTTCCCCAACGGCGTCAGAGCGTCGGGGGGTATGGTGGTAGCGGGAGAGGGACTTGAACCCCCGACCCCAGGATTATGATTCCCGTGCTCTAACCAACTGAGCTACCCCGCCAGGGCGGCAAATGGCCTGAAAACCATCCTCAATGGACGGGTATTTCAAGGCGTTCGCCAAGGTCGCGCGGATATAAGGTTGGCAGGGTGAGCCTGTCAAGCTTGGAAGCGGCCGACATGTCGGGATAATCCGCCAGCATAATTATCATCCCAGAAAAGCTTTGCCGGGCAGACACTCTGCTCATCTGCCGGGGTTGAGTTCGGCGGGGCACGTCGCTATGTCTCGGCCATGAAATTCTAGAGTTTGAGCGAATGAAGCCGCGCATCGCCGTCCTCGGTTGCGGATACTGGGGCAGCAACCACATCCGCACCCTCAAGGCGCTTGGCGCGCTCCATGCCGTTTCCGACGCCAACCGCGCCCGCGCCGAAGGTTTCGCCAGCGAGCAGGATTGCCTGGCGATCGAGCCGGACAGGCTGTTCGAGCGCAACGACATCGACGCCATCGTCATGGCGCTGCCGCCGCAATTCCATGCCGACACCGCGGTGCGCGCCGTCGAAAGCGGCAAGGACGTGCTGGTGGAAAAGCCGATCGCGCTGACGGTCGCGGACGCCGAGCGCGCGGTGAAGGCGGCTAAGGACAATGGCCGCGTGTTCATGGTCGGCCATGTGCTGCGCTTCCATCCGGCTTTCGAGACGCTGAAGGCGCTGATCGACAATGGCGAGCTCGGCGAGGTGCGCTACATCCACTCGCACCGGCTCGGCCTCGGCAAGTTCCATACCGAGAACGATGCGCTGTGGGACCTTGCGCCGCACGATTTGTCGATGATCCTCGCCATCACCGGCACCGAGCCGATCGAGGTGAGAGGCGAGGGGGCGGCGCTGCTCGACAATCTCAGCGACTTCGCGCATCTGCACATGCGCTTTCCGAACGGTCTGCGCAGCCATCTCTTCGCTTCGCGCCTCAATCCCTATCGCGAGCGGCGGCTGACGGTCGTCGGCACCAAGGCGATGGCGGTGTTCGACGACGTCGAGCCCTGGGAGCGCAAGCTTGCCGTCTACCGCCACGCGGTCTGGCAGGACAGCGGCCAGTGGGCCTTCACGGCCAATGAACCGGCTTACGTGCCGGTGGGCGAAGGCATGCCGCTGACGCGCGAGCTTGCCCATTTCATGCAATGCATCGAGACGCGCGCCGAGCCGCGCACCGATGGCGAGGAAGCAATCCGGGTGCTGCGCATCCTGACGGCCGGCACGGTGATCCATACCGGCTCGTCGGCCTGAGCCTGCCTGAAGCAGCGGCGATAGAACTGAGAACTTACTCGGCGGGGATCTGCGCCGGCTTGGCCGCGAGCCTGGACAGCATGGCCTCGGCCTCGGCGCCGCGCTCGGAGCGCTCGATGAAGCCGCCGCCGAAGACGCGAGCCTCGTTGCCGTCGTCAGAATAGAGCACGCAGGCCTGTCCGGGGGCGATACCCGATTCGCCGTCGGCAAGCTCGACCGACGTCACGCCGTTACGGTGATGCAGCACGGCCGGGCGCGGCGGCCTGGTCGAGCGGACCTTGGCGAAGAGCTCGATGCCGCCGGCCGGAACGTCCGACAGCGCTCCGTCGCCCAGCCAGTTCATGTTGCGCAGGTAGATCTTGTGCGTCTCCAGCGCCTCGCGCGGGCCGACGATGACGCGCGCGCGGTCGGCGTCGAGATGGACGACATAGAGCGGCTCGCCGGAGGCGATGCCGATGCCGCGGCGCTGGCCGATCGTGTAGCGCAGGATGCCTTCATGGCGGCCGAGCACGCGGCCGTCGATGTGGACGATGTCGCCGGGATTGGCGGCCGCCGGCTTCAACTTGGCGATGATGTCGGAATATTTGCCCTGCGGCACGAAGCAGATGTCCTGGCTGTCCTGCTTCGCGGCGACGGTCAGCCCCATTTCCTCGGCGATGGCGCGAACCTGTGGCTTCGACAAGCCACCGAGCGGGAAGCGCAGGTAATCGATCTGCGCCTGGGTGGTGGCGAACAGGAAATAGCTCTGGTCGCGGTCGGCATCGACCGGACGATAGAGCGCGCGATGCGCGCCATTGGCGCGCGAACGGATATAATGGCCGGTCGCCAATGCGTCGGCACCGAGATCCTGCGCCGTCGCGAGCAGGTCAGCGAACTTCACCGTCTGATTACAGGAAACGCAGGGGATCGGCGTCTCGCCGGCGACATAGCTCTCGGCAAAGGGATCGATGACCGCCTTGCGGAAGCGCTCCTCGTAGTCCAGCACGTAATGCGGAATGCCGAGCGTCTCCGAGACCCGGCGGGCGTCGTCAATGTCCTGTCCGGCGCAGCACGAACCGGCGCGATGGGTGGCCGCGCCGTGATCATAAAGCTGCAGCGTCACGCCGACGACGTCATAGCCCTCGCGCTTCAAGATGCCGGCGACCACCGACGAATCGACGCCGCCCGACATCGCCACGACGACGCGGGTTTCTTCAGGGCGGCGAGGGAGATCGAGGCTGTTCATGATGCTTTCACTGTGCGGCGCTCAATGCCAATGGCCGGAATATAGGTCAAGCGCCACGTATGCGCCAGCTTGCGGCCCAGAACGAGCTTATCGGCAAAATCAGGGCCTGGATGCGGTTGTTTCAAATCCTAAACGATATCCTAACCGGTCGTTCACGATCCTTACCTAGTGATTAGGGTTCGCTTAGGCAATTTTTAAAGCTGTGGCGGTACTGTGGCGGGGATTGGGTCTTTGAGTTTTTAGTAGAGAGTACGATGACCGATCTGGTTAGACCTAGAGTCAAGTATGTTATCGGGCCCGACGGCAGCCCTCTTACGATCGCCGATCTGCCGCCGACGAACACGCGGCGCTGGGTTATCCGGCGCAAGGCGGAAGTGGTCGCGGCGGTGCGTGGCGGCCTGCTCAGCCTTGAGGAAGCCTGCCAACGCTACAAGCTCACCACCGAAGAATTTCTCTCCTGGCAGGCATCGATCGACGAATACGGCCTTGCCGGGCTGCGCACCACGCGGATCCAGCAATACCGGCATTAGGCCGCGTAGCCATAAACGAAAAGGGCGCGGCGTTCCGCGCCCTTTTCGCTTTTGTAAAACCTCAGACCGTCAGCACGACCTTGCCGATCGGCCGCGCGGCGAGGAAAGCTTGGGCAGCCCCGGCCTGGTCGAGCGGAAAAGCTTTCGCGACATGGGGCGTAAGCTTCCCGGCATCGACGAGCCTGGCAAGCTCGACCAGCCCTTCCCGGTCGGGCGTGACCGACACTCGCTCGACACGGATGTTTCGTTCCTTTGCCTTTGCCTTGACCGCGTCCGGGACGTTGAGCAGCGACACCAGGACGCCGCCGTCGCGCAGCACCTTCAGCGATTCCCCGGCATGGTCGCCGCCGAGGGTCTCCAGCACCAGGTCGAGGCCGGAGGCTTTTCCGGTGAAATCGTCCTTCGTGTAGTCGATGACCTCGTCGGCGCCGAGCGAGCGGACGTAATCCAACTTGTCGGAGCTGGCGGTCGAGACCACCCAGGCGCCGCGCGCCTTGGCGATCTGCACCGCCAGATGGCCGACGCCGCCGGCGCCAGCATGGATCAGCACGCGTTGTCCCGACTTCAGGCCGCCATGGCGGACGAGACCCTGCCAGGCGGTAAGGCCGGCCAGCGGCAAAGCCGAGGCATGGGCGTGGTCGATGGTGGCGGGTTTTGCGGCGATCTCATTGGCCGGTGCGGCGACGAGCTCGGCATAGGCTCCAGCCTGCTTGGGAAAGAGCGGCATGCCGAACACGTCGTCACCGATCTCGAAGGCGGTCACCCCGGCGCCGAGCGCCACGACGGTCCCCGAAATATCCCAACCAAGAATGAAGGGCGGCTCGCCAAGCAGCGGATAGAAGCCGCCGCGCACGGCGCCGTCGACTGGGTTGATGCCCGCCGCCTTGACGCGGACCAGCACTTCACCGGGCTTGGGAGAGGGGTCGGGTTGTTCGGCGACGAAAAGGACGTCGGGTCCGCCGACGGCATTCTGGATAACGGCACGCATGGAAGCCTCCTGTTGGATGGATGTGCCGCTATCATTTGGATAGTAATATTCTGTTGTCTAGTATGTACCTCTTCTATATATAGGCACCTTATGGATAGTGACAGCGCACCCTTCGGCTACGACGCGTTTCGGCGCACCTGTCCGTCGCACACCGTGCTCGAAATGCTGGCCAGCAAGTGGGTTTATCTCACCGTTTGCGCGCTGCGGCGCGGAAGGCTGCGCAACGGCGAACTGGCGCGCAAGCTGGAAGGCATCACGCCCAAAATGCTGACGCAGACGCTGCGCGTGCTGGAGCGCGACGGTCTTGTCCGGCGTCAGGTGTTTCCGGTCATCCCGCCGCGCGTGGAGTATGAGTTGACGGAGCTTGGCCAGAACCTGGCGGGGCTGCTCAGCCAGATCCGATCCTGGGCGGAGGAGCATGCGCCGGAAATCAAGGATGCCCGGTCCCGAGCGTCGTCTGATCACAGCGAGGTGGCCGCCGCGTCCTGAAGCCGGCGGCGAGGCTGATTCGGCCGGGTGCCTGTCCTGAAGATGGCCGGCATGTCTCCGGCAATCACTGCAAATAGGCCGGCGATCAGCCGATCATGGCGCTGCGGGCGCCCGTGTCGGCGTCGCGGATCTTGGTGTCGCGCGATTCCAGCATCTCCGCTTTGGAAAGCTCCGCTTCAGCTTCGCCGAGTAATGATTCGGCGGTGCTTCGCTGCTGGGCGAGGTCGCTTTGTGAATTCCTGAGGTTGTCGCGGCGCAAACGAGCCGCCTTGGCGAAGGTCGGATAGGCGAAATGGCTGATGTCGGTGATGCCGGCTTTTTTCTCTTCGGCGATGATCTGCGCTTCCAGTTCGACGGCCATGCGCTCGAACTCGGCGATCATCATGTCCAGCTGCAAGAGCTGGCGCCGCTTCTCATTCACCTGAAACTGCTTCAGTCGAACGAGGTTTTCACGTGACTTCATGACTCGATACTCCGCAAACGCACACCTGCAATACCGTCCACTCCACCCGGAACGATCCAGGCGCCGCCCGTTTCCCCTGGCTTTCCCCGGGCTATGGGAAACAAAGCCCTAAAGATTTTTGCCGGCGGTAACCATTCGTTTACGGGCATTGTTAATCATACGGGCGAGGACTTAAGGCCGGGTAAAAATTCCGGCAGCGACGGGAACCCCCGGCCAGCGAGTCTCTGGAGTCACTTAGGCGGACTTATTAACGTGGTGCATTAGCGGTTTGGGTCTGTGATTCATTATTAGATTCAAGTGGGTGTAGAAAGGGGTTAAAAAATCTGGTATCGTGGACGACACGAAATTAGGATTTGTTAACCAGTCGGTGGCACCTTCTGTTCAGGCAATCACTGCTCCGGGTCCCGGACGGGTCGTGACACGGCCCGGCAGCAGAAAAGGGGAATGAAATGCGTGTTCTGCTGATTGAAGATGACAGTGCAACCGCACAGAGCATCGAACTGATGCTGAAATCGGAGAGCTTCAACGTCTATACGACCGATCTCGGCGAAGAGGGTGTCGATCTCGGCAAGCTCTACGATTACGACATCATCCTTCTGGATCTCAATCTTCCCGATATGTCGGGATACGAAGTCCTGCGCACGCTGCGCCTCTCCAAGGTCAAGACGCCGATCCTGATCCTCTCCGGCATGGCCGGCATCGAGGACAAGGTGCGCGGCCTCGGCTTCGGCGCCGACGATTACATGACCAAGCCTTTCCACAAGGACGAACTGGTGGCGCGCATCCATGCGATCGTGCGCCGTTCCAAGGGCCACGCCCAGTCGGTCATCACCACCGGCGACCTGGTGGTCAATCTCGACGCCAAGACGGTCGAGGTCGGCGGCCAGCGCGTGCATCTGACCGGTAAGGAATATCAGATGCTGGAGCTGCTCTCGCTGCGCAAGGGCACGACGCTCACCAAGGAAATGTTCCTCAACCACCTTTACGGCGGCATGGACGAGCCGGAACTGAAAATCATCGACGTCTTCATCTGCAAGCTGCGCAAGAAGCTCGACGCGGCGTCCGGCGGCCAGAACTACATCGAAACGGTGTGGGGCCGCGGCTATGTGCTGCGCGAACCGGAAGATATCCGCGTCAGCGCGTGAGCGATCCAAGAGATTTCAAACAAAAAACCCGGCTCAGGCCGGGTTTTTTGTTTGAGGCGCTTCCAGCGAATCAGGCGGCGATCTTCAGGACGCGGAAGCTTTCCAGCAATTGCGCCCGGTTGAAGGGTTTCAACAGATAGCCTTGGGCGCCGGCGCGCTTGGCGCGCATGATCGCCCCGACATCGACCTCGACCAGCGAGACCAGGATCTGCGGTTTGATGGGGCTTTCCATGGCGCGGATGCGACGGATGAGGTCCACCGCCTGGACATCGGTCAGACCGCCGTCGATGACGATGACGTCCGGCATGTCGCCGGCGCACATCTCGGTGGCTTCAAGGCCGCTCGAGGCCTCCATGACAATCATGTCCGAGCCGCCAAGAATACGTTTTGCGACCTTCCTGATGACGCTCGAATCGTCGACGAAAAGGCAGCGCTTCATGTCCGGATCCTCTTTGCCATCTGCCGAACCGGCAGCCTCCGGGTAACCGGTGAGCACCATAGTCCAATCTGGTAAAGAAGCTGAGAATCCGTTAGGTAAAGTTTTTCCAAACGGGCGTATCGCGCGTTCCTTGCCCGCGACGCCGTTACATGGATCACAGCCGGCATTGCTCGATCTGCACTGCCAACATAAATATTATCAATAAAGATACTTCGGCTTTTCTTAAGCAGCCGTCAGCACGATCTCTTCGGGGGTCGCGTGGATCGAGATCGTCATGTTGGCCTCACGCGCCAGAAGCAGCGTGTAGTAAGGCTGGACCGAATGGGCGTCGATCGGCTCCTCCGGCTTGTGGCCGGAATGCAGTTCGAGGAATTTCGGCGGCACGCGCAGCATCGGGCCGCTGGCCGACAGCGAAAAGCGCGGCTCGGTTTCGAGATTTTCCAGCGTGATCACCAGCTTGCCGCCGCGCGGTATGGCCGCATGGGCAACGAGAATGAGGTTGAGCAGCAGCTTGACCTTGTTCTTGGGCAAGAGCGCGCGCGAGCCGTTCCAAACCAGCTCCGGCTTTTCGTTCTTCAGGAAGGCGATGGCCACGGCCTCGGCATCGCCAGTATCGATCATCATGCCGGCGGAACCGGCGGCGCCGAAGGCGATGCGGGCAAACTGCAGCCGCGCCGAGGCGTTCTTAGCGCTCTGGCGAATGAGCTTCATGGCGTCTTCGTCGGCGCCACCTTCGTCGAGCAGCTCCAGACCATTGTTGATCGCGCCGACCGGCGAAATGATGTCGTGGCAGACGCGGCTGCACAGCAGCGCCGCGAGATCGGGCGCGGAAAGGGTGAAAAGCTCGGCCATCGGCGAAATCCCTGCTTAAGTCACATATTCATGGCCGAGCGACCGTTTTCGCGCCTGCCCACACGAATCACACTCTTTTCCAATGCTTTCTGAATACACAGCGCCCGAGCGCGCATCAACAAATCCACAATTGCCGATGGCGAAAATGATGTGTTCGCGGGGGGAAACCCGGCGTGGCGGGGGAAACGCAGCCTTCGATCCGCCATCTTCGTGTGAGAGCTTAATGGTTGAAAAAGGATTACGGCATAGTTTGCCCGTGATAGCCACCCTGAACGGCCGGCAAGAGCCGCAGGGGTGCGAGGCGTCGGCGAAAGTGCTCCCTGACGGAGATTGGAAGCATGTTTTCCCGATACTACGACCGGACAGTCGTCCGTGTCCTCACCATGACCATAGCACTCCTGGGGGCTTTGATCCTTTCGACCTCGGCGTCGCGGGCCCAACAGTACACCGCTCAGGAAATCATCGATTCCGGTCATAAATTCTTCGGCGAAACGTCGGGCGGCCTGGCCACCGTCGTCGAGAAGATCTTTGCCTCCTACGGCCTGCCCAACGGCTACCTGCTGGGCGAGGAAGGATCCGGCGCCCTGATAGGCGGCCTGACCTATGGCGAGGGGACGCTCTACACCAAGAACGCCGGCGACCATAAGGTCTTCTGGCAAGGTCCGTCGCTCGGCTGGGATTTCGGCGGCGAGGGATCACGCGTGATGATGCTGGTCTATAATCTCGACGACATCAGCAGCCTCTATAACCGCTTCGGCGGCGTTGCCGGCTCCGCCTATGTCATTGCCGGCGTCGGCTTCAACGTTCTGCAGAGCAACCGGGTGCTGCTGGTGCCGATCCGCACCGGCGTCGGCGCCCGTCTCGGCGTCAATCTCGGCTATCTGAAGCTCACCGAAAGACCGACCTGGAACCCGTTCTGATCGGGCTCCGCCCGTCACAACCGCTCGGACCGTGCTGATCGCGCCGCGGCAAGCCCTTGCCGCGGCGTTGAATTTCCGCCATGCCAAGGTGACACAATCCAGCGATTGCCGCTCCGTAAAGTGGATAGCACGCCTTGGTCCAGTCGGTTCTGTTCTTCGTCCTCGGTTTCCTCTGTGCCGTTTTCCTGGTGTCGCTTGTCGCGCCGGCAGTGTGGCGGCGGGCCGTTGTCCTGACCCGCAGGCGCCTCGAGGCATCGCTGCCGTTGACGCAAGCCGAAATCCAGGCCGACAAGGATCGTGTGCGGGCGGAATACGCCATGACGACGCGCCGGCTGGAGATAACCGTCAAGAACCTGCAGGAGAAGGCGGCCGAGCAACTGGTCGAGATCGGCCGCGGGCGCGAGGCCCTGAAGGGGCTGGCGGTCGAGACGAAGGACAAGAACCAGGCGCTCTCCGATCTGCAGGCTAAAAATGCGGAGCTCAGGCAGCGCGAGGAGGACCTGCACCGCCTGTCGGAAAAGCTTGCGCAGACGGAGCGGGCGTTGGAGAAACGCGCGCTGGAGCTGCAAAAGCTCGAGCAGATGTATGACGATGCCAGCTTCTCTTCGTCGAACCGCCAGATCGAGCTGGTCGCCCGCGAATCGGAGCTGGAAAAGCTCGCCAGCGATATCGCGATGCTGCGCAGCCAGCGCAAGGAGGCTGACAGGCGAAACCAGGAAATCACCTCGGAAAGCAAGGGCGCGCGCGAAGCGCTGAAGGCGGAGAAGAAGAAAACGGCCGAGCTCGACAAGAAGGTCGAGCGGCTGCTGGCGACGCTTGCCGACCGCGAGGAAAAGCTCGACCGGCGCGAGAAGGATCTCGCCCGGATGCGCGAACGGTCGAGGGAGATTTCGCCTGCCAACGGCATCGCACGGCTGGCCACAAGCGCCGTTGTGCAAGGTGACGACGTCGACAAGGCAATCGCCAAGCTGGAAGGCGACCGCGAACGGCTGGAGGCAAGGCTGGCGGCCCTGGCGCGGGAGAACAAGCGGTTGAAAACCGACCTTGCCGCGTCGGGCACGGCAATGCCCGACGCGGCGGGCGATGCACGCCCGAGTGCGGGTCTTCGCGAGCAAATGTACGAATTGGCGGCCGAGGTCGTCAACCTGACGATGAAGCTCGACGGGCCGGATTCCCCCATCGCCAAGGCGCTGGCGAGCGACGGGCAGCAAGGCGGGCGCGGCATCAGCCTTGCCGACCGGGTGAGGGCTTTGCAGAAGGCTGGCTCGACCTGAATTCTCGACACCCCTCAAAGCGTCGAGCTATTCGACCTCCTGGTTGCTCCGCAGGCCGCTACCGGTTCGAAAAGTGATGCAGGGCGATGGCCGAGGCCGCCGCGACATTCAGGCTGTCGAAGCCTTCGGCCATGTTGATCCGCACCGTGTGGAGCCGGGCTAGAAGGTCCCGTGGCAGGCCTTCGCCTTCGGTGCCGAGATAGAGCGCCAGGCGCGGTGAACGGTCCGCCTCGCGGATATCATGGGCTCCGCGTGGCGAGAGAGCGAATTGGCTGAAGCCAAGCCGGTCGAGCGTCGCGGTAAAGGTTGCGGTATCGGCGAAGGACGCGAAGGGAACTTGCAGCGCCGCGCCGACCGAAACGCGGATTGCCTTGCGGTAGAGCGGATCGCAGCAGGTCGTATCGAGCAGCACCGCATCCGCGCCGAAGGCCGCGGCGTTGCGGAAGATCGCCCCCATATTGTCGTGATTGGATATGCCGACAAGGACGACAGCCAACGCGCGTCGAGGCAAGGTCTCCACCAGGGCCTCTGCGGGCGCCGGATCGCCACGAACGCCGATCGCCAGAATGCCGCGATGCATGTGGAAGCCGGCGATCTTGTCCATGACCTCGCCACCGGCGACGTAGACCGGGAAATCGGCAGGCGCTTTGCGCAGGATCGGCTGCAGGCCGGCCAGTCTGTTTTCGAGGACAAGGGCGGACTCGGCGGCGAAGCGCCTAGTCGACAGCAGAAGGTCCAGCACCACCTTGCCTTCGGCGACGAAGCGGCCATGCCGGCCGACGAGATCGCGCTCGCGGATGTCGAGATAGGCGGTGACGCGCGGGTCCTGGGGATCGCCGATAGGGATGATATTCATGCAGGCCTCGCCGAAGGTTCGTCAGCGAGGTAATGAGCGGCAGGAGCCGCAGGTCAAGCCCCGGCGCGACGCAACCGATAGGCCATCTGGGAAAGATCGCCGTCGCCGAAAATGCCTTCCAGCATGCGCAGCAATTCGCGTACCGCCTCGGACTTGCAGGAATAGTAGATCATCTGGCGATCGCGCCGTGTCTCTACGAGATCGAGTGCCCTCAGCTTTGCGAGATGCTGCGACAGCGCGGACTGGCTCAGCTGCACTTTCTCGGCGATGGCGCCGACCGACATTTCGTCGTCCATGAGATGGGCCACGATCAGCAGGCGCTTTTCGTTGCCCATGAGAGTGAGAAACGCGGCGGCCGATTCCGCATTGGCGATTAGCTTATTTGAGATCATAGATCCCCCAAGGGTCCTGGCTCATCCTGGCGCCAGGGGGCAATGGCGCCTGATTCCACAATGTTCAGATGTCGATTGGCGCTGCTGAATCAGCGTCACTACAAAGGTAATTCATTTCCTCTAAATCTCAAGCGTTGCTTTCGCCGGCTCGCGATCAACTATCGCTCTTGCTCCGCCGAGCGCGCCGTTTTGGCCATCTCGACCAGCACCGAGCGCAATTCGCCCGCGCTCCGCAGAGGCTGCGGAAAGAAGATCCTGCAGGTGACATCCGAAGCGGTGAGATCCATGCCATCGGCATCGAAGCCGGTGGCAATCCATCCGTCGCCTTCGGCGCGGCCGAAATGGCGCGCATAAAGGCCAAGCGCGTCGCGATGGTCGGCATTCATGTGGTCAAGAGCTGCCTGCTCGCTGCCGCCCAGCTCCTCGACGACGGCACCGCCGGTGATGAGATCACCCTTGTCGAGAAGATAGGCCTTGCCGAAGCCGCCGTTCAGGCTGGCTGGCCCGGGCTCCAGCCGGAAGAACGAGAAATCGCCGAGCCCGGCATAGAGCTTCGCCTTCGGATTGCGGTTGAGGTAGCGCCGTTCGGCGCGCATCTGATCAGCCGATCCCCGTTCCAGCCGCAAGGCCCGGCATGCCAGGCTGATGCGCGGATGCGCGAGCGGATCGCCCTTGCCGGGTTCGCCAAGCAATAGCGAGCAGCGTGGATCGGCAAGCAGCGCGCCGGTGTGCGCGGACAGCATCGAGATCAGGATCAGCGGCGCGCCGTCGATGTCGGTGGCGACGCCGACCCTACTTGCCAGCGGCGAGCCGGTGCCCGGCTCGATCACCGCGAGCGCGCCGAAACGCGCCGTGCGGACCAGGGTTTTCGCCAGCCTGACCGCCTCGGCGTCGGTTTCACGAATGACATCCTTTTTTGGTTCGGTCACGAGCTCACCCGAGATAAGTTGATTTCTACTCTCCGCTTATCGACCGAGTATACCCGCCTTGGCAAGGGCCGCGATTTCCTCGTCGCTCAAGCCGAAACGGATCAATATGCCGGCGGGGTCGCGATTGGCGGTGGCTGGCATCGCGGCAAGCGTGTGCGAGCTTTGCGAGAAACGCGGGGCGGGCGCCGGGCGCTGGAGCCCGCCGGATTTCGCAAAGCTTTGCCTGGCGCGATTGTGCGGGTGGTACCTGGCTTCGACCAGGGACAGCACGGGAGCCACGCAAGCGTCGGTCGCGGCGAAAAGCGCGGCCCATTCGTCGCGCGTTTTCTCCTTCACCCGGCCGGCAATGGCGGCGCGTAGCGCGGGCCATAGCGACTTGTCGTATTGGCCGCCGACAAAACGCTCGTCGAGCGGCAGCAGCCTGGCGAATTCGGCGAAGAAGCGCGGCTCGAGGCAGCCTACGGCGATGTGCCTTGCGTCCGCCGTCTCATACGTATCGTAGAACGGCGCACCGGAATCGAGCAGGTTCTCCCCGCGCCTGTCGTTCCACAGGCCCGCCGCCATGTAGGCGTGGATCGGCGCCGCGAGCATCGAGGCCCCCTCGATCATCGAGGCATCGATCACCTGGCCTTTTCCGGTGCGCGACCGGTGGAAAAGAGCGGCGAGCAGACCTGCGATCAGCATCATGGCGCCGCCGCCCTGATCCGCGACGAGGTTGAGCGGTGGCACTGGTGATGCGTCCCGTCTGCCGATCGCATGCAAAAGACCGGCATAAGCGAGATAGGTGATGTCGTGCCCGGCTCGGCCAGACAGCGGCCCGTCCTGGCCGAAGCCGGTGAGGCGGCCATAGATCAGCGCCGGATTGCGTTCGAGCGAGATATCGGGCCCGAGGCCGAGCCGCTCCATCACGCCGGGACGGAAGCCCTCTACAAGCAGGTCGGCTTTGACCGCGAGGCGCAGCAACAGTTCCACGCCGGCCGGGCGCTTCAGGTCGAGCTTGAGGATGGAACGGCCGTGGCGGTCGAGATCGTATTCTTCCGGCAGGCTCAGAAGCGGCTGGCCGGCGTCGGTGCGTTCGATGCGCAGCACCTCGGCGCCCATCTCCGACAGCATCAGGGCGGCAAGCGGCACCGGGCCGAGTCCGGCCATCTCGATGACTTTCAAGCCGGCGAGCGGGCCGGTCTTTTCGGCGGAAGCACCGACGCCTGTCGGCGAGCCAGTCATCCGACTTATTTCGGTGCCATGCGGATGGCGCCGTCGAGGCGGATGGTCTCGCCATTGAGCATCTGGTTCTCGACGATGTGGAGCGCAAGCGCCGCATATTCCGACGGCTCGCCAAGCCGGGGCGGGAAGGGCACGGAGGCGCCGAGCGAATCCTGCACTTCCTGCGGCATGCCGGCCATCATCGGCGTCTTGAAGATGCCGGGTGCGATCGTGCAGACGCGAATGCCGGAGCGCGCCAGATCGCGCGCCACCGGCAGCGTCATACCGACGACGCCGCCCTTGGAGGCCGAGTAGGCGGCCTGGCCGATCTGGCCGTCATAGGCGGCGACGGAAGCGGTGTTGACGATGACGCCGCGCTCGCCGCCGGTGAGCGGGTCGAGTTTCGCCGCGCGGTCGGCGACCAGGCGGATCATGTTGAAGGTGCCGATCAGGTTGATCTCGATCACCTTGCGGTATTGCTCAAGCGGATGCGGCCCGTCCTTGCCGATGGTCTTCACGCCGATGGCGATGCCGGCGCAATTGACCAGGATACGCGGCGGCCCAAGCTTTTCAGCCACTTCGGCGATCGCGGCCGTAGCGCTTTCGCCACTGCTGACATCGCATTGGACGGCAATGCCGCCGATGTCGGCCGCGACTTTCGCGGCGCGCTCCATGCCGACGTCGAGGATGGCGACACGGGCGCCCTTGGCGGCCAGCGCGCGCGCCGTCGCTTCGCCGAGGCCGGACCCGCCGCCGGTGACGATCGCGATCTGGCCGTTCGGGGTCATGCAAGCCTCCCAGGATTTCGGACTATGCTACGAAGCCCGCAACGGCGGCGCAACCGCAATAGCCGGGTCGATGGATGGCGCCTCACTGGCGGCCGAGCGTGCCAAAGCCGGGACAAATTCGGCAATCCTCGCCGTGTTGGCGTGACAGACATCGCCGGCAAAGCGGGAGACGGCGCCGGGCTTGATTTCATGATGCAGCAGCCGGTCGAGATCGACCGGGCGCGGCATGGTAATCTGCCCGCGCGGGAAGCGCTTGAAGCCGAGCGGCCCGTAATATGGCTCGTCGCCAACCAGGATGACGGCGGGCGCGCCAGCCTTCCTGGCGGCTTCCAGCGCGATCGCGACCAGCTTGCGGCCGATGCCGAGATTCTTGAAGGCGGGGCGCACCGCAAGCGGACCGAGCATCAAGGCGCGGCCAGCACCGGCCGCCACGCGAGTCATGCGCACGGAAGCGATCACCGTGCCGTCCTTGACGGCGACGAAGGACATCGAGCGGTCATGCCCGCCCGCCTCTCGGATCCTGTAGGCGGCAAGCACGAAACGGCCGGGGCCGAAGGCCTCGTCGTTGATGGCTTCGATTTCGGCATCATGCGCCGGGGTTTCCGGCAGGTATTTCACGTCGGCAAGGCTCATGGTCTTTGCGTTCCGGTATGCGAGGAAGGTTTGCTGCAAAGCGGCAGCGTTCGCCAGTCAGCGCTGTTAAGCGCGGGCGCCCTTTCGTCGTCGGTCGAACCGGATCGAGGCAAAGTCGAACATGGGCGCCTCCGCTAGCACCAATTTTGTTTCGCCGCAATCGCCGCTATTTGCCCTCCTTGCGTCATTTTGACGAACCTGTTCGCCGTTTGACGGACTGTTCAGTGCCTCGGGACCTTCGCCAGGCCGGTCATTGGCCTAGATATAGTTGGAACCGCAGGGAGATTTTTCGCATGGGTTTGCTGATTGAAGGCAAATGGCAGGACCGCCCGTTCGACACCGACAGCGGCGGACGGTTCATACGGAGAGAATCGCAATGGCGCGACTGGATCACGCGCGATGGCAAGCCGGCGCAGGGCCGCATGCGCGGCTTCAAGGCGGAGCCCGGCCGCTATCATCTTTATGTCTCGCTCGCCTGCCCATGGGCGCACCGCACGCTGATCTTCCGCGCCCTGAAGAAGCTGGAGGGCGTCATCTCGGTGTCCGTGGTGCACCACTTCATGGGTGAAAACGGCTGGACCTTCAAAGCCGAGGACGGCGCCACCGGCGATACGCTCTACGGCCTCGATTTCCTGCACCAGATCTATGCCAAGGCAGACCCGGCCTACTCAGGCCGCGTTACGGTGCCGGTGCTGTGGGACAAGCAGGAAGAGACCATCGTCAACAACGAGTCCTCCGAGATCATCCGGATGCTCAACACCGCTTTCGACGAATGGGGCGAGGCGGGCCTCGATTTCTATCCGACGGCGCTGCGTGCGGAGATCGACAAGATCAACGCGCTGGTCTACCCGGCGATCAACAACGGCGTTTATCGCGCCGGCTTCGCCACCACGCAGGAGGCTTACGAGGAAGCGTTCGGCGAATTGTTCTTAGCGCTCGATACGATCGAGGAGCGGTTGTCGCGGCGGCGCTACCTGACCGGTGAATACATCACCGAGGCGGACTGGCGGCTGTTCACGACGCTGGTGCGTTTCGATCCGGTCTATGTCGGCCATTTCAAATGCAATCTGCGCCGTGTTGCCGACTACCCGAACCTGTCCAACTATCTGCGCGATCTCTATCAGGTTCCGGGCGTGTCAGGCACGGTCAACCTGCATCACATCAAGGCGCATTATTACGGCAGCCATAGATCGATCAATCCGACGGGAATCGTTCCGGTGGGGCCGGAACTCGACTATGCGGCGGCGCATGATCGGGGCAGGTTCAGGAAAGCGGCGTGACCTGATCCGAGCCGGTTCAGATGTGATAGAACCCTTCGCTCTGACGCAATTCCAGGAAAACCGTTACGAGATTTTCCTGGAATTGCTCTATCTCTTTCTTTTGACGCAATTCCGGACGGAAAACCGCTCACACTTTTTCCTGGAATTGCTCTAACGGAAGGCCTCAGTATCGGTGCGGGTTCGCCTGGCGAGTTCGACCTTCAGCAGAGTCTTCCCAAACCGGCTCGAGTACCAGGCGGCATTCAAGCCAAACGTGAGCAGGAACGCGAACAGAGCGCCTCCGACCCACACGGCCGGAGGAACGCTGCTCAGGTCGCGCGATCTGGATTCACCCGCGATGGCCAACCAACCCAGCGGCGCCGAAATCAAAAAAGCTGCCAGGGTTGAGAGCAGAACTATCGTCCAATATTCCCGACGATTGAACAACCGGCCGTTTCTTCTGACGAACTTGTATAGCGCGACATTGGCGGACCCGAAGCTTATGGCGAACCCCGCGGCTTTACCGAACTCCTTTGAAAGGGTTGGGGTGACGACCACCAATACGCCAAGCGCAACCGTCAACGCCACCATCGTTAAAGTATAGTACCCAACATAAGGCCAGAGGTTTACGGAAGGTTCATCGCTGTTTCTCATTGTCTCATCCCGAGCCCAAAATCGCCTGAAGTAGAGCATAGAGTTTCCGCAAAGGAGAAAGCAAGCCTACCAATATGCGGATACAGGCCGGCTCTGAAAGATCTCTGCCAGCCGCCGCAGCGTCGCCGGGGTCGTGTCCTCCGGCAAACGATCGATAGGGAAGAAGCCGGCCTCGGCGATCTCATGGTCCGGCAGTTTCGGCCCCGTCTGATTGAATGCCTCGATCAGGTAAAGGCCGACATGGTCGCGGTTGCTGGAGCGGCGGTTGAAATGCATCGATTTCAGCTCCGGCAGGGCTGTCAAGGTGATGTTGCCTTCCTCAACCAGTTCGCGCGCCAGCGCTTCTTCGAGCGTCTCGCCAGACTCGACCCCGCCGCCGGGCAATTGCCAGCCTGGAACATAGGTGTGGCGGATGAGGAAGACGGCGTTGGAAGCACGGTCATAGACCAGACCACGCACGCCTAGCGTCATCGGGCGGCGCAGCAGGAAATAAAAATGGAAAAGCCTCGCGCGCAGCCCCGGCCAGCCGGCCTGGCGGAAGGCCTCTTCCGGATCGGCGCGGCGGTTCATGCAACGATCCGCAAGCAGATGTTCGTGGGTTGTCCCACCAACATCTGCCTGGCCTTCCTTGTTCTTCGCAGGTTCTGGCCGCAAAACCGCGGGACACTTTTGCGGAACCTGCTTGGGCGAACAGCGAACGGTGAGTGGAAAGCCTTGTCGGCGTCGCTTAAGAAGGGAGCATGTTCAGGCTCGCGCATATTTCCGATGCTCATCTGGGACCACTGCCCGATGTAACCTATCGCGACCTCGCGTCCAAGCGCGTGCTGGGCTATGTCAACTGGCAGCGCAACCGCCGCCGCCATATGCATGACGCGGTGATCGACAGCCTCGTCGCCGACATCAAGGCCAGTGCGCCCGACCATCTCGCCATCACCGGCGACCTCGTCAACCTGGCGCTCGACGGCGAGATCGAGATGGCGAAGCACTGGCTGGAGACGCTTGGCTCGCCGCATGACGTTTCCGTGGTTCCCGGCAATCATGACGCCTATGTGCCGGGCGCCTTCGACAAGGTCTGCCGGGCGTGGGCTCCATGGATGACGGGCGATGGCGTCAACAGCCCTGTCGATCGCAACTCCTTTCCGTATCTGCGCGTGCGCGGCAATGTCGCGCTGATCGGCGTCACCACGGCGCGCGCCACCGCACCCTTCATGGCCAACGGCTTCTTCATGGAAGGGCAGGCCGAGCGACTCGGCAAAGTTCTCGATGATACCGCCGGACAAGGGCTGTTCCGGGCAATCATGATCCACCACCCGCCGGTGCGCGGCGCTGTGCAGCAACATAAGCGGCTGTTCGGCATCGGCCGTTTCCACAAGGTCATTCGCCGGCATGGCGCCGAACTCGTCCTGCATGGCCATTCGCATCTGCCGTCGTTGTTCACCATCGGCCCACGCAGCGCCAAAGTGCCCGTGGTCGGGGTCGCCGCCGCCGGCCAGGCGCCCGGTGGCAAGCACCCGGCGGCGCAGTACAACATGTTCGAAATCGATGGCGAAAAAGGCAACTGGCGCCTGCGCCTGATCCGGCGCGGGCTGACCGGACCGGCGATGCCGCCGTCGGACCTGCAGACCATGGACCTCGAGGTTCCTGCAGATGGGCGCCAACTCGTCAGAAGCTGATCTTCATCTGCATGATGCGATCCCAGAACAAGGCCAGCGAAACCGCCAGGCCGACAACGGCGCCGGCGGCGATCAGGCCGAGACCGGCAAAGAAGCTCGTCCAGCCGTTGCGGCGGGTTTCGGATTGAATGGGCGGCTCCGCCTCCTGGACCACGGCACGATGCAGGCCGGGAACAGCGCTCTCGATGCCGCCCTCCATCATGCGCTGCCGCTCGACGACTCGTTCCGCCACGTAGCGCGTCACCGTATCGGCGACGGCTTTCATCTCCGTCGATTCGGCCAGCGCCACACGGCCGACGCGCGTATCCTTGAGGAAGCGGTAGGTGCGGCGGTCGCGCCCCATGGCCACGTGGCTGACCGCATCGATCCATAGCCGCGGCTGCAGGCCGGACGAGACAGCGAAGTCGAAGCTGTCCATGTCGGCCGGGACATCGGCAAACACCGGGGCAAGCTCGCTCGCCAGCAGCTCAAGCCGCATGCGGTGCGCCTCGCGCATGTCGACGACGACGTCATCGCGGTCGGCGAAGGCGTTCTTGATGTCGCGTATGGCTTCGGAAAGCTTTCGCGACGGCTCGACGGGGGTGATTTTGTCGCCTGCATCCTTCATGGCGGCTGTCTCGCTGTTGGTTAACAGCGGGTTAACACAATCACCGGCAAAATGCACTGAATGATGGCGCCGGTCAGCTTGCCGCCGCACCGAACACCGGTCGTTGCCGCCTGCCACGGCGGCGCGTGTTGCGGCGCACGATCTCGGCAACCAGGCCGGGGGCTTCCTCGACCAGCATATGACCCGCGTCGAGGATATGGTGCAGATGGAAACGCGACGGCAGAGCCTCGGTCTGCTCGACCGGCAGCAGCGGGTCCTCCGCTCCCCAAACAACCATCACCGGCATGTCGAGCGTATCCAGTTGCGCGCTCGGAATGACCCCTTGCCGGTCACCCCTGGTCATTGCCGCCGCCATATCGACAAGGGCCCGCAACTGGCCCGGCCGCTTGCGCATTTGACAAAGGGCGTCCACCACATGGTCCGGCGGCACGTTCCGCGGGCCCGACATGGCGGCAAGGCAGGCGCGGACCTCTTTCTTGCCGGCCGCTGCCGCATAACGGCGCAGCAGGGCTGCGTTGATTTCAGGACCGAAGCCGCCGGGCGCCAGCAACGTCAGCGAGGCAATCCTGCCGGGATCGGCGAGCGCCATCAAGGTCGCGACAGCGCCGCCCATGGAATGGCCGACGAGGTGGATTTTGTTCAGCTGACGGGCGGCCAGGTCCGCAAGGATCGTTCGGGCGGCCTGCTTGGCGCCGCCCATGCCTTCGCATTCCAGCGAATGCCCATGTCCGGGAAGATCATAGGCCAGTACTCTCATGCCCGGCAAAAGCGATGCGGCCACGTCGCGCCAGATCGCCAGGCAGGAACCGAAGCCGTGCAAAAGCACGATCGTTTTCGTGCCTGTGCCGCATTCGACAGCATGAGGGGATGGAAGCATGAAGACTAGGGTAGCGGGGAAACAGGAGCAGCAATTGCGAATTGTGGCTGGATTGCTCCCCGGCCAGATCGATAGCCAGTAAAATTTTCGCGACCGTTTCGCCCCTTTGCGGCCGTCATTCAGAAAGGCGCGGCACGTCGGTTCGGCACCCAGCGAAGCCGACTCCAATCGTCATAAGCATTTGTTTTTGCAAAGCTTAGGGCGAAGTCGGCCGCCAGATGGCCGGCCGGCTCACCGCAACAGCAGCGCCGGGCAATTGCCGTCAGCTCGGGTTGCCTATTCCAGCTTCGCGCAAAGATTGTACCAGCCGCTCGGTCAGGTCGGCAGGGTATTTGCGGTCGACGAATGTCGCGCGCGGATCGGCGGCGAATTTCGGGAATTCGGCGGTCAACTGGTTGGCAAGCTCGCTCGCCAGCTTGTCGCGGCCCGAAATCCTGGCGCCGATCAGACGCGCGGCCAGATAGTGCGACTTGGATGCCGTCGTGCGCAGCGACTCGCTGGCGACCGCGGCCTTTTTCATGTCGCCCTGCATGAAGGCTCCGACGAACAGGCCATAGTCCCACCAGGTCGGGTGGCCGCTGAAGGCCTCGACCGCATGGCTCAGGATCGGCGTTCCCTCATCATATTTGCCGGCGAAGATCAGGCCGTAACCATAGGCGGCGGCCATGCCGAGATCGTACGGGTTGAGTTCATAGGCCTTGCGCATCCAGCGGATCGCTTCGTCCGTGTTGCCGAGACGCGAGTTGAGATAGCCAAAGGCTCGATGCGCGTGCGGGGTCATCGGCCCCATCTGGACGGCGCGGTGGGCAAGCGACATGGCCTTTTCGAACGTCGCATCCGGCGGATAGGCGTAGTGGGCAGTGACGGCTTCCATATGAAGCGAAGCCAGTTCCGCATAGACGAGTGATGATTTGGTGCCTTGGCTGACGAGTTTCTCAAGGCACCGATACGCAGCTTCGTGTGTCTTGGCGTTCATGTCGAGATAATAGCGGTCGTCGAGCACCAGGCATCCGATCTGGCTGGTCCGGATGTCGCTCTGGTCAATGTAACTATAGATCGCGCCCGAAGCGGGAACAGTCGAGGTCAGGAGGCTGGCGGTGTTGCTTTCGACCACGCCAGGCGCGCTTTCAGCCGATGTCAGGTTGCGCGACAGGAGAACCCGTCCGGTCGCAACGCTCTGCAATTCGACCGTGACGTCGCCGGCGGCGGGCCCGGGAACGACATCGAAGACGAAACTGATCGGGTCGGCGGACTGATCGCGCGTTGAATCCGCATCGCGCCCGATGAAGTCGATGGTGTCGAAACCGGCAAGGCCGGCGCGCAGCGACGACGCGACGCGAGCCGCCTCCGCTCCATCGGCTTTCACGGCAATGTAGATCAGCGGCAGGGAGTCGAATATCGGCTGGGCCGCGGTGCCGGTCGCGCCCGCCGCTTCGGCCGTCGAGGCCGTGTCGTTGCCGTCGATGAAGGCATTGCTCTGACGCACGATGAGCACGCCGAGCATGACGATGACCAGAACCATGGCGGCCCAGAAGAACCGCAGTTGTCGCGTGAGCGACTGGGCAGGCGCCGCCGGCGCAACTGGCTCGCCAGGCGCATGGAGGTCTGGACGTTCGGCCGCGGCCGGAGCTGCTTCGGCCAACACGTCGGGCCGCTGCGCGATGTTGCCGGACGCGGATTTGGCATCGCCGGGCAGCCGGATCGCGTTCAGCTCATAAGAGGGAACATAACCGCCGCGCGGGATCGCGATGCGCACCGGTTCGGCGATGCCTTCATTGGCGAAATACTGCTCCAGAAGCTCGCGCAGCCGCCCGGCCTGGACCCTGACCACGGCGTCGGTGGAGGCGTCGAAATCGCCGTCCTTGCCGAAGACGTCCATGGCGATGGAAACGCCCTTCAGCCTGTCCGCCTCGCCGGCCTGCTCGCGTTCGACTAGATAGCGTAAAAGCCTGCGTGCACGCTCGGATCGTCCGAACGTTTCGCTGGCAAGCAGTCGCTCCAATGTCTCGCGCACTGCGGGGGCGGCAGGCGGGGCAGGCTCCAAGTGTCGATCCTTCCGAACGGCACAGGTTAGGGCGCGATCATATAGCGCCCGCGCCGGCACACAAGGATGCTTCTTGTTATGCGATCGCGTAAGCCACCGGAAATTCCCCCGCCGGTTAACTGACTACAGGGAAATTGCGTCAGTTTTGCCACACGGCGCGCCTTGCGGACGCGCCGTGTTCAAGAGCCCGACCGGTCAGCCGGCCTTGCGGCCAAGGATACGGTTAGCGGCCGAAACGACTGCCTCCAGCGAGGCGGCGACGATGTTGGTGTTGATGCCGGCGCCGAACAGCTTGCCGCCCGGATACTCCATCTCGACGTAAGAGATCGCCGAGGCGTTGGAGCCGCGCTGCAGGGAATGCTCCGAATAGTCGAGCACCGACATGTCGACGCCGACATGGCGCGAGAGCGCATCGACAAAGCCGTCGATCGGGCCGGTGCCCGAGCCGGTGATGGTCACTTCCTTGCCGTTGTCGAGGATATCGGCCTCGACCATGCGCCGGCCCTTCACCTCGGTGTCCGGATAGGTGCGGTGGTCGAGGAACTTCAGCCGCGCGCCGGGCTGGTCGACATAGGTTTCGAGGAAGCGATCATGAATGCGCTTGGCCGGCACTTCCTTGCCTTCAGCATCGGTGATCGCCTGTATCGCCTGGCTGAACTCGATCTGCAGGTTGCGCGGCAGATTGAGGCCGTAATCGGCCTGCAGCACATAAGCGATGCCGCCCTTGCCCGACTGCGAATTGATGCGGATGATCGCCTCGTAGGTGCGGCCGACATCGGCCGGGTCGATCGGCAGATAAGGCACCTCCCAGATCGGCGTGTTGGCCTTCTTCAGCGCCTTCATGCCCTTGTTGATGGCATCCTGGTGCGAGCCGGAGAAAGCCGTGTAGACCAGCTCGCCGACATAAGGATGGCGTTCCGGGATCTTCAGCTGGTTCGAATACTCGTAGACGTCCTTCATCCGATTGATGTCGGAGCAGTCGAGTTCGGGATTGACGCCCTGGGTGAACATGTTGAGCGCCAGCGTGACGATGTCGACATTGCCGGTACGCTCGCCATTGCCGAACAGCGTGCCCTCGACGCGATCGGCGCCGGCCATCAGGCCGAGCTCGGTGGTGGCGATGCCGGTGCCGCGGTCATTGTGCGGATGCAGCGAGATGATCAGGTTCTCACGGTTGTCGAGGTTGCGGCACATCCATTCGATGCGGTCGGCATAGACGTTGGGTGTCGACATCTCGACCGTCGATGGCAGGTTGATGATCAGCTTGTTGTCGGCCGTCGGCTTCACGATCTCGGTGACGGCGTTGCAAATCTCCAGCGCGACGTCGAGCTCGGTGCCGGTGAAGCTTTCTGGCGAATATTCGAAGCGGTAGCCGCCGCCGACCTTGGCCGCCATGTCGGTGATCATCTTGGCGGCATCGGTGGCGATGCGCTTGATGCCGGCGACGTCCTTTTCGAAGACGACGCGGCGCTGCAATTCGCTGGTCGAATTGTAGAAATGCACGATCGGGCGGTGCGCACCCTTCAGCGCCTCGAAAGTCCGCGTGATCAGCTCGGGCCGGCATTGCACAAGCACCTGGAGCGACACGTCGCGGGGCACGCCGCCTTCCTCGATGCACCAGCGGGCAAAGTCGAAATCCGTCTGCGAGGCCGAGGGGAAGCCGATCTCGATCTCCTTGAAGCCCATGTCGAGCAACAGCGCGAACATGCGCGCCTTGCGCTCGTGGCCCATCGGGTCGATCAGCGCCTGGTTGCCGTCGCGCAGGTCGACCGAGCACCAGACCGGCGCTTTCTCGATTACCTTGTTCGGCCAGGTGCGGTCGGTCAGGCCGACTGTCGGGTAGGACTGGTATTTGCGTGCTGCATCCGGCATGTGGCCGGCCGCGCGCTTCTCGGCTTCAGCCTCGCCGGCGTGGATTTCTTCTCGTGCGTTCATCGTCATGTCTCCCGGCGGCTCGCATGATCGCCTTGGGCGGATTGGTGGCGAGCGTCGCCTCTACCAGAATTTCGTTCGCTTGATATGACTTTGCCAAGGAGCCTGCGCCTTAAGCGGCGGGTATCGACCGCCGGGCGCTCCTTCAGCGAACCCGGCGATCGCCGATAAGGCCGAGAAGAAGCAGCGTCGAAGCGAGCGCGCGCGCGGTCTCGCCGGCAAAGCCGGTGCGAGCGGAAGCGACGGTGCGGACGCGCGTTGTCATGACGGCTCTCTTACAGGAGCGACCCCTCGTAGGCAAGCCGGGCCGGAATTGCTTGAATATCATCCCCAATGCAGGCGCTCTTCCCCGCGCGCCGCAAATGCGCCAGACTTGGCGATCGACGGCAGCAGCCGGGGAGGGGGTCATCCATGAATTTCGTGTTCTTCTCGCCGCATTTTCCAGCCAATGGCGCCGAGTTTTGCGACCGGCTGAAGAAGGCCGGGGCGACTGTGCTCGGCATCGGCGATGCGCCCTTCGAGAGCCTGAGCGGCAAGCTCAAGGTGTCGCTCTCGGAATATTACCGGGTCGCGGACATGGAGAATTACGACCTGGTGTTCCGCGCGATGGGGCACTTCATCCACAAATGGGGCCGAATCGACCGCTTCGAGTCGCTCAACGAGCATTGGCTGGAGCTCGAGGCCAACATCCGCACCGACTTCAACATCTTCGGCACCAAGCTCGATTTCGTGAAGAACCTCAAACGCAAGAGCCGTATGCGGGCCTTCTTCCGCAAGAGTGGCGTCGAGACCATTCCGCAGCGCAAATGCTCCGACCGCGCAGGCGCCATGACCTTCATCCGCCGCGTCGGCTACCCGGTGGTGGTCAAGCCGGATTCCGGCTCCGGCGCCTCCAACACCTTCAAGATCTCCAACGCCAAGGAGCTCGACCAGTTCTTCCGGGACAAGCCGGAGGGCGTGACCTTCGTCATGGAGCAGTTCATCGAGGGGCTGGTGGTGACCTTCGACGGGCTGGTCAACCGCGACGGCGAGGTGGTGCTGGCGGCCAGCCACCGTTACGACCAGAGCATCATGGATGCGGTCAACAAGGACCGCCACATGAGCTACACCTGCTTTCCGGAAATCACGCCGGCAGTGGAGGAGGCGGGACGCAAGATCCTCAAGGCGTTCGACGTGCGCGAGCGCTTCTTCCATATCGAGCTGTTCGAAACCAAGGACAATCGCGTCATTGCGCTCGAGGTCAACATGCGCCCGCCCGGCGCCTGGATGACCGATGCCATCAACTACACGTTCGATATCGACGTCTATGCCGCATGGGCCGACATGGTGGTCAAGGACGCCGCCGGCGGCCCTTACAAGGGCAAGTATTTCACCGCCTATGCCAGCCGCAAACGCCACATCGACTATTTGCACAGCCATGCGGACGTGCTAGCCGCCCACGGCGACAAGATCGTCCATCATCAGGCCATCGAAGAGGTTTTCAGCCGCGCCATGGGCAATTACGCCTACCAGATGCGTTCGAAGGATCGGAAGGCGCTGCGCCAGGCGGTCGACTATATCCACGCGGAAAAGGCCTGAGCCGATGGACGTCTCCTATCACAAGGGCCATGCCCGCAATCTCGGCCGCGACATGGAATACAAACGCTACGGCCATGCCGGGCGCCCGGTGGTGGTGTTCCCGACCTCGCAGGGGCGGTTCTACCAGTTCGAGGATTCGGGCGGGGTCGCAGCGCTTGCCGACTTCATCGACACCGGCCGTATCCAGCTCTTCACGCTGGACGGCATCGATTCGGAATCCTTCTTCAACAAGCATGCCGATGGCGCGCATCGCATTGCCCGCCACGAAGCCTATTTCCGCTATGTGCGCGAAGAGGCGCTGCCGGAGCTGCAGGCGATTGCCGCCAAGGCCAATGGTGGACGCGTTCTCAAGCCTCTGTTCTGCGGCTGCTCGATGGGCGGCTACCACTCGTCGAATTTCGTGTTCCGCTTTCCGGAACTGGCGAGCGGCGTGATCTCTCTCTCCGGCGTCTATTCGGCCCGCGACTTCTTCGGCCGGGCGTTGGAAGGCAACATCTACTTCAATTCGCCGCTCGATTATCTGCCCGGTATCGTCGACCAGAAGCTGCTCGGACGGCTGCGGGCGCTGCGGCTGATCTTCTGCTGCGGCCAGGGCGCCTGGGAAGAGCGCATGCTCGTCGAAACGCGCGAGCTGGAGCAGGTGCTGCGCGACAAGTCCATTCCCGCCTGGGTCGACTATTGGGGCGGCGACGTCAGCCATGACTGGCCGTGGTGGCACAAGCAGCTGGTCTATTTCTTCGGGCGGTGGCTGGATGACGATCTGATGAAGCGGCTCGACTAAGCTGTGCCGATATTCAGGTGATGCCGGCCTGCGAGCGGCGGCTTCCTGCGCTTCCGGTGCTCACATACATGAAGTACGCTCCGCGCCGGTTCTCGGAAGCCGCCGTTCTCGACCCGGCCTGACCTGAATCTCGACGCAGCTTTAGGGTTCAGCCCATGACTGCCACGCCCGATCCCATTCGCCGCTTTGTCGATGCCACCAACGCGGGCGACACCGCGGCATTTCTCGACACATTCACGGACGTTGCGTTCCTCAGCGACTGGGGCCGCGATTTCCGTGGCCGCGACGGCATCGCCAGCTGGAACCTTTCGGACAATATCGGCGTGCGATCCAATCTTCGCATCGTCCGCGTCACGCAGCGCGACGGCGTCTACCACGCCCGCGTCGCCGTGACCGGCAATGGCTTCAACGGCGAGGGCGACATGGCCTTCACGCTGGAAGGCGACCACATCGCGAGCCTGATCATCAGCTGAGATCGGAGTTTGCGGTCAATAGGTCGTGCGTCCGCCGGAAAGATCGAACGTCGCGCCGGTGGTGAAGGAGTTCTCGTCGGACAGCATGAAGACGATCATGGCGGCGGCCTCCTCTACCTCGACGAAACGACCGCGCGGCACCTTGCCGAGCATATAGGCGACCTGCGCCTCGTTGAGCTGCTCGAGAATGCGGGTGCGGGCGGGCGAGGGTGTGAGCGCGTTGACGGCGATGTCGTGTCCAGCGAGCTCCTTGCCGAGCGACTTGGTCAGCGCCAGCACCCCGGCCTTGGCGGCCGAATAGGCGGCGGCATTCGGATTGCCTTCCTTGCCGGCCACCGAGGAGATGTTGACGATGCGGCCATAGTTGCGCGCCACCATGCCGGGTACCAGGCGCTTGCAGCAGTAGAAGACGCCGTTGAGGTCGATATCGATGATCTGCCGCCACGCGGCGGGGTCGTAATCCACGACGGTCGCCGCCGGCCCGGCAATGCCGGCATTGTTGACGAGGAGATTGACGGGACCGAGCGTCAGTTCAGTCTCGGCGGCCGCGCGCTCGACGGCCTCGATCTGCGACTGGTCGCAGAGGATGGCCTCAACGCGGCCGAGCGAAGCGAGCTCGGCGGCAGCTTTGCTCATTGCAGCCTGGTCGACGTCCCATATGGCGACGGCGGCGCCCGACGATAGCAGGCGCCTGACGACCGCAAGGCCGATGCCTTGCGCGCCGCCCGTCACCACGGCGACGCGGCCGGAAAGATCGACGGCATTCGGACGGCGTTGCATGGGCACTTCTCCTCCGCTCCCTTGCATTGGATAGACCGGATCAGGCCGTGACGTTTCGCGCCACCAGTTTGGCTACGCTTGGCCCAATGAGCAGGACGACGAGGAAGCGCGCCGATTGCAGCGCCATGACGAAGGAGATGTCGACGTTCTGCGCCGCGGCGGCGATGATGGCAACGCTGTCCATGCCGCCGGGGCTGGTCGCCAGATAGGCGGTCAGCGGGTCGATGCCGAGCAGGCGGCTGATGACGAAGGCCATGCCGCCGCAAAAGGCGATCAGCGCCACGATCGAACCGATGATCTGCGGCAGGGCGCGCGCCGCGTGGCGCAGGATGGCCTTCGTGAAATTCAGCCCGATCGACCAGCCGACCATGGCGTAGCTGATCGCCAGCAGCCAGGGCGGCAATTGCATCGGCTCGCCAAGGCCGAGATGGATCACCGCGCCGAAGATGAAGGTACCGAGAAAAAACGGTGAGGGCAGCCTGACCAGCTTTCCGATCAGGCCGCCCACGACCGCGATGCCGATGGTGGCGGCAAAGGCAACGGGATCAATCGGCGGAAACCAGACGATAGGCGGCACTTCGACCCCGGATGTGTCGACCCACATCTTGGCGACGAGCGCGGCTGTCATCGAGACGAAGATGACGCGCAGATATTGCATGAAGGCGACGAGGCGCTGATCAGCGCCGAAAGCGCCGGCCATCAGCACCATGGCGGTGGCGGCGCCGGGCGAAGAGCCCCAGACCGCCGTGGTGCCGGGCAGGATGCGCCAGCGGCTGATCAGCCAGCCGAGCAGGCTCGAGGCGGCGACGGTCGCGACCACCACGGCGAGGAAAAGCGGCCATTCGGCATAGAACACCGGAAAGATGTCGGCGGAGATCGAGCTGGCGACCAAACAGCCGACGATAGCCTGGGCCGAGCCGAACAGCGGGCGCGGCACGCGCACGGTGGCTCCATTGGTGCCGGCCAGGATCGCGGCAAGCATCGGACCGATCAGCAGCGCCGCTGGCAGGGCGGCGAGTTCCAGCGCGCCGGCGAAGAGGAGGGAAAAGAGCAGCAGGACCAGCCACTGCCGCGGCGGGCGCAGGCGCGCCATGCGCTCAACGGGCGCTTGGTCCGGCGATGGTTGCTGCGGTGAGGAATCCATCTTTTGGTCTTAGACCCGGAGCCGGGAAAATGCGAACCCCGGGGTGCCGGAAAACCATACTCCCGCATACCTTGGCGGACTCTCGTCTTTGTCGGGTCCTGGTCAAAGCTTTCGGACGGGGCCGGGGTAGCGGGCAACAAGATCGTCTACGGTCAGCAAGGTGATGCCTTCTACGATCGCCTGAGTAATAAGAATTCGATCGAAGGGGTCCTTGTGGATGGGGGGAAGCCCGTCGATGGCCGCGGCATGCTCACTGGTGATGGGTAACTCTTTATAGCCATTGTCGAGAAGGCCTCGCCGCAGCAAACGCGGATCCACGGTAAAGCCGTCTCTCCCAAGTCCACGTTTTATAGCGACTTCCCAAAGGTTAGCAGGACTGAACAGCAGCTCGTTTGATGCGTTCTCGATCTCGGCAACTGCCGAAAGTGGCAGCCGGTCAGGTTCGCCGGCTGCCCACAGCAGCAGATGGGTGTCGAACAACAGCTTCACTTGTTCATGCCGAACAACTGCTCGATCTCATCGTCACCCATGCGATCGAAATCGTCGGGTACGGAAAACTGGCCAGCCATGAAGCCAAGCCGTTTCATTTGTGTCGCGGCGGGCTGATCAATGGGGACGACCTTGACCAAGGGTTTGCCTGCCTTGGCGATAATGAACGGTTCACCTTGCGCGGCCCGGTCGACCAGGCGCGAAAGATTAGTCTTCGCGTTGTGGATGTTTACCGTCTGCATCGCTGATCGCTCCAACCAGACTTAGTCCATTGAACTTAGTCTATCTATTTGCACATTGCAAGTGATCGGAAATTGTCCCTGAGATCTGCCGCTAACAGCGATGTTGCCGAGAGCCGCGACCCTGCTCAGCCATGTTGAGTTTTCCGGGAGATCAGCCAGCCTTTTCGGACGCGGGGAGGCCGAAGCCGCCGACAGGACGGGTCTCGATCTGGAATTCGAAGCCGGCCATGAAAGGACGTGCCCTGGCGATCGCAGCCTGGACTTCCGGCAGCTGCAGCGAGGCCTTGTGGCTCGCCTGGTCTGTCCACACCTCAGTGACCCAGATGGCATCGGCGTCGGCCGGATCGGTGGCGATGATGTAGCTCAGGCAGCCGGGGAGCGCGGCGGTGCTTTCGCGCAACACGTCCATGACCGCATCACGCTGGCCGCGCGCCGCCCGCATCTTGCCGATCAGTCCGTACATGCCTTGATCTCCCTCCAGGTTGCGCGCTGCACCAAGTATGCAATCGCCAGCTCACGGCATCAACTGGCCGCCATTCACCTCGATCACCTGGCCGATGATGTAACCGCTCAACAGATCGGACGACAGGAACAGATAGGCGCCGACGCAATCCTCGGCCGTTCCAGCCCGGCCCTGCGGAATGGTGGCGACCATGGCCTTGATCTGCTCCGCGCTCGAATAGCGTTCGTGGAACGGCGTCAGGATGGTGCCGGGCGCGACCGCGTTGACGCGGATGCCGAAGCCGATGAGCTCCTTGGCCATGCCGCGCGTCACGTTGGAGACGAAGGCTTTGGACGAGCCATAGAGGCCGGCGCCGCCGCCGGCGCCGTTGCGGGCGGCGATCGAGGTGGTGTTGATGATGAAGCCGCCCTGGCGCTTCAGCCACGGTATCGCCTTGCGCGAGGCGGTCAGCACCGAGCGGGCGTTGAGGTCCATCACGGCATCGTATTGCGCTTCGTCCTGGTCGGCATAGGCGACCCGGCCGAGCATGCCGCCGGCATTGTTGACGAGACCATCGAGCCGGCCGAAATGTTTTGCGCTCTCTTCGACCACACGCTCGACGTCGGCGGCTATCGAAAAGTCGCCCTGGACCAGAAACACCTCGCCGCCATCGTCGCGGATGGATTCGGCCACGGTTGCGGCTGGCGCGCGGCTCGCATTGTAGTGCAGCGCGACGCGGCATCTCTGCGACGCGTACGCACGGGCAAGTGCTGCACCTATGCCGGTCGAGGCGCCGGTGACCAGCACCGCCTTGCCGGCAAGATCGGGGATGTCAAGCGTCGCCATTTAAGCTGGTCTCCGGGTTGCCGTCTTTCGTAGGCCATTGCCGGCCTGCCGTTCAAGTCCGGGCGCATTCAGGGCCTGAGATAGACATAGCCCTGGCCCTGCAGCTCAGCCAGTTTCACGACGCCGCCCTTCTCGGCAAGCTGGAAGCCCGACAGCAGGTCGGTCACCGTGATATCCATGCCGTGCAGGGTGTTGCCGCAGGCCTGCGGGACGAGCCCCTGCTGGACGAGGCCGGCAAAGCGGCTGGAAACAGCACCGGAAGCGCCCTTGGATTTGAAGGCGGCCAGAGCCGGACCATGCACCACAAGCACGATGTCGACATTGCCGGCGGTGCCTTCATAGTGGTTCTTGATGTTGCCGAGGACGAAGTTGACCTTGTCCGCGTCGCTGAGGTGATAGGCGACTTTCAGCCTTTCCTCAGTGGTCGCCGCGTTGGCTCGAGTCAGGCCGAAAAGTCCGGAGGCGCCGGCAAGGCCGGCCCGAAAAATGTCACGGCGCAGCATCGTATCCTCCTTACCTCGCCCTCGCGCAATTTTGCATGGTCCGGGTGGCACTCCTAGACTAGCATATGCCAGTCCTGTCGGTGGGAGGAGGATCACATGACATCGTGGACCATGGTAGCGAGGACCATGGCGGGCGCGCTGCTTTGCGCTGCCCTTGCCGCTTTTGCCGGCGCGGCGCGCGCCGATAGTGCTCTCAGCCTCAAGGAACTCAGCCCCAACGGCGCCGACGCCTGCTTCGGCCGCGTCTACGATGCCGCCCATCTCAAGGCGCATCCGCACCAGAAAGTGGCGCGCATTTTCTTCTTCTATGGCCATGACCCGGTCAGCCGGCCGAACGAGGAACCCGCCGCCAACCAGGATAATTCCTATAACGGCTTCCTCACCACCATGGTGCGCGACGCCAAGAAGCCGGAATGGGCGAGCAGCTGGTGCAACAAGAACGACCCGAGCGATCCGTCGAGCGGCATCCGCTGCGGCATGGACTGCGACCGAACGCTTTCATCGCTGAAGGTCGACGACAAGGGCAAGCTCATCCTGTCAGGCCTCTCCCCCGACATCTATCTCGACCCGGATGCGGCGGAGTCGCTCGGCAAAGCGGAGTACAACAGACAGGCGCTGGGCAGCGAGGACGACAATTTCAAGCTCGATCCGATGCCGGCCGATACCTGCAAGGCGGAGTTCGCGCGCATCGACCCGATCGACCCGGCGTTGGGCGATCCGCTGCGCGTGCGACTGAAGCCCGACCAGCCCTTCTGCTTCGGGCGCGACTACGACGATGCGCATCTGAAGACGCATCCCAACCAGCTGACGCGATCGATCCGCGTCTTCCGCGGACCGGTCGAGCTCGCTTCCTTCGCGGCAGGCGGGGACACCGCGAACTGGCCGGACGGGGCGGACATCGCCGTTTCGGTGACGACAAGGCAGAAGGGCGCCAAGGTCACGCAGACCTATTCCTGCCAGGGCGAGGCCGACCAGTGGCGCTGTTCGGCCAGCTCGAAGATGAGCGATTTTTCCTGCGACATCTCGCAGAAGGAGATTTTCCTCAAGCGCGGAGCCAACGGCACGATGATGATCGCCAACCCCAACAATGCGGTCGCGGTCGTCGATCTCTGCTCGAAGGGAGCGCATGGCAAGACCAAGTCCGACGACAAGGTCTACCGGCTGCAGCCGTTGCCTCAGTCGGCCTGCGCACCTTAAGGTCTGGCGATATTCAGGTGATGCCGGCCTGCGAACGGCGGCTTCCTGCGCTTTCGGTGCTCACGTACTTCAAGTACGCTCCGCTCCGGTTCTCGGAAGCCACCGTTCTCGACTCGGCCTGACCAGAATCTCGACAGACCTTCGCGCATTGACTACGCGAAAGGCACCGCCGTGGTGCCTTTCGGCAGCTTCGCCTCGTCGTCCGGCTCGACATGGATGGTGACGCGAACCGAGGGGATTTCGGCCTTCAGCGCGTCCTCGATGCGGTCGCAGATGACATGGCTGGCGCCGACAGACATGTCGGCGTCGACGACGAGGTGGAATTCGATGAAGGTGGCGCGGCCGGCTATGCGCGTCTTGAGGTCATGCACCTCCAGCGCGCCCTTCGAATTGGCCGAGATGATATCGCGGATCTGCATGTGTTCCTGATTTTCGACGGCGCGGTCCATCAGGCCGTTCATCGACGAGCCGATGACGTGCCAGCCCTGCCACAGGATGTTGAGCGCGACGATGACGGCGAGCGCTGGATCGAGGATCTGCCATCCAGTGAGAATTGCGCCGACAAGGCCGCCGAACACGCCGATCGAGGTCACCACGTCGGTCATGATGTGCTGGCCGTCGGCGACGAGGGCCGGCGACTTCGCGTTGCGGCCGGTGCGGATCAGCATCCAGGCCCAGATCGCGTTGATGACCGTCGCCACGCCGTTTACGGCAAGGCCCTCCCAAGGCTGTTCGAGCGGGGTCGGATGCTGCCAGGACCGCCAGACCTCGTTGAGGATCAGCAACGCCGCGACGACGATCAGCACCCCTTCGAGCACGGCCGAGAAATATTCGGCCTTGTGGTGGCCGAAAGGATGGTCCTGATCGGCGGGCTTGTAGCTCACCTGGATCGCCCAGAAGGCGGCGGCCGAAGCGATGACGTTGACGATCGATTCCGCCGCGTCCGAATAGAGCGCGACCGAACCGGTGATGTACCAGGCGACAACCTTGAGGGCGAGCACGACGCAGGCGACGACGATCGACCAGAACGCAAGGCTGGCGACCTTTTGCCTGGCCGCCACTTTTGCTTCCGCCGTCGTCATCGCCATTGCCGCGTTCATCCCAACGTGCCGCCCTAGAGCATGATGCCGAAAAGTGTGAAGCGGTTTTCGGGCGACATCATGCTCTACCTCTTTGATTTAGAGACGGATTCAGATTCAGGTCGATTCGACCTGAAATCATCCGGCTCTAGGCGGCCTTTTCCTTGGCCTTGCGCGGCAGGTGCGCGACGATGTTCTCGATGATGCGCATGCCGGCATTGTGGCCGAGCGTCATGATCGATTCCGGATGGAACTGCACCGCGGCGATCGGCTCCTTGCGATGCTCGAAGGCCATGATGATGCCGTCCTCGGTCTCGGCGGTGACGACGAAACCGTCGGGCAGGCGCACCGGATCGGCGAAGATCGAGTGGTAGCGGCCGACGGTCACTTCCTTGGGCAGCCCCGAGAAGATGATGCCGGGCTTGGAGACGCGGATACGCGACGGCTTGCCGTGCATCGGGATATGCAATTGCCTGAGTTCCCCGCCATAGGCCTCGGCCAGCGCCTGCAGGCCGAGGCAGACGCCGAAGATCGGCAGGTCGCGGGCGCGCGCCTTCTTGATGGTGGCGGCGCAATCGAAATCCTTTGGCGTGCCCGGGCCGGGCGACAGCACGACGAGGTCGGGCTTCAGCCGCTCGAAGACCTCTTCCGGCACCGGCGAGCGCACCGTGGAGACGTTGGCGCCGGTCTGGCGGAAGTAGTTGGCCAGCGTGTGGACGAAGGAGTCCTCATGATCGACGAGCAGGATGTTGACGCCGTCGCCGACGCGCGCGGTGGTGCGCTCGGTTCCGGTGGCGTTGCCGGTCTTGGCGTCGCGGATGGCGGAGAGCATGGCGGATGCCTTCAATTCGGTTTCGGCTTCTTCTTCCTCGGGGATGCTGTCGAAGAGCAGCGTGGCGCCGGCGCGCACCTCGGCGATGCCGTCCTTGATGCGGATAGTGCGCAGCGTCAGTCCGGTGTTCATGTCGCCGTTGAAATTGACCATGCCGATCGCGCCGCCATACCAGGCGCGCGGGCTCTTTTCGTTCTGCTCAATGAAGCGCATGGCCCACAGTTTCGGCGCGCCGGTGACGGTGACCGCCCAGGCGTGCGAAAGAAACGCGTCGAAGGCGTCCATGCCTTCGCGCAGCCGCCCCTCGATATGGTCGACGGTGTGGATCAGGCGCGAATACATCTCGATCTGGCGGCGGCCGATGACGCGCACCGAGCCGGGCTCGCAGACGCGCGACTTGTCGTTGCGGTCGACGTCGGAGCACATTGTGAGCTCGGATTCGTCCTTCTTCGAGTTGAGCAGCTTCAGAATCTGCTCTGAGTCGGAAATGGCGTCGTCGCCGCGCTTGATGGTGCCCGAGATCGGGCAGGTCTCGACCCGGCGGCCGTTGACGCGCACGAACATCTCCGGCGAGGCGCCGATCAGATATTCGTTTTCGCCGAGATTGATGAAGAAGGAATAGGGCGACGGGTTGATCGACTTCAGCTTGCGCGAAATGTCGGAGGGCTGGGTCTCGCAGCGCTCGTAGAACATTTGTCCGGGCACGACCTCGAACAGGTCGCCGCGCTTGAAGCTCTCCATGGCGCGCCGCACCAGGTTGGCGTATTCGCCCGGCTCGTGGTCGCCGCGCGGCGGGATGCGGTCGGCGGTCCTGAACGGCTCGGCATGGGCGTCGCGGGCCAGGCCCTCGGTGGAAAAACCGTCGCCGGAATAGTCGTAGCGGTCGGTCCAGGCCTTGGTCGAATAGTGGTCGACGACTAGGATCTCGTCGGGCAGGAACAGCACCAGGTCGCGCTGGCTTTCTTTGCGCACGAGCTTGTGGTCGACCGGGTCGAACTGGAAGGCGAGATCGTAGCCGAAGGCGCCGTAGAGGCCGAGATTGGCGTCTTCCGCGGTCTTGAACAAAGCGGTGATGGCGCGCAGCACGGTGAAGACCGAGGGAACGCGGCTGCGCTCCTCCTCGGTGAAGACGCGGCCGGGCTTGGCGACATCGAGGCCGATGAGCGTCTTCGAGGCCTCGGCGATCGTCACTTCGCTGAGCTCGCCAAGCGTCTTGCCGATCACCGGCAGCAGCACTTCGCCGCGCTTGTTCAGCGCTTCGACGCGCATCGCCCGGCCGCGCGCCGAAATCACCAGCGGTGGATCGATGATGGCGGTATCCCAGCGCGTGTAGCGGCCCGGATATTCGTAATTGGAGGAGAAGACCGCGCCGCGGCGTGAATTCAGGCCGTCGACATAGGCGTCGATCGCGCCTTCATAGGGCCTGTCGTGCCGTTCGCGGGTGATCGTCACGCCGCCGGCGGTGACGAAGCGCTCGGCCCCGTTGTCCAGAACTTTAGTCGTCATTGCCGTCTCCATCAGCGTTTTGGGCAACGGACCCGGGAATGGCTTTAAAAAACAAATGGCCGCCCGGACATTCCGCTGCGGCCACCCTTTCCTTCACGCGCACACGCACGAACCGGCCGCTGTCAGCGAGCCCACCACCAAATGGTCTTGTTCGAACGCATGTTCATGGCGACTCCCATAGCGGCGAATGGAGGCCGGCGCAACTGGATTTCACGCCGATGGTGAAGGCCGCACGGCGTCAATCCTCGAGCGTGCCTGACCTTGCATCGTCGCTGCGCTTGTCGCCGGCGAGCTTCAGAAGATCCTCGCCGGCGCGGATGATGCGGCGCGAGCGGCGGGTCAGGATGAAGCCCGACTGCGGGGCGAACACCTCAGTGCGGCCGTCGATCTCGCCCGGCGCATGCACGATCGTCGCCAGCCTGTCGCCCTTCTTGACGGGGTCGCCGGGCTTGACGTCGTAGAGGATCGCGCCGGCTCTGGGCGCGGGCATCATGTCGATGTTTTCCAGCGGCACGACGGCGCCGGCGAAGGTGCCCAGCTTTGCAACGGACGGGTTCTGGATGACGCCGCGCGTCACCAGCAGCCGGTAGAGGCCCTCGGCATCGGAAGCGGCCAGAGCAGCGTCGACGTCGAGCATGCCGCGATACTCAACCGTGGTGACGACGCGCCGGTCGAAGCGCGCTACGTTCGCCGGGACGTTCTGGTAGGGCATGATCGAGGCGCCCTCGAAGGTGCCGTCCGCGTCCTCGCTCCACAGCACCACCGCATCGACGCCCATGGCGGCCGCGCAGTCGGCCATATGCGGCCACAGGCTGGTGTGGATGTAGAGATAGGCGAGGCCCTCGTCGTCGCAATGCAGGTCGAGCACGATGTCGGTGCCGAGCGAAAGCTGGACGAGCCGCGTTTTCAGCCGCTGGTCGGCGCCGCCCAGGGTCGTGTCCGGCAGCAGCCTGACGTCGGGCGCCGCAAGCAGCGGAAAGGACCGGTTGAAGTTGGTGCGCGTGCCGAGGCTGAATCGGCCCTGATGCTCGCCGAAATGATATTGCGCGCGGCCGATCGGATTGGCCCAGGGCACGATGGTGATCGGGCCCCTGATGCGGCCCTCGGCCTCCGCCTTGCTCAGCATCGGCATCAACGCATCGATGGCGACGACGCCCGGTAGTTCGCCTGCATGCAGGGCGGCCTGCAGATAGGCGGACGGCGCTTTCTTATCCTTGCCCTGGAAGCGGAAGACCGGGAATTCGTAGATGGTTCCTTCGGCGTCGCCGGCGAGGCGTTCGATCGTCTTCTGCATGGGGCCTCCGAATGAAGAGGTCACCCAAATGCCTGTTTGGGGCCGGGATGTCGAGTGGTCCAGCGGGGCCGCGCCGTGGCGCAGCAAGGCTACAGCGAAGGCGCCGAGCATGGTTACGGCGAAGACGCCGAACCTGCTACGGCGAAGACTCCGAACCTATTCAGCCGGCTGTGCCTGCAGGATCGCGCGGCGGTCGAGCGCCTGCGACAGCACCGCTACCGCGACGGCCAGAAGCGCCAGCGCCGCGCCGACCAGCGGCAGATTGGCATAGGACACGCCCCAGGAGATGGCGAGGCCGCCGATCCAGGCACCGCCGGCATTGCCGACATTGAAGGCGCCCTGGTTGAGCGTGGCGGCGAGATTCGGGCCTTCGGCGGCCGCCTCGACGACGCGGATCTGCAGCGGCGGCACGACGATGAAGATCAGCATGCCCCACATGAAGACGATGGCGACCGCGACCGCGGCAATCGCGCCGAGCTTGGCGAAGACGACGAACAGCACGGCCATGGCGAATAGCGTGCCGATCACCGTCGGCATCAGCTTCCAGTCGGCCAGCCTGCCGCCGATGATGTTGCCGATGGTCATGCCGGCGCCGAAGAGCAGCAACACCCAGGTGACGGTCGCCGTCGAGAGGCCGGAGACGTCGGTGAGATACGGTTTGATGTAGGTGAAGACTGCGAACAGGCTGGCGGACGCGAGCGAGGCGATCAGCATCGCCAGCCAGACCTGCAGCTTTCCAAGCACGCGCAACTCGCCGCGCAGGCCGCCGCCGCTCGGTTCAGCGACATCCGACGGCACCAGCCATGCGATGGCCGCGACCGAGATCAGGCCGATGCCAACCACGGCCAGGAAGGTGGCGCGCCAGCCGAAGGCCTCGCCGAGCGCGGTGCCGGCGGGAACGCCGAGGATGTTTGAGAGCGTCAGGCCGGCGAACATCAGCGCCATGGCGCTGGCGCGCTTGTTGCGCGGCACCAGGCTGGCGGCAACGACCGAGCCGATGCCAAAGAAAGCCCCGTGCCCAAGAGCGGTGAAGACACGCGCGGCCATCAGCGTCCAATAATCAGGCGCGATGGCGCAGAACAGATTGCCGACGACGAATGAAGCCGTCAGCCCGACCAGTACCGGCTTGCGCGGCAATTGCGCGGTGGCCATGGCGACGATCGGCGCGCCGAACACGACGCCGAGCGCATAGCCGGTGACCAAAAGCCCTGCCGACGGGATCGAGACGCCAAGGTCGCCCGCCACTTCCGGCAGCAGGCCCATCATGACGAATTCGGTGGTGCCGATGCAGAAGGATGCAATGGCAAGCGCTAGGATCGGCAGCGGCATGGGATGTCCGGACTGAATCGGTTCAAATCGAGAGTGGCTGCACCCGCGCCAAGCGCACAAGCGCCATTGTTGCAATGCAGCAATGCAGAAAGACGGGGGCGGCTTCGCGAACGAAACAACTAGGCGAGCGGCTTCAGCTCCTGGGCGATGGTCGGCAGCAGCTCCGAGACGTTGGGGTGGATGTGCATGGCGCGCGCCAGCGTCGAGATCGGCGCCTTCGTGTACATGAGGTCGAGCACGCAGTGGATCGCCTCGTCGCCGCCCGGTCCCAGCACTGCGCAGCCGAGGATTTCTCCGGTGTCGGCATCGGCCAGGATCTTCATGAAGCCTTGCGTCTCGCCCTTCTCGACGGCGCGGCCGACACGCGTCATCGGCCGCTGGCCGACGAGAGCGCGGCGGCCGGATTTCTTGACCGCCGCCTCCGTCATGCCACAGCGGCCGAGCGGCGGATCGATGTAGAGCGCATAGGCCTCGATGCGGTCGCTGACCTTGCGCGGATCGTTGTCGAGCAGGTTGGCGGCGACGATCTCGTAGTCGTTGTAGGAGGTGTGGGTGAAAGCGCCCTTGCCGTTGCAGTCGCCCATCGCCCAGATGCCGGGCACGCTGGTGCGCAACTGGTCGTCGACGACGATGAAGCCGCGCTGGTCGACCGCGACGCCGGCCTTGTCGAGGCCGAGATCGTCGGTATTCGGAACACGGCCGAGCGCCAGCAGCACATGCGAGCCCACCGCCGGCGGCTTATCCGCGGAGAAGGTCACGGCGATCTCGTTGCCTTTCCTGGCGAAGCCGATGTCATCGGCGCCGACATGGACGGCGATGCCTTCGTTTTCGAGGATCGACAGGATCGCCGCGGATGTGTCCTCGTCCTCGCGCCCGGTCAGCCGCGGCGCTTTTTCAATGACAGTTACTTCCGAACCGAAGCGGCGGAACATCTGCGCGAATTCGAGCGAGATGTAGCTGCCCCCGACGACGATCAGATGGCTGGGCAGCACATCGAGGTCCATCATCGAGGAATTGGTGAGGTAGGGCACGTCGTTGACGCCGGGCAAGTCCGGCACCGAGGCGCGGCCGCCGGTGTTCAGGAAGATCTTTGGAGCCGTCAGCAGCTCGTCGCCGACACGCACGGTGTTGGCGGTGACGAAGCGCGCATGGCCGCGATAGAGCGTGCATTTCTCCATGCTCGCGATCCAGGTCTCGAGCCCGGTGCGGGATGCGCCCGACACCTTGTCCTTGCGCGCCTTGATCGCCGCGTAGTCGACGCCGACCGCACCGGAAACGGTCACGCCGTAGTCGGCGGCGCGGCGGGCGAGATGGGCGGCATAGGCGCTCGCCACCATCGTCTTGGTCGGGATGCAGCCGGTGTTGACGCAAGTGCCGCCGACCAGCTTACGCTCGATCAGCGCCACGCTCATGCCGGCGGCATTCAGTCGGCCGGCGAGCGGCGTGCCGGCCTGTCCGGCGCCGATGACGATGGCATCGAAGCTCTTTGCGTCCAAGGGTGGGGCTGTCATGCGACGGCCGCCACGATCAGCAGGCCGCCGATGATCGCAACAGCGTCCTCGATGAAGGCGGCGGGCGGATCCTTGCCGAAGGCCGCGGCCAGCCGGCCGCGGGCTTCGGCGCCGCCCAGCGTGCCGATCACCGCGCCGATGACGCCGGCAACGAGGCCGCCGATGGTGGCGCCGCCGGTCGCGCCGATCACCGCGCCGGTGAAGGCGCCCAAAACGATACGGGCGCCGAATTGCTGCGGCACTTTGCGGCTGGGTGTCGACGGCAACTGGTCGGTGACCAATTCGACGATGGCGAGGATAGTGAATATGCCGACGGCAACCCAGTGGCCCATGAAGCTCGCCCAGGTGCCTGTGACCGGCAGCCAGCCGACATAACAACCCCAGGCGACGGCGGCGGGCGCGGTCATGGCGCGCAGGCCGGCAATGACGCCTATCAGCAATGCGAGGATGTAAAGCATGCTCGACCCCCTCAAAATCGGAACCTCGCAGGGTTCCAGCAAGGCAGGCTAGCATAGGCCAGGCGTTTGGCCACGGGCTTTTGGAGTCAAAGGCAAGAAGTATGATGTCATCCGAAAACCGCTTCACACTTTTCGGCATCATGCTCAGGGATGGATTATGCTTTGGCAGCGGACGGATCTGGAGGCGCGGCCATGACGACAAGCGAACGAAAAAAGATGGCGGCGGGCGAATGGTACACCTGCATCGACGACGAGCTAGAGGCGTTGCGCGTCGCCGCGCGCGACGCGGTGTTCGAGCATAACAGCCTGCCGCCCCGGCAGCGCGGCAATATCGGTCCGGCCCTGTGGGCGCTGCTCGGCGGCGCGGGTGAGGGGGCGCGCATCGAGGCGCCGTTCCACTGCGCCTATGGCTTCAACCTTTTCCTCGGCGACGGCGCCTTCCTCAACGCCGGCTGCACCGTGCTCGACACCGCGCCGGTACGCATCGGCAAGGGGACGCTGCTCGGACCCAATGTTCAGATCTACTGCGCTGAGCATCACCGGGAGGCCGCCGGCCGGCAGGCAGGGCTGGAGATCGCCAAGCCGGTCTCAATCGGCGACTATGCCTGGATCGGCGGCAGCGCGGTGATCCTCGCCGGGGTCAGCATCGGCGACGGCGCCATCGTCGGCGCCGGCAGCGTGGTGACGCGCGACGTGGCGGCGAACGCGACGGTGGTCGGCAACCCGGCGCGGGTGGTCACGCCGCGCTGAGCGCGCCACCGGTTTTGGAAAACTCGCGCCGGTACTGCACCGGCGAGATCCGAAGCCGCGCGGCAAAATGCTGGCGCAGCGAGGTGGCGCTGCCGAATCCGGCTTCGAAGGCCACCATATCCATCGACTTGTCCGTCTGCTCCAGCAGCCTTTGCGCCAGCGCGACACGCTGGTCGGCAAGCCAGTCGCCGAAACTGGTGCCGATCGACTTCAGGAAGCGGCGCGTGAAGGTGCGGCGGGTAAGTCCGGCCATATCGGCGACGCTGTCGAGACTGTGCGGTTCGTCGAGTGTCGCGCGTACCTGGTCGAGCGTGCGCGTGAACCGGTCCGCATTTGGCGTCGGCGCAACCGGACGCTCGATGAACTGCGCCTGACCGCCCTGCCGGTGCGGTGAGAGCACGACGTGGCGGGCAAGCCGAAGCGCTGCCTCGGCGCCATAGCGGGCACGCACGATGTGCAGGCAGCAGTCAAGCCCGGCGGCGACGCCGGCGGAGGTGATGATGTCGCCGTCGTCGACATAGAGAACGTCCGCGTCGATCGCGAGGTCCGGATGCAGCGCCTGCAACTGGTCCGTATAGGCCCAGTGGGTCGTCGCCCTTCGTCCGGCGAGCAGGCCGGCGCCGGCGATGGCGAAGGTGCCGAGACACAAGCCCACGATCAGCGCGCCGCGCCGATGGGCGCGTCGCAGCGCATCCTTGAACGGCGCCGCCAGGGGTGCATCGAGATCCTTCCAGCTCGGAATGATGACGATGTCGGCCTCGTCGAGCGCGGCAAGCCCATGCGGCACGACGATGCTCAGACCGGCATCGGTGTGAATGGGTCCTTCCTCCATCGCGCAGACGCGGAAATCGAAGCGCGGCAGGCCAAGTTTCGTGCGGTCCGCGCCGAACACCAGGCAAGGTACGGAGAGGTGGAAGGGGCTGATGCCGTCGAAAGCGACGGCGGCGATGATTGGGTTCTTCATGACTGACATCGTTTTGGGTTTGGACGGCGAATGTCCCAATTCTTTCGAATGATGTCAATCGGGCCACTTTCTCCACCCGAAGCGTCCGCCTAGCTTCGCCACGTCAAAACAGCCGAAAGGAAAACCGCCATGTCAGCACCAGCCAACCAGCCACACCGCGCGCTTGTCGTCGTCGATGTCCAGAACGACTACAATGGCGGCAATCTCGCCATCCAGCATCCGCCCTTCGCCGACAGCGTCGCCAACGTGGCGCGCGCCATGGATGCCGCGGCGGCGACCGGCATCAAGATCGTCGTCGTCAAGCAGATGGCGCCCGAGACCTCGCCGATCTTCGCCAAGGGCAGCCATGGCGGCGAGCTGCATCCCGAGATCGCCAGGCGCGCACGCGACCACTATGTCGAAAAGATGCTGCCCTCGGCCTTCACCGGCACCGATCTGGAGGCTTGGCTGCGCGCCAATGCCATCGATACGATCGCGGTCGTCGGCTACATGACCCACAATTGCGATCTGTCGACCATCATCCACGCGGTCCATATGGGCTTTGCCGTCGAGTTCCTTTCCGACGCCAGCGGCTCGGTGCCCTATTCGAACAACGCCGGCTATGCCTCGGCCGAGGATGTCCATCGGGTGGTGAGCATCGTTTTGCAGTCGCGCTTCGCCGCGGTGCTGAAAACCGCCGACTGGATCGATTGCCTGAAGACCGGCAAGTTGCCTGAGCGCGATACGATCTATGCATCGAACCAGCGGGCCTTGAAGCGAAACGCTGCCTGAACCGCGCGGCTCCGGGCCAGAGCGGGGCGCCGTAGCGATGCGGCGCCCTCTGCTTTGAGCTTAACCATAATCCAAGAAGACGTGATCCATTTCACAGAAATCGGTCCTATTCTTTCGAAGAGTCACGCTGCTCTGAAGTCTTAGCGCGGTTGGCTGGGGGCTGAAGTGAAAGCGCGCGTCGCAAGAACTGTCCTCGTTCTGGCTCTCGCTGCCAGCGCCGCGCTATTGCCTTGGCCCGCCTTCGCGCAGGTACCGCCGCACGCGCCGGGAACGATCTGCTTCACGCAATTCTTCTGGTGCTGGGCGCAGCCGCCCGGGCCTCCCGGCTATCCTTGCGGGTGCCCGTCGCAATATGGCTTCGTGCCGGGCTACCTGGGCTAGTCATCGGAGGGCTCGAGATGACGGCATCCCACGATCCTCTCGTCTCCGGGCTGCTTGCCGATGCGAAGCTGGTCGCCGGCTATGGCCGCTACGGCGTGTTCAAGGACAGCGCGCTGTTCGCGGCGATCGGCGATGCGGAAAAGCTGACCGATGTGACGGCAAGCCGGCCCGAGGTCGTGAAACTGCAATCGGTGCTCAACGACTGTTCCAACACCGTGCCGTTCTCGACGCTGGCTGCCCTGCGCACCGGCTGGTCGCCGGGCGACATGTCGCGCCGGACCGCGCTTGCGACCTATTTCCTCGTGGCGCTGTCGGTGACGATGATGATCATCATCGGAAAGCTGACCTACGTGTACAACAGAGGCGTGTCGATCAGCGCCGAGCTGCAGGAGATCGACAACAACGATTTCAGCGCCCGGTTCGGACAATCGATCCGGCAGGTCTGGGCAACGAAGAAACAGCTGAGTTCGGCCACGGCGCGGCAGGCGTCGACGACCGATCTGACGCTGCTCAAGGACGCTTATTACAATTCCGTCGACAGCCTGCATTCGCTCGACCAGCGCTTTTCCTCGCTGCTGGTGAGGGCGCAAGGGTTCATGACGCAGGAGGCGCCGTTCCCGATCTGGGGCATGCAATGGACCTATTGCAGGCTCTCCGCCTCCGCCGCCAAGGCCGGCGCGCCGCTCGATTTCTCAAATCCGAGGCAGATGGCGATAAACCAGTTCTGCAACCAGCAGGTCGCGCTGGCGCAGCAGCAAAGCGGGACAGAGAGCCCCCAGCCGCTCAAACAGTCGGATTTCGACTGCAAGAACGGCGACAACGGCCAAGGGGGCACCCAGGTCGTCAGCGCCACCGGCACGGCAGGCGAGGTCGAGGACGTGAACGCGGATTTCGACGAGGCGACGCGCAACCTGCAATGCGAAGGCGTGATCACGATCACGCCGAACTCGATCTCGACGCTGACTTTGCAGGCCAAGACGCTGGGCGAGGTGCTAAGCCCCTATGCGCTGTGGATTCTGCCGGCGCTCTACGGCGCGCTTGGCGGCATCATGTTCCACATGCGCATGATCCTCAATCCGCTGTTGCCCAATCCGCCGCTGGCGAGGCTCATCCACCGCATCGCGCTCGGCGGGCTTGCCGGCATGATACTCGCCTGGTTCATGGCGCCGGGCACCAAGCTCGGCGGCGAGGTCACCGGCATAGGCTTCAGCCTGTTCACCTTCGCTTTCCTGTTCGGCTTCAGCCTGGATATCTTCTTCACCATCCTCGACCAGTTCGTCTCGATGTCGGTCGCCGGCATCAAGAAGTTCGGCACCTCGACGGTGGCCTGAGCGATCCGCGCAAACGAAGAGGGCGCCGCATCGCTGCGGCGCCCTCTTTGTTTAGCCTGTATCAGAACAGGCCTTCGATCTGGCCGGCTTCGTTCAGGAAGATCTTCTCCGACGACGGCTTGCTCGGCAGGCCGGGCATGGTCATGACCTCGCCGCAGATGATGACGACGAAACCGGCGCCGGCCGAAAGCCTGACCTCGCGCACTGGCACGGTGTGGCCGGTCGGCGCGCCGCGCAGGTTCGGGTCGGTCGAGAAGGAATACTGGGTCTTGGCCATGCAGACCGGCAGATTGCCGTAGCCGGCCTGTTCCCAGGCGTGCAACTGGTCGCGCACCGACTTGTCGGCGATCGCCTCGTCACCGCGGTAGATGCGCTTGACGATGGTGTTGACCTTCTCGAACAGCGGCATCTCGTCCGGATAGAGCGGCGAGAACTGCGAGGCGCCGGATTCGGCGATTTCGACGACCTTCCTGGCAAGATCCTCGATGCCGGCCGAGCCTTGCGCCCAGTGCTTGCACAGGATCGCCTCTGCGCCCTGCGCCCTGACGAAATCCTTCATCGCCTGGATCTCGGCGTCGGTGTCGGTGGTGAAGTGGTTGATCGCCACCACCGCCGGCACGCCGAACTGCTTCACGTTCTCGATGTGGCGGCCGAGGTTGAGGCAGCCCTTCTTGACCGCCTCGATGTTTTCCTTGCCGAGCTCTTCCTTCTTGACGCCGCCATTCATCTTCATGGCGCGCACGGTGGCGACGATGACGGCCGCCGACGGCTTCAGCCCCGCCTTGCGGCACTTGATGTCGAAGAATTTTTCAGCGCCCAGATCGGCGCCGAAGCCGGCTTCGGTCACCACATAGTCAGCAAGCTTCAGCGCCGTCGTGGTGGCGACGACCGAGTTGCAGCCATGCGCGATGTTGGCGAACGGGCCGCCATGGACGAAGGCGGGGTTGTTCTCCAGCGTCTGCACGAGGTTCGGCTGCATGGCGTCCTTGAGCAGAACCGCCATGGCGCCGTCGGCCTTGAGGTCGCGGGCAAAGACCGGCGTCTTGTCGCGGCGATAGGCGACGATGATGTCGCCGAGGCGCTTTTCGAGGTCCTTCAGGTCGGTGGCGAGGCACAGGATCGCCATGACTTCCGAGGCGACGGTGATGTCGAAGCCGGCCTCGCGTGGATAACCATTGGCGACGCCGCCGAGCGAGCAGATGATCTCGCGCAGCGCCCGGTCGTTCATGTCCATGACGCGGCGCCAGGCGACGCGGCGGGTGTCGATGCCAAGCTCGTTGCCCCAGTAGATGTGGTTGTCGATCAGCGCTGAAAGCAGGTTGTGCGCCGTCGTGATGGCATGGAAGTCGCCGGTGAAATGGAGGTTCATGTCCTCCATCGGCACCACCTGGGCATAGCCGCCTCCGGCGGCGCCGCCCTTGACGCCGAAATTCGGGCCAAGCGAGGCTTCGCGAATGCAGACGATCGCCTTCTTGCCGATGCGGTTCAGGCCGTCGCCGAGGCCAACGGTGGTGGTCGTCTTGCCTTCGCCGGCCGGCGTCGGGTTGATGGCGGTGACCAGGATCAGCTTGCCGTCCTTGTTGCCTTTCACCGACCTGATGAACTCGGCCGAGACCTTCGCCTTGTCATGGCCATAGGGGAGCAGATGCTCGTTCGGGATGCCGATCTTGGCGCCGATCTCCTGGATCTGTTTCTTCTTCGCGGCGCGGGCGATCTCGATGTCGGACTTCACTTCGGCCATGACGGCTTTCCTCTGGATTGGGCGTTGGAAGGGACGGTTTTGATCAATTGTGCATGTTCGGAACGCCACATCGGCGCAGAGGGCATTTTCTAACCCTGTCGCGGCCTAGGCGTCAACTTTCATGCAACTATGTTTCCTGTAAAGAAAGAATATTGCTGTTCCCGGTTCGCCCCGCTTCGGGTCTTGGGCGCCCGGTCGCTTGCGGCGTATAGAAGCCAGAGCGGCGGCCGCTCCGCCGTCTCAAAACAGCCGCTGAATACGCGAAAAGCGACAGAGGCGACGGCGCAAATCCGCCATCGCCCTGACTGACCGGCGCCAGCCTTATTGCGTCAGCACGTTACTGATCTCGACCATGTTGGAGCGGACCCTGAGGATATAGAAGCCCATGGTCGTCAGATGCGTCGGCAACAGCCAGCCATCCTCGCGGCCGTTGGCGATGATGAAAGGCTGGATGCGCAATGCCGAGACGAATTGCGCGTCCATCGTGTCCCACAGGCTCTGCAGGTGCTTTTCCTTGATCACGTCCTCGAAGTCGGCCTGGGCGCCCTTCATCAGGCCGTAATAAGCGTAGAGCTGGCCATAGGCGAACCAGAAGCGGTCATCGGCGCGGAAGTCGAACCAGCCGTCATTGTGGTTCTCGGCGCGCTCCTTGAGGATCGCCGAGGTCGAGCCGATATCGCTAGCGATGCGGTCGATATATTGCTTCAGATTGTCGGCGCGGGCGTCGAAGGTCGCCTGACAGGTGGCGAGCCGGGCGTTGAAGGACCGCAACTTGCGCACAGCATCGCGATAATAGCTGGGAGTCGGCGTCTTGGGGCCGAACGGGTTCAGGCCGAAATACCAAGTGTACTCGTCGAACTGCAGATTGCCACGCGCGTCCTGCAGGTCGGCGTCGATCTGCGAGGTGGTACGCACGCGGCCGAGATTGTCGGCAAGCTCGGTCGCAGTGCGCCGCACCGCCTGATTGATGCCGCGCTGGAAGGACGCCTTGTTGTCCATCCACGGTGTGTTGTCCCAGTCGATGCCGAACAGGCCGACCTTGTAGAGGATCATCGACGAGATCCAGGCATTCTGGTTGACGTTGAAGTCCGTCAGATCGGCCGCCACCTGGGCGATCGCCGAATTGCCGCAGGTCTTGGCCGTATCGGTGCCGGCGCCGGCTGAAACCTGCTCGCCGGCCGACACGTTGCGCTTCTCGAACGTGTAGGTGTCGGGATAGTTCGGGTTGAAATTATTCCACCACTGGGTGGCGTAGAAGAAATTCGCGTAAAGGCCGATAAGCACGACGATGGCAAGCCCGACCACGGCCTTCAGGATCCAGCCGCGCTGGCCATACCAGCGGCCGACCCACACGAACGGCCACAGGATCACGCCGATGATAAAGCCGATGCCGCGGCCTATCCATTGGAATATCTGGCTGAAGAAGTTCACGATCGGGTCGAGCATGGCTGTGGCACCCCCTTAGAGCATTTCACCGTTTCAAGGGAAACGGCGATCTGCCCTAACCCTTTGTTTTGGCGCAATTCCGAGCGGAAAACCGCCCGCACTTTTCCTGGAATTGCTCTAGATCAGCATGACGTTTCGTTGAAACGTCATCCTGATCCAACTCTTTGTTGGAGCATGATCTTCCTCCGAAAACCGACTTCCACTTTTCGGGATCATGCTCTAGTCAGTCAGACCGTAAAGGCGCGTGCGAAACGCAACCTTGTCCTTCAAATATGTGGTTTTCAGAACGTCCACAACATGCGAGCGCCAGGCGTCGCTGTAGCCGTCATAGTCCTTGTAGAAGCCCGGCTTGTTGAAGACGTAGCGCGAAACGAAGTCCTGCGGCACGAAATCCGAGATCAGCTGGTTGGTCAGCCAGGCATCGGGTTGATCGGGCTTGGCGCGCACGACCAGGAAGCGCTGGCGCGGCGGCACATCCTCGATCTTGAGATGGCCGAATTGGGCGATCTCGCGCTTGGCGGCGTTGAGGAACGGGAAGTTGCCGTCGCTTGCGATCAGGTCGGCATGGCCGAGGATCCAGGTCTGCAGCCAGACCTTGTCGACGTCGGTCAGATTGCGGTTTGGCTCGGCGTCCCGGATCAACGCGCGTACGACCATCTCGGCGCGATGCTCGAGATAACCGGAAGCTTCTATCCATGAAGCCCGCGGCAGGTCGAGGCGGCCGGTGCCGGCAAGAAAGCCGAACACCTTGTCGGCGTCGTTGATCGACAGATAGTTCACCTGCCAGGGGCGCGATCGGCGGAAGCCGGGAGCCGACGGGTCGCTGATCACTGTCGTCATGTCGGGATCGACGAACACGTAGAGCCCGCCGAAATGACTGGTCCAGTAGGCGTTGTGGCGAAAGATCACCTGGTCGGGCACCAGCGCGTTCTCGCGGATGTCGCCGCACACCTTGGCGAGATCGACCATGCGCTCGAGCATGGCATTGTCGCGCCAGGCGTCCGGCTCCTGCTTCAGCCGGTCGACCAGCTTGCCAAGCTCGGCCGCCTTGCCGAGCACGTCCTCGGCCGACAGCACCTTGAACTCGACCTGGTTGATCGACAGCAGGTCCTCGATATCGTTGACCTTTGGGACGGCGTCCTCGATCTCACCGTAGATGACGTCCTTGATGGTCAGCGCGTCGATGGCGCGCTGGTTCTTGGACATGAACTCGAACATCAGCTGCGAGGTGTTGGAAAAGGCGGTGTGGACCACCGGCAGGTCGATCTGCGACGGGGTCAGGATGATGAAGCGGCGGTTGACCTCATTGGGATCAAGATAGTCGAAGTCACCACACTCCTCTGCGATTTCGGGCGAGAAGCCGGTGCGGTCGATCTGGAAGCTCTCGAGCTTGGTGGGCTCGAGGCCGAAGGCGGCAAGCGCCTTGTTGTAGCGCTGGATGAGATGCGATTCATCGACCGTGAGCAGCCGGCCGTAGATCAGCTCGTTGTCGCGCAGAAGGTCGGGCTTTTTGGCGGGCGGCACCTCGGGTGCCGCCGGCGAGGGTCTACGCATTCCAAAGCCCCTTCTTCTTTAATTCCTCCATTTCCCGCGCCGCCCTCTCGCGCAGCCTTGCGTCGCGCAGGAGCTTCTCCACCGCGGCGTCGTCGGACTTGTCGGAATAGCGGAACTCGGAATCGGCGTAGCGGTTGATCTCCTGCATGACCATGTCCATCGAAAATGGCCCGCGCAGTTCCTCGATCATCGCCTTCTTGTCGTCGTAGCTCTTGTGCATGAAGGCTTCCGGCTTCTCGAACCAGTCGTCCGGCAGCTCGATATCCATGGCGCGCATTTTTATCGCGTCGGTGACGTTCTTGATGGCGCGGCCGGTGAAGCGCGGTTCGGCGTCCTTGATCATGTGCAGGTAGGTGCCGACATCGGCCATGGTCTTCGGCGCGCCATTCTCCTTCATGTAGCGCTCATAGACCTTCATCAGCCCGTCTTCCTGCGGCTTCTCGTGCTCTTCATAAGCCTCGGTCACGGCACGCTGGATCTCCTGCGCGGCATAGAGCTCGTGCTTGCCCAGAGGGATCTCGTGGTTCTTGCCGGCGAGCAGCACGAAGATGTCGATATAGTCGTCGCGGGTCTGCGGGCCGTCGACCAGCCAGCGCGCGCCGGCGCGCTGGCGCAGCGCGTCGTCGACATTTTCCGGATAGTTGGAGAACATGCCGAAGGAGCAGTTGCCGCGCACCACCGTCGAAGCACCCGCAAAGGCGTCCATCAGGACGCCAGTGATCTCCTGCTGGCCGGCCGATGCGCGGTCGTCGGAGCGGCGCGCCGCCACCTGGTCGATGTCGTCGATGGTGCCGAAGCCGATGACGCGCGGATTGAGCACGTTGTTGATGAACTGGCGGCAGTTCTGGCCGGACTTGCCCTGGTAGGACGAGATCTGGTCGACGCCGAAATTCTCGTATGCAAAGGGATAACCGCCGACCTGGCAATAGCCGTTGACGAGGCCGGCGATCATCTGGATCAGCGTCGTCTTGCCGGTGCCTGGCGCGCCGTCGCCGATGAAGGTGAAGAGGAAGCCGCCGAGCTCGACGAACGGGTTCAGCTCGCGTTCGAAGTCGTAGGCCATCAGCATCTTGGCGAGCCTGACCGACTGGAATTTGGCGATGTGGTTGCCGACGACCTCCTCCGGTTTCTTGAAGGTCATCACCAGCGGCTTGGAACGCTTGCCAGGCGCGACGTCGAAGCCATCGAGGGTGAAATCGTCGACATCGATGCGGATATGCGCGTTCTCGAACGGGCCGATGCCGTCGAAGCGGCCCTTGCGCGCCACCAGCCCGTCGATGGCGACGCGGGCAAAGGCGCGGGCGCGTATCGTCAGATCGGTGTCATCCTTGGAGCCGGCAATCGCCTTGTCGAGGCCGGCGACGATCGACTTCACCGCATCCTGCGGCGTGTCGAACAGGAAATCGGGCTCGGCAATGTCGTTCGGCGCCTCGCCGTCGCTGTCGATCAGCTGGAACAAATAAGAGGCGAAGCTGAAGGCGGAGACGTAAGCCGAAGCCGACAGAAGCTTCTTGAAGGTCGACGCTTCGTCGCCTTCCAGCGGCGCGCGGGCGTTTTTCGCCTGCAGGCTTTCGAGGTCGGAGCCTTCGGCAAAGACATCCGATACGGCCAGCGCGATCGCCAGCCCGCGGCGGGCGCGATAGAGCAGCGTGTGCTGCGGGATGCTCATCAACTGGTCGTCGGGGTGGATGGCCGCGACCGTCTTCGAGAGCTCGACCTCGCGCGTGCGGCGGACCGAGCCGACCGACACCGTCGAGACGAAGCGGCGGTTGGTGCCGGCAAGCGCGGTGCCGGATTCGCGCGAGGGGTCCTCCAGCACGACGATGCGGGTGATGAAGCTCTGCGCGATCGCGCGGTGCTTGTCGATTGCCGCTTCCGAGATCGTGGTCAGGCCGGTGTCCATGTGTACCTCACGTCAATCGTGCCCTGCCTTGTGCTTTTCAAATCTTTGAGTGAGCCAATTGCCGGCGGACGTGATTGCGAAAATGACCAGAAACATCAGTGAATAGAAGCCGGTAAAAGACAAAATCGCGTCAGAAGAAGTCCCTATCCCGCCAACGGCCATGCCAAGGCGAAAGCCTGTGAGCTGCACAAATAACGACAGTAGCAGAATAGTCGAGACCGTTCCGGCCAATGCCGTAGCACCGGCATTTTTGAGCGAGTTTGCCGATGCCCATCCGCCGCCGATCGTTCCTGACAAAACACTTGCGCCTGCGACGGCGGTGGAAGTTTGTTCCGGAACGAAATGCTGCAACAAAAAAGCAAATAACCACGCTGCCACATTGACGATGACCACGGCGGTGCCACGGTAAGATGTGTGTGCTGGTATTGTCGTCTCGTTGTCAGACATCTGAGATCACCTGTCCGTTGGACAGGATGTGGACCTTGTAGCCGGAAAAGATCTTCTGCGCCTCGCCCGCGGCGTAGAGCGCCTGGTAGGCCTCGTGCGGGATCAGCGCATGGTTCTCATAGCTCGATACGCCCTGGCGCGCGGCTTCGAGATCGTCGGTGTTGATGAAGAATTCCTGCGTCGTCTTCTCGCTGGAGAACAGGCCTTTGCGGCTGGGCTTCTCGCTCTTGGAAAAGACCTCCTGGATGGTCCAGGTGAGCAGCCAGGCATTCTCCGGCTTGCGCACCTTGGCCAGCACCTCGGCCACGGTCGTGTTGTTGTCGGTGATGCCGGCCGAATAGAATGGCCCGAGCACGACGCGCCGCAGTTGCTTGGGATGCAACGGCTCGAAATCCTTGTCGAGATTGACTGCGATCGTCGCCGGCGAGAGCGTGTAGGCCGAATTCTTTTCGGTAAAATCGTCGAAGCGATGCGCGAGCTCCGGGTTGAGCAGGCCGTCGACTGGAAGCGGGATATCGACCTTCTCATTCAGCTTGCCGTTGCCGTCGACAAGCTGGCGCACCATGCTCTCCGAGGAATCCTCCACCGTCACCATGTAGACCAGCGGCAGGTTGGCGCTGCCGTCGAACGTCGCCCAATGGACGAGATAATAGGGCCGCATGGTCTTCGGGTTGACCGAGACCTTGGCCGTCTGCGCGAGCGTGAAAGGGCCGAAGGTCGCCTCACTCTTGACGTCCTCGAGATAGAGCCGCTCGGCCATCGACTTCTGCAGTGCTTCGGGAAATTCCTTGTGGCGCAGGATGAAGTCGGCCATCTCCTCGCGCAGCTCGCCAGCCAGCGGGATGTTGGCCAGCCGGGCATCGGCCTGCTGGCGGTCGTTTTCCAGCTCGAGCAGGTTCTGGAAAACGGGATAGCCGCTGTCGGCGCGCGAGATGCGGAACGTGTCAATGAAGCCCAGCCGGTTGCGCCAGCAGCCGAAGGACTTGTCCAGCCGCGCGATATATTCCGCGACGATCTTGGCGACGATGCCGTGCCGGTAGAGCGGCGAGCGGTCGTCGCGCATGAACACTTCCAGCCCGCTCAGCGCCGCCGTGATGGCGGAAAAATAGCGTGCCGCCGCGTCGTTTTCAGGTGTCATGGAGCTGCCGTTAAAATGAAGTCGGCGACGCCGCCTACGACTGCACGTAGTTGGCGGAATTGTGCTTCTTCATCACCTCGTCGAATCGACGGGCGAATGCATCGTCGGCAAGCTTCTTGCGGCGCTGGATATCGGCGCTGGCGACCATGTTCTTCTCATGCATCTCCAGCAGGTCGCCGATATGCTTCTGCGAAGCGGCGCCGATGCCCGCCATCGTCTCCTCGGCCGTGTTGTCGACCTGGCTGCCCAACGTGTTGATCTTGTGGGCGACGTCCTGCTGGGCGGCGGTTTTCAGCGAATCTTCCAGCGCCTTGTAGAGAACGATGCGCTGCTCCGTGTCGATGGTCAGCTTGTTGATCAGCGTCGACTGCGCTGCGATCTGGTTGTTGAGCGAATCGACGAATGTCTGGAACATCGAGGTATAGCGCTCCAGCGTCTGGCTTTCGGCCAGCAGTTCCTGCTCCTTGGCCTGCTTTTCATTGTATTCGGTCGCCATTTTCGAGCGCTCGCCCTCGAGCTCGGTGCGCTCCTTCTGGGTGGTGGAGGCGGCGATCTTGTTCTCGATGTCGAGCAGCAAAGGATTCAATTCCTCGATGCGCTTCTGCACCGTTTCGAGATTGGTCATCGTCACCTTGCGGCGCTCGATCACCTGCGAAAGACTCGTTTCGGAAGTCTTGTAGCGCTGGTCGAGGACTTGCTTCTGCGCCTTCAGGATGCCGACGATGGTGTCCGACTTCGCCAAGAGTTCCTGCAGATTGCCGGCGAGCGACATGTTTCGGACGCGGTCGGTGCGCATGCGCTGCTTGCGCTGCGCCGAAAACACGCCGACGAAGTTTTCCCAGCCGGTGTAGTTCTTCATGCTCTCGAATTCGGCGCCGAAGACATTGGTGGCGTCCTCAAGCCCGATGATCAGGTCGGCGATATTGCCTTCCATGACCTTCTGCTGCTTGAGCACGTCCTCGATGCGGGCGTTCTCGATGTCGAAATTGGCGTCGCCGATCTTCTTGTCGGCCTGAGCAAGCGTGTCGAGCACCGTACCGGACTGCTCGATCTTGGCGCGCATGTCCTGCACGACCTGCTTGGTCTTGGCAATTTCGGCATCGAAATTCTGCAATGTCGCCATTGGGGCCTCCCGCTTCGGCATCCGTTTTCCGTGTCGTGGCGGCGAATATATGTGGGGCTTCAAGGGATTGAAAGAAGGAAGACAAGGAGAGGCGTCAAAACAAAAGAATTGCTCAGGTGCTTGAAAGACAAGGCAAGCATGCGTAAGGCGCCGATTAACGCGCGCCGAATTCGAACAGCTTTAGCTCATATGCTCTAAGCTCTTGTTTTTGCGAACAGCCATGAAACAGCGCCGGCAAATCTCTTGCGACGACAATACCGGTTCGTGCGGCATCGATCAGGGCTTGGGGTCGGCTTTGAGATAGGCAATCACGTTGGCGATGTCGTCGTCGCTGGTCAGGCCGGTAAAGGCCATTCTGTTGCCGGGAACCTTCTGCCGGGGCGCCTTGAGATATTCGGCGAGGTTGGCTTCGTCCCAGACGAGGCCGGCGGCACCGGCATCCTTCATGGCTTGCGAATAGTGGTCGGCAAAGCTTTCCGCCGAGCCGGCCTTGCGGCCGACGACACCCAGCAGATGCGGGCCGACCTTGTCGCGATCCGTTGCCGCTTCGTGGCAGGCGATGCAACGGTTGAAGACCTTCTTGCCCAGCGCGGCATCGCCATCGGCATGCGCGGCAAGACCGCCCGCAAGCAGGAACAGCGCGGCGGACGAAGTGGCTCGAAGCATGGCGGGGTCTCCGGCTGGTTTTGGCTGACGACAGAAAAGTAGGGCGCAGGGCTTAACAAAGACGGTGGCGTGACGCGAAGATTGCGCCGGATCCGGCCTCCTCGTCCAGATATCCGCGGTCAGGCCCGTTGTGCCAGGTCCCGGCGCAGGAAGTCGTTCAGCCGTTCAACCGCCGGCGTCGCCGACAGCGGGTTGCGCAGGATGCCGATCTCGAGATCCGGCAGCGCCGGAAGCCCCTCATTGACGCCGACGACGCGCAGCGACGGAGGCACGCTTCGCTGCGCCAGCCCGGCGACCGCGAGCCCGGCCTGCACCACGGCGACCAGACCGAGCAGCGAGGCGCTGGAATAGGTACAGCGATAGGACCTGTCGGCACTGCCGAGCGCCTGCAGGACATTCATCCGCGCCGCGCAGCCCGGTTCGAACAGCGCGACGGGCAAGGGATTGGTCTGCCAGGCGACATGGTTGGGCGAGGCGACCCAGACGAATCGCTCCAGCCGGACCACGTCGAGCGGCTGCTCCGGCAGGCGGGTGACGATCGCCAGGTCAAGCCTGCCTTCCGCCAGGGTTTTCACCAGCGCGGTCGATTGCTCACAGACCAGTTCGACGGTGACCAGCGGATGATCCTCGGCAAAACGCGACAGGACAGGCGGCAATAGGAACGCGGCGTAATCGTCCGGCACGCCAAGGCGCACACTGCCTGTTTCTTTCGGCCGGGTGACGCTGGCCCAGGCTTCGTCAGAAAGCTTCAACAGCCGGCGCGCGTAGATGAGGAAATCCTCGCCGATCGCATTAGGAGTAACCGTTCTCGGGCCGCGCACGAGAAGCTGGTTGCCCACCATGTCCTCCAGCCTTTGCATCTGCATGCTGACCGCCGACTGGCTGCGGCCAACACGAGGCGCCGCATTGGACAGGCTGCCGGTTTCGACGACGGCGACGAAGGTTTTCAGCAGGTTGAGGTCGAGTGGAGCGGCCATGGCGCTATCAGCATATCGAATAGATCCTCACAAATCTATTCGCTTGTTTGAAATCGCCGCGAGGGGTCAGATGGATTTCGACCCGCTGGAGAGCGCTGCGATGAGGACCATACCGACCGACCGGTTTCCTGCCGCGAGCCTCGCTTCGGCGATGGTGATCGCCGGCACGGTCGGCGCCTTCGTGACGGAATCGGGACAGCATCCCGTCACCGTCGTCTTCTGGCGATGCGTGTTCGGCGCGCTGTTCCTCGCCGCATGGTGCCTGCTGCGAGGCTACTTGCCGGACCGGACGCTGTCCGTATCCCGGCTTGCCCTCGCGGCCCTCGCCGGCGTTTGCATGGTGCTGAGTTGGACGGCCTTCTTCGCCGGTTTCGCCATGACGTCGATCGCCACGACGACGATCGTCTACCATGTCCAGCCGTTCTTCGTGGTGCTGCTTGGCGTCACGGTCCTCAAGGAACGCATCTCGCTCGACCAGATGCTGTGGATGCTCGGCGCGTTTCTCGGCGTCGTGCTCGCCAGCGGCCTGGTCGTCACGCACGGCCATGTCGATGCGGGCTGGGCGCTTGGCATCGCGCTGACGCTCGGCGCCGCCCTGCTCTATGCGGTGGCTACCATGCTCGCCAAGGGTCTCGGGCAGCAGCGCGCGGAGATCACGGTGCTTTGCCAGACGCTGGTCGGTGTCGTGTTGCTCGCCCCGTTCGCCGATATCGGCCATCCCATCCCGCTGGCGTCATGGGGCTGGCTGACCGGCATCGGCGTCCTGCATACAGGCATCGCCTATGTGCTGATGAATTCGGCCTTTCCGCGCCTTACGACGCCGGTGATCGGCGTCATCACTTTCATCTATCCCGTCGTCGCCATCATCATCGACTGGGCCCTGTACGCGCATCCGCTCGGGCCGGCACAGGCCGCCGGCATGCTGCTCATCGCGCTGGCAACGCTTGGCGTGCGGCTTGGCTGGCGGTTCCCAGTGTGGCGTGTTTCCGCCGCCTGAAGCTGCTCATGCCCTGACAAAACCGATGAAGTCGTCAGGCGCGGCCCTGCCCATCTCCTCTTCCCAATGGCGGCGGCAGAGCGAAACATAGACGTCCTTGCCGATCGCCACCTGCTCGCCCTGCCTAGCCACCTTGCCGTCAGGCCCCAGGCGCACCACCATCGTCGCCTTGCGGCCGCAGCGGCAGATGGTGCGCACCTCGCGCAGGTCGTCGGCGATGGCGAGCAGCGCGCGCGAGCCGGGGAACAGATTGCCCTGGAAATCGGTGCGCAGGCCGTAGCACATCACCGGAATGCCGAGACGGTCGGCGATCCGGGCGAGCTGCCAGACCTGCTCCTCCTCGAGGAACTGCGCCTCGTCGACGAAGATGCAATGCACGGGGGCATGCTGGTGATGCTCCGCGACCCTGGCATAGAGATCATCGCCGTCGCGGAACATCTCGGCCTCCGATTCGAGCCCGATGCGTGACGAGATCAACCCGTTGTCGCCCTTGCGATAGTGGCCGGCGACGAACAGCATCGTCGACATGCCGCGTTCGCGATAGTTGTAGGACGCCTGCAACAGCATGGTCGTCTTGCCGGCATTCATCGTGGCGTAGTGGAAGTAGAGCTTGGCCATAGGTGCTTTTAAGCCGAGTTCGCGCGTCGCGGGGAGGGGGCGCCGGCTCCGTCCCCAGAAACTCGATGTCGTTCAAAAACCCGTCATGTCGCTTAATGGCCAGTGCGCGCCGTTCATCGGGACGTTGAACCGCTTGAAACAACTTCAAAATGGTGTTTGGCTGACGAAACAAGGCGGGCGCAAGAACCGTAACTTCGCATCGCCTGACAATTGCAATGGGAGAAAGTTCATGTCGCGTATGAAATCCATCGCCGCGGGCCTCGGCCTGGCGGCGCTTATGGCCACGACCGCCGCTTATGCCGGCGATGCGGCGAGCTGCAAGGCGGTTCGCCTGTCCGATGTCGGCTGGACCGACATCCAGGCCACGACGGGCCTGGCATCGGTGCTGCTCACCGCGCTCGGCTACGAGCCGCAGACGATCCAGCTTTCGGTGCCGGTAACCATGGCCTCGCTGAAGAACAAGGACCTCGACGTCTTCCTCGGCAACTGGATGCCGTCGATGACCAACGACATCAAAGACTACACCGCCGATGGCTCGGTCGAGACGATCAGCACCAATCTCACCGGCGCCGGCTACGGCATCGTCGTGCCGACCTATGTCGCGGATGCCGGCGTCAAGTCGCTGACCGACCTCGGCAAGTTCAAGGACAAGTTCAACGGCAAGATCTACGGCATCGAGGCCGGCAATGACGGCAACCGCATCATCCTCGACATGATCAAGAACCCGGCCGACAACCTCGCCGGCTTCGAGTTGGTCGAGTCGTCGGAAGCCGGCATGCTGACGCAGGCCGAGCAGTCGATGAAGAGCAATGAGTGGATCGCCTTCCTCGGCTGGACGCCGCATCCGGTGATGGGCGCCATGAAGATCACCTACCTCGACGGCATGGGCGATAGCGGCTTCGGCGCCGCCACCGTCTACACCAATGTGCGCAAGGGCTACACCACTGAATGCCCGAACGCCGGCAAGTTCATCGCCAACCTGAAGTTCAATCTCGACATGGAAGGCGAGATGATGGACGCGATCCTGAAGGGCGGCGATGCCCAGACGGTGGCGAAGGACTGGCTGAAGAAGCATCCCGACGCCGTTGCGCCGTGGATTGCCGGCGTCACCACCTTCGATGGCGGCGACGCGGCGGCTGCCGTCAAGACGGCGCTCGGGAGCTGAGCCGGTTTTGAGTCCGGAATGATCATCCGGAAGAGGGCAGCCAGTAGAAAAGGCTGCCCTTTTTCTTAAAGCGCGCCGCGCCTTAAGTCTCTGTTTTCACGGATGTCGTTTTCCCAAAACCGCTGCACACTTTTGGGTGACATGCGTTAAGCTGCGAGAAGATGACCGTACGGAAAGTGCGGCGAAGCCGAGAGGGGAAAGATGGATCCGATTTCGAAACTCCTGACCGACTACAAGATCCCCATCGGGCCGTGGGGCAAGGCCTTCTTCGGCTTCCTGACCGACAATTTCGACACCATCTTCCGGGCCTTCTCAAACGGGCTGAATTTCATCCTCGACGGGGCGGTGAACCTTCTGCTGATGGTGCCGCCGGTGCTTCTGGCGCTGGTCATCGCGATCATCGCGTGGTTTTTGCAGCGTTCGCGGCCGCTCGCCATCGGCGTCTTCCTCGGCCTGATCTTCATCATCAACCAGAACCTGTGGAAGCAGACGGTGCAAACGCTTGTGCTGGTGGTTGCCGCCGCCGCGGCGGCCATGGCGATCGGCGTGCCGCTCGGCATTTGGGCCGCGCACAAGCCGAAGGTCTACCGCGTCATGCTGCCGGTGCTCGACCTGATGCAGACGCTGCCGACCTTCGTCTACCTGATCCCGGTGCTGACGCTGTTCGGCCTCGGCAACGCGCCGGGCCTCATCGTCACCATCATCTTCGTCATCCCGACGGCCGTGCGGCTCACCCATCTCGGCGTGGTTTCGGTGCCCAAGGCGATCATCGAAGCGGGCGAGGCGTTCGGCGCCACCAAGCGCCAGCTTCTGTGGAAGGTGGAGCTGCCATCGGCGCTGCCGACCATCATGGCGGGCCTGACGCAATCGATCATGCTGTCGCTGTCGATGGTCGTGTTCGCCGCCCTGATCGGCGCCGGCGGCCTCGGCACGGAAATCAACCGCGCGCTCGGCTCGCGGCGCATCGATCTCGGGCTTGAGGCCGGCCTCGCGATCGTCGTGCTCGCCATCGTACTCGACCGAATGACCCGCATCGGCGTTGGAGGCAAGAAATGACCGTCGCGGTGGATTTCAAGAACGTAGACATCGTCTTCGGCGCCGATCAGTCCGGTTCGCTGGCGCTGATCGACAAGGGCGCCACCCGCGCCGAGATCCTCGAAAAAACCGGCAACGTGCTGGGCTGCGCCGGCGCCAGCCTCACCGTGCATGAGGGCGAGATCTCGGTGCTGATGGGCCTGTCCGGCTCCGGCAAGTCGACGCTGCTGAGAGCCGTCAACCGGCTGAACGTCGTGTCGCGCGGCCAGGTGCTGGTCAAGGACGGCGACCGCACCGTCGATGTCGTCACCTGCGACGAGGCGACCTTGCGGCGGCTGCGCCAGAAGCAGGTGGCGATGGTGTTCCAGCAGTTCGGCCTGCTGCCGTGGCGCACGGTCGAGGAAAATGTCGGCTTCGGCCTCGAGCTTGCCGGCGTGCCGGACGCGGAACGCAAGGCGCGCGTGCAAAAGCAGCTGCAGCTCGTCCATCTCGACCAATGGTCGAAGAAATACGCGCATGAGCTTTCGGGCGGCATGCAGCAGCGCGTCGGTCTCGCCCGAGCCTTCGCGACCGAGGCGCCGATCCTGCTGATGGACGAGCCGTTCTCGGCGCTCGATCCGCTGATCCGAACCAAGCTGCAGGACGAATTGTTGCAGCTTCAGGCGGAGCTGAAGAAGACCATCATCTTCGTCAGCCACGACCTCGAGGAGGCGCTGAAGATCGGCAGCCACATCACCATCATGGAAGGCGGCCGCATCGTGCAGACCGGCGCGCCGGAGGACATCGTTCTCAGACCCGCCAACGACTATGTCCGCGACTTCATCGCCAATGTTAACCCGCTGTCGGTGCTGACGGCGTGGAACGTGATGCGGGACCGTCGCGATCTCGAACAGGGCGACGACGGCTGGGTGTGGCTCGACCGGCGCAAGACGACGCGCTTCAAGATCGATGCCCATGGCCTGGTGGCCGCCGCCGAGCGTGACGGCAAGCCGGCGGTATGGGTCTCCTGCGCCGACGTCGAGAGGCAGCCGGAGGAGGGGTCCCAGGTGTTCTGGGCCAATCCCGGCACGCCGCTGAAAACGGTGATGCTCGCCATGCACCGCTCGCAGACGGCGCCGGTGGCGCTGTTCGACGAAGGCTCGCGCTTCGTCGGTGCGATCGGCATCCGCGACGTGCTGAGCGCGGTGTTGAGGCGATAAGCCTTCGCAGGCGCCCAGGTCCCCGATCCGGGCGCTGCCTGCGGCTTGTCTTTCGCTTCCTTCGAGTGCAGACTCCGCTTGTTGCGTACCCATGCGCCAAGGGGGTGATGCCGACGCCGCGCACAAGGGTTCCAGGCGCGATTGCGCTGTCGATTTTCGTTGCGGTTCCGCTTGGAAGCGGCCCGGCGTATGCCCAAAGTTTTGTCATCGGCAACGGCGTCACTGCCGGCCAGCAGACGATGAGCAATACCGGCGATACCGGCGTCGTCAGCCAAACGGGCGTGATCGAAACAACGGGTACGGGGGCCGACGCCGTGCGGATGCTTGGCGCGGATCAGAGGCTCACAAACAACGGACTGATCAAAACCTTGGGCGGTGCCGCCGCCAATGTGCATTCGCAAGGTGCGGACGCTACCATCCTCAACAACGGGGCCACCCTCGCCATAGGTGACGGCTCCATCGGTGTCCTGTCCGAGGGCAACGATGTGGACGTCGTCAACAACGGCTCGATCGAAGCGCTGGGCGTCGCGACATACGGCATCATCAGCGACGCCGCAGGCGGGCGTGTGGACAATCATGGCTTTATCGGTGTTTCCGGCACCGCCGCCGCCGGCCTCATCGGCGATGGGCCGGACCTGACGATCTCCAACAGCGGCGCGATCGAGGCGTACGGGATCGCCGCCGGGGGGATCCTCTGGCAGAGCAATGGCCTGCGGCTCGACAATTCCGGGTCGATCACGGTGTCGGGGCCGGCTTCCGTCGGCATCGGCGCCAGCGGCAACGATGTCGCGATTGCCAATAGCGGTACGGTCAACGTCTTCGGGACAGCCTCGACCGGCATCGGCACGCTGTTCGGCAACGCCACCATCACCAATTCCGGTTCGGTCATCGTTGAAGGCGTGGGCGCCGTGGGCATTGCCGCCCAGGGCGGCAACTCCGTCATCACCAATTCCGGCCGCGTCTTCAGTGACCAGAGCGTCGCCATCTATTTCGGTGCGCCAGACGCGACGCTGAACCTTCTGGGCGGAACGGCCATTCAAGGGCCGATCGTCTTTTCAGGTAGCGGCAACACCGTGACCTTCGGCCCGGCACTCAGCGCCGTCACGAGTTTTTCGGGAACTGGCCTGCCACAAACCGTCCTGACCGGCGGCAGGCCGTTCGCGACGAGCGGCGAAAGCGTGGCGGTGGTCGACATCACCGGATTTGCGAGCAGCGCGCCGCTGATCGAGGACCTTGTAGACGGCATAGTCGGCACCGCCGAAGCGCGTATGGCCGCCCCGAACGACGACTTGCCGAACCGGGGTCGGAACGCCTGGATATCCACCTTTGGCGGGATACGCTCCCAAGGCAGCTCCGGCGCATCGGCCGGGTTCAGCGAGGGGCTGGGCGGCATCGTCGCTGGCGCTGAAAGGCGCTCTGGCGACGGTTTCCTGGGCGGCCTGCTGCTGGGCGGCGCCGCCGGATCGACCCAGGTCGAGGACGACGCGCAGGAGATCGTTCATCGCAGCGCATTTGCAGGCGGCTATCTCGGCTATGACGCAGGAGCGCGTTTTGCCGGGGCGAACTTCGTCGCCGGCGTGCTCCAGGAGCGCAGCCGCCGCCGCGTCGCGAACAATCTGGCGCTCGACGGCATCGAGACGGCCCGGGCAGATTTCAACGGCATTTTCCTCAGCCCGTCGGTCACGCTCGGCATGCGGCTGCCCGTCGCGACTGGTACGCTGATACCCAGCGTGCGGCTGCGTTACGCCGGGCTCTTCATCGATGACTATGCGGAGACCGGTTCGGACGGCGATCTCGCCGTTTCGCGGCGTGACGCCAACATCTTCGAGGCGCGGGGCGAGGTCGCGCTGGCCCTGGCGCCCGTTAGCACGCCAAGCCAAGCCTGGCAAACCACGCTGCGTACCGGGATCGATGCCATAGCGCAAGACAGCGGTGAGGTGTCGGCGACACTGCTTGGCCAGGACATCTCCTTTGGCGCCGGCGGCAAAAAAATGATCGTACGCGGTTTTGCCGGGGCGGACGTCGCGGCGGAGGTGGGCGCCGGCATGACCCTGAATGCCGGCTTCGAGGCCGGCTATGGAAGCGACGATGCCTTCACCGTCCGGGGCCAGGCTCGCCTCAGCAAGGCCTTTTGAGAAAGCTGCTCGACGAACCCCGGTGCCACATTTGAAGGTTGGCTCCCCGTGGGCGTGGGTAAAGCCATATACCGTCACATATATTTTTCGAAATCCGTTCCGATTCCGATGACCAGTGCAGTAGGATATTGCTGCGACAGCGCGGATGACGTCCGCGGTGCGAACATGCAGCGGGGTAGTAGAAATGATCTTCCGCCAGCTCTTCGATTCCGTCTCTGGCACCTATTCCTATCTGCTCGCCAGCCGCCATGGCGGCGAGGCGCTGATCATCGATCCGGTGCTGGAGAAGGTCGAGCGCTATCTGCAACTGGTCAACGAACTCGACCTCAGGCTGGTCAAGGCGGTCGACACGCATCTCCATGCCGATCACATCACCGGCCTCGGTGCGCTACGCGACAAGACGCATTGCGTGACCGTGATGGGCGAACAGACCAAGGCCGATGTCGTTTCGATGCGGCTTTCCGACGGCGACAAGCTCGGCATCGAGGGGCTGGCGCTGGATGTCATATATACGCCCGGCCACACCGACGATTCCTACAGCTTCATCCTGCCCGACCGGGTCTTCACCGGTGACACGCTGCTCATCCGCGGCACTGGCCGCACCGACTTCCAGAACGGCGATCCGCGCCAGCAGTATGAATCGATCTTCGGCCGCCTGCTCAAGCTGCCCGACGAGACGATGATCTTCCCGGCGCACGACTACAAGGGCGAGACCGTGTCGACGATCGGCGAGGAGAAGGCCTTCAATCCGCGCCTGCAGGTGAAGTCGGTCGACGAGTATGTCGACATCATGAACAATCTGAAGCTGGCCAACCCGAAGATGATGGATGTCGCGGTGCCCGCCAATATGAGGGTCGGCCTGCACCAGGACGATATCGCCAGCCGCGGCTGGTCTGTGACCGCCGAACAGGCGCTGGAGTTGGTCGGTCGGCCCGATGTGGCGCTGATCGACCTGCGCGAGCAGACCGAACGCGAGCGCCACGGCGTCATCCCCGGCGCGATCCATCTGCCCTATGCGCGGCTGCAGGAAAACATCGCTGCCGGCGGCATGCTGCACGAACTGGCGAAGTCGACCAGCAAGCAGATCCTGTTCTACTGCGCCTTCGGCGAGCGTTCGGCGATGGCGGTGCAGGCAGCGCAGGATGTCGGTATCGCCAGCGCCCGCCACATCCAGGGCGGCATCGATGCGTGGCGGAAGGCCAGCGGACCGCTCATGCATTAGCCGGAACGTAGAATTCAGTTCAGCCCGATCAACTTCGAGCCGTTCCGGAACAGAGCCTCCCCGTCACGGTCGAAGCGGAAGGTGGCGATGAAATCGTCGGCGCGATAGTTGGGCAACGTGTTGCGGATCTTGGCGGCGAAGCTGCGCGCCTCGTCCTGCCGGCCAGCCAGCGCCAGGCAGTGCGCGGCGATCGCCAGGATGATGACATGGGCGTTCGGGCGCGCTGCGGCCTTGAGCGCCCATTCGGCGGCCGCTTCGAATTCGCCGAGCCTTGCATGCGCCATGGCGCGCGCGCCCATCATGCCGAACAGCAGCGGATCGAAGGGGCTGAGATGGCGCGAATGATCGGACGAGCCGATCGCCGATTGCGGGTCGCCCGACTGCGAATGGACGAAGGACAGCGCGTAGTGGCCGAGCGCGAAGTTTGGGCTGAGGTCGACGGCGTTCGCCAGTTCGAGCAGCGAGCCGTCCTGTTCGCCGCGCAGCCACAAGGCGCGACCCATCGCCCAATGGGCGGCAGGGTTGCGGTCGTCGACCAGCAGGCTCTGGCCGGCACTTTCGAAGGCAAGGGCGGTCTCGCGGTCGCGGTCGCCCCAGCGCTGGAAAGCATTCTGCCAGTGGGTGAAGGACATGCCGGCATAGGCGCGCGCGAAAGTGGGATCGAGCTTCAACGCCTCGCCGAAGAAATGCTGCGCCAGCTCGTTCTCCTGGCGGGTGAAGCGGTACATGTGCCAGAGGCCGCGATGATAGGCCTCCCAGGCATTGAGCGAGTTGGGCGCCTTCAGCAGCGCGCGGTTGCGTTCCACCGTGGCGATCTCGGCGGCGATGGAAGAGACGATGCTGTTGCCGATATCCTCGATGACAATGAAGATGTCGTCGGGCTTGTGCTCGAAGGTCTCGGCCCAGACGATCCGTGCCGTGCGCACCTCGACGAGTTCGACGGACACGACGACCCGGCCCGGCTGGCTGCGCACCGAGCCCGTTGCGACATAGTCGACATTCAGCCTGCGTCCGGCGTCGTCCGGCGCAATGTCCTTCTCGGCGAGCGCGAAGACAGAGCCGCGGGCGATCACGAAGAAATCTCGAAGCTTGGCTAGCCGGGTGATGATGTCGTGCGTCAGGCCATCGGCCAGCCCGCCGCGGAAGCCGCCATTGCCGGCGCTCTCCGCAAACGGCATCACCGCAAGCGAAGCCCGGCGCGTCGCTGCTGGCTCGGATTCGAGCGTGGCGACCGGCGACTCCGGCATCGGGAAACCCGGCCCGGATCGTGTGCATGGCGTTGCGCTGGCGTGTCGGGCTCGTATCTCCTGCCATGCTTCGCGCAGCGGGGTGAAATCTAGCTCTTCCGAGTGGAAGAGCTCCGCTGCGGTGGCAAGATGCTCCTCGCCGGCGCCGATCTGTCCGCGCCCGGCCAGGTTTTCCAGCAGCGCCACATGGGCGCGCCTGTCGAACGGCGCGAGCTCCAGCCATTTGTCGATATAGGCGCCTGCTTCGTCGACTCCCTGCGGGACAAGGCCGATGATGTGCTCCAGGACGGCGACATGGCATGCGCTGAAACGACGGCGCTGCGCCGTCAGCCAGCTGCCGAAATGCGGGCTCCGGTCAAGCTCCAGCCCATCGAGAAAATCGCCGGTGAACAGTTGCGCAAGCGCCCGCAGACGCTCGAGGCCAAGCGTCTCGATCCCTTCCGCCACCGCGGCGGCGGCTTCCGTGGCATCGACGCTCGTATCGCCAAGGCGCAGCGCCACGGTGTCGCCTTCGGTCTCGATCCGGTGAAGGCCCGGCTCGTCGAGCGCGGCACGCAGCTTGCTCAGACACCAACGCAACTCGCCCCGTGGGTCGTTGGGCACATCCCAGAGAAGCTCGCAGAGCCGGCTGCGGCTGACGGGGTGGGGCGCGAGCGCCAGATAGGCGAGCAGTGCACGCAATTTGCGGGACGAGGGCAGCGCGACCGGAACGTCGTCGCGTGCAATCGCCAGCGGACCGAGCAGCCGGATCGACAGGCCGGCGGCATCGCCTTTCAGGGCCGATCGAACGGATTCCACGTCCGTTTCCACGCTCGCTCCCACGCTGACCAGTTGGTCCATGTTCTATCACCAAACACGACAGGGCGCATCCGGCGGCGAATTCTCGCGCCGGACGCGGCCTTTGCCGAATTGCCGGCAAGTCACATGCAACTAACGCGGCAAGGTGTCGAAACCACGCCGCCCAAGCCGCCGGTCTGTAACCGGCGCGTGAGATATCGAGGAGAAAAGCCCATGTTGCAGCAATTGAAAATCAGAACCACAACCGGTCGCGGCCGGCTGTTCGAAAGCATTCTCGACACGGTCGGCGACACGCCGGTCATCCGTATCAACAATCTCGGTCCGGGTCATGCGACGATCTATGTGAAGGCCGAGTTCTTCAATCCGGCCGCCTCGGTCAAGGACCGGCTGGCGCTCAACATCATCGAGGAAGGCGAGCGCAGCGGCAAATTGAAGCCCGGCCAGACGGTGGTCGAGGCAACGAGCGGCAACACCGGCATCGGCCTTGCCATGGTCTGTGCGCAGAAGGGCTATCCGCTGGTGGTGACGATGGCCGACAGCTTCTCGGTCGAGCGCCGCAAGCTGATGCGCATGCTGGGCGCCAAGGTGGTGCTGACGCCGCGCGCGCAGAAGGGTTTCGGCATGTACAAGAAGGCGGTCGAGATCGCCGAAGCCAATGGCTGGTTTCTGGCGCGCCAGTTCGAGACCGAGGCCAACGCCGCCATCCATGAGGCGACCACCGGCCGCGAGATCGTCAATGATTTCGCAGGCTCCCGTCTCGACTATCTGGTCACCGGCTACGGCACGGGCGGCACCGTCGCCGGCGTCGGCCGGGTGCTTCGCCGAGAGCGGCCGGAGGTCAAGATCGTGCTTGCGGAGCCGGCGAACGCTCAGCTCATCGGCAGCGGCAAGGTACAGGAGCGCGGCGCCGGCGGCGCGCCGGCCGCCAGCCATCCAGCCTTCGAGCCGCATCCGATCCAGGGCTGGACGCCAGACTTCATCCCCAACGTGTTGCAGGAGGCGATCGACCAGCGCTATTACGACCAGGTGGTGCCGATCCCAGGCCCCGAGGGCATCAAATGGGCGAAGGCGCTGGCGCAGCAGGAAGGCATCTTCACCGGCATCTCCGGCGGCGCCACTTTCGCCGTGGCGCGCCAGATCGCGGGCACCGCGCCGGCCGGCTCGGTGATCCTGTGCATGCTGCCCGACACCGGCGAGCGCTACATGTCGACGCCGCTCTTCGACGGTATCGAGGCCGAGATGGACGCCGAGGAAACCGCGCTATCGCGCTCGACGCCGAGCTGTCAGTTCGACGTCTGACGGTAGACGACGCGACGCCGCTATCTAAACGGCGGCGTCGCCATTTTTCCACATGATCACCCAGATGCCGGCGGGAGATACGGATGGACACTTTTCGGGAAGCGGTGACTACGGAAGAAACGCTCGATCCGCAGGATTGGACGGATATGGGAGCGCTGTCGCACCGGATCGTCGACGATGCCATCAGCTATCTCAAGGATGTCCGTGAGCGTCCGGCCTGGCGCGAGATGCCGGCCGAGGTGCGATCATTCTTCAGCGCGCCGATGCCACGCTCACCGGCGCCGGTGGCAGACGTCTATGGTGACGTCGCCCGCAACGTCATGGCCTATCCGATGGGCAACATCCATCCGCGCTTCTGGGCCTGGTATATGGGCTCGAGCAATTTCACCGGCGCGCTCGGCGATTTCCTGGCGGCGATCCAGGGTTCCAATCTCGGCGGCGGCAACCATGCCGCCGGGCTGATGGACAGCCAGGTGGTCAATTGGTTGAAGGAGATGGTGGGCCTTCCGGCAACGGCGAGCGGCACGCTGGTCAGCGGTGGCTCGATGGCCAACATCATCGGGCTGACGGTGGCGCGCAACGTCAAGGCGGGCGTCGACGTGCGCGAGCGCGGCGTCGGCGCCATCCCCAAGCCGCTGCGCTATTACGCCTCGGACCAGGTCCATTCCTGCCATCGCAAGGGCATGGAGGCGCTGGGTCTCGGCAATCGGGCGCTGCGACGGATCCCGACCGATGACGGATTGCGCATCGATATCGCCGCGCTCAAGGCGGCAATCGCTGAGGATCGAGAGGCCGGCTTCAAGCCGGCCTGCGTGATCGGCACCGCCGGCACCGTCAACACCGGCGCCGTCGACGATCTTCAGGCGCTGGCGACCGTCGCGGCCGCGGAAGACCTCTGGTTCCATGTCGATGGCTGCATCGGGGCGCTGATCGCGATTGCTCCTGAGAACAGGCCGCTCGTTGCTGGTATCGAGCAGGCGGATTCGATCGCGCTCGATCCGCACAAATGGCTGCATGCGCCGTTCGAGGCCGGCTGCGCGCTGGTGCGGGACGCATCGGCGCATCGCAGCACCTTCGCGGTGACGCCGGAATATCTCGAATCGGCGCCGCGCGGCCTTGCCTCCGGAGAATGGCTGCACGACTACGGCCTGCAGACGTCGCGTGGCTTCCGCGCGCTGAAAATCTGGATGGCACTGAAGGAGCATGGCGTCGAGAAGTTCGGCCGGCTGATCGACCAGAACATCGCCCAGGCGCATTATCTCACTGCGCTGATCAAGGCGGAGCCGGCATTCGAACTGACGGCGCCGACAACGATCAACATCGTTTCTTTTCGCTACAAGCCCAAAGGCGCGTCCGAGGAGCTGATCAAGGCGCTCAACACCGAGATCATGCTGCGGTTGCAGGAACAGGGCAGCGCGGCGCTATCCGACACCACAGTGCATGGCCAACATTGCCTGAGGGTGGCGATCGCCAATCATCGCACGCGGCGCGAGGATCTCGATCTTCTGGTGCGCGAGACGCTGCGCCTGGGACGGGAAATCGAGGCTGCCGCGACACCAATGTGAAACGCGGGCCGAAGCGTATCTCAACCGGCCGGCAGCGCGGCGCCAGGCTTATAAAGCATGATCGGCCGGATCTCGTAGACGGCGGTGGGATTGACGCGTTTGAGGTCACGGGCGGCGGCGATCGCCTCGTCCAGGCTCGCGCAGTTAAGCACATAGAGGCCCAGCAGCTGCTCCTTGGTCTCCGCGAACGGGCCATCGATCACCATGGCGTCGGCCGGGCCGCGCAAAGTTACCGCCTCCGCCGTCGGGCCAAGCCTTGCCGCAGGCCCAAGCTTGCCCTCCCGGGTCAGCTTGGTGTTGACATCGAGCAGGTCCTTCATCAGCGCCGCATCCTCGTCGGGCGTCCAGGACTGCACAGTGTTTTCGACGTGATAGGCAAGGACGGCGTAAAACATGGGTGGATTTCCCTCGTGACCAGGCGGGCCGCACTATCACAAGGATGGTTCGACCGATCCAGAGGCGTCGACGGCGGACCGCACCGGCTCCTGACTCAAGCTGCCACCGGCAGCCTCAGCTCCGTCAGCAGGCCACCGCCCGGGTAGTTGGAAAGATTGACCTCGCCGCCGGCGCCGCGCGCGATGTTGCGGGCGATGGTCAGGCCGAGGCCAAGACCGCCGGTCGTGCGGTTGCGCGATTCCTCCAGGCGCACGAAGGAGCCGAACACCGCGTCCAGTTTCGCCTGCGGGATGCCGGGGCCCTCGTCGCGGATCGAAAGCGTGATCGTGTCGCCCGATCGCCGCACGCCGAGATGCGCCTTCTTGCCGTAGGTCACCGCGTTCTGGATGAGATTGGTGACGCAGCGGCGCAGCGCCACCGGCCGCGCGATGCAGATCAGGCCGCGCGAAGGGGCCGCATCCTCGTCGAAGGATGCGCCGTCGAAGGAGTCGGCGACCGATTCGACCAGCGACCAGAAATCGATGCGCTCGGCCTTCTCCTCCGTCACCTCGAATTTGGCGAAGTCGATCACGGAGCTGGCGATGCTTTCGATGTCGGCGAGATCGTGCGCGAGCGCCTCGCGCGCCGGCGACCTGCGCAACAGTTCGAGGCGCAGGCGCATCCGCGTCAGCGGCGTGCGCAGATCATGCGCAAGCGCGGCGGCCAGATGCTCGCGGTCCTCGACATAGTCGCGCAGTCTCGTCTGCATGGCGTTGATCGCCTTCGCCGCGGCGCGGATCTCGCGGCTGCCGGTTTCGGCGATCGGCGGGCTTTTGAGGTCGTTGCCGATGCGCGTCACCGCCCTTTCCATCATCCGGTAGGGGGCGGTCAGCCGGCGCAACGACCAGATCGACATGATGACGACCAAGCCGGCGATCAGCGAATAGAGCGGCAGGCTGTCGAGGCTGAGGATCGGACCTGGCGGGGTGATCGGCTCGGTGAAATTCAACCACTGTCCATCGGAAAAGCGCAACGATGCCGTCAGCTTGTCGCTCTGGGCGAAATCCGCGGCCAGCACCAGCAGGTCGCGCTCGACCTGGCCGACATCCTTGTTCACCGCTTGGCCATCCGGAACGTCGGACTCCTGCGTGGCCGGATCGCGCCGCACGCGCGCGTCGGTGATGCCGAACTTGGACAGGCGGCCGACGAGGATGTCTTCCAGCTCGGCCAGTTGGTCGTCGCCGGCGATCGAAGAGGTGACGGCGGGCGTGTCCGAAACCGTCAGCGCATAGGTCGAGTTGAACAGACCCGACGCGGTCGCCTTGCGTTCTTCAGGCGTGGCGTCATGCATCAGCTGCACTAGCGAATAGGCGCGATCGTTGAGCCGGTAGAGATCGACGACACCGTTTGAGGCGGCGCGGTCGCGCGCGACGATGTAAAGCGTGGCGACCTGGCTGATCATCAGGCCGGCAATGACGATCAGCAGCACCCAGACAGGCAGGGTCTGCGGCAGGAAGCGTCTCATTCGGACGTCGTTTCGGGCAGGAACTGATAGCCGCCGCTGCGCACCGTCAGGATCAGTTTCGGCATCTTCGGATCGTCTTCCATCTTGCGGCGAAGCCGGCTCACCAGAATGTCGACGCTGCGGTCGAAGCTGTAGCCGGTGTCGCCGCCCGAGAGCTCGATCAGCTGCTCGCGGGTCAGCACGCGCTGCGCGCTCTTGACGAAGGTCTGCAGAAGGTTGAATTCGGCCATGGTCAGCTCCACCCGGACGTCGTCGGGCGCCGTCAGGCGGCGGCGCGCGCAATCCATGGTCCAGCCGGCAAAGCGATAGACCTGCTTGGCGCTCGGGCGACGCGGCTCGGCGCTGCCGTTGCGGCGCAAGACGGCGCGGATGCGGGCCAGAAGCTCTCGCGGATCGAAGGGCTTGGGCACGTAGTCGTCGGCGCCCATTTCGAGACCCACCACGCGGTCGGTCGTTTCAGTGACCGCGGTCAGCATGATGATCGGCGTGGTGTAATTGGCGCGGATCTCGCGGCAAAGCTCGAGCCCGCTTTTGCCGGGCAGCATCACGTCGAGAATGATCAGGTCGACCGGCGTACGGCGCAGGATCGCCTCCATCTCGACGCCGTCGCCGGCCACCGTGGTGTGCAGACCGCGCTTCTGGAAGAACTCCTGCAGCAGGTCGCGTATGCCCTTGTCGTCGTCGACGATCAGAATGTGTGCGTCGGATTTCACTGGAACCCTGTCATTTGTTAGCCAAGCAATCCCTTCGTCGACCACCCACACGATAGAATTCGGGCCACATCTTGGCCAGTGGCCGCGACCGGCGCCGCGGCCGGCTTCCCCAGAAACAATCCAGAAACAAAATTCTACAGTCGGGAAAAACTGGTGAAAAATTTAAAGGCCATAACCGGTCCCGTGGCGGTCAGGTGATGGCTGCGACGCAAGTTTCCGGAGTAACGGGCAAGACCAATGCAGAGGTTCTGGATCAGCGTGACGGGTGCTTTGCTCAGCATATCGCTCATCACAGCAGCGGCCGGTGCCTCCACCCCCGCAAAGGTCGCGCCGCCGCTCACCCGGACGGAGCGCTGCACGAATCTCAGCCGTCAAGTTGACGAAGCCCTCGAAACCCATGCCGCGGCAACGCAGGTCACCGCGGCGAAAGCACTGCAAAGAAAGGGAGACCGGTTCTGCGCCAACAAGAAACAGGCGCAGGGAATCCGGATGCTCGCAAACGCTTTGAAGCTGCTTGGAGTGACACCGGTCGACCCAGATCAGTGACGCTCGACTCCCGACCCGCACAAAAAAGGAAGCAAGCCATGAAAAAGTCCCTTCTCTCCGCCCTCGGTCTCGGTGTCGCCCTGGCCTTCTCGATGCCGGCTCTCGGCAACGCCGCCGCCACCACGACCGCTGCTCCGGCCGCCGCCACCACGACGACCACGACCGCTCCGGCAGCCGACGCGACCGCCAAGCCCGCGCCGAAGAAGGTAGCGGCCAAGAAGGTCTGCAAGCCGACCAAGAAGCACAAGTGCCCGGCTCCGAAGAAGGCGCCGGCTGCGAAGCCCGCTGCTGCGAAGCCGGCTGCCAAGAAGCCCTGATCCAGAGTTCGGCATCACTTTTGACGAAGGCCGCTCCAGCCGATTTCGGCTGGGGCGGCTTATCGGCGGCGGGAGCCTGAAACCGGCAGGTTACAGCCGCACCAAGTTCAATCCTTAACCCGATCGCAATGCCGGTGCTGTAGGACAATCCGCATGAAGAAGCGGTTTTCGTCCCTGATGCGTTCGTTGACCCTCGGCGGTCTGATCGCCACCGCGGCCGCACGATCGTTGATCATCTTTAAAGCAAGCCCGGTGCCGGATCCCGCTAGCGGCAGGACCGAACCCGAGCTGTTCGCGCCCGCTATCTCATCGAGTTTCGACTACATCACCCCGGCACAATCCTGGATCCTGATCGTGCTGACTGGCATAACGGTGATCGGCCTGGTCGGCTGGATATTCTTCGCTTTCAAGGAACGCGGCTCGGGCATGGATGGCGGCGCCGGTTCGGGCAGATCGGGCACCGCGATGCGCCGCCCGGTCGGGCGCCAGGGCCGTTGACCCGCCAGCAGCGCTTCCCCACATAGTGTCGATCGTCCAGCTCCGTTGTTACCCGCGCGCAATTGGACGTGTGATTTCCTGCGTGACAAAATGAGAGCGGGAGTCGAACTCCTCTCGCTGCTGGATCCGATGCCTGAAACCGTCATCAAACCCCGCGTCAAGACACAGCCGAAGACCGAGCGGCCGAAGCTCTACAAGGTCATCCTGGTCAATGACGATTTCACGCCACGCGAGTTCGTGGTGACCGTGCTCAAGGGCGAGTTCAAGCTCAGCGAGGACCAGGCGCACCGCGTCATGATCACCGCGCATACGCGCGGTGTGTGCGTCGTCGCGGTGTTCACCAGGGATATCGCGGAAACCAAGGCGACGCGGGCGACCGATGCCGGCAAGGCCAAGGGCTATCCGCTGCTGTTCACCGTCGAGCCGGAAGAGTAGGGGCTCTCCCTCGCCCCGTTTGCCGGTCGAGCAGGGTGAGGGGTGAGGCAAGCACTGATCTTTAATCGCAGGCGTTGGCGCCGCCCCTCATCCGCCCTTCGGGCACCTTCTCCCCGTGGAACGGGGAGAAGGAAGAGGTGGCGCTTACCGCCCCTCGCGATACCACATCGAGCCGATGGCGAGCAGCAGCAGGCCGAGGCCGAGGAAGCCGCCGAACAGCGGCACGCGCGACACGGCCTCGAGGGCGCTGTCGTCGGTGGTGCGCAGGCCGATCCAGTCGTCGCCGGAAGCGGCGGCCGAGGAGCGAACCGGCACGATCGACGGCAAGGCGACGCCGCCGGCGAGATTGCCGAGCGCGGAGGAAGGGGCAAGCCTGCGCACGCTGCCGCCGGTCGCCTCGGCAGGCGCCTTCAGCCTGTCCTCGGTCGAGACCACGTCGGCGAATTCCGGCGCATTGATCGGACCGACATGGGCTAGCGCGGTCAAGTCGCCATTGCCGATCTGGTAAAGGCCGATCTCGCTGGTCTGCAGGCTGCCGGTGAAGATGCCGGGCTCCGATTTTTCGAGTTTCACCGTCACGGCTTTGCCGGAGGGCGTGATCACCTGCGCGGATCCGGGATCGTCGCTCATCGTCTGGCGGCGGATTTCAAGCATCATGCCGCGGCCGTCGGCGGTCAGCCGTTCCTCTTCCAGCTCCGGTTCCTTCATCAGCCAGTGGGCGATGCGGCGATAGAGCTGGACATGCGGTCCGCCGCCCTCGAAGTCGCGCGCCCACAGCCAGCCCTGGTCGGAGAGCAACATGCCGACACGGCCTTCGCCCTTGCGGTCGAGCAGAAGCAGCGGCCGGTCGTCGGCGCCCTTCATCACCACTTCGCCTTCCGGATTCTTGACGCCGATGGTGCGGAACCAGCGGCTCCAATGCGGCGGCTCGCTCGCCGAGCCGTCGAGCCCGCGCGTCACCGGATGGCGCTGGCCGAGATCCGTCAGGCGCGGATAAAACGCCTTGTCCACCACCTCGCCGGTCGGCATGGCCGGCAGCGCGGCGTTGAGCGGCGTGCGGGCAATGGAATTCTCGCCGGCATATTCGGGACCGGCGGCAATCAGCAGCGCGCCGCCCTTTTCGACATATTCGGAGATGTAGTCGTAATAGAGGATCGGCAGCACGTCGCGGTGCTGGTAGCGGTCGAAGATGATCAGATCGAAATCCTTGATCTTCTCGACGAACAGCTCGCGTGTCGGGAAGGCGATCAGCGACAATTCGTTGATCGGCGTGCCGTCCTGCTTTTCCGGCGGACGCAGGATGGTGAAGTGGACGAGATCGACAGAGGCGTCCGATTTCAACAGATTGCGCCATGTGCGCTCGCCGGCATGCGGTTCGCCGGAAACCAAGAGCACGCGCAGGTTTTCGCGGATGCCATCGACCAGGGCGATCGCCCGGTTGTTGGCGTCGGTCAGTTCGCCCGGCTCGCGGTCGATGCCGAGCTGGACGATGTTGCGGCCGGCATTGGGGATGGTGACCGAGAGCTTCATCGGCTGGCCGACGGTCGCGTGCTCGACCGAGATCTGCTCGCCGTTCACCGAGACCCGCACATCCACCGGCGCGCCATCACCTTCCGTCGAAATGACGCGGTAGGTCATGTCGAGCGGTTTGCCGACGAGGCCGAAGCGCGGCGCGTTCTCGAAGCGGATGCGGCGATCCTTCTCGTGCTCGTTGCCGGTGATCAGCGCATGCAGCGGCGCGTTGAACTCCGGTGCGCCGGCGGGCGCATCGTGCACCTCGCCGTCGGTGATCATTATGGCGCCGCCGATGCGCGACGGCGGCACGTCGCGGAAGGCGCCCTCCAGCGCGCTGAACAGCTTGGTCTCGGTGCGCTCGTCGGCGGCCTCCGATTTGCCGGCCTCGACGACACGGACATCGAACTGCTTGAAGCGGGTGAGCCGTTGCTGCATTCCGGCCAGTGCCTCGTCGGTCTGCTTGCCGCGGTCGCCGATGTCCTGACTCTGGCTGCGGTCGACGATGAGGGCGACGACGCTCTTCAGCGCCTCGCGCTCTTCGGCGAGGAACACCGGGTTGAGCAGCGCCGCGGCGAGCGCGAGCAGCGCGATGAAGCGCAGCGCCGAGCCGCGCTGGCGAAACCACAAACCGACCAGCGCCAGCAGCAGCAACGGCACGGAGAGCAGGCCGAAGAGCGGCCAGGAGACGAGCGGTTCGAAGGAGATCGACCAGTTCATGCGCTACTGCCCCAGCCGTTCGAGCAGCACGGGCACATGCACCTGGTCGGATTTGTAGTTGCCGGTCAGCATGTACATCATGATGTTGACGCCAGCGCGCAGCGCGTAGACGCGCTGCATCGGGTCCGGCGGCACGGTCGGCAGCATCGGATCTCCGTTCTCGTCGATCGCCCAGGCACCGGCGAAATCATTGGCGGTGATCATGATCGGCGAGACGCCGTCGCCGGTGCGCACGGGCCGGTTCTCGGTGTTGCTTGCCTCAAGCGAGGCCTCGACCCAAAGCGGGCTGCCGTTGAAGCGGCCGGGGAACTCCGGAAGGATGAAGAAGGATTTGGTCAGCACATGGTCCGACGGCACCGGTTCCAGCGGCGGCACGTTGAGATTGGCGAGAATGTCGCGCAGCCTCTCGGTCGCGGGGCCCGCCGCGCCGGCGCCGATGCCGTTCGAAAACTGATCGCGCGTGTCGAACAGAACCGTGCCGCCCTGCTGCATATAGGCATCGATGCGGGCGATCGCCGCCTGGCTGGGCATGGGCGCCGATGCATCGATCGGCCAATATATCAGCGGAAAGAAGGACAGTTCGTCCTTGGCGATGTCGACGCCGGCCGGCGGGCCGGGTTCGAGCGCGGTTTTCTCGATCAGGAAGCGGGTCAGGCCTTCGAGGCCGGCACGGCTGATCGAATCGACGCCGGGCTCGCCAGTGATCACATAGGCGATGCGGGTCTTCGAAATGTCCTCGATCGCCTGGGCGTCGCCGGGTTTGGAATCGTCGGCGCGGGCAAGATCGGCGTGGCCGAAGAGGCCGCCCAGCACGACCAGAACGGCCGCGGAGGTCGCCACGGCCGTTCGGCGCGGCCGGCGCGCCAACAGGCCACCCATCCAGAACACGGCCAAAGTGTCGAGCACCATCAGCAAAAGCGCGATGGCGACCAGCGGACCCTTGAGGTTCTCCGATTCGTCGAAGGCATAGGGGATGGCGGTCACCGGCAGGGAGACCTGCGGCCGCGTCAGCGGCGCGAACGTGCTCGACGCGTTGAGAAGATTATGCGCAAAGACGCCGGTCTCCGAGCCGTAAAGGCCGGGCGGGTTTTCCAGCGTCACAGGGAGCGGACCGGCGCCGGGCACGAGCGGCCGCGCATCGGGCGAGGGCGGCGTCAGCAGGCCGTCGGCGCCGATCATCCGATAGGGTGCCAGCGACGCGGCGGCGGCTTCGGCATTGGCGATCGCGGCGCCTTGGTTGCGCGACAGCTGCACGACGCGCCGCAGCATCTCGACGAAGGTGCCCGAGATCGGCAGGTTCGACCAGGTCGCCTCGGGCGTGACATGGAAGAGCACCAGCGTGCCTTTGTCCTTCTTCATGCCCGTCACCAGCGGCGTGCCGTCGGCAAGCGTGGCCCAGGTGCGCTCGACGATGTCGGGCGTCGGTTCGGCCAGAACCTGCCGGCTCACCGTCACCTCGGAGGGCGGGGAAAGATCGGCGAAGGGTCCGTTCTTCGGGAATTCCGTGACCGCCTGCGGCGTCGTCCACGACAGCGCGCCGCCGAGCGCGCGTTCCCCGCTCCGTAGCCGGACCGGCAAAAGGTCGTCGTCATTGCCGGCCGCGGCAAGGCGCGGCCCGGCAAAACGCGCCAGCGTGCCGCCCTTGTCGACCCAGTCGACCAGCCGCTGCTTGACCTGCTCAGGAATGGTGCCGACATCGGCCATGATGATCATCGCCGGCTTCTGGTCGAGAAGCTGCGGAATGGCGTCGGCGAGATCGGCGCTCGAGGGCTCGACAAGGTCGGCGAAGGGCTGCAGGGCGCGGCGGATATAGTAGAGCGGCGACAGAAGCGGTTGCGCCTGGTCGGCCTCGGCCTGCGAGAGCAGGCCGACGCGCCGCCGCTTCGAGCTTTCATCCAGCACGCGCACGGCGCCGGCCTGGTGCTCGCCGTCGAGCGCGATCGAGGCAAAATCGTTGCGCAATTCGAACGGCACCGTCATCGTCGCCGTGGCGGCGGCTTGGCCGGGCGCGAAGGTCAGCATCGCATCGGCGATGCGGCGGCCCTTGTCGTCGAAGGCGCCCGCGGTGACCTGCGCCGGCGCCGGATCGCCCGGCGCTCGGATGGCTGTCAGCGCGAAGCCGTCGACCTGGTTGTCCGCGCCGATGAGCCCGGTCAGCGGCATCCGGTCGGACGTCGCCCAGACCAGCCGCGTCGCGTTCTTTGCGAGCAGCGTCCTGAAAGCGATGTCGTCGCCCTTGGCGGCAAGCCCGTCGGCCAGCACGGCAACACTGGCGCCGGGCAGGCGCTCCAGCGCGGCGGCGACGCGGGCGTAGACGGCCGGCCGGTCGGTCGGGACCGGCCGCGGCTTGGCGGCGCGCAGATGATCGAGCGCGGCCGAGGCGTCGAAAGGACCGATCTCGGCGTTCGGCTTCTCGGCGGTGAAGGCGATGACGACCGGTACCCCGTTCGAGCCTGCATCGCCGATCAGCCGCTCGGCTGTGGCGACGCGCTTACCCCAGTCGGCGGCACTTGCCCAGCCATTGTCGATGACGAGCGCCAGGGCAGCGCCTTCCGCCGGCAGTTTTTCGCGCGGATTGAAGACCGGCTCGGCCAAAGCCATCACCACAAGTGCGGCCATCAGCAGCCGGAGCAGTGTCAGCCACCAAGGGCTCTGTTGCGGGGTCTCTTCGCGCCTCAGGACGCGAGCGAGGATTTCCAGCGGCGGAAAAACCTCCGTCTGCGGCTTGGGCGGGGTGAGCCTGAGCAGCCACCAGATCACCGGCAGCGCCAGAAGCCCCCACAGCACCATGGGCGCCCCGAAGGAAAGCGGCAGCCAGCTCATGCGACCGCCTTTCCAGCTCGATTGGCAATTGACGCTGCGTGCCCGCCTTCCACGGTCATCGCCATGTGGACGCGCACCAGCGCCTCGGAGGCGAGGCGGTCGGTGTGGTTGACGGTGTAGCTCCAGCCGAGACGCTTGCACCAGGCGGCCAGTTCCTCGCGGCGAGCCCTGTAGAGCAGGCGATACTCATCGGCCAGTGTCTCGGCGCGGCCGGCGGTCAGCTTGTCGCCGGTCTCTGGATCGGTGAACTCGGTGCGGCCGGCATAGGGGAAGGTTTCCTCGGCCGGGTCGGCGACCTCGATCAGATGCGCGCGCACGCCGTGGCGGGCGAGCACGTCGAGCCAGGTCATCGTCTCCTCGACCGGATCGAGGAAATCGCTGACGAGGATGATGTCGCAGAAGCGGCGGATGGCCGACAGGTCGGGCTTGGCGGGCAGCGCGCCGGCATGGCTGAGCTGGGCGGCGATGCGCTCGGCGCCGTTGCGGGCGGTGAACGGGTCGGTCAGGCCCGGCCAGGCGATGCGCTCGCCGCTGCGCGACAAAAGCTCCGCCAGGGCCAGGGCCAGCACCAGCGCGCGCGATTCCTTGGAAACGCCGGCTCCGGCAGATTTATAGAGCATGGAAGGCGAAGGGTCGGCCCAGAGCCAGACGGTGTGAGCCGCTTCCCATTCGCGGTCGCGCACATAGGTGTGGTCGTCCCTGGCCGAGCGGCGCCAGTCGATGCGCGAGGAATCGCCTTCGACATAGGGCCGGAACTGCCAGAAATTCTCGCCGATGCCGCGCTTGCGGCGGCCGTGCCAGCCGGCGATCACCGTGTTGACGATGCGGCGCGCCTCGACCAGCAGATCTGGCACCAGTGAAGCCCGCAACCGGCCACGGGCGAGCGCGTCGCGCGTCGCAACCGGAGCCTGGACCTCGCCTATTCGACCCATCAGATGCCTTTTGCCAGTTTCGCCACCACGTCGCGCACAGAAGTGCCTTCGGCGCGGGCGGCGAAAGTCAGCGCCATGCGATGCTGCAGCACCGGTTCGGCCAGGGCGCGAACGTCGTCGACCGAAGGCGCCAACCGGCCATCATATAGGGCGCGGGCACGGGCGCACAGGGTCAGCGCCTGGCTGGCGCGCGGACCCGGTCCCCAGGCGACATGCTTGTCGGTCTCGGCGTTGCCCTGGCCGGGCCGGGCCGAGCGCACCAGCCTGAGGATCGCCTCGACGACGCTTTCCGGCACCGGCATGCGGCGGATCAGCGTCTGGATTTCCCTCAGTCTGGCCGGCTGCAGCACGTTGTCGGCCTTGGCCTCGTCGACGCCAGTCGTCTCAAGCAGGATGCGGCGCTCCGCCTCGATTTCCGGATAGAGGATGTCGACCTGCATCAGGAAGCGGTCGAGCTGCGCTTCGGGGAGCGGATAGGTGCCTTCCTGTTCCAGCGGGTTCTGCGTCGCCAGCACATGGAAAGGCGAGGGCAGGTCATGGCGGGCGCCGGCGATGGTGACGTGATATTCCTGCATCGCCTGCAGCAGCGCCGATTGCGTGCGCGGCGAGGCGCGGTTGATCTCGTCCGCCATCAGCAATTGCGTGAAGATCGGCCCGGAAATGAAGCGGAAGGAGCGCTTGCCGAATTCGTCCTGCTCCATCACTTCGGAGCCGAGGATGTCCGACGGCATCAGGTCGGGCGTGAACTGGACGCGGCGCGAATCGAGGCCGAGCACGATGCCGAGCGTTTCGACCAGCTTGGTCTTGGCGAGGCCCGGCACGCCGACCAGCAGCGCGTGGCCGCCCGCGAGCAGCGCCACCAGCGTGCGTTCGACAACGGCTTCCTGGCCGAAGATAACCCGGCCGACCGCGTCGCGGACCCTGGAGATATCGGCCAGCGCCTTTTCGGCTTCCTCGATCATCGCGGTTTCGCTGATCGGGCTTTCCTTGATCATCACGCTCATGCCGTTTCGATCCTTGTGGTTGGAAATACCGGCCTGCATTCTCAATGTCGCAGAATGCCGCGATTCGCCCCCGCCTGGCGCCTCTATTCGAACTTAAATCACAGACTTAGGCGGACAAGGCTGACAATCGGGACAACAGTGACTATTTCGTGACCATGGCCGAACGCAGCGAACATCGTGAACAAAGCCTGGGCGAACAAAGCCTAACCAGCGCCACCGAGGCTCGGGGCCTGGAGGCGCTGATCTCGCGGGCTGCGCGCGCCGGCAAGGGGCCGGCGCCGGTCGAGCGCTGGAACCCGGAGTTCTGTGGCGACCTCGATATGGAGATCAAGGCCGACGGCACCTGGTTCTATCTCGGCACGCCGATCGGCCGCTTGCCGCTGGTGCAGCTGTTTTCGAGCGTGCTGCGCAAGGATGCGGACGGCAAGACCTACCTGGTGACACCGGTCGAGCGGGTCGGCATCCGTGTGGCCGATGCGCCCTTCATCGCCGTCGAAATGAATGTTTCCGGGAGCGGCCATGACCAGGTCATCACCTTCCGCACCAATGTCGGCGATGTCGTCGCCGCCGGACCCGGCCATCCGCTGCGTTTCGTCGACGAAGAGGAAACCGGCGGCCTGAAACCCTATCTCCTGGTGCGCGGCCGGCTGGAGGCACTGGTGGCGCGGCCGGTGATGTATGAACTGGTCGAGCATGGCGAGGAAATCGATATCGACGGCAAGACTATGTTCGCCGTCCGCTCGGGCGGCGAGGTCTTTCCGATCATGCCGGCCGAGAAACTGAAACGGCTGAGCCTGTGATGGACCAGGTGACGCCGGCACCGTTCTCGATCGCTGACTTTCGCGCCCGCGTCGCGGCGCAGGCGGCGATCGTCCCGGGCGACGATTTCGGCGATCATCGCTTCAACCCCGGCCACCCGAGGCTCCAACACGTCAAGCCGCTGCGCGACGCCGCGGTGCTGATACCGGTGATCGACCGTGCCGAGGGCGCCATGGTGCTGCTCACCAAGCGCGCCGAGAAATTGCGCAGCCATTCCGGCCAGGTGGCTTTTCCAGGCGGCACCATCGACCCGACCGATCCGGGCCCCGAAGGAACGGCGCTGCGCGAGACCTTCGAGGAGATCGGTCTCGATCGCGACCATATCGAGATCATAGGGCGTATGCCTGATTATGTTGCAGGCAGCGGCTATCGCATCGTGCCGGTGCTTTCGGTGGTGCGTCCCGGCTTTTCGCTGACGCTCAATACCGATGAGGTCGACGCGGCCTTCGAGGTGCCCCTGAGCTTCCTGATGGACCCCTTCAACCACAAGCGCGACAGCCGCTTCTGGAACGACCTCGAATGGTTCTTCTACGATATGCCCTATGGCGACCAGCGCATCTGGGGCGTCACCGCAGGCATCGTACGCACCCTTTACGAGAGACTCTACGCTTGAGCGCCGTCATCACTCTTTTGGGCAAGGCCGACTGGCTGCACGACGAGCATCTGCAGCGGCTTCTGGCCGTGCTGAAGGAAGGCGGCGAGGAAGCGCGCGTCGCCGGCGGCGCGGTGCGCAACACGTTGCTCGACCAGCCCGTTGCCGACATCGACATCGCCGCCACGACCTTGCCCGACGAGATCATCCGTCGCGCCGAGGCGGCCGGCTTCAAGACGGCGCCGACCGGTATCGAGCATGGCACCATCACCGTGGTGGCGGGCGGCAAGCCTTATGAAGTGACGACGCTGCGCGCCGACGTGGAGACCGACGGCCGGCGGGCAAAGGTGATTTTCGGCCGCGACTGGAAAGCCGACGCCGAACGGCGCGACTTCACCATCAACGCGCTCTATGCCGAAGCCGATGGCACGGTCGTCGACCTCGTCGGCGGCGTCGCCGATATCGAGGCGCGGCGACTGCGTTTCATCGGCGGCGCCGAAGCGCGCATCCGCGAGGATTATCTGCGCATCCTGCGCTTTTTCCGCTTCTTTGCCTGGTATGGCGACGGACGGCCTGACGCGGAAGGGCTGAAGGCTTGCGCGAGATTGAAGGAAGGGCTTGCCCAGCTTTCGGCCGAACGCGTCTGGTCCGAGCTGAAGAAGCTGCTGTCGGCTCCGGATCCCTCGCGCGCGCTGCTGTGGATGCGTCAGGCGGGCGTGCTTTCCGCGGCGCTGCCGGAAAGCGAGAAATGGGGCATCGATGCCATTCACGGCCTGATCAGGACCGGGAAGGATCTCGGCTGGGCCGTCGATCCAATACTGAGGCTGGAGGCGATCGTCCCGCCCGACGCCGTGCGGATGAAGACGCTTGGCGAACGGCTGCGGCTTTCGAATGAAGAGGCGGGTCGCCTGCGGCATTGGGCGCTCACCGCCGCGCCGGAAGCGAAGGTAACCGAGACCGAACTGGCCAAAAAACTCTATTATGGCGATCGCGATGGCTATCTCGATCGCATCCGGCTGGCGCTCGCCGCGGCGCGGACGCGCGCGGTCGAGGACAATCAGGCGATGATGGAAGCCGGCGGTTTTTCGCGCCTGCTCAATTTCACGCTGAAATGGGAAAAGCCGGTGTTTCCGATCAAAGGCGCCGACCTCACCGGGCTTGGCGCGGCGCCGGGGCCGAAGCTCGGCGCCACGCTGAAGAACCTCGAGAAGGAGTGGGTCGGGTCAGGCTTCACCCTTGAACGCGACGCGCTGATGCAGCGCGCCGCGCAAGCCCTGGAGATTTAGTCGGTCAGGCGACCGTCGCCCGTCAATGGATCGCGACGGGAGCCAGCGCCCGCGAAAGGCTTGCCTCGCCCTTGCCGTAGATGGACGGGTCGTAATTGGCCAGCGTATCGGTGCGAGCCGTGTTGAGCAGGTCGTTGGTTATCTGCACCGGCGTCGCCTTGGTGAACTTGCTGCCGATGATCGCGGCGTAGCCGGAAATGATCGGCGCGGCGAAGGACGTTCCGTAAAGACCGGTCTTGTCGCCTTCGACGCCAACCACGAGGAAGTGGCTCTGCACCTGCGTATTGGAGCCGGCGTAGTCGGAATACCAGGCAAGCTGAGCCTTGTTGGTCGTGGTGCCGTTCGTCGACAGCGCGCCGGCGAAGATCGCCGTCGATTTGCCGATCAAAGCGAGGTCGAGATAGTCCTGTTGGCCGTTGATGGCCGCGCCGACGGCGACGGCGTCGTTGCCGGCCGCCTTCGAGACGATGGCAGAGCCTTTGGTGGCGTAAGAGATGATCGACGCCTCTTCCGGGGCCCAGCCGATCTGGTTCACGCTGTAGCCCGCGGTCGTATACATGCCATAGCTGAGGTTGAGCACGTTGAGGCCACCCGCCAGCGGGACGTACGAGCCCGTCGAGAAATCCTTGGAGCGGATGGTTGCAGAGGGAGCGATCATGCTTGCCTCCTCGCGCGTCCATTCACCATGCCGCTGCGTCTGCACGCCGATGCCGAAATTGCCGGAGAAGCGTGATGTGCTGCTGAAGTCGTCGACCATGGTGATGGTGACGCCCTTGCCCTTGTAGCCGGCAGCCCACGCGGCGCCGACGTCCGGGCTCATCCAGCTCTGGACGGCCTGTGTCGTCCGCGAGACCGGGATCGTTGCGCTCACGCATATCGATCCGCCGCCATGGCAGAGCGCGGCCATCTCGTCCGGGCTCAGAGCGTCCTGCGCCGACGCGATCGGTGCCGAAAGGATGGCCAAGGCAGCAGCGAGGCCGAACTTCAGGGAATTAGCCGACATGTTCATACTCCAATCAGAAAAGAACCAGGGCGGACGACTTCGGAGCGAAATGATTCTTCATTCGAGCCTCCGATCAGAAAGTGAGACGGTAGTTCAGCCACAGATGCATGGTCTCCGGCTTGGCGCTAACCAGATATTTCAACGTTTCCTCGGGCGCGGTCTCGCCCGCCGCCAGCCGGCAGTTGACGCTGTAGGTTCCCAGGTCGCCATAGTCGGCCTCGCAGGGCTTTTCCGTGAGATTGCCGCCGATGACCGAGGTGACCGAAAGCGACAAGGTGCTGTTCGGATTCGGATGGATCTGCGTGAGAAAACCAAGCTTGAAGCTGGGCTCGATGCGGTATTTCTCGGCTTGCTCTCCGGTGCCAAACCCCCAGAGAATGCCGGTATCGGGCGTGATCTGGGTGAGAAGATCGATATGCATGTCGACCCAGTTCGCATGGTACCAGCGAGTGAACGATACCCAGCTTCCGCTCTGCAGTTCGTAGCCGCCGTTGCCGAGGCCCCTGGCGCGGTCGCTGAGCGGAGAGCCCTGATGAACGTCGACGAGCGAGGTGGTCCACTCCTGGGCGGCTGCCGTGGACGCGCACAGCAGAGTGCACGACAACAGTGCCGCCGTGCAGAGACCACCCCGGATGTTGGATCGCTCGCGCATGCGCGAAGCACCTCGCCCCACCATTCCGGACAGCGCCTTGATGGCGAAGGGCTCCTCGGGCAGCCGCCTCTGGCCGGATCATACGCGGCAGAGTCGCACGCGCACCGTTACCGGGAGGTTATCCAAGCCGTTACGAATATAAGAATTTGCTTGATTATGCGGAAAAAGTGCCTCTGCCGGCGATCCAAAGGACCACCTGCAAAGAGAGCGCATGTGCCGGAAGCAACGTTCCGCTCTTGCCTGTCGGCTTGCCTGGTTCGAATTCCGCGACGTAGCCGCTCAGGCGGCGTCGCGGACCTTCTGGATGCGCGAGCGGATCGCCTCGATCATCGTCTCGCGGATGACGGTCTCGCCATGGGTCTCGCGCATATGCTCGACGGCCCGGCGCATGACCTCCGCTTCCTCGTCGGCGCGCGTGTGCCAATCACAGCCGGGAACCAGCGATCCGCATTGGAATTCCTTCATGGCCCTTCCTTTCCTAGCGCAGGTGGTTCGGCCTTGGCCGACCGGCCCCTGATGTTTTGTCTTGGCAGTCCGGAATAGAAACGGCGACGCGCCTCTTCCGGTTGCTCTGCCGGACTACCATAACACGCGCCCGACGGTTCGGTTGCATCGAAAGTCCAGTCTCGGAATGGAAAGGAAAGGCGGAGCACGATGCCCCGCCTTTCCCTGCTGCCTGAGAACTGGACCTTCAGAGCAGGGCCGTTACTTCATGATCTTGACGGCCTCGGCAATCTTGTTCTTGCCGCTCATGTCCCAGGACACGCGGACCTTCTCGCCGGCCTGGATGCCGGGATCCTTGAAGGCCTTGGACAGGGTGAAGGTCGATCCATCATCCAGAACAAGGCTCATTGCCGTTCCGTCAAAGTTCTTCACGGTGCCGGTGGTGTGCTTGACCGCCGCGAACGCGGCGCCACCGGAGGCGAGAAAGGCGGCGGCTGCCGCGGTCACGATAAGCTTGCGCATGGCATGCTCTCCTGGAAATGCGGGCGCCCGTCAGGCAAGGCGCCCCTCTCGATCAGGGCCGTCAAGTCGCGTCGGATCACGGCTCGCAGCGATAACGAACCGCCGACGCTTCCCGACCCGACGATCCTAAATAGCTCAATTTTTTCAAAAGGATATTAGACGAAAAAGAAATCCGACCCGCCACATTGCCGGCCAAGATTCGGCGAATGGGACGGCAATGCGACCATGGCCGCGATCACCGGATCGTTACGGCCATTTGACCTCGGGCGGCAGGCTGGACAGGATCGAGGCGACATTGCCGCCGGTCCTAAGGCCGAAGATGGTGCCGCGATCGTGAAGCAAGTTGAATTCGACGTAGCGGCCGCGCCGGATGAGCTGTTCGTCGCGCTCGCCATCGGTCCAGTTATGGTCGAAGTTGCCCCGCACCAGATGGGCATAGACGACGAGGAAAGACCGTCCGACGTCCTGGACGAAATTGAGATCGGCGTCCCAGCCGCCTTTGTCCTCGTCCGAATGCAGCCAGTCGAAGAAGATGCCGCCGATGCCGCGCGCCTCATCGCGGTGCGGCAGGAAGAAATACTCATCGCACCAGGCCTTGAATTTCGGATAGTCGGCGACCGCGGCGTTCTTCTCGCAGGCGAACTGCATGGCGCGGTGAAAGGCGATCGTGTCGGGGTCGTCCTGGACGCGGCGGCGATCGAGCACCGGCGTCAGATCGGCGCCGCCGCCGAACCACTGACTGGTGGTGACCACCATGCGCGTGTTCATGTGCACGGCCGGCACGTTGGGGTTCCAGGGATGGGCGATCAGCGAGATGCCGCTCGCCCAGAAGCGGGGGTCCTGCTCGGCGCCGGGGATCTGCTTCCTGAACTCGGGCGAGAATTCACCATGGACGGTGGAGGTGTGCACGCCGACCTTCTCGAAGACGCGGCCGCGCATCATCGACATGGTGCCGCCGCCACCGCGGCCTTCATCGCGCTCCCACGGAGTCTTCTCGAAATGGCCGGGCGACCATGCGGATTGCGGTCCGGCGAGTTCCTGCTCGATCTGCTCGAAGGTGGCGCAGATGCGCTCGCGCAAAGCCTCGAACCAGAGGCGGGCCTTCATCTTCTTCTGCTCGATGTCGGCCGGCAGCCCCACGGGAAGGTCAGGTCTTTCCAATTCAGTCTCCAGCCACAGGCGCACTTGCCCGACAAATGACCTAGTGGAGTGAATTTGACATTTGCACACCGCATGGCGCAGGGCACGATGAAAATGTCGAATTCGAAAACTCCACTAGAAACATAAACTTGCTAGTGGCCCTTGTGATTCCAACACTTGCAACGGCTTTACGGATACGCGGGCGAGTGTTGGAATCGGACCACTAGTTTTTTCTGCGCGCGATCCCTAATCTCTTGAGGGCAAGGGTCAAGTCCTGTCTGACCAAGGTGCAAAGGAGCTCCCTTCGTGCGCACCCCGGCGAGACCGCCGCTGGATGGCTTGAAGAAGAGGCTGGAACGCTCGCGGGCCGAGCGCGCAGGCCAGCCGCGCGATGGATTCCTGCGCGAGACCTTCGTGTTGCCGAGGCCCGCCGCGCGCCTCAAGGCCAAGGAGTGGTTCGAGCGCTTCCCCAAGCAGGCCTACTGGACCGAGATCGAAAGCTGGTTCGAACGCCCGGGCGACGTGATCGAGTTCACCATGCGGCGGTTGCCTGCCGCCGATTGAGGTGCCTTGGAGCTAGATCGTCAGCTCACCACCAGCCGCCTCGCGCCCGTTCCCTCCCGCGCCAGCCGATCTTCTTTGTTCCGGAGCGGGCACTTGTCGATCGACATGCAGCCGCAGCCGATGCAGTCGGTCAGGCCATCGCGCAATTTCTTCATTTGCGCGATCTTGTGGTCGAGCTCGTCGCGCCAGGCCGTCGAAAGCAGGTTCCAGTCCGCGCGCGTCGGCGTCCGTTCTTCAGGCAGGGACTGGAACGCCTGGGCGATCCCGGCCAGCGAAATGCCGACCTCCTGGGCGACGCGGATGATTGCCACGCGCCGCAGCACATCACGGCTGTAGCGCCGCTGGTTGCCCGACGTGCGGTGACTGCGGATCAGCCCGCGCGCCTCGTAGAAATGCAGCGCCGACACCGCCACGCCGCTGCGCGCCGCCACCTGGCCGACCGTCAATTCCCTTACCGGAGCCATACTCGAATTCCCGCTTGACCTCAAGTTAAGTTGAGCTTGTAGCGAAAGGGGGACGATATGGCAAATGCAGGAGAAGGCGATGTGCGCCTGGGCAAGAATGACGGCGAACGGGGCGGTAATTCGGGATAGTGAGCAAGCGTGGAGCGTTCTAGCCGAGCTGGCGAAGCGCTTCGCCCGCGACCATGGCGACCGAGAGCGCGACGTTGATGCTGCGCGCGCCCGGCCGCATCGGAATGGTCAGTCGCGCATCCGTCGCCTGGTGGACTTCCTGCGTCACGCCGGCGGATTCGCGGCCGAACAGAAGAATGTCGCCGGCGGCGAAAGCGAAGTCGGTATAGGCGGTCGTGGCCTTGGTCGTGAGCAGCACCAGGCGGCGAGCATGCGCCTTGCGCCACGCCTCGAAGGCGTGCCAGTCGGCATGACGGGTGAGCGCCGCCATTTCGAGATAATCCATGCCGGCTCGTTTCAGCGCCCGGTCGGAGAGCGGGAAGCCAGCCGGTTCGACGATGTCGACGCCAAGGTCGAGGCAGGCGGCGAAGCGCAGGATTGTCCCGGTGTTGCCGGCGATATCCGGCTGGTAGAGCGCGATGCGGAGACGATCGTTCATTTCCGCGTCCTGCTAATAAGTGGCAGATCGGGCACAGGCATCTCCGGCTTTCGGCGATTTCTGGACTGGCGGGTGGCCATTTTCTGCGAAGTCGAGTATATGCTCATCATCGTCAACCCAAACCGCAGGAGGGGGACCACATGATCACCATGCACTTCCAGCTCCTCTCCGGGGCTCACGTATGCCCGCAGGCGGTTTCGGTACGACGATTCTTCTGACACTTTAAGTCTTCATCGCACCGATTCCCGCCGAACCCAGTTTTCGGCCTTCGAAGGAATCTTGCGATGTTTTTCAAACTGCCAAAGGGGCTCCGCGCTCCAGCCGTACGTGTCAGGACCGACACTTGTCGTGTCCCAACCGACGTTTGTCGTCACGTCCCGACCGATTCGATCCGCGCCTCCGGCCGAATGCCAGGGGTCGAGGTCGCATCACCCTTTTTCACGCATTTGCACATGGAGGACGGACCGATGTTCGATCCCTACAAAATACCCGGTTCAAGAAGCCTGCACGAGCGCAAGGTGGCGACCTGGGCGCTGCTGATCGGCGAGACCTATTCGTCGGCGGTGCATGCCGAGGAACGGCGCCGGCCGCATCGCGGCATGCTGCCGGACGTCGATTTCTCGCGCGCCGTGCCCGACCACAGCCGGCCGACGCTGGTGCGCCGGATCATCCGTTGGATCCGGCCCGGGGACAAGAACCGGGCCGGCTCGAGCGTGCCGTCCGGATCGTCGAGCGAGCCTGTCGGCGAAAAGCCCGCGACACCCTATATTGCGCGAAGCAGGGCCGGCGATGCGGACGATTCCGTATCGCCGGCCCGCGGCGTCGCGCGGCCGCAAAGCCTAGCCCATCAATCCCGCGCCGCGTGAAGCGCGCATAGCATTGTGAGTGCCCGGAATGTTCCACTGGTTTGAAAAGAGGCTCGATCCGTTCCCCGCCGAGGAGCCGGTCGAACCGCCGAAGACGCTGATCGCCTTCTGCGTGCATTACACGCGCGGCGCCTGGCCCTATATCGCCATCGACGCAGTGCTGGTGGCGGCGATCGCCGTCGCCGAAGTGTGGATGTTCGGTTTCATGGGCCGCATCGTCGACTGGCTGTCGGCGCAGAACCGCGAGACCTTCCTGCAGACCGAGAGCTGGAAGCTGGCCGGCATGGCTTTCATCGTGCTGTTTGCGCTGCCCGGCACGGTCTGGTTGCGTTCGCTGGTCAACCAGCAGACGACGATGGGCAATTATCCGATGCGCATCCGCTGGCAGGTGCATCGCTACCTGCTGAAACAGTCGATGGCTTTCTACCAGGACGAGTTCGCCGGCCGTATCGCCACCAAGCTGATGCAGACGGCACTTGCCGTGCGTGACTGCGTCATGAAGGTCATAGACGTCCTCAACTACGTCATCGTCTACTTCCTCGGCATGCTGCTCATCGTCGGCTCGGCGGACTTGCGGCTGGCCGCGCCCTTGGGCGTGTGGCTGCTCGGCTATATCGCGCTGCTGCGCTATTTTATTCCGAGGCTCGGCAAGGTTGGCGAGGAGCAAGCCAATGCGCGCTCGACCATGACGGGTCGCGTCGTCGACAGCTACGCCAACATCCAGACGGTGAAGCTGTTTTCCCACGCGCGCCGCGAGGCGGGCTTCGCGAGGGAAGGCATGGCGGGCTTCCTCGAGACGGTCTACCGCTCGATGCGACTGGTGACGGTGCTCTACGGCCTGCTCTATATCCTGAACGCGCTGCTGCTGTTTTCGGTCACCGCGCTGTCGCTGTGGCTGTGGCTCGGCGATGCGGTGACGATCGGCGCCGTCGCCGTGGTCATCGGCCTGGTGCTGCGCATGTGGGGCATGTCGCAGTGGATCATGTGGGAAATGTCGGGCCTGTTCGAGAACATCGGCACGGTGCAGGACGGCATCCAGTCGATTTCGCTGCCGCGGCTGGTCGAGGATAGGCCTGGCGCGAGGGACATCACCATTGCCCATGGCGAGATCCGCTTCGAGGACATACGCTTCCATTACGGCAAGCAGAAGGGCGTCATCGAGAACCTGTCGCTGACCGTGAAGCCCGGCGAGAAGGTCGGTATTGTCGGCCGATCCGGCGCTGGCAAGTCGACGCTGGTCAACCTTTTGCTGCGCTTCTACGATCTGGAAAGCGGCAGGATAGTCGTCGACGGCCAGGAGATCGCGGCGGTGACGCAGGATTCGCTGCGCGCGCGGATCGGCATGGTGACGCAGGATACCTCGCTGCTGCACCGTTCCGTGCGCGAGAACATCCTCTATGGCCGGCCCGATGCGACCGACGAGATGCTGGTGGAGGCGGCGAAGCGCGCCGAGGCGCTCGACTTCATCTCCGAGCTTTCCGATTCCGAAGGGCGTAAGAGTTTCGATGCCTATGTCGGCGACCGCGGCGTCAAACTGTCCGGCGGTCAGCGGCAGCGCATTGCGATTGCCCGCGTCATGCTGAAGGACGCGCCGATCCTGATCCTCGACGAGGCAACCTCGGCGCTCGATTCGGAAGCAGAGGCGGCGATCCAGGAGAACCTCTACAAGCTGATGCAGGGCAAGACCGTGATCGCCATCGCGCACCGGCTGTCGACGATCGCGGCGATGGACCGGCTCGTCGTCATGGACAAGGGCCGCATCATCGAAGAGGGCTCGCATGAGGAGCTCGTCGCCAAGGGCGGGCTTTATGCCCAGCTCTGGCAGCGTCAGTCGGGCGGCTTCCTGCTCGATGACGGTCCGGCCGAGTCCGATGCCAAGGCGCCTGAAACCGGAATGGCGGCGGAGTAACGCGATCGCGATTGGTACCCGTGGCTACGACGATTGCGAGGAATCGATCCCGGGCGTAACCACGGCATGGTCGGAGGCCGACCAGCTCCCAGACCGGCAGGTTTCCGGCGCATACGAGAGAAAAATGTTCGACCGCATCTTCACCTGGTTCGAAAGCCGCTATTCGCCGGTGGCGCTGGCAGACGACCGGCAGCCGCCAATGGGGCTTTGGCGGTTCTACTGGTATTTCATAAGCCAGTTTCGTGCCGCCTATCGATTGCGCATGGTCATCGTTGCCGTCGCCGCCATTTCGGACGCGATGCTGCCGATCTTCGTCGGCCTGATCGTCGGCGCGCTGACCGACGCCAAGCCCGGCGATTTCTTCGCGGCACGTGGGCCGTTGCTCGCCTTGATGGTGTTCGTGGTGCTGTTGCGTCCGCTGTCGATGGTCGTCGATGCGCTCATCCGCAACCACGCCATTGCGCCCAATCTCATCGACCTCATCCGCTGGCAGAGCCACTGGCACGTGGTGCGCCAGGACTGGTCGTTCTTCCAGAACGACTTCGCCGGCCGCATCGGAACCAAGGTCATGCAGAGCGGCGATTCGGTAGAGATGAGCGTCAATCTCACCGTCGATGCCGTCTGGTATGCGCTGGTCTTCGTCGCCGTGGCGATCGTGGTGCTGGCGCGGCTCGACCCGCTTCTGCTGGCGGTCGTGGCGGTATGGCTGGTGTTCTATTGCCTGATCTTCTGGTCCGCAATGCCCAGGATCACGCGGCGCTCGTCGGCATTGTCGGAGCGCTGGTCGCAGGTGAGCGGCCGCATGGTCGACAGCTACACCAACATCCTGACGCTGAAGACATTCTCGACCGGCGAGCATGAAGACAAATATGTCTCGCAAGCGGTGATCGAGCATGCGGACACGTTCTACCATCTGATGCGCGTTTTCACGCTGATGTGGTCGGCCTTGTTCGTGCTCAACGCGGCGCTGCTTATCGCCATAAGCTGGCTGGCGCTCGCCGGCTGGAATGCCGGCGCCATGACCACCGCCGCCGTGGCGACGGCGATACCGTTCGCGCTGCAGATCGCCAACATCTCCGGCCGGATCCTCGATGTCGGGGCCAACGTCTTCCGACAGATCGGCGTCGCCAGCAACTCGATGACGACGATCGCGCGGCCGATCACCATGCAGGACCAGCCTGGCGCGCCCGCTCTCGTCGTCAGCGCCGGCGGCATCGAGTTCGACCGGGTGAACTTCAACTACTGGCGCAAGGACGGCAAAGGCGGCGTCATCGACAATCTGTCGCTGACAATCGCGCCGGGCGAGCGGGTCGGCCTGATCGGGCGTTCCGGAGCCGGCAAGTCGACGCTGGTCAATCTCGTGCTGCGGCTGTTCGACGTGCAGGACGGCAAGGTGCTGATCGACGGGCAGGATATCCGCAACGTCTCGCAAGAGAGCGTCCGCGCGGCGATCGGCTTCGTCAACCAGGATACGTCGCTGCTGCACCGATCCGTTCGCGAGAACCTCAAATATGGACGCCAGTCCGCCAGCGACGAGGCCATGGTCAGCGCCGCGAAAGCCGCGCAGATCGACGATGTGATCGCGGGACTGACCGATCCGCATGGGCGGAGCGGCTATGAGGCGCTGGTCGGCGAGCGCGGCGTAAAGCTGTCCGGCGGCCAGCGGCAACGCATCGCCATTGCCCGCGTTATGCTGAAGGACGCGCCGATCCTCATTCTCGACGAGGCCACGTCCGCGCTCGATTCGGAGGTGGAGGCGGCCATCCAGGAGAACCTCTACAAGCTCATGCAGGGCAAGACCGTCATCGCCATCGCCCACCGCCTGTCGACCATCGCGGCGATGGACCGGCTCGTCGTCATGGACAAAGGCCGCATCATCGAGGAAGGCTCGCATGAGGCGCTGATCGCCAAGGGCGGGCTCTATGCCCAGCTCTGGCGGCGCCAGTCGGGTGGCTTCCTGCTTGAGGAAAAACAGGTCGCCGCGGATCTGTCGACAAAAGGTGAAGCCGCGGAATGATGCAAGCCGTCTATCGCTGGTTCGAGCGCTGGGTCTACCCATTCCGCGAGCCGGTGAATCTGCGGCCGCCCGCCAGCGTCGGTGGCTTCCTGTGGCACTATGTCGGGCAGGCGAAATTCGCCTTCTTCGCCATGCTGATCATCGGCGGCATCGCGCCGCTGGTCGAAGCCGGGCTCTTCTATTTCGTCGGAAGGCTGGTCGATATACTCGACCAGTTGCCGGGAGAGCGCAGCTGGCACGCGCTGTGGGCCGCCGCCGGTCCGGAGCTCGTGTTCATGGGCGCGGTGGTGCTTGTCATCCGCACCCTGGTGGTCGGTCTCGCTGCGCTGGTCGACGAGCAGACGATCACGCCGGGTTTCTACAATCTGGTGCGCTGGCAGGCGCACCGGCATGTCTCGCGCCAGTCCTACGCCTTCTTCCAGAACGATTTCGCCGGCCGCATCGCCACCAAGGTCTGGCAGGCGGGGCAGGCGACCGGCGACCTGATGGAAAGTTTCATCGAGGTCATCTGGTTCATGATCATCTATACCGTGACGACGCTGGCGCTGGTCGCGGGCCTGGACCTCAGGCTGGCGGTGCTGGTGGTAATCTGGATCGCCATCTTCGGCTGGCTGGCCAAACTCTATCTGCCGGAGATCCGCAAGCATGCCGAGGCGACGGCCGAAGCCGGGTCGATGATCACTGGCCGGATCGTCGATTCCTACTCCAACGTGCAGACTCTGAAGCTGTTCTCGGCGGATGGCGACGACCGCTACATCAGGAACGGCTTCGACATCTATCTCGATGCGCTTCGTCCGTTCACGCGCCGGCTGACCGGCGTGCGCATGGCGCTGACGACGCTGTCGGGCGTCATGATCACCGTGATCGCCGGCTTCGCCATCTATCTGTGGGTCGAGGGCTCGATCACGGTCGGCGCCGTCGCCTTCACGCTCTCTCTCGTCCTCAGGCTCAACATGCTGCTTGGACGGGTGATGATGCAGCTCAACGGCATTCTGAGGAACCTCGGCGTACTGGAGAATTCCAAGGCGCTGATCACGCAACCGCTCGGCCTCACCGATGCGCCGGGCGCCGGGGAACTCGCCGTCACCGGCGGCCGCATCGACGTCAAGAACGTCACTTTCCACTACGGCAAGGGCGGGGGTGTGCTCGACGGCATCGACCTCGTCGTGCGTCAGGGCGAGAAGGTGGGGCTGGTCGGCCCGTCCGGCGCCGGCAAGACGACCCTGGCCAACCTGATCCTGCGCCTTTACGACCTGGAAGGCGGCCAGATCCTGATCGACGGCCAGGATATCGCCGGAGTGACGCAGAATTCGCTGCGCGGCAATATCGGCGTGGTCAGCCAGGATACGGCGCTGTTCCACCGTTCGCTGCGCGACAACATCAAGCTCGGCATGCCGGATGCTACCGATGCGCAAGTGATCGCGGCGGCGAAGAAGGCCGAGGCGCATGACTTCATCCTCGGACTGCGCGACAGCCGGGATCGCGGCGGCTACGAGGCCTATGTCGGCGAGCGTGGCGTCAAACTCTCCGGCGGCCAGCGGCAGCGTGTCGCCATCGCCCGCGTCTTCCTCAAGGATGCGCCGATCCTGATCCTCGACGAAGCGACCTCGGCGCTCGATTCGGACATCGAGGCGGCGATCCAGGAGAACCTGACCAGGCTGATGGAAAACAAGACCGTGATCGCCATCGCGCACCGGTTGTCGACGATCGCGGCGCTCGACCGGCTGGTGGTGCTCGACGGCGGCCGCATCGTCGAACAGGGCACGCATGACGAGCTGGTGGCGCTCGACGGGCTCTATGCGCGGCTCTGGAAACGGCAGTCCGGCGGCTTCCTGTTCAACGAGGAAAGCGCGCTGGAAGAGACGCGGCCGGCGGAGTAGAACAAGACTATGTCCTTCAGAATGCCGACGAATTTCGGACGGTCAGGCGCGCAGGAGGGCGCACTCGACCTGCTCGGCCACGAAATCCTCGCCGAAAAAGCCGCGGCGCTCGGCCGCGCCGGCCAGCGTGTGGAGGAAACCCTCGCCAAATTGCGCGAGGGCGGCGACGGCGAGCATCGCAATCGGCTGCTCAAGGAAGCAGCGGCTGCCGTCCACGGCTATTTCATCCAGCGCGAGCTTTGCGGCTTGCGCAAGCACGATGCCGTGATCCGCGAATACGACATTCCGCGCGCGGTGCTGGCTAGACTTGGTGCCAGCTAGGAGCTCTTCAAATAATGGTCTACTCGAGCCACTCGGTGATGAAGTGGCCGTTCTCGTGGATGTCGGTGCTTTCGAGCGGACCCGGGCCGAGATTGGTGAATTTGTGCGGCGTGGTGGGCGGCACGATCAGGATCTGGCCGGCGGTGGCCGTGATTTCCCGGTCGCCGATCGTGAACAGGCCGGTGCCGGAACGGATGACGAAGATCTCCGAATAGGGATGCTTGTGCAGGCGCGGGCCGCCGCCGACGGTCGGCTGATAGTTGAAGATCAAGCAGGAATTGGCGCCGAACTGGCCGCATTGCAGCTCGCCTTTCCAGTGATCGGCGGCCTCGGCCCAGCTTTCGCGTTCAATGACATGCGCCATGGCGGCAGAATAGACCGGGCTAGGAGCCGATGTCGAGGCGAGCGCGGCCCCGATTTCCCCCGGATTTCGCGCCGTTTCACCCCGCCAGCCGGTCGAGCAAGGACGCGCCGGCGACCGCTGCCGCGCATCCCCGCGACAATCTGCCCTTGTGGCCTCACCCCGCTGGACAAAAACGGGCTTCACGCATAAACCGAAAATCCAAATGCCGGAGGAATTCGCTAGCCTGTTCGCCATGCGCTGTCGGGCAGGTGCGATCGAGCGGGGACAAGGCTCGGCCTCCGGTTAGGAAGAGGCGAAAGGATCAGGCACCCGTGAGCGCAACCGACATCCACGATCCCAACCGTCGCGATTTTCTCTATGTAGCCACCGGCATGGCCGCCGTCGTCGGCGCCGGAGCCGTCGCGTGGCCGTTCATCGACCAGATGCGCCCTGACGCCTCGACGCTGGCGCTGGCCTCGGTCGAGGTCGATGTCGCCTCGCTGCAGCCCGGCAGTTCGCTGATCGTCAAGTGGCGCGGCAAGCCGGTCGTGGTGCGCAACCGCACCGAAAAGGAAATGAAGGACGGCGAAGCCGTCAATCTCGCCGATCTCAAGGATCCGATCGCGCGCAACGCCAATTTGCCGTCCGACGCGCCGGCAACCGACGCCAACCGCACCACGCCCGGCAAGGAGGCCTGGATGGTGATGGTACAGGTCTGCACCCATCTGGGCTGCATCCCGCTTGGCCAGGAAGGCGATTTCGGCGGCTGGTTCTGCCCGTGCCACGGTTCGCAATACGACACCGCCGGCCGCATCCGCAAAGGCCCGGCGCCGGAGAACATGGCGATCCCGGTATTCAAGTTCATTTCCGATACCAAAATCCTTATCGGTTGAGGCAGGGGATATTTCGATGAGCGAGGGACACTCGACCTATACGCCCAAGACCGGTATCGAGCGGTGGTTCGACGCCCGCATGCCGTCGCCGCGGCTGATCCACGACAGCTTCGTCTCCTACCCGGTGCCGCGCAACCTCAACTACATGTGGACGTTCGGCGGCATCCTGTCGATCATGCTGGCCTCGCAGATCCTGACCGGCATCGTGCTGGCGATGCACTATACGTCCGACACCAATCTCGCCTTCGATTCGGTCGAGAAGATCATGCGCGACGTCAACTCCGGCTGGCTCTTGCGCTATATGCATGCCAACGGCGCCTCGTTCTTCTTCATCGCCGTTTACCTCCACATCTTCCGCGGCCTGTTCTACGGCTCCTACAAGGCGCCGCGCGAACTGCTCTGGATCCTCGGCTGCATCATCTACCTGCTGATGATGGCGACCGGCTTCATGGGCTATGTGCTGCCCTGGGGTCAGATGAGCTTCTGGGGCGCCACCGTCATCACCGGTTTCTTCAGCGCCATCCCGCTGGTCGGCAACTGGATCCAGCAGTTGCTGCTCGGCGGCTTCGCCGTCGACGATCCGACGCTCAACCGCTTCTTCGCGCTGCATTACCTGTTGCCGTTCATGATTGCCGGCGTCGTCGTGCTGCACATCTGGGCGCTGCATGTCGTCGGCCAGTCGAATCCGACCGGTATCGAGGTCAAGTCGAAGACCGACACCGTCGCCTTCACGCCCTACGCGACCATCAAGGACGCGTTCGGCATGATCGTGTTCCTGTTCGTCTTCGCCTATTTCGTCTTCTACCTGCCGAACTATCTCGGCCACGCCGACAACTATATCGTCGCCAACCCGCTGAAGACGCCGGCCCACATCGTTCCGGAATGGTACTTCCTGCCGTTCTACGCGATCCTGCGCGCCATCACCTTCAACGTCGGCCCGATCAACTCCAAGCTCGGCGGCGTGCTGTGCATGTTCGGCGCCATCGTCATGCTGTTCCTGGTGCCGTGGCTCGACACTTCCAAGGTGCGCTCGGCGGTCTACCGGCCATGGTACAAGCTGTTCTTCTGGCTGTTCGTGGCCGACGCCGTCCTGCTTGGCTGGCTGGGCTCGCAGCCGGCGGAAGGCAGCTATGTGTTCATGGCGCAGATGGCGACGCTGTTCTACTTTGCCTTCTTCCTGATCATCTTGCCGGTGCTCGGCCTGATCGAGACGCCCAGGCGGCTGCCGAACTCGATCACCGAGTCGGTGCTGGAGAAGAACAAGGGCGGCAGCGGGCATCCGGCGGGCGCCACGGCCGCACCACAGACCAAGGGCTGAGCGGTAGAGAATCTAAGGGGATTTGGCATGAAGAAGATTCTCACCTCGCTGGCGCTCATCGGCCTCGTGGCCGCTGGCACCGCCGCCTTCGCCGCTGAAGAGGGACACAACGCGGCCGCGCCGACGCATTTCCCGATCAACGAGCCGAAGGAAATGAGCTGGAGCTTCACCGGCCCGTTCGGCACCTATGACAAGGGGCAGTTGCAGCGCGGCCTGAAGGTCTACAAGGAAGTCTGCTCGGCCTGCCATTCGATGAATCTCGTGGCGTTCCGCACGCTGTCGGATCTCGGCTATTCCGAAGCCCAGATCAAATCGCTGGCCGCAAGCTACACGATCCATGACGGCCCCAACGATGCCGGCGACATGTTCGATCGTCCCGGCAAGCCGTCGGACCATTTCCCGGCACCGTTCGCGAACGAGGAAGCCGCTGCTGCTTCCAACGGCGGCGCCGCTCCGCCGGACATGTCGTTGCTGGCCAAGGCGCGCGGCGTCGAGCGCGGCTTCCCGCAGTTCGTCTTCGACATCTTCACCCAGTATGACGCGGGCGGCCCCGACTACATCCATTCGCTGCTGACCGGCTATGACCAGACGCCGCCGGCCGGCATGGTCATCCCGGAAGGCACGCATTACAACCCGTACTTCATGTCCGGCGTGTCGCTGAAGATGCCGAAGCCGCTCTCGGATGGTCAGGTGACCTATGACGACGGCGCGCCGCAGACCGTCGACCAGTATTCCCGCGACGTGGCGAGCTTCCTGGCATGGGCGGCCGAGCCGCATATGGAGGACCGCAAGAAGACCGGCTTCCGCGTGCTGTTCTTCCTGCTGATATTCGGCGCGCTGGTCTACATGACCAAGCGCAGGGTGTGGGCCGACGTGGCGCACTGAGGCGCGATATCGACCGCAAGAAATCTGAAGGGCGCCACGGGCGCCCTTTTGCATTTCGGCACGCGTAAACCGAGGACCATGTCACATGGCCGTCATCGCGCGCGGCGATCCTGCCTTGCCCTCATCAAAGGATCGCACCCCATGAATAGATACGCATCGCTCGCGGCCGGCTTCCTGCTGCTCGTCACCGGGTATGCCGCCCATGCCGACGACGCCCAGCCTTTCGTCACCAATAAGGACATCGACCTGACGATGATCCTGCCGCCGCCGCCGGCCAACGATTCGGCGGAAACCAAAGCCGAGCTCGGCGAGGTGCTGACGCTGCAGGTGACTCGCACGCCGGAAATGGAAAAGCGCGCCATCGCCGACGCCGAAGAGAATGTCTGGCGCTTCGCCGACGTCATGGGGCCGAAGTTCAACAAGGAAACGCTGCCGAAGTTCAGTGCCTTCTTCGATCGCGTCGTGGCGACCGAGGGCGCCGTCGTCGATCCGGCCAAGGATATCTGGAAGCGTCCACGACCGCATCAGCTCAGCGATCTGGTCAAGCCGGTCGTGAAGCTGTCGAATTCCGGTTCCTGGCCGTCGGGCCATGCGACGGTCGGCACCATGATGGGCATCATCCTCGCCGACATGGTTCCGGAAAAGCGCGCCGAGATCATGGCGCGCGCGGCCGAATTCGCCCACAATCGCGTGGTCGGCGGCATCCACTATCCGTCCGACATCGAGATGGGCAAGATTTCCGGCAGCGTCATCGCCGCGGTCCTGCTCAATCGTCCCGATTTCACGGCCGAATACGAAGTGGCGCGCTCCGAGCTGCGCTCGGATCTCGGCATGTAGCTGCGAGTATCGCTTGCTTTTCGAAGGGCGCCTTCGCGGGCGCCCTTTTCGTTATGGCCGAGGCCGCTCAGGGCCGATCCTTTGCCGGATGTGCTTGTCTCTGGCGCGACATCGCGGTAGCCCTTGTCGGTCGCGTCGGGCAGCAATGGCCGACGCCGCCAAATCCGACAGCCGGTCACGCGGAAAGCCTCGATGAAATCCTCGCTCGAAGACACGCTGCTTGCGGCCATCCGCACCATTGCGGATTACCCCAAGCCCGGCATCCTGTTTCGCGATATCACCACGCTGCTTGGCGATGCGCGCGCCTTCCGCCGCGCCATCGACGAACTGGTGCATCCCTATGCCGGGCTGAAGATCGACAAGATCGCCGGCATCGAGGCGCGCGGCTTCATCCTGGGCGGCGCCGTGGCGCACCAGCTTTCGGCCGGCTTCGTGCCGATCCGCAAGAAAGGCAAGCTGCCTTATGAGACCGTGCGTGTCGCCTACAGCCTCGAATACGGCCTCGACGAGATGGAGATGCACAAGGACGGCGTCGCGCCCGGCGAGAAGGTGATCCTGGTCGACGATTTGATCGCCACCGGCGGCACTGCGGAGGCGGCGGTGAAGCTGCTCAGGCAGATCGGCGCCGACATCGTCGCCGCCTGCTTCGTCATCGACCTGCCGGATCTCGGCGGGCGCAAGAGGCTGGAAGCACTCGGCGTGCCGGTCAGGACGCTGATCGGGTATGAGGGGCACTAGCGAGTGTGAGTAGTGAGTAGTGAGTAGTGAGTGGACGCCACTCACTACTGACTACTGACTACTGACTACTGACCATTCACTATTCCACCTTCACCAGCACAGCGCTGTCGAATTCGATGACCTTGTCGCCGGTCGAATCGAAACCCTCGGAACGCAGCGTGAGCAGGTTCCAGCCGGGGCGCCCAGTGAGCGGGCGGTGCGCCTGTGCGGTGCGCGTGAAGGTCACCGTTTCGCCGGCATAGACCGGCTTCAGCCATTTCAGGTTGCGGAAGCCGGGCGAGGGGCCGAATTCGGGCTGCGGGCCGGGGCCGGTCCAGCGCACGCCCTCGGTCTCCATGCGCTTTTCGAGGTTGTACTTCATCCAGGTCGCGGCGGTGTGCCAGCCCGAGGCGCAGAGTCCGCCAAGCACGCTCTTTTTCGCCGCTTCCACATCGACATGAAAAATCTGCGGATCGTATTTTTTGGCGAAGGCCTTGATCTCGTCGGCTTCGAATTTGTGCGAGCCGAGCGTGACGGTTTCGCCGATCAGGAAGTATTCGTCGAGCGTCATGCCACGGCCTCGCGGGTCAGGAACATGCCGGTGTTCTCGAGCTCGAAGACAGGTTCGCCGCGCTGGTTGAAAAGCTCGCTGCGCATCGTGACGAGGCCAAGCCGCGGCCTGGACTTCGACTGACGCTTGGAAAGTATGGTGAGCTTGCCGGTGAGACGGTCGCCGGCCAGAACCGGCTTCTTCCATTTCACATGCTCGATGCCAGGCGAGCCCTGCGAGGTCGAGTCGAGCAGGAAGGCGTCGCACAGCATGCGCATGAACATCGCGCAGGTGTGCCAGCCCGAAGCCGAAAGGCCGCCGAGGATGCTTGCCCTGCCGGCTTCCTCGTCGAGGTGCATTGGCTGCGGGTCGAACTCGCTGGCGAATTCGATGATTTCGGCAGCACTAACGTCCTTGCTGCCGAGGTCGAGCGAGGCGCCTTCTACGAAATCCTCATAGGCCCAGGTCTTTCCGGTCATGTCGGCAATCCGGTTAAATCCTTAGATCGTGGTGGCGTTTCGTTGAATCGCCACCACGATCTAACTTTTTTGTTGGAGCATGATCCTCTCCGAAAACCGGTTCCCACTTTTCGGGATCATGCTGCAAGATCCGGCAACCCGGATGCAGACCTGGGACGATTTGGTCAAGCCCTTTCTGGTAAGCCAGCCAATGGCCAGGCTGTCAGAGCCAGCCGCGGCGGCGGAAATACCAGAAGGGCAGGATGGCCGAGATCACCATCAGGGCGATGGCGAAGGGATAGCCGAACTCCCATTTCAGCTCGGGGATGATGTCGAAATTCATGCCGTAGATCGAGGCGACCAGCGTCGGCGGCAGGAAGATGACGGCGGCGACCGAGAAGATCTTGATGATGGCGTTCTGCTCGATCGAGATCATGCCGAGCGTCGCATCGAGCAGGAAGGAAATCTTTTGCGACAGGAAGGTCGCGTGGTCGGCGAGCGAGAGCACATCGCGGGACAAAGTCTTGATGCGGGCGCGCACGTCCTTGCTCATCTTGGTCTGAGCCGCGACATGGGCGAGAAAGCCGGCCAGGCGCTGCAACGAGATCAGGCTGTCGCGGACCGAGGAGGCGATGTCCTCCTTGCGGCCGATGCCTTTCAGAAGCTCCTGGAAATCGCGGTTGCGCTTCGAGGCCTTGGTCGAACGCGCCTCGAAAATGTCGCGTGAGATCGCTTCCACGTCTCGGCCGGCGCGCTCGAGGATGTCGGCCAGGCGATCGACGATCGCTTCCAAAAGACCGATCAGGATGGTGTCGCCACTGGTGCAGCCGGTCGCCACCTTTTCTGCGCGCAGCGGGAAGGTCTTGAAGGCCTTGGGCTCGTGGTAGCGGATGGTGATCAGCCGGTTGCCGGCAAGCGCGAAGGTCACCGGCGACATCAGCGGGTCTTCGGCTTCGGTCTGCGCCGGCAGCACGGCGGTCATGAAGTAGCCGCCGTCCTCGATATAGAGGCGGCTCGAGATCTCGATCTCCTCCATCTCCTCTCGGGTCGGAACGGCAATGCCCAGCCAGCTCTCGATGCGAGCCTCTTCCTCCTTGGTCGGGTTGAAAAGATCGGCCCAGACGACCCTGTCGCCGTCCGCCGCGAGGTCCTCGGTGAGGCGCAGCCGATCATTGTCCACGACGAAGGTCTTTATCATCGCCGGGTCTCCCTTGCTGGGTGCGCTCCGGGTCGGAGCACGCGACTTTGGAGTGCCTGGGCGGCGCTGCCGATTGACCGCCGCGAGCAGCCGCCGATTAGACCCGCCGCATGACAAGGTCAAGGCAGGCCCTCGATGCCGGCAACGTCATCCAATGCGGGTCGCCGGACAGGTCGGCTCAGGCTGTCACGTGTTGAACTTGAACAGCATGATGTCGCCGTCCTGGACGACATATTCCTTGCCTTCGTCGCGCGCCTTGCCGGCTTCCTTGGCCGCCACTTCGCCGCCCAAAGTGACGAAGTCATTGTAGGCGATGGTCTGGGCGCGGATGAAGCCACGTTCGAAGTCGGTGTGAATGACCCCGGCCGCCTGCGGTGCCTTGTCGCCTTTGTGGATCGTCCAGGCGCGCGTCTCCTTCGGGCCGACGGTGAAATAGGTGATCAGATGCAACAGCTCGTAGCCGGCGCGGATCACCTTGTTGAGGCCCGGCTCGTCGAGGCCGATCGAGGCCAGGAATTCCATTTCCTCCTCATCGGACAGCTGGGCGACTTCCGCTTCGATCGCCGCCGAGATCACCACGGTGCCGGCGCCCTGCGCGGCGGCCATCTTCTCCACCGCCTTGGTGTGCTCGTTGCCGGTCGCGGCATCCGCCTCGGCGACATTGCAGACATAGAGCACGGGATGCGAGGTGAGCAGGTTCAGGCCCTGCAGGATGCGCAGATCCTCCTGCGCGATGCCGTTGAGCAGGAAGCGGGTCGGCTTGCCCGCCTGCAGCAGCTCGAGCGAGGCCTCCATCATCGGCAGGACGGCCATGGCTTCCTTGTCCTTGCCGGAAGCACGCTTGCGGAACTGAGCGATGCGGCGCTCGAGGCTTTCGAGGTCGGCAAGCATGAGCTCGGTCTCGACCGTTTCGGCGTCTGCTACCGGGTCGATGCGACCCTCGACATGGGTGATGTCGTCATCCTCGAAACAACGCAGCACATGCACGATGGCATCGACCTCGCGGATGTTGGCGAGGAACTGGTTGCCGAGGCCTTCGCCCTTGGAGGCGCCGCGCACCAGGCCGGCAATGTCGACGAAGGAGATGCGGGTCGGGATGATCTCCTTCGACTTGCCGATTGCGGCGATCTTCTGCAGCCGCGGATCCGGCACCGCCACTTCGCCGGTGTTCGGCTCGATGGTGCAGAAAGGATAGTTGGCGGCCTGCGCGGCGGCCGTCCTGGTCAGCGCGTTGAACAGCGTCGACTTGCCGACGTTGGGCAAGCCAACGATGCCACATTTGAAACCCATGTTCGTACGGTCCTATCGGGAATTTGAGATTTGGTGAGGGCTATGGGCGATAGGGGTGAGGAACGTCAAGCCCTGCGCGAGGTTCGTTCGACGCTCACTCCTTGCCGAACAGTTTTTTCAGCATCGCGGCCATCGGGCCGCTTTCGGGCAGCTTGGCCGGCGCCTGCTGCGGGCGCGCCTGGCGGATATGGCTCTGCTGTTTCGGCGCCTTGGGCGGCGGGCGGTCGTCGTCGCCGGTCGGCACGAGTTTTTCGCGCAGCGCAAGCGTGACGCGGTTCATGAAGGAGTTGTCGTCGCCCTTTGCCAGCAAGCCAGCGTCGTCGGCGATCGCATCGAGCAACACGTCGAGCCACTCACGATCCGCCTTGGCGAAATCGCCGAGCACATGGCCGTGCACCATTTCCTTGACGCCGGGATGGCCGACGCCGATGCGCACCCGGCGATAGGCGTTGCCGACATGCTGGTCGAGCGAGCGAATACCGTTATGGCCGCCGGAGCCGCCGCCCATTTTGACCCTGAGCTTGCCCGCGGCAAGGTCGATCTCGTCATAGAAAACGGTGAGCGCGGCAGGCTCAAGCTTGTAGAAGCGCAACGCTTCGCCGACCGACTGTCCGGAGAGATTCATGAAGGTCTGCGGCTTGATCAGCAGGATCTTCTCGCCGCCGAGCGTGCCTTCGGAAATCAGGCCCTGGAATTTCCGCGACCAGGGCGAAAAGGAATGGCGGCGGGCAATCGCGTCCGCCGCCATGAAGCCGACATTGTGCCGGTTGTTTTCGTATTTCGCGCCCGGATTGCCGAGGCCTGCAAAGACAAGCATCGCCGCCTCCGGGGGGGAGAATTACTTCTCTTCGGCCGCCGGGGCCGCCGTCTCGGTCGCCGCCGCCTCGGTGGTGGCTTCCGTCTCCGGCTTCATCGCCGACGAGCCGGCAATGGTCGCGATGGTGAAGTCGCGATCGGAGATGACCGGCTTGACGCCGGCCGGCAGCTTGACCGCCGAGATGTGGATCGAGTCGCCGATGTCGGTGCCGGTGAGATCGACGGTGATGAATTCCGGGATCGCGTTGGCCGGGCAGTGGAACTCGACTTCGTGGCGAACGATGTTGAGCACACCGCCGCGCTTGATGCCGGGCGACTTGTCCTCATTGATGAAGTGGACAGGCACGTCGACATTGACCTCGGTGTCCTTGCCGATGCGCAGGAAGTCGACATGGACAGGGAAATCCTTGACCGGGTCGAGCTGGAAATCCTTCGGCAGGACCTGGATCTTCTTGCCGTCGACATCGATCGTGGCGATCGTGGTCAGGAACCCGCCGCCATGGATCTTGTAGAAGAGTTCCTTGTAGTTCAGCGCAATCGCCAGGGGAGGCTGCTTGTCGCCGTAGATAACTGCAGGCACTTTACCGTCGCGGCGAACTGCACGGGCGGACCCCTTACCGACCTGTTCGCGCGCTTCGGCCTTGAGCTCGTAAGTATCGTGGCTCATGGCATTTCCTTTCGCGTGTTATGGAGCGCTTGCGGCAAGCACGAGGCGAGCCGTAAACGTCGAAAGCCGTCGCGACCCTGCACGATCTGTCCGATGCGTTTGGCGATCCAAATGCGTCTGGGGATCATGCGAGGCCTGGCCGGCCTTCCTCCGCGTTGCCTCCAAGGGTGTCTACGCGGGTGGCGGCTCTATAGCGGAAGGCGGGCAAGGGCGCAAGCGGGCGCGCCAGAAGTGTCGTAAGCACATGAGTTGTCCGGGTTAGGTAGCACACGAGTTGTCCGGTTTTATCGCCAGCGAATGGAGGCTGGGGATGGGACGGACAGCATGGCTACAGGACCGGAGAATGCAGAAGTTTCGGGACGTTTTAAGCCGCTGGAATGGCGGCGATCTTTCGATGCTGGAGGCTGGTGAGCTACTGGGCATGTCGGAACGGCAATTTCGGCGTTATCGCGACCGCTACGAAGAGGCTGGGGAGGATGGCTTAAGGGACCGGCGTTTGGGCAAGCTTTCGACGCGTCGGGTGCCTGC